>NZ_JAFKDE010000001.1 GCF_017255295.1 Nitratireductor aquimarinus
ATGCTCCTTCAAGATGCCAATGATCTGTTCTTCTGAGAACCGTGACCGTTTCATTGCCTGTCTCCTTCGTTGAGGAACAGGCTAACCCAAAATCGGGAACATCTCAGGGGAGCAGGTCATGGCATCTGCATTGATTGTTAGCGGGTGCGTTTCACCGCTCAAGCAAGCGCGGCATGAGCGAGAAGCGAAGCAATGCGAAGCATTTGGATACAAGCTTGGCACTGACGCATACGCGAATTGTCGGATGCAATTCGAAATGCAGCACAAACGAAAGATGTCAGATATTGGTAATTCAATCGCACAAGCCAGCCAGCCGCGCCCCGCGGTCTATACGCCGGCAGCGCCGACTAATTGTACTTCTCGGCAAAGCTATCCGGGTGCGCCGGTCTATACGAACTGCTTTTGAGCAAGTCCGGTATCTGCAATTAGTCTGTCGGTACGGGCGACTTCTCCCAACCATGGTGTATTAATTTTCCGTCGGTAGGTCGGAATTTGGGCGGAGTGTCTTCAAAATCTGGGCTAGGCATACTGCGTAGCAGACTTTCTAAATGTCATAATGAAAAGAATAGAAGCTCAATGGCTTTTCGATTTGTACGTTTTCTTGACATGACGAGAGCCTCAGTCCTCCTCGCTGGGGTTGTTGTATTCTCCGTCGTTCCCTCTCTGTTGGATCGGAAAGATGACGTCCCGATCACCACACTTTCGTACACTGCATGGGCTCAAGATGAAGCGAGTGCTGGCGACGTTCCAGACCTGGGTTGGAGGTCAGACGCCAGGGGCTGCCCGCGCGGCGAGCAGCTCGATCCTTATGAAATCTGGCGTGAGGCTGGAGTTCACTCTCCCGCTGAAGGAGAGCGCTTCCTCCTGCTGAAGTACCGTGAAAAAGGCTTGATGTCGTTCGTCGATTGGTTGCGGTGTCAGGGCTTTAGCGTAAGAGTTCTAACCGAGGCAACTGTCGGTGTGCCGCCGGGCCAGTTGAGCGTAGCAATCTCCTTCGGGGTAGCCTCACGGAATCGTAGACCGCTTTGGGAGATCAAGGTTCCTTGGCTTCGCAGTGGAACCGTAAGCGGACAGGGATTCCAGATGAGACTCACGCTTGAGAGAGAGGTCATATCAATAACCTACAGCGAGTCTCTTTGGTGAAGGCTCGGACCTGCATGCCGGTGAGGTTCCGGATGCCCCTCTGCTAGCGCACTACGCGCTTGTCAAAGCGAGATATTTCAATAACTGCGGAGCACCGGTCTCGAGCATCGACTACACGGTGACGAGGAGCAGGACCTATTCCAGCACGTTCGGTGTAGACTGGACACAGGTGCTCTCACAGGAGGCAAAGAGCGTCGAGGTGGATGCCCGGTTTGCATCTTACGTTCGTGAGGCAGAGTGGGTCTATCCGCGCGCTGGCTGGACCGGGAGCTTCCGCAACTTCATTGAAAAGGCCGGTGGCTGCGGCAGTCCGATGCTTCAGGCGCTTGAAGACAACATGCTTCGATATCAGTCCCACGGTTCTTGATATAGGTGATCTCCGGGGCGCAGCTGATTTCGGTTCTAACGGCTGCGCTCCCCCTCCGGTCGACTGGCGTCTACTGGCATGAAGCGCGGCTTCCGAGAGTTTGTCGAGCACTCCGACAATCAGCAGACCCGCCCGCCCCAGAAACCGGCAACAACCGCACTGCCTTCTCACAAACCCGCTTGACGCCGGGCCGCGGGTCGCGGATTAATGCGCGCTGCGCGGGTATGATGTAATGGTAGCCTGTCAGCTTCCCAAGCTGAACGCGCGGGTTCGATTCCCGCTACCCGCTCCAGTCCCGCTCAGCCGGTATTTCCTTTTTCGCAGCGCGCAAGCTTGCGCCCGCGCCAGCGGGTGCGTATCTCTTTGCGGTCAAGATCAAGGAGCATTCCGGTGTCGGCACTGACCAGATTTCTGGGCGACAGCCCGCTGCGCGTCATCATCAAACTGCTGATCGTGTCGCTCATCGTCGGCTTCGTCATGAGCGCCTTCAACTGGTCGCCGTTCGATATCTTCTATGCGCTGCGCGACACGGTCGTGCATCTGTGGAACATGGGCTTTGATGCACTCGGCCGCTTTGCAAGCTACATCCTTCTGGGTGCAGCCATCGTCGTGCCGGCGTTCCTGATCCTGCGTCTTCTCAGCTATCGCCGCTAGGCCGGCGGGAATGGACGTTTCCACGCCGACGCGGGCCGCGCGCCCGTTCGAGGTCACCAACCGGCTGGTCCTGTCGATCGCCGTGCCGATGACGCTCGCCTATCTGACCACGCCGCTGCTCGGCATCACCGACACGGCCGTCATCGGGCAATATGGCGACGCCGCCCTTCTGGGCGGGCTGGCGGCGGGCGCCATCGTCTTCGACGTGGTGTTCACCACGTTCAACTTCCTGCGTTCGGGAACCACCGGGCTGGTTGCGCAGGCGTTCGGCCGCGACGATGTGCTGGAAGAGCAGGCGGTGTTGTGGCGCGCTCTGGCGATTGCGCTCGTCTGCGGGCTTCTGGTCGTCGCGCTCGGGCCGCTGGTCAATGCCGCCGGCGTCCGGTTCATGAACCCCGATCCGCGCGTTGCCGAGGCCATGCATGCCTATGTGGCGATCCGCATTCTTGGCGCGCCCCTGTCGCTGATCAACTACGCCATCCTTGGCTATGTGCTGGGGCGCGGGGAAGGGGGGCTTGGCCTTGGCCTTCAGGTGATCCTCAACGGCGCAAACATCGCGTTATCGGTCTTTCTCGGTCTTTCGCTGGGCTGGGGCATCGAGGGCGTGGCCTGGGGCACGGTGGGCGGTGAGGCGCTGGGTGCGCTGGCGGGCTTTGGTCTTCTGGCATGGCGGTTCAGAAACGGCCCGCGCGTTTCATTGGCGCGGGTGTTCGATTTCCCGGAAATCATGCGCATGGTGGCGATGAACCGCGACATCATGATCCGCTCCTTCTCGCTTCTGGCAGCCTTTGCGCTGTTCACGCGGCAGGGCGCACAGTTCGGAACGGTCACGCTGGCGGCCAATGCGGTGCTGATGAATTTCTTCCTGATCGCCGGCTATTTCCTCGATGGCATGGCGACTGCGGCCGAGCAGCTTGCCGGGCGGGCGGTGGGCGCGCGCTATCGGCCGGCGTTCCGGCAGGCCGTGAGGCTCACCATCGTCTGGGGCTTTGGTCTCGCACTGGCGCTGGCCGGTGTTTTCGTGCTGTTCGGCGACGATCTCGTCGCTTTCATTGCGAAAGCCGAGGATGTGCGCGAGATCGCCAGCGTGTTCCTGCCATGGGCGGCGCTGATTGCGGTCTCCGGCGTGCTGGCATTTCAGATGGATGGGGTGTTCATCGGCGCGACCTGGTCGCGCGACATGCGCAACATGATGCTGCTGTCGCTCGCCGTCTATCTCGTCTGCCTGTTCTTCCTGACGCGCGCTTTCGGAAATTACGGCCTCTGGGCGACGCTGCACATCTTCCTGATCGTGCGCGGCATCAGTCTGGCAGCCATCCTGCCAGCGCGCGCACGGCAGACCTTCGGGAGTTAAAGCAGTTCCGGGAAAAGCGGGAACCGGTTTTCCGTCCGGAACTGCGAAAAACAATGCGCCGGGGCGTTCTCGCGGTTCAGCGAAAATGCCGTAGCGTCTTTTGCCGTCAGGTTTGCGGGCGCGCGTCAGTTCAGGGCGCGCGCGGCCCACTTATCCACCCGCGTATCGCGGATCTGGCGCAGCGAGGCGAGGTTCTCGCGCTGGGCATAGGCGCTCATCTCTTCGAGGATCTTTCCGGGCAGGCAGGTGCCGCCGAAGATCATGCCGCTATACATCTGCACAAGGTCGGCACCGGCGCGGATCTTTTCGAGCGCCGTTTCGGCCGAGTCCACCCCGCCAACGCCGATCAGCGGCATGGCCGGGCCCACCAGAAGGCGCATGCGCGCAAGCACGATGGTCGAGCGCTCAAACAGCGGCTGGCCCGAAAGGCCACCCTTCTCATGCGCAAGCCGGCTGGTTGCGCCGGTTCTGGAAAGCGTGGTGTTGCTGACGATCAGGCCATCAATGCGCTTGTCGAGCACCTCGTCCGCAATGTCGGACATAGCCTCTTCCGTCAGGTCGGGAGCGATCTTGAGGAACAGCGGCACCGGCGAGCGGCGGCGCTTGGCCACCTCGTCGCGTGTCGCCAGAACGCGGGCCAGAAGCTCGGAGAGGTTTTCCCGGTCCTGCAGCGCGCGCAGGCCGGCGGTGTTGGGCGAGGAGATGTTGACGGTGAGGTAGGAGGCGATGTCGCCAAAGGCGCGCACGCCCGTCTCATAGTCGGCGATGCGGTCTTCGCTGTCCCTGTTGGCGCCGATGTTGACGCCAACGATGCCGCCACGCCCGGCGCGCTCTTTGATGCGCTCGCGCACGGCCACGAGGCCGTCATTGTTGAAACCGAGCCGGTTGATCAGCGCGGCGTCCTCTTCAAGCCGGAAGAGGCGGGGCTTCGGATTGCCGGCCTGCGGCTTCGGGGTCACGGTGCCGCATTCGACAAAGCCGAAACCAAGGCGCAGCAGCCCGTCTGCCGCCTCTGCGTTCTTGTCGAAGCCGGCCGCCATGCCGAGCGGATTGGGAAACACCATGCCGCCGACAATCGTCTTGAGGCGTTTGCTGATCTGCGGAGGACGGGCGAGGGGCATGCCGCTCTTCAGGGCCATGATTGCAAGGTTGTGAGCGCGCTCGGAATCCATCCGGAAGAGGGCCTGGCGCGCAATCTTGTCGAGCAGGGACTTCATTTGGCAAGCTCTGGAAAGACGTGGGCTCCATCCGCGCCAAGCGGCAGCGGGCGAACCCAGGAAACCGCATCAAGCGAAAGCGGAGCATAGAGATGCGGGAAAAGCGCCCCGCCGCGTGACACTTCAAATTTCAGGGCGTCGCCCAGCGCGTCGGCGTCGACGGCAACGAGAAGCAAATCGTCCTGACCGGCGAAATGTTTGGCCGCCGTTTCCGCAGCCTGCCCGGCGGTCGAGAAGTGAATATACCCATCGGCAAGATCGACAGGTGCGCCATGAAACACCCCCGCCTCTTCGGCTTCCTGCCAGAGCGTGCGGGGTGCGATTTTATAGATCATGTCAGCCATGCCTGCGGCTATACTTGTAATGCGGGTTCAGCGAAAGGGTCGAAAAGGTGTTTTCGGGGGATTGCGCGCGATCCCATTTATGGCGCATTCCTTGCTCATGATCCCATCACCAATTGCATGAAAGCGGAGCGGACCAATGCGCAAGACCATTGCGGCCACCGGGGCGCTGATCGTCCTGTCCATGACATCGGGCGCCATGGCGCAGGATGCCGAGCGGTTCCGGCTGGAGCGCACGGAAGAAGGCTATGTGCGGATGGACACCCGCACCGGCTCCATGTCGATCTGCCGCGAGCGTTCCGGCCAGCTGGTCTGCTCTCCGGCCGCCGACGAGCGCACGGCCTATGAGGAAGACATCACGGCTCTGCAGGACCGGCTCGATGCGCTGGAAGAGCGCCTTGCCGCGCTTGAAAATGCAAATCCGCAGGCCGCTTCCGAATTGCCGTCGGAAGAGGAATTCGAGCAGACGCTCGGGCTCATGGAACGCTTTTTCCGTCGCTTCATGGGCATCGTGAAGGACTTCGAGGAAGAAGAGACCACGACCACGCCGAACACACCGGCGCCTGATCGCACCTGATCGCATCTGAGCAGGGGCTGCAAACGCCCCTGACCGTGTTTCAGACCGCGGCTGCGCGCATGAGGCGCAGCATCATCGAGAATATGAAGAAGCCGCAGCCGACCTTGAGGCTCAAGGCGGCGAAACGCAGATAGATGTCCTTCAATATCGAAATGAACACCCTGGCTCCCGACCGCCCCGCCGGTCGGGCGTCGGGGCTGAGATAGAGCCAGGTCTCGGTTTTCCGGGGGTTCTGCCGCGCGGTTGCGTAGGCCTTCAGGGTCAGAATTTCCGACATGATCAGGGTCATCAGCGCGCCGGCGCTGAAGGCAACGACCAGATCAAACGAAAAGCTGAGCATCACCAGACCAATGGCGAGCGCACCGAACATGACCGCTCGTCCGATGCAGAATCTCGCTACCCTGTGGATTTTCTCCATGATCAGCCTGCGGGGTTGTCACCCCTTTACCAGTCTGTGGCATAGGTTATGGGCAGACAAGTAAAACTTCTGCGAGTTCCGGCCCCGTGGCGGCAGCCCTTTGCCACCGTCGAGCTTGAAAATGCGGCTATTCCCCGCATAATCGCGGTGGAGGAGCCGTAGCGGAAGAACACGACAATAATGCTGCGGGCGCGGGAGGGATATTTGGTATCTGGCTATAGATTTCTGGTCGCCGACGACCATCCTCTGTTCAGGGGAGCGCTGAAAGGCGCACTTTCTGGATTGGACAGTGCATGCGAGATACTGGAAGCGGGCGATTTCGAGGGGGCGAAGGCGCTTGTCGATGACAGCGTCGATCTGGTCCTTCTCGACCTCACCATGCCGGGCGTAAGTGGTCTTTCAGGGCTGATTGCGCTGCGCGGCATGAACCCCGCCCTGCCCATTGTCGTCGTTTCCGCCCATGACAGCCCCGAGACCATCCGGCGCGCTCTGGAACTTGGCGCATCGGGTTTCATCTCCAAATCCTCTGGCATGGACGAGATTCGCACGGCGGTTCAGGCCGTGCTCAATGGCGATATCTACACGCCGGCGGACATCGATCTGGGTGCCGAGGGCGATCCGGAGGTCGCCGATCTCATCCAGCGCCTCCAGACGCTCACACCCCAGCAGACGCGGGTTTTGAGCATGCTGGCCGAAGGGCTTCTGAACAAGCAGATCGCCTATGAGCTGAACGTCTCCGAAGCGACGATCAAGGCGCATGTCTCGGCGGTTCTGCAGAAGCTGGATGTCGACAGCCGCACGCAGGCGGTGATCCGCCTTTCGAAGATCGGCGCAGACACGATCGCAACCGAGGACTGAGGCATTGCTGCCTATTCGGCGGCGGCAAGCATCTGACGGCAGCGCGTGAGCAGTGTGCGCAGCGATGCGGGACGTAACGGCTTGCTCAGCACCATGGCGGTCAGCGCTTCGGCCTGCGCGCGCACCTCGTTCGAGCGGTCGGCGGTGATCAGGATCGCCGGTATCGCATCGCCGTAACGCGCCCGCAGGGCTGCGATCACGTCGAGCCCGACTTCATTGTCCAGATGGTAATCGGCGAGGATGATGTTGGGCTGTGTGTGCGAAAGGTCGGGCAGGGTGGCCGATCCGGTCGCCGTCAGCACGGTGCAGCCCCAGCCCTCAAGAAGCCTGCGCATGCCATCCAGAATGCGCGGGTCATTGTCGATGCACAGAACGCGCAGGCCCTCCAGCATTGCCTGCGGCACGGCAGCCGACGGTTTTGGCTGTTCGGCGGGTTTGGCCGGCGTCGCGCTCACGGGGATGATGACCGAGAAGCGGGTGCCCTGCTGGCTCTCCGAATCCAGCCGGATTTCCAGATTGAGCACGCGCGCGATGCGGTCGACGATGGAGAGGCCAAGTCCCAGCCCCTGCGCCTGCCGCACGCCTTCCTCCAGCCGCGTGAATTCGCGGAACACGGTGTTCAGCTTGTCGGTGGCGATGCCGATGCCGGTGTCGATCACCTGTAGCTCAAGCAGGCTGCCGCGCCGGCGCACCCCCACCAGAACACGGCCGCTCGGCGTGTATTTGATCGCATTGGAAACGAGGTTCTGCACCAGTCGGCGCAGCAGGTTGCGGTCCGTGTTCACCGTCAGTGTTGAGGGCACAATGGTCAGGTCCAGCCCTTTCTCATCGGCCAGTGGCATGAAGTCTGTGCTGATCTGGCGCAGGAGGCCATCCAGCTGGAAAACGCTCGGAGCAGGCTTCAGCGCGCCCGTGTCCAGCCGCGAGATGTCCAGCACTGCGCCGAGGATCGCCTCCACGGAATCGAGCGAGGATTCAATGTTGCTGACATATTCCCGCGTCTCGCCGGCCTTTGCGCGCTCCAGAAGCGACGAGCAGTAAAGCCGCGCGGCATTGAGCGGTTGCAGAATGTCGTGGCCGGCGGCTGCCAGAAAACGCGTCTTTCCGAGATTGGCTTCCTCGGCGATCACCTGCGCCTGCGCCAGCTCTTCATTCAACCGGATCAGCTCCGCCGTGCGGTCGGCCACCCGCTGCTCCAGTGTTTCGTTCACGCGTTTCAGCGCCACATCGGCCTCCACGCGCGGCGTGATGTCGGTGTAGGTGGCGACGATGCCGCCATCGGGCATCGGGTTGGTGCGCATCTCGATGATGCGTCCGCTCTTGCGCAGGCGGATCTCCCACGGCATGCCGAAATCGGTAAACCGGTTGAGTGTCATCGTGTAGGCGTCGACGGGCAGCTCGCCACGCACCACCAGCAGATTGACGAACCGGTCGAGCGAAACACCGACCTGACCCATCTCGTCGGGCAGATTGAAGAGCAGGCGGTATTGCCTGTTCCAGCAGATCAGCTGGAAATCCCGGTCGAAAACGGTGACGCCTTCCTCCATCTGGTCGAGCGCGGTCTGCAGCAGGTCGCGATTGTGCTGGAGCGCCATGGAGGCGTCATCGAGCAGCCTCAGCGCGTCACGGGGCGAGCGGTCGTTGCGCTGAAACAGGAGCGACAGGATAAGCCGCGAGGAGGAGGAGCCGACGGCGCTGGCCAGAAGCTGCTCGGAAAAGCGCACGAGCGCGATCCCGGTCTGGTCGTTGCCGTTGAGCCGCACGCCATGGGTCGCCTCGAAGGTGGCGAAGGAGCGCTCGGTGCGTTCGGCTCCCAGATAGCGCGAGATCGTGTCCTTGAGATCGTTGACGGTGACCACCGTGCGGAAGCGGCGCAGGGTCGGTATCGGCCCCGTGTCGCGTGGCACGAAGATGGCGGCCTGAATGCGCTCTAGCGGCTGGGCGGCGCGCGAGAGCGAGCCCAGCACGAAGAACAGCGTGTTGACCGCGAGGCTCCACAGGACGCCGTGATTGAGGGGCTCGGCCACGGTGCCGAAAAGCGCCTGCGGCCTCAGCGCCGGCAGGCCGAAGAGCCCGTCGATGATGATGCCGGTGTCCTGCGGCGCGAGCGACGGGAAAAGCAGCGTGTAAGCCCAGATCGTGAAGCCTGCGCCCATGCCGAGCAGTGCACCGCGCGCATTTGCGCCGCGCCAGATCAGCCCGCCGAAGAAGGCCGGTGCGAACTGCGCGATGGCCGCAAACGAGATCAGGCCAATGGCGGCGAGCCGCGTGTTGTGGGTGGTTTCCCGATAATAGAGAAAGGCCACAAACAGGATGATGAAGATGGCCGCACGGCGGATGTTCAGAATGATGGTCGACCAGTCATCCTTCTCGCGATGGTCGGTTCTGAGCAGCCGGCGCAGGAAGAGCGGGATCACCAGATCGTTGGAGATCATGATCGACAGCGCCACACTCGCCACGATGACCATCGCCGTGGCGGCGGAAAGACCGCCGATGAAGGCGATCAGCGCCAGGGCATCGTGCCCGGCAAGAAGCGGCAGCGCCAGCACGTAGAGGTCGGAATTCGCCGCATCACCGACCATCGCCAGCCCCGCAAATGCGATGGGCAGCACGAAGAGATTGATGAGGATGAGATAGAGCGGAAAGAGCCAGCTCGCCGTTTCCAGTTCGGCCGTGCTGCGGTTTTCCACGATGGTCACGTAGAACTGGCGCGGCAGCATGATGATCGCAAATGCGCTCAGCGTGGTCATCACGATCCAGGTGGCGAGCGAGGTCGGATAGGTATAGGCCTCCTGCACCTGGGGCAGGGTGCTGACCGTGCGCGCCAGTTCCACCGGCCCTTCAAAGAAGAAGAAGGTGATGGCCACACCGACCGCCAGAAAGGCGGCGAGCTTCACCACCGTCTCCACGGCCACGGCCAGGATCAGCCCTTCCTGATGCTCGGTCGCGTCCGCATGGCGCGTGCCGAACAGAACGGCGAAGATCGCCAGAAGGAAGGTCACGATCAGCGCCATGTCGCCGACGAAGAAGTCCATGGTCGGTGGCGCGCCATCGTAATGCGTTACCATGAGGCTGACGGAATCCGAGATCGCCTTCAACTGCAGGGCGATATAGGGAACCGTGCCGAAGGTGGCGATCAGCGTGGCGACGGAGGCTACGGCAAAGCTCTTGCCGTAGCGGGCTGCCAGAAAGTCGGCGATGGAGGTGATCTTCTCGGACTTCGCCAGCCGGATGATGCGTTTCAGGATCGGGAAGCCGAACAGGAAAACCAGAACCGGACCGATATAGATCGCCAGGAACTCCAGCCCGCGCTCCGACGCAAGGCCAACGGAGCCGAAAAAGGTCCAGGACGTGCAATAGATCGCCAGGCTCAGCGCGTAGATGAAGGGGCGCGAGCCAAGTCCGGCCTTTCGCGAGGCGCGATTGTCGCCGACGCTTGCGATGAAGAAGAGCAGCGTCACATAGGCGACGGCGATGATGGCGATAACCCAGCCCTGCACTTGTGTGCCAACTCCTCCTCTGAAGGCCACCCGGAAGGCAAACACAGCCACGGGAACCTGTCCAATGCTTCTTTCGGCGAATGGTACTGTCTCATAGCCGAAAATGCAGTTTTTGTTGCACTTTTTGCTTGCATCATTGTTATGTAGCCGGAGCTGGCGGCGTTTGAGTCGCCGGGGGTGCAGCTAGATTGGGGAGAAGCCCTTATGATGAAGGAATTTCGGGAATTCATTGCGCGCGGCAATGTGATGGACCTTGCGGTCGGTGTGATCATCGGCGGGGCCTTCGGTCTGATCGTCAGGTCGCTCACCGATGACATCATCATGCCGATTGTTGGCGCAATCTTCGGCGGGTTCGATTTTTCGGATTACTTCGTGCCGCTCTCGTCCGCCGTCACGGCGACGACGCTGGATGCGGCGCGCGAACAGGGCGCTGTGTTTGCCTATGGCAACTTCCTCACCGTGGTCGTGAACTTCCTGATCCTCGCCTGGATCATTTTCCTCATGGTCAAGGGCGTGAATTCGATGCGCCGCAAGGAAGCTGAAAAGCCGGCCGAGCCTGCCGCGCCGCCTGCCGATGTTCAGCTGCTCACGGAAATCCGTGACCTTCTGTCCAAGCAGAAATAATCAGCTTCCGCTTTCTTCAAGGGAAGCGGTGGCCATCCACGAAAAACGCCGCCGGAAGCAATTCCGGCGGCGTTTTCATTTTCGGATTTTCGGGCTGGGTCAGCCGCCGGACTTTGGCACCAGAAGCGACACCACGCGGTCGGACTTTGCCTGCTGCGGCTGGTCGGCTTCGTTGAAGGGGATGCCGAGCGCTTCCCAGGTTTCCAGAAGCGCGTCGCGCAGCGTGTCGATCAGCGCATCGTCATGGAACGGCGTCGGCGTGATGCGCAGACGCTCCGTGCCGCGCGGCACGGTCGGATAGTTGATCGGCTGGATGTAGATGCCGTGCTTCTCGAGCAGCCGGTCGGTTGCCTGCTTGCACAGTTCCGGGTCGCCCACGAGAAGCGGCACGATGTGCGTCTGCGACGGCATGACCGGCAGGCCGGCCGCCGAGAGCTTGTCCTTGGTCTGCTGCGCCTGGCGCTGCTGCGCGTCGCGCTCGACCGAAGACGCCTTGAGGTGGCGGATCGAGGCGGTGGCCGCTGCGGCGATTGCCGGCGGCAGCGCGGTGGTGAAAATGAAGCCGGAAGCGTAGGAGCGCACGGCGTCAATCACGGCGGTGGAGCCGGTGATGTAGCCGCCGATCACGCCAAAGCCCTTGGCGAGCGTGCCTTCGATGATGTCGATGCGGTGGGCAAGGCCGTCACGCTCGGTGATGCCGCCGCCACGCGCACCATACATGCCAACGGCGTGAACCTCATCGATATAGGTCATGGCGTTGTACTTGTCGGCCAGATCGGCAATCGCCTCGATCGGCGCAATGTCGCCATCCATGGAGTAGACGGATTCGAACACGATCAGCTTGGCGCGTTCCGGGCCGGCTGCCTTGAGCAGGCTTTCCAGATGCTCGACGTCGTTGTGGCGGAAAATCTTCTTCTCTGCGCCCGAGCGGCGCACGCCCTCGATCATCGAGGCATGGTTTAACTCGTCCGAAAGCACCAGGCAGTTCGGCAGCAGGCGGGCGATGGTGGAGATGGACGCTTCGTTGGAGATGAAGCCGGAGGTGAAGACCAGACCGGCCTGCTTGCCATGCAGATCGGCAAGCTCGGCTTCGAGTTCCACCAGCGGATGGTTGTTGCCGGAGATGTTGCGCGTGCCGCCGGCACCCGCGCCCATGGCGCCGGCTGCGTCCTGCATGGCGGAGATCACGCTCTCATGCTGGCCCATGCCCAGATAGTCGTTCGAGCACCACACGGTGATCTCGCGCGCTTCTTCATCAGAGCGCCAGAGCGCGCGCGGAAACGCGCCGACGATCCGCTCGAGATCGGCGAAAACGCGGTAGCGGCGCTCGGCGTGCAGTTGATCGATCGCTTCGGAGAAAAAACGCTGGTAATTCATTGGACCTTCCTGCTGTGCGGCGCGATCATAGTGTCCGACCTTTCCCGCGTCCATTGTGCGTTGCGGGCAAATTGACACGTTTGCCTGCCGTCGCCTTGCGCTCGATCAAATCGCGGTCGAATGCGCATGATCTCTCAGGATTTACTGCGCGTTAGCGTGTATTTCAATGCGACAGAGTGGTCTTCGCGCGACCGGCCGAAGCGGGCGCGCCGCCGGGCGGCGCCATCATGTCGGCAATGGTGGCCAGCGCTGCGATCAACTGGTTGCGTCGTTCTTCATCGAGTGCGGCCAGACGATGCGCGAAGGCGTCTCCCATGGGTTCGGGCGCGCGCCGCACCAGCGCCTCGCCCTCGGGCGTGAGCCGCGTGTGCACCACACGGCGGTCATGGCGCGAGCGATAGCGCTCCACCAGATGGCGGCTTTCCAGATTGTCGAGAATGGTGATGACGGTTGCCGGGCTCAGGTCCACATGTGCCGAAAGCACGGTGGTGGTGACCTCGCCAAGGGCGGCGGTGGCCTTCAGGATCACAAGCTGCGCTGCGGTCAGCCCGATCTGCTTGGCGAGCGCCTTGGATTGCACATCGTTTGCGCGAACGATGCGGCGAATGGATTTTTCGACCGCGCGTAACTCTTCATTGCGGAACCAGTCGGCGGCTTTGTCAGTTGTCTTGTCGGAACTCATGCGGACGCCATTCATTTGACATCTAATAATCATAACTATAACTAAAGTGCGCTCCGAAGCAATGACAAACAAAGGATCAGATCTCTATCCATGTGCGGAATCTGCGGAGAACTGCGGCTCGACGGCCGCCCTGCCTCACCTGTCGCTCTTTCGAAAATGATGGACTGCCTGGCCCCGCGCGGCCCTGATGGCGCGGGCGCGGTCGTGCACGGCAACGCCGCCCTCGGGCATCGCCGGCTGAAGATCATCGACCTGTCGGAAAAGGCGCGCCAGCCGATGGAAGACCCGGAGCTGGGTCTCACCATCGCGTTCAATGGCTGCATCTACAATTATCCGGAGCTGCGCGCCGAGCTGGAGGGCAAGGGCTACCGCTTCTTCTCCACCGGCGACACGGAAGTCATCCTCAAGGCCTGGCATGCCTGGGGCGAGGAATGCGTGAACCGGTTTCACGGCATGTTCGCCTTCGTGCTGCGTGAGCGCGACACGGGCCGCGTCGCCATGGCGCGCGACCGGTTCGGCATCAAGCCGCTTTATCTGGCCGAGACGCCGGGCCGCATCCGCTTCGCGTCCACCCTGCCGGCGCTGCTGGCGGCGGGCGATGTCGACACATCCATCGACCGCCATGCGCTGCACAATTACATGACGTTCCACGCTGTGGTGCCGCCGCCGCGCACCATTCTGAACGGCGTGAAGAAGCTCCCGCCCGCAACGATCCGCGTGATCGAGCCGGATGGCAGCCAGCGCGACCGGGTCTACTGGGACCCGCCGTTTGCGCGCGATCCCGAAACGGCAATGCTGTCACCCGACGAATGGCGCGACCGCACGCTGGAGGCGCTGCGCCTTGCCGTCAAACGCCGCATGGTGGCCGATGTGCCGGTCGGCGTCCTTCTGTCGGGCGGTGTCGATTCCAGCCTGATCGTCGGCCTGCTCGCCGAGGCGGGACAGAAGGATCTGATGTCCTTCTCCGTCGGCTTTGAAGAGGCCAATGGCGAGAAGGGCGACGAGTTCGTCTATTCCGATCTGATCGCGAAAGAATTCGGTACCGATCATCACAAGATCTTCGTGCCGTCAGCCGATCTGATGGACGCGCTCCCCGGCACGTTCGCCGCCATGTCGGAGCCGATGGTCTCCTACGACAATGTGGGCTTCTACCTTCTCTCCAAGGAGGTTTCGAAACACATCAAGGTCGTGCAGTCGGGGCAGGGCGCAGACGAAATTTTCGGCGGTTATCACTGGTATCCTCCGCTGATGAACTCAAACGATGTGGTGGGTGATTATGCAAACGTGTTCTTCGACCGCTCGCACGCGGTTCTGAAAGAGCAGCTTTCGCCCGACTGGATCGCCGATACGGATGCAAGCCGCGATCTGGTCGCGGCCCATCTGACGCGGGCTGGCGCAGACACGCCGGTGGATGCGGCGCTGCGGCTCGATTCCACCGTCATGCTGGTCGATGACCCGGTGAAGCGGGTCGACAACATGACCATGGCCTGGGGGCTGGAGGCGCGCGTGCCGTTCCTCGATCACGAACTGGTCGAACTGGCCGCCCGCATTCCGCCGGAGGAAAAGCTCAAACAGGGCGGCAAGGGCGTGTTGAAGGAAGTCGCCCGGCAGGTGGTCCCGCATGAGGTGATCGACCGCAAGAAGGGTTATTTCCCTGTACCACAGCTCAAATATGTCGATGGCCCCTATCTCGACATGGTGCGCGATGCGCTGTCTTCGCAGCCTGCGCGCGAACGCGGACTGTTTCGACAGGACTATCTGGACAGGCTTTACGCCGCGCCCGCCGACCACATCACGCCGCTGCGCGGGTCGGAACTCTGGCAGGTCGGGCTGCTCGAACTCTGGCTGCAAACCCACGGGGTGTGACCGATGGCCAAGAAAGAGGACGTGGCTTTGCGCGCTTCACGCGGGCGCAGCGACAAGGCGCTCGGCTACCGCCTGAAGCGCCTGCGAAGCGAGACGATGAAGCCGACCCACGCGCCGCCGGACGAAGAAGCCGCGCGGCAGGAAAAGCACGTCTCGCTCGAACTTGGCTGGGGCAGGCTTCTGTTTGCCCAGACGTTTGAGACCAATGATGAGCTGGCCGCCGCATTGCGCGACGAAGGCCCCGCCCGCCGCGACATCGCCTTCTACATTCGCGACCCGCATGTGCTCCTGTCCATGGCGCCGCAGGAACTTTTCCTCGATCCCTCGCACACCTATCGGCTTGATCTGGCCACCTATCGCCCGAGCCGGCGGCAGCCGCGCGGCTTCTTCATCCGGCGGCTGACATCCGAGGCGGACGCCAACGCCGTCAACGCGATCTATCAGAGCCGGGGCATGGTCACCGTGCGCCCGGACTTTTTCTGGACCAATCGCGACAGCCGCGCCGTCACCTATTTCGTCGCCGAGGATGACCAGACCGGCGACATTCTGGGCACGGTCACGGGCGTTGATCATCGCCGCGTGTTTCAGGATGCCGAGAACGGAACGTCTCTCTGGTGCCTCGCCGTCGATCCGCAGTGCCGGCATGCCGGGGTTGGCGAGATGCTGGTGCGGCGGCTGGCGGAGCATTTCGCCGCGCGCGGGGCAAGCTTCATGGACCTGTCCGTGATGCACGACAACGAACAGGCCATCGCGCTTTACGAGAAGCTCGGCTTTCACCGGGTTCCGGTGTTTGCGGTCAAGCGCAAGAACCCGATCAACGAGAAACTGTTCACCCATCCGCCGGAAGAGTTCGACCGGCTCAATCCCTATGCGCGTCTGATCGTGGATGAGGCGCACCGGCGCGGCGTTGCGGTGGATGTGACCGATGCCGAGGGCGGCTTCTTCCGCCTGTCCTTCGGCGGCCGTTCGATCCAGTGCCGCGAGAGCCTTTCGGAGCTCACATCTGCCGTCGCCATGTCGATCTGCGACGACAAGGCTGTCACGCGCCGCGTGGTGGAGCGCGCAGGGCTGACCGTGCCCGAGCAGAGGGAGGCGGGCGATGACGACACGGCGCTCAGCGCCTTCATCGAGAAGCATGGCCGCGTGGTGGTAAAGCCTGCGCGGGGCGAGCAGGGCAAGGGCGTTGCCGTCGGTCTTGAAACGCTGGACGAGACGAAAAACGCCATCCGCGCCGCCCGCGAGATTTCCGACCGGGTTCTGGTCGAAGCCTGTTTCGAGGGCGAGGATCTGCGTCTGGTCGTCATCGACTATCGCCTGGTTGCCGCCGCCGTGCGCCGTGCGCCGCGCGTGGTGGGAGACGGGCAGCGGACCATCGAAGAGCTGATCGAGCATCAGTCGCGCCGCCGGGCGGCCGCCACGGGCGGTGAGAGCCGCATCCCCGTCGATGACGAGACGCGCCGCTGCATTGCCGGTCTTGGCTATGCGCTTTCCAGCATCCTGCCCAAGGGCGAGGAAGTGGAGGTGCGCAAGACGGCCAATCTGCACACGGGCGGTTCCATTCACGATGTGACGGAAAACGTGCATCCGGATCTGGTTGAAGCGGCCTGCGCCGCCGCGCGCGCCATTGACATCCCGGTTGTCGGCATCGACCTTATGATCAAGTCGCCCGACCAGCCGGACTATGTCTTCATTGAAGCCAATGAACGGCCGGGGCTGGCGAACCATGAACCGCAACCGACCGCCGAGCGCTTCGTCGACCTGCTCTTTCCGCGCTCCGGTGCAAAATCCGCTGAACGTGCGCTGACGCCCAAAGCCTGATCCGTGGCCGACGGCACAAGCTGAAATGACGAGGCCCGCTGAAATGACGAGAATTGCATGTCGCGACTGAAAATCGACGTTTCCTATCTTGTCGCGCAGCTCAAGGCGCTTCTGTCGATTGACAGTCCGACGGGCTACACCGACACCATCGTCCGCCATGTCACGGCAGAGCTGGAGCGGCTTGGCCTCGAGCCGGAGCTGACGCGGCGCGGCGCGATCCGCGCGGTGGTGCGCGGCGGCCGGCGTCAGGGCGCGCGCGCCATCATCACCCATCTCGACACGCTCGGCGCGCAGGTCAAATACATCAAGGACAATGGCCGTTTCGAGATGGTGCCAATCGGTCACTGGTCCGCGCGGTTTGCCGAAGGCGCGCGGGTGACGATCTACACCGAGAAGGGTAGCTATCGCGGCACCATCCTGCCGCTCAAGGCTTCGGGCCACACCTATAATGACGGCGTGGACGAGATGCCCGTCGGCTGGGATTACGTGGAGCTGCGCATCGACGCCATGTGCTGGAGCCGCAGCGACGCGCACAATCTTGGCATCGATGTGGGCGACTTCGTCGCCATCGACCCGCAGCCGGAATTCCTGGAAAACGGCTTCATCGTTTCACGCCATCTGGATGACAAGGCGGGCGTCGCCATCGCCCTTGCCGCGCTGGAATCGCTGCTGCGCCACGAGGTGACGCTGCCGGTCGACACGCACTGGCTCTTCACCATCGCGGAAGAGGTGGGGGTGGGCGCGGCGTCCATCGTCACGCCCGAGATTGCCTCCATGGTCACCATCGACAATGGCACCACCGCGCCGGGGCAGAATTCGGCAGAGTTCGGCGTCACCATCGCCATGGCGGACCAGGCGGGGCCGTTCGACTATCACCTGACGAAGAAGATGGTGGATCTGTGCCGCGAGGAGGACATTCGCTACCAGAAGGATGTTTTCCGTTACTACCGCTCCGATTCCGCATCGGCCATCGAGGCCGGGCATGACGTTCGCACGGCGCTGATCGCCTTCGGTGTGGATGCCTCTCACGGCTATGAGCGCATCCATGTGCATGCGCTGCGTTCGGTGGCCGAGCTGGCCACCGCCTATGTGGCAAGCCCGCTGGCAATCGAGCGGGATGTGGAAGAGGTGTCCGACATCGAGGGCTTCACCGAGCAGCCCACCAATGAAGCCGAGATGGCGCGGCGCGCCAACAACCTGCCGAAGCAGGAGTAGGGCGCACCACCGTGCAGGATGGGGCATTGCATTAAGGCGGTGCGTGGTTAGCCCTATGACAGGCTCAGGGGCTCGCCATGAGAGGAGCAATCCCCTCCTGGCGGAGAACCTTGGCCAAAGGCGTAGTGACGGCTTTGGTAGCCAAAGCCCTCCCTCATGGTGAGCTTGTCGAACCACGCACTACGCCGACCCTCACGGGTTGATGCTCTAACCGGCCATGGCCAGCGTCTTGTGGCGGAAGCGGGCCGTGCGCGGATCGAAGTCGTAAGCGCCTGCATGCCGCTGCGCCTCGCGCGCCAGCCGGTCGACGGTCTCGATGATGAAGTCCGCTTTCTCGTCCGTCATCAGATAGCTCAGATTGAGCCGCACCCAGCCCGGCTTTTCCATCTCCTGCCCGTCGCGAATGCTCTGCAAGAGCGCATTCGAGGTGGGCTCGTCGATCTCCAGAAGCTGGTGCGCATAGGGGCCGGCGCAGGCGCAGCCGCCGCGCACCTGAATGCCGTGCAGATCGCTCAGCATGCGGGTGAAAAGCTGGTGGTGCACCGTGCCGTTCTCCGGGCACAGAATGCGGAAGGAGTAGATCGGCAGACGCCGGGCAGCCGGATTGCCGAGCATCTGCAGGCACGGGTTCTTCGACCACACGGCGATTGCGCGCTGATGCAGCTCTTCATGCCGCCGGTCGATGAAGTCCTGTCCAAGCGCTTCCTTGATGATGAGCACGAGGGCCGCGCGGATGTCGCCCAGAACATCGGGTGTGCCGGCTTCTTCGCGCGCTGAAAGCGAGGTCGAGTATTCGTGGCCCCAGGGCGAAACGAAACTCACCGAGCCGCCGCCGGGCATGGAGGGGCAGGCGGTGCGGGCGATTTCGTTGCGCAGGACCAGAAGACCCGATGCGCCCGGTCCGCCGGGGAATTTGTGGGGCGAAAGCACCACTGCATCCTTGGCGCAGTCCGTGCCGGGCTTCATGTCGATTTCCAGATAGGGCGCACCACCGGCATAGTCCCAGATGGCGAGCGCGCCATGGGTCTTCAGAAGCCGGGTCGCCGCGTCCGTGTCGGTGGTGATGCCGGTCACGTTGGAGGCGGCGGAAAACGTGCCGACCTTCAGCGCCGCGTCGGCATTTGCTTCAAGGGCCGTGGCAAGCGCGCCCAGGTCCGGGCCGCCGGTCGCTGCTTCGGGAATGGCGATGATCTCCGCGCCGCTTTCACGCCAGGGCAGAATGTTGGAGTGATGCTCGTAAGGCCCGGTGAAAACCACGACGCGCGCCCCTGCGGCCACGGCCTCGGATATCTGCAAAAGCCGCACCAGCCGGTTGATGCCGGCGGTCGCGCCAGCGCCTGAAAAGACGACGCTGGTCTTGTCGTCGGCGTTGACGATCCGGTGAATTTCCGCGCGCGCCGCCTGACGCAGGCGGGTGCAGAAGGAACCGCAATAGGAGGCTTCCGTATGGCTGTTCGCATAATAGGGAAGCACTTCATCACGGATGAAATCCTCCACCTGCGCCAGCGCCCGGCCTGACGCCACATAGTCGGCATAGACCAGCGTCTTCTTGCCGAAAGGACCGTCGATTACGGCATTCTCGCCGATCAGCCCGTCACGCAGATAGGCGTCGAGGTCTGTGCGCTTGAGATTGTCGGCAAAGGCTTTGAGAAGGTCACTGGGCATGGCGGCGGTCCGGGAAGTTGATCAATGCGCAAAGATCGCACAATGATGAGCGATCATTTCCACACAAAGTGATGGCAAAACTCTCAAAATTAGGTCATATGATCGAATATGAGTGAAAAAATCGATCAGTTTGATAGAAGAATATTACGCGAGCTGCAGCGTGACGCCGGCCTGTCGCAACGCGACCTGGCGGAGAAGGTCGGGCTGTCGCAGAATGCCTGCTGGCGCCGGTTGAAATCGCTGGAGGAGCGCGGCGTCATTCGCGGGCGCACGCTCAATGTCGACCGCAACAGGCTGGGGCTCGGGCTGGTGGTTTTCGTGATGGTCAAGACGCGACATCACTCGACAACCTGGCTGCAGACCTTCCGCCAGCACGTGTCCAGCATTCCGGAAGTGGTCGACTTCTTTCGTATTGGCGGCGATTACGATTACATGCTGCGCATCGTGACAACGGACATGCAGAGCTTCGATTCCGTCTACCAGCGCCTGATCCAGAAGGTGGAGCTGGAATCGGTCACCTCCTATTTCGCCATGGAGGCCATCGAGGAACGGCGTCCCCTTCCAATCTGATACGCCCCTGCCAATCTGATAAACATGAGCCGATGGAAAAACGGACAATCTCCTTCGAGCGCATCGCGCTTTATGCGTTCCTCACATCGCTGACTGCGCTCAGCATCGACGCAGTGCTTCCGGCGCTGCGCCTGATCGAGAGCGATCTGCATGTGGAACCGCCCCTGTCCACGCAGCACATCGTGTCGCTGTTCATCTTCGGCATGGTGTTTGGCGAACTCGTGATTGGCCCCATTGCCGACGCCATCGGCCGCAAGCGGGCGCTGGTCGGTGGTCTCGCGCTCTACATGGCCGGAACCGTGGTGGCGATGCTCTCCACCTCGGTGGAAATGATCGTGCTCGGCCGCATCCTGCAGGGAATCGGCGTCGCCGGCCCCAAGATCGCGACGCGCGCGCTGGTCCGCGACCAGTTCGAGGGTGAGGCCATGGCGCGGATCATGTCCTTCATGTTCGTGCTGTTCATTCTGGTGCCGATGATCGCGCCCGCCATGGGGCAGGCGGTGCTGGCATTCGCCGGCTGGCGCGCCATTTTCGCGGTCTATCTGGCGCTCTCGATCCTGCTCTGCATCTGGCTTGTCATGCGCCAACCCGAGACGCTGGCCCCGCAAAACCGCATCCGCTTTCACCCGGTCACGCTCCTGCAAAACGGTTCGCGCGTTCTGCGCAACCGGCGCGTTTCGCTTCTGATCGTGGCCACGGGCTTCGTGTTCGGCGCGCATCTGCAATATCTGAGCACCGCAGCCGATATCTTCTTCGATGTTTACGGGATCGGCAGTCTGTTCCCGGCCTATTTCGCAGCCTTCGCCGCCAGCATCGGTCTGGCCTCCATGGTCAACGCACAGGTGGTGCGTCGCTTCGGCATGCAGGCCATGTGCGAATATGCGCTTTGCGGTCTCGTGGCGTTCGGGCTTTGCCTGCTTGCCCTTTCCCTTGTGTGGGAAGGGCATCCGCCACTGCCCGCCTTCATGGCGCTGGGCTTTGCCATCTTCTTCTGCATCGGATTTCTGTTTGGCAATCTGAATGCCATGGCGATGCAGTCTCTCGGCCAGTTGGCCGGGCTCGGCGCATCGCTGATCGCATCGGGGTCGAGCCTTGTGGCGGTGGTCTTCGCCGTGGCCTTCGGCGCATTCTACAACGAGACGACCATCCCGCTTGCATCAGGCTTTCTCGTCACGGGCATTGTGGGCCTGATGCTGGTCCGGCTCGCCGCGCGGGCGAGCCGGGAACCGGTGGTACCGGTCAAGCGCGGGGCCTGATCAGCCAGCCGCCGCGACGACGATGATCTCGACCGTGTATTCGGGCGTTGCCAGTGCGGACTCGCCGCAGGCGCGCGCCGGTGCGTGGCCGGGAGCCACCCATGCGTCCCACACGTCGTTCATCTCGGCAAAGTCGTTCATCGAAGCGAGCCAGATGGTCGCCTGCAGGATGCGCGACTTGTCGGAGCCGTTCTGCTCGAGAAGGGCGTCGATCTTGGCCAGAATGTCCTTGGTCTGCGTGGCGACGCTTGCGCCCGGCGTGCCGACCTGGCCAGCCAGGTAGATGGTGCCGTTGTGAATGACGGCCTGGCTCATGCGGGTGCCGGTGTCGACGCGTTTGATATCGGACATGTTTTTTCCTTTCAGGTCTTGATGAGGCGGTGTGGCGCAAGTGCCTGCACCACGGTTTCAGCGAGGCCGGACTTGCGACCGGCGCACAGGTCGGCTGCGAGCGCGGAAAGGGCAGGCGAGGTCTGTACGCCATAGCCGCCCTGGCCGGCCAGCCAGAAAAAACCCTCCGCATCCGGCGCGAAGCCGACAGCGGGGGTGCGATCGGGGAAGAAGCTGCGCAGGCCCGCCCAGCTCCGTTCAATGCGTGTCACAGGCACGGTGACGGCCTGTTCAAAGCGATGCAGGCCCTCGGCCAGCACCATGTCGTCGGGCCAGGCGTCGAACGGCTCTGACGGATCTTCGTCAGCCGGCGAAACCATCAGCTTGCCCGCATCGGGCTTGGCGTACCAGCCTTCGCCCGCGCAGGCGAAAAGCGGCCAGCGCGTGACGTCGTGCCCCTCGGGTGCGGGCAGGATCACGGCCGAGCGGCGCATCGGCGTCAGGCCGAGCGGCTGCACACCGGCAAGCTTCGCGACCTCGTCAGCCCATGCGCCTGCGGCGTTGACGATGATGGGTGCGGAGAACGAGCCCTGCGGGGTTTCAAGCGTCCACACGCCATCCGCACGCGAAATGGCGGTGACGGGGGCCTTGTTGACGATGCGGCCGCCCTGATGGCGCAGCATCTTCGCAAAGCCCTGCAGCAGACGGTCGACATCGATGTCCTGCGCGCCTTCCTCAATGGCGGCCGCCACGATGTTTTCGCGGCGCAGAATGGGCACGCGCGCAACCGCAGCGTCCGCGTCGAGCCGCTCCATGCCCGTCGCGCCTTCGAGGATCTTGTCCAGCGCGCCGACATGTTCCTCGGTCGCCACATAAAGCAGGCCGCGCGGAGTGAGCAGGCTTTCGTCAGAAATGCCTTCCGGCTCCTTGAACACCGGTTCGGCAGCCGCATTGAGGGCGCGCAGGGTGTCGTTGCCGTAATTGCGGATGTAGATCGCAGCCGAGCGGCCGGTGGCGTGATAGCCGATGGCCTCTTCCGTCTCCAGAACGGTCACGCTGGCGTCCGCCGCCATGCGCGCGCCCGCGCCGATGCCTGCAATGCCACCGCCGATGACGATGATGTCGGATGTCTCGCTCATGCTTCCCCTCAAGCTGTTTTGCCGCCGCTCGCGACGTCCGAATGTGCCTGTGCCTCTGCGGGCACATGATTGCCCCGTGCGTCTGCGGGCGCGGGGAGATTTTGTCAACTCAAACGCTGCCGGTTGGGCGATTTAGCGACGGCACACAGATAACGGGCATGAAGCGAAAGCAATAGGCTCAACGCGGTCGGCGCATTATGGCACTGCGCCGGCGCGACCCGTCTTTCACACACAAACCGGGTGGGGAAGAACGCCGTTCCCCCGTGCTGCGGGGACTGGTCTCGAAGCCGGCTTTGTGTGATCATTTACCGGGGAGAATGGGAGAACCTCAACAAGATGCGTAAAGCACAGGCTTCGCCTGACTGGCGGTGTGCAGGGCGGAGTGCGGGTTAGTGGAAACACCGCAATCGCCTGCCTTACGATCCTATCATTCATGGATCGCCAATGAGACGCTGGAGGACTATTCGCTGCGCTATGCGGCGCGGTCGTTCCGGCGCTGGTCTCCGTTCGTCATCGCCAACACAGCGCTCGGCGGCATCTCGTTTCTGGCTCTGGAGGCAATCGGCGGGGCGATCACGCTCAGCTACGGGTTCGCCAATGCGTTTCCCGCCGTTCTGATCACCTGCCTGTTCGTCTTCGTGACGAACCTGCCCATCGCCTATTATTCCAGCCGCTACAACATCGACATGGATCTGCTCACGCGCGGAGCGGGGTTCGGCTATATCGGCTCCACCATCACGTCGCTGATCTATGCGACCTTCACCTTCATCTTTTTCGCGCTCGAAGGCGCGATCATGGCGCAGGCGCTGAAGCTGTTCGCGGATGTGCCGCTGGTGCTGGGCTACATCATCTCATCGCTCGTCATCATTCCCATCACCTTCATGGGCGTGACGATGATCAGCAAGTTGCAGATGGTCACCCAGCCCATCTGGATCGCAATGCTGCTTGCGCCTTTCATCTACATTGCGGTCGCCCATCCCGAAACGCTCGATCAGTGGATGGCGTTTGCCGGCAGCGAAACGCCGGATGGCGGGTTCGATGTGCTCGCCTTCGGTTCGGCCATCGGTGTTCTGTGCGCGCTCTCGATCCAGATCGGCGAGCAGGTGGATTATCTGCGCTTCCTGCCCGACAAGACGCGCGAAAACCGCTGGCGCTGGTGGGCGGCGGTCATCTCCGCCGGTCCCGGCTGGATCGTGGTCGGCGGTTTCAAGATCCTGTGCGGCAGTCTTCTGGCCGTGCTTGCGGTCTCGGCCGGCCTCTCGCCATCGACGGCGCTCGAACCGATCCACATGTATATCAAGGCCTATGAATATGTGAGCGACGATCCGCGCACCGTGCTGGCGCTGGCGGCGATCTTCGTTCTCATTTCGCAGGTAAAGATCAATGTGACGAACGCCTATGCCGGCTCGCTCGCCTGGTCCAATTTCTTCTCGCGCGTCACCCATTATCACCCCGGCCGCGTGGTCTGGCTGATCTTCAACATCCTGATCTCGCTGCTTCTGATGCTGCTCGGCATCTTCCAGACGCTTGAGCTGGTGCTGGCGGTCTATTCGGTCATCGCCGCCGCCTGGATCGGCTCCATCTTCGCCGATCTCGCCATCTTGAAGCCGATGGGCGTCAGCCCGCCCTTCACCGAGTTCAAACGCGCCTATCTCTACGATTTCAATCCGGTCGGCTGCGGGTCGATGGCGTTTGCCTCGCTGTTCGCGATCATCTGCTTCATGGGCAGTTTCGGCGATCTGGCGGAAGCCTATGCCGCCCCCATCGCCTTCTTCACCGCGCTTTCGAGCGCGGTGCTGATCGGCGTGGCGACACGCGGCCGCTATTATCTCGCCCGTCCGCGCGTGCCGCTTGCCGAGCCCGACAAGCCGGTGGTGCGCTGCGAGATCTGCGAACTGGAATATGAGCGGCCGGACATGGTGCACTGCACTTTCTACCGGCGTCCGATCTGCTCGCTCTGCTGCAGTCTCGATTCACACTGCCACGATGCCTGCAAGGTTCCCGGCGCAAATCTGGAAGCGCCGCATTATCTGGGCCGCGCCCTGCGCAGCAAGATCGCGCCACGCATGACGCAGCGCCTGCTCAAGGTGAGCGGCGTTCTGTTCTCGCTGGCGGTGATGACGGCTGCCGTCTTTCTGCTGACCTACCGCTTGATCGAGCCGACCGCGCTTCAGCCGCATGTGGAAAGCGGCGCGCTTCTCCTGCGGGTGTTTCTGGCGCTCCTGCCGCTGCTCGCCATCGGCGCGTGGTGGATCGTTCTTTCGCACGAAAGCCGCGAGCTTGCGGAGCGCGATCTGGTGACATCGCTTGAAAAGCTTCGGCAGGCGCAGCAGGAGCTCGCCTCCAATGAGCGTCTGGCGGCAATCGGTCAGATCACCGCCACGGTCAGCCATGAGCTGCGCAATCCGCTGGGCACGATGGTCACCTCCGCCGATATTCTGCGCCGCTCGCTCAAGAACGCGGATGAGCCCGTCACCGGCGAATTGCAGCGCCTGCAACGCAATGCCTGGCGCTGCGTGCGCATCATCGAGGATCTTCTGGACTTTTCACGCAAGCACGCGCCCGTCATGTCGCCCGTCGCCATCGACCGCTGGGTCAAACAGCAATTGAGCGAAGAGGATCAGGAGATCGCGCATCTCATCACGCTCAGGCTTGATGCCGGGTGCGACGTGCTTGCCGATGCAGAGCGTCTGCGGCAGGCCTTCTCCAATGTTCTGCAGAATGCGGCGCAGGCCTGCGAGGAACGCGGGAAGCAAAGCGGTCAGATCATTATCTCCACGCAGCGTCTGCGCGACCGCGTCTACCTGTCGGTGTCCGATAATGGCGGCGGCATGTCTCAGGATGTGGCCGAGCGCGTGTTCGAGCCGCTGTTCAGCACCAAGGCGTTTGGCGTCGGGCTCGGCATGCCGCTCGTCAAGCGCATCATGGAGCAGCATGGCGGCGATGTGCTCATCGAAAGCCAGAAGGGTGTCGGCACCACCGTATCGCTCGTTCTGCCATGTGCGGGAGCGCGCAAGGCATGACTGATCGTGAACTCGACCTCCCCGCAGAAGTCATCGGCGAACATCCGTTGCGTGAAACCACACCGGCGGAAGACCATTGCGTCCTGATTGTTGACGATGACGAGGATTTCGCCGCCAGCCTGTCGGGCCTCCTGAAACTCGAAGGCTACAGGATCGTGGTTGCCCACGATCCGCAGGCAGCACTCGCCTTCCTTGAAGAAGCGCGGATCGCGGTCGCCCTGGTCGATGTGCGGCTCGGCACCGGCAATGGCGTCGATCTGGTGCGCCAGATCCGCCAGCGCGAACCGGACGTGGTGTGCGTGATGGTCACCGCCTACGCTTCCATCGATACTGCCGTCGAGGCGTTGCAGGCCGGCGCCTATGACTATCTCTGCAAGCCGTTTCACAGCGAAGACCTGCTTGCCACGCTCGCCCGCTGCTTCGAGCGCATCCGGCTTCTGGAAGAAAAGCGGCTGGCCGCCGAGCGGCTCGGGCAGAAGCAGCGCATGGAGGCGATGGGCCAGCTCACCAGCGGCATCGCGCATGACTTCAACAACATACTCGCCGTTCTCCTGAGCAATCTGCGCTGGCTGGAAGAGCGGCTGGCCGACCAGCCGGAACTGGCCGAACTGGTCACCGATGCGCTCGAGGCCACCAGGTCGGGTTCCGAACTCACCGACCGCCTGCTGCGCTTTGGCCGCCAGCGCGCGAAAGACATTGCCGTGGTGCAGCTTGGCGAGGCGCTTCCGCCCCTGATGCGGGTTCTGGGGCGCACGCTGGGGGATACGGTGTCCGTTTCGCTCAATGTCGCAGACGGGTTGAACAGCGTGCTCATTCCCGCCGGTCAGCTGGAGCCGAGCCTCGTCAATCTGGCGCTCAATGCGCGCGATGCGATGCCGGGCGGCGGGAGCCTGCATTTCGACGCGTCGAATGTGATCGTTCGCCCGGAGGATGCGCGCGTCGCTTCGGGGCTGTTACCGGGGCGCTATGTGCTCCTGTCGGTGCGCGATACCGGTCATGGCATGCCGGTGGCGGTGCGCCGCCGCGCGCTCCAGCCCATGTTCACCACCAAGCCGCCGGGGCAGGGCAGCGGTCTTGGCCTGTCGATGGTGGATGGCTTCGTGCGGCAGGCCGGTGGCCGTCTCGGCATTCTCAGCACGCCGGGCAAGGGCACCAGCGTCAATCTGTATTTGCCGGCGCACTATTCCTCGGACTGAGGCGCGAACATGTAACCGACACCGCGAATGGTCTTGATAAACTGGGTGTCGCGGGCATTGTCGCGCAGCTTGCGGCGGATCTTGCCGATCATCACGTCGATGCTGCGGTCATAGGGGTTCCAGTTGCGGTTGGCGACGATGTCGAGGATCTGCTCGCGCGAAAGAACACGCCCGCGCCGCTCCACCAGCGCCGCCAGAAGCTGGAATTCCTGGCTCGTCAAACGCACCGATTCTCCCCGGGGTGAGGAAAGCTGATGCCGTGCGGGATCAAGTTGCCAGCCGGCAAAGCACATGATCGGCGAGCGGCTTTTCTCCTGCGGTTCCGGCATGCTGATGCGCTTGGCGAAGCGGCGCATGACGGTGCGGATGCGGGCCAGAAGTTCGCGCGGCTCGAACGGCTTGGTCACGTAATCGTCTGCCCCCAGCTCCAGGCAGACCACCTTGTCGATCGTGTTGTTCTTGCCTGAAAGCATGATCAGCGGCAGGTCGTGCTGGGCGCGCAGGCCACGCGCCAGCGAGACACCGTCTTCGCCGACCGGGAAGGTCAGATCGAGAATGACGAGATCGAAGTCCTCATCCGCCATTGCGCGGCGCATGGAGCGGCCATCCTCGGCGCTTGTCACGGCATAGCCTTCGCTCGTGAGGAAACGCTGAAGAAAGCGCCGAAGACGCTGATCATCATCGACAACAAGTACGCGATGTTTTTCGTCCGTGATCCCCATGGCTCATACGATAGTCGCAAACGGTTGCATCGGTCGAGGAGGGAGTTTGCTCCGGTCTTTTGGAAAATGCGCGTTTTGTATCCGGCCAAAGGTAACCGGGGCGGGCAAGGCGCTGGCGGCTCTGGATGCGCCCATGGCAAATGACTGAAATTCAGAGCTTATTTCAGGCTGTTCAAGCGAAAACGAATTCTCCGGAATGTCCCTGGGCGGTTACAAAAAATTACAAAGCGGGCGTTCTCCAGAGCCAATCGGCTTACAGTCCAGACCTAATCTTCTCCGGCACGGTTTCGTCCGGTCGCATCTTGCGGGCGGGCGCAAAAATGACGGGGGGCTCGACACTGGAACCTCCGACTGGCCGTTCAAGAGGAGGAGACCTATGCCTAAAACAGTGTTTTCAGTCGATCTCAACAAGGCGCCCGAGGATCAAGCGATCAAGACGCACAATCGCTGGCATCCCGACATTCCGATGGTTGAGACCTTCAAGCGCGGTGAGGTGTTCCGCGTCGAGTGCTACGACTGGACCGGTGGTCAGATCGGCAACAATGACAGCGCCAACGACGTGCGCGATGTCGACCTGACCCGCGTTCACTATCTGAGCGGTCCGTTCGGTTTCGAGGGCGCAGAGCCAGGAGATCTGCTGGTCGTCGACATTCTCGATATCGGCGCAATGCCTGAATCCGAATGGGGCTTCAACGGCCTGTTCGCCAAGGAAAATGGCGGCGGCTTCCTGACGGAGCACTATCCGAACGCAACCAAGTCGTGCTGGGATTTCCAGGGCATTTACACGACCTCGCGCCACATTCCGGGCGTGCGCTATCCGGGCATCATTCACCCGGGCCTGATCGGCTGTCTGCCCGATCATGCGCTTCTGGCCGAAGCAAACCGCCGTGAGGAAGAGCTGGTTTCGACCGATCCGAACCGGGTGCCGCCGCTGGCCGCACTGCCTTATTCCGACACTGCGCTCATGGGCCAGATGTCGGGTGATGCAGCACGCAAGGCGGCGGAAGAAGCGTGGCGCACCGTGCCGCCGCGCGAACATGGCGGCAATTGCGACATCAAGAACCTGTCGCGTGGCTCCAAGGTCTATTTCCCTGTCTATGTGAAGGGTGGCGGTCTCTCCATGGGCGACATCCACTTCTCGCAGGGCGATGGCGAAATCACCTTCTGCGGCGCCATCGAAATGGCCGGTTGGATCGACATCAGCGTCGATGTCATCAAGGGCGGCATGGCGAAATACGGTGTCGTCAACCCGATCTTCAAGCCGAGCCCGATCGATCCGCATTTCGATGATTACCTGATCTTCGAGGGCATCTCGGTCGATGAGCACACGGGCGAACAGTATTATCTGGACGCCCATGTGGCCTATCGCCGGGCCTGTCTCAACGCCATCGAGTATCTGAAGAAGTTCGGTTACACGGGCGAACAGGCCTACAGTATCCTCGGCACAGCGCCGGTGGAGGGCCGAATAGCCGGCATTGTGGACATACCGAATGTGTGCGCCACGCTGGCCATTCCGACAGCGATTTTCGACTTCGACATCAATCCGAACTCGACCGGGCCGACCAAACAGGTCTCCGGCGTGGATGTCGCGCGAACAAGCTGAGTGGCCTGGAGCATCGGGCGGGGAGGCGCAGGCCGCCTCCCGGTTGTTCCGGTGCTCCGTCGGGCCGTTTTCAAAAGAAACGAGTGGGACAGCCGGGGTGGGACCCGGCTGAACCCGCCTTTCGGGAGGAAGAGCTGCCATGCTGCTCGGGTTTGCCTTGCTTTACGTCGGCGCCGTCCTGTTTCTCAACGGGCTGTGGCTGATGGGAAAGATCGACGACAAGGAAATTGTCGTCATCAATGTGGTGTCCGGCTTCGTCACGCTCTGCGTCGCGCTGGCTTCGGCATTCGGCGCTGCGGCGGATGCCGCGTCGATCAAGTCTGCGGCGCTGACGCTGCTGTTCACCACCACCTATCTCTGGGTCGCCTACAACCGCGTGGTCGCGGTGGATGGCCGCGGGCTCGGCTGGTTCAGCCTGTTCGTGGCAATTACCGTCGTGCCCATCGCGATTGAAGGACTGGCCGGCGCGCAGACCTTCACCGACACCTGGCTCGGCCTCAACTGGGCCATCTGGGCGGTGCTCTGGTTCATGTATTTCCTGCTGCTTGCCCTCAAGCGTCCGATCCTGCAGGCCACTGCGGTTGTCACGCTCCTCACGGGCATCATCACCGGCTGGCTGCCGGGGTTCCTGCTGCTTCAGGGAATGCTCTGAGCTTTTTCGTGCGGCGGCGTCAGGCCGCCGCACCATGCGAGACAGAATTTTCGGAGACCAACATGCCGCTTTACAATTATGTTTGCGAAGATTGCGGACCTTTCGACGAGTGGACGTCCATGGCTTATGCAGGCAATGCATGCGCCTGCCCGAGCTGCCAGACGCCGAGCAGTCGCGATGTGGCCGCGCCAAGCCTCAGCCTCATGAACGGCACGCTCCGGCGCGCGCTGGCGCGCTCGGAAAAAAGCGGCAGCGAGCCGCGCGTGGTCAAGAAGGAACATCTGGCCGGTTGCGGCTGTTCGCTGTGCAATATCGGCAAGAAGGGCCCGCCTTCTCCACGCAAGAAATGGATGATCGGCCACTGCTGAGTTCGCGCTCGCGTACACAGGCCTTCAGGCCGATTCAGGGTGCTTTTCAGGCAGACGGCGCCCCCGCATTCCGGGGGCGCCGTCCGCCTGTTTCATTTTGTCGCCAGATTTGTTGAAACGGTGCGCTTTATGATTTCTGCAAATTGGCGTAATTCCTTCTACAAGGGGCAAGTTATTGATATTTTAGAGTAATTTTATGATTCATAAGCTTTGGCGTCGTGCGGCGTCTTTCAGCATTCTGGCGGTTGTCGCTGCACCGGTTCTTTTTGCTCTTGAGCCCCATTCGCCCGCGCGGGCTGCGGATGTCAGTCAGTTGGCAGAGCCAGTCGCGACAATCGAAGCCGAAGCGCAGCGGCTCATGCAGGACCACGATCTTCCCGGTCTTGCAATCGCGGTCACGGTCGGGGGGGAACATCGCATCTTCAACTACGGCGTCGCTTCGCGTGAAAGCGGTGCGGCGGTGGATGACGACACGCTGTTCGAGATCGGCTCGATCAGCAAGACCTTCACCGGTCTGCTTGCGGCCTACGCGCATGTGCAGGGAAAGCTCTCGCTTTTCGACGAGGTCAGTTCGCGCCTGCCGGCGCTTGAAGGAAGCGCTTTCGATGCCGTGCGCATTCTGGAACTGGCGACCCATACGAGCGGGCTCGAACTCTTCCTGCCTTCGGGCGTGGACAGTCAGGACGCGCTTGTCGCCTATTGCAGGGGCTGGGAGCGTCGCTATTCGCCGGGTACGGAGCGCACCTATTCCAATATCGGCATCGCGCTTCTCGGTTCCATCGCGGCCGACGCCCTGCAGCGGGACTATGACGATGCCCTCGCAAATCTGCTCCTGCCGAAGCTGGGGCTCGCAAACACCTATACGCAGGTTCCTCCTGACCGGATGAAGGACTATGCGCAGGGCTATACGACGGAGAACGAACCCGCCCGCCTGTCAGACAATGCGCTGGCCTCTGCACCCTACGGCGTCAAGACAACGGCGACAGATCTCATCCGCTATGTCGAGGCGCATATGCAAAGCGGGGATCTGGAGCCGGATATGCAAAGCGCCATCGGTCAGGCGCTCACCGGCTATTACAAGGCCGACGCCATCACGCAGGATCTGGTCTGGGAGCAATATGCCTATCCGGTCAGCCTGAAGCGTCTGCTCGATGGCAATTCCAGAAGAATGGCGCGCGACGATGTTCCTGCCATGCATCTGAAGCCGCCATTCCCGCCGCGCCGTAAGGTGCTCGTCAACAAGACCGGTTCCACGAGGGGCTTCTCGGCCTATGTGGCGTTTGTGCCGGGGCGCAGGATCGGCGTGGCCATTCTGGCCAACAGGAATGTGTCGGTGCGTGACCGGGTGCGGGCAGGGTATCGCATTCTTGCAGCCCTGAAGCAGGCACAGCCGTGACAGGGCCATTCGCCGGCAGGCGGGAGAGGCCCGCCGGCGAACGATTGGTGGGTTATCGACGCGCCACCAGAGGCACGTAGTTTTCCAGGTCCGGGTTCGGGAAACGCACCGTGTCGCCGGTCTCCGAAGACAGGTAGAGACCCATCAGAATTTCCAGAACGGCAACGCCGTCGGCAAAGGTTTCCAGCGGCTCCTCGCCCTTGCGGAAGCACTCCACCATGTGCCGGTTTTCATCCGTGTAGCCATAGATCCCGGCCTCGTCCTCCAGCACGGGCATCAGGCCCTGTTCGGCATTCTGCTTCTCGACCAGATCCTCGCCTTCCTCGCCCTTCACTTCACGCGACATGAAGATTTTCAGGCCGGTGCCGAGCGAGTTGAACTCCATGGCGTATTCCGGCCCAAGCAGTTCCAGCTGGATGCGCAGACCCGCCCCCACATAGGCCCAGGAGGTTGTCGTCTCGATCATCAGCTCGTTGCCGTCCTCGTCCTCCAGGATCACATTGCCGCGCGCAAAGTCCTCGGAGGGGCGGTTGGCGTAATCCACTTCCGGGCCGAAGCGGTTCTTCAGGTCTTCGATATAGCGCGGGCGTGTCCATTTGAGGTTGGCCACGGTGCCATGCACGGCCTTCAGCTTCAGGGAATCCCGCTTCCTGCCGGGTTCCGTCAGAAGGTGCCGGGCCACTTCAACGCTGTGGCACATCATGTCGAGCAGAACGCCGCCGCCTTGCTTGTCGCCCTGCCAGAACCACGGCTCGTGCGGGCCGGAATGCTCTTCTGCCGCGCGCGCCAGATAGGGGCGTCCGGTGGTGGAGGCGGCACGCCGCCAGATGATCTCCTTGCCGCGCAGGACCGGCTGGGCGAAGACCTGGTTTTCCAGATAACCGTGGTTCAGCCTGGCGTCTTCCACGAGCCGCAGCATCTCACGCGCATCGGACAGCGTGCGGGCAAGCGGCTTTTCGCAGGCCACCGCAAACACTTTGCTGCGCCCGGAAACGACTTCGTCATGGATGGTGCGCATCGTCTCGAGGCGCGTGTCGTTGGGGGAGAGAATCCAGACCGCGTCCACATCTTCGGCCTGCAGCATGGATGCCAGACTGTCATGGCTCTTGCAGTCGCCCAGCCCCAGTTCCGCCACCAGCTTCACGATGCGTTCGCGGTTCTCCGCCTTGCGGCTGTAGACGCCGGTCACGTCGACATGGCGCACGCCGAGCATGGACCGCAGATGGAATTCGGCAATGAAGCCGGTGCCGACAAGGCCGATGCGCAGGCGTTTTCCGGGCTGTGCGGACATGGTTGTTTCCCCTTTCATTCTGTTTTCGGTGGTGCGGTGGTGCCGCGCACGCGCAGCGTGGCTGGCAGCACCACGGGTTCCCTGGGCACGGCGGCCCCTGAAAGCATTTCGAGCAGCATGCCCATGGCCTGCCGGCCGATGTCGGTGCGCGGCTGGCGCACCGTGGTCAGCGGCGGGTAGAACGCTTCGCTCAGATAGAGATCGTCGAAGCCGACGACGGACACATCGCCGGGCACGTCGCGGCCGATCTCGCGCAGGTGATGAACCGCGCCGAAGGCCATTTCGTCATTGGCCACGAAGATCGCGGTCGGCGGTTCGGCGAGTTCGAAAAGCGCCTTGCAGGCCGCAGCCCCGCCATGCAGCAGGTAGTCGCCGCGCTGCTCATAGCCTTCGGCAATCGCAAGGCCGGCATTGCGCATGGCGCGGCGATAGCCCTCCTGTCGGCGAAGGCTCATCACTTCGGGAACCGGCCCGGAAATATGGGCGATGCGCCGGTGGCCAAGTCCGATCAGATGCTCCACCGCCTCGCAGGAGGCGGCCACATTGTCGATCTGCACATGCGGAAAGCCGGAGCCTTCAATGGTTTCCAGCGCCACCACGATGGGCGCATTGGGCGGCAGCCTGTTGCGCGCGCCCTCCTGCGCCGGCAGCTTGCCCGTCATCAGGATCATGCCGTCGGCATGACCGTCGCGCAGCATGTCGAAATACTCGATCTCGCGCTCGGGATCGTTCTCTGTATTGCCCATCAGCACCGAGTAGCCGGCGGCGCGGGCGGTGGCCTCCACGCTCTTCAGAATGTCGAGATAGAACGGGTTGCCCACATCGCGCACCACCATCAGCACCGCCATGGAGCGGGCTGTGCGCAGGCTGCGGGCGCTGGCGTTTGGCCGATAGTGCAGGGCGTCCGCTGTTTCGCGCACCCGCGCGCGCGTCTCCTCCGTCACCAGATCGCTGCCGCTCAGCGCGCGCGACACGGTGGCGGATGAAACGCCCAGCGCCTCGGCAATGTCCTTGATCTTGGGTCGACGGTTCATGCGCGCAGGCCCCGACCGCGGCCATAGAACAGCATCAGCACCAGAAGCGTGGCGCCAAACACCATCTGCCGTCCGGATTCATCGATGTTGATCGTGGTCAGGATGCTTTGCAGCACCACCAGCAGAACCGCGCCGGCCATGGTGCCGGTATAGCCGCCCTTGCCGCCGGAAAGCGGGGTTCCGCCAAACACCACGGCGATGATCGATGGCAACATGTATTGCTCCCCTACATTTGCGAAAGAGGAGCCGGAATAACCAAGCAGGCAGAGCCCGGCAATGGCGGCGAACACGCCCGACAGCATGAAGAGAGCGATGCGCGTGCGCCGCACGGGCACACCGGCCATGAAGGCCGCCTGCTCGTTGGAGCCGATGGCGTAGATGCGCTGGCCGAACACGGTGCGGTGCAGGATGAAGGCCATCAGCAGGCCAACCCCGATCCACAGCCAGATGATGCCCGGCAGGCCCAGCAGGAATGGCCGGGTCACGAATTCCGAAAGGGCCGGGGCTGCGCGACCGGAGGGAATGCCCTGCCGGATCACCACCAGAAGCCCCTGAAGCACGCCCAGCATGCCAAGCGTCATCACCAGCGGGGGAATGCGCAGCAGCGTCACGCCGAGCCCGTTGAACAGGCCGAACAGCGCGCCGGTCGCCACGCAGGCCAGAATGGCTAGCGGGATGCCGCCATCCATGCCGTTCATCACATTGCCGGCCACAATGGCCGAAAGCGAAACCACGCCGCCGACGGACAGGTCGATGCCCTCGCGCCCGCCCAGAATGACGAGGTTCTGGCCGGCCGCGACAATGCCCAGCAGCGCCGCCACGATGAGGAGCCGCAGGATTTGCCCGCCCGAGGCGAAGCCCGGCGAAAGCGTGTTGCCGAGAAACAGAAGTGCTGCGATCAGCACCAGTGCGATGGTGAGCGGGTTCTTGGCAATGTCGATCAGCCGGTTCATGCGCGCCCCCTGCGGCTGACGAGAACACCCACCATCAGCGCGGCGAGAATGGCGAGCCCCTGCACCAGGTTCTGCCAGTGCGAGGGGGTGCCCGCGAAGAAGACGAGCGAATTGATGAGCCCGATGATCAGCGCCGCGATGACGGAGCCTGCAACCGTGCCAAACCCGCCGGAAAGAGCGCTGCCCCCAAGCACCACGGCGGCAACGCTGAACAGCGTCATCTTCGCGCCGACCAGCGGGTCGCCGCTTGCCGTGTCACCGGTGATGCAGAAGGCGGCAAGGGCAGCGAACACGCCACACAGCGCATAGCCGCCAATGCGGATCGCGGTGACGGGAAGCCCGCTCTGGAAGGCCGCCTGCTGCCCGTCGCCCACCGCCAGAAGCTGCGTGGCAAGCCGGGTGCGGGCCAATAGATAAAGCAGGATTGCAAGCGCCACAGCGGCATAGAAGACAAAGGGAATGCCCAAGAAACTGCCGCCATAAGTGCGCCAGAAAACGGTCGGTGCGGGCATGCCGGCCACCGGCAGGATCACCAGCGCCAGCCCTGTGAAGAAGATGCTTGTGGCGAAGGTGGCGACGATGGCCTGCAGGCGCAGCGCCGCGACCACGAAACCGTTGACGAGGCCGCAGGCCAGTCCGACGAGAACACCCACGCCGAGCGCGGCCAGCACCGAGAGCCCCCCACCGCCCATATGCTGCATCAGCACGATGATCGTCACATTGACCAGCGAGGCGATGGCGCCGACCGAAAGGTCGATGTCGGCGGCATAGACCACATAGGTCTGGGCAACCGCCAGAAGCATCAGCGCCATATAGGTGCGCACGAGGCCCGTCAGCGAGCGAAAACTCAAACTGTTGGGCTCGAAGATGCCGTTCAGCACCAGAAGCACCGCGAAAATGAGAAGGGCAGGCAGGAACGGAAAGCGCCTCAAAAGCGTGCCGAAACCGCCGCCATCCTGTTTTGTAAGAGAAGCGTTGGTCGTCATCATGCCGCCTCGTAGGCTGCCTGGTAGAGATTGTAGCGGGTGCGCTCCGCGCCGCTCAGCTCCCGGCTCACCGCGCCGCCGTTGAACACGAGAATGCGGTCGGCATTGTTCAGGAGCTCGGCGTCTTCCGACGAATAGAGCACGATGGCGAGCCCTTCCTCGGCGAGCCTGCGGATCAGCGCGAAAAGGTCTGTCTTGGCCGAAAGATCGATGCCCTTGGTCGGGTCGTCGAGCAGCAGGATGTCGGGCTTGTCGATCAGCCAGCGGGCGATCACGATCTTCTGCTGGTTGCCGCCCGAAAGCGAGCCGATGGAATGGGAAAGCCCGGCGAATTTCGTGTTCAGCGCCTTGAGCGCCGGCAGCGCCTTTTCAGCGAGCTGCCCCGGGCGCGCCAGCACGAGCCTGTTGCGCAGCGCATGGATGGGCGTGACATTTTCGAGGATCGGACGTCCGGTGATCACCCCGTCGCGGCTCCGGTCGCCGGAAACATAGGCCACGCCCTGGGCGATGGCGCTGCGCGGGCTGTCGGTGCGAAGCCGCTCTCGTGCTATCCGCGCTTCGCCGGCACTGGGCGGCGGCGCGCCGAAAAGCGCCTTCAGGAGAGCGGACTGGCCCTGTCCGTGCAGGCCGCCGAGGCCCAGGATTTCGCCCCGTCTGACCGTAAAGCTCACATCGCGAAAGCCTGCGCCGGTGAGGTTCTCAACCGTCAGCGCCGCATCGGTGGATGCTGCCTGTGCGGGTGGCGCAGCTTGCTGTGGGGCGGCAAGCTCTTCCTGCTCGCCCACCATCATGTGGATCACGGCCTCCGGCGTCGTTTCCGCAATGGCCATCGTGTCGATGGTCTCGCCATCGCGGATCACGGTCACGCGGTCGCCGATGGCGAAGATCTCGTCCATGCGGTGTGAGATGAAGACGATGCTGCGGCCGTCATTCCTGAGGTCGCGCAGGATTTCGAAGAAGCGGTCCACCTGCGCGCGGTCGAGGGCGGAGGTGGGTTCGTCGAAGATCAGGACCGGCGCTTCCGTCGCCAGCGCCTTCATGATCTCCACCAATTGCCGCTGGTCGGCGCGCAGATCGCCCACATTCGTGTCGGCCCTGAGTTCCGCACCGGCCACGGCCTCGAACAGCGCGATGTAGCGTTCGGCCTTTTCGCGCAATGCCGCCCGGTCGATGAAGAACCCGCTCTGCTTCGGCAGGTCGGGCAGGCAGATGTTTTCGGCCACGCTGCGATGATCGGCGAGGCTCAGTTCCTGATAGAAAATGCCGATGCCCAGCGCCTGCGCCGCACGCGGCCCGCTCACGGTCACCGCGCGCCCGTCGAGCAGCACATCGCCGGCATCCGGGCGCACGCTGCCGGCCACGATCTTGCAAAGCGTGCTTTTGCCGGAGCCATTGGCGCCGATCAGCACATGCACTTCGCCGGTGTCCAGTTCAAGGTCGCCACGGCGTAGCGCCAGCGTGGCGCCGTAAGCCTTGCTTACACCGCTGAGCTTCAGTTTGGTCATGTCTACATCAATCGCTGAAAGGCCGGCGTCAGTCCCTCATCCGCCCGCCGCGCCTTCTCCCGTCAACGTCGCGAAGGAGAATGGCCGTGGCGTGGATGTCTCCCTCTCCCCGCATGTGGGGAGAGGGTGAGGGCGAGGGGCCTTTTCCGGCATCGTCCTATTTGAACAGCGCTTCCGCGTCGTCGATGGAAAGCGAGCTCGTGTAGGAATAGTAGCCCGGCTTTCCGTCAACGGAGGCGGCCACTTCTTCCAGATTGTCCGAACTGATGAACGGGATCGGCAGATAGAGCGCGTTCTCATACTGCCCTGCCTTGGCCGGCTCCTTCAGTTCACGTCCCTGCAGCATCAGCACGGCCACATTGAGCGCGCTTGCCATCACGCCGGGCGGGTTCACCGAAGCGCCGGAGTTCAGCTTGTTCTCGGTCCAGATGTCGATGAAGTCCTTGCGGATTTCGCCGGTTGCGGCGATGTCGCCAGCCTTGTCGGCGTCCATGATGGAGCGCCATGCGCCGGCGGCCATGCCGTCCTGCACCCAAACGCCGTCAATGTCGGGATAGGTCGCGAGCAGGTTCTGCATGGCCTGCTGGCCCTGCGCCTGATCCCAGTTGGCGTTCACTTCATTGACGATCTCGATACCGTCATGCTCGCCGAACACTTCGCGGTAGCCCGCAACGCGCATCTCGTTGGCCGGGTGCCCGGCAACGCCGTTGATGGCGACGACCTTGCCTTCGCCGTTCAGCGTGTCGGCCAGCCATTTGGCGCTTTCCATGGCCCAGCCCTTCTGGTCGATGCCCACGTAAAGGGCGTCGGGCGAAGAGACTTCGGCATCGGTGGCGATCACCAGAATGCCGGCTTCCTTGGCCTGCGCGAACACCGGGTCAAAGGCGGTCGGGCTGTTGGGGTTGATGATGATGGCGTCAACGCCCTGGCTGATGAAGTTGCGCACATGCGCGATCTGGCCGGGCACGTCGACATTGGCGCTCTGGGCGACCACTTCGACATTCACGCCCTTGTCCTTCCAGGCGGCGGCGGCTTCCTCGGCCTCCTCGATCATCTGGGTGCGCCATTCGCTGCCCACCCAGCCGTTCGACAGACCGATCTTGAAGTCCTCGGCCAAAGCCGAAAGCGCAGTGCCCGCAAGGGCAGCGGCGGTTACGGCAGCAATTGCCAGTTTTTTCATGAACTCCTCCCTGGTGAAATGCACCAACGGCGCAGGCAGCCAAGGCCTTTTCGCCGATCGTGCGGCACTCCTCCTCCATGACGTGTCCTCCGCGAAAGGTATCTTCCGCCACGTCAATGAAATCGATTGTATGGCAAATGTAATCGATTTCAATACGTAATTTGGGGCGTAATTTTGTACGTAATTTTGTGGATTGCCGCCCTGATGCCTCAAAGAAGCTGCAAGCGCCCGATTTTACTTATGCAATCAGAAGGCGTGGCTGAGAGACGTGCTGGAGAGAAGGCGTGGTTTTTGAGGAAGTGAAATTGTTTCAAGACGACACAATCTGTTCACATGCCTGCGTTGCCCGCATTTCATTCACTCGGCTAACTTCTTCGAAGTGAGTAATGATTCGAGTAACATCGCCGTGCACAATGAACCGTCGCTTGAGGTTGTCCAGCTGGAGCTTCTGCTCGACCTCGCCGACCTGATCGCGCAGGGCTTCGAGGCCGCGCTTCTGTCGGTGCTGGACGATGTGGACGGGCAGATTCTTTTCAACCACAGGCTTGATGGCGATCCGCAGTATCAGCGGGTCGCGGCCGTGATGGTCGGCGCGGACGCCGATGTGGCGCTCGTCTTCCTGGACCGTACAGGAACCACCACGCATGTGGAGGGCGCAGCCGAAAGCGACCGCGCGATTGCGCGTGAGGCCGAGAAGGCCCGCAACCGGGTGCTTGCCGCTCAGGCCTGACGCAGCAATTTTCGCATGGCGATCTAACCGTGGCGCGAGTTCTGGCCGGGTCGGGCGCGTGCCACGCGGGGGAAGCGGACCACATTGTCTGCTTCCGGCTTTGCCGAGAATTCGGCCTTGAGCGCGGCATCGAGCAACAGTCCGATGGCTTCGCGCAACTGGTGCGTCGCCGGATCGGAACCGGTCAGTTCGGCCTGTGCGTTTTCGAGGTGGGCGTGCACGGACGCAAAATCTGTCGGCATGGTGTTCCTTTTTCGGTGCCCCCGGTATGGCAGGACCATGCGCAGAAAATTGTAACCGGCAAACAAACACGATCCATGGCATTTTAACGACCGGCGCTCTCCCGGCGCATTCTCTTTGGAAAACCCGATTTAATCTTGCACGCTGGTTGGGAAGGTCCGACCCTGAAGCTTGCCATTGCTTGTGGGGAGATTGTTTTCTTCTGCCGCGTCAGAGCCGGAATTAAGGAATAATATTCCTGTTTTTCATCGGCTTAAGCGTGTTGTGGTCGGAAGCGTCTTATGCGAATCGTTAAAAGACGAAGGGTCCCGTCAACTTTTATTAGAAGTTTGCCGGTTACCAACGGGATCAGTCACACTGGGGACGTTGAAAGCATATGGACAAGTCGCTCTTGCAACGCAAACCGCGCTGGACATGGCTCATTGCCTTTACGCTGCTTGGCACACTGGCAGCGGTCGGGCTTTCGTTCCTTGTCCACTACCTCCTCTTCTTCGGCGAAGAGATCAATCCCTATCAGCGCAGCCTTGCTGCCGCGCTCATTCTGCCGGTGGTCATCGCCACGCCGCTGCTTCTCTATATAGGGCAGGCAAGCGAGCAGCTGCGCCGCTTCAAGCGGGACCGGAATTTCTCCGCCGCTCATGATCCCTCGACCGAGGTGTTCAACGGCGAGATGTTCACCACGCTGGTGGAGCGCCGCCGCGCCGCGACGGTTTCCGAGGCAGGGCGCACCTTTGGCGCGCTGTTGATCCTCGAAGCCGAGAATGTGCGCGACATCGCCATCGATTACGGTTTCAGCTGGGGTGAAGAGTCGATGCGCCAGATCGCATCGGTGATCCGCGCCAATGTGCGCCGCAGCGATGTGGTCGGTCGTCTGAACGACAGCGAGTTCGGCGTCTTCCTTCCCGGCGCGACGGTTGAACAGGCCCGCGATGTGGGAGAGCGCATTCGCACCGCCATCACCAAATCGCGCTTCCTGGCGGAAGGCGAGCCCGTGGAACTCGGCGTCGATATCGGCGGCGTGATCTTTGAAGACCAGATCGAGTTCCGCGGTCTGATGCGCATCGCGTCGGAGCAGCTCGAAATGGCGCGCCAGAGCGACAGTGACCGGTTCCGCCTCAGCGCGATCAATGCGATGGGAACGCGCGAAAACGGCGAGAGCCACGAATAGAAGCGCTCCGGCCCGCCCGCTATGGGCGCTGGACTCAAAGATTGTTTAGCCTCAGAATGATCGCAAGTGCGCCGCCCATGCAGCAGGTTGCATGGGCGGCGCAGCTTTTGCTGACGGCATCGGCGCTTTCCCGTCAGGGGCGCGGCGGTGCTGCAAGGGGCGGCAATGAACCGTATGCGAAGTTTTCTGCTGGTCGCCGTTTTCCTGCTTGGCTGCGGGGCCGGCAGCGCGGATGAACCCGGGGCTCGGGTGTTTCAGCCGGCCATGCCCCTCGACAACGCTGCGCAAACCGACATCACCACGCTCTACAATGGCCAGCCCGGCGTTCTGGAACGCTATGCCTGGGCGATGTCCGCCAATCGACACATGCTGGTCGGCCGGAATGGCGATGCTATCTATGGCCGTGGCTTTGACGCAGCGTCCGGGGATGGCGGTGTCTGGGCGTTTGTTGGTCCGCAGGATCAGCATGTCATCCGGCTTGCTGACGGCGCGCTTGTGATCGCGCGCGGTGCGCCACTGGCAAACCTCTATGCGGAAGTCGGTTGCAAGGTCGGGGAATGGCCGACGCTGATCTGCGCGGATGGGCGCAAGAGATCCATCTCGGCGCCCAACGCCACCACCATCCGCATAGAAGACGAGACATTTGAACTGGCCGGGCAGGAGGCTGAATGAGCATTTCAGGAATGGACCGCGTTCGTGACAGGACGTGGATGATGTCTGCGCTCTGTCGGCTTCTGCTCTTGCTGGCTTTCATGCTCCCGGTGTTGCCGGGGCTGATTGGTGGCGCAGTCGCCGAAGAGACGGTCACCGTGCGCCAGTTCGATCCGGCAACGGGCCGCTGGGTCCGCCGTGAGCGCACGCTCTCCTTCAAGGCGCCGTGGGGCGACGCCGCCGTCAAGCCGGCGGTCGTGCCTTATTCCGAGAACCTGCCTGCCGGCTCCATCGTCATCGATACGGGCGAGCGCCGCCTCTATCATCTGCGTGGCGACGGCACCGCGGTGCGTTACGGGATCGGCGTCGGACGCGAGGGTTTCGCCTGGCGCGGCCGTGAACGCATCACCAGAAAGGCGAAATGGCCGGACTGGCGTCCACCCGCCGAAATGATCCGTCGTGAGGCAAATGAGGGGCGCATCCTGCCGACCCTCGTGGAAGGCGGTCCGGAAAATCCTTTGGGCGCCCGCGCGCTCTATCTGGGCTCAACCCTGTTTAGAATTCACGGAACGAACCAGCCCTGGACAATCGGGCAGGCCGTCTCTTCCGGCTGCATCCGCATGACCAATGATGATGTTATAACCCTTTATAACAAAGTCAAAATTGGCGCTCTCGTGATCGTGAGATAGGGCAGTAAGGCTGACTGAATTCCTGCATTTCAGGGTTGAAATGCTTAACAGGAAGTGGATTTTGTTGCGCCGGCGCAACACCGCTATTTAAATGAGGCGACTAAACTACTCCAAAATGGGTAGGAGCACGACTTGGGACATAGCCAGTTGTGAATGGTTGTCCTAGCATAACATCATATTGAGACCCGATGTGGGATCGGGCTTTTCCATTTGCTGCGCAGGGAACGCGCAGTCAAAGGGGGGATAATGACGCTGAAGCCACGCATTACGCGCGTTCTGGCAGCCGCTCTTATGAGTGGCGCCGTTGTGTTTTCGACTGCTGCAAACGCCCTTTCCGTGAAGGAAGCCATGGCGGTCGCTCTGGAATCCAATCCCGAGATCGGGCAGGCGATTGAAAATCGCGAAGCCATCGAGTTCGAGTTGCGGCAGGCGCGGGGCCTTTATCTCCCGAGTGTCGATCTTGAAGCCTCGGTCGGCGCGCGTCGCCTCGACAATCCCTCGCGCCGTGGCACCGGCATTGAGGACGATCCGCTCTACCCGGCGGAGATCGGTCTCTCCATCACGCAGAAACTGTTCGACGGCGGTGGACGCCGCGCCGAGCTTGATCGTCAGGCCGCGCGTGTGGATTCCGCATCCTTCCGCGTGCTCGAGCGTTCGGAAACAATCGCCCTTCAGGTGGTGCGCGAATATCTCGAATATCTGCTTCAGGTCGAGATCGTGAATGAAGCGCGCAAGAATGTGAGCTTCCACCAGTCGATGCTGGGCGATATCGGCTCGCTGATTTCCGGCGGCGCACTCACCGAGGCTGACCGTCAGCAGGCGCAGGAGCGTTCGCTGTCCGCCAGGGCGCGTCTCAAGGAAGCCGAGGAAGAGCTGGAAGCGGCCAAGATCCGTTTCTACAAGCTCGTCGGCAAACCGCTCAGCAATCCCTCCATGCCGGGTTCCGTGGCATCGGCGCTGCCGGCCTCGCTCGACAAGGCCATCGGCATTGCGCGCGCCAACAACCCGCGCATCAAGGTCGCCAACGCCGATATCGATGCAGCCGATGCGCTGGTCGATGCCGCGCGCTCGAACATGCTGCCCGAGATCAGCGCCGAGGGCCGCGCCCGCGCCGGTTACGACATTGACGGTTCGGACGGCCGCACCAACGATCTGCAGGCGCGCGTCGTCGCCAAGTGGAACCTCTATCGCGGCGGCATCGACGTCGCCAACGAGCAGGAGCAGATCCGCCGCGCAAGCGAGCAGCGTCTGGTCCTTCATCAGGCCTATCGTGAGGTCGAGGAAGCGGTCCGCATTTCCTGGGATCGCCGCCAGCGGCAGATCGATCTGTCGCAGACCCTGCGTCAGCAGGCGCAGACGAATGCCCAGCTGGTCAGTTCCTACCGCGAGCAGCTCGTGGTTGGCCAGCGTTCGCTGCTTGATGTTCTCGGCGCGCAGAACACACGCTTCAGCGTGAATGTCCTGTCCAAGACCGCGCAATATGCGGCGCGCTTTGCCGAGTATCGCATTCTGGCGGCCACCGGCACGCTGCTCGACACGATGAACCTCTCCAGTGCGAAACAGTCGGAGGCCTACGCGCGGGCAGAGTTCAACGTGCCTGAAACGGCGCCGACGGAGACGTATAAGAGACTGCCATCGCGGCAGACCAACGATCTGCCGCTCGATCTTCTCGCTCCGATCCGGTCTCAATAGCCGGTCGGGGCAGCAGGCAAGGGCGCAAGGTGGAACAGCTTCGCAACCCTACAGCCGACACGCCGCTCCTGGCAGACAGTTTCAGGTTTGCCTTTCGGGAGGTCGCGCAGTTTCTCGCGCGCCCGAGTTCCGAAACCGTCCTCTTTTCCGATACGCCCTTCGACGAGAGCAATCCGTCGCTGGAAGATATCGAGCGGCTCGCCGCGCGTATCGGTCTGGAAGTGGAGCAGCACAGCCGGCGCGATCTCGCCAGCGGATCCATCGATCTGCCGGTGCTTGTCGTCTATGCGGATGGCACGGCGCAGGCTCTTCTGGAGCCGCTCGATGGCGACCGCCTGCGCACCACGCTTCTGCCCGATCCCATCGCGGAAGAAGGCGTCACGCTCAAGGATGTCCTGTCCAGAAAAGTCGGGCTGATCGTCTCCTTCAGCATCATCTATGAGAACAAGTCCGAAAGCGCGGGTGCCGGTCTGCCTCAGCAGATGGAAAAGCGCCACTGGCTCACCACCACGCTTGCGCCGTTCTGGCGGTCCTATGCGCAGGTGGCAATTGCCGCGCTGTTCGTGAACCTTCTGGCGCTGGCATCGCCGCTCTTCGTCATGAATGTCTACGACCGGGTGTTGCCCAACCAGGCAACCGCCACGCTCTGGGTTCTGGCGCTCGGCGTCGCCGGGGCAATCCTGTTCGACCTGCTTTTGAAAAGCGTTCGCGCAGCCCTCATCGATTACGCCGGCCGGAAAGCGGATCTGAAGCTTTCCTATCTGCTTTTCGAAAAAGTGCTGCACGCCACCATGGCGTCGCGTCCCATGTCGACCGGCGAATATGCAAGCCGCGTTACGCAGTATGAGTTCGTGCGCGAGTTCTTCACCTCGAACACGATCAGCACGCTGATCGACAGCGTCTTCGTTTTCGTCTTCCTCTTGGTCATTTACAGCGTTGCCGGCTGGCTGGCGCTGATCCCGGCAACCGCCTTCGCGCTCGCATTGATCATCGGGCTCATCGCGCAGGCGCGCATCGGCCGCCGTGTCGCCGCCGCAAACAATGAGGCATCGCAGCGCCAGTCGCTTCTCGTGGAAACCATCGCGACAATCGAAACGGTCAAGTCGCTGCGCGCAGAGCGCACATTGCTGCGCCGGTGGAGCGAGCTTGCCAAGAACGCCTCGCGCACCTCCGAGGGCATCAAGCAGTTGTCCTCCTGGGCGTCGAACATGACGCAGTTCGTGCAGCAGCTGGTCACCGTGGCGCTTGTCGTTGCGGGCGCCTACGAGTTCTCCGAGGGCAATATCTCGACGGGCGCGATCATCGCGACGGTCATGCTGTCGGGCCGCGCTGTCGCGCCGCTCGGCCAGATCGCCATGACCCTGTCGCGCATGCGCCAGGCGCTTCTGTCGCTGCGCATTCTGAACGCCATCATGGAGCAACCCGAAGACCGGCCGGAGAGCACGGGCTTCGTGAACCGCGAAATCCGCACCGGCGATGTTGCCTTCCGCAATGTCGGGTTCACCTATCCGGGGGCCGCGAGCCCCGCGCTCAACGATTTCAACCTCGCCATCAAGGGTGGTGAGCGCGTCGGCATCATCGGGCGCATTGGCTCCGGCAAGACCACGGCTGGCCGTCTGCTTGCCGGGCTCTATCCGCCGTCGAGCGGCAATCTGCTCATCGATGGGGTGGATATCCGCCAGTATCACCCGTCCGTGGTGCGTTCCGCGGTCGTCTTCGCGTCGCAGGCGGCAGACCTCTTTTCCGGGTCGGTGAAGGAAAACCTCCTGATGGCCAAGCCCGGCGCGACCGATGATGAGCTGGTCGAAGCCGCAAAGGCCGCCGGTGTCGATGCGTTCGTCGCCCGTCATCCCAGGGGCTATGACATGCCGGTGGGTGAGCGTGGCAGTCAGCTTTCGGGCGGTCAGCGACAGGCGGTCGCGATTGCGCGCATTCTCCTGAGCGACCCGAAGATCGTGTTCATGGACGAACCGTCTGGCGCAATGGATCTGGCAAGCGAGCGCGAACTCATCGCGCGGCTCAAATCCGCCTTCCGGGATGATGTGACGCTGGTGATCTCCACGCACCGGCACAGCATGCTTCAACTCGTCGACCGGCTCGTGGTCATCGATCAGGGCCGTGTCATCGCCGACGGACCCAAGGAGAGGGTAATCGCAGAACTGCAAAAGAACGCCGCGGGTGGGCGTTCGGGAAGGGGGCAATAGCTCCAGGCGTTGCCCGCGTGGCGCGCGACCTTACATAAAAAGACGAAAGGCGGATTGAAAATGGACCGTCCACCACTGGCTGCGCGATTGGGGTTAGTCGTTATTGCAGCCCTCTTGATGACATTTATTGGCTGGGCGTCCATCGCCGAGGTGCAGGAAATTGCGCGCGGCGAAGGCAAGATCATTCCGATCTCGAAGACGCAGATCATTCAGTCGAGCGAAGCCGGTGTCGTGCAGGAAATCGCTGTCACGATCGGCCAGACCGTCAGCAAGGGCGACCTCATCCTTCAGCTTGATGATACGGTCACGGCGTCGTCGCTTGGCGAGTCCGCCGCCCGCGCCCGCGCGCTGCGCGCCCAGATCGCCAGACTTGAGCTGGAAGAGAAAGGCGATCTAGAAGCCGAATATATCTGCCCGGAATCCTTGCAGGAGGTTGCGCCCGGCATCTGCCAGAACGAAGCGCGCCTGCTGCGCGCCCGCGCCGACAACATCAAGAACAAACGCTCGGTGCTGATCGAACGGCGCACGCAGCGCATGAATGAGCTCGACGAGGCGAACGCGAACATCTCCCGGCTGGAAGAAAACCTGTCGCTCGCCCAGCGTGAGGCCGATCTTCTGGAGCCCATGGTCAAGCGCAAGCTGGTGGCGCAGACCGAGCTTCTGCGGGTGCAGAAGGAACTATCCGAGACGCGGGGCCAGCTTGAATCCACGCGCGAGTCGGTCGAGCGCATCGAAGCCTCCATCAAGGAGGCGACGCTGCAGATCGAGGAGCTGGCGCTCCAGGTTCAGCAGGAAGCGCTGGTGGAAAAGACACAGGCGCTGGCGGAACTGTCGGTCATTGAAGAGACCATTCGCGGGGCAACCGACCGGGTTGCGCGCACCGATATCCGCTCGCCGGTCGATGGCATCATCAACACGCTCGAGGTGAACACGATCGGGGCCTATGTGGAGCCCGGCACCGTGGTGGCCGGCGTGGTGCCCACATCCGACACACTGCTCGTCGAAGCGCGGATATCGCCGCGCGATGTCGCCTTCGTACGGCCGGGTCAGCCTGCGCTGATCAAGGTTTCCGCCTATGATTTTTCCATCTATGGCGGGCTTGAAGGCGAGGTGGAGAACATCTCCGCCGACAGCCTCGTGGATCAGAATACGGGCGAAACTTTCTATCAGGTGCGGGTCAAGACCGATCAGGCCGAGCTGGTTCGGGATGGCAGGAGCCACAAGATCATTCCCGGCATGATCGCGACTGCCGACATCATGACCGGCAAGAAGACGATCCTCGCCTATCTGATGAAGCCGATTAACAAGGCGCGCACCGAAGCGCTGCGCGAGCGGTGACAGCCATGGACAAAGCGGTTGAAACGCACGGTGAAGAAGACTGGGCCTTCCAGCCCCGGTTTCGCGTCCTCAGGGTCGGGGCCGCGCGGCGCGGCATCCGGCTGGAAGAGATATTCTGGTCGTCCCTGCAGGAGATCGCGGATGAGAAGGACTGCAGTGTCGGCGATGTGATCGAGGCCTGCGAGAACCGGCTTGAACAGGGCTCAAACCTCACATCGGCCCTCAGGGTGGAAACCGTCTCCCACCTGCAAGGCGAGCTCGATCTGATGCGGGCCAGAACCGGCAGACAGGCCGTGCGCAACATGGTCATGGCCTGCCCGTCGCCCTGTTTTGCCCTTGCCGGTGACCGGCAGTTGATGGCCCACAATCCGCCTTTCATCGCCTTTGTGCAGTCGCGGCTGTCCAGCCTGCCGTCGGATGCCACGGCGCGGGGTGTGCGCCTGTCGCTCGATATCCAGTTTTCAGAGCTGATCGAGAAGCTGAAGATGAAGGGCAGCGGACCGGCAATGGTGGGCTTTGTGATCGGTGTGGACCGTCAGCTTATCCGCGGTCGTCTCAACGCCATCCTTGCGCCGCTGGCCGGGCTTGACGCGATTGTCGGTTTCATCCTGCCGAACTGACCCTAACCGCCATTCACGCCGGTCACCCGGTTCTGGGGCGCCGCCGCATTGTCGAAGCCTTCTCCCGGAGAAAGATCCGAGGGCAGTCCTTCAAGCGTTGCGACCATGGAGCCGTCGCGCTTTCTTCCATGGATCCAGGAGCGGTCTGCGCTCAGCGAGTAAAGCGGCAGGTAGTCGCCAAAGGCGGTGTCCTTCATCACGCGGTCGTGCAGATTGTCGAGCACATAGTGCCCCTGGCTCGTGGAAACCGTGAGAACGGCGTGGAACAGGGATCGCCGCTGGTCCTGAAGCACCACGATCGACATGCTGCCGAGCGGAATGCCCGCAGCGTTGAGCGCCGCCATCTTCAGGATGGCATAGTCCTCGCAATCGCCCTTGCCGCGCTGGAGAATGTCCCGGGGTTTCGCCCAAAGATCCAGCTGGCGATAATTGTTCCGGTCCGAGACGTAGGCAATTCTGCGGTTGACCGCCCGGTTGATCTCCGCAAGCTTGCGCGAGAACGGGCCTGCTTTGACGTCACGCACAAGCTGCGCCAGGTCTTTCGCCCGTTGCGCGCAGTCTCCGGCCTCCGTACAGGCGGCGAAATCGGCGCGCGCTATGGATGGGTACACGGCTTTCCAGCTGGCGCTGGATGGCAGGGCGCGAAAGGGAATGGCCACGGAGCCGAAAACGCCCGTGGCGGCACTGCCCGCCTGCCTGCGTTCTCCGGCGGGCCTTTTGCCGGCGCCTGCCGCAAAGCGCGCATTTTGGGGAGCGGCGCGCGAAGCCGCCCGTTCCCACTGCATCTTCAGTTCGGCAAGCCCCCGGGTCGCCGCCGTCATTGTCGCGGCCGCCGACATGGCGCTCATGCTGGAGATGAAGGAAACCTGCACCGGCGATGGCGCATAAGCCCCTGCCTGCGCTTCATTCTGCATGGCAAGTGAGGCGGATGCCGAGATGGCAAGCGCAAGGCTTGCACCTATGTATAGGCCTCTGGAGTTTTTCATTTGATCGTCCCCTGATCTTGCAATGACGATAAGAGGCGCAAATGAAATGCAGATTAAGTTGTTTGGATTATTTTATACTTAGATATGTTGTTCAATTTATTTAAAATGGGATTTTGTCTATTTCATCTCTGTTTACCATTCAGGTCTCTGGGCAGAATGGCCGGCGGGAGCAGCCGGCGCAGGCTGTCAAAAAGGGATAATTATAGGCAAATGTATAATCGCTTATATTCAAGCATTAACCAACGGGAAATTTTCGTCCGTTCGGAATATGATGATATATCAATGATGCTCAGTTCATATTGTGCCGCCTAAAACGGCGTGTCTGGCTCCCGGGAACATCTGTTTCTGGGGGTTCCCATGGCCAACAATGACCGCACGAATACCACCGACGAGCGCGCAACTGCCGCTGAACAGTCTTCAACCAGCACGCGCCTGAGCCAGGCAGAGCAGAACGCTCTCCAGTTCGCGCAGAACGAGACTGCCGCCGAGCCGACGCCCGTCGATCCGGCGACCGGTCAGCCGGTCGCGGAGCCAACCTCTCAGGCAGCCGTGCCGGATGTGCCGGAAACGATCACGCCCGATGCCGACAATGTTGTCCGCCTTCCGCAGGGGGTCTCGATCGACGAGATCAGGCTCGACGGGAACAATCTGGTTCTCGTGCAGCCCGACGGCTCCACCGTCACCATCCTCAACGCCGCTCTCAAGGTGCCCACCTTCCTGATCGGCGATGTGGAAATTCCCGAGCTCGCGCTCGCTGCCGCTCTTCAGGCCAACGGCATCGACGTCGCGGCGGGTCCCGATGGCGCGCTGACCGTGGTGTCCGCCGCGTCCCAGAGCGGCGGCGGCGGCTTCAACACCCCCAATGGCGATATCGGCGATGCCGGCCCCGTGATCGATCTGCTGCCGCCCACTGCATTGCAGTTCGGCACGCTGGAGCGGCGCGAGCTGTTCCCCTCGATCCGTGAAAACGATTTCCCCGAGCTCAGCATTGTGAGCCTCGGAGCGCCGCCCGGACAGGTCAATGAGAGCGCGCTTGCCAGCGGATCCGGCGGCGGCACCACCAGCACGCTGGGCAATATCCTTGTCGATCCGGGCGATGATGGCCTTGGCTCGCTTGTCGTCACAAATGCGTCCGGCGTCAGCGTCGACGTGACCAATGGCGGCAGCATTCAGGGTGTCTATGGCGAGCTGATCGTCACGCTGAATGGCGATGGCACTTACAGTTTCGAATATGTGCTGACCACCAACACCATCGATCACGCCAATGCCGGCCAGACCGGCGCAGACGATGTGGTCACCGACACGTTCGATTTCGTCGTCACCGATGGCAATGGCGACACGGCGTCCGACGAACTGACCGTCACCATCACTGATGACGGGCCCACGGCCTCGAACGACGCGAACGGCGCGGCGGAGAACGGTGCGTCTGTCAACGGCAATGTTCTGGACAATGACGATCTCGGGGCCGACTACGGAACGGTGGGCACGGACGGCCGTGTCGACGGTGTGGTCGCCGGGGCCGGCGGCGGTGTGACGACGGGTGGCACGAATCTGGGCGGCATTGCCGGGGCGTATGGCCAGCTTGTTCTGAACGCTGACGGCACCTACAGCTACACGCCGACGGCGGGGATGTCGGTGCCGGCGGGCTCGACGGA
>NZ_JAFKDE010000002.1 GCF_017255295.1 Nitratireductor aquimarinus
CTTCACGCAGACTGCAGCCTATCCGCATGCGCCGGGGACGGCGACGGATCAGGGCAGCGTGGCGGTGACGATCGAAGACAGCGACGGCTCGACGGCTGTTGCGACGATCACGCTGAACATCGGCGACGATGTGCCCACGGCCTCGAATGATGCGAATGGCGCGAGCGAAGACGGTGGGTCTGTCAACGGCAATGTTCTGGACAATGACGATCTCGGGGCCGACCACGGAACGGTGGGCACGGACGGCCGTGTCGACGGCGTTGTTGCCGGGGCAGGCGGCGGTGTGACGACGGGTGGCACGAATCTGGGCGGCATTGCCGGGGCGTATGGCCAGCTTGTTCTGAACGCTGACGGCACCTACAGCTACACGCCGACGGCGGGGATGTCGGTGCCGGCGGGCTCGACGGATGTGTTCACCTACACGGTGATCGACGCCGATGGCGACACGGCGACGGCGGAACTGACCATCACCTTCTCGGGTGACAATTTTCACGCCACTGCGGGCAATGCGACGGCTCTTGTTGATGAAGATGATCTTGCGACGGGCAACAACGATGCTGCCGCTGGCGACGATGCGCCGTCGGCACAGCCAGGTGTCCTACCGCATAATTACGGCCCGGACGGGGCTGGCTCGATCAAGCTTGTATCGGGTTCCGAGACGGTCAATGGGGTATCGTACACCTACACGGTGAATGCGGACGGAACGGTTCTGACGGCCAATGACGGGACGCAGGACGTGTTCCGGGTGACGCTGACCGACGCAGAGGCTGGCACCTATACGGTCGAGCTTCTGGCGCGTGTCGAGCACGACAATGCCAATGGCTCTCCTGGCTTTGAGGACAATCTGGACTTCACGCTGGGGTATGAGGTCTATGACGCCGACGATGCCACGGGAACGCCCGGCACGCTGACGCTGACCATCGATGATGACATTCCGGTCGCGGTTGATCCTGAACAAGCCGTTCTCAGCAATTCCGCGGGCGCGCCGCAGGAGTTCGATCTGGACGTCGATGGCATGGTCACCGACAATTACGGCGCCGATGGCGCAGGTACGGTGCGCTTTACCGTGACGGACGGGCAGGACAGCGGCCTCACTTCAGGCGGCCAGCCGGTCACCTACCACCTGTCTGCCGGCGGAACGGTTCTGACCGCCAAGGTCGGCGGGGCAGGGGGCACGACGGTCTTCACGGTCACGCTTGATCCTGCAGACGGTACCTACACGGTGGATATGGATCGTCCGGTCGATGCCTTCACCCAGGTCGACTTCGATCCGGGCATCTATGATTTCGTCGGCGGCAACGATCCGTGGGCCGGTTTCGTGCCCAATGGACAGGACGGGAATTCGCCTGGCGGCTCGCCGGTGGACGACAATTCCCGTGACCTGCTGTTGACGCCGATCGGCGCTAGCGGCTCCTCGATCAACGGCAATGCCGCTTCGGCGGGTGTCGGCGGCGGTTCCGGTGGCCAGAACATCGGTGCCGGTGAAGGCATCCGTCTGGACTTTGTTCAGGATCTCACGGGCGACCCAGCCGGCTCGCCGGCGGATTATCAGGGCAATCCCGCCCAGCAGGATCATCTGTTCGATGGCCACTACACGGTGAATGGCGCCGCCGTTACCTTCGGAGATGGCTCGACAGACACCACCATCCAACTGAGCGCTTTCGATGACCCGGACGGCAACACCACGGTTGGAGACGGAACCGGCGACGATATCACGAGCATCGTGATCGCCTATGACGGTGAAAACCAGGTCATCACCTATGATCCGCTGGACACTTACCCGACCACGGTCACGGTTGGCAGCCCGGGCGGTCTTGCCGACCGAAGCTACACCGTCGATTTCGTCATGGTGGGCGGCGCCCGCGTGGCGCAGGTCACGGGCGTGCTGGACACGCAGGTCACAATCACCAGCTTCACGGCGGATGGCTATAACAGCCTCGAAGTGCTCTATATCTCGGGTGACGATTTCGCCATGACCGGGTTCGGCACCTCCGTGGTGAGCACGGATCCGGTGGACTTCACTCTGCCCATCGAGATCGTTGATGGAGATGGCGATACGGCTCCTGCCGAGATCGACCTCACGCTGCAGCCCGACGCAGCCCCCACGATCAGCGCGTTCACCGCCGAGGTCAACGAGGCCGGTCTTGCAGGCGGCTCTGAAGAGGGCACGGCAAGCACGGTGGATACGGGCGCGCTCAGCATTGCGCTCGCATCGGGCGACACGCTGGACACGCTCGAGGTGAGCGACGCCAATGGCAACTGGGTCGATGTCACGGGCGGCGGCACGGTGCAGGGCAAGTTCGGCCTGCTGACGGTCACGGCGAATGGCAGTGGCGGTTACTCCAGCTCCTACCAGCTCAACCAGAACTCGCTCGACCACAATGTGCGGCCCGGCAAGGGCACGCCCGAAGGTGTGGCGGAACGTTTCAATGTTCGTGCAAAGGACAATGATGGCGACTATTCGGCCGTCGATACGCTGAAGGTCAATGTGCTCGACGATGCACCGGAGGCCGTTGCTGACCATGCAAGCCTGACGCTCGGGACCGAAAACTTCAACATCGCTTTCGTTCTCGATTTCAGCGGCAGTGTCAGCAACAGCGAACTGGATGCGATGCTAGACGCGGTCAAGGCGGCCGGTCAGGCCTTCTTCGATGGAACCTCGGGCAATGTGCAGATCGAGCTGGTCGCCTTCTCATCCAGCGCCAGTGCTGCAGGGCCGTTCACCGACTATGCGTCCTTCGCAGCGCAGATCGATGACTGGAACCCGACGGAAGGCGGCTCCCGCCCCTATAATGGCGGCACCGACTTCACGGCGGCCATTGAAGAAACCATGGATGCCTACACGCCCCTTTCGGATCACAACAATCAGGTCTTCTTCCTGAGCGATGGCAATCCGAACGAGCAGATTGGCGCTGGAGGACATTCGCTCTACGGCAGCACGCAGACGGCCTGGAACAACTTCGTCCAGAACAATGACGTGACCGTGCAGACGGTCGGCATCGGCAACAACATCGATGTCGAACAGCTTCAGGATGTCGACGAGGCCGACGGCAGCGATGTGGTGGTGTCGGTTTCGAATTTCGATGGTCTGGTCACCGCATTGCTCGATCTCACCAATCAGGTGGATGTCTCCGGCAATGTCCTGCTCGGCAACGACAATGCCGTGGGCGGTGGTGACGACGACATCCTCGGCGCAGACGATGGTCGCATTCTCTCCATCACGGTGGATGGCGTCACTTACACCTATCAGGAAGGCCCGGATAAGATCTTCAACGATGGCGGCCAGCCGGCAATCAGCGGGTCGAGCCTTGTCGTGGACGGTTCGCTTGGCGGCGAACTCTCGTTCAACTTCGAGACCGGCGCGTGGAGTTATCAGGCCGATGGTGACACAACGCCCGGCACCGAGAGCTTCGACTATGTTCTGGTCGACAATGACGGCGACACCAGCGGCGCGTCGCTGACAATCGACATCCTGCCGCCTCCGGGCGCAACGGATGACGTGGTGCTGACAAACATCACCGATTACTCGGCGATCGATATCCCGACGGCAGCGCTGCTGCACAATGACCCGGCTCCGGCTCCGACGAGCCCGCTCAGTGTCGACGGGGCGAGCAATCCGCAAAATGGCGGTGTAAGCCTGGCCGGCGATGTCACCTTCACGCCGTCCAGCACGCCGGTGGAGTTCGTTGATGAGGACTTCAGCAGCGGTGAAGGCTCATTCGTCTACCGCGATGCTTATTATCCGGGCACGGGTTCGGAAGCCCGTGGTTTCCAAACCTCGTCTGGACCTGCCGGTGGTGGTGCGCTGAAGATCGAGCTTGGCGATGGTGGTGGTGATGACCGTGAAAACATGAATGGTGCCTTCACGCGAACATTCAATCTGGCTTCCGCAGCGACCGTGACAATCACATTCGATTATTACGCGATGCTGACTGACGATACGGATGTCGGCGAAGATGTTCGCGTTCTGGCCGGCATTGATGGCGAGGCATTTGGCGCCGGCGGTGTCGTTGATGAACTTCTAGGCGATCCCAGCAACTCTGGCGGCGATGCCGTGACTGGCTGGAAAACCTTTACCACCACAATTGATCTGTCTGCCGGTGAGCACACTCTGGCGCTGGGCGGTCTGATGACGGAGAAAACGAGAAGCGGTGAATTCGCGGACGTTTACTTTGATAATGTCAGCGTTGAGTACACCCCGACTCCTTCCTTCTCCAGCGGCGGGTTCGATTACTCGGTCTCCGATGGCAGTGGCTTCACTGATGACGCCCATGTCAGCGTTACCGGCGTCTCGGGCAGCACCATCACCGGAACGGATGCGGACGAAGTTCTCGTCGGCAATGACAGCGGTTCGACACTGCTCGGCATGGGCGGCGACGATTCACTCGTCGGTGGCGATGCAGCCGATCTTCTGGATGGCGGCGAAGGTGACGATCTCCTCATCGGCGGCGACGGCGCAGACGTGCTGATCGGCGGCGAAGGGCAGAACACCTACGATCTCACCGATACCGACGGCGCCATCGATACGGTGGTGCTCGATCCTTCCGCGCTCACCGGCATGAACCCGGACGAGATCATCGGCTTCAGCTCCGAGGACGTCGTGGACCTCACCGAACTGGTTTCGCTCTCGACCACGTCCGGTGAAAATGTCGGTGATTTCGTCCGGCTCAACCCCGGCGACGGTAAGGAACTGCAGGTGGATGCGGACGGAACCGCCGGCGGCGACGACTGGGTGACAGTCGCCACCTTCGACGTGCCGCAGACCCCGGCTTCCATCAAGATCCTCTACGACGATGATGGCAGTGACACTTCGGGCACAGTCTGAGTGAAATGACACGACATGCGGCCGCCATTGCGCGGCCGCATGTTTGATAAACCGCCGGGAACCGTGTAATTTCCCGGCCAGGGAACACAACACACCACAGGCGGCAACGCCACGGGGGACTTATGAAGAAGCTTACTTTGGGGCTTGCTGTCGTTGTCGGGACCATTCTGGCCGGCGGGGCGCAATCTGCCGATCTCTCCACCGGCGATTATTGCCCGGTGGCCGGGAATGCCAAACTTCTCACCATCGAAAACAATGCCACCCTCACCAATGAGGTCGTCCGCCTCATGGATGAGGCCGTCGCCGTTGCCGACAGCCCGCAATGGATCAACTCGGGTCGCCCCGCCTTCGTCTGGGCCTCCGAGGCCAAGGTCGCCTGCGGCAAGGCCTATGGCTATCTCCAGTCCGCCTATCGGGATGAGGACTATCTGAACAAGTGCGAGTGTTTCCACTCGCGCATGGTTCGGTACATGTATTGATTTGCCGTAGATCCGGGTGCCTGGTGTCCCGATGAGAGTGTCTTCCGAGCCGTTGCTGCGCCCTGAAGCAATTTCAGGAAAAGTGGAAACCGGTTTTCCGTCCGGAATTGCTCAAAAGCGCTCTGGTGATCGCGCGTTTTTGCTCGCGCGTCTGACGCGGCCACTTGCGGTCTGCGCCATGCTGGCTCTCGCCGCCTGCCAGTCATCCGGCGTCGAAGACACGCTCAACGTCGAAGACAGCAAGGTTGCATCCTCCGCAGCCGGGCTCGAGACCATCGGCTCCGGGCCCGTGACAATCGGCATGGTCACCGGGCTTGCAGGCACCGCGCGCGCCTCCGAACGCGATTACCGCGATGGCGCGAAGCTCGCCGCGCAGCAGCTTGGCGGAGATGCGGTCACGCTCGCCATCTACAACGCACAAGCCAATGCCTCAGGCACGAAAACCGCGGTTGATGCGCTCGTCGAACGCGGCGCGAAGATCATCATCGGCCCGGCGCAGGCCGGTCTTCTGAACGCCGTTCCATCGGGCGGCAATCCGCCTGTGGTGGCGTTCGTCACCAATGGCGCTCAGCGCAAGAACGGCGTCTTCGCCTTCCTGTCCGACGCGGTTGACAGCAGCATCGAGGCTGCGGCCTACGCCATTGGCGCGGGCCGCAAGAAGATCGTGATCGTTCACGCTGCGGATGCAGATCAAGCCAGTCTTGCGCGCCTGCGTTCCGGTATCTCTGCCAAAGGCGGCACGGTCATCGCAGACATTCCGGTCTCGGCAAACTCCACGAGCGAGCTTGCATCCAGAGCCGCGCAGCTTCAGGGGGCGCAGGCCATCGTTCTTGCCCCCGGCCTGCGTTCGCCGGCAGCCACGCTGGCGGGGCTTCGCGCCACCGGCGCATTGCCGGCCAGCGCGCTCATCCTCGCCACGCCCGACTTTCCGCCCGGTCCCGCAGGCGCAGGCGTTCTCATGTGCCGTGTCGACCAGCTGGCCGTCGGCGAGATTACCGAGCGCTTCCGCACCGAATTCGGCAGGGCCATGTCGCGGGATGCGGCCTATGGTTTCGATGCCGCAGCCCTCGCCATCGGCATCGCCCGCGCCAGAGGGGCTGCCGGGCTGACAAGCGGCACGCTCACCTCGCGCTCCGGTTTCCGGGGCGTGCTTGGCTCGTTCCGCTTCTCGTCATCGGGCGCGGTCGAGCGCAACTGCTCCATCTACCGGGTGGAGGGCAATGCCTTCAAAATGCATGATCCTGCGCCCAACGGCTTCTGATCTTGGCCTTTTCTTGCCCTATACCAAAGGGGTCTTGGCATTCGAGTAAAACGCCGCTTAAATGATTTCCGGGAGTGAACTGGAAAATGCATTCGGTCGCGTTGCGCGGCCACAATCGGGCGCGGGAGGCCTCGTTTGGCGAATTGCATTGCTGGCGCGGTTTCAGGGAAGATGGAGGAAAATCTCCCCTCTGGACCTGCCACAAATCAAGATGAGTGGGCGTTTCCCCGTTTCCATGAAGCGGTGAGGGCAGCCGCTATGCGCATGCATGCCGCATCTTTGCTGTGCGCCCGGCACAGCCACAGAAGCGTTCAGCACATTTCATCCGGTTTTCCGGCGTCGTCCCGGCGCTTCATGCCGAAGCAGACCGCCGGACGCGCCAATGGCGCCAATGAATTGTCCTGCCATCTCATTGATCCATGTGAAGGAGCAGGACGGATCGTAACCTAGGATTCCGGTCCGCAGGCGCGGGCGCGGCCCAAGGCAAGGGAGGAATATATGACCGAAGTCTCGATGACGGTGAACGGCAAGGCGGCGCGCGCCTCTGTGCCGGACAATACGCTTTTGGTGGATTTCCTGCGCGAGCATCTGCGTCTCACGGGCACGCATGTGGGCTGCGACACCAGCCAGTGCGGCGCCTGTGTCGTTCATGTCAACGGGCGCGCGGTGAAGAGCTGCACCACGCTCGCTGCGTCGGCCGAAGGGGCCGAGGTCACCACCATTGAGGGGCTGGCCAATGGCGAGCTTCATCCCATGCAGGCGGCTTTCAAGGAAAATCACGGTCTGCAGTGCGGCTTCTGCACGCCCGGCATGATCATGTCGGCAACCGACATGGTTGCCCGCTATCAGGCCGCCGGCAAGGAGCTGACCGAAGAGGCGATCCGCCACGAGCTGGAAGGCAATATCTGCCGCTGCACCGGCTATCACAACATCGTCCGGGCCATTCAGGATGGCGCGGCGAAGATGGCCGCAGGCTGAGGGAGGATAGACATGACGGAACAAGGCATTGGCGCGCGCGTCCTGCGCAAGGAAGACAAGCGCTTCATCACCGGCAAGGGCCGTTACACCGACGATATCCGCAATGAGCGGCAGGCCTATGCAGCCTTCGTGCGCAGCCCCCACGCCCACGCGAAGGTCACCGGCATCGACAGTGCCGAGGCGGAGAAGATGGACGGCGTGATCGCGGTCCTCAACGGCAAGCAGCTCACCGGTGACGGCATCGGCAATCTCATCTGCGGCTGGGCCGTCAATTCCAAGGATGGCAGCCCCATGAACATGGGCGCCTGGTCGGCGCTCGCCACCGACAAGGTGCGCTATGTGGGCGATGCGGTTGTCCTCGTGGTGGCCGAAACGCAGGCGGCCGCCCGTGCGGCGGCGGAAGCGGTGGTCGTTGATTACGAGGAGCTGCCGGCAGTCGTCCACGCGGTCGATGCGCTGAAGGACGGCGCGCCGCAGGTGCATGAGAATGCGCCCGGCAATTTGATCTTCGACTGGGGCATCGGCGAGGAGGCAGCGGTCGACAAGGCGCTTTCGGGCGCAGCCCACGTTACCGAGCTTGAGATCGTCAACAACCGCCTGTCGCCCAATCCGATGGAGCCGCGCTCGGCCATCGCCACCTATGACGAGGCGGAGGATCACTACACGCTTTACACGACCAGCCAGAACCCGCATGTGGCGCGGCTGGTGCTGTCGGCCTTCTATCAGGTTGCGCCGGAGCACAAGCTCCGGGTCATCGCGCCGGATGTGGGCGGCGGCTTCGGCTCCAAGATCTACATCTATCCCGAAGAGATCGCCTGCCTCTGGGCGTCCATGAAAACGAAGCGCTCGGTCAAATGGACGTCGAGCCGCTCCGAGGCGTTTCTGACGGATGCGCATGGCCGCGACCATGTCTCCACCGCGCGCATCGGCTTTGACGAGAACAACCGCATTGTCGGCCTCAAGGTCGATACGGTCGCCAATCTCGGCGCTTACATGTCGCTGTTCTCCTCGGCGGTGCCGACCTATCTCTACGCGACGCTGCTTTCGGGCCAGTACGACATCGCCAACATCTACTGCAATGTGCGCACGGTCTACACCAACACCGCGCCGGTGGACGCCTATCGCGGCGCTGGCCGCCCGGAGGCGTGCTTCCTCGTGGAGCGGATCATGGAAACGGCGGCGCGGGAGCTGGGCGTCGATCCGTCAGAGCTGCGGCGCGCCAATTTCATCAAGGCGTTCCCGCACCAGACGCCCGTCATCATGACCTATGATGCGGGCGACTTCGCCGCCAATCTCGATCAGGCGCTGGAGGCTGCGGATTACAAGGGCTTCCCCGCCCGTCGCGAAGAAGCGGCCAAGCGCGGAAAGCTGCGCGGCATCGGCCTCGCCTCCTATATCGAGGCCTGCGGCATTGCCCCTTCGGCAGCCGTCGGCTCGCTGGGTGCGGGCGTCGGCCTTTGGGAAAGTGCGGAAGTGCGGGTCAATCCCGTGGGCACGATCGAGGTTCTCACCGGCAGCCACAGCCACGGGCAGGGGCATGAGACCACTTTTGCCCAGGTGGTGGCCGAGCGTTTCGGCCTGCCCATAGAGAACATCCAGATCGTCCATGGCGACACCGACAAGGTGCAGTTCGGCATGGGTACCTATGGTTCGCGATCCGGCCCGGTCGGCCTCTCGGCCATCGTCAAGGCGCTCGACAAGGTCGAAGCCAAGGTCAAGAAGATCGCCGCCCATGTGCTGGAAGTTTCCGAAGACGATCTGGTCGTTGAGAATGGCGAGGTGAAGGTCGCCGGCACCGACCGCGCCATGGCCTGGCACGAGGTTGGCCTTGCCGCCTACACCGCGCACAATCTGCCCGCCGGCATGGAGCCGGGGCTCAAGGAGGGCGCGTTCTACGATCCGGAAAACTTCACCTTCCCGGCAGGAACCTATGTCTGCGAGGTGGAAGTCGACCCGGAAACCGGCGAGACGAAAATCATCCAGTTCGTCGCGTCCGATGATTTCGGCACCATCATCAACCCGATGATCGTGGAAGGCCAGGTGCATGGCGGCATCGCCCAGGGCGTTGGCCAGGCCATGCTTGAAACCGTGGTCTACGACGAAGAAGGCCAGCTCCTTTCGGCCAGCTACATGGACTACACCATGCCGCGCGCCGACAATGTGCCGAGCTTCGTCATCCATCATCATTCCACCAAGAGCCCGTCCAACCCGCTCGGCATGAAGGGCTGCGGCGAGGCGGGGGCCATCGGCACGCCGCCGGCGGTCATCAACGCCATCACCGATGCAATCGGCAACAACGATCTCCAGATGCCGGCCACGCCGCCGCGCGTGTGGGCGGCGTTGCAGGCTGCCTCAACCAAGATCGCTGCAGAATAGGGAGGCCTGCCATGTATGACGTAACCTATCACCGCGCCACCAGTGTCGACGATGCCGTCGCCAGGCTTTCCGCAGCCTCCGAAGGGCAGCTTCTTGCCGGCGGGCAGACCCTGCTCCCCACCATGAAGCATCGGCTGGCGGCTCCTTCAGACCTGATCGACCTGCGCGGCATTGCCGATCTCGTGGGCGTCCGCGTGTCCGGTCGCAGCGTCACCATCGGCGCGATGACCACGCATGCGGCCGTCGCCGGGAATGCTGAGCTCGCAAAGGTCTGCCCGGCCATCGTCAAGCTCGCCGGCGGCATCGGCGATCCTGCGGTGCGCCATCAGGGCACGATTGGCGGCTCCATCGCCAACAATGATCCTGCGGCGGACTATCCGGCAGGCCTCATGGCGCTTGGCGCGACGATCCACACCAACCGGCGCGAGATCGCTGCGGATGATTTCTTCACCGGGCTGTTCTCCACCGCGCTCGATGAGGGCGAGATCGTCACGGCGGTCAGCTTCGACGCGCCGGAAACCTGCGGCTACGCGAAATTCCCGAACCCGGCCTCGCGCTATGCGATGACGGGCGTCTTCGTCGCGAAAGGCGGTGACGGCGTGGTGCGTGTGGCGGTCACCGGTGCAGGGTCGGATGGCGTCTTCCGCCATGAGGGGCTCGAGCAGGCTCTTTCGAAAGACTGGTCTTCTGCCGCCGTGGATGGCGTGTCCGTCTCCGCCGATGGCCTCATGTCCGACATCCATTGCGATGCCGCCTATCGCGCCAATCTCATCAAGGCCATGGCCAAACGCGCGCTCGCCTGACCGGGTTCACGAGATGCAAAAAAGGCCGGGCGTCTCGCGCCCGGCCTTTTTCTTTGCCTGCAGATGCCGGCAACGCCGGCAGCCGGTCAGTCCTTCATCAGGTCGATGGCCGCTGCCGCGATGGCCTTCACCGCTGTCGGAATGCAGGCCTCGTCCAGATCGAAATCGCTGCGATGAAGCATCGTGTTGCGGTCCTTCAGGCGCGAGCCGATGCGCAGATGCGCGCTTGGCACGCGGGTGGAAAACTCCGCGTAATCCTCGCTGCCCATGGACCCCTGCGGCAGCTCAACGATCCTGTCATCTCCCAGCATGCCACGCGCGCTTTCAAGCACGGGATGCAGAATGTCGGGATCGTTTACCACCGGCGGTACGCCCGTCAGGAAGGTCGGTTCGCAGGTCACCCGGTGTGTGAGCGCAATGCCCGCACATACCCGCTCGATGGCTGCTTTCACGGCTTCCCGCACGGCCGGGTTCTGGCTGCGCGTGGTGCCTTCCAGCGTCACGCTGTCGGGAATCTGGTTGCGCGCCGATCCACCCTTGATCGAGCCGATGGTCACCACGGCTGCTTCCAGCGGCGCGATCTCGCGGGCGACGATGGTCTGGAGGGAAGACACGAGATTGCCAGCCGCCACGATCGGGTCCACCGCCAGATGTGGATGCGCGCCATGGCCCGACTGACCGGTGATCGTGATGTCGAACGGATCGGTGGAGGCGAACGCCGTCTTCGGATGATAGCCAATCGTGCCGCCATCAATCAGCGGCCAGTTGTGATAGCCAAGCATGATGTCCGGCTTGACCCATTCGAACAGGCCGTCTTCCAGCATGGCGCGCGCCCCGCCCAGTCCCTCTTCTGCGGGCTGGAAAATCATCAGCGCGCGGCCCGGCAGAACGTCGGAAAGACGCGCCAGAACCTGGCTCACGCCAAGCGCGATGGCGGTGTGGGCGTCATGGCCGCAGGCATGCATCTTGCCGGGATTGCGCGATTTATATTCCGGCGAGGCGGTCTCCTCGATGGGCAGGGCGTCCATATCGCCGCGTATGCCAATGGTCTTGCCATTGCCCTGGCCGATGGTCGCGGCAACGCCGGTCTTGCCGAAGCCCGAACGATGGGCAACATCCATCCGGGTCAGCTCCTGCATCACCAGAGCCGATGTTTCATATTCCTCGAAGCCCAGCTCCGGGTTGGCGTGGAGCTGCCGACGGATTTCGATCAGGCGCGGGGTAATCTCGGCGGTGATCTCGTCGATGCGCTCGCGCAGGTTCTGGGTGTCGCTCATGGCGTTGCTTGAATCCTGAAATTGAAAAAATGGGTGGCGCGGTCACAAGGGTATCGGGCCGAAAAGCGGAAACCGTTTTCGGCCCGATGCTCCATCAAAAGACTTGCTCGTCCTTTGTGCGTTCCTATGGACGCAGGGAAGCAGGCAGACAGACCGGTTCACCGTTTCCGGTAAACGATGAACCGGCCAAAGCCGCACCAGACAATGTATCTGCCGGGTTCGAACTACTCTTTGCCGATCTCGACGATCTGCTTGTAGACCTCTTCACCCCAGACGCCCTTGCCCAGATTGTCACGCACGGACTGCGTGGCTTCCATGAAGGGCGCGGTGTCCGGGTGGGTCACGGTCACACCAGCCGCTTCCATCTCGGCGATGTACTTCTTGGTCTGGTCGGGCATCAGTTCGTTCACCTTGGCCGTCGAAGCGTCATTGGCCTTCTGCAGAAGCGCCTGATCTTCCTCGGACAGTCCCTTCCAGAACTGGTCGCTGATAACGACATAAGCGGGTTTGTTGATGTAATCGACCATCGCCACACCCTTCTGAACTTCATAGAACTTCTGGGCGTAGATGGTTTCGACCGGGTTTTCCTGACCGTCGACAATGCCGGTCTGGAGCGCGGTGTAAACTTCCGCGAAGGCCATGGGCGTCGGGTTCGCGCCCAGCGCGCGCAGCGATTCCACATAGTAGTCCCGCTCGGGCGCACGCAGCTTCAGACCGCTCAGATCGTCCATCGAGTTGATGACCACATTGGCGCTGATCTGGCGCGGGCTGCGCGGCATGAAGCCGAGCATGCGCACCTGGCGCTCTGCGGTCAGCCGCTCGTTCCACTCCTTGCCGAAGTCCGTGTCGAGCACCTTCTTGTAGTTGTCGATGCCGTTCATCAGATAGGGCAGGGCAAGATACTCGATCTCCTTGAGGCCCGGGTCGCCGCTGGCGAGCATCTGGGTGGAGCCGAGCGCCATCTGCGCGTAAACCTCACGCGGCGTGCCGAGCTGGTCGCCGGGGAAGATCGTGACGGTGTGGTCGGAGCCTTCCTCCACCACGCGCTTGAATTCCATCGCGCCTTCATACTGCGCTTCGCCGGGCTGCGCCCAGAGCGCGTAGCGGATTTCATCGGCCTGTGCGCTGGCGGTCGCCAGAAGCACGGCGCTGAGTGCAAGTGCCTTCATCTTCATTTTGCAAGTTCCCCTTTGGCTTTCGGTTTTGTGGATGATGGAACAGAGCGCATGTGCTCGACAAAGTCGGAGCAGAACGCGATGAGGTGCTCGACGAAGCGCGCGCCCTTGTCGGCAGAGGATTTGCGCGCGTCCCCTCCGGCAATGCCGTTGGAGCAGTGATCGTCGACATTGACCGGCAGTGCGATTTCCGTTCCCTGGAAACGCACGCCGGAAAGACCGGCGGTCGGCAGATCGAGCATCTTGCCGAACGCGGCATCGATCTCCACGGCGTCCATTCGCGTCAGATCCGGGAAGAGGTGCAGATAGACCGAGGTGATCGGATCTCCGCCATGGGCGAACGCCTTCTTGCCGAAGTCGCCATGAAGTTCCTTCCACAGATCGTCGGGAATGGAGCGCCACAGATTGATGCTTGGCACCAGCACGTCATGATCGCGGCGCACCGAGCGGATCACCTGGTCGATCAGGGGCGCATTGCCGCTGTGCCCGTTCAGGATCACAAGCCTGGTCAGGCCATGGTCGAGAAAATTGTCGAGCATGTCGCGCAGCGTGGCGCGGAAGGCGTCGGCCGAAAGCGCGATGCCGCCCGGCACGGAGCGGAAATACTCCGCATAGCCGAAAGGCATGGTCGGGGCGGCAATCGCCCCGGTCTTCTCGGCCACGAGGCTGGCGATTTCGCGGGTGAGCATGAAATCGCCCATGGGCACCATCGGGCCCTGAATTTCCTGCGAGCCGAGCGGAATGAGGATCACCGGATCCTCGCTCATGCGCTCCTGGAATTCCAGAAAGGTCATGTCCTCCAGAAGGTGGTTCTTCACGGTACTCATTTATGCATGGACTCCAAAGTCATTGAACGCTCAGTTCCCGAACACGAGGTTGGGAAGGAAAAGGCTGATCTCGGGGAACAGGACCAGCAGCACCACCGCCGTGAACAGCGGGATGTAGAAGGGCAGCATCGCCTTCACCATCTGGCCGTGCGATATCTTGGCTATGTCCTGCGCGATGAACATCAGCACGCCCACCGGTGGGGTCGCGCCGCCGATGATCAGGCTGAAGACCAGCAAAACGCCAAAGTGCACCGGATCGATGCCGAACTGCAGGATCACCGGAACGAGGATCGGCGTCAGCACGATCTCGGCCGAAGAGGCAACCATCAGAAGCCCGACGCCCAGAAGCATCGCCACGATCACGAAGAGCGCGATGACCGGGTTTTCCGAGATGGAGGAAATGCCGTTTGCAATGGCCATCGGCACCTGCTCGCGCACCATGATCCACGAAAACGCAGACGCAACGGCGATGATGGAGAGGATGCGGGCCGAGCCCAGCGCCGTGTTCTGGATCGCGCCCCAGATGTCGGCGAGTTTTACATTGCGGTAGAAGAGGCTGAGCAGCAGGCCGTAGAGCACGGCCACGGCCGCCGCCTCGGTCGGCGAGAAGATGCCGAACAGAATGCCAGCCACGATGATGACCGGGAACATGATGGCCGGGCCGCCGCCCTTGATGGCGGTGGCCAGTTCCGGCATCGTCGCCCGTTCATAGCGCGGAAAATTGCGTTTGCGCGCATAGAAATAGGTGAACAGCATCTGCGTGCCGATGATCACGAAGCCCGGCAGAATGCCTGCCAGAAGCAGGCGGCCGATGGAGACATTGGCCAGCGTGCCATAGATCACCAGTGCAACGCTCGGCGGGATCATCGGTCCCACCATGGAAGACGCCACGGTCACGGCTGCCGAGAAGGGGCCTGGATAGCCTTCCTTCTTCATTGCCGGAATAAGCACCGAGCCCAGTGCGGTCGTGTCTGCGGTGGGCGAGCCCGACATGCCGGAGAAGATCAGGCTGGCGAAGATGTTCACCTGCGCCAGACCGCCATGGATATGCCCCACCAGCGCCTTTGCCAGAGCGATGATGCGGTCGGTCAGCTTGCACGCATTCATCAATTCGCCGGCCAGGAAGAAGAACGGGATGGCCAGGATCAGGAAGGAATTGATCGATGCCGTCATGCGCTGGGTCAGCAGCGCCAGATTGATGTCGGCAAAGAAGAAATACACCATGGACGATGCGCCGATGGCGAAGACCAGCGGCAAACCCATGAATAGAAGGACCAGAAGCAGTCCGATAATAGCAATTGTCAGCATTGATTGGTCCGCAGATCACATGGGGTCTTCATGGCCATAGGCCGGGTCGGTCTGGCGGTGCATGGGCCGCACGTAGACGATGCGTCCGATGATCGCGAGGATCATCAGGGCCGCACCAACGGTCGCTGCGAGCCGCACCACGCCTGCCGGAAGCGGCAGGGCCGAGAGGTCCTGCATGTTCTCCAGGATCACCAGCTTGACGCTGGTCCAGCCGAGAATGGCCAGAAAGCCGATGGAAATTCCGGCGTTGATGTAGCGCACCACATTGCGCGCCTTCTGCGGAAGCATCAGGAAGAAGACATCAACGTTCAGATGGCGGCCGTCCCAGCAGACGGCGGCCGCGCCGATAAAGGCGATCCAGACGATGAGAAGCTTTGCCAGCTCCTCACTCCAGACAAGCGGTGCGTTGAAGAAGTAACGCAGAATGATCTGCAGCAGCGTCACACCCACAACCACGATGAGCATGAGGCCAACAGCGATCCGCAGCGGTCGTGCGAGATCGATCGGCTTTTGGTCGTTCACGAAGTCTCTCCCAAACAAATTCGAACTACGGAAGCATGTGCCAATATTGCTTGTCCAATATATTTATGAAGGCTATTTTTCTGTTTTGAATATGAATTACGGAGGAGCAATGCAGTCACTGGGAGCCATTGAGTTCCGGCATCTGCGCTATTTCATGCGGGTCGCGCAGGAGCTGCATTTCGGCCGCGCTGCGGAGATGCTCGGCGTCTCCCAGGCGCCGCTCAGCCAGCAGATTCGTCAGTTGGAAGAACGGCTTGGCGTTCGTCTGTTCGACCGAACGACACGCAGCGTCACGCTCACGCCGGCCGGTCGCGTGCTGTTTGAAAAGACCCAGCAGATCTTCGTTTCGCTGGAAGAGGGGTTCCGTGAAACCCAGGCGGCCGGCGGGCTTTCGGCAGGGCGGTTGCGCATTTCCACCGTGTATGTCGGGCTCTACACCTTTATGTCGAATGCGATGCGTGAGTTCAGCCAGCGCAATCCGGCCGTTCAGATCGACATGCAGATCCACACCACCGAGGAGCAGCTGGCGCTCCTCAAAGAGCGCAAGATCGACGTGGCCTTCGTGCGCCCGCCCCGCACCATGTCCGGCATCACCTATCGCGAAGTGTATCGGGAGGGGTTCGTCGCGGTGCTGCCGGCAGACTCGCCCCTTGCCGCGAAGGAAGACCTCGAGGTCGAAGACCTGAGTGAGGAAAACTTCATCACCTATTCATCGATCGTCGGTGTCAGCTATCAGGATGTGGTCCTGCAATATTGCCGCAAAGCCGGCTTCGCACCGAAAGTGGTTCAGGAGGTCAGCCACACGATGACGGTCGTCGTGATGGCATCCGCCGGCATTGGCGTCGGCATCGTGCCGTCCTGGGTGGTAATGACGCCGACGACAGGGGTGGTCTACCGCGAGCTTCCAAAGCTGCCCAAGGCGGTTTCGCTGGTGGTGGCCTGGCGCGAGGACAGCATAAACCCGTTCGTGCGCGATTTCGTCAAATGCACGCTATCGGCTGTGGGCGACATTGGCGCGTGAGTGCGTTCAGACGCCCGGTGCCTGATCGGCTGGCTTTGCCGCCGGGGTTGCGTCCGTGTGCGGCGCGGCTTCGGAAACCTCCCGCGCAACGGTGCGGTCGCGTCCGTCGTTTTTGGCCTCATACAGATAGCCATCGGCCCGCTTGAACAGCGTGCCAAGCGTGTCCTGCGGAGCCTTCTCCGCCACGCCGAAGCTTGCGGAAAGGTCGATGCCCTTCTGCGTCAGCGGAAAGTCGTCGGCTGCAAGGTTCCGGCGCAGGCGTTCGGCCATGTCGCGTGCGCCGGCGAGGTCGGTGTTGGGCAGGAGCAGCGCGAATTCCTCGCCGCCGATCCGACCCACAATGTCGGTGGAACGCGCCGTATCGAGAAGCATGGTGCCGAAGACCTTCAGCGCCGCATCACCGGCACTGTGGCCATGGGTGTCGTTCAGGAGCTTGAAGTGGTCGAGATCGCACACGATGAGCGACATGGCTGCTCTGCGCCGCGAATTCACAAGCCTGTTGGCGCGTTCCTCGAAACCCCGGCGGTTCAGAATGCCCGTCAGCCCGTCACGGTCGCGATCGCGCCGCAGGTCTTCCATCATGTCGGTCAGAATGGTGGCGAGCACGGCCAGCGCCAGCATGGCCCCCAGCACCGAGAGCGAGAGCTGGAGCGTCTGCCAGAACAGTGATCCATCCGGCGCAATGCCGTCATGCGCTATCGCGGGGCCGGTGGTGAAAAGCGTGCGCGGAAAGAAGTGAATGGCGAAGACCAGCAGCACCCAGAAGAGCACCCGGTCCGCAGCACCTGCGCCCTTTGCCGGCCGCAGGCGCAGGGCGTTGACGAGAAGTATGGCGCCATAGCCGAAATTCTGCACATAGATGCGCATCAGCAGGCTTGGCTCGACATAGGAGAAATACCAGAGCGGCGCCATGATGGCGATCATCAGAGCGATGCCGGCTAACAGGCTGAGCCGTTTGCCGGCGCGTCGTAACATGCCGTCGCTCGCCAGCAACACGGCCAGCGTATAGAAAAAGCCGGAAAACAGCACATTCGGACCAGGCCCCGCCGGCCATTCCAGAAGCTGCAAGGTCATGCCCACGCTCAGGAAGGCGCAGGCGGCTGCAAGAATGGCGGAATTCAGCTGCCGCCGGTCCACGAGCCACACCCAGACGAAGCCGAGGGCGAAAAGGAGCATGATCGCAGGACCGACAAAGCCGGTCATGTTGATCGCAGGGGTGTTCTCCATCATGCTTTCCAGGCGTGTCGCGAAAGGGTTTCGCAGGGGCGAAACGTTCGAAGTCTCCAGAGAACTTCCCTAATGTCACATTCATAACAAAGCCTGAAGGCCTTCTTTTCATACTATCCCACGTTGTTTCCGTGCGCGCGCACCCGTCTGTGCCAATGCTCCGCCGGCGCAGGCCATTGGCCCTTTTCGCGCGGATCGGATAAGTGGCTCTGGATCGCCGTGGTTCATTCGGATCCGCCGCGATCCAGGCGGTTGATGCAAGTCCGGTTTTTCAGAGCGTGGGGGACGCATGGAAGAGTATCTGATCCTGGCGGTCGCGGCGTTCTTTGCCGGCACGCTCAACACGGTCGCAGGCGGCGGCACGTTTCTCACCTTCCCGGCGCTGGTCTATACGGGCGTGCCCGTCGTTGCGGCAAACGCGACAAGCGCAGTCGCCGTGTTTCCCGGCTATCTGGGCGGCGCGCTGGGCTTCCGTTCGGAGCTCGCGGCTTTCGACCGGTCCAGGCTTCTGCGCATTGCCGGCCTCACGGCCATTGGCGGGCTGATCGGCTCGCTCCTGCTGCTGGTGTCTTCCAACGAAGCGTTCTCGTTGGTGGTGCCTTTCCTGCTGGCAGCCGCCACGCTCATCTTCGCCTTCGGCGCCCGCATTCAAAGCTGGGCGCGCCGCCACGGTTCGGGCGGTGGCGAGGCAGGTGAGGGGCGGATCAGCACCCTCGTCGTCTCCATCTATGGCGGCTATTTCAATGGCGGTCTGGGCATTGTCCTGCTCGCCCTGTTTTCGCTCTGGGGCATGCGTGACCTCAACACGATGAACGGTCTGAAGAACGGGTTGTCCTTCATCCTCTCGGCCATCTCGGTCGCCACTTTCGCGCTTGCCGGGATCGTTGCATGGCCGCAGGCGCTGGTGATGATGGCAGCCGCCACCATTGGCGGCTATGCGGGTGCGCCGCTGGCCCGCGCGCTGCCGCCTGCCGTGGTGCGCGCGGTGGTCATTCTGGTCGGCACGGTGATGAGCCTGGTCTTCTTCGTCAGGCTCTTTTAAGCCGACTTATCGCCCCGCCGCTTCCCACACCATGTGTCCGCCGCCAATGTCGCGTGCAGCCTGTAGCGGTGGCGTGTAGTCGAGCTCATGGACGGGGCTCGGCAGGTCTTCCGCCCTTTCCATGAAGGCGCGGCGCGGGCGCGAAGGGTCCGCCACCGGCACCGCCGCCATCAGCTTTTTCGTGTAGTCGTGCTGCGGGTTCTCGAAGATTTGCGCACGGCTGCCCATCTCCACGAAACGCCCCATATACATCACCGCCACCCGGTGGCTGATCTGCTCCACCACCGCCATGTCGTGCGAAATGAAGAGATAGGACATGCCGGTTTCGTTCTGGATATCCTGCAACAGATCGAGCACCTGCGCCTGGATCGAAACATCGAGTGCGGCGACGGATTCATCCGCCACGATCAGCTTTGGCGAGAGCGAAAGCGCACGCGCTATGCAGATGCGCTGCCGCTGGCCGCCGGAGAACTCGTGCGGATACCGCCGCATCTGGTCGGCCGAGAGCCCCACGCGGCGGAAGAGATAGGCCACGCGGTCATCAAGTTCGCTGCCGCTTGCCAGCCCATGGATGTGCAGCGGCTCGGCCACCAGATCGCCTACCCGCATGCGCGGATCGAGCGAGGCGTAAGGGTCCTGAAAAATCATCTGCACGTCGCGCAGCACGGGCCGCATGGCGCTTGCGCCGAGCCCGCGCGTTTCACGGCCGGCAACGCGAATGTCGCCCTGCCACGGGATCAGGTTGAGCAGCGCCTTGCCGGTGGTCGACTTGCCGCAGCCCGATTCCCCGACCAGCGAGAGTGTTTCGCCGGGCATGATGTCGAAGGAAACACCCTCCACCGCATGCACGCGCTGCACCGGGCGTTGCAGGATGCCGCCCTTGATGTCGAAGCGCACGGTCAGGTCTTTCACCGCGACCAGCGGTTCGGCGGGCGCGGGCGTCTGCACCGATGCAGTCGCGTCATCGCTCATGCGCTTGGGCGCACTCGTTCCCGTCATCTCGCCCAGCCTTGGAACGGCGGCGAGCAGTTCCTGCGTGTAAGGGTGACGGGGTTTTGAAAAGATCACGCTGGCGGGGCTGTGTTCCACCATGCGCCCGTGCTGCATCACCAGCACGTCATCCGCCATCTCGGCCACCACGCCCATATCGTGCGTGATCATGATCACGGAGATGCCGAGATCGGCCTGCAATTTGCGGATCAGCGCCAGAATCTGCGCCTGCACGGTCACATCCAGCGCCGTGGTCGGTTCATCGGCAATCAGGATCTGCGGGCTCTGGGCCAGCGCCATGGCAATCACCACGCGCTGGCGCATGCCGCCGGAAAGCTCGTGAGGAAACTGCTTCAGGCGTCGCGCCGGCTCGGGGATCTGCACCTGGTCGAGCAGTTCCAGCGCACGGGCGCGGATCGCGGCGTCCGACAGGCCCCCCCGCATGCCGCCATGTGCGGAAATGGCCCCGCCAAGCTGCTTGCCGATGGTCAGAACCGGGTTGAGCGAGGTCATCGGTTCCTGAAAGATCATGCCGATATGGCGGCCGCGCACCTGGCGCATCTCCGCCTCGGGCAGGGCGAGAATGTCGCGCCCGTCAAGTTTGGCCGTTCCGGCGGAAACCCGCGCCATGGGCTTGGGCAGAAGCTGCATCAGCGAGAGTGCGGTCATCGATTTGCCAGAACCGCTTTCGCCGGCGATGCAGAGCGTCTTTCCGCCTTCCAGCGTGAAAGACAGATCGTCGACGACAGTGCGCGCGCCGGCGGGTGTGGCCACCTGAACGGTGAGGCCGTTCACCTCCAGAAGACCGCTGGTTGTTTTCTGTTGCATGGCGCGCGCTTTGCTCATTGGCGTCGGCTCACGAAAAGACGACGCGCGGGAAGTAGAAGGAAACGACCCAGTTGGGCTGGTCGACGATTTCGCTGATGCGCAGGTCGCCACACACCGAACACAGCATGTAGGCGTCCTCGGGCGAGAGCCCGCGCGTGGCGCACAGAAGGTCGATCATGCCGGAAAGGGCCGCACGTGCGCCTTCCATGAGGTCGGAGCCGATGCCGGTCGTCACCTCATAGCCTTCCGCATCCAGATGCCGCGTCACCGGTCCCGGCGTGGTGAAGCGCGGCATGGCAAGGTTTGCATCCTTCACCACGTCCAGCTTCACCGCCACGTTCATCTGGCTCTCGATGGCCGTGCCGCACACTTCGCCGTCGCCCTGGGCGGCATGGGTGTCTCCGATGGAGAACAGTGCGCCCTCCACCTCGACCGGCAGATAGAGCGTGGTGCCCGCCGCCAGATCGCGGATGTCGAGATTGCCGCCCATGCGGCGCGGCGGCACAACCGAGTGGAGACCCGCTTCCGCCGGCGCCAGTCCGATTGTGCCGGCAAAGGGTTTCAGCGGCACACGGCCGTGCTTGCCAAAGGCAGCCGGCTCAAGGCTCGTTGCGTCATAGTTCCACAGCGTCAGCGCCGGGTCCTTGAACTGGTCCGCCAGAAGGCCAAAGCCCGGAATGTTCGCCGTCCAGCCGAAGCCGGACGGTTTGAACGAGAGGATCTCGACCTTCAGCGCATCGCCGGGGCTGGCCCCTTCCACATAGATGGGGCCGTTGACCGGATTGACCTTGGAGAAATCCAGCGTGGCGATGTCGTCCACGGTGCTTTCGGGCGTGAAGTGGCCGGAGCCGGAATCGAGACATTCGAATTCCAGCGTCGAGCCCGGCGTCACCCGTTCTGCGGGCGGGATCGAATGATCCCACCCAAAATGGTGGTGGCGTCCGTGGATGGTGTAGTCGCAGTTATTGCACATCTTTGGCATAGACCTCGTCATAGTGGACGGGAATGTGCACCGGATCGACGAACAGCTTGTCGTCGCCGCCGATGCGTTCGGAGCGAATGGTGAAGCGCTCTTCGTTGAAGATCGGCGCCCAGGGGGCGTCTTCCATGACCTTCAGATAGATGTCGCGCCACATGGCCTCGCGCTCGCCGGCCTTGGCCGGATCGACCATGGAATCGGCTTCCTGCGCCATGGCGTCGAGATCCTCATTGCAGTACCAGGCCCAGTTCCAGCCGCCCGAAACCGCGCCGTCGCAGCCCAGGATCGGGCCGTAGAAGTTGGACGGATCCGGGAAGTCGGCGATCCACGCCATGCCGCCCGACCAGATCATCGGAGCCTGATCTTCCTCGCCGCCTGCCGCAATCACATTGGCCTGCGCCAGAGACTTGATCGAGGCGTTGATGCCGATGGCCTTCAGGTCCTGCTGGATCGCCTGCGCAATGCGCGGCTGCGGGTCGGTGTTCATGACGTAGAGTTCGGTCTCGAACCCGTCTGCAAGCCCGGCCTCGGCCAGAAGCGCCTTGGCGGCTTCCGGATCATAGGCATAGCCCTCATGGTCCTTGGCGTAGCCCGGCATGGAAGGCGGCAGCGGCTGGTTCGCCGTCACGGCGCGACCATTGATGATGCGCAGGATGCGGTCCTTGTTGATGGCCATGTTCACGGCCTGGCGCACTTCCGCCTTGTCGAAGGGCTCCATCTTCACATTCATGGTCACGTAGCCGGTGTGCAGCTGGCCGCCCTGAATGATAAGGTCCTTGAACTTGGGATCGTTCTTCACCTCGATGAACTTCGCCGGCGGAATGCCGTCGCCCGGCACGTCCACTTCGCCGTTCTGCAGGCGCAGCAGCGCCACCACCGGCTCCTGGCCGACCTCGAAGACGATCTGGTCGAGCTTCGGCACGCCGGGGTTCCAGTAGTCCTCGAAGCGCTCGAAGACGAGGCGCTGGCCGAGCGTCCATTCCGCCAGCTTGAACGCGCCGGAGCCGACCGGATGCTTGCCGAAGTCCGCACCGTATTTCTCGACCTCTTCCTTCGGCACCACATGGGCGAAGTTGAGCGCCAGCACGTGCAGGAAGGTCGCGTCGGGACGTGAAAGCTCGAATTTGATCGTGCCGTCATCGACGACCGTGATGCCCGAAAGCCCTTCCGCATCGCCGCTCGAAGCTTCCTCAAACCCCTTGATGGAGCCGAAGAAACCCGCACCCGGGCTCTGGGTCTTCGGGTTCACCGCGCGCTCGATGGAATATTTCACGTCCTCGGCGGTAAGGGCGCGGCCATTGTGGAATTTCACGCCGTCGCGCAGCTTGAAGGTGAAGACCGTGCCGTCCTCGGAAATCTCATAGGATTCGGCAATCTCCGGGCGCAGCTCCGTCGTGCCCGGCACATAATCCATCAGGCCGTCGAACAGCGATTTGATCATCGACCAGTTCTGCCAGTCATAGCCGATGGCCGGATCGAGCGTCGACACGTCGTCCTTGTAGGTCACGGTCATCGAGCCGCCCTGCTTGATGTCCTGTGCAAGGGCGGGCGCGAGCGCGGAGGCGGAAAGGGCAGCGGCGGCAACGCCGGCCAGAAGCAGATTTCTCATCTCAAGTGTTCCTTTCTCTGGTGCTGCACGTGTTGTTGGAAACGCATCAGCGCAGCTTGATGCGGGGATCGATGAGCGGGGTGATCAGGTCGGCAAGCAGATTGCCGATCACGATGGCGCAGGCCGAAACCAGCGTGACGCCCATGATGATTGGAATGTCGACGCGCTGGATCGCCTGCCAGGCGAGCTGGCCGATGCCGGGCCAGCCGAACACGCTTTCCACCACCACGATGCCCGACATGAACAGGCCGATGTCGATGCCGATCATGGCGATGATGGGCAGGATGGCGTTGGGCAGCGCATGGCCGAAAAGCACCTTTGCACGGGTCGCGCCGGTGGCGCGGGCGGTGCGGATGTAATCCTGCCTGAGCACGTCGATCAGCGACGAACGCATCATGCGCGAATACCAGCCAGCCCCCAGAAAGCCGAGCGTGATGGAGGGCAGAACCAGATGCGCAAACGTGCCGTAACCGCCGATGGGGAACCAGCCGAGCTTTACCGCAAACACGTAGAGCAGCAGAATGCCGATCACGAATTGCGGGGCCGAAACACCCACGAAAGAGGCGATCATCAGCGTGTCGTCGGTGCGCGAACCGCGCTTCAGCGCCGCCACAACGCCCATGGTCAGGCCAAGCGCCAGCTCGCAGAAGATCGCGCCCGCCATCAGGAGCAGGCTCGCCGGCAGACGCGCCGCGATCAGCGTGGAAACCTCGGTCTTCTGCAGGTAAGAGCGGCCGAGATCGCCGTTCAGAAGCCCTCCGAGATAGCGCAGATACTGTTCGTAAAAGGGCAGGTTGAGGCCAAGCTGCTCGCGAATGTTCTCCACCGTCGCGGCGGTTGCGCTGCGGCCGGCGATCTGGCGCGCCGGGTCAGCCGGCACAAGGTAAAGCAGCACGAAAGTCACGAAGCTGATGCCGAGCAGGATCAGCGCCGTCTGCACCAGACGGCGGGTTATGTAGGCAAGCATCAGTGGCGTCCCTGCTGTGTCGGGTCGAGAATGTCGCGCAGCGCATCACCCACCAGGTTGAAGGCAAGCGCCAGCGCCAGAATGGCGGCGCCCGGAATGAACACGAGCCAGGGCGCGGAAGTGAAATAGGTCTGGTTCTCGAAGATGATGTTGCCCCAGGAGGGAATGGGCGGCTGAACGCCGATGCCGAGGAAGGAAAGCGTCGCTTCCAGAAGCACGGTGGTTGCGATGCCCAGCGTCGCCCACACGATGATGGTGGAGAGCAGATGCGGCAGGATGTGGCGGAACAGGATGCGCCCTGCGCCCGCACCCATGGCGCGCTCGGCCACCACGAAGTCGCGTTCGGCGATGGAGCGCGTCTCGGTGTAGGTCACGCGCGCGATCTGCACCCAGTTCACCATGGCGATCACCATGGCCACGATCCACAGGCTCGGGCTGAAGATCGCCGCCAGAACGATGGCCAGGAGCAGCGCCGGAAAGGCCATCATCAGGTCGGTGAAGCGCATCAGAACCGTGTCGGCCCAGCCGCGAAAATAGCCGGCCGAAATGCCCACCGCCGAGCCGATCACCACGGCGATGCCGTTGGCCACCACGCCGATGATAAGCGAGGTCTGTGCGCCATAGATCAGGCGGCTGAAGAGGTCGCGTCCCACCAGGTCGGTGCCGAACCAGAACTGCGCGCTTGGCGGCAGCGGCGCACCCTCAATGGTCAGCCCCTCGAAGAACTGCTCATAGGGATCATAGGGGGCGAGCCATGGCGCAAAGACTGCGGCCAGAACCACCACCGCGATGATGACAAGGCCCGTCAGCGCCAGCGGTCGGCGCAGAAGGCGCGCCAGAACCGACGGCGTCGCCACGTGCGTCTCCGTCTCAGCGACCGTTTGTGACATTCGTTCTTCCGTGTGTATCGAAACTTGCGATGATGCCGGCGGCGGCTTTCTCGATGGAGCGCCGCTCGGCCATGGCCGTCTTGCGAAGACGGTTATAGGCGGCCTCGGCATCGCAATTGTGCTTCAGCATGAGGATGGCGGTCGCCTCGGCGACGACCTGCCGCTTGGCGAGCTGGTCTTTCAGGAGGGCGATTTCCTCCGTCTGGGCCGTGCGCCGCAAAAAACCCTGGCTCGCCACGACAAGCGCGCTGTAGAGCCCGGCGCTGCCGATGGGCTTCAGAAGCTGGGCGTCCGCCCCCTGACCGATGGTCCAGGCGATGCGCCCGGGCGCTTCCGAGCCGATCAGCGCGATCATCGGCATGGGCGCGAGCCCCGGCGCCCAGGGAAACTGCTCGTCATGGCCCATGTCGGCGTCGATCAGAAGCACGTCATAGCCGCGCATGGCTTCGGCGTCTTCCAGCGTCGGCCAGGCCTGATCGGCGGCAATGCCGATGCGCGCGCACTGCGCCATCAGCGCGTCCACGTTCTGGTGCGGCCGGTGCAGGATGAGCGCCCGCCAGCCGACGAAATTGGGTGTATGGGCGAGGGTGGGGCTCATCGCACCACCCTGAGCTGCCGCGCATCGGCGGCCATGGTCGCGTAAAGCCGGTCGAGCGGCGTGGCCGTCAGGAACGGGTCGGGCGCAATGGTTTCGCGGCAGTAATGCACGATGTCGAAATCGCCATCCGCGCGTGCCCGTCCGATATGGGCGCACAGATTGACATGGTTGGTGCCGCGGTCGACGCGCACCGGTCCGAGCGGCGTCGCCGTCTCCTGCGCGCGCACCGCTTCCAGCACGTCCTGCGCCGCGTCACTGCCGGTCCGGCGGATCGCCTCGGCGATCATCACCACCGCCGCATAGGCCTGCACGAAGAACGCATCGGCCACGCGCGACGGCTCGCTCGCCTTCATGCGGGCGGCAAAGCGGTCGTTCTCCTCGCTCGCCAGTGCGCGGAAATAGCTTGAAACCGTGTAGTGCCCGGCTGCGTCTTCGCCGAGCCGCGTGGTCTCGTTCTCACACAGATTGCAGCTCACCACTGGGCAGTTTTCGGGGCGGAAGGCCGGGTCTTCCATGCCCAGCGCCCGATAGGCCGCCAAAAACGCATAGGAGGAGGTGCCGATCAGATTGTTGAGAATGAAGTCCGGGTGCTTCTCCCGGATTTCCTCGATCAGATGGTCGATGTCCTCATCGCCGATCGGCACATAGCGCTCGCCCAGAACAGCGCCGCCGGAACGGGTGAGGATGTCGCGCGCGATGCGGTTCGTCTCCCAGCCCCAGATATAGTTGGAGCCGGTCAGGAAGGCGCGCGCGCCGAAGCGCGGAACGATGTGGTCGAGCAGCGGCACCAGATGCTGGTTGGCGCAGGCCGCCACATAGATCAGGTTTTCCGAGACCTCGAAGCCCTCATAGACGCAAGGATACCAAAGAAGCGCATCGAGTTTCTCGACAACCGGGATCACCTCCTTGCGGCTCCACGAGGTGGTGCAGCCGACAATATGCTGCGCGCCGGTCGTGCGGATCAGATCGCGGCAAAGCTCTGCATAGCGGTCCGCATTGCCCTTCGGGTCTGCATGATGGGCTTCGAGCGTGAAGGGGTAGGCGTCGTCCGCGTTGATGTCGGCCACCGCCGCCAGCGCGCCGAAGTAACCCTGCTCGGCCGGCCGGCTATAGCCGCCGCTACGCGAAAACAAAACTCCGACCGGATAGACGCTCACTTTGGGTTCCTTAAAACGCAAAAGGCCCCGACGGGAACAACAATATTCCCGGCGAGGCCCAGATGCCAAAATCTTATTAGGTCTTAAGCCTATCTCGCGAAACGAAGCTGTCAAGGGCCTTGAAGAATTCGATTTGGTGCAGCGCAGCAAGGTGAGGCGCTTGACAGATTATGGAGTCTTGCGCATTGATCCTACCAATGCGAGATGAGGAGGGCGTATGACGTCGCGCAGTACGGCTCAATGGAGGTCGGGAGCCTTCATCACGGCCGAGGCCATTGGTCAGGCGATTGTGGAGGGAGAGTTTTCCGAGGGCGAACGTCTGCCCCTGGAAGCCGAGCTCGCATCGCGCTTTTCGGTTTCGCGCAATACGCTGCGTGAGGCGATGAAGCTGCTTGCCGCCAAGTCGATGGTGGCCATTGCGCCGCGCCGGGGCACGGTGGTTCTGCCGCGTGCGGAGTGGAACGTGCTCGATCCAGACGTGATCGATTGGTTCGGGGCGCTGTTTCGCGCCGATCCGCAGTTTCTGGAGGAACTCGCAAGAACGCGCCAGACCATCGAGCCGGCAGCCGCCTATGAGGCAGCGCGTTCAGCGGATCCAGAGCAGGTGAATGCCATCGCCGAGGCTTATCGCGGCATGGAAGAACTGCGCGGCAGCGACAACGCCGCCGATCAGGTCACGGTGGATGTGGCCTTCCATCTGGCGGTCGCAGACGCTGGAAACAACCGGTTCATCCAGTCCATCATCCGCTCGATCATCCATGCCGTGCGCGCCAATTTCGAGGCGCTTCTCGAACAGCCCGGCAATTTCGAGGGCAATCTCAAAAACCACCGCCTCGTCTACGAAGCCATCGCCGCACACGACCCGGACAGGGCCCGCGCTTCCATGGAGCGCCTGCTTGAGCAGAGCCTGTCCGACACGAAGGAGCTTTTCGGTTCAGCACGAACCGGCAACCGGCATTGAGGAATGCCAATCAACGGAGGAGAAGCAATGAAATACGTAACCCTGACGACGCTGTTTGCAGCGACCGTGGCCTTTGCCGGCCCGGCCTTTGCCGAGTATCCCGAGCGCCCGATCACGCTGATCGTGCCGTGGTCCGCCGGCGGCGGCACCGATGCCGTTGGCCGCATGCTTGCCAAGGGTCTGCAGGAAGAACTCGGCACGCCGGTCAATGTGGTCAACCGCACCGGCGCCGGCGGCATCGTCGGGCACACGGCGATGATCGACGCCGACCCGGACGGCTACACGCTGGGTCTCGCCACGGCCGAACTCACCACCTACGCCGCCATCGGCACGTCCGAGGCGTCGCCTGCTGATGTGACCCCCATCGCGCTTGTCAATTTCGACGCTTCCGCGTTCAACGTGCGCGCTGACAGCGAGTGGGAAAACGCCGGCCAGGCGCTTGAGGCCATCAAGGCAAACCCGGGCAAGTTCAAGGCTTCCGGTTTCCCGGTTGGCGCTGCCTACCATCTGGCCTTCGCCGGTTTCCTCAATGACAATGGTGTGGACCCGACCGCACTCACGGTTGTTCCCAGCCAAGGCGCTGCGCCCGGCTTTCAGGAGCTGGTTGCCGGCGGTGTGGCCGTCGTTCCGTCCTCGTTACCGGAAGCTGCATCCATGCGCGATGCCGGTCTCGTAAAGACGCTCGCCGTTCTGGCCGATGAGCGGCTTGCTTCCTACCCGGATGTTCCGACCGCCAAAGAGGCCGTCGGCACGGCTTCTGTCGGTGGCACCTGGCGCGGCATTGTCGGTCCGAAGGGGCTCGACGCGGCGATCTCCGACAAGGTCGAGGCTGCGCTCGACAAGGTCTACCAGAGCGATGAGTTCCAGGAGTTCATGAGCAGCCGCGGCTTTGGCGTGCGCTGGCTCCCAGCGGATGAGTTCGGCAGCTTCATGGAAGGCGCTTCCAAGAGCAATGCCGACGTCATTCAGAAGCTCGGCCTGAAGCAGTAACCGGGCGCGGGGAGGCCTGAACCATGCGCATGAACGACGCTCTGATAGGAGGCATTTTCGTCCTCCTGTCGGTCATCATCCTGTTTGCCGTTCGCGGCTTCCCCACCCTGCCGGACCAGCCCTATGGGCCCGGCACATTTCCCACTATCATCGCGAGTGTGATGATGGTGGGCGGCCTCGCGCTCGTCTGGAGCGGGGTGCGCAGCCACGCACCGCTTCTCGTTATTGCTGACTGGATGCGGGGTTCGGCCACGCTCCATCGCATGGCCTGGGTGCCGGGCTTCGTGGTCGCCTACATCTATCTCAGCAAACCTATCGGGTTTCCGCTTCTGGTGCCGGTGCTGCTCGGCGCATTCCTGACCGTCACCACGGGCAAACCGGTGCGCGCCGCCATCATCGCCCTGCTCGGCACAGGCGCTCTCTGGCTGCTGTTTGCCTATCTCCTGCGTGTGCCGCTGCCGCTCGGCCTTCTGACGGAGGTGATCTACTGATGGACGCCGTTCTCACAGCTTTCGGTCAGGTCCTGCAGCCGCAGGTCTTCTTCATCATCGTCGCCGCATCCGCCTACGGTCTGATGATCGGCTCCATACCGGGGCTCACCGCAACCATGGGTACCGCGCTTCTGGTGCCGATCACCTTCTTCCTCGATCCGATCCCGGCCATTGGCGCGATTGTCGCCGCCACCACCATGGCCATTTTCGCGGGCGACATTCCCGGTGCGCTTCTGCGCATTCCTGGCACGCCCGCCTCCGCCGCCTATACGGACGAGGCCTATCGCATGCGCGAAAAGGGGCAGGTGGAGCTGGCGCTCGGCGTCAACATGCTCTGTTCCACCATTGGCGGCCTCGTCGGCGTCGCCGTGCTCATTCTGGCTGCACCGCAGATCGCGGCCGTGTCGCTCGGCTTCTCCAGCTACGAATATTTCTGGCTGGCGCTGCTCGGCCTGTCCTGCGCCATCTTCGTGTCCAGCAGTTCACCGGTAAAAGGCGTCCTGTCGCTGTGCATCGGCCTCATGCTGTCCACCATCGGCATCGACGTGGTGATGGGCGTCAAGCGCTTCACCTTCGGCGATACCGAGCTGATCGGCGGCGTGTCCATCATCCCCGTGCTGATCGGCATGTTCGCCATCACCGAGATCCTGCGCAAGGTCGCGCGCCCCTCGCGGCTGCCGGCGCCGCCGCCCGTGCGGCTTGGCGCGATGGTGTCCGGTGTCGGCAGCACCATCTGGCGTTTCAAGGGCGGTGTCGCGCGCTCCTCTCTGCTTGGCAGCGTGATCGGCGCTCTGCCCGGAGCCGGCGCGGACATCGCCGCCTGGATCGCCTACGCGCTTTCCAAGAAATTCTCCCGGTCGCCTGAAAAGTTTGGCACCGGCTATCCCGAAGGCATCGTCAGCGCTTCCAGCGCCAACAATGCCGCGCTGTCCGGCGCTTATGTGCCGAGCCTCGTTTTTGGCATCCCCGGCGACACGATTACCGCGATCCTGATCGGCGTTCTTCTGATGAAGGGCATTACGCCTGGGCCGATGGTGTTCGTCATGGACACCGGGCTGGTCAACGCCATCTTCGCCGTCTTCATTATCGCGAACCTCCTGATGCTGCCGCTCGGTCTGGCTGCCGTCTACGGCTCGCGGCGTCTCCTCAGCATTCCGCAGGACATCCTGTTTCCGATCATCCTACTGTTCTGCGTGATCGGCGCTTTCGCCGCCAACAACACGCTGTTCGATGTCTGGGTCATGCTGGTTGTCGGGCTCATCGCCTTCGTTCTGGAGGAGAACGACTTCCCGCTCGCGCCGATGATCCTGGCGCTCATCCTCGGGCAACTGGTCGAGGAGAACTTCATGAAGTCGATCATCAAGGCGGACGGGCAGCTCATGGAGTTTTTTGCCCGCCCCATCGGCGGAACGCTGGGCGTGCTGACACTGGCGCTCTGGGCGCTTCTGATCGGCCTGTCGCTTTACAGGGCCGCGCGCACACGCCGCGCCGCATCAACTGGAGACTGAATACATGACAAGAACGGTTGTCGTCGTCGGCGGATCGAGCGGTATTGGCCGCGCCATCGCCGCCGGCTTCGCAGGCGGGAAGGGGGCGCGCGTTGTCGCGACCGGGCATGAGGAGGGCGTTGTCGCGAGCCTGCCGGAGGGCGTTGAAGGCGCGGTGCTGGATGTGCGGGATGCTGAAAGCGTAACCGCCTTCTTCGCGGGGTTTGAACGTCTTGATGTGCTGGTCAATTGCGCCGGCGTGATCCGCCGCAACGGGGCCGAGTTCCGCCAGCAGGATTTCGCCGATGTGCTGGACATCAACCTCAATGGCACGCAGCGCTGCTGCGAGGCCGCCCATGCGGCCCTCAAGGCTGCCGGCGGCTGCGTCATCAACACCGCGTCCATGCTCACCTATTTTGGCAGCGCCACCTCGCCGGCCTACGCCGCCTCCAAGGGCGGTGTGGCGCAGCTGACGAAGTCGCTCGCCATCGCCTGGGCTGCAGACGGGATCCGCGTCAACGCCATCGCGCCGGGCTGGATCGCCACCGATCTGACACGGGCGCTGACCGAAGATCCCGCGCGCAGCGATCCGATCCTGTCGCGGACCCCCATGAAACGCTGGGGCAAGCCGGAAGATCTGGCCGGCCCCGCACGCTTTCTCGCATCTCCCGAAGCTGCCTTCGTCACCGGCGTCATCCTGCCGGTCGATGGCGGTTACTCGGCCTCTTGAAGAAGGATTTTCCAGATGAGCAAACCCTACGCCAATGACACGGAAATGTTCACGCTCATGCGTGAGCGGCTGTTCACGGCCGTGCTCGGCGACATTCTCGATGAGATGGGCCTGCACCATCAGTTCCTGCCGGCCGGCATTGCGCCCTTGAAGCAGAAGATGATCACCGTCGGCCGCGCCATGCCCGTTCTTGAGGCCGATGTGTTCGGCAATGGCGGAAAAGAGGCGCGCGGGCCGCTGGCGCACAAGCCCTTCGGCCTCATGCTCGAGGCGCTCGATGATCTGAAAGAGGGCGAGGTTTATGTCGCCACCGGCGCATCGCTGCGCTACGCGCTGTGGGGCGAGCTCATGGCCACCCGCGCCGGCTTCCTGAAAGCCGCAGGCGCGGTGCTCGACGGCTATGTGCGCGATGCCGACGGCATCGAGGCGCTGGGTTTCCCGACCTTCTGTCGCGGCGTCTACGCGCAGGATCAGGGACCGCGCGGCAAGGTAATCGATTTCCGTTCGGCGGTTCAGATCGACGGCATCCGGGTCGAGCCCGGCGCGCTTGTCTTCGGCGATCGCGAAGGCGTCCTCATCATCCCGCGCGATGCGGAGGAGGAAGTGGTGCGCCGCTCGCTGGAAAAGGCGGAAACGGAAAACCGCGTCGGCAACGCCATCCGCAAAGGCATGCCCGCCGTCGAGGCGTTCGAGACCTTTGGCGTGATGTAGTCACGCGCGATCACAGCAAAGCGGAAGTCGTTTCTGCATCCGCATTTGCATGAATTTGAACAGATCGAGCATTTCGGGTGACCCTGTTTTCACCCGAAATGCTCCCGGGAGAGAAAAATGGCCCAGAGCGAAGACGAAAAGAGAATGCCCTATCAGCTGCCCATGCCGCCGGAGGCGGGCAGCGACATCGTGGTCCCCAGTGCAATTCCGGAAGACGACCGGGTGTGGGTGCCGCAGGCCGATCAGGTCTGGTTCCGCCCGCTCTGCCTCAATGCCTCACAGGGCTATTGGGTGAATCTCCTGAAGGTGCGCAAGGCGGGCGTACTGGCCCGTCACCGCCATCCCAATCCCGTTCACGGCTATGTGATCAAGGGGCGCTGGCACTATCTGGAGCACGACTGGGTGGCCAAAGAAGGGGGCTATGTCTATGAGCCGCCGGGCGAAACCCACACCCTCGTCGTGCCGGAAGACGTTGAAGAGATGATCACGCTCTTCCAGGTTAACGGCGTCATGTACTACGTCGACCCCTGGGGCAAGCATGAGGGGTTCGAGGACGTCTTCACCAAGATCGAGATGTGCCGCAACCACTATGAAAAGGTCGGCTTAGGCCGCGACTACGTGGATCAGTTCATCCGCTGAGCCACAGGCGGAAAATCCGCCTTTCGATCATCGTTGCATGAAAGGCGTCGGGGCATCCGCTCCGGCGCTTTTGGCGCTGGCCGCATCATTGTCCCGCAAAGACGCTCTGATAGAGCCGAGCTGAAAGCCTTGCATTTCAATAGGTCGCAATTTTACATGCATCTTCAATGATAATTTATTGACAAAATATCTGGAAATGTTTTCTTTTGATTGGGAGGCCGCTCATAACGCGCGGAAAACACGCGTCTGTCGTCAAACTGGACTAACAGTTGGGGCCAGATGCAGCCGGGTTCAATGAGACATCTCGGCCTACCCTTCAAATGGGAGCACCTATGCCGCAGCTCGGACAGGACACGTTACTGGAAATTCGTTCACTCGCCGTCGAATTCGGCTCGAACCGGGTCGTGGACGATCTGAGCTTCAGGGTCGCGCCGGGGCGCACGCTGGCCATTGTGGGCGAGTCCGGTTCCGGCAAATCGGTCACCTCGCTCTCCATCATGCGGCTGATCGATCACATGAACGGAACCATCGCCAAGGGCGAGATCCTGTTTAATGGCGGTGACGGTCCGGTCGATCTCGCCAAGGCCCCGGTCGAAACCATGCGCAAGGTTCGTGGCAAGGACATCGCCATGATCTTCCAGGAGCCGATGACCTCGCTCAACCCGGTCTTCACCATCGGCGACCAGATCACCGAAGTGCTGATGCTGCATGAAAGCGTTTCCAGAAAAGAGGCGCTGCGTCAGGCCGGCGACCTTCTGGAGATGGTGCGCCTGCCGGATGCCCGCGCGCTGCTGTCGCGCTATCCGCACCAGCTTTCCGGCGGCATGCGCCAGCGCGTCATGATCGCCATGGCGCTTGCCTGCAAGCCAAAACTCCTGATCGCCGACGAGCCCACCACCGCGCTCGACGTGACCATTCAGGCGCAGATCCTCTCCATCATCCGCGACCTGCAGGAAAAGCTCGGCATGGCGGTCATCTTCATCACGCACGACATGGGCGTGGTGGCCGAGGTGGCCGACGAGGTGGTCGTCATGTGGCGCGGCCAGAAGGTCGAGGAAGGCCCGGTCGACCAGATCTTCGCCAATCCGCAGCATGCCTACACGCAGACCCTTCTGTCCGCCGTTCCCACCCTTGGCTCCATGGCCGGCGAGAAATATCCCAAGCGCCTGCCGGTTGCCGTCATGGATGGCGAAACGCCCCGTCTCGTGGGCGAGGAGCATCTTCAGGACACCGCGCGCTACGATCAGTCCCCGATCCTCACGCTGAAGAACCTGGAAACCCGTTTCGACATCAAGAAGGGTTTCTTCGGCGGCGTCACCCATCGCGTTCACGCGGTGGAAAAGGTCAGCCTCGACATCTGGCCGGGTGAGACCCTTTCGCTGGTCGGCGAGTCCGGTTCCGGCAAGTCCACCATCGGCCGCACCATCCAGCAGCTTCAGGAAGCGACAGGCGGCGAGATCTTCTTCGAGGGCAAGGCCATTTCCGCCATGTCGTCGGCCGAGCGTCACAGCCTGCGCCAGAAGGTGCAGTATGTCTTTCAGGACCCGTTCGCCTCGCTTGATCCGCGCCGCACGGTCGGCTTCTCCATCGCAGAGCCAATTGTCACGCATGGCCTGATCGAAGGCGCCGCCGCCCGGCAGAAGCGTGTGGACGAACTGCTTGAGCGCGTCGGCCTCAAGGCCGAGCATGCGCGGCGCTACCCGCATGAATTCTCCGGCGGCCAGCGCCAGCGCATCTGCATCGCCCGCGCGCTTGCCTCGCGGCCCAAGCTCATCATCGCCGATGAGGCGCTGTCGGCGCTCGACGTGTCGGTGCAGGCGCAGATCATCAATCTCTTGATGGAGCTGCAGGCTGACGAGGGCCTGTCCTACCTGTTCATCAGCCACGACATGGCGGTGGTCGAGAAGGTCAGCCACCGCGTCGCCGTGCTCTATCTGGGGCAGATCGTGGAGGCGGGGTCGCGCGAGGCCGTGTTCGAGCGCGCCACGCATCCCTACACGAAGAAACTGCTCTCGGCGGTTCCCATCGCCGACCCGACAAAGCGGCCCGACCGGCCCATGCTCGAAGGCGAAATCCCGAGCCCTGTGCGCAGGGTCGGCGACGAGCCCGAAATTCAGCCTCTGGTGGAGATCGCGCCCGACCATCTGGTCGCGCAGAACGCCGCAGGCTGATTGCTGGAACACAAACGCAGATGAAACGGAGGACTTTGACATGAAACTGGGCAATACACGCGGCGCGTTACTCGCCGCCGTGCTGGCGGCTCTGCCGTTCGGCGTCATGCCGGCGCAGGCCGCAGGCACGCTCACCATCTCTTCCCCGCAGGACCCGGGCAGCTGGGACCCGATCGACACCTTCCTGGTGAACTGGTCGTCCGTCGCCACCAACATCTATGATGGCCTGGTCTATCGCGGTCCCGATACGAAGATCGTCCCCGGCCTCGCCACCGAATGGGAAGTGCTCGACGAGGGCAAGCGTCTCCGCTTCAAGCTGCGTGAAGGCGTCAAGTTCCACAATGGCGAGGATTTCAACGCCGACGCCGTGAAGTTCACCTTCGACCGCCTGCTCGGCGAAGAAGGCAAGAAGGGCCCGCAGCGTTCCAATTACGCCGTGATCGAGAAGGTCGATGTCATCGACGATTTCACCGTCGATCTGATCCTCACCCAGCCCGATCCGGTGCTGATCACCAAGCTCGCCGGCTATGGCGCGATGATCGTGCCGCCGAAATACGTCACCGAGAACGAAGAAGACTTCGTCAACGCAAATCCCGTTGGCACCGGTCCGTTCAAGATGGCCTCCTACGAGCCGAAGGTCGGCGTGAAGCTTGAAGCCTTCGCCGACCACTGGGGCGGCGCACCGAAGCTCGACGCCGTCGAGTACCGCTTCATCTCGGAGCCGGCCACCGCCGTTGCCGAGCTTCAGGCCGGCCGTGTCGACATCGTCATTCCGCCGACCATCCCGATCTCCATGGTTCCCACCATCGAGGCCGACGACAAGCTCGAAATCGTTTCCGTCACCAGCCCGACGGTCTATGCCCTGCGCTTCAACACCGGCAACGGCATCACCGCCGATGAGCGCGTGCGCAAGGCCATGATCATGGCCGTGGATCGCGAGGCCATCATCGACGCCGTTCTCGGCGGTCAGGCCAAGCAGATCGCATCGTTCCAGTCGGAACTGTCCTTCGGTTACGACCCGGAGATGGAGCCGCTGCCGTTCGATCAGGCCAAGGCCAAGGAACTGCTGAAGGAAGCCGGCGTTGCGCCCGGCACGGCTGTTCAGATCGACATTCGCGGCAATGACGCCACCTTCGGTGAAGTCACCCAGGCGGTTGCCAGCTACCTGCAGATGGCCGGCCTTAACGCCACCATCAAGCCGTATGAGACCAACGTTCTGCTCAACGACATCATCCCGCAGGGCAAGACCGGCGAGATGTTCCAGCAGAGCTGGGGCGGCTGGACGCTCGACTACGACAACACCGCTTACCTGATGTACCACACGGGCGAGCGCTGGAACCCGTATGACAGCGACGCGGAGCTGGATGCGCTTCTGGAATCGCAGCGCCCGATGATCGATGTCGATGCGCGTGAGAAGGTGCTGCAGGAAATCGCAGCCTACGCAGCCGACCGCGCTCTCGAAATGCCGCTTTACAACCTCAATGCGCTCTACGGCGTCAACAAGCGGGTGAAGAACTTCATCGCGCCGCCGGACAGCCGCATGCGTCTCAACGAGGTTGAGGTCGAATAGTCCTCCTCAGCATTTTGCGGTCGGGTGATCTCACCCGACCGCGCACAAATGCGAAGGTCAAAGGACTGCGACTTGCATGTCGGGGGCGGCCCGTGTCGCCCCCGGCCCCTTGAACATCGCGCACCGCAAAAGAATCACGCGGCGCGCAACGAATTTATCCCGGAGGCTCTGGTGGCCAGTTTTCTTCTCAAACGCATCCTGCAGGCGGTGTTCGTCGTTTTCGTCGTCACCCTCACGGTGTCGTTCGCCATCCGGCTGACCGGCGACCCGGCGCTCATGCTGTCCCAGGGCGCGGGCAGCGTCACGGAAGAGGATCTGGCGAACATCCGCCAGGCACTCGGCCTCAACGAGCCTTTCATCACCCAGTACTGGGATTTCATAAAAGGGCTGTTCGTTGGCGATTTCGGCCGCAGCTTCCTTGGTGGAACCTCGGTTTCCATGCTCATTTCCAAGGCCCTGCCGGCCACGCTGGCGCTGGCCTTCTCGTCCATGTTCGTGTCCATCGCGATTTCCATCCCGCTTGGCGTTCACGCTGCGGTCAACAAGGGCAAGACCGCCGATCAGGTGATCCGCATCCTGTCGCTGGTCGGTCTTTCCTTTCCGAATTTCTGGCTCGCCATCATGCTGGTGCTGGTGTTCTCGGTGATGCTGCAATGGCTGCCGCCTTCGGGCATGGGCGGCTTTGCAAGCTACATCATGCCGGCGGTCACCATGGGCGTCATTCTCACGGCCACCAATGTGCGGCTGGTGCGCACGGCCATGCTTGAGACGCTGCGCTCGCAATACATTCAGGTGGCGCGGGCCAAGGGCCTGAGCGAGACCAAGGTGCTCTACAAGCACGCGCTCAGAAACTGCGCCATTCCGCTCATCACCTATTTCGGCCTCCAGTTCGGCGGCCTTCTGGGCGGCATCGTCGTCATCGAGCGCGTGTTCAACTGGCCGGGCCTCGGCACGCTGGCCTTCGATGCGGTGGCCGGTCGTGACTATCCGGTCCTTCAGGCGGTCATCACCGTTCTGTCGCTGCTCATCATCGGCATCAACCTGCTGGTCGACATCGCCTACGGGCTGGTCGATCCGCGCATCCGCAACCGCTAGGAAAGGACGCAATCATGGCACAGGCTGTTTCGCGTTTGCGTCACTTCAAGAACATCGAGTTCATCCTCGGCATCCTGCTCGCCGGCACGATGACGCTGGCGGTGCTTCTCTCGCCGCTTCTGTTCCCCGATGGTGGCGAGCAGATCAATCTTGCCGCCCGCCTGACCAAACCCTTCACCGACTGGGCGCACATTCTCGGCACTGATCCGCTGGGGCGCGATGTGCTTGCGCGTGTCATCTCCGGCGGCAAGATCTCGCTGCTCGTCGGCTTCACCTCGGTTGCCGGCGCGGTGGTCGTGGGCGTCGTGATGGGCCTGATTTCGGGCTATTATCGCGGCTTCTGGGATGTGCTGGTGATGCGCTTTGCCGATGTGCAGCTCGCGCTGCCCTTCATCCTGCTCGCCATCACCTTCATCGCCATTGTGGGCGGCGGCATCACCAACACGATCATCCTGCTCATCGTGTCGCAGTGGGTGCAGTATGCGCGCCTTGTGCGCGGCTCCGTCCTGTCGCTCAACGACCGCGAGTTCATCCATGCGGCCAAGGCCATCGGCGTGCCGGATTTCAAGATCCTGTTCCAGCACCTTCTGCCGAACCTGGCCGGCCCGGTCATCGTTCTGATGACGCTCAACGTCGCCACCAACATCCTTCTGGAAAGCTCGCTCACCTTCCTCGGTCTCGGCGTCGATCCGACCATCCCGAGCTGGGGCGGCATGCTGGCGGACGGGCGCACCTATATGCAGAACGCATGGTGGGTCAGCGTCTTCCCGGGACTTGCCATTCTCTTCACCGTGCTCGGCCTGAACCTGCTTGGCGACTGGCTGCGCGATCTCCTTGATCCAACAGGACGGACAGAAACATGACCGCGATCTTCGAAAAGACCTTTGACCGAACGCTCGACCGTCTGATCGCCGACTATGCCAGTGAGGCATGGCGCGGCGCAGAGCTGGAGGCCTGGCTTTTCGAGGATGAGGCAGCACGCCGCGCTGCCGGGAAGCGCTTTGCGGCAGCGGGCGTCACCGCCCGGCTCTACAGCGCCTACAAGCCGCTGGTTCATTTCTTCACCGAGGATGCGGCAGCCAGCGCAAGCCGCATCGCCATCACCTACCCGGTGAGCCCGGCTGCGCCCGGGCAGCGTTTCCTTCTGGAGGCCTATCCGCTTGCCGGCATGGTGGGCGCGGCGGAAATCGCCTTCACCCCGGCCGAGGCCGGCGGCGCGCTCGAATATGGCGTCGAGATCACGGCGGCGGATGGCGCTGTCTCGCGCCATGCGGTGTTCGCGCCCAACCGGCTTGCCGAAGATCACATTGGCAAAGAGCTTCTCTCGCCCTGCGGCTGGCTGCGTGTGCGCCATCCCGATGGCCGCAGCGTGGATGAGGCGCTGGAAACCGATTTCGAGCGTCTGTTCCACGAAACGGTACAGGCCATCGATGCGCATCCCTGGGGCGACAGCGAACCCTTCTTCGAGGCGCTGCACATTGCCGTGTCCATGCCCGGCGCAGACGCACGCCTCCCGGTTGGCGAGGAAGCGATCAGCCTGCATGAGGCGCTGCACGAGGATTTCTATTTCTCGCTGCTTGAACTCTTCCAGAAGAAATCCGGCCGTCCGCTCGGTTCGCGCGGGCTTCAGCCCGGTCAGATCATTCCGGTGATCGCGGCAGGCGAGGGGCCGCTCACCGTCAGGGTCGAAACGCGCCCGCTCACCACCGAGCCTGCCGCATGGCCCGCACAGCCGCTGCACGAGGCAACGGGACCGTTTTCGGTCGCCGCCGTCAACGAGACGCTGGAGCGGATCGGCGGCGAGGCGTTTGCGGTCAAATCGCGCGCGGGCCGCGCGGTGGCAGGGCGCTATGTCAGCGGAAGCGATCATCCGATCATGCTGAGCGGCGGGCAGCACCCGAACGAGATTTCCGGCGTCGCCGGCGCACTGCGCGGCGCGACGATGCTCTCAGAGCGCACAGGCGCGCATTTCACCGTCTCGCCGCTGGAGAACCCGGATGGCTATGCGCTGCACTGGCATCTCTGCCAGAGCCAGCCGCATCACATGCATCACGCCGCCCGCTACACCGCGCTGGGCGACGATCTTGAATATCGCGAGGCCGAGCCGCTTTATGAAAAGGGCATCCGGCGTCTGTGCTTCGAGCGCACAAAGGCGGCCCTTCACGTCAATCTGCACGGCTATCCCGCCCATGAGTGGACGCGGCCGCTGACCGGCTACATCCCGCGCGGTTTCGAGATGTGGACAGTGCCCAAGGGCTTCTTCCTGATCGTCCGCCACAAGGCGGGCTGGGGAGAGCGCACGCGCCGGCTTCTGGAAAAGGTCACGACGGAACTGGCAAAAGTGCCGGGGCTGGTCGAATTCAACGCGCGCCAGATCCGGCTTTACGAGATCCATGCGGGCACGCTGCAGTTCGAGGTTCTGAACGGCTTCCCGATCACGATTTCCGAAGATGATCGTCACGAGGCGCCGATGATGCTCATCACGGAATATCCCGACGAGACCATCTATGGCGATGCCTTCCGGCTCGCGCATGAAGCGCAGGCGCAGACGGTTGTCGCCGCCTACGACGCGCTTCAGGAGATCATGGCCGAGACGGCGCTGGAGGTCTGAGAAATCAGGCCTTGTCGGCCTGCTTCTGCGCTTCGGCCGCCTGTTCGTGCCAGGCGTAGTCGATGGAGCCTTCCGCCGCCTTGTGGAAGTATTGCGAGCAGACCAGCCAGCCCTTGAGCGGGCGCAAAAGCGCCATGCAGCTCAGGATCGTCAGCGGCACGGTGGTGAAGACGTGAACCCAGAGCGGCAGTTCGAACGCCATCTGGAACCAGACGCCGAAGGCAAGGGCCGGAACGGCGGCAATCGTCATCGCGAAGAAGGCCGGGCCGTCCGCCGGGTCGGCGAAGGAAAAGTCGAGACCGCAGACGTCACAGTTTTCAGCGATCTGCAGATAGCCCTTGAAGATATGCCCCTTCTGGCACTGCGGGCAGCGGCCGAGCGCGCCGGTCAGCATGGGATTGTCAGTCGGTGTGTATTCGGCGTTCTTCATCTCGGCCTCCATTGGGGCGCGCAGTGTCGGGCAAAGCAAATCGCTTGACCATGTGACAATTGCGCTTGCGACAATATTGCCTGAAATTCTCCAAAACGGCGATTTTCCAGAAAAACGACGGGCTTTTTCGGGAAAACCAGGCGCTTTTTCCGAAAAAGAAATGCTCCCAAAGCAGTGCCGTAATCGCGCAGTTCTGATCTTGCGAAAACAACCTGCCGCATCGTAGCCTTGACCATGGAGGCGCGCAGGGCGGATCTTCTTCCGCCTGCCGGTGAGCGGGGCTGACGGCCATGGCGGAGACGTTCGACTACATCGTCGTCGGTGCGGGAACGGCAGGATGCCTGCTGGCCAACCGGCTTTCCGCCGATCCGAATGTCTCCGTTCTGCTTCTCGAAGCGGGCGGGCGGGACAATTACGCCTGGATCCACATTCCGGTCGGCTATCTCTACTGCATCTCCAATCCGCGCACCGACTGGTGTTTTGCGACCGAAAGCGAGCCGGGGCTCGGCGGGCGCTCGCTCGCCTATCCGCGTGGCAAGGTGCTGGGCGGCTGCTCGTCCATCAATGGCATGATCTACATGCGCGGTCAGGCGCGCGACTATGATCGCTGGCGGCAGATGGGCTGCACGGGATGGGCATGGGATGACGTGCTCCCATTCTTCAAGAAGCCCGAGGATTATTACCGGGGCGCCGACGAGATGCATGGCGCGGGCGGCGAATGGCGCGTGGAAGAGGCGCGGGTGCGCTGGGACATTCTCGACGCGTTTCAGGAAGCCGCCGAAGGGCTGGGCATTCCAAGGGTCGATGACTTCAACCGGGGCGACAATGAGGGTTCGTCCTATTTCCGGGTGAACCAGCGCGGCGGCGTGCGCTGGAATGCGTCGAAAGCCTTTCTGAAACCGGTGCGCCACCGGAAGAATCTGCGCGTGGAAACGGGCGCGCATGTGCGCCGCCTGCTTCTGGAAGCCGGGCGTGTGACGGGCGTTGCCTATGAACAGAATGGCGAGGCGCGCGAGGCAAGGTGCCGTCGTGAGACGGTGCTTGCGGCAGGCGCGATAGGCTCACCGCACATTCTGGAACTGTCAGGCATAGGGCGCGGTGATGTGCTTCAGGCGGCAGGCATTCCCGTGGAGTTCGAGCAGAATGGCGTGGGCGAAAATCTTCAGGACCACCTGCAATTGCGCTGCGCCTACAAAGTGTCGGGCATCCGCACGCTGAACGAGCAGGCGAGCAGCCTGACAGGCAAGGCGGCGATTGCGCTGGAATATTTCCTGAAACGTTCGGGGCCGATGTCGATGGCCCCAAGCCAGCTCGGCCTCTTCACCCGTTCGGATGAGGCGCGCGAGACGCCGAACCTGCAATATCACGTGCAGCCGCTCTCGCTCGACAGGTTCGGCGAGCCGGTTCATCCGTTTCCTGCCTTCACGGCGAGCGTGTGCAATCTGAGGCCGGACAGTCGCGGCTCGGTGCATCTGACGTCTGACGATTTCCGCCGGCAGCCGGCAATCCGGCCCAATTACCTTTCGACCGAGAGCGACCGGCAGGTGGCTGTCGATGCGATCCGGCTGACACGCCGCATCGTCGCGCAGCCGGCCTTGCAGCGATACAGCCCCGAAGAGTTCAAGCCGGGGCCGCAGTACCAGAGCGAAGAAGAACTGGTGGAGGCGGCGGGGCAGGTGGGCACGACAATCTTCCATCCCGTCGGCACCTGCCGCATGGGCGCGGATGAAGGGGCGGTGGTGGACCCGCGGCTTCGCATGCGCGGGCTTCGGGGGCTGCGCATCGCCGACGCCTCGGTCATGCCGGTGATCACATCGGGCAACACAAATTCACCGACGCTGATGATCGCGGAGAAGGCGGCTGCGATGATCCTTGAGGATGCGCGCTGACGTAAGGTGTTTCAGGCTTTTTGCGCCTTGCGATTGCCGCTCTTATAAAGGATTCATGGTGTTGTCCGGTCGCCAGTGCCGGGCAAAGCCCCACGTCTGCGGCTGGCCGGGCCTGTAGCCTGCCGGCGGGACGTGGTAGAACGCGTTTCAACGCTTGACTCAATGAATAGTGATGATTATTGAAAATCATCAGGAATTAGATGATGAAGCCAGTTTCACGCACGCGCACAGATCCTGAAGAGACCCGCTCCCGCATTCTGGAGGTTGCGGAGAACTTCTTCCGAACCATCGGTTATCAGAAGACCTCGGTCGCTGATATCGCGGCGGAACTGCGCATGAGTCCGGCCAATATCTACCGGTTCTTCCCTTCCAAGGGCGCAATCAACGAGTCCATCTGCGGGCGCATCGTGGAAGAGGTGGCCGATATCGCCTTTACCATCGCGCGGACTGACGCGCCTGCGCCGGAGAAGCTGACGAAGCTTCTGACCGCCATTCACGAGCACAACAAAGCGACCCTTATAAGGGAAAAACGCACGCACGATATGCTTTCGGCGGCGATGCACGAGAACTGGGCGACGATCAAGGACCATATCGAGCGCATGACCCTGATCATAGAAGGGGTCATTCGTGAGGGGATCGCTTCCGGCGATTTCGACGTGGACGATCCTGCGGAAGCAGCGCGCTGCGTGAAGACGGCTTTCATGACATTCGTACATCCGCAGATGATCGAACACTGCATCCTGCATGGTGAAGACACCGAAGAGGGGCTGCGCGAGCAGCTTCGCTTTATTCTGAGAGGGCTGGGCAAGCGAAACTAGGGCGTTACCGGGAAACCGGGAGCCAAAGTCTGTTTCGTGCGCCTAAATAGTGATGATTATTGAGAATCATCAGTTAACAACATTTATAAGGTAAGGCTTTCATGCCCCTGGCGACGATGAAACGGACCGTTCTTTTGAGCGCAATGGCGCTGGCGCTTGTCGCCTGCCAGGATGAGGAAGTGGCCGAACGGCCAGACCCGGTGGTGCGCGTGGCGACGGTGCGCCTTGCGCCGCTTGCCGAGACCCGCACCTACACCGGAACCGTGATGCCGCGCACGGAAGTGGCCGAGGCGTTTCGCGTCGGCGGCAAGGTGGCGGCCCGGCTTGTGGATGTGGGCGACCGGGTGAAAGCAGGCCAGACGCTGGCGCAGCTCGACCCGGTGGATCTGAACCTGCAGCTCGAACAGCAGCGCGCCGCGCTGACGGCGGCGCAGGCGAGCCTCACCAAGGCGCAGTCCGATCTGGAGCGCGCCCGCACGCTGTTCAAGCGCGGGCATGTGACCGAGGCCGCGCTCGATGCGCAGTCGCTGGCCGTGGATGAGGCGCGCTCGCGCTTCGATCAGGCCGAACGCGCGGTTGCACTCGCCACCAACCAGATGGGCTATGCGGAACTGACGGCCTCTGCCGATGGCGTGGTGAGCGCCACGGGCGTCGAGGCCGGGCAGGTGGTCTCGCCCGGTCAGATGGTGGTGAGCGTTGCACGGCTGGACCAGAAGGAGGTCGTGGTTTCGATCCCGGAAAGCCGGCTCGCCGATCTGGAAGGCTCCACCGCCGAAGTGACCCTGTGGGCCGGCGACGGGCGCTATGCGGCGACGGTGCGCGAGATCGCGCCGGAGGCCAATGGCACGAGCCGAACCTATCCCGTGCGGTTTTCCGTGCCGGAGGCGGACGAGAATGTCCGGCTTGGCATGACCGCCACCGTTTCACTGACCAAAGGAGATCCGTCACCGGTTGCTCGCATACCGATGACGGCGGTTCTTGACGACGGCCGGGGCCCGGTCGTGTTCGTTGTCGATCCCCCCTCGCACGAACTCAAACGCCGGCCGGTCGTCGTCGAGGCCTACCAGACAGAGAATGCGATCATCGCCGAGGGGCTTGAGGATGGCGACAAGATCGTGACGCTTGGAGTGCAGAAGCTCCGCGACGGGGAGCGTGTCCGGCTCGCCGAAATCCAGTCCGCCAGCGCCGACTGACCGGGGGCTCAGATGCAACGCTTCAACCTTTCGCAGTGGGCCGTCACCCACCAGACGCTCGTACTGTTTCTGATCATCGTCCTGTCGCTTGGCGGGGCCTATTCCTACGCGCGGCTTGGCCGGGCGGAAGACCCGAGCTTCACCATCAAGGTGATGGTGGTGAACGCGGTCTGGCCGGGCGCCACCGCCGAGGAAGTGCAGCGGCAGGTCGCCGATCCCATCGAAAAGACGCTTCAGGAAGTGCCTTATTTCGACAAGGTGCGCACCTATTCCAAGCCCGGCTCCACCTTCATGCAGGTGCAGCTTCAGGACACCACGCCGCCGGGTGAGGTGGAGGAACTCTGGTATCAGGTGCGCAAGCGGGTGGGCGACATTCGCGCGCAGCTGCCGCAAGGCGTGATCGGGCCGTTCTTCAACGACGAGTTCGGCGATGTGGACAGCGCGCTCTACATGCTGAGCGGCGAAGGCGCGACCATGCGCGACCTGAAGGACGCGGCGGAAGACATACGCCAGCGGCTTCTGCGTGTTCCCGATGTGGAGAAGGTGCGCTTCTACGGCGCACAGGATGAGCGCATCTTCGTCGAGTTCTCGCATTCAAAGCTTGCGACGCTGGGCATCGACCCGCAGGTGATCTTCAACTCCATCGCGGCGCAGAACGCGGTGACGCCGGCAGGCGAGATCGAAACGGCCTCTGACCGGGTGTTCCTGCGTGTTGAAGGCGCGCTGAAGGGCGTGGACGCGGTCGCGTCGGTGCCAATTGCGGCGAACGGAACCGTGTTCCGGCTGGGTGACATTGCGGATGTGCGGCGCGGCTATGAAGACCCGCCGGCCTTCCTTGCCCGCCATGACGGGCATCAGGCGCTGGCCATTGGTGTGGTCATGGCCGAGGGCGCGAACATTCTGAAGCTCGGCGAAAACCTCGATGCGGCCATGAGTGAAATCAGGGCCGACATGCCGGTGGGGCTGGAACTCGAGATGATCGCCAACCAGCCCGAAGTGGTGCAGGATTCGGTCGGCGAGTTCATCAAGGTGTTTCTGGAAGCGCTGGCCGTGGTGCTGGCGGTGAGCTTCCTGTCGCTCGGCTGGCGCACGGGCATCGTTGTGGCGCTGGCCGTGCCGCTGGTTCTGGCCATCGTGATGATCGCGCTCGACATGCTGGGCATGAGCCTTGAACGCATCACGCTTGGCGCGCTCATCATCGCGCTCGGCCTGATGGTGGACGATGCGATCATCGCCGTCGAGATGATGGTCGTGAAGATGGAGCAGGGCTATGACCGGCTGAAGGCGGCGACCTTCGCCTGGACATCAACGGCCTTTCCCATGCTCACCGGAACGCTGGTGACGGCGGCGGGCTTTCTGCCTGTCGGGTTCGCCAAGTCGACGGCGGGCGAATATGCCGGCGGCATCTTCTGGGTGGTGACCATCGCGCTGGTGGCGTCGTGGTTCGTGGCGGTGATCTTCACGCCCTATATCGGCGTCAAGCTGTTGCCGGACTTCCACAAGCATGGTGGTGCGGTGGCCGAGGGCGGGCAGCATCACGACATCTATGACACGCGCCTCTACAATGCTTTGCGCCGGGTGGTGAACTGGTGCGTCTCCTGGCGCTGGGTGGTGATCGCCTCGGTGATCGGCCTTTTTGCGGCTTCCATCTGGACATTCGGTTTCGTGCAGCAGCAGTTCTTCCCGACCTCGCCGCGACCGGAGCTGATGGTGGAAATCCGTCTGCCGGAAGGCGCGCCGATCAAGGCGACGGAGGCTTCCGCCCGCACCATGGAAGCGGTGGTCGCGGCGGATGAAGAGGTTCTGACCTACGCCACCTATGTGGGCGCTGGCGCGCCGCGCTGGTTCCTCGCTTCCAATCCGGAGTTGCCGAAGCCGAACTTCGCGACCATCGAGATGTACACGAAGGACGCGGAAGCCCGCGACCGGGTGAAGGCGCGGTTGCAGGACTACATCGCAGACGGCGGTCTGCCGGAGGCGCGGGTGCGCGTGACCGAACTCGTGTTCGGCCCGCCGGTGGGCTTTCCCGTGCAGTTCCGCGTGGTTGGCCCCGATCCGCTCGAGGTGCGTCGCATCGCTTATGATGTGCGCGATGTGATGGCGCAGAACCCGAATGCGCTCGACCCCAATCTGGACTGGAACGAGCAGGCGAAGTCGATCCGGCTGGAAGTGGATCAGGACCGGGCGCGGGCGCTTGGCCTGACCCCGCAGGACATTGGCCGCACGCTGCAGACGCTGCTTTCCGGCTACACGGTGACGGCGGTGCGCGACGGCATCGAGACCGTCAATGTCGTGGCGCGTGCGGTGGAAAGCGAACGGCTTGATGTGGCGCATCTGGGCGATCTGACGATTGCCACGCGCGGCGGGCAGCCGGTGCCGCTCTCGCAGGTGGCGAAGGTGGTCTATGGCCATGAGGAGCCGATCCTGTGGCGGCAGAACCGCGACATGATGATCACCGTGCGGGCCGATGTGCCGGCGGGCGTGCAGGCGCCGGATGTGTCGTCGCAGATCTGGCCGACGCTGCAGCCGCTGATCGAGGATCTGCCGGTCGGCTATCGCATCGAGCTTGGCGGGGCCATCGAGGAAAGCGCCAAGGCGAATGCGGCGCTGTTCGACGTGTTTCCGATCATGTTGCTGGCGATGCTGACGATCCTGATGATCCAGCTGCAGAGCTTCTCGCGCCTTGCACTGGTCTTCGCGACAGCGCCGCTTGGCCTGATCGGGGCGACGCTGGGGCTTTTGATCTTCAACCAGCCCTTCGGCTTCGTGGCACTGCTCGGCCTGATCGCGCTGGCCGGCATGATCATGCGCAACACGGTGATCCTGGTCGACCAGATCGGAGCGGACCTTGAAGCCGGCCATGCGGAATGGGACGCCATTATCGAGGCCACCGTGCGGCGTACGCGGCCCGTGGTTCTGACGGCGGCGGCCGCCATCTTCGCCATGGTGCCGCTCTCGACCAATGTGTTCTGGGGGCCGATGGCCTTCGCCATCATGGGCGGCCTGACGGTGGCGACCGTGCTGACCATTCTGTTCGTGCCGGCGCTCTATGCCGCCTTCTACCGCGTGAAGCGGCCGGAGGAGGGCGCACCTGCAAAAACGGATGCGGCCATGCAGGACAACGAACAGCTCGCGCTGCCACAGGCGGCCGAGTGAGCAGAGGCGGCGGGATTCAATTGCTCGCGTCCCGCCGCTTCTCCTGACCCCTTTTCGGGCGGGGTTCCGCCGCCCGCTTTTCCACAGCTTCATCGACCGGTTGCCGACCCCGCTGCGCGCATGGCCAGACAAGGCTTTGTGCCGCTGGGGCATGTCTGAGCGGGGCAATCTGGAAGCGCTCTAAAAGATGAGTGTTGACATCATCTTTTAACGGGAGGTAAGTCGCCCGTATTTCAAGTATGTAATTTTATTGAGAATTAATAATGACTTATAGCTTTTTCGATGCGGCTCCGCGCAGCCCGGCGCGTGCCGGTTTGCGCGGCGCCGTTTCTTCTTCCGGTCGGCTTGCACTGGCTTTTCTGGGCTGTGTCGCCCTGCCGGTGGAGGGCGCGCTGGCACAGGCGGAAAACCAGAAGGTCACGCTTCTTGACACACTGGTCGTGACGGCGACCGGCTTCGAGCAGAGTGTGGTGGATGCGCCGGCGAGCATAACCGTGGTGCCGCGCGAGGCGCTGGAAAAGGGCGTTTACCGCGACCTGACCGACGCGCTTCGCCATGTGCAGGGCGTGGCGGTGACGGGGTCGCCGGGGCGGGAAGACATTTCCATCCGCGGTCTGCCGGGCGCATACACGCTGATCCTGGTGGATGGAAAGCGGCAGAACACGCGCGAGTCGCGCTCCAATGGCAATTCCGGTTTCGAGCAGAGCTTCCTGCCGCCGGTGTCCGCCATCGAGCGGATCGAGGTGGTGCGTGGCCCGATGTCGGCGCTCTACGGTTCCGATGCGATGGGCGGTGTCATCAATGTCATCACGCGCAGGGTGGCCGATGCGTGGACCGGGACGGTCTCGGCCGACGGAACGCTGCAGCAGCATACCGACCATGGCGATGCAGGGAATGCGTCGTTCTACGCCAGCGGGCCGGTGATGCGCGACATGCTGGGCCTGCAGATCTGGGGGCGCGGTCTTTTGCGCGGCGAAGACCGGATCATGGGCGGCTTGCCGGAAAAGAAGGATCTCGATCTCACCGGGCGTCTGACCTTCACCCCGAACGAGGATCATGAGCTGGTTCTTGATGCGGGCAGGACGCGGCTGTTGCGCACGCACACCGAGGACAGAACCAGCACGCGCCGGGACAATTACGACCGGCTGGACCGCAGGCACTGGTCGCTGAGTCATACGGGGCGCTGGGACTGGACGACATCGGAGGTTTCCCTCTCGCAGGAATGGGCCGAGCGCACCCGCTTCATGCGCGATGCGGGAACCGGACAATATGCGGAAGATCCGCGTTCGCCGCTGGTTCGCAACACGGTTTTCGACGTGAAGACGACCACGCCGCTCGATTTTCACGGGGCGCATACGCTGGTGCTGGGCGGGCAGTATCTGGATGCGCTGCTGACCGATCAGAATCCCGGCCGCCGCACGGGGCGCGATGAGAAATTCGGCGTTTCGCAATGGGCGCTGTTTGCCGAGGACGAGTGGTGGATCACGCCGGATTTCGCGCTGACCGGCGGCATCCGCATGGACAATCACGAGATCTATGGCGCGCAGTTCAGCCCGCGCGCCTATGCGGTGTGGCATGCGACGCCGCAGCTGACGCTGAAGGGCGGTGTCTCGACGGGGTTCAAGGCTCCGGTCATTCGCGCGATTGCGCCGGGCTACGCCTATGTGACGGGCGGGCGTGGTTGCAGCTATGGACCGGACGGCACCTGTGGCGTGATCATCGGCAATCCGGATCTTGAAGCCGAGAAAAGCACCAGCATCGAGATCGGCGGTCTCTGGGACAGTCTCGGCGGCGTGCGGCTGGGCGCAACCTATTTCCGCAACGACTTCAAGGACAAGATCAGCAATGCGATGATCTACAATCCCGATGGGTCGCATGCTCGCTGGGACGAGGATCCGAATTACCGCCTCTGGCGCTTCTTCAACATCGGCCGGGCCATCACGCAGGGCGTGGAGCTGACGGGCGAATGGGATGTGCGTGACGATCTGATCCTGCGGGGCAGCTACACCTACACCCATTCGAAGCAGAAGACCGGCGATTATGCAGGCTTTCCGCTGATGCGCACGCCGCAGCATATGGCCAGCCTGCGCGCGGACTGGACCACGCCGGTCGAGGGGCTGAGCGCGTGGGGCGAGGTCAGCTATCACGGGTCGGAGGTGAATGCGGGCCTGCGTATCGGCTCCAAAGGCAAGCCGATCCTGTCGAGCGACGGTTCGAAAGTTCTGGCGCGCAAATACGATGCCTACACCACGGTCGATTTCGGAGCGAACTATGCACTGAACGACAATGTGACCCTGAAGGCGGCGGTCTACAATGTGTTCGACAAGCGCATTGACGTGGGCGACATCAACACGGTTGTCGAAGGACGCCGTGTGTGGGTCGGCATGACCTCCACTTTCTGAGCCTCATGACCTTCTCGCTGACATCCAACGCTCCCGCCATCACCACTTCGGTGGCGGGAGGGGCAAACCGTCATCTGCGGACTTTCAGGGCCCGAAAGCCGTCACACGTTCCAGGCGATCTGCGGCTTCTCACGCCATGCGAAGCGGGCCAGATGATCGTCGATCACGTGCTGGGCGCGGGCGAGTTCCTCGTCCGTTTTGGCGGCGCACTCGATCGTCAGCGAGGTTTCATCGGCGCGCATGAGGCAGTCGCCGAAGGGGAAATCAACCTTGCCCTGCGAGGCGTCGTAATCGACCGAAACCTTGTGCGCGAAATGCTTGCAGAGCTGCTGCAGATATTTCGAGGCATGCTCGGTGGCGATGACGGCTTTGGATTGCAGCATGGGAAATCTCCAGAAAAGCGGCGGTTGAAACTGAGTGTTGGAATGTCCGTACAGAAAAGTTGATTGTAGAAATCATATTTGCTAACCGAAATCCAGACAAGGGCGTTGCCGACCGCGCAAAACGGAAACCGGCAGGTGGCGTCCACCCGTCATCCCTGACATTTGGAGCATGTCGATGATCACAAGAACGAACTCCCTGACCGCGCGCTTTCTGGCTTCGGCCATCGCGCTTGCGGCGTTCCTGCCGGGCTACGCCAATGCCGACGAAATCACCGTCAAACATGCGCAGGGCGAAACGGTTCTGCCGGACACGCCCAAGACGGTTCTGACCTTCGATTTCGCCACGCTCGACACGCTCGACACGCTGGGCGTCGACGTGGCCGGCGTGCCCAACGCGCTGCTTCCCGACTATCTGTCGAAATACAAGAGCGACGATTACGCCAAGGTCGGCTCGCTGTTCGAGCCGGACTTCGAGGTGGTGAATGCCGCCAGGCCCGACCTGATCATCGTCGCGGGCCGCTCGGCCAAGCAGTATGAGGCGCTTTCCAAGATTGCGCCGACCATCGACCTGACGGTCGCACAGGATGACTTCCTCAACAGCGCGGAAGACAATGCGCGCAAGCTGGGCGTGATCTTCGACCGTGAAGAGAAGGCCGAGGAACTTATCGAGAGGCTCAACACCTCCGTTGCAGCGCTGCGCGAGACGGCGAAGGATGCCGGCAAAGGCCTGATCATCCTCACCAATGGCGGCAAGGTTTCGGCCTATGGTCCGGGCTCGCGCTTCGGCTGGCTGCATGACGATCTCGGCGTGATCCCTGCTGTCGAGAATGTGCAGGAGGCGACCCATGGCGAGGCGGTTTCGTTCGAATTTCTCCTGAAGACAAATCCGGACTGGCTGTTCGTGGTGGACCGGGATTCGGCCATCGGCAGTGAAGGCCAGTCGGCAAAGCAGACGCTGGACAATGAACTCGTCGCAGCGACCACGGCCGCGAAGGAAGGCAATATCTACTATGCCGATTCCGTGCGCTGGTATCTGGTCGGCGGCGGCATGACTGCCCTCCAGGCAGAAGTCGACGCGCTCTCCAAGGCGCTCACACCAGTCGACTGACAAGGCTATGCAAGCTGCCGCCAGCATGCCCCAACGTATCTACCCCGCCGCCGGCCTCGTGCTGGCGGTGGGCGTGGTGATCGTTCTCGCTGCAATCAGCCTTTTCATCGGCGTGGCCGACATGCCGCTCGGCGATCTTTTGAGCGGTGACGGCAACGCACAGGCCATGCAGCTTCTGCTCGTCAGCCGCATTCCGCGCACCCTGGCGCTGGTGCTTTCGGGCATGGCGATGGGCGTTGCGGCGCTGATCATGCAGATGCTGTTTCGCAACCGTTTCGTTGAACCGACAACGACCGGCACGGTCGAGGCGGCGAGCCTTGGTCTTCTGGCGGTGGCGCTGTTCGCGCCCGGCCTGCCGATGCTTTCCAAGATGGCGGTGGCATCGGTTTTCGCGCTGACCGCAACCTTCCTGTTCCTGCGGCTTGTGTCGAAGATCCCGGCAAGCTCCAGCCTGGTCGTGCCGCTTCTGGGCCTGATGTTCGGCGGCGTGATCAACGCCATGACGACCTTCGTCGCCTATCGCTACGATCTTCTGCAATCGCTTTCTGCCTGGACGAATGGTGACTTTTCAAGCGTCTTGCGGGGGCGCTACGAACTGTTGTGGATCGCGGGCGGGCTGGCGCTGCTTGCCTATGTGGCGGCGGACCGGTTCACGGTCGCCGGGCTTGGCGAAAGTTTTACGCGCAATCTCGGTCTGAACTACGGGCGCATCCTCGCCTTCGGCCTCGTCATCGTTTCCATGGTTTCGGCGACGGCAGTGGTGACGGCGGGTACGGTGCCCTTTCTGGGGCTGATCGTCGCCAATGTGGTGAGCATGACGGTGGGCGACAATCTGCGCCGTGCGCTGCCCTGGGTGGCGGTGTCGGGCGCGGGCTTCCTGCTTGCCTGCGACATTGTCGGCCGTACGCTGCGGTTTCCCTATGAGATCCCGGTGGGAACGGTGGCAGGCGTGCTCGGTTCGGGCATTTTCCTTTATCTCCTTTTGCGGCGGCGGGCGCGTTTTGGCTAAAAATCCGACATGGCGGCGGCCCCGCGTGGCGCTTGTCGTTCTGGCGTTTGGCGCCATTGCGGCGGCACTGGCCTTCATGACCATTGGCGTGAAGGGCAACTGGGATTTCGTGCTGCCGTTTCGCAGCGCCAAGCTGCTCGGCCTCGTGCTGGTGGCCTATGCGGTGGCGACGGCGACGGTGCTGTTTCAGACGGTGACGCAGAACCGCATTCTGACGCCCGCGGTGATGGGCTTCGATTCCCTCTATGTGGCCCTGCAGACGGCGCTGGTGTTCTTTCTGGGCACGCGCGATCTCGCCAGCGTGGACATGCGGTTGCGTTTCGTTCTGGAGACGCTGCTCATGGTGGGCATGTCCATGGCGCTCTTCTACTGGCTGTTTCTCAGCCGCCAGCGCAGCCTGCATCTCGTCGTGCTCGCCGGTGTGGTGTGCGGCGTCTTCTTCCGCAGCCTGGCGCACATGATGCAGCGCATTCTCGATCCCAACGAGTTCATCGCGCTTCAGGACATGCTGTTCGCCAGCTTCAACAGCATCGACCAGCAATTGCTGGCGGTGTCGGCAGTGATCGTTCTGGCGACCGCCTTTGTGAGCCGGCGGCTTCTGACGAAGCTCGACGTGCTGGCGCTTGGCCGCGATGTGGCGATCAATCTGGGCATTGATTATCAGCGCGTGGTGCTGCTGCTGTTCGCCATGATCGCGGTTCTGGTTTCGGTCTCGACGGCGCTTGTCGGCCCGATCACCTTCTTCGGTCTGCTGGTCGCCAATCTCGCCTATCAGGCCGTGGGCACGGACCGGCACAAATACACGCTGCCGGCGGCGACGCTGCTTGCCATCATTGCGCTTGTGGGCGGGCAGACCGTGCTGGAGCGCGTATTCGGTTTCGACACGGCGCTCAGCATCATCATCGAATTCACCGGCGGCATTGCCTTCATGCTGCTGCTTTATCGGAACCTCAGGCGATGATCGACATCCACAATCTCACCAAGACCTATGACGATGCGACGGTGGTTGACGATGTCAGCCTGTCGCTTCCCGAGAGCGGCATCACCGCGATTGTCGGCCCGAACGGGGCGGGCAAGTCGACTCTTCTTTCCATGATTGCGCGCCTGATCGCGCCGACTTCGGGGCGGGTTCTGGTGGATGGTCTGGATGTGCAGGAAACGCCGGGCGCGGTGCTGGCCAAGCGGCTGGCGATCCTGAAGCAGAACAACCAGGTGGGCATGCGCCTGACGGTGAGCGAGCTGGTGGCGTTTGGCCGGTTTCCGCATTCGGGCGGGCGACCGACCGTGGAAGACGAGCGCCATATCGGCGAGGCCATTTCCTATCTGGGGCTCGATGCTCTGCGCGGGCGGTTTCTGGACGAGCTTTCGGGCGGTCAGCGCCAGCGCGCCTTCGTGGCAATGGTTCTGGCGCAGGACACGAAATATGTGCTGCTGGACGAGCCGCTCAACAGCCTCGACATGAAACACGCGGCGGCGATGATGAAGCTGTTACGGCGCACGGCGGACGACCTGAAGAAGTCGATTACCGTGGTGATCCACGACATCAACTTCGCCTCGATCTATGCCGATCACGTGGTGGCGATGCGCGACGGACGCGTGGTGCTGCAGGGCGAGGCCGGTGACCTGATGCAGGAAGCGGTGCTTGAGGACATCTATGACACCGTCGTGCAGGTGCGCGAGGTGGAGGGGCATCTTCTGGGGCTGCATTATCTGTAGAGCCCGGCATCTGCAGAGCCTGCGGAGTGGAGAAACCGTTCAATTGCGGAATTTATTCTCAACTAACCGTCAATGTTTGTGATAAACACTGGTGCAAAACAAACTTGTGAGGGGGCACAAGGCTTTTGGCGCACCAGAGGCAATCAAAACGCGTGGCTCGCGTTATTTGCGATCAGGCGAGGGTCGCGAAAAGGGCTTTTTTCTTAGCGTTTATAAGTACTTCGCTTTCAGTTTCGGCCGTATCGGCCAATCCGAATTCCATTGATTTTGCGATGCAGTATCTGGCGGACCTGCGTGATTCGCCGGAATGCGCAGTTACGGTGGACGGGGAAGGGCGCTTCGACTTCGGGCCGGAGATAAGCAATCCGTCCATGAGCTGTCCGGATGCTTTCGCCTGGAAGATTTTCACCGAGGCGGTGCGCGGCGAATTCTGGTCGCGCTGGACGACCGATGTGCAGATGTGGCCGACCGCGCCATGGCCGGTGTGCGAGCCCGGCCAGACGGAAAACTGCTGCAGCACGGTCGAAGTTTCCAACAATCCCGATCCCGAACACTGCCCCGTGCGCCCCGACCCGGCGCTGGGCATGCCCGCACACACACCGCATGAGCCGAGCAAGGCGCATCAGGTGTCGATGGAGGATGCGGCCAAGACCGACCGGGATGGTGACGGCAGCATCGACTGGGATGACGTGCCGCCGGAACTCAAGACCGCAGTGATCGGCGCGGAGCAGGTGGAGCTGGTTTATCACAACCGGCCTATGACCGATTACATCTTCGCAAACGGGCTCTATCACACGGACGGGCTTGGCCGGGTTTTTCAGACACGTGCAGGCGTCATGGAGCACTATGCGCCATACAATGGCGTGGCCGGCACGGGACCTCTCAGCCAGATCGACCTGCCGATCCGCTCGCTCATGCTCAAGGCGAACCTGCTCGACATCCGCAAGGCGAAAGAGCTGGGCATCGATCTTGAAAAGAACGCCGACTACATCACGCTCGATTTGCCGAAGGGCGGCAACACGCCGGAGACCGGCACTTATATCCTTCTGTCCTTTCACATCTCCTCGAAGGATCTGCCCAACTGGTTCTGGACCACATTCGAGCATGTGGACAATCAGGGCCGCTGCGACTGGATCGGCTGCAATGACAGTTTCGGTTATGTGGCGAAGGTGAGCGACGGCCCGGTGGCGCGGGACGATCTGCCCGAGCCGGCAGACAATTACGTGTCGCCGAACCAGCTGGAAATGGCGGACGGCGCCGTGGTCGCATTCGATCTTGCCCGGACCTATGACGCCGACAGCGAGATGCGCGACGGGCTGGCGGCGGTGTTCAGGACGCTCGGCATCGGAACCGGAGCGGCCAATGAGAGCGGCACGCCGAGGCCCGCCGATCCGGCCTGGCGCAACTATCGCCTCAAGGGCAGCCAGACGAATTTCGTGACGCCCACGGGCCGGCCGACGCAGCTCGGCAATTCGGTGACGGAAGCCGGCTTCACCAATTCCAGCTCCTGCATCAGCTGCCATGCGCGCGCATCGGTGACCGAGAAGGGGTTACCGAACTTATCGATCTTCGTGAGCGATCTGAGTGACGCCGGCCTGCCCAAAAGCACCAATGGCGTGCCGGCGCCGAGCTGGTTCACCACCAGCGCCTATTACGGCGTCGGCGACCAGGTTCTGGCGCCGGGGCTGGTGGCGGTTCAGACGGATTTCGTCTGGGGATTCCGCAATGCCTGCCCGATCGAGGTGGGCGCACAGGGCCCGCACCGCTGCGCAAAGAAAGACTGAATGCGGCGCGCGGTCTGCGCGCTGGCGGCAAGAAACATACGAACTGATTGAAGCAAGGCAGGATGTTGCACATGCAGATGAACCGGCGTGCCCTCCTTTTCGGTTCCACGGCTCTGGCGACCGTGGCGGCGCTGGCCGTGTTGCGGCCGGACCATGCGGCAGTGGCCGAGGGCAAGGACGATCCGCGGCTCGTGCCGGCGCGCTCGCCGCTCGGCATGGAAGGCGATCTGAAGAACCCGCGCGAAATCCACTCCATTGACGGGCGATTCCAGACGGACTTGACGATGAAGATCACCCGTCAGGATCTGCCTTATGCGAGCGCGGAGCTCAGGCTTTATGAAGGGGAGATCCCGGGACCGACCTTTCGTGTGTCGCCGGGCGACGAGATGGAGATCGCGCTCCATAACCGGATGCCGCCCAACCGCGACCACGACCCGGTGACCAACACGCCGAACCAGTTCAACTCGACCAATCTGCATTTCCACGGTTTCCATGTGAGCCCCAAGGGCAACAGCGACAACGTCTATCTGCAGATCAATCCGGGCGAGAGCTTCAACTATCTGGTTCAGCTTCCGGAGGATCATCCGGCGGGCAATTACTGGTATCACCCGCACAGGCATGGCTCGGTGGCGGTGCAGGTGGCTTCGGGCTGCGGCGGCATGATGATCGTGCGCGGCACGCTGGATGACGTGCCGGAGGTGGCTGAAGCCATCGAGCGCGTGATGGTGTTCCAGTGCCCGGTGGTGGATCCGACAAGCGGCGAGCTCGACAGCTTTGACACGATCTGGAACCTGGATTCGGAACGCTACTGGCTGGTGAATGGCGAATATCAGCCGCGCATCTATATGCGCGAAGGCGAGGTGCAGCACTGGCGCTGGCTGAATGCGGGCGATGAGCAGTTCCTGCCGATGACGCTGGACGGTCTGGACCTGTTCGAGATCGGTTTCGACGGCAACCCTTATGATTTCGCGCGGAAAACCGACCGCATCTTCATCGCGCCGGGCAACAGGTCGAACGTGATGGTGCGGGCACCTAAAGTGGGCGTCTACGAGCTGATCCGCCCTGCCTTCTCGCAGGGCAAGACGGCGCTTCCGGAAGTGCGCATGGCGCAGGTCGTGGTGCTGCCGGCGGATACGGACCGGATCGGGCCGGACGTGAAGATGGGCACGCGCATTCCCGAGGAAGAGCTGCCCGACAACAAGATCCTGACCGACATCACCGATGAGGAAATCTCAAAACGCCAGCAGATCGTGCTCGGCGTGACCGACACGCCCGGCATGTACAAGGACACGGTGTTCACGCTCAACGGAAAGCCGTTCGATCCCTCGCGCGACGACATCGTGGCCAGTCTGGGGACGGCGGAAGAGTGGGAGTTCGTCAACACGACCCCGTTCCCGCACCCGATCCATGTGCATGTGAACCCGATGCAGGTGACGCACATCAATGGCGAGGAGCTGGCTTACAAGCACTGGCAGGACACGATCGCCGTGCCGGCTGCGGGGTCGGCCACGGTGCGCATGCGCTTCACCGAGTTCGACGGCCGCTTCGTCATGCACTGCCATATCCTTCCACACGAAGACCTGGGGATGATGCTCAATGTCAATATCAAGGCTTAGCCTCGCAGCACTGCTCCTGATGCCGTTCGCTGCCCAGGCGCAGGACAACAACGCCGTTCCGAAACAGGCGTCGGGCTGCGTCTCGTGTCATTCGGCGGATGGAAATCCGCTGGTGGAAGGGGTGCCGATCCTTTCGGGCCAGCGGTCCGACTATCTGGAGGCCGCACTCAAGGCCTATCGCGAGGGCCGCCGCACCGGCGGGCCGGCCGATGTGATGCGCTTCTACACCAAGGAACTGAGCGACGAGGACATCAAGGAGATTTCGGAATGGTTCGCACAAAACTGATCGCGCTGGCCGTTGCCGCGCTCTGCGCAACGCCGACACTTGCCGCTGAGGATCTCCTCTACCTGACGAGCGAGCAGGGCGAGGAGCGCCTGCTCGACGCCGACCTCAACCGCGACTATTTCAGCCTCGCCACCTATGTGGAGAGCGAGCAGATCCTGACCTTCTGCGGGCCGGCGACCGTGGCGGCGGTGGCCAATGCGCTGGGCATTCCGCGGCCTTCGCCCGACCGGCTCTATCCGTGGACGCTGTTCACGCAGGACACGCTGTTCAACGAGGCCAACCAGAAGCTGAAACCCTATGCGATGGTGGAGCATGAGGGGCTGACGCTGGCGGAGCTCGACACGTTCATCGAGAACACGGGGCTTGCGGCGGAACACCATTTTGCCGACGAGACATCCGTTGATGAACTGCGCACGGCGATCCGGGAAACGCTTGAGGACCGCGATGCGCGCTTCATCGCAAACTATTCGCGCAAGGCGCTGCCCCAGGAAGGCGACGGGCACATTTCGCCCATCGGCGCTTATGACGAGGAGACCGACAGCGTTCTGATCCTCGATGTGGCGAAATACAAATATCCGCCGGTGTGGATCAGCGTCGAGAAGCTGCATGCGGCGATGATGATGGTGGACGAGGGGTCCAACCGCTCGCGCGGTTTCGTCAAGGTGTCGGTCCAGTGACGGGGCCGCGCCTTTCCCGCCGCGCCTTCCTGATCGGAAGCTGCTGCGCCATGGCGCTTACGCCCGTGGCGTCCGTGGCGCAGGCGGCGCGTCTGGGCTCCGCCTATGACGACACGGTCTGGGAGGGGCTGGTCTCGGCCATTGCTGGCCCGGTGAAGACGCCGCAGATCCTGCGTGATGCGCTGAAGCGCGATTTCACCAAGACGTTCGGCGTGCCGGCGCGGCAGGATCTGGTGACCCATTTCGGCCGCGCGGGCATCGCCACGGTGCTTGATGCGCAGGAGGGGGACCGGGAAGAGCAGGTGCGCTGGATCGCCGCCTATCTGTTCACCGGCTCGGCCGACCCCGCCGATAAGGACGCGCCGATGATCAATTATCCATACGCGCTGGGATGGAAGTCGCTGAGCTTTGCCAAAGCGCCGGGCCTGTGCTCGGGGCCGGAGTTCGGCTATTGGCTCAATCCGTGGGAGGCAGCATGAGCGACCTGCACGCCGATATCGTGATCGTCGGGTCCGGCATGGCGGGGGCGCATCTTTCGCGCAGCCTCGCTGAAGCGGGACGCGACGTTCTTGTTCTGGAAGCCGGCGACAGCAAGCCGCGTTCGGAATATCTCGCCGATTTCTACGCCAATCCGGTGAAGGGTCCGCAGGCCCCCTATCCAAGCCAGGATTGGGCGCCGCACCCGACCGATACGGATTATGACGCGTTTTACGATCAGGCGGGGCCGGTGCGTTTCGTCGGTGCGTATCTGCGCATCTATGGCGGCACGACGTGGCACTGGACGGGCTTTGCCGACCGGTTGCGGCCCAATGACTTCAAGAGCGCCACGCTTTATGGCCGGGGCGCGGACTGGCCGATCACCTATGACGAGCTGATCCCCTATTACGAGCAGGCGGAAGCGCGCTGGGGTGTTTCGGGCGACCCGGACTTCACATGGGGCGCGCCGCGCAAGCCGGGCGAAGGCTACACGATGCCGCCCATTCCCGCCTCCTATATGGATTTACAGATTCAGAAGGCGCTGGATCAGATGGGGCTCACCTCCAAGCGCTTCTCGCATGCGCGCAACTCGGTGATCTTCGACAACCGGCCAGCCTGCTGCGGCAACAATACCTGCGTGCCGATCTGCCCCATCGGGGCGAAATACGACGCCTCGTTCGACATGGACAAGGCGGTGGCGGCTGGCGCACGCATTGAACTGCGCGCGCTTGTGACCTTCATTGAAATCGGGGCCGACCAGAAGGTCGTGTCGCTGACGATCCGCCGCCCGGACGGCGCGACGCAGAAGGTGACCGGCAATATCTTCGTTCTGGGCGGGCACGCCATCGAGAACCCGCGCCTCATGCTGAATTCCAAGCAGGAAACTGCGCCTGACGGGGTTGGCAACGCGCATGACCAGGTGGGGCGTTACCTCCTGTCGCAGTACAATATCGACGTGTCCGGCACGGTGACGGATCCGGTCTATCCCTATCGCGGGCCGCAGCAGACCTCCGGCATCATCGAGTATCGCGATGGCGATTTCCGCAAGGAATATGCGGCCTTCGGCACGTCGTTCATGAACAATGGCTGGAGCGGCAATTCGGATGCAGAGAAGCTCTCGCGTGAGCTGATCGGCAAGGGCATGCGCGGGGCGGAGCTGGTCAACACGCTCAACGCGCAGATTTCGCGCCATGTGCGGCTCAACTCCTCGGCGGAAACGCTGGGCGTGCCGGAGAACCGCGTTACGCTTTCCGACAAGATGGACACGTCCGGCGTGCCGCGCCCGCGCATCAACTTCACGGTCGATGATTACACGCAGGCTGGCATCACCGTGGCGCGGGAGGTGAACCAGAAGGTGCTCGGCCTGATGGGGGCGAAGGACATCAAGGAAGATACGCCCTATCTCTCCAACGCCATCATCGCCGGCACCACACGCATGGGAACCGACCCGAAGCGTTCGGTCGTGGGGCCGGATCTGAAGACGCACCAGCACCCGAACCTTTATATACTTGGCACCTCGACCCATGTGAGCGCGCCGGTCAACGCGCCGTCGCTGACCATCGCCGCCATGGGCATCCGGCTGGCCGAGCACCTGAACAAGGGCTGAAACCTGCATGAACAAGGCCGCGCTGCCGTTGCTGCTTCTCCTGGTGCTGCTCGGCAACGGGCTGCGTTCGGTGGTCAGCTCCACCGTGTTCGTCTCGGAAGGGACGTTTGCGAGCTTTCTGAAAATTTCCGTCAACAAGACCTCGGTGATCATCGAGCTGCTTCTGGGCGCGGTGCTTCTGTCGCTTCTGATCACGCCACGGCTGATCCAGCGCTTTCCGGCACGGCCGCTGGCGGCTGCGATGTGTCTCATCGCGGGGGTCTCCAGCCTTGGGCTGGCGGTGCTTTTCTGGGTTGCGCCGCCGGTCGCAACGCGTGAGGCGCTGGTGGTGGTGCTGTTTCCACTGATCGGCTTTTCGCTGGCGGCGCTCGCGCCCATTGCACAAATGATGACCGTGTGGGGCGGCGAGCGGCATTCCAAGCTTTTGACGGGTGTGTGGGCGGTGGCCATGCCGGCGGCGTTTCTGGTCACGCCGCAACTCGTCCGGGTGATTGCGCCGCGCTATGGGCTGGACATCTTCTTTGCCGGCTTCGCCATGGTGCCTTTCCTGCTGATGCTGGGCCTCTGGATGGTGCGCGAACCCGTGAAGGAAACGGCGGGCGAGGCAGGGGAAGAGAAGGCCGCCAGCTTCGCGCTTCTTCCGGTTCTTGCCGTGTTGATCACCTTCGAGGCGGTGACAACGCTGGTGTCGCTCTCGGGCATCAGTGCGCCGGAAACGCAGATTGCGGCCGGGTTGTTTGCGGCGAGCCTTGCCTATCTCATCGTGCGGGCACGGCGGGGAAGGGCTGCGGAACAGGCTCCGCGAGCGCCCGTGGAAGGGGCGACGCTTGGCGTGTTCGCCTTCCTCTTTTTCGTCAATGTGGCGACCACGGGCTTTTACGACACCGCCTATCTGGTGAAGCACATGTGCTCCAACACGCTGATCGCCGACCGGGCAACGATTGGCGCGCTGGCGCAGGTGGTAGCGGCCATGGGAGCGACGGCGATCCTGGCGCGCATGCCGATCCAGCGGGCGCTGATGCTCGCCGGCGCGGTGATCACGGCGGCGGGCCTCGGCTCCTATATGCTGTATTTCGGCTTTCCCTATTACGAGGTCTATCTGGGGTCGAAGGCGCTCACCGGTTTCGGCACGGGGCTGCTGACAACGGCTGCCGTTTTTGCGGTCACCGGCGCGGCCGGCAAGAACGCGCATCTGTCGCTCTTCATCGCCTTCGTGATCATCGTGGGAACGGAAGTGGGGCTGGAACTCTTCGAGATCCTGATACAGGTGATGGAGATGCTGAGCTTTGCGCCTGACGCGGTCTATTCCAGCGTTTTCGTGTTGCAGGCCGTTCTGGTGGTGGTGGCGATGCCGTTCCTTTTTGCGAAAGAGGCATCGCCCGACGCCATTGCGGCGGAAGGTGCGAAAAGCCCGACCGCGCAGCAATGAGCGCGGCGCGGGGACAAGCTACCAGCCGGCGAAGTGCTCCAGAAGCTGCGGGTCCACACGCCCGGCCTCCACATCGCCCAGCGCCTGGTCGAGAATGGCGATGCCGCGCAGCGCCTCGTCCTCGCTCATGGTGAGGGGCGGGGTGAACTCCAGAACATTGGAGTTGATGCCCACATAGTAGATGACGAGGCCGAGCTGGAAGGCGCGGTAGACGACAAGCGCGGTCTGCTCGATGGCCGGTGTGCGGGCGTTACTGTCGCTGACCAGCTCGACACCCAGCGCAAGACCGTGGCCGCGCACATTGCCGATGAGCTCGTGCTTTGCCTGCAGGTCACGCAGCGCCGTTAGCATCGTGTCGCCCACACGCGCCGCATTGGCGACGAGGTTTTCACGCTCGATCGTGTCGAGAACGGCGAGGCCCGCCGCCGCGCAGACGGGATTGCCGTGAAGCGTCTGGAAGGAGAAGGCGGAGGCGTGGTTCATGATCGCCTCGGGGCCTACCGCCGCCGATATGGGCAGGCCGCCGCCGAGCCCCTTGCCGAAGACAATGATGTCGGGCTCGATGTCACTGTGCTCGAAGGCGTGGAGCCGCCCGGTGCGTCCGAGCCCCACCTTCACCTCATCGCAGACCAGCAGAATGCCATGTTTGCGGCAGAGCGCCTGAATTTCCCGGAAATAGCCGGGCGGGGGCACCAGCATGCCGCCATCGGACTGGATCGGTTCGATGAAGAAGGCCGCCACTTCCTCCGGCGGGACGGTGGTGGCGAAAAGCTCTTCGAGATGCGCAAGTGCCGCGCTGGCGGCAGCCTCGGGGCTGCCGGCGGCGTAGGCATCGGGATAGGGAACGAGGCTCAGGCCCGATGCCTTGTCGATGCCGCCCTGCGCGGGGTGGCCGGAAATGGCCACCGACCCCACCGTGCCGCCATGATAAGCGCCCTTGAAGGACAGGATGCGTTTGCGGCCCGTCGCGGCGACCACGGCGCGGGCGACGGTCTCGTTGGCGTCCGAACCGGAATGGCCGAACCAGACACGGCCCGCGGCGCGCTCGGGCACGATGGAGAGCAGTTTCTCGGCCAGAAGAACGCAGGGCTCGTTGGCGGTGGAAAGGTAGCTCGCGCCCGCCTGATCGGTCAGCGCGCGGTTGACGGCTTCGGCAAGGGCCGGGTGGCCGTGGCCGAGGCTGGCCGCGCCCCACGAAGCGGCGAAATCGAGAAGGTCGCGCCCGTCATCGCCACGCAGGAGACTGCCCTTTCCGCCGGTCACGGCCTGCGGAAAGAAACGCAGATGGGCGAGCGTTGAAACGCTGCGGCTTTCGCGGTCGTACAGTCCGTTCATGCCTGCTTTCCCTGTTGTGTTTCCGTGTGTCGGGTGTTGCCCCCAAAGGCCGTCAGTAGACTGCCTTGTAACGGGCGCAGCGCTCCGCCTGATCGAGATCAGCCGTCTGGTCGATCTCGCCGCGCTTGTGCTTCACATAGGTTTCCACCGCCTCGCGGCCGAGCCACTGCGCGACCAGCCCGTTTGCCGAAAGCCGGTCAAGCGCCTCGTCGAGCGACTGCGGCAGGCGCACGAAGCCGCGCTTTGAAAGCGCGTCGGGGGAAAGGAGGGACAGGTCTTCTTCGGTGACCTGCGGGGCGGCGAGGCCTTCCTCGATGCCCTGTGCGCCCGCATGGGCGAGGGCGGCGAGCACCAGATAGGGGGAGGCTGCGGCATCGGCTGCGCGATACTCGAAATTGTACTGCTTTGCGGCGCTGTCGGGGCTGGCGCTCGTGACCGGGCAGATGCGCACGGCGGCCTCGCGGTCGTGATAGCCCAGATTGTTGAAGGCCGCGCTCCAGCGATGCGGCGTGAGGCGCAGATAGGAGATGGCAGAGGGCGCGGTGAGCGCGATGATGCTGTCCATGTATTTCAGGATGCCGGCGATGAAGGAGCCGGTCTTTTCCGACATGCCCCATTGCGCTTCGGGGTCGTAGGTGGCGGGGGCGCCCTTCTCGTCGATGAAGCTCATATGCACATGGACGCCATTGCCGACGCCGGCGGGATCGCAGATCGGCGCGAAGGTGACCGGGTGGCCCATGCGCTCGGCGACGAGGCGGGTGACGGCGCGCACCTTGATGGCCGTGTCGGCGGCGGTGACGCCGAGATCGGGACCGTTGGTGACCTCGAACTGGTCTGCGCCATACTCTTTCAGGAAGGTGTCGGGCTTGACGCCCGCCAGCTCCAGCGCGGCCATGACGGTTTCGCCGAAGGCGCGGTGATTGGCGAAGCTGGCAAGGCCGAAGGCTTCGCCGGGGCCGGGCGGCGTTTCGCGGGTCTGGAATTCATGCTCGAAAGCGGCGATGAGGCGGAGCCCCGAGACATCTTCGAGCCGCTTGAGGGCCTGTTTCAGGATCGAGCGCGTGCAGCAGCTCCAGGGCGTGCCTTCAAGGTCGAGAATGTCGCCCAGAACGAAGCGTTCGACCGGGCCGCCATCTTCCAGATCAAGCGTCACGGCGGTGTCTGCATCGGGAACGAGGATCAGGTCGCCGAAGGAGCCGAAGGGGCTGTCGGCGATGGCGTCGAAACAGGTGATCTGCACATTGGTGGGCGTCCAGCCGACACCCTGCCGGAAGCGCTTTTCCATTTCCTTCAGGGGGAACGCCTTGCCGCGCGTCACGCCGGAGAAGTCCGAAGTGGCGGCGAACATGAGAGGATTACTGATCATCGTCGCGTGCTCCATGATCGAAGCGGAGCGAGTCCCAGGCTTCGATGCGTTTGCGGGTTTTGTCCCAGTTGGTTTCGGCGATGCGGGTGAGCATGGCCTCCATCAGCACCATCGCGCCGGCGTAGCTGTCCCAGACAGTGCCGCTTTCGATGGGCGTGGCGAAAACTTCGTTGGCGTGGTTGGCGGCGGGTGACATCCACTTGTCGGTGAGGACGACGATCTGGACGCCGCTCTCTTCGCGGGCAAGGCGCGCCAGCTCTGAAAGCTTGCGCTGGTAGCGGCGGAAATCGACCACGAACAGCACGTCTTTCGAGCGCATGCGCAGCAGATATTCCGGCCACACTTCCGGGTCTGCCGGCAGGTGGAAGACGCCGCTTCTGACCTGGCGGAGATGGCGTGACACATAGAGCGCGATTGCATCGCTGATGCGTCCGCCGATGAGGTAGATGTTGCGCTTTTCATCGCCCAGAAGCGCACAGACGCGCTCGAACTGGGCGCTTGTCGTGGCCGATGCCGAGGCGGAAATGAGATTGACCGCGCGGGCCACGAAATCTTCCAGAAAGTCGCCCTGTATGGCGCGGTCGCCCACATGCAGATCCAGCGGCGAGCGGTTCGACTGCCGGATCTCGTCGATCAGATGACGCTGGAAATCCTGATAGCCGTGAAAGCCCAGTTTCGTGACGAAACGCGAGATGGATGGCGGAGACGTCTTGGTCTTCTTCGCCAGGTCCTGGATCGTGTCGAGGCCCGCATAGGGGTAGTCGAGCAACAGCGCGGTGCACAGCTTCCGTTCGGTCGCCGTGAGCTCGCTCGACAGGTTCTCCAACCGTTGTCTGACTTGCATTGATCTCCTCCAAGGCGAACAGACGATTTTGAAAATCATAAGTCAATATGAAAATTTTTGGTTGACTGTGAAAAAATAATATCAAAGCTAAAGGGCAGGGGAGCAAGAGGGGAGTTCATGTTCACGTCATCGCGCCAGCACTTCATTGCCGCCGCTCTCGCCATCGTTGTTCTGGCGGTGGCGGGCGTTGTGATCGCCGGTCTTTTCGGCGCTGCCGCTGAGCGCGTGCTCACGGTTTTCTTCATCTCGCTCATCGCCGTTACGGGCATTGGCGTCTACAGCGGAAACAGCGGTATCCTGAGTTTCGGCCATCTGGCCTTCATGGGCATCGGCGCTTATGTGTCGGGCCTTTTGACGCTGCCGGCGGGGCTGAAAATGGCGACGCTGCGCGGGCTGCCCGACTGGCTCGCGGCAACCGAACTCTCGCTTGTTCCGGCCATCATCGTCGCCGTTCTGGTAACGGCGATCATCGCGCTTCTGATCGGCATCGCCATCGGCCGGCTGGAAGGCTCGGCGGCGTCCATCGCAACGCTTGGCCTTCTGGTGATCGTGCATGGCGTGATCATCGGCTGGCGCGACGTGACGCGGGGCGCGCAGTCCTTCTTCGGCGTGCCGCGCGACACCACGCTTCTGGTGGCGGCGGTGGCCTGCGTGATCGCGCTGATCGCGGCGCGCTGGTATCGCGACTCCCTGTCTGGTCTGCGCCTGAGAGCCGGCCGCGAGAACGCGATTGCGGCCAAGGCCGTCGGCATCAACGTGCAGCGCGAGCGGCTCATCGCATGGGTTCTGAGCGCTGCAATCATGGCGCTTTCGGGCGCGCTGATCGCCCATTTTCTCGGTGCGTTCAGCCCCAAGAAATTCTACTTCCACGACACGTTCCTGCTTCTGGCGATGCTGATCGTCGGCGGCATGACGACGGTGACCGGTGCGATCTCCGGCACCATTCTGATCACGGTCATCACCGAGATCCTGCGGCGCTTTGAAAGCGGCATGAGCATTGGCGGTTTCGAACTGCCGGCGGTGTTCGGCACGACGCAGATCGGCATCGGCCTGCTCATCCTGTTCGCCATGTTCCGCATGTCGGAAGGCGTGATGGGGCTGAAGGAGTGGGAGGAGCGCGTCTTCCCCTACAAGCCGAAGCGCGGCAAGGCGGAGGCGCTTGCAAAACGCCACAGCGACGACCGGCTGAAGGTCGACCACGTGGCGATGCAGTTCGGTGGTCTGCGCGCGGTCGACGATGTGAGCATTGCCGTCAATCCGGGCGAGATTCTCGGCCTGATCGGGCCGAACGGCTCTGGCAAGACGACGCTCCTGAACATCATCTCCGGCGTGTTGAAACCGACCGAGGGCGATGTCGTTCTGGGTGACCGCTCGATCACCGGCGTGGCCCCGGAGAAGATCGCCGATTACGGCATTGCACGCACGTTCCAGAACATTCGCCTGTTCCCGACGCTGACCGTTTACCAGAACGTGCTTGCGGCAGCGCTTTCCACCCATGGCGGAAAGAATGCGGAAGAGCGCACGGGCGCGGCACTTGCGCGGCTGGGCATCGATGAACGCGCCGGCGAGGATGCGGGAACGCTGTCCTATGGCGAGCAGCGCCGGGTGGAAATTGCCCGGGCGCTGGCCTGTGAGCCGACGCTCCTGCTGCTCGATGAACCGGCTGCCGGCATGAACCGCGAAGAGACCGACGATCTGATCGACCGGCTGAAAGTGCTGTCGGCGGATCTGGGGCTCGGCGTGGTGCTGGTGGATCACGACCTCAAGCTGATCAACGAATTGTGCGACCGCATCGTCGTGCTCAACGAAGGCCGGCTCATCGCGGATGGCGCGCCAGCGGAAATCCGCGAAAATCCGGCGGTCATCGAAGCCTATCTGGGGCCGGGCAAGACCGCCTGATCGAAACGAACGAAAAAAGAAAAAAGGGAACTGACATGAACAAGCTGCTCATATCCACGCTTCTCGCCAGCGCCATGGCGCTTCCGGCGGCTGCCGAAACGCTGCGCGTTGGCGTCGCCACGGCGCAGACCGGTGCGCTCGCGCCGTTTGACACGCCGGTGATCGACGGCATTCACATCGCGGTCGACGAGATCAACGCTGCCGGCGGCATCGACGGCAAGATCAAGATCGAGCTTCTGGAAAAGGACGTGCGCTCCGACGCCGCGCAGACCTCCATCGCCACCCAGGAACTGGTGGATGAGGGCGTCTCCGTGATCGTGCTGCCGTGTGACGCCGACCCGTCGCTGGCCGCCATCGGCGTCGTGACCGATGCGCAGATCCCGGCGATCTCCACCTGCGCATCCTCGCCGACGCTGCCGCAGATCGGCGGCGACTACATGTTCGCCAACTTCCCCGGCGACAATGTGCAGGCGACCGTTTCGGCCAAATGGGCCTATGACGAGGGCCACCGCAGCGCCTACATCATCTATTCGCCCGACACGCAGTACACGACCATGCCGCTCTATTTCGCGGAAGTGTTCGAGAAGCTCGGCGGCAAGATGCTGGGCGAGGACACGCACACGATCGGCCAGCAGGATTTTTCAGCGATTGCAACGCGTATCGCGGCGCTCGACCCGCAACCCGATGTCATCATGACCTCGACCTATGAGCCGGACTTCCCCTCCATGCTGAAGGCGCTGCGCGCAGCCGGCGTGGAAAGCCAGATGATCGGTTCCGACGGCATCGACAGCCCGACCACTTTCTCGCTTGGCGCGGTGGCCGAAGGCCTCGTCTTCACCACGGCTGGTCACCCGACCGAGGGCAGCGAGCTGGAAGCCTTCAACAAGAAGTTCGAAGAGGTGAACGGCGAGGCCCCGCAGACCGTGTTCAACGCGGTTGGCTACGATCTGGTGAAGGTGCTGGAAGCGGCCGTGATCGCGGCAGACGGTTCCACCGATGCGAACACGCTGCGTGACGCCATTGCCAATCTGGAGAACGTGCAGGGCGCGACCAGCACGATCACCTACAAGGGCACCAACGGCATGCCGCTGCGCTCGGTGAGCCTGATCCGCGTCAAGGACGGTGAGCGTGAGCTTATCGGCCAGCCGACGCCGGATGCTTCGCTCATCCCCGAACCCCGCGTTCAGTGAGGTAGGGCACGTGTCTGCGCTGTTGTCCGTCCAGTCACTCCAGGTGCAATACGGCGCCGTTCAGGCGGTGCGCGGTATCGACCTGGATGTGCATGAAGGTGAAATCATCGCGCTTCTGGGCGCCAATGGCGCGGGCAAGTCCTCCACGCTCAACGCGCTGGTCGGCCTTGCGCCGGCGAGCGGGGGCAAGATTGTCTTTTCGGGGCAGGACGTGACCGGCAGCGCGCCGGAGCGTTTCACCTCGCTGGGCATGACGCTGTCGCCCGAGGGGCGGCGCGTCTTCGGCACGCTGAGCGTGCAGGAGAACCTGCTCATGGGCGCTTATTCGATGCGGGACAAGGCGGCGGTGAAAGCCGCCTGGGAGCGGGTCTTCGATCTGTTCCCGATCCTGCAGGAGCGCCGTGAGCAGTTTGCTGGAACGCTGTCAGGCGGCCAGCAGCAGATGCTGGCCGTTGGCCGCGCGTTGATGAGCAATCCGCGTCTTCTATTGCTTGACGAACCGTCGCTGGGGCTCGCGCCGAAGATTGTCGAGCAGATTTTCGAGTTGATCACCGTTCTGCGCAAGCAGGGCGTGACGCTGATGGTCGTCGAACAGAATGTGTCGATGGCGCTCGAAATCGCGGATCGTGGATACGTGATGGCCAGCGGCCGCATCGCTGCTTCCGGCACCGCTGCGGAACTGCGCGATTCCGAAACGCTGCAAGCTGCCTATCTGGGGGCCGAGTAATGGATCTGTTTCTACAGCAAACCGTCAATGCCTTTGCATTGGGCGGTACCTATGCGCTGCTGGCGCTGGGCCTTGCCATGGTCTTCTCGACCATGGGGCTGATCAACTTCGCCCATGGCGAGCTGATGACCATCGCCGGCTATATTCTGATGGCCTGCGGGCTGGCCGGCGTTCCGTTCGCCTTCTCCATTCTGCTGGCGATTGCGGCGGCGGTGCTGGCCGCCGTGGTGATGGAGCGCATTGCCTTCCGGCCGGTCAGAAACGCCTCCGGCGCGACCATGCTGGTAACCAGTTTCGCGGTCTCGATGATCCTGCAGGTTCTGTTCCAGAACTTCATCTCCGCCCGCTCGCAGGCCGTTCTGGTGCCGGAAATCCTGTCTGAAAGCGTGCGCTTCGGCGGGCTGGTGATCGGCGTCAACAAGATTGCGGCCATCGCCACCACCATCGTCATGCTGATCTTCCTCGACCGCTTCATGAAGCATCACCGCATCGGCATCGCCATGCGGGCGGCAGCCGAGGATTTCTCGGTGGCGCGCCTCATGGGCATCCGCGCCAACACGGTGATTGCCGGCGCGTTCGCGCTGTCGGGCTTCCTGGCCGGCGTTGCCGCCGTGCTGTGGGTGAGCCAGCGCGCTTCGGTCGATCCGCTGATGGGCTTCACGCCCGTTCTCAAGGCCTTCATCGCGGCCATTCTGGGCGGCCTCGGCTCGCTGCGCGGTGCGGTGGCCGGCGGTTTCCTTCTGGGCTTCATCGAGATCTACCTGGCTGCCTACCTGCCTGCCGGCATGCAGGAGTTCCGTGATCCGATCGCCCTTTGCCTGGTCGTTCTCGTGCTGATCTTCCGCCCGAACGGCCTTATCCCCTCGCCAGCCCTCAAGGCGGAGAAAGTATGAGCCTTCACACATCTGTCGGAGAGAGCGGTCGGCTTCTGTCGTCGCTCGACCCGAACCCGGTCACCATCATCAATCAGGAAAGCAGCTTCCCGGTGCTGCTGGTCTGCGAGCATGCGGGCAAGACGGTGCCGGCAGCCCTGAACGGGCTCGGCCTTTCGGACGATGCGCGCGAGGCGCATATCGGCTGGGACATCGGTGCGGCCGCCGTTACGAGGCTGATGGCCGAACAGCTCGGCGCGCCGGCAGTGTTTCAGAGCTACAGCCGGCTGGTGATCGACTGCAACCGCCCGCCGGAAGCGCCCGACGCGATGCCGGAGGTAAGCGATGGCGTGATCGTGCCGGGCAACCGCTCCTTGAGCGATGAGGCGCGCGCCCACCGCACGCGCGAGATTTTCGAGCCGTTCAATGCGGCGGTGACGATGATGCGCGAAGCGCCGCACTGCCGGGCGATCCTGTCGATCCACAGTTTCAACCCGCAGCTTCAGGATGGCGTGCCGCGCCCCTGGGAAATCAGCTTTCTCTATCGCAAGGACGTGCGCACTTCCGAGCGCCTGCGCCAGCTCGTTCTGGAAAACGCGCCGGACATGACGGTGGGCATGAACGAGCCCTACACGATTGACGACGAGTCGGACTGGTTCGTGCCGCGCCATGGCGAGCTGAGCGGTCTGCCGCACAGCCTGATTGAAATTCGCAACGATCTCATCTCAGATGCCGTCGGACAGGCGCAGTGGGCAAAGCTCATGACCGCCGTCGTGCATCGCTTCGTAACGGAGTTACAGGAATGGAACTGACGCGCAACGTTCCCATCGAGCCGGGCCAGGCAGCGATCCTCTATGTGGATGTGCAGAATTTCAGCGCCCATAGGAAAGGGGCGGAATTCGCCGATCTCGACGAGAAGACGTTTGAGGAAAAATACCGCTGGTATTTCGACCGGCTCGACGCAGACGTGATCCCGCGCATGCAGGAGCTGCAGGCGGCCTGCCGCAGCGCCGGCGTGGAGGTGATGTACACCACCATCGAAAGCCTGACGCTGGACGGGCGCGACCGCAGCCTCGACTACAAGATCACCGGCTTCAACGTGGCCAAGGGCTCCTGGGACGGCAAGGTGATCGACCAGATCGCGCCGGGCGAAGACGAGATCGTCTTGCCGAAATCCTCTTCGTCGGTCTTCGTCTCGACCCATATCGACTACATTTTGCGCAATCTTGGCGTGAAGCAGCTCATCATCTGCGGGCTGATCACCGATCAGTGCGTGGAGAGCGCCATTCGCGACGCCTGCGATCTGGGCTATCTGGTGACGCAGGTGACGGATGCCTGCCTGACCTACAGCCAGGAGCGGCACGACAATTCGCTGCGCACCATCAAGGGCTATTGCCGGCAGGTGACGACGGCGGAGCTGATCGCGGAACTGCAGTCGAAAGCTGTGTGACGTTTCGCCCGGGCGGCTTGCGAACGGGGCCGCGTCGTGAAACGGATAGCGGCATCGGGCCGGGCAGGCATGGGTGGATGACAGGTCTGCCGCCCGGTCCAGATCGTTCCTGTGCGTCCGGGTGGATGCAGGACGATCCAGAGCTGCGCTTGGGAGATTAGGGCGAATGACTGCAATTCTCGACACGGTTCCGCGCTTTTCCGAGGAAGAGGTGCGCCGGCTTCTGCTGGATGTGTATGGCATCGAAGGCGCGCTTTCGGCGCTGGAAAGCGAGCGGGACCAGAATGTCCGGGTGAAGACGCCGGAAGGCGCGTTCATCTTCAAGATCATCAATGCGGCTGAACCCGCCCTGGAAAGTGATTTCCAGACGGCGCTCCTGCAGCACATGGCCCGGCACGCGCCCGACCTGCCCGTGCCGGCGCTCCTGCCGACCTTGAAGGGTGAGGCGCTTGGCGAGGCGGTTTCCGCCAGAGGCGGAACGCACCGGCTGCGGCTTGTCAGTTGGATCGAGGGCATGCCGCTTGCCGAGGCGCCGCGCAGCGAGGCGGCCATGGAAAGCCTCGGCGAACTGCTCGGCCGGTTCAACAATGCGCTCAACGGTTTCATGCATCCCGGCGCGGTGCGCCCGCTGGACTGGGATCTGCGCCTTGCCGGCAACAGCCGCGCGCGGCTGGACAAGATCCGGGATGCGGATGACCGCGCGCTGGCAGAGCGCTTCATCGACCGTTTCGAAGCCGATGTTCTGCCACGGCTCTCCTGCCTGCGCGGCGGGGTGATCCACAACGACGCCAATGACTGGAACGTGCTGGTCGATCCGGCGGACCACACGAAGATCTGCGGCCTGATCGATTTCGGCGATGCGCTCTACAGCGCGCTGATCTGCGAAGTGGCCATTGCCGGCGCATACGGCGCGCTCGACTGCGGCGATCCGCTGGGGGCCATCGGCGCGCTGGCGGCCGGTTTCCATGCGCAGTATCCGCTGCGTGAAGAAGAGGTCGACCTTTTGTTCGATCTTGTCGCCATGCGGCTCGTCACCTCGGTGACGATTTCGGCCAGCCGCCAGTCGGAAGTGGCCGACAATCCCTATCTCGCGGTGAGCGAAAAGCCCGCGTGGGATCTTCTGCGCCGGCTCGGCGCAATGGACCCGCGTTTCGCCACGGCCATTCTGCGCAATGCCTGCGGCTTCGAGGCGATGCCCGGCGCGCGCGCGGTGAAGGGCTGGCTGGCGGACAACCGCCGCAATTTCGCGCCGGTGCTGGTGCGCGCGGCGGCGAGCTATCCGACCGCCCATGTGCCGCTTGGCGATCAGAGCGACCCAATTGCCATCGCCTCGGCTGAAGAGCGGCCGGACGAGGCGCAGGCGCTCTGGGAAGACGCGGTGGGCGACGCGACGCGCATTCTGGGCATCGGCCCATGGGGCGAGGAGCGCGGCGTCTACACCAGCGAGATTTTCGAATCCCGCCTGATCGCCGGCGAGCGCCGCAGGCGTCATCTGGGGCTCGATCTTTTCCTGCCGGCGGGAGCCGCGCTTTATGCGCCGCTTGCCGGCACGGTGAAGGAAGTGGGCGTGGAGGCCGCGCGGCTTGGCTATGGCGCGGTGATGGTGCTGGAGCATGAGCCGGAAGACGGCCCGGCCTTCCTGTCGCTGTGGGGGCATCTTGCCCATGAGGTTGCGGACCGTCTGAAGGTGGGCGACCGGGTCGAGGCCGGCGCGTTTCTGGCCCATATGGGCGGGCCGAAGGAAAATGGCGGCTGGATGCCCCATCTGCACCTGCAGATTTCCTGCGACACGACGATGAGCGCGGACGACATTCTGGGCGTCGGCGAGACGCGCTATCTGGAAACGTGGGGCGAGCTCTTCCCCGACGCCAGTGATTTTGCCGGACTTGTGGCGGTTGATGCGGGGCGGCTTTCCAAGGCCGAGATCGTGGAGAAGCGCCAGTCGCTGCTCCTGCCGAACCTGTCGATTTCCTATGAGGAGCCGATCAAGTTCGTGAAGGGCGAGGGCGTGTGGCTGATCGATGACCGGGGCCGCGCCTATCTCGATTGTTTCAACAATGTCTGCCATCTGGGCCACTGCCATCCGGCGGTGGTGGAGGCGCTCGCCACACAGGCGGCGACGCTGAACACCAATACGCGCTATCTGCACGACAACATCGTCGCCTATGCGGAGCGGCTGACGGCGACCATGCCGAAGGAGCTGGGCATTGCGGCCTTCGTGAATTCGGGCTCGGAGGCAAACAGTCTGGCGCTGCGCATGATGCGGGCGCATACGGGCCGGGAGAACGCCATCGTTCTCGACTGGTCCTATCACGGCACGACGCAGGAGCTGATCGATCTCAGCCCCTACAAGTTCCGCCGCAAGGGCGGGCATGGCCCCAGGCCGCATGTGCACGTGGCCGACCTGCCGGACGCCTATCGCGCGCCGGCCGACTGGCCGCAGGAAGAGCTGGCGAAGCGCTTTGCCGCCAGCGTGGGCGAGCAGATCGACGCCATGGCGGCCAAGGGCGAGGCTCCGGGCTTCTTCATTGCCGAATCCATCCCGAGCGTTGCCGGGCAGGTGTTCATGCCGGAAGGCTATCTGGACGAAGTCTACCGCATGGTGCGCGCGGCAGGCGGCATCTGCATCGCCGACGAGGTGCAGGTGGGCTTTGGCCGCATCGGCAGCCACTGGTGGGCATTCGAGACGCAGGGCGTGGTGCCGGACATCGCCACGGTGGGCAAGCCCATCGGCAATGGTCACCCCATGGGCGCGCTGGTGGTGCGCCGGGAGATCGCGGAATCCTTCCAGAACGGCATGGAGTATTTCAACACGTTCGGCGGCAACCCGGTTTCCTGCGCGGTGGGGCTTGCGGTGATCGACACGATCGAGCGCGACGGCCTGCGGGAGAACGCGGCGGCAATCGGCGATTATCTGAAAGCCGGCTTTGTCGAACTCCAGACGCGTTACCCCGTGATCGGCGATGTGCGCGGCATGGGCCTGTTCCTCGGCATCGAACTGGTGGAAGACCGCGAGAGCAAGGTTCCCGCCACGGCAACGGCGCGCGCCATCTGCAACGAGGCGCGGGCGCGGGGCGTTCTGATGGGCACCGAAGGGCCGCATGACAATGTGCTGAAGATGCGCCCCTCGATGATCTTCTCCAGGGCCAATGCGGACCATCTGCTCGGCGTTCTGGAAGAAAGTTTCGAGGCGGTGGCCAAGGTCTGACCGGGCCTGACAGGGCCTGCGAAAGGGCATGGATGCGACGCTGGACCGCGATATGATCAACGGGCCTGCATGTTGACATAAAGATATCTTTATGTGATGCAGATCCATTGTCGTATCAAGGATGAAAAGCGTCGCACATGCCGTCTATCGATGAACTGTTTGGGCCGGTCGGCGAAAAGCCGGACGGATCGGAAATCTTCGCCGCGCTGAACAAGGCCGCGCGCGAGCGCATTCTCATCCTCGACGGCGCGATGGGCACGCAGATCCAGGGCCTGGGTTTCAACGAGGATCATTTCCGCGGCGACCGCTTCACCGGCTGCGCCTGCCACCAGCAGGGCAACAATGATCTGCTCAACCTGACGCAGCCCAAGGCCATCGAGGAAGAGCACTTCCGCTATGCGATGGCGGGCGCGGACATTCTCGAGACGAACACCTTTTCTTCCACGACCATCGCCCAGGCCGATTACGGCATGGAAGACATGGTCTATGAGCTGAACCGCGACGGTGCGCGGCTTGCCCGCCGCGCGGCGATCCGCGCCGAGCAGAAGGACGGCGTGCGCCGCTTCGTGGCCGGTGCGCTCGGGCCGACCAACCGCACCGCCTCCATTTCGCCGGACGTGAACAATCCCGGCTACCGCGCCGTGACCTTCGACGATCTGCGCGTCGCCTATGGCGAACAGCTGCGCGGGCTGCTCGATGGCGGCACGGACATCGTGCTGATCGAAACCATCTTTGACACGCTGAACGCCAAGGCGGCGATCTTCGCATGCGAGGAGATCTTTGCAGAGCGCGGCGTGCGCTTGCCGGTGATGATCTCCGGCACGATCACCGACCTTTCCGGACGCACGCTTTCCGGCCAGACGCCGACGGCCTTCTGGCATTCGGTGCGGCACGCCAAGCCGCTCACCATCGGTCTGAACTGCGCGCTGGGCGCTGCGGCCATGCGCCCGCATCTGGCGGAGCTTTCGGGCGTGGCCGACACGCTGATCTGCGCCTATCCGAACGCCGGTCTTCCGAACGCCTTCGGCCAGTATGACGAAAGCCCGGAGACCATGGCTGCGCAGGTCGAGGAGTTTGCGCGCGAGGGGCTGATCAACGTGGTCGGCGGCTGCTGTGGCTCGACGCCGGAGCACATTGCCGCGATCCGCGACGCGGTGGCCAGGCACGCGCCGCGCAGCATACCCGAACGTGCGCCGCAGATGCGCCTTTCGGGGCTCGAGCCCTTCACGCTGACCGACGACATTCCCTTCGTCAATGTGGGTGAGCGCACCAATGTCACGGGCTCGGCGAAGTTCCGCAAGCTCATCACCGCCGGTGATTACGCGACCGCTCTGGATGTCGCGCGCAACCAGGTGGAAGGCGGCGCGCAGATCATCGACATCAACATGGATGAGGGCCTGATCGACTCCAAAAAGGCGATGATCGAATTCCTCAATCTGGTGGCGGCGGAGCCCGACATTGCGCGTGTGCCGGTGATGATCGACTCCTCCAAATGGGAGGTGATCGAGGCTGGCCTGAAATGCGTGCAGGGCAAGGCCGTGGTGAATTCCATCTCGCTCAAGGAAGGCGAGGAGGCGTTCCTGCATCAGGCCAATCTGTGCCGCATGTATGGCGCGGCCATGGTCGTGATGGCCTTTGACGAAACCGGTCAGGCCGACACGGAAGCGCGCAAGGTGGAAATCTGCACCCGCGCCTACAGGCTTCTGACCGAGAAGGCCGGTGTCGCTCCCGAAGACATCATCTTCGATCCGAATGTGTTCGCGATCGCGACCGGTATCGAGGAACACGACAATTACGGCGTCGACTTCATCGAGGCGACGCGCGAGATCATTCGCACCCTGCCGCATGTCCATATCTCGGGCGGCGTGTCGAACCTTTCCTTCTCGTTCCGCGGCAATGAGCCCGTGCGCGAGGCAATGCACGCGGTGTTCCTCTATCACGCCATTCAGGCGGGCATGGACATGGGCATCGTCAATGCCGGTCAGCTGGCCGTTTATGACGCCATCGATGCCGAACTGCGCGAGGCCTGCGAAGACGTGGTTCTGAACCGCACGCCGAAGGCCGGCGGCACGGCGACGGAGCGCATGCTGGAGATTGCCGAGCGTTTTCGCGGCACTGGCGGGCGCGAGGCCAAGGAAAAGGACCTTTCCTGGCGTGAGCTGCCGGTCGAGAAGCGGCTGGAGCATGCGCTGGTCAACGGCATAACTGAATATATCGACGCGGACACCGAGGAAGCGCGGCTGAACGCCGAGCGCCCGCTGCACGTGATCGAAGGGCCGCTGATGGCCGGCATGAACGTGGTCGGCGACCTGTTCGGCGCAGGCAAGATGTTCCTGCCGCAGGTGGTGAAATCCGCCCGCGTGATGAAGCAGGCCGTGGCCGTTCTGCTCCCCTATATGGAGGAGGAGAAGAAGGCCAATGGCGGCGGCGAACGCCAGAGCGCCGGCAAGATCCTGATGGCCACGGTGAAGGGCGATGTGCACGACATCGGCAAGAACATCGTCGGCGTGGTTCTCGCCTGCAACAATTACGAGATCGTTGATCTCGGCGTGATGGTGCCGGCGGCAAAGATCCTCGAGACCGCGCGCGAAGAGAAGGTCGACATTATCGGGCTTTCCGGCCTCATCACCCCGTCGCTTGACGAGATGGTGCATGTAGCGGCCGAAATGGAGCGCGAAGGGTTCGACATCCCGCTTCTGATCGGCGGTGCGACGACCAGCCGTGTGCACACGGCGGTGAAGATCCATCCGAGCTATGATCGCGGGCAGGCGGTTCACGTGAACGATGCGAGCCGTGCGGTGGGCGTGGTCTCGAACCTGCTTTCGCCGGACGCGCGTGGCGGCTATATCGATGGCGTGCGCGAGGAATATCGCAAGGTGACCGAGGCGCATGAACGCTCCGAGCGCGAGAAGCAGCGTCTGCCGATCGCCAGGGCGCGCGCCAATCCGCACCGGATCGACTGGGCGGACTACACGCCGCCGCAGCCCGCCTTCACCGGCACGAAAGTGTTCGAAAGCTGGGATCTCGAGGAGCTGGCGCGCTACATCGACTGGACGCCGTTCTTCCAGACCTGGGAACTGAAGGGGCGTTACCCCAAAATTCTCGAGGACGAGAAGCAGGGCGAGGCGGCGCGGCAGCTCTTTGCCGATGCGCAGGCCATGCTGAAGAAGATCATCGACGAGAAGTGGTTCGCACCGCGCGCAGTGGTGGGCTTCTGGCCGGCCAATGCGGTTGGCGACGATGTGCGGCTCTTCACGGATGAAACCCGCGAAGAAGAGCTTGAGACCTTCTTCACCCTGCGCCAGCAGCTTACCAAGCGCGGCGGCAAGCCGAATGTCGCGCTGTCGGACTTCGTTGCGCCGGTGGACAGCGGCAAGCCGGACTGGATCGGCGGGTTCGTCGTGACGGCGGGCATCGAGGAAGTGGCGATTGCCGAGCGCTTCGAGCGGGCAAATGACGACTACAACTCGATCCTCGTGAAGGCGCTGGCCGACCGGTTTGCGGAAGCCTTTGCCGAGCGCATGCATGAGAAGGTGCGCAAGGAATTCTGGGGTTATGCGGGCGATGAAAGCTACACGCCCGAAGAGCTGATTGCCGAGCCGTATCTCGGCATCCGCCCGGCTCCGGGTTACCCGGCGCAACCCGACCACACCGAGAAGGTGACGCTGTTCAGGCTTCTGGATGCGGAGAAGAATTCGGGTGTGCAGCTGACCGAAAGCATGGCCATGTGGCCGGGCTCGTCGGTCTCGGGCCTCTACCTGTCGCATCCCGAAAGCTATTATTTCGGCGTTGCCAAGGTCGAGCGCGACCAGGTGGAAGACTATGCCGCGCGCAAGGGCATGGCCGTGGCGGATGTGGAGCGCTGGCTCGGGCCGGTTCTCAACTATCTGCCGGCCTCCTACACGGAAGCCGCCGAATAGAGCCTATTCGCGGACGGGTGCGGCGCAGACGCGCGAGCGGGTGAGAAAGCGTTTTTCGCGCCCGTTATCGAGCGAAAACATCCCGCCGCGCCCCGGCACCACGTCGATGATCAGGTCGGTGTGTTTCCACGCCTCGAACTGCGATGCGCTGATGAACACCGGCGTGTCGCCGATATGGCCCAGAAGCACGTCCTGATCGCCGACGATGAAATCGCCGCGCGGGTAGCACATGGGTGAAGAGCCATCGCAGCAGCCGCCCGACTGGTGAAAGAGGACGGGGCCATGATCGGCGATGATCTCGTCCAGAAGCGCACGCGCTTCGGGCGTTGCAGAAACCTTGTCATGTCTGGCTTTGTTGGACATGGGCCTGGCGCTGTTGCACATGGGGAAGCTCCATCGAAGCGGATGCCTTCCCCCGCGAACGGGGAAAGGCCGGTCTGACGCCGGCGAAAGCCGGCTTTCCTTTTCTCAGAAGAAGCCCAGTTTCCTGGGGCTGTAGCTCACCAGCATGTTCTTGGTCTGCTGGTAGTGGTCGAGCATCATCTTGTGCGTTTCGCGGCCGATGCCGGACTGTTTGTAGCCGCCGAAGGCCGCATGGGCCGGATAGGCGTGGTAGCAATTGGTCCACACGCGGCCCGCCTGAATGCCCCGGCCAAAGCGGTAGAGACGGTTTGCGTCGCGGCTCCAGATGCCTGCGCCCAGGCCGTAGAGCGTGTCATTGGCGATTTCCATGGCCTCGGCATCGTCCTTGAAGGTCGTGACCGAAACGACGGGGCCAAAAATCTCTTCCTGGAAGACGCGCATCTTGTTGTGGCCCTTGAAGACCGTCGGCTTGACGTAGTAGCCGCCGGCCAGATCGCCGGGCAGATGCGCCTGCTCGCCGCCGGTCAGCACTTCCGCGCCTTCCTGCCTGCCGATGTCGATGTAGCTCAGGATCTTCTCAAGCTGCTCGGAGGATGCCTGCGCGCCGATCATGGTGGCCGGGTCGAGCGGGTCGCCCTGCACGATCTGCTCCACGCGCTTCAGGGCGCGCTCCATGAACGCGTCATAGATCTCCTCATGGATGAGGGCGCGGCTCGGGCAGGTGCAGACCTCGCCCTGGTTGAGCGCGAACATGACAAAGCCCTCGATGGCCTTGTCGAAGAAGTCGTCATCCTCGGCGGTGACATCCTTGAAGAAGATGTTGGGCGACTTGCCGCCAAGCTCCAGCGTGACCGGGATCAGGTTCTGGCTGGCATACTGCATGATGAGCCGGCCGGTCGTGGTTTCGCCGGTGAAGGCGATCTTGGCGATGCGGTTGGAGGATGCGAGCGGTTTGCCGGCTTCAAGGCCGAAACCGTTGACGATGTTCAGAACGCCTTCCGGCAGAATGTCGCCGATGAGATCGGCCCACAGCATGATCGAGGCCGGGGTCTGCTCGGCGGGCTTCAGCACCACGCAATTGCCGGCAGCGAGCGCAGGCGCGAGCTTCCAGCAGGCCATGAGAAGCGGGAAGTTCCACGGGATGATCTGGCCGACCACGCCCAGCGGCTCATGGAAATGATAGGCGACCGTGTCGTCGTCGATCTGCGAGATGGAGCCTTCCTGGCTGCGAAGGACGCCGGCAAAATAGCGGAAATGATCGATGGCGAGCGGTACGTCGGCTGCGGTCGTTTCGCGGATCGGCTTGCCATTGTCCCAGGTTTCCGCGCGCGCCAGAAGCTCGAGGTTTTCCTCCATCCGGTCGGCGATGCGGTTGAGCATGAGGGCGCGTTCTGCCGGGCTGGTGCGGCCCCAGGCGTCCTTGGCCTTGTGGGCGGCGTCGAGCGCCAGCTCCACGTCGGCTGCATCGGAGCGGGCGATTTCGCCCAGCGGCTGGCCGGTGACCGGCGAGGTGTTTTCGAAATAGCGCCCGGATTTCGGCGCGACCCATGCGCCGCCGATGAAATTGTCATAACGCTTTGCGAAGGGCGCTTTCGCGCTGCGTGCGAATTCAACCTTGTTCATGAAATCCTCCCGAATTCAAACCGCGTCATGCGGCATGAAGGGAAGGGTAGGCGCGGGTTTTCCGGTGCGGCAGAGGGGGAAGAGCGGGGGCGTGCGTCACCTGTCTCAGATCTGCGACAGGTGACGCATCAAAACATCCCGGAAGGCGCTAATGGGTGCGGCCGACGCCGAGCCTGGCCATCTTGCGATGCATGGTGGCGCGGGAAATGCCGAGCTGGCGCGCGGCCTTCGAAACATTGCCGCCGGCGCTGACAAGCGCGCGCTGAAGGGCGCTGCGCTCGGCCCCGGCAAGGCCGGGCGACGCGGTCTGCGGGCCGCCCAGCACGTCGCATGCGGGCAGCGGATTGGCAAGCGGGCCGGGCGGGAGGTCGAGAAGCGCGCGGGCCGTGCGGGTTGCACCGATCACCAGATCGTCGCTGTCGACCGCGATGAGGGCCGACGGGTCCGCCGCCGGCAGGAGCATGATGCGCGCCTGAGGATAGGCGAGGCGAAACGCCTCCGCCTCGATGCGGCGGGCGGCATCGCTGGCCGCGGTGGCGATGAGACTGACAAAGCCGTCGGTCAAGTCGGCGCGGCAGGAAGAAACGTCGAGCGCGCCCGCCAGATGGCCCTCGTGATCGTAGACCGGCGCGGTGGTGCAGGAGAGAAGCGTGTTGCGGGAGTGGAAGTGCTGGTCGCGGTGGATTGTCAGCGTGCGGCGCTCCACGAGGCAGGTGCCGATGCCATTGGTGCCTTCGCTTTGCTCGCTCCAGACCGTGCCGGTCCACAGCCCCCACTGGCGGAAGGTCTCGTCATCGCCCGGCGTGCCGCGCCGTTCCATCAGAATGCCCTGCCGGTCGGCCAGAACCACACAGCAGCCGGAGCTGCCGACGGCGAGGAAAAGCTGGTCGAGCGGGGTTTGCGCGGAGTGGAGAAGCGGTTCGAGCCGTGCGCGGGCGGCCGCCAGTTCAGCATCGGAAATGCGTTCCGGGTTGCGGCGTTCGGCCGGGTCGAGCCGATGGAGCCGGCAGGAGCGCTGCCACGACGCCACGAGCGCGGACTTGGCCGAGCGATTGGAATCGACCGCCGCCAGAACCCTGTCCGCATGATACGACAGACTGCGTCCATCCATGGCTTTCCTCCCCATGGTTTGCCTGCCACTGCCAGCCAGCGCCTCCACGCTGTCTTGGCTCCCGCGCCGTCTGACAGTGTCTTTCAGTCAGTCTCTTTGTCGGAGCGGATCTGTCAATAGACCATTGGATGAGATGCGGTGCGGGCGATGCTGAATACTCGAACCGCTATTTCTTCTGACTGGCCCGGGCGATGAAGAAGTCCAGCAGAAAGATGATGATGACGCAGAGGCCGACAGCTTCCGCAATATGAATTGCAGCCTGCGCATTGGAATAGCGCGGGCAAAAAAATGCGGTGTTCACCACCCAGAAAAATGAAAACAACACACCCCAACAGATCACCGCGATTGCGATGATCTCGATCACTCGTCCCATAGGGCCCCCACCCGAAATTACGTAGCGGCAACCTATTTAGAAATTTTCTTTCGTCAACGGTTTATTCTTAGCCGGCTCGAAATAGTTGCGGAAATGCGCCGATTTCGCGCTTCTTACCGGTCGTGAAGCCTTTAAACGCGATAACTGGTTGCCGTTTAACGACCTTCCCCGTCCTGCCAGTCTTTTGGCAGGTTGGGCTCCTGGACCAGCGGCGCGAGCAGCACTTTTCCGTAGATGGGCGCATGGCGTTTGCGCTGGTCGGGATCTTCCTTGAAGGAGAGCGCGTATTGCCCGATCTGGTGGAAATAGGTCAGCCGGGCGCGCACAAGGCTCTCCTCCGGCCCGTATCCCATGGCGCGAAAGGCGCGTTGCAGGAGCGTGATGCGCAGGTCGTCCATGCGGGCGACTTCCTGACCGAGCGCTTTCGAGGTGCGCGACCAGTCACGCACGGCGAGATCCAGAAGCGGGCTGAAAGGGGCTTCATCCACCCAGATGTGGACGATCTCCGTGAAGAACTGCAGCCCGTCGACATCGGTGATGTCGCGCTTGGCCTCGAAGGGCGCGCAATTGGCGCGACGCCATTCGTTCAAAAGCTCTTCGTGGAGATCCTTTAGGCTGGAAAAGTGGAAATAGAAGCTGCCGCGCGTGACCTTGAAGTGGCGGGCGAGGCGGTCGATCTTGACCTCGGCTATGCCCCGCTTTTCCAGAACCTTGCGCGCCGCCCTGGCCCAGGCTTCACGGGACAGCGTCTGGCGCGATGACGTCTTCTTGTCCTTTGCGGATTTCGATGCCTTCTTCTGCGCCACGGGCTGCCTCCACTTCTGGTGCGCATTCACGCGCTGTTGTTCTGGGAACCTGCTGGTCTCTTTCCTGTCGAACGGCTTTCGCTAACAGAAGTTGCGGGGCCGGTCATCCGTAAACTCTAAAGTGGTCTGCGCACCCCGTTGAGTGCGCAGCGCCATCGTGCATTGCCGCAATTGCGTCAGGGCAGGGCGCTGATGCGCTCCAGCATGAGGTCGAAGAACGGAGCCGGATCGATCCGACGCAGCACATTGACGTTTTTCGGCTTGCCGGTGACGTGCCACCAGTCGACCACCGTCATGCCAATGGTCTCGGACGAGGAGATGTCGACCGTGACATAGCAGTCGCGCTGCTCATAGGCCTGCGGAACGAGCAGATAGCCGGTGACGCAGGCATCGTGGATCGGCCGCGCCTTGGTCGGGAACTTGTGATCGCCATACTGGCAGAAGAAACCGGCCATGTTGGCGGCCTCGAGTGCGGCGCGGCTGCCGGTGGCGCCCAGCGTTTCGAGCCATTCCGGCGTCATCTGTGCGGTGTAGGTGCAGTCGATGGGGGCCATGGTGACCGGCGCGCCCGAGTGGAACACCTTGTGGGCCGCATGCGGGTCGACGAAGATGTTGAACTCGGCTGCCGGCGTGGCGTTGCCGCCCTCGAAGAAGCCGCCGCCCATCAGCACCACTTCGCGGATGCGGGGGATGATGCGCGGCTCCATGGTCATGGCCATGGCGAGGTTCGTCATCGGCCCGAGCGTGCAGACGGTGATCTCGCCTTCGGGCGCGTCCATGATCGTGCGAACCATCCAGTTGACGGCATGCTCGTCCTGCACCGGCGTCGTCGGCTCGGGGAGTTCGGCGCCGTCCAGCCCGGTTTCACCGTGGACATATTCCGCCGTCATCAGAGGCTTCACCATCGGTCCGGGGCAGCCTGCGAAGACCGGCACGTCGGGGCGGCCTGCAAGTTCCACAACTTTGAGCGCGTTCTTGGTGGTGAGCGAAAGGGGCACATTGCCGCCAACGGTCGTGATGCCAACCACTTCGAGTTCTTCCGGGGAACCCAGGGCGAACAGGATCGCGAAGGCGTCGTCCTGCCCCGGGTCGGTATCGATGATGATCTTACGTGGCGCCATGTCGGTTCCCATTTCCGTCTGATTCGGCTATTGCCGAGCACAATCCGATATGCATAAATACAGTACTGTATAGTATCTTCAAGCTGGGATGGTGGTCATGTCAACGAGTGAACGCGGCGATTTTTCGGAGATTCCGGTTCTCGACGTCTCGGGTCTTTATGGCGGCGACGAGGACGCCGTGCGCGCAGTCGCGTCGACGCTGCGCGGCTATCTGGAAAACATCGGCTTCCTCTACATCGTCGGTCACCAGATCGCGCAGGAGGACATCGAGGCCGTACGCGAAGCGAGCCGGCAGTTCTTCGCTCTGCCCGAAGAAGAAAAGCTGAAACTGCGGATCGACAAGAACTTCCGCGGTTATCTGCCGTTCGCCGGCTCCACCATCGTCACCTCGTCGGTTGCGACCGTGAGCAAGCCGAACCAGAGCGAGTCGCTCTTCTTCATGCATGAGGTCGACGCTGATGATCCGCGCGTGGCTGCCGACAAGCCGCTTCAGGGGCCGAACCAGTGGCCGGACGCAGTGATGCTGCCGGAGTTTCGCGAGACCATCGAGCGCTATGTGGACCAGATGAACACGCTGGCCCGCAAGATGGTTGGTGCGATCTCCATCTCGCTCGGCCTGTCGCCGGACGAGCTGAACAGCCACTTCGACGATCCGACCACCTTCCTGCGCCTTCTGCACTATCCCACGCAGCCGGCGGAAGAGGGGCTGTTCGGCTCCGCACCGCACACCGATTACGGTTTCATCACCCTGCTCGCGCAGGACGATGTCGGCGGTCTCGAGGTCAAGAACAAGGGTGGCGACTGGGTGCCGGCTCCGCCGATCCCGAACTCCTTCGTCATGAATGTGGGCGACATCCTTGCCCGCTGGTCGAACGACGTGTTCGTCTCCACGCCGCACCGGGTGATCAACCGGTCGGGCCGTGAGCGCTACTCGCAGCCCTTCTTCTTCGATCCGTCGATGGAAGCGCAGATCGAGGCGCTGCCGGCCTGCGTGCCCGAGGGCGCTGCACCGAAATACGAGCCGGTGCTCTATGGGGATTACCTGATGGAGCGCATCGACAAGAACTATCATTACCGCAAGAAGAAAGCCGCTGAAGAAGCTGCGGCGAACTGATCTTCGCGCTTGAAACGGCCTTGACCGTCCCGAAGGACGCCAGGGCCGTTTTCAAAGGGATTATGCCTCGGGGGCTGAGGCATATATGGATAAGTCCAGAGGAGAACGGGTATGAACAAACATGTTTCGCAGATGGCGGGCCTCGGCCTTGCCGCACTGATGGGGCTGAGCGCTTCGGCATCGGCTTCCGACATTCCGGTTGCGCCGGAAGTCACGGAAAGCGGCAAGCTGTCGGTCGCCAACACGATCGATTTCGCGCCTTTCGAGTATCTTGATGCAGACGGCAAGCCGACCGGCATCATCATCGAACTGGCCGGCGAAGTCGCCAAGCTGGTGGATGCCGAGCTTGATGTGCAGCGCACCCCGTTCCCCTCGATGATCCCCGGCCTGGCGGCCGGTCGCTTCAAGATCGCCTGGGAAACCTTTTCGGCCAAGCCCGAGCGTCTGGAGCAGGTCGACTTCGTGATGTTCATCAAGGCCGGCATCGCGGCTTCGACATCGCCCGAGAAGAAGGACGACTTCGCAGGCGACATGCCGCTCTGCGGCAAGCGCGTGGGCGTGTCGGCCGGCAGCGGTTCCGACTTCCTGGTCGACAAGCTGAGCGCCGAATGCACCGAGAATGGCAAGGAAGCGATCGACAAGTCGGTGTTCAACACGTCGACGGACATCATTCAGGCCGTGCTCGCCGACCGCATCGACGCCCGCGTTGATGACGCGACCGCATCGAGCTATTTCGAGGTCACGAGCAATGGCAAGCTCATCGTTCTGCCGACGCTTTATGACGTCGCGCCGCTTGGCCTCGCCATTGCGAAGGGCGATCAGGCAACCGCCGACATGATGGTCGCGGCACTCGCCGAACTGTTCGAGAACGGCACCTATCAGTCGATCCTCGACAAGTATGGAATGGGCGCCTACGCGATCAAGGAACCCTATTTCGTCGACACCATGGAAGCGCTGCGGGCCGAGTAATCGGCCTGTAGTCCCACTGTAGCGAGTTTGGAGAAACGATGAGCAAGGTTGATACGAGCAAGGCTCGGCCCCAGCCATCCGTGGTGGAGGAGGTCGACCGTCTCGTCGTCGTGCCGCGCCGCAATTACGGCATCTGGATCGGGACGGCGTTCACCCTGGTGCTATCGTACTTCATCCTGCGCGCCTTTGCCGTCAACCCGGCCTTCGGATGGGAGACAGCCGCCGGCTACCTCTTCCATCCGTCGATCATGAGCGGTCTCATGACCACGCTGGTGCTGACGGTCGTCATCATGTTCCTGGCGATCATCATCGGCACCATCGTCGCGGTGATGCGCGTGTCGCCGAGCCCGGTGCTGCGCAGCTTTGCGGGCGCCTATGTGTGGTTCTTCCGCGGCGTGCCGGCGCTGATCCAGCTGATCTTCTGGTTCAACCTGGCGCTGCTGGTGCGCGAATTCTCGCTGACGCTTCCTTTCGTCGGCGAAATCTTCTCGATCCGCACCAATGATTTCATGACGCCTTTCTTCTCCGCCGTTGTGGCGCTCTCGCTTTGCGAGGCGGGCTACATGGCCGAGATCATCCGCGCCGGCATCAAGTCGGTGCCGACCGGCCAGTCGGAAGCGGCAAGCGCACTGGGCATGCCCTACCGCAACATCCTGAAGCGCATCGTGCTGCCGCAGGCCATGCGCTTCGTCGTGCCGCCGACGGGCAATGAGGCAATCAATCTTCTGAAGCTGACCTCGCTGGTGACCTTCATCGCCGTGGACGACCTGTTCTATTCGGCGCAGTCGATCTATGCGCGCACCTTTGAGACCATTCCGCTGCTCATCGTGGTGGCCGTCTGGTATCTCGCCGTGGTCTCGATCATGTCGGTGGGGCAGCACTTCCTGGAGCGCCATTTCGGCCGCAGTGAAACCCGCAGCCAGTCCCTGACCACGCGCTTCCTGCGCAATGCCTTCGGAACACGCGCAAAGGGAGCGGCGACATGAGCAACACTCCATCTGAAAACCGCGCCCGCTTCGGCGTGCCGGAAGACTCCATGGTGTTCGCGCGCGGCGTGCGCAAATCCTTCGGAACGCTGGACGTTCTGAAGGGCGTGGACATCGACGTTCCGAAGGGCTCGGTCGCCTGCATCATCGGGCCTTCCGGCTCCGGCAAGAGCACGTTCCTGCGCTGCATCAACCATCTGGAAAAGCTGACCGGCGGCATTCTGCTCGTCGACGGCGCATTCGTTGGCTACGATCTGCGCAAGGACAGGCTCTATGAGGTGAAGGACAACGAGCTTTGCCAGCGGCGCGCCGAGATCGGCATGCTGTTTCAGTCGTTCAACCTGTTCTCGCACATGACGGTGATGGAGAACCTGATCGAAGCGCCGGTGCATGTGCGCCGCGTGCCGGTGGAGCAGGCCAAGAGCGAGGCGCTGGAGCTGCTCGCCCGTGTCGGCCTGTCCGAGAAAGTCGACAGCTATCCGCGCGAACTCTCCGGCGGTCAGCAGCAGCGCGTGGCCATTGCCCGCGCCATGGCGATGAAGCCCAAGGTTCTGCTTTTCGATGAACCCACTTCCGCGCTCGATCCCGAGCTTGTGGGCGAGGTTCTGCAGGTCATGCGCGATCTTGCCGAAACCGGCATGACCATGGTGGTGGTGACTCATGAAATCGGCTTTGCCCGCGAGATCGGTGACCAGCTGATCTTCATGGATGGCGGCGTGATCGTCGAAGAGGGCAACCCGCGCGAAATGATCGCCAATCCGCAGTCGCCGCGCACGAAAGAGTTCCTCTCCAAGGTGCTCTGATCCGCTTTGCCGGTAGATTAATTTCCAGCGCTTTCGACCCCGTCTCCCGTTCTGCCGGAAGGCGGGGTCAGCTTTTTGATTTTTCGGGGTTAGAGTGCTCCCCCTTTTCCTGGAATTGCTCCAGTCGCGCCGTTGAGCAGATCTCACGGGCGTCATGCCGCTTCCACAATCAACATGCTTTCAACGGACAGACGGGATGAATCCGCGCCTGCGGCCTTGACACGGGCGGCGACTGTCTCATTAAATGAAAGCGCTTTCACTTTTGAGGAGAGGGGGGACGTTGAATCAGCTCTGGGTTACGCTTCGGCCGCACCTGCCCTTCATGCTCGACGGGTTTCTGCTCACCGTGTTCGCCTGTACGCTGGCGATCATCGGGGCGGTCCTCATCGGCGCATTGATGGCGTCGCTTCGCACGTCCGGAAACCGGATCGTGCGAGGGGTTGCGTTTGCCTATAGCGACGTGTTCCGCAACACGCCGTTCATCGTTCAGCTCTTTTTCTTCTTCTACGGCCTGCCGGAAATCGGCATCTATATCGGCGCGTTCGAGACCGGGGTGATCGCCCTGTCGATCATCGGCGGCGCGTTTGTTTCCGATGTCATCCGCTCGGGCATTCTGGCGGTGGATCAGGGGGTGATCGAGGCGGCGAAGGTGAGTGGCCTCAGCCGCTGGACCATTTTTACAAAAATCGTTCTGCCGATTGCGCTGCGCACCTCCGTGCGCCCGATGGGCTCGGTGCTGATCAACATGGTTCTGACCTCTTCGATCCTGTCGACCATCACGATCAATGAACTGACGGGCACTGCCAAGATCGTGGCTTCGACCACCTTCAAGCCCTTCGAGGTCTATCTCGTGCTGCTCGTTCTCTACGCCTCGCTCACCTATGCGCTGTCGCTTCTGATCAACACGGTTCACCGGCGGCTCAACCGGGCGATGGATACGGGAGGTGCGGCATGAGATATGCGGACTTCACGCCCTACGACCTGGTGCTGCTTGCGCAGGGGCTGGGCGTCACGGTGGGGCTTTTCACGCTCACCACGCTTGTCGGGCTTTTGATCGCGGCGCTTTTCACCCTGGTCGACTATTACCGCGTGCCGGTGCTGCGGCAGGTGATCGTCACGGTCAGTGAAGCGCTCAAGAACTCGCCGGTTCTGGTTCAGCTCTTTCTGGTGTTCTTCGGGCTGCCGGCCTTCTTTCACATCAACATGACGCCATTCGTGGCGGCATCGCTCACCATCAGCCTGAACACGGCGGCGTTTGCATTCGTGATCTTCCGCTCGGGCATCGATGCGGTGGAGGCGGAGCAGGTGGCGGCGGCAAAGGTCTATGGGCATTCGCGCTGGCAGATCCTGCGCTTCGTGCTTCTGCCGCAGGCTGCCGCGTTCTCCATCGGACCGCTGGTCGGCCTTCTGGTGAACCAGCTTCAGGTCACATCGCTGATCTCGGTCATCGGCGTGTTCGATCTGACCAAGATCGGCAACATTCTCAATCTGCGCACGCTCGAGCCATTCATCGTGTGGACCGTGGTGGGGCTCCTCTACTACGCGCTGGCAAAGCTTCTGGCGAGTGTGGGCGCGCGCATTGAAAAGCGGCTGCGCAGGTCGGTCGTCTGGGAAGGAATCTGACATGATTGTCATTGAAAACGTCGAAAAGCGCTTTGGCGAAACGACGGTCCTGAAGCGCATCAACCTGACCATCGAGCCGGGCGAGGTGGTGACCATTCTGGGCTCGAGCGGTTCGGGCAAGTCGACGCTGATCCGCTGCATCAACGGGCTGGAGGCCCTCTCTGGCGGGCGGATCACCGTCGATGGCAATGATGTGTCCACCAAGGCGGGGCTCGCGACGGCGCGGCGGCGCTCGGCGACGGTGTTCCAGCTGTTCAATCTCTACCCGCACATGACGGCGCTGGAGAACATCACGCTGGCGCCGATCAACGTTTTGAAGAAGCCGCGCGCGGAAGCCGAGGCGCGGGCGCGCGAACTCCTGAAGCTGGTGGGGCTCGCCGATCTCGCGACGGCCTATCCGCAGCGCCTGTCGGGCGGCCAGCGTCAGCGCGTGGGCATCTGCCGGGCGCTTGCGATGGACCCGCGTTACCTGCTGCTGGACGAGGTGACGAGCGCGCTCGATCCGGAGATGACGGGCGAGGTTCTGGACATTCTGGCCGAGCTTGCGCGCGGCGGCACGACGATGCTGTTCGTGACCCACGAGGTCGAGTTTGCGCGGCGCATTTCCAGCCGCATCGTTTTTCTGGAGCAGGGCGAGCTCATCGTCGACATGCCCACCGAACGTTTCTTTGCGGAGGATGGCGGCTTTGCCGTGCCGCGCATCCGCCAGTTCCTGACCAAGATGAAGAAAGACTGACGCGTGATACTTCTTGCCAATTGCGAGGCCGAAGCCGGATTTTCCGAATCCATTGCCGACCTGAAGAACGGGAAATCCGCCGTGGATGCGCTGGTGCGCGGCATCGGCTTCGTGGAGGCCGATCCGAAGGTGCGCAGCGTCGGCTATGGCGGCTGGCCCAACATGCTGGGCGTGATGGAATGCGACGCCGGCGTGATGGACGGGACGACCCGCGCCGTGGGCACGGTGGCCGCCGTTCCGCGCACGCTGCATGTGGCCGCGCTCGCCTGCGAGGTGATGCGCCGGCTGCCCCATGTGATGCTGACCGGAGAGGGCGCCCGCAGGTTTGCAGATGAAATCGGTTTCACGACCGACGACATGCTCTATCCGGACAGCAAGCGCGTCTGGTGGGAAAAGCTCGACGGCCTGATGACCGAGGAACAGAAGGGCGCTTTCCCCGACACCCCGCTGGCGGGGCTTCTGGGCGCGATCACCGACCCCGAGCGGGTGCGCGACACGACCGTGTTTCTGGGGCAGGACCAGACCGGCGGGATTGCGACCGTCACCTCGACTTCGGGCTGGGCGTGGAAATATCCGGGCCGCGTGGGCGACAGCCCGATCCCCGGCGCAGGCTTTTACGCCGACAGCCGCTATGGCGCGGCGGCGTGCACGCATACCGGCGAGATGACCATGCGTTCGGCGACGGCGCACGCAATCGTGCACGGCATGAAATGCGGTCTGTCTCTCGACGACGCGATCCAGAGTGCAGCCGACGATCTGCTCGCGCTCGACACCGGTTTCATCGGCGAAGTGGTGATCCACGCGCTCGACACGCACGGCAATCACCGTGTCGTCAATCTCCATGGCCAGGGCACCGTTGCCTACTGGTTCTGGGAGCCTTCCATGGCCGCTCCGGAAAAGCGGCAATCGCAACCGATCTGATTTAAGAAGGAGGAGTTCAATGAAATCTCTCGTGAAGAAGACCATCGTGGCGCTGGCGGCCTGTGCCGCGCTCGCCGGACCGGCGGCAGCCGGCATGCTGGATGACATCATCGAGCGCGGCAAGGTGCGCATCGGCGTGTCGCTGGGCGGCGAGCCCATCGGCTTCCGCGACGACAAGAACAACCCCGTCGGCTACGACGTGGACGTGGCCACCCTGCTTGCCGAGAAGATCGGCGTGCCGGTGGAGTTCACCGACGTTTCGGGCGATGCGCGTGTTTCGATGCTGGTTTCCGGCCAGCTCGACATCGTGGTCGCAAACACGTCTGCAACGCTGCCCCGCGCCAAGGCGGTGAGCTTCTCGATCCCCTACAACCGCGCCGGCCTGCGCGTGATTGCCCAGACCGATGCAGGGATCAAGACCCTCGCCGACCTCGATGGCAAGCGCGTCGTTGTGGGGCGCGGCACCACGGGCGAAGCCTTCCTGAAGCGTGAAGTGCCGGGTGCGGAGCTGGTCTACACCGACACGTTCTCGCCGGATGGCGTTCTGCTGCTGCGCCAGAAGCGCGTTGACGCCGGCATCGAGGATTCCTCCATGCTCGACTATCTCGCAGCACAGGAAGAAGGTCTGGTCACGGTGCCGGGTCTCTATTCCAACGATCCGATCGGCATTGCGGTCGCCAAGGGCGATCCGGATTTCGTGCGCTGGCTCGACATGTTCGTCTCGGACTACATCCAGTCCGGCGCCTATGAGGCAAACTACAAGAAGTGGTGGGGCGAAGACGCCAACCCGCCGGAGCTGAACCCGCTCTGGTAAACCCGAACGGCCCGCTGGCGAGCAATCTTGCCGGCGGGCATTCTCATTGATCGAATGTCGGTTTGTCAGCCGGTGCTGCGCTCGACGAAACGGGTGCGCAGTTCATGCACTTCCGGGTGGTCGCGATAGCCGGCGGGATCCTTCAGAAACATCGAAATGCCATGGATCAGTTCCGCCTTGTCAAAGCCGATCGAGGAGATGTCGAAGGCGTTGAAATTGGCGTTCACCACGGCGTCGAACCCGTAAAGACGATAGTCGCGCGGCGGCATAAGATCGCGCGCCCTCAGCCCGTCCATTATGCCCATGGCCATGGCGTCCGAGGTGCAGAAAATCGCATCGGGAAGGCTAGCGCCGTCGATGCGGCCGGCAAGGCTGAGCCCCGACGCATAGGAATAGTCGCCCTGCAGCTCCTGAACGAGATCGAGACCTGCCCCGGCGCAGATGTCGCGATAGGCCTGAATGCGGGCCTGCTCGATGAGCGAGGTCTGACGGCCGGTGACCAGCGCGCCGGTCTTCGCCCCGCGTTCCAGCGCGCGCGTCACGGCCTCGCGAATGCCCGCCGCCTCGTCGATGGTGATGTAGGCGGACTTGGCGTCGAAGCGCCCGTTGAGCATCAGAACATTGTCGCTGTGGAACAGCGTGCGCACGCCTTCGGCGTCGGCGAAGTCGGAAAAGACGAGCGCTGCATGAACGTGAAACGCGGCGCTGTTGCGCAGAAAATCCTCGATCTTCTCGGTGTTGCCGACACGGATGATGACTGCCTGCTTGCCGAGCGCCTGGATCGCTTCGAGCAGCGGGTCGAACAGGTCGAGATCGGAAAGATCGGTGATGTGGTTGACGATGACCGCCACCATGTCGAGCGAATTGGTGGCCAGGCCGCGCGCCAGCGGGTTCTGGTTGTAGCCAAGCTCCGCGGCGGCCTTCAGAACACGCTCGCGCTTCTCGCGCGAGACCGGACGGCGCTCCGGCGAGAGTGCGCGGGAGACAATCGCCGGCGCCACGCCCGCCCGCTTTGCGACATCGGCAATCGTCGGCCTTTTGCGTCGCGCGGGTTTGTCTTCGGGCATGGATTTTTCCGGTCTTCTTGTAATGTTCTGGCCTTCGCGGCCTTATGCCATCAAACACGAAAGAATTGAAATGATATGTTGTTTTGACATCGGCGGGTCCAAGGCCATCGTTGCCGACATGGGATCGGACAACAGGCCGGTCATTCGCGACAGGCAGGCGACGCCCGCGCGTGATTACGACGCTTTTCGCGAAACGGTGAAGGCGATGGCGGGCGAGGGCGATGCGCCGGTGGGCATCTCCATCGCGGCGGTGATCGATCCCGTGACCGGGCTTGCGCGCAGCGCCAATATTCCCTGCATCACCGGTCGCAACGTGGCCGCAGATCTGCGCGAAACACTCTCGCGCCCGGTCTATGTCATCAACGATGCAAACGCTTTTGCGCTCGCCGAAGCGCAGACGGGCGTGGGCGTCGGACACCGGCAGGTGCTCGCCGCAATCATCGGAACGGGCATTGGCGGCGCGGTGGTGATCGATGGCCGGGTGATGACGGGCGCGACCGGCAATGCGGGCGAATGGGGTCACGGCCCGGCAAGCGCCATGCGCACGGGCACCGTACTGCCTGCGATTGAATGCGGCTGCGGCCAGGTGGGCTGTGTCGACACGCTGGGGGCTGCGCGCGGCATCGAGCGGCTGCACCGGCACCTGCATGGCATCGAGAGCGACAGCGTGACGATCCTCGCGCAATGGCATGCCGGTGAGGAATGGGCGACACGCACCGTCGATGTCTTTCTCGACATTGTCGGCGGCGCGCTGGCCAACATCGTCAACATGGTCGATCCGTCCATCATCCCGGTCAGCGGCGGGCTGGCGCAGGATGAAACACTCATTGAAGCGCTTGATAGAGAGGTGCGTCAGCGCTGCCTGATCGAGCGCAGCGAACGGCTGCTTGTCCCGGTTCAGGGCGGTGCGGAAAAGGCGCTGGTGGGCGCTGCAATCTTTGCAAGGGAGGCACACAATGCGGGCAACGCTTGAGGTTTGCGTGGACACGCTTGAAGGCGTGGAAACCTGCGTCGAAGGCGGGGCGGACAGGATTGAGCTGTGCTCGGCGCTGCCGCTTGGCGGGCTGACGCCATCGCTTGGCCTGATGCGGGCGGCGGCAGGGTGCGGCGTGCCGGCCTATGCCATGATCCGGCCGCGCCAGGGCGATTTCTGCTTTGGCGAGCGTGAGGTTGCGCTGATGGTGGATGACATTGCGGCGGCGCGGGATGCGGGCCTTGCCGGTGTGGTTCTGGGGGCGGCGACCCATGACGGTCTTCTCGACGAAGCCGTGCTTTCGGTGCTCTGCGCGGCCAGCGAGGGCATGGGGCGCACCCTGCACCGCGTGATCGACACGGTGGAAGACCGGCTGGCGGCGATCGACACGGCCATTGCGCTTGGTTTTGAGAGAATTCTCACGTCAGGCGGCGCATTGACGGCCATTGACGGGCTCTCGGCACTCAAAGACATGCAGGCGCATGCCGGCGAGCGCATCGAGATCATGGTCGGGTCCGGTGTCGCTCCCGAGAATGCCGTCGCGATTTCCGAGCGGACGGGCATAAGCGCGTTTCATGCGTCTTGTGGAATCTCTGTGCCCACCGATGCGCGGCTCGCCGCATTCGGCTTTGCGCCGCAGACCGCGCGCCGGACCTCGGCGGAGAAAATCCGGCAGATGAAGACGGTGCTCGAAAGCCTTTAGAGGCGAGGCAGTGTTTCTGGAGAAACGCCGCCTCGCCCGATCAGGCGATCAGGAGGCGTAGCCCGTGAGGAACGAAGTCAGATTGTCTGACAGCGCGTCACACAGATAGCCGCCTTCCTGCACGATCACGCTCGGCAGGCCGAGGCTGGAGATCGCCTCCGCCATGCGGGCGAAGCCCGGCGTGCTGACGGACAGTCCGCCGAAGGGATCGCCCTCGAATGCATCAAGGCCGAGCGCCACGACCAGCGCGTCCGGCGCAAAGGCGCGGATGCGGCGGAAGGCAGGCTGAAGCGCTTCCAGAAAGGCTTCATCACCCGATTTGCGCGGCAGCGGCAGGTTGAGATTGTAGCCAAGGCCCGGTCCTTCGCCACGCTCGTCGGCGTGTCCCCAGAAGAAGGGGTAGAAGCGCACGGGGTCGGCATGGATGGAGACGGTGAGCACGTCGGGCCGGGCATAGAAAATGCCCTGCGTGCCATTGCCGTGGTGCAGGTCGACATCGAGAATGGCGACGCGGGCAGCCTGTTTGCGAAGATGCTGCGCGGCGATTGCCGAATTGTTGAAGAAGCAGAAGCCGCCAGCGGCATCGGCAAAGGCGTGGTGGCCGGGCGGGCGCGAAAGCGCATAGGCGGCGGGCGCACCGCTCATCACGGCTTCGGCGGCTTCCACAGCACTCCACGCGCTCCAGCAGGCGCTGTCCCAGGTCTCGGCCGAGATGGGGCAGGCGGTGTCGGCCATGTGGTAGCCGGCCTGTCCCACGGCAGAAGCCGGGTAGCGGCCATTGCGGCCAAGCGGGTGAATGTTCGGGATCACCTCTTCGGATGCGCCCTCGATGCGCTGCCAGCGCGTGTAGATGTGCTCCAGAAAGTCCAGATATTCCGGCGTGTGGATGGCTGCGATGGGACCGCGCCCGTGCTCGCGGGGACGCTCGATGGCGCAGCCGGCGGCCTTCGCGCCCAGAAGAAGACGCTCGGTCCGCTCGGGCTGTTCCGGGTTCGGCTGCGGCGCACCGCTGGAGAGGAAGGCTTTCGGATTGTGCTGTTTCTGCTCTACGGCGTAGAAGGCTTTCATCATCACTCCTGTCTTGTCTGACGGCTGGCCAGCGCCTCGAATGTCGCCTCATAGGCGGCGTGCGCGTGCTCGTTTTCGTTCCAGCCAATGCCCAGCCGGGCGTAGAATGCTTTTGCGTTGCGGTTTTCGGCATCGACCGAAAGCCGCAGATAGGCTCCGCCGCGCGCCTGCGACCAGGCCGCCGTGGCGGCCAGCAGGGCCTCGCCCACGCCGCGCCCGCGCGCCGCTGGCGAGACGTAGAGATCCTGCACGTAGACGCCGGGTTTGCCGAGCCAGGTGGAGAACACGGGGAAGAAGAGGCTGAGGCCTGCAAACGCCCCGTCGGCCTCTGCGATCAGGCAGGAGAAGGCGGCGTCCGGCCCGAAGCCGAAGCGGCGGAAATCCTCCACCTGCGAGACCGCGCGGTCCTGCTCGCCCAGATAGGCGGCAAGATCCATGATGGCGCGGTGGATGGTCTGCGCGTCATCCGCCGTCGCGGGGCGGATCGAGAAGCCGGTATCGGCAACGGCGTGGTTCGGCATGGGATCTTCCCCGGGGCGTTCTCACTTGCTCTAGAATGCGACCCGGTCGCCTCCCTTGAGGCCCAGCAGATCGCGCGCCTCGGCAGGAGAGGCGATCTCCAGCGAGAGGGCCTCCAGAACGGTTCGGATGCGTTTTACCTGGTCCGCATTGGAGCGCGCCAGTTCGCCGCGTCCATTGTAAAGGCTGTCTTCCAGCCCGACACGCACATTGCCGCCCATGGCCGCCGACATGGTGATCATCGGCATCTGGTGCCGGCCGGCCGCCAGAACCGAGAAGCTGTAATCGTCGCCGAAAAGCTTGTCGGCAATGCGCTTCATATGCGTGAGGTTCTCCGGGTCCGGGCCGATGCCGCCCAGCACGCCGAATACGAACTGGATGAAGAGGTGACCGGAGACCAGGCCGCGATCGCGGAAATAGGCAAGCGAATAGAGGTGGCCGACATCGTAGCACTCGAACTCGAACCGCGTGCCGCAGCCCTGTCCGAGCCGGGTCAGGATGTTCTCCATGTCGGCGAAAGTGTTCTGGAAGATGGAGCTGCGCGTTGCCTCAAGAAGCTGCGGCTCCCATTCGTGCTGCCAGTCGGTCTTCTTTTCCAGCGCCGGAAAGAGGCCGAAATTCATCGAGCCCATGTTGAGCGAGCACATTTCGGGCTCGGCGCGCAGGGCTGCGGCGATGCGGTCTTCCAGCTTCATCAGCGAGGAGCCGCCGGTGGAGATGTTCACCACCGCATCGGTTGACTGCTTGATGCGCGGGAGAAACTGCATGAACAGCGCCGGATCAGCGGAGGGACGGCCATCCTCGGGATCGCGGGCATGCAGATGCAGGATCGACGCGCCGGCCTCTGCCGCCGCGATGGCCTCGGAGGCGATCTGGTCAGGCGTGATCGGCAGGTGAGGTGACATGGAGGGCGTGTGCACGGAGCCGGTGACCGCGCAGGTCACGACGACCTTGCGGTTCGGCTTTTTCTTCATGCCATCGGTCTTTGTGTCTTTGGTCATGGTGCAGCTCAGCGGTTGACGGGAAGATCGAGTTCGGCGGCCAGTGCCTCGAGCGTGTCGCCCAGAATGGCCGTGATGGACCCGATTTCTTCGCGTGTGACGATCATGGGCGGGCAGACGAGGAAGTGATCGCCCTCGACCCCGCCGCGGGTGCGCCTGGAATAGATGATGAGCCCGCGCTCATAGGCCATGTCGACCATGCGCTGATGCGCGTTGAGCTCCTTGGGCAGGGGCTTCATCGTTTCCCGGTCGGAGACGAATTCGGCAGCGAGCAGAAGCCCCTTGCCGCGCACATCGCCAATGAAGGGGAAGCGCTCGGAGAGGCGTTCAAGCTCGCCCTTCAGCACCTCGCCCATCCGGGCTGCATTGTCGATCAGGCCGAGACGGTCGATCTCGTTGAGCACCGCGACACCGGCCGCACAGGCGAGCGGATTGCCCGCATAGGTGAAACCGTGCTGGAAACCGCCGGCATCGAGAACGGGCTTCACGAGGCGCGAGGGAGCGGCCATTGCGCCAAGTGGACAATAGCCGGAGGCAAAGCCCTTGGAGAGCGCGATCAGGTCCGGCTTGCAGTTCCAGTGGTCGCCGCCGAGGAATTTGCCCGTGCGCCCCACGCCGCTCATCACCTCGTCATGGATGAGGAGAATGCCGTAGCGGTCGCAGATCTCGCGGATGCGCGGGAAATAGCTGTCGGGCGCAACCAGCGCGCCGGTGGAAGCGCCGCCGATGGGCTCCATGATGAAGGCGAGCACGCTTTCAGGGCCTTCGGCCAGAATCTTCTCTTCCAGCATGTCGGCATATTTGATGCCGCGCTGCTCCATCGTGAGATTGTCGCGGTCGAGATAGGCGGTGGGAGCCGGGATTTTCGGCATCTCGCGCATCATCGGCGAGAACGGGTCGCTGAGCGCCGCATAGCCGGTCACGCCAAGCGCGCCCAGCGTTCCGCCATGATAGGAGGGGAAGCGCGAGATCACTTTCCAGCGTTCGCTCTGGCCCACGGCCAGCGCCCACTGGCGGGCAAGCTTGATGCAGGATTCCACCGCTTCGGAACCACCGGAAACGAAGAAGATGCGGTCCATGTCTTCCGGCAGGCGCTCCGCCGCCATACGGGCCAGGTCTTCCGCCGGCTCGTTCTCGAAATGCAGGCGATAGGCGAAGGTCACGCGGTCCATCTGGCGCTTCATCGCGTCGAGCACGTTGCGGTTGCCGTGGCCGATATTGACGACCATTGCGCCGCTCGACCCGTCGATCATCCGGCGGCCTTCCTGATCCCACAGATAGATGCCCTCGGCGCGGTCCACCAGCGGCCGACGCAGGCGCGACTGGTAGAAGAGGTGAGACGGGGGGCGTTGTGTCGAAGTTTCATTCTGCATGGCGTGTCTCGCTCAGCGGGAGAGGTAACGGTCGAGGACATTCGATGTGACGCGTTCGACCATCGCGTCACCGCGTTTCAGCGCGGCCACCCATTCGCAGCTTCCGGCGTGGAACACCTCGCCACGGCCGCGCGGGAAATTGACGATCATGCCCGAGCCGCGCTTGATGCGGTTCACGGACTCGTCGGACTGGTTGCCGACCAGCGTTTCGGCGACGAATTTTGCGTCGGCGTCGGAGAGAAACTGGTCGTCGGCGGGAATGTCGGCGCTCTCCTCCTTGAGGGAGGACATGCCGAGCGCCAGAATTTCGAGCCCTTCGGGCGCACCGGAATCCTCCGTTGGTTCCGGCAGACCGCCACGGATCACATAGTCGAGCCCGTCCACTTCATAGCCGAAGGCGTGACCATCCGCGCCCAGAAGGTCGCCGTAATAGATGCCGGTTCCGGCGAAGGCCCAGTGCTCGGGCCGGTAGACGGGGAACCCGCGCACGCCGCGCGGCGCGCAGCCGCCCCAGCCCACATAAAGGCCGCGCAGGGCGTTGAGGCCGAATGTCCCTGCGGCTGGCCGTCCGGTCTCTTCAGCTTCCCAGCAGCCGGAGGTGCGGCGCCTGTCTTCCGACTGGTAGACCGGGTCTTCCGCGCGGGCGCGGTATTTGTAGCAGACCTGCTTTTTGCCATCGTCTTCAAACCGCGTCTGCCACATGAAGTTGCCGGCGAAACGGGCCGCCCTGCCGCCATTCTCGACATAGTTGTCGACAGCGTCGCGCATTTCCCATGTCCAGTATTCGTCATGGCCGACGAAGACCACGCAGTCATAGCCGTCGAGGATTTCCGGCGTGAAGTGCAGCTCGTGCTGGCTCGCCAGATCGACCGCGTAGCCGGCGCGTTCCGCCCAGCGGAAGAAATGGCTGTCATAGCTCGCCCAGCCGGCGGAGGCGTATTTCTTGGAATAGCCATTGGCATAGGCCCATTCCATGTGCGGATAGCGCGGGGGTGCAGCCGGCGGGGTGTAGATCTCCAGCGGCACGCGTGGCGCACTCTCCGGCAGAACTGCGAAGCCACGGCAGAACGGGCGCTCGGTGCTGACCATGGGCGCATACTGGTTGCGTCCGGGGCCGGTGATGCCCTGATAGTGGTTGGAGCCGCCCCAGGTGTTGTAGGCCGTCCAGGTGCCGGTGGCGGCGACCTGCAGAACGCGGCCGGGCTTGCGACCGGCAAGCGGGCGCACGATGAACACATGGTGGCAGGTGATGGGGTTGCCGTCGCGGCCCTCTGCCGTCAGCGTGATGCGATACGCGCCGGACGGCCAGTCCTCACCGATGCGGAACGCGTGGGAGACGGACCAGCCGCAACCAATGACGGAGCACTGGTCGGGCGTGTCCTGCCAGGCGGCGGCAAGGCCGTCCTGCGACAGGACAGGGGTTTCGGTCGCGCCGTCGCGCACGATCTCCAGCCGGTATCGGGAAGCGGTCGCGCTGACATGCAGATTGACCGTCGCGCCGGGCGGATAGGCATAGGCGTCGGTGTAGCACCAGATTTCGCCGCGTGCGCCGTCCATGCCGGGAATTTCGTAATAGTGGCCCAGAACCGCCTCGCGGCGTTGCTCCGGCGTCAGCCCGAAATCGGGGAATTCGGTTTCGATGATATGCATGGTCTCAGGCGGCAAGATACTTCTTGAGGAAGGAGCGGGTGCGCTCCTGCTTGGGAGCGGTGAAAATCTCGCCGGGCGGGCCTTCCTCCACCACGACGCCGCCATCCATGAACAGGACGCGGTCGGCGACCTCGCCGGCAAAGCGCATTTCATGGGTGACGATCAGCATGGTCATGTGCTCGGCGGCGAGCTGCTTCATCACCATGTTCACCTCGTCGACCAGCTCGGGATCGAGCGCGGAGGTGGCTTCATCGAAGAGCATCACCTTGGGCTGCATGGCCAGCGCGCGGGCGATGGCCACGCGCTGCTTCTGGCCGCCCGACAGGCGGGAAGGATAGGCGTCGATCTTGTCGGCGAGGCCGACCTTGGAAAGAAGCTCCAGCGTGAGTTCGCGCGCTGCGGCCTTGCTCATCCCCTTGAGGATGATCGGACCCATGGCGATGTTGTCGTGCACGGTGAGGTGCGGGAACAGGTTGAAGTGCTGGAACACCATGCCCATCTGCTGGCGCACCGCATTGATGTGGCGCTCGAAGGCGCGTCCGGTGAGCGGCTGGTTGACCTGAATACCATCGAGCCAGACCTCGCCGCCATTGAGCGTTTCAAGGTGGTTGATGGAACGCAGGAGCGTGCTCTTGCCGGAGCCGCTGGGGCCGATGATGGCGACGATCTGGCCGCGCTCGACGGAAAGGTCGATGCCTTTCAGAACCTCGAAGGAGCCATAGGCCTTGCGGGCGTCCTTGACCTCGACCATGGGGTTGCGGGTGCTCATCGAGAGACCTCCACTTTCTTTTCGACCTGCCGCAGGCCCGCTTCCAGAACGAGGTTCAGGATGTAGTAGAGCGCGGCGGCCGTGATGTAGAATTCGAACGGACGGAAGGTTTCGCTGATGGCGAGCTGGGCGGCGTGGACCAGTTCGGCGATGCCGATGACCGAGACCAGCGAGGATTCCTTCAAGAGGGCGATCATGTTGTTGCCGATGGGCGGCGCGGTGTTGCGCACGGCCTGCGGGATGACGACATAGCGCAGCGTCTGCCAGCGGCCGAAGCCGATGCTGCGTGCGCCCTCGGACTGCCCCGGATCGACGGCGGTGATGCCGGCGCGCAGAATGTCGGCGTTGTAGACGGCGAAGTGCAGGCCAAGACCGATAATGCCTGCGCCAAGTGCGGGAATGTCGATGCCGATCTGCACGAGGCCGAAATAGATCAGGAAGAGCTGCAGGAGCAGCGGCGTGCCCATGAACAGCCACATGAAGAAGCGCACGGGATAGGCGATGACCGCCGGGGCGTAGAGCACGGCAACGGCAAACAGAATGCCGCTGAAGAAGCTCAGTATGGACGATGTGACGGTGAGAACGATGGTCCACCAGACACCCATCCACAGGAGGCCGAGATAGGGAGTGACGACGCTGAAATCCAAACCTTGCATGGGTCGCTCCCTCAGCTCAGCGCGTAGCGGCGGTCGAGCAGGTCGACGACACGCGCAACGGCATAGACGATGATCATGTAGAGAAGGGCGGCGACGCCGAAGATCTCGAACGGCTTGTAGGTGGAGCCGATGAAGCGCTGTGCGGTATAGGTGAGTTCCACCACGGAGATGGTCGAGACCAGGGCGGAGCCCTTCACCAGCGCGACCGTGTTGACGCCGAGCGGGCGGATCATCAGACGGGCGGCCTGCGGCAGCACCACCTTGCGCATGGTCTGCGCCCGGCCGAAGCCGATGGTGCGTGCGGCTTCCGTCTGGCCCTTGTCCACGGAGAGGATCGCGCCACGGATCGATTCAGCCATATAGGCGCCGATGTTGAGGCCAAGACCGATGACGCCGGCGGCAAAGGCGTCGAGATGAATGCCGATCTGCGGACCGCCGAAATAGAGAATGAAGAGCTGGATCAGGCAGGGCGTGCCGCGAAAGATGCTGACATAGACCGTGCCGATCGTGCGAATGATGCGCGAGCGCGACAGTTTGGCGGCGGCGGCAAGCGAACCGGCGGCAAGGCCGAGAACGAGCGCCAGCGCGGAAATCTGAACGGTGACCAGTGCGGCTTCCAGAAAGAACGGGAAGACGCGCACCATCAGGGAGAAATCCATACGGAAGCTCCGGAAAGGGGCAGGCGGGGCGACCGGCGCTGGAACGCGCCGGCCGGATGGTCATTGCGGGATCAGCGGATGTCGCTGCCGACCCATTCCATCGAGATCTTCTCGTAGGTGCCGTCTTCCATCATCGCGTCGAGCGCTTCCTGCATGGCGGCTTTCAGCTCGGGGCTGTTCTTGCGGATGGCGATGCCGATGGCCACTGCGCCGCCCTCGATGTCCGGGGTCTCGAGCATGCGCACCTTGTCGCCGGTTTCCTTCACGGCCACGCGCACGGGGATGTTGTCGACAACGATGGCGTCGATGCGGCCGGACTTCAGCTCAAGCAGCAGCTCGGGCAGGCCCTTGTAGGTGCGGATGTCCCAACCGCCCTTTTCGCGCGCCCACTTCTCATGGGTCTCGCCGAGCGTCACGCCGAGGGTCTTGTCCTTCAGATCGTCAAGCGCCTGAACCTCGGAATCTTCCATCACGAACACGGCGCGGCCGGCATGGTAGTACGGGCCGACGAAATCCACGACCTTCTCGCGCTCCGGCGTGATGGTCATGGAGCCGACGATGGTGTCGTATTTGCTGGCCAGAAGGCCGGCGATGATGCCGTCCCAGGCGGTGGTGACGATCTCGCCCTCGACGCCCAGACGCTTTGCGATTTCCATGCCGATGGACGCATCGAAGCCAACCACCTGGTTCTGGTCGTTGACGAAGTTGAAGGGCGGGTACTGGCCCGACATGGCGATTTTCATCTCGCCGGCTTCCTTGATCGCTTCCAGTTCGTTGGCCCCGGCGGAAAACGCGCCAAACGAGGCGGCGAGGCCGAGCGAGACGGCCATCAGGCGAGACAGAATCTTGGTCATGAGATTGGGTTCCTCCGTTCCTCTGGGTGAATGCTGTTCTGATTTTTTGCAGGTCATTCGTGTTCATGATTGCGTTTGCCAATGCATTACGCAAATAGATAATGGGAATAGAAGTCATAGATTTAGTGAATGATGAATCAGCGCACCGACAGGCTCGTCTGGGACCTCGACTGGAACCTTCTGCGCACCTTTGTGGTGATCGCCGAGGTGAAGAGCATCACCGGCGCGGCCGACCAGCTGAACCTCAAACAGCCCTCAGTGAGCAACGCGCTGAAGCGGCTGGAAGACCGCATCGGACGGCGACTGGTCGAGCGCGACGCAACGCGCTTCGAACTGACCGAGGTGGGCGAGCTCCTCTACGAGCAGAGCATCGAGGCGTTCGGCGCGATCTCGCAATTGCCGCTCCTGATGCGCGGCATCAGCGACGAGGTGACGGGGCATGTGACCATCGCGCTCGCAAGCCATGTGGAATCGCCCCTGTTCGACCGCGCGCTTGCGGAATTTCACAAAAACTATCCGCGCGCCAGCATCACGCTGAACGTGTTAACGAGCATCGATGTGGCCAGGCAGGTGCGCGAGCGGCGCGCCTCGTTCGGCATCTGCCTTGTCAGCCAGCGCGACCCGGCGCTGGATTACACGATGGTCTATCGTGAGTTCTTCGGCTTCTTTTGCGGCCCTGAACACCGGCTGTTTGGGCATCACGGGCTGAAGCTTTCCGATCTGAAGGGCGAGACCTCCGTTTCCTTCCACACGGACCACATCTCGGATTCGCTGCGTCCGGTGGCGCTGTTGCGCAGCGAGGCCAAGCTGGACAGCAGCGTGGTTGGCGTTTCCTCAAGCCTTGAGGAGGTGCGGCGCATGATCCTTGCCGGGCTCGGCATCGGCCCGCTGCCGCTGCATGTGGCGCGGCGCGACGTCAATGACGGGCTGCTGTGGCGTCTGCCGCCCTATGACCGGCCGCCACAGATCGACATCTTCATGCTGACCAATCCGGAAAAGGTTCTGAACCGGGCGGAGAAGGCGTTGATCTCCGGGCTCCAGACACTGATCGCCGAAACCCCGTTCGAGGAACGCGTTTACGACCGCTGAGGCGTCAGTCCGAAGCGACGAGCAGCGCTTCGCCGCGGGCGCGCAGGCCGGTTTCGAGTTCCGCGGAGCGGCGTGCCTTGAGATCGAAGCGCACCGTGGTGGTGCGGTTCACGGCGCGCACGACCCCATCGATGCTGCCGGTCATGACCTGCTCGAAACTCACCGACGAGCGCCCCAGACGCGTCACATGGGAGTGGATCGTCAAAAGCGCGCCGGCTTCGGTCTCGTGCTTGTATTCCGTCTCGCTGCGCACATCGGCCCAGCCAAGGTCGTGGTTGTCGATGGCCTCGGGGCCGGCCAGATGGCCGAGCAGCTGGAAGCTGGCGTCATCGAACATCGCCGCATAGTGGCGCACATTCATGTGCCCCATCGTGTCGCACATCCATGGATGCGCCACGCTGACGAGGGTTGTGAGCCGGGAAGATGCCATGATGCGCCTCTTGGTCTGCGGGTGGTCGATTGACCGGTGCAATCTACGCGGCCTGACGCAATAGTCCACCAGGCGCATCTCGCATGTTGACGTGCTTTGTCCGGGTAAGGCAGGAATGGCGCTGGCGCGAAGTTGGGATGTCGCGCCGGAACTGGCGAAGTGGCGGGGCCTTGAGGGCTGCGCTATCGTGACAGGGGGAGGTTGATGCGCCGAGGAGGCGCGGCGATGCCGTGCGGCCTGGCCTCCCTGGGAGGAGAGCCTTTGCGCAGATTGTTACATTGCTGGGGGGTGTCGGCCTGCGTCTGGCTGTCGGGGGCGGCGTTTGCACAGGCCGCCGACACGGGATGCCGGCTCCAGATCATCACCTCCTACCCCGAAAGCTTTTACCGGCCTTTTGTGGAGCGGTTCTCCAGCGATTATGGCCGCGCCTGCGTGACCAACAAGAACACGATCGCGCTGATGCGGCACATGCGTGAAGGTCGCCGCCCGGTCGCCGATGTGGTCTGGACAAGCTCGCCCGTTGCCTTTGCTGCGCTCGATGCCGACGGCCTGCTCGATCACCGGCCGGAGCTTTCTTCCGATCCTTCGCATTTCGGCGGGCTGGTGGTGGATGATGCAAGCGGCGCGCGTTTCGGCTTCGCGCTGTCGCAGATCGGCCTGATGTGGAAGCCCGATGGCGAGACGATAGGGCCAACCGCCGAGGTGGAGCTTCTGGCGCAGGACCGCTATCGCAACCGCATCGGCATGACATCGCCGGCGCGCAGCGGCACCACGCATCTGTTCGTCGAGACTGTCCTGCAGAACCTGGGCTGGGATGAAGGGTGGGCGCTCCTTTCGCGTATCGGCAGCAATCTGGCCACTGTCACGGCGCGCAGTTTCGGCGTGCGCGAGGGCATCGCCCGAAACCGGTTCGAGCTGGGCATTGGCATCGACTTTCTGGCCAAGGCGGCCAATGAGACGCAGCCGCCCATCGCTTTTGCGCCGCTGCGCGACAGTGCGGTCTTCCCGGCCAGTGTCGGCATTGCCCGCACCGGCGCGGAGAACCCGCTGGCGGTGGAATTCGTTGAGTTCCTGCGCTCCGACACGGGGCAGAACCTGCTCTTGCGCCCCGCCATTGCGCGCATCCCCGTCAATCCGGACCTCTGGGGGCAGGTGGGGTTCGAGCCTGAACACAGCGCAGGCGCGGCCTTCGATGCGGCCCTTGCCGCGCGCCGCCTTCCCATCGTCAATGCGCTGTTCGACGAGATGATCACCTATCGTTATCTGGAACTCGCCGAGATCCGGGCCGGCATCGACCGCCTCGTGGCGGCCCCGGAAGCCGCTGACGATCCGCAATTGCGCAATCTCATCGCCGAGGCGCGCGACCGGGTGGAGACCGTGCCGGTCGCCTCCTTCATGTCGGATGCCGCAGAGCTGATTTCGCAGCTCGAAGGAAGCGATCTCGTCGATCTTTCCGCCGATGGCGAAGGCACATTGCGGGACAGCTGGTCGCGCGACTTTTCAGGCCGCTTCAGCCGCGCCCGCGAACTGATCGCGCGCGGAGACGCCCGGCTGGCCGAACTCACATCCGGGCGCGCGCCGTGAACGGTCATTCCACCTCCCTGCGCAGCAAGCTTCTGGTCGCCATGGCCACGATTGCCGGCTTCGCCATCGTGGCGATGCTGGTGGCGAATTTCACGCTGGGCAATGTCGGCAACACCATTTCCAATCTGGCGTCGGACAATCTCAAGACGGCGGCGGCCAGCGCCCGGCTGGCCGAAATCGGTCAGGCCATTCGTGTCGATGTGCCCATGCTTGGCAGTGCGCGCACACGGTTCGAACGGGAATCCGCGCTGGAGCGGCTCGAGGACCATTTCGGGCACCTTCGCCAGCTTCTGGCGACGGGCATGGGAAAGGATGAGGCGTTCAGCGGGCTGGGCGGCGTTCTGGCCGAGGTGGAGGCCAATGTACTGGCGCTCGACCGCAATGTGGCGCGGCGCTTCGTTCTCGCCAAACAGCGGGAGGAGGAGACGGCGCGTCTCAACCGCCTGCACGGCGATTTTCTGCTGGAGGTCGATCCGCTTCTGGTGGACGCCAAGTTCAATGTGGAATCGGCGCTTGAGGCGCGGGCGGGCGAAGGCCTCGCCGACAATGCGCGGCGCAGTCTCGTCGAGCGCGAGGTGCGTCTGACGGAGGCGCTTGGCCGTTTGCACGCCAGCGCCAATCTGGCGGTGGGGATGATCCTGCGCGGCGCGAGCGAGACCGATTTCCGCCTGATCGAACAGTTGCAGGGGCGGCTTGCGGAAACGGTCGATGAGGGCAACGCCAATGCGGCGCTGATCGCGAGCAATGCAAGCGCCATCACGCTGCGCCAGATCTGGGAGGACATTGCCCTGTTCGCCACCGAGCCGGACAACCTTCTGGATCGCCGGTTGAACGAAAGCGGGCTTCTGGCTGAAAGCGCGCAGTTGCAGGAAATGAACGCCTCGCTGCTTGAAGAGCTTGGCAATGTGGTTGCCGGTGCGGTGCGCGAAAGCGGTCTTCGGTCGAGCCTTGCCTCAGTGGAAATCAACGATGTACTGTCGGGCTGGCGGGTGTTCAACGCGTTCAGCACCGCCATTCTTCTGCTCCTTCTGCTCGCCTTCTCCTACTTCTTCGTGCGCGGGCACCTGTTCCAGCGTCTGATGAAGGTGCTGGAGGCGATGGGGCGCATTGCGAGTGGTGAGAAAGGCATTCAGGTGGGCGTGTCGGGTTCCGACGAAATCGGCCAGCTTGCGGATGCGGTTCGCCTTTTCCGCGACAAGTCCGAAGCGCTCGACCAGCGGGCGCGCGAGCTGCGGCAGGCCAATGTCAGCCTGACATCGGAGATCGAGCGGCGCAGACAGGTGGAGACCGAACTGCGCGAAACGCAGGCAGAACTGGTGCAGGCGGCAAAGCTTGCCGCCCTTGGGCAGCTTTCGGCGGGTATTGCGCATGAGTTCAACCAGCCGCTGACGGCGATGGGATCCTATACGCACAATGCGCTGCGCTATCTGGAGCGCGGCGACATCGACAAGGGCAGGGAGAAGCTGGGCGACATCGAACGGCTGATCAAGCGGCTGGCGAAAACCTCCAATCATCTGAAGACCTTCGCCCGCAGGCCGCAGGATGTGCTGGTGCGCAACGATGTGACGGAGGTGGTCGCGAACGCGCTGACCCTGTTCAAGGAGCGGATCGAGCGGCAGGGGGTCGCGCTTGTCATGGAGCACCCGCCGCACCCGGTTCACGTGATGACGGAGCCGGCACTTCTGGAGCAGGTGCTCGTCAATCTCGTTTCCAATGCGCTCGACGCCACCGAGCCGGTTCACCCGGCACGGCTCACCATCCGCATCAGCGAGACCGAAATGCTGGCGCGCATCGAGGTGGAGGACAATGGCGAGGGCATTGCCGAGGGGCTTGAAGGAAAGCTGTTCGACCCGTTCTTCACGACAAAGCCGCCGGGCGAAGGGCTCGGGCTCGGCCTCTCCATATCGTACAATGTCATTCGCGATCTGGGTGGCCGTCTGGAACTGAAACGCAGGGAGGAAGGCGGCGTGATCGCAACCGTGGAGCTGTTCAAGACATGAATGCGATACCGGTAATTCTGGTGGATGACGACATGGAAATCCGTGACGCCTGGGCGGAGACGCTGGCGCTGGAGGTCTATGAACCGTTCACCTTCGCCGATGGGCGGGAGGCGCTGCGCGTGCTCGACCGGAACTGGCCGGGCGTCGTCGTCTCGGATCTCAGAATGCCCGGCATGGATGGCATTGCCCTTCTGGAGGCCGTTCAGGAGATCGACCGCGATATCCCCGTCATCATCATCACCGGTCATGGCGATGTGCCCATGGCGGTGTCTGCGGTTCGCAACGGGGCCTATGATTTCATCGAGAAACCGGCGGAGCCGGAGGTGCTTCTGGCGGCGGTGGAACGCGGCGCCAGAATGCGCCAACTCATCCTTCAGAACCGCCAGTTGCTCAGCGGTGCGGGCGCGCCCTACGCGCTGGAAAAGCAGCTGATCGGCAACAGCGAGGCCATTCAGCGCTTGCGCAAGCGCATCGCCGCCGTTGCGCTGGCCGACGTCAACACCGTCGTCTATGGCGAAACCGGGTCGGGCAAGGAAGTGGTGGCCAATGCGCTGCATTCGCTCGGCCAGCGCAGCGACGGCCCCTTTGTCGCGCTCAATTGCGGCGCGTTGCCGGACACGCTGATCGCCAGCGAACTGTTCGGCCACGAGCCGGGTGCCTTTACGGGGGCGGATCGCCGGCGCATCGGCAGGCTGGAACAGGCGAGCGGCGGAACGCTGTTTCTCGACGAGATCGAGAGCATGCCGCTTGCGCATCAGACCCAGCTTCTGCGCGCGCTCCAGTCGCAGACCATCACGCGGCTTGGCGGCAAGGACGAGATCGGCATCGATGTGCGGGTGGTTGCAGCCGCGAAGAAGGATCTCGAAGAGGCATCCGAGGAAGGCACGTTCCGCGCCGATCTCTACTATCGCATCGCCGTCGCGACGCTTTCCATTCCGCCGCTCAGGGAGCGCCCGGAAGACGTGCCGCTTCTTTTCATGCACTATGTGCAGCAGGCGGGCCGGCGCATTCAGCGCGGCTTTGTCGAGCCGGACCAGAACCTGCTGGAAGAGCTGAGCCGACGGCCATGGAAGGGCAATGTCCGCGAGCTGATCAATGTCGCAGAGCGTCATGCGCTGGGTATTGACGGCGAGACGCAGGGCAGCGCGATGGGCGGAGCGGAACCCGGCCTTGCCGACCAGCTCGACGCATTCGAAAAACGCGTTCTTGCCGCAGCCCTGCGCCGGACCGGCGGACGGGTGCAGATGGCCGCCGATCATCTGCGGATTCCGCGCAAGAAGCTCTATCTCAGAATGCAGCGCCACGGCCTCGTTCGGGAGGATTTCGTGGAGGATGATCGTGTCGAAAGTGACACGTGATTAAGGCGGATGGGTCAAAAACGACCCGTTCGCCGGTCAGTTCCGCGTCCTGAATTTCCCATGAACATCAATGGATTGCCGAAAAATTCCGGGCGGCGCGCAAACTGGCACGCCGGTTGCTCCTGATTGTTCGCGATGAACAAGATCGCGGTATATTTCTGGGAGGAATTTTATGCCTGACATCAAACGCAAGCCGTATCGCACGCTGGGACTGGGGGTCGCGGCCGCGGCCTTGCTGGCGGCGTCGCCGCTTTATGCGGCCGACGACAAGCTCGTCATCGTAACGTCCTTTCCCTCCGATCTGACGGATGTTTTCAAGACCGCCTTCATGAAGGAGAACCCCTCGATTGCCGTTGAGGTGGTGAACAAGAGCACGTCTTCGGGCGTGAAATATCTGATCGAGACGGCGCAGAACAACCAGTCCGACATTTTCTGGGCTTCCGCGCCGGATGCGTTCGAAGTGCTGAAGGGCGAAGAGCTTCTCGGCAGCTACTCCAAAGAGGTCGATGGCATCCCGGCCGATCTCAACGGCTATCCGATCAACGATCCGGACGGCCAGTATCTGGGCTTCGCCCTCTCGGGCTACGGCTTTATGTGGAACACCCGCTACATGGACGCCTACGAACTGCCCGCGCCGAAGGAATGGGACGACCTCGAAAAGCCGGTCTATCACGGCCATGTCGGCATTTCCTCGCCATCGCGTTCCGGCACCACGCACCTGACCATCGAGACCATTCTCCAGGGTGAAGGCTGGGAGGAAGGCTGGAAGACGCTGAAGGCGATTTCCGGCAATGCAAAGACGATCACCGAGCGCAGCTTCGGCGTGCCGGACGGCGTCAACAGCGGTTCCTTCGGCGTCGGCATCGTGATCGACTTCTTCGGGTTCTCGTCCAAGGCCTCCGGCTTCCCGGTCGAGTTCCATTATCCGAGCGTGACGGCGCTGGTGCCCGCCAATATCGGCGTTGTCGCCAATGCGCCCAATGAGGGGCCGGCGCAGAAGTTCATCGACTTCCTTCTGTCGGAAAAGGGCCAGGCACTGCTCTTCGATCCGAAGATCATGCGTCTGCCGGTGAACAAGAACGCCTATGCGGGCGCGCCGGAAGGTCTGCCCAACCCGTTCGACGGTTCGATCGAAACCAAGGTGAACTTCGACAGCGACGTGTCGGAGCAGCGCTACAATGTGATCAATTCGCTGTTCGACGTGATGATCACCTACCGGCTTGACGATCTGCGCAACGCCACGGCTGCCGTGCAGGCGGCGGACACTGCGCTTGCCGAAGCCGGCTCCGGCAATGCCGAGGCCGCCAAGCTGATCGAGGAAGCAAAGGCCCTGATCAACGCGCTTCCGGTCTCCGCTGAAGAAGCCGCCGATCCGGACTTCAATGCGATCTTCACGGTGAAGCGCAAAGAGGCCGACACCAAGGTCGAAGGCCGTCAGGCCGAGATCGAGCAGCAGTGGGACGCCATGGTGGTCGAGAACTACCGCAAGGCCACTGAACTGGCCGAGAAGGCCAAGTCTCTGCTTTAGGTCGTCCGGCGTCCATTCGGACGCTCAAGGAACGATCTGATCCATTGATTGAGCATCGGGTCGCGACCGGTTCCCGGTCCGATGCTCCAGGGCCGGTTTGGCCATTCAAGATTTCCTGTTCCCACGGAGCATTTCCATGCCCACTGCAGCCCTTCGGCGGCCGGCGCTCAACGTGTCTGTCGGACCCTATCTGGCGGCTGGCATCGTCGTCCTGTTTCTCGGCGCATTTCTGGTTGTCCCGGTTCTGAAAGTCATCCAGGTCGCCTTTCAGGACCCCTCCAGCGGCGCGTTCACCCTGGTGAATTTCCAGGACTTTTTCGCCAGCACGCTGTTTCGCCAGTCTTTCTACAATTCCGTCTATGTGGCGGGCATGTCGGTGGTCATCGCATCCGCGATCGCTCTGCCGCTGGCCTATTTCACCACGCGGTTCAACTTCTCCGGCTCGGTCATCATCCAGACGCTGGCCTTCGTGCCGCTCATCATGCCGCCCTTCATCGGCGCGGTGGCAATGCAGCTTCTGTTTGGCGCGAATGGCAGCGTGAACCTGCTTTTGCGTGAATATTTCGGCATAACGATCCCCTTCATGAAGGGGCTGAACGGCGTCATTTTCGTGCAGAGCCTGCACTATTTCCCGTTCATCCTGATCAATCTTTCGGCCAGCCTGCGCAACATCGACCGCTCCATGGAAGAAGCGGCCCAGATGCTTGGCTCCAGCGGCGTGCGCATGTTCCGGCGCATCGTGTTCCCGCTGGCCATGCCCGGCTATATCGCCGGCGCATCGCTGGTCTTCGTCAAGGTGTTCGACGATCTGGGCACGCCGCTTCTGCTCAACGTCAACACCATGCTCGCCCCGCAGGCCTATCTGCGCATCTCCTCGGTCGGCATCTCCGATCCGATGGGCTACGTGATCTCGTGCATCCTGATCGTGTTCTCGATCTTCGCCATGTGGGTGTCGTTCCTCGGCATGCGCGGCAAGGATTATTCGACCACGCAGAAGGGCGGTGGCGGACTTTCCAGGCGCGATCTCACACGGCGCGAGGCGGTGCTCTGCTACATCGTCGTTCTGTTGATCCTAGCGCTGGTGCTTGCGCCGCATCTGGGGCTCCTGCTTCTGTCCTTCGGCACGGTCTGGTCGTTCGGCGTCTTGCCCGACGGGTTTACGCTCGCGCACTATGAGACAGCGCTCACCTCGGCCTGGGGCTTCATCCAGAACACGCTTCTCTATGCCGGGCTCGCGGGCCTGATCGACATCATCATCGGCACGGCCATCGCCTATCTGGTTCTGCGCACAAACATCATCGGGCGCAAATGGCTGGACTATATGGCGGTCTCCGCACTCGCCGTTCCCGGCGTGGTGCTGGGTATTGGCTATCTGCGTGTCTATTACGGTGTGGAGATGCCGCTCACCGGCCAGCCTCTGGCAACCTGGTGGGGCATCATCGTGATCGCGCTCGCGGTCCGGCGTCTGCCCTATGCGCTGCGCTCATGCACCGCCGCGCTCCAGCAGATTTCACCGGCACTCGAAGAAGCGGCCGAGAACCTCGGCGCATCGAAACTGCGCACGGTCCGGCGTGTCGTCGTGCCGCTCATGGTGAGCGGTCTGGTGGCCGGTTTCGTGACCAGTTTCGCAACCGCAGCCGTGGAGCTTTCGGCGACGATCATGCTGGTCTCCAGCGAGAAAGACGCGCCGCTGGCCTACGGACTTTATCTTTTCATGCAATCGGCGGCAGGCCGCGGCCCCGGCGCAGCGCTGGGCATCATGGCGGTCGTGATCGTCGGGCTGGCGACCTACCTGTCGCATCGTCTGGTCGAGAACGCCCGCCGCAACCAGGCTGCCGCCAGCGCCCCAGGGGGAGGACATTGAGATGAACATGCCCATGAAATCCATGACGGGCGACGGCCCCGCTGAAACCGCAGACAAAGGCGCAGGCCGGGTGGAGCCGGTCGAGATCGACATTCGCAACGTCTCGCTTTCCTTCGGCAGGACGGAGGTGCTGAAAGGCATCGACCTGAAGATCGAGCCCGGCGAGTTCTTCGCCTTCCTCGGTCCCTCGGGCTCCGGCAAGTCCACATTGCTGCGCGCGATTGCCGGTTTCGGACCGACGCCCAAAGGGCAGATCCTGCTTGGCGGGCAGGATGTTGTCGGCACCGCGCCGTGGAAGCGCAATGTCGGCATGGTGTTCCAGAGCTACGCGCTCTGGCCCCACATGACCGTCGCGCGCAACGTCGCCTTCGGTCTTGATGAACGCCGTGTGCCGAAGGCGGAGACTGCAAAGCGCGTCAGTGCGGCGCTGGAGATGGTCGGCATGAGCCAGTATGCCGAGCGTTATCCCTCGCAGCTTTCCGGCGGCCAGCAGCAGCGTGTTGCGCTAGCCCGCACCATCGTCGTGGAGCCGCGTGTTCTGCTGCTCGACGAGCCGCTTTCCAATCTGGATGCGAATTTACGCGTACAGATGCGGCAGGATCTCCTGAAACTGCAAAGGCGGCTCGGCATCACGACCATCTTCGTCACGCACGATCAGGAGGAGGCCAACACGATCTGCGATCGCATCGCGGTCATGGCCGATGGCGTCGTGCAGCAGGTGGGGCGGCCCGACGAGGTTTACGACACGCCGGCCAATGCCTTCGTGGCAAAATTCCTCGGCACGGCCAATGTGCTGGAAGGCGTGGTGGAACAGCGGACGGACGGAAACGCATTCGTGCTGCCGTCCGGTATCGCCATCCCCTGTGCGGGGGATGCGAGGGCCGGCGCCGGCAAGCTCGTTCTGCGCCCGCAGAGCATTTCCTTTGCGCAGAATGGGGACGGGAGCCTCACCGGCACGGTTCAATCCGCCGAGTTCCTTGGCGGCATGATCCGCTATGCGGTCGAGGTCTCCGGCCAGACGCTCCTCGTGGACGAAGTCCATAACCGTGGCAGCGGGCGGCGGCAGGCCGGTGAGGCGGTCAGTCTCGACGTGCGCCATCAGGAGGGCGTTCTGATCCATGACTGACGAGATGCTTGCCCGTGAAGCGGGGCATGCCGGTGACGCATGTGAGGCGTCGGGCCGGGAGCCCGGCCTTTATCCGCCCATCCTGCTCATCCGGCACGGGGAGACCCAGTGGAACCGGCAGGGACGATTGCAGGGGCGCAGGGACGCGCCCCTGACGCTCAATGGCATGCGGCAGTGTCTTGCCGTCGCTGCAACGGTCGATGCGCATATGCGAACCCTGCCCGGGGATGTGTGCTTCTGGGTCAGCCCATTGGGCCGCGCCCGGCAGACGGCGTCCATTCTGGCGGATTGCTGGCAGATCGGCTTTGACCGTTTCATCGAAGCGTCCGACATCGCCGAGCGCGCCTATGGCGCCTGGGAAGGAAACACGCTCAGTGACGTGGAGACTGACCGGCCCGAGGAATTCAGACAGCATGCGGCCGATCCATGGGGCTACCGGGTGCCCGGCGGCGAAAGCAAGGATGAGCTTTTCGCGCGGATTGAAGGCTGGCTCGATGGGCTCGACCGTCATCAGGCGCATGTGGTCGTCACCCATAGCGGCTGCTTTCGCGCCATCCGCGCCCTGTGCACGGGCGCATCGCGCGCGGCGACGGAAGCCTATCGCGAGCCGCAGACCACGGCTTTCCTGCTTCAGTCGGGCAGTGAGCGGGAAGTCGCGCCGCCGGCGGCGCTGCTACAGGCTTTCGGCGTCGGCGGTTCCGGCCGCACGGTGGAAATCTGAGCCTTGAAGCCGGGCCGGATCTGAAGTCCGGCCCGGTGCGCAATCGCGTGTCCGGGGACGGAAAACCGGTTCCCACTTTCCTGCCCCTAGTGAACGCCGGCCACGCCGCGCCGCCAGTAGGACACGACCAGATGCTGCCGGTTGGGCAGCCGCTGCTCCTTGCGCAGATGACTGCGGATGGATTTGAAGGCGGAGAACTCGCATCCAGCCCAGACGAAGAGGTCGGGGTCGTCTCCCTTGATATCCAGAGCCTTCACCGCATCTTCAAGAAGCGTCGTCGTTCCAGCCTCTGCATTGCCGCGCACGAGCCATTCCAGATCGAGTGTCGCGCGGGTGGAAAGCAGCTGCTTCTCCTCCTCACTGGCGATCTCGATGCGCACGATGGCGTTCGTCTCCTTCGGCAGTCCCTCCAGAATGCGGCCGATGGCGGGCAGGGCGGTTTCATCGCCCAGAAGCACCAGCGTGGCGGTGTGCGGGGCTTCGCCGCCGCCCGGTCCCGTCATGCCGACGATATCGCCCGGCTTTGCACGCGCCGCCCAGCCTGCGCCGGGATAGGCGTCACCCTCATGGAGAACCATGTCCACGTCGATCAGCCCGGCGGCCACGTCAATCGTGCGGATCGTGTAAACGCGTGCGACCGGGCGGTTTTCATCGTCGGGCCAGACGGCGTCGCCATTCCTGCCGATCTGCGGCCATGAAGGGGAGGCGCTGCCGGCGGGCGGAAACAGAAGCCGCATGTGAAGCCCGTTGCGGGAGAACCGTTCCAGATCCTCACCGGCAAGCCGGACACGCCGCATGGAGGGCGTGAGGTTGTGTGTGGAGACCACCTGCATCTTGCGGAAATAGGGGAGCAGCATGCCGGGCCTGTTGTCGCTGTCCCATGGAAGCTCAATGCCCTTTTCGAGCGATTGCAGGCGGTGGCTGATGCTGAGCTGCAGATAGGCAAGCGACGTACGGTCATCCGCATCGAGGCTGATATCAAGGCCCGATGCCTGCGTCTCGACGGCGATGCGGCCGAATGTGTGCGCGAGCCGCGTGCCCTGCGCCGTCTCTTCGAGAGGCTCTGCGCCCATGCCCTTGATCAGCGCATCCGTTAATCGCGAACCGGCCATCTGCGGGAGACGCAACTGCGCGCGAAAAGAACCAGGCATCGTCATGAATGCACCCTGCTGCAACCGTTGAAATTAAACTTGAGTCTTATAGTCTAATTTATGATTGTTGCAATCGTCGCCGCAGGGCTTTTGCCTGAGGCGGGGCATCCATGGACGGGCGTTCTGCGCCCGTCCGGAAAACTATGCTGTTGCCTGTGAGGCGGTTTTGCGGGCGTTGTCGATTGTTTCGACCTGCCTGCTTTCGCGCATCATCAGCACTGCGCCCACCAGAAAGCCCGTGGCTCCAAGGAACAGATGGATGTTGGCAACATCCGCGATCCAGCCCGGTTCAGGCCCTCTGGGCACAAAGGCCAAAACGCCGGCCGTCAGAAAGAAGATGCAGCCCAACAGGTTGGAAAAGGCGATCCACCAGTCGATGTCGCGCGAGCTGTATGACCAGTAGCCATGGCTGATTTCCATGAAGGCCAGATAGCCGGAGATCATGAACAGGATGGAGCCGACAATGCCGGGCAGCCAGATGGTCAGATCCTGCGCATACCAGCCCGGCAGCGGATGGATGGCGTCGAGCGTGTTGAAGTTGAAGGCAATGGTGCCGACGAACTGCGTGATCGTGCTCAGCCAGCCCAGATTGCCCGGTCGCCAGCCGATCACCCGGAAGGGCTGTGGAGCCGCGCTTGCCTTTGGAGGGGCGTCGTCGGGCGCATTTGCGGCCTGCAGGTTCTGCATGAAGGCAGCGGTGGTGAAGGGGATGGACCCCAGAAAGAAGACGAGGCCGATCTGCCAGTTCGCCAGCGAGGTATGCACGAGGGAGAGCGCCGCGCCGAGCATGAAAAGCGAAGCGCCACAGGCGAAGATGAGACCCATCCACCAATTGTAGGCGGGTTGCCGCCAGGCAGGCGCATCATCGTGCTGCAGGAAGCGGATCAGCCCCTTGCGCCGCTCACGCGATTTCAGAACGATGTGCTGGCCGTGCAGCACGAAGCTCCGCAGGGTGATGAAAGGCCAGGGGCCACGAGCGTGCGTGGCCCCCTTGTTCTCGGTATCAGACAGCGTGCTCATCGCGTGTCCCGGTTGGAGGGCAGCCGTGCGGCCGCGCTCAATGGTGGAAACCGGAGAAGTCTTCGCTGCCGAGCGGCGTCTTCTTCGGGTGCGCTTCGAGATGCTCGAGCGCGGCCTTCATGTCCTCGATCAGGAGCGAGCAGAGGTCGAGGCTCACGCCGTTGCGCACGAGAATGCGCTGCACGGCATGGTCCTGGCAATTGGCCGGCAGCGTGTAGGCCGGCACCTGCCAGCCGCGCACGCGCAGACGGTCCGCCAGATCGAACAGGGTGAAGCCCGGCTCCGTGCCATCCTTGATCTTCCAGGACACGGCCGGAATGCCACGCGCCTTGTCACCGTCGAACACGATCTCGAACGGGCCCAGCTTGGCGATCTCGTCAGCCAGATACTTGGCGCTCTTGTAGCAGGCGTTGTGAACCTTGGCGTAGCCTTCACGGCCAAGACGCAGGAAGTTGTAGTACTGGCAGACGATCTGGCCGCCCGGACGCGAGAAGTTCAGGGCGATGTCGCGCATGTTGCCGCCGAGATAATTGACCCAAAAGATCATCTCTTCGGGCAGGTCGGCTTCTTCGCGCCACATGACCCAGCCCACACCCAGCGGCGAGAGGCCGAATTTGTGGCCCGACGCATTGATGGAGCGAACGCGCGGCAGGCGGAAGTCCCATTCCAGCTCCGGTGCGCAGAACGGAGCGAGGAAGCCGCCGCTTGCGCCGTCGACATGGATCGGAATGTCGAGGCCGGTTTCGGCCTGCAGCTTGTCGAGCGCGTCGCTGACAGCCTTGACCGGCTCGTACTCGCCGGTGAAGGTGACGCCGAGCGTCGGCACGACGCCGATCGTGTTCTCGTCGCACAGCTTCAGCACCTCTTCGGGCGTCATCAGCAGGCGGCCGTTCTCCATGGGAATCTCGCGGTGCTCGATGTCCCAGTAGCGGGTGAATTTGTGCCAGCAGATCTGCACCGGGCCGGTGATGATGTTGGGCTTGTCGGTGGGCTTGCCCTCGGCCTTGCGTTTGGCTTCCCAGCGGCGCTTCATGGCCAGACCGCCGAGCATGGCAGCCTCGCTCGAACCGGTGGTGGAGCAGCCGGTGGCGGGACCTTCCGGTGCGTGCCAAAGATCGGCAAGCATGCGCACGCAGCGCATTTCGATCTCCGCGGTCTGCGGATACTCGTCCTTGTCGATCATGTTCTTGTCGATGCAGTCATCCATCAGCTGATGGATTTCCGGCTCTTCCCAGGTCTGGCAGAAGGTGGCCAGGTTCTGGCGCGCATTGCCATCGAGCATCAGCTCGTCGCGCAGGGCGGAATAGACATGGCGCGCATCGCGCTCGGTGCCGGGGAATTGCGACTTGGGCAGCGCCTGCGCCAGATCGCCGGCGCCGTAGACTTCGTCCAGATTGTCGTTTCGATGTTTGCTCATGGGGCTCTCCATCGCGTGGCGGACGGGGGTGTTGCACCAGCCCGTCGGTTATCGAATTCGGTGGGGGCAGGGAGGAGCGTCATGCGGCGGCAAGCGTTTTGCCGGCCGCATGACGTCGTTTCGTGATCAGGCGGCCTTGGCCTGCTTGAGAAGGTCGGTCGCGTCTGCGGAAAGACCGTCGAACTTGTCCATCTGCAGCACGAAGACCTCTTTCGAACCAGCCAGTTCATTGAGGTCAAAGCAGGTGTAGTTCAGGCTGCGATAGGTGCGCAGGTAGAAGCGGCGGCGGGCCAGATCCGACAGGTTCGTCCAGCAGGTGAACTCCGTCGCATAGGCTTCGCTGCTCGAATTTGAGAGGCCTGCGACCTCCAGATGGCCGCCATCCTCGCTCGGATAGTCAATGGTCACGCCGCGCGGGCGGTCGAAATTGTTCATGACATGCGCCAGCGTCTGCACGGCCTGATCGGCGGTCTTCGCCTTCTCGGTGTACTGGGCGTAGTAGGCGGCCCGGACAAAGCGTCCCACCGAGGTGTTTGAGGCGGGAAGACCGGCCGTGGCGATCCCTGAATCCGGCTGCACCGCCTTGTAGCTTCCGAAGGTCGCGCTCGTCTTGTCGACATTGCTGAGGAACGTGTAATTGTCGAGATTGGTCAGGTGCCAGCTGAACTCCGGCCCGTTGGTCATCACGCCGACGGGGTTGTCATAGAGCTTCATCTCACCCTTGTTGAACTCGATCACCAGGCAGGCGCCCGATGCGTCGTGAACGACGTAGTGGAACGGCGATTCAACGCCCCCCAGAAGCGCCAGCGCTTCCAGAAGCACCGGCTGCTCGCCGAGGGCCTGCTTGACCTCGGCCACAGTGGCGAACTGGCTGAGCGCCCACGAACCCAGATCCGTGGCCGAAAGCACGGCCTGCGTTGCAGCGACGGCCTTCTGGGCGCCACCGGCAGCGGGGTAGGAGAGGAGGCTGAAGGTCAGCCCGTTTTCGTTCATGCCTTCCAGCGGCTTGAGATCCTGAAAGCCCAGCGGGGCCTCTGCCGTCGGCAGGCGTCCGGGCATGGTTACGGCGACAAATCCGTATTTACCTGTAAACTTGAGGGCCGGGTGACCTTCACTTTCTGAGGAAAACGGAACACCGGCCGGGAAATAGACGACCTGGTATGGCAGGTCGGTCGTAAGCTCCAGTGTCCGCCCGAAATAAACGTTGTCGGAGACGTCGCGGTAAATAAGAGATGTGCACATATACGATATTCCTCAATGCGATTCAGGGAAACACTAAGCTGACGAACAATACTTGTCCATTAACGTGACATGAGTTCGGTGTTTGCGATTACAAATTTGTAATCTTCTCCAATCTGAGCTTTGAACTCTTTGTTAACCACGCTGTTTCGGTCTCTGGAGCACGGCTTTATGCCCTGGCCTGAAGGCCACAGAGCCGGCTGCGCATTTCCTCCAGCGTCACGCGATACCCATCAAGCTGCTCATTGGGCGCGCGCTCGCTGCGGGGCTCGAAATAGGCCATGTCCAGCATCTCGTCAGCGTGTTCCAGATCGCCAAAGGCACGCATGGAAATCGCCAGATCGCTGTCGCGCCGATCCTTGGTTTCGCCAGCCAGAGATTTGAGATCGCCACTGACGCGGTCGAGCGTGTCGCGCACCTCGTTGACGACGCTTTTCGGCCAGAACTGCGTGAAAATGACGTAGATCACGAAGATGCCGACGAAAATGCCCATGATCCTGTCGCCGGCCTGCGAAAACTCGAAGCTGGGGCCAAATCCGTTCAGCGTGGTCAGCAGGAAGGCGAGGGCGATCTGGACGCCGCTATAGGAGATGCGCTCGTTTCCGGAGGAGACCCACGCGCCCACCAGCGTGCCGGCGAAGACGAGGATCATCAGTCCGCCAATGCTGGTGAGGTGGGGCATGATGAACAGGAGTGCGCCAACGCCCATGGCAGCGCCGATGAGGCAGCCCACGATGCGCAGCGTGAGCTTGCGCACGGTTTCACCCGTCGTGCCGAGCGCGGCCACATAGCAGGTGATCAGGGCCGTGTGGATGCCGTCCCACTGAATGCCGGTGTAGATCAGGTAACAGATGATCGCGGCCAGCGAGGTTTTCAGCGCATAGCGCTGGTGATCGGGGTTGGTGAAGGCGTCAGCCGACAGAAGCCGCTGCGGGGCGGGCTTCGGCGACGCGCCGCCATCGGGTTGTGAAAGCGCTGCAAGCGCCTCGGACAGTCTGCGTGCGGCGGTGCTGTCATCGGTCGCGTTTTCAGGGGGCGCCGGAACCTCGCCAGAAGCGATGTCATCGGCAGCCTGCCGGAGTTCACCTGCCAGTGCGCGGGCGCGTTCCGGGGCAATGCTGCCCGCAGGTGCGAGCGACGCAAGCATGACGCGATAGCTGGTCTCGACAGCGCCGTTCAGCCAGGTCGATTTCTCTTTGGAGATCAGGTGAAGCAGCTTCACCGTCAGCATCTGCTGCAGGGAAAGGTCGTTGCCTTCGGCCAGCAGCTCCCGCAGTTCTTCGCATGCGTCAGGGTGCTCCAGCACGTCCGCACTGGCGCGCAGGCGGCGCACGATCCTGTTGCGCACCAGTGTCTGTGCGGGAATGCCGAGGACCAGATTGAACAGGATCATCAGGGCCATGGGCATGCAGGCCATTTTCCAGGCCGCGAGAAGCCCCTGATTGCCGATCTGGCCAATCGGCACATCCGTCACCAGCGTCATGATGAAAGCGACGATGAGGCCGACAATGGCGGCCTGCTCTCCGAGCGGTGTGGTCGAGCTCAAAAACAGGAAGACATAGGAGACGCCGAACATGATCGCCAGCCGCATGGCCGGGCTGTCGATGCTCATATTGATCACCGGGATCATGAGCACGACCACCAGCGTGGCCAGGAGGATCAGCCCGAAACCCATCAGGCAGTTCTGAACGGCGTCTTCCTTCATCAGGAAGATGATCAGATAGCAGCTGATCGACGCTTCCGGAATCTTGAACATCATCGCCGCAGCGGTGACGATCGCGCACAGAAGCGCGACCCTCCAGGTCAGCCCGAAGCGGCCGGCAAAAGGCTGCAGGTCGGCCCAGGCCTGACTGAGCAGGCGCGAAAGGGGTGAGCTAGCAGGAGTCATCGCGGTGGATCACCGAAACGGCGGATGCGCCCACTCTCATGAGATCTTCCGGGGGATCGACCAGCCGGATGCGCACCGGAAAGCGCTGCTGAACGCGCACCCAGTCGAGCGACTTCGGAACGATCGGCAGGCCCACCGGCAGGGTGATGAAATCCTTTGACGAAACGCCCCAGCCGATGCTCTCCACGGTTCCCTTGATCGCCCGCTTGCGGTCGGCAAGGGCATAGACGGTGGCGCAGTCGCCAACGGAAATGCCGGGGAGAACGGTTTCGACATAGGCGGCGGAGGCAAACCACGCATCGGTCTTGATCAGGGTGAACATGGACTGCGCCGGCAGCACATATCCGCCCTTGCCGACCGTCAGATCCACCACGCGCCCATCGGCGGGTGCGCGGATCACCGTGCCGGCCAGCTCATGTTCGGCGATGGCGAGGGCGGCCTGACGGGCGCGGATCAGCGCTTCGACGCCTTCCTCATCGCCCACCAGCGCCTCGGCGGCTTCCTGCTGACGCAGCGCCTCGTTCAGGCTGACTTCCGCATCGCGCTTGACGGTCCTGGCGTCATCGATCTGCTGCGCGGAGACATAGCCCTTGGACTGCATCGGAAGCAGGCGGTCGAGCGTCTGGGTCGCCAGTTCGAGATTGGCCGTGGCGCGCGCAACCTGCTCCGCGGCGATCTGCGCATTGGCGCGCTCGGCCTGGATGTTGCGCGTCTGGTCGTGGGCTGCGGCCGTTGCGATCTCCAGATCCGCGCGGGTCTGCTCCACGGCCATCCGGTATGCGGAATCGTCCAGCTCGACAAGAATGTCGCCCTCGCGGACCATGGCGTTTTCGCTCACATGCAGGGCCTTGATGCGCCCGGCAACGCCGGCGGCGATGCTCACCGTTTCGGCATCGAGCGATGCATCGTCGGATAGCGGATTGGCCTGTGTCTCCAGATGGCTGCGATAGGCGAGCGCGCCTGCGCCGGCGATGATCGCCAGACTGATTGCACCACCGAGGACGGCGAGAACGCGACGGGAAGGGGAGTGCTTCATTTTCTAGCGCCCAAATGCCAGGAAAGAGATGATGAAGGTGAGCCCCAGAGCCATGCTCATATAGACAGGGACACGCCAGCGCAGGATGTCATCGAGACCGATCAGGACGAAAACCAGCCGCAGAACGACCGTCAGAATGACGCCGGCAAAAAGGCTGAGCAGCCAGTAAGGGAAAAAACTGCCGAACATGGGCACCGAGGGCGCTGCCGCATGAGCGGGCGCACTGGCGGCCAGAAGCGTGGCCAGCGGCAAGAGGAACCTGAAACGGCCACCGGTGCGGGGGCTGGATTGTCTTCGCACGGTAACCTCCTTTTCGTCTGTCGGTCGTCGCTCCGGACGACGCTGCTGGTTGCGGGCGGTTTTGGGCCATGCATGCCCGAAACCGTTATGCCGATTGGTCAGAAGCGATAGGTAAGACCGATAACCGGCCCGCTCATGGTCGTGTCGAACACGTGCCCGTCATCTTCGTAATTGATGTCGAGATATTTGTAGCCGGCTGACACGGACAGGTGATCCGTCATCGTGTAATTCGCCGTGGCCAGAACCGACCAGGTGGAGTTCGATCCACCGCCAAACCCGCCGACATCGGCCTGTGCCTGAAGCGAGAGCTTCTCCGTCATGCGCAGAAACGCGCGCGCGCCGATGACCGGATCGACCCAGCCGAAATCCTCGCCATAGCTGATCCTGCGCTTCTGGCCGGCGACCTGGACGTCCAGATCGACATCATTCGAGATGTGCCAGAAGCGCACGCCGCCGAGCACGTCGAATGTGAAGTCAGGCGTTTCGATCACGCGGTAGCCGGCCTGCAGCGTCGAGGTGAACTGCCTGGTGTCGATCGATGCATCAAGCCGCACGGAGAGGGGCGGGCGCGGGATCGTGCCGTGGACGACCTTGCTGTCCGTGGTCGAGACGTAGAGCATATCGGCTGAAAACACGAAGCGCTCATACCGGCCCCAGACATTCACGAAGCCGGCGAAGTCGAGATCCTCAATCACATCAGAGAAGCTCTTCTTGATGCCGATTGTCGGGCCGCGGCGAAACGGCGATACATCGCCGCTGAGGCCCGTTCCCCACACATAGGGCGTGATCTGCAGCACCCACGGGCGCTCGGTTTCGCCCTCGTTCTCTGTGGGAACAGGAAGGTCCGAGGCCTTCGCGCCAAGTGCAGTCGCTGTAAGGGTGGCGGCAGCCAGAACAGCCAGTGATGCACGCATTCCTATGCTCCCAATGTATTTTTCTGGATGCGGCCATCCTTGATGATCAGCTTCATGCTGGTCTCGGGATCAGCGATCAGGTCGATGTTTTCCAGCGGATTGCCGTCGAGCAGCAGAAGATCGGCAAAGGCATCGGCTTCAACGACGCCGAGCTTGCCGGAATAGGGGTTGCGCGGTCCCGACATCGCCAGCAGGTCGGCATTGCCGCTCGTCAGCATCCGCAGAACGTCGGCATTGTCATACCAGCGGGCGAACTTGGTCAGCTGCTTGCCCTGGCTGGCGGTCGCCTGCGGGTTGAACAGGATGTCGGTGCCCAGCGCCATCTTGACGTCGAACTTCTTGCCCAGCTCCACGGCGCGCACCGTGCCTTCGGCAATCAGCTTCTGCTGCTCGCGCTGCAGCGGATTGGGATACATGTTGGAATCTTCATCGGCGAGGAATGGCTGAATGGACCACCACGCGCCCATGTCGGCCATCTGGCGCGCTGCCTCTTCATCGGCAAGCTGCCCGTGCTCGATGGAGCGGACGCCGCCGGCCAGGGCGCGCTTGATGCCATTCGAGGTGTAGACATGGGCGCACACATAGGTGCCCCAGTCTTCAGCGGCCGTCACGGCCATGCGGATTTCTTCCTCGGTGAACTGAAGGCTGTCGAGCGGATCGTAAGCGGAGGCAACGCCGCCGCCCGCCATGATCTTGATCTGGCTCGCTCCGAGCATGAGCTGTTCGCGCACCCGGCGCAGAACTTCCGGCACGCCATCGGCGATCGCCGAAATGCCGGCTTCTTCCGCATGGCTCAGATTGGTCTGGGGCGAACGCGGCAGCTCGTAGAGCGGGCGGAAGTCGCCATGGCCCGAAGTCTGCGACACCATGGCGCCGCACGGATAGATGCGCGGGCCGGGGATGCGGCTTTCATCAATCGCACGCTTGACGGAGAAGGAGGGGCCGCCCGCATCGCGAACCGAGGTGAAGCCGCGCATGACGGTGCGCTCCGCCTCTTCGGCCGCAACGAGATGCACATAGGGCACCTGCGCTGTCATCGCGGTCATCTGGGAAATGCCGGCAAGCATGGTGTGCCAGTGCGCGTCGATCATGCCGGGCATGATCGTGCGTCCGCCGCAATCGATGATTTCGGCATCGCTCACGGTGTCGTCCTGCGCCGGCAGGGCTGCGATGCGCGCGCCTTCGATAAGGATGGATTTGCCATCGATGAGCTGCGCCGAACGGCCATCGAAAATACGCACATTCTTGAGCAGGATCGGCTTTGGAGCCGGCTGCGCGAAGCTTGGCGAGGCAACGCCAAGAGCGGGCGCGGCCAGTGTTGCCGCGATGCCGCGCAGGACCGAACGGCGCGACAGGCCCTTGTCGACACGCTGAAAAAGGCTGAGCGCTTCAGGACTGTGGCAGGCACAGTTCAGGCCGTGAACCAGGTGCCCGTATTTCTTTCCCAAACGAAGCCGCATCATATTCTCCTGGGCGAATGGATTGTGTTCCGGCGCAACAATGACCGGAACTAGCGAACCGCCTGTGACGGTGCGTTCTTGGAGGTCATGTTCCCGAGCGAGAAGGCGAGCGTGGAGGCCGCGATCAGCGAGGCGGCATGGGCGTCGGCCTGCGCCTGTCGCGCGTCCAGAAGCCCGGTCTCCGCCGTCGTCACATCGGTGATCGGCACGAGCCCGTTCTTGAAGGCCTCGAACGACGCGTTGTAGGTGACGCCGGCCGCATTGACGAGTTCGCTCGCAGCGTTGTGCGAAGCGAGCGCCGAGCGCAGCGTGTCGGAGGCGACGACAATCTCGCGGATGGCTGCGGTGCGTACCTGCTCATGGGTGGCGATGGCCGCCCTCGTTACCGACTGCGCCTGACGGCGCTGGTTGGCGCGCAGGCCGCCATCATAGATCGGAACCGAAGCGCCGACGACGATGCCGGTCGAAGTATTCTGAAGTCCGAGGCCCGGCAGGCTGCCGGCCTGAATGCGGCCATTGTTCGCGGCTGCCATCGCGCCGAGATAGACTTTTGGCATGAAGGCGGCGTCGGCGGCGCGGGCATTGGCCTCGCTGGCTTTCACCGCTGCGTAGCTTGCCAGAACGTCGGGCCGGCGGGCGAGCGCGGTCCTGACCAGTTCCTCTGTCGGCAGGGCGCGCGGACGCGGCAGACGACGTGCCGCATCGCTGGCAATCTTGATGTTGGTGTGGGGCGAGAGGCCAACTGCGCCAAGCAGATCCTGATAGGAATCGCGCGCCGTGTCTTCGGCCTGCACGAGGCGGAAACCGGACTGGGCGACGATCTGTTTCGCCTGCGCGGTTTCGATCGTGGTGCCGACACCGTTCTTGTAGCGCGTGTTGGCGGCATCCTGCAGGCGCCGGCTGTTGGTCAGCGTCTGGCGCGCGATCTGCAGGTTTCTGCTGGCCGCGCCATACTGATAATAGGCGCGCGTGATGTTGTAGATCAGCGCCTGATGCGTGCCGTTGAAGCTCACGCTGGCTGCGTAGGCGTTCTGCTTCGCGGCGTCGCGCCATGCCTGTCGTTCGCCGAAATCGAAGATCAGCCATTGCAGGGTGACGCTCGGAACCGCGCCGCTGACGGTCGTGTCGAGATAGGCTGTGCCGCCTGTCAGCGTGGGGATCGGCGTTGTCACCTCCTGCTGACCGGCGATGATGTTGGCCGTGATGACGGGCAGGAAGGTGGCCTCGACCATGCCCACGGCGGTGGCCGCCTGCCGCGCCTGCTCCCATGCAACGCGCGTCGCAGGGTTCAGCCGCTGCCCCATGTCGATCAGCTCGGGCAGCGTGTAGGCGTGGTCCCTGCGGATCTGAGGGGTGGACGATGCGGGAGAACGTTGGTCGGCGCTGGAGATGGGGGAAGCCGCCTCCATATTTGCCGGCACAGAATAGTCGCCGCTCTTGCCTTCAGCATTCCACGCCTGGTCGGGCGCTGGCGAGGTCAGCTCGGACATCTCGGATACACAGGCTGCCGGTAAGGCGCTCAGGGCCAGTAGCAGGGCAAGCCTGGGGAGACGGGAAACAGTGACTCTTGTTGTTCGCGACACACAACGCCCCATTGCTACTCAAACCCGCAGCGGTCGCGCTGCACTTGCTTCCAGACTTAGGTCACCAATTCGACACCAAGATTACAGCGTTCCTGCAAAAAACGTGTCGGCGCCAATCGCATCTATTGGAGTTCTTTCGTTTCTGGAAGGCAAGGTCAAGACCGCCATTTTACTTCTTCTCACGCGTTTAGTCGTTTGGCGGCGCTCGCAAAATACGTGGCCATGGGGTGGCCATGTGCTGGATTCGCTGAAAACTTGCGAAAAAACAGGCCGAATTCGAATGAACAGCCCGAAGAACCATGTTTCCTGTGAACAGCTTTAAAAAATGCGCGGGTTTCATTCCCGCAGGGCACAGGATAATGCTTCGATGCGCATAATCGTAATATGGCTAACCGTTTGGCTTCAGGCCCCTCACATACGCTTCGATATTTATTGCTTGGAAGATTGGCGAAATGATTCGTAATCCAGCCTGGACACTCGCAGCGCCCATTGTGGCACTTGGCTTATCGTTCTTCATCGAACATCAGGCCGGTGAAACGACTTCAGTTTTTCTGTTACTCCTCGCTGCGCCGTTTCTGTTTCTGTCGGTTTTTTCCGCAGTCCATCATGCCGAGGTGATTGCCCATCGGGTTGGCCAGCCCTTCGGTTCGATCCTTCTGGCGCTGGCCGTGACGATTATCGAAGTGTCGCTGATCGTGTCCGTTCTTCTGGCCGATCCCGCGGGCGACAGTCCGGTGGCCCGCGATACCGTTTTTGCAGCCATCATGATCGTGTTGAACGGCATTGTCGGCGTCTGCCTGCTGGTCGGCGGCATTCGCTATCATGAGCAGGGCTTTCAGGGGCGCAGCGCCACGGCGGCTCTGGGCGTTCTGGGCACGCTGGCCGTGCTCGGTCTCGTGCTGCCGAATTTCACGGTCGGCGAGCCGGGGCCGGTTTATGCGCCGGCACAGCTTATCTTCGTCGCCGTCGTTTCGCTCAGCCTTTATGCGCTGTTCCTGTTCGTCCAGATGTTCAGCCATCGCGACGACTTTCTCGATATCGGAGAGCCCCAGGGACATGGGCACGATCATGCGCATGAGCCTCCGCCGCGCCGTATGCTCATATCCTCGCTTCTGGCGCTGCCTGTGTCGCTTGTCGCCGTTGTCATGCTCGCGGAAATCCTGGCCGACCCCGTGGGGGAGAAGATCGAACAGGCCGGCCTGCCCGACGCATTGGTTGGCGTGGTCATCGCCCTGATGGTGCTCATGCCCGAAGGCATTGCGTCCATCCGCGCGGCTGCACAGAACCGTCTCCAGACCAGCCTCAATCTGGCGCTCGGTTCGGCGCTCGCCAGCCTCTGTCTGACCATTCCGACCGTTGCGTTGATTTCGGTTTTTCAGGGCAAGACGCTGATCCTCGGTCTGGCGTCCGAGCACATGGTGCTTCTCGTGCTGACGCTCTTCACCAGCACGCTGTCGCTGGCGACCGGGCGAACCACGATCATGCAGGGCGGCATTCACCTGGTGATCTTCGCCGCCTTTATCACCATCTCGATCCTTCCCTGATTTTCCCCCTGATTTTCCGTGCACGCCACCATGACGAACCAGCAAACGCCACCTCGTAATCGCGGCCTTCTTCGCTTTACCGCCATCTGGTTTCAGCGTCTGGCGCTGGCTGTCATCTGCGCCATGACCCTGGGTGTCGCAGCACCCGCCGCCGCACAGGACGAACCTTTGATCGTCGGGGTTCACGAAAGCCCGCCCTTCGTTTCCGAAGAGGAAGGGCGCTTCTCCGGCATGGCCATCGATCTCTGGGAGTATCTGGCCAAAGAACTGGAGCTGGAATATCGTTACGTGCCGTTCGACACGGTAAGCGAGATGGTCAATGCAACGGCCGCAGGCGAGTTGGATGTCGCCGTCACCAATCTCACGATCACCGAGACGCGCGCCGAACGCATCGAATTCACGCAGCCATGGTTCGATTCCGGTCTGCGCATCATGGTCAATAACAGTGGTTCGAACGGCTTGTGGGACCTGCTGCGGGGCCTGCGTGATTCAGGCTTCCTCACAGCCTATGCGTGGCTTGGTTTCGTCGTTCTCGCCGCCACGTTTGGCTACACGCTCTTTGACCGGCATTTCGACAAATCATTTCCCAAACGCTGGCGCGACGGGCTGGCGGAGAGCTTTTACTCTGTCATGACGATTGCCACCTCGGGGAAGCCGCCTGCGCGCAAGAACCTGTTTGGCTGGTTCGGGCGTGTCTGGCAGGGCCTGTGGCTCGTCTTCGGTGTGATTGTCGTCGCATTCGTGACCTCTTCGGTAACCAGCGTGATGACCACCCTGTCCCTGCGTGGCGAAATTCACAGCGTTGCCGATCTCGGTGGCCGCGTTATCGCGGTTACGGACGGGAGCACGGCCGAGGAATTCGCGCAGGCTGCGGGACTGGCCGTGGTGCCGTTCCCGAATATCTCCCGCTCCGCCGACGCTCTGCTCAGGGGTCATGTGGATGCGATCATCGGCGACAAGCCGGTGCTGGAGTATTTCGCCAACAATCACCCGGCAGCGCCTTTCTCGGTTGTTGGCGCGGTTTTCAATCCCGACAAATACGGCTTCGGCCTGCCGCCGCAGAGCCCGCTGCGCAAGCCGCTCACCGTCGAGGTGATCGGGGCCCGGGAGGACGGGACGATCCGCGAGCTTGCGGTGCAGTATTTCGGGAGCAATCCCTGAAGGGGTAGCCATATGCGGGCAGGCAGCCTCGCCTGCCTCGGGCTCAATCACGAAAGGTCAGACACATGATGACGACAAGCCCGTTCGCCGGCGAGGAAGCGCTGCCGAAGGACGTTCTCGATGTCGACTACAATGCGCGGGCATCCGTGTCTGAGCAGGCATTCGCCGACGAGATGGCGCGCTATCGTCGGCTGTCGGAGGAGGCCTGCGCCCCGCTCGCTGGTCTGCGCGACGTGGTTTACGACCAGACCAGCGGCGAGACCCTCGATATTTTCGGCGTGCGTGAGGGCGAGGCGCGGCCCGTCTTCCTTTTTGTGCATGGCGGCTACTGGCGCGCGCTTTCCAAGCAGGATTCAGGCTTCATGGCGTCGATGCTTGCGCAGAAGGGCATCGCCACTGCCGTCGTCGATTACACACTTGCCCCGGCCGTGAGCCTGAGCGAAATCGTGCGTCAGGTTCGTGCGGCGCTGGCGTTTCTGTGGCGGGAGGGAAAGGTCCACGGCGTCGATCCCGAACGCATCTTCGTGGGCGGCAGCTCGGCAGGCGGTCATCTGACGGGCGCACTGCTCTCGGCCGGCTGGCATGAGGAATTCGGCGTTCCGACAAATGTGATCAAGGGTGCGATGCCGGTGAGCGGGCTGTTCCACCTGGCCCCCATCGCACGGTCTTTTGTGCAGGAATGGATGTCGCTCACACCGCAGGAAGTGGCTGACCTCAGCCCTGCCGAGAACATTCCCGCGAGCGGCCCGCCCATCATCGTCGCCTATGCAGAAGGCGAGCCGGCGGGTTTTCGCCGGCAGTCGCGCGCCTATCATGAAATGTGGTCGGCAGCGGGACTGACCTCCACGCTGATGGAAGTCCCGGACCGCCACCATTTCGACGTGATCTCCGATCTGGCCGATGCGGATACCGATCTCGCCAGGGCGCTCGTTGCGATGATCGAAGGCAGCCCGGAGCGGTCCTGACCCTAGATCCCGACCCTAGCTCTGCTCGCGCGGTGTGAGCCTTTGCGCCATGCGCCGCACCACGCTTGCAAAGGCGGCTGTTGCCGGCGCGACGGAGCGGCCGCTGGCGTGGATCAGAACCACTTCGCGGGCGATGCTGGGATTGGTGAGTATCTTGCCGGTCACCTTGTGATGCTGCGCTGAAGCGAGCGCATAGGTGGGCAGAACGGCAACGCCGAGCCCGGCCTCCACCAGTGCCAGAGCCGTTGTCACCAGCGAAACCTCAAAGGCCGGTTTCAGCGGGAGGCGCACGGTCTCGAAACCGACCTCGACCAGCAGTCGAATGCCGCTGTCGCGTGTCAGCGTGATCAGGGGCTGCCCATCCAGATCAGCCCATTCCACAGTCGATTTTCCGGTGAAGGGACTGTCATAGGCGCAAAAAAGCATCAGATTGTCCCGCATCAAAACGGTCCGCTCAATGCCCGTCTCGCCCGGCGGAAATGTGCCAAGCCCACACTCGGCCTGGCCATTGAGCACACTTTCCACGATCTGCTCGGTGCCCACATCGACCAGCTCCAGCCTGATGCCGGGATGCTGCGCCTGAAACTCGGCAATCGCCTGCGGCAACACGACTGCCGCCAGCAGTGGCGGTGCGGCGATGCGGATGCGGCCCCGCTTGCGATCGGCAAGATCGCGCGCGTTCTGCACGGCGTGATCCAGATCTTCCAGAACCTTGCCAGACGCGCCCATGAACTCGCGTCCCGCGCTCGTCAGCTCCACGCGCCGGGTCGTTCTGTCAAACAGGCGCACGCCAAGCTCCAGCTCCAGATCCCGAACGGCCTGGGATAGTGCGGGCTGCGCCGAGCCGAGGCGTCGTGCTGCGGCGGAGAAGCTTCCCTCATTGGCAACGGCAAGAAAGCTTTCGATCTGTCTGATGGTGACCTTCATATGGCGTTCTTATAATGAAAACTGATAAATTAATACGATAAATCCAGATGGTCATATAGATGAATTCCATGTTTGCTTCTCGCCAACGAACGACGATCCACCAAGGATCGCGATGGGGAGCAGAGTTTGGATATCGGCGAGAACACCTCCGCACGAAAAGATGCATGGCTTGGCCGCAGCCTTCTGCGTGTCGAGGATATGCGCCTTGTGCGTGGTGGCGGCCAATATGTCGACGATCTCCTGCCCGAGGGCTGTCTTTTCCTGGAATTTGTCCGCAGCCCCTATCCATGCGGCGAGATCGTCGCGCTGGATGTTGAAGCGGCCCGGCGGGCGGAAGGCGTTGTCGCCGTTCTGACCGCTGACGACCTTGGTGATCTGGGCGCATCAGCGATTAATCTGGTGCTGGCGGATATGGGCGCGCGCCCGCTGCGTCCACTGGCAAAGGGTGTTGTCGAGGCGACAGGTCAGGCTGTTGCCGCCATCATCGCAACGTCCCTTTCCGCTGCCCGTGACGCCGCCCAGAGCGTGTTTCTGGATGTGGAGCCGTCGGAGGGCGGCAGTGCAGCGGCAGAAGCCGAGATCTACGCACACCACCACACCGATGGCGATGTGGACGCGGCCTTTGAGCAGGCGGCGCACATTGTCACTGTGTCGGTGGAACACGCGCTGGTGGCTCCGACCGCGCTCGAGCCGCGCGCAACGCTTGCCGACTGGTCCCGGAACACGCTGACCGTCTGGGCTTCGACGCAGACACCTTTCCGGGTGCGTGAGGATCTTGCGCGCATTCTCGATCTGCCTCTGGCGCAGGTGCGCGTTGTCGCGCCGGATGTTGGCGGTGCGTTCGGCGGGAAATCGTCGATCTATCCCGAAGATGTGGTTGTCGCCTGGGCAGCGCGGCATCTGAAGGCGCCGGTCAAATGGTGCGCCACCCGTGGTGAGGAATTGCTCGCCGCGACGCAGGGGCGCGGCGCGCGCAGCGAGGGCGAACTGGCCTTGTCCGCAGATGGCGTTCTGCTCGGGCTCCGGGCGCGGCTGGCGTTTCAGCTTGGTCACTGGATGCCCTACAGCGCCGCCATTCCCGGTCGCAATGCGAGCCGCATCCTTCCCGGCCCCTACCGGGTTCAGGCAATGGACATCGGTCTGAAGGGCTATCGCGCCAACCGCGCCGCCGTTGGCATCTACCGGGGTGCAGGCCGTCCCGAGGCGGCAATGCTGCTGGAGCGCCTGATGGATGCTGCGGCAAAACGGCTGAAAATCGATCCGCTGGAACTGCGCCGCAGAAACGTGATCGACGCAAACTCCTTTCCCTATACGACGCCGACCGGCCAGACGCTCGATTCCGGCGATTACGGACAGCTCCTCGACAGGATGCGCAGCCATGCAGGCTATGAGGCCCTGCTTGCGCAGCGTGACGAACGCCGGGCTGCCGGCGAGGTCGTCGGTCTCGGTCTGGCGCTCTACATCGAACCCTGCGGGCAGGGCTGGGAAAGCGCCGATGTGAATTTCTGCCGCAACGGGATGTTTCAGGTCCTGACCGGGGCGAGCGCGCAGGGGCAGGGACGCGAGACGGCCTTCGCCCAGATCGCGGCCGACATGCTTCAGGTCTCGCCCGATCGCATCGCCGTCCGGCAGGGCGATACCGACGATCTTTCCGGCGGCATCGGCGCGCTGGCGAGCCGGGGCACGGCCATCGGCGGCAGCGCAGTCGTTCGTGCCTGCGAGATGTTACGGGGCCAGTTGACGGAGATCGCCGCCGGGCTTTTCCAGTGCGATCCGGAAATCCTGCTTTTCACCCGCGAGGGCATTTCGGCCGGTGTTGTGGGCGCTGCATCGATAAGCTGGAATGCCCTGGCCGATCATGTGGCGGGAGAAGCACCCGGTCCGGCCCTCAAGCCGCTTCTGACCGGTTCCGTCGTCTACCACGCTGAAGGCGAAGCGTGGAGCAGCGGTTGTTGCCTCGCGTTTGTGTCCATCAATCCGCGCACCGGCGCGCCGACCTTCGAGAAGCTCTCCTGGGTGGACGATGCCGGTCGCGTCGTCAATCCGATGCTTGTGCGCGGCCAGCTGGTCGGCGGCATGGCGCAGGGGCTTGGTGAGGCGCTGATGGAGCGCATTGTCTATGACGATGACGGCCAGCTTCTGACGGGATCCCTGATGGACTATGCCGTGCCCCGCGCCATCGACATCCCAGCCGTCGATATCGCGAAACTGGAGACCGTTTCTCCGGCCAACGCACTCGGTGCGAAAGGCGTGGGGGAGGCTGGCTGCATCGGGGCGCCAGCCGCGATCTTCAATGCGGTCTCGGATGCGGTCGCGCCGTTCGGTCCGCACAAGCTGCAGATGCCATTAACCAGCGAAACAATCTGGCGCGCCCTGCAGCAAGAATGGGCGCAGGCGCATCCACGGCAGCGGAAAAACGGGAGTTTGACATGACGACGAAAAGAAGACTGTCGGCTTTCAGTTTCTCAAAATGGATCGACGAACACGAACATCTTCTTCGCCCGCCGGTCGGCAACCAGCAGATATGGGAAGACGCAGACATGATGGTGACGGTCGTTGGCGGCCCCAACAAACGCACCGACTATCATGACGATCCGGTGGAGGAGTTTTTCTACCAGCTGCGCGGCGACATGCTTTTGAAGGTCGTCGACAATGGCGAATTCCATGACGTGCCGATCCGCGAGGGGGAAATCTTTCTCCTGCCGCCGCATGTGCGTCATTCACCCCAACGTCCGCAGGAAGGCTCTGTCGGGCTGGTCGTAGAACCCAAGCGCCAGCCCGACGAACGCGACGCGTTCGAGTGGTATTGCTTCGAATGCCAGGCGCTCGTCAAACGCGTCGAGGTTTCACTCAAGAGCATCGTGCGTGACCTGCCGCCCATCTACGAGGCGTTCTACGCCGACGAGAAGGCGCGCATCTGTCCCAATTGCGGAACGGTTCATCCGGGCAAGGAGCCGCCTGCGAATTGGGTTCAACTCTAACCTCTCCTGCAAAGTGGAAACGATAAAATGAAAAACATGAAAGCAGGCTTGTTCGCGCTCGCCGGCCTCCTGGGGAGCGTGGTGACCGGTGGGGCTCAAGAACCGGTCAAGATCGGCATGATCACCACGCTCTCGGGGCCGGCGGGCTATCTGGGACAAGACGTCCGCGACGGTTTCGAGCTCGCGGTCAAGATGAATGACGGCAAGCTTGGCAACGTTCCGGTCGAGATCCTCGTTGAGGATGACGGTCTGAAGCCCGGCAATGGTCGCCAGATCGCCGACCGCTTCCTGAACAATGAAGATGTGAAGCTCTTCACGGGCATCATCTTCTCCAATGTGGCGGGTGCGACCGTTCCCGATATCGTCGATGAGGGCGCGATCTTTGTCAGCCCGAATGCCGGGCCCTCGGAGTTCGCCGGCGCGGGCTGCCACCCCAACTATTTCGTTCTGTCCTGGCTGACCGACACGATGCAGGGCAGCGCCGGCAAGAACGCCAGCGACCTCGGCTACAAACGCGCCTTCGTGCTCGCACCCAACTACCAGGCGGGCAAGGACGCGATCACCGGCTTCAAGCGCTATTTCGACGGCGAGATCGTCGGCGAGATCTACACGCGCCTTGACCAGACCGACTTCGCCGCCGAGATGGCGCAGATCCGCGAAGTCGCGCCGGACGTGGTCTTCCAGTTCCAGCCCGGTGGTCTGGGCATCGCTTTCCTGCGCCAGTATCAGCAGTCGGGCCTGCTTGGCTCCATTCCGATGGTTGTCTCCGAGCCGTCGATGGATCACGCGATCCTGAAGGCTGTTGGCGACGCTGCCGAGGGCCTGAATGTTTCCGGCGCGTGGAACACCGATCTCGACAACCCGACCAACGCGGCCTTCGTGGCGCAGTTCGAGGAAACCTACGGCCGCACGCCCACCATGTATGCGGCGCAGGGCTATGACACGGCGCTCGCCTTCGCGTCAGCGCTCGGCAAGGTCGAGGGCGACATCAGCGATCTGGATGCGTTCCGGAGCGCCCTTCGCGAGACCGACTTCGAGACCACACGCGGTGCTTTCGAGTTCGGCGCAAACCAGCATCCGGTCCAGGACTGGTACGCGATGCGTGTTGAAAAGAACGATGCGGGTGAACTGGTTCTGAAGACGCGCAAGAAACTCATGTCTGCTCACGGCGATCCATTCGCCCAAGACTGCAGCTTCTGAGGCGTACGACATGCGGGTAATTCGGCAGAAACTTGAGGGCGTCGACATGGTTGTCGACCGTTTGGAATGCGGCCCGGTGCGGGTGACATGCATCCCCGACATCGCAAACATTGCGTGGCCGGCAAAAGCCATTTTCGGCGCATTGTCGTCCGGCGCTCTGGCGGCTGCCGAAACCCGCGCTCCGGCCGGCACGGTCAACGCGTCGGACGGAACGGTGCGGCTGAGCTTCAACAGCTACCTGATCGAAACACCGGATTTCACCGCCCTGATCGACTGCGGTGTCGGCAACGACAAGGAGCGGCCCGACCGTCCGGCCTGGCATCGCCGCAGCGGCTCCTTTCTCGACGCGCTGTCGGCGCTCGGCGTTGCGCCGCAGCAGGTGGACATCGTCATCAACACGCATCTCCACGCAGATCATGTTGGCTGGAACACATGTCTGGTGGAGGGTGTCTGGCAGCCGACTTTCGCCTCCGCGCGCTACGTGGTGTGCGGGGCCGAACTTGACCATTGGTCGGCAATCGACCGTGAGAACGATGGCGTTGGCCCGGACGGTGTGGGAACGCTGCACGGCGCATTCGCCGACAGCATCGCTCCCATCGTGGAGACGGTCGGTTACGAAGCGGTCGCTGCGGACGCGGAGATTGCGCCGGGGCTTTGCTTCCAGCCGGCCCCCGGCCATTCACCGGGAATGGCTGCCGTCATCCTGTCGACCCCGCACGGCGACGTGATGTTTCCGGCCGATGCCATCCATCATCCGCTGCAGCTGGATGATGCGGCGGTCAGCTCGAACTTCTGTGAGAACCCGGAACAGGCCTGCAGCACCCGGCAGAGGCTTCTGGCCCAGGCTGCGGCAGGCAATGCTGTTCTCGCACCCTACCACTTTCCAGCCCCCGTTTTCGGTCGTCTGAAAACGGATGAGACGAGCTTCCGGTTCTGTCCCCTCGCGGTCGAGGACGTCAGCTAGCCGGCAACAACGCGCACAGCGCGGGAACCAGAGGAGAACGGGAAATGACATTGAGAAAGACCATTCTGGCCGGTGTGCTGGCTGCAGCCGCAGCGACCCCGCTGGCGGCGCAGGAGCCGGTCAAGATCGGCATGATCACCACGCTGTCCGGCCCGGCCGGTTATCTGGGGCAGGACATTCGCGACGGTTTCCAGCTGGCCATTGACGCAGAAGACGGCAAGCTCGGCGGTGTTCCGGTGGAACTGATGGTCGAGGATGACAGTCTGAAACCGGGCAATGGCCGCCAGATCGCGGATCGCTACCTCAACAATGAGGGCGTGAAGCTCTTCACGGGTATCGTCTTCTCCAACGTTGCCGGCGCCACCGTGCCGGACATTGTCGATGCAGGCGCTTTCTACATCAGCCCCAATGCCGCGCCGTCCAATTTCGCCGGCAAGGAATGCAACGAGAACTATTTCGTGGTGTCCTGGCAGAATGACAGCCTGCATGAAAGCGCGGGACAGAACGCGACCAATCTGGGCTACAAGACGGCCTTCGTTCTGGCCCCCAACTATCAGGCCGGCAAGGACGCCATCTCCGGCTTCAAACGGTTCTTCAAGGGCGATATCGTCGGTGAGGTCTATACACGCCTCGACCAGACCGATTTCGCCGCCGAAATGGCGCAGATCCGCGACGCCGCGCCGGATGTCGTGTTCCAGTTCCATCCCGGTGGTCTGGGCATTGCGTTTCTGCGCCAGTATCAGCAGGCGGGCCTTCTCGAAACCGTGCCGATGGTGGTCGCCGAACCGTCCATGGATGCGGTCATCCTGAACGCGGTTGGCGATGCCGCCAAGGGCGTCAACGTGTCCAGCCACTGGAACACGGACTTCGAGAACAGCGCCAACGAAGGTTTCGTGGCTGCCTGGAAAGAAGCCTATGACCGTCCGCTCACCTATTATGCGAGCCAGGGTTACGATGCGGCGCGCGCCATTGCCGCGGCGCTGAAGGCGACGGGCGGTTCCGTCGACGATGCGGACGCGTTCCGCAACGCCATGCGCGAAGCGGCCTTCGAATCCGTGCGCGGCGATTTCGCCTTCGGTCCCAACCAGCATCCGGTTCAGGACTGGTTCTCCCTCAAGGTTGTCGATGGCGAGGATGGCAAGCCGGCACTTAAGACCGTGGGTACGGTCTTTGAGGATCACGGCGACGTCTATGCCGCCGAGTGCAGCCTTTAATCACACGCATATGGCGGTCGCGATGGCCTTTGCGCCGGAGCGGCCGCTTCCTTCCAATCTCTGAGCAACTGGCCAGCGAAACGCAATGACTCTGTTTCTCGAACAAGTTCTCAACGGTCTGCAACTCGGCGTAATGCTGTTTCTGATGGCCGCGGGACTGACCCTGATCTTCGGTATCATGGGTATCATCAATCTGGCGCATGGCTCGATCTACATGATCGGGGCCTATGCCGGAACCTATGTCGCCATGGAGACGGGCGTCTACTACGCCGGCATTCCGGCGGCGCTGGCCGCTGCGGCGCTGACGGGCGCGGCGATGGAATTCCTCGTCGTCAGGCGTCTCTACAAGCGCGATCACCTCGATCAGGTGCTGGCCACGTTCGCCCTGATCCTCATTTCCAACCAGGTGATCACGCTCATCTTCGGCAGACAGCCCCTGTTCGTGGGCCTGCCATCGGCGCTGAGCGGTTCGGTCGAGCTTCTGCCCGGCCTGTTCTATCCGAGCTATCGGCTCGCGATCATTGCCGTCGGTCTGCTCGTGGCGCTTGGTCTTTACCTGGTCATCAACCGCACACGCATCGGCATGCTGGTGCGGGCCGGTTCCACCAATCGTGACATGGTGCGCGCGCTGGGTGTCGATATCCGCATGCTCTACACGATCGTGTTCGGGCTGGGCGCGCTGCTGGCAGGCCTCGCCGGCTACATGGCCGGCCCGATCCTGGCGGTGCAGGTGGGAATGGGCGAGCAGATCCTCATCACGACCTTCGTCGTCGTGGTGATCGGCGGCGTCGGGTCGATCCGCGGCGCGTTCTTCGCCAGCCTCATCATCGGCGTCTTCGACACGATGCTCCGTGCCTATCTGCCGGGCTTCCTCAGGCAGATCATGGCGGGCTCCGAGGCCGATGCGCTGGGCGCGGGCCTCTCCTCGATGGGCATCTACCTTCTCATGGCGCTTGTTCTGCTTGTCAGGCCCAAGGGTCTCTTCCCGGCGCACTCGTAAGTTTCGGATTGATTATTTCGATGACACAATCATCAAGCAAAACTCTCCTGGGCATCGGCCTGCTGGCAGTGTTTCTGGCACTGCCGGTGATCGCCGACATGCTGGGGCAGCCGGCGCTCACCTCGCTGGCAACGCGGGTTCTGATCTACGGCATCGCCGCAGCCAGCCTGAACTTCATCCTCGGCTTCGGCGGCATGGTCAGCTTCGGGCACGCAGCCTTCTTCGGTGTCGGCGGCTATGTGGTCGGCATCCTTTATCAGCACTACGCATCGGGCGAACCGCTGTTCGGCTTCCTGCCGGGCACCAATCAGCTTCTGATCACCCTGCCTCTGGCCATTCTCGTCAGCGGGGCGGTCGCTGCGATCATCGGCGCGCTTTCGCTGCGCACGAGCGGCATCCAGTTCATCATGATCACGCTGGCCTTCGCGCAGATGCTGTTCTTCTTCTTCGTCTCGCTCAAGGCCTATGGCGGCGATGACGGGCTGATCATCCGCCGTGCAAACGAGGTTCCGGGGCTGAACATGCGTGACAAGCAGACCGTCTATTATGTCTGTCTGGCAATCGCCGTTCTGTTCTTCGCGCTTCTGACGCGGCTGGTGAACTCCCGCTTCGGCTACGTACTTGCCGGCCTGCGGCAGAGCGAACAGCGCATGGCGGCCATCGGCCTGCACGCCTATCGCTACAAGCTGGTCGCCTTCGTGATCTCGGGCATGGGGGCCGGACTGGCCGGTGCGCTCATGGCCAATTTCATGCGCTTTGCCAGCCCGGACATGCTGCACTGGACAAAATCGGGCGAACTGATGGTGATGGTCATTCTCGGCGGGGTCGGAACCGTGTTTGGGCCGCTGATCGGCGCAGGCACGTTCATCGTGCTGGAAACGCTGCTCGCTTCGTGGACCGAGAACTGGCAGCTCGGCCTCGGCTTCATCCTGCTGTTCGTTGTCCTTTATACGCAGGGCGGCGTGCAGGCCTTGCTCCAGCGTGTTTTCGGGAGCCGCTCATGACCAGTTCCATCCTCAAGGTCGAGAACCTGCAGAAACGTTTTGGCGGTCTGACGGCCACCGACGATGTGAGCCTCACCGTGGAGCCGGGCGAAATCCATGCGCTGATCGGACCCAATGGTGCGGGCAAGACCACACTGATCTCGCAGCTCTTTGGCGAGCTGGCGCACGACGCCGGCCACATCAGCCTGAACGGTCAGAAGATCGACAGCCTGCCGACACCGGATCGCGTGGCGCGCGGGTTGGCCCGGACGTTTCAGATCACCTGCCTGTTGCCGGATTACACCGCGTTGCAGAATGTCTCCATCGCCTGCCAGGTGCAGAAGGGCCACAGCTTTCACTTTCTGGCGAGCGCCCGGCGCGACACCGATTTGCAGGAAGAAGCGGCAGTGCTTCTGCGCCGTGTCGGGCTGGAGGAGCGCGCCGGCGAGCTGGTGGCGAACCTCGCCCATGGCGAACGCAAGCAGCTCGAGCTCGCCGTGGCGCTTGCCACGAGGCCGCGCCTGCTCCTGCTGGATGAACCCATGGCCGGTCTTGGCCATGTGGAGAGCCAGCAGATGGTCGACCTGCTTTTGAGCCTGAAGGGACAGTTCAGCATGCTTCTGGTCGAGCACGACATGGATGCCGTGTTCGCGCTGGCCGACCGCATTTCCGTTCTTGTTTACGGGCGGATCATTGCCACCGGAAGCGCCGATGAAATCCGAAGCAATGCCGATGTGAAGACGGCCTATCTGGGCGAAGGAGACGAGCTATGCTGAGCGTTGAAGGGCTTCAGGCCGCCTATGGCGCAAGCAGGATCCTTTTCGATGTCGCACTGGAGATCGGAGAGGGGCAGGTCGTGACCCTGCTCGGTCGCAACGGCATGGGCAAGACGACCACGGTGCGCACCATCATGGGGCTTTTGCCGGCGCAGTCCGGCAAGGTGCAGCTTCGCGGCAGGGATGTCACCGCGGCCGCACCCGAAAAGGTCGCCCGCCTCGGTGTCGGGCTGGTGCCGGAATCGCGGCAGGTGTTCCCAACGCTCACCGTGCGGGAGAACCTTGTAGCGACGGCCAGCAACAGGCTGAAGCGCAACAATCCCTGGACGCTGCAGCGGGTCTACGAGATGTTCCCGCGTCTGCGCGAGCGGGCGGGGCAGTCTTCTGGAACCCTGTCGGGCGGTGAGCAGCAAATGCTGGTGATCGGGCGCGCGCTGATGACCAATCCGCATCTTCTCATCCTTGATGAGGCGACGGAGGGGCTCGCCCCCGTCATTCGCCGCGAGATCTGGCAATGTCTGGAGCGCCTCAAGGCTGAAGGTCAGTCGATCCTGTTGATCGACAAGAATGTCGAGGTGCTCAAGCGCCTTGCCGACCATCATTACGTTCTGGAAAAAGGACGTACGGTCTGGTCGGGCACAAGCGCCGATCTGGAGCGCGATTCAGAGTTGGTGCATCGCCATGTCGGCATCTGACGTCTGGTTTGTGTGCTGCAGATCGTCTGCGCTGAAGCGCCATGAGGTATGTCCATGACCTGCGTGACCATGCGCATCAATGGCGAGGCCGTGACCGAAGACATCGAAGACCGCACGCTGCTCGTGGATTTCCTGCGGGTGCGCAGACGCCTGACTGGAACGCATGTCGGGTGCGACACCAGCCAGTGCGGCGCGTGTGTGGTGCATGTCGATGGCGAGGCGATCAAATCCTGCGCCATGCTTGCCGTGCAGTGCGAGGGGCGGGAGGTGACCACCATTGAGGGGCTTGCCGAGGGCGAAAACCTGCACGCCATGCAGAAGGCATTTCACGAATGCCATGCGCTTCAGTGTGGCTTCTGCACGCCGGGAATGATCCTGTCGGCGCTCGATATGGTGCGCCGTCATGGCGCGGCTTTGGATGAGGCGACCATTCGGCATGAGCTCGAAGGCAATATCTGCCGCTGCACCGGCTACGAGAACATCGTGAAGGCGATCCGCCAGGGCGCGCAGGAGATCTCTGCATGAACCCGTTCTGCTACAGGCGCGCTGAAAGCGTGGAGGCTGCGGCTGCATTTCTGGGCGAGGCCGAAGAGGCGAGCCTGCTTGCCGGCGGGCAGACCCTGCTGCCGACGATGAAGCAGGGGCTGGCCGCGCCCGACATGCTGGTCGATCTGGCAGGGATCAGCGCTCTGAAAAAGATCCGCATCGAGCCTGATGCGATCATTGTCGGGGCCATGTGCACCCATGCACAGGTGGCAGGCGCCGAGGCCGTTCGCAGACATGTTCCGGGCCTTGCCGCCCTTGCCGGAGAGATCGGCGATGCGCAGGTGCGCAATCGCGGAACGCTTGGCGGGTCCATCGCCAACAATGATCCGGCAGCCGATTATCCGGCTGCCTGTGTGGGGCTTGGCGCGACCGTTCTTACCGACCGGCGCGAAATCGGGGCTGACGCCTTTTTCCTGGGCCTGTTTGAGACTGCGCTTGAAGAGGGGGAGATCATCACCGGGGTGCGTTTTCCCCTTCAGCGTCGCTCCGCCTATCTGAAGTTTCGCAATCCTGCCTCCCGGTTTGCGATTGTCGGCGTCTTCGTGGCCGGTGTGCCAGGGAGTGTGCGCGTCGCCATCACCGGTGCCGGCCGCGATGGCGTGTTTCGCTGGTCTGCGGCAGAAGAGGCGCTCAATGAGCGCTTCCACCCGGAGGCGCTGGAGCGGCTCGTGCTGCCTCTGGATGACATGCTCTATGATATCCATGCCAGCGGCGAATACCGCGCCCATCTGGCGAAGGTTCTTGCCGGTGATGCTGTCGCGGAAATTTCAGGCGGGGCTTAGACGGGCCGGCCTCTGCACCAGAATATCCCACGTCGAAACTCTTTTGTCTGAATGCTAGCCGCGCGCTTCGCCGGGCTGGAGGCTCCCGATCTTTCCGGCCGCGCTGAAGGAATAGCCGACGCCGTAGACGGATTTTATCGGCGGGTCGATGTCGGTCTGGTCGAGGATCTTGCGTCGTAAGCGGCTCACCACCGCGTCGAGATGGCGGTTGTCGAACTGGGTCTGCCGCCGGGAGAGGATCCGGGCCAGTTCCTCGCGGGAGCGTGGCGTACCGGAATTCTCGATCAGTGCGCCGATGAAGGAATTCTCGGTCGCGGTGAGCTTTACCGAACTGCCATCGGGAGAAAGCAGGGTCCAGCTCACCGTATCGAGCACCCAGGTTCCTGTCTGCCCGTCATGTGCCTGGTTCTGGGGCAGGCGGCGCAGCAGGCTGTGAACCGCTGCGGTGATCTCGCGCAGGCTGCTGTGCTTGACGAGATAGATATCCGCGCCGCTGTCAAAGCCGCGCACCCGGCTTTCCGTGTCGCCATGCGCAGTCAGCATGATGATGCCGCAATCGAGCCTTGCCCGGATCATCTCCGCCAGATGGAAGCCGTCGCCGTCCGGCAGGGTTATGTCGAGGATCACAACGTCGGGCCGTGCCTGCACTTCAAGGGCTTTTTTCAGCTCACCGGCCGTTCCAACGCCGGCTGCGTCAAACCCCTGCAGGTGCATGTAGTCGATCAGGTCGCCCCTGAGGGCGTCTTCATCTTCGACAATCAGTATCCGGCTCATGCGGTTTTCTCCTCCCACCGCTCCGTATCGTTCATCGGCACCAGGCCGGGCATCGGCAGCATGACGGTTGCGACAGTGCCGCCGCCGCTGCGCGCCTTGAGGTTTACCGCGCCCCGGTGGTAGCCAAGCAATTGCCGGCATGTGTGAAGCCCAAGTCCGTTGCCCGCCGTCTTCCCCGTGTTTGGGGCGCGAAAGAAGCGTCGTCCCACATGGCTGAGCGCCCCTTCGGGAATGCCGATGCCGCGATCGGACACCTCCATGATGAGAAGTTTGTTGCGCGCGGAAATGGCGATCTCGACCGGTTTGTCATCGGCTGAATATTTGAGCGCATTGTCGATCAGGTTGACGATTACGGTGCGCAGCATCTCGACATCCGCCCAGTAATCGGAAACCGCCTCGACGGTCGTGAAGTGCAGTCGGTCGCCAAGACCAACCTGATCGAAATGCCGCTGGATGTCCTGTGTCAGTTCGCCGATGTCCAGCTGCTCGACCTTGAGCACGCCCTCGACCTGTCGTTCGGTCGACAAAAACCGGTCGATGAGCATGGTCATCCGGGAGACGGCGTCATCAATGCTCCTGAGGCGCTTGGTGACGGCCTCCGAGCGGCGCTTGAGCATCATCTCGAGCATCTCGCTGGCATAGCGGATGCCGGCCAGCGGGGTGCGGAATTCGTGGCTCACCATGCGAATGAGCTGTCGCTGCTCTTCGCGCGCGGCCTTTTCCGCATCAAGGCTGGCGGAAAGTTCGCCTTCAAGCCGCCGCCGTTCGGCAACCTCACGGGCGAGCGCCGAGTTCCTGTCGCGCAGGTCGTTTGAAAGGCGCATGCCGACCATGAACAGAAGGCAGATGAAAAAGCCGACAATGAACAGATGGCCCTGGAAAAAGTACCAGGCGTTCACATCGCTCAGCAGCGCGCCATTGGCGAAAGTGTCCGGGTACCAGTAGAGCAGAAAACTCTGCAGGAGGCTTGCGCCGACATATTCCCCCAGCAAAGCGATGGTGATCCAGCGCAGGAAGGGCGGCTGGGTGCGGTCCATGTAGAGGGTCTTGATCATGACCCCCATCATGACGACGGTGAAAGCCGTGGAGGCATGAATGCGCAGTTCGAGGCGCTCGGGCGCAAGCGCGACCGCCGTGACCCAGAAAACGAGATGCACGGCCAGGCAGAAAACGCCGATCCTCAGGCATCTTGGCTGGCCGAGAAACCGGGCCATGCCATCGGCAAGCAGAACCAGCCCGATCTTGATCATCATGTTGTCGAGCACGATGCGCAGCGCCGATGCCTCCTGACCACGCTGAAGCAGGAGAAGAAGGCCGAGCGCGATGGCCACGAAGCCGGCGGCGATGACTTTCAGCTCATAGAGATGACGCCAGGACATCCACACGAGAACCCAGGCGATTGCCTGGAGTGTCGTCGTGCAGAATTCCAGCAGCAGCAGCGTCTTGAGGTCGAGCATGACCTTTGATGACGCAAGCTTTGGGCCGGTGCAAGAAGGCAGGGCCGGTGAAAACCGTCATTTCTCGTGAAGCGGCTAAAAAGCGGCGATACCTGTAAGATTTGGTCAGTATTCGTCAGAATTTGCAGGAATTCGCTGGCCGGACATGGCCCCGAAGTCGGTTTGCGCATCCTTGGGCGCCTTTTCGACGGCCTGGAGGGGCGGGTGGAGTGTGTGAGTCGCTTACGGTTTTTGGAATGCGACGCTGTCAATACGTATGGATACCAGTTTTTGAGAATAGACCAATCGACATATATCGGTTTATATTAACCGGTTGTTTAATTGTATATTTTCAAGTTTTATTTGGGTGATCAAGTATATTTAAAATTCCACATGAATTCATTGCGTGTGTGAGTCCGGTGTATTAATGGTTTGCATAGGCAAAGGATTTCAGTGGGGCTTGCTGGGGCGATGAATTACTTTTCTCTTGCGCTTCTTGTCGCTTTCGGCGGAGCCGTTGGCTCGGTTGGGCGCTGGTCGGTCGGGCTTCTCGCCAACCGCATCTGGGGCGATGCTTTTCCCTGGGGTACGATGATCGTCAACATCATCGGTTCTTTCGTGATCGGTGTTGCTGTCGAGATCATATCGCGCGCCGCCGTCAGTTCTGCAGAGTGGCGGGCCCTTGTCGTTACCGGCGTTCTGGGCGGCTTCACGACATTCTCCTCGTTCTCGCTTGATACGATCCAGTTGATCGACAAGGGCGAAAGCCTTGCCGCCTTCTACTACGTCTTCATCACGATCGTCGTTTCGTTCGGATTTGCGTTCATTGGCGTGCACGCCGCCAAGTTGTATTTCAACGGAGTGCAAGCGTTTTAGTATATGTATGGCGTTTTTCTGTGTTAACCTCTGGTTAATCAATAAAAAAATGAAAAACGCTTGTATGCGTTTTGTATTCCATGGCAGGTATTAGAGGGTTTTTGAAGGAGGGTGGCTTTTACGTGGCGGCGCGACGTTCGCCTTGGGTGTTTTTACAATCAAGCGGGCTGTTTTGTCTGCTTTGAGCGATAAAAGCATTTGGGAGGTGTGTCGCTAAATCGTCGTCAAACAGCTCTGATCCGGAAGCGTTGCGCTTTTTCTGGATCTGCGGCTGGCAGGGATTGTCTGCATGTCGGTGCCCCACCGACCTGCGCGACGTGCAAGTTTATCCATTCTGACAGGGAAGAAGTACATGCACTTTACACCAAGAGAGATCGACAAGCTTCTGATTTACACGCTTGCGCAGGTCGCTCAGCAGCGGAAGGATCAGGGGCTGAAGCTCAATCACCCCGAGACCGTTTCGCTCATTTCCGTGGCCGCTCTCAACGGCGCGCGCGCCGGCAAGACCGTCGAGGAAGTGATGGAGATCGCCCGCAAGGAGATCACCCGCGACGATGTGATGGAAGGCGTCGTCGAGATGATTCCTTTCGTGCAGGTGGAAGCCGTGTTCACCGATGGTAGCCGGCTTGTGACGATCCACGATCCTATCCAGTAGTGCGTGCCGCGAAGGGAGCTTCTTAAATGACCGAACAGAAAAAAACGCCAGTCGGCGGACTGGTGCTTGGCGAAGGCGACATTGAAATCAATGCCGGCTACCCGACCACGGACCTGAAGGTGCGCAACACGGGCGACCGTCCGATCCAGGTTGGTTCCCACTTTCATTTCTTCGAAGTGAACGCCGCTCTGGAATTCGACCGCGAGCAGGCCTTCGGAAAACGCCTGAACATCCCTGCCACGACAGCCCTGCGCTTCGAGCCGGGCGATGAAAAGGAAGTCACGCTGGTCCCGTATCAGGGCAAGCAGCGCGCCATCGGCTTCAATGGCCTCGTCAATGGCTGGGTCGGCGACGAGAGCTACGACGATTCCCGTCCGCGTCTCGCCGATGCCATGGAGCGCGTCGAGCGGTACGGCTTCAAGACGGAAAAATAATCGCCCGGGCGCAATCTCGTTTTACAGGACTTATGAAATGGCAAAGATTTCCAGGCAGCAGTATTCCGACCTTTACGGACCGACGACCGGCGACAAGATCCGCCTCGGTGATACCGATCTCTACATCGAGATCGAGGAAGACCTGCGCGTCTACGGTGAAGAGGCCGTCTATGGCGGCGGCAAGACGCTGCGCGACGGCATGGGCTTCGACAATGAGCTGACCAGCGCCGCCGGCGCGCCCGACCTCGTCATCACCAACGTCACCATCGTTGACGCGGTGCAGGGCGTGATCAAGGCCGATGTCGGCATCAAGAACGGTCTGGTCTGCGCCATCGGCAAGGCCGGCAACCCGGCGATCATGTCGGGCGTCACGGCCGGTCTCGCGCTTGGACCGGGCACCGATGCAATCTCCGGTGAGCACCTGATCCTCACGGCCGGCGGCATCGATGCGCACGTGCACTTCATCTCCCCGCAGCAGGCCGAGGCCGCGCTCAGCAATGGCGTGACTTCGCTGTTTGGCGGCGGCATCGGCCCCACAGACGGCACCAATGGCACGACCATCACGCCCGGCACGTGGAACGTGGAGATGATGCTCCGCTCGTTCGACGGCTGGCCGGTCAACGCAGGCGTTCTGGGCAAGGGCAACTGCTCGACCCGTCTGCCGATGGAAGAGCAGCTGCGCGCCGGCGTCATGGGCCTCAAGATCCATGAGGACTGGGGCAGCACACCGGAAGCGATCCGCACCGCGCTCGGTGTCGCAGACGATTTCGACATCCAGGTCTGCATCCACACCGATACGCTGAACGAAGCCGGCTTCGTGGAAAACACGATCGCCGCTTTCGAGGGCCGCACGATCCACACCTACCACACGGAAGGTGCGGGTGGCGGTCACGCGCCGGACATCATCCGCGTTGCCGGGCAGTCGAACGTCATTCCGAGCTCGACCAACCCGACGCTGCCCTACGGCATCAACTCGCAGGCAGAATTGTTCGACATGACAATGATCTGCCACAACCTCAGCCCGAAGATCCCGACCGACGTTTCGTTCGCGGAGAGCCGTGTTCGCCCGGAAACCATCGCCGCAGAGAACGTGCTGCACGATCTCGGTGCGATCTCCATCCTGTCCAGTGACAGCCAGGCCATGGGCCGTGTCGGCGAAAACTGGGTCCGCGCGATCCAGACCGCAGATCTCATGAAGAAGCGCATGGGAGCCTACGAAGGAGACACGTCCGGCAACGACAATCAGCGCGTGCTGCGCTTTGTCTCCAAGGTCACCATCAACCCGGCCATCGCACAGGGCGTCAGCCATGTGGTGGGCTCGATTGAAGTGGGCAAGATGGCCGATCTGGTTCTCTGGGAGCCGGCATTCTTCGGCGCGAAGCCGAAGATGGTCATCAAGGGCGGTTTCGTCTCCTGGGCGCTGATGGGCGATCCGAACGCATCGCTGCCGACGCCGCAGCCGGTTCGTTACCGCCCGATGTATGGTTCGTTCGGTTCGGCGCTGCCGAAGACGCGCGTCACCTTCACGTCGCAGGCGGCTTACGAAGACGGCATTGTCGACCATTACGAGCTCAAGTCGCACGTGATTCCGGTCCACGGAACGCGCACGATCAGCAAGGACTCGATGGTTCGCAACAGCGCGCTGCCGGTGATCGAGGTGAACCCCGAAACCTTCGCGGTCACCGTCAATGGCAAGCATGCAACCATTGAGCCGGCAACCAGCCTGCCGCTGAACCAGCTCCACTTCTTCAGCTAAGAGACATGACGCCCGCGCAGGAGCTTCGGCTTTCCTGCGCGGGCGTCTCAATACCCTTCACAGAAGTCTGTTTCGGAGAAACGCCGATGCAGTTTCCGCCGCAGCCCGGCGGTTTCGCGGGCATGGCGGACGAATTTTGGCGCAACCGCTACAGCATCCAGGGATAGAAAATGATTCTTGTCGAAAATGCTCTTGGAAACCTGAACGATCCGGTCTGGCAGGAGAAGGCCAAAGACCTGCAGGTGGATTATCTGGCGCTTGAACAGTGGGAAGCCCCCAAAAGCCGTCTGCGCAAGATGAGCGAAGGCGGTGTCGAGATCGCGATTTCGCTGCCGCGTTCGCAGCACCTGCACAATGGCGACATCCTCCACCATGACGAGGCGAAGAACCTTATCGTCGTGGCCCGCATCGCGCTCAAGGAAGTGATGGTGATCGAGCTTGAGAGCCTCGAGAGCCGCACGCCGCAGGAAATCCTGAACATCTGCTTCCAGCTTGGCCATGCGCTCGGCAACCAGCACTGGCCCGCCGTGATCAAGGGAAGCACGGTCTATGTGCCGCTTTCCGTCGACCAGAAGGTCATGGCTTCGGTGATGAAGACACACGCCATTGAAGGTGTGAAGAGCCATTTTGCGCCGGGCGAGGAAATCGCCGCCAAACTGGACGCAAGCGAAGTGCGCATGCTGTTTGCCGGCGCCGACGCGACGCCGCACCACCACCACCACCACCACGTGCACGAACACTGAAGGCCGATGGCGGATCGAAAGAAGGGGGCGAAACGCCCGAAGAATGACATGCTGCTTCTGTCGCGGCTGTTGCAATTCTCCGACTCGACGCTTCCGGTTGGTTCGTTCGCGTTTTCGAATGGCCTGGAATCGGCGCTGCAGACCGAGGTTGTCACCGATGCTGACAGCCTCCAGCGCTTCGTCGAGGTCGTTCTGCGGCAGGCGGCCCACATGGACGGGATCGCCCTGCTGCACGCGCACCGGGCCATCACCGCGGGCGACTATGACGGCGTTCTGGCGGCAGACCAGGCATTGTGGAACCGGCGTGTCGGCGAAGAGCAGCAGCTCATGCTCGCCCGCATGGGCCGCAAGCTTGCCGAACTGTCGCTGAAGATCAGTGCGTTTCCGCATCTCGAGCGCTGGCTGGCCGGGATCAAGGCTGGCGAAACGCCCGGCTGTTTCCCGATCGGTCAGGCCATGGCTTTTGCGCAGCTCGGCGCGGACGAGAAGCAGGCTTTCGTCGTCCATCAATATGGCGTCGCCGCGATGATCATGAGCGCGGCAGTGCGCCTCATGCGGATCGATCACCTCGATACCCAGCGCATTCTCTTTGCGGCGCAGGAAAGCGTCGAGGACGAATATGCGAGCGTCTGCGGCCTGGAGCTGGAAGAGATGTCCAGCTTCGCGCCCGTCTTCGACGTTCTGGTGGCGCATCACACGACAACACATGTCCGGCTGTTCATGAACTGAGCGGCTGGCTGAAGCAGGATTGGCAAAATGAAGAAAATCACACGCATTGGCATTGGCGGTCCGGTTGGCTCCGGCAAGACGGCCGTGATCGAGACCATCACGCCGCGTTTGCTTGATCTCGGCGTGAAGCCGCTGATCATCACCAACGACGTCGTGACGACCGAAGATGCGAAGCAGGTTCGCCGCACGCTCAAGGGCATTCTCGTCGAGGAAAAGATCGTCGGTGTTGAAACCGGCGCGTGCCCGCACACGGCAGTGCGCGAAGACCCCTCGATGAACATCGCTGCCGTCGAGGAGATGGAAGAGAAGTATCCCGACAGCGACGTGATCCTGATCGAGTCGGGCGGTGACAACCTGACGCTGACCTTCAGCCCGGCGCTTGCCGACTTCTACATCTATGTCATCGACGTGGCCGCAGGCGACAAGATCCCGCGCAAGAATGGCGCCGGTGTCTGCCAGTCCGACATTCTAGTCATCAACAAGACGGACCTCGCTCCCCATGTGGGCGCGGACCTTGGCGTGATGGACCGCGATTCCAAGCTCATGCGCGGCAAGAAGCCGTTTGTCTTCACCAACTGCAAGACCGGTGAAGGCGTCGACGAGCTGATGCAGCTCATCATGGATATGGCGCTGTTCGACGTGAAGCCGGCAGCCAAGGCTGAAGACACGGTAGCGTAACGCCATGGCATTGCACGAACGCCTGCGAAGGCTCGACGATTATCGGGAGCTCAGTGGCTTCAAGACCGAACCTGCGCAGATGCGTGCTGCCGGCCCGGGAAAGATCGGGGAGCTGCGTCTGGGGTTCACCAGGCGCGGCGACCGGTCGGTCCTCTCGGACCTCTACCGCGTGGCCCCGCTGCTCGTGCAGCAGGCGCTCTACTGGGATGAGGCCATGCCGGAATTGCCGATATGCGCGATCATCTCGGTCGGCGGCGGCATCCTGCAGGGCGACCGCTACACGATCGACATTTCGGTCGGTGAGGGGGCCTGCGCGCAGGTCACCTCGCAGGGCGCGAACCGCATTCACCAGATGGACGCCAACTATGCCTCGCAGCATCAGGAGGTTGTCGTCGGCGCGGACGCGTATCTGGAATATCTGCCGGACGTCACCATTCCCTACCGGGATTCCCGCTTCATCAACGACACGGACCTTATCGTCGATGAGAGCGCCACGGTGATCTATGGCGAGATGATGATGACCGGCCGCAAGCACCACCATGCAAGCGAGCGTTTCGGCCTCGATCTCCTCTCCATGTCGGTCAATGTGCGCCGCCCGGACGGGCGCAAGCTCTTCACCGAGAAGGTGCTGATCGAAAAGGGCAACAACACCGGCGACTTCGCCGCCGTGATGCGCGGCTTCGACGCGTTTGCAAACATCATGTGCCTGACGCCGCCCGAAACGGCCGAGCGCATCAAGGCGCGCATGGACACGAACTGGCTGGATGAGAATCCGCGCGCAATCTCCGGCGTTTCCGCGCTGCCCAACGGGGCGGGGCTGATGCTGCGCGCCGTTGGCATCGAAAGCTACGATGTGCGCCGCGAGGTCAGGCGTTTCTGGAAAGTCGTACGGGAAGAGGCTCGCGGGCGCACACTGCCCGAAGAGTTCCTTTGGCGCTAATCAATCCGTGAGGGGGCTGCTGTGAACGAAAATCGGCAAGGCTTTTTATTTCAGTGCCTGCGTGGTGCAGGGCAGGTGTTCTTCATGGAGAACGCGCTGACGGGTCTTTTGTTTCTGGTGGCGATTGCCTATGCGAGCTTCGCGGGCGGAGACTGGGCGACGACCATCGGCGCGGTTGTCGGTCTGGTGGTGGCAACACTCACGGCAAGGCTGCTTGAGTGCGACGAAGCCTCCATCACGTCCGGCCTGTTTGGCTTTAACGGCATCCTCATCGGCATCGCCATGCCGACCTTTATCACCGCATCGCCGGAACTCTGGTTCTATGTGATTGTCGGGGCGGCCATGAGCACGGTCGTGACCGCCGCCATGGGCGCGACCATCACCAAGAGCTGGGGCATTCCCGGATCGACGGGGCCGTTTGTCCTGACGGGCTGGCTGCTCATGGCGGGTGCCTATGCGTTCGGTGCGCTCGACATTGCAAGCGAACAGCCAAAACTGGTCTCCGACTATGTGCAGGGCGAGGAGATGATCCCGTCTTCGGTCGAGCTCGTTCAGATCTTCTTCCGGAACATCGGTCAGGTCTTCCTGCTTGGCAACGAGATCAGTGGCGTCATTATCCTTGTCGGTATTCTCATCGCCTCGCGGCCTGCGGGCATCGCGGCAGTGCTTGGCTCTCTGATTGCCATGATCGCCGCCATTGTCCTGCGGGCAGACCCGTCATCGGTCAGCCAGGGGCTCTTTGGTTTCAGTGCGGTGCTCACTGCCATGGCGATCGGCGTGGTGTTCCTCAAGACATCGCCGAAGGTCATTGCCTATGCGCTTCTGGCGACGATTGTGACGGTCTTCCTGCAGGGGGCCTATGATGTGCTCATGTCGCCGCTCGGGCTGCCGTCTTTCACGGCCCCTTATGTTCTGACGCTCTATCTCTTCATCGTGCCAAAGAAGCTTCTGGCCCCGCATCCGCACAAGCGTGTGCGCGAGCATCTGGTCGGCAAGGCGGCGGACGCACCGGCGAAGTAGAGAAAACCTGTCTGGCGCACCGCGCCAGCAACGAAGCATCAGGCGCGATGGCCTGATGGTTGATGGCCTGACGGTTGATGGATTGTCAGGCCATCGTCCTGTTTCAAAACTGCAAGTCCTTTTGCCTGCCATGGCTTGTTTCCGTCGGCGGGCCACAGGGGGAAATCGTGGATATCACCGTCATCATCTTCCTGCTGGTCTATCTGGCGCTCATGCTCGGCTATCTTCCGGGCTTTCGCGTCGATCGCACAGGTGCGGCGGTGATTGGCGCGCTCGCCATGATCGGTTTCGGACGGATTTCGCCGGAGGCCGCATGGGCGGCCATCGACTACCAGACGCTGGGGCTTCTGTTCGGTCTCATGATCGTGTCGGGGGCCTATACGGTTTCGGGCTTCTACCCCTGGGTGGCGGCAAAGGTCGCTTCGCTGCAGGTGTCGCCGCCAGCCCTGCTGGCCATTCTGATCGTCACGGGCGGCGCGCTTTCCTCGGTTCTCACCAAGGATGTGGTCGTGGTGGCCATGACGCCGCTTCTGGTCGCGATCACGCTGTCGCGCGGGCTCAATCCGATCCCGTTTCTTCTGGGCTTTTGCTTTGCCGTCAACACCGGGTCCGTCGCCACGATTCTTGGCAGCCCGCAGAACATGATCGCGGCTCAGACGCTGAACCTTTCCTTCACGGGCTTCATGAAGATCGCGCTCGTGCCTGCGCTCATCTCCCTGCCGGTTGTGTGGGCGACCGTCTCGTGGCTTTACCGCAATCGCTGGACGCTGGACACGGTGTCCGCCGGCCCCGCTACCCCTACCGCAGCCCCCGTCGAGAACCCGCCGCTCGACCGCCTCGAAACGCTGAAGGCAGCGGTGATCACCGTCGCCATCATCGCGGCTTTCGTCTTCACCGACTGGCCGCGCGAAATGGTGGCGATGTCGGCGGCAGCGGTCATGCTCGTCAATCGTCGTGTCGCGTCGAAGGATGTTCTGGGAACCGTGGACGGCAATCTGATGCTGCTTCTGACGGGGCTGTTCGTCGTGAACGCCGCTTTGACGGCGACGGGGCTGCCGGAAAAGGTCATTCACGAATTGCAGGCAGCCGGCATCGACTTCTCCGATCCGGCGACCCTCTTTCTGGTCATAACGGGCCTGAGCAATGTGGTCGGCAACAATCCGGCTGTCATGCTTCTGGTGCCGTTCATTCCGCATTCGGGAGAATCGGACGCCCTCGGCGCGGCGCTGGCGCTTGGCACCGGCTTTTCGAGCAACCTGATCGTGTTTGGAAGCCTCGCCGGTATTATCGTCGTCGAGCGCGCAGCCGCTGCTGGCATCAAGATCAGCATGCGGGAATTCTGCCGGGCGGGCATTCCGGTCTCGATCCTGTGTATCGCCCTTGCACTCATCTGGATCGCAATCCTGACATGAGTGGAACGACACAGCATCTCCAACCGTCGATGAACAACGCCGCCAAAAGTCACATGAGTCAAAGTCGCAGCCATGGATAACCCAATCGCAACACTGGACCGGCCGGGACACCGGGGCGCGCAGATGCGCTACATCGCTCTGGCAAGCCTGACAGGCATCCTGACAGGCGCGGTTGGCTCCGTGTTTCACCTGATGATCGACAGGCTGCAGACCTGGCCTCATCTGCTTTCGGCATATGTGGACGGCGCGTCGCTCGTGGTCGCGGCTGCGCTCATCACCATGTGCATCACGCTGCTGGCGGTTTATGTCGTGCGCCGCTATGCGCCCGAGGCGGGCGGCAGTGGCGTGCAGGAAATCGAGGGGGCGATGCAGGGCCTGCGGGTCGTGCGCTGGCGTCGGGTTCTGCCGGTCAAGTTCTTCGCCGGCATTGCTGCGGTCGGCTCTGGACTGGTGCTTGGCCGCGAGGGTCCGACGATCCATATCGGCGCATCGTTCTCGGCGGCCATAACGGATTTCTTCAAGGTCAGCGAGATCGAACGGCGGGGCATGCTGGGCGCAGGTGCCGCGGCAGGTCTTGCATGCGCGTTCGACGCGCCTCTCGCGGCTGTTCTCTTCATCGTGGAAGAGACGCGCCGGCAGTTTCCCTACACGTTCCGCACCTATATGGGCGTGATCGTCGCGGCCTTCCTGGCCACCGTCATGACGCAGATCATCGGCGGCACCGCGCCGGACCTGTCCATGCTGGTCGATAGCCCGGCGGTCTGGATGCTGCCTGCCTTCGTTTTGCTCGGCTGTCTGCTCGGCGTCCTGGGCGTCACGCTCAATGCGGGCCTGTTATGGACCAGCACGTTTGCCGCGCGCGTCAATGCCCGCGCATCCTATCTCTTTCCCGCAATCGTGGGGCTGGCCATTGGCGCGCTGTTCATCGTGATGCCGATGGCCGTGACCGGCGGCGACAGTGTCATCAAGTCGCTGGCGGCAGACGGTGCAGGTCTGAAAATCCTGCTGATGCTGGCGGTGCTGCGTTTCGTGACCATGGTGACTAGCTATTCGGCGGGAACGCCGGGCGGCATCTTCGCTCCAATGCTGGCGCTTTCCATGTGTGTCGGTCTCGCCTTTGGTGAGGTCATGACATTCGCCGTGCCGCATGACGCGATGGTTCCGCTGGCCTTCGGCATCGCCGCCATGGGCGGGCTGTTCTCCGCCTCCGTGCGGGCGCCTGTCGTCGGCGTGGCGCTGACGCTGGAACTGACCGGCTCTTACACGATGGTGATGCCGCTGATCGCCACCTGCGTGACGGCCAATATGGTGGCGCAGTGGATTGGCGGGCGGCCGATCTATGATCTGCTTCTTGAAAAGACACTCATGCAGGCCGGCATCGACCCGAGAAAGAAGGGGGAAGACAGCACCGGTCTGGCGTGATGGTTAATTGATTTCTAGAGAAATGAACCTGCATTGGAAATTCCGGAAAAGTCAGAAAAATTCCCGATTTCTCTGCCGATTTTCTGATTTTTACGCGCGTTTTGAGCCGTTTTTCTGAATTCTCGGAATGGATGAAAATCTGATCGAAACGCGCCGTGAAACGAATTCAGAAAGTATGATGTTTTTCTATTGACGTCATACTTTCTGTTGGTAGCTTGCAGACCGGCATGAAATTGATTTGAGGGGCATTTGTAGATGAATCGCAGTTTCGCGGGCTGGGCCGGTCTTTTATTCTTTTCAACAAGCTCCCTGATTGCCGGCGCTCCGGCATTCGCCAAGAATGATCTTGTTCTGGCAATCGGCGGCGAGCCGGACACGGGCTACGACCCGCTTCTTGGCTGGGGCCGTTATGGCCATCCGCTGTTCCAGTCGACCCTCTTGCGCCGCGATGCGGATCTGAACACGGTCCCTGATCTAGCGACCGAATGGAAACTGTCCGACGACCGGCTGGTCTGGACCGTGACCCTGCGTCCGGGCGTGGTCTTTTCCGATGGCACGCCGCTCACGGCGGAAGACGTCGCGTTCACGTTCAATGAGGCTGCTTCGGCTGGCGGCGCACTTGACCTGACGGTGATGGAAAAGGCCGAGGCGGTTGACGATCTGACCGTCAGGATCGAACTGAAGCGCCCCTGGGTGACGTTCTCGGAAAACTTCTATTCGCTGGGCATCGTCCCGTCAGACAGTTACGGGCAGGGCTATGCCCGCAACCCGGTCGGGTCCGGTCCCTACAGGCTGGTTTCGTGGACTGAGGGCGAGCAGCTCATCGTTGAAGCCAATCCCGATTATTACGGCCCGAAATCACAGTTCGAGCGGCTTACATTCGTCTTCACCGGAGAGGATGCAGGGCTTGCCGCAGCGCGCGCCGGTCAGGTGGACATGGTGTCTGTTCCCGCCCTTATGGCCGATGACATGATCGACGGCTTCAAGCGCCTCCAGGTGATGTCCGTTGACAATCGCGGACTGACCTTCCCGATGCAGGAGCCGGGTGAGGTGAATGCACAGGGAGAGGCCGTGGGCAATGCGGTGACTTCCGATCCCGCCATTCGCCGGGCGATCAATCTCGGTGTGGATCGTGAGCAGCTTGTCGAGGTGGTGCTGAATGGTTTCGGCAGGCCCGCAGCCGGACCGGCCGATGGCATGCCGTGGTCAAATGCCGATGCCGCCGTGACATACGCTCCCGACGAAGCGCGGGCGATGCTGGATGCGGCCGGCTGGCTGGTGGGCGATGACGGCTTTCGCGCGAAGGATGGCGTGAAGGCGGGTTTCAAGATCTATTACCCCGCGTCCGATGCGGTGCGTCAGGCGCTGACCGTTGTGGTGGCCGAGCAGCTCAAGGCGCTCGGAATCAACGCGCAGCCCACCGGCGCGTCCTGGGAGCAGATCGAACGGTTCGCCCATCAGGAACCGGTGATGCTGGGATGGGGCAGCCACAGCCCGCTGGAAGTCTACAGCCTCTACAATTCCGACTGGGGCGGCGTGGGTTTCTACAATCCGGGCTATTTTTCCGACGCGGTCGTGGATGCGCATCTGGCCGATGCCCAGCAGGCAGCGACGCTGGAGGCCTCCTATCCCCACTGGCAGGCCGCTGAGTGGGATGGCGAGACCGGGTTTTCGGCGCGCGGCCTTGCCGGCTGGGCGTGGCTCGTCAATCTGGACCACATCTATTTCACGAATGAGTGCCTCGATATCGGCAAGACGCAGATTGAGCCACACGGGCATGGCTGGCCGATCACAACCATGATCGATCAGTGGGCCTGGACGTGTGACTAGGCCGTTAGCGCAATCTCTCGCTGTCGGGCTGGCCTACAGGCTGGGGCGGCTTGCCGTCGTCCTGCTGCTGGTCGCGGCAGTGGCGTTTTCGCTGGCGAAAATCTCTCCCATCGACCCGGTCAACGCCTATCTCGGCGATGACATTGCGCGGGTCGGGCCGGAACAGAAGGCGCTGATTGCGGAGCGGTGGGGCCTGAACGAGGCCCCGCTGACGCAGTTCGTTCGATGGGCGCAGAACATTCTCCAGGGCGATCTCGGCTATTCGATGATCTACAACGCCCCGGTTTCGGAGGTGATCGCCAGCCGCTTCTGGACCTCGCTTCCGCTCGTCGGGCTGGCGTGGCTTCTGTCCGGCATTCTGGGGTTTGCGCTGGGTGTCGTGGCCGGCGCGAATTCCGGGTCGTGGATCGACCGGGTGATCCGCGTCTATGCCTATGTTCTTTCCTGCGCGCCGACCTTCTGGATCGCGATCCTTCTGCTACTCGCCTTTGCTGTCTTTCTTGGATGGGCGCCGGTGTGTTGCGCGGGACCAATCGGTGTCGTGCCGGAGGACGTCACCTTCTCAGACCGGCTGCGTCACCTCGCCCTGCCGCTGGCGGCGCTGACCGTTTTCGGCGTTTCGCAGGTGGCGTTGCACACGCGCGCCAAGATGATCGAGATCCTCAACCTCGATGCCGCGCTCTATGCCCGCGCGCAGGGGGCAACGAAGCTGGACATCGTTCTGAGGCACGGGCTGCGCAATGCCGCGCTTCCCGCCGTGACCATTCTGTTTGCCTCTCTGGGAGAGTTGTTTGGCGGCTCCATTCTGGCGGAGCAGGTGTTCTCCTATCCGGGGCTCGGGCAGGCGACGGTTGCCGCCGGCATCAAGGGAGACGTGCCGCTGCTTCTGGCGATCACGCTTTGCCTGACGCTGTTCGTTTCCGTGGGCAACATGATTGCGGACATGCTGTACCGCCTCGTCGACCCGCGCATTCGCGATGGCGACCTTTTGACGGGAGGCGATCATGGCTGAGCTCGGTGAGCGGCAGACCCTTGAACCGCTGATTCTTCCGCGCATGGACAACCGTGTTCGCTCATTCGCCGCCGCCGCGGTGTGCCTGTTTTTGATCCTGTTGATCCCGGTGGCAGCGCTCATGGCTGGAAGTGCGGGCGTCGCGCCGGACTTCACGGCACGCCTTGTCCCGCCGGACTGGGCCCACTGGTTCGGTACGGACCAGATGGGGCGCGACATGTTTGCGCGCACCGCCAAGGCGCTGACGACCAGCCTCTGGGTCGGCCTGTTCGCATCGGCCTGTTCCGTCCTCATCGCAGTCGTGATGGTTCTGGTTTCAGCCGCGTCCGGCCGCTGGATGGATGCGCTGGTGTCGCTTGCAATCGACGCCACGATCGGTCTTCCGCATCTGGTGCTGCTGATCCTGATCTGCTTTGCGCTGGGCGGCGGGCCTTTCGCGGTGACGCTCGCCCTGGCGCTGACGCACTGGCCGCGTCTGGCGCGCATCCTGCGTGCGGAGGTCATGCAGATAAAGCAGGCGGACTACATCATTTCGGCCCGCCATTTCGGAAAGTCGTGGGCGGCCATCGCAGTGGGCCATGTTCTGCCGCAGCTGGTGCCGCAGATGCTGGTGGGGTTCGTCCTGATGGTTCCCCATGCGATCCTGCATGAGGCAAGCCTGACCTTTCTCGGCTTCGGCCTTGAGCCGACCTCGCCGGCCATCGGCGTGATGCTGGCCGATTCCATGCGCTATCTGACTGCCGGAAAATGGTGGCTTGGCCTGTTTCCGGGGTTGTGCCTGCTCCTGTTCGTTCTGTGCTTCGATGCGGTGGGCAACGGGTTGCGGCTGATCTTCGACCCGAGAACGGCGCAGACATGACGCTTCTTTCCTTCAGCGGCTTCGGCCTGTCGTTTCGGCGCTATCATGGGCTTCTCGCCTCCTGCGAGACACCGGTTCTCAACGACATTGCCTTCACCATCGGGCGCGGGGAGGTGGTGGCGCTTGTCGGTGCGTCCGGCAGCGGCAAAAGCCTGATCGCACATGCGGCCTTCGGCATTCTTCCGCCCAATGCCCGCATGCATGGGAGCATTTGTCTGGACGGCCAGCCGGTGGACGAGCGCACTCTCCCCGCATTGCGTGGCCGGCGCATGGCGCTCGTGCCGCAGTCCATCAGCCATCTGGAGCCGCTGGCGCGATGCGCGAAGCAGTTGCGCTGGGCGGCGCGGCGGGCGGGGCGGCCCACCGACAGGGAGACGCTTGCGCGCCATCTTGAGGCTTTCGGGCTGGATGGAGATGCGGCAAAAGCCTTCCCTCACCAGCTTTCCGGCGGCATGGCGCGCCGCATGATGATGGCCATCGCGACGGTTGGCGACGCGGATCTGCTCATCGCCGATGAGCCGACCAGCGGGCTGGATGACGAGAACGCCGAAATCGTGCTGTCGAAACTGCGGGGGCTGGCGGATCAGGAGAAGGGCGTGCTTCTGATAACGCATTCGCTGGCTGCCGCGTTGCCCTATGCCGACCGGGTATGTCTCATCCGCAATGGAAGGATGGAGGGCGAGGAAGCGGCCTGCGCGTTTGATGGCGCGGGAGAGGGCTTGCGCAGCGCATACGCCCGCGCCCTGTGGCAGGCCCTGCCACAGAACGGCTTTCAGGTGGCGCACCATGCTTGAAGCAAGGGATGTCTGTTTCTCCTACGGCGTGGCAGGGCGCGTGCTCGATCATGTGAGCCTTGCGGTTCGCCCCGGCGAGGTGGTCGGCCTCACGGGCAGGTCCGGGGTCGGAAAATCGACACTGGGGCGCATTCTTTCAGGTCACTACCGGCCGTTGTCCGGGCGGGTCATCATCGACGGTGAGCCGCATGCGCGCGGGTTCAATCCGGTTCAGTATCTTTCTCAGTCGCCGGCCTTCTCGGTTGATCCTCGCTGGACCGTCGGCAGGGTCATCAGCGAGGCCTGGCGTCCTGACGAAGCCATGCTGCGCGCCTTCGGCGTCTCAGAGGCGTGGTATGACCGCTATCCGCATGAAATCTCCGGCGGGGAGCTGCAGCGGGTCGCCGTGCTGCGCGCGCTTGCGCCTGGCACGCGCTATCTCGTTGCCGATGAGATATCCGCACCGCTCGATCCCCTCACGCAGGCGCAGATCTGGATGGCCCTGCTAGCGCATGCGCAGAAAAACGGGCTTGGGATGCTTGTTATCAGCCATGACAGGCCCTTGCTTCGCCGCATCGCAGGCCGCATTCTCGACCTGTGATTTTCTTCCGCCCGTCAGCCTTTTCCGGCATGGCGGCTTTACCGTGAATGAGGGCGAGCAATGCGACGCATAACCGTTACGCTGGATGACGACCTGATGGATGAGCTCGATCAGGTCGTGCGTGAGCGCGGTTATCAGAATCGCTCGGAGGCGATTCGCGACCTGACACGGCAGGGCATGCAGCAGACCCTTTTGAAAACTGGGTCGCAGAAAAGCTGCATCGGCGTTCTGAGCTATGTCTATGACCATGAGGCGCGGGATCTGGCGAAGCGGCTGACCAACGCGTTTCATCATGCCCACGAACTCTCGGTCGCGAGCATGCATGTGCATCTCGACCATGACCGATGCCTTGAAATCAGCATCCTCAAGGGGCTGCCGGACGATGTTAAGCGGCTTGCAGAGCATGTGATCGCCGAACGGCATGTCATGCATGGAAAGCTCAGCCTCATTCCGAATTCATCAGAAGACTGAGGTGTTTCAGAGCTGACGGTCGGCTTCTTTGCGAGAAGTGTGCGTTGCTTTGCGATGATTGGAGACGCTGAAGGGGAGTGGTGCCCAGACGCGGATTCGAACCACGGACACGCGGATTTTCAATCCGCTGCTCTACCAACTGAGCTATCTGGGCAAACCCTGCTTCACGGTGCCGGTGCAGAGATTTCTACAAGGCGAGGCGGTGTTGGTTTCCGCCGGAAGCGCGTGGTTTATAGCACGAGATTTTTTGCTGGCAAGCGCCCTTCTGTCGATTTGCGAAGAGTTTTTTCACAAGCGGCAAAAAGGCTCAGGTTCTCCACGAAAGCAGACGCTTCTCCAGCTTGCCGATCAGCCACGCAATGATGAGGCCGATGAGCGACAGGAGCGCCACGCCCGCAATGAGCTGATCCAGCGCGAAAAGCGCGCCTGCCATGAGGATATAGGCCCCGACGCCGAATTCCGCGCCGATCATCTCGGCGGCGACCAGAAGCACGATGGCGATGGAGGCGGAGATGCGGAAGCCGGACAGGATGGCCGGCATTGCGCCTGGCAGGATGATCTTGCGCACGATGGAGAGCCACGACATGCCGAAGGACTGGCCCATGCGAATCAGATTGCGGTCCACATTGTCGACGCCGCCATAGGTGGCGATCACGGTCGGGAAGAAGGTGCCGAACAGGATCGTGGCCACCTTGGAGCCTTCGCCGATGCCGAACCAGATGATGAAGAGCGGCAGGAGCGCGATCTTCGGCACCGGGAACAGGGCCGAGACGAGCGGCAGAAGCCCGGCGCGGGCAAGCGAGAACAGGCCGATGAACAGGCCGACGGCGATGCCCAGCAGACTGCCCAGCGTCCAGCCGACGACAAGACGGTAGAGGCTCGCGCCGAGATGCTTCCAGAGCATGCCGGTCTGGAAAAGATCGACAAGCGCGCCAAACGCCTCTGACGGGGCTGGCAGCGCAATGGGGCTGATGAAGCCCGAACGCGAGCCCAGCTCCCAGACCGCCAGAATGGCGAGGAAAACAAGCGGGGCGACGGGACCGAGCGAACGATGAACGAAGCCCCCGCCACGGAAGGGAACCGGGCGCTGGCCGCTCTCATTGGCTGTTGCCGCATCGGTGGCGGGCTGTTCGTGCGTGGCGTCATGCGACATCGGAAATCTCCCTGTCGGCTTCGCGGGCTTCCTCGCGCATGATTTCCCAGACGCGGCGCTGCAGGGTTTCCAGCTCGGCCAGCCGGTCGGCGCGCTCGGCAAGGGGCATGTCGATCTCGACCACGTCGCGGATGCGGCCGGGGCGGCGGGAAAGCACGATGATGCGGCGGCCAAGGCGCACGGCCTCGTTGAGATTGTGCGTCACGTAGCAGGCGGAAAACCGCTCGCGGGTCCACAGCGTAACCAGATCGTCCATCAGGAGTTCGCGGGTCTGGCTGTCGAGTGCGGAGAGCGGTTCGTCCATCAGCATGATGGCCGGCTTGACGGCGAGCGCGCGGGCAATGGCCACGCGCTGCTTCATGCCGCCGGAGAGCTGGCGCGGGAGCGCCTTGGCGAAATCGGAAAGATTGGTGCGGGCAAGCACATCGGCGATGATCGCCCTGCGCTCGGCTGCCGCGATGCCGTGATCTTCCAGAACCAGGCTCACATTGCCTTCCACGCTGCGCCAGGGGAGCAGGGCGAAATCCTGAAAGATGTAGGTGAGGGGGTTGAGCGAGCCATCCGGCTCAGGTCCGGCAAGAAGCGCCTGACCCTGATCGGGCTTTTCCAGTCCGCCGGCAATGCGCAGAAGCGTGGACTTGCCGCAGCCCGAGGGGCCGACAATGCAGACGATTTCGCCGTCATCCACCGTAAGCGAGATGTCGTCGAGGACGGTCGTGCCGCCATAGTGGTGGGTGATGTTCTGAAGAAGAAGCTGCATCGGTCCAAAAACGCCGCCCCGGCAGGCCGGGGCGGCTTCGCTGTTAGCGGGTTTCCACGAAGCTGGTGTCGACCAGCTTTTCCATCGTCACGCCATCGGGCACGAGGCCTTCCGACTTGAACCACTCAAGCTGGTCCTCGACGCTTGCCACGCTCAGCGCCGCACCTTCGTTGATGCGCATGGCGCCGGCGCGGATGCGCGGATCGGCCTTGTCGAGCGGCTGGTCGGAATAGACGTATTTGTGGATCATCCCGACGATTGCCGCGGTGTCTTCCTCGCTCATGGTCTTGTCGACCAGGGCGGCGTTGTAGTCGCTGATGCCCTCGGAGAGGCCGGCCAGGAAGCGCTCGACGAGATCCTTCTTTTCGGTCGCATTTTTGGTGGAGGTGAAGACCGTGGTGACCTGGTAATCGTCGACATAGTCGGAAATCTTGCCGATCTCGACGACTTCAGGCCCCTTGGTGAGCGCGCCTGCAATGTTCGGCACGATGGACCATGCGTCGATCTGGCCGCTCTTGAGCGACGCGATGATGGCCGGCACCTTCTGCAGCGGCTTCACGTGGATTTCGGAACGGTCAAAGCCTTCCTTGTCGGCGATCTTGTGCGCCATGTAGTGGAAGGACGAGCCGGTGGTGGTGATGCCGAAGCTGTGGTCCTTGAGGTCGGCAGGCGTTTTAACGCCGGCGTCGAACGCAGCCTTGGAGGCGAGGATCTTCTGGCCGTCGATCTCGGGCGTTTCCTGCAGCGCGCCGCCGATGACCTTGATCACGCCCTTGTCTGCAAGGCTGATGAGACCGCCGGAAATCGCCGTCATGCCGAAATCGACATCGCCCGAGGCAATGGCGACGGCCATGGGCTGCGCAGCCTGGAAGGACACGAACTCGACATCGATATCCTGAGCGTCGAAATAGCCCTTGGCTTCGGCGATGATGCTCGGCGAATGCGAGGTGAGCGACAGAATGCCGACATTGATCTTGTCGGCGGCGGCGGAGGGCAGCGCGAAGCCGGCGAGAGCGGTGGTGAGGGCGAGCGCACCGAGCGTGCGGCGGGTGATGGCGGTCATGGGGTTCCTCCTTGGCTGTTTGACCAATGCTATTTGCATACGCAGGAAGCGGGAGCAAGGGATTGGGATGCCGGGCGCATGGCGCGCATCATGCGCGTTTGCGCTGCACGCCCTCTGGTTGGCATGCAAGGCGCCGACCCTCTCCCTCGTCATCCTGTGGCTTGACCCGAGGATCCATGCCGTTGCGGTGGCGACGGCGCAGGCGCGGGAAGCGATGGGCTTGCTTTGAGAGGCTGGGCTTTATGTCCGGCGTTCCGGCATGGATCCTCGGGTCAGGCCCGAGGATGACGAAGGAGCGGGTGGGGTGGCGGGCTCTTCCTTCTGAGTTTGTTGAAGGGAGGGCGGGAGATATGAAGGAGCGTGAATTGGTAAGCGCCCGTCTTCTCCCTGCCTGGTTTGCCGCAGGGAGCGGAGAGGAATAAGGGGGGGAGCGTGAATGAGAGCGCGCCGACCCTCTCCCTCGTCATCCTATGGCTTGACCGTAGGATCCATGCCGTTGCGGTGGCGACTGCGCAGGTGCGGGAAATGATGCGCTTGCTTTGAGAGGCTGGGCTTCGTGTTCGGCGTTCCGGCATGGATCCTCGGGTCAGGCCCGAGGATGACGAAGGAGCGGGTGGGAAAGGGGGCTCCTCCGCCTGCCGAAGGAGCGGAGAGCCCAAGAGAGAGGTGCGGTCTTCAGGCAGTGTCTACAGACGCGCAGCCATCTCGGTGCGGATGCGCTTTGCGGCTTCTTCTTTCACCGGGCCGTAGCCGCGTATCTGCATGGGCAGCGCCAGGGTTTCGGCAAGCGTTGCGGCATTGCCGGTGTCGAGCTGCGCAAGCGCTTTTTCGACATGCGCCTCGTACCAGCCGATCAGTTCGCGCTCCATGCGCCGCTCGGCGGTGCGGCCGAACGGGTCGAAGGCGGTGCCGCGCAGGCGCTTCATGCGGGCGAGCATGCGGAACGGCAGGCGCACCCAGGGGCCGAATTCGCGCTTGAGCGGACGTCCGCGCGCATCCGTGCCGGAAGCAAGGAACGGCGGGGCGAGGTGATGGACGATGCGATAGTCGCCCTCGAACTCTTCTGCGATGCGGGCGGAAAAGCCCGTTTGCGTGTGCAGGCGGGCGACCTCGTATTCATCCTTGTAGGCCATCAGCTTGAACAGGGAGCGGGCAACGGCCCGGCTGATGGCGTCGCTGCCGAACGGCGCTTCGGCGGCGCGAACGCGATCCACCAGATGGCGGTAGCGCTCGGCATAGGCCGCGTTCTGATAGTCGGTCAGGAAGGCCTCGCGGCGGGTGACGATCTCGTCGAGCGTTCCATCGGCCTGCGACTTCGGGTCGAGCAGGCCCTTCAGCGCGTCGGGCTTTTCCGCCGCCAGACGGCCGATGAGGAAGGCGCGGTGGTTCTTCTCAATGGCGACGCCGTTCAGCACGATGGCCTGGGTAAGCGCGTTGAGCGAGACGGGCACGAGGCCCTTCTGCCAGGCGAAACCGAGCATCATCACATTGGCGAACACCGTGTCGCCCATGAGCTTTTCAGAGAGGCGGTTGGCGTCCATGGCGGCAAGCGCATCCTTGCCCGTCACGCCTTCGATGGCTGCGAGCCGCTGGTCCACGTGAAGGCTCGCATCGCGCTTGCGCACGATATCGCCGGTGGGCATCTCGGCAAGGTTCACCACGGCGTGCATGCCGGGGCGGTAGCTGGCCGACGCCTTGGGTGAGGACGACACGACGATGTCACAGCCGATCAGCGCATCCGCTGCACCACGGTCGATGCGCACCTGATGGATGGCGTCGGGTGCAGACGCCAGCCGGACATAGGAAAGCACCGGCCCAAACTTTTGGGCAAAGCCCGTGAAGTCGAGCACGCTGGAGCCCTTGCCCTCCAGATGCGCGGCCATGGTGATGAGCGCGCCAACGGTGACGACGCCGGTGCCGCCGACGCCGGTGATCATCAGGTCGAAGGGCCTGTCGAGCGCTGCAGGCTCCGGATCGGGGAGATCGCCGGCAAGCCGCGTCAGATCGAACTCCATGCCGGAGCGTTTTTTGCGGGTTGCGCCCTCGACGGTGACGAAGCTCGGGCAGAAGCCGTTCACGCAGGAGAAGTCCTTGTTGCAGGACGACTGGTTGATCTTGCGCTTGGTGCCGAACTCGGTTTCGAGCGGTTCGACGGAGAGGCAGTTGGATTCCACCGAGCAGTCGCCGCAGCCCTCGCAGACGAGGTCGTTGATGACGACGAATTTCTTCGGGTCTTCCATCTGGCCGCGCTTGCGGCGGCGGCGCTTCTCGGTGGCGCAGGTCTGTTCGTAGATGAGAATGGACACGCCCTTCACCTCGCGCAGCTCGCGCTGGACGGCGTCGAGCTCGCGGCGGTGATGGATCGTGGTGGCGACCGGCAGTTCGCCAGGCTGGAACTTGTCCGGGTGATCGGAGACGAGCGCAATGCGCTCCACACCCTCGGCGCGCGAGGCGTGGGCAATCGCCTGAACGCTGACGGGGCCGTCCACCGGCTGACCGCCGGTCATGGCGACGGCGTCGTTGTAGAGGATCTTGAAGGTGATGTTGGCCTTTGCGGCAATCGCCTGCCGCACGGCCATGGAGCCGGAGTGATACCAGGTGCCTTCGCCGAGATTCTGGAAGACGTGGTTCTTGCCGGTAAAGAGCGAGGAGGCTGCCCAGTTCACGCCCTCGCCGCCCATCTGGATCAGCGAGGTGGTGTTGCGGTCCATCCAGCTCGCCATGAAATGGCAGCCGATGCCGGCCAGCGCTTCGGACCCCTCGGGCACTTTGGTCGAGGTGTTGTGCGGGCAGCCGGAGCAGAAATACGGAGTGCGGGTCGCGCCTTCCACCTGCAGGGCGATGGCCGGTGCGGCGAGGATCTTTTCAGCGCGGGCGATGAAGCCGCTGCCGGGGAAGATGCCTTCGAGCCGCCGGGCGACGACGGGCAGAAGCAGGCGTGGCGAAAGCTCGCCGGTCCACGGCACGAGGCGTTCGCCATCCTCGTCGCGCTTGCCCACCATGGCGTGCGGCTTGTGGCCGGGCCAGTCGTAGAAATATTCCTTGAACTGGCTTTCGACGATGCCGCGCTTTTCCTCAATGACGAGGACTTCCTGCTTGTCTTTCACGAAGTCGAGTGCTGCGCGGCGGGCGAGCGGCCACACCATGCCGACCTTGTAGATGTCGATGCCGAGCTTCCGGCACGCGGCCTCGCCGATGCCCAGAAGGCGCAGCGCCTCCATCAGGTCGAGATGGGCCTTGCCGGTGGTGACGATGCCGAAACGGGCATCCTTCACGTCATAGATGTGGCGGTCGACGGGATTGGCTTCGGCAAACGCCAGAACGGCGTGCTTCTTCGCCTCCATGCGCTCCTCGATCTGCGGGCCGGGCAGATCCGGCCAGCGATAGTGGAGCCCGCCGGGAGGCGGTGTGAAATCGGGTGTCTCGAACGCGCGGGGGGCGGGAATGTCGACGGAGGCTGCCGATTCCACCGTTTCCGAAATGGCCTTGAAGCCGACCCACATGCCCGAGAAGCGCGACAGGGCGTAGCCATATTCTGCGAAGGCCAGATATTCCGACACGCTGGCCGGATTGAGCGTGGGCATGAACCACGACATGAAGGCGACGTCCGACTGGTGCGGCATGGAGGAGGAGACGCAGCCATGATCGTCGCCGGCAACCACCAGCACGCCGCCATGGGGCGAGGAGCCGTAGGCGTTGCCGTGCTTCAGCGCATCGCCCGAGCGGTCGACGCCGGGGCCTTTGCCATACCAGAGGCCGAAAACGCCCTCGACCTCGCGCTTCGGATTGGTCTCCACCTGCTGGCTGCCGAGCACGGCGGTGGCGGCGAGATCCTCGTTGACGGCGGGGAGGAATTCGATGCGGGCGGCGTCGAGCCGGTCTTTCGCCTTCCATAACTCAAGGTCGAGCGCGCCCAGCGGCGATCCGCGATAGCCGGAGATGAAACCTGCCGTGTTGAGGCCGCTCGCGCGGTCGCGGCGCGCCTGATCGAGCACGGCGCGCACGAGCGCCTGCGTGCCGGTCATGAAGACGCGGCCCTTTTCCTGGGTGTAGCGGTCCTCGAGCTGATAGCGCGCGAGTTCGCCGGCCTTGGGTTGGACGGTCATGCAATTCCTCCAGTGCAGACTGGAAGAATTTTAAACCGGCGGAGGTGGAATTTTGTGCCAGATTTGGCGATTGGAATTTGGTTTCTGGAAGGATTATCCGATATAGGTGGATGTATCGGAGAATTTTTCAGGATTTGGACCTATGCCCGAAAAGCTGAGTGAACAGGACAAGAGGCTTCTGGACGCACTTCAGGCCAATTGCCGGCTCTCGAACCAGGAGCTGGCGGAGCGGGCCGGCATGTCGGCTTCAGCCTGCTGGCGGCGGGTGAAGGCGCTGGAGGAGGCGGGGCTGATCACGCAATATGCGGCTCTGCTGGACGTGGAGAAGGCGGGGCTCGGTTTTCAGGCCATCGTGCATGTGTCGCTGACGCGGCATGACCACCGGCATGTGGACACGTTCATCGCCGAGACGCGGCGGCGGCCCGAAGTGCTCGACTGCTACTCCACGACGGGAGAGGCGGATTATCATCTGCGCGTCGTGTGCCGGGACCTGGCGGCCTATAACCGGTTTCTGGAGGATTTCCTGTTTCGCCTGCCGGGCATCGCCAATGTGCGCACCAACCTCGTTCTGAAAGATATCAAGAAAAACAGTCCGGTTCCGGTGCAGGTGAAGACCGGTTGACATACCGCGCAGGGCCGCTTCTATCTCGGTCGTCAAACGAGGAGGACATCGGATGACGAATGTGGCGCTTACGGGTCTCGCGCGCGATCTTGAGCAGCGGGCGGAAGAGGGGCGGCCGGTGCGCATCGGCCTGATCGGCTGCGGCGAGATGGGCACGGACATCGTCACGCAGGTGGCGCGCATGAAGGGCATCGAGGTGGCGGCCATTGCCGACACACGGCCCGAACGCGCGGCAAAGGCCATCGAGATTGCCGGACGCGCTGCCGGGAGCGCGGTGGAGGCTGAAACGGCAGGCGCGATCAGCGACGCGATCCGCGCCGGCAAGACGGCGCTTTCGGGCGATTCCCGGCTGGTTTCCGAAAACGATCTGGTGGACGTGGTGATCGACGCCACGGGCAAGCCGGCGGTGGGCGCGGAGATCGGGCTTTCGGCCATGGAGGCGGGCAAGCATCTCGTCATGATGAATGTCGAGGCGGATGTGACCATCGGCGCTTATCTGAAGCGCGAAGCGGCGCGGCTGGGTGTCACCTATTCGCTGGGCGCGGGCGACGAGCCGTCTTCCTGCATGGAGCTGATCGAGTTCGTCTCGGCCATGGGGCACGACATCGTTGCCGCCGGCAAGGGCAAGAACAATCCGCTCAACATCGACGCGGTGCCGGACGACTACGCCGAGGAGGCGGAACGGCGCAACATGAATGTGCGCATGCTGGTCGAGTTCGTCGACGGCTCCAAGACGATGGTGGAGATGGCGGCCATCGCCAATGCCACGGGCCTCGTGCCGGACAGGCCGGGCATGCATGGCCCGGCGGCGAGCCGCGAGGAGCTTTCCAGCGTTCTCTGCCCGATTGCCGATGGCGGCGTGCTCTCGAAGAAGGGCTGTGTCGACTTCACGGTGGGCAAGGGTGTTGCGCCGGGCGTGTTCGTGGTGGCGGAGATGGACCACCCGCGCCTGCGCGAGCGCATGAACGATCTGAAGCTCGGGGAGGGGCCGTATTACACCTTCTTCCGGCCCTATCACCTGACCTCGCTGGAAGTGCCGCTCACCTGCGCGCGCGCCGTGCTCTACAACAAGGCGGACATGGTGCCGCTCGACAGGCCGGTTGCGGAAGTCTGTGCGGTGGCGAAGAAGGATCTGAAGCCCGGCGACCGGCTAGACGCCATCGGCGAATATTCCTACCGCTCGTGGATCATGACGGCGGAAGAGGCGCGCACGGCGAAGGCCGTGCCATGCGGGCTGCTTGAGGGCGGCACGGTGACGGCCCCGGTGAAGAAGGGCGCGCTTCTGACCTATGCGAATGTTGCGCCCGACGCGGCTTCGCGGCTGGTGGCGCTCAGGGCGCGGCAGGATGCGATGGTGTTCGGCGAAGGGTGATGGCGTGGGGTGCTCGCCCCTCATCCGCCTGCCGGCACCTTCTCCCCGCGTGCGGGGAGAAGGAAACGCGTCGTAACCGGAAGGCGTGTCACCTTCAATATCACCTTCTCCTCGGTTGAGGTGAGAAGGTGAGGTGGTGCCTTGCGGGTTGCTTGGGGGCCTTGAAGCTGGCGCTTTCCTTTCCGGTTTTCTTCCTTCTCCCCGCACGCGGGGAGAAGGTGCCGGCAGGCGGATGAGGGGCCTGCGCCGATCCTCTACTTTCCCAGTTCGATGGAGCGCTTTTTGGCGGCGTCGACGGCGTCGCTTACCAGATCGAGAAGGCGGTTCTCATCCATGAAGACGGAGAGCGCGGCGGCGGTGGTGCCGTTCGGGCTTGTCACCTGCTCGCGCAGCTTGCCGGGCTCGTCATCGCTTTCTTTGGCAAGGCAGGCCGCGCCATAGACTGTCTGCATGGCGAGAAGCTTTGCGGTTTCCTTCGGCAGGCCGGCCTTCTCGCCGGCAGCTGTCAGGCATTCGATGAAGTGGAAGATATAGGCCGGGCCGGAGCCGGAAACGGCGGTGACGGCGTCCATCTGCTCTTCATTGTCGATGGTGGTGACCGCGCCGCTGGTGGCAAGCAGTTCCCCGGCGAAGGCTTTTGCCCCGTCGCTCACATTGCGGTTGGAGAACAGCACCATCATGCCCTTGCCGATGGCGGCGGGCGTGTTGGGCATGCAGCGCATGACCGCGGCATGACGGCCGAGAATTTCCTCGAATGTGGCCGTTCCGGTGCCGGCGAGAACGCTGACGAAGGTGGCCTTGTCGGCAAAGCGGGCATAGGCGGGGGCGATGTCGCGAATGACCTGCGGCTTGACGGCGAACACGATCATGTCTGCGCCTTGCTCCAGCGTGTCGACGCTGTCGGTAACCGTCACGCCGAGTGCTGCGGCGCGGGCGCGCAGGTCCGCATTCGGCTCGATCACGGTGGCGTCGCCGGAGGCGAGCTTGCCTGCCGCGATCCAGCCTTTCAGCATGGCGTAACCCATGTTTCCGCAGCCGACGAGAATGACCGATTTGCCCATGAAACTTCTCCCTTGATGATGGGAGAGGAATGCCGCGTGCGGACGGCGAATGCAACAGAAGGATGTGGGCCGGGGCGTTTTGGCGCCCCGGTCCGAACGAGTGGGCTCAGGCGCCGAACCTGCGCCCGGCGTCCAGGGCCAGGCCGCGTCCGACGGAGCCGAACATGTCGCCCTCGACCACGGAAGCGGCCGGCAGCATGCCCAGAACGCTTTCGCGCAGGAGCGGGATGGCAGACGAACCGCCGGTGAGGAACAGCGCGGTGATCCGCTCAGGCCCGATACCGGCATTGACGAGGGTTTCGCTCACGGCCTTCTGAACGCGCTCGACGGTGACGCGAATGGCGTCGTTCAGCTCGTCGCGCGTAACGGGCAGATGCAGCTTCTCCTCGGTGAGCGGAAGCTCGATGGCGCTCTCCGTCAGGTCGGTCAGCGCGATCTTCGCCCGTTCCACCTCGGCCACGGCCGCATGGCCCTGCCGGTTGGAAACCACGTCGATCATGCGCTCCACCAGTTCGGGCTGGGCCGCTTCGTAGCGGATCTGCCTGAGATCGGTCATCGCCTTGTTGGTGTAGAGCATGTGGATGCGCTGCCAGGTGGCAAGGTCGATGTAATATCCGGCGGGGAGCTGGCGCTTGCCGTCCTTGGTGAGCGTGCGGTAGCCGAGTTCCGGCATCAGATGGGCGATGCTCAGGAGGCGGTCGAAATCCGTGCCGCCGATATGCACGCCGTGGCTGGCAAGAATGTCGTCCTTGCGGTCGGCCTGCTTCGCGCGTTCCGAGGAGACGCGCACGACGGAAAAGTCGGACGTGCCGCCGCCGATATCGACGATCAGCGCCAGTTCCTCGCCGCTGACCTGCTGCTCGTAATCGAGTGCCGCGGCGATGGGTTCGAACTGAAACTCGATGTGTTTGAAGCCACGCCGCTGGGCCGCTTTTTCAAGCTCGTCCTGCGCGCGGCGGTCGGCTTCCGGATTGTCATCAACGAACTGCACCGGTCGGCCGAGCACGATGTTGTCGACCGGTCCGCCGAGATTGGTTTCGAGGCTGTCCTTCAGAAAATGCAGGAACGAGCCGATAATGTCGGAAAAGGCGATGGAATGCGCCTTGATGCGCGTTTTCTCGTGGATCAGCGACGATCCGAGAACGCTTTTCAGGGCGCGCAGAAGCCGGCCTTCGGCATTTTCCGTGTAGCAGGAGATGGCGCTACGGCCGAAATAGGTGCGGTTGTCCTCGAAATTGAAGAACACCGCGCTCGGCATGGTGACCTCGCCACGCTCCAGCTCGATGAGCCGTGGCTGGCCGTTTTCCATGAAACCGGCTGTTGAATTCGACGTGCCGAAGTCGATGCCGCCGCTCAGCGCTCGCATAGCTTATGTCCTTGGGGGATGTGGATCGGTCAGGGGAGCGGGACCGCTACACAATCACCGAAGGGAAGTCGACAGCGGCGAAGCGTTTTGTTGGCGGCAAGGGCCGTCAGTTTTTTTCCGGCTCGCGATACTGCTCGTTCGCGTAGCCGAATTCGGCCATGACGCGGCCAAGACCGACATAGACGGGATACATGGCGGTGGAGATGGAGCCGGTCTTTGCAAGCCGGGCGGCTCCACGCAGCGGGGAGAGGGCCAGAAGCGCGAGGCTCTTGGCGAAGACGCGCAGCCGGCCGAAGCCTTCGTCCGCCCGTTTCTTCTTTTCCACCAGTGTGGAGATGACGCCGTTGCGCAGCGCACGGGCGCGGATCCAGTCGCGTTCAACCCGGCGCGCCGGCACGATCTCCTGCGTTTCCGCTTCCGCCGACCATGCAAGGCGAAAGCCTTTCTGGCGCGCACGGCTGAGAAAATCGGAATCGCCGCCGCCCATGAAGTTGAACCGAAGATCGAGGAAGGGGCGCGGCATTGATTCCAGAACGCGGCGCGTCACAAGAAGATTGCCGGAGGAGTAGAGCGCTGCAACGGGGCCTGTTTCATCATAGGGCGGGGCGAAGACCGGGTGGGTCGCCCAGCGCTCATGCGCAGGCTTTTCAAAGGCCGGCACCTGCGGGCCGCCAACGATATCGGCGTCGAATTTCTCCGCCGTCGCGCAGAGGTTTTCAAGCCAGTGCGGAGAGGCGAGTTCGTCATCGTCAATGACGGCGAGATAGCGAAAGGCCGGAAATTCAGCCAGCGCGGTTTCCCAGCCGGCATTGTAGGCGCAGCAATTGCCGCGCTGGTGGGCGATGATGACAAGGCCGTTGAACGTGCCATCGGCAAAGAGCGGCGCGGCAGCGTCTGCGCCTTCGTGTGCTTCGGCCTCGTTTTCCATCACGATGATGGCAAAGGGGCGCGCGGTTTTCTGGGCGGCAAGCGAATGGAGCGTGTCGAGAATCTGATCGGGGCGCTTGAAGGTGGGAACGGTGACAACGCACTCGATCTCCTGCACGCTCAGCGATGGCGTTCGCGCGACGGTTGAAACCGACTTGTCTGCCCTGTCCTGCGTCACGATCCCGCCAATGCCCCCTTGTTTCGCGCTCTATAAGCGGTGGCGGCAATTAAGGCGGCGTTAAGTGCGGCAGGTTTTTGCGGCAGGGAAATGGTGTTATGCCCGCCAAAAGTGTTTCCCCGGCTTCTCCCTTAATGAAGAGTTCATTGCTGTTTGACAGAACGTTCCAAACAGGAAAAGTGCATGCATCTGGTCTTTGCGACATCCATCGTTCCCGACGGGACGCCCAAGAGTGGCTACGAGATTGCCAATGCGGCAATCCTCGGCGCGCTGTCGCGCGCGGGGTGCCGGGTCTCCGTCATGGGCTTTGCCTGGCAGGGACGTGAGGCGCGCAACATTACCGACGACACGGTCGTTCTGGGTGAAATGGACCCGCGCACCGAAGCGGCGGGCGGTCTTCAGAAGCTGCGATGGCTTGCCCGTGCAATGACGCGCAACATGACGTTCTCGTCCGCCAAGATGCTGCTTGCCTCGCCGGCGCAGGTGCGCGCCGCACTCGATGGCCTTGGTCCGGTGGATGGCGTCATCTTCAATTCCGTGCAGTTTGCAGGCGCATTCCGCGAGATTTTCGCCCATTTGCCGAACATCTATGTGGCGCACAATGTGGAGTATGTTTCGGCCGAGCAGAGCGCGCGCGCCGCACGCAGCCCCATTGCGCGTTTCATGTTTGGCCGTGAGGCGAAGCTTTTGAAAACGCTGGAAGCGCAATTGTGCGCCGATGCGCATTTCATCTACACGCTTTCCGAGGATGACCGGCAGGTTCTGGGCGTGGCGGATGACCGGCGCTCGGCAGTTCTGCCGCTGGTGGCGCATGCGCCGGTGGAGGTGACGGGCGATGAACGCAGGGCGGATTACGACGCGGCGCTGATCGGCACGTGGAGCTGGGCGCCCAATCGCATCGGGCTCGACTGGTTTCTGGAACAGGTTGTGCCGCACCTGCCTGACGATTTTCGTATTGCGGTGGCGGGGGATGCGCCGGCGAGCCTGGCGCAGGAACACCCCCGCATCGCCTTTGTCGGGCGTGTTCCCGACGCGGTGGAGTTCGTGCGGTCGGGCAAGGTGGTCCCGCTTATCAGCCGTGCCGGGACAGGCGTGCAGCTGAAGACGATCGAGACCTTTGAACTGGGTCTGCCGAGCGTCGCCACGCAGAGCGCGCTGCGCGGCATTTCCTACAAGCCGGAGAACTGCACCCTTGCCGACGAGCCGCGCGCCTTTGCGGATGCGCTGGTGCGTGCCGCCGGATCGCCCGTCGATCTCGACGGGCGGACATTCCATGAAGAGCAGCGCAACGCGCTCGACAAGGCCGTGCTTCACGGGCTTCAGCAGTCTGGCTTTGGCCGGCAGAACGAGGCCGCATGAACGTGGATGCGCCGAACAAGATCACACCGGTGCCCGAGCGGCGCGACATTCTGGGAACGGATGTGACGGCAATTGGCCGTGACGCGGCAATTGCGATGCTGGCCGAAAGCATTGCCGAACGGCGCTTCACGCAGGTGACGTTCCTCAATGCGCACAACGCCAATGTGGCCGTTGCGGACGCGCGCTTTCGCCAGGTGCTGCCGGACTTTCTGGTGCTGGCGGATGGCGTTGGCGTCGATATCGCTTCAAAGATGCTCTACGGCGAGCCGTTTCCCGACAATCTGAACGGCACCGATTTCGTGCCGGAATTCCTCAGGCGGCAGAAGGACCGGCTGACGGTCGGCCTGCTTGGCGCGCGGCGCGACAATGCGCTTGCCGCAGCCGAGAAGCTTGCAGAGCATGCGCCGCAACACGAATTTGTCTTCCTGCATGACGGTTACTTTGACGGTGCGGAAGAGAAGGCCATCCTCGACAGGCTGGAGGAAATCCGCCCGGACGTGCTGCTTGTGGCCATGGGCGTTCCGCGCCAGGAATTGTGGATTGCCGGGAAGCTCGGGGTTGAGCATTGCACCGTGCCGATTGCCGTGGGCGCGCTTCTTGATTTTCTGAGCGGCGCGGTGCCGCGCGCGCCGCTGTGGATGCGCCGGCTGCGGCTTGAATGGCTGTTCCGGCTGGGGCTTGAGCCGCGTCGTCTGTGGCGGCGCTATGTGGTGGGCAATCCGCTGTTTCTCCTGCGGGTGCTTGGCCAGAAGCTGAGCGGCAAGGCAGGCGGGGGTTAGGCATGGATGCGCAGCAGAACGCCGCAATCGTTACGCCCAGCTATGCCGGTGATTTCGAGCGATGCAGGCTGTTGTGTGAGAGTATGGACCGGTATGTGACCGGCTACACACGCCATTACCTGCTTGTCGCCAGTCATGATGTCGAGCGTTTTCGCGCACTGGAAACGGACCGCCGGGTGGTGGTCGACGAGCGCGATCTCCTGCCATCCTGGCTGCATGCGGTGCGCGATCCGACCAGTCTTTTTCGCCGCCATGTCTGGTTGAGCACGCGGCTTGCGCCGCTGCGCGGATGGCATGTGCAGCAATTGCGGCGCATCGCCTTTGCCGAAAAGGCGACGGAAGACGCGCTTGTCTATTGCGATTCCGACGTCGTGTTCCTGAAGCCGTTCGACTGCGGCGATTTCTGGCGCGATGGCCAGATGCGGCTATACCGCAAAAGCGACGGCATGCATTCGCTGATGGACATGGGGCACCGCGACTGGCTGGCCAATGCGGGCAGGGCGCTTGACCTTCCTGCCGGGCAGACCAGCGACCATGACTACATCACCACACTGATCGCATGGCGACGCGAAACCGTGCTGGACATGCTCAGGCGTATCGAGACGGTTCACGGCAGGCCGTGGATCAATGTGGTGGCGAGCGACCGCCGTTTCTCGGAGTGCATTCTCTATGGCCGCTATGTGGATGAGGTTCTGAACGGGGAAGGACACTTCCACGACGACCGCGCGCTCTGCCACATCTACTGGCTGGGGCCGGAGCTGGATGAAACCGGCATTGAGCGTTTCATTGCCGGGATGGAGCCCTATCAGGTGGCCATCGGCATTCAGTCCTTCACCGAGACGAGCCTGGAACCGCTGCGCCGTGTGATCGGTTAGGGTCAGTATCAGACGCGTTTGGCCGGTCTGGCCAGAGCGCGATAGGTGAGTACCATCGACAGCACGTAAAGCACCGCGAAGACCGCGTTGAGCGACAGAATGATGTCCCGTGTCTCGGTGAGGTTTTTCAGAACCAGCGAGAGAAGTGCAGCCTTGCCCAGGGCCAGAACGCCGAGATTGACCGCGCGAATGAAGGTCTGGCCGCGGGCAAAGAGCAGGTCCGCCTGATATTCGGTCAGGTTGCGCAGGCCCGGAACCGCAAGCGCCAGAATGACCAGAGGTGCTGCCTCGGCCACATTGCGCCCCAGCAGCGTGGGGTAAAACAGCAGGATCACCGCAAGCGACGCCAGCGCCAGCGTGGACACGGCGAAGATCGCGCCCTCAATGCCAAGACGCAGTTTCCAGCGGTTGAGCATTTCCGGTGCGCGCATCATGCGCTGGACGAGCAGCATGGAGAAGGAGCGGATGGGGATCGCGGTCAGGTCCACCAGCCGCATGATGATGGCGTAGATGCCGGCAAGTTGCGGGTTGCCGAGGGCAAGAACCAGAAGCTTGTCGAGCTCCATCTGCAGATAGAACAGCACTTCTGCGCCGGCCACGTAGAGCGCGTCTGGAAGGCGACGCCAATAGAGCGCGCTCTGCAGGCGCAGGCGCTGGCGGGGGCAGTAGAACAGGAGCGCGAAGACGAGCGCCGCGCTGTTTGCCGCGAGATAGAAAACGGTCCAGGTGAGGAGGTCGCTGCTCGCGTGGAATGTGAACAGGAGGGCCGCCAGCGCGCGGATGCCGACGCTGACGATGAGAATGACGGCGGCGCGGCCGAAACGGTTGAGGCCATTGTTGACCACGATCACCGTTTCGGTGAGCCGCCAGGCAATGGCGTCGGACGCGATGACGAGCGCAAAGGGCAGAACCTTCATGTCGCCCGCAAAGAACACCAGATAGAGCGCCACGCTCGCCAGTGCGATGAGCGGCAGGGAAGCGACCGTTAGCATGAGGAAACCGGCTGCGTATGTGCCGAGCAGGCGCGGCTTGACGGTGGCGATGCGGTAGAGCGTGGCGGTGAAGCCAAGCGCCAGAATGCGACCGACCATCACGCCGGCGGCGGAGGCCGTGGCGAAAAGACCGAAATCGGCGATGGACAGGCTGTTGGCCAGAATCACGAAATAGGCGAGCGAAAAGACGAGCCTGCCCGCCGATCCGCTGATCGTGGCGAGGTAGTCCCGCAGCACCTGGCGCTGGCTGGTGATGATGTCGCGTAGCGAGATGGGGCGCCCCTGAATTCTGAGCCTGAAATGCCGGTTCTGCGGCGAGCATAAGCAATAAAACTTAATGCGCTGTTCTGCTGGCTGACGCAGGGGCAAAAAACACTTACGCAGAGCTTACCGTTAACTGTTTGTTACCTGTGCCTCTTTAGCTTGGGTTAACATAATCGCGGGCTGATGTGCCCGCTTCATCATCATTTGCGGAAGCTGCACACACGATGTTCGACGCCGAAAATCCCAACAGGAAACGGTCAAGGGAAGACGGGCGCTCGCGCTCGCTTTTGTCGATGCAGCCGCCGCGTGATGATCGTGCGACAACGCAGGAAGATCTTACGGACCGTTCGTCATTGCCGCGCTCTGACAGGGATGCGGAAATGCGCGAGGCGCGCAGGGAGCGGGCAGCCTCGGCGGATGCCTATCTGCGTCGTGCCGAGGCGGGTGACCGCGCGCGGGACGACGTTTCCCCGAAGCGCGCACAGCCTGCGCGCCGGGTCGAGGAGCCGGTACGGAAAGCGCGCACCGCACCGAAAAAGGCCCCGCTCCACAAGCGCCTGCTCGACAGGATGTTTCCGCTGCCGGAGGCCCCGCAGCGCGGGGCGCAGACCGCAGAGCCCGCGCGTGCGCCGATGCGCGACGAGCGCGATGTGGCCGTGCGGCGAACCGTGATTGACGAAGAGCCCGAAGCCTATCGCGAGCCCATGCAGCACCGGCGCAGGCAGACCGGAAAGCGTGATGCGGATGAGCGGCTCTGGCGGCCATTGATCGATCCGGTGCGCGTGATCAGCGGGATTTTTCGCGCCAAGTGGCTCATTCTTCTGACGACGATCATCGGTGCGGTTCTTGGCGTGATGGTCGCGCTGTCGACGCCGAAAATGTATTACGCGGCAACGCAGCTCATTTTCGATCCGCGCAATCTGCAGCTGGTGGAACGCGATCTGACGCCGGGCGGTCTGCCCTCGGATGCGACGCTGGCGCTCATCGAAAACCAGGTGGCCATCATGACCTCCGGCAATGTGCTGGCGCGGGTGGTGGACGAACTGGATCTGGCGGATGACCCGGAATTCAACGGTTCGGGTGGCAGTTCCATTGTGAGCCTGCTGTTGAGCCCGCGCGCGCTCATCTCGGCGCTGCTCAGCAGCGGCGATGAGGATGGCGGCACGGCGCGGCACTCCATTGCGGTCGAGAACCTCGCAGATGCGCTGGATGTGAGCCGTAACGCCAAGACCTTCATCATCACCATTGGCGCCGAGACGGAGGATCCCGAGAAATCCTCGCTGATCGCGACGACCACGCGCGATGTGTTCCTGTCCACCTTTGGCGAGCTTCAGTCTGCAACGGCGGGCCGCGCCAATCGCGAGATCACCGAGCAGCTCACCTCGCTTCGGGCCGAAGTGGAAGAGGCCGAACGGGCCGTGGCCGATTTCAAGGCGAAGAATGACATCGTGGATGCGCAGGGGCGTCTGATCACCGATGAGGAGATCCTGCGTCTCAACGACCAGCTTTCGAACGCCAAGGCGCGCACATCGGAGCTGAATGCGCGTGCAGCGGCCGCGCGTGAGCTGAACGTGGACGAGGTTCTGGGCGGCGCACTGCCGGAGCAGATCTCCTCGCCCGTCATGACCGAGCTTCTGGCGCAGTATGCGAGCCTGCGGCAGCAGGCGGGCAGGCTGGCCGTGAAATTCGGCCCGCGTCATCCGGAGCGGCTTGCCGTGGAAGCGGAACTCTCCGGCGCGCGTGAGGAGATCGCACGCGAATTGCGGCGGGTGACGGCGTCCAACCAGGTGGAATTGCAGCGCGCCGTTCAGCTTGAGCAGGATCTGGCCGGCCAGCTCGCGCGGCTGAAGGTTCAGAAGGGCAATCTGGCATCGGAGCAGGTGACGCTTCGCGAGCTTGAGCGCGAGGCGAATGCGAAGCGCTCGGTGTATGAATCGCTGCTCCTGCGCGCCCGTGAGACCGGACAGCAGGAACGCCTGAACACCGCCAATGTGAGCGTGATTTCGCAGGCCGTGCCGCCGCTCGATCCGATCGGCCCGTCGCGTTCGTCGATCGCGATGGCGGGCATGATCCTTGGCTTCCTGTTCGGCGTGGGCATTGGCGCAGCCGGCGGGGCGATCCAGAGCCTGCGCGAAAACATGGCCGAGCGTCAGGCCGAGGAAGACGAAGGCGGCGAAGGCAGCCAGGGTTATGACGATTATGACCCGGAGCCTGACCCGACACCGCCCGGTGGCGGATCCTGGCGGCACGCGTCCGACGACCGGCTGCGGGATGCTGCATCAGACCGGCATTCTGGCGAATGGCGTCCGCGTTCGGGTGAGCGCTATGCAATGGCCGGTGTGGACGCGCGTGAGGATGAAGATGATCTCGACCATGCGTTTACGGCGCATATGGACGATGAGATCGATGATCTTGCCGATCGGTATGCGGAGCCACGGCATCGGGTGCGGGCGTCGGCAGCTTCGCAGCCCCAGGTTCAGCCCCAGCCCCAGCCCCAGCCACAGCCGCAATATGCGCCACAGCAGATGTGGCAGACGCCACAGCTCGCGATGCAGCCCGGCATGATGCCTGCAATGGCGCCGTTTCAGCCAGTGATGGGGCAGCCTGTGATGGGGCAGCCGGGGATGGGACAACCGGGAATCAACATGCCGATGATGCCGGCCTATCCCGTCTGGCAGCAGGTGCCGCCGATGGCGCAGGCTGGATTTGCGGCAGGTCCGCAGAGTGCTGGCGAGCCGTTTCATGAAGACGACGATGGCGACGACCGCTTCAGCGAAATCCACCATCGTCTGAAAGCCGTGCGTCGCGAGGTCGATGCACTGGCCGTGCGCCGGGCAAACCGGTTCCGGTACTAGACGTTTCCGGCGTCAGGTGGTCTTGCCTGACGCTGCCGAACGGCGGGCGCGTTCCAGACAAATTCGCCTTCTTTCCCAATAACGTCGCCAAACGACGCGAAGCCGGGATTGCGGTTCTGCGTTTTCCCCATTATGCGGGCTGGAGTGCGATCCCGATGCGAGCGCCTTGGCGTGGACCGGGAGGCCGCACGCACTGACGCCTGACCGGGGAAAGACATGGCCGATATCATCGACGGAAAAGCGATCGCAGAAGATGTGGTTGCGAAGGTCAAGACGCAGACTGCGACGCTCGCCGAACACGGCGTGACGCCGGGGCTGGCAGTGGTGATCGTCGGCGAGGATCCGGCAAGCCAGGTTTATGTGGCGTCCAAGTCGCGCCGCGCCAAGGAATGCGGCTTCCATTCGGTTCAGCATTCGCTGCCGGCAGAAACGTCGGAAGACGCGCTGGTGGCGCTGGTCGAGGAACTCAACGCCGATCCGGCGATCCACGGCATTCTGGTGCAGCTGCCGCTGCCCGGGCACATCGATGAAGCGCGCATCATCCAGACCATCGACCCGGACAAGGATGTCGACGGTTTTCATTTCATCAATGTCGGCAGGCTTGGAACCGGTGCGCTGGACAGCGCCTTCGTGCCCTGCACGCCGGCGGGCGCGATGCTGATGCTTGAGCGGGTGCGCGGCAGGGACCTCTCCGGCCTCTCGGCAGTGGTGATCGGGCGCTCCAACATTGTGGGCAAGCCGATGGCGAACCTGCTTCTGGCCGCCAACGCCACGGTGACCGTTGCGCACAGCCGCACGAAGGATCTGCCGGCGCTGGCCGCGACGGCCGACATTCTCGTTGCCGCAGTGGGACGGCCGGAAATGGTTCGGGGCGACTGGGTGAAGCCCGGTGCAACCGTGATCGATGTGGGCATCAACCGCATTCCCGCGCCGGAAAAGGGCGAGGGCAAGACGCGGCTCGTGGGCGATGTGGCCTTTGCCGAAGCAAAGGAGCGCGCCGGCGCGATCACCCCGGTGCCGGGCGGCGTGGGGCCGATGACCATCGCCATGCTGATGGCCAACACGCTCACTTCCGCATTCCGCACTGCGGGGCTTGAACCACCGGCTTTCTAGCCTCTTTCTGATCGGGACCATCTGCCATGCCTCTCCTGCCAGACACGCCTGTTTTAGAACAATTGCCCATGGGCGAGGCGCGGCAGGACCGACGGCATTTCGCATTTTTGCTGGTCGACAAGTTTTCGATGTTTTCGCTGGCAGCGGCCATCGACACGGTGCGCTCGGCCAACCGCCTGCTCGGGCGTGACGTCTATAGCTGGGTGACCGTTTCGGCTGATGGCGAGGCGGTGATGGCGTCCAACGGGCTGCCGATCAAGATCGACTACGCAGTCGCCGATCTTCCGCCTGTCGATATTCTTTTTGTCTGCGTGGGGCTCACCACCGAGTTTCCCGGCAAGAGCATGGTGCTTGCCGCATTGCGCAGTCTTGGCCGGCGCGGTGCTGCGCTGGGTGCGCTGGCGGCGGGCTCCTATCTGCTTGCCGAGGCCGGGCAGCTTGCCGGCCATCGCTGCACGATCCACTGGGAGAACCGGGCCTCCTTCATGGAGCGCTTTCCCGATATCGAATGCACGGGCAATGTCTATGAGATCGACCGCCGCCGCTACACCTGCGCGGGCGTGACGACCTCCATCGACCTGATGCTGGAAATCGTGCGGACGGACCTCGGCGCGGATCTTGCCAATGATGTGGCCAACCAGTTCCAGCACGAGCGCATCCGCTCCGCCGGCGACCGGCAGCGCACGGGGCCGGAGCGCGACCTGACGGGCAAGTCGGAAAAGCTGAAGAAGATCGTCGAGCTGATGGCCGACAATCTGGATGAGCCTTATTCGGCGGCGCAGCTTGCCGGCACGGCGAGCCTTTCCGTGCGCCAGGTCGAGCGGCTCTTCCTGCGGCATCTGGGGATGACACCGGGGCGCTATTACATGCGGCTCAGGCTGGAGCGGGCGCGTGAGCTTCTGCGGCAGACCAACATGCCGATCCTCGATGTGGCGATTGCAACGGGCTTCACCTCGCATTCCTATTTCGCGCAGAGTTATCGCCAGCAATTCGGGCGCCCGCCATCGGAAGAGCGCCGCGCTGGTTGAAGAGCGCCGCGCTGGTTATTGAGGGGTGGTCGGAGGCATAGAGGTGGAGCCAAGCGCCCCCGCCCTTCGACAAGCTCAGGATGAGGGCTACTGCGGTGCCGGTTCTCCCTTCATACCCACACAGTTGAGAACTTGACTACACACGCCCAAGAAACCTCGGAATGAGGCTCCCGTGCTGACTAAAAAGCGGGCATAGAGCTTGAAGCAACTGCGCCCTCTCAGTAGCCCTCATCCTGAGCCTGTCGAAGGGCGAGGGCGCTCGGCTTCCGAAACAACGCCACCGATTTCGGCAGCGGCTTTACGCAGTGCAGCCACATCGGGTGCGTGGGAGGCGTATGAGGTCGCGCGGGCGGTGAAGTCTGCGGCCAGCGCCGTGGCGGCGTCGCGGAAGGCTCCCGGCGCGACACGCGCAAGCGAGGACAGGCCACGCAACAGCGCCAGTCCGACATCGGGCGCGCCGGAGGCGGCTTCGTAGGATATGGGCCGGAAGGCTGCATCCAAAAGAGCGGACGGCTTCACGGGCGCAAAGGTCACCTTGGGGTAGGGCGGCTCGTCGTTATCGCTGTCCGCCTCCTTGTCCGTCAGCGCCCAGTCGGCCAGAAGCCGGGTCTGCACGGTGAGAACGTGGATTGCGGTGGAAGGGTCGTTGACGCCGGGGGAAAGCGCCCGGCGGGCGACATCGGCCAGAACGAGGAAGCCGAATCCCGGATCGGAATCGAAGGTGCGCTCCTCACCGATGATGAAGTCGTCATGGACCGCTTCAAGGCAGGCATCGTCCGCTTCGCCGCTGACGACGGCAAGGGCGGTGGTGTGGTCCACATAATCGCCGGGGCGGACGAGAACATGGATTGTGAGACCGCTGGCCTCCGCCAGTTCCTGCAGCGCATGCGGGTCGAAATGCTGGACGAAGCCGACCGCCCCGGCGCTTACGGTTCGCCCTGACGGACTGGAGGAGAGCGTGGCGGCGGTGCAGCCATAGCGCCCGTCGCGGCCAAGGCGGGTGAGGGCTTCCCGTGTTGTCTCTTCAAGCCGGCTGGTCATTTCCACGACGCGTCCGACAACCGAGATTTCGCGCACCCAGCGGATCAGCGCCCAGACAACGGCAAAGACCACGATGACGGTGGCGGCGAAGAGGATAAGCCGTCCGCCAAGCGTGTAGATGCCGCTCGACAGGCCGATTATGCCGATGATGGAAAAGAGAAACGCGCCGATGAAAACGGAGATGGTGGTGCGGGCGGCGCGATTGCCGGAGAAAAGCGGCACGGCGCGGGGCGAGCCTGTCTGCGCGGCGCTGGTGAGCAGGTTGACCAGCGTTGAAAGCGCGAAGACGGCGACCGCCAGCATGCTGGAAGCGACGATGCCCAGAATGTTGCGCAGCGCTTCTCCCGAAACGGTTATGGGAAGGGCGCTTTCATCCAGACTTTCGGGCAGCAGGTCTGCCGAAAGATAGGCAAGGACAATGACGATGACCGCCGAGACGCAGAACAGCGCCGGCAGAAACCACAGGGCTCGCGTGAGCCGCCTGAAGAGGAACCAGTAGCCGTTCACACTCCCTCCGATCAGAGGAAGAATGCACGGCTACCGCAGTTTGTTCCAGCTCAGAATACGGCTGCACCCTGATCGGCACGGCCGGCGAGCTGCCGGAAGCCGGCAAAGAGCTCGCGGCCCATGCCGAACTGGTTGCCCGAGAGGTCGGGTGCGGCGCTTTCGCGTGCGGCGAACTCTTCGGCGTCGACCAGCGCTTCAAGCGTGCCCTTGTCTGCGTCGAGGCGCATCGGGTCGCCATCGCGCAGCTTTCCGATCATGCCGCCGTCGAGCGCTTCGGGCGTAACGTGGATGGCCGCCGGCACCTTGCCGGATGCACCCGACATGCGCCCGTCGGTGACCAGCGCGATGCGGTGTCCGCGATCCTGAAGCACGCCCAGCGCCGGCGTGAGCTTGTGCAGTTCCGGCATGCCGTTTGCCTTGGGGCCCTGGAAGCGGATGACGGCGATGAAATCGCGGTCGAGCCTGCCTTCCTTGAAGGCCGTCTGCATTTCTTCCTGCGAATGGAAGACCAGCGCCGGGGCCTCGATCACGCGGTGCTCCGGCTTGACGGCGGAAACCTTGATGATCGACTTGCCGAGATTGCCCGACAGAACCCGGATGCCACCGGTCTGCTGGAAGGGCTTGGCGGCGGTGGTGAGCACCTTGTCGTTGCCGCTGGTGGCGGGTGCGGAGAGGCGCACGACCGAACCATTGTCGGCGAGCTTGGCCTCGACCGTGTAGGGGCGCAGACCCTCACCCCAGATGGTGCGCACATCCTCGTGCAGATAGCCGTCGTCGAGCAGTTCGCGGATCATGTAGCCCATGCCGCCTGCGGCGTGGAAATGGTTCACGTCGGCAAGCCCGTTGGGATAAACGCGGGCAACGAGCGGCACGTGGTCCGAAATCTCGGCGATGTCGTCCCAGGTGAGCCGGATGCCTGCCGCTGCCGCCATGGCGACCAGATGCATGGTGTGGTTGGTCGAGCCGCCCGTGGCGTTGAGGCCGACCACGCCGTTGACGATGGAGCGCTCGTCGATCATGCGGCCAACGGGCGTGAACTCGTTGCCGAGCGCGGTGATGGCGAGCGCGCGCTTTGCGGCTTCCTTCGTCAGGGCATCGCGCAGCGGCGTGTTGGGATTGACGAAGGAGGAACCCGGTGTGTGCAGGCCCATGATCTCCATCAGCATCTGGTTCGAGTTGGCCGTGCCGTAGAAGGTGCAGGTGCCGGGGCCGTGATAGGATTTGGACTCGGCTTCCAGCAGCGCCGCACGGTCCACCTTGCCTTCGGCGTAGAGCTGGCGGATGCGGGCCTTCTCGTCATTGGGCAGGCCGGAGGTCATGGGTCCGGCGGGAATGAAGATCGCAGGCAGGTGGCCGAAGGTGAGGGCGGCGATGACCAGGCCAGGCACGATCTTGTCGCAGACGCCGAGATAGACGGCCGCGTCAAACATGTTGTGCGACAGGCCGACGGCAGCCGACATGGCGATGACATCGCGCGAAAAGAGCGACAGTTCCATGCCGGGCTGGCCCTGGGTGACGCCATCGCACATGGCGGGCACGCCGCCGGCAACCTGCGCCACGCCGCCGGCTTCACGCGCGGCGTCCTTGATCATGCTGGGAAATGGCTCGAAGGGCTGATGCGCCGAGAGCATGTCGTTATAGGCGGTGATGATGCCGATATTGGGCACCCGGTCGCCGGAAAGGGCCGCCTTGTCTGCGGGGCCACAGGCGGCAAAGCCGTGGGCGAGGTTGCCGCAGGAAAGGACGCCGCGATGAACGGCCTGTCCGGCAGCGTGGTCGACGCGTTCCAGATAGGCTTCGCGGCTGGCGCGTGAGCGCTCGCGGATGCGGGCTGTGACGGCTTCGATTTCGGGTCTTGCGGTCATGGCATGGCGTCCTGTCTTGCAGTTGGCCCCACGCGGAAGGAGCGCGGGGCGCGGCGGGCCGGCGTTTTACGCCTGGCCTGCGGGAGCCCAGAAGATGTGGGCGGGTTCTTTTGTCTCGGCCAGCACCGCGCCGATGGGGGAGGCCGGGCCGGGTGGGACGGAGAGCGCTGTTTCAAGCGTTTCCTTTTTGTCGGCGCCCTCGATGTGGACGGCGAGGAAGCGTGCGCCTGCGAGCCGGTTCATGGAAAGCGTGAGGCGGGGTTCGCCCGCCGCCTTCGACGCGACCGGTAAAACGTCCGGCCCTTCCGTTGGCTCAAGAAGCGCTTCGATGGTCGGCGCATCGGGGAAGAAGGAGGCGGTGTGCCGGTCATTGCCCATGCCGAGCACGACCACGTCGAGCGGTCGGGGCAGTGCGGCAATCGCCTTTGCCGACTGGCTGGCGGCCTCTTCCATCTCGTCGGCTGGCTGGTAGAGGCCGACAAAGGCGGCGCGGGCAGCCTTGTTCTGCAGGAGATGCCGGGCGACCAGACGGGCGTTGGAGCGCGGTGAATCGGCCGGCACGAAACGTTCGTCCACCAGCGTGACGGTGACCTTGTCCCACGGGATATCGCATCGCGACAGCTGATCGAAGAACTGCGCGGGCGTGCGACCGCCGGAAACGGCAATCGCCGCGTGGCCCCGCTCCTTCACGGCCAAGGCCAGTTTTTTGGCAACCCTCTCCGACAGGTTCCTGGCCAGCGCCTCGGAGGAGGCGAATTCATGCCACTCGCAATTCGCCATGCTCAGACACTCTCATGCCAGGTGCGTCCGTCGCGCTCGATAAGCGCGATGGAAGAGGAAGGCCCCCAGGTGCCGGCGGTGTAGCCCTGTGCGGGCTGCTGGTTGTCTTCCCAGGCGGCGAGGATCGGATCGATCCAGCGCCATGCGGCCTCGACCTCGTCGCGGCGCATGAACAGCGTCTGGTTGCCGCGGATGACATCCATGATGAGGCGCTCATAGGCGTCCGGATTGCGGACATTGAATGATTCGGCAAAGCTCATGTCGAGCGGCACATGGCGCAGGCGCATGCCGCCGGGGCCGGGGTCCTTGATCATCATCCACTGCTTCACGCCTTCATCCGGCTGCAGGCGGATGACCAGCTGGTTGGCAAACACCTTGCCCGTGCCATCCTCGAAGATGGAATGGGGGATCGGCTTGAACTGGATCACGATTTCCGAAACGCGGGTGGCGAGCCGCTTGCCGGTGCGCAGGTAGAAGGGCACGCCGGCCCAGCGCCAGTTCTCGATCTCCGCCTTGATGGCGACGAAGGTCTCGGTGTTGCTCTCGCCGCTTTCAAGTTCTTCCGTGTAGCCCTTCACCGCGCCGCCATTGGACGCGCCGGCGCGGTATTGCCCGCGCACGGTCACGCTCTCTGCGGCATTGGAGGTGATCGGCTTCAGGGCGCGCAGGACCTTCAGTTTCTCGTCGCGCACCGTGTCGGCTTCCATGGAGGCCGGCGCTTCCATCGCCACGAGGCAGAGAAGCTGGAGCATGTGGTTCTGGACCATGTCACGCAGCGCGCCGGCCTTGTCGTAATAGCCCGCGCGCCCTTCAAGCCCCACGGTCTCGGCCACGGTGATCTGCACATGGTCGATATGGGCGGAGTTCCAGAGCGGCTCATAGAGCGCATTGGCAAAGCGCAGCGCCATCAGGTTCTGCACCGTCTCCTTGCCGAGATAGTGGTCGATGCGGAAGACGTTGTGCTCGTCGAACACGCGCGCCACGGCGTCGTTCAGCTCATGGGCGGAGGCGAGCGAGCGGCCGATGGGCTTTTCGACGATCACGCGGGCCGTGTCGGTGGACAGGCCGTGCTTGTCGATCTGGCCGACAATGTCGTCGAACAGGCTGGGAGCGACGGCCATGTAGAAGGCGCGCACACTGTCGCTGTCGCCGATCTCGGTCTTCAGGTCGGCAAAGCCGTCACCCGATTTCGCGTCCGCCGGCACGTAGGACAGGCGGGCCAGAAAATGCGTCAGCTCCTGCGGCTCGATATCGCTCTTGGCGACATGCTCGCGGATGGCCTTTTCGGCAAAGGTGCGGAAGTCCTCGTCGGACAGTTTCGAGCGGGATGAACCGATGATGCGCGTGGGGTCGGTGAACTGACCTGCCCGCTGGCGCTGATAGAGCGCCGGAAGCAGCTTTCGTTCGGAGAGATCGCCCGTGGCCCCGAACACCACGAGATCGAAAGGCTCGACCGGAATTGTCTGGCTGGTCATGGTTTCTCCGCTCGGGCGTTTCCGCTTTTCGTTGAACCGCGAAAACGCTCTCATTGATTGTTCTTGCGCAATTCCAGGAAAACCGGTTCCCGCTTTTCCTGGAATTGCCCTAGCCTCATACCAAGTTGCCGTTGCTATAGTCTAATCGATTTAAAAAAGCCAGATGCGATTGCGCGGCAGCGCGTCTGTCGGGCTGAGCCAAGCCGGTGCGCCCATTTGTGCCTTGACACAGCATCGCATGGCGGGTTTTCCCATGTTTCCTTCGCGAGCACAGGCTCGCATACAGACATTACAAACCGGAGCGGCAGGGATGGGAACCCATTTTTCGCGCAGCGTGGCTGAGGGCCGCGCTTTCATGCAGTTCATCGACGGGCGTTCGGTCGATTCGCTCTCGGGAGAACGCATCGACGTTCGCAGCCCGTCCGACGGCGCAGTCTTCGCTTCGATCCCGGCTTCCACGGAAGCCGATGTGGAGCTGGCGGTGAAGTCGGCGCGCAAGGCGTTTGACGAAGGCCCGTGGAGCCGCATGCCGGCCGTGGAGCGCGGGCGCTGCCTGACGCGTCTTTTCCATCTGGTGGAGAAGAATGGCGAGGAGCTGGCTGCGCTCGAATCGCGCGACACCGGCAAGCCGATCCGTCAGGGCACGGCGGACGTGACCGCCACGATGCGCTATTTCGAGTTCTATGGCGGCGCGGCTGACAAGATCCACGGCGACACGATCCCGTTCCTTGATGGCTACACGGCGCTGACGCTGCGCGAGCCGCATGGCGTGGTGGCGGGCATCACGCCCTGGAACTACCCGATGCAGATTCTGGCGCGCGTCATCGGCGCGGCGCTGGCCATGGGCAACACGCTGGTGGTGAAGCCGGCGGAAGACGCTTCGCTGACGACGCTTCGCATGGCCGAGCTGGCGCTTGAGGCCGGTTTCCCGGCTGGCGTGTTCAACGTCATCACCGGTTATGGCCGCAGCGCTGGTGCGGCTCTTTCCTCGCATCCGCTGGTCGATTACGTGACCTTCACCGGTTCGCCGATCACCGGCACCGCGATCCAGCAGGCAGCGGCGGTGAACAATCGCGGCGTGACGATGGAGCTGGGCGGCAAGTCCCCGCAGATCGTGTTCGCCGATGCGGATATCGAGGCAGCGCTTCCCGTTCTGGTGAACGCCATCATCCAGAATGGCGGGCAGACCTGCTCTGCCGGCAGCCGCGTTCTGATCGAGAAGCCGATCTACGAGCAGGTGGCGACGGCGCTGGCCGAGCGCTTCTCCAAGCTGGTTGCGGGCCCGCATGATGCGGATCTCGACATCGGGCCGCTCGTCAATGTGGCGCAGCGCGACAAGGTTGCCGGCTTTATTGCCGCAGCGCAGGAAGCCGGCATTCCGCTGCTCGCACAGGGCACGGTGCACCCGGACGCGCCCGAGGGCGGTTACTATCAGCCGCCCGCACTGTTCGGCGCGGTCGATCCGCAGGCAGCGCTCGCTCAGGAAGAGGTTTTTGGACCGGTGCTTTCGCTGTTCCCGTTCGAGGACGAGGCAGACGCCATCCGGCTCGCCAATGACACGGAGTTCGGTCTGGTGGCCGGTGTGTGGACGCGCGACGGCGCGCGCCAGCACCGGGTCGCCAAGCGCGTGCGCGCCGGCCAGGTTTTCGTGAACGGCTATGGCGCAGGCGGCGGCGTGGAGCTGCCCTTCGGCGGCTTCAAGAAATCCGGCCACGGACGCGAGAAGGGTTTTGAAGCCCTGTTCGACATGTCCGCGACCAAGACAATCGTTTTCAACCACGGCTAACAATTACAGGAATTTTCGAAATGGCTCGACTTGAAGGCAAGGTTGCCATCATCACCGGCGCAGCATCCGGTTTCGGTGAAGGCATGGCGAAGCGTTTCGCCGAAGAAGGCGCGAAGGTCATCGTTGCCGACCTGAACGCGAAGGGCGCAGAGCGGGTTGCCGCAGAGATTGGTGAAGCAGCGCTGCCGGTTACCGCAGACGTTTCCATGAAAGCCGATGTGGACGCGATGGTGGACGCCGCCATGCAGGCGCATGGCCGTCTGGACATCATGATCAACAATGCCGGCTACACGCACCGCAACACCTCCCTCATGGAAGTTGACGAAGAGACTTTCGATCTCATCGGCGCAGTGAACATGAAGGCGATCTATCATTCCACGCTGGCCGTTGTGCCGGTCATGGAGAAGCTCGGCGGCGGCTCGATCATCACCACCGCTTCGACGGCAGGCCTGCGCCCGCGTCCGGGTCTCACCTGGTACAACGCATCCAAGGGCTGGGCGATCACCGCGACCAAGTCGATGGCCGTTGAGCTTGCGCCGAAGAACATCCGCGTGAACTGCCTGTGCCCGGTGGCCGGCGAAACCGGCATGCTCGGCCAGTTCATGGGCGAAGACACGCCCGAGAAGCGCGCGCAGTTCCGCTCTTCCATCCCGCTTGGCCGGCTTTCCACGCCGCTCGACATCGCCAATGCAGCGCTCTGGCTGGCTTCGTCGGAAGCCGAGTTCATCACCGGCGTTGCGCTGGAAGTGGACGGCGGCCGCTGCATCTGACGCAGCCCTGCCTTTGAACGGTTTTAGGAATTCCGTGTCTCCGGGAACCTGACTTGGAGCAAGGAATTACCTATAACCGGACAGAACAATTTCAGGCCGCCGGCGTTTGTCCGGCGGTCGGCATGAAAAGGGCAAGCGCATGACCTACGAGCAGATCTTTCTCTTCAGTCTGCTGGGTGTTGTGTTTGCCTTTCTTGTCTGGGGTCGTATTCGCTATGACCTTGTTGCCTTTGCCGCGCTGATCATCGCGGTGGCCGCCGGCGTCGTCGATGCGCATGACGCCTTCATCGGCTTCGGCCATGAGGCCGTCGTCATCATTGCGCTGGTGCTGATCGTCTCGCGTGCCATGATGAATGCGGGCGCGGTGGAGCTGATCGCGCGTTTCGTCCTGTCTTCGGGACGCTCTCTCTCAACCCATATCGGTTTCATGTCGGTGATCGGCGCCGGCCTTTCGGCGGTGATCAACAATGTCGCCGCGCTGGTCATGCTGATGACCCTCGATATCGAGGCTGCGAAGAAGGCGAAGCGGCCTGTTTCCCGATCGCTGATGTCGCTTTCCTTCGCGACCATTCTGGGCGGCATGATCACGCTGATCGGCACGCCGCCCAACATCGTCATCGCCGAGTTTCGCGGGCGCGCGCTTGGCGAATCCTTCTCCATGTTCGACTTTTCACCGGTAGGCCTCGTCTGCGCCGTGGTTGGCATCGCCTTCGTGACGCTGGTTGGCTGGCGGCTGATCCCCGAAACCGGGCAGGCGGTTGCCGGAGATGACGGCGAGGCGGGCCTCTTCGTCGTGGAAGCGGGTGTGAAGGAAAAATCCAAATTCATCGACGGGCCGGTGAGCGATCTCTATCCGCTGGCCGATGAGCACGATGTGACCGTGCTCGGACTGGTGCGGCGCGGCAAGCGTCTACCCGGTTTTTCCGCTGGCGAAGAGCTTCGCAAGAGCGATCAGCTCATTCTCGAGGGCGATCCGAAATCCATCGAGGCGTTCATCGGCGCTGCGGAACTCGATACGCCGGGCTCGGAAGAGCATGGCGGCATTCGCGGCAAGTCTCTGGTTCTGGTCGAGGCCATTGTGCCGGACAATGCCCGCATGGTCGGGCGCACGGCGCTTGACCTGCGGCTGCTTTACCGCCGCGGCGTGACGCTTCTGGGCGTGTCGCGGCAGGGCAGGCGGTTTCGCGAGCGGGTGCGCAAGCTGCCGATCCGGGCGGGCGACGTGGTCCTGCTTCTTGGGCCGGAAAGCCGCGTTGCCGACGCCGCCGACTGGCTGGGCGTTCTGCCGCTGGCGGAAAAGAGCCATAACGTGATCCAGCGCGGCAAGGCGCTGTTCGCCGTGGCGGTGTTTGCCATTGCCGTGGCCATTTCGGTGATGGGGTTCGTGCCGCTCGCCATCGCGCTTGCGGGCGCGGTCGCCATCTATGCGCTGTTCAATGTGGTCGGCGCGCGCGAAGTCTATGAATCGGTGGAATGGCCGGTGATCGTGCTTCTGGCCTCGCTCATTCCGCTCGGGCTGGCGCTTGAGGAATCCGGTGGTACGAAGCTGATTGCGGATTCCATTCTCTCGCTGACCGGCTCGCTGCCGGCATGGGCGATCCTGGCGATCCTGATGGTTGTCACCATGACGCTGTCCGACTTCCTGAACAATGTGGCGACAGCGCTGATTGCAGCGCCGGTCGGCCTTTCCGTTGCGCAGGGGCTCAACGTCTCACCCGATCCGTTTCTGATGGGCGTGGCGGTGGCCGCTTCCTGTGCGTTCCTGACGCCCATCGGCCACAAGAACAACACCATCATCATGGGGCCGGGTGGCTATCGCTTCGGCGATTACTGGCGCATGGGCCTGCCGCTGGAAATCCTCATTATCGCGGTTTCCGTGCCGGCAATCCTGTTCTTCTGGCCGCTGTGAGACAGGGCTGAAGCGGTTCGGTTCACCTGATGATTTCGGTCGTGTCCGATTTTGTGGCAGGAGCGTTTTGCGTGGTTCGACAAGCTCACCATGAGGGATGTGTGACCCTGTAGGAAAATCTGGCTCCGCGAGGTTGCAGATAGTTCCTGCAGCCGCGCCCCACCCTCATGGTGAGCTTGTCGAACCACGCACAACGTCAATGCAGCGTGTCTTTTCGCCCTCAAATCCGGTCGCGCAGGGCGTACCAGTTGAGCGCCAGGAACATCAGGAACGGGCGCAGATGGCGGCCGCCGGGGAAGGGCGGGATCTTCAGTTCTTCGAACAGGCGCAGCCGGTCGCGGTTTCCGCAGACGGTTTCCGCATAGAGTTTGCCGGTGAAGTTCGACAGCATCACGCCATGACCGGACCAGCCGGCGGCTGAGATCACATTGGGCATGACCTCGCGCACAAAGGGGCGTCTGGGCATGGTTATGCCCACATAACCACCCCATGCATGGGTGAGTTCGACATCCTTGAGCGCGGGATAGAGTTCGGCAATCTGGCGGCGGATGTGGTGGTGGATCGCCTTGTCTTCGCCGGGCGCGTAGATCTCGCGTCCGCCGAAAAGCAGGCTGCCATTCGGCTCGCGCCGGAAATAGCGCACCACGAAACGGGAATCGTCGACCGACTCGCCGCCGGGCAGCACGGGACTGTCATCGCCAAGCGGCGGTGTTGCGCCGATGAAGGAACCGATGGGCATGACATGGCCCGCACTCTCCGGCTCCAGATCGCCGCCATAGGCGTTGGTGGCGATGAGGCACTTCTCGGCGGTGATGGTTCCCGAAGGCGTTTCGATACGCACACCGCCGGCATCGGAGCTGATATTCAGCGCAGGCGTGCCTTCAAAAAGAAGCGCGCCCGCCTCACGGGCCACGCGCGCCGTGCCGACCACGAGCTTCAGCGGGTGGATATGACCGGTGCCGGTGTCGCGGATGCCGCCGAAATAGCGCGTCGAGCCAAGCCGCTCTGCGGTCTCGGTCGCGTCCATGTAGGTGATATGCGGATAGTCGAACCGGTCACGCATGATGTCGGCATGCCGGCGGTATTCGTCCAGATAGCGGGGCTTGTGGACGGCTGAAATCTGGCCCGGACGATAGTCGATCTCGATGCGGTTGGCGGCGGCGAAATCGATGAGGTGGGTCTTGGCTTCCTCGGCCAGATCAAACAGGGCTTTGGCGCGGGTGAAGCCAAGCTCGGCCTCCAGCTCCTCGGCCCAGGCGCGCTGACCGGTGCCGAGCTGCCCGCCATTGCGCCCGGATGCGCCATCGCCAAAGCGGTGCGCCTCGATCAGAACCACATTGACGCCCGCCTTCGCCAGATGGGCGGCCGCCGACAGGCCGGTGAAGCCGCCGCCGACAATGGCGACATCGGCCCGCCGGTCGCCATCGAGCGACGGGTATTGCGGGCGCTCGCCCACGGTTGCTTCATACCAGGAGAAGCCGGGCGATATGGGCGACTGATAGGGCATGGATGCACCCCTCTTTCCGTCCGGAATTGCGCAAAATCAATAATTCAGGGCGTTTTCGCGGTTCAACGAAAAGCGGAGACGCTCTAGACGTTCAGAAGCAGATATTCCCGTTCCCAGGGGCTGATGACCTTCATGAAGGTCTCGAACTCGGCCCGCTTGATGGCGGCAAAGGTCGAGACGAAGGGCGCGCCCAGCATTTCCTTCAGTGGCTCGTCGTCCTCGAAAAGGGCGACGGCTTCCAGAAGGCCACGTGGCAGCTCGATCTCATCCTGGTTGACCGCCTTGCCGGCCGGCGCATCGGGCGTGCTCTTTTCCAGAATGCCGACGAGACCACAGGCAAGCGAGGCAGCCAGCGCCAGATAGGGATTGGCGTCGGACGAGGGGATGCGGTTTTCCACGCGGCGCGCCGCCGGGTCGGAGCGCGGCACACGGAAGGCGGTGGTGCGGTTGTCATAGCCCCAGCGCGTGTTGACGGGCACCGCCGTTCCCTGCGTCAGGCGGCGATAGGAGTTCACATAGGGCGCAAGCATGATGAGCGCATTGGGAATGTGCCGCTGCAGCCCGCCGATGAAATGACGGAACATCTCCGTTTCTTCGCCATTCTCGTCGGAGAAGACGTTGTGACCGGTCTCGAGCGACACCACCGACTGGTGAATATGCATGGCGGAGCCGGGCTGGTTCTGGATCGGCTTGGCCATGAAGGTGGCGTAGGTGTCGTGCTTGAGCGCCGCTTCGCGAATGGTGCGCTTGAACATGAACACCTGATCGGCAAGCTCGATCGGATCGCCATGACGCAGGTTGATCTCGAGCTGGCCGGCGCCTTCCTCGTGGATCAGTGTGTCGATCTCCAGGCCCTGCGCCTCGGAGAAGTGGTAGATGTCGTCGATCAGCTCATCGAACTCGTTCACGCCGGCGATGGAATAGCCCTGACCGCCGCCAATGGGGCGACCGGAGCGGCCGACCGGGGGCGTCAGCGGGTAGTCCGGGTCGGGATTCTTGTCGACCAGATAGAACTCGATTTCCGGCGCGACGATGGGCTTGAGCCCATGCTTCGCATATTCGGCGACGACGCGCTTCAAAACGTTGCGCGGGCTGAAGGCGACATCGCGCCCATCCTGATGGACGAGGTCGCAGATGACCTGCGCCGTCGGGTCGCTTTCCCACGGAACGGAAGAGAGCGTGGAGAGATCGGGCAGAAGCTTCAGGTCGCCGTCATCCTCCGGGTAGACGAAGTCACCGCCATCTTCGGGATATTCGCCGGAGATCGTTGTCATGAAGACAGCCGAAGGCAGCGCCAGTGAGGTGTTGGACGTAAACTTCTTCGATGGCATCATCTTGCCGCGCGCAACACCGGCCTGATCGGGCGTGATGCACTCGATGTCTTCGATGCCGCGCCATTCCAGCCAGGCGGAAACCTGCTTCCAGTCCTTCACACCGCGAAGGTTTTTCAGAAATGCGGGCGCACGAACGGAGTTACCTCGACCGTTGCGGCGGGTTAGCTTTTTCCTGTCAGGCATCAAACACCAGGGATCGTTGGTTGGATGCGTGAGTATAGACGTGGGCGTGAAGGGAAGGGAAGGCCCCGCGTCAGGATTGCACACCCGCAACAAGACGGTCGATGACCGGCTGCAATGCCTCGGGCGTGACCGGGCGCACGACCCGGGCGTCCACGGGTGATTCGGCCAGCGTGTCCTTGTGGCGCGAGGCGACAATGGTGATGACAAGCGGCAGGCCGCGCGGGGAGGCGCGGCGGTGGCTTTCCAGATGGGTGAACAGTTCGCTGGTGGCGCGTGTCTGCGCGTCGATGTCGACAATCACCACGCCGGGCCGGGAGAGCGGTGTCGGGGCAGACAGGATGCGCGTTGCCTCGGCGGGTTCGAGCGCATTGGCCTTCAGATAGGCACGCTGCGCGATGCGCGAGAGCACAATCCTGTTCACCGGAGATGAGGCGACAACCAGTGCCTGGGACAGATCTGCAACGCAGCTGTTGGAGACCGCCTCGCATGCATCGATGGTCGGCTGATCGGTTACAGGTCTGTCTGCCATCATGTCTTCGCCCACGGTTAGAATAAGAAATTCAATGCCCGGTTGAAATATGACGGGAATGAATGTCACCGCGGTTGAAATGTCAAGTTACAAATAAGTCAGAATTGTTATGTGCCTGTTTCTTGTTGGTAAAACCAGTTTTTTTCAAGAAATAACCGGAAATTAGATTGGGATTTCAGATATTTGTATTGTTTGATCACAAGATCGAATGACCGTTTTCTATTCAAGAAAAAACGCCCGCGCAGGAGACAGTGCGCGGGCGCTTGACGGGAGATCAATCAGGCTGGTGTCAGGAGCCAGCCAGACGGTTGGTGACGATGACAGGCACCAACAGATCTCCCCAGTTGCCTTCTCCACCATGATGACGCGCCGAGCGGACCAGTTCGACGGACACACCGGAATCGACCGCTTTCATGACCGACTGGTTGAGGCGGTGCAGGTCGTTTGCCACCATGCGGATGATGGCCTGCTGGTCGGAAGACATGGCGCTTGCCTGCTCTTCTGCACGTTCCTTGACGCGGGTGTTCGGTGTCATTTCCGTTCTCCTTTCCCGGCGATTTGCCGTTGGTGTTATTCCGCTGCTGGGCGGAACTGGTCAGATTCGGTGGATTCCTTCATGGCGGTGGTCGAAGACTGGCCGCCAGTGATGGCCATGGACACGGCGTCGAAATAGCCGGTGCCGACTTCGCGCTGGTGCTTTGTGGCCGTGTAGCCGTTGGCCTCTGCGGCGAACTCCGCTTCCTGCAGCTCCGAATAGGCCGCCATCTGCCGGTCCTTGTAGCCACGCGCCAGCTCGAACATGCCGAAGTTGAGCTGATGGAACCCGGCCAGCGTGATGAACTGGAACTTGTAGCCCATGGCGCCCAGCTCGCGCTGGAACCTGGCGATGGTGGCGTCGTCCAGGTTCTTCTTCCAGTTGAAGGACGGCGAGCAGTTGTAGGCGAGCAGCTTGCCCGGATGCGCCTTGTGCACGCCCTCGGCGAATTTGCGCGCCTGCTCAAGATCCGGCTTCGACGTTTCGCACCAGATCAAATCCGTGTGCGGCGCATAGGCGACAGCGCGGGCAATGCAGGCGTCGAGCCCGTTCTTCACCCGGTAGAAGCCCTCGACCGTGCGGCCTGCCTCGTAATCGACGAAGGGCTGGTCGCGCTCGTCGATATCGGAGGTGAGCAGCTTGGCGGCCTCCGCATCCGTGCGGGCGATGACCAGGCTCGGCACGCCCATGACGTCGGCTGCAAGACGCGCGGCATCCAGATTGCGGATATGCTGCGCGGTGGGGATCAGAACCTTGCCGCCCAGGTGGCCGCACTTCTTTTCCGATGCGAGCTGGTCCTCGAAGTGGACGCCGGCAGCGCCCGCCTCGATATAGGCCTTCATCAGCTCGAAGGCGTTGAGCGGGCCGCCGAAGCCGGCTTCCGCATCCGCCACGATCGGAGCGAACCATGTGTCGACCGAAAGGCCGTTGCCTTCCGCAGTCTCGATCTGGTCAGCGCGCTGAAGCGTGCGGTTGATGCGCTTGGCGAGCTCCGGGCCGGCATTGGCCGGGTAGAGCGACTGGTCCGGATACATGGCCGAAGCGGTGTTGGCGTCGGCGGCGACCTGCCAGCCGGAGAGGTAGATCGCCTTCAGGCCGGCGCGGACCATCTGCATGGCCTGGTTGCCCGAGAGCGCGCCGAGCGCGTTGACGAAGTCCTCTTCGTGGATGAGCTTCCAGAGGCGCTTTGCGCCTTCCTCGGCCAGCGTGTGACGGACGGTAACCGAGCCGCGCAGCCGCTGCACATCCTGCGGCGTGTAGGGGCGTTCGATGCCATCGAAGCGACCTTCCGCAGCGCTGGGAACAAGGTTGTAAAAATCCGTCATTATTGCCTCCGTACAGGATCTGTTTCGCGGTAGGGGCTGTCTGGCGTGATGCTTCTGTGCCCCGCTTTCGTTACAGGATTTACATTGCGCCGCAGCGAAAGCGGAGAGAAAACCGGGTTTTGTGGGGTATTTTCGTGTCAGCATGTCTGGATTTTGACAGGACGGGCGTGTAAATTTGTAAAAGATGTAAGGACGAGTTTGTGGGGTCGTTTTGTAAAGGCGTGTAAAATGGTGGCCGTTCTGGCATGGATCCTTGGGTCAAGCCCAAGGATGACGACGGGGAGGGGCAGATTTTGAAGCGGGTGGATCCGGTTCGCCTTCTTTGTCGTCAGAGCAGGATGGCTTCGTGGTCGTTCAGGCATGGAACCTTGGGTCAGGCCCGAGGATGACGATGGGGACGAAGGACAAGACGGGGTCGGCTCAGGCTCAGGCACAGGCGTTGATCCAGTCGGCTATGGTTCGCATGATCCACCGTCAGAGCAGGATGGCTTCGTGGAACTCCTTCTTCGTCATCCCCGGGCTTGACCCGGGGATCCATGCCGGAACGGTCGCGCCTCGCCGGGGACGCAGAAAACAAGGGGGCCGACCATGGCCAATCAGAAGATATTCGCCGGAGCCCGTATCAGGCGGGTACGCACCGCCAAGGGTCTGACCCAGACGGCCATGGCCGAGGGGCTGGGCATTTCGCCCTCCTATCTGAACCTGATCGAGCGCAACCAGCGGCCGCTCACCGTGTCGCTCATTCTCAAGCTGGCCTCGGTCTACAAGGTCGATCCCGACGAGTTGCAGGGCGAGACCGGCCTGTCGCTTGCCGCGCTTCGCGAAGTGTTTTCCGATCCGCTTCTGGTGGGCGAGCTGCCGGGCGAGCAGGAGCTTGTGGATGTGGCGGAAGCCGCCCCCAATGCGGCTGCGGCGCTGGTCAAGCTCTACCGCGCCTATCGCGAACAGGCCGACCGCATGTCCGACCTCTCCGAAATGCTGGCGCGGGAAGGGCGCACCACCGCCATTTCGGCAACGCGTCTGCCGATGGACGAGGTGCGCGAGACCTTTGAGCGGCATGGCAACCATTTCCCGGCCATAGAGGAAGAGGCGGAGAGCTTTCACAAGCTCATGGGGCAGATGGGGCTTATGGGGCCGGGGGATGATCTTTCCGGCGCGATCCGGGGCTGGCTGAAACAGGAGCACGGCATCGTGGTGCGGGTGCTGCCGGTGGCGACCATGCCGAACTGGCGGCGGCGCTATGACCGGCATTCGCAGCGTCTCTTCATCTCGGAGCGGCTTTCGCCGGCCGATCAGCTGCGCGAGATCGCCATGGAGGCGTGTCTCCTGCGTATGTCGGTGGCGATTGCGGCGGAGATCGAGGCGCTGAAGCTCTCAAGCAATGAGGCGCGCCGGCTGGCCCGGTTCGAACTCGGGCGCTATGCGGCGCATGCGCTGATGATGCCCTATCAGGCGTTTCTGTCGGCTGCCGAGCGCGCGCGCTACGATGTGGACGTGTTGAAATCGCGTTTCGGGGTTTCGTTCGAGCAGGCGGCCAACCGGCTCACCACGCTGGCCCGCCCGGGCGCATCGGGTGTGCCGTTCTTCATGCTCGAAGTGGATCATGCGGGAAACCGCTTCCGCAAGGCAGGCGCGCAGGGCTTTCCGCAGGCGCGTTTCGGCGGCGGCTGTCCAAAGCTTGCCGTTCACGCTGCCTTTGCCCAGCCGGGCCAGATCCTCGTCGAGGCGGTGGAGATGCCCGACGGCGCGGAATTTCTGACGATGGCGCGCACGCTGGAAGGGCCGCAGGGCTCGTTTGCGGAGCGCCCGCGCCGCACGGCGCTTCTGCTGGGGTGCGATCTCGGCTTTCGTGACGGTGTCGTCTATGGCGATGCGCTGCCGGGTGCGCCGGGCAAGGCGGGAGCTGCGCCCACCCATGCGCTCACACCGGTCGGGCCGGCGTGCCGCCTGTGCGAGCGCGCCGGCTGTCTCGCCCGCGCCGAACCGCCGGTCACGCGGCCGCTGGGGCTCGACGAGATGGTGACGGGGCTGAGCGCTTTCGATTTTCAGTAGAGCGCGATGCGTGTCAGGCGATGTCCAGGATCACATTGCCAATGATGTCGCCGCGTTCCACCGCTTCGTGGGCTGCAACGATGTCGCGCAGGGCGAAGCGTTCGCCGATCGCGTGTTTCAGGCTGTTTTTCTCAAGCATCGTGGTGAGCTGGGCGATGGCTGTTTCCCGGTCTTTGGAAAGTAGTTCGTAGACCACGAAGACCTGCAGGGTGAGGCTGTTCCATAACAGGGTCGGGAAGGAAACCGGGATGTCGCCCTGCATGCTGGAGCCGTAGCACACGATCTTGCCGTGCGGCGCGAGCGCGCCATTGGAGATGATCGAGGTGGTGGAATAGAGGTCCATGTCGATCAGGCCGTCCGCGCCCTTGCCGGCGGTGAGGCCCTTCACGGTGGCGGCCACGTCCTTGGCCTTGTAGTCGATCACGAAGTCCGCGCCGGCAGCGCGTGCATGGGCGGCGCGGGAGGCGGAGGCGGTGGCGATGACACGCGCGCCGCGCGCCTTGGCGATCTGGGTGACATAATGGCCGACCGAAGCGCCGGCGCCGATGACGATCAGCGTCTTGCCACGCACATCGCCGAACAGATTGACGGCATGAATGGCGGTGAGGGCGGGAATGCCGAGACATGCGCCGGCGGCGAAATCCACATTGGCTGGAAGCGGCACGGCCTGCGCTTCCGGCAGCGTGATCATCTCGGCGGCGGTGCCGAAGGGGCGTCGCCACTGGCCATTCCAGATCCAGACGCGCTGTCCGACCCGGCCATGGTCCACGCCGGGGCCGACGGCGTCGATCTCGCCAGCGCCATCGCTGTGGGGGATGATGCGTTCGGCATTGAGCGGCCGGCCGCGCCGCGCCTTCACGTCCGACGGGTTCACGCCGGAGGTGGCAAGCCGCACGCGCACTTCGCCGGGACCGGGCGTGGGCGTCGGCATGTCGCCCAGTTCGAGCACGTCGCGGGCTGCCCCATTGCGCTCATACCATGCTGCTTTCATTGCCTTCTCCCCTCGATCAGATGCCCTGCAAGCGTGCCGACCGGCGCTCTCCCGCCATTGACAAGGCCCAAATTTGCGGCGCACGCTTCGTCATCCGCAACGAAGATGCAGGTCAATCTTGAATCGTCCCGAAAGCGTCACCGACCACGACCGTAAGCACAGTTCTCCCATAGCGCCAGCGTCCGGGGGAGGAATTTCAACAGACGGAGCGGAGGCGATGGGGGATTTTATCTCGCCCGAGCACGAGGCCGAATATCGCGCCTTCGTGGAGGAGCATCCCGACCTTGAGGCCGTGGAATTCCTGATTGTCGATCCCAATGGCGTCATTCGCGGCAAGTGGGCGCCGGGCGACAGCCTCAAAAAGGCGTTTCAGGAGGGCGTGAACTTTCCCATGTCGCTGCACGGGCTCGATGTCTGGGGACGCGAGGTGGAGGAGACGGGCCTGCACATCGAAACCGGCGACAAGGACGGCTATTGCCGCGCAACGCGCGGATCGCTTTCCATCGTGCCATGGGCGAGGCGCAAGACGGCGCAGGTGCTCCTGCAGACATTCACCCCCGAGGGTGAGCCTTTCATGGCGGATTCGCGCCAGGTGCTGAAGCACAAGGTGGCCGAGGCCAATGCGCGCGGCTTCTTCCCCGTGGCGGCCTTCGAGCTCGAATTCTATCTGCTCGACCCCGAGAAGCAGGATGCCGCCGGCATGCCGACGCCGCTTGGGGCGGGCGAGGGGCCGGATCGTCTGCGCATGTACGGGCTCGACGATCTCGCCGAGAACGCCGCGCTGTTCGACATGATCCGCGATGCGGCGGACGCGCAGAACCTGCCCATCGACACGATCATCAAGGAGGCGGCGCCCGGCCAGTTCGAGGTCAATCTCAAGCATCGCTCCGATCCGCTCCGGGCCGCTGACGATGTGATCCTCCTGCGGCGGATCGTGATGGGCTGCGCACGTGCGCACGGGCTGACGGCCACCTTCATGGCCAAGCCCTTCATCGATTATGCGGGCAATGGCATGCATGTGCACACCTCCATGCTGGATGGTGAGGGGCGAAACGTGTTTGCGGGGGATGAGGGGCAGGCGCGGCTGCTTTCGGCGGTGGCGGGGCTCATCGACACCATGCCGGAATCGCTCATTCTCTACATCAACACGTGGAACGGGTTCCGTCGCATCACGCCCGGCTCCTACGCGCCGACCCATGCGGTGTGGGCGGAGAACAACCGCTCGGTGGCGCTGCGCATTCCGGTTTCCAATGAAGAGAACCGCCGGGTGGAGCATCGCATCTCCGGCGCGGACGCCAATCCCTATCTGGTGATGGCCGCCATCATTCAAGGCATGATGGAGGGCATGGAGAGCGGCGCGAAGCCGCCGCCGCCGGTCGAGGGAAGCGCCTATGACGAGACGGCGGATCTTGGCCGTGAGCTGCCCGACGACATGGATGACGCGTTGCAGCTCGCCTCCAGAAGCGGCTTCATGGAGCGCGCGCTGGGGCCGCTTCTGGCAAAGGTCTATCGTGATTTGAAGCGGGCGGAAATCATCGCCTTCTGGAGCGAGATCACGCCCCTCGAACGCACCACTTATCTTTGAGCTGAAACAGAAAAATCCCGCTTGTCGCAGTTTGGAAACGACAATAGGGTTGAACCCAAATATGCGGGTGCCGGCGGTGATTTGAACCGCGGCAAACACAGTCCCCAAGGGAGAGATTTCATGCTTCGTAAGACCCTTCTTGCTTCCTGCGTCTCACTCGCCGCGATTGCCGTTTCCACGGCTGCCGGCGCGCAGGACCGCGTCGTCAATGTCTACAACTGGTCGGACTATATCGACGATTCCATCCTTGAGGATTTCACCAAGGAAACGGGCATCAAGGTCGTCTACGACGTCTATGATTCCAACGAAATTCTTGAGACCAAGCTGCTGGCTGGCGGTTCGGGCTATGACGTTGTGGTGCCGTCGGGCGAGTTCCTCGGACGCCAGATCAGCGCCGGCGTGTTCCAGAAGCTCGACAAGGACAAGCTGCCCAACCTCTCCAACATGTGGGACATGATCAACGAGCAGGTCGCGGTCTACGATCCGGGCAACGAGTACTCCATCAACTACATGTGGGGCACCACCGGCGTCGGCTACAATGTCGGCAAGGCCGAAGAAATCCTCGGCACTTCCAAGATCGACACCTGGGATGTGATGTTCACGCCGGAACTGGCGGCGAAGTTCAAGGATTGCGGCATCTACATGCTCGATTCCGCCAGTGAGGTCGTGCGCTCCGCACTGATCTATCTGGGTCTTGAGCCGAACACGCCTTCGGCTGAAGAACTCGCAAAGGCCGAGGAACTGCTGATGGCGGTTCGCCCCTTTGTGCGCAAGTTCCATTCGTCGGAATACATCAACGGTCTGGCCAATGGCGACATCTGCCTGGCGCTTGGCTATTCGGGTGATGTGTTCCAGGCCCGTGACCGTGCGGCGGAGGCCGATCAGGGCGTCGAGGTCGGCTATGCGATCCCGAAAGAGGGCGCGATGCTGTGGTTCGACCAGATGGCCATTCCCGCCGATGCCAAGCATGTCGACGAGGCGCATGAATTCCTCAACTACATCATGCGTCCCGACGTGATCGCCAAGGCTTCCAATTATGTCGTCTACGCCAATGGCAACAAGGCTGCCCAGGCGGAAATGGACGAAGAGGTGGTCGGCGATCCGGCTGTCTATCCGGATGAGGCGACCATGGCCAAGCTCAAGGCTCCGCTGCCCTACGACATGCGCACGCAGCGTCAGGTCACGCGCATGTGGACCAAGGTTGTGACCGGCCAGTAAGGCGCTACAGGGCAGGGGACCGCCGATGAAGTCGCTCGGCAGCACACGTCGCAGCTTCGCGCCCTGGGCCGACCCCCAGGCGAAGCCCTATATCTCTTTCGAGAACGTGACCAAGACGTTCGGTGACTTCACGGCGGTCGATGACCTGTCGCTAAACACCTATGAGCGCGAGTTCTTCGCGCTCCTGGGCGCGTCGGGGTGTGGCAAGACCACGCTCCTGCGCATGCTTGCGGGGTTCGAGCAGCCCACTTCGGGCCGCATCCTCCTCGACGGGCAGGACCTTTCCGGCATTCCGCCGCACAAGCGGCCGGTCAACATGATGTTCCAGTCCTATGCGCTGTTCCCCCACATGACGGTGGAGAAGAACATCGCCTTCGGTCTGAAGCAGGACCGGATGCCGGCGGACGAGATCGCCGACCGCGTGGCCGCGATGCTCAAACTGGTCAAGCTGGAGCCCTTCGCCAAGCGCAAGCCGCATCAGCTTTCCGGCGGTCAGCGGCAGCGCGTGGCGCTTGCCCGCTCGCTTGCGAAACGGCCAAAGCTCCTGCTTCTGGATGAGCCGCTGGGCGCGCTCGACAAGAAGCTGCGCGAGGAAACCCAGTTCGAGCTGATCGATCTGCAATATGATCTCGGCCTCACCTTCATGGTCGTCACGCACGATCAGGAAGAGGCGATGACCATGGCCGACCGCATCGCGGTGATGGACAAGGGCAAGGTCATCCAGGTGGCGACGCCGGCTGAAATCTATGAAGCGCCGAATTCGCGCTTCGTCGCCGACTTCGTCGGCTCGATCAACATGTTCGAGGGAACGGTGACGGCGGCCGACCGGGAGAAGGTGCGGATCGCCGATGCATCCGGTTTCGAACTTTCCGTCATGAACGGGGCGGGCGCCGAACAGGGGGCGACCGTCTGGTTCGCCGTCCGGCCCGAAAAGATCGACATTTCGCGCAATCGCCCGGATGGCGCGGTGAACGCGGTGGAAGGCGAGGTCTGGGACATCGCCTATCTCGGCGACATGACCATCCACCATGTGAAGCTTGATGACGGGCGCATCGTCAAGGCCAGCAGCATCAACCGGCGGCGTGCGGTGGAAGACGTTCTGACCTGGCATGACCGGGCTTGGGTGTCCTTCCCGGCGGATGCCGGTGTGGTGCTGACGCGGTAGGCGGCGATGGCTCGTTTCCTCTCCGCCATCGCGGCCCGTCTGGTCATTGCCGTTCCCTATCTTTGGCTGCTCGTCTTCTTCCTTGCGCCGTTCCTGATTGTCTTCAAGATCTCGCTGTCGGAACCGGCGCTCTCCATGCCGCCCTATATGCCGGCCTTCGATCTGGCAGACGGCATTTCGGGGTTGATCGAGAAGGTGCGCACGCTGTCCTTCGGCAACTATTTCTGGCTGCTGGACGATCCGCTCTACACGAACGCCTATCTGTCGAGCATCTGGATCGCCGGCGTCTCGACGCTGATCACGCTGGCCGTGGGCTATCCCATTGCCTACGGCATGGCGCGCGCGCCGGCCGCGATCCGCCCGACGCTCCTGATGCTGGTGATCCTGCCGTTCTGGACCAGCTTCCTGATCCGCGTCTATGCGTGGATCGGCATTCTGAAGCCCGAGGGGCTGCTCAACCAGTTCCTGATGTTCACCGGCCTTATCGACGAGCCCCTGATCATCCTCAACACCACGACCGCCATCTATATCGGCATCGTCTATTCCTACCTGCCGTTCATGGTGCTGCCGCTCTACTCGACGCTGGAGAAAATGGACGAATCGCTGATCGAGGCTGCGCGCGACCTTGGCTGCTCGCGCACATCGGCGTTCTGGAAGGTGACGTTCCCGCTCTCGCTGCCGGGCGTCGTTGCCGGCTGCATGCTGGTGTTCATTCCGGCGGTGGGCGAGTTCGTCATTCCCGATCTTCTGGGCGGTTCGCAGACGCTGATGATCGGCAAGACGCTGTGGACCGAGTTCTTCAACAATCGCGACTGGCCCGTATCGTCTGCGGTGGCGGTGATCCTGCTTCTGATCCTGATCGTGCCGATCATGCTGTTCCAGCGGTCGCAGGCGCGCTCGCGTGAGGCGGGGAGGTAGAGATGGCTGGAAGCTGGGGACGTTTCAACATCGTGTCGCTGGTGCTGGGCTTTGCCTTTCTGTACCTGCCGATCGTGCTTCTGGTGGTCTACTCGTTCAACGAGTCGCGGCTTGTCACCGTCTGGTCCGGCTTCTCGACCAAATGGTATGTGGAGCTGTTTTCCAATCGCGGCCTGATGGACGCGGCATGGGTGACGGCGCGTGTCGCCTTCCTTTCGGCCACGGTCGCGACCGTGCTCGGCACGATGGGGGCCATCGCGCTCACCCGCTACACGCGCTTTCGCGGCCGGCTGCTCTTCTCGGGCATGGTGTTCGCGCCGCTGGTGATGCCGGAAGTCATCACCGGCCTGTCGCTGCTGCTGCTCTTCGTGGCGATCAATTTCGACCGTGGATTCTTCACCGTCACCATTGCGCATATCACCTTTTCCATGTGTTTCGTGGCGGTGGTGGTGCAGTCGCGGCTTATGAGCTTCGACCAGTCTCTGGAAGAGGCCGCGCTCGATCTCGGCGCAACGCCGCTCAAGGCGTTCTTTCAGGTCACGCTGCCGGTCATCATGCCGGCTGTGGTTTCCGGCTGGATGCTGGCGTTCACCCTGTCGCTCGACGATCTGGTGATCGCAAGCTTCACCTCCGGTCCGGGTGCAACCACGCTGCCAATGAAGATCTATAGCCAGGTCAGGCTGGGCGTGACGCCTGAAATCAATGCGGTCTGCACCATCCTGATCGGCATTGTGGCGACCGGCGTTATCATCGCCTCCGTCATCACCAAGCGGCAGGAAGTGCAGCGCCGCCGCGACGAACAGGCCGCCGCGCGCATCACAGCCTAGGCATGCGTAGAGTTGGCCGGATGGGGCGGGCCTGTCTCTTTCATGTGAGATGATCAGTCGAGCGGGAAGATATCCCCGCTCGCTACGCAGGGCCACCGCAGCAGATGCGTCGGGAGCCTTTGTCTTCTGCGATCTACTCGATCAGAAACGGTGCGATGAACGGGGCGTTCCACGAGCCGCCGATGAAGAAGGTCTCCCGGGGATCACTTTCCCCGGAAGCCTCTTCGCCGTTCTCATCAACCGGCTTGTCGCTTTCGGGCGGCAAGATGCTGCCGGAAAGGGCGATGCCGCGACCGGCGAAGGGAATGAGCCCGCCCAGCGTGATGGTCTCGCCCGTCTCCAGCTTCGCCTCGGCGGTGTCGATCCATGCGATGCCGCCGGCAAGGGTTGCCTTGAGTTCCGCCCCGTCGATAGCCAGTTCGCCATCCGCGATCTCGGTCAGTGGGAAGAAGGAGCCCTTGTCATTGTGCTCGCGGAAGGATTCCAGGTTGAGACCGGGCACGGTGCCTTCGCCGAAACTGGCTGAAATGGAGCCGTCGGAGGTCTCAAGGATTTCATCCAGCGTCTCGCCTTTCCCTTTGAGGAAAACGGAGAAGGAGCCGGGGGCCCGGGGCATGAAGCTGGTGAGGTGCAGCTTCTCGGCCATTGCCCCGCCATTGAGGTTTTCAGCCGTGATGCGAAGCTCTGCCTGATTGTGGCCTTCCACCCTGTCGAGGCGAATGCCGAGCTGCAGCATGCCGCCAAAGGCGGTGGCGTCGGAAATGTCGAGGCTCACCAGCCCGTCGCGAACCTGCGCGGTGGCGGCAATATCGGTCATCGAGACGGAACCTGCCGTGGCTTCATTTGCCGAAAGGCGCAGGTCAAAGTTCAGGTCACGCGCCCACGGAGCGGCCGGGGGGGCGGCCGGTGGGGCGGCTGTGTCTGGCTCCGGCGCCAGCGTGTTCAGAAGCACGCCCAGATCCAGCGCATTGAAAGCCAGCGTGCCGGAAACGGTGGGGTGCGGGTCGGTGAAGGCGATGTCGAACACACCCCGGGCGCTGCTGTCGCCGAGATTGAATTCGGCATTCTCGAACTTCACCCGCGTGGCGTCGCCGGTAATGGTGCTTTTCAGTTTGGCTGCCTTGATGGTGCTGCCGGGCCAGTCCTCGAGCAGCGTCCATTCGAGAACGCGCTGCAGGGAAGGGGCCGCGCTTTCCAGCGTGCCATGCAGGAAGGCGTTGCCGACAATGTCCGCCTGTCCCTTGAAGGAGAGCGTCAGTGGCGCGCTGTTGACCGAGAGGGAAACATTGGTCTTGCCGCCGGCGAGCATGATCAGCGGTTCTGCGCTGGAGGCTTCCACGGCGATGCTCTCGCCATGCCAGATGCCCTTGGCGGAGAGCGTTGCGGAGCGGTCGAGGGCTGGCCAGTTGAGCGTTCCCGTGACGCTGCTCAAGACCGGCGGGCGATTGACGCCGTTGAGCACGATGACGCGCCCGTCCACGATTTCCACCGTTGCGAAACTGTCGTTCGGCAGGGCGCTTGTGTCGGGCTCTGCGGGATTGGCCTGGATCAGGCCGCGCGTTGCCTCGACCGATTGAGCAAGCTTGCCCCACTTCGGAATGGCCGGAATGCGCATGACGCCGCCACTCTCATCGAGCCGCACCACGGGGCGCACGAGGCGGATCTTGGTGAACACCACTTCGCCGCGCAGGGCGGCCAGCGCCGAAAGGTCGATCTCGACCCGCTCTGCTTCCATGACGGCGGGTTGCCCGTCGCCATTCCAGTTGGACAGGACGACATCGTTCAGAACGGCCTTGAAGGAGGGCCAGACGCGGATTTCAGGCGCATCGTCGAGCCGCACGCGGTATCCACTCCACGCACTCACCTGCTGGGCGACGCTGTCGCGGACGATCTGGGTTGAGGCCAGGATTGGCAGGCACAGGATCACCACCACCGCGATCAGAGCGGCAATGGCCAGTGCCCAAATGCTTTTCTTTACTGCCGGCGAGGGCATGGAACCTCATCCCTGGCGCTTTGCGCACCGGTTTGAAACGCCCGATGCCAGTGCAAAACGCTGTTATCACAGGTTGGCGTCAAGCACGACGCAATCAGGCCGACAAACCGCGACCTCACAACTCCTTACGGGTTTAAACATGGCGTATGGCAATTCAAGGATTTGTCGCGCGTCTGCCGGATATTGCACCGCTTTCTGCCGGTTTATGCCGCAAACGGAAGGAAACGGCCGGGTCGCCTCGCTGTTTCAAACGAGACCATTGCCGCAGGACGAGCGGAAATGCATAAGGGGTGCGATTGCCGTAAAGGCCTTTAGGAGGAAAGCATGAGTGCAGCCGAGCCGCTTTGGACGCCATCCGAAACCCGCACGAAGGAAGCTCCGATTACGGCTTTCGCGGAGCGCGCCGAAGCGCTGACCGGAAAGCGCCTGCCCGACTATGCGGCCCTGCATGCCTGGTCGGTCGAGGATCGTGAGGGGTTCTGGTCGCTGCTGTGGGATTTCTGCGGCGTGATCGGCGACAGGGGCGAGCGCGTACTGGTCGATGGCGACCGGATGCCGGGGGCTTCCTTCTTTCCCGACGCGACGCTGAACTTTGCCGAAAATCTCCTGCGCAAGAGCGGTGACGGTGATGCGGTGGTGTTTCGCGGCGAAGACAAGGATGAGCGCCGTCTCTCCTGGGACGAGCTGCGCAATCTGGTCTCAAAGCTCCAGCAGCTCTTCCGGGATCGCGGCCTTAAGGCCGGAGACCGTGTTGCGGCGATGATGCCGAATATGCCCGAGACGCTGGCAGCCATGCTGGCGGCAAGCTCTCTGGGGGCGGTGTGGTCTTCGTGCTCTCCCGATTTCGGTGCGCAGGGCGTTCTCGACCGGTTCGGCCAGATCGAACCGATGATCTTCATCGCGCCGGATGGCTACTGGTATGGCGGCAAATCGTTCGACGTGTCGGAAAAGACGGCTGCCGTGCTCGAAAAACTGCCGAGCGTGAAGCAGGCGCTGATCGTGGACTATCTGGGCAACGCTACGGAAGCCGCCGCAAAAATCGACCGGGCGGACGCGTTCAGCGATGCGATTGCAGCCTATGAGGCTGCGCCGGTTTCATTCGAGCGTCTGCCCTTCTCGCATCCGCTCTACATCCTGTTTTCGTCGGGCACGACGGGCATTCCCAAATGCATCGTGCATTCGGCTGGCGGCACGCTGCTTCAGCACATGAAAGAGCATCGTCTTCATGCCGGGCTGGCGCCGGGCGACCGGCTTTTCTACTTCACCACCTGCGGCTGGATGATGTGGAACTGGCTGATGAGCGGCCTGGCGTCGGAAGTCACGCTTCTGCTCTATGACGGCTCGCCCTTCCATCCCGATGGCAATGTCCTGTTCGACTATGCCGATGCCGAGGGCATGACCTATTTCGGCACGTCGGCCAAGTTCATCGATGCGGTCCGCAAGGCGGATCTGAAGCCGATGGAAAGCCACGACCTGTCGACCGTTCGCACGGTCTCCTCGACCGGCTCGCCGCTGGCGCCGGAGAACTTCTCCTTCGTCTATGAGGGGATCAAGAAGGACGTGCATCTGGCGTCGATCTCCGGCGGCACGGACATTGTGTCCTGTTTTGTGCTCGGCGTGCCGACGCTCCCGGTCTGGGTTGGCGAGATCCAGGCAGCCGGCCTTGGCATGGCTGTCGAGGTCTGGGACGACGAGGGCAAGCCGCTTGTCGAAGGCAAGGGCGAGCTTGTCTGCACGCGCGCCTTTCCGGCCATGCCCCTCGGTTTCTGGAACGATCCGAAGGATGAGAAATACCACGCAGCCTATTTCGACCGGTTCGACAATGTGTGGTGCCATGGCGACTTCGCCGAGTGGACGGAGCATGGCGGCATCGTGATCCATGGCCGTTCCGACGCAACGCTCAATCCGGGCGGCGTGCGCATCGGCACGGCGGAGATCTACAATCAGGTGGAGCAGCTGCCAGAAATCCTCGAGGCGATCTGCATCGGCCAGGACTGGGAAGACGATGTGCGCGTCGTGCTGTTCGTCCGGCTGGCAGAGGGCGTGGAGCTGGACGCGGCGCTGGAAAAGACGATCCGCACCAAGATCCGGACCGGCGCAAGCCCGCGCCACGTGCCGGCGCGCATCGTGGCCGTGAGCGACATTCCGCGCACCAAGTCGGGCAAGATCACCGAACTCGCGGTGCGGGACATCGTGCATGGCCGCGAGGTGAAGAACAAGGAGGCGCTCGCCAATCCCGAGGCGCTCGATCTCTACCGGGATATTCCCGCTCTTCGCAGCTGAAGGGCGGGCGCATGGTTAAGGATCGGTAAAGCCGATATTTACCGAGAATTCACAGGTGGTACAGAAGCGTAAACTTGTCGGTAACCAGGTAAGGTTCTGTTAAGAGATAGCCGCGATAGTGTCGGCTAACTTGACGAGCCGGACACAGGGTCCGACTGTTAGACAGATGTTCGCCAAGCCCCGTTTTTGACAGCATACAAGATCCTTCAAGCGCCCTTTCGGGCGCTTTTTTTTGGCCTGTGTTTCGTGATTTTTTGCGGTCAGGCGTTGCGGTCGCGCATGAGCGGGCCGGACAGAAGAATGACCGGAACGATTGCCGTTGCGATGATCAGCAGCGCGGCCACCGCGCCATCTTCCACCGCGCCGCGCGAGGCGTTTTCATAAACATGGGTGGCCAGCGTGTGAAAGCCGAAGGGCCGCAGCAGGATGGTGGCCGAAAGCTCCTTCACCGTGTCGACAAAGACGAGAATGGCGGCGGTCAGGATGGCCGGCTTCAGGAGCGGCAGGAGCACGGTGAAGGCGCTCTGGTTTGCCGTCTTGCCGAGGCTGCGGGCAGCCTGATCCAGATTGGGCGGCAGCTTTTCAAGGCCGGAGCGGATCGCGCTTTCGGCAAGCGCCAGAAAGCGGATCGTGCAGGCAATCACGATGGAGGCGGCGGTGCCGGTGAGCAGGAGCCCGGTCGAAAGACCGGTATAGCTGCGCACAACGCCGTCGACCGTGTTGTCGATGGCGGCGAGAGAGAGGAGCAGGCCGAGACCGAGGATCGTGCCCGGCAGGGCGTAGCCGACGGAGGCAAGACGCACCAGAACTATCGTGTAGCCCGAGCGGGAGAGGCGCATCGCATTGAGCAGAAGAAGCGCGATGAAGACCGTGAGGAGGGCCGTCACGCCTGCAACCGCAACGCTGGTGAGGAAAGCCTGAAGGATCTGCGGTTCGGCGAACTGGTAGAGGCGGCGGGAGACATAACCGCCGAAAATGAAGAGCGGCACGCCGAAGCCGGACAGGATGGGAAGCGACAGCGCGAAGGTTGCCAGCCAGCCCCGTGCGCCGGCGAGCGGAACACGCGGCGGGCGCACATGCATCTGTGTGGCGCGGGCGCTGTGGAAGCGCTGTTTACGCCGCGCCCACTGCTCTGCCGTCAGCAGCAGAAAGACGATGATCAGCATGACAGCCGCAATCTGGGCTGCGCCCTCCAGGCTGCCCCGGTTGAGCCAGGTGGAATAGACGGAGAGGGTGAGCGTGCGCACACCCAGATATTCCACCGCGCCGATATCGTTCAGCGTTTCCATCATGACCAGAGCCAGGCCGGCGATGATGGCGGGGCGCGCCACCGGCAGGAGAACGCGGAAGAACACGCGCGAGGGCCGCGCGCCGAGCGTGCGCGCCACATCGGCGATGTTGCGCCCCTGCATGAGGAACACGACGCGGGCTGTCAGATAGACGTAGGGAAAGGTGACGGAGGTCACCACCAGCGCCGCGCCCCAGGTGGAGCGGATGTCGGGAAACCAGTAATCACGTGCGCTGGTGAAGCCGAAAATGCTGCGCACGGCCGTCTGCAGCGGCCCGACATAGTGGAAGAACTCGCCGAAGGCGTAGGCCGCCAGATAGGTGGGAACGGCGAGCGGCAGGACCAGCGCCCAGGCAAGAAGCCGGCGCAGTGGAAAATCATAGCCGACCACCAGCCATGCGGACCCGACGCCGATGACGGATGTGCCAAGCGCCACGAGGCCGAGCAGCGCAAGCGTGGTGCCGAGCGACTGGGGAAGCACATAGCGCAGAAGATGCGGCCACGCCTCGCCGGAGCCGGTCAGAGCCACATAGAGGATCGTGGCGATCGGCAGGAGAACGGCAAGCGCGATGACAACGCTGCCGGCAAGCGCAAAGCCGTGTCGCTCGCCCCGGATGCGGGGAAAGCGGCGTTCGCGAAGCGGGGCTGTCGGTGTGTGATAGGATGTCATGACGCCGTGTACCGGAACTCGAATATGCTACTCGTTCCGGCAGAAAGCAAAAAGCCGGGCCTCGAACAAGGCCCGGCTTTGCGGTTCATGGAAAGATCAGCTGGCCGGGCCATCGTCGAGGCCGACGCGGTCGACCATCTCGGAGGCTGCCTTGCGGTGCTTGGCGATCTCTGCGAGCGGCAGGCTATCCGGCTTGATTTCGCCGAAAGACTGGACCGTTTCAGAGACTTCCGCGCCCGGCAGGACCGGATATTCATAGTTGGTCTCGGCGTAGATCGCCTGTGCCTCGGCGCTGCCCAGGAAGCGCATCAGCTCAAGAGCCTGTTCGCGGTTCGGTGCGTGCTTGGCCATGGCCATGCCGGAAATGTTCACATGCGTGCCGCGGTCACCGGAATTGGGGAACAGGACCTTGAGCGAATCGGCCCATTCCTTCTGCTCCGGCTCCTTGTCGTTGTTCATCATGATGCCGACATAGTAGGTGTTGCCGATGCCGAGATCGCACTCGCCGGCAAAGATGGCCTGCGCCTGTCCGCGATCATTGCCGTTCGGCTTGCGGGCCAGATTGGCCTTCAGGCCCTTCATCCACTCCTCGGCCTTCTCCTCGCCGTGATGGGCGATCATCGAGGCGAACAGCGCGATGTTGTAGTTGTGCTGGCCACTGCGCATGCAGATCTTGCCCTTCCACTTGGGATCGGCGAGCTCTTCATAGGTGATCGTGTCCTGCTCGACGCGGTCCTTGGAAGCATAAATCACGCGGCCGCGCGTGGTGACGCCGAACCAGTTGCCTTCCGGATCGCGGAACTCGGAGGGAATTTCGGAATTCACCGTCTCGTCCTCGACGGACTGGGTGATGCCCTTTTCCTTGGCGTTCATCAGGCGGCCGATATCCACGGTGAGGATCACGTCGGCGGGGGAGTTGGAACCCTCGGCTGCGATGCGGTCTTCAAGCCCCTTGTTGAGGAACAGGACTTCGGTGTCGATGCCGGTCTTCTCGGTGAAGGCGTCCAGCAGCGGCTGAATGAGGAAGGGCTGGCGGTAGGAATAGATGTTCACCGTGCCTTCGGCCTGTGCGGCAGGAAGCGTGGCGGCGAGCGATCCGGTAGCAACAAGCGCGGCGAGACCTGCGCGGGCTGCGAGTAATTTCTTGGTCAGCATTTCTGTCTCCTAGCCTGTGGGGTTCAAGGTCCCATGGAAAGTGCCGGGTTTGACCATCCAGCGAGGAGGCTTGTCGTAAAAATTTTCGCAACCGTCAAGGAAAATGCAAGCAATATCATAAGTTTAGAAGTATTCTAAACTGCGGTTATCATGTTTTCCGTGTTTTCCTGGCGGGCAGGCCTAATCGGCGAGAACGCGCGTCGGCGGAAACGAAACCTCGACAAGCGTGCCTTCGCCGGGAACCGAATGGATCGCAAAGGCGGCGCGGTTGGCTTCCACCATGGCGCGGGTCAGCGGCAGGCCGAGCCCGGTTCCGTCACCGCGCTTGCGCTTCAAGCTGTTGATTTGCTTGAAGGGTTTCAGCGCTTCCTCGACTTCAGCCGGGTTCATGCCGATGCCGGTGTCGCGCACCCGCATGACGACGGCTCCATCCGCGCTGTAGGCGGTGGAAACGATCACCTGGCCGCCGGCAGCGGTGTAGCGAACCGCGTTGGAGAGCAGGTTCAGGGCGATCTGACGCACGCTGCGCGGATCGGCCACCACATCGGGCAGGTTGGAGGCGAAGCTCGAACGAATGATGACGCGCTCGCGGTTGGCCTGCGGCTGCATCATGGCGACGGTCTCGCCCAGAATGTCGTTCAGCGAGACGGCCTCGTAGTGCATTTCCTGCTCGCCGGCCTCGATCTTGGAGATGTCCAGCAGATCGTTGACCAGATCGAGCACGTGATTGCCGGACCGGTTGATGTCCCGAAGATAGTCGCGATAGCGGTCATTGCCGATGGGGCCGAACTTCTCGTCCATCATCAGCTCGGAAAAGCCGATGATGGCGTTGAGCGGCGTGCGGATCTCATGGCTGACGCGGGCAAGAAACTCGGTCTTCTGCGAGGAGGCGCGTTCGGCCTCGGCGCGCGCCTGGGTCAGTTCCTCAGCGGCGCGCTTCCACTGGGTGATGTCGCGCAGAACCGCGCAGAAACCGCTTTCGTGCGGCAGGCGGCCAATGGTCATGGACAGAGGGATGAAGCGTCCCTGCGCTTCACGGCCGATGACTTCCAGCCCGTCGTTCAGAACGCTCGCAACGCCATTGTCGGAAAGGCTTTCCAGATGCGCGCGCACGGCGTTCTGGCTCTCGATGGCAAAGAGGGCCGTGAAGGGCTTGCCCGCCACATCCTCGCCATCGAAGCCGAACAGCGCTTCGGCCGGTTGGTTCGTGGAGCGCACATGGCCGTCATTGTCGATGATGACAACGCCATCGGTCGCCGTGTCGACGATGGCGCGCATTTCGGCCAGATGCATCTGCAATTCAGCAGTCTGTCCGGTCTCCGCCGGAGCTTCACTCAAAAGCGGCGCGGCGACGGCTTCCTGCGCAGGCTCTGTCGTTTCGGCTTCCACCGGTTGCAGGGCGAGCAGAAGGGCCTTGCCCGTGCGCCATGGCACGGATTGCAGATGCGCATGCACATCATGCTCGACGCCCTGCGCCGTTTTGAGCGTGAGTGCCTGCGCGTCTGCCGGCGTGTGTGAAACCTCGTAGCTCTCGGGGAAGAGAGCTCCAATGCCGCCGTTTTCTTCAAGCGCGTCCAGATCGGCATAGCCGGTCAGGTCGAAGAAGGCGCGATTGGCAAAGTGCAGCGTGTCGCCGGCATGGATGAGGATCGGCAACGGGAGACCGGCCAGAAGGCTGGTCTCTTCCCGGTCATCGGCGGCTTTTTCGAAGAAGGCCGAGGGCACAACCGGGGCGGTGGAAACGGGCGTCGCCGCTTCTTCTGCCGTCGGCCGGGCTTCGGCTCCTTCGACTGCTTCCACTGCTTCGGTCGTCTCGGGATGCGCGGCTTCGCCCGAAGACGATGCCCCGTCGTCTGCCGTCAGTTCAGGCTCAGGCGCGTGAACGTCCTCAACCGGCATTTCGTCCTCAGCGGCGCTTTCCGCTACCGGCTCGTTTGTTTCTGCAGAGATATCGTCGGGTGCTGCCTCTTCGGCTTCGTGTGACGGCGCTTCTCCTTCCGGCGCGCTGTCTTCCGTTACCGTGCCTTTTACGGCGGGGGCGGCGGGCTGGTCTTCAACAGGTGCTTCGTCTGTCGTCTCAGATGCCGCGACCTTGCCGGCATCGGAAGTCTGCTCGCTGTTTTCGCGCAGACGTGCGCCGATCTCGCGGAAGGCCGTTGCTTCGCTCGGCGAAAGTCCGTTTTCCTTCGCAGGCGCGGTGCGGTGCTCCGAGAGATTGATGATCTTGACGGGTGCTTCCGGCTCGCCTTCGGTTTCCGCATCAGCGGGCTCTTCCGCCTCGTCCGCAGGGGCGTCGTGCAAGTCGGCGTCAAAGGGTGCTTCAACGACTGGCTCTTCCTCGGCTTCCGGTGTCTCCGGCAGCGCGGTTTCGCTGCTTCCGGCTTCCGGTGCAGGCGGCGTTTCGGCACTCTCCACAGGACGGGTCGGAAGCGGCGCGCCGGGAATGAGCACCAGCCCGATGCCCTCGGGATCGGTTACGGCATCGCCCATGCGGGCAAGGCCAAAGCCGTGAAAGCCTTCGAACACGCGGCCGCGGCCATAGATCGGCAGGGCTGCAAGGTCGACGGGAATTTTCAGGTCCGTGCCTTCCAGCGGCCACATGACGGTGCGGCCGGACCAGGTGTCGCGGCGCTCCAGAAGGGTCGCGATGCGGCCATCGGGATCGAGGCCAAAGGCATTCGAAACATCGCGGAAGCGTCGCCCCATCACGTCGGCTGCCGCTGGCCCGATGGCCTCGGCAAAGGCATCGGACAGGGCGGTGAAGCGGCCTTCCGAATCGGTGCGCCATGCAAAGCGCACGGTTCCCTTCGGGCGCTCGCGCTGCGGCGTCTTCCTGGGTTCCTGCGCTTCGGGCTCTACCGTCTCCATGGTGGAGGCGACGTTGTTTTCCTGCGCGGCAGAGGGCGCAATCGGTGCAGACGCGGCGTCCGCTTCGGTCGCCAGTGTCTCTGTCGGCGCATCGTCATGCGCTGTGGTCTGCGCCGCCGGGGCATCCGCAGCCGGAGCATCCGCAGCCGGCTCTTCCACGAGCGGGGAGGGGGCGTCGTCGGGCATGGTCGTCACGGTCGGAGCAGCAGGCGCTTCCTGAAGCGGCGCGTTCTGTTCGTCCACCACGACCAGAAGGTGCCATGCCGGCTCGTCGGTCAGCTTGGCAATGGCGGCGGGGCGCTGGCGCGCGCCGCCTTCGACCATGCGCTTGACCAGGCGATCCGTCTCGTCGCGCACTTCGTCAACGAGCGCGCGCAGGGTCTCGCGCTCGATGCCGAGTTTCTGGAAGCCGCTGGAGGAGGCTGCGACGAGGCCGTTCTCATCGACGAGCGCCGCAAACTGGTCTGCCGCATCGAAGCCCTCAACCGCCGCCGTGGCGCGGAAGGCATCGTCGCGCATGCGCATGGATGTGGCCTTGAGGGCCAGAAGAATGGCCTGCTCGCCGCCGGGCAGGGAAATCGTGGATGCTTCCAGATTGACGACCGGCGCGCGCATGCCGCGGCCAAGCCGCGTGCCAACCGTGCGTTCTCCCGAAATGCGGGGGAAGCCGGGCGTGGCGGAGATCTGCCGGCGGGTCGTTGCCGAAAGATTGCTCTCGGCCCCGATGGCCTCTTCGATGTTGCGATAGCCGATCAGGGCCGCGCCGGGGCCGTTCGCCCAGATCACGGTGTCGAGCGCGCGCGACAGGACGAGCAGCGCATCGCCCGCTGCGAAGCGCTCACGCACCCGGTCCAGCACCGCAATGTCAACGAAGGAGTATGAGACAGACGCCATTCAAACGAGCCAACAATTATCCTGTATGCGCCCGGCCGGGAATCGCTGGCCGGGAGAACCGCATCGTTTCAAACAGCATCGGGCTGCCATCCTCAACCGCAGAACGCGGCATCCCGATAACGATGTTAACGCCTTATTAATAAAAGCATGTGGCCGCGAGGTCCACAAACTCTAAGGCCCTGATGCTGCGAATTCTCCGCGATTGGTTAATTGCAGCGACGGTTATAGCGATGAGCATGTTGCAGTGCAGCAAAGATGTTGCAATGCACAAAGATCGATGCTATATACCGGTCATGAATTATCGGTGAGCGCCATCCAAGGAGAGGCCACCATGAACGAGAACCAAAGGATCGCGGATATGACCAAGACCACGCAGAAGGACACTGGGGCCGTTGAATTCCCGACGTTTGATGCGACGCAGGCGAGCGAGCAGTTCCGCGCTTTCGCCGAAAAGAGCGCCGAGCAGACGAAAGAGGCCTATTCCCGCATGAAGTCGAGCGCGGAAGAGACCCAGAAGGCTTTCGAAGCCACTTTCGAGAGCGCCAAGACCGCCGGCAACGAGCTGACCTCCAAGTCGATTGCCGCGCTGCGCGAGGGCACGGAAGCCAATCTCGCCCATCTTGAGGCGCTGGCTGGCGTGCGCTCCTTCGCCGAGCTGATCGAAATGCAGAGCAACTTCATGCGCAAGCGCATGGAAGTGGCCGTCGACCAGATGAAGGACTTCCAGACCACGTCGCAGAAATCTGCTGAAACCATGGCGAAGCCCATGAAGGACGTGTTCGAGAAGGCCGTCAAGGAACTGCGCGTCGCCTGAGGCGTTAGCGCTCTGAGTAGTCCGGCAGAAAGCACCTCCTCCCGCTTGCTGCCGAGTGGGACCGAAACCTCCTCCCTTCGGTCTCTTGTGAAAAAAGACCGGGATCCTCCCCCCGGTCTTTTTTTCTTTTGTTCTTTTGGCTTGAAAAAGCGATCAATTGCCCGTATTGACGCGAACGCCGGTCACCGGTCACGTGTGCGGTTGTAGCTCAGTTGGTTAGAGCGCAGGATTGTGGCTCCTGAGGTCGGTGGTTCGAATCCACCCAACCGTACCATTTCTCTTCATCTCACAGCATTGCCCGAAACCACGCATTCCGCTACCGGCGGTGATGCGCGAACGCTCTCGGCGGATGGTTCGCATTCCTTTTCTGGAGGGCATCTTCAGAAGATGTTGTGATTCGCCTCCCACGTTCGGAATCATGCTGCATATCGCTGGAGCTGGCCCACGAACGGGGCGCTTCAGGCAAGTCAGTTCAGCCGCCCACATGGCGGAACCTTTCAACGTTCCTTGAAGGATTGATCGCCAATCTCGGCAAGCGGCGAGAAGAGATATTCGAGGATGCGCCGTTGACCTGTCTTGATTTCCACCGTGGCGATCATGCCGGGCATGAGGGTGGCGAGCCTGTCCTCAATCATGAAGGTTGTCTCCATGAGTTCAACGGTGATCGGGAAAACCAGGTTCTGCATGCGTTGCACGTTACCAAGTGGCACCAGGCTCTTCAGTTCCGCGGCTGGGCTGTTCTCGATTTCCCGTGCGTCGGGTTCAGGGATGGCATCGGTGGCAACGTGCGTGACCCGTCCCGTCAGGGTTCCATGGCGCGTGAAGGGAAATGCTTCAATCTTGATAATGGCTTCCTGGCCGACTTCCACAAAGCCGACATCCCGATTGGCAAGATAGGCCTCAACTTCAAGCCGGGCCCCTTCTGGTACAACTCTCATCAGTTCCGTGCCGGCGGTGACCACCTGGCCGACTGTCGTGATTGCCGAAGCTTCAACGGTGCCGTCAATCGGGCTGACGATTGTCATGAGCGCGCGACGCCGTTCGGCCTTGAGCAATGTCTGTTTCAATTCCGCCGCCCGCTGGAGCGCTTCAGACTGGCGTTTGTCATTGTCGTTGACATAGCTCTTCACGAGCTTGTCCGCCTCGTTTTCAATCGCCTTGAGTGCTGCCTTCGCCTCCTCGCACTGGCCTTTCAAGGTCGCAAGGCCCACTTCGGCTTCCTGAAGCGCCTGCAGCGTTTCAAGCAGGTGAGCTTTCGTTTCGACCTTTGCCTGAAACAGGCTGGAGCGCATTGCGACCCGCTCTGAAAGCGTTTCAATCAAGGCGCTTTGTGAGGAGGCAGACCTCTTCAAGCGTCTGATTTCCGCATGCTTTTGTTCGCTCTGCGCGCGAAGGACGTTCAGTCCGGCTTCAAGCTCATCAAGTTCGGCGCGATACCTCTGTCGTTCACGTTGCCGGATTGATGGGGGCACTGAGGGAGGGAATTGCAGATCTGGAACAGTGCCCGCTTCCTCTCTACGGTCGGAATGAAGCCGCCAGGAGCGGATTGCCTGTAATACGGCCTTGCGGCGGGCGATTTCGCCTTCCAGCGACGTTAGATTTCCTATGAGTGCAGTTTCATCCGACTGCGCCTCGCCAGCATCGAGCCTGAGCAGGATATCCCCTTTTTTGACAGGCGCGCCATTGATGGCGATTGCGCTGCTGACCCTCCCGCTTTCCAGCGATTGGATGGTCTTCACGCGACCGGCGGGCTGAACCTTTCCCTGAGCCGTTGCCACAATGTCGATTTTTCCAAGATAGGCCCATAGGAGTGCGCTGCTTGCCAATAGACATATGGTCCATAGAAATGCGATGCGAACGGGAGATGCGGGCGTTTCCAGAATTTCCAAAGCGGCGGGCAGGAATGCACAGTCAGACCTTGGGCGGGCCGCCTGGACTGATTTCGATGTCTTCGCAGCTTTCAATTGAACGATCCTCACCCTTGGCTCGGTCCTGATTGGAGCCGCCACAGATGCGCGTAGAGCCCGTCTTTGCGCGCTGACAGGTCTTCGTGCGTGCCGGTTTCAACGATGCGGCCGTTATCCATGGCGATGATGCGATTGCAGCCCCGCACCGTGGCCAGACGGTGGGCTATGATGATAACGGTGCGCCCGCGAACGATCTCGCGCATATTGGCGAGAATGATGCGCTCGCTCTCATAGTCGAGTGCGCTTGTCGCTTCATCGAGTATCAGTATTGGCGGATTGGTTGCCAGGGCGCGAGCAATGGCCAGACGCTGGCGCTGCCCGCCCGAAAGGTTGGCGCCGCGCTCTTCGATCATTGTATCGTAACCGCTTGGCAATTTTGCAATGAACTCATCGGCCCCGGCCAGCGTTGCGAGGCGCATCGCATCTGCGCGTGGCATGGAAGGGGTGGCCAGAGTGATGTTGTCATGAATGCTGCGGTTGAACAGCAGGTTCTCCTGAAGCACGACGCCCGTGTTGGCGCGGAGCCATGCAGGATCGACCTGGGAGATATCCTGCCCATCAACCAGTACTTGGCCGCAAGTTGGAATGTAGAACCGCTGAATAAGCTTGGTCAGTGTGGATTTGCCCGATCCAGATGGGCCGACAATGCCGACCACCTCTCCTGAACCGATCTCAAGACAGATATCTTTCAAGACATCCGGCCCGTTGGGTGAGTAGCGGAAGCGAACGCTTCTGAGTTCTATGGCTCCATTCGGCCTGGGTAGCGCGGTGGTGCTTGAGGGGCGTGGTTCCGCTGGGGCGTTCAGAATATCTGCCAGCCGAGCGACCGAAATCTGCACCTGCTGGAAGTCTTGCCACAATTGCGACAGGCGTAGAATGGGTTGTGCAACCTGCCCGGAGATCATGTTGAAGGCTATGAGTGCGCCGACCGTCATTTCGCCGTTGATGACGGCCTGAGCGCCGAACAGGAGCAGCGCCGCCGTTGTCACCTTGCTCACATACTGGATGGCGTTCTGCCCCTTGGCTGCAAGCATGGTCGCCGCAAAGGACGCCTTTACGTAAGCGGCCAGACGCTCCTCCCATTGCGCCGTGATAGTTGGCTCAATCGCCGCCGCCTTTATGGTCTGTGCGCCAACGATGGATTCGACGAGCAATTGCTGGCTATAGGCACCGCGGTCGAATTTTGCGTCAATGCGGGTCCGCAAAAATGGTCGGATGAGAACCCCGATACCAATGTAAAATGGGATGGACGCAATCACGATCCATGTAAGTGTTGTCGAATATGCGAACAGCACCGCGATGAAGATGAATGTAAAAACGAGGTCGAGGCCGCTGAAGAGCGCCTGGCCGGTGAGGAAGTCGCGAATAGTTTCCAGTTCGCGCACCCGTGCGACCGTTTGACCGGCAGCGCGGGTCTCGAAATAGCTGAGCGGCAGGTTGAGAAGATGACGAAACAGTCGGCGGCCCAGCTCTACATCAATCCGATTCGCCGTATGCGATAGCGCATAGGTGCGCAGATATTGGAGAACGACGTCGAAGAGACCGATAACAACCAGGCCGGTAACCAGGATAATCAGCGTTGAATAGCTGCGATGCGCAAGGACCTTGTCGACCACCACCTGGAAGAACAGGGGGGTGACCAGGGCGAATATCTGCACGAACAGGCTGGCCAGAAGCACATGTACGATCGGCCGTCGATAGCGCCAGATCGATGGCAGGAACCAGCGAAAGCCGAAACTTTCCTGATCCGTGCCCGGACCGCCCATGCGCCTTTGCAGAAGAATCATGCCGCCACTGTCGGCTTCAAGGAATTCATTGGCTGGCAGGTCCCGAACGGCCAGGCTTGCCGGATCGAGGAGTCGGTAGGTTCCTTCTCTTGTAACTCCGCCGAATACAGCGAAGCCCCTGTCGCCAAGACAGGCTATTGCGGGGGCGGGAAGTGTGGAGAGGCGCTGCGCATTCAGTCGCCCGACGTGGCGAGCTTTCAGGCCGATCAAGCGCGCTGCGCGCTGAATGTCCTGGCTGTTGGCCTCGCCGGAAAGGGCCAATTCACGCGAGAGTTTCTCAGGCTCAATCGATATTCGATAGAAACCCGCGATCAGGCTGAGTGCCGCCAGCCCGGTTTCCGCTGCAACAGTGCGTGCTTGTAGGCCCGGATCGTGGGGCTGGTTATTGTCCATGCTCGGTGTCGTCTGAAAATACGGGATGCATGAGAGAGGCTGCGGCACGTTTTCAACGCTGCTGCAGGTCATGAAATTCGCACACCACATCCACCCGAACGCCGTTTCCGGTGTTCAGGTGGGCGTGTGGTCGGGAAGTCGGGAATTCAGTGCGATCGATAGCTCAGCACGACATCGGCAGCGAGGCCGGCTGTGCCATCCGTTTTCCCGAAAGAGCTCGTGCCGGTTATGGCCGAACCGTCGGCGAACAGTCTTGAGCCTTTGCTGGATGGCAGCAGTTCGATGAAGGCGACACGGGCCTCTTCCATCGTGCGCAGCTCTCCGGGGTCGCTAGCGCCGTTTTGATTGTGATCCTGCCAGATGCGGAACTCGTTCCAGCGATCATCGTGAGGGTCCAGAACATTGTCGCCATTGGTGTCGAAGGCCCAGCGCAAGCCTTCAAGGTCGGTCACTGGCTTATCGCTCTTGGTCCCGCTTTCCGTTGCGATCTCATCCTGTGTCTTCCACAAGGCAAAGGCGAGTTCTCTGGTTTGATCAATGGTCCCGTCAGGCCCTTGTTCGCCATCGGCGCCAAGGTCGATCGTCAGCAGGCCGTCCGAAGGTCCGACCCAGGCAACCGAATCCGGTGTTCCATCGCAATTCGCATCGAACAGAGGGCCAACTGACAAGGCTGGTTCAAGTGGTCGGATATCAAGAACTCCATCGCCATCAAGGTCGAGAGCGACTGGATAAAGCCCGCCCCTTCCTCTCGAAACCGCGTCTCGTGCCTGTTTTGAAACTACGCCCCGGCTTCCTCCGCTTCGGCCGCGGCCTTTGCTATTGCCGCTGCCACTGCTTCTGCTGCGACCTGTCTGACTGGAATTTCCCCATTCGTCACCCGCGCGAACTACAATGCATGGCAAACGAGTGACGCCGTCGCGCTCGACATAGGTGCGCGATTTTTGAAAGCTGTCACAACAAGGGTCGTATACAGGTCTCTTAGAACCACCATCTTGATTGTCGGAAGAATGCCCGCCACTGCGGTGGTGAAGTGATTTCGATCTCTTTCTTCCAAGACTACCGACAGTGGCTCCAGCTCTCCGGCTCGGCTTGGTGTGCCCTCCAACCTGGGTGACTTCCTTTACCAGCGCATTCAACTCGCGCGCACCACCCGTGATCGCTTGACCGACCTCAATGAAAAGCATGAAATCATGAATGGAGGGAAGGAGTTTGGACGATTTGCTCCACGCATGGCCGGCCACAGCCCCGAGGAGATTGTTTGCGCCATCCATCAGTACTCCCACGGCCGCATCGCCGCCTACGGCGCCTGCCACGCCGCCGATCACGCCGCCTATGACCGAGACCACTGGTCCGCCAGCAGCCATTCCGCCGGCCGCGCCGAGCGCCATGCCTTTCGCGCCGAAATAGAGGGCTCCCGCAAGGCGTGCCAGAGTGCCGATTGCACCTGCCGTGTCGCCAGCTTTTGCCTGCTGCGCCGCCTCGGCGACACTCACAGATATGCCCAAAGCGGTGGCAGCCGGCCCGCTGACCCTGACGCCGTTTCTGACGTAAACAGGAAGGCTGGCATAGTAATTCTTGAGCGTTGTCAGCGATGTTGCTGAGAGCAGGCTCTGCTTACCCGAAACCACCACGGCTCCGGCCAGCTCCTCAAGCGTAGCGGCCGCCGGTCCCTTGCCAAGCTTGACGCCAGCTTTCTGCAAGGCGTCTACCGTCGTTTCGAGTGCTTTCTTCGACTTCAGAGCCGCCGCCCACTTGGCCTCCGGCGCTGGCAACTTTCCCAGCTTGCCGATCTGCGCCGCGTGCTTCCTTGTATAGCCGTCGAGGTCGCCGAAGAAGGAGCTGATCTTCGCGTTCGTCGCTACATCCGACAGACCCTTCGGCGTGTTGGTGTAAAGATCACCATTGACCAGCCCCGCTTTCAGCGTGTCCATCAGCCCGTTGACGCGCCCGGCAAGCCGCTGTCCGGCGGCTTTGTCGCCGGAGAGCATGGCGCGGTAGTCTTTGGTGCCCTGAAGCCTCTGAAGTTGACCGGCCAGCCCTTCAGAATATGCCTTCAACGGTCCACCTTGATGCGGTGAGACGCCGAGCTTTGCCGCGAGTTCCTTGGATTGTGGCAGGTTGAGCAGATTGCGCGGACTATCGAGGTTGAGCAAATTGCGTTTTGAGAGCTCCTTAAGCAATCCGCTTTTTCCGAATGCCTGACGCTCAATAATATGATGTTCCTGGTGCAAATTTATTTTTGTCACGATGAAAACTCTAGAAAGCAATATTAAAAATTAATGTTAATTATAGTTTCGAGACGTCGCGGAAGCGAATTCCCTTTAGATCTTCATGTTTGCATGCGTCGCGCAAAATATTGTCGCATATAGGGTCTGCTCCGAGGTGGGGTTGTACAAAAACATGTGCAGAACCTATTTCATCTTCATTGAAGAAAAGGTTGGCGCCTCCAGCAATGCTGTAGTGTTTTCCATGGATGAAATCATCACTAACTTCCACTTTCAATTTGGAAGAAGCTAGGTCCAGAGCATCAAGCTCACGAACAACATCACAGAGATAGTATGTCGGTCCCTTGGATCCGTCCGCTAATGTGAGGTCACATTCCGCAAAGGCGAAGGCTTTCTCGTCGACGGTCTCTAGTATCCGTTTCATTCGCTCCGAAATGAGCGAGAAATCGCCATATGCCTCCATGTCGCGCGGTTGCCGATGCCCCTTTTTCTCAACAATGTGCGGTACTTCCTTGAAATATCCGAAGCCTGACCACTTCCTGTAGGTTTCGACCCGATCTATCGGCGCGGCAAAAAAAGCGAGGCCAGGAACGATCAGGGCATCTTCATTGACAATTTCAAGCCCATGGCCTTTGCCGCCACCTGTAATGTCGGGACCGAACAGAAAAAACTTCCGCTTCTTCGGCTTCGCAATGGTCGTTGATCGGGAGGTTTTGTTGGCGTTCATCGCTCTTGCCTTTAGTGCGGGGTATATGGGGCTGTTGGGCCGGAGTCGTGCAGTTCGCTGCGCTCGAATGAAACTTAATTCAAGTTTGAATAGTTTTTCGAGATATCTTAATAAATCCAATTACTTAGCTTAAGTGATATCAGTAGTGGAAGATTGTCAATCGCGATGTTCGAAAAATGAGTGGCGTCGGATGCCTTTACTTCTTTTACCGGGTCGCTGCAGCGCCGGGGAGGGGTGAGCTTTCGGATAGCCTCTTGGGCGTTTGTTGGCCCGCTACCCGCCGCGGCAGTCGTGTTTCGCCCAATGGATATGCCTATCGAAGTGGCGCAACATTGAACGCCTCCAGACCCGGTTTCGGTGTCGCAGGCGCCCGGTTTTTATGGATTTCCCGGCCATGGCGCGATACATAACGCTTCATGAGAAGGTTTCTGGCCGTCCTGCTTCTGATCGTTTTTGCCTTTGCGGGCGCGCTTCCCGCAATGCAGACGGCGTTTGCGGCTGATTCGGTCGCCGCCACGGAAACGGCCGCGCATGCCGCTGATTCTTCGATGATGGATTGCTGCGGGCCGGCCAGCGATGGCGCGATGCCCTTCGAGATGAATTGCGCAATGGATTGCCATTACATCGCGCCCTTCCAGGTGCAGCAGTTCCACGCCACGGTCTCGCCGCTTGCCAGCATGCCGACCGTGACGCTTCATCAGCCCGTCCCCTTACGTCTCTTTCGACCGCCCATCCTCGCCTGATCGCTTTCAGCGCCGGTATCCGGCGCATTTCAATCAGTCGAGAGAGGATATCGGTCTCCAGAAAGGTGTGCGCCTTGGCGCTGCCTTCGGGCATGAGCCCGCCACCTGAACCCGGTCGCGCAAGAGCGGCCCCGGTGGCGCGCATTCTGGCCCTCTGGACGATTTCAGTTCCTGTCGCGGCTCTCCCCCGAGATCATTCGAAAGAGAACCACAATGAAGAACGCCATCCTGAAGCAGATGCCTGCAGCCGCACTTGCCCTTTCAACGCTTCTTGGCGCGGCTCATGCCGCTCCGGCAGACAGCGACAAGACCATCACCGTCTACAAGACGCCGTGGTGCGGCTGCTGTGAAGTGTGGGTCGAGGCCATGGAAGAGGCCGGTTACACGATGAAGGTGAGCGATCTGGAAGACCTCACCAATGTGAAGAAGCAGGCCGGTGTGCCTGACGCTATGGGGGCCTGTCACACGGCGGTGATCGGCGACGAGCGCAAATATGTGCTTGAAGGTCACGTGCCGATCGAGGCGGTGGAAAAGCTCATGTCCGAGAAGCCGGACGTGAAGGGCATCGCCGTTCCGGGCATGCCGATGGGCTCGCTGGGCATGGGATACGACCCTGAGGCCGAATACACAGTCTACACATTCGACGGATATGCCGACACCCAGCCGGGCGTCTTCCTCGAAACCGGCAAGAAATGACCCTGCCGGGCATTCGCGCCGGGGCGCATTGCGCTCCGGCAGCAGGCATGACCGTCGCTGTGACGGTCCTGTCTTCGCAGGCACCGTCTGATGGCGGCGGCTCCGGTTTTCCCGTTCAGGCGAGGCAGGCATGCGTGCAGGCTCGGTCTTAGTCGTTCTGGGCGTCGCTTTCGCGGTCGCTCTATCGGCGGCGCTCTGGCTGGTGCTGGTGGAGGGGGCGGCGGAGGATGCTGCTCTCCTGAAGCCCGATGACCGGCAGCTCGTTGCACGCGGCAGGGAAATCTACGCGGCCAATTGCGCCTCGTGCCATGGCGCAGACCTTGAAGGCGAGACCGCGGACTGGCGCACACCCGGGCCGGATGGCTCCATGCCCGCGCCGCCGCATGATGAAACCGGGCACACCTGGCACCACAATGACACGCTGCTTTTCGCGATAACGAAATACGGTGTGGCTGCGGCAGCCAATCTCGACGATTACGTTTCGGCAATGCCGGTCTATGATGGCATTCTGTCGGATGAGGAGATCGTTGCGGTGCTGTCCTACATCAAGAGCACCTGGCCCGATGAGATACGCGAGGGCCACGACGAACTGAACGCGCGTTCCGCGCAGGAGCGAACACGATGAAACGACGTCACTTTCTCACAGGTGCAACCGCGCTGGCTGCGATAGGCGCTGCCGGCATCGTGCTGCGACCCTCATTGCCACCCGCCGCAGCCCTTGCCGCAGACCGCGCGCCTTTGCGCATGCCGACGCTGATCGACACGACTGAGACCGGTCGTTTCGAGGTGGTGGCGCAGACCGGGCAGACGGATTTCGGCGGCGGGCTGAGCGCCCAGACCATCGGCTTCAACCAGTCCTATCTCGGACCCGTCGTGCGCATGAAGAAGGGGCCGCTGGAGGCCAGGGTGGGCAACACGCTGCCCATTCCCGTCAGTGCGCATTGGCATGGCCTTCTTGTACCCGGAGAGCATGATGGCGGCCCGCATCTGCCCGTGGAGCCCGGTGGCGAGTGGGTTCCCGACATGGAGATCGACCAGTCGCCCTGCACCGCGTTCTTCCACACCCATATCCATGGCCGCACGGCGCGTGATGTCTATGCCGGGCTTGCCGGCGCAATCCACGTCACCGATGGTCTGGATGACGAGCGCGGCCTGCCGTCCACCTATGGCGTCGATGATCTGACGCTCCTTTTGCAGGACCGGCGCTTCACGCAGGATGGCGAACTCGCCTATGCAAGCTCCATGATGGACATCATGCATGGCATGACAGGCGACACGATGCTCATAAACGGGCAGCTCGATCCGGTGGCCGTTGTGCCGAAATCCATCGTCCGCCTGCGGCTGATCAATGCGTCGAATGCGCGGATCTATTCGCTCTTCTGTGATGACGGGCGGCCCATGCATCTGGTTGCGACGGATGGCGGCTATCTGCCGGTACCCGTGGCTTTGGAGACACTGCGCCTGTCGCCGGGCGAACGGGCCGAGATCCTTGTCGATTTCTCCGACGGTCGGGCGATGACGCTTGCGAGCGATGGCGATCCCAATTCAGGCATGGGCGGCATGATGGGACGCGCGCTTGGCATGGTGGACAGGGTCACGGGGCTGCGGCAGTTCCCGGTTCTTCCGTTCACTGTCGATGAGCGTCTTGAAGGTTCGATCAAGCGTCTGCCAGACAATCTCGGCGGCGCCCGCCCGGATCATGATCCGGCAAAAGTTGCCGCGACGCGCCGCTTCTCGCTCGATATGGGTATGGGGGGCGGCAGGGGCATGGGGGGCATGGGGGGCATGGGCGGAGGCATGATGGGGGGCTTCTCCATCAATGGCCGCCCCTTCGAGATGGGCGTGATCAACGAAGAAGTGGAACGCGGTGCGACGGAACGCTGGATCGTGACCACGAACATGCTCACGCACCCGTTTCACATCCATGGCGTGTCGTTTCAGGTGATCAGCGTCAACGGACGCGAACCGGGGCCGGAAGACCAGGGCTGGAAAGACACGGTTCTTGTCGATGGCGAAACGGAGCTGCTGGTGCGGTTCGATCACCCGGCGAGCAGGGACACGCCCTTCATGTATCACTGCCACATTCTCGAACACGAGGACGCCGGCATGATGGGGCAGTTTACCGTGAGCTGAGCGCGGTGCTTCAGGTGACGCCGCGCTGGCTATTTCATCAGATACTTGACCAGCGCGGCGATCGCCAGAATGACCAGAACACCAATCAGCAGCATCCAGAGACCGCCGAACCCCATCATTCCCGTGCCCATGAAGTCGTTCATCATGATGTCTTCTCCTGTATCGGCCTTTGCAGGGTAGAGGTTCCATCTGCTGGAAGGTCAAGCGTGAGGGCGAAAGGCGATTGACCTTCCGGTTGCTGGAAGGATTAGCTTCATCGAATCGAGACGATCTTCACCTGAAGGAGCAGCAAATGGTGACGTTGAATGTGCCTGACATGACGTGCGGGCATTGCGCAAAAGCGGTGACCGAAGCGGTCAAGAGCGTGGATTCGAATGCAGCGGTCAATGTCGACCTGGAAACGAAGACGGTTCAGATCGACAGCCAGAGCGCCGATGCCGCCGTCATTCAGGCGCTCGACGCGGCCGGCTATCCCTCGGACGTGAAAACGGCCTGAGCGGACACACCAATGAAATGGCAAAGGGCGGTGAGCTTCTGTTCGCCGCCCTTTTGCATGAGCGCCGTTAACCGGGCAGGCTTGCGCATCGGGCCCGGCGGCCTATCCTTGGAGCATGGTTTCGGGCCCGCGCGTCGCGGTGCTTCGGGCAGTTTACGGGCGCTCGGGAAAGTCGAATGAGAGATCTGTTTCGACTGTCACGCTATCACTGGCTGTTTCTGTTCATGGTCATGGCGCTGTGCGCCTTCCTGACGGCATTTCTCTCGTTTCAGCTCATCAATGTGGCTATGGCCAATCTGGATTTTCTGCTCAGGCACGGCCTGATGGGGATCGCCGATGGCGGTCTCCTGCAGTTCCTTTCCATTCTCGCGAAAGGGTTTTTGATCGTGCTCTTCTATTTCGGCTTCAAGGGCATTGAGGCCGAACTCCTGCAACGCTGGCGCAATCCGCGTCAGAAGTGAAGCGGCTCCGGTCCTATGCCGCGATGGCGATTTCGACGCGGTTGCGGCCGGCAGATTTTGCCCGGTAGAGCGCCATGTCGGCGCGCTTGAATGCGGCTGAAAAGGGCTCGGCAGCATCTTCGCCATTGTTGGCGTAGACGCCAATGCTCACGCTGATCCGGATTTCCGCGCCGTCCTCGTGCAGATAGGGCGTGGCTTCGACGGCCTTGCGCAGGCGCTCACCGAGGTTGAAACCGCGATTGGCGTCATGCATCGGCAGGACGAGCGCAATCTCTTCGCCGCCGAAACGCGCCACAAGGTCGCTCTGGCGCACATTGGCGCGCACCAGTGCAGCCAGATGCTTGAGCACCTTGTCGCCCACATCATGGCCGTGGACATCGTTGATCTGCTTGAAGTGATCGATGTCGATCAGCATCAATGTGCAGGCCTCGCCCCGTCGCATGGCGGAATCCATGATGTTGGGGCCGCGCATGTCGAACACGCGCCGGTTGGCAAGGCGGGTCAGTGCGTCGGTGGATGCTTCGCGCGTCAGCGTGTTCTCGCGCTCATATTGCTGGCGCTGGCGCTCGACAATGCCGCCGACGAGCATGGTGCCGAGCACGTTCATGAGCAGCATGACCGGGCCGACATTGGAGAGAAGCGCGATTGCCGTCTCGTATGGCAGAACGAACATGGAGAGCAGCGACAGGCCGGAGACCGCGCCGAGAAGGCCGAATGTCGGAAGGCTGATGCGCTCGCGCTTGAAAAGCATGGCGAAGGCAAGGCCTGCACCTGCGCAAACCAGAATGCCGATCGCGCCGGCGATCGCACCCGCCCCGCCGATCCACAGGCGGAAAGCGATGGCTGCAACGGTGGTGAGACCGAGCGTGAGCCAGCCGCCGAAGCTCATCGCGAGAATTACAAAGGAGTTGCGCAGATCGAAGATGAGGCCGGGCGCCACCTGCACGGGCAGCGACATGGAGCCCACCGCACCGGCGGCAAACACCACGGCGATCAATGCGTGGCGCGTTGCGTCATTGGGGCTGCGACGCAGAACGATGTCGTAAAACAGCGCGGCAATTGCGGCGATACCCAAATTCTGCAAGACGCCGGAAATCAGAAGCGCTGTACTCATTGCATTATCCTTGCTCTCTCGGGACGCTAGGTAGACAAGGTTTCAATGCGGTAAAAGAGGTGGTGTGCCAGAAGCACCCGTCACCGATTTTTCAACCGCGCACCAGAGCATTCCCCGTGCGTCCGAATGAACGCAGGGCGAACTAGAAGAGGCTCCCCTGATCCTTCGGACCTTTGTCCGAGGGTTTGGGTTTCTTCGGGCTGGCTGCGACCTTGCGGCCGTCGCTGGCGGCAACCGCGCGGGTGGTCCCGTCGGCAAACTGTATCTGGAGCTCAAGGCCGGGCTGGATGTTGCGCGCCCGCTTGATGGGAAGGTCGTCAGGCCCGCGAACCAGCGCAAACCCGCGCTCCAGAACGCCTTCGTGCGACAGGGACTTCGCCAGACGCATGGCCTGATCGGCGCTTGCGTGACCCTGTTTGAGCTGCATGGCGACCTGTGTGTCGGCCCGGCGTTCGGCCTGTGCAAGGCGGTCGCGCCAATGCACGATGCGCTGCCGGAGCGCCGTCGGGGAGACGCGCGCGGCATCGCGGTCGAAGCGCGTGCGCTGGGCGCGCACAAGGGCGAGGAAGACGCCTGGCAGGCGTTCGCCGGAGGCTGCGGTGCGTCGTCGCACCTCGCTCAGACGGCGCTCCAGCGTGGCTGGTGACAGCCGCACGCCATTGAAGGTCAGTCGCTTGCGCTGCGTCGCGGCGGTGAGCGCGCGGCCGAGCCGGCCAGCGGCCTCATCAAAGCGACGGCGCGGCAGGGCCAGAAGCTGGTCGGGCGAGGGCAGGGCGCGTGACAGCGCCTGCAGCGTCTGCCGCTTGCGGTCGCCTTCCCGCGAGACCGCGCCTTTCAGCCGCGCGGAAAGCCGGGCAACGGAGGCTTCCAGATCGGCCTTCACCGGCACGGCCATCTCGGCAGCGCCCGTCGGTGTGGGCGCGCGGCGGTCCGCCACGAGATCGATCAGCGTCCAGTCGGTTTCATGGCCGACGGCGGAGATGACCGGAATGTCCGAGGCCGCGACAGCACGCACCACGGATTCGTCGTTGAAGCCCCACAGGTCTTCCAGACTGCCGCCGCCGCGCGCAACGATCACGAGGTCGGGGCGCGGCAGTGGTCCGCCTTCGGGCAGGGCGTTGAAGCCGGCCACGGCGTTGGACACTTCATCGCCCGTGGTCTCGCCCTGCACACGAACGGGCCAGACGAGCACATGAACCGGAAACCGGTCGGAGATGCGGTGGATGATGTCGCGGATCACCGCGCCCGTGGGGGACGTGACGACGCCGATGACACGCGGCATGAAGGGGATGGGCTTCTTGCGGCTGTCCTCGAAGAGCCCTTCTGCGGCGAGCTTCTTCTTGCGTTCTTCCAGAAGCGCCATCAGCGCGCCGGCGCCGGCCGGCTCCACGCTTTCGATGACGATCTGGTATTTCGACGAGCCCGGATATGTGGTGAGCTTGCCGGTGACGATGATCTCAAGCCCTTCCTGCGGCAGGAATTTGAGCTTGGAGAAGACGCCGCGCCAGATCACGGCTTCAAGCCGGGAGCGGTCGTCCTTGAGTGCGAAATAGGCGTGGCCGGATGAATGGGGCCCGCGATAGCCGGACACCTCGCCGCGCACGCGCACATGCCCGAACCTGTCTTCCACGGTGCGCTTCAGCGCACCCGAAATCTCACTGACGGAGAATTCCGCAACATTGCTCTGCGAATCGGCTGGGCGTATCTTTTCCATAATTTCCGATTGAGACGTTCCGGGTCCACGGGGTCAAGCCCGCGCCATCTGCCGTGCTCCGTCGCCCGCCTCACCAGCCATTCAGCAAATGGCCGGGGCGCAGGCGTTTGTTGCGCGAATTCAGGAACGCAGCGTTGAAATCATAGCTGCCGTTTTCTTCCAGAAAGGCGGGGACAGAGAGATTGTCCAGGCTCTCGGAGATGTGGCGCGCCAGCGCGTCGATGATCTCGGCCTGCCCGGTGTGGCCGCGCATGAGGCCGATATGGCAGTCGGGCAGCGCCTTGAAGCCATCGGCCTCTCCCAGAACGCGCATGCCGGGGCGCAGGGCGCATTCGGGCAGAACCGAGATGGCGAGCCCCGACAGAACCGCCGTGGCGATGACGGTCGCCGAGAAGCTGGTGAAAAGGACGCGATAGTCGCGGCCCTCCTCTTCGAGGGCTGCGCAGGCCGTGCGCCGCCACAGGCAGTTCGGCCGCCCAAACGCCATGGGCAGAACCTCGCGTTCATGGACCGTGTGATTGGCCGAGCTGACCCACAGGATCGGTTCGCGGCGCACCGGCTCCGATCCGCCTCTGGAATCATCATGCGTGACAAGCGCCAGATCGAGCGTTCCCTTGCGGATGTGCTCGACCAGATTGGATGTCGGTTCGCAGGCGACCGAGAGCTCGACACGCGGGTTGGAACGCGAAAAACGCGCCATGATCTCCGGCAGGAAGCGGTCGGCGTAATCATCGGGTGTGCCGATGCGGATATGGCCTTCCAGGCTGGCATCGTCAAAAGCGGCCAGCGTCTCGCGGTTCAGCCGCAGCATGCGGCGCGCATAGGCCAGAAGGCGCTCGCCATCCTCCGTCAGACGATTGGTTCTGCCGTCCTTCTGAAACAGCGTCTTGCCGATCCGCTCTTCCAGCCGGCGCATCTGCATGGACACGGCAGACTGGGTGCGGTGCACCTCTTCGGCGGCCCGCGTAAAACTTCCCGTATCGGCAATCGCGATGAAGGTTGCGAGCTGGTCGAGGTCGAGTGGGGCGGCCATGGATCAATCCATCATTGAAGCTGATGATAAAGATTAGAAACATTCGTTCGACTAATCAATAAGCCTTTGACACTATCGCGCTGTCTTCGGAAATGGCCTGCCCGTCCCTTCTCAACCCCCTGGCCAACCCCCTGGCCAAACCCTGTCAGGGCAAGCCGTTTCCCAGTGTCACCGCCGATATGAAGGATTTGTTCGATGCCACGCGCTCACACCGATGCTCTCGCCGTAACCGCTGTCCCGCAGCCGGCTGGCGTGGTGCGTGCGCTCACGGTATCGCTATGCGCCAAACTCACGGGCCTCTTGAGCGCGCGCCGCGCCGCGCGTCAGCTCTCGGAAATGTCCGACTGGCAGCTCGCCGATATCGGGCTGACGCGTTGTGACGTTGATACCGCCGCGCTCAGTGTGCCGCGCGCCCAGGTGACGCAACGGCTACAGACCGTCGCTCACGAGCGGGCGCGTATGGCGGCCATTCATGGCGCAGCCGGACACAAATCGTGAGTTTCGAGCGTTTTTCTGATCCCAAGCAGGCCTGACTCCCGCATGCCGGTTCCCCCCGGCAGCCTGCCACTTGCCCGGTCCTCTGGACCGGGCTTTTTTTTATGCGTGGAGACTTCAGGCGGTGTCGTCGTCGTCCTGATCGAGCGGGCGACCCGGAAGGACATAGCTGCCCGACAGCCAGCGATTGAGGTCGACGTTCTTGCAACGCTTGGAGCAGAAGGGATAGTGCGCGCGCAGCGATTCCTTGCCGCATTCCGGGCAGGGACGCTTGGGGCGCAGCGGCGTGACCTTTTCTTTCTGGTCCTGATCCATCTCAGCGCGCTCCCAGTCCGGACAGCCAGTTGAAGTGTACCTTGTAGCCCTCGGCGACCAGAAGGTTGACCGTTTCATAGAGGGGCAGGCCGACCACATTGGTGTAGGAGCCGACCAGTTTGACGACAAACGTGCCTGCGAGCCCCTGAATGGCGTAGCCGCCGGCCTTACCGCGCCACTCGCCCGAAGCGAGATAGCTTTCCAGCTCCTCATGCGACAGGCGCTTGAAGCGCACGCGCGTCTCGACGATGCGCTGGCGCACCTTTCCCGAAGGCGTGATGAGGCAAAGCCCGGTGTAGACCCGGTGGGCGCGGCCCGAGAGCAGCTGCAGGCAGTTGGATGCCTCGTCCACCATTTCGGCCTTGGGCAGGATCCGGCGGCCAACCGACACGACCGTGTCTGCGGCCAGCAGGTAATGACCTTCCGCCTCGCCATCCTGCGTCAGGCGCTCATGCGCCTTCTCCGCCTTGCCAAGCGCCAGACGGCGGGCAAGCGAGCGGGGATGTTCGCTCTTCAGAGGCGTTTCGTCGATATCGGCAGGCGCAAGGCGGTCCGGCTCGATGCCTGCCTGCTGCAGGAGTTCGACGCGGCGGGGCGAGCCAGAGGCCAGCACGAGTTTCTGCAGTGCGCTCATTGCAATGTCACCGACCGCGTCAGACGGCTTACTTGAAGCGGTAGGTGATGCGGCCCTTGGTCAGGTCGTAGGGCGTCATCTCGACGAGCACCTTGTCACCTGTCAGAACGCGGATGCGGTTCTTGCGCATGCGTCCAGCGGTGTGGGCGATGATCTCGTGTTCATTTTCCAGCTTCACGCGAAACATTGCGTTGGGCAGCAGTTCTGTGACCACGCCTGGAAACTCCAGGACTTCTTCCTTTGGCATCCGTTACCTTCGGCTCTTTTAGGATATTTCCGGCCGACGACCGGAATTTGGCGCGGAACCTAGCCCATTCATCACCCTTTGTGAACAAGCCAAACCCCGGCAAACGTGAATTTGTGTCGGAATTGTTTCACGTTTCGAAGCGCTGGGCGATGGATGCGGCCAGACGGTCGCGCACATCGCGGTAGGCGGCGACGATCTGGTCGCGTGTGCCGCTGACCACGGTGGGGTCCATCGTCGGCCAGTATTCCACGTCAGCCGCGATGGTTCGCGTCATGTCGAGAGCGCGGTGATGCGCCTCGGGCGACAGGGTGATGATCAGATCGAAATTGGTGTCCGCCAGCTCTTCGATGGACTGCGGCTGGCGCGCGCCCAGCGAAAGGCCCTTCTCGTCCAGCACAGCATCGACAAAGGGGTCGCGCTCGCCGGCGCGAAGGCCGGCAGACGCCAGAAACACGCCGGCTGGCAGGCTTTGCCGCGCCAGCGCCTCGGCCATGGGGGAGCGAATGGCGTTCATGCCGCACAGAAACAACACCGATTGCGGCGCACGCTGTTTCTCCGCGACGCCGGGGCTCATGACTGCACCCTGCCGTGGCAGGTGCACATGATGCGCCTCAGCCCCGCCAATGCAGCACGCAAACCAGGGTGAAGAGCCGCCGGGCGGTGTCGAAATCGACCTCGATCTTGTCTTTCAGGCGATCCATCAGGGTTTGCGATCCCTCATTGTGCAGACCGCGCCGGCCCATGTCTATTGCCTCAATCTGGCTGGGCGTGGCGCTGCGAATGGCATCGTAATAGCTTTCGCAGATCATGAAATAGTCTTTCACGATGCGCCGGAAGGGGGTGAGCGACAGAATATGCGTCACCACGGCCTCGTCATTTTCACGGGAGATCGCGAAGACCAGGCGGGAATCGACAAGCGAGAGTTTCAGCTTGTAGGGGCCGTCCTTCTTGTCGTCGACGGGCCGGAAGCAGTTTTCCTCGACCAGGTCGAAGATCGCGACCGCCCGTTCATGCTCGACATCGGGCGTCCCGCGGCCAACGGACTCATCGAGTTCGACATCGATCAGACGTGCCGTATCGGAGTCCGGACAAGCCATGTCAGACGTCGTGGCTTGGTCGGCTTGGCGTTTCCCACGCCGCGCCGAGATCGGTGAGCCGCGCCTCGATACACTCGACATCGAGGCGCAGCGCGGCATCGCCGGAGAAGATCAGTTCGACCACCCCCGACGGTTCCTGCGTGGGGACGAAGTTGATCGCCAGAAGCGAGAGAACGTCGTTCGGCCGGTTGCGGTCGATCCCTGCCGTGCGCACGGACTGGACCCGGTCGAAGTGAAGAACGCTGCGGCGGCGCTCATGCGGGGACTGTCTCAGGAAGCTGCGCTTGGTCTCGTTTTCCCAGACAAAGCGGTTGAAGGCCGCTGCAAAGCGCCGGTTCGACGGCTCGAATGCAAGATCGCCAACCTTGACGACCGCGTCCTGCAGGTGCGCCGAAAGTATGCCGAGATCGACATCGTCGAGCGCTACGAGCTTGAGAAAATCCATGTTAACGCGCCACTCAGGTTCAGCTTGAAATACGCTCGATCACTGCGCCACAGGCGGAGAGTTTTTCTTCCAGCCGCTCAAAGCCGCGATCCAGATGATAGACGCGGTTTACCTCTGTCTGGCCCTGTGCCGCAAGGGCAGCGATGACCAGCGATGCCGAAGCGCGCAGATCGGTGGCCATCACCGGCGCCCCGCGCAGCTCCGAAACGCCGTCCACTACCGCGGTCTGGCCCGAAAGCGAGATATTCGCGCCCAGGCGCGCCAGCTCCTGCACGTGCATGAAGCGGTTTTCGAAAATCGTCTCGGTGATGTGCGAGCGCCCCTTGGCCATGGTCATCAGGCCCATGAACTGCGCCTGCAGATCGGTGGGGAAGCCGGGGAAGGGCTGTGTGGTGATGTCGACCGGGTTGATGCCGGCGCCATTGCGGCGCACGCGGATGCCGCTGTTGGTGCGGGTGATCTCTGCGCCGGTCTGTTCCAGCGTGTCGAGCACGGCTTCCAGAAGGTCTGCCTGCGCGCCTTCGAGCATCACGTCGCCGCCAGTCATGGCAACGGCCATGGCGTAGGTGCCGGTCTCGATGCGGTCGGGGATCACGCGATGGCGCGCGCCCGAAAGGCTGGTCACGCCTTCAATGGTGATGGTGTCCGTGCCGGCGCCAGAAATCTTCGCGCCCATGGCGTTGAGGCAGTCGGCCAGATTGACGATTTCTGGCTCGCGCGCGGAATTCTCCAGCACCGTCTCGCCCTTGGCGAGTGCTGCGGCCATCATCAGCACATGCGTTGCGCCGACTGAAATCTTTGGAAACACGTAGCGGTTGCCGATGAGGCCGTTCTTGGCCTTCGCGTTCACGTAACCCTGCTCGATCTCGATCTCCGCGCCCAGCGCGCGCAGTCCGTCGATGAAGAGGTCCACAGGGCGGGTGCCGATGGCGCAGCCGCCGGGCAGGGAGACGCGGGCCACGCCCATGCGCGCCAGAAGCGGTCCGATCACCCAGAAGCTCGCGCGCATCTTCGAGACGAGCTCGTAGGGAGCCGTGGTGTCAACGATGCTGCGGGCGGTGAAATGGATGGTGCGCGAATAGCCCTTTTGCTGGTTCTCGCGGCGACCGTTCACCGAATAGTCGACACCGTGATTGCCGAGAATGCGGATCAGGCTTTCGACGTCGGCCAGATGCGGAACATTGTCCAGCGTGAGCGTGTCATCTGTCAAAAGCGACGCGATCATCAGCGGCAGCGCTGCGTTCTTGGCGCCCGAAATCGGCAACGTGCCATTCAGCTCGTTACCACCGGTTATGCGTATGCGGTCCATCCGTTCTCACTTTCCGGGCGCTTGTTCCGACATGGTCTGATCGTGGGCTGTCCCCGATTTGCCGGCAGCGATCTGCCAGCCCCGACTTGCCTGAATACGCCGATTGCCTTGCGGTATCGTAAAGGAATGCTTGATCGCGGCGGAATTGGAGCATGCGACGCCGCGAAGCGTTTGCCGCAAGACGTATTCGTTTAAATTGGTCCTAAAACATGGCCGCGCGCTGCGCAAGGCGGGGAATGCGTCGTGAAACGCCGTTATTCTTCCGATTCCGCCGGGCTCGATTGCAGGCCTTCGGGGCGCTGGTCTGCCTCGCCCTGACGGCGCGAGCGCGCCTGGGCCTTGCGGCGGGCGAGATTGGCGCGCAATTGCGCTGCGAGGCGATTCTTGCGTTCTTCATCGCCCTTGCTGCCGACGACGGGCGGATTCTGTTTATCGGCTTTGCTCACATGAGGCTCCATGTCAGTTGAAACCGCCTTTCTATGGCTTTCTCAGGGCGCGCAGAGAGCGCCGTTTGGGCCGGCTTTGGCGGCAAATTTCACAAGCTTCTATCAAACTGTGCAATTGAATGCGAATGTGCGCTTGCGCAATGCTTTTCATTGTGGCAGAAGTCCGCCGCATCACAGAGACAGACGCAGTTCTGTTCGTGGTGAGCGAAACGCAGGCGCATCATCCGTCACCCCGGCGTTTCCGCCTTATGGCATGCTGCCGTAGCTCAGGGGTAGAGCACTCCCTTGGTAAGGGAGAGGTCGAGAGTTCGAATCTCTCCGGCAGCACCAGTTTTCTCCAACAATTTCAATACCATATTCACCGCTTCATTGCCAGTCATTCGGCACGTAATGGAGAACATAGGCACAACACAGAACCGACGCCCGGGGATTATCGGGGAAGTTTGTTCTTCTTTCGTTTCGCTGTCGGCAAGAGATTCGCCTTGAGGCTTTCTTCTGACACGACGACATGCTCATAGCGCGCTGCTGATTTCAGATCCTTCCAGCGGCCAGTGCCAACCAACCCCCTCGTATCAAGACCAGCATAGCGCCTCATCCACGTCGCCCATGTGTGCGAGAATGTGTGGAAGGTGACGAACGATAGGTCGTCTCCGGCCTTCTTCTTGACCCGCTTAAGCAGGTTGTAGAGATATCCGTTCTTCCTGAACCGGAATACCTTCTCACGGCCTCTCTCCATGCCTTTGGGGAGGTTCGCCAGAGAGGTGACGACTATAGGCGGCAAATGCACAGACCTTGGCTCGTCGTTCTTGGTCTTCTCGAAGAAGGCAAATGACTCCGACAGGACCACGTGGTCGCATGTCAGGTTGAGTGCATCACTCAGGCGGCATCCAGTATAGCAGAGAAATACCAGGAACGCGGCGAACTCGCCGTCTTCCTTCTCCGCGACCTTGAAAAGGTGATAGGCTTGCTCCGGCTGCAACCAGTCTAGGCGCTGCTTTCCTTGCGCCCCCTTCGGCCTCCTTAGCCTTAGTTCTATGCCTGCATGGCGCAGGATGGCGGAAACTGGCGTATAGACTTGGCGGTTACGTGTTGCCGCGCTCGCCTTCGGGTAGAGCGCCATTGCCGCATTGTCGATCACCTGCTGATCAATGTCCCGCAGAAGTGTTTCGCCAAGGTGCGTCAAAAGCCCTTCTTTCCATTCGCCTGTTTCTTCATCAAACTCACCGATGAAGCGCCGCTCTCCACCCGCGCTCATGTAGGCGATTGCGGCGCTCAGGAACGTTGGCTCCTGCTTTAGCTGTCGGCGGGATTGAACCTCACCACGTTCGATTGCTTCTCTCTTGGATCTGAGGAGCGCGCTCGCGACGGTTTTGTTAGGAGTGCCTGTGCTTTCTTCCACATATTGCCCGAGGTATGTGCCCCGGATGTAGTAGTTCGGCGTTTTCCCCGGCTTTGGCGGGATGAGCTTAAGCGGCATTGTTCTTCCTGTCTCAGGCCGTTCCTGATCGCTACAATGTCAGCATCCGTGAAGAGCTTGCGGCGTCCGTTTGGGTAGTAGTGCGGATGCCGCTTGATGATATCCTGAAAGGCGCGGCGAGACACTCCCAACTCATAAGCGGCTTGCTCCATCGTCAGAGGCCTACCCATCACCGCCTCCTAATGCTCGCCGCTCTGCCTCGACGCGGCTTTTCGATCCCCACCTCTCATTCATGATCTCGTGAATAAGGTCGTGCGCCGCTAGAGCCTCGTCGTCGGGAAGGCTGCGAATAGTGCTCGCCAGCCCGCTGCGCTCTATCAGCTTCAGTCTCTGCGCTTTCGTCAGCTTCTTCATATCAGCCCCTTCCGCCAGCCTTGGAATTGTGAAGGCCATTTGTCAGAGGAAACACCGTGACAAACTGGTCGCCTTTGAATACAAAGACATGCCCACGATAGACGCGGTAATCGCCGTAGTGTCCGAACTTGTGGAACATGGCATCAAGTGTGCGCCTCATGCGTCCAGAGAACGATGTGCGTGACGCCCCGACTTCAAGTGCGCGGCCAACCTCGCGTTCCGCCGCCTTCTTGGGGATGCCAAGCCGCTGTCTAACACGTTTCATTCCGTGATTGGATAACTGGAACGCTTCTACAGCTTCCGCTTCAAGTGCTGCATTGTCACTCATCCCCGCCTCCTAATGCTCGGATAGCGGCGGCAGCCCATTTGCCATCACCGAAAGACGGCAAGCCTTCAAGGCGCTTCGCCGCAGCTTCGATTGCCTCTATGCGTCCGCGCTCTCGTTCTTCGGCCTTGATCCTGTCCATCTCTCCGGGCGCAAGGATGCGGTAGCCGGAAGAGATGAGGGCAATCATGACGGCATCAGCCGCAAGGGCTTTCTCTTCGCTGCTGGCGTCTGGGTAGCACGTCTCCCGATGCAGTCGACCGAAGACTTTCGCAATGATGTCTCTCGCGCTCATGGTTGGCCCTCCAGTGCGCGGCCAGCCTCGTCAATGATGGCTTGGCGGTGTATCTCAATTGTGTTGCGGCAATTCTTGATGGCGGTTTCGACCAGTTCAGCGATGCTACGGCAGGCGAACGCGGTAAGAACTTCCGATGCTTCTTTCGCTCCAGTGCACGACCCAGCGAAATGTGGTGAAACGCTGATGCCGAGGGAGGTCTCGGGTTCCATGGATAGCTTCACTCCATACTCCTCCAGCCATTTAAGGGCGGCGGTGTTTCGTTCGATCTCACGAACGGCGTTGGAAATTCTAGCGGTGTTCATTCTCCCTCTCCCTTGCTGGGGAAGGCGGCGAGGAGGGCGCGGCGCATCGCAGTTTCCAGCACCGGCTTACTAGCGCGCAGAGGATCGCCAATATCCATTGCGCACAACGCCTGCAACGCCCGCTCCACCGCCTCGTCGGTGAGGGCGGGGACGGGGGAGGTGTGGAACCGAGTATCCTCTTCAGGCCGTCCTTCTCTGCGCTTCAAAGCAAACATGAGCGTGTCCATGCTGACGCCCTTTCGCAACAGAACGCCGGGAAGCTGCACGTCGCAGGGAAGCGTTTCGGCCTCCGCCTTGGGAGCCGGGGAGGTGGCGATTGCCGAAAGAATGCGAGCCGCATAGTCGGACTGTGCGGCGGCTTTGGCTTCTTCGGAGGTGGCAAACTCGCCATTAACCGGCTGATACCCTTCCGAATACATATGCCAAAGGCCGTCATCTGAATTGAGGTAGACGTAGTATCTAAGGCCGATGGCCGTTGCTCTGTAGCTACCTTCCATGGGCGCGTCCCAAACAAGAGGCTTCACTGTCACCGCATCTGCCCTGGGCGCGACATGCGGAAACGTGCCAATCGGCCCATCCATCGGTTCGCCGGTTTCCAGATCGACGGTCGGGCTGCCCGCAAGGCATTCGGCATGGCATTTGCCAAGCTCGATATCGGTGGCGCATGTGTCGCCAGGTGCAAACGGCTTTGCGCATACGGGGCAGGGTTCTTCCGCCTCTGCCTTGGGGGCAGAGAGGGCGGCGTCACGCAACCGGCATAGAGCGTCCATATAGCGGACTTCACTGCGCATTATGCCAAGCTCGTACAGTTCACTGATTGCCCACTCAAGGGCGTCAATCTGCTCTCTATTCATCGCCCTTCTCCATCCATTCGGCAGTGGCGCGGAGGTGGCCGACCAAAACCATTGCGTGAACCGCGTGATGATCCCTCCATTCCGGTGCGTCGGCTGCATGATGTTTCGCCATGTCACTGAAAGGCGCTATCACCTCTTTGGCAGACGCCAAGCGCTTCTCTGCTGCTTCGGTGCGGTTACGGTTTTCCTTTGCGACATTACGCATGAACTGGACTTCATCGTTCAACCCATCGGTCAACCTCTTCACCTCAACCAGCTTGGCGCGCAGGCGTTCGATCTCGGCGGCGGCTTGCCATTCAGGTTCGGACTCGTGCCCATAGGCAGGAGGCTTGCGCCCAGCGTCGTAGTCTTGAACCGCCTTGGCTTTCGCCATCCGTCGCAGCCGTTCAATCAGGTCTTCGCTCATGCTCTTTCCTTTTCACGCTTAGGAAATGGTCTGCTTGGGATGGGCCGGGAAGGTATCTTCGCCTTTCGCTTCGGCCTGCGCTTGGCTGTCGCCGGATCGACCGGGATAATCAGCAAGCCCTTGTCAACCCAAATGTTCTGGGTGCGCATGACGCCGCGATACCAGAAGTAGAGTTCTTCCCACCGGTCTAGCTTGTGGTGGTCGAGCGCTTCATGACATGCGCTGCATCCAAATGCGGCGTGGTAGTCATGGCCCTTGTTCCCAAGCCCTTTGATCTCGGAGGGGGCGTGGCACAGCACCACGGTTTCAGGGTTGTGGTTGCAGACGCCGGGGATGCCGAACTGGCACTGCTGTCCCTGCGCGCTGTTTCTGAGCTTGGTGGAGATAATGCCCATCACACCACCCCCATGAATTCCCAAGGCTCGCTCAGGGCCTCTTCCAGCGCCTTCACGCACTCGCGATTCACCTTCTGTTCCTCGACAAACTGCTGTAGCTTCTGCGTTGTGGCCTCTCTCACCTCTGCATAAGGATCGACAGGCGCGCGGCGCACATGGGCTTTGACTGCATAGGCTTTGGAGGTCATGCTGCTGCCTTTCTTCCGACCGCAAGCAAGTCGCCCGGATCGGTCAAGATCACGCCCTTCTCTGTGAAATGCTGCCAGACAGCATCGAGATAGGCGGTCTGTTGTTTCGTCGTCATGAGGCGCGTTACGGGAAAGTTCAGCGGCTCCTGCATCATGGCCAGCTTGTGGCCGTAGGGCAGGGGCTTGACGAACTCGTCATACTTCGCCCGGAACTCGTCGTCCTCTTCGCGCAGGATCGGCACCGCCAGATGAAGCTTGCAGTAGCCGCGAATTTCCTCTGCGGTCACGTCGCCAAGCTGCTCGGCAATCTCAGCCACCCATTTGCGATTGAGCTTGTTCTGTTTGACCGTGCGCGCACCACCGGCCTTGATGCTGACGGTGATCGGGAGCTTCTGCCCCTCCAGGTACCGGAAGAGCATTCGCAGGTCAGACGGGGTTTCGATGATGCGCGTCGGCATGATGGACCCTATTATTTTTCTGGGAGAGGCCGGATATCTTGGAGTTCCTGAAGCTGCTTTTCCGCGAACCCGCCGATGACATCATGCGGAAGGTCGGGGAAGCGCACCCCGTCACGGAACGCGTCATAGACTTCGGAAATCACTTCTGGAGATGCGTCTGGATACCCGTACTCAATCAGGGATCGAGAAATCGCGTTGCAAATCTTCGCCTTTGTGATCCTAGCCATCAGCGCCACTCCATCATGAACGGGATTTCATCATCCAGCCCGGACTGCGCCCCATAGCTGCCTTCCGGCTCCTGACGGGCGCGACCTTCTGACGGCTTCCCACCCTGCAAGGTGAGGTCACTGACGCGGATCTGCATGTAGCTCTTCCCGTCATGCTCGCGGGTCGAGAAATCGCCGCTGACGGTCACCTGAGAGCCTTTGCGCATGTGGTCTTCGAGAGACTGGCCGCGCTTGCCGAACAGGCTGCAATCGAAGAAGAGCGTCTTCTTCCTCTCGCCATAGCCGTCATCGACCGCTACAGAAAAGCCAAGTACTGCATCACCTGCCTGTGTCCGGCGAAGCTCCGCGTCACGTGTGAGCCGCCCTGCGATTACGATGGTCTTCATGCTGCAATGTCCTTCTGATCGCCGGGGAAGACGTCTTCCGCTTCGGCCTGTTTGATTTCTGCGATGCGGGCGCGGAACTTGTCCCCCGCAAGGGTGGTGAAGTCCTCGGCCCAGCCATCCCGGTCAAAGATGTGCTTCCATGAGTTGGCGCATGCCCTGACGTTCTGGACGGTCTTGCAATCCAGTAGATCGCGTTCGATATCCTCAAGCCCGCGCTTCTGTGCTGCGCTGCTGGCCTTCGGGGCGGGCTCCTGCTGCTGCCTCGATGGCGCTTCCTCGGCGGTCCCCACGTTGGCCCGTGTCTTGTCGTAGAGGGCGAGGCCGAACGGATTGCCGAAGGTGCGCATGGCGCGTTTCAGGGCATCCGTGACAGCTTCCTTGATGGCGCTTTCGTGGGCCAAGCCGGCGTCAACGTCATAGCCGTGACCAGCGCCGCAATCCTCTCGGATGACGCCAGAAACGATTGCCTTGACGCGGGCGGTATAAGTCACGCCCCAGCCGTCTTTTTGCTGACGGCCGATCTTGCGCGGGGCTTCGGAGACGCATTTCACGTCCACCACCTCATAAGACCACCCATCAAAGCCAAAGATGCGGTTGGCTTCTGCGATGACGTGCCAGCCTTCAAGGTAGTCTCCCTTCGGGCCGAATTGCTGCGGCGGCTTGACGTGAGACGGGTCAAGCTTCGCCTCAAGGAGTGACTTCTGATCTGTCGTGAAGGTCATACCGGCCTCCGCTCGTGCTTCACTTCCACACCTGGCATCTTGTGAACGCCAGACGCGACAAGCTTCACGGCCATCGTGTTGAGGAATTCGGCCATGGCATCGCGGTGCACGGTCCAGATCCAGCGCGCAAATTCCGTCTCATTGACCACGGTCGGTTCGTAGTAATCGCGCAGGGTAACGGCGCGTCCTGCGCCCTTGGCCGATGCCTTCGCATTGCCAAGCTTGCGCGCTTCGGCTTCTGCCGCCTTGGCGTCCTGCACGGCGCGCTCTGCCGCTTCGCTGTCTTCGAGGCTCTTGCGGTTCTGCATAGCCTCCATAGCGAGGCGCTGCTTTTCCTCTGCCGCCTTGCGGGCTTCCTCGGCCTTGCGGCGGTTTTCCTCATCAACCTTGCGAAGCCATGGGGCGAGGGCTTCCTTGCAGGCGTCCTCTGCCAGAATGGCAATGCCGGTCACGCTCTTGGTCTTGCCGATCAGGGCGTTGTAGCGCTCCTGCACTTCGGCTTTTGCCTCATCGAAAGGCTTGACCTCTTCCTTGCGGCGCTCGTCGGCTTCCTTCTTGGCGGACTGGATATCGCGCAGAAGCTTCTGCACCATGTCCGCCTGCTCTTGGCTGGCGATCTCTTCGCCGTCGCACCAATTCTTTGCCTCACCATAAAGGTCTTCGATAGCCTCCTTGGACATCTCGAACGGGCTTCGATTGTGGCCGATGGTTGCTACTGCTACGTTCATGCGAGCCTCCATTGCTTCGCGTAATTCAGGTGCCATTTCGCGGAACGCCAACGGCGGTCGCTCTCGGTGCGAAGGCGCTCAAAGCGCTCCATCTTGCCAAGGGCGAGGGCTTCCATGGCTTCCCGCTTGTCCTCATGGGCCATGCGGCGAAGGGTCTGGCTGCAACGGAATGCCTCCATGACTTCGCGGTATCGCAGTGAGCTTTGCTCTATGGCTGATGGTTCGATATGGGCGTTCATCAGATCGCTCCCAGGTAAGCGCAAGCCACCAGAAGAAAGGCAGTGATGGTTGCGAGGGATAGGGTGTCTTTGGAGAGGTCACGCACGGGACTGCTCCCGCGCTTCGATGAAGATATCTGCGGCATTCAGGCTACTTCTGGCGATCTCTCGAACCACCGAGGTGTCTGCCCGTGTGCCCACGTCCTCAATTTTCTTGGCGAAGACATTGATTGCCACATAGTCGCGCAGGGACATGCCGGGATGGTCAACATACTCGTATGCCATCGGGTCTCCGCCGAACGATTCGTCTCGGACCTTCTCGCTTCGAGACCCAGGGAAAACCAACCCACCATCGTTGATCTTTCTCATCGCGCCGTCTCCTTCATGACTTCCTGAATATCCTCTGCCGCTTCTCGATTGCGTTCTGCGCGGGTGAGGAAGTTCTTGGCGATCCAGCCTTTCCCCTTCTTGAGAAGCTTGCGGTAGACGTGCATGTTGAAGTCGCAGCGGCGGTGCATGGTGCAGTTCAGTTGCGTTAGCGTGGTCATCTCACTGACCTCCGTTTGCTTTGGAATAGACGGCGTCGAGGCGGCTAAGCACTTCCTCAAGACTGCCGAGAGTGGGCGTCACATTGCCCTGTACGTCTTTGATCCAGTGGGCGACGAAGGCGCGGGCAAACCAGATGGCGTCCTTCATCTCGCGGGGAGTGGCTTGCGTGGTCATGCTGCCCTCCGGCTCTCATAGAGCGCGATGTGGTCGGCCATCTGCTTGAGAGCGACGTGACGGTTGGCGTCGTAGCTCCAATGCTCACGGTCGCGCTTGTTCTCCTCGCGGATCGTCATGCGCTCAATGCGGGCCTTCACCTTGTCGATAGGCTCGAAGGCATCCAGACCGGTGATGGCGTAGACGGCGCTGCGAAAGTGTGGGTACTGGCCGACCGAACGGCCCCATTCCGCCACATCGTCAACAGTGGTGCCGACTGCGATCTTGGTAAGCGCGCCTGTCAGGGCTTGGGCTGTGAGGGCATGAGCGTTCATCGTTCTCTTCCTCTCGTTCCCGGCAGATCAGCTTTGCGTGCCGGTGGGGTGTGTTCGATGAGGATGAGAGGCATTCGCGCCTCTTATCCGGGTGGATGATCAGGCGGTGCGCCAGCAGCGGTAGGTGCCGTCTTTCTGGCGAGAAGTGGAGAAGGTCATCCCGTTGGTAAGCCCAAATCTCGAAGCGGCCATCCTGATTTTATGGACGTCGTTGTTATCCGCCCCGAAGGAAAAGCTGTCTCCGACTTCCATCTCTTGGAAGGGATATTTTGACGTCCCTTTTCGGGAGCTGATGCGACCGTTGAACGGTACGTTCTTCTCGATTTTGAAATCGTCTGTCTGCTGTGGGAATTTCTGAACGACTGCGCTCATTTCGGTGTCCTCATCTCGTGTTGATGAAAAGACAATGGCACGGGAAGTATCCCGCAGTCAAGGGATGCATCCCGATTATTTTCTGGCAATGTCGGGACATATCCCGTATATGGGGTGCATGAAAATCATCGACCCCTACACCAAGCAGTGGAATGAGAATCGCGTTGACTGGCTGTATCAGTTGGCGCGGTGTGGCGAGATCAGCGCCGCAGCCGTCCGCGTCGGCTTGCTTTTCGGCACGTTCCTACAGCCAGAAGACCGCGAGAGCGTTCATCCGAAATATCAGTGGCTGGTGGATAATGCGCACATGAGCCGCAGCACTGTGTCTAAGGCGCTGGACGAATTAGAGGGCGCAGGCTTTCTTGAGGTTGAGCGCTTCCATGCGGAGGCTAACCACTACTCGATGCCTTTTGACGGGGAAGGGAAGTGGCAGCGCAAGCGCACGAAGCCCTATTCTCCGAAGGAGATGAAGAACCCGCCGAAGGGGAGGCGTCAGCGCATTGCGTCTAAATTTTAGACCATTAAGATATACGGTCCTTATATGTTCTAAGGAAGAATATAGAAAAAAGACCATATATCTATTGTCGTCTAATTTTTAGACGCAATCGCCTCGGCTACGAGAAAGACCAAGGGTTGTAGCTGCCGATGACGACGCCTCGAACTTGGTATTCGATCATGTCGTCATCGCCGTTAACCTCAATCCGCTTATGGCGCGGGTTTGAGCTACGCGGTGCTAGATACCGTGTGCCGTTCTCGACTTCCACCTCTTTGAGAGTTGTTTCAACGAGATGCGTCCCGGCCACGCTGCGCTCGACGTGGAGGACTAGTCCCGGCTTCAAGCCTAGGCCGGTATCTCCGAACTCTGCGCAGATCACAAAGCTCCCGTTAGGGAAATACTTGTCCATGGAGTCACCAGACACGCGCAATGCATACTGGCGAGCATGGGGGAAGTTACGTTCATCCTTCACCACGTTCACCGTTGGGTAGTCTTCATCCTGGCTTACGAGAGTGATGTCACGAAACTGCCCCGCCTCAATGACCCCCACTACAGGTAGCCCCACCACCTCGACCGTGGGCGACCCTGTCTTACCAGTCAGTAAAAAATCGGGCGAAACTTTTAATGCCTTAGCCAGCTTGGCGAGGCTCTCGGCTCCCGGCTGGACCTCTTTCCGCTTTAGGTCTCGAATATAATCCTGACTTAGCCCCGCAGCTTTAGAGGCCGCAGCGGCAGACATTCCGAGCTCTTTCAGGCGCTCGTGGATTCGCTCGATCATCTTCTGGGTCATGCGGGACTATATCCCACAGCAGAAAAAAACACGAAAGCGGGATGCGTCCCTTGACAAAGCGGGATGCGTCCCGCTAGATGGTCGCATGATGAAGAAGACACCCACAGCCGAAACGATCCGCCAAGAGCTTTTGAAGCGCGCCAATGCGTACGCCCAGAAGCACGGGAAGAGCCTTTCGTTCATCTCCGAGCAGGCGGTGAAAGACAGCAAGTTTCTCGCGGAGGTTTCGCGGGGCAGGAACTTCACGATCAAGACATACGACGCCGTGATCGGCTGGCTGGATAGCGCCGAGCGCGCTTCCAAAGCCCCCTCCAAGGAGACGGCATAGCCATGAGCAAGATCGATGATCCTATCCGAATCTACGCGACAGTTCACGGTGCTTCCACGGTCATTCCAACCGGCATTCGCCAACTCATTGGTGGGTGGATCGAGTTCCAGACCAAGCCGAACGCTACCGAATATGTTCGGGGCGATATTGCAGCGGAGATGCTGGAAGCGCTGGAGGCTATGAAGGATTGTGTTCTCACGGCACGGGCAGGCTTCGAGGTTGATCCCGATAAGGCGTGGGAAGCTTTGAAACAGGCCAACGCCGCTCTCTCCAAAGCCACAGGAGGCGAGTGACATGACCAATTCCATCGACACCGCCTTATTCCTCTCTTTCCTTCTCATCCTTTCCACCTGCGCTGTTGTGGCGCTGGGTATGGGGTCGCTGTGATGAGAATGCAGTTCACCCAATCGCCAGCGGGTATCTCATGCCATTTCCTAGCCCGCTCTCACCCCATAGCCGTGCATGGGCGCGATAAAGGCACGGCAGCTAATTCCAATCGCGGCCCATCCTCCCAAGCCGCGTATGCCGGGGAGGTTTTTCCTCCTCCGTTCGCCTCCCCGGCAACCCAATTCTACAGCCCCTGGAAGACGAAGCGCGAAGGGTTCTGGTTATGAGCTTGCCAAAGATTTTGTCGTCGGCTTCTGGAGCCTTCCTTGTTGGCGCTCTCTTGATCGCTCCTATGGGGGATATCTGGTCGGCGGTGTTGATCATCGGGTCAATACAATACTCGGTCGCCGGTCTGATCATCCGCGAGATCAGGAGGGGATAACATGCAGCCGGCAGTTGTCATTATCCGCCTTCAATACCAGCGGCGACCTGAGGGGGAAGCTGGATTCGAGGACACTACCAGCTTCCCCATGCGCGCGGCGGTGCGCATTCAAGAATTTGCCGGGCCTATAAAGGCCGCCCGAAGCCTTTTCACGCGAGCGCTCTTCAATCTTCGCCAAAAGTCGCTGAGCTGCTTCCGCGTAGGTTTCCAAAAGTCCGTTCCTTCCATCGCTGAGTTCCAACAATCAGGAACCTACCGCGAAGGAGCGACAAGGTGTTGCCGAAAACCTGCAAGCGTTTGCCGAAACGAGGCAAGGAAATGAGTGACGTTGCATACGCACAGAGTTTGTTCAGGGAGGCGTTCCCCAAGTCCCGCTACGGGAAGGTGGATGCGCTTCTCTACGAAGCATACCGGTTTCTCAAGCCGAGGGTGGAGAACCGCATCGAGCGGCCCTTCACAATTCGGCGCTGTGAGACCCTGCACCGGGGGACTGCTCGGCGCGTCGATGGGGCCGAACTGGACGCCCTGAAAGAAGCACGGATTGAGGAAATGAAACGTGAGCGCAAAGAGATCATCGAGCGTTTGGCGGCTCTTGAGGGCCGTCTTGCCAGAAACGGTCCGCTATCGGCTAGCGAAACGCTTTCAGAAGGTCGCGATCAAGCGGCTTGATTGGGCCGATGAGATTTATCCGGAGGGCTTGGAAGCCCGCGCCCCGGAAGCTGAGGAGAATGAGTGATGACATTGGCATATATGAGTCTCGTCGGGCGTATTGGAAGTATCATCGGAATGGTCTGTGCTGCCATCTTCGAAGCTGACTTGTCTTACGTCATCGCCTTCGGGTTCCTGACGCTTCTTTTCCAGAGAGACCTTCACCGCGCCATGGACAAATTGGGGCGGTGAGATGAGCCCTTTCTCCCGTCCCCACCCCACCACTACAGAAACCCTATTAGGCGTTGTTCTTGTGGCAGCCATTGCTCTTGGTGCTCTGTACCTCGCTGCATGGATGCTGGGAGCGGTGTGATGGAGGATAAACGCACACTCATTTGGTGGAGTACTGGAGCCGCCAGCGCGATCATGTGTCGCCTTATGCTGCGTGAAGAACCGGAAGCTTTGATCGTGCGCTGCGAAACAAACAATGAAGACCCAGACAACTACCGCTTTGAAGCTGACGTTATGCGTTGGCTGGACGCATCGGTCACGCTCCTTCAATCTGACGAATATGCGAGCGTTTGGGACGTTTGGCAGAAGCGCCGTTATATGTCTGGCATTAATGGCGCACCTTGCACATCGGAGATGAAGATTGCGCCTCGGTTAGCCTTTCAGAAGCCCACCGACCTGCATGTATTCGGATACACGGCGGATAAAGAAGATTGCGACCGGTTCGACAGGCTGAAATCGAATTACCCTGAACTGAAAGTTCGTGCACCGCTGATCGAGCAAGGAATTACTAAAGCCGCCAGCCTGGCAATGGTGGAGCGTGCGGGGCTGGAGTTGCCACGATCCTACGCGATGGGTTTCCCCAATGCGAACTGTCTTCAGACAGGATGCGTGAAGGCGACCAGCCCGAACTATTGGGCTCTATATCGTCATCACTTCCCGGAGAACTTTGAGAGAACCGCCGCATATGCGCGAGAGATCGGGGCGCGGCTTACGCGTATCAACGATGAGCGCATGTTCATCGATGAAATACCGAATGATTGGCCAATGACGAAGCCAATTGTCCCCGCATGCGACTTCCTTTGTGCGTTGGCAGAGATGGATGACGCAGCATGACTATAGCACCAACGATCAAGTATGAAATCTTCATCGCGGGCGATATCCAGCAGGCTAAGCAGGTGTGTCGTGAGTTCTGTTTCGCGGAGGGCCTCTGCGTTACGGTCGAGCCGGTCACATACATTTACACTGGCGGCGAAGAAGAAGGCGTGCGGGTTGGCCTTATCAACTATCCGCGCTTCCCTACCAACAAAGATGATCTTGCGGCGGTAGCCCGCGACTTGGCGTCCAGCCTTATGCGCCGGCTTTGCCAGCACTCCTACAGTATCGTTGGGCCGGATGAAACGGAATGGATTTCGCGGAGGCCTTCATGATCCGCCTATCTCTCCCATACCCGCCTAGTGCCTGGGACTTATACACCGGGTGGGGCAAGTCGCGCCGTCTATCGGGCGAGTATCGCAAATGGCGAGAGGATTGCGGCCACTTCATTCGCGGCAGGAATGAGCATCCAATTAGCGTGCCGTTCTCCTGCTCCATAGCCTTGAAACGCCCGAACAAGCGGCAGGATCTGGACAATCGAAGCAAGGCGATTTTGGACGCGCTCCAGCACTACGGGGTGATCAAGAACGACAACCTTCTGGAGCGCCTAACGATGCAATGGGACGCCGGTCTTGACGCTGAATGCGTTGTGATCGTGCAGCCAGCAGAAGAGGCGATGGCAGCATGACCCGCTTCACCAAGCAAGAGCTATGCGAGATTTTCGCAGGCGAGATAGCGGCGATCAAGGATTTCGCGGCCCTTCATCGCAAGAAGGGTGATCGCCCAGAAGCATGGTTTTCACAGCAGGATCGCCGCTTAGCAGCGCATCAGCAAATCCTCGGATGGCTGAAGCAGGCAGCAGAGCGCGACCGGAAAGAGGAGATGCAGCAGTGAAGAAGCTCAGAACACCGGAGCCGGAAGGCTTCACCCGCTTCTGGAGCGAGTACGGCTACAAGGTCGGCAAGAAGGCTTGCCTCAAGCTGTGGGAACGCGAGGGGCTGGAGGATATTGTAGATGACATCTGCGCCTCCATCCCCGCCTACGACGCCCATCTAGCGGCCAATCCGTGGAAGCACAAGAAGCACCCGCACACATTCCTGAACGGCGCGCATTGGGAAGACGAATACCCAGAGGCACAGCGCCCCCAGACCTCTCTAACAGCGGCCCGATCCATCCTTCAAAGACTGGAGCGCGAAAGTGAACACGGAAGGCAAGAAACGCTCATTGATGGCAATTACGATCATGCTCAACAGCTTCCCAGCACAGAGTGGCATTGATCCTGAGATGCTTATCACGAGCTTCCTTGAGTGTGTCGATGAGTTCTCGCCGGAAGCGGTCGAGGCTGCATGCCTGCGCTATCGCAAGGGCGAGGTGAAGGGCCATGACGGACGCTTTGCGCCTTCCACCGCCATGTTCACCCAGCAGGTGAAGGAGCGGCAGAAGATCATCCACCTCAAGAGCAACCGGGGCAGGGCGCTTCCTACGCCACAGACAGCCACAGACAGCGCTCCCATCGTCTCCAAGGAAAAGATGCAGGCTTTATCTGACTGCATGCATGGACGGCGCACATGGGACAGCCTTGCAGAACAGTACGGCGTGAAGACCTGACCGATGGTCAATTGGACCCGCGATCTATGGCGGCTGGCGATAGCCGACTGGGGAGACTGGGAACAACGCGAAGCAGATTATCACGAAGCGAAAAGAGAGCTTGAACATGGCTTGCAGCAAAGAAGCAATGGAAAGCAACCAGATTGCGAAGGCGTATTACGCGGGTGCGACCGCAGAGGAAATCTCAGAGCAGTACAACCGCTCGATCAAGTACGTGATGGAGCAGGTGCGGAAGTACGACCGTCAACAGAAGCGCGTGAGGCAGCAGATCGCAGCACGGCGCGCAAGAGAGCCGCTTAGGGCATCGGGCCAGTATCGCGACCTCACGGGCATGCTTATGGGCGATCCAGTGGTTGGCAGGGATGCCCTTTCCCGAAAGGAGGCAGCATGAGCAAGAAACCAGCGAGCGCAAACTCCATCGTCTACAGCGTTGATAGCGGGCGGGCCATGCAGAGACTCACCATCAAACTTCGCTTGCGCGACAAGCACTCCGCCGAACTTAATCGCCAAGCGCGTGCGGTGAATTTCGTCTGGAATTATTGCAATGAGACTAGCGGGAATGCGTGGCGAAGAGATCGCCGTTGGCTTTCCGGGTTCGATTTAGGCCGCCTTACCGCAGGCTCTTCTAAGGAGTTGGACCTACACGCACACACCATCAAGAATGTTTGCCAGCAGTTCTCCAGATCCAGAGATAAGGCCAAGCGTGCGTCCATCCGCTGGCGCGGTCGTAGGTCTCTTGGATGGGTACCGTTCAACACCGGTCATGTGTCGTTTGACGGAGATGCGCTGAAGTTTCGGGGCCATTGTTATCATCCTATGCACCTCAACCCGCGTCTGAAAGCAGGCATGAAGATCGGTGCCAGCAGCTTCAATGCAGACAGTAAGGGGCGCTGGTACATCAATCTGACTATCGAAGTTGAGTGCGCTAACCGCGCGGAATCTACGCATGTCGGCGTTGATCTCGGATTGAAGGACTTGGCCACGCTCAGCAACGGCAAAAAGATCGAGATGCCGCGCCTATTTCGCAGTAGCGAGGAGATGTTGGCGACGGCGCAGCGAGCGGGGAAGTCGAAACGCTCCCGCGCCATTCATCGTAAAATTGCTAACCGTCGCAAGGATTTCCTGCACAAGGCCAGCACGGCTTTGGCGAAAGAATACGGGCTCATCGTCATCGGCGATGTCAGTCCGTCGAAATTAGCTCAGACCAGGATGGCAAAGAGCGTGCTCGATGCTGGCTGGTCGGACTTCAAACGAATGCTCTCGTACAAGGCAATCATGCATGGCGGTGGCACCATTGAGGTTTCGGAGCGACTGACAACCCAGACCTGTTCGGAGTGCGGCTCTCTGCCGCCTTCGAGGCCGAAGGGTATCGCAGGTCTTGGAATAAGAGGATGGGAATGCAGTGAGTGCGGAGCGGTCCACGACCGCGACGTGAACGCAGCGAAGAACATTCTCCGTGTCGGACTGGACACGCTAGCAGTAGGAGCCTCGACATGAGCGCCGGAGCCATGAAACTCCGATCTTCAGGCCGAGGAGCAGTCACACCGGTAGAGCGCATGGCGGAAGCGATATTGGCAGAGCACGAAAGGAATGGTCGCTGCTATGGATACATGGCCCGCGCGGGCCTAGAGGCCATTCGAGAGCCAAGTCAAGCGATGATAGAGGCGGGCTCTCTCGCCTTTTCAGAAGCAGCCTTTGAATGCGGAAAGCCAAGCAAGGAAGCACTTCGCCATGCATGGCAGGTGATGATCGACGCGGCACTTTCCGAAACCTAGCGGCAACACACGAGGACAGCATGAAGATCAAAGCGCGCTCCAAGGCGGCAAAGCGCAGGGCAGGGAGGCCACGCAAGGAGGGGGTATTGCGTACCGAGAGCGGGCGTATCTCACGTTCTGCTGATTCAAAGGCGTTGGAGGAGCGCTTGACGCTGGAGGCGGCGACATGGAAGCGCCGGCAAAAATGGGTTGAGCCCGAAAGGGACGATAAGGGCAATATCACCGTCCCCGGATACTGGCACACCGATCAGAGCATGTCGATTGAGGAAGCCCGCAAGCCGGAGCATGGCTCTGTCATTCATGCATGGAAGGTGGCGCACGATAAGTTCATCAAGAAGCATGGCCCGGACGAGCCAAACCCCATGATGTTCACAGCCAGCGATTTGGAGACGGCGCGGAAGATCCACGAGGCATATATTGATTACCGCGTGGCAATCGCCTCACGCAATCCGCGCTCATCCAGTGACTTCGGCTCACCTGGTGGGTTTGATGGCTCCGATCCGTTCAACAGCGAGAAGGCTAAGCGCGACAAGAGCGCCATCAACCGGTGGGTTGGCGAGGACCGCAAGAGCGGCATTCGCGGGGCCATTCTCAAGAGCGGGCCTTTCGGCTTCATGGCTGTAGAGGCCATTGTGTTCGAGAACAAGGCAGCAAGCAGCATGATCGGAGACCTGCGCTTGGCTCTCAATGCGGTGGATAGAGCATCAAGGTTAAAGCGCGCCGCATGAGTGTTGATGTTTTTTACATCAGAAGGGCTTGACTTCATCCGGCGATTATGGGATGAAATGGGATAAGGCGCTTTGCGCCGATAGGCACCACGCCAAGCCTATTCGCTAGTCGTGCTTGCGATTGTGAGCGCACGACCGGCACATAAACAGAGGCTCGAAGGACTGCCATTCTTCGGTCGCGCACTAAACAACACCCGCCCCGCCTCTCAACGATGCGCCTCTGGGCGGGTTTTTCTTTCACAGCTAGCCCACCACTCCTCGAACAACACAGAAGCTCCCTAAGCCAAGCGGGTGCAGATGGTGGGCATCCTTCAAGAGCCATATGGCTCCATACGGTGAAGAAGCGCACGACAGGCTAACGCGGTTCTCCGGTCACATCCATTGCGCTTCATCGTCACAACGGAATTAGCGGAGATGCCAAGCAGCCGGGCACACTCGGCGTCGGAACGGGCAAGGCCAGCCGCTTTCATCGCGGCCAGCCATTCGGTGAATAGTTCAGGGGTCATAAATCCTCCAGTATTGGCGCATCAATCAAATGCCCATCAAATTGTTTGCGCGGGTGGTATCCAACAAATAGCCATTGACCCATCTCTGTGCTGTTCCGCCCCGTTCTCGACCATTCATGGCGCTGGAACCAATACCCAGCACCGCATTTGCATACCCATATTCGGTAGCCATTAACGCCTCTATACCCGTCGAAAGGCATCCATTGTGTAACGCGGCAATCAGCATCAGCGAAGTCGGTGGGCTCGAAATTCTTCTTTAGAAGCATGGCGGGTCAAATCCCGATCAAATGAGTGAGGCGGCTTCTGCCGCCCCTTCTCAGTCAATGTTGGCTGCAATCAGTTCGTGTGACGCATAGTCCGCACCGGTCCAGTTGCGCTGCGTCCAGCGGCGCTCGATGTCACGACGCTCGCATTCAAGCTCCCATTCGCGGTCGTGCAGGGCATTCCAAGCGTTGGAAAGTTCTTTCGTGATCTGCTCGCCAGCCTCAGCGCGATCGTTCATGTCGGCAAGCTGCGCCTGAACCGTGGCGATAGCTGCCTCATTCGCTGCGATATCTTTGTTGTACTGGCGCTTGGTGTACTTGGTCATGTCTCTCTCCTGTGTTGATGACCTATATATACAAGCTACTTGTATGATGGTCAATAGGAGAAATGCCAGAAAATCAAAATAATTTGTATGTTTCTCGCTAGCTGCAATATCCAACTGGGTTTGATTGCAGATGGTGGGCACCTAAACAGGACGCAGGCGGGATCGATCCGCGCCCGTCCTGAGCCGTCAGCAGACTTGGCTGGTACCCTAACTTGCTGGCGGCATCTCAATTCAGTGCAACCTTAGATTTTAATGCAAAAATTGCACAAAACTCCTCTCAGGAGCCCACCATGCCATCCACCGGGATACGCATACATCCAAAGCGCCCGGTAGCAGATGGCATTCTATTCGATGATCTGGAGAACTTCGGCCCCAAGGAGCGCGCATTCCTCGCTGCTCGTGGCGTCGTCTTCTGCACTCAATTCAAGGCCAATGGCAGAACCTACAGCGGCAACATCATCGCAACGTCTTGGGATCATGCAGAGAACATCGCATTTGGTCGCGGGCTTGATGAGGAAGTCATTGGTGTTTGCGTCAGGCCATCAGCATAACCACCCTCTCAGCAAGACCACACTGAAACAGGAAACCCCTGATAGCTGTCATGACTGAAGATACAGCAAAGAAACAGGATCACCTTTTCAAGCCCGGTCAGTCGGGCAACCCAAAGGGCAGGCCGAAGGGTGCGCGCTCCAAGCTGGGCGAAGCATTTCTAGAGGCGATGCACGACGATTTCAACGAGCATGGCGTGGAGGCAATCCAGAAGGTCCGTGCAGAAAAGCCAGATCAGTATCTGAAGGTCATCGCATCCATCCTGCCGAAAGACATGAATGTGAATGTCAATCAGACGGAAGGCTTGTCGGATGAGCAGATCATTGAGCGCATCCGCGCCCTCGACGCCACCATCAGACCTTTCCTCGACGCTTCAGGAGAGGATGCTGTTGACGGCGGAGCTAGCGCGCCGACAGCGCACTAACCGCCTCAAGCACTACAAGCCCTACGACAAGCAGAAAGAGTTTCACCACACCGTCAAGCGCGAACGTCTGTTCGTGGCGGGCAACCAGCTAGGCAAGACGCTGGCTGGCGCGGCAGAGACCGCAATGCATCTCACGGGCCGCTATCCGGATTGGTGGCAGGGCAGGCGCTTCGACAAGCCTATCGTGGCTATCGCTGGCTCTGAATCATCCGAGCTTACCCGTGATGGTGTGCAGCGCCTGTTGGTCGGGCCTCCTGATCGTGAAGAGGAATGGGGCACCGGCTTCATCCCGCAGGATACGATTTCAGGCCGCACCCGCAAGATGGGTGTTTCCAATGCGCTGGATACGGTCACGGTTCGGCACGTGTCGGGCGGGCAGTCTACGCTCTATCTCAAGAGCTACGATCAGGGCCGCTCCAAGTGGCAGGCCAACACAGTTGATTTCGTCTGGTTCGATGAAGAGCCGCCAGAAGACGTTTACTTCGAGGGCATAACGCGCACGAACGCCACGAAGGGCAGCGTCATGGTGACGTTCACCCCCCTCAAAGGCATGTCGAGCGTTGTGGCTCGCTTTTTCCTGGAGGAGAGTGACGACCGCGCCAAGGTCACGATGACCATTGAGGACGCGGAACACTTCACCCCGGAAGAGCGCAAGCAGATCATTGACGGCTATCCGGCCCATGAGCGTGAAGCGCGCACCAAGGGCATTCCGACGCTTGGCAGTGGTCTGATCTTCCCGGTGGTGGAAGAGAACATCATTGTTGAGCCTTTCGACATCCCGAAGATCTGGCCGCAGATCGGCGGCATGGACTTTGGTTACGATCACCCATTCGGCGCGGTTCGGATGGCATGGGATCGTGACAACGACACGGTTTACATCACCGCAGACTATCGAGAGCGACAGGCCACACCGATCATTCACGCGGCAGCATTGAAGCCGTGGGGTGACTGGCTCCCATGGTCATGGCCTCACGATGGATTGCAGCACGACAAGGGCAGCGGCGACCAGCTTGCCAAGCAATACGGCGATCAGGGGCTCAACATGCTTCCTGAGCGCGCCACGTTCGATGATGGGACGAACGGCGTGGAAGCTGGCATCTCGGACATGCTGCAACGAATGCAAACGGGCCGGTGGAAAGTCTTCTCCAACTGCCACGCATGGCTTGAAGAGCGCCGCCTGTATCACCGCAAGGACGGGAAGATCGTGAAAGAGCGTGACGATGTGATTTCAGCATCGCGCTACGCCTTGATGATGCTCCGCTTTGCCTGCGTGAAGCCGAACAATAAGGGCTGGGACTTCTCCCCCCGGAAGGTAGCTTAATGGCTGACAAGACCATGGACGAAGGGCAGTTCTGCTCCCTGATCGCGAACCTCGTCAAAGAGTGCGAGGCGTACCGCGATGAGCGTGCGTCTGATCGTGTCCGCGCCATGGAATACTATGACGGCACCATGAGCGATCTTCCGACGGACGAAGGCCGCTCCAAGGTGGTTTCTCGTGATGTTCGTTCGGCCATCAAGAAGGTCCTACCTTCGGTCATCCGCACCATTCTGAACAACGACAAGGTTGTTGAGTATGAGCCGGTCGGGCCGGGGGATGAGGAAGCAGCAGAGCAGGCAACGGATTACATCAATTACATCGTGTTCCCTGAGAGTGATGGGCGTGATGCTGTTGAGGATGCCGTGCTTGACGCCATGCGGCTGCGCAATGGCATTCTGAAATGGTGGTACGACAAGAAGACCGAGGTTTCGGTTTCCCACCACACCGGCCTTGATGAAATGTCCCTCGCCAAGCTGGTGGCAGATGACAATGTTGACGTGCTGGAGCATTCCGAGCGCGAAGAGTTTGTCGATACGGAAGAAGGCAAGATCGTCACTGTCGTTCATGACGTGAAGATCAAGCGTCTCACGACTTCGGGCCGACCGCGTGTCAAAGCCATCCCTCTGGAGAACTTCCTGATCCATCCCGACGCGGTGGATCTCGATGAAAGCCCCGTCATTGGCGAGAATTGCCGCCTGCGCCGCTCTGACCTGGTGGCAATGGGCTATGACCGTGACGTGATTGCCGACATTCCGGCAGCAGGTTCCAATTCCACGGAAGAGGAGTTCGAGGAAAGCACGCGCCGCCGTGACGTTTACGATCTGGATCAGGATGCAGACGACCCGGCCATGCAGGAGGTCGAGTACTACGAGCTTCTGGTGCGTGTGGACTACGACAATGACGGCATTGCCGAGTTGCGCCGTGTGGTCTTCGCAGGTGACATCAACGAAAAGTACCTGCTTGAGAACGAAGAGTGGGACGACATATATTACGGCGATGTGGTCTGTGAGCGCCGCCCGCACCAGTGGGAAGGCAATTCGATCACGGATGATGTGGCCGAGATCCAGAAGATCAAGACCGTTCTCCTGCGCCAGACGATGGACAACCTGTATTGGCAGAACAATCTTCAGCCGATTGTGCAGGAAGGCGCGGTAACGAACCCTGAATCGGTCCTGAGCCCGCAGTTTGGCCTTCCGATCAGGGTCAAGCAGGGCATTGATGTGCGTGGTGCGCTTGGAACGAACGCTGTCCCCTTTGTCGCCAAGGATTCCTTCGCCATGCTCTCCTATCTCGATGAAGAGATGACGGATCGCACGGGCATTTCCGATGCATCCAGCGGTATGGCTCCTGATGCGCTACAGAACATGACGGCCAAAGCCTCTGCCATGATCGAGCAGGCGGGCATCGGCCAGACTGAAATGATGGTTCGCACCATTGCGCACGATCTCAAGCGCATGTTCAAGGGCCTGCTAAAGCTGGTCATCCAGCATCAGGACAAGCCCCGCTCTATCCGCCTGCGCAATGACTGGGCCGAGTATGACCCGCGCACATGGAATGCGGGCATGGACGCCACGGTAAACACCGGCCTTGGTGCTGGCACCCGTGAGCGCGACATGATGGTGATGGGCCAGATCATGGGCCTTCAGGAGAAGCTTCTTGCGGCCTTCGGGGCCGAGAGCAACCCTTATGTGAAGCCTGACAACCTGTACAACTCCATCGCCAAGCAGGCAGAGGCGGCGGGGCTTCGCTCGGTGGATATGTATTTCACCAAGCCTGACCCGCAGGAGATCCAGGCGCTCATTCAGGCGCGTCAGAACCAGCCCTCGCCGGAAGAGCAGAAGGTGCAGGGCCAGATGCAGCTTGAGCAGATGAAGGCTCAGGTTGAAATGGCGCTCACTGACAAGAAGATGCAGGCCGATGCCGCCAAGGAAAAGGCGCAGATGGACGCCGACCTTCAGGTGAAGCTGGCTGAGCTTGAGAAAGAGACCGAGGCGCGCCGTCAGGAAATGCTCATCAACCAGCAGAAGGAGGCCGAGCGCCTTGCCTTCGAGCGCTGGAAAGAAGAGCAGAAGCTTATGCTTGAGCGTGAGAAGATGGACCGCGAAGACGCCCGCGCTACGATGAAGTATCAGGCCGACATCCAGAAGGCGCAGGCCGCAAGCATCGGTAGGGCTTTCGAGCGCAACGAGAAGGCAGAGGCGCAGGAGCAGGCCGATGTCTGAGCGCTCCGAGGCCGCACAGGCCATCCTGTCCATTCCTCTCATGAGAGAGATATTCGCAGAGTTTGAAGAGGCGGCAGTTAACGCCTGTCTCTACGCAAAATACGACGACCACGAGGCCCGCCAAGCGCATGCAGCGGAAGCCCGTGCCGTGAGAAACGTGCTGAGCAGATTGGAAGCCGTCGCCAACGAGGGCCAACCCAAGCCAGCGCGAAAAGCGCCTGCATAGGGCAGCGCAGCAAACAGGGAACTACCCATGACAATCGAAGAGAGCGCCAACCTGGTGGAAGCCGGGAGCGATGAACTTCACCCCTCCGACAGCATCGATAACCCGGAAAACCTTGACTATTGGGAGCCTGATGAAGAGGCCAACCCCGAAGCCGAGGGCGACGAAGGGACCGATGGCGATAGTGAGCCGGATGAGGCTGATGCTCCTGAAGAGGACGGCCAAGAGTCCGAAAATCCTGATGACGACGAAGCATCGGAAGAGACCGAAGGCGAGGCGGAAGACACCGACCAGCCCGAAGTTGACGATGACGTAACCGTCACCCTGCAAGGCGGCGAGCAGGTTCCTTTGAAGGAACTCAAGCTCGGTTACATGCGGGAAAAGGACTACCGCCACAAAACGATGGACCTTGGTGAACAGCGCCGGGGTCTTGAAGAACTGTCAGCCCGCGTCACTCGCTCGATTGACGCAATCGCGGAAGCTCTGGGCAACCAGATCCCCGACATGCCTGACGCCACTTTGGCGACGACCGATCCGAGCCGTTACGTTCGGGAAAAGGCCATGCACGAATCTGCAATGGCACAGGTCACGCAGCTCATCGAGAAGGCCAACGAAGCCAAGGACGTGGCAAGCACGCTTACGCAGGAGCAGCATCAGCAGGCCCTACAGGCCGAAAATGCCAAGCTCGCGGAAGCCTTCCCACAGACAGCTACCCCCGAAGGCCGCAAGAAGTTCTTTGACAGTGCCGCAAGCGCCGCAAAGGAACTCGGATACTCCGATGACGACATCATGGGCGTCACAGACCACCGCATGTTCAAGCTGGCGTATTACGCCCGCCTTGGCATGGAGGCTGAGCAAGCCAAGACAAAGGCCACTCAGAAGGTCGCGAAGGCACCGAAAGTCGCACCGACCAAGCGTCAAGCCAAATCGGCAACGCAGGTCAAGCGCAACAGGGACGCGATGAAGAGGCTGTCGCAAACCGGCTCATTGCACGACGCAATGAGGATCGATTTCGATTAGCTCACGAGGTGAACAATCATGGCAGCCCTTGCCAACACTTTCCAGACCACGGACGCCGTAGGCAACCGTGAAGAACTCTCCGATGTGGTCAACCGCATCACGCCGGAGGATACCCCGATCTACTCGCTCATTCCCAAGGGCAAGTGCGATTCCGTGCATCCCGAATGGGAGACGGATGACCTTGCTGCGCCGGCTGCAAACGCGCAGGCCGAGGGTGACGAGTACGATTTCGACGCGATCACGCCGCCTGAGCGCATGGGCAACTACACCCAGATCATGCGCAAGACCTTCATTCTGTCTGAAACTCAGGAGGCCGTGGACAACGCTGGCCGCGCTGAGAAGTTCAAGTATCAGAAGCTGAAGAAAGGCGTCGAGATCAAGAAGGACGTGGAATTCGCCATCGTGTCGAATACCGCTTCCGTCGCTGGCGCTACCCGTCAGTTCGGCTCGCTCCCCTCCTGGCTGAAGACCAACGTCAGCCGTGGTGCGACCGGTACCAACGGTGGTTACAACTCCGGCACCGGCCTGACCGTGGCCGCGACCAACGGCACCCAGCGCGCCTTCACCAAGGCTCTGCTCGATGACGTGATGGAGCAGGCATACAAGAGCGGCGGCAATGTCCGTCATCTCGTTGTCTCACCCTACGTCAAGAGCGTGTTCGTGTCCTTCATGAGCGATGCCAACGTGGCCGAGTTCCGTTACGCCGCAAGCGCGAATGGTCGCAAAACGATCATCTCCAACGCGGACGTTTACGAAGGCCCGTTCGGCAAGGTTCTGGTGCATCCGAACCGCGTCATGTCCACGGCAGCGACGGCCCGCAATGCCTTCCTGCTCGATACGGACATGCTGTCCTTCGACTGGCTCCGCAAGATCCACGAGGACAAGAAGGTTGCCCGTACCGGTGACGCCAAGAAGGGCGTTCTTATCGGTGAAGGCACTCTGCGCGTGAAGAACGAGAAGGGCCTCGGCGTCGTTGCCGATATCTTCGGCGTGGATGCCGCGACCTAACCGCATCTGACATTCCTGCAACCCAAGGGGCTGGCAATCGCTGGCCCCTTTTTCTTTGGAGAATTCCATGACCGAGCAGAACAAGAAAGCGCAGGATATCGAGTGCGAAATCAAGCGCGACTTTTGGGATAAGGACGGCGTGCGTCATCGCGAAGGCACGACCGTTACGCTTCCGGTTGAAGCCGCTCTCGAAGGCATCGAGTCCGGCGCACTGGCCCGCATCAAGAAGGGCTGAACATGACCATACGGGACGGTGATTGGACACTGGTGGACTTTGACCATTGGTCGGGCCGCTCCGTGTGGTCCTACTATGACGGCCAGACCACGCACATGAGGGTGGATTACCCCGTGGAAGGTCTGATCCGCCAGAACGAAGAGGAACGCAACAGCGCTCCCTCTGGCTGGAAAGGCGATTGGCACAAGGTCGCATCCGTGCCGCTCAACATGGCCTATTCCAGCGGGCTTGTCGAAGCGCAGAACCAGCACGACGACAAGTTTATCTCCAAGCTGCTCAACGACAGCGATTTCAGCAAATTCCGCACAAAAGAGGGCACGGTGTAATGGCTGTCTTTGCTGACTATCTCGATCTGCGCTTTGCTGTCACCGATCTAGTCGGCAACCGCTCCATCTCCGATGTGATGCCGCGCCTTGTTCAGATGGCAGAGACCAAGCTGAATCAGAAGCTGCGTTGCCGCCAGCAGATCACCGACGCCACGCTCACCTTCACCGATGGGGTTGCGCCTCTCCCGACCGGCTTTCTGGAAATGCTGCATGTGTTCGATCACAGCGGCCATCCCATGCGGGCAACGGACATTGCGCGAACGGTTTCCAGCCGCGCCCAGAACTCCCGCTATGCCATCAACGGTTCAAGCGTCCTGATCGATGGCTATTCCGGCGACAGGGATTGTAGGTACTTCACAGCCCTCCCGACGCTCACAAGCTCCTCCAGCGCCTCCAACTGGCTGCTCGAGGACGCACCCGACGTTTACCTCTACGCGGTCGGTGTCGAAGCCGCAAAGCATCTGCGTGATGCAGAGCTTGCCATGACGACCGGCGCACTTCTCGAACAGGCCATGGATGCGCTCAAGGTCGATGATGACCGCGCTCGCTGGGCCAATGCAACTGTTTTCGTGCAGGGGAATACGCCTTGAGCCTTTCCGATATTGCGCGGGCTGTCGCGATCAATTGCAGCCTTCAGGTTCCGTCCGCTGTGGTTTCGAGCGACGATCCTGACACGATCAAGATTCAGCAGTTTGCCAAGGAAGCGGCAGACGAGATTGCGCGCCGTGTGGATTGGGGCGAGCTTCGCATGCGTACCGGCGTTACCGGCACGGGCGCGAATGACGATCTTCTGATCAACTCCGATTTCTCCCGCCTGACACGCGGTCTTGCCGTCACCTACAACGGTGCGCCGGTACGTGGTGGCGTCTCGCCTGACGAATGGGCCTCTCTTTCGCCCGTGGAAGGCGCACCACGCTATTTCCGGCTGATTGGCGAGCGTATCTCGTTCTATCCCTTCCTGCCCTCTGGTGAACAGGCTGTGATCGTCTGGCAGACCCGCAATTGGTGCGACAACGGAACTGCCAACTGGCAGGCGGACACCGATAGCCCGCTCTTCCCCGAAAACCTTGTCACAAAGGGCGCTCTGTGGCGCATGAAGCGTCATCTTGGCCTCGATTATCAGGACTACGTTGCCGAGTTTGAAGCCGCGCTTGCGGACTATGCAAGCTTTGATGATGGCATGAGGCTACCGTGAGGGTCCGGCCTGCTCGCGGCGAGGTTCGCCAGACCGCCCGGAAGGAACCTGAAAACCGGCCCGTCAGCATTCCCGGCCCAATTCGTGGCTGGGTGGCAAGCGGGAGCCTTGCTGCTCCTGAGCCAGGTGGCGCAGAGGTTCTGGAGAACTTCTTTCCAACGGCTACGAGCGCCATTCTGCGCCGGGGCTCGGCCCGATATGCTACGCTTGGGGATGGCGACCTGCCGGTTACTGCGCTGTTCTCCTATCGCAATGGCAATCAGGAAGAACTCTTTGGCGCGACCGAAGATGCCGTCTACAACATTACGACCATCACGAGCGCCTTCAACTATCTGCTTGCGACCGAGACCGGCGATACGCTGGTAACGGACACCGGCGATAACTTTGGCGAACTCAGCACGTTCGGGCTCGATGTCCTTTCTGGGCAGACGGGCGGCGATTGGGTGGTGGTCCAGTTTGCCACCTCTGGTGGGGTCTTCCTGCGCGGTGTGAATGGTGAAGACACGCCCTTCGTCTACGATGGCACGACATGGGATACTGCCCCTGCCATCACGGGCGCGGTGCCGGAAGACCTGAACTATGTGTGGGTTTACAAAAGCCGCCTTTTCTTTGTGGAGAAGAACAGCCTCAATGCCTGGTATCTGCCGGTTGACAGCATCGGCGGTGCAGCGAGCAAGTTCCCGCTTGGCGGTGTCTTCAATCTGGGCGGCAAGCTTCTGTTCGGCTCTTCATGGTCTCTTGGAGACGGTGCGCAGGGCGGCTTGTCCGAGCAGTGCATTTTCGTCAGCACAGAAGGCGAGGTCGCAGTCTATCAGGGCGCTGATCCGGGGAGTGCAACAGACTGGTCTCTTGTCGGTGTCTATCGAATTGGCAAGCCGCTAGGCAAGCATGCATTCATCCGCGCAGGTGGCGATATCGTCATCTCGACCGACATTGGCAAGGTTCCGCTGTCTCAGGCCATCCAGCGCGATTATGCGGCGCTTTCTCCATCCGCCGTCTCTGCACCGATTGAAACGGCATGGAATGAGACGGTTGAGCTTCGCAGCGGTTCGCCATGGGTTAGCAAGGTCTGGCCTGACAAGCAGATGATGGCCGTTGCGCTTCCTACGGTCGATGGAACGGCCCCGGAATGGTTCGTTGCCAACACCAGAACTGGTGCATGGGGCAAGTTCACCGGCTGGAATGCCACGTGCTTGGAAGTCTTCAAGGGGCGCTTGTTCTTCGGCTCCACCGATGGCCGCGTTGTCGAGGCTATGGTTACGGGTCAGGACGAGGGGCTTCCCTTCACGGGCGTCTATGTCCCGATGTTCACCGATCTGGGCGCAGCGGGCTACAAGGCAACCGGTATGTGCCGCGCGGTTATCAAGGCGCGCTATCCCGTGCGGGAGCGTCTTTCCATCCAAGAGGATTACGAGGTCAATCTACCTCCAAATCCGGACGCAACACCCGTCAGTGACGAAAGCGTTTGGGGCTCTGCCGTCTGGGGTAGCTCCACATGGGGCACGGCGCAGAAAGCAAGCGTCTATCAAAACTGGCGCACCGTGACGGGTGGCGGTCACGCTCTGGCCCCTGCCGTCCAGATCACAAGCGGAGAAATCACGCCTCTGGATGTGGAAGTTGTCCGCACCGATCTGACGTTCAAAATCGGCGACTTCACGGTATGACGAACATTGTCTGGGGTAGCAGCCGAGAGCCGGAACTTAACGAGGCTCTTGGAAGCTGGTGCGCGGCCCATATCGAGGGTGTCAGCCGCCTGAACCCGCCATTCACAACGATGGGCGTCATCCAAGACGACCAGATCGTTGCCGTGATGCTCTACCACAATTGGGACCCGGATGCAGGCGTTATCGAGATAAGCGGCAGCGCCATCACGCCCAAGTGGCTCACGCGCCCCGTTCTCTGGAGCATGTTCGATTATCCGTTCAACGGCATGGGCAATCAGCTTGTGGCAATGCGCGTTTCAGAGCGCAACGTCATGTGGAACGGCAGGGGGCTTCCCCGCCTTCTGAAGTCCTACGGGTTCAAGTCGCATTTCATTCCCCGTCTACGTGGCCGTGATGAAGGCGAGATCCTTTACACGCTCACCGATGATGACTGGCGGGCCAACCGCTTTCACAAGGAAAACCGCTAATGGGCAAGAAGTCAGCGCCTCCGCCTCCTGATCCGCGCGAAACCTCCGCAGCACAGACCGGCACCAGCGTAGCGACCGCCATTGCCAATTCGTGGCTGGGGAATGTTGACCGCGTTGGGCCGGATGGCACCACTACCTGGTCGCAGTCAGGTGAAACGTCTTTCACCGATCCGTACACCGGTAAGACCTACACCGTTCCGCGCTTTACCGAGACGGTCAATCTCTCCCCGGAACAGCAGGCCATCTATGACCGAGAAAAGGCGGCTGAGAGCAACCTTGCTGGCCTTGCTGAGCAGCAGTCTGGATTCCTCAAAGACTACATGGCCCAGCCGGTTGACCTCAGCAATGAGGCTGTCGAAAGCCGGCTTTATGAGCTTGGCTCCAAGCGTCTCGATCCGCGTTTCCAGCGTGAGGAAGAGGCCATGCGGACCAACCTCATCAATCGAGGCATCCGCGAAGGCACCGATGCATTCAGCGCGGCCATGTCCGACTTCAATCAGGGTAAGAATGACGCCTATAACTCGCTGCTTCTGAGCGGACGTGGGCAGGCAGTGCAGGAGGCGCTTACCGAGCGCAACCAGCCGATCAACGAGATTTCGGCGCTCCTGTCCGGCGCGCAGGTCTCCATGCCGCAGTTCACGGGCGGGCAGATGCCGCAGATTCCGACCACGGATAATGCGGGCATCATCCAGCAGGACTACCAGAACCGTCTTGGCGCATGGCAGCAGAAGAACGCAATGATGGGCGGTCTGTTCGGTGGCCTCCTTGGCCTTGGCGGCAAGATGATCGGCCTTTCGGATGACGACACCAAGACCGACAAGCAGGTGGTGGGTGAAGTCGAACCCGGCATGAACCTGCATGCATACCGATACAAGGGTGAGCCGAAGAGCGCGCCGCTTCGTCTGGGCCTTATGGCTTCCGAAGTGGAGAAGAAGCACCCCGACGCGGTCAAGCGTGGCCGGGATGGCCTGCGTCGTGTTGACTATTCCAAAGCTCTTTCTCTGGAGGCCCGCTAATCATGTATCAGAAAGCGTCTCCGACGAAAGACAAGTACGGCAATTCTCTGGATATCGGCCAACCCAATGGCATGAATCCGTTTCAGGTTGGCGATGCAGCCATGCCGCAGGCCAGCGGGCTTATGGCAATGTCCGCGCCGATGCAGTCCCCGGACATGGGCGATGCGCAGGGGCTTATGGCTGCTCCAGCGCCCGTTGATATGGCGCAGGCCGCGCCTGATGGCAGGGATGCCGCTCTAGCGCAGTTGGCCGCATTCGCGCAGTTGAATGCACAGCCTCGCCAGCCAGTGCAGCGTCCGGTCCATCCCTTCAACCAGAAGATGGCGGATATGGTCGGGCTTCCTACGCAGCGTTCAACCCAGCCTGCTGGCCCGCCTGTTCACCCGTTCAATCAAAAGCTGGCGGATATGGTCGGGCTTCCCACCACTCGGTCGGCACAGCCCCAGCAGCGCCGGATTGATCCGCTGTCGCAGGCGCTTTTGAAACTTGGAGGGCGGTAATGGCTGTCGGTGATCTTCTCTTTGCCTTCGATCCTTCCAAGGAGAGCCCGGAGAGCGTCAAGAAAAAGCGCGCCATCGCAGAGGCCATCCTTGCGACGAACCGCGCCCCGCGAACCATTGGCGAGGGCCTTAACGCCCTTGGTGACGGCATCGTTGCCAATGTGATGAACCGCAGGGCATCAGAAGCCGAAGGTATGGGGCAGCAGAGCGCCCAGAAGGCTATTGCGGCGCTCATTGCGGGCAGTGATTTTGGCGGTTCTTCTGGCTCTAGCGCCTCTGGCTTTGCTGCCGAAGCGCCATCCATCCAGCCTGACTATGCCTCTCAGCGTGTTGCGCAGGCGCATAACGAAAGCGGCGGCTCTGATTGGCTCAAATATGCAAATCAGGGCGCTACTCGTAGCATGCCCCTGAGTGGAGATTTGACGAGCGCTCTTTCTTTCCTCCCTGAGCTTGGCGTTCAGATGGAGGTGTTCTCTGGGGGGCAGCCTGCCAAGGGATCTGGTGGCGCTCGCGTCGGCTCTACCCGTCACGATCACGGCAATGCGGCTGATGTGTTCTTCTACAAGGATGGCCGTCGCCTTGATTGGTCCAATCCTGAAGATGTGCCGATCTATGAGGAAATCGTTCGTCGTGGCCGTGCCGCTGGCATCACGGGATTTGGCGCTGGCGAAGGCTATATGCGCCCCGGATCTATGCATATCGGCTTTGGCGGCGAAGCCGTATGGGGTGCGGGCGGCAAGGGGGCGAATGCTCCTGATTGGCTTCGCAATGCTTACAACTCCCCCATGCAGGCGTCGAACCCCGTTCAAGCCATTAACGGCATCATGAACGATGGACCGGTGCAGGTTGCGGAATCCGAGGCCGATGTGCAGGCCATGGAAGCCGCCATGGCGCAGCAAAACCCACAGGCATTCAACATGCCAACTGGTGGAGCCGCCCCACAGCAGCCCGTACAGATGGCGCAGGCGTCCATGCCCAACCAGATGTCGGATGCTGAGGCATTGCGGCTTCTCGGCGCTCGTGCGGAGCCGCAGCCCATGCAGCAGGCACCACAGCCTATGCAGGCGATGAATAGTGGCCCAACCATGGAGCAGTTGCTACAGGCATCGCAGAACCCATGGCTGTCAGAGTCGCAGCGCGGCATTGTGAACATGCTCTTGCAGCAGCAGATGCAGCAGAACGACCCGATGCGACAGATGGAGATGGAGCGCGCACGGCTTGAGCTTGAGCAGATGCGCAACCCGCAAGAAAAGCTCATCAACGCGGGTGACGGAAATCTCTACAACCCGAATAGCGGCGAATGGATTAGCGCTCCCGGCAGAGACCAAGACGGTTTCCGCAGGGCGACACCTGAAGAAGCCGCGCAGTATGGCGCACCTGGTGGGCAGTTCGGTCCTGATGGTCGCTTCTATCCGATCAATCCGCCTTCCGGTACGGCTCTTAGTGTCGATCCAACAACCGGCGCAGTCACATTCCAGCAGGGTTCCGGCGTTAAGCCTCTCACGGAGGGACAGTCCAAGGATACCGTCTACGCGACCCGCGCAGAAGGCTCTCTTGGCACATTGGACAAGTTCGGGGATACGCTCACCAACCCGCTTGAACGCGCTGCCGAATATGACCCAACCGGCCTATTCCGGAGCAACCAGTCGCCAGAGTTCCAGCAGGCCAAGCAGGCGGGCGACGAGTTCTTGCAGGCCATTCTTCGCAAGGATACGGGCGCAGCGATCACGACCGACGAAATGCAGTCCTATGGCCGTACCTATCTTCCGATGCCGGGTGATGGCCCTGAAGTTCTTAGACAGAAGCAGGTGGCCCGCAAGCGCGCGCTCGAAGCTCTCAAGGCAGGTATGCCGCCGCAGGCCATCTTGCAGCAGGAAAAAGCGCTGGCTAACACCGCTGATCAGAGTAATTCAGATGCTATCCCAAGCGACGTTGACCCCGCCGATTGGGAATTCATGACGCCAGAAGAAAAGGCGCTCTTCCAATGACACCAGAACAGCAGAAAGCGCTTGCTCTTGCTCGTGCCCGTCGCAGGCGTCAGGAAGCGCAGGGGCAGGGCGGTCAGCCGCAAGAGCAGTCTGGCGGGGGATTCCTCCGTGATGTTGACAGCTTCATGCGTGGCGCGGCTGATATGGCTACCTTTGGTCTTGCTGATGAGATTTCGGCTGGTCTTGGCGCTCTAACGGGCATTGGTGGCGACTTTGGCGATTATTCGGGCAATCTCGAACGCCAGAGGCAAGAGCAGGCCATGCGGGATGAAGCCGACCCCATTTCCTCGACATTGGGCCGTGTGGCCGGTGGCGTTGGTAGCGGTCTTGGTCTTGCTCGTGGCGGATTGAGCCTTACGACGCGCCTTGCACCTAATGCTGGCCTCGGCGCTCGTATTGGCGCGGGTGCGGCTGAGGGTGCGGCATTCGGCGGCGCTTATGGCCTTGGTTCCGGAGAAGGCGTCAGTGGGCGCTTGCAGAGTGGCGTTAAGGATGCTGCTCTAGGTGCGGCTTTCGGTGGCGCTTTCCCGGTCGTCGCGAAAGGTGCTTCTGCCGGTGCGCGGGCTATTATGGATTCCCGCGTTGGACGTGAGGTTGCCAAGCGTACAGGCGTCAATCCAGAAGTATTGCGGATGCTGGGAACCTCGATGCAGGCGGACGATACGCTTGGCCCTCGTGGTGCAGCCAATATGCGCCGTGCCGGGTCTGAAGCCATGCTTGCAGATGCTGGGCCGAATTCACGCTCCATTCTCGACACCGCTATTCAGCGCGGTGGTCCGGGTGGGGTGCAGGCACAGCGGGCAATCTCTGAGCGCGCATCTCGTGGCGCTCGTGACCTCACTGCTGCGCTCGATGACACGATGGGCCGCCCCGGCCAAAGTATGTCGCGGGAGATGGTCGTCTATGGCGATAAGACCAACCCCATGAGCCTGATCTACAAGCGCGCTTATGATACACCTATCGACTATTCCAACCCATTGGCAATGCGCATCGAGAAGGCCGTTAAAGGACGCGTTCCTCCGTCTGCCATCCGTGCGGCGAACGAGCTTATGCGCGTGGAAGGCAATCAGTCGAAGCAGATCATGGCAAAGCTTGCCGATGACGGTTCTGTGGTCTTTGAAACCCTTCCTGACGTGCGCCAGTTGGATTACATCACACGGGGCCTCAATGAGGTTGCGGAGCAGGCAAACGGGCAGGGCAAGCTTGGTGGAACGACCGCCACAGGCCGCGCTTATGCCAATCTCTCTCGTGAGATCCGCAACGACCTGAAAGAGCTTGTGCCGGAATACAAGACTGCGCTCGACAGGGCCGGTACTGAAATCCGTAAGGTTAAGGCGGAAGAGTTCGGCACAAAGCTTCTGTCACCATCCGTTACGCGTGACCAGGTGAAAGAGTTCGTCCAAGACATCCCGGAGGCAGAGCGCGGGAAGCTGATGCAGGGCGTCCGTCAGCAAATTGACGACGCAATGGCGCGCGTTACTCGTACCGTTCAGGATGGCGACGTTGATGCACGAGAAGCGGTTAAGGCGCTCAAAGACCTTTCCAGCCGCTCCAATCGTGAAAAGCTGGCAGCAGCAATTGGCAAAGAAAAAGCTGATCGGCTGTTCAGTGAGGTTGACCGCGTTGCCACCTCCTTTGACCTCCGCGCCTCGGTTGCGGAGAACTCGAAGACATACGCCAGACAGGCAACTGATCGCCGTATCAAGGACATGACTGGCCCCGGACCTGTTGGGCGGTTGGCACAGGGTGAGCCTGTCAATGCGACCAAGCGAATTGTTCAGCTTCTTACCGGGAAAACGCCTGAGAAAATTCAGGCTCGCGAAGATGCCGTCTATTCGCAGCTCGCTAATCTTCTAACGAGGCCGCAGGCATCAGCGCAACGTGTCTTCTCTGGCATGAACGAAATGAGCCGTCGAGAGATAGCAAATGCGCTTCTTGCTGACCGTATCAATCAAAATATGAATCGCGCTTCGCCTGCTCTCGTTTATCCCACCACCGGCCTATTAGGAGGCACAAGCCAACGATAGACAGGCAAACCAAGACGAGGAGCGGCAAGCCCCACTCGTCAGCCTTGCTATCGAGCCAGCGCACCATGAGGGTGCAGATGATAAGCGCAACGACAGCGCCGAAGACATCAGGAAAATTTTTCACCTACACAATATGATTCAACAGAGCCGTTCTCGCAAGGGGGCGGCTTTTTCTATGCGGAGAAGCCCATGCCTCGCAGCGGCGGTATCTATTCCCTCCCAGCCGGATATCTCGCCACAACGGGCGAAACGGTTCTGGCATCCCAGCACAACGGCCCGCTTGAGGATCTTGCGGCGTCCATGACCAATTCTCTGCCGCGTGATGGTCAAGCCCCCATGCAGGGCGAGCTTCCCATGGGTGGTAACAAGATTACAGGTCTGGCAACCGGAACGGCGAACAATGACGCTGCGACGGTTGCGCAGGCAAACAGCGCTTCGCCGATTGGAACGGTGGTTTCCTATGCAGGCACAACCGCGCCGGAGCGCTGGCTTCTCTGCTATGGGCAGGCAGTATCTCGAACCACCTATGCAACCCTATTCTCGGTGATCGGTACCGCGTTCGGTGCTGGCGACGGAACGACAACCTTCAACGTTCCTGACTGCCGGGGCCGCGTAGCCGCCGGCAAGGACAATATGGGCGGCACCGCAGCGGAACGCCTTACGAGCGGCAAGGGTGGCGTGGCTGGAATTACGCTTGGCGCATCTGGCGGCGTTGAAGAACATGCGCTGACTGTGGCCGAGCTAGCCGAGCATGACCATAGTGGCAACACAGGACAGGCGGGCAAGCATAAGCATAGTTCGACTGCGCGCATCAAGATTACTGGCTCCGGCGCATATGGGCAGTTTGATGGAGGCTCCAGCTTCGACAATGGAACCTACAACTTCAGCGACATCATGAACAACGCCCCTGACCACTCCCACACCATCCCTAGCGATGGTAGCGGCGAGGCGCACCCCAACGTGCAGCCCACAATCGTATTCAACACGATCATCAAAGCGCTCTAGCGCCCTCCCAAATCAGCACATGCCCGCCGCCCTTTGAGGCGGCTTTTTTATTGGAGCAATGTCTTGGCCAATATTCGGATTTCAAGCCTTCCAAATGAAGCAACCCCGTCCGCCACGGATGAGATTGCAATCGACGGCACCACTACGCGCAAGACCACGCTTGAGAACGCCGTTAAGGCAGGGCGTCCGGTTGCTTCACAGCCAGAGGCGGAGGCGGGCGTTGACAATCTCAAGGCAATGACGCCGCTGACGACCAAACAGGCGATTGACGCCATCGGCGGCGCACAGTTTGCTACAACTGCGCAGGGCTCGAAGGCCGATACTGCTCTCCAGCCGGCCAACATTGGAGCGACTGTTCAGGCGCATGATGCGCTCCTCGATAGCGTGTCCAGTCTTTCGCTCGTTGCGGGCGACATTTTCTATGCGACCGGATCGAACACGGTTGCGCGGTTGCCTATCGGCGCTAACGGCTCCGTTCTCGGTGTAACGGGCGGGCTCCCGGCGTGGAGTTCTACGCTTATGGACGCGCAGACCGTTAAGGGCACCACACCCGGCACCACCGGCCTCGCCGTCCTCGGCTCTGATACGCAGGCAGAAGCAAGAACCGCCATTGGCATTGCTGACTATGCTACGCGCACAGAAGCGGCAGCCGCGAATATCGTGGCAAGTTTGGACTACGTTCGCACGGCTGGCGATACTTCTGCGGGTGATGGTGGTGGAGCATTATACAAGCGCGCCGCGTCAGAGCCAACACACGGGGGCAAGTTCCAGTCTGCGGATGGGGCATGGTGGGAGATCACTGACGTTATTCTGGCGCAAGATTATGAGGCTTCGAATATAACGGCGACTCCTAGTGTGGACGCTCATTCTGGCGGTGATTTGGGGGCCTCCCCGTCAGGTGGCGCGCCATATTTCAACGTTGTTGTTGGGCATGGTGCAAGCGCAGATGGGAACCAATGGAGGTCCACCTATGTTGGCGCTTTGACTGCGACCATGATGGATGAGAGCGAGCGCACAGACGCCTACGGCAATGGCGCAATGCGCTTTGCACGATATTCTCAACGGAATACGGCTATTGGCTCTCTCACCTTGCAATGGCTAGGGCAGGAGAAATCTCGCCTGAATGAGCTGTTTCATGACCTATGGTGGCCCGTTGAGCCTTCTGACCCCGCGTGGGATGCGGCGGGATTGGAGACGCGCAATCCGGGCGTGAAAGACAAACTCCTGCTGGTGGATGATGCGGCTGACACTGACGATGTGCGTGGCAACGTTGCAGTAGGACGGGATGCGCAATTGCATCTCATTAACGGCACCTTCAATGTTGCTGTCGGCTACCGTGCCGGGGCGCGGGGCGTAGGTGTCAGTAACAACGTTGCGGTCGGGCGAGACGCCATGATTGACAACGTTCTTGGTAACTCCAACACCGCATTAGGTGCGGTAGCTGGCTCTGAGCACCAGGAAGGTAATGTCAACGTCTATGTCGGCTATCAGTCTGGCAACAACCATGTGACAGGCCTTGGCAACGTCATGGTTGGCGGTGGATCTGGCACAGGGTGGACAGATGGCGACCGAAATGTGCTTATCGGCTACCAGTCCGGGCAGGGCGTCACGCAGGGTGATGATATCCTCGCCATTCAGAACCTGTCCACTCGCGACCCACTTATTGCGGGACGGTTCAATCATTCCGCCGCTGGCATCAACATACAGCCTTCTGAAATCGAAGCGACCTTCCACGTCAGGGTTGGGGCGGGTAGCGGGGCATTGGTCAATGCTGCGGCTGATAACTTGTTCATCGATGTTGAGGGCACGGGCGGCATCACCATTGGCAATGGTTCCTCTGATAGCAGCACACTGTATTTCGCCAACCCATCCAGCAACAGAGCCGGGGGGCTTTTATACGCTCACTCCACCGGAGTATTGGCAATCTATGCGGGAACCGTGCAACGAGTGCAGATAACGGATGACGGGCTTCGTCTTCTGACGCTGCCGACAAGTGCTACGGGGCTTAGCAGTGGTCAGATCTGGAACGATGGCGGAACGTTGAAGGTCGCATAGCTATGGAGAACCCCATGCGCAAATTCGTTATTGATGAGAATCTTGCTCAGGCCATTGCCGACTATCTGGCAGCGCGACCTTATCGAGAGGTCGCCCAGCTTGTTGCGGGCCTCATGGCGCTACAAGAGATCAAGGAAGACGAGACCTTATCCGATGGAGAATAAGCTAAAATGTGGATTTCTCGTCATCAAACCTGGCAAGTTCATCCTCATCATCTCTTGAAGACAGGTTGTCGTATCGGATGATTAAGATGGCGAACGCCATGCCGCTCACCACTCCGAGAACGTAAAAAATGAGTTGTGACATTCGATCCCCCTTAGTCGAAACTTACTATCGTCTAGGCTAGTTCTCTCCCACATGGTGCGATAACACACCCTCACGCGCAACACTCACCGGAGGCCCGATGCGCTCCTACCTTGCTGCTTTCTCTGTATTCATAAATGAGAGAACGGGAGGGGAGAAGACGCAGACCTTGTGTGCGAGAATTGGGCTGCGGTTTGGAGAGCGGTGTTTGTTCTGCCGTGTGGTGGGCGCAGTTCTTCGGGAGCCGGAGCATTGCCTTGAAGAGGTGCGCTATTGGCTTGGGAAGAAGTGAGGGCCTTGCACCCTCCCAGCCGTAGCATTCTTTGCGACCTATGACGCGGCTCAGGTCGGTTGGCGATATTGCCCCAACGCGGCCCGCCAACTCCCTGAATCTACCCTAAAACCAACCGAATTGGAATCCCCATGGTCAACCTAACCACGGGCGACACGGCTCTTATTGTGGAGACGTGCCGCGAGCATGGCCTATTGCGCAATCAGGCAGCATACGTGCTGGCGACGGCGAAGTGGGAAACCGCCCACACCATGAAGCCCGTGCGTGAGTATGGTGGCGAGAAGTACCTCCGCTCCAAGCGCTATTACCCCTATGTCGGCATGGGTTACGTGCAGCTTACCTGGAGGGCCAATTACGAGAAGGCCAGCCGCAAGCTTGGCGTCGATTTCGTCAAGAACCCGAAGCTTCTTCTAAAGCCCAAATACGCCGCACCCATCCTCGTGATCGGCAGCAAGGAGGGCTGGTTCACGGGCAAGAAGCTTTCCGATTACATCACGCTCAATCGCTCTGACTTCAAGGGCGCTCGCCGCATCATCAACGGCACCGACAAGGCGGCTGAGATCGCCAATATCGCCCGCGAATACGACGCCGCGCTTCGTGCAGCCGGCTATGGCGAGAGCGCTTCAAAGCCCACCACCAAGCGCGGCAAGTCCTTCCTCGAAGTCATCGTCGCCGCAATCATCTCCTTCATTCAAAACATCTGGAGCCGCAAATGAGCGTCATCGCACGTATCATCCTGCGATACGTCGCAGGCTTCCTAATCGCGTGGGGCTTACTCACCAAGGATGACATGGGCCTCGTTCTCACCGACCCGCAGTTGAATAGCTGGATTGAGATTGGCGCGGGCGTTCTCTTCGGCTTCATCGGTGAGACTTGGTATCGCCTCGCCAAAAGACTTGGGTGGGCCACATGAGCGTCATCCTAGCCATTCTATCCAACAAGTTCGTTATCGGCTCTGGTGCGGCTCTATTGGCGATTGTGGGGGCATTCATCAAGGGCAGGGCGTCCGGTGCCGCCAAGGAGCGCCAGAAGACGGCAGAAGAGCGCCTGCGCGCCCGTGAGACGGCAGACGAGATTGACGACGCCATCGCAGGCCGCACGGCAGAGGAAAACCGCAAGAGGCTGTCGAAATGGTCCGCGCGCTGATCCTCGCTTCGATGCTGGCGCTATCGGCCTGCCAGACCACCGTGGGCAGCTACTGCGATATCGCGTCTCCCATTCGCCCCTCTCAAGAGCAGATCGACCAGATGACCGACGCACAGGTCAATGAGCTGCTTGCCCACAACGAAAAAGGCCAACGCCTATGCGGGTGGAAGCCATGAGCCGACGCCTGCCGCCAATGACAGATGATGATCTGGAAAAGCTCGTGCGCAAAGCCGTGCGAGACGAATTGAACGACGCCGGTCTGCGTCTCGATGACGCGAACCACCAGTTTGAGGCGCGCGAGGACTTCCGATTCCTCCGCAAGATACGCCTCTCCTTTGACGGCGCGTCCCGCAAAGTGGGCGCTACCGTTCTTGTAGCCATCGTGTCGGGCCTTCTCTGGCTCTTGTGGCAGGGCTTCAAGATTATCTCTCCCAACTCCTAGCACAGGAGGCTCCCCATGAGAGCCATGCTTGCAGGCTGCCTGATGGCGGCTTTTTTTGTGCCCGCTGCAAATGCGCAGCGCGCTTGTGCCCCCACCGATGAAGCGCTGAAGTACTTCCGTGAGCAGCACGAAGAACTGCCCGCTTGGGAAGGTGTCGCGAACGGCGGGATTGAGCTCATCCTCCTGCAATCTGAATCCGGGTCGTGGACGTTGCTTAGCCTTCAGGGCGCAGTGGCTTGCCTTGTGGCCTCTGGCACCGATGGAAACGCAATCATCGCGGGGCGAGGCGTCTAGCATGAACCTGCCCGCTCTGGACGAAACCGAAATCCAGAAGATCATAGAGGCATGGAAGGCGACAGGAACTTACACCGCAGTGAGCAACGCAACAGGATATGCGCGCTCAACCTGCAAGAAGTACATCGAGCGAGCGGCGGCGGAGGGGAAGCTTGGCACTAGCCCCGTCCTTCCCGGCTTCCGCATCAGCAAGACAACCACCGTCACGGATGAATACGGCGTCCCTGTCCGTGAGTTCATCCAGCAGAAGCCAGACGCGGGCGGCGCGTTCACTCTCCCGGAAGGCCACCAGATCAAAGGCGTCTCGGCGCTTCTGGACGCCCAAGGCAATGTCTCTGCCCAATGGGTGAAGACAAGGGAAGGTGAGCGCCCACCGGAAGAGACAGCCGAAATCATCCGGGCGGCGTTCGAGAACTTCACCCCTGCCGCCCCGGCAATCATCCCCCCGAAAGACAACGACGACGACCGTCTCACCGCCTACATCCTCTGCGACTGGCACATTGGCCTGTTTGCGTATGGCAAGGAGACTGGTGGCCCCGATTGGGATCTGTCCATTGCTCGCAAGACCATCAGCGATGCCATGGCAGAAATCATCGAAACGTCTCCCCCAAGTTCCCACGCTATCGTTCTCGGTCTTGGCGACCTTCTCCATGCCGACAATGGCCGCAACCAGACGGAACGCTCCGGCAATGTTCTGGACGTAGACACGCGCTATTCCAAGTGCCTCGAAACCGTCTGCGACCTGATGGCGGAAACGACCGAGCGCGTCGTCTCAAAGCACCGTCTGGTGGAAGTCACATTCAAGCCAGGTAATCACGACGAGAACAGCACAACGGGCATCAGGCAAGCCCTGCGGATGTACTGGCGCAACAATGGGCGCGTGTCGGTCGATACCAGTCCAGACCCGTTCTATTGGCGAAGGTTCGGCGTCAATCTGATCGGCGGCACCCATGGCGACAAGGCCAAGATACCAGACCTTCCCATGATCATGGCGAACCGGCGCAAAGAAGACTGGGCCGCGACAAGCACTCGCCATTTCCATTCTGGGCACATTCATCATGACACGCTGCGCGAAGTCGGCGGCGTCTCAGTCTTTTCACACCGCGCCCCCGTGGCTCAGGACGCCTACCACGCCTCTCATGGCTATCTCAGTGGGCGCTCCATCAAGAGCTACACCTACCACATTGAGAAGGGCGCACGAGGGCATTCCGAGGTTGAGCTTGTATGACACGATCTGATATTCTGGAAACTGCATTGCAGTGCGTCACCGTTGATCGCGCTGCTACCCATGGAGATGCAGAACGCACCTTCGGGCGCATCGCTGCTATCTGGTCTGCCCGCCTCGGTGTCGAGCTATCCGAGGAACAAGTCTGCATTATGCTTGTGGACCTCAAGACATGCAGAGCGTGGGGCAATCCCGGCCATGCCGACAATTGGGTGGATATGGCCGGATATGCTGCCTGCGGTGGCGAGATTGCCACAGACGCCTAATCTTCATTCTCCTTTGGAGGGGTGGGGAGACCAGTGTGTCGGCCCGTGACCGGAATCGCCACACCATGTGAACGCGCCGTTGGGCGCAACCCACATGCCGACACTCCCAGGGAATAGGCCATTCTTGGCTATGTGCCCCCACTGCATAGTGAACCACTCTTGAATGTCATTGTCTTCTGGCTCTTTCCATCCAACCCGGATAAGCGTCCCATCCTTCGGCGCTGTCTCGATTGGCTTCCACTCTGCCATGTTCAATCCTCTATCTGGAAGGCGGCGAAAGAACCGCACTTGGGGCATTGGACAATCTGGCCTGTCTTGCGGCGACCGTGCCAGCCACAAGCGCCGCATTCGACGGGAGCGAATTGCTCTTTCCGGGGAAAATCCGGGGAATGATGACGATTCATGTCGCAAGCCTTTGATTTCATTTAACCTCGTATTCCCTTGGTAAGGGAGAGGTCGAGAGTTCGAATCTCTCCGGCAGCACCATTAAATCAAGCACTTAGCGAATATCAGTCATTCTGTCATGACAGAAACGATGACAGAAACTACCGCCTTCCGATCCTCGATGCGATGTCGCCCTGGAAGTCTGGATGGTGGTGGCCGTAGACATCCTCGATCATTTTCAGGCTCGTTCCGGCATACTCTGCAACGTCCCACGGCTCCGCCCCGCTCTGCATCATCCATGTCACGGCGGTGTGCTTGAGTATGTGCGGCGTCACTTCCTTCCCCAGTCCGGCATTTGCTCGGGCCTCTTCCCAAGATTTGCGCTGAGCCTTCACCGGTTTCCCACGGAAGTGGATCACGAACGGGATTGCCTTGCGGCCCTTGTCCTTCCGCATGTCCTCGGCCTTCCATCTTCGCAGGAACCCGGCAAGCCGGTCAGGGATGCGAATCGGGGGCCGGCGCTTTCTGGTCTCGGCCTCATCCGTGCCCCGGCGATGAATGACGCCGGCTTCGGTATCCACGTGCCCGCCAATGGTATTTTCCACCCATCCAAGACGGCGAACTGCGCCGGATCGTGTTGCGGTGTAGATGCTGATCAGGATGAAGCGCTGCAATGCGCGGGCCGAATCTCTCTCTTCCAGGTTCCGGGCGGCCCGAAGAAGGCGGGCGGCCTCCTCGCGTGTCAGCCAGCGCGACCGGGGAGGGGATTGTTTCGGCAAAGTCACGACAGGAAGGGCATCCAGCGGCGTTTCTGCATGATAGGCGTTGATGGCTGCCCGGAGCACCGTGAGCTCGCGTCTGGCGGTTTCCCGTGACACAAGCTTGGGCTTCTTTGACTTGGTGGCCTGCCGGATTGGCTGCGATGCCCGGTGCTCCACATAGGCTTGGCAGGTGGAGCGCTTCACATCGGAGAGAGGCTTGAGCCCCCACCAGTCCAGCAGGCGCTCGATCGAATAGCTCGATGTCTTGGAGCGCTGTCCGCCCGCGATTTCGCGAGCGTAATAGGTCAGGACGTCTGAGACGAGGAGCGCGGAGGAGCGGCTGTCTGACGGCGGCTCGTATTTTTCTTCGATGTATTGCTGGAGTCTTCCCTCAGCGCCCTCGCGCTCCTCAAGGCTGCAGCCAGTGCCACGCTTGACCGATCCGTCACGGATGAACCAGAGGCCGGCTTTTTTGTCGAACCAGAGGCGGGCGCCTTTTGCTGGACGCGGCATTGTTCCCTCATTTTTGTTAGTGCGGCGCGCGTAACAAAGTAGCGGCGACCGATTCTCTCCATCACAAGGTTGCCTCGTGCAGCCTCTGCCCTGAGTGTGGCAGGCTTGATCGCATCCCGAAAGACAATGCGGCAGGCATCCGGGAGTGTCATTGGTTCATCGTCACCGATAGCTTCGGCGTTCACGTCAGCTCTATGCATTGTCCCCTCCTGCTGTTCTGCGAAAGGAGGCTGAGATGAGTGCGATGCGCAATGCGGATCTGGTCATGGTTGTGCATCCTAGAATGGGAATTGGCTAAAGGGGGCGCTGGCAGTTCGGGCAGATGTGCACGTAGTTCTGTTTGGGCTTGCGGTCGGCGACCTTTGGAGCGGTGCCGAAGAGCTCGGCCGTGCCTTCGCCGTTTGCCGGATCGACCTTCGCCTTCACGCTGCGCCAGCCGGCGGTTCGCGCGTGGGCGATCATCACGTCGAAATCTTCGCGGGCGTAGGTGTTCGGGTAGCTGGCCGGACAGTGGTCGCAGGTGACCTGCGTGCGGCCGTCATGGGTTTCGATGGTCATTGCTTGAGCGCTCCTTCCGCCCTGATGATTGCGGATTTCGCTTTCTGCAGGCGGTCGAGTTGGCCTTGGCCCAGGCCGGAGGTGAAGCGGACCGCCTCAAGCATGCGCGTCACGTCTTTCGTGACGGCGATGAGCTCTTCAAGCAGCTCGCGCTGTTCGGCCGGGCCTCCGGGCTTTCTGGCGTATTGCCGCCATTCGGCGCGGCAGGCCTCGCAAGCGCGGAAGCTCGATGGCGGCATGGTGCTGCCGCAGTTGCTGCATTGAGTATTGCTCACAGGAAGTGTCCTCCGTCGCCATCGAACACGTTCAAGGCGCGGCAGGCGGAGACCTGTTCGAGCCTTCGCTTGCCCATTTCAATTTGCCTCGGATCTCCGCTTGCAATCTGGAGGCGGGCTACGTGTTCAACCGGGCCGTACTTGTCGGTCTCAATCGCGCCGGCAGACACGGCCAGCGCGCGCTTTGTCTGAGTGATGTCGAAGTGCTCCCACGAAGCCATGGGCGGTCTCTGAAACCACTTGCGCTGAACGCCGATCAGGTCAGCCATCGCGAAGAGTTCGTCGCGGCTGGTCGACCACATGTGGCACATGCGGTAACGCCCAAACCTGTGGCGGGCTCTGTCGACGTAGACAGCCATCACATTCCCCAATCGTTCTTGTCTGAAAGGAAATCGTCGGCGCCGGTGCGGCGCTCGCGGCGTTTCAGGGTGATGATCAGCGCCGCGACAAGGCGGAGGCCGACCGCTGCGCCGGCGAGGGTGGCGAGGACGGGAGACATGACGCCGCCCTCATCACGTGGTCGCGTAGATGAGCGGCAGGCCGACGCCATAGGCGAAGGTCAGCGCCATCATGGCCGCGCGCTCGATGTGGCGGCGCGCCAGAAAGGCGAGGGCGGCTTTCATGCCGCCCGCCTCTGCGACAGGGCATTGGCAAGGTCGCGGGCCTCGACACCGTGTTTGTCGATCTCAGCTGCGGAAAAGCCCTCAAGGGAAAGGGCGTCGCGGTCGACCGTGCGCCCGCCGCCCTGAATGACCAGCATGGCGTCGGCCATGAGCTTCACGGGGTTGGTCTCGATGTGGGCGGCTTCCGTGGCCGAAATGTCGGCCTTCTGAAACTGGATCATTGCATCTCTCCGTTCGGGTGGCCCCAAGGCGGGCCGTACCGAGCGGAGGGGGGTGCTCAATACGGCCCTCGGGTGGGGAACGAACGAAAAGCTATGCGTATGTGCATATATTGTCAATGCGCTTGCGCATAAAAATATTCACGCATAATTGCGACTTCTGCCTGGGTGGCAGTGCCGTTCTCGGGTGTGCTGCTTTGGTAGCTCTAGTCCTCGTCGTCGCTCAGGTCGTCGATTTCGATGCGTCCGGCGCTTACACCCCAGTCGATAAGTATTGCGTTTGTAGCTTCATCCCTCGACATGCTGTGTTCGCGCGCAAAGTCGTCGACAAGTTCCATTGCCTCGGGAATCAGTATGGTTTTCCCGGCTTCATGTGTTCGGTTGTCAATTCGCAGAGCGGCGCGGCGAAGGAGTATCTGGACTTCAGTGGCAGATAGCTCGTCAAGCTTATGTGTAGCATCAAGCAGCTGTTTTGCGAATTTGTCACGCATGTGCCTGTACCGATTTAAGTGGTGAAGCGACCTATAAAGCGTCCGATAATTGAGATTTCCTCAAGCGTGAGTTCTCTAGCCGGGTGTCGGTCATTGTCCGACGAGATCTTCACGACAATCGTCTCGTCAGATGGTCGCGAGATGACATCGAGGCGTTTGACGACTACGCCACCAAACTCGTCCGCTAGGGCATAAATGCCTGGTGGCGACGGTACGCGGTGTCTAGTGTCGATGAATACGATGTCTCCATCATCCAGTGTTGGTTCCATGCTGTCCCCTTGTACGGGGAAGGCCGCTACACTGGTTGCTTTGACGCCCATTCGGGATAGTGCCCAGTCTGGGATGCGCCAGTGATCCCGAACGACCTCTTTTGAAAAGCTGATGCCGTTCCGCGAGGTTGTTTCAACCGCGACTAAGCCGCCGCCGCCCAGCCCGCCAGTTACGTCGATCTCGGGTATCGAGTTTTTGTCCGGGGTTGGGGAGCTCTCGGATTGGCCTATCAGGTCGTGATCAATCGCGAGCTCCAGAATCTTGTCGCGGTTATCGGCGTCGATCTTTCCGCCGCGCAGCCAGCGTGAGACTGAGGCTTGATTTACTCCTAGCTGCTCGGCCAGCCTAGTTTGCTTACCGCCGGTCGCGTCCAGAAGTCCTTTGAGAAGCATCAAGTGATCCATGTTCTAAGCCGATAGCTATGGTGTTGATGCGTGTAAAATGCACGCAAGCATAAATATGTTGACCTTGAATGCGCGTGCGCATATGCATTGTCGCATGAGCGCGATTAGATTCATCCGAAAGGAAGTCCTCGGTGTTAGCCAAGCAGAGCTGGCCAGCATCGCTGAGACAACCCAGACTACGGTCAGCCGGTGGGAGAAAGGCGAGTCCTTTCCTGATCTGTCGCACCTTGGTCGTATCCGCGAAGCTGTCCTTAGCGGCGGCCAGAAATGGAATGACGCGTACTTCTTTTCTGTGCCGGAGGCCGCCGAATGAGCGCGCTTCGTCAGCACTGTTCCTCCCAAGACCGCGTTTCCGATCTCCTCCCCGGAAATGTGGCACTGGCCGCGCCTGCGGGTTTCGGGGCTCGTTTCCCGGCGGGCGCGGCCTTCTCTTCCATTCGCGTTTCTCCGGCCATGATGATCCTGCTCCAGGCGATTGCCGCCTATGAGAGGTTCGCCAGTGTTGATGCGCTGATTGCCGACATGGCCGCAGAGCGCGCCAGGGCCGCGGGCATTCCGCGCCTTCTGCGCGCCGTGTGCGACCTTGAGGCCGGCGCAGCAAATCAGTTTCAGCAGGGTGGGGAAGCGGTATCCCACTTGGTTCATATCCAAGAGGTCGGCAGTTCGAATCTGCCCCCTGCAACCAGCCATACCCCTGAGAGCGAGAAGGGGCCGGAGGGCGTGCCTCGGGGCGCTCTCCGGTCGCCGCCATAGGCCGATGATTTCGCGGGTGTCTGGTTTCTGTTCCATGCCCGCACCCTGACAGCACCAATCCATTCCCGCCACGGGAAACGGCGCCGGGTTTTCCCGGTGCGGGAAAGCTTTTGCCCGGAGAAAACCTATGATCGAGTTCACCGCTAGAACCCTCGGAAAGCTGCGAAATGCACAGGCACAGTTGGTGGAGGAGGCGGGGGTTCCGAAGGTGATGGAGCTCACCAATAAATCGAAGTCGGTAGTTTACCGCTGGAAAGACGACAGAGCATCCGACCTGATGTCGCTGCCAGAGGTCATGCAGGTCGAGGGACACCTTCGCCGTCCGGTCGTCTCCAAAGAGATGGTTTGGCACCTCGGCTTCGAGGCGACCGGCACCGAGCGGTGTGAGGTTGAAAGCAACCTTGAGCTCCAAGTCGGTGAGATGGTGGAGCATGTCAGCCGGCTTGTCGTCGAGACTGCGCGAGCGCGCTCCGATGGGGTGATAACGGTTAGCGAAGCCAATCGCTTGCTTGGACTGCTTCAGAGTGCGGAGCGGCTGATACCCGCCATAAAGGACACGTTGATTGGGGTCCAAGTAGAAGGTCCGCTGCACGTCGTTGGGAACGGCGCATGATCCGCTCCGTCGAAGACATGGTGCAGGAGCGCAATGCGCCGGAAGCACCTGCTGGTGTGGCCGGCGGGCGCAGCCTTGTGGAGATCGAAGGGGCTTTCTGCCTCTTTCCCGTGCGGCGTGAGCCGGGCACCACGTTTTTCTGCGCCTCCGCCGTGGCGCCCGAGAACTGGGGCGGCGGGCAGCATAGCCGCTATTGCGCATTTCACCGCGACTATCTCGCCCACTGCGAAAGCGTGGCGGAGGAGAAGGCGGCATGACGGCGGCGCGCGCATGGCGGGCAGCGGCTTTTGCCGTTCTGCTGTTCTGTCTCCTGCTGCTCTGGCTCGCCGCCATCACGCCGAGGGCCGGCTGATGCGCAGCCAGGAGAAAAGCCCAAACCTGACCCTGCCCGGATCCCCGCTTGCGAAGCGAGCACCGGATGATGCCGCGCGCATGGACGTGGAGCGTGACCTGCCTGTGCGTGATGCGCTGCTGCGCATTCAGCGGCGCATTCGCGATGCGGGGCGGGCCTCAACCGATGGAGCCGAAGGAGGTGAGCGTGATGGCGCATGATCCGTGGAGCGCGCGTGAGCCGAAGCACTCGGCTGGCGCGAAGGCGAAAAAGGCTGCGGCGCGCAAGGCGACAGAGCCTGAGCCCGAGGCTCCAGCCGATGAAGCGATGTTCTCCGAGGAAGAGACCGGTGAGGCCTGTGTGAACACGGTTGCCGCCGGTCAGCTGCGCGCGTTCGTGGAGCGTGTCGAGCGCCTGGAGGAAGACAAGAAGTCGGTCGGTGACGACATCAAGGAAGTCTATGCCGAGATGAAGGCCAATGGCTTCGACACCAAGGCCGTGCGCGCGATCATACGCCTACGGAAGAAGGATCAGGCGGAGCGCCAGGAAGAAGAGGCGATGATCGACCTCTACAAAGCCGCGATGGGGATGGCGTGATGACGCAATCCGCGCGTGGGCTGTTTCGGGCGACCGGGAAAAAGAGCAAGCCGGTTTCCGTGGTTGGGGCTGATGGCGAAGTCATCGTCGTTGATGAGCTGGAGCGCGCGGCAGAAGACTTTTATCCGACGCCGCCTGAGCCGACGCGCGCGCTGCTTCACGCCGAGCGGAACCGCCTTGGCGATTTCGCAACGCTGTGGGAGCCGGCCTGCGGTGACGGGGCGATGGCGCGTGAAATGGAGGCGGAGGGACATGACGTGTTCATGTCCGATCTGGTGGATCGTGGCTGTGGTGCGCTGATCCAGAGCTTCTATGGGTTTTCCGCGGCGTCACGCCCCTCCCGCGCGATCGTGACCAATCCGCCATTCAACGAGTGCAACTGGCGTGACGGGCGCGGCCGCTGGATCCGGTATGCGCTTGAAGATCTGAACATCGAATACATGGCGCTTCTGCTGAGCTGGTCTTGGCCGGCTGCTGCTGGACTGGGCTCGCTCTGGGCCAGGTGCCCACCGGCACGGGTCTATCTGATGCGCTGGAAGATCGATTTCACGGGGCAGGGCGCGCCGCCGATGCTGAATGGCTGGTTTGTGTGGGACCGCGCCCATGCCGGCGAAACGGTCCTTCGCATGATGGATCGCGTCAACCTGGCGCAGTCCGAGCTCTTTGGCGTGGAGGCGGCGGAATGACCGACACCATGCTCCCCATCCTGCGCCAGATGCATGACGCCGAGGATAACCGTGCGCTCGCGCTGCTGCTGCTGGCTGCGCCGGACATGATCATGAGCAAGTATCAGGCTGTCATCCGCAGTATCTGCCGCAAGCGGCAATTTGAGCCGGGCGAGGCCTATCTCGAACTGCGGCTCAACGCCATGCGCTCGGTGCGGGACGGGCAGGGGCGCTTGAAGCCCGCTGTTGCCGACGCGCTTGCCGAGTTCGGCGCGCAGCTGGGCGCATTTGCTGACGGGGGTCGGACATGACGGCGCCCATCGACAAGATCGACGGCATCAAGAAGCGGCTGGCTGGCGTGGTCGGCCAGGTGCTCATGGAAGAGGTGGAGAAGCTGCGCGTGCCTGCGCCGCGCGTCATCGTGCGCAAGGCGGATGAGGAGGTCATGAATGCCTGTCGTCAGGTTGGCAAAGCGTTCGATCAGCTGCAGCAGGCGAAGTTTTCCGGCGGGCCGGAAGTTCGTGCGCGCAGGAACCTCGAAGCGGCGGCGCGGCGGCTGAAAACCGTGATGACCAAGCACGGGAGGTTCCCGTGAGCCGGCGTGAGCGCATTCGCGAAAAGATCATGGCGCGCGTTGAGGTGGTCGACACCGGCCATGAGACGCCCTGTCATCTCTGGACCGGGCCGACCAGCGGCGACGGGCGCGGCGAGCAGTATGCCCGCATGTCGCTCGATGGGCAGACCGTGGCCGTGCACAAGGTTTCGTGGACGAACGAGAACGGGTTCATTCCCGGCAAGAAGCAGCTCGACCACAAGTGCCGGCAGCGCCTCTGTGTGCGGGAAAGCCATCTGGAGCTTGTGACGCACCGCCAGAACCAGAAGCGCCGTGCGGCGGCGGCTGCCGCTGCGGCGCTGGAGGCAGCCGAATGAACATGGCCGCCAGAGAACCCCGAACCGAACTGCAACGCCTTCAGGCAGCCCGCGACAGGCTTGCACGGATCCAGCCCGCGCGCTGGCACCGCTCCATGGATGACCTTGGCGAGTTTCTGGAAGTGCGGGATGAGCATGGCGCGTTTGTCGAGCTGGCGCGGTTCACGCCGCGCGCGACCTTTGACGAAATCGCCTTTATCGCCGACGCGCCGGAGATGGCCGGTTTTCTGCTCGGGCTGGTGGATCGCGCCATTGAGAAGGCGCGCAGGGGCGCGGCCACGCGCCAGCAGGCCGAACCGGCCCGGCAGGACGCGCCGCGCGACTTCGCCGCCGAGGCAACCATGAAATGCGATGAGCCCGCCTTCCGCCGCTTTCTGGCGGAGCGGCACGGGCTGGAACCGCCGCTGACGAAGGACCGCGCGGTGGTGAAACTGCGCTCGATCCTCGCGATCACCTCGCGGCGCGAACTCAACGGAAATGGACAGGCGGCTGAGCGCTGGAAGGCGCTGAGGGCTGCATTCAAGGCCTGGAGGGCTGTGGGATGAATGGTCTCCGCGTTCTTGTCGGATGCGAGTATTCGGGCATCGTGCGGCGGGCCTTTGCCGCGCGCGGGCATGATGCGTGGTCCTGCGATCTGCTGCCTGCGGATGACCGCAGCAACCGGCATATCGTCGGCGATGTGCGCGAGATTCTGCATGACGGCTGGGATCTGCTCATCGTCGCACATCCGCCATGCACACGCCTGTGCCGGTCTGGCCGTCGCTGGCTTTCCGGTGCGGGCAAGATGACGCCGCCCAAGAAACTGCCCAAGGGCCGCACGTGGGAAAGCATGAAGGCGGAGTTCGAGCAGGGCGTTGACCTGTTTGTTGCCTGCTGGCGCGCGCCCATTCCCCGCGTGGCGATTGAAAACCCGGAAATGCACGACCTTGCCAGGGATCGGATGCCGGCGGACCTGCCGCGTCCGCAGATCGTGCAGCCGTTCTGGTTCGGGCACCCCGAATACAAGGCGACGGGCTGGTATCTGCGCGGGCTCCCCGCTCTTGCAGAGACTTACCGGCTGCCGGAGCCCGAAAAGGGCAGTGATGAATGGAAGCGCTGGAACCGCGTGTGGCGCATGTCGCCGGGGGCGGATCGCGGCAAGGAGCGTAGCCGCTTCTTCCCCGGCATGGCAGACGCCATGGCCGACCAATGGGGCGGCGCTGCCCTTGATGATTTTGCGCTGGAGGCGGCGGTATGAGTGATCTTCGATTTTCCATCATTCCGGGCTGGATCGTGACCGATCCGCGCCTCAAGGGGCGCGACCTGCAGGTGCTGTGCCTGCTGGGGCGCCATATCGACAAAGCGGGCTGGTGCTTCCGCAGTCAGGTGAGAATGGCGCGGCAGCTCGACTGCGCACGATCTACTGTGCAGTCCTCGCTGGAACGGCTCATGAAGATCGGCGTTGTGGAGCGCCGTGCTGGAGACAGCTTCGACGGGCGCGACACGTATTATCACTACCGGGTCATCTTCGACCGCGAAGTTGCGGCCGCGACGATGAATGCCTGGGAGAAATCGGACGCGGAAACAGGGTGCCGACCAGCCGGCACCCCTGCCGATATATCGGCACCCCCTGCCGCCCCAGAGTCGGCACCCCCTGCCGGTCCTGGATCGGCACCCTATAAGAACGACCCCGATTTAACGTCCCCGATTGAACAGGAGAGAGATGCGCGCGAAGGCGAGCGGGAAGAAAGGGAAAATCATCCAGCCAGCCGCAAGGCCATCGAACGGGCTTTCGAGAGGGCGTTTCAGGATTGGCCGACTTCGGTTAGCGACAGCAGGCCGGAAGCTTGGAAGGCATGGATGGATCTGGCATTGGATGAGCGACAACAGGCTGCCGAGGAAGCGGAGCGCTATGTGGCGGCGGTGAAGGCCGCCGGGCGGCAGCGCCTGTGCGCCCATGCGGTCTATCTGCGCGAAAAGCGCTGGACGCGGCTGGAGCCGAAGGCAAGCGAGGAGCGCCCGGCCGCAGTGCTGGCCAAGCCGTTCGGGAAGCTCTGGCAGGCCGCTCGGATCAAACATCTGTTGGCCGGGGTGACGGGTCCGGCTCCGGTCCTGACGCGGGTTGAGCAGCAGATGGTGGAAGCTGGTCGCTTCACGGCTGAGCAGCTGCTTGCCGACAAGCGAGTGAAGACCGGGTTTCCAGCCATCAACGCGATGCACGAAAAGGCCTCGCATCGGCAGGGCGTGACGGTTTCGACCGCGCTGCAGCCGCTTGCGGAGATGATGGAGGCGGTGCGGGTTGGCTCAGAGCGCTGGGAGGAATGGCGGCTGGAGCATGAGGTGCGTGGCTGGCCGTGGGTGCCGGATCCGGGGCGACAGGAATGGGTTTACTTCCCGGCTGGCGGGCCGGACGGGCTGAGGGACTTCGAAGCGGCAATCAGGGCAGATGAGACAGGGACCAGCGAGGCAGCCGAATAATGCGTGAGGGTCTGGTGCAGGAATTGAGCGAGCGCGAGGAGCGCGCCTGGCAGAAGTCCCGCAAGGTTCGTGAAATGGTCGGCTGGCTTCGCCTTCAGGCTGCAGCGCAGGACGATGAGATGTTCTGGTACGTGGTTCGCACGAAGAAGCCGAATGCTGATTCGGTCGCTGATGTGGTCAGGGAGCAGGGTATCACCGTCTGCTGCCCGACCGAGAAAGTTGTGAAAAGGGTTCCTCGTCGGCATGCGCGCGTCACGGTAGAGCGGCCTCTTTATGCTCGCTACTTCTTCGTTCGCCTTGTCAGGTTTGAGGCCGCGTGGCTGGGGATGATGACGTTTGATGGTGTCGATTGTCTGCTTGGCAATGGTGAAATCCCACAGTCTGTGCCGGAGCGATTTATTGCGAAAATTCAAGCGGGTTGTGCTGATGAGCTGATCAACAAATCGAACCTCTTTCGGGCTGGTGATCGGGCTTCTGTGACGTTCGGACCGTTCGCTTCATTCGAGGGGATCGTCTCGAAAGATGAGGGCGATGGAGATACCGTCGATATCGAAATCGATATCTTCGGGCGGATGACGCCTTGCCGGGTGGGGATTGACCATCTGAAAAAACTGGCATAGCGATTCCGACCCATAGGCCACTGCTGCAGGACGTAGGCACTTCTTGGAAGTGTACGGCGCCGCGGCAACCCAGCTCGATGAGACGGCGATCAGCCGGTGAACATTGAGCCTCATGGCGAAGCTATCTCCGAAAATCAGATCACATGTCGACGCCCTGTCGGTGATCACTTCTGTGCAAGATCTGCACAAAACTCCCCGGTCATGCGCCGGGGCTTCCCGTATGTGGAGGTCTCACTTGCCGACAAGCGGTTTGCGCATTGACCCTTCGCGCCCTGTTGCAGACGGCATCCGGTTTGATGATCTCGATGGGCTGGAAGGCCCAGAGCGCAACCTCCTCGCCGCACGTGGTGTGGTGTTCTGCTCCGAGTTCCAAGCCAATGACCGGACATACGGTGGGTGCATCATCGGAACATCTTGGCCGCATGCTGAGGAGATCGCTTTCGGTCGAGGTCTCGGCGAGGAAGTAATCGGCGTTCTGGTCAAGACTGGAAGTGTCGACCTTGGAGGTTAGGGCATGGCTAAGCTCACCAGCCTGAAACCCCGCATCGGTGTGCTTGCTTCGCGCATCGGCTATGCGCCGGGAGACGAGAAGGGCCGCGACCGCAAGCGCTCGAAAGAGCAGCCATGGCGCGCCTGGTACAAGACTGCGCGCTGGGAGCGGCTGAGACAGAGCGTGTTCGTGCGTGACCAGTTCACCTGCCAGCGCACTGGCGCATTGTGCACGGGCAAGGGCAATCACCCTGCCACGCCGGTGGCAAACCACAAGGTTCCCCATCGTGGTGACCCTGCATTGTTCTGGGATCCGGACAACCTCGAGACGGTGACCAAGCAGGTCCACGACAGCATCATCCAACGCGAAGAGCGAAGGGCCGACCTCCACAGGATGGGGGGCGGGTCAAAAGTCTGAGGCCCCTCCGCTCCCGGACCCGCGTCCCCCTCATTCGGATATTTTTTTCTCATGGCTCAGGATTTCGACCTGTTCGGAAACCCTCTGGTGACGACCGAGAAAAAGCTTGGTCGACCGGAGCATGAACCGGACGAAGAAAAGATCATATTTGTCATGGTGTTACTGGCATCGGGCGCAACCAATCGTGAAGTTGCGAAAACACTCGGCCTGTCGGTGCCGACTTTTCGGAAACATTATTTGCACCTGATCAAGCATCGCGACCTCTTGCTCGACCGGCTCCAGACGAAGCTGCGGGTGAGCCAGATCAGGCAGGGGCTGTCCGGCAACGCGTCTGCGCTGAATGCAGCGCTCGGCATGCTTGAACGCGTCAAGGCCGAGAGCGCCGACCGCACCGTCAAGGCTCGCGGCACCGAGCCGGCGAAGAAGCCCGAGAAGCTGGGCAAGAAGGAGCAGCAGAAGATGGCGGCTCAGAACGTCGGTGAGAAGTATGCACCGCCGGTGCCGCCGAAACTGGTGATCGACAACCGATGACCGCCACCTGGTCGACAGCCTGCCCGGACTGGGAGCAGCGTATCGTCGAGGGGCGGTCGCTGATCCCGTTCGATCCGCTCTACCCGGATGAGGCAGAAGCGGCGCTTCGGGTGTTCAAGTCCCTGAAGATCGTCGATGTGGCCGGGCAGCCCACCTTCGGCGAAGCCTGCGAAGAGTATGTCTTCGATTTGGTTCGGGCGATTTTCGGGGCCTATGACCACGCTACAGCCTGCCGGCAGATTGAGGAGTTCTTCCTCCTCATCTCGAAGAAGAACATCAAGAGCACCATGGCGGCCGGCATCATGCTGACCGCGCTCATTCGAAACTGGCGGCATTCGCAGGAGCTTCTGATCCTGGCGCCGACGCGTGAGGTTGCCGACAACTCGTTCAACCCGGCCGCAGATATGGTCGAGGCGGATGAAGAGCTGCGCGATCTTCTACACGTCCAGAGGAACACGAAAGAGATCACCCACCGCTTGACCAAAGCGGTCCTGAAAGTCGTCTCGGCGGATAGCTCGACTTCGGCCGGCAAGAAGGCGGCATTCATCCTGATCGAGGAAGTGTGGTTATTTGGCAAGAAGGCGAGCGCGAGCGCGATGCTGCAGGAAGCAACAGGCGGGCTCATCTCGCGGCCCGAGGGCTTCGTGATCTACATCTCGACGCAATCGGATGGTCCGCCAGCTGGCGTGTTCAAGGAAAAGCTCGACTACTTTCGCGATGTGCGCGACGGCAAGATCGATGATCCACGGAGCCTGCCGGTGCTGTACGAGTTCCCGGAGGATATGGTCAAATCCAAGGCCTACCTGAAGCCTGAGAACTTCTACATCACGAACCCGAACATGGGGCGCTCAGTTCGGCAGGATTGGCTGGAACGAAAGCTGATCAAGGTTCGCTCGGGCAGCGACGAAGACGGCGACACGATCCAGACGTTTCTCGCCAAGCACCTCAATGTCGAAATCGGGATGAACCTGCGGGCGAACCGCTGGCCGGGTGCCGATCGCTGGCCGCAGCGTGACGATCCGAAAATCACACTGGAGTATCTGCTTGCTGAATGTGAGGTGATCGTCGTCGGTCTCGATGGCGGTGGGCTCGATGACCTCTACGGTTTCTGCGCCCTTGGCCGGCGGAAGACCACGAAGGAATGGCTCGCCTGGTCGCGTGCGTGGTGCCACCGCAGCGTGCTTCGCCGCCGCAAGTCGATTGCCCCCATTCTGGAGCAGGCGGCAGTCGATGGCGAGCTGACGATTGTCGATGATGAACTCGACGACATCGCCCAGATGATCGATCTGATCGACCGCATCAATTCGCAGGGCCTTCTTGCGGCGGTGTCAGCCGATCCTGCCGGTCTTGGTGAAATGATCGATGGTCTGGCCGAGATCGGGATCACGCCGGAAAATAACCAGATCATTGGTGCTCCGCAGGGCTACGCGATGATGAACGCGATCAAGACGGCCGAACGGAAGCTGACGAACGGAACCCTTCTGCACTGCGGCTCCAAGCTGATGGCCTGGTGCGTCAGCAATCTGAAGATCGAACCGACGGCGACCGCGATCAGGGCAACCAAGCAGAATGCTGGTGACGCCAAGATCGACCCGGTCATGGCGCTCTTCGACGCGGTGACGGTGATGAGCCGGAACCCGGAGGCGCGCGGGCCGTCTGTCTACGAAACACGCGGGATACTGGTGGTCTAGCCCATGAAGCTGTTGAGCATATTTCGCCGCGAGGAGCCGAAGTCAGAAGCTCCTCGGGTTTACTCGATGGCTGAGGCTGCCGAGTTCTTCGGGTTCGATGATCCGGGGTTCAAGGAGTTCATGCGCAATGGCGCATCCGGGGTCGTGGGAGTCACGGTCAAGGATGCGATGCGAAACCCGACCGTGTTCCGGTGTGTCTCGTTGATCTCGTATGCCATGGGCATGCTGCCGCTCAATCTGCTGAACGCCGGCACGAAAGAGAAGGCGAGGGATCATCCACTATATCCGCTTCTGCACAGGGAGCCCAACAACTGGCAGACCGCGTTCAACTTCCGGGAGCTGATGCAACGTCGTGCCCTGATCAACGGCGATGCTTACGCATTGATCGTGCGAAGCGGAAATCGCGTCATTCGTCTCGTTCCCCTCGACCCGGGCATGGTTGAACCGCGTCAGCGCAATGATTGGTCTGTCGAGTACCGATACACCCCGAAGGCGGGACAAACGAAGATCCTGCAGCCCCGCGATGTTCTGCATGTCTACGCAGACTCCGAAGATGGGATCCGGGGCACTTCGCTGGTCAAGGTTGCTGCGCAGGCGATTGAACTCGCCCGGCAGCTGGAGTCAGCGCAATCGAACTTCTTCAAAAAGGGCATGCTGCTTGGCGGCATGCTGTCGATGCCCAACGCACTGAGCCCGGAAGCGTATGAGCGGTTGAAGGCATCGCTACAGGAGAAATACAGCGGTGCAGAAAACGCCGGTCGTTGGATCATTGGCGAAGAGGGGATGGAGCCCCACCAGTTCACCAGCTCTGCAAAAGACAGCCAGCAGCTTGAGAGCCGGAAACTGCAGATCGAAGAAATCGGCCGCGTCTTCGGTGTGCCGCGTCCGTTCCTCGGTGTCGATGACACGAGCTGGGGCAGCGGGATCGATGTGCTTGGGCAGATCTTCGTTCGCTACACGCTCAACCCGTGGTTCTCAGCCTGGGAACAGGCAATCGAGCGCTCATGCTTCACGGATGCCGAGAAGGAGCAGTTCGACGTGAAGTTCAATGCCGGCGCTCTGATCCGGGGCAGCATGAAAGACCAGGGTGAGTTCTTCACCAAGGCGCTCGGCTCCGGCGGTCATCAGCCATGGATGGATTACGAGGAAGTCCGCGAAACGATGGACCTTCCAGAAAAGGAAATCGCGCCGAACCATCTGGCGCAGCGAAAGGGGAATGGCAATGAGCCTGAAAAACCTTCCTGAGATCCGGGCCGAGCGCTTGCCGAAGGTGTGTGCGTTTGAGCCCGACCCCGAAGCCATCGAGCGCTGGAATGCCGGTATCATGGCGGCGCAACAGACGCATGAGAACACGATCTCCATCCTCGATGTGATCGGTGAGGATTTCTGGACGGGCGGCGGCGTTACGTCGAAGCGTGTTGCTGCTGCTCTCCGGGCAATTGGCGATCAGGAGGTTTTCGTGGACATTAATTCGCCCGGCGGTGACTTCTTCGAGGGCGTGGCCATCTACAATGCCCTCCGCGCCCATCCGCACAAAGTTACCGTGCGCATTCTGGGGCTCGCCGCATCGGCGGCGTCCGTCATTGCGATGACTGGTGACGAAATCCAGATCGGCAAGGCCGGTTTCTTCATGGTCCACAATGCCTGGGTCGTGGCTATCGGCAATCGCCATGATCTGGCGGAGGCGGCGAAGGTCATGGAGCCGTTCGACGACGCCATGGCGACTGTCTATTCGGATCGTGCTGGTGTGAAAAAGTCCAGAGCTGCCGAATGGATGGACAATGAAACGTGGTTCAACGGCGAGCAGTCTGTTGCAGAAGGTCTGGCTGATGCATTTCTGCCGGCCGATCAGGTGGCCGAAGACAAGACCAAGGCGGCGGCAGGCAGGGCGGTGAACGCCACACGCCGGATCGATGCCCAGCTTGCCAAATCCGGAATTCCTCGCTCGGAACGCCGTGCGCTTCTGAACGAGGTGAAAGGCGGCATGCACGACGCTGCCGCAACCGTCATGCACGACGCTGACGATCTCGCGACTGCGCTTCAGCAGCTTCGCTCAACCCTCAATAGCTGAACAGGAAAATAGATATGAAATTCCTCTCTCTGGCAGCCGCCGCCCTGGCGGTGCTGGGTGTCGGCGCGTGCGTGTCCCTCGCCGGTACTCCCGAAATGCTCATGTCCCTCGGTCCGACCGAGTTTGCAGCTGCGATGGGGGCTATGGTTCCGGCCAGCGCGAAAGTGCGTGGCATCCTTGCTGTGCGCGCAGATGCGAGCGGCGACGTGAAGTCGCTTATCGACGGCCTCAACAGGGACTGGTCCGAATTCAAGGCGACCATGGCGGAAAAGGACAAGGAACTCGCCAAGAAGTTCGATGACGTGGTCACGACCGAAAAGCTGGAGCGCATCAATTCCAGTGTTTCGGATCTTCAGAAGCTGGTGGATGACACCAACGCCAAGATTGCCGCAATGTCGGTCGGCGCCGGCGGTGTCGGTGAAGTCGCAGATGCCGAATACACCGAAGCGTTCCGCTCCCATTTCAGAAAGGGCGACGTTCAGGCTTCGCTCAACAAGGGTGCAGATTCCGACGGTGGTTATCTCGCTCCGGTGGAATGGGACCGCACCATCACCGACAAGCTGATCGAAGTGTCTCCGATGCGCCGCATTGCGTCGGTGCAGATCATTTCGACGGCCGGTTTCAAGAAGGTCTACAATCTCCGCGGTGCAGCGTCGGGTTGGGTTGGCGAGCAGGTCGCACGGCCTGAAACCGGCACACCGACGCTCGGAGTCCAGGACTTCACGCCGGGCGAGATTTACGCCAACCCTGCTGCCACGCAGCAGATGCTGGATGATGCTGAGATCAACCTGGAGCAGTGGCTGGCGAACGATGTCGAGACCGAGTTCTCCTATCAGGAGGGTCTCGCATTCATCGCTGGCAATGGTGCCAACAAACCCGCCGGCTTCCTGACCTTCGCGACTGGTGGTGCCCATGCAGCCACCAATCCGCTCGGTTCCATCGAGGTGCTGACCTCCGGTGTGGCTGGCGGTGGCATGAATGCCGACGAGCTCCTGTCGCTGGTCTATATGCTCCCTTCCGCGTTCACGCAGGATGCTGGCTGGGTCATGAACCGCTCGGTGCTGGGTGAAGTGCGCAAGCTGAAGGATGGCCAAAACAACTACCTGTGGCAGCCGTCCTATCAGGCGGGCCAGCCGGCTATGGTGGCGGGCTATCCCGTGACGGAAATGCCGGGCATGCCCGATATCGCGCTGGACTCGATGCCGATCGCTTTCGGTGACTTCCGTCGCGGTTACCTGATCGTGGATCGCACGGGCGTACGCGTCCTGCGCGACCCGTTCACCAACAAGCCCTACGTGCACTTCTATGTGACCAAGCGCGTGGGCGGTGGTGTCCAGAACCCTGAGGCTATCAAGATCCTGAAAATGGCTGCTGCCTGATCAGGTTTGATCTCGCGAACGGCCTTCGGGCCGCTCGCAGTTTCCAAATAACAGGAGCGAAAACGATGACTGATCAGGTCAAGAACGACGCGGCAACCAAGGCCAACACACCGGTTGCCGGCAAGCAGAGCATGACGGCTGCGAAGGCGAAGGAACTGGGGCTGGACCCGGCTCCCTACGGCAAGCCGGCGAAGAAGTAGCCCGATGAAGCCCGTCCGAGTTACCGCACCATCGGAAAAGCCTGTCAGTCTGGCAGAGCTCAAGGTCGCCGCTCGTGTCGATTTCAGCGATGACGATGTGATCCTGCGGGCGTATCTCGACGCCGCCGTGGATCATCTCGATGGATGGAGCGGTGTTCTCGGGCGGGCAATCATCGATCAGGACTGGAAGATCAATCTGGGCTCTTGGCCGGCGGATAGGATTGTCCTGCCGTTCGGCGATGTGTCCGATGCAGACATCACATACATCGATCCTGATGAGAACGAGCTGGTTCTTGGCCGAGGTGAATATGAGGTGGTGGAGACCGCGACAGGATCGATGATCCGATTTCGTGACAGCTTCTCCCGGCCAGCCCTGTTCGATGATGCCTCGGATGCGGTGCAGGTTACGTTCACCACGGGGTTCGGCCCTGCCGCAACTGATGTTCCCTCGGCCCTGCGTGTCGCCATCATGCTCCTTGCTGCTCATTGGTATGAGCACCGCGAAGGGGCTGAGGGCACGAAGATTGAAAGCGTGCCTCTGTCCGTCGACAGATTGATCACGCCTTATCGAAGGGTGTTCTTCTGATGGCCGCTGGAAAGCTGATTGAGCGGGTAACGTTTCGCAGTCCTGCCGAGCCGGTCTCAGACGGGCAGGGCGGCATGGTCGATGGCTGGAACGATGAGTTCACCTATCGCGCCAGCTATCAGCGTCTTCGCGGTTCCGAGACGGTTCAGGCGGCGCGGCTTGCCGGTCGCCAGCCGACTGTGATCACCGTGCGATCCAGCGCCGACTCCCGTCGCGTCGATACCGACTGGTCAATCGTGGATACCCGCACTGGCGAGACGTTCAATATCCGGTCGCGCGAGATCACGCCGGATCGGCAGTACGTCCAGTTACTCGCCGAGAGTGGAGTGGCCGTCTGATGGTGCAGGGGCTGAAGTCGCTCAATCGTAAGCTTACGCAGACGATCCCGGATCGTGTTCGGAAGCGGACGCAGGCAGCGATGGAAAAGGGGGCGGCCGAACTGGTCGCCATGATGAAGGCGCTGGTTCCGAAGGATAAGGGAGATCTCGCCAACAGTATTGGCTGGACATGGGGTCAAGCGCCAGCCGGCGCCATGGTGCTCGGAACGGTCGCCGGAAACGCATACTCAACCATGCGCATAACCATCTATGCCGGTAACGAGAAGACGATTGTTACAAACTCCCGAGGCGTTGAGTTTCAGAACGCCTTTCTGCAGGAGTTCGGCACTCAAGACATGCCCCCAAGCCCGTACTTCTACGTTTCGTGGCGAACCCTTCGCCGCCGTGTAAAGGGACGGATCACCCGCGAGATGAAGAAGGGGATCAAGGAGGGGGCAAAGTGACGGCTTCCAACGAGCTACAGGCCCTGATCCATGGTCGCCTTGTCGCTGACGCAGGCGTCCACGCGATTTGCGCGGATCGGATCTATGACGCGCCAACCAAGCGCGCTGCCTTCCCATACGTCTCATTCGGCCCGTCTGATGTGGTCGAGGATGATGCGGAATGCATCACGGGGCGCACGGAGACGATCCAGCTTGATTGCTGGTCCCGGACCTCCGGGAAGTTCAAAGAGGTGAAGTCCCTCGCTGATGCCGTGAAAAAGGCCCTGCACAAGTATGACGGGGCGCTCACCGTCAACGCGCTGGTTCAGATGCGCGTGATCGGCATCCGCTTTTTCAAAGACCCCGACAACCTCACGACCCATGGCGTGGTGACGGTTGAGGCGATGATCGAGGAAAACTGATGGAACATTGGCAGGGCGCACAGTGGATTCTCGCAACGCTTCTCGCGTCGAAGGTCTTCTTGGGTCCGCTTCTTCGCATGGCCCTTTTGGGGCAGGGCGGCGTAGCGAAAACCACATGGACCGAATTCTGGGGCCGTTGGATCGGGCGGCGCTTGATGGATAGCGGTCTGGTCGCACTGCTCATCTGGGGAGGGTTCTTCTGATGCCATGGGCTGTCTTCCATCGCACCTTCAATTTCGATTTCCGGCCTGATGCTGCCGTGTGTCAGGAGATCTTGCACGGCGAAGACCCTCAGGAGTTTCCTGCAAAGGTCATCAATGCAGCCGTGGCAGCCGGCGCGGCCGAGCGGGTGAAGAGCCCGAGGCCAGAACAGAAACGCGCCTACAAGCGCGCCAAGCGGGCGGGATAACGCCCATCACCTGAGAACGGGCACGACGCCCATCACCGTGGCTGGTTTGCAACCGGCCCATTCCCGCATGGAGAAGAACAGTGTCCTACGCTGATACAATGCGTTACGAACAGATGATCCTGGAGGTGGAGACCACGCCGGCAAGCGGCACTTATGCTGCGCTCTGTGGTCTCATCGATGTCACCATCAACCGCACGGCGAGCATCGACACGACTGAGGTGCCGCCCTGTAACGACGAGAGCCTTCCGCTTAGCATCGAACGCGCTGTCCGGTCTCAGGAAGTCACCATCTCGGCCACCGGCGTCTGGGCGCTCCAGAGCCATGAAACAATCATGGACTGGTGGTATGGCGGCGGCACGCTGAACATTCGTCTGCGCAACGCCAAGGTGGAGGCTGACGGCGCAACGGGTGATACCGAGACAGAAGCCGGCCCCGCCATCCTGGTTAGCCTGAACAACTCCCGCACAAAGGGCCAGAAGGTCACTGCCGAGCTGGAGATCAACTTCGACGGCGTGCCGACCCGGACGGCTAAGGTCTAATGGCGCGCGGCGTCGAGATCACTTGGGCAGGTGGTGAGCATGAATTCCTGCTCACCATCGAGCTTCTGCGAGCGCTTCAGGAGAAATGCGATGCCGGCCCGGCTCATGTGCTGAACCGGCTCTCATCCGCGCGCTGGCACGTCGACGATGTGATCCAGCCGATCCGCCTCGGTCTCGAAGGCGGCGGCATGTCGAAGGAAGAAGCCCGCAAGCTGGTCAAGCTGCATGTCGAAGATGCGCCGCTTTCGCTCTCGGTGATTACCGCTCAGGCCGTTCTCGCCTCTGCGCTCTTCGGAACGCAGGACGATGAAGTGGGGGAATCGGAGGCGGGGGAGGCGGACCAGAGCGCGAACCTCTCCCGCGCGGGAAATGGCGCTTCTCCGGCTTCTACCAGTGGCGGGGAAAGCTCGGAGACATCGGGTCTCTGACCCTTTGGGAATTCATGGCCGCCCGTGACGGTATCATGCTTGAGCATGGGGCCAAGCCGAAGGGCGGCGATATCTCCGACGACGATCTGGCTGATATGGGCATTGCGGGGTTCTGATGGCGACGGATGTTGAACGGCTTATCGTGCGGCTGGAGGCGACACAGGCGAAGTTCGAGAAGCAAATGGCGAAGGCAAATCAGGTTGCCAATCGCCGCGCGATGCAGATCGAAGGGCGCTTCCAGAAGATGAACAAGAAGATCGCGTCCTACGGTCGGGGCGCGTTCAATCCTCTCATTGCGTCCGCCACTGCAGCGCTCGCACCCATCGCTCTCGTCAACAAGGCAATGGCCACAGTCGCTGACGCCGCGAAGATTGGCAAAGTCGCCGACAAGGTGGGGTTGGCGACGGATGAGCTGCAGCAGCTTCGATATGTGGCTGAACTTGCCGGTGTGCAGGCCAGCCAGATGGACGTGGCGATGCAGCGCTTCTCCCGGCGTGTTGCTGAAGCGGCGAATGGCAGCGGAGAGCTTCTGAAGGTGCTCGAGGCCAACGGTGTCACACTGCGTGAAGCCGATGGAACGATGCGTAGCCAGAGAGACATTCTCAGGGACTATGCGGACCTGATCAAGAACGCGGGTTCGGAGCAGGAGCAGCTTCTGCTTGCTTTCAAGGCTTTCGACACTGAGGGCGCGGCGCTCGTCAACCTGTTTCGGGACGGCAGTGAAGCCATCGACACGATGGCGCAAAAGACAGAAGAGGCGGGGGGCGTCATTGATGAAGAGCTCATTCGTCGGGCCGAAAAGATCGATGATGAGTTCTCCAAAACCGCCCGTAACTTCGAGACGAACTTCAAAGAGGCGCTTCTCAATCTGACGGTCGCCTTCGAAGATTTCATCGCTGGGCCGGTCGATGCTCTTGCCGCAAAGCTGGGCGAGATCGGCAACGCTGGAATATGGAAGCGGCTCGCTGACTTTGCAGGTGTTTCGGATGCCGTTTTTGTGCCTGGCGAAGGTGTTGTGAAACCGGGCACCGGGGAGATGAGCCCATCGGCCCGTGTGGCGCAGGCGTTTCAGGGTGAAATGGTCAAGGCTGACGTGGAACTTTTGGAGGCCCTGAAAGCCCGTTACGGGCAGGCTACATCTGCGGCTGCCGGAGATGGAAAGAAGCCGCCGAAAACGATTATCCCCGGCAGCGGTAGCAGTGGAGGCCGCGGAAGCAAGGGCAGTTCTCGCGAGGATAGTTTCCAGCGCGAGATTGCCCAGATCAGGGAGCGCACCGCTTCCATTCAGGCGATGACGGCCGCGCAGGCCACGGTCAACCCTCTGATCGATGACTACGGCTTCGCCCTTGAGCGCGCTACGGCCATTGCCGAACTGGAGAACGCTGCCAAGAAGGCGGGGCTTGAGATCACGCCCCAGCTTTCCGAGCAGATCCGCCAGCTTGCCACGGCCTACGCCACGGCCACGGTGGAATCCGAAAAGCTGGCAGAGTCGCAGGACAATGCACGGCAGCAGGCCGACGACCTGAAAGACCTGGGCAAGGATGTGCTGGGCGGCTTCATCAACGATCTGCGCAACGGGGTAGATGCTGCCGAAGCGCTGGAGGGTGCGCTCCAGAAGGTCGCGGACAAGCTGCTGGACATGGCTCTGAACAATCTGATCGCCGGTCTATTCGGCGGCGGCTTCGGTGGTGGCGGGCTTCTGAGCCTTTTCGGTTTTGCCAAGGGCGGCATTGCCGCGCACGGCAAGCCCCAGCCGCTTCCACGCTTTGCCAAGGGCGGTGTTGCCCGGTCGGCATCGATCTTCGGTGAGGCGGGGCCGGAGGCTGCGGTGCCGCTGCCCGATGGCCGGCGCATTCCCGTGGATCTTCGGGGGCCTTCCGCATCCGGTTCTCGTGGCACATCCATCAGCATGCCGATCACCATCGATGCGCGGGACGCGAATGCGCCGGCGCTTGCGCGTGTGAATGAGCAGCTGAAGGAAATGCAGCGCAGCCTGCCCAAGCAGATCGACAACCGCATCAACACCCGTGATGTTCGGGGGACGAGGCCCTAATGGCTAGACTGCTTTCATGGCCGAACGGTTTGCGCACGAACATGCGTGAGCCGCTTTCCGGACCGCGCACGATCGGTGCTTCGCAGACGCAATCCATCAGCGGGTTTCTCCAGACCACGGCGAGTCCGTTCGGGCTGTGGCGCTGGCGCTTCGGGTTCCCGTCACTGATGCGCGGTCAGATATTCCGGCGCTATCGTGGCCTCGTCACTGCCCTGCATGGCGGGGCCAATGCGGTCGCGGTGCCTTTCTGCGACTGGGATGGGTTGACGCGCCCGCAAATGGGTGTGGCGGCGACGGATCAGGAGTGGCGTGACGGTCAGCCCTGGTTGAACGGGCAGCCATGGAGCAATGGCCAGAACTGGGGCTCGACCCCGCCCGTGGTGGCGGTATCAGCTGCGGTGTCGAAGGGCGGCACGGTCGTCTCGCTCGACAGCGCGTTCTGGGGGCATGGCCTCGATATTGGCGACATGTTCGGGTTCTTCCCGTTCCATCTCGGGAAATACATGGTCACCGAAGTGCTTGCGCCCGGTCAGTATCGTGTCTGGCCGCCGCTGCGGAAAGACATCGCGCTTGATGATTTTGCCACCCTTCGCCCCGTGATCGCGATGCGGCTGGAAGGCGAGGAAGCTGCGACCGCCGCCCGTGATGCCGCGTTTGGCATCAACCTCTCCATGACGCTCATCGAAGTGCTCGATTATGACGTGCGCAAATATTTCGCGGATTGATCAATGGCAGAGTTCACGCAAGCGGATATGGACTGGCTGTCCGGTCCTCATGTCACGCGCGCCTGGTTCGGCGAGTTCGATCTCCCGACCGGCATTCACTACCTGCACAATGGTGTCGGTGAGGTCGAGGTCGAGGGGCAGACCTATGTTGGCGTGACCGATCCGGTCGGTGGCCTGCTGGTCGGTATTTCCGCCGTCGAGGATCCGCGCTTCGGGCAGGCGGCCAAGGTCGACATCATCCTGAGCGGCGTCAATGTCGAGTTCTTCAAGAGCGTGAAGCGGGATGCGCGTGCCATCGAAGGCAGATCGGCCACGCTGCGCTTCGGGGCGTTCGATCCGGAGACGGGACAGATCAAGCTCTTCAAGAGCATGTTCCCCGGCAAGATGTCTGCGCCGACGCTGCACCGGCAGGGTGTGGGCACCCGCTATGTGGGGCTGACGGTCGAGTCCTTCTGGGAGGCACAGAACTTTCCCTTTGGCGGGAAATGGAACGATGCCGACCAGCGCCGGCGCTTTCCCGGCGACAAGGGGCTCCAGTTCGTCGGCGTGAAGGTGGCCGAGAAATGGAACTGACCATGAGCCGCGCAAACCGCCTGCGCGCCTTCCTGACGCGCTTTGAAGGCGCTCCGGTGGTCTGGGGTGAAAGTGACTGTTCTGCCGCTCCTGCGCTGTGGTGGTCGGAAGAAACGGGCAGGAAGATCGATCTGCCGCAATACGCTTCGAGAGATGAGGCGCACGCGATCATCCAGCGCATGGGCGGGCTCTTGGCGGTGTGGGATGATATCGCCGCGCAGGTGGGCGGCATGGAGCGCATTGGCGAGCCCGAAATCGGTGATGTCGGCATCATCGAGACCCGCCCTCATGGCCAGATCGGCGGCATTCTCGGGGCTGGTCGCATCCTCATCATTCGCAAAGACAATGGCGGCTGGCATCCCTTCGGGCCGGTGCGCCAGTTTCTGAGGGTCTACGAGACACCATGAAGCCCTGGAAATTCCTTCTCAGCGCCGGTGGATCCTACCTGGCGATGACGGCGCACGCCTCGGCGGACCCGATCAGCATCGGCTTCTTTCTGTTTGCTGGCCCGCTCGGTGCGGCCTTCTCGTTCGGCGCGCTGGTGACGGCTGCGCAGATCGGTCTCTACGCCATCGGTATCGGCGCATCCCTTCTGGTTTCGTCGGCCCTGTCCAAGAGCCAGAAGATTGACCCCGGCCAATACAAGAACACGTTTGAGATCTCGCCTGAAGGATCGGAGATCAACGCCATTGGCCGCTGCCGTCTCGGCGGTGTCCGCACCTTCGGCAACACGCGGAACAGGGACAGATTTCGCCTGACCTGCCACGCCAAGGGGCCGATGGTTGCCATCGAGGAGTACTTTCTCGGCGGGCGCGAGGTGGTGGTCGATAGCGACACGGGCTATGTGTCGTCACCGCCGTTTGCGAAGTCCGGCGGCTCCTGGGTGACCTTCAAGACCAAGGTTGGCGACGGGACCGAAACGGCGTGGCCTGAACTGGTCAGCTCTTTCCCGACCACATGGACCTCTGCGCATCGCGTTCGTGGCATCGCACAGTCTCTGGTCAAATACGTTTCCCCCGGCATCTACACCGAAAAGTTCGGCCAGCTCTACAACCAGGGTGAACCGGAAAGCGCGACCACTGCCCGGTGGAATGTCGTCTATGACCCGCGAGAGGTCGGGGCGGACAAGTACAACGACGCCACATGGGGGTGGTCGATGAATGGGCCGCTTTGCGCTGCCCGCATCATGCTCTCCTACCCTGATCTGACGGCCGACAGTTTCGACTGGGATTTCATTGCGGCGGAAGCTGACAAGGCCGATGCGATGGTTCCAACGCTGACCGGGACGGAACCGCGTTCGCAATGCTCTGGCGTGTGGCTTTCTGAGGCCAAGCGCGGCGACACCATGAAGCAGGTGCTGGAAAGCATCGGGTGCGAGGTGACGCTGAGCGATACGGGGCTGGTGCGCATCGGGCTCATCGCTGACGCACCCACGGCTGACATGACGCTGACCGACGATCACATCACCAGCTATTCGTGGCGGTCAGGCCCGGAAGCCGCCGAGCGTCCGAACATCTGCCGCATCTCCTACTACTCGCCCGAGCGTGGGTATGAGATGGGCGAGATCGACATGACCGGCATAGCGTGGGCGGGCGTGCAGGATGAGATCGATCGGTATGGCGAGAAGATCTACGATATCGAGCTTCCGTTCTGCCCATCGGCCAGCCAGGCGCAGCGCATTGCGCGCCGTCTCTTCCTGCAGGCGCGTGGCGACACCGGCGTGGTGCAGACCAACATGGCGGGGCTTGCGCTGTGGGGCAGGGACTACGCCAACATCACGCTCTCCGACATCGAGGAGACCCCGGTCTGCAAGATCGCCCCGCCTCGCGTTGATGATGAGCGCGGGCAGGTGGATATTCCATTCACGGTCTGGCCGCAGGAGCTGATTGACAGCCCGTGGAACCCGGCGACGATGGAAGCCGCAGCGCCGGAGCAGCTTCCGAACCTGCAATATGAAAGTGATCTGGACACGCCGGCCGCGCCCACGCGCGCGGTGGTGGTGCAGGTTCCGGGCGGCGCGTGGGAAACGCGCGTTCAATACGGCACGGTGAGCGGCGGGACACTCGCAGAGGCGAACTTCCGCACCTATACGGGCGGGTTGCCGGATCCGTGGCAGGGCATGGCGGAATGGGACAATCACGTGCCGGGAGGTGATCCTATCCCGCCGCCTTCGCCTGCCGACCGCTGGTATGCGCGGGACTATGAAGATACGCGCGGGGCAAAGTGCGACTTCCGGGTGCGCTGGTACAATGGGGATGGCGAGGCGTCCTATCCATCCGAGTATCTGACGGTCGATCCTATGGCCGTCGACAATAGCCTGCCCAATGTGCCGTATCAGGACATCGAATACGAAGACAGTGGTGACACAAGTCAGAACCGGACATTCACCATCACGTCGTCACCCCACAAGGATGACATTCAGGTTGCGCGGATGGTGATGACTTGGAGCGCCATCGGCACCCCATCAGGCAGTGGGACGCTCTATGATGGCGTCGGCCGTCCGCTTCAGGAGCAGGTCGGCAGCTTCGAAATCGGGAAGCCGGGGCAAGGGTCAGCCCACACTATCACCATTACCACGACGGTCTACACCACTGACGGCACCAGCCGACAGAAGGTGAACACCTACAATTTCGAAGGCCCACCGCCATAGGCCGGCGCTGAACTCCCCAATCTGAACCCTTCCAGCCGCCGCAGCCCGCGCGCCTCGGCCGGCGAAGCCTATCCAAAATCGGAGATACTTGATGTCGATCTTTTCCAAGCTCGGCGCGCTCATCTTTGCGCCTACGGATGCAGCCGGTAACCCGCGCCAGGTCATCAATCATGACGCTCAGGTGTGGTCGACAGAGGTTGAGCGCATCATTCAGGTGGCGCTCGAGGGCGGTGATCTGCTGGTCTATAGCAGCCTGTCCGCGCTGAATGCTGACCTCGACCACCCGGCCCATACCGGGGCCATCCTCATCGGCGTGAGCATTGCCGACGATGGCCTCTACATGAAGCAGGGCGCGTCCGGCTCGGGCTCGTGGGTGAAGATCGGCAACGTTCCGGGGCAGGGCTTCGTCAAGGCCACGAATGCGGGGGCGGGGACGGCAAACGCCATTGCCGCCACCACGCCAGTGGCCGTGAACGAAACGCAGCTAATCCTTCTGCCCATCACGGCCGCGAACACGGCTTCGCCCGTGACCGTGGCGTTCAATGGCGGGGCAGCGCTGACGGTGAAGACCGTCTCGGGCAATGACGTGGCTGCCGGCGGGCTTCCTGCGGGCTCGGTGATGCTGGGCGTTGTGCAGGGCGGGGATTTCCGCCTCTTGTCCGATCAGGCGAGCGCCGGCATTCAGGCCGCTGCCGAGGCTGCGCAGGTTGCGGCAGAGGCCGTACTGGCCGAGATGCGCGAGAAATCCGTTGGCGCGTTCCCGGACAATGCTTCTGCAGACGCCTTTCTGACCGCTGAAGGCCTGACCAAGCAGAAGGGCACTATCTATTTCAACACCACGGCTGATGTCTGGCGCTATTGGGATGGCAGCGCGTGGCAGACGTTTCCTTATTCAATCGTTGCCGATGGGGGCGTGACGGAAGAGAAGTTGGGGGACGGTGCTGTTGTAGAGGCAAAATTGGCGAATGAAAGCGTCTCAGGATCGAAGCTAGCTGACGGGGCGGTTACAGAGGCGAAATTGTCGAATGGGCTGCTCTCGGCGTTGCCGCGCCTTACCGGTAGCGCAAGCGTGAGGCATGTTAGAGACGGCACATACATTTATGATGTGATCGAGCTAAGCAGTCCGTTCTTGTTGAACAAGGAATTCGCACCGAATGCCGCGCCTGACGGGGTTGTGGATCGCGTCACAGCCCGCGAATACTCTAAGCTGTCCGGCCGGAAAGTTGTTATCAATGCGGACGGTTGGCGGAACGCCGACGGTTCTCCGGGGGCAGAAAAGCTGTCGGCGCGTCCAATGGGATTGCAGATCGCAAACGGTATTCTCTATCAGGACTGGCAGGCCGCCGAACACCGGGACCAAGCCATCGTCATGATGAGCAATGGTAACCTCGTGAAAGCTCTAAAGGGCAGCAAAACTGGGGCTGAGTGGATTGCTGATGGCGCGGTTTGGTCTGTTAGCTGGGGGGTGGTCTGCGTTGAAAACGGAGCAGCTGTGAACGTTGATGGAACCTATGTAGGGACAGACGTAAGCGCGCGCACTGTTTTGGGCCAGAAACAAAGTGGTGAGATTGTAATCGTTCTTGTTGAAGGTATTTCCGGCTCATACGGGGCGACCGGGACACAGGCTGGGCAGATTGCCGAAGCTCTCGGCTGCGAGATAGCTTACATTTGCGATGGAGGCGGGTCTTCGCAGGCTTGGTGGAAGAACACATACGCTGTCCCATCGTCCGACACTGCTGGGAACTATCCGACAGAACGAGGGGTGCCTTCGTTCCTGGTTTTTGATGCTAACGTGGGTGTCGAGGAATATGATAGCGGCCTGATCGAGGTGCCTCTTGCAGCGGGGTATTCAGCGATGGGATCTCACTGGGGGATTGGACTGAGGCACAAAGGGCCGCAAATCAATGCGAGTGTCAGAATTAGCGGCACGTTCACCGATAACTCAGAGCCGCAAATAGGCCAAGCTTACCCGTATCGATACCATTCAACTTTCGACGGGCTCACACGGTTTGTCGCATCAGGGAACGGCGGTCGCCAAGTCGGTGTTTATGCGGGATCATCCAAAGAGTTCCGCGCAGGCGTTCACAATCTGGGGACAAATCCAACTTACGTTGCGGGCAGCGGGTATTGGCCTGCGCCATTTACCGATTTGGACATCGTAGATGCATAATGGAAACGGGCAAGACTAGGGCGCCGAACCGGCGCTCTCCAGTCTCCGAAGTGCGCGTGCCCTCTGCTCGTTCTCGTAGCAATTGCATTCGCTGCCGCAGTCGGGACAGTCTTGGTCCATGAGGCTGTCAAGGAGCGAGTCTATCGTGCAGCCGCGAAGGGCAAATGTCATTGCGACGCCGCTGCCGGCTCCTAAAAAATACCAGATGAGGTTTTCCATACTGAGTTCGTCTCTCGTTGAACTCCCACAAGACCATGAGAATTATTCGTTAGCCAGTACCTCAAATGTGAAAGTCTCTGCGTTTTCCTGTTCTCGTTGCTTTGCAGAAGTGAGACAGCCCGTAGTTGAATGGGGATGGAGAGACAAAATTCCGCCACTTCAGCGCTTTGATTTCCTCGAAACCACCTTGCCACATTTGATGTCGTCACGTGGGGCGTCAACCACATTAGTTGAAAGGCTTTGCCTGATTCGTTTCATCTGAGGCCTTGTGCTCATAGATGAACGTTAAGGGATCGCCCCGCGCTTCGGCAGAGCCAAAGGCCATTGTCGCAGGTGTATCGAGCTCCGCGACACAATGCACCCAGAAACGATCATTGGCGACATCCTAAGGTTGTGGTCTAATGGCGGAAAATCTAGGCGCGTCTCTGAACTCTTGAAAGAGGCAGCATGCTGGGATAACAGCCACAATGAAGCCATGGTCCTCCCCAACAAGGTGCAACGGTCGCGTTTTCTCGGGGTAGAGGGGCAGTATGTCGCCAGACTAAGGATGTTTATTGCGTGAAAAGTGCATTAAAAAAATTGCGGAAAAAATGGGTTGTAAAGCCAATTAAGAGTACTCTTGGTATTTTTGGATATGACATCGTCTCACTGAAGAGGAAAGTCCCAGATTATATTCCAAAAGACCCTGAGAGTGTTTTTGAGAATCGCAGGTTTCTCCTCTCGCCTCGCGAAAATCCTCTCTGTTTTGAGGATTTCCTAAAATTTCTTGAAGCGCAGAACGGAACCGCAATCCTCATCCGAGATAGTGCCGCAAAGTATCCTAAAATCTGCACTCCATCAGGTAGTAAAAAGGAGATGCTTGAGGCATTAGCTGCGTTCTGCTCTCACGAAGGCGCGTTCCTAAAATATCGTATCAGAAATAGGGCGCGAGAATGTGTTGATCTTGCTTCTCTGAATGCTGATTTTGCATCGGTAAAGAGTGCAAATGTACAAATAGTCTCACTCCGGTCAATTGAGCAGATATCTTTACAGCTTGAGTTTTGGGATTCTGAAGAAGAATACTATACGGCTCCGGGGCAAAACATGATAGCGCGGCGTCTTTGGAAAGACGTAGCCGCAGATTGTGGGCTTTTTCAACCCGGAAGGATCGTTGACTACTCTACAGTTTTGCCCCATCCCCATGAAATGGAGCATCAATTCCAGATTGATCTCGTTTTCACGTGGGTGAATGCTGAGGATCCTGAATGGCAGAAGCTCTACGAGGCCTATGCTCCCGCGCAGAAAAAAGATGGTTCGAGCCGGTCACGGTTTCACAATCGTGATGAGCTCAAGTATGCGTTGCGCTCGTGGGATCTCTATGCACCGTTTATTCGCAAGGTTTTCATCGTTTCAAACTGTGCCCCGCCGGAATGGTTGGATCTTGATAACAAGCGCGTTGTTTGGGTGCCGCACGAGGATATATTCCCCGAGAGCGCTCTGCCGACGTTTAGTTCTCATGCAATAGAGACGCGACTGCATCACATACCAGGTCTTTCAGACCACTTTATCTACAGCAATGACGACTTTTTGCTGACACGACAGGCGTATGCATCTGATTTCTACTTTCCTTCGGGGATAGCTAAGGTGCGGCTTGAGCCCTATGGAATGGTGATTGGAGAGCCCAAGTCGGGTAGACCCGACTATCTCAATGGCGCGATAAATGCGAACGCGCTACTCGAAGGTGTATTTGAACGATCGACGACACAGCTTGTCACCCACTCCCCGCAACCGATGCTCAAAGATGTTCTGAAAGAGATTGAGGAGCGGTTTGAAGAGCACATAACGCGGACAACGCACAATAAGTTTAGAGCTGTCGATGATGTTGCAGTCACAGGTTATCTGCATGCCCACTTCGCAATACTGATCGGGAGGGCTGTGTATGATCAAACGCCCGTACAGCTGATTCAGCAGAACCACAAATTTGAAGAGATTTTCTCTAGATTGGTTCGTAATAAGAGGGAGGGCGGGAGAAATCCGCTTTCCATATGTGTAAATGATGGTGCCGATAGTCATCTTAATAAGTCATGGAATGTATCTCTGTTGGCCTTCCTGGATGAGTTTTATCCGAATAAGTCCTCTTTTGAGAAAGTAACGACATGATTAAGACGCTTTGTGTTTTTGGAACGCGACCCGAGGCTATCAAGATGGCGCCTTTGGCTCTGGCTCTTCAGCAGCATCCAGATATTGATGGTCGCGTCTGCGTAACCGGACAGCACCGCGAGATGCTCGACAGCGTATTGTCATTTTTTGAGATCAAGCCAGATTTTGATTTGGATGTCATGCGGCCAGATCACTCGTTGAATACTTTGTCGTCTGCGATTTTGAGCGGATTAGATAGTGTCTTTAAAAGGTATCGTCCTGATCTTGTTCTCGTGCACGGGGATACGACAACAAGCTTTATTGCGGCGCTTGCCAGCTTTTACGAGAGCATTCCGGTCGCGCATGTCGAGGCGGGGCTCCGAACTGGCAACATAAAGTCACCTTGGCCGGAGGAGGCAAACCGAACGCTAATTGCGCCGATAGCTCAGCATCATTTTGCGCCGACGCAGTCATCTAGAGAGAATTTATTACGAGAGGGTGTGCCGCCGGATAGTGTCATAGTAACAGGTAATACTGTTATTGATTCATTGTTTTCTGTTGTTCGGAAATTTGAAGAAAAGCCATTCATTGCAGAATCGTTTAAGGAGAAATTCTCTTTCTTGGATGAACGTAAGCGCATGATTCTTGTCACCGGACATCGCCGAGAGAGCTTTGGCGATGGGTTCGATAGAATATGTAATGCAATTGCGAATATAGCACGGGATAATAGAGACGTTCAGATTGTGTATCCTGTTCACTTGAATCCAAACGTAAGGGGGCCGGTGGAAAGGAATCTATCGGGGCACGAGAATATTTTTCTGATCGAGCCGCAAGAGTACCTTCCGTTCGTCTATCTTATGAACAGAGCGTATCTTCTAATTACGGATTCGGGAGGCGTTCAAGAAGAGGCGCCCTCATTGGGGAAACCAGTTTTAGTAATGCGGGACAATACGGAGCGCCCGGAAGCAATAAAAGCAGGAACGGTGCTCCTGGTCGGCACGAATGCAAATCGTATTGTCGCGGAGACGCAGAAGTTATTGGATGACGTTGAGAAGTACAAAGAAATGAGCCGCGCACATAATCCCTACGGAGACGGGTGCGCCGTACAGCGTATCATTGATAGAATAATTGAAAGATGTGGTGCTCCTGGGTGAGGTTTTCCCGCGTTGGATAAAGCGCTGCGAGAGCGCATCTAGCGCCGGAACCAATGGCGTTGGGGCGGCGCGAGGGGCTTCTTGTGCGCGGGCAGTGCTACCGGGACGTTGAGTGTAACGGCCAATACTCTTTCGGTGCCAGGTGCCATATTCCTATAATATTACGAGTTTATTGCCCTCCGGAACAACTGCCTGACACGTGACTTGAGGCCCTTTCGCTTAGCAGTTGTAATTGATTTGCGTGTCTGCGATGCGTAATGTTCCGATAGAAAGTGCCGTATTCTCGGTGTCCAGATGAGTTCACGTTTGATGTATATGACGTTGTAGAGATAGCGGGATTGATAGTCGCGAGCAAAGGGAACAAAACCTCTTGAGTAAAGATGGCGAGAAACGTCTCTTGTCAGCCATTGGCCCTCCCATAGTGGGCGGTCCTGAACTTCAACAAAGGCGACTTGAACTGCATCCATGATACCATCAGCGCCTTCAAAGACGTCTTTGTTCGCACCTTCAACGTCTACCCAAAGCGCTATACGCTTCGCTTGAACGGGCTCGAAATAGGTGTCCATACGCACAGCATCTACAGTAACGGGCTTTGACTCTTGGTCAGACGCCAAGAGAGAGCCAGAGCCGTCCGCTGACGGTCTCCCTTCTACAACCCTGACGTTGAAGGTGATTTTTCCATTCTTCGATGTAAGGGCGTTGTGTACGTAGTCTATGTTCTCGCGTTGGTTTGCCCCATCGTTCCTAAATCTGCGATACGTGTAGGGGTTAGCCTCAAAAGCTACGATCTTCGCATCGGGCAGATGTCTCCGTGCCCGCCTTGAAGAATTTGCATCTTTTGCCCCCGCTTCAATAAAAAGGTCAGCATCTAGCTCGGTGATTATTCGAAAGAATAGGCGTTCTAGCTGGTTTACTGATCTGAGGCGCTCAGGTTTCTTCGTAAGGTCATACGATGAGGCTGTAGCGAACATGGATAGATCAAGAATTTCGAGAATCTCTTCAGTCATGTATTCCCTCCTCCCCGCTTAAAGAACGCAAAAGAAGTCCTTCGCCATTGGTGGATTTTGCGGGCGAGGCGATGATTGCAGAAGGGGAAGGTGTTTGGGAAGAGAGATTCGCCTTACTTCCATATGGTGCGAAACGCACCGTTTCGTGCAGCAATCCCCGGAGGCCGGGCGCTCGCTGCGTTGGTTCTGCTTCTGTCTGTCTGCCTGGGGAGGGCGGAGGGACGCCGACGAGCGGGTGCGTTCTCAAAAAAACTGCCGGTGGCTCAGGGGCCTATTCTGCTTTGCGGTTCAAATACTCGTCAGCTCTCACGCTTCAAGACAGACGCCAACGGTAACATGACTGCCGCGCTGATCGCGCCCAGCATGAAGCAGTACAGCAGCGCTTTATCAAGTTGGTTCACCGGCGTCGACTTATGGGAGTTTGCTAAAGGCAAATCATGGCTGTGAGCGCCGACGAGCGAGTGCGTTTTAATCTACGTCTTGAGGCTTGGGGACCCAGGGCAAAGATCTTCGCCCGCCGGCTGCGCCAAGATAGCCGCATGGTGTCAACGCACCATTGGTGTGATCACGTAATGCCCAGGCTGAGTTTGCAGAAAAATCCCCGCCGAATGTTCGTTGAGTGGGGCTCTATTCGGCGGGGCAGAGGGGGGAGTCTCTGCGCCTGCGGGCGCAATCCTCTGGAGTTATATCGGCGGGCGTCAGTATCGTAAGGACGGAGTTGGCGGAAGTACAGGATGGGCGGAAATCGCCTGACCCGAGTAGGATGGTTGCTGCATAAAAGTGGATGTGTGATTGCAGTCGCTGATAGCGTTGCCTTATTAAATAACTCATGTCAGAACCCGCTTGAATTGCTAGCAAAGGCCCCCGTGTGTTCAAGAAAATTGCAAAGCGCATCGCCCACCCGTCTGTCGCTCGCGTAGGCGACTATCTTGTAAAACGAGTGACACAGGGCGCTGTAACCAGGCAGAGCGCACGTCTGTATACGCGCGGGCTGCGGGCAATCGAAACTGGTATGTTCACTCCCCAGTTCCCAGTGGACGTTGTATATACATGGGTGGATCGTAGCGACCCCAAGTTCGATGAGTCATTCCGACTTCATCTTCCCGCTGGCGAAATGGTTCCCCATTCGACGCCAGACCGGTTCACCGATCACGATGAACTGAAGTATTCGCTGCGCTCCCTTGAGACTTTCGCGCCTTGGGTGCGCAAGGTGTTTATCGTAACAAATGGGCAGCGCCCTGCTTGGCTAGCCGATAACCCAAAGATTGAGGTGGTGAGTCATGCGCAGATTCTGGATGAGCAATATTTGCCTACGTTCAACTCCCATGTGATTGAATCTGCGTTGCATCGCATACCGAGCCTTGCTGAGCATTATATCTATATGAACGATGACGTGATGTTTCTCCGCAAAAGCACCCTATGTGACGCCTTCACTGAGACGGGGCATGCATACGGGTTCATCTCATGGCGGGGGGTGTCAAAGGGGCCACCCGCTGTGTGGGAGAATGCAAATGATTGGGCTACGAAGAACGCCCGTGATCTTCTCTACGATCAGTATGGGGTCTATTTTGAAAGGCGCTTCCGTCACCAGTTCCATCCTCAGCGGAAATCGGTGGCAGAAGAATGCGAGAAGTTGTTTTCAGGCCGTTATCATGAGTTCCGGCAAAACAAATTTCGCCAGAAAAATGATCTTCTAACGACCAGCTTCATGCACCAGTATGTGGGCTACATGATGGGTGAATTTCTATTCACCCATCTGGATGGCTACTTTGTGCGCATAAGAGAAGCGAGTGCAGACGCGCATTACGCCAAGATCATGGCAGATATGGAAAAAGGAAACGTTCGACTCTCGGGTTGCTTCAATGACTATCTTCCAGAAGGGCGTCAGAATGTTGCATATGCGGAGAAATTAAAGGAATTTCTGGGCAGAATTTTCCCGGAAAAGTCTGCATTCGAAATCTGAACGAGCCCATATCAAGGCTGCCCACAGTTCTCCTATTCGCCTCAGATTTAAACTAGGCTATGGCAGCTTACATCCACTCGTCTTCGGTTGTGTCATCCAATTCACTTGTAGCGTCGTCGCTCCGTGACCGCATAAACGCAACAGCTATAGCTATGCCGCTTATGATGCCGAGAAAATACCAGATCAACTCCCACATTGGTTTGCCCCTCCCGTCAGGTCATTGTTTTATTATGGATTGTATCGTGTCGTAAACTCGTGACTTTGTCCCTTGGAGCCTGTGACCTGCTCGCCGGTATGGTCCAATAGAGCTCAGGCCTCAGTAGGAGTGAGCGCCGACGAGCGAGGGCGTTCTAATACACGTCCTAAGCTAGGGGCTTCAAGGGCGATTAATCTCGCTCGTTGGCCTGTGTCGGGTTCTGGAAGAGGCAGGCGGCGTGGGTTGCTTGGCGAGGTATCCTGTCATTGCCTGTGCGTGGGAAACGGATATGTTGCTCGCGCAAGAAAGATGGATCGAGAGAGCAATGCGCCAAAGAATTATTGTTTGTCCGTTGATCGAGAATGAAGGCGCGTACCTTCTTTGCAAGATGCCCAGTGATCGTGGCGTCTTCCCCGGTCAATGGGCGCTTTCAGGTGGTGGCTTGGAGCAAGGCGAGAGCATTTCCGCTGGGCTGCTTCGAGAGATCGCTGAAGAATTAGGGTCCGAGCTGGCGATCGAGCACGTGCAGCCTTGGACATTCCGCGACGATGTAAGGACGAAGACCTATCCTGACGGCACATCCGAACAGATTTATATGATCTATCTGATTTTTGACTGCAGGGCGGCCAATCGTAACGTCTCAATCAACGACGAATTCGAGGACTTTGCGTGGGTTCTACCCAGCGATCTTGGGCAGTACGATCTTAATGAGGCGACGCGTGTCACTCTCGCGTCGAAAGGCTTGATAAACTCGTAGTGCGCCACTTCGAGTCTATGGCGACACTGTCTCCACTACCTGCCTAATGGTGCGCTTTCTGCCGGTCCAGGCTTGGTGTGTGCTTTTAGACAAACATCGAAACTCAGGTGCGAAAAATCCCCGCCGAACGCATAGTGAGTTGGGGCTCAGTTCGGCGGGGCAGAGGAGGCTGTAACATGCTGGATGCTTGCTCACCATCTGACTACGTGTAGTCGTGGGTTAGCTAGCGACCGGAAGGTATGTCCTAAGCCTGATCGATTGAATGGTGCTTTAGCACACCTGCGGAAAGGCGTAAAAGGCGCTGGCAGGTGGATAGGGTAAAAGCCCCCGCCTATCTCTCAGAAGAGCCCCAGATTCTTCAACCTGCCAGCTGAACAAGTCTACCGGCGAAATCTGAACGAGTGGTTGCCGTCACGGTGGGCGGCAAGATCGCTTCGGGAAGAGCATGCCAGCGCGCGGGGCTTGTTGGGTTAAGCGGGTGGGCTTTATGCCCGAACATTACGCGCGCTGGCGAAGCCAGTCTCAGCTCAAATCGTTGCTGGTTGGTAAACACCGGCAGCCCATCAGCGGTGCTGGCGGGCAAACCTCGGATTGGGGAAGGCTTTTCGCTCCGAACGTGGGGCGTTCTAAGCGCCCGCCAGCACGGATAGCGTAATTCAATCACCCAAATGTGGAAATCCCCCTGCAGGCTGACGTTGGGAAGCGCTTGCCTGCAGGGAGCGGCGGTGACCTCGTAGAGGTCCGAGCTTAGTTATCAATGACTCTTGTCGTCGTGAAGCACTGCTGGCGTCGTCGCGGCGTAATGGCGCGGTGGGAACGAGCATCTACGGTCAGAGCTACGATATGGACCGAAGTCACTCGGGTGCTGGCGGGGACTTGCGAGGGTAGGTCGTGCTGTCTCCGGTCAGGGGATGAGCGGATATCCCGCCAGCACAAGAAGAAATAGGGCGATGCCCAGCAAAGAAAAGCCTCTGCCAGCTCGAATGGGTGGAGGTCGTCGCCGGCAGAGGCGTAGTGACTACCTGCCAGCAGGCGTAAACCGGTCCGAGGTTTCGCCGACAAGTAGCCGACCCCGGGTAGGGTAACTCCACACTATCACTGATATCCGAAGAGGAAAATCCAATGGACCGCACCGTGCCCGCAGGCGCGGCGCTGCTGCTTGCGTTCGTCTATGAGACGGAAACGAGCCGCACGCCGCCTGAATGCTATGAAGTGATCTACGCGCACCGGCAGGATCGCTTGCCGAAGCCACTCACGCGCATGACCGTTGACGAGGTGATCGCCGCACAGCGCACCTGGTCGCGCCATCATGGTTCCTCGGCCGCCGGCGCGCCGCAGTTCATCCGTAAGACGCTGATGGGGCTCAAAGAGGAACTTGGCCTGCGCGGGTCTCAGGTGTTTGACAGCGACCTTCAGGACCGGCTTGCCTATCATCTCCTGATCCGGCGCGGTTATCACCAGTTCATCAATGGCGAGATCGATCGCACCGAGTTCGGCCGGCGCCTCGCTGGCGAATGGGCGTCTTTTCCTGTGCTGGATGCCACGCGCGGCGCGAAACGACATGTACGCAGGGGAGAAAGCTATTATGTCGGCGATGGCCTCAACAACTCGCTGGTCTCGCCTGAGAAGGTCGAAGCGGTGCTCGACCGGGTGAAGGCCGTTGCCAAAGGTCAGTTGCCTGTTGTCGAGAAGCCTGTGGTGAAAGACCCTGAAAACCTCGATAAGCCGCTGACCAAATCGAAGACGGTCTGGCAGTGGGCTATCACCTCGATCATCGTCCCGGTGCTGGCCGTTTTTGATGACTGGCGGGTTCAGCTTGCCATCGTTCTGATCGTGGCCGGCTTTGCAGTCTACGCGATCAAGCGGCGGCGCGACATCGCGAAGATGTATCGCTCGATGAAGGCCGAAATGGAGCGCGGGGCATGACCTGGCTCGGCATCATCTCCAAAGCACTGCTCTCGCCGCTGGGGAAGGTGCTGGCTGCAATTCTGGCAGTCTCCGTCATGGCTGGTGGAATTTATCTCTACGGCCACCAGCGGGGTCGCATGGCCGAACAGGCGGTATTCGCACAATGGACCAACCAACAGAATGAGGATGCAGGCAATGCGGCTGAAGACTGGCGCGCTCGCTATCGCCGCTGCGCTGAGCGTGGCGGGGTGTTCGACTACGAAACCGGTTCCTGTCACGAGTGACGGCCTGCGCGATGTGGTCGGCACGTCATTGATCGGCGCGCGCGGCGCGACTGCGGACGATCAGCGAAAGATTGACGAGACGGCAGCTGGCCTCTGCGGCAGCGGTGTCTGGTCTCAAACCGAATGCGCCCGCCATGGGCGAGAGACGCAGGACTGAGGGCAGCGGCGAATGTCAGAAGCGAGTGTTGAGCGGACCCTTGGTCAAATCCTTGGAGAGCTGAAGGGCATCGATGACCGCTTGATGCGCGCGGATGACAGCCGCGCCGTGGTGCATCGCCGTTTGGATGAGGTCAGTAACCGGCTGTCGCACCTCGAGGGCGAGGCGGAGACGACGAAGGCCAAGGTCGATCAGATGCAATCTGTAACCGATGATGTCGTCAGGCTCAGGTCGCAGGCTCAAGGCGCGGGCACTGCGGGCCGTTGGTTGATCCGCCTAGGCATCGGCATTGTTGGGTTCGCCGGCTGGCTGGTCGGAATCTACACCTGGCTGACAGGGCGGCCCCCGCCATAGCTCTCTCCGAAGTATTGCTAACGTTGTTGAGAATCGATGTTTGGTAAACAGCCTAGTGCGTCCATAATTTCCTTGATGTCGGATCCTTTGGTGAGTGCTGTTCCTTCTGAAACAAAGTCAGCATACTTTACTGCCAGAGCGTCGCAGGTGGTGTCGCTCGTGACGATACGGGGCAACGTGCCGGTTCTTGCCCATTCTTCAAACTCGCTGTCTGGAATTTCAATGCCGGTGAATTTTGCGAGAGAGCGGAGGGCGAATTTACGACCCGGGATGGAGGTTTCTGTATTCTCTCCTTGAAGGATGGAGAGGGATACCTGAACCATTTCGATATCCAATTCTCTGTCTTTGTTCATGTACCCAAACGCGCCAGTCGATATGGTCGCAATCGCTCCGACTGCGGCGCCGGCTATGCTGGCTAGGATGGTAGATTTTAGTTCGCTCAAGGTTTTGCTCCGTTGGTATTACTAGCTCAGCTTCTCAGGGCTATTAGTTATTTTAGTAAGTCCGGCGCATCAACGATCATAAGCTTGTTATCGGGCAGGGGGCGTTGAAGCTTCTTCGCTTCCTCCCACGGCTCTGTAAGCCATGCGGTCATTTCGGCTTCTGTGGTGAGGATCACCGGCATTGCCTTCTTGTGCACCGGCTCGACCACGTTGTTGGGCTCGGTGGTCAGGAAGCCATAGACCTCATGGTCCTCTGGTTCCTCACGGGCCATGCGCTTGCCGTGCCACGGCGTCCAGAGGCCGGCGAAGACGAACAGGGGCCTATCCTCACTCAGTGCAAACCATGCATTCGGCGTCCGCTTATCGCCTTCCTTCCTGCCGGCAGGGTCGGGCTCGGCGAAGCTCGTGACCGGCACAAGGCAGCGGCTTTCAGGCGAGAGCCATTTGCGCCAGTGGATGGATGACGTGTTGCGTATGTTTGTGACGCCGCTGTCGTGCTTTCCCTTGATGAACATGGGCGGTGTCGGCATGCCCCAACGGGCGCGGACCATTTCCCGCTCTCCATCATCTCCCACGCGAATGATCGGCGCATAGCGGTTCGGATAGACCTGCAGGGACGGCTCGTTGAAGGCGTATTCCCGCGTTGTCTTGATGAAGTTGCGGATCGCCTGGCGTGTCGTCGTCATATTGTAGAGGTTGCACATTGGTCGGGATCACCTCGGCCATTGATTTATGACCATGATGGTATTGCCACGGGCGTTTTGGCAACTGCTGCAGCGCAGGCGCTTCTCCAGATCGATCGCTGTTGCGTCCCGGCCGTAGCGCCGCTCAAGCGCGTGGCGGTCCAGCTCGGATATTGACTTGCAGTGCCGGCAGATCGCGCCAAGCGCATAGTAGGGCTGAATGTCCTTCAGTCGGATCTGGCCGTCGCGTGTGAAGAAAACGACCTCGGACAGGTGGAGTGGTTTGAACTGGCGCATCTGGCGGCTCCGAAAAACATGTGCCGCACCGTTGTTTCCTTCATCAGCGCGCCGCCCCAGCGCGCACAAATCCCCAGCTGACAGACCGCTCCAGCGCTTCCACGCGCCCGGTGAGATAATCCCGCTCTCCCAGGAGCGCGATGACCGCCTCGCGCGGATCGCCGCCGCAGGCTTCAATGATAGCCTCGGCCGCCGGCTCATAGGGATCGGGTTCGCCATCTGCATTTCTGGATGCGTGCTGCGGATGCGGCGGGCGTCGGCAATGCTCGCGCCCGCCGCCATCCGTCTTGAGGGCGGTTTCACTGGTCATTCTTTTCTCCATCAGAAGCGTAGATTGTAATCCAATCGCCCTTGACGAGTCTAGAGTTTGTTCCACATTTGTTCCGGTTGCGCATGCGGCGACGTGACGGGTGAAATTGAGAAGGAGCAGACGATGTCACGTCGCAAAGGAGAGCCTACCGGGGCTCAGATTGATCGCGCTCACCCGCATCAGGTGGCGCTCCCGGAAGATCGGGTAATGGGAGCCAACTACGATGTCGTTCACGGCTTCTGCAAAGGCCTGTCGGTCCATCGCCGGACGCAATCCGTCTATGCCCAATGGGCCGAACCCGGAGGCGGTTACTTCATCATCTTCTGCTTTGCTGAGAAGGAGGACGCGGAGCGCTTCGCAGCCGAGTTTGAGGGCATTCCATTCGATCCGAAGCGAGATAGGGGGAAGGGGGATCGGAAGCGGTTTTGGGACGTTGCGCCGACCGACTCCTAGTGACCGAGGATTGGACGAAGCGTTTCAGTCATGACAGAAACCTGACAGAAACACCGGAACATACCGTGAAGTTTCTGTCGAGTTCCTTGTTGAAAATCCACGTTTTGCGCGGTTTCTCTGTCCATTCACGCCCTTGGCAGGGGAGAGGTCGAGCGTTCGAGTCTCTCCGGCAGCGCCGGTTTTCACCCAGAACGTTAAAGCACCAGTCCCTTCGGTTTCCACAGGAACACCGTAAGCGCACGCTGCCTTACGGCGTAGCGTTCGCGTGTGGTGGCTTACTTGTTCATAAGCCGCGCGGTGCGGATTTTGAGAATCATCGGCGACGGGCGAGCCATGTCGGTGTTTTGTTACCGCACAGCTTTGCGTGTCGGAGTTCGGTCCAGTCTCCGGGGCTTAATTCGAGGTGTTCATGATCCGGGCAGGCCATTGGGAGAGTCCCGAAGACTCTCACGGTGGCAGGCGTCGAATGCGTAGTGCGTTTTCCAATGCGTAACACTGCTGGCCAGCGCATGAATTGCCATGCCTGCCACGGCAACTCGAACAGTCATGCCAACTTTGTGGCACGCAGCACGCCGATATCGATACGCACCGTTTACGCCGGGCAGCCCTGCTGCCTGTTTGTCGCGACGGTTGAAACAATGACAGGAGAGGATGGTGCCTGGCTCAGACGCCGGCGCCGCAATTGCTCTCGAAACTTGCGAAAAGCGAGAGATGATGCTGCAGAAAAAAAATACCAATGAAGCTGGGGCTCGGGCGACAGGAAAAGAGGTGGCGCTGACCAGGGAGACCTCGAGCGAAAAGCAGGCGAATGACGAGCGCCTTCTCGCCCTGGAGCGCCTTCTTGAGAATCCGGAGTTTCGAGCGTCCGACCGCAACAAGCGGTTTCTGCGTTTCGTGGTCGAGGAAACGGTGGCAGGGCGCGCCGACAGGATCAAGGCTTTCACCATTGCAGTCGATGTGTTCGGGCGCGACGCCAATTTCGATGCAACCGTCGATCCCATCGTCCGCATTGCCGCCGGGCAATTGCGCAAGTCGCTCAGGGAGTATTATGCCGAGGCCGGGCAGGGCGATGTCGTCCAGATTGCCATTCCGCTCGGCGCCTATGTTCCAACATTCGACAAGCGCTCATCGACATCCGCCTTCATGAGCAATCTGTCCCGGGGCTTCAACAAAGGCCCCTCTCTGGTCGCCGGTGCAGCACTGCTTGCCGCAGCGGCTCTAGCCGTGTCGACATATGCACCGGTCTGGCTCGGGCAGCCGGGCAAATCCGGAGGTGGCGGCGCTGTCCTGTTGCTAGACAGCGCTCGTGCAAATCCTTCCAGTGCGGACGCCACCCAACTCGCGAACATGCTGAACGACGCGCTGTGGCTGAAGGTCGGCCGGAAGGAGGGAATTCGCTCGGTCGGGGTGCGTCCGGAGGAAAAGCTCGATGCGGTGAGCGCCCGCGTTCGCGAGACATATGGAGCAGGCAGCAATGTTTATGAGCTGCTGACCAGTGTGCAGGTCGAGTCCGATGAAGTTCGGATCTACTGGCACCTGCTGGATTCGGACTCGCGTGAAGTGCAGGTTTCCTCCCGGATGGAAGAATTGCTGGTTCCCGACGCGAAGGGGGATCTGGCCGACGCCATCGCGTCGCGGGTCGCGGCATCCCTGTTTGGGTATGAAGGTGTGCTCGCCCATTATCAGGCAGGGGCGAGGGTCGCCGCGCGCAGCCCGGAAGAATAGGCGGAGCAAGATCAGGCCGCGTCTCTCTTGCGGACTTGCAGAGAGGCACGGCCGCTTTCTATCGCCGACCTTTTCTTTTCACTGGCTCCTGCGGAGTGGCGTGAGACTGTTCAGCAAAAGCGAGCCTCTCGAACGCAAAGAACGCACCGGAAGGAGCGTGATCCTTCGGCGCGATGCCTGCATTCGTGCCGGCAAGGCAGGAGAGTGCGCCAGGGTCCTGACCCTAGCCCTGAAGTTTCAGCCGGAGACGCTTGATGCGCTCTTTCATGACGAGCTTCGGTCCGAAAAAGGGGTGATTGCGTTTGCAGTCCTGGAGAAGGTCGAGGTCAACCGGCCCCTGCCGCACCATCAGAATATCCACTTCCGCACTGGAGTGGCCCTGTTGCGCCATCTCATCGAGAAGCACTTCAATGGAATGGTGGTCGGTTAGCGGTTTTGCGGGCACTTTCGGACCCCTGGATCAGGCAGCCGTACGAGGCGGTTGCGCTTTTGAGAAATTGGGTCCCAAAGCCTCGCCGACACTTCCAGGAAGTGAGGCAAGACTTTGGGAGAGGCCGGCCCGGGGGGCGGGAGGGCCGGCTTTGGCGGCACACTTCGCACGCGGTGCGAAGTGAATTCTCAAGGCTGATTTACGGAGGTGGCGCGGGCGTTGCCGCATGGGAGGTCAGAAAGGGTATTTCATGTTGAAAGAGCTGCATCGCCCCGTCCATTCCGTGTATTCATCTTGTGATTGAAATATGCGACGGAGTGCAGCTTATGCGGAAATCACAGGGCGCATTTTTTCCGGAAAAACGCATTTTGGGGCCGGGAATCCCCGATTGACAGCCGGCTGAGGTCAAGTCATAAACTTACGTCTATTTAGATAAACAAATGTTCTTTCCGGGAATGGTTATGAACAGTGTTTCAGGGGGAGGAAAATGGACGCATTTCTGAGCGGCCTCAAAACGGCCGTGGACACACTCGGCGCAACGGTTCTGTTGCCCATCGTCATCTTTGTCATCGCCGTTGTTCTGGGGGCCAAGGTCGGCAAGGCGTTTCGCGCTGCCGTCACCATCGGCGTGGCTTTCATCGGCATCAATCTCGTGCTCGGCCTCATGCTGGGCTCCATCGGGGATGTTGCGCAGGCCATCGTCACCAACACGGGTATCCAGCGCGATATCGTTGATGTGGGCTGGCCTTCGGCTGCCGCAATCGCGTTTGGTTCGTCGGTCGGTCTCTGGGTCATTCCCATCGGCATCGCCGTCAACATCGTGCTGCTTCTCACGCGCATGACCCGCACGCTGAATGTCGACGTCTGGAATTTCTGGCACTTCGCGTTCATCGGTTCGCTCGCCGTCGCCGCCACGGGCAGCCTCGGCTACGGCCTCGTCATCACCGCGCTGATGGCCGCCCTGTCGCTGCTCTTCGCCGACTGGTCGGCGCGTGCGGTGCAGAAATTCTACGGCATTCCCGGCGTTTCGGTGCCGCATCTGGCATCCGCGCAGATCCTGCCGATCGCCATCGTCGTGAACTGGATCATCGAGCGCATCCCGGGTGTCAACAAGATCAACATCTCGACCGAAACCATCGAGCGCCGCTTCGGCGTGTTCGGCGAGCCGGTCGTTCTGGGTCTGGTCATCGGCCTCGTGCTCGGCGCCATCGGCTATTACAATGCCGGCGATTTCGGCACGGTTCTCTCCAAGGTTCTGCAGACGGGCATGACGCTCGCCGCCGTGATGCTGCTTCTGCCGCGCATGGTGAAGATCCTGATGGAGGGCCTGCTGCCGGTTTCGGAAGCCGCACAGGAATTCGTGCGCAAGCGCACGGGCGACCGCGAACTGCTGGTCGGTCTCGATTCGGCGATCCTCATCGGCCACCCGGCCGCGATCTCGTCGTCGCTCATCCTGGTGCCCATCGCCATCGCCCTTTCGGTGATCCTGCCGGGCAACCGCGTGATCCTGTTCGCCGACCTTGCGGTCATTCCGTTCATCGTCGCGATGGCGGCGCCGCTCATGCGCGGCAATGTGTTCCGCATGGTCATCGTCGGCACGGTTACGCTGGCCGTCGGCTTCTACGTGGCCAATGCGCTTGCGCCGCTTTTCACCAGCGCAGCAATCGATTCCGGCTTCGAGATGCCCGAGAACGCGGTCCAGATCACCTCGGTGGTCGACGGCTTCCTGTGGATCTCCTACGTGGTCATCGCAGCGATCCGCGATCTCGGCGTTGCCGGGCTGGGTCTGCTTGCCGCGCTCATCGCGGCGTGCTTCTGGCTCTACCGCCGCAACACGCAGGCCTGGGAACGGGCTGCTGGTGCGGAAGACGACACTGCACAGGAAGGCTAATAGGTTAGTGAATGGCTGAAGCCCTTATGAACCACATCGATCCCGAGGCGATTGTCCTCGGGGTCGACACCGACAGCCGCGAGGCTGTCATCCGACTGCTGGCGGAAAAACTTCAGGCTGCCGGTTATGTGAAGGACAGTTTTGCCGATGCGGTTCTCGCCCGCGAAGCCTCGATGCCGACCGGTCTGCCGCTCGGCCACGCGGTGAATGTCGCGGTGCCGCACACGGATCCGGAGCATGTTCTGAAGCCGGGCATCGCGCTGGCGACGCTCAAGAAGCCGGTCGCCTTCGCCAATATGGAAGACCCGGACGAGCCGGTCGAGGTGGGCCTGGTTTTCCTGATGGCGCTCAACGACAAGGATCGCCAGATCGAGATGCTTCAGGAAATCATGGCGACGATCCAGAGCGAAGAGGCTATTTCTGGCCTCATGCAGGCATCGTCGGTCGATGATGTCGCTGCGGTTTTGAAGTAAGGCAGTTCCAGGAGAACGGGAACCGGTTTCCCTTCCGGAACTGTTTTGAGAAAAAGTCCCTGAACCGCATCATCGTCTCCATGACGCGATGATGCGGTTCAGACTCCATTGGTAGGGAGAAGTCCATGAGCAAGAAAACCGTTCTTTTCGCCTGCGGCACCGGCATCGCCACCTCCACGGTGGTCGCGAATGCCGTGACCGAGGCCATGAAGGAGCGCGGCATCACCATCGAGCCGCGCCAGTGCAAGGCAACGGAAGTCCGTTCGGAACTTACCGGCGTCGATCTGATCGTTTCCACCACGCAGTTACCGTCGGATCTCGACGTGCCGTCCATCGTGACGCTCGCCTTCCTGACGGGCATGGGCAAGGCCGAGGCGCTCGACAAGATCGAAGGCGAGCTGCGCAAGTAAAGCGCGCGCGCTTCCAGAATATGAAAAAGGCCCGCAGCCGATCCGGTTGCGGGCCTTTTTCATGTGTGTCGCCAGAAGGCAGAGCGCCTTAGCTGTTTTCCTCGACGAAACGGCGCAGCCATGCCACGTCATCGCCCGACAGCGTGTCGATCAGGCGCTCGGCAAAGGCGGTCTTCAGCGTTTCGGTCCAGTCGAGCCCTTCGCGCAGCGCTGCCTCGAATTTCTTCGGTGCATAGGCGTGGCAGCGAATGGCGATGCCTTCCGCCTTCAGGCGGCGCGCATCGTCCAGATCGAAGACGGCCAGGTCGATGCAAAGCTCGTCGAGATTGGCAGACTTCACCACGGCAAGCGGGTCGCCATAGCGCTCATGGGCGATGCCGCCGGTCAGGATGCCCGGAATCTCTTCCTTGATGCGCTTGAGGCTCGCATGGTCGAAGGAGATCATCATCATGCGTTCGAGGTTTGCCGGGTCGGCGGCGATCTTCTTCAGTTCGCGGATATAGCCGTCGAGGTCGACCTTCTCCTTGACCTCGATTTCCAGACCCATGTCGAGCTCACGGGCAAGCATCAGGAAATCGGTCAGGGTGGGAATGCGCTCACCGGCAAACTCCGGTCCGAACCAGGAACCGGCGTCGAGTTTTGCGATTTCCGCCGCCGTCAGGGTGCGGGCCGGGCCTGTGCCGTCGCTGGTGCGGTCGACCGAGAGATCGTGCAGCACGATGATCTCGCCATCGCTGGTCAGAACCGTGTCGATCTCGCAGCTGCGGCCGCCCTCGGCGTGGCAGGAGCGCAATGCTGCGAAGGTGTTTTCGGGCGCGGCGATGGAGTTGCCGCGATGGCCGCAAAGGTGCAGCGGGCCGGTTTCACCGATGTGGAAGGAGAATGCCATGATTGAATGTCCTTGTTGGCGTTCGAGCATCGGACCGAAAAGTGGAATCCGGTTTTCGGCTTGTTCCGATGCTCCATAAGAAGCCCAGATCGTCATTTGTGCGTCCGGTTTGACGCGCGGCGATCTAGAGTTTTCCGAGGCCCGCAGCCATCACGTCTTCCTTCATCAGCCGTTCGGCGATGAAGAAGATGATCAGCATGGGCACCAGAAGCAGGAAGGTGACGGCAGCGGCGGTCGGCAGAACCAGGATCTCGCCGCCCAGATAGCTCCACAGGCGCACGGCCAGCGTCTGCACCTTGGGCGCACCGACCATGAAGCTTTTCTCGAACTCCTCGAACGAGGCGATGAAGTTCAAGAGGCCGCCGGCAAGAAAGCCGGGCCAGGCGAGCGGCAGCGCAATCCGCATCACCGCAACACGGGGTGCCGCACCCAGCGTGCGGGCCGCGAGGATCAGCTCGTTGGGAATGCCCTCGAGCGTCGCCGTGAGAATGCGGATCATCAGCGGCAGCGTGCCGACGGTCTGCACCAGAATGATGCCCTGCACCGTGCCGGCAAGCCCCATGCCGAAGAAGATCTCGCCAAGGCTGACGGCCACGACGATGCCCGGCACGATCATCGGGGCCAGCACGAACACCTCGACCGCGCGCTTCAGGCGGAAGGGAAACTGCGCCAGCGCCCAGGCCGTGGGAAAGGCGAGCGTTGCGGTGAGCAGCGTCACCACGGTCGAGACGAAGAAGCTGAGCAGGGCGGAGGGCAGGATGTGCCGGTCCGACAGCACGTCGCCCCACGCCGAAAGCGAGAAGGAGCGGGGAATGATGTCGGGCGGAAACCAGCCCACTGCCGGATCATAGAAGGCCCAGAGCGCAATCACGCCGAGCGGCAGGAACAGCGTCAGGAAAAGATAGCCGTAAAGGCCGAGGGAAACCCAGAGCTGGGTGCGTTGGGAATGTCTCATGCTGATCGCCATGGTTCAGGCTCCCGCGCGCTTTTGCGCGTCCGACTGGCTGAGCGAGCCGATGATTGCGTAGTAGGTGAGGAGCACGCCCACGGCGACGATGCTGAGCAGCGTTCCCATCGCGTAGACGAGCGGCCAGTTCCCCTTGGTGAAGCCCTCCGTGTACATGTGCACGCTGAGCGGCAGCGGATAGCTGGGACCAAGCAGGTTCGGCACGACAAAGGAGCCGAGCGAACTGATGAAGGTCAGCAGAACGGCGGCGGTGATGCCGGGCTGCGCCAGCGGCAGCTGGATGCGCCACAGAATGGTGAGGCGGCTTGCGCCAAGGGTGCGGGCGGCGGAGAGCACATCCTTGCTGATCGCGGCCATGGAGCCGGAAATGATCAGCGTCATGAACGGGATGTTCTTCCACGACGAGGCGATGATCGCGCCAAGGCCCCATTCGTCGCGCACCAGCCGCGGCAGGGTGATGCCGAGCGGGGTCAGGATGCGGCTTGCCATGCCGCCACGGTCCAGCATGACGAGCACGAGAAACGCGGCCACGATGCCGGGAACCACCAGCGGAATGCGGTAGAGCGAGCCGAAGAATTTGCGGCTCGTCTCATTGGCCTGCATCAGGGCCGAAAGCGGCAACGCGATGAGCAGGCTGAGCGCGGTCGGCGCGATGGCGAGCCAGACGGAAAAGCGCAGGCCATCCAGATAGACCGGCGTGGTCAAAAGCGTGATCCACGGGTCGAGCGTGAAACCTGCCGCATCGGCCCCGCGCCCGGAAAAGCTGTTTACCACCACGCGCACGAGCGGCATGCCGAAGAACACGAGGAGATAGCCAACGCCCGGCAGCAGGCACAGAAGGATCGTTGTCAGGCGAACCGGCTTCATGCCATCGCCTCCACAGGCTCGAACGTCTTCAGAAGGTGAAGGGCCGGCGGCGGGGTGAGCTTGACCGGCTGGCCGGTGGCCAGAATGTCGGACTGCCCGCCCGCGGTGATGACGCGCAGTTCCTGCCCGGCGGCGGATACCCAGTAATGGGTGGATGCGCCCAGGAACATGGACTGTTCGACCACGCCATCGGCCTCGCCGCTGGCGGCGTCGATGCCGATGTCCTCGGGGCGGATCGCGATGCCTTCCGAGGCGCGTTCGGCCGGGTTTTCGATCTTGCGCACCGCACCCCAGGGCAGGCGGCACTCGCTGCCGGAAATGTCGGCCTCGATGACGTTGGTGAGGCCGAGAAACTCGGCGGTGAAGCGGAAGCGCGGGCGGCGGTAGAGGTCGACAGGCGTGCCGCGTTCGACAATCTCGCCATCCTTCATCACCACGATCTCGTCGGCCAGCGCCATGGCTTCCGACTGGTCGTGCGTGACGTAGATCGACGTGGTGCCCAGCTTGCGCTGCATGGTGCGCAGGTCTTCGCGCAGACTGTCGCGCAGCTTGGCGTCGAGATTGGAAAGCGGCTCGTCGAACAGGAGCACATCCGGCTCGATGACGATGGCGCGCGCCAGCGCCACACGCTGCTGCTGGCCGCCGGAAAGCTGGCGCGGCAGTCGGCGGGCATGCTGGCCAAGGCCGACCAGCTCAAGCGCGGCAGCCACGCGGGTGGCGATTTCGGGCTTTGCGACATTGCGCATTTCGAGCCCGAACGCGACGTTCTTTTCCACGCTCATATGCGGGAACAGGGCGTAGGTCTGGAAGACCATGCCGAAATTGCGGTTCTCCGGCGCAAGCGCGTCGATGCGCTTGTCGGCGAGCCAGATTTCGCCCGTGGTCGGGTCGGTGATGCCCGCGATGGAACGCAAGAGAGTGGTCTTGCCGCAGCCCGATGGGCCCAGAAGCGTGACGAAGCGGCCGGCCGGCACTTCAAGGTCGATCCCTTTCAGTGCGCGGGTGTTGTCGAACTGCTTGGTCAAGCGGCGAATGGAAAGTGTCGTGTCCATGACGATGCATCCTGACGCATGGGCGGCGCCGCGAGGCAGCGCCGCCCGAATGGTGTGCGAAGGTTAGTTGGTGGCGCGCAGCAGGTTGGCGACGATGTAGTCGCGCATGGCTGCACGAAGCGGCGCGGGCAGGCTGGGAAGCGCGCGCTCGGCGAACTCGTTGGTCGGGATCAGGCGTGCGGCCTGCTCTTCGGTGAAGCTCTTGCCCGGATCGATGTCCGTGCGTGCCGAACGCGACCCGTTGACGCCAAGCTTCTCGAGCTGGATGTCATGCTGGCTCATGAAGTCGAGGAACAGCAGGGCCGCCGCCGGATGCTCGCTGCCGACCGGCAGGAACATGCCGTCGCCGCCGCCCACCTGGCCGGATTCGATGATCTGCTGACGCACGGTCGGCGGCAGGAGGCCGCGGCCGATGAAGTCATAGGCCATGTCTTCCCATGCGGTGCCGATCGCGCCCGCGCCATTGGCGACGAGGTTCAGCGTGTCGGAGTTGCCATTGGTGATCTCGGCAACCGGGATGAGCTTCTTGTAGTAATCCCAGACCGGGTTCAGGCACGCGCCCTCGACATAGGCCTTGGCTTCGTCCTCGGTCATGGAGAAGTTGGAGAACTCGGCGCGGCAGTCATCGCCTTCCACCTTGGCGTAGGCGACGGACTGCATGAAGCCGTTGCCCGAACCGCCGCCGGCCGGCGAGGTGACGACGAACTTGCCCGGATTTGCTTCCGCCCAGGCGAGCAGAGCGTCGGCGGTCGTCGGCACGTCATCGCCCGAAACGGTGCGCGTGTCATAGATGATGCTGGTCTGGTTGCGGTGGAAAGGCACATAGGCGCCGCCGTGGTCCACGCCGCCGGAAACCCGCGCGATGTCCTGATTGAAGCCATCCGCATTCGGCAGAAGATCGGCGAGCGGCACGTTGGCCATGACATTCTCGCGCAGGAGCAGGCCGGTCGTGCTGGAGCCGACGAAGTAGACGTCAGCCGGCGCGGCCACACCCGAATTGTTGGCGGCGATGAGCTGCTGCACGGCAGCTTCGTTGTTGCCGCGAATGTAGTTCACCGTGATGCCGTATTCTTCCTCGAACGCCGGCAGAAGGCGGTCGGTGAAGAGCGGGCCGAAAGAGTTGGTGAAGTCGAAGAAAGTCAGCTTGCCTTCTTCCTTGGCCTGGGGAACGATGACGTCATAGAAATTTTCAGACGTCAGCTCGGCCAGTTCGAAGCCCGGCTGGATGTTGAATTCTTCCGACCCGATGGGCGTGACCGCATAGGCGGCGGTGCTCATGAGGGTGGCGGCGATTGCAGCAGTGAGAGCCTTCATTGGTGTCTTCTCCGCAAGGGGTTGAGGGCGCGACCTAGGTCGCGGCTTCTCCGGCACTCCGCGTGTCATTTTGCCGATGCTGCGGGGTGCCGGATTCCATCGCTGGCAGGATTGCCAGCAATCTTTCTGCCGTTGCCGGCGAGGCGGCGAAGACCGGAGCGCCATGCTCCAGACCATTCGCGCCCAGATAATCTTTTGTGACAGCGCCGGCCGTGGCGGCGATGAACAGGCCGCCCACGGCGTCCCAGGGGTTCATGTGCGGCTCGACATAGGCGTCGAGGCGACCGGCGGCGACATGGGCCAGGCACAGCGCGCCCGCGCCGAGGCGACGGAACTCCACATCGTGGTCGCTGAGCGCTGCGACGCAGTTCCGGTAAAGCTCCGGCTCGTGCCGGCCCGAAAAGCCGAGGCCGACCACCGCATCCACCATGCTGTCATTGCGCGAGCAGGCGATGGGCGTGTCGCCAAGGCGCGCGCCATGTTCTTCGTCTGCCCAGAAAAGCTCGTCCGTTACCGGATCGAACACCCAGGCGGCGATGGGCTGGCCGTCCTTCAAAAGCGCGAGCGAGACGCAGAAATAGGAAAGGCGACGGGCGAAGTTCACCGTGCCGTCGATGGGGTCGGCAAGCCAGGTGTAGCCCTTGGCCACGGCCTTGCCGCCCAGCTCCTCGCCGATGATCGCGTCTTCCGGAAACGCTTCGAGAATGGCCGCGCGCAGCATGCGCTCGACCGCGAAATCGGCTTCCGTCACCACGTCGCCCGGGCCCTTGCTGTCTGTTTTCAGATCGGGCGCGCGGAAATAGTCGAGCGCGATGCGGCCCGCCTTTTCTGCAAGCGTCTTACCAAGGGCGAGGCGGGAGGGGGCATTCAGGGTCATTCTGTCTTTCCGGCAGTCATGCGTGTGATGAGTTTGGGTTTGCAGTGGATGAGGCGGGCGCGCGGCTCGCTCTCTTCCTGTGGTTGCTGGTCTTCCGCCTGACCGCCCGAATGCCCATCGCCATGGACGTCCACATGGGCGATCAGGCGGCGCATCATTTCCTCGAGCGGCTGCTCGAAGGTGGTGAGGCGATAGGGCGGCCAGTCGGCGGCGGGCAGGTTGTCAAAGCCGATGAGCGCGATGTCGTCGGGGATCGAACGGTGGCCGCGCAGGCCATCCAGAAACCCGAGCGCCATGGCGTCGTTGGTGGCGAAGACGGCGTCGGGCTGTTCGTTGCCCGGCAGGGCGAGCAGACGCTCTGCGCAGGCGCGGCCTGCCTCGGTGGACATGGCGTCATTGTTCCAGATGGCGGCGTGCAGCCCCACTTCGCGCGCGGCCTCGGAAAAACCTTCGGCGCGCAGCGAGGGCGCCCAGCTTCCCTGCGGACCGCCCAGAACCAGAAGCCGCCTGCGGCCTTCTTCAACAAAGAGCCCGGCTGCCATGCGCCCGCCAAGCGGATTGTCGGTGGCGACGGAAAAGCCCTTTTCATGATTGGCCGGGCGGTTAAGCGCGACCAGAAACTGGCCTTTCTCGATGATCGCGGCGGCGCGGTTTTCGCGCACGACACCGGCGGTCACGATGACGCCGCGCGCCCGCCAGCTCAGCGCCTCTTCAAGCAGCCGGTCAACTTCTGCGTCGCTCTCGGCATAAAAGAGAAGTGGTTTCAGATGCCATTCCTGAATGGCCTTCAGAAGCCGCGAGAGAACCTGCGCGCGCCAGTCAAAATTGAGGCGGGTGGTGATGACGGCGACCAGCGGGGCGTCGCCCGTGACCATGGAGCGGGCAAGCGCATTGGGCTGCCAGCCAACCTGTTCAGCCGCCTTCAGGATGCGTTCGCGGGTTTCCGGCGCAATGCGGCCATTGCCGGTGAAGGCGCGGCTGACCAGCGCCTGCGATACATTTGCCACGCGCGCCACGTCATGGGAGGTTGCCGTGCCGGATTTGCGCCGCGACATCGCTCAGCCCTCCACCGGTGTGGAGGCGGTACTACGTATTACCAGGGCTGAAATGAAGAACGCGCTGACCATGGGGGCGGACCGTCGTTTGAGTGAACGCGATCCGAATAGCCGGCTCAGATGACAGCCACGCTACGCAAGCATGTCAGTTTGCTGACAGCGCTGTGCAAAACGGGAAAGGGGGATGGAGGAGGGTTTTAAAGCCGCTGCTCGACTTCCGTTTTCAGGGTGTTCAGGTCGTGCGTCTGGCCGGCGAGTTTTTCGATGGCGGCAACCACCAGATCCGTCGCGTGATAATCGGGCTTGTGGCCAAGCCCTTCCACGCGCAGCAGTTCCGCGCTGGGCAGGTCGCGGGCGAGGGCCTCTGAATGAATGTCGGGCGAGACCACATCGTCTATTGCACCGGTGATGATGACGGATGGCGTCTTGATGGTGCGGTAGCGGGCGTGGGTGCGTTCGGTCCAGGCAAGCAGGGCGCATATTTCGCGGGCATTGTGCCGGAACGCTGCCGGCTCAATTGCTTCATGGGCGCGGGTGGCGTGCAGATAGTCGTCCGGCATCGGGTTGGGCGCAAAGACGCCGCGCGCGGCGCTGCCGATCGAAAGCCGTCCGGCCAGCGGCACGATGAGCCTGCTGAACAGGCTGCCCAGATGCGGGTTTCCGGCTGCGTGATAATACCAGGCAATCCCGCCCGGCCACGGATAGAGAGCCGGCGAAAGAAAGACGGTTCCAAGGAGCCTGTCCGGGTGGTTCAGCGCCATGGCGGCAGCGACCGCACCGCCATAGGAATGGCCGACCATGATTGCTTTCTCGATGCCGCGTGCGGTCATCAGCGCCGCAATTGCTTCGGCCTGTCCGTCCGGCAGGATGAGGCTTTCCGGCCCGCAGTCGGATTTTCCGTGGCCGGGCCGGTCGATGAAGAGAAGGCGTGTGCGCCCTTCGAGCGCAGTGCGGAAAGAATAGAGCGGGTCGAGCAGGCTGGCGCTCGCCCCGTGGATGAAGACGACGGGCGGAAGGTCGGCGTTGTCAGCGCCCAGATGCAGGCTGTTCAGCCTGTAACCGCCAATGTCCGTGCGGACACCGCGATCCGGGTCTGATCCCGCCGTGTTCTGGCTGTCGGTCTTGTGCACAAGGTTCATGATCGCCGGCCCCGCCACACTCTCTCAAACGGGATGGTTAGCCGGTTGGGGGCGGGTGGTCCAGAAATAAGCCCTGTTCTAAAGCCTGCGCCCCACGATGAAGGGCCGGGCGTCGCGGCCGTTAGATGCATGATAGGCGCATTCGATGACCTCGAAGCCGGCCCTTTTCAGCAGCTTATTGACCTCCGCAGCAGACAGGAAGTCCACATGCGGGGCCTTGCCAACCATCTGCATGAGCGGCACGACAACGCGAAAGACCGGGTTCATGTCTTTGAGGCACGGCGTCTTGGTGAGGAGGAGCCCGCCCGGTTTCAGCGCCTGGCGGATGTTGCCCAGCGCGCGGCTGCTGTCTTCCAGAAGATGCAGGACATTGAAGCCAAGCACGGCGTCGAAGCTTTCCGCCGGCCAGTCCGCGCTTTCAGGAGCGGCCACCTCGAATGTCACATTCCCGATGCCTTCGCTGTGGGCCTTCTCACGCGCAATCGCGATCATCTCGCTGGAAATGTCGGTCGCCAGCAGGCTTTCAACCGAAGGCGCGAGTTTGAGCGCCGTGGTGCCCGTGCCGCAACCGAATTCCAGCACCCGGTCGCCAGGCCGCAGATAATGGCGCACACGCTCCAGCGTCCGTTCATATCCACCCATGTCTGAAATGGGGTCGCTGGCGTATTTGCGTGCGATGCGATCCCAAAAACGCGCATTGTCGGCAGTGCGAAACATGATCGTCTCCTTTGGCGCGTTCCCTATCATATGCGCAAAAATTGAAAATTGCGGAACACTGCAGATCCAATATACATATTTGCATGACGAATATTGACTGGAACCGCGCCCGCGCCTTTCTCGCCACGGCGGAGACAGGCTCTCTTTCCGCTGCGGCCCGTGAATTGGGGCTCACGCAGCCGACGCTTTCCAGACAGGTTGCGCAGCTTGAGGCGGATCTGGGCGTCACCCTGTTCGAGCGGGTCGGCAAGAAGCTGGTTCTGACGGAAACGGGCGAAAGCCTGCTGGAGCATGTGCGCGCCATGGGCGAGGCCGCGCTCGCCATGCGTGTCGCCGCCTCGGGGCGGGCGGAAGAGGTGGCCGGGCGTGTCAGCATTTCAGCGACCGACACCTATGCCGCCTATATCCTGCCCGAAATCATGGAGCGCATTCGCCGTGAAGCGCCGCAGATCACCATTGCCGTCATCTCAAGCGACAGTCTGAGCGATCTGCGGCGGCGGGAGGCGGATATCGCGATCCGTCATGTGCGGCCGCAAGAGGATGGCCTGATCGGGCGGCTCGTCTGTGAAAGCACGGCGCATTTTTATGCTTCCGAGAGCTGGGTTGCCGCACATGGTCATCCCGGTGCGGTGTCAGGCATCGCGCCGCACGAGTTCGTCGGCTACGAAGATGCGGAGCGTTTCGCCGCATTCCTGAGGGGCGTGGGAGCCGAGATTGGCGCGGAGGATTTTCGGCTGGTCTCAAAGAACTCGGTGGTCATCTGGGAGCTGGTGCGGCGCGGGCAGGGCGTCAGCCTGATGAGCCGCGAGATCGCCGAGCGCGCCTCTGGCATCGTCGAGCTGTTCCCTGCGCTTGAGGCCGTGCGCTTTCCGGTCTGGCTCGTCACCCACCGCGAACTGCGCACCAGCAAACGCATCCGGCTTGTCTATGACATTCTGGCGCAGGAACTGGAGCGCATCACGCGCGAAGCCAGAAAATCAGCCGGTTAAACGCCTGCCGGAAACGCCTGAAAGCCGGTGGTCCCGGGGTGATTTTCGGGGAAATCAGTGCGCCGGCTGTTACTTTCCCATGGAATTCACTTGAAATTCTTATTCTATGAATAATAACATATAGATGGGTTATATTGATGGTTGTATTTTAATATAAGGTATTTCAATCCATGGTTTTTGATTTTACGGTCGGTTTTATCGTCAGCCTCATTTCGATGTTCATCCATCTTTTGGCGACGATCATCATCGCCAAGGTGGTTTATGCGCTGAAGTCGGATTTTGATGAAAAAGGGAACCTGTTTTTATCGTTCTCCCTGACGATCATGTATTTGATTCTTTCGGTCGCGCTGTTTGCATCCGTCACGGTTTGGGGGCTGCTCTTCTATTGGCTCGGCCTGGTCGATAATTTCGGCAATGGCTTCTATTCCGCGCTGGTCAGCTACACCACGCTCGGCTTCGGCGACGCCTCCCAGATGAGCGAAACCCGGCTTGTCGGTCCGATGGCGGCGGCCAGCGGCATTCTCATGTTCAGCTGGGCTGCGGCCGTGCTGATCTACGTCCTCCAGGCGCATCTGCCCTATTTCATCACCAAGAAAGACACGACGCCTTCAAAGAGCTGAGTCGATCTTCGCTTGAACTGTCTCCGCTGCAGGAAGGGCGTCGTCTTCGGTTTCTATCCCGCGCGCCTTCGCTGCCAAATGCATTGAAACGCACGGGAATCCAGAAATGTCGACACGATCGCACGCGGCGCAGACCCGGCCAAACTCATGGCTTCGTGAGTTGACGCGCCTGAAGCCGGCGCACTGGCCCATCGGGCGCTGCCTGAGGGCCTCCCTGTCCGTGGCCCTGCCAATTCTGGCGGGGATCATGTCGGGCTCCGCCGGCTCCTTCATGGTCATGTCGCTTGGCGCTCTAGGCCTGTGTCTGGGAGAGAAGGACAGCCCCTATATCGAACGGTTCCGCGAGGTCGCGATCATCGCGCCGATCGGAGCGCTTGGCTTTTTTCTGGGCTATGTGGGGCATCTCGACTGGGCCTTTGTCGTCGCCGCAATGACCGTGGTGGCGTTCGTGGTCGGGCTCATCGGCTCTTACGGATCGGTTCTCGCTTCCGCTCTGGTTCAGGCGCTGCTCATGGGCTGTATCGCTATCGCGCTTCCCGCGATTGCGCCTTTCTGGAAGCCGGCTGCCTATTTCCTCGCGGGCTGCGGCTTCTACGCCGTTCTGCTCGGCGTGGAGGCGCTTTTCTTCCGCAAGCGCCCCTTCATCGTTCTGGTCGCCAACCTGCTTGAAGGGCTTTCGAGGCTTGCGCTGGCGCGTTCCAAAAATGCCGAAGCCGCCGAAGAGGAAACCATTCGCCGGACGATCACGGACAAGATGTCCACGGGCTTCGCCAGCCTGCTTTCCGGCCGCTATCATCAGCATGGGCGGCCTTCGGCGCATCTCGATTGGGAGTCGTCCGTCCTTCAGGGGCTCAGCCGCATTTTCACCGCGACGCTGGCGTCGAACAAGCCGGATAACCTTGAGCAGGCTGCGCATGAACTCAAGCGTCTCGCAGCGCTGGTGCGCGATGAAAAACCTGCACCGGCCGCCGACGGCGCATTCGCCGATACGCTGCTAAGCCGTTCGGTAGAGCACTTCACCGCGATGTACTGGAGCGCAGGCTCTTCAGAAAAAATCGCGCCGCCGCACGTGGCTTCAGGCGCGGTTTCCGTGTCGAAGCGCGTCGGGTTCGCGGAGGCTTTGAAGTTCGACCGCGAGGCCATCAGGTCCGCCGCCGTTCTGGCGCTGTGCGTCTGCATCGCGTTCGCCACCCGCTGGGTGAACGATGGCAATCACTGGTACTGGACGCCCCTCACGGTCATCATCGTTCTGAGGCCCGATCTGGGTTCCATCTTCGTCCGGTCCGTCCACCGTGTCATCGGCACGGTTCTGGGCGTTCTGGTCGGGGTTGCTGCCTTTGCCCTGTTCCCGAAAGGCATCGCGCTGGTCTGCGTTCTGGCGGTTCTTGCAGGCATTCTTCCGTGGGCGGCGCAGCGCGCCTACTGGATGGCGACATTTGTGGCCACGCCGATGGTGCTGATCCTTATCGACATCACGTCGCCGGGCGCAGGCACAACCGATTACGGTCTGCAGCGGCTGGTCGACACGCTGATCGGCGGAGCGATCATTCTTGTGTTCGGCTACTTCATCTGGCCGCGCACGCATTCGCATGAGCTGGAGCGCAGCTTCCAGAGCGCGCGGGAAAAGATCGCCGCCTATCTTCTCGCCCTGAAGCCTGTGAACGCTTCGCAGCCCGATCCCCAGATCGGCGCAAAAAAACGGCAGGCCTATGTGGCGCTTGCCGCGATGCGCAAGAAGATCAACGCAGCCATGCTCGAACCCGCCCCGGCGGGCCCCGAGGCCGCTGCATGGTACCCGCTCGTAACGGGTGCGGAGCGCGTCTGCGACGGTATCGGCGCATGGTCAGCCAGATATACGGTGGCCGAGAATCAGGAAGCCATTGTCGATGCGCTCGCAGCCAGAATCGCCGGAAGCAAACCGGACGGCTGCGCCGGCATCGTGGAGGATGAAGTGAATGGCGACCCGTTCATGGCCTTCGCTTCGAACATCTGCGCGGCCTTCGACCAGATCGATGGTTTCATGGAGAAGAAAGACGTGGGTGCGAAGGGGCAGGCAGCCCCCGCAGCCGCGTAACGCCCGCACAGGGCGCCTCTGAGAGCCGATCAGGGGAGTGGCGCGACTTTGTTCGCACGCTCCCCTGATTGCGCGCTGTAGGGCGGTAAGAGCGCCTTGTTTCCAGTCTCAAAAGACAGGCCGTGCTTTCGCGATGCGAAGCGGGGTGTTTTGTGCGGATTGGGGAGGCGAACAATCGAACAGACGGACTGTCCAGCGCAATGCTGCGCGGCACTTAGTCATCCATCGATTTTTCAAGGAAATGGCGCGCCCGAAAGGATTCGAACCTCTGACCCCCAGATTCGTAGTCTGGTGCTCTATCCAGCTGAGCTACGGGCGCGTGCCGCCTTGGCGACTGTCGAAGCAGTGTTCGCTGCCGCCGACCGCGGTTAACTAGCGAGTGCGGCGTAGAATTGCAAGCGCTATCGAAGGAATTTTCTGGATATCTGCACAGCTTGTCCAATTAGCGTCATTTAAGGTCAGCCCAGACGCGGTTGATCGGGGATGCTGATCGCGAAAACCGTATGTCCGCCAGTGCTTTCCACAAGCTCCAGCGCGCCGCCATGCGCCCGCACCAATTCCTGTGCAATTGCCAGGCCAAGCCCGGTTCCCCCGCTTTTTGCGGAGCCGCGGAAGGGCGCAAACAGGTTTTCGCGTGCTTTTTGCGGCAGGCCGGGGCCGGTGTCGGTCACATAGATTCGCGCCGTGTGGTCCTCCCGGTCGGCAGCGACCGTCAGGCGCTTGATGACGGATGGTTCGCTGTCGCCCGCCATCGCCTGAATGGCGTTGCGGCAAAGATTCGCCAGCACGCGGAAGAGATGTTCCGAATCGGCGTTGATCTCGAAATCCTCCGGCACCGCATTCACGAATTCGATTCGGTCATCGGTTTCGAGCGGCAGCACGCTCTGCACCTCGTCCACCAGCGCATGAAGCCGCAGACGGCGGCGGGTCGGCGGGGCTTCCTGCGTGCGGCCATAGTTGAGAACGCCTTCGGTGTAGATCACGGCGCGGTCGAGCGTGCGCAGCAGGCGCGGCGTCAGCATCTTCACCGCCGGATCGTCCACCGTGCTCAGCCTGTCAGACATCAGATGGGCCGAGGCCAGCATGTTGCGCATGTCGTGGTTGATCTTGGAGACAGCCAGTCCCAGATCGGCAAGCCGCTTCTGTTCGCCCAGCGTTTTCTGAAGCGCCGACTGCATGCGCGCCAGCTCGCGTTCTGCAACGCCGATCTCGTCGCCGCGTTCTTCCGGCGAGATGACGCGACGCGGATCGTCCGGCGTTGCGGCGAAGGAGAGCATGGACTGTGTCATCGCGCGGATCGGGCGGATCATGATCCGGTTGATGGCGTAGAAGACCAGTGTGGCCGTGAAGAGCGAGATGATCAACGAGAGAAACGCCACATTGCGCGCATAGGTGAGCATGGCGTCGCGCAAGCCCGCATCGGGTATCAGGATCTCGAAGATTTTGCCCGTGTCGCCCACGGTTCCGTAGATGCGGAATACACGGTCGCCGCCGAAGAAAAGTGTCGAGAAGGTCTGTGCAATGGCGGCCGTCGGCGTGATGGCGTCAAGGTCGATATGTTCGTCCACCATGGGCGGCATGTCGGTCACGACGAGAATGCGGGAGACATCCGCATCACGCACGGCGATGGCTTTCACGCCGGTGGCCATCAACAGCTCGTCGCGGATGGGCGGGGCGAGTTTTTCGTCTTCGCCTTCCATCAGGATGATGCTCACGGAGGCCGCGTTCTCGAGCCGCTGCATCATCCACTGCATGCCGAAATTGGCGACCGAAGGGATGAAGATCAGCACTTCGGCGATCATCACGAAAAGGATGGTGAGAACCAGAAGCTTGGTGGAGAGGCCGCGCGTCAGCGGCACCGTGTCGGTCTCGCGCGGCTTTTCGCCGGTATCGCCCGCCATTTTCTCTGCCATCGCTCAGCGTCTCTCCGGGCCAGATGCGGCTTTGTTGGTCGTGGGCGCTCTCAAGGCTGATCAGCCGAACCGACGCAGAAACCGCACCAGAGCGCGCACCAGAGGCTTGCGTGTCGTCTCTGTGAAATACGTGATCGCCGCGCGTTTGCCAATCTCGGTCATGGTCGGGTAGGGGGCGATATAGCCCGCTACATCGCGCACGCCGAGCTTTTGCGAGATGGCGAGCGCCCAGAAACTGATCATCTCGCTCGCATTGGCCCCGGCAATCGACGCGCCGAGAATGCGGCCCTTGCGGTCGGTGACAAGCTTGATCAGGCCTTCGGTCTTGCGCTCCGTCTGGGCGCGGTCGTTTTCCGAATAGGGCCAGCGCAGAATGCTGATCCTGCGGTGGTGCTTGCGCGCTTCCTCTTCGCTCAGTCCCACATGGGCGATTTCGGGGTCCGTATAGGTCGCCCAGGGGATGATGGTCCGGTTCTCGCGCGCATTGAGGCGAAACAGCAGGGCGCGCAGCACCAGACCCGCATGATAGCCGGCCACATGGGTGAACTGCAGCCCGCCCGCCACATCGCCAATGGCGTAGACCCCGCGGTTCTTCGTGCGCAGCTTGTCGGAAACCGTGATGCCGCGCCGGTCATGCGTGATGCCGGCCCTGTCGAGGTCGAGCGCCTCGATGTTGGGCGTGCGTCCGGCGGCGATCAGCAGGTGTGAGCCATCAATGGTGCGCGCGCCATCGGCGTCTTCGATGTGAACGCGCACGCCCGTGCGGCCGCGCTTGCTCACCTGCGTGACCCTGGTGTGTTCCAGCACGGTCACGCCTTCTTCGCGTATCCTGGCGAGCGCGAAGGCCGTGAGCTCCGGGTCGTCCTTGCCGAGGGCGGAAAGCGCTTCCACCACCGTCACCTTGCAGCCCAGACGCCTGTGCGCCTGCGCCAGCTCCATGCCGATGGGGCCGCCGCCAATGATGATCAGGTGCGATGGTTTGCGGGTTTGCGAGAAGATCGTCTCATTGGTGAGGAAGGGCACATCCTCCAGCCCGGGGATTGGCGGGACGAGCGGCGACGAGCCCGTCGCGATCACGAAGCGCCGGGCGCGGATCTCGTAATCGCCAGCGGTGACCGTGCGGGCGTCCGTGAAGCGCGCCTCTTCCTGGATCACCTGAACGCCAAGCGCGGTGAAGCGCTCGACGGAATCGTTTGGCGCAATGGCGGCGATGGTCGCCTCCACATGCTGCATCACCTGACGGAAATTCACCTCCGCCTCGGCCGGCGCGATGCCAAAGGCCGCGCCATTGCCCATCAGATGGGCCTGCTTTCCCGCGGCGATCAGCGCCTTGGAGGGCACGCAGCCATAGTTGAGGCAGTCGCCGCCCATCTTGCCGCGCTCGATCAGCACGACCGGCACGCCGAAGGCGGCAGCGGCTGCCGCAACGCTCAGGCCACCGGAGCCGGCGCCAATGACGCAGATATCGGGAGTGAGGAGGGTCATTCGGGCAGTCTCTTGCTTGTTCAGGGCAGTCAGGCGTCGGGCGAGCGGCGCAGTTTCTTCACCACGACCGGGATCGCGGCGACCAGCGCCAGTGCGCCAAAGGCGAGGGTGAGCTGCGGCGTTACCAGATCGCCGAGCGTCACTTCCCGCCCGGCTTCAGCTGCGGCGACCAGAACGCTGTCCAGTCCGTGGCCCAGATAGGCATAGGCGAAGGTGCCCGGCAGAATGCCCAGAAACGTTGCCGTTGCATAGGTGCGCAACGAGACGTTGAACAATGCAGGCGCGATATTCACCACCCAGAAGGGAAAAATCGGCGCGAGCCGCAGCACCAGAAGATAATTGAAGGCGTCGTCCTCAAAGCCTCTTGCCATGCGCGAGACGCGGCCGCCGATCTTTTGTGCAAGGACGCCGGAGAGTGCGCCGCGCGCGGCGAGGAACACGGCGGACGCGCCAATCGTGGCGGCAACCGCAACCAGCGCCCCGCCCAGAAGCCAGCCGAAGAGAAAACCCGCAAAGAGGGTCAGAATGGACGCGGCGGGAAAGGAGAAGGCGACGGCGAGCGCATAGAGAACGGCAAAGCCGAGCGGCGCCAGAACCGGGTTCTGCGCCACGAAACCGCGCAGAACGTCACGGCTTTCCGAAAGGAAAGTGAGCGAGAGATATTCGTGCAGCCCCAGCGCATAGCCGGCCAGAAGACCGCCGGCCACGACAAACAGCGGAGCCAGGCGCTTCAGCAGGGAGCGCTTTGGTTTCTCGTTCCTGTCATTCGCTGTCGTCTGCATCACCGTCATCTTTCGATCTCCGCGGGGCTTACGCATTTTGTGCGGCGTATGGCCGTACATGCGTGTTGAGACCGGTCTGTGCAACGCAAGATACACAGTCTCACTGCCTTTTGAGATGATCTCGCAGCGGCCTCACCGAACCGTGAAGAGACCGGGACAACGATAAAAACAAAAGAGCCCGCTCGAAAGCGGGCTCCCTGAGATGCGGATTTTAGCCGGTTCAGGCCCTGGCGCGTTCCAGCGACAGAGCGCCGGAGCCGAAAGCGGTCAGAAGAAGCAGGCCACCGGCCATGGAGAGGTTCTTCATGAACATGATGGTCTGCATCTGGTCGGAGAAGTCGAAATGCGCGACCAGACCGGAAGCAATGGAGAAGACAGCCAGAAGCAGGGCGGCGATGCGGGCCTGAAAGCCGACCAGAATGGCGAGGCCGCCAACGAGTTCGAGAAGGGCGACGAGCCAGGCGGTGACGACGGGCAGCGGCAGGCCGACCGCGCCGAAATAACCGGCGGTGCCGCCGATATCGGTGATCTTGCCGAAGCCGGACATGATGAAGATGACCGAAATCAGGATACGGCCGATGAGGATGATTGCGTTCTGGGACATTGCTGGGGTTCCATGTTTTTCAAACGATGCGTTGACGCTGATATACGCGACGCGATTGTGTAGAAAAACTGCCCCAGTGGTGACGCTGTGTTCTCAAAATAGACGACAATGAGCGCGAGCGCCGTGATCTCATTGCGGATCACCGGCCCGAAAATGCTTTGTTTTCAGGCCGGTGAGAGAGCTTAAGCGATCGGCGGCGATCAGGCCGGCGCGATCATCAGTTCCGGGCGCACGAGACGCTCATAGTCGTCCTCGGAAACGAGGCCGCTCTTGAGCGCTTCCTCGCGCAGCGTGGTGCCGTGCTTGTGGGCCGACTTGGCGATGGCCGCCGCATTGTCATAACCGATGGCCGGAGCCAGCGCGGTGACCAGCATGAGCGAACGCTGCATCAGGTCGTCAATGCGGGTCTCGTCGGCCTCGATGCCCTTCACGCAATTGTCTGCGAAGGACTGCATGGCGTCGGTGAGAATGCGGATCGACTGCAGAACGGCGTTGGCCACGACCGGCTTGAACACGTTGAGCTCGAAATGGCCCTGGCTTGCGGCGATGCTGACGGTGGTCTGGTTGCCCATCACCTGCGTGGCGACCATGGTCAGCGCCTCGGCCTGGGTCGGGTTCACCTTGCCGGGCATGATGGAGGAGCCGGGTTCGTTTTCCGGCAGCTTCAGTTCGCCAAGGCCCGAACGCGGGCCGGAGCCCAGGAAGCGGATGTCGTTGGCGATCTTGAAGAGATCGGCTGCCAGCGCGTTCAGCATGCCGTGGAAGGCATTCAGCGCGCCATGGCTTGCCAGCGCCTCGAACTTGTTCCCGGCGGTGCGGAAGGGCAGGCCGGTGATCTTGGCAACCTTCTCGGCAAACGCCTTGTCAAAGCCGACAGGCGCGTTGAGGCCGGTGCCGACGGCAGTGCCGCCCTGCGCCAGCGCGTAGACGTCGGCGAGGCTCTCCTCGATCCGGCGTGCGCCGTATTTCAGCGCCGCCACATAGCCCGAGAACTCCTGGCCCAGCGTCAGCGGGGTGGCGTCCTGGGTGTGTGTGCGGCCGATCTTGACGATGCCGTCAAAGGCCTTCGCCTTCTCGTCGAGCGCTTCGGTCAGATACTGCAGCGCCGGCAGAAGCTTCTCCGCTGCCTCGCGTCCCGCAGCAATGTGCATGGCGGTGGGGAAGGTGTCGTTGGAGGACTGACCCATATTGACGTGATCATTGGGGTGGACAGGCTTCTTGGAGCCCATCTCGCCGCCCAGGATCTCGATGGCGCGGTTGGAGATCACCTCATTGGTGTTCATGTTCGACTGGGTGCCGGAACCGGTCTGCCAGACGGACAGCGGGAAATGATCATCGAGCTTGCCCTCGACCACTTCGCGGGCTGCCTGAACCATGGCTTCGCCCAGCTTGGGGTCGAGCTTGCCGTTTTCGATGTTGGCTTCGGCGGCTGCCTGCTTGACGATGCCGAGCGCATGCACGAGCGGCATCGGCATTTTCTCGGTGCCGATCTTGAAGTTGCCCAGCGACCGCTGCGTCTGCGCGCCCCAATAGCGGTCGGCGGCGACCTCAAGCGGGCCGAATGTATCTGTCTCGGTACGGGTCTTGGACATGCGATCGTGCTCCATTGTCAATTCGCGCGTCGGGAAGGGGGCAGCGGTGCTGATCCGGCTCTGCCCGAAAAGTGCTGCCGTTTAATGGCGCGGGCGAGGGGATTTGGCAATGGGCTGGCGGTCAGGCCGTGCGCTATCGACCGCCATTTTGACAAACTGTCCATTGCTCTTCTTTCCGGCGATGAATTATCACGCGCCATAAGGTCTCGCCCGGCGAGGCGGAATTTCGTTTTGTTTCATAATGAGTTGCTTGGGGACGACGTTTTGAAAGACCAGCATCATTCCCGGTTCTGGCGAACCGCCGGACCTCCCGTGGCTGCCGCCCTTCTGGCGGCTGCGGCACATTTTCACCTGATCGGCGAGAGCGGCTTTTACTTCATCCTTCCGGCAGCCGTTCTGCTGATCGCGACCGTTTTCTCATCCGTCCATTTCGCAGAGATCCTGTCGCTGCGTCTCGGTCAGCCCTTCGGCTCCGTCGTTCTGGCCGTGGCAGTGACCGTCATCGAGGCGTCGCTCATCATTTCGATGATGCTTTCGCCCTCGGAGGGTGACAGCACGGTGGCGCGTGACACGGTGTTCGCCACGGTGATAACCGTGCTCAACGGCGTGGTGGGGCTGTGCCTGCTCATTGGCGGATTGCGTCATCACGAGCAGTCCTTCCAGAGCCAGGGGGCGGTTGCCGCGTTCAGCGTCGTTGGCACGCTGGCCACGCTGACGCTGATCCTACCCGACTTCACGCTGGCGGTGAAAGGGCCGTATTACTCGACCGTGCAGCTCGCCTTCGTCACGGTCGTCTCTCTGGTGCTCTATGGCGTCTTCCTGTTCGTGCAGACGGTCCGGCACCGGGGCGACTTTGTCGACATTGCCGTGGTGGACGAGGTGATGCACAGCCGTCCCACGGGGCGGCAGACAGCCGCCGCCGGCATCATGCTCGCGCTTTCCCTGCTGATGGTGATCGTGCTTGCAGAGGCGCTGGCGCACCCGCTGGAGCAGGGCGTGCGGGGGCTCGGTCTGGCAGAGGCGTTTGTCGGCCTGATCATCGCCGTTCTGGTGCTGCTGCCCGAAGGGGTGACGGCGCTGCGCGCGGCAGCCTCAAACCGTCTTCAGACCAGTCTCAATGTCGCCACCGGTTCGGCCATCGCCAGTGTGGGCCTGTCGATCCCCACCATCGCCGTCATGTCGATGTTTCTGGGCAAGCCGATCACGCTGGGGCTTGAGCCCGAGCACATCGTGCTTCTGGTTCTGACGCTCTTCGTCGGAACACTGACGCTCGCCACGGGCCGCACGACGATCATGCAGGGGGCGGTGCATCTGGTGATCTTCGCCTGTTTCGTGCTTCTGGCGGCGGTGCCCTGAGCACCCCCCCAAAAAGACTGTCCCAAACAAAGAAGGGCGCCCCGAAAGGAGCGCCCTCTTTTGTCGTAGCGATGTGCGACTGGCTTAGAAGCCCATGCCGCCCATACCGCCCATGCCGCCCATGTCGCCGCCGGGCATTGCCGGAGCGTCCTTCTTGGGCAGCTCGGCAACCATGGCCTCGGTGGTGACGAGCAGGCCGGCAACCGAAGCGGCGTCCTGCAGCGCGGTGCGGACAACCTTCATCGGGTCGACGATGCCCATGGCGATCATGTCGCCATACTCACCGGTCTGGGCGTTGTAGCCGAAGGTAACACCCTCGTTCTCGAGGATCTTGCCGGCAACGATGGAGGACTCGGCGCCTGCGTTGGCAGCAATCTGGCGAACCGGAGCCTGAACGGCGCGGCGCACGATGTTGATGCCAGCGTCCTGGTCCGGGTTGTCACCCTTCGCCTTGATCTGAGCGGATGCACGCAGAAGCGCGGTGCCGCCACCGGGGACGATGCCTTCCTCGACTGCAGCGCGGGTCGCGTTGAGCGCGTCGTCGACGCGGTCCTTGCGCTCCTTCACCTCGACCTCGGTCGAGCCGCCGACGCGGATCACGGCAACGCCGCCTGCGAGCTTCGCAAGGCGTTCCTGCAGCTTCTCGCGGTCGTAATCGGAAGAGGTCTCTTCGATCTGTGCCTTGATCTGGGCAACGCGGCCTTCGATCTCGGCCTTCTGACCTGCACCGTCAACGATGGTCGTGTTCTCCTTGGAGATCGCAACCTTCTTCGCGCGGCCGAGCATGTCGAGCGTGACGTTCTCAAGCTTGATGCCGAGGTCTTCGGAGATGACCTGGCCGCCGGTGAGGATCGCGATGTCCTCGAGCATGGCCTTGCGGCGGTCGCCGAAGCCCGGAGCCTTCACAGCAGCGATCTTCAGGCCGCCGCGCAGCTTGTTGACGACGAGCGTGGCCAGAGCCTCGCCTTCCACGTCTTCAGCAATGATGATGAGCGGCTTGGACGACTGAACGACCGATTCCAGAACCGGCAGCATGGCCTGCAGGTTGGAGAGCTTCTTCTCGTGGAGCAGGATGTATGCATCCTCGAGCTCGGCAATCATCTTCTCCGGGTTCGTAACGAAGTACGGGGAGAGGTAGCCGCGGTCGAACTGCATGCCCTCGACCACTTCAAGCTCGGTCTCGGCGGTCTTGGCTTCCTCGACGGTGATGACACCCTCGTTGCCGACCTTCTGCATGGCCTCGGCGATCATCTCGCCGATCTCTGCTTCACCGTTTGCGGAGATGGTGCCGACCTGGGCAACTTCACCGGAGGTGTTGATCTTCTTCGTGGAGGAAGAGAGGTACTCGACGACTTCGGCAACGGCCTTGTCGATACCGCGCTTCAGGTCCATCGGGTTCATGCCGGCGGCAACTGCCTTGGCGCCTTCCTGAACGATTGCCTGAGCGAGAACCGTAGCGGTCGTCGTGCCGTCACCAGCGATGTCGTTGGTCTTGGAAGCGACTTCACGCACCATCTGTGCGCCCATGTTCTCGAACTTGTCCTCAAGCTCGATTTCCTTGGCAACCGTCACGCCGTCCTTGGTGATGCGCGGTGCGCCGAAGGACTTGTCGATGACAACGTTGCGGCCTTTCGGGCCGAGGGTCACCTTCACAGCGTCGGCGAGGATGTTCACGCCCTTGAGCATGCGCTCACGCGCGTCGCGGGCGAACTTTACTTCTTTTGCAGCCATATTTCTCTAGCTCCTGAGCTTCTGGAGAAACTCTGTTACCGTTTCGATCTGGTGGCGTGGGTTAGCCGATGATGCCCATGATGTCGGATTCCTTCATGATCAGGAGATCCTCGCCATTGAGCTTCACTTCGGTGCCGGACCACTTGCCGAACAGGACGCGGTCGCCTGCCTTGACGTCCAGCGCGACCAGCTTGCCAGCCTCGTCACGCGCACCGGAACCGACAGCGACGATCTCGCCTTCCTGCGGCTTTTCCTTGGCGGTGTCCGGGATGATGATGCCACCTGCGGTCTTTTCTTCAGACTCTACCCGGCGGACGACCACACGGTCATGAAGCGGGCGAAAGTTCGTGTTGGCCATGTTCTCTGAACCCTTGATTCGGATGATGAATTAGGCTTTTCCTCCGTCCGGCGGGTGCCGGACACGTCATTAGCACTCCCTCTTGGAGAGTGCTAACGCGGCTTTGAGATAGTAAGCGCCTGCTGGTGAGTCAAGATTTTCGATCAGGCTGAGCGACACAATTTTTGCGCTCGCCCGTCTTTATCGGAGGCTGGCAGGCAGGGATCGCGCTTCAGACGGGCCTGCGGAAGGCCTGCCGCTCCTTTTCCACCTCTGCGCGGCAGGCGCAGCCCTCTATGTGATCGTTGACGAGCCCCATCGCCTGCATGAAGGCGTAGACCGTGGTCGGGCCGACAAAGGACCAGCCTCTTTTCTTGAGATCTTTGGAAATCCGCGTCGAGATCTCGGTCTTGGGATTGGCGATGAGCGTCTTGTAGTCGACGAGGTCGGGGCGTTCATCCGGCTGCGGCTCAAAGCTCCAGAAATAACGGGCGAGCGATCCTTCCTTCTCGCACACTTCAATGGCGCGCTGCGCATTGTTGATGGTGGAGCGGATCTTGCCGCCGTGGCGCACAATGCCGGCATTGCCCAGAAGCCGTTCCACATCCTTCTCCGTAAAGCGGGCAACGCGCTCGAAGTCGAACCCGTCGAAGGCTTCACGAAAATTCTCGCGTTTGCGCAGGATGGTCAGCCAGGACAGGCCGGACTGGAAACCTTCGAGGCAGATCTTTTCGAACAGGCGGTGGTCGTTGCTCACGGGACGACCCCATTCCCGGTCGTGATACTCCAGATAGTCGGGCAGTTCGCCTGGCCAGAAGCAGCGGGTCTTGCCGTCGGCGCTCTGGATCAATCCCGTCTTCTCTTCGCTCATCTGCCTCGAAATCCTTTGGTTAATGTGAAATCAGCCCGGTTTAACGCAAAGTTCACCAGCATTCTGAACGTGCCGGTAACCACGCCAAATGGTTTTCACGAAACATGGCATTTTACGGACCTGGATTCACCATTCGGTTGCTGCTTGGAGTCAGCATCCTGACACGAACAAGCGCCTAGGTTGTGCTTGCTCATCGCCGCCACCCGTTTCCTGCAAACGATGTGGATACGTTAGTCAAAGACGAATGGTAGAGAGAAACTTGTCATGAAGTCGATGATGTCTGCGGCAGGCATTGCTGTCGCGCTGCTGTTTTCCTGGGGGGCGCATGCCCAGGACCGTTATGTGGAGCCGCCGCCGGTTCTCGTCAGTCCTGATCTTTCCGCGCCCTGGGTCATGCAGTTGCGTCGCGCACCTGTTCAGACCGCCCAGCGCTCACATCAGGCACAGGAGTACCGGACCTATCAGCGTGCGCGCAACACGCCGCGCCGCTCCAATGCCCGCCGCGATTATCAGGCGAACCGGCAGCGTGTCGTCGTGCCCGCGCCCAGCGTACAGGCGGCTCCCGGGCAGCAGGTCGCCTACACGCCGCGGGCCAGCGAGCGTGCCTGGCGCATGAGCGATCCGAAATGGCTGCCCCAGATCGTCGACTATCGCACCAGCCAGGCGCCGGGCACGATCGTGGTCGATACCAAGCAGCGCTTTCTCTATCTCGTCATGAAGGGCGGGAAGGCGAAGCGCTATGGCGTCGGCGTGGGCAAGGAAGGCTTTGGCTGGACGGGAACGGAAACCGTTTCCCAGAAGCGTCAGTGGCCGGACTGGCGGCCGCCTGCCGAAATGATCGCCCGTGAGCGGGCGAAGGGGCGCATCCTGCCAGCGCATATGAAGGGCGGACCGGCCAACCCGCTGGGCGCGCGCGCGCTCTATCTCGGATCGACGCTTTACCGCATTCACGGCACCAACGCGCCGTGGACCATCGGCCGCGCCGTTTCATCCGGCTGCATCCGCATGCGCAATGAGGATGTGATCGAGCTTTACGAGAGCATTCCGGTCGGCGCCAAAGTGGTGGTTATCTGACCGGCAGAGCATCGGATTGCTCCGATGCCCAAGTAAAAGTGTAGATCGTCCTTAGTGCGTCCAAATGGACGCACGGCGATCTAGAGCATCGGATTGCTCCGATGCTCCTCAGGAATGGGGGACGCCTGGCAAGGGGACTGCCGGGCTCATGGAGAAGGGCGGTGCTTGGGGGAGCATCGCCCTTTTCTCATTCAGCGGCAGCCATTGCCCCAGTCTCTGCCCCAGTCTCTGCCCCAGTCTCTGCCGATGTCTCTTCCATCGGCGCGCTGACATCGCGAATGCCGGTCGGTTTCGGGCCGCCATAGGCCCAGTCCAGAAGCTCCACCGTATGCGCGATGGGCGTGTCGGTGCCGGAGCCGATCTGGGTCATGCAGCCGATATTGCCGGTGGCGATCACGGACGCGCCGGTGGCCTCGATGTTCGAGACCTTGCGGTCGCGCAGTTTCGCGGCGATCTCCGGCTGGAGAATGTTGTAGGTGCCCGCCGAACCGCAGCACAGATGCCCCTCGCGCGGCTCGTGCACCACAAAGCCGGCATTGCGCAGGAGTTCGCGCGGCTGGCGGGTAATTTTTTGCCCATGCTGCATGGAGCAGGCGGAGTGATAGGCGACCGTGATGCCGGGCGCGATCATCGGCTCCGGCAGGTCGAGCGTTGCAAGATATTCGGTGATGTCCATGGCAAGTGCGGCCACGCGGGCTGCCTTGTCAGCATAGTCCGGATCAAGCCGCAGCATGTGGCCGTAATCCTTGACGGTGGTGCCGCAGCCGGACGCGGTGATGACGATCGCATCAAGCCCGCCGCCTTCGATCTCGCGCATCCAGGCATCGACATTGCGCCGCGCTGCTTCAAGCGCCGCGTCTTCCTTGCCCATATGGTGCACCAGCGCGCCGCAGCAGCCTTCGCCTTCGGGGTTCTGCACCGTCTCGACGCCGAGGCGTGCGAGCAGCCGGGCCGTTGCCGCATTGATGCCCGGATCAAGCACGGATTGCGCGCAGCCGGTCAGAAGTGCGATGCGGCCACGCTTCTCTCCCGAAACGGTCACGTGTTCATCTTTTGCCTGCGGCAGGCTTCCCGGAGCCAGGTCGAGCATGGCCGCGACAGGCTTCATGCCCGGAAGCCTGCGAAAGAGGCCCGCAAAGGGACGCCCGACGCGGGCGAGCTTCAGCGCCGCGCGGAAGCGTGCGGGATAGGGCAGGATCTGCGCCAGAAGGGAGCGGGTCAGCCGGTCGAGCAAAGGCCGGCGATAGGTCTTTTCGATATGCGTCCGGGCGTGATCTACCAGATGCATGTAGTTCACGCCCGAAGGGCAGGTGGTCATGCAGGCAAGGCACGAAAGGCAGCGGTCGACATGGGTGACGATCTCTTTGTCGGCCGCCCGGCCGTTTTCCAGCATGTCCTTGATCAGGTAAATGCGCCCGCGCGGACTGTCGAGCTCGTTGCCGAGCGTGACATAGGTTGGGCAGGTGGCCGTGCAGAAGCCGCAATGCACGCATTTGCGCAGGATCGATTCCGCCTCCGCGACATGCGGATCGGAAAGCTGCTCAGGGGTGAAATTGGTCTGCACGGCGCGCCTTCTGGAGCATCGGACCGAAAAGTGGAAACCGGTTTTCGGCTATTCCGATGCTCTCTCCATGGTTTGGATCGTCCTTTATGCGTCCGGATGGACGCCTGGCGATCTAGTATGCGTCCGGATGGACGCAGGGGCGATCTAGATCAGCCAGCTTTGCGGGTTCTTGATCGGTTCGTTGCGGCCCACCGCCTGCAGGCCGATGACGCAGCGCACCACGGCCCAGATTGCGACCGCGATCATCAGCAGGAAGCCGATGCCGATCACCATCAGCAGCGCGGAAACGAAGCCGAAGAGCAGGCCGATCCAGAAGGTGCGGATGGCCCAGGTGTAGTGGGTTTCCACCCAGCCGGTTGCCTTGCCGCGGTTCAGATAGGCAAGCACGATGCCCACCAGGGTGGAGATGCCGATCACGAAGCCGACAAGATAGAGAATGTAGATGACCTGCACATTGGTTGGCCCCGGCTCGAGCCAGCCATCTGATTTGCGGCCTTCATTCTGTTGTGGTTGCATATCGCTCATGTTTTTCGCCCTCGTTGCGTTTCGGCGGCAATCTATCACGGGTTCAGGTGAAATCCATGCGACCGGGGTTGAGGATTTTCTGAGGATCGAACTGCTCTTTCAGGCGCGCTGAAAGGGCGGCAAGCGGGGCCGGCTGAGGCTCGAACACCGGCGTCGCGGCGCGTATTGCAAGCGGCGCGCGCACCAGCGTTGCATGGCCCCCACCCAGATGAGCGATCATCTTGCGCAGGATCTCCGCTTCGGGATCCGCTTCCATGCGCATCCAGATCAGGCCGCCCTGCCAGTCATAATAGACATTGGCGCCGGCAGCGCGCCGAAAGGCGTCCACCAACTCGTGGCCGCGCGACGGCGTGACCGAGACCCGCCAGACCGGGGCCGGCGAGCCGTCGGCAAAGGGATGGCCGTCGCGGATTTCGCGCCACAGCCTGCGCGAAGCAGCTTCATCGAGCGTCTCGGCGCTTCCATGGTTGCCCAGAAGCCGCGACAGAAGGTCGATGCGATAGGCAACCGAAGGGCCGAACCCTTCCACCCGCAGCACGGTCTGCCCGCCTCCGGAAAACCCGCCATCAATGAAGCGGCCCACCACGCCTTCTGGCAGATGGGCAGCGCCCGAAACCTCGGCGCTCGACCCCATGGCGATGGCCATGGCCTGCGTCGCCGCCGCATCGTCCAGCCCGGCGATGCAGAAGGTCGTTTCCGTTTCGGCAGCCGGCAGAACTTTCATGGTGATGTCGGTTGCCACCGCCAGCGTGCCCCAGGAGCCGGCGAGCCCCTTGGAGAGGTCGTAGCCGGTCACGTTCTTCACCACGCGCCCGCCCGATTTGAAGCCCTCGCCACGGCCCGAAACCGCATGAACGCCAAGCACGTGGTCGCGCGCGGCGCCCGCCTTGAGGCGGCGCGGACCGGCAAGATTGGCCGCAAGCAGTCCGCCCAGCGTGCCGCGTCCCGGTTCTCCGCCAAAAAGCGGGCCGTAATCCATGGGCTCGAAGGCGAGTTCCTGATTGTGCTCGCGAAGCAGCGCCTCGATCTCGGCGATCGGCGTGCCCGCACGGGCCGAAAGCACCAGTTCTTCCGGCTCGTAAAGCGTCACGCCCGTCAGCTTTGACAGGTCGAGCGTGTGCGCGGTCTGCACCGGCTGGCCGATGCCGCGTTTCGATCCATGGCCGACCACCTCAAGCGGCGCTTCTTCCGAAACGGCCCAGCGCACCGTCTCCAGAACCTCTTCGGCAGTGTTGGGCAGAAAAACGGTCACGGCGACACACTCCCGAAAAGGGCCGGGCAGGGCCGGATGCCGGCGCCTGCGTGAAACAATTCCATGAAGGCCATGCTCAGAACCGCTCCAGTTCTGGAAACGGCATCTGGCCGCGATGAATGTGCATGCGGCCAAGCTCGGCGCAGCGGTGCAATTGCGGAAACACCTTGCCCGGGTTCAGAAGGTGGCCCGGATCGAACGCGCATTTCACGCGGATCTGCTGGTTCAGATCATCTTCGGTGAACATTTCCGGCATCAGGTCGCGCTTCTCCACGCCGACGCCGTGCTCTCCGGTCAGAACCCCGCCCACCTCGACGCAGAGGCGCAGAATGTCCGCGCCGAAATCCTCGGCCTTCTCCAGTTCGCCCGGCCTGTTGGCGTCATAGAGAATGAGCGGATGAAGATTGCCGTCGCCGGCATGGAACACATTGGCGACGCGCAGCCCGTATTTTTCAGACAGCGCGCGCATGCCCGCCAGAACCCGTGGCAATTGCTTGCGGGGAATCGTGCCGTCCATGCAGTAATAATCAGGCGAGATGCGGCCCACCGCCGGGAAGGCGGCCTTGCGCCCGGCCCAGAACACGGCGCGTTCCTCGTCAGAGGTGGAGGCGCGGCTGGTGGTCGCGCCGTTCTGGCGGGCAATCGTTTCCACCCGGTCAATCAGGTGGTCGACTTCTGCCTGCGGTCCATCAAGCTCGACGATCAGAAGCGCTTCAACATCGAGCGGATAACCCGCATGAACAAAGTCCTCGGCGGCGCGGATGGCCGGGCCGTCCATCATCTCCATCCCGCCTGGAATGATGCCCGCACCGATGATCTCGGCCACGCACTGGCCCGCTTCCTCGCTCGAGGGAAAGCCGATCAGAAGCGCGCGCGCCGTCTCCGGCTTCTGCAGAATGCGCACGGTCACCTCGGTCACCACACCGAGCAGGCCTTCCGAGCCGGTCATCAGGCCAAGCAGGTCATAGCCCTCGGCATCCAGATGCTTGCCGCCGAGCCGGATCACGTCGCCATTCATCAGCACCATCTCGATGCCCAGAACATTGTTGGCGGTCAAACCGTATTTCAGGCAGTGCACGCCGCCGGAATTCTCCGCCACATTGCCGCCGATGGAACAGGCGATCTGCGAAGAGGGGTCCGGCGCATAATAAAAGCCCGCCTGCTCGACCGCGTGGGTGATGCCCAGATTGGTGACGCCCGGCTGCGCAACCACGGCGCGGTTGGCGTAATCGATGTCGAGAATGCGGTTGAAGCGGCTCATCACCAGAAGCACCGCGTCTTCAAGCGGCAGCGCCCCGCCGGAAAGCGAGGTGCCCGAGCCGCGCGGCACGACGCGGATATCGCGCTCATGGCAATATTTCAGGATGCGCGACACCTGCGCCGTCGTTTCGGGCAGGACAACGACAAGCGGCATCTGGCGATAGGCGGTCAGCCCGTCGCTCTCGAAGGCGCGCATTTCGTTCTGCGCATCCACCACGCCCTCGCCGGGCACGATGATGCGCATGTCGGCAATGATTTCCGCACGCTTCTTCAGGGTTGCCGCATTCGCCTGCGGCATTTTCAGGCCGGACATCAGAACTCCCTCACTGGTTCATTCAATTTACCAGTGTGTTGATGGTTCTGTAAATGCTGCTTGGAAAGCGTGCCTGCGTCAATCCGCCTCGGTGCCGATGCTGGCGTCCTCGCGGGCGTGGTGGCGGCGAATGCGCCGCACCAGAAGCCAGATGCACAAAACGGCCACGGGAACGGCGGCGGCGGTGATGACCTCGCTCGAAATGCCGGGGAGCGCGGGCTTTGCGCCCTTGGCCACATAGCCGACCAGCCCCACCACATAATAGGAGATGGCAGCCACGGAGAGGCCTTCCACCGTCTGCTGCAGGCGAAGCTGCAATTGCGCACGGCGGTTCATGGAGGCGAGCAGATCACGGTTCTGGCGCTCGACTTCCACGTCCACCCAGCTTCTGAGCAGGTTTGCGGCGCGCGTCAGCTTGCGCGAAAGATTGGCCTGGCGCTCTTCCACCGAGCGGCAGGTGCGCATGGCGGGCGCAACGCGGCGCTGGAGAAAGGCGGCCCAGGTTTCGTAGCCGGCCATGGGGGCTTCGCTCAGTGTCTCGAGCCGCTCCTCCACAATGCCGTGATAGGCGCGGCTTGCGCCAAAGCGATAGAGGCTGGCCGCGGCGTCCGCTTCCAGCTCGGCTGCAAGTTCCGTCAGTTCGCCCAGAAGCTCCTGGCTGTCATGCCTGTCGCGCTGGCGCATGCGCGCGGTCAGCGCGGCCAGCTGGTCTTCCATGCGGCGCAGGCGCGGCGACAGCGATTGCGCCAGCGGCAGGCCAAGCATGGCGAGCGTGCGATAGGTCTCGATGTCGATCAGGCGTTGCGAGAGCGCGCCGATACGGGCCGGGGCGAGATCCTTTTCGAGGATCAGGATGCGGGTCAGCCCGTCGCCATCCTGCCGGAAATCCGTGGCCACGGCAGCGCGTCCGCCTTCCACCACCGAATAGCCAAGGCTTGCCGGATCGAAGGCGCTGACCAGCTTTTCCGTCGCGCTCGTCCATTTGCGGATCTCCACGCGCGTGCCGGAAATGGCCGTGCCGGGCGGGCTGAAGCCGTTGCCGAAGGGGGATTCCTCAAGCGGCTTGCCGGTGCGCGGCGAAATCGGGCAATCCCACTGATAGCTCGAAAATTCCGTATGGCGCTCCCAGCGCAGCGTGCCCTTGCCCCACTTCATGGCGTGGTGGCGCGCATTGGTCTGTGGCGGGGCCACGCCAAGCCGGCGCGACAGATCGGCCAGCACGGCCTGATCCACCGCCGAGCCGCCTTCGGTCATGAAGGAGAGCTGGATGATCAGTCGCGGGGCTTCCAGAAGCGCGTGCGGGCGCGCATGCACTTCGCCAAGCGCGCCAGCGCGCCCGTCATGGGCGGGAAAGCCCAGAACGCTGCCGGTCACCAGTGTTTCGAGAGACGATTCCCCAGTCTTGTCTTTCCCAGTCTTGTCTTGCCTTGTCTTGTCTGCGCCTATCGCGACAAGCTGTTCCCCATTTTCTTGGCTCATTGCGCCTTGCCGTCTGCATCAGGATGGACCTTTTGCAAGTATGCTACCGGCTTTGCGCAGGGCGCAATGCGCGAATGCCATTGGCTGATAGTCTAATTATTGGACAAAGAAATTGACCAGTTTGACGGGCTTGCGTTATTCTCCGTCTCACGAAAGCGTTTGAGCGCCGAGAACGGCAGACGAGAACGGCATACGAGAGCGGCAAGGGCCGGTGGAAGCAGTTTTTTCCAGAATTGAGCATGCCCGCACGGCGGATGGCGTCATCCGGCAGATCGAGACGCTGATCCTCGAAGGCGTTCTGCGCGATGGCGACAGGCTGCCGGGCGAGCGCGATCTTGCGCGTCAGCTCGACGTGTCGCGTCCGATCCTGCGTGAAGCACTGAAGATGCTTGAAGAGCGCGGCCTGATCCTCACCCGCCATGGCGGCGGCACCTATGTGGCCGACATTATCGGGCAGGTTTTCACCACGCCGGTGCGCGAACTCATCGCCACCCATCGCAAGGCGACCGCCGATTATCTGGAATATCGCCGTGAGATGGAGGCCGTCGCCGCCGAGTTTGCGGCGCGGCGCGCGACGCCGGAGGATCTGGTTCTCCTGCAGGCCATCATGAAGCGCATGGATGCGGCGCATGCTTCTGAGGATTTCGAGGCGGAAGCGGCCTGCGATGTCGAGTTTCACAATGCGGTGGGCGAGTGCGCGCACAACATCGTTCTCCTGCACACGCTGCGCGCCTGCTACCGGCTTCTGTCGGATGGCGTGTTTCTGAACCGCGCCCGCATTTACGAACTGCCGGATGCGCGCAACACGCTGCTTGCCCAGCACCGGGCGATCCATGACGCAATTGTCGCGGGAAATCCCGAGGCAGCGCGTGCGGCTGCGGTCGCGCATATCGATTTCGTCGAAAAAGCCACCTTTCAGGCCGAGCGATCGGGCGACTGGCAGCGCATCTCGCGGCTGCGTCTCCATCAGCGCGGCGGAGAGGTTGCGGAACAATGAGCAAGCCAACCGGCCCTGCCGAACAATTCAAGCCAGCGAAAGAAGAACCGTTGAAAGAAGAAAGCACCTCACCGAAGCGCGTCGGCCTGTTCGTCACCTGCCTGGTGGACCTGTTCAGGCCCAGCGTCGGCTTTGCCGCCGTGAAGCTGCTGGAAGACGCCGGCTGCACCGTCGAGGTGCCCATGGCGCAAACCTGCTGCGGCCAGCCGGCCTATAATTCCGGCGACAGGGAAGACGCAGCCGCCATTGCGCGCCAGACCATCGAGGCCTTCGAAGATTTCGATTATGTGGTCGCGCCTTCGGGCTCCTGCGCCGGCATGCTCAAGAAGCATTATCCCGCGCTGCTCAAGGGCACGTCCTTCGAGGCGCGGGCCGAAGCCTTTTCGGGCCGGGTGCATGAGCTGGTGAGCTTTCTGGTCGATGTGCTGGGCGTCGCGTCGGTGCCGGTCAGCCATGAGGGCAGCGTCACCTATCACGATTCCTGTTCGGGCCTGCGCGAGCTTGGCATCCGTGCGCAGCCGCGCCAGCTTCTGTCTTCCATCGAGGGGCTGGAACTCAAGGAGATGCAGAACCCCGATGTCTGCTGCGGCTTCGGCGGCACGTTCTGCGTCAAATATCCCGACATCTCCAACAAGATCGTTGAGGAAAAGACGGCCAGCATCGAGGGAGCCGAGGCGGGCACGCTGCTCGCGGGCGATCTGGGCTGTCTCATGAACATGGCAGGCAAGCTGCACCGTCAGGGCAGCAAGGTTGAGGTTCGTCACGTGGCCGAGGTTCTGGCCGGCATGACCGACAAGCCGGCAATCGGCGGGGGAGGACGCTGATGGAGGTACAGTCTCCGCAGTTCAAGGAAAAAGCGCGCAAGGCAATGGCCGACGAGCAGTTGCAGCGCGCCATGGGCAAGGCCAAGGTCGGCTTTGTCTCCAAGCGCAGGAAGGCGGTCGACGCACTGCCTGAGTTCGACGAGCTGCGCTCCTCGGCGCGCGCGATCAAGGATCACACGCTCGAACATCTCGACCTTTATCTGGAAGCCTATGAGCGCAAGGTGATTGCGTCGGGTGGTCGGGTGCACTGGGCCGAAACGGCCGAGGATGCCCGTCAGGCGGTGCTCAGCATCTGCCGGGCGGCCGGTGCGCGCACGGTCACCAAGGGCAAGTCGATGATCACGGAGGAGATCGCGCTCAACGATTTCCTCGAAAAGGAAGGCGTGCGCCCGGTCGAGACCGATCTGGGCGAATACATCATCCAGCTTCGCGGCGAGCATCCGAGCCACATCATTGGCCCGGCGCTGCATTTGAACAAGGAACAGGTGGAAGAGGATTTCCGCCGCGTTCACACAGAGCTTCCGCCGGAGCGCGACCTGTCGCAGCCCGAATCCCTGCTCGGCGAGGCGCGAAACATCCTGCGGCCGCAGTATTTTCAGGCCGATGTCGGCATCACGGGCGCCAATTTCCTGGTGGCCGAAACCGGCACGTCGATCATTGTCACCAATGAGGGCAATGGCGATCTGACACAGACGCTGCCGCGCATTCACATCGTCGTCGCCTCCATCGAGAAGGTGGTGCCGACGCTGGAGGATGCAAGCCAGATCCTGCGCGTGCTGGCCCGTTCGGCCACCGGTCAGGACATGAGCGTCTACACCACGCTCTCCACCGGGCCGCGCCGCCCGGACGATCCCGACGGGCCGGACGAGTATCACGTCATCCTGCTCGACAATGGGCGCTCCTCCATGCTCGGCACGGAGTTCCATGAGATGCTGCGCTGCATTCGCTGCGGCGCGTGCATGAACCACTGTCCGGTCTATCACGCGGTTGGCGGCCATGCGTATGGCTGGGTCTATCCGGGGCCGATGGGCTCGGTGCTCACGCCCTCGCTTGTGGGCGTCGACAAGGCGGGGCATCTGCCCAACGCCTCGACCTTCTGCGGGCGCTGCGAATCCGTCTGCCCGATGCAGATCCCGCTGCCGCGCATGATGCGCAACTGGCGCGAGCGCGAGTTCGAGCGGGGGCTCAACCCGGCGGCGCAGCGCTTCGGCCTCGGCTTCTGGGCGTTCTTCGCCCGCCGTCCGAAGCTCTATCGTCTGGCCACGTCGATGGCGATCCCGACGCTTTCGGGGTTTGCCGGACGGCGCGGCTGGTTCCGTTCGCTGCCCTTTGCGGGCGGCTGGACGCGGCACCGCGATCTGCCGGCCCCCGAAAGCCGCACATTCATGCAGCAATGGCGCGACCGCGAGGCCGGAAAATCTGAAAGGAGCGCGGTATGAGTGCGCGCGAAGCCATTTTGGGCAAGCTGCGTTCGGCAGCGTCTGTTTCCGCCAGCGATCATGCGCGGCGCGAAGCCGTTGAAAAACGCCTCGCCAAGCCGCCCCGCGGGTTGATCCCGGCGCGCGGCCAGCTGGAAGGCGAGGCGCGGATTGCCCTGTTCTGCAGCATGGCCGAGGCCGTGACGGCTACCGTCGAGCGGGTCGGCAGCGCCGATGACGTGCCGAAAGCCGTCACCCATTATCTGCGCTCCAGGAATCTTGCGCCCAGCGTGCGCATGGGCGACGACAAGCGCCTCAAACGCATGGACTGGGCGAGCCAGAAGTCCCTTGAGGTGAAGCACGGGCGCGCCGAGCCGCAGGATGAAGTGGGCGTCAGCCACGCACTCGCCGGCATTGCGGAAAGCGGCACGCTTGCCCTGCCTTCGGGCAAGGATAACCCCACGACGGTCAATTTTGTGCCCGATCACCATGTCATCGTCGTTGATGCGAAGGACATTGCCGGCGATCTTGAAACGGTGATTTCCCGCGTGCGGCGCAAATACGGCAGAGGTGAAATGCCCAGGGTTCTCAATCTCATCACCGGGCCATCGCGGTCGGGCGATATCGAGCAGACCATGCTGCTTGGCGCGCACGGTCCGCGCGCCCTGCACATCATCGTCGTCGACGGGTGATCCATGGCGATCGGGGTCTCCTGCAATGAGGCTTCGACGCCCGAGGGCATGCGCCTCTATGCGGTGGGTGACATTCACGGCCGGCATGATCTGCTGGCCGCGATGCATGCGCGGCTCATGGAGGAAATTCTCCATGACAGGCCTGCCGACTGGCGCATCATCTATCTGGGCGATTACGTGGATCGCGGCTCCAATTCGCGCGGGGTGCTCGAATATCTCGCCAATCTGCGCGAGAGCGACCCGCGTGTCATCGCGCTTGCCGGCAATCATGATGTGGGGTTCCTCGACTTCCTGTCGAACCCCGATCCGTTCGGTCTCTTCTCCTGCCATGGCGGGTTCGAGACGGCGCTTTCCTATGGCGTGGAAATCGACCTGACCTCACGCGAAGCGATGGAGCCGGGGCATGCCGCCCTTGTGCGCGCGGTGCCGCAGCGGCACAGGGCCTTGCTCGCGACCCTGCCATATTCCGTTTCGTTCGGTGATTTCTTCTTCTGCCACGCCGGCATTCGTCCGGGCGTACCGCTGGAAGATCAGACGCCCGACGACCTCACCTGGATCAGGCGTGCATTTCACGCGCATGAGGGGCTGCACCCCAAGCTCATTGTACACGGGCACACGCCGGTGCGCGCGCCGGAGATTTGCAGCAACCGGGTCAATCTCGACACGGGCGCATGGCACACCGGTCGGTTGACGGCTCTCAGAATGGAAGGTCGGGAGAAAGTGCTGATCGAGGCCGCCTGTTGAGGAAGGCGGCCTGTGGGATCACGACTGAGCGCGCTGTTTGGCTGCGCTCAGATTGAAGTCTAGTCGACGGCGGTGGAGATGCCGTAGCCATCCACGGGATGGTGGTCGCCGGTGGCGCCTGCCGAAAGGAGTCTTGCTCCAATCAGTGTGAACGCTGAAACGGTAATCAGAAACACGACAGTTGCACGCCCGATTGTCATCCGGCCAAAGTCCCCTTGAAGGTCAACAAAAAGCAGCTCCCCATGCCGCGGAGGCTGCTATAAACGAAAACAGCTTAAGATTGAAACAAATTATACGCCAATACCCACATACTTTATGACAGGTCCCGAAATTGGTGGAAAACCGAATGAGTCTGCAGAATCGCGTTAATCCATTCGGGCAATTGATTGCAACCCATGCGCGCGGCCTCTTCACCGGCAATCGTGGGGTGATTCATGATCCTGACACAAAGACGCTCCTGCGCCGCCGCTGGACAACCAAAGCGTGGATCATCTGTCAGTGCAGTTTCAGGGGGCGGCGCCGCGAGGTGATGGGCCGTAACGGGCCCTCCGGCGGGGCGGGCTGGACCGAGCTCTTCTTTCTCGATGAGGTCACGGCGCTGGCGGCAGGCCATCGGCCCTGCTTCCATTGCCGCAGGGAGCCCGCCACGCGCTTCATGAACTGCGCGCGCGAGGCCAGTCAGTCTCCGCAGATGAAGGCCCCGGAGGCGGACGCCATCCTGCATGCGCAGCGCTATGCCGTCACCGGAACACCCGTGGAGCTCTCCGCATCGCAGGTCGCAAAGCTGCCCGACGGGGCAATGATCGCCATTGGCGAGAGAGCCCATGCGCTGCGTTCCGGTGTTCTTCACGAATGGGGCTTCGCGGGATATGGCGCGGCCCGCACCCTCGAAAGCCTGCCACCCGTCGTCCAGCTGCTGACGCCGCGTTTGAGTATCTCGGCGCTTGAGGCCGGTTACGCGCCGGTCTGGCATGACAGCCTCGCCTCTTGACGCGGCATCGCCGATCCACCATCAGACCGCCATGCGTGCGAATTACAAATTGCAGCGGCTGTTCATCGATGCCGCACTCGCCCCCGACGCCGAGGTGGAAACCAGCCGGGAACAGGCCCACTATCTCAGCCATGTTCTGCGCCTGCGCGAGGGAGCCGAGGTTCTCGTCTTCAATGGCCGCGATGGCGAATGGCATGCGGAGCTCATTGAAGCCGGCCGCAAGTCGGTGCGCCTGCGCATGACGAAACAGGCCCGGCCGCAGACCCCGCTGCCCGACCTGCTTTATTGTTTCGCTCCCCTGAAGAAGGGGCGGCTCGATTATCTGGTGCAGAAGGCCGTGGAAATGGGGGCAGGGCGTCTCCAGCCGGTCATCACCCAGCACACCCAGGTGGCCAAACCCGGCACGCAGCGCCTCGAGGCCAATGTGATGGAGGCTTCCGAGCAGTGCGGCATTTTGGCCGTGCCCGAGGTGCTGGAGCCGGTGAAACTCGACCGGCTTCTTGCCGACTGGGATCCCGAACGGCGTCTCATTTTCTGCGATGAGGATGCGGCGACCAACAATCCCATGCAGGCGCTTTCGGGCGTTACCGAGAAGAAGCTGGCGCTGCTTGTGGGGCCGGAAGGCGGGTTTTCCGACGCGGAACGCGCCCAATTGCGCGCTTTGCCCTTCGTCACATCCATTCCGCTCGGTCCGCGCATTCTGCGCGCCGACACGGCAGCCGTTGCGGCACTCGCCGTCATTCAGGCAAGCGTTGGCGACTGGGAATGAGTGGAGTAGTAAAGCGCTTGTGAAGAGAGGTTGACGCTCCTGTCAGCACTTTTTACTTGAAGCGGATTGTCAGCATGGTCCATCAGATCGCTGATGGTTTGCCAGGAGAGCAGTTATGGCCCGTGACACCACCGACAATCGGCCGATCGAGCGGGTCGAAGAACTTGCCGACGATCTCGCGAAGGGCTGCAAGCCTCGCGAGAAATGGCGCATCGGCACCGAGCACGAAAAATTCCCCTTCTATGTCGATGGCAATCGCCCCGTTCCCTATGAGGGCGAGCGCGGCATCAAGGCCGTTCTGGAAGGCATGCAGCGCGTTCTCGGATGGGACCCGATCAATGATGACGGGAATATCATCGGCCTTGTCGAGCCGACGGGGCAGGGCGCCATCTCGCTGGAGCCGGGCGGACAGTTCGAATTGTCCGGCGCACCGCTGGAGACGCTCCACCAGACCTGCCGCGAGGGCAATGCCCATCTGGCGCAGCTGCGCGAGATCGCAGAGCCGCTCGGCATTCGCTTCCTCGGTCTCGGCGGCAGTCCCAAATGGACGCTGGCCGAAACGCCGCAGATGCCCAAATCGCGCTACAAGATCATGACCGCCTACATGCCGAAGGTCGGCACACAGGGCCTCGACATGATGTACCGCACCTGCACCATTCAGGTTAACCTCGACTTCGAGACCGAAGCCGACATGCGTCGCAAGATGCAGGTCGCGCAGCGCCTGCAGCCGCTTTCCACGGCGCTGTTCGCCAATTCTCCGTTCACCGAAGGCCGGCTGAACGGCTACCAGTCATGGCGCGGCGAGATCTGGCGCGACACCGACAATCAGCGTTCGGGCCTTCTGCCCTTCGTGTTCTCCGATAATTTCGGATTCGCCGATTACGTCGAGTGGGCGCTCGACGTGCCGATGTATTTCATCATCCGCGACGGCCGCTATCACGACTGTACGCACGTCACCTTCCGCCAGTTCATGAATGGCGCGCTGAAGGATGAGGTGACCGACGGCCTGCCCACCATTGGCGACTGGTCGAACCATCTTTCCACCCTGTTCCCGGATGTGCGCCTCAAGCGCTTCCTGGAAATGCGCGGCGCCGATGGCGGCCCGTGGCGGCGCATCTGCGCGCTCCCGGCCTTCTGGGTCGGTCTGCTCTACGATCAGGCCGCGCTCGACGCCGCCCATGATCTGACTTCGGACTGGTCGTTCGAGGAGATCGAGGTGATGCGCAACGCCGTGCCGACGGAAGGTCTTGCCACGCGTTTCCGCAATCACGACCTGCGCGAGGTTGCGCGCGAGGTTCTGGCCATTTCGCGCAAGGGCCTTTCCGCCCGCAAATGTCTCAATCCGGAAGGCTATGACGAGGCGAGCTTCCTCAGCCCGCTTGATGAGATCGTGGCCCGCGGCACCACGAGCGCGCAGGAGCTCGCCAACGCGTTCAACACGCGCTGGGACCGCTCGATCGAACCGGTGTTCCTCGAGCAGGCCTACTAAGCCTGCCCGGACCGGCGTTTTTTCGGACCGGCTTTTCGGGTCGGCAAAGACAAAGCGCGCTTGTCGGGTTATCTTCCTGAAACAATGGTTTGCTATCCGCCAATCACCGTCGGGGTGACGCTGGCGGGATTACTAAGGAGATGCCCATGCTTCCGCTGTTCGAGATGCTCAACAATGCCGGTCAGGGACAGGGCGTGGACCAGTTCGCCCGGCAGTTCGGCATTTCGCAGGATCAGGCGCAGCAGGCCATGGAAGCGCTTCTGCCGGCTTTCAGCCAGGGCCTGAAGCGCAACGCCGCCGACCCCTATGGCGCGGGCAATTTCCTTGGCGCGCTGGCGTCGGGCCAGCACGCCAAATATTTCGAGGATGCGGCAAGCGCCTTCAGCGCGCAGGGCATGACCGAGGGCAATGGCATTCTTGGCCATCTCTTCGGCTCCAAGGATGTGAGCCGCGCCGTGGCCAGCCACGCCGCACAGGCGACCGGGCTTGGCGAAGACATGATCAAGCAGATGCTGCCGGTGCTCGCCTCCATGATCATGGGTGGCCTGTTCAAACAGTCGACGGGCCAGATGCCCGGCGCGCAGCCGCGCCAGACGCAGGCGCAGGCCGGCGGTGGTGGCATGCTGGGTGACCTGATGGAGCAGATGATGCGCCAGATGGGGCAGCAGCCGGGTTCCACGCAGTCGCGCAGCCGCGCGCCTTCGGGCATGAGCCCTTCAGACAATCCGTTCGGGCAGATCCTTGAGGGCATGTTCGGTGGCGGTGCAGGCGGTTCTTCCGGGCGCAGCGCTCCCTCCGGCGGGCAGGGCAACAACCCGCTTGGCGATATTTTCGATCAGTTCCTGAGGGGCGGTCAGGGCGCATCGCAGACCCGTCGCGAACCGGAACCCGAGCCCAATCCGAGCGGGCGTCCGCGCAATCCCTATGACGATCTGTTCGGCCAGATGTTCGAGACCGGACGCCAGACGCGCGACGATTATGAGCGTGGCGTCGAAAACATCTTCGAGCAGTTCCGGCAGGGCATGGAGCGCCGCCGCTAATCTCTCTGCAGCCTGTTACGCCACAGCGGCTTTCCGGTTGTGCAAGGTGGCCGCGGTTCTTTTGCGCGATGGCGAAGCGTTCTATGTCTGGTTCATTCCCGGAGGAGATGAGCCTTGATGTATTGTCCGCCCGCCTTTCGCGTTGAAGAACTCGCATCGCTTCACGGTCTGATGCGTGCGGCGCGGCTCGCCAATGTCGTCACTTTCGGGGCCAACGGGCTGCATGCCAGTCCTCTTCCCCTGTTCCTTGACGAAACCGAAGGTCCTTTCGGCACGCTTTACGGCCATTTCGCGCGCGCCAATGCGCAGTGGAAGGATGCACCGTTGAGTGATGCGCTGGCGATCTTCATGGGGCCTGACGCCTATGTCTCGCCCTCCTGGTATGCTTCCAAGAAGGAGCATGAAAAGGTCGTCCCCACCTGGAACTACAGTGCGGTTCACGCGCGCGGCCCGATCGAATTCTTCGATGATGAGGCGCGGCTTCGCGATGTGGTGGAGCGGCTGACCAATCTGCACGAGGCCGAACGACCGGAGGTCTGGTCGATATCGGATGCGCCCGCACCCTTCCTCAGGGGGCAGCTGCGCGGGATCATCGGGCTGCGGCTTCCCATCACCGGTCTTGAGGGCAAGAACAAGATGAGCCAGAACCGCAGCGCCGCAGACCGGGCCGGTGTCGCAGAAGGAATGGCCGGCAGTTCTCACGCCTCCGAGAGGGCGGTTGCAGGGAAGATCCCGGTGGAATGAAGCCCCGTCCCGCATTTCACATGGGGACCGTTTGACGCGGTAATGCCTGTGAAGCGCCGTTTTGATTGACTCAACGCATCCATAATCCTATAAGCCCGCCACGCTTGGGCCTTGCGTCTGGCGGCGTGTTGTCACGCCTTCGGACATGCCCGAAAAAGCGAAGCTCCTGTTCAAAGAAACAGAATAAAGAAGGGCCGCACTCCGCGGTATTAAATAAATGAAGCGTACATATCAGCCTTCCAAGATCGTTCGTAAGCGTCGGCACGGATTCCGCGCCCGCATGGCCACAAAGGGCGGTCGCCGCGTTATTGCAGCGCGTCGCAGCCGTGGTCGCAAGCGGCTGTCCGCATAAGGTTCGGAGGCGAGGCCGGAAAGATGACGGACCGGCCAGCCGTCCCACCCCCGGCGCGTCTTAAAAAGCGCGCCGAATTTCTGGCTGTCCGTCGCGGTGAAAAACGGCGCGGGCGGCTTTTTTTGCTGGAAGTGCTTGATCGTGGGGATGAAAATCCGCCGCGGCTGGGCATTACGGTAACGAAAAAAGTCGGCAACGCGGTTGTTCGAAACCGCGTGCGCCGGCGGCTCAAAGAAGCCTGCCGCCTCCACGCGGTCCACGACATGGCCGCCGGCAAGGATTATGTGATCGTGGCGCGGCGTTCTGTGCTTGATGCACCGTTCGCCTCCCTGAAAGACGAGCTTTCCCGCCGTATCGGAGAAACCGAGAACCGGCGCGGAAAGGGCAAGGACCTTGATGGATAACAATCGCAATTTTCTCATCACGATCGCGCTCTCCGTGGTGATCCTGACGCTCTGGCAGGTGTTCTACATGAACCCGCGCATTGAGTCGGAGCGCGAGATCGCGCAGATCGAAACGCAGCAGGCCGCGGAAGCCGCACAGGCCCTTGCGCAATCCAACGGTGAGAACAGCGATATTCCCACCCCGACCAGCGGAGCCGGTGCGGTGCCGGGAACTGCCGGTCAGGCGGCCGTGCCTGCCGACCGCGAGACGGCGATTGCCGGCAGCGAGCGCGTGGAGATCAACACGCCGCGCATTTCGGGCTCCATCAATCTGACCGGCGCACGTCTCGACGACCTGCTCCTCAAGGATTACCGGGTCACGGTCGACAAGGATTCGCCGAACATCCAGCTTCTCAACCCCTCGACCGGTCCTGACGGCTATTATGTCGAGACCGGCTATGTGGGTTCGGAAGCCGCTGGCGCGCTGCCGGGTCCGTCCACCCAGTGGACCATCACCGAGGGCGAGGTTCTCACCCCCGATACGCCTGTCACGGTCTCCTTCACCAACGACAAGGGCCTGACCTTCAATCGTACCTTCTCGGTCGATGGCAATTACATGTTCACCGTGTCGGACGCGGTGGAGAATGCTTCCGGCGCTCCGGTTGCGCTGCGCAATTATGGCCGCACCACCCGCATCGGCACGCCCGCGACCTCCGGCATCTACATTCTGCATGAGGGCCTCATCGGCGTGACCGGCGAGGAAGGCCTGCAGGAAATCGATTATTCCGACGTCGAGGAAGAAAAGCGCATCACGCCCGGCAAGTCGTCCGATGGCTGGCTCGGCATCACCGACAAGTACTGGGCGGTCACGATGATCCCCCGTACCGGTCAGGACTTCCAGCCGCGCTACACCTATTCCGGCGACACCACCCCGCGCTACCAGGCCGATTATCTGACAGACGAGATCGTGGTCGCCGATGGCGCTTCGGTCACCTCTGAGCTGATGGTTTTCGCCGGTGCGAAAGAGGTCAATGTTGTCGACGCCTACGAGACGGCCGATGGCGTGCGCCAGTTCGAGCTTCTGATCGACTGGGGCTGGTTCTACTTCCTCACCAAGCCGATGTTCTTCCTCATCGACTGGCTGTACAAACTGCTCGGCAATTTCGGCCTGGCCATCCTGGCCACCACGGTTGTCGTCAAGCTCATCTTCTTCCCGCTCGCCAACAAGTCCTACAAGTCCATGGCGAACATGAAGAAGGTTCAGCCTGCCATGCTCGAAATCCGCGAGAAATATGCGGATGACAAGATGAAGCAGCAGCAGGCGATGATGGAGCTCTACAAGAAAGAGAAGATCAATCCGCTGGCCGGCTGCTGGCCGATCCTGATCCAGATTCCGGTGTTCTTCTCGCTCTACAAGGTGCTTTACGTCACCATCGAAATGCGTCACGCACCGTTCTTCGGCTGGATTCAGGACCTTTCGGCTCCCGATCCGACGTCGATCTTCAACCTGTTCGGTCTGCTGCCTTACGACGTTCCGGCCTTCCTGATGATCGGCGTCTGGCCGCTGATCATGGGTGTCACCATGTTCCTGCAGATGCGCATGAACCCGACGCCGCCGGATCCGACGCAGGCCATGATCTTCAACTGGATGCCGGTGATCTTCACCTTCATGCTGGCCACGTTCCCGGCCGGTCTGGTGATCTACTGGGCATGGAACAACTTCCTCTCCATCGTCCAGCAGGGCGTGATCATGAAGCGCCAGGGCGCGAAGATCGAGCTCTGGGACAATCTGGCCGGATTGTTCAAGAAGAAGCCAAAACCTGCCGAATAGGCGGTAATCAAAGAAAAAGCCCCGGTTTGACCGGGGCTTTTTTGTTTTCGGGCGATTGGCCGCCGCGCTTCATCCGTCTGTGCGCGGATGCTGCAGGTCCGGCGCGTTTAATCGAGCAGTTCGCGCAGCGCCATGCGCTTGTAATCGTCCACCAGACGGCGGCCTTCCGCTTCAGGCATCTGGATCGCCAGCCGCATGGTCGCCTCGCCCAGATGGATGATCAGAAGGGCGGTGGAGGCCGTGGCGTCCGGGTCGCGCGCTGGCTTGGCGCGCAGCATCGCAGCAGCCAGTTCCTGCGCATTGGCGCGCGCATCTTCCAGATCCAGATCGCAAAGCGCCTTGTCGGCCTGCGTGCCCGACCAGATGTCTCGCATCACGGGCTCCGAGAGGAACATCGCGTAATACTCGTCGATCAGCTCCGTGAAAGCCTGTTCCAGCTCGCTCGGGCTGGAGACGCCATCAAGCCCCTGACAGATACAATCCCGGCCCGCCTCGTTGTAGTGCTCGGCCAGCGTGCGGACGATGGCGGCCTTGTCCGGGAAATACTGGTAGAGCGAGCCGATGGAGATGCCCGCCCGCGCGGCCACATCGCTCATCCTGAGCTGATCACTTCCTGCTTCCGCAATCATCTGTGTCGCCACCGCAAGAATGCGCTCCACGCGCTCCTGAGCGCGTTTCTGCATGGGCCTCTTGCGAATGCTGGCGCCGTGGCCGGTTTCCGTCTCAGACATCGAAATCCTTTTGTGAGGGATGCTCACATTGCTGTTGACATCAATAATATGAGGATTTATCACATTTGCAAATGTGAGAGTTTATCACTTTATGGAGGCCAGCATGACAGACCAGCAGATCGACCCAGCCCGACCCATTCTCGTGACCGGCGGCACGGGCAAGACCGGCCGCCGCGTTGCGGCGCGGCTCGGCGAGGCGGGCATTCCCGTCCGCGCCGTCTCGCGCAGCAGCGAGATCCCGTTCGATTGGGAAAAGCCGGAGACATGGGATGCAGCGCTTGATGGCGTGGGTGCCGCCTATGTCAGCTATTATCCGGACCTCGCGGTGCCGGGCGCTGCCGAGACGGTGGATGCGTTTGCGAAGCGCGCGCTGGAGAAAGGCGTAAAGCGGCTGGTGCTTCTGTCGGGCCGGGGCGAAGAAGGAGCCGAGCACGCAGAGCAGCTCCTGATGCAGAGCGGGGCCGACTGGACGATCCTGCGCGCGGACTGGTTCTTCCAGAATTTTAGCGAAGCCTTCTTTCTCGATGCGATCCTGGCCGGCGAACTCGCCTTGCCCGTCGGCGATGTGCGCGAGCCCTTCATCGACGTTGAGGATATCGCCGACGTGGCCTTCGTCACGCTCACGCAGCCAGGTCATGCGGGCAGGGCGTACACGCTCACAGGCCCGCGTTCCATGCGCTTTGACGACATGGTGAGCGAGATCGGGCAGGCGTGCGGGCGTGACATCCGCTTCATTCAGATCCCGGTCGACATCTTCGTGGAAGGCGCGCGCCAGCAGGGGCTTGAGGAGCCGCTTGTGGCCCTCATGCGCGAATTGTTCACCGAGGTTCTGGACGGGCGCAATGAAAGCGTGAGTGACGATGTAGAGAAGCTGCTCGGCCGCCCGCCGCGCGACTTCTCCGATTTTGTCCGCCGTACGGCGCAGACCGGCGTCTGGGATGTCGCCTGATCCACGCTCGACGCAAACCTGATGAGGATGCCGTCATGACCGTCCGCTCTTTGCATTGGCCGTTCTTGCCACGCTGGAGCGGGCGTCATGGCGGCGTCTTCCTGACGTTTTGCCATTGTTGCCCGCGCGCCGTGCCTCCGCTATGAAAGGGGCCGTAATCAGGGAGAGCCTTCGATGAACAACTAAGGGGACCGCAACAGACACGCCGCCGTGACTTCAGGTCCGGTCCGTTTTCCGCATGCCGGAGGCGGTGTTTTCTTCCCCTTTGTTGAGATCAAGGAGGTCCTCATGCACGGACCCAATCCCGCCACGCCATATCCCATGGCCGGCTTTCCCCGCACCGTGTTCCTGAAAAATTTCATCACCCGTCCCAATATCGAGGTGGGCGACTTCTCCTATTACGACGATCCGCAGGGCGCGGAGCGTTTCGAGGAGAACAATGTCCTCTACCATTTCGACTTTCTGGGCGACCGGCTGGTCATCGGCAATTTCGTGGCCATCGCCCATGGCTCGACGTTCATCATGAACGGCGCAAATCACCTCATGACCGGCTTCTCCACCTTTCCCTTCAACATTTTCGGCAATGGCTGGGAGGAAGGTTTCGACGCCCGGACCTATCTGGAGCACGGGCGCGGCGACACGATTGTCGGAAACGATGTGTGGATCGGCCGACAGGCGCAGATCATGCCGGGCGTCACCATTGGCGACGGGGCGGTGATCGGCGCGAACGCCGTGGTCGCCTCCGACGTTCCGCCCTATGCGATTGCCGTGGGCAATCCGGCCCGTGTCCTGCGCGTGCGCTTTGCGCCGGAAACCGTGGCGGCGCTTCTCGATATCGCATGGTGGTCCTGGCCCGCCGAGAAGATCAGCCGCAACCTTGCGGCCATTCGCGGTGCGGATCTGGAGGCCCTGAAGGCTGCCCGCTGAGGCGGCCTTCATCCCTTCCTCATTAAACTTGACTTTTTCAGTAAAGTATTGTGTCTGTGGTCGGGTCGCTCCGAACCTTCGGGGCGGAAAGCCGAGAGACAGGCGACATGATACATCTGGATCCGATTGGTGACTTTGCACCTCACCATCCTTGCGAAACGCAGGAGCTGGAACGTCATCGCGGCAAGCTCCTGCGTGTCGAGCGCCTGCGCTCCAAGGTGAAGGCGGCCAAGGCCGCCGCCGCAGAAAGCCTTTCCCGCGCAAACGACGCGCCGGAGCCGCATGACAGCGCAAACACGCTGTTCGTTGCCCTGTTCGACGCGCACTGCCGGGATCGGGAAAAGCTGTTCGAGGCCATGCGCGAGCTCGATGAGGCGTGCCGGGAGCTGCACGCCGCATCGGCGGGCATGAATTTCGTCGCCTCGCTCCCGCACCGGCCAGCCAAGCAATTAGAAGGGACTGCGTTTCACAGATGACTGGATTTGAGCGTCGCCGCGAAGAGGCGGAAATGCATCTGCGCATGCAGTTGATGAAGGAAATGAGCGAGGTCATGCAGCGCACGGGCCTCCCGCCGATGATCGTCATGCGCGAGGCCGTGCGGGCCATTGGCGTGATCTATCGCGAAACGGCCGATGCGCATCAGGGGCCGGGCTCCTGTTCCTGCGGATGGCAGCCGCAGGAAGCCGCCGATCTCGACTATCTGGGCCGCGCTCTGCTCGAGGCGAGCCGCCAGCCGCGCCGCCGCGACCTCGGCGCGATGCAGGTTCTCGGCACCGCCTGAGCGGTGCGTCCGGTGCGGTTTCCCCAACAGCGCTGTTGACAAAAGCCTCGCCAGTCTTGATGCCGTCATCTGAACGATAATGGAGATGATGGCGTGAACGCATCAGAAGATGGCGCAGCCACCGGCAACGCGCAGACTGAGCAGCAGATCGGCCGGCAGATCGACCGAACGAGTTTCCTGCGGCCGTGGGTGTTCCTGCGCGGCGCGCCTGCAATGAAGTTTTTGCCGCCGGAAGGGCCGCCAGAAGTGGCGTTCGCCGGTCGCTCGAATGTGGGCAAGTCGTCGCTCATCAATGCGCTCATCGCGCAGCGTGGTCTTGCGCGCACCTCCAACACGCCGGGCCGCACGCAGGAACTGAACTTCTTCGTCCCCGATGGCTATTCCGGCGCCGATGGCGACATGCCGCCCATGGCGATCATCGACATGCCGGGCTATGGCTTCGCCAAGGCGCCCAAGGCGCAGGTCGACGCCTGGACGGAACTGGTGTTCGATTATCTGAGAGGCCGGGTGACGCTGAAGCGCGTCTTCCTGCTGATCGACGCACGCCACGGCATCAAGAAGAATGACGAGGAGGTCATGGACCTGCTCGACAAGGCTGCCGTTTCCTATCAGGTGGTGCTCACCAAAATCGACAAGATCAAACCGCCCGCAGTGGTGCGGCTGCTTGCCGATACCGAAGCGCAGCTGAAGAAGCGCGCCGCAGCCTATCCGGAGATCGTCGCCACCTCTTCGGAGAAGGGGCATGGCATGGACGAACTGCGCAACGCCATCGCGCGCGCCGTCTCGGACGGCTGACGCGCGAAGACGAGAATGAGCAGGCTCAGCCGGGCGCAGGCTCACCCGGGCGCAGACTTAGCTGGGCATTGTGGGGCCGGGCCTGAACTGCATGGCCACGCCATTGATGCAGTGGCGCTTGCCGGTCGGTTGCGGTCCGTCATCGAAGATGTGGCCCAGATGACCGCCGCAGCGGCGGCAGTGGCACTCGGTGCGGGTCATGAACAGCGAGTTGTCCGGCCGCGTGCCGATGGCGTTCGGCAGCGCTTCCCAGAAGCTTGGCCAGCCGGTGCCGGAATCGTATTTCACTTCAGATGAATAGAGCGGCAGGTCGCAGCCTGCGCAATGGAAGAGCCCGGCGCGCTTCTCATTGTTCAGCGGGCTCGTAAAGGCCCGTTCCGTCGCTTCTTCGCGCAGAACCGCAAACTGCTGTTCGGTCAGGATGGCGCGCCATTCGTCTTCGGTCTTCGTGATCTCGAAGGTCTCGGCCATGGCGCTGCCGCCGGGGCGCTTGTGCGCCATAAATGCGCCTCCGGTCAGGGTCGCGAAAGCGCCCGCCGCGCCATAAAGAAAATTACGCCGTCTCATCGTCAAACTCCTTCGCACATCATGCCGTGCATTGAACGCCGGGAATTCCGGGAGGATTCGGGCTGACCCTAAGCCCGGTGATCCATCACCTCCAAGTCAAGTCGGTGTGAGATGAGGGGTTACTGAAGGGCAGCCGAAGCCGCCCTCCAGATGCGTGCCAGATGCCTGAAAGCAATCTGCGATCAGCCCTTCGGCAGAAGCACCGTGTCGATGACGTGGATGACGCCATTCGACTGGTCGACGTCGGCAATGGTCACAGTCGCCACATTGCCGTTCTCATCGGTCAGGGTGATGTTGTCGCCGTCCATCTTGGCTTCCAGCATGCAGCCGCCAACGGTCTTGACCGGGTGGTTGCCGCCATCATCGGAAATCATCTTGCCGATGGCATCGGACATGGCTTCGGTCGCGACCACGTGACAGGTCAGGATCGTGGAAAGCTGGTCCTTGTTTTCCGGCTTCAGCAGCGTCTCGACCGTGCCGTCCGGCAGTTTTTCAAAGGCGGCGTTGACCGGTGCAAACACGGTGAAGGGGCCTTCGCCGGACAGCGTGTCGACCAGGCCTGCAGCCTTCACGGCAGCCACCAGCGTGGTGTGATCTTTCGAGTTGACCGCGTTTTCGACGATGTTCTTGTCGGCATACATGGCTGCGCCGCCAACCATCGGGTTTTCGGCCAGAGCCGATCCCGTGAAAGCGAGAGCGAGCGAGCCGGCGAGAAGGGAAGCAGTGATCTTGCGCATGTCTAAACTCCTCAGGTTCGTTTGCGGGACCGCCTTCATGGCCGGCCCTTTTGGGAACACGAGGAGCCACGGATGCCTTCCGCGGAGAGTTTCAAAAAAAGTTCGATTTTTTTTGAAGAAGGCCGAAATCAGATGTCGCGCAGGTCGCCGAGCGCAACCACCGGACCCGTCGGCGCGCCCGATGGCGATCCGCCCAGCGGCTCCGTGGTGATGGCGAAGACCGCACCGGCGTCGATGGCCTCACCGAGCGCCTGGCTCAGCGCAACGTGAACGCTGGACCCGACCGGAATGATGCCCAGAGAAACCGGCGCATTGTCGCCCTCTATGGCCCAGAGTTCGAAGTCGCGCCCATCGGGCCGCGCGCCCGAAACATGCGAGAGCGAGACATCGCGTTTCGTCCCGTCATAGACCGCGAGATAACGCACATCCGTGTCGTCATGGGCGAGGGAGGCGACGAAACGCTGCTCGGCCACCGGCGGTGCACCGAAGGGCAGGCTGGTATAGGTCAGCGCGACATAGGCGGCAAAGGCCAGAAGCGCCGCCACGGCGAAACCGCGCCAGAATGCGAGGCTCGACCATAACCCCGGTCGGCTGGTCTGCGGGCCCGCACCGAACAGGCTTGCATCGATGGCTGTCTTCACACGGGCGGGCGCTTCCGCCGGTTCATAGGCGTCGGCCATGGGGGCAAGCTGCGCCTCCCACCGTTCCACGAGACGCGCGAATTCGGGTTCCGTTTCGATGCGGCGCGTGGCGGCGGCGCGCTCATCGGCAGCGAGAACGCCCAGCACATATTCGGCTGCAACGAGATCGTCCCCGTCGCGTCTGTCCGGTCCGTGTTCGTCTGCCACCGTCATCGTTCCAGGCATTCCCTGAGCTTGAGCAGGCTGCGCCGCAGCCAGGTTCGCATTGTGTTGAGCGGCACGTCGAAATGTGCTGCAAGTTCGGCATAGCTGTCGCCGTTGAGATAGGCTCCCCGCACCGCCGTGGCGCGGTCGGCCTCCAGTTCGGCAAGGCAGGCGTCGATGCGCCGCCGTTCGCTGCCGGCCTGAGCCATGGCCTCGGGGGTCGGCGCGGGGTCGGCAATTGCGTTCGCCTCATCCAGTTCTTCCGTCGGGGCCTTGCGCGCCCGCAGCCGGTCGATGGCGTGATTGCGCGCCACCGCCACGAGCCAGGTGATCGGGCTCAGGTCCGACGCGGCAAACCGGTCGGCCTTGGTCCATATCTTCACATAGACTTCCTGCAGCGCCTCTTCGGCCTCCGCCCTGTCTTTCAAGACACGCAGGCAGACGCCAAAGAGTTTCGCGCTCGTGTGCCGATAAAGCAGATCGAACGCCGCACGCTCCCGGAGCGCGGTTCTGAAGATCAGCTTCGTTATCTCATCTGGCGTCATGGGCGGAAGATTAGGCGGATTGTCGACTTGTGGGAAGGCGGGTTTGCAGATCAGCTAGGGCGCGCACAGACAAAGGCAAGGGGGCGACTGCCGCGCGGATCAGGCTTTTTGTGTCCGGGGCATGCAAGATCATTTCACTTGCTGCGAAAAATGCTTTATGAAACCGCCGTTTTGACTTTGGGGAATAACGCGATGACGGACATGACGGAAACTGCAGAAGCACAGGCGCGCTTTCTTTCGGCGGCGCTGCCTTACATGCAGCGTTATGAGAACAAGACCATCGTCGTGAAATATGGCGGTCACGCCATGGGCGACAATGCGCTTGGGCAGGCTTTCGCCCGCGATATCGCGCTCCTCAAACAGTCCGGCGTCAGCCCCATCGTCGTTCATGGCGGCGGCCCGCAGATCGCGGCCATGCTCAAGAAAATGGGCATCGAATCGAAGTTCGAGGGCGGTCTGCGCGTGACCGACGCGAAGACCGTGGAGATCGTCGAGATGGTGCTTGCCGGCTCCATCAACAAGGAAATCGTGGCGCTCATCAACGCCGAGGGCGAATGGGCCATCGGCCTGTGCGGCAAGGACGGCAACATGGTGTTTGCCGAAAAGGCGCACAAGACGGTGGTTGATCCCGATTCCAACATCGAGCGCGTGCTCGATCTCGGTTTCGTCGGCGAGCCGGTGGAGGTCGACCGCACTTTACTGGACCTTCTGGCCCATTCTGAAATGATCCCCGTCATCGCTCCGGTCGCGCCCGGCCGCGACGGTCACACCTACAACATCAATGCCGATACGTTCGCCGGCGCGATTGCCGGTGCTGTGCGCGCCACGCGCCTCCTGTTCCTGACCGACGTGCCGGGCGTGCTCGACAAGGACAAGAACCTGATCGACGAGCTGACGGTCGCCGAAGCGCGCGCGCTCATCAAGGACGGCACGATTTCCGGCGGCATGATCCCCAAGGTTGAAACCTGCATCCAGGCGATTGAGCGGGGCGTCGAAGGTGTCGTCATCCTCAACGGCAAGACCGCGCATTCCGTGCTGCTCGAGCTCTTCACCGAGCATGGCGCGGGCACGCTGATCGTTCCGTAAGGGACGGCTGCGGAAAAAACGCGAAAACCCGCTTGACCTGGAGTTCACTCCAGCAAGTAGATGCATGTGTGCACACAATGGAGATGCACACATGCAAGAGCAGATCATCATCGAGAATTTCCTTGCGGCGCTGAAGGCAGGCGATGTCGACGGGGCCTGCGCCTTCGTGGCGGAAAATGCCGTCATCATTGGCGTCCGCGCCGAGCCGAAGCCCTCCGTTCCGCCCTATGGCGCGCGCTGCGGGCATGATGGCTTCCGCACCTTCCTTGCCGCACTCGGACGCACCTTCAAAAGCCAGTCGCTCACGGTGGAGCACCTTGGAGCGGGTGAGGGCGTTGCCTTCGCCAGCGGGCAGCTTGACCACATCGTCGCCGCGACCGGAAAGCGCTTCTTCAGCGAATGGGTGCTGCGCTGCCGCGTGCGCGAAGGCAAGATCACACACTATCAGTTCTGTGAGGACAGCGCCCGGCTCGAAGACGCGCTGTCGCCAGTCGGGGAGGCCGCATGAAGATTGGCGAAGTGGCAAGGCGCACCGGCCTGAGCATCGACACGCTGCGCTATTACGAAAAGCTCGGCCTCATTGATCCGCCATGGCGGCAGGGCGGCCAGCGCGCCTATGACGACAACATCGTCAAATGGCTGAACTTCATCAAGCTGTTGAAGGCCACGGGCATGCCGCTTGCCGATGTCGAGACCTATGCGCGTCTGCGCCGTGAGGGCGAAGGAAGCTCCGCCGAGCGCCGCGAGATGCTGGAGCATCAGCGCATGTTGGTTCTGGCGAAGATCGCCGAACTTCAGGAATGCGTCGAACTGCTCGACTACAAGATCATGAACTATGCCGAAATCGAAGCGCGCCACCGCGCCGAAGACGGCCGGAAGGACCAGACCCATGACCATTGAAACCGTCGCTGAAACCGCCGCAAATGCGTCCGCGCTCGAAAAGGGGCGGGCCATCGCCGCAAGGCTCAATCCCGATCTCGAAGATATTTTGTCAGAGCGCTATGATGCGGTCCTGCCGGGGTTTTCAGAAACGCTGATCGAAAGCGCCTATGGGCGTTTCTACGCCCGCGAGGGGCTCGACCTCAAAACGCGCCAGCTCGCCACTGTGGCAGCGCTCACGGCGCTTGGCGGGCAGACAGCGCCCCAGCTCAAGGTGAACATCGAGCATGCGCTGGCGGCGGGTGCGGGCGAACGCGAAATTCTGGAAGTGATCCTGCAGATGGCGGCCTATGGCGGCTGGCCGGCGGCCATCAACGGGCTCAACGCGGCGCTCGAACTCTTTGGCGAACGCGCCCGCTCGCCGGACGCCTCCGCCTGGAACGGCCAGTAGCCTGCCAGAAGTAGCCTACCAGAGCACCAGCAGCAGAATGCCCGCGACGATCAGCAGGCAGCCTGCCACTTCCGTGCGGTTGATGTGTTCACGGAAGAAGAAGACGGAGGAGGCGAAGGTGAAGATCATCTCGATCTGCGCCAGCGCCTTCACCACCGCCGCCTGTTGCAGGGTCATGGCGGTGAACCAGCCGAGCGATGCCGCAGCGCCGACGAAGCCCACGAAGAGCGAAGGCTTCCAGGCCTGCGCGATCCTGCCCACCTCGGCGCGGTCGCGCCACAGCATCCATGCCAGCATGATGACGGTCTGAAAGCTGATGGTGACGGCGAGCGTCGTCGTCGCCTGCATCAGGTAGTTCGGCCCGCCAAGCGAGAGCGAGGCCGCGCGATAGGCCACCGCCGTCACGCCGAACAGCGTGCCCGAGGCAAGGCCGATCAGCGCCGTGGGGCTGATCAGCGAGCGGAACAGATTGCCCCAGCTCATCGGCACGCGGGCGACCGAAATCAGCATCACGCCGATCACCGTCACCGCGATGGCAACCAGCGCGCCGAAACCGGCGACCTCGCCAAGCAGGACGAGACCGAAGATCGCGGCCTGCGCCGGTTCGGTGCGCGAATAAGCGGTGCCGACAGCGAAATTCCGAAAGGAAAAGAGATAGATCAGCAGAAACTGCGCGGAGATCTGCCCCAGTCCGCCAAGAATGGTCCAGGCAAGAAAGGTGCCGTGAATTTCGGGGATCCCGTAGCCGGCGGCAAAATGCAGCGCCAGCCACAGAGCAAGCACGAAGGGCATGCCGAACCCGAAGCGCACGAAGGTCGCCCCGGTCGTTCCCATCACACCCTTGAGGTGCTTTTGACCGACGGAGCGCAGGTTCTGCAGAAAGGCGGCGGCGATGGTGATCGGTATCCAGAGTTCCATGCTTCGCCTTCTGTCGTCTTCCGGCTCAATTGCCTTGGGATGTTGTCGCAAACGTGTATAGTCACCGCGGCAGCGAAAGAAAACTGCCACTTACAGGCCTCTGCCCAGACAGGATCGACCCAATCCAAGTGCTGGCCTGCCACCCTCTTGAAGACGAGGAGAGCAGAGGATGAAATACGTTCTGGTCACGATCTATCTGGGCTTCCGGACCGTCGGAATGACGTCTGCGGAGTTCAACAGCGCGGGCGCCTGCGAGAATGCGAGGAACCGCCTGGACGTGGGCACGCTCTCGCGAACCCAGTCCTTCTGCATCAAAAAGGGACTGAACGTGGACCGTTTGCCTGTCCCGGCATCCGACGGACAATGAAGCCGCACTGGCACAAGACACGTGCTCACCTGGCAGGTGAAAACCCCCGCAACCGGATTGCCGGTGGCGCGGAAGGTCTGCCATAACGGAGGCATGAGAAACCAGCCCGCTCCCGACCGCTTCACCCACGTCACCGATTGGGTGTTTGACCTCGACAACACGCTCTATCCGCATCACAGCAATCTGTTCTCGCAGATCGATGTGAAGATGACGGCCTATGTGTCCGAGCTTCTGCAGCTCGACCGCACAGAGGCGAGAGCGCTGCAAAAGGATCTCTACAGGGAATACGGCACGACGCTCAACGGGCTGATGAAGCGCTACAACATCAACCCGGACGACTTCCTCGAAAAGGTCCACGACATCGACTATTCGTGGCTCGATCCCGATCCGAAGCTTGGTGACGCGATCCGCGCGCTGCCCGGGCGCAAGTTCATCTTCACCAATGGCGATCGCGGTCACGCAGAGCGTGCGGCGCGTCAGCTCGGCGTGCTCGACCATTTCGACGATATTTTCGACATCGTCGCCGCCGACCTTCTGCCCAAGCCGGCTGCGGCCACCTATGACCGTTTTCTGGCCCTTCACCGGGTGGTGGGCGAAAAGGCCGTGATGTTCGAGGATCTGGCCCGCAATCTGGCCGTTCCGAAGAAACTCGGCATGACCACGGTTCTCGTGGTGCCCAACAATTTCGAACCGGCGTTCGCGGAAATCTGGGAACAGGACCCGGATGAAGAAGACGATGTCGATTTCGTCACCGACAATCTCACCGATTTCCTGAAGAACATCCGGGTCTGATCCCGAACGAAAATCGGGCGGGCGCGATCACGCCCCGCCCGGTGGCTTCTGCCCCAATGACTTTTGCCCCAGGGGCTTCTAATGGCAGGAGCGTCGTTGCTAGTGGTTATGCCCCGCTTCGGGCATGCCGCCACGCGCCGGCCCGGCCATAAGCTCGAGTTCCACCTTGCCGGCCTTCTCGAATTCCAGCGTCACCGGAACGGTCTCGCCTTCCTGAAAACCCTTCTCCACCTGCATGAACATTATGTGCAGGCCGCCGGGCTCCAGCGTCACGCTCTCACCGGCCGGAATGGTCAGGCCGCCTTCAACCGGGCGCATCACCATCACGTCATTGTTCATTTCCATCGTGTGGATTTCCACCTTGCCGGCGCGCGGCGAGGCGAGGGCCGTGAGCGTGTCGTCTTCCGCGCCGGTGTTCTCGATCACCAGATAGCCACCGCCTGCGGGCTGGCCGGGCAGCATCGCGCGCACCCACGGATCGCTGATCCTGAGGTCGCCGGCCTGAATGGCATGGCTCATCGTGGCGTCGGCGGTTTCGCTTGTCGCCGCGTCCGCCTTTGGCGTGCTTTCCGCACTGGCGTTGAATGCAAGAAGGGGGAGGGCGGCTGCAGCCGCGAGGAGAATGTTGAAGCGCATTGTCTGTCTTTCTGTCTGATCTTTCAAAGGGCCGAAGCCCGGTTTGGCGGTGTCAGGCAGTCAGGGGCGGTGCGCGGATCGAGGGCGGCGTGTCGCCCCGTGTCGAGAGGCGGGCAGGTTGCCGCCATGCGGCGCGAATGCTGCGTTCGCGCGCCGGTGTCTGAAGCGCGGTCGCGGGAAGCGGCGGCGTTGCCGGTGCAAACTGAAAACTGCAGGAATGCCCTGTCAGGCAAAGCGGGCACTCGGCGTTTCGCGGGTGCTGGCGGTTCCCGTCAGCCGCCTTGCCGACCCCGTAGGTCGTGCAGATGACGAAGCCGTAGGAGGCCGGGGCGGCAGCCGCCACTGCGAGCGGCTGCAACAGGCCTATGACGAGCGAAAGAAGGCCCACGACCGCGAAAAGCTTCGCATCGCGGCGCAGGCTTTCAAACCAGCTCGTGTCGGCAGGGCTTGCCTTCATGCGTTTTGATCAGCCTCTCACAGTTCGTAGAATGCGGAGATCTTTTCCCAGGCTTCCTCCGCCGTGTCGACGAAGGTGATCAGCTCGTCGTCACCGGGGGAGATGGTGCCCTGCTCGGCGAGGAAGCCGAGGTCGATCGCGCCTTCCCAGAATTCCTTGCCGAACAGAATGACAGGCACCCGCTCCATGCGGCCGGTCTGGATCAGCGTCAGGGATTCGAACAGCTCGTCCATCGTGCCAAAACCGCCGGGGAACACGGCCACGGCTTTCGCGCGCATCATGAAATGCATCTTGCGGATCGCGAAATAGTGGAAGTTGAAGCAGAGTTCCGGTGTCACATAGACGTTCGGCGCCTGCTCATGCGGCAGCACGATGTTGAGACCGATGGAGGGCGCGCCGCAATCGGCAGCACCGCGATTGCCGGCTTCCATCACGCCGGGGCCACCGCCCGTCACCACAACATATTCGCGGTAATAGGATTTTGCCGATTCTACCGAGCACAGCCGCGCGAATTTGCGCGCCTCTTCATAGTAGCGGCTGTTCTTTTCGAGGTTCTTGCGCTGCGTCTCGTTCTTGGCCGCCCAGGCGTCACCGCCGGGCTCGGGCAGGCGCGCGCCGCCGAACAGGATCACGGTCGAGCGGATGCCACGCTCGGCCAGCACCATTTCGGGCTTCAAGAGCTCCAGCTGCAGGCGCACGGGCCGCAGCTCGCGCCGCGTCATGAAGTCTTCGTCATTCCAGGCGAGGCGATAGGTGTCCGCGCGGGTCTGGGGCGTATCGGGCACCTGGCGGGCGCGGCGCAGATCCTCGTCGGAATGCGGCAGAGGCGTCCAGCCATTCTCGTCTTTGGTTTTCATGTTCCTGTTTCCGTCCTTCGGTGCTTTGCCGCGCTGGCGCGCGATCCCGTGATTGACCGCCACACGCGCTTCGCATAGTTTCCGCGCCGGCCTTGGGTCCTTCTCCCAAACTTATGGCTGAGCCCTTAACAGCTTGTTCAATGGAGCCGCAAGCATGACGAACATCGATGTCGCCGCGCTGGAAAAGACAATCGAAAACGCATTCGAAGAGCGCGACGGCGTTTCGACTGAGACCCGTGGTGAGATCCGCGAGGCCGTCGAAGCCTCTCTCGGTCTGCTCGACAGCGGCAAGGCCCGCGTCGCAGAGCGTCAGGAGGATGGCTCCTGGAAGGTGAACCAGTGGCTCAAGAAGGCGGTGCTTCTTTCCTTCCGTCTCAACCCGATGCAGATCATCAAGGGCGGACCGGGCGATGCGGTCTGGTGGGACAAGGTTGCCTCCAAGTTTGATGGCTGGAGCGCCAATGAGTTCGAGAAGGCCGGTTTCCGCGCCGTGCCCAACGCCGTTGTGCGGCACTCGGCCTTTATCGCGCCGGGCGTTGTCCTGATGCCGTCCTTCGTCAATCTCGGCGCCTATGTGGGCGAGGGCACCATGGTCGACACCTGGGCGACCGTCGGCTCCTGCGCGCAGATCGGCAAGAACGTCCACCTTTCCGGCGGCGTTGGCATTGGCGGCGTGCTTGAGCCCATGCAGGCCGGCCCGACCATCATCGAGGACAACTGCTTCATCGGCGCGCGTTCGGAAGTGGTCGAAGGCTGCATCGTGCGCGAAGGCTCGGTGCTCGGCATGGGTGTCTATATCGGCAAGTCGACCAAGATCGTCGATCGCGCCACGGGCGAGATCTTCTATGGCGAAGTGCCGCCCTATTCGGTGGTTGTCGCCGGCTCCATGCCCGGCAAGCCCATGGGCAATGGCGAGCCTGGTCCCGGCCTTTACTGCGCGGTGATCGTGAAGCGTGTCGACGAGAAGACACGCTCCAAGACCTCGATCAACGAACTCCTGCGCGACTAACGGGCAGGCGGAGCGGCGCGATGACCAAGAATCAGATCTCATGGCTGTTCCTGGGTTTCTCCGGACGGGTCAGCCGCGCGGCTTTCTTTCTGGCGGGACTGCTTCTGGCGGTCCTGCAGGCCCTAGTGCTTTACCGCTTCACCCTGGCGCCGGAAGGCAGCGGCGCCAGCGGCGTGTGGGCATTGCTCTTCTGGGGCATGTTCATGCTGTCGGCATTCTCCTCGGTCGCGCTTGGCGTCAAGCGCCTGCACGATTTCGGAAAGTCCGGCATGTTCGCCTTCGCACTTTTCGTTCCGATGGTTTCGATCCTCGCCTTCATCGTTCTGTGTCTCTATCCGGGCGATCCTGGCGCAAACGAATATGGCGAGCGGACCAACGCGCCGAAGCAATAGAGGGCGGTGGCGGTGTCTTGCTGCGTGACAGCCGCGCGCGGTTGGATTATCCCTCTCACCTATGACACTGCCTACCGATCCCGCGGCGAATCTCGCCGAGCTAATCCGCTGTCCTTCCGTCACGCCGGTCGAAGGTCAGGCGCTTTCCGTGCTTCAGGGCATGTTGAAGGCGCTGGACTGCACGGTCGAGCGTCCCGTCTTCTCCGAGGATGGCACCCCCGACATTGAAAATCTCTACGGCAAGCTTGCCGGAGACGGCCCGCATCTGATGTTTGCCGGGCACACGGATGTGGTTCCGCCGGGCGATGAAGCCGCCTGGAAGCACCCGCCCTTTGCCGCCGCGATTGCCGATGGCCAGATGTATGGCCGCGGCGCGGTGGACATGAAGGGCGGCATTGCCTGTTTCGTGGCCGCGCTTGCGCGCTATGTGAAAACCCATGGCAAGCCGAAAGGCTCCGTTTCGTTCCTCATCACGGGCGATGAGGAAGGCCCGGCCATCAATGGCACGGTGAAGCTTCTGGAATGGGCCGCAGAACGCGGCGAGAAATGGGATGCCTCCATCGTCGGTGAGCCGACCAATCCCGATGCGCTCGGCGACATGATCAAGATCGGCCGTCGCGGGTCGCTGTCCGGCCGCATCACCGTCAATGGGCGTCAGGGCCATGTGGCCTATCCGCACCGTGCAGACAATCCGGTGCCGGGGCTTATGCAGCTCCTCGAGGCGCTGCTCGAACAGCCCTTCGATGAAGGCACGAAGGATTTCCAGCCAAGCAATCTGGAAGTGACCACGGTCGATGTGGGCAACAAGGCCACCAATGTCATTCCGGCGCGCGCAAGCGCTGTTTTCAACATTCGCTTCAACGACACGTGGAGCGCGGAAAGCCTGCAGGCCGAAATCCACAACCGGCTGGATCGCGCCGCAGCCGCAAACCGACTGCGCGGCAATGCGGACGAGCCGGTGGATTTCGACATCGAATGGCTCGGCCGGCCAAGCCCGGTCTTCCTGACGCGTGATGACAGGCTGGTCGCAACCCTTTCGGCTTCGGTCGAAGCCGTCGTGGGCGCGCGGCCCGAGCTTTCCACGTCCGGCGGCACGTCGGATGCGCGTTTCATCAAGGATTATTGCCCGGTGGTCGAATTCGGCCTTGTCGGACAGACCATGCACATGGTCGACGAGCGCGTTGCGCTGGCCGATCTGGAAACCCTCACGCAGATTTATCTGCGCTTCCTTGAAGACTGGTTCGCCTGACAATGCCGTCCTTTGCCGAGATCCAGCAGAATTTTGCCGGCGTCTGGCGCATGATGATGGGGCGTTCCGAGGGGCTGCGCCTGCTCGACCTGTCGGCTGACGGGTTCTGGAATTCCTTCTTCGCCATTCTGGTCGCCTTCCCGCCGCTTGTGGTCGGGTGGGTGACCATCTCAAACGAGCTGGCGGGCGGCGAGGTTGTCGCGGCCCGGTTCGCGCTCTTCAATCGCCTGATGGTCACGGATATTGCCACCTGGGTCATCCCGTTCGCCATTCTTGCGCTGGTGGCGCGGCCGGCGGGCATTGCGGACCGCTTTGTGCACTATGTGGTGGCGAGCAACTGGGCGTCCGCGCTTTTTTCGTGGATCACGCTGCCGGCCATGCTGATCCGCCTGTTCATCCCGGCTGCGGCGGAACTCGCCAATCTTCTCACCTTCGTCATCTTCATCGGCACGCTTGTGCTCTCCTGGCGTCTGACGAATGCGGCCATCGGCAAGGGGCCAGCCGTCGCTTCCGCCGTCTTCGCGGCCATGTTCGCAGCCTCGCTCGGCGTTCTGTTCACCTTTGAGGGGCTTCTGGGGCTGACGCGCGCAGGCTAGGGTCTGAAGCAGCCCGTGAAGCCTTTCTAGGGTCCTGACCCTAGGCAGGGTCGGGCGCGGGTTTCGGCGCCTGTCCGCCATCGCGTCTGGATGTCACCGCGTCGACAATGTCTCCCACATTGCGCAGGCTCACATCGCGTTGCGGGAAGGGTATCTCGATGCCTGCCTCGCTGAGCGCCCTGTAGATCTCGAACAGGAGATCCGATCTGGCCGACAGCACGGAATAGACATCGTTGACGAAGCAGCGCAGCTCGAAGTCGAGCGCGCTTTCGCCGAGCCCCATGAACAGCACCACCGGTTCCGGATATTTCAGCACAAGCCGGTGCGCCCGCGCTTTCTCCAGTAGAATTTCGCGCGTCTTTTCCAGATCGCTGCCATAGGCGACACCCACCGGCACGATCAGCCGCCCCGTGTGGCTGCTCAGGGTCATATTGGTCACGGTGCCGGCGATCAGGTCTGCATTGGGCACGATCACCTCGTGCCGGTCGAAGGTTTCGATGCGGGTGGAACGCACGGAAATCTTGCGCACGATGCCTGAGTTGCCGGCCACCTCGATCCAGTCGCCTTCCTTGATGGGCCGCTCGATCAGGAGAATGATGCCTGAAATGAAGTTCGACACGATGGCCTGCAGGCCAAAGCCGATGCCCACCGAAAGCGCGCCGGCAACGATGGTGATGCTCGAAAGGTCCAGCCCGGCTGTCGACACCGCGATCAGCGCGGATAGCGTGATGCCCACATAGCCAAGCCCGGTCACCACCGCATTGCGCCCGCCGCTGTCGAGGCGTGTCTTGGGCAGAACGGTCGTGCTCAGCATGCGCTGAAGCCAGCGCGTCAGGATCACGCCGATCACGAAGATGGCGACGAGCATCACCACCACGCCGAATGAAATTCGGGTGCCGCCGAACTCGACACCCTCGGTCAGCAGGATCCAGACATCGGAGATGTCGGCCTCCCGCGCGCCCCAGATCAGGGCGAACAGCGGCAGCGTGGCAAGCGCCACGATGGTGGCGGCCGCAAAAGGCATCAGCGAGGAGACGGCCTTCTCCTCGCGAACCGCGATGTGCGAGGCCGAGACAAGCAGCCGGTAGACGGCAAGCGCCACACCAAGCAGGCCGAGCGAGCGGATCATGGGACCGAGTGCATCGCGGGCGATTTCCACATAGCCCGCAAGGGAAAAAACGACGGCGGCAATGGCGGCAAGGCGGATCAGATAGGCGATCAGCGCGCGGGGATGAAACGCCGTGGCGTCCTCATGGTCCGCATCTGTGCGCGCGGTGGATTCTTCCGGCGGTTTGTCCGATCTGGCCAGAAGCGAAGCCAGTCTCCACAGGAGCAGGCTTCCCAGAAGGACCACCGTGGTTGCCAGAACAGAGCGTGTTTCCGGCGCAAAACTGTAGTCCTTCTCCATCTGCTCCAGCATGATTTCCAGCGCCAGCATGCCGCCGAGCCCAAGGCAGATACGGGTCGCGGTCCGGGCCGCCCTGTCGGACATTTCAACAAAGCGAAAACCGGGCAGCGTGGGGGCGAAAAGCGCATGGCCCAGCCAGTATGAGAACACCAGCAACATGGGCAGCGTAAGCGCAATCGTGTTGAGCGAGCGCCCTTCATAGAGCGTCAGCCCGAGGCTGGCGAATGCGCCGAAGAAGAGCAGGCCGGCAATCAGCGGCAGAATGAAGCGGAGCGCCAGCGAAAGGCCGAGCAGCAGGTTGCGCCGGATCGGGCGGATCGCGGCATTCACCCCGGCATCCATCCGGCGCAGAATGAATGGCTGGATCGCCAGCAGCATCACCAGACTGCCGCCGAAAAGCGCCAGCGCGATCGGGATGCGCTGGCGCGAAAGCAGGCCGCGCGTCGGGTCGCGCACTGCGCCGGAAACCTCGCTTGCAACGCCACTCAGATAGTCGCCCAGTTCTGCAAAGGCGGGCAGCCAGCGGGTTGGCACAAGTGGCGAGGGAATGCGCTCGAACAGGTCCGTTCGCTGGCGTGAGCGTATCAGCTTGTCGATCTCGTCGATCAGCACTTCGGCGCGGTTGAAGGCCTGTTTTGCGGCAAGGATCGGCTTGTTGGCGGCGTCAAACGCTTCCGTCAGCTCGGCGCGGCGGGTGGCGATGGCGGGTGTTTCCTCCGCGCCGTCAGCCGGTGGCGGGCCGAGCGCATCAAGCTGCGCCTGCAGGGTGAGCGTGAGAATGTCGCCGCGCTCGATAATCTCGAACGCTTCTGTGCGCTGCCCCGCAATTTCGGTCCTCAGCGCCTCAAGCGCATCGGTGGAAGCCCGCCGGTTTCTGAGCGCTTCTTCCGCGCGGGCAGCCGAAGCATCCCACCTTATCATCAGCGTGTCGATGTCCGGCGGCGTGTCGGTCTGCACCTGTGCGGCGGCTGTCCGGATGGGGGCTGCGAGCAGAAGAAGGATCAGGAACCCGGTCCAAAATCGATGCATGGCGTACCCCGATTGCGAATGCAGTCAGGGCATAGTGCCCGCAATCGGGACCATGAACAAGGCGCGGCCGCGGGTCAGCGCGCAGCGGCGATGGCTGCAAACAGCATTAGAAGCGCGGCCATTGCCGCCGTCGCTCCAAGCCCGAACCCCGCATAGACCGGCCCGAAAGCGAGCGTCCCGGCAAAGGCGGCGATATAGGTCGTGGCGCTGTTCAGTCCCATGATCGCGCCCCGGCGCGTGGGCGCGATGCCGGTCAGCCGGACAATCAGCATGTTGAGGCCCAGATGGTTCGCCAGCCCCCAGACGAAGGCAATGGCGAGCAGGGTCTCGAAACTGTCCGCACCCCAAAGGATCGCCAGATAGACCGCCGCCACAAAGGCGAAGGCGAAAGGCAGGAGATTGCGGACGCCCAGATTCTGCACCGGCCTGTCGAGCAGAACCGCCGCCCCGAAACCGAGTCCGTAGACCAGCGTCAGCAGCCCGTTGGCGCTGACCGGCCTGCCGAGCGCATTGGCCAGATGGTCGCCGACATAGGCGTAGACGCCATAGAAGGAGCCCATGAACGCGCCGCAGGCCAGAAGCAACGGCACGAGCCCCGGCGTGCGCAGGGCCGCCAGCGGGGCCATGGCGGGCTCCTCTGAGAGCGTGTCCCGGCGTCCGTTGAAGGCGAGCACGAGAAAGGCGCCCACCGCCAGAAGGCAGACCAGCGCAAACACCGCGCGCCAGTGCAGCATGTCCGCCAGAACCGCCGACAGGGAGACGCCCGCCACGAGGCTCAGGGTCCAGCCGGTCAGGACGATGCCGACCGTTTCGGTCTCGCGCCCTGAAGGAGCGACGGTCGCCGCATTGGTGTAGATCGCCGGCAGCGCGATGCCTGCCGCAAGGCCCGCGACGAGTTGCGCCGCCACCAGAACCGCCAGCAGCGGCGCGACGGCGCTGACGCCCAGCGCGAATGCCAGAACGGCAAAAGCCATCCGCAGCATGCGCCACGCGCCCAGCCGGTCGATGTGGCGGGCGAGGAAAAGGGCGCTGCCCGCCGTGCCCAGACCGAACGCCGCCGAGGCGATCATGACGCCCTGAACCGACGCGCCAAGAGAGCGCGACACTTCCGGCGCGATGGGCGAAAGAACAAGTGAATTGCAGCCGATCACCGCCACGCAGCCGGTGAGCAGAAAGACCGTTGGCGGAATGCGCGTGTCCAGCACAAGCGCCAGGTCGCCATCGACAGGTGTTTGATTGAGCTTCGACATATGCGCATAATGTCCGAACCAAATTAAGCTTCAATCGGAATTTGCCGAACCATGAAAGAAACAGATGATATTCACGCGCTGGCCTCCGCAACCCAGCAGCTCGACCCCATGGACCGAAAAATATTAGCCGTCTTGGTCGAAGACGCGACGGTCAGCTACGCGGAGCTGGGCAAGCGGGTGGGCCTTTCCGCACCTGCCGCGCATGAGCGCGTGAAACGGTTGAAGAAAAGCGGCGCGATCCGCCGGATGGCCGCGCTCATCGATCCCGGCGCGGTGGGCAAGGGGCTGCTGGCCTTCATTCACGTCGACACAAGCGGCTGGGGCAAGACACCGGCGTTGATGGCGATTGCCGAATGTCCCGAGGTGGAGGAAGTGCATTCGGTGGCGGGAGACGCCTGCATGCTCCTGAAGGTGCGGGCCGCTTCCACGCGCGCGCTCGAAGGGCTGCTCGCCCGGCTCTACGACACGCCCGGCGTCAAGGCGACACGCAGCTATGTGGTGCTCTCCACCTATCTGGAGCGCCCGCCGCAGCCGGGCATCACGCCATCCTGGCCGGTGCCGAAAGCCGCGCGGCCCGCCGAGATTGTCTAGATCTTCGTGGAGTGCTTGCGGCTGCGATACAGGTCGGTCGCTTTCATTTAGGTCTTGACCTAAGTGAAGAATCTGCTATGCTTAGGTCAATGCCTAAGCAAAAGCCACTTATCGAACAGACTTTCGCTGCGCTTGCTGATCCAACCCGACGCGCAGTGATCCGGGCGCTAAGCGAAGGGGATGCAACCGTATCCCGGTTGGCGGCTCCATTTGACATGGCGCTGCCCTCCTTCACGCAGCACCTTGGCGTTCTGGAAGATGCAGGTCTGATCGTGTCGAGACGCGAGGGGCGGAGCCGTGTCTGTTCGTTGAATCCATCGGCTTTGAGAAGCGCCGAAGAATGGATGGCTTCCCAACGGCGACAATGGGAGAGCCGCCTGGATCGTCTTGAAGCTCACATTGCAAAGACAAGGACGGAGAAATCAGATGATTGATAAGCCCGCAGCTCCGGCTTCGCCTTGGGAAACCTGGCCGCTGGACAAGGAAATCGTCATCGCGCGTGTCGTTGATGGTGATCGCGAAACGGTCTTTCAGGCGTGGGCCGATCCGAAGCAAATCGTGCAGTGGTTTGGACCTGGGGGTTTCCAGATCGAGTCCCATGAAGTGGACATTCGGGCAAACGGCGTCTGGCGTTTCGACATGATCGCCCCCGACGGTACGCGGTTTTCCAACCGGATGGCGTTTCTGCGGATCGAGACCCCGGTTCTGATCGAACTCGATCACGGCCGGGATGTAGACAACGATCCGGACCGCTTCCGGCTTCTGGTCACTTTTGATGAGCAGGATAACGGCAAAACCGTTGTCACCCTGCGCCAGATGCACCCGACGCCGGAGCGCCGCGCCGCCGTTATCGGATTTGGTGCAGTCGAGTTCGGCACACAGACGCTGAACAAACTTGCAGATCACGTTGCCGGGAAGGCTGGTGCCGCAGCTGTCCGGGGCTGACGGTTCGTTTTTGGCGTAACGCTTCTGCTGCCGCTTCCTCTCACTGTGTCAGCGGCATTCTGGTGCGGGGGGCGCAGAGCCTAGTAGTCCACCTGCGTCAGGTAGAGCCCATGCGGGGGCGCCACCGGGCCGCAGGCCTTGCGGTCGCGTGCTTCCAGCGCCCGCGTCACCGCGTCTGCGTCCCAGCCGCCTTCGCCTACACGCTTCAGCGTTCCGGCGAAGGACCGCACCTGATTGTGCAGGAAGGAGCGGGCCGAGGCGCGGATCTCCACAAACGCGCCGTCACGGGTCACGTCGAGCTTTTCCAGCGTCTTGATCGGGCTCTTTGCCTGACACTGGGCCGCGCGGAACGTGGTGAAGTCATGCGTGCCGATCAGCCGCTGCGCCGCCTCGTTCATGGCGTCCACATCCAGCGGCGCGGCCACATGCCAGGCATGGGCGCGGTCCACCGTCAGCGGCGGGCGGCGGTTGTGAATGCGATAGAGATAATGGCGCGCCCTGGCGGAAAACCGGGCGTCGAAATCGTCGGCCACCTCGGCGGCCTCGATCACGGCCACGGTTTCCTTGGCCATGGCCAGCCGCGCATTGATGGCGTTCTGCACGGTGCGCGCGGTCCATTCACGCGTCAGGTTGAAGTGGGCCACCTGCGCCAGCGCATGCACGCCGGTGTCGGTGCGTCCTGCGCCAAACAGCGTAACCGTCTCACCGGAAAAGGCCAGAATGGCGTTCTCCAGCGCGGCCTGCACCGAATGATGCGTGGCCTGCCGCTGCCAGCCGAAATAGGGGCCGCCATCATATTCGATGTCGATGCGAAAACGCGCCATGGTCAGAGCCCGCCAAAGGCCGGTGCGTAGACCAGCCGTCCTGTTGTTGGTGTCGCGCCCCAAAGGGCGGCCTGCAGCGCTGCGCACTGATAGTCGCTGTCGAAGGCGGCTGCATCCTCATGCGTGTAGCCGAAACGTCCGTAATAGGCCGGCTCGCCGAGCACGATGGAAAGCGTCTCGCCGGCAGCTCTGAGATGCCGATGCGCTTCCTCGACAAGCTGTGCGCCGATGCCCTGCCGCTGGTGCTCCGGCAGAACGGCAAGCGGCGCGAGCGCCACCGCCGGAAAGCTGCCGCCGCCACTCTCGACGGTCAGGCGCGAGAAAAGCACATGGCCGCAGATCGCGCCGTCATCGGCTTCGGCCACCAGCGCCAGCACGGCGTCACCCGCCGCGTGAAGGGCCGCAACAAGCCCGGCCTCGCCATCGCCGTCAAAGGCGGCGGTCAGCAGGGCATGAACCGCATCGCGGTCGGCCTCAGTCTCCGGGCGGATGGTGATGGCGCTCATGGGAGCACGGTCCCCTTTTCAAGCTTCGCGCCCCGCAGGAAGTCCACCGCCTTCATCGGCTTGCCACCGGCGCGCTGCACTTCGCTCAGCCGCACCGCGCCATCGCTGCAGGCAATCGTCAGCGTGTCGTCCAGCACCTCACCGGGCGCGCCTTCGCCGCTGGCGAGCACCGTGCGCAGAAGTTTCACGCGTTCAGGCTTGCTGCCGAACTGCATTTCGCACCATGCGCCGGGGAAGGGCGAGAGCCCGCGAATGTGGTCGTGCACTTCCTTCGCGGGACGGGACCAGTCCACCCGTGTCTCGTCTTTCAGGATCTTCCTGGCGTAGGTCGCGCCGTCTTCGGGCTGCGGGGTGAGTTCAAGCGCGCCTTTCTCAAGCGCATCCATCGCCTTCACCATCAGCGCCGCGCCTGTTTCGCGCATGGCGTCATGCAGTTCGCCGCCGGTCATGTCGGGGGTGATGGCAAGGCGCTCCGTCATGGCGACAGGGCCGGTGTCCAGCCCCTCGTCCATCTTCATCACCATCATGCCGGTTTCTGCATCGCCGGCCATGATCGCGCGCTGGATCGGAGCCGCGCCGCGCCAGCGCGGCAGAAGCGAGGCATGGCCGTTGAAGCAGCCAAGGCGCGTGCCTTCCAGAATGGCTTTGGGCAGCAGCAGGCCATAGGCAACGACAATCGCCGCATCCGCATTGAGCGCGCTGAACTCTGCCTGTTCTTCTTCGCTTTTCAGCGATTTCGGTGTGCGCACCTCGATGCCCAGTTCCTCGGCGGCGCGGTGTACGGGCGATTTGGTCAGCTCAAGCCCGCGCCGTCCGGCGGGGCGCGGCGGCTGGGAGTAGACGGCCACGATTTCGTGACCGGCCCCGGCCAGCGCCTGAAGGGTGGCGACCGAGAAATCCGGTGTGCCCATGAAGATGAGACGAAGTGCCATGCCGCGTGTCCGATGCGTCCAGTAAACGAAATGAGCGCATCAGCGCCCATGCGGGTGCTTGAAGCGGATTTACCGGTTGAAGGTCAAGCCCCGAAGGCTGAAATGCCCGTATCGGTCGCGGCAGCAGAGGGGCGGCGTCAGCCGACCATGCGCGCGGGCGGGCGGTCCTTGGCGAGTTTCCTGAACTTGCGCACCACCATGTCGCGCTTCAGCTTCGACAGATAGTCGATGAACAGAACGCCGTTCAGATGGTCGATCTCGTGCTGCAGGCAGGTGGCGAGCAGGCCGTCGGCTTCCACCGTCTGCTCTTTGCCGTCGACATCGAAGTAGTTCACCGTCACGCCGGCCGGGCGTTCCACCTCGGCATAGTAATCGGGGATGGAAAGGCAGCCTTCCTCATGCACGTTGCGCGCATCGGTGCTGGCCACGATCTCGGGGTTGATGACCACGAGCGGAGCCGGCTCTTCGTCCTTCTCGGCAACGTCGATCACCAGCATGCGAAGCGGCTCGCCAACCTGAATGGCGGCAAGGCCGATGCCCGGCGCGTCATACATGGTCGCCAGCATGTCGTCGGCGAATGTGCGCAACTGATCGTCAAAGCGCTCCACCGATTTGGAGGTTTCGCGCAGGATCGGGTCCGGAAGAAGAACAAGCGGTTTGATGGTCATGGCTGTCAGGTAAGCCCTGACCGGCGGAACGTCAATACACAATGCCTGTTCACGTTTTGATCTTATAGTGCTATCCCGAATCCACCAGATCGCCCTGTGTCCCGTTCGGACGCGCGATGAGCGATCTAAATTATTGAGCGAGCATCGGAATAGCCGAGCCCGGTTTTCACCTTTCGGTCCCATGCTTCCAACATGGCGGGATAAAGAAGATGTCCGACATTTTCGCAGCACCGGTGGCGCAGCTCGGCGCGAGCACCTTCACGCTGGGGCAGCTGTTGCTGGCTGGCGGCGCTCTGCTCTTTGGTCTCATGGTCCTGCTGATCGCCGGGCTCTGGCGCGCTGCACGGGCGCGCGCGGTCGCAGCCGCGGAAGCGGCGCAACATGCCCGCGAGGCCGAGGCGCGCATGGTCGAGCTCACACGGGCGCAGGCCGAGTTGCAGGGGCGCATGGGGTCGATTGCCGAAGTGTTCGGCAACCGGCAGGCCGAACTCACCCGCGCCCTGTCGGAGCGGCTTGATGGCATGAGCACGCGCCTTGGCCAGTCCATTAACCAGCAAACCAAGTCGACACATGAGAATCTGGCGAAGCTGCAGGAGCGGCTGGCGGTCATCGACACCGCACAGAACAACATCCAGTCGCTTGCCGGCCAGGTGGTGCAGCTCCAGCAGATCCTCTCCAACAAGCAGACGCGCGGGGCCTTTGGCCAGTCTCGCATGGAGGCGATCATTGCCGATGGCCTTCCGCATGGGGCCTATGAGTTTCAGGCCACGCTCTCCAATGGCAGCCGGCCCGACTGCGTGGTTAAGATGCCCAATGACGCGCCGTCGCTGGTGATCGACGCCAAGTTTCCGCTCGAGGCGTGGAACGCCATTCGCGCCGCCTCGGAAGGCGAGGGCGGCAGTCCCGAAGCGCGCAAGGGGGCGGAGGCGGCGTTCCGGCGCGATATCGATGTGCATATCAGGGCGATTTCGGAAAAGTATCTTCTCACTGGCGAAACGCAGGACACGGCGTTCATGTTCGTGCCGTCGGAATCGATCTTCGCAGAGATCCACGAGAATTTCGAAAACCTCGTTCAGCGCGCCCACCGCGCCCGCGTGGTGATCGTTTCTCCGTCGCTGCTCATGCTGTCCATCCAGGTGATCCAGGCAGTGCTCAAGGATGCGCGCATGCGTGAGCAGGCGCATCTGATTCAGGCCGAGGTGGTGCGGCTGATGCAGGATGTGGGCCGGCTCGATGAAAGGGTGCGCAAGCTGCAAACCCATTTCATGCAGGCCAACCGCGACATCGATCAGATCCTGACCTCGACCGAAAAGGTCACCAAGCGCGGCGAGAAGATCGAGGCGCTGGAACTGGGCGCGGGCGAGGCGGAGAAACCGGCAAAGGACGACAATCGCCTTGCGCCAAAACCGCCGACCGGCGAGGGCGGTCCCGGCTCCGGCCAGCTACGCCTGCGCGTCGTGGATGAATAGTTCGAATATTTTCGAAATAAGATTGACAGTGCGGGCGCTGGGATTTAGGCGTCCGTACCATGGAACTTGAAACCGCATCCTCCCAGCTTGAAGCGCTCGGCAATCCGGTGCGGTTGCGCATCTACCGCATGCTTGTGCGTGCGGGTGGCGAGGGCATGCCCGTCGGCGGGTTGCAGGAGCGGCTTTCCATGCCCGCCTCCACCCTCTCGCATCATTGCAAGAAGCTTCTGGAAACCGGCCTCATCACACGCGAGCGGCAGGGCACCACGCTGATCTGCCGGGCGCACTACCCGGCGATGCACGCACTGATCGGTTATCTCGTGGACGAATGCTGTGTCGAAAGCTGCCAGCCCCAGAGCTCCGGGGAAAATTGACGATGGCGCGCTCCCGGACCGCTGAGCCTGGATACAGGCGCATGATTACGGCGCTCGGCATCGCGCAGATCTGTTCCTGGGGCTCGATCTTCTACAGTTTCCCGCTCATTGCCGAAGCCATGCGCGTCGAACTCGGCTGGTCGAAGCCGCTTCTTTACGGCGGTGCGACGGCGGGGCTTCTTCTGGCAGCCTTCGCCGCCTATCCGGTCGGCGCGGCCATCGACCGGGGCTATGGGCGCTGGGTCATGAGCGGCGCATCGCTGACGGCGGGGCTCCTCTATCTCCTGTGGTCGCAGGTCGACAGCATCGCCTTCTTCTATGTGGTTGTGCCGCTGCTCGGCGGGCTTCAGGCGGCAACGCTTTACGAGCCGGCCTTTGCGGTGCTTGCCCGCCGCGTCGGTGCGCTTGAGGCGCGGCGCGCCATCACCGCGCTCACCCTGTGGGGCGGTTTTGCCAGCACGGTTTTCGTGCCGCTGGTGCAATGGCTCATCGCGACGCTTGGCTGGCGCGGTGCGCTGATGGTGCTGGGCGGGATCAACGCCTTTGTGTGCGCGAGCCTCTATTTCGCGGTGATTGATCCTGCCCGCGACAGGCCGAAGGAGCCGGCAGCCGAAGGTGCGCGGCCGGTCATGAACGGGCGCGAAGCGGTGTTCTGGGCGTTTCGTCAGCCGGTGTTCTGGGCGCTGGCGCTGTTCCTGGTGCTTTACGCCGGGGTGTTCTCCAGCCTGAGCTTCCACATCTATCCGCTGCTTCTGGAGCGGGGGCTGAGTGCCGCCGAAGTGGTGAGCATCGTCGCGGTCATCGGCCCGGCGCAGGTGGCTGGCCGCATCGTGATCTGGACGTTTGCGCCCAATGCGCCCGTACGCCTCATCGGCGCTGCCATGGTCGCGGTGTTTCCGCTGGTGCTTCTGGGCTATGCCTTCGCGCCGCCGCACGTGCTTCTGATCGCAGCGATTGCAGCCGTTTACGGCGCAGCCAATGGCATGATGACCATTGTGCGCGGCCTTGCCGTTCCCGAAATGCTGAGCCGCGAGGCCTATGGCGCGATCAACGGCGCGCTCATCACGCCGTCACGCACGATCGAGGCGCTGGCCCCGCTGGGCGTCGCCGCGCTGTGGGCGGCAAGCGGCGGCTATGATCTCTATCTGATGCTCGCCTTCGCGGCCACGCTGGTTATGGTGGGGGCGTTCTGGACGGCCTCTTTCATGGCCCGTCCAAAATTTCCGAAAACGCACTAAAACGAGCGAATTCCCGCGCTTTTTCCCGAATTCTCGCGAAAACGGGAAAAATCTCTGGCTGTGAAATGTCCAGAGCAATTCCAGGAAAAGCGGGCACCGGTTTTCCGTCCGGAATTGCGCAAGAACTCTAGACCGAGAAGCGGGCCGTCAACGCTTCCAGCGCCGCGGCGTCGGCTGCCGGACGCTCGCGCAGCGCTGCCACGAGGCAGGCTTCGGAACGCAGGATCACGCCATCGTCGAGCACCTTCAGGTGATTGGCGTCGAGCGTCGAGCCGGTCGAGGTGATGTCGACGATGATGTCGGCGGAACCGGCAGCCGGCGCACCTTCGGTCGCGCCGAGGCTTTCCACGATGCGGTAGACCTGAATGCCGTGCTTCTGCGAGAAGAACTGCTGCGTCAGCCGCCAGTATTTCGTGGCAATACGCAGGCGGCGTCCGTGACGGTGGCGGAAATCGGCGGCCACATCGTCCAGATCGGCCATGGTGGCCACGTCGAACCAGACTTCCGGCACCGCAACCACCACGTCTGCCCGGCCAAAGCCCAGCCGCGCGGCGATCTCCACCTTGCGTTCCCAGTCGGGAATGGTTTCGCGCACAAGATCTTCGCCGGTCACGCCGAGGTCGACCGTGCCGCGCTCCAGCTCACGGGCGATTTCGGATGCGGATAGGAACGCGATCTCCACCCCGTCGACGCCTTCCAGCGTCGCGCGGTAGCTGCGGTCGTTTTCCGGCAGGTGAACGGTCAGGCCAGCCTTTTCGAGCTGGGCCAGCGCGTTTTCCTTGAGGCGGCCCTTGGAGGGCAGGGCGATGGTGATGCTCATGCCGCCGTCTCCCTGAGTGCTGCAACGCGATCGAGCCAGATGGAAAAGCCGACGCCGGGAATGGGCGTCTCTGCGCCCAGAAGCGTCAGGAGCCGGTCATAGCGCCCGCCGCCGGCCAGCGGCTGCACTGCATCCGAAGCGGCGATCTCGAACACGAAACCGGTGTAGTAATCGAGCGGTCGGCCAAAGCCGGCGTCATATGTCAGTGCGTCGAGCGGCAGGCCCTCGGCCTCGATGCGTTCGGCACGCGCGGCAAAGGTTTCGAGCGCGTCGTCGAGGATCAGCCCGTTGTCGGCGGCGAAGGCCGAAAGCCGTTCGCCGGCCTCGGCCAAGGGCACGCGCAGGGAGACGAACGCCTTGAGCGCGCTCATCGCCTCGTCCGTCAGCCGCACGCTGCGCAGCTCGGCCTTTTCGATCAGGCGACGGGCGATCTCTTCGGGCGTGCGCCCGGCGGATGGCGAAAGGCCGGTCTCTTCCATGACCGTGCCGACATGTTCGGCAAGGGCTGTCTCATCGCCCCGCGCCACAAGACCGGCAATCGCGCGCGGCAGATTGGCCGTGCCCTGCGGATTGGCGAGGTCATCGAGCGCCGCCTGCAAAAGCGTCTGCGAGCCGAAGGCGCGGGTGAGGCGCATCTGCCAGCCGCGCGGCAGGCCAAGGGCCGCCAGCACCGCTTCAAACACCGCCTGATCGCCAAGCGTCACGGACAGTGTCTCGCCCGGCAGAACGCGTGTCAGAAGCGCATGCGCATCGGCCAGCGAACGCGCATCGGCTCCCGCCCGGTCGCTTGTGCCCAGATCCTCAATGCCTGCCTGAAGGAATTCCGCACCGCCTTCGCGCTGCTGGCGGAACACCTCGCCCAGATAGGCATAGCGCTGCGGCGTGGCGGCGCGCTTGTCGATGTGGTCGCGGCAGACGGGAATGGTGAATTCCGGCCTGAGGCAAAGATTGGCTCCGGTCTCGCTCTCCGTCAGGAAGATGCGGCGGCGCAGATCCTCGCCGGCCATGTCCAGAAACGGATCGGCCGGCTGGATGATGGCGATGTCGGTCAGCGCCGCATCGCGTTCTTCGAAGATCGCAACGATCTCGTCGGCGAAGTCGGGTGCACGCAAGGTCATCGGGCGATCTCCCGCCTCACGCTGCGGGCAAGGTTTTCGCCCGATATCTGGCGTCGGCGCTGCCCCTCATCCGCCTGCCGGCACCTTCTCCCCGCCTGCGGGGAGAAGGAAGATGGCCGCAAGGTTGATGTCTCCCTCTCCCCGCTGGCGGGGAGAGGGTAAGGGTGAGGGGCGAGCGCTGCGCTGCTGAAACTTGCGATGGCGGCTGTCATCACGCCGCCTCGCCGACCTGTGCGGCGAGCATCTTGCGCACCGCATCCACCAGCTCGTCTTCGCTGACGGTCAGCTGCGCCACGCGCGCCTCGCGCCATTCTTCATTGCTTTCGATCTCGGCGGAGAGCCGCTTGCCCTCAAGCAGGTCCTTGATCTGGATCTCGCCATTGGCGCGCTCGTCCGCCCCCTGAATGATGGCGACCGGGCTGCCGCGCCGGTCGGCATATTTCAGCTGGTTGCCGAATTTCTTCCAGTTGCCCTGATACATCTCGGCGCGAATGCCGGCAGCGCGCAGTTTCTGCGTGAACTGCTGGTATTTCGCCATGGCTTCGGTGTCGCCATCCATGACGGTGACGAGCACGGGCGGCAGTACGGGGTCCTGACCGAGCTTGCCGAGGTTCTTCAGCGCGGTCATCAGGCGCGATACGCCGATGGAGAAACCCGTTGCCGGAACCGGCTGGCCACGGAAGCGCGACACGAGCCCGTCATAACGCCCGCCGCCGCCAACGGAGCCGAAGCGCACGATATCGCCCTTCTCATTGGGGATTTCGGCGGTCAGCTCGGCCTCGAAAACGGGACCGGTGTAATATTCGAGGCCACGTACGACGGAGGGGTCGATGCTGATGCGGCTCTCATCGTAGCCGGCTGCGCGGCACAGGCTTTCGATCTGCGCCAGTTCGGAAGCGCCCGACTGGAAGGTCGGGTTCTCGAGACCACCGGCCTTGCCGTCGATGTAGTCGAGAACGATCTGTGCGTTTGCATCATCCAGCCCGGCGCCCTTCGTGAAGTCGCCTTCGCCTTCCTTGCCGCCGTCCCAGCGACCGGGGCCGAGAAGCAGTTTCACGCCTTCCGGTCCGAACTTGTCCAGCTTGTCGATGGCGCGCAGCACGGTCAGCTTCTGGCCGTCTTCGGAAACGCCAATGGCTTCCATCACGCCGTCGAGAACCTTGCGGTTGTTGACGCGGATCACATAGTCGCCGCGCGCAATGCCCAGCGCTTCCATCACATCGGCCATCATCATGCACATCTCGGCATCGGCGGCCACGCCCGGCGCGCCCACCGTGTCGGCGTCGAACTGCATGAACTGGCGGAAACGGCCCGGTCCCGGCTTCTCGTTGCGGAACACATAACCCGCCCGATAGGTGCGGTAGGGAAGCTGGATGTCGTTGAAATTCTCGGCCACGTGACGCGCCAGGGGGGCGGTCAGGTCGTAGCGCAGCGAAAGCCACTGCTCGTCGTCGTCCTGCAGCGAGAACACGCCTTCATTGGGCCGGTCCTGATCCGGCAGGAACTTGCCCAGCGCATCGGTGTATTCGAAGATCGGGGTCTCGATCGGGTCGAAACCATAACGCTCATAGACCTCGCGGATCCGCGCGTTCATCTCTTCGACGGCGCGAATGTCGCTCGCATGGCGGTCGACAAAGCCGCGTGGGAGCCTCGCCCGGGTCTTGTCAGCCTTTTTAGCCATGTCGAAATCCGTCCGTAAAATGAAGAAAACCGCGCCCGGAAGGGGGCGCGGCTGTCCTAACCGATCATGGCCAAAGCGGCAAGGGCGGCGTCAGCCGACAATGCGCAGGTTGGAGAGTTCGTCGCCAATGGCCTTGAAGGCGTCGTCCAGATCGCCGCTGGTGGCGTTCCAGAAAAGCTTAACCGGCTTGCCATTGCCGTCCTTGCGGGTGCGCGACTCGGAGGAGCAGGTTTTGAGTGCGTCGATCTGCTTTTTCTCATTGGCGTCGGTCGCATCAAGGTCCAGTGCAACGGTCATGACCATGATCTTGTCCGACTTCGCATTCTCGCAGATCGCACTCATATGGGAGGTCATGGCTTTGGAGTAGTTGCCGTTGGAATAGTCATAGCTGCTTGCACCGGTTGCTCCATCGAAAAGGCGGCTGTTGCCGGCGCGGTTTCGCACATAGCCATAGTTCGAATAGATCGATCTGGAACCGGCCAGATCATTGCCGCCATAGCGATAATAGGAGCCCGAATAGTCCTGGGCCGACACGCTGCCGGGCGTGTAATAGGTGTTTGCGCCATCGGTCAGCACGATGACCACCTTGTCATTGCCCGTCTCGTTGTCGGGGCGGCCTTCGGAAAAGGGCGCGCGTCCTGAAACGACCCGCCAGCCCCATGCCAGCCCCTCGGTCACATTGGTCGCGCCATTGGCTTCCATCGCGTCGATGGCGGTGTAGATCTTGTTGAGGCCCGTGGTCGAGCCCACATCGGTCAGCGCCGTGATGGGCTTGGTGCTGCAGCTTGCATTCGGTCCTTCGTCCATGCCCATGGCGCGGGTTTCATATGTGTCGTCATAGTATTTCGGCATATAGGCCTGATCATAGGCCGCGCTGGTGGAGCCACTGGTGAAGTCATCCCACCAGTTGTTGTTTGCCGGGCGACGGTTGCCGTCGGTCTTGTCTGTTTCGTCCGGTGCGAACATGGGCACGAAAAGCGTTTCGGGTCTGGTGCGATCGGCAGGGGCATCGTTGATGTTGAGTGGATAGGGCCGCATCTCCACACATCCGCCCCAGCTGGCGAACGAACCATGTGTGCGGGTCGTTTTCTCCACCCAGCCATACCGTCTGCACGAGCCGTCACTGTAGAAGCGGGTGCATTCATAGGCCCAGTCCGTTGATGTGCCGGTAACGCGCTTGATGTCGTCGTAAAGCGTGAAACGGGTGACCTTCTGGCCGGCTTCAGCGCCCCAGTTTTCGCCGCGCTTGTAGTAGATGCCGTTGCTTGGTTCGACGCGCTTTTCGGGATCGAGCGCGCCCATGGTCGACCAGTCGAAATTCTCGTGATGGATCGGTGAGCGACCGTCCGTGTCCATCCATGTGGCGGTTGCGTTGTCCGGGCCGACATTGACCGAGGCGGCGAAGGGCACGACGCCGAACTGAACCGGCTTTTGCACCTGCTTCATCTGCGCGCCTTCCCTGGCGATGGTCTTGACCAGTTCCTTGGCGGCGCTTTTCAGTATGGTGAGGCGTTTTTCGGAAGAGCCGGTGCCGGTGTAGCCCATGGAGCCGGAGTTATCGAGCACGAGTGCGACTTCCAGCGTGTTCTTCAACCGAACCTCGCTCTGGGCCTTGAAGTCGATCTTCGTGTCGCCGCCCGGGTTTTCTCCGCGCAGCTTCTGAAACACGGGATAGAAGATCGGCGCGTATTTGAGCTGCGCCTCCAGCTTCAGCGTCCCGCCGCCAGTGTTCTGGTTCGGCAGGGTGATCAGGAGTGTCGCGTTTTCGGGTTTCACGCCGCCGAGATTGGCCCTGAAGAAGTCTTTCGCATAGGCCTCGGCCTCGGCGTCGGTCGCGCCCTGCGTCAGATATCGGGCCGTGGCGATGCCCGCAGCGTCGAGCGCGTTGAGCGTCATCTGTCGCTGGCGGGAAACCTGGCTGTAGTCGATTGCGAGCGCGGTCACACCCATGATCGGCGCCATCATCAGCGCCGTCATCATGGCGAAATTGCCGCGACGGTCATGCACGAAATTCCTGAGCATTTGTGCCACCCCAAGTTACAGTGCTGGCTAAACATCCACGTAGAGTGATTAACCGGTCGTAACTGGTGCGATCGCGTCGGTTTTTGTGGTTCCCGGCAGGTTAACCGCACTGTTCGAATGTGTGACAGTTCCGGGGTGCGGTGATAAAACCGGGTGACAGTGAAGCCCGCATCCGATAATTCCGGGCCTGCGCTTTTCTCACCGGACCTCCCAATGCTTGAGACGAATATTTCCCCCATGCCGCAAGCACCTCAGATTATCGACACGCTCGACCGCCTTACCGGCTCTTACGATGCCGTTCTCTGCGACGTCTGGGGCGTGATCCACAACGGCGTTTCCATTTTTCCCGAAGCGTGCGCCGCGTTATCGCGGGCGCGGGCCGCCGGCAAGGCGGTGGTGCTGATCACCAATTCGCCGCGGCCGCATCAGGGCGTCGAAGAGCAGCTTGGCGTGCTCGGCGTTCCCGATGACGCGTGGGACCGGGTGGTGACGTCCGGCGATGTGACGCGCGATCTGATCCGCAGCGCCCCGCGCCGGCTTTTTTACATCGGGCCTGACCGCGATCATGCGATTTTCGACGGGATAGACGTGGAGCTGGTCGAGGATTTCGAGGCGTCCGGCGTCGTTTGCACGGGCCTGTTCGACGACGAGAACGAGACGCCTGAAGATTATGCGCAGATGCTCGAGCGCCTTCGGATGCGCGATCTGCCTTTCATCTGCGCCAATCCCGACATCATTGTCGAGCGTGGCGACCGGCTCATCTGGTGCGCCGGCGCGCTGGCGCGCGATTACGGTCTGCTTGGCGGGCGCACGCTGATTGCGGGCAAGCCGCATCGCCCGATCTACGAGGCTGCGTTCAAGGCGGCCGGCGAGATCATGGGACGTGAGCTTGAACGCGACAAGGCGCTGGCCATCGGCGATGGCGTGCTGACCGACGTGAAGGGCGCGGATCAGTATGGCATCGACGTGCTGTTCGTCACCGACGGCATTCATGCGCGCGAATATGGCAATGGCCAGGGACCGGAGGCCGAGCGCCTCGCCGCGTTCCTGGAAACCCATGGCCACAATCCCGTCGCGGCCATTCCACGGCTCAAATAGCAGGGTTTGCGCGTGGCCGGTCCGATCGAACGCATTGCCGATGTGAAAGGCCTGCCTGCCGCGCTGCGCGGCGGGGTGGTGGCCATTGGCAATTTCGATGGCGTGCATCGCGGGCACCAGTCGGTGCTTGAGCCTGCGCTGGAGATCGCCGCACGTGAGAACGTGCCGGCGCTGGTGCTCACTTTCGAGCCGCATCCGCGCCAGGTGTTTCGACCGGACGTGCCGCTCTTTCGCCTCACGCCCGCGCCGATGAAGGCGCGGCTTCTGGGCGCGCTGGGCTTTGACGCGGTGGTCGAGCAGGCCTTCGACCGTGGCTTCTCCGGCCTGTCGCCGCAGGATTTTGTCAAAACGGTTCTGGTCGACGGGCTCGGCATATCGCATGTGGTGACGGGCTTCGATTTCCATTTTGGCAAGAACCGCAGCGGCACGCCGGCGGTGCTGGCCGAGGCCGGACGGGACAATGGTTTTGGCGTCACGGTTGTCGACGCCTATTCCGACGAGGGCGGGGCGGTCATTTCATCAAGCCGCATCCGTGGCCTTCTGGCCGGGGGCGAGGTGGCGGAGGCTGCCGGGCTTCTGGGCTATCGCTTTACGGTGGAGGCAGAGGTGACCGGCGGGCAGAAGCTTGGCCGCACGCTGGGCTTTCCCACCGCCAATATGGCGCTCTCGCCGGATGCGGAGCTGCGCCACGGCATCTATGCGGTGCGGTTTCGCCGCGCCGATGGCAGCCTGCACAATGGGGTGGCGAGTTTTGGCCGCCGCCCGACGGTGACCGAGGATGGCGCGCCGTTGCTCGAAACCTTCCTGTTCGATTTCGACGGCGATCTTTACGGCGAAACCTGCTCGGTTTCGCTGTTCGGCTTTCTGCGCGGCGAGGTGAAGTTCGACGGGCTTGATCCGCTGATCGCGCAGATGAAGCGCGACGAGGCGGAAGCGCGCGCATTGCTTGGCGATGTCAAACCCCATGGGCCGCTCGATCTGGCGCTGGCGTTCGAGGGGCTGGCCGGCTGACGCCAATCGCCTCTTTATTCTTCGGCCCGCCTCGGCTAAAAGCCGTTCCCATGATGACACGCGCCGGTTTCATACCGATTGCCATACGAATTATTGGCCCGGCCTTCCGTGCGGCCTGAGCGTCGCGGAAGGTCCGGGGTTTGTCGCGCGTCAAACGCGCTTTTTCTGTTTTACGATAATGGCTATGGCGAAGCCCTTCGCTGCTTTGCCCATCTCATGGCGAGACAATGACCGAGACGTCCGAAAAGATCGATTATTCCAAAACCCTCAACCTGCCGCAGACCGAGTTTCCGATGCGCGCCGGCCTTCCCAAGAAGGAGCCGCAGCTCGTTGAGCGCTGGCAGGACATGGACCTTTACCGCCTCCTGCGCGAGGATGCCGCCGGGCGTCCCAAATTCGTGCTGCATGACGGCCCGCCCTACGCCAATGGCAACATCCATATCGGCCATGCGCTGAACAAGGTTCTCAAGGACATCATCACGCGCTCCTTCCAGATGCGCGGATATGATTCCAACTATGTGCCCGGCTGGGACTGCCACGGTCTGCCGATTGAATGGAAGATCGAGGAACAGTACCGCGCCAAGGGCAAGAACAAGGACGAGGTTCCGGTCAACGAGTTCCGTCAGGAATGCCGTGACTTCGCCGCCAACTGGATCCAGGTCCAGTCGGATGAGTTCCTCCGGCTGGGCATCGAGGGCGACTTCAAGAAGCCCTACAAGACGATGGATTTTCACGCAGAGTCCCGGATCGCCGGCGAGCTTCTGAAATTCGCCATGTCGGGCCAGCTCTATCGCGGCTCCAAGCCGGTGATGTGGTCGGTGGTCGAGCGCACGGCGCTGGCCGAGGCCGAGGTCGAGTATCACGATCACGAGAGCGACACGATCTGGGTGAAATTCCCGCTGATCGATGGCGCTGCGGATCTTGACGGCGCATGCGTGGTCATCTGGACCACAACGCCCTGGACGATCCCCGGCAACCGCGCCGTCTCCTATTCGTCGCGCATCTCCTATGGCCTTTACGAGGTCACCGGTGCGGAGAACGATTTTGGGCCGCAGGCCGGCGAAAAGCTGATCTTTGCCGATGCGCTGGCGGAAGAGTCGTTTGCCAAGGCGAAGCTTGAGTACAAGCGCCTGCGCGATGTGTCGGCTGCCGAACTCGGCGCGATGGTCTGCGCGCATCCGCTCAAGGGCGTTGGCGGCGGTTACGAGTTCACGGTTCCGCTTCTGCCGGGTGATCACGTCACCGACGATGCGGGTACGGGCTTCGTGCACACCGCGCCGGGCCATGGCCGCGAAGACTTTGACGCCTGGATGGATTGCGCCCGTGACCTGCAGGCGCGCGGCATCGACCCGGCGATCCCCTTCACCGTGGACGACGCCGGCTACTTCACCAAGGATGCGCCGGGCTTCGGTCCCGACCGTGAAGGCGGTCCGGCCCGCGTCATCGACGACAAGGGCAAGAAGGGCGACGCCAACAAGGCGGTCATCGAAGCGCTGATCGGGAAGAACATGCTGTTCGCGCGCGGGCGGCTAAAACACTCCTATCCGCATTCCTGGCGCTCCAAGAAGCCGGTCATCTTCCGCAACACGCCGCAGTGGTTTGTCTATATGGACAAGGATCTGGGCGATGCATCGACGCTGCGTTCGCGCGCGCTGAAGGCCATCGACGAGACCCGTTTCGTGCCTTCTGCCGGTCAGGCGCGCCTGCGCGCCATGATCGCCGACCGTCCCGACTGGGTGCTGTCGCGCCAGCGCGCCTGGGGCGTGCCGATCTGCGTGTTTGCCGATGAAGACGGCAATGTGCTGAAGGACGAGGCCGTCAACCAGCGCATTCTCGACGCCTTCGAGGCCGAGGGCGCGGATGCATGGTTTGCCGAAGGCGCACGCGAGCGCTTCCTCGGCGCGCGCGCCGGCGAGCCCTGGAAGCAGGTGATGGACATTCTGGATGTGTGGTTCGATTCCGGTTCCACGCACACCTTCACGCTGGAAGACCGTCCGGACCTGAAATGGCCCGCCGATGTCTATCTGGAAGGGTCCGACCAGCATCGCGGCTGGTTCCACTCTTCGCTTCTGGAGAGCTGCGCGACGCGGGGCAGGGCGCCTTACGACACGGTCATCACCCATGGCTTCACCATGGCCGAGGACGGCCGCAAGATGTCGAAGTCGCTGGGCAACACCGTGGTGCCGCAGGACATCATGAACCAGTCGGGCGCAGACATTCTGCGTCTGTGGGTCGCCACGACCGATTACTGGGAAGACCAGCGCCTCGGCAAATCGGTCATCCAGACCAATGTCGACGCCTATCGCAAGCTCAGGAACACGACCCGCTGGATGCTGGGCACGCTCGCCCACGACACGGGCGAGGATGTGCCTTTCGCCGAGATGCCGGAGCTGGAGCGCCTGATGCTCCACCGTCTCGCCGAGCTCGACGAGGTGGTGCGCAAGGGCTACGACAATTTCGACTTCAAGCGGATCATCCGCTCATTGCTCGACTTCATGGTCGTGGAACTGTCGGCGTTCTACTTCGACGTTCGCAAGGACGCGCTTTACTGCGATGCGCCGTCGAGCGTGCGCCGCAAGGCGTCGCTGCAGGTGGTCCGCACGCTGTTCGACTGCCTCGTCACCTGGCTTGCGCCGATGCTGCCCTTCACCATGGAAGAGGCATGGCTTGAGCGTCATCCCGATGCGCGCTCCGTTCATCTGGAGCAGTTCCCGGCGATTTCGCAGGAGTGGCGCGACGATGCGCTGGCCGAGAAATGGCGCAAGATCCGCCAGGTGCGTCGTGTCGTGACGGGCGCGCTCGAGATCGAACGCAAGGAAAAGACCATCGGCTCCTCGCTGGAGGCCGCTCCGGTCGTCTATGTGAACGATGAGGGCCTGCAGCAGGCCATCGCCGATCGCGACATGGCCGATATCTGCATCACCAGCGGCATCGACGTGCGGCACGAAGCGCCGCCGGCCGATGCGTTCACGCTTGAAGATGTGCCGGGTGTCGGTGTTGTCTTCGCGCGGGCCGGTGGAGAGAAATGCGCGCGCTCCTGGCGCTACACGGACGATGTGGGCTCCGATCCCGCATTCCCGGAAGTGTCGGCGCGCGATGCGGCTGCGCTGCATGAACTGCAGGCGCTTGGCCGCCTTTAGGCGGGCAGGCGTTAGCGGATACGGGGGAAGCTTCGGCGCTGCCGATTGCTTCCCGCGGTCGCCTTCGCTACAAATGCCGCCGGGTAGGGACGCCACGTTGTCGCCGGATTCATGCGCGACACGCGGAAACTGAATACCCCGACGGTCTGGAACAATGGACGACAAGCAGATTGCCAAGCCCGAGCGGCGGCACTCTGGGAGAGAGGTGGCAGTGAAGAGAACGGAAACCACAACGTCACGGCCTTCCGTGCGCGCGGTTGCGGCTTCGGGCGCGCTGTGCCTTTCGGCTGTCCTTTTGTCCGGCTGCATGGGGTCTCCGACCTATGGCACCGACAAAACGGCCGACCAGCAGCTTATCGAGGATGTGACGGGTGTTCTCTCTCTTGGTCCGCGTGACAGGGAGAAGATCGAATACAAGCCGCGCGCCGGTATCGTGATGCCGTCCTCCACCGAGGTTCTGCCGCCGCCGCAGGAAAACGTGGCTTCGACATCGAACCCGGCATGGCCCGAATCGCCGGAAGAGCGGCTTGCCCGCATCCGCGCCGAAGCCACCGAGAACCAGGACAACCGCTTCTACAAGTCGCCCGTCGAGCGCGATATTGGCGTGAATGCGCGTAGCGATGACGGTTTCATCAATCCCGAAGTCGCCAAGAAGCAGCGCGAGGAATATTTCAAGCGCCGCGCCGCATCCGTCTCCGCACAGGGCACGCCGACGCAGCGCCGCTATCTGAGCGAGCCGCCGACAACCTATCGCCAGCCGGCAGACACCGCGCCGACAGGCGTGCTGGGTGACGATGAGGCCAAGAAGGCCCGCGAAGCCAAGAAGGCCGCACAGAAGGGCGGCGGCGGATTCGACCTGGGCCGTCTCTGGCCCTGGGGCGGCTGATCATCGCCGAATGATCATTGCCGAATGATCATCAATTGAGACACAGCGGGCCATGGCCCGCTGTTTTCGTCAGCAGGCTGGTTTCGTTCAACGCTGCTTCTTGAAGAAGCTCTTGAGCATTTCGGCCGCGTCTGCTTCACCGATGCCGGGATAGACATCCGGCGCGTGGTGGCAGGTGGGAAGCGTGTAGAAGCGCGCACCGCTGGTGACGGCACCGCCTTTCTCGTCGCTTGCGCCAAAATAGAGGCGGCGGATGCGGGCGAACGAGATTGCGCCGGCGCACATGGCGCAGGGTTCCAGCGTCACGTAAAGATCAGCGCCGGTTAGGCGCTCGGAACCGAGTTTTTCGCAGGCCTCGCGAATGGCGACGATTTCTGCATGGGCGGTGGGATCGTTGCATTCGCGGGTGCGGTTGCCGGCGCGGGCGATGATCGCACCGTCATGGACAATCACTGCGCCGACCGGCACTTCGCCGCGTTCGGCGGCAAGCCGCGCCTCTTCGAGGGCGGCATCCATGAAGCCGGTGTAGTTCGCTTTCGTCGGTCTGCTCAATCTTTTTGCTCGCAAGTGGCACTGCGACTTGATACCTAGCCGCCTCTATAGCATCGGGTTTGAAATCGGAATCGATTTTCGCGCCGTGCGATCTCTGATTTAATTTACTGGAGCGTTTCCGCCGCATAGTGCGCATTGCGGAGACCCAGGGCAAAAGGCCATCATGACGAACGACCGATCCAAAGACACGAACCGGCCCCAAGATACAAACCGGGAAGACAAACCGCAGAAATCCGCTCACCGGAAGGACGCGGCCCCGCAGGACGCTGACAGGGCCGGCACCGAGCGCATCGCCAAGCGGCTGGCGCGCGCGGGCGTTGCCTCGCGCCGCGACGCCGAGGCGATCATCGAGGCCGGTCGTGTTTCGGTGAACGGAAAGGTGCTGACGACGCCCGCATTCAATGTCGGGGATTCCGATCGCATCCTGCTGGATGGCGAGCCGCTGCCGGCAGTCGAGCGCACGCGTCTCTTCCTGTTCCACAAGCCGGGCGGTGTCGTTACGACCAACCGCGACCCCGAGGGCCGCAAGACCATTTTCGACACGCTGCCCGAAGGGCTCCCGCGTCTGATCACGGTCGGCCGTCTGGACATCAACACCGAGGGCCTTCTGGTTCTGACCAATGATGGTGGTCTGGCCCGCGCGCTGGAACTGCCCGAAACGGGCTGGCTGCGCCGCTACCGCGTGCGCGTTCACGGCAAGGTCGATGCGACGGCGCTTGAAGGCCTCAAGGACGGCATTGCCGTTGATGGGGTGTTCTACGGCGCGATCGAGGCGTCGCTCGACCGCGAGCAGGGCAGCAATGCCTGGCTGACGCTGGGCCTGCGCGAAGGCAAAAACCGTGAGGTCAAGAACGTGCTTGGCGCGCTGGGCCTTGAGGTCACGCGCCTGATCCGCATTTCCTACGGTCCCTTCCAGCTTGGTGCGCTGGCTGAAGGCGAGGTGCAGGAGGTGAAGGGCCGCACCCTGCGCGAGCAGCTTGGCGAGCGTCTGGTCGAGAAGGCCGGTGCGAATTTCGATGCGCCCATCACCACCCCGTTCTCCAACAAGCCGGTGCGCGCAGGATACAAGCAGCGCGAGGCCGAGGCCGAGGAGAAGCAGGCCGGTCGTGAACGCGATGGCGGCAAGATTTTCATCAAGAACCGCAAGCGCGACCGCGAAGACAAGCGCGAAGCCGCCCGTGACCGTCTGCAGACGCGTCCGGCGCGTCGCGAGGAAGAGCGTGGACCGCGCCAGAACCGTGGCAGCCACGTCTGGATGGCGCCCGGCGCACGGCCGCTGAGCAAGAAGAAACAGGCCGAGGCGGAAGCCGCCGGCGATCAGCCGATGAAGCGCGGGCCGAAGCCGGGCGGCGCAGAGCGCGGCGGCAAGCCATTCCGCCCGCGCGGCGACAAGCCTTACGGTCAGGGCCGTCCGGATCGTGACGAACGTTCGGGTGGCGGTGACAGGCCGCGTTTTGCCCGTGGCGGCAAACCGTCGGGCGAGGGACGTGGCGACCGTGAGGACAGGCCTTTCCGCCCGCGTGGCGACAAGCCTTACGGTCAGGGCCGCCCGGAGCGTGACGAACGTTCGGGTGGCGGTGACAAGCCGCGTTTTTCCCGTGGCGGCAAACCGTCGGGCGAGGGACGTGGCGACCGTGAGGACAGGCCTTTCCGTCCGCGCGGCGACAAGCCTTTCGGCAAGGGCCGTCCGGATCGTGACGAGCGCTCCGGCGGCAATGACAGGCCGCGTTTCTCGCGGGACGGAAAACCGTCCGGTGAAGGACGCGGGGACCGTCAGGACCGGCCCTTCCGCTCGCGCGATGACCGTCCAGCATCGGGTGACAAGCCGCGTTTCGCAAAGGGCGGCAAGCCCGGTGGGAAAAGCTTTGGCAAACCGGGGGGCAAACCGGGAGCGGGAAAATCCTTTGGCAAACCCGGAGCAGGCAAACCCGGTGGCGCGCCGCGCCCGGGCAAGGGGCGTCCTGCGGGCAAGAAGCCGGGCCGGGACAGCTAGGCCATGCGGATTGTGGGTGGAGATTTTCGCGGCCGCAATCTGGTGACGCCCGCTTCGGACGCCATTCGGCCGACGACGGACCGCACACGGCAGGCGCTGTTCAACATTCTTGAGCACCGTTATGCGGACCGCATCGAGGATGCGCGTGTTCTCGACCTCTTCGCCGGCACGGGCGCGCTCGGGCTGGAAGCGCTTTCGCGCGGGGCGTCATTTGCCCTTTTCGTGGAAGAAGCCGCAGCAGCACGCGCCCTGATCCGCACAAATGTCGAGAATCTTGGCCTTCAGGGCCGCAGCAAGATCTTTCGCCGTGATGCAACGCGTCTCGGCGAAGTCGGGACGATGCTGCCATTCGACCTCGTTCTGGCCGATCCGCCCTATGGAAAAGCCTATGGAGAACAGGCGCTTGCAGCCGCCCGTTCAGGCGGCTGGCTGAGGCCGGAAGCGCTTATAATGGTCGAGGAAGCAGCCGGTTCTCCCTTCCAGCCACCGGAGGGATTCCGCCTGATCGAGCGGCGTGAATATGGCACCTCCTGTGCGAGCTTTGTCGAGCTCGCCTGAGTTTCGTCACTTTTGCACCGATAGCTTTGCCCTGTTATGTGCTCATGCCATTGTGTGCGGGCACACCAGAAACAAACAGGGCTTGTCCATGAAAAATCCCATCGCGGGTGTCGCGCGTCATGCGGCGTTCGCAGTCATCGTTGCAGTTGCAGCGCCGTCCATAGCCATCGCGCAGGAAGCCAAGGACGACACTGCCGTTTCCAGTTTCACCTTAGAGAACGGCCTCGAAGTTGTCGTGATCCCGGATCACCGGGCACCTGTCGCCACCCATATGCTGTGGTACAAGGTTGGCAGCGCCGATGAGGATCCGGGAAAATCGGGCATTGCCCATTTCTTCGAACATCTGATGTTCAAGGGCACGAGCACCTATCCTTCGGGCGAGTTCTCCGACGCCATCGCTGCGGTCGGCGGCAATGAGAACGCCTTCACATCCTACGATTTCACGGCCTATTACCAGCAGGTCGCCCCCTCGGAACTGCCGGAAATGATGCAGTTTGAGGCGGATCGCATGCGCAATCTGGTGCTTTCGGAAGAAAACATCGAGACCGAGCGCAAGGTGGTTCTCGAAGAACGCCACCAGCGCGTCGACAATGTGCCGTCCTCCATCCTGTCGGAAGAGCTGAACGCCACGCTTTACCAGAACCACCCTTATGGAATTCCGGTGATCGGCTGGCAGCAGGAAATCGAGGGTCTGACCCATGACGACCTGAAGAGCTTCTACGACCGCTTCTACACGCCCAACAACGCCGTTCTGGTGGTCGCCGGCGATGTGGACCCGGAGAACGTGCGCGAGATGGCCGAGGAAACCTACGGCAAGATCGCGCGCGGGCCGGACCTTGCGCCGCGTGCGCGCCCCATGGAGCCGGTGCAGAAGACCGCACGCGAAGTGTCGCTGCGCGATCCGCGCGTGAGCGTGCCGAACCTTTCGATCAACTGGTTCGTGCCCTCCTACCGGACCGCTGAGAAGGGCGAGTTCGAGGCCGTGGCCATTCTCTCGGAAATCCTGGGCGAGGGGCTGCGCAGCCGTCTCTATCAGGAACTCGTGGTCAAGCAGGGTGTCGCGGCAAGCGCCGGCAGCTATCTGCAGGGCTCGGCCTATGACTATTCCGCGCTCGTTCTCTACGGCCAGCCGCGTGGCGACGCGGATCTGGCGACCGTCGAGAAGGCGATCATCGCGCAGATCGAGAAGATCAAGAATGAGGGTGTAACCCAGGAAGAACTCGACACGGCGCGCACCAAGATCCAGCGGGACCAGATATTCCTGCGCGACAGCCAGGTGCGCAGCGCAAACCTGTTCGGCGCGGTGCTGACCACCGGCGGAACGGTCGAGGACGTTACGAGCCTGCCCGAGCGGCTTGATGCCGTGACGGTGGAAGACGTGAAGGCTGCGGCCGAGCGCTATCTGGACCTTGACCGTGCGGTCAAAGGCTATCTCCTTCCCGAAGGGGAAGAGCGTTCATGAGCCAGACATTGAATTTCATACCGGGTGCTTTCATGCGCAGTTTTTTCAAGGCCGGAACGCTGCTGGCCCTTATTCTCGTTGCCGGGCCTGTTCAGGCAGCGGTGAAAATCCAGGAGGTTTCCTCCGAAAAGGGCGTTGAGGCATGGCTGGTCGAGGACCATTCGCTGCCGATCATCACCATGCAGTTCTCGTTCGACAGCGGTGCTGCGCAGGATCCGGATGGCAAGGCCGGTCTGGCGAACCTGATGACGGGCCTGTTCGATGAAGGTGCGGGCGACCTCGATTCCGACGCCTTCCAGACGAAGATGGAAGAACTCGGCGCGGAAATGTCGTTCAACGCGAGCTCCGACGCCATCTCCGGCCAGGTGCGGATGCTTTCGGAAAACAGCGATGAGGTGCTTGATCTCGTGCGCTTGGCGGTGACCAGCCCGCGTTTCGACATCGACCCGGTGGAGCGCATCCGCAGCCAGATCGCCGTTGGCATTCGCGCCGACGAGCGCAATCCGAGCAAGCAGGGCGGGGAAGCGCTGGCCAAGGCGCTTTATGGCGATCACCCCTATGCGCGTTCGACGGAAGGCACGCTGGAAACACTTGCCAGCATAACGCCGGAAGATCTGAAGGCGTTCCACAAACGCGTCTTTGGCCGTTCCAACCTCACCATCGGCGTTGTCGGCGACATTGACGCCGAGCGTCTGGCCGCCGTGCTCGACACGGTGTTCGGCGCGCTGCCGGAAGAGGCGGAGCTACAGGTCGTGGAAGACATCGAACCGAAGCTCGGTCAGGAAGTCCGCGTCGACTATCCCCTGCCGCAGACCACGCTGCGTCTCGTCTATCCCGGCATCGAGCGGGACGATCCGGAGTTCTTCTCCGCCTATCTGATGAACCAGATCCTCGGCGGCGGCGTGTTCTCTTCGCGTCTGTTCCAGGAAGTGCGCGAGAAGCGCGGTCTTGCCTATGGCGCATCGTCCTATCTGATGAGCCGCGACCACGCCCAGTCTCTGGCGATCCAGACGGCTACCAGCTCCGAGAAGGCGGATGAAACGCTTGCGGTGATGGAAGAGGTGATCGCGGGTCTGCGCGATGAAGGGCCGACGCAGGAAGAGCTCGACACCGCCAAAACCTATGTGATTGGTTCCTATGCGATCAACAATCTGGATTCCTCCACGGCGATTGCCCGCACGCTTGTCGGCCTGCAGGAGGATGATCTGGGTGTTGATTATATCGAGCGTCGCTCCGATCTTATCAACGCGGTAACACTGGATGACGTAAAGGAGGCGGCAACACGCCTCCTGACGCAGAAGCCAGCGCTTCTCGTGGTTGGACCGGCGAAGCAAGGCGGAGAGTAAGCGATGGAAACGGCGGTGACGAAAGGCAGGACAGGCGGCGAGGGAAGCGGCAGTGGGCCGACTTTCGCGCTGGCGCTCGGTGGTGGTGGCGCACGCGGCCTGTCGCATCTTCATGTTATCGAAACGCTCGATGAACTGGGGATCAAGCCGACCGTCATCGCCGGTTCCTCCATCGGAGCGCTGATGGGCGCGGGCTTTGCCGCCGGCATGCGCGGCACGGACATCCATGCCCATGCGCGCGCGATCCTCAGCAGTCGCACGGAAGTCGCCAGCCGCCTGTGGAAGGCGCGGCCCGGCAATTTCGCCGAGATGATGGAAGGCGGGTTCCGCGTCGGTCAGTTCAATGCCGAACGCATCATCCGCGCCTTCCTGCCGCCTGAGGTGCCGGAGACCTTCGAGGAACTGGAAATCCCGCTCAAGGTGACCGCCACGGATTATTTCGGCCATTCTCTGGTTGTTCTGGATCAGGGGCCGCTGGTGGAGGCGCTGGCCGCTTCCGCCGCCATTCCCGCCGTGTTCCGCCCGATCGAGCGCAACAAGCGCACGCTGATCGATGGCGGCATCTACAATCCGGTTCCGTTCGACCTGATCGATGGCGAAGCCGATATCCTGATCGCCGTCGATGTGGTGGGTTCACCGTCCGATACGGGCGGCAAGCCGCCGACCTCCATCGAGCTCATGTTCGGTGCGAGCCAGCTGATGATGATGTCGATCATCGCCATGAAGCTGGAGCACGGGCGGCCCGACATTCTCATCCGTCCCCCGGTTTCCCGGTTCCGGGTGCTCGATTTCATGAAGGTCGAGGCCATTCTCGGTGAAACCCAGCGGATACGGGATGAACTGAAGCAGGCGATTGACGCTGCTGTCACGAATTTCGAAAAAGCGCGAGTTTAGCCGTGGCGCTGGCAGTCTTTGGCTGAGTGATTACGCGGTTGTGACGATCCGGCATGGATCCTCGGGTCAAGCCCGAGGATGACGACGGGGGACGGTGTCCAATCCAGGGGGATGGCGTCCAGTCCGGTTCGGATACGGTTGCGTACAAGCGTCAAAACACACTCGTCATCCTCGGGCTTGACCCGAGGATCCATGCCTGAGCCTCCGGACAGCTCCAGCAACGCTCCTTGGCATGATGCGAGAAAATGGTTCTCACTTTTCGCATGATGATCCGGCGTGAAGGCAGACAGGGCCGCATCGAGGCCCTGTTTTCTTATGCAGACTGTTCGCCGTCGTGATCGAGGCGCTGGCTTTCCCGCTTGGGCTTTACAAGCGGTTCCGGCGTGACCGGGCGCACCCGCATCTTGTCGTTGCCGGCATAGATGCCCTTGACCGCCTGGATCGCCAGGCGTTCTTCATCGCGCCGGCGCACATCCTCGACGATTTCACTGGCGATCTCTTCGCTCGTGCCGAGCGCCTGCAGCGTTTTGCCGCCGAAGATCAGCGCCGATTCCACCGTTTCGCGTAACTCGTACTCGACATCGCGCTCGCGCAGCGAGAGCGTGTGGGCACGGTCATAGGAGCGCACGAAGAGCCGCACATGCGGAAACTCCGCGCGGATCAGGTTGACGATGTGGTCGGTGGAGGCCGCGCCATTGGTGCAGACGGCAACGATCTTTGCGTGGCGGATGCCGGAGGCTTCCAGCACTTCCTTGCGCCGTCCGTCGCCGAAATAGATGCGGAAGCCGAACCGCGCCGCCGCACGCACGCGGTCTGCCGAATGATCGATGATGGTTACGTCCGTGCCGCCCGAAAGAAGCACCTGCGAGACCATCTGCCCGAAACGGGAGAAGCCGATCATCATGACGCCAGCGCCTGCGCCTTCGAAATCCTCGTCCATCTCCTCGTCGGGTTCATTGCGCACCAGCATTTCGCCGATCCGCACCGAAAGCGGCGTCAGCGCCATGGACACGGTGACAATGGCAATGAGCAGCGAGGCCATGGCCTGGGGAAAGATGAAGGCGGAGGCAGCGGCCGTGAAAAGCACGAAGCCGAATTCGCCGCCCTGCGGCAGAAGGGCTGCCACGCGCAACGCATCATTGTGCTGACAACTGAATGCCCGGCTGATCACGTAAAGCACGACAGCCTTGACCAGCATCAGAATGGGCACCGCAATCAGGATTGTCAGCCAGTTGTCGATGACCATGCCGAGGTCGAGCGAAAGCCCGATGGCCATGAAAAAAAGGCCGAGCAGAATGCCGCGGAACGGCTCGATATTGGCTTCCAGCTCATGCCGGAAGGAGGATTCAGCCAGAAGCACGCCGGCGATGAAAGCGCCGAGCGCCATGGAAAGGCCGGCAACCTCCATCAGGGCGGCGGCACCAAGAACCACGAGGAGAGCGGCCGCGATCATCACTTCCTTCGCGCCGGTGTTGGCGATCACGCGGAAGAGCGGGTTGAGCAGGTAGCGACCGGCCAGAACCAGCCCGAGAACGCTTGCGAGCGCGATCCCAAACCGTTCGAGGCTGATGGCGTCCGCGCCTTCGGCGCCCGGCGAAAGCAGCGGGATCAGCGCCAGAAGCGGGGCAATGGCGAGATCCTGAAACAGCAGGATGGAGAAGGCCGTCTGCCCGTAGCGGCTGTTCAGCGACCCTTGAGATTCCAGTGTCTGAACGGAAAAGGCCGTGGAGGAGAGCGCCAGACCGAAGCCGATGACAAAGGCCGCGCCATAGGAAAGGTCGGTCAGGAGCATTGCGATCATCGCCAGCGCCACACCGGTGACTGACACCTGGATCAGGCCCATGCCGAAAATGCTTCGCCGCATTGCCCACAATCGCGCGGGCTTCAGCTCAAGCCCGATGATGAAGAGCAGGAAGACGACGCCGAGCTCCGCCACATGCAGAAGCTCCTTTCCATCCGAGATCAGGAGCAGGACCGGGCCGATTGCAATGCCGGCTGCCAGATAGCCGAGGATCGTGCCCAGACCGATGCGCGCGAACAAAGGCGCTGCAATCACGGCTCCACCCAGAAGAAGAAGGGGTTCGTAGTAGAGCGGTGCGGCGGCTTCGACGGCCATGGATACTCCGGATTCTGTTTGGAAATTCAGCTTACCATTGCACATATGGCCCGCGAACCATAAATGAAACAAATAGATATTCCCCTTTCGCCACGTTTTTCCATTCGGGATCGCAATGACAGACAAGAACGAAAAGCAGCAGCTGGCCGACCGCGTCGCTGCCCTTGTGGAGGCCGCCACGAAAGCCGGTGCGGATGCATCGGATGCGGTGGTCATGCGTGCGCGTTCCAAGAGCGTTTCGGTGCGCCTGGGCAAGGTGGAAGGCACCGAGGCCTCCGAAAGCGATGACATGTCGCTGCGGGTTTTCGTAGGTAAGCGCGTTGCCAGTGTTTCTGCCCCCGCCAATGCCGATCCGGTTCCGCTTGCCGAGCGCGCGGTGGCGATGGCCAAGGCCTCGCCGGAAGATCCGTATCAGAGCCTTGCCGAGCCCGGCCGGCTGGCGCAGAACATCGTGGATCTGGACCTGTTCGATGCGACCGAGGTTTCTGCCGACCGCCTGAAGGAAGACGCGCTTGCCGCCGAGGCCGCCGCACTCGACATTGCCGGAGTTACCAATTCTTCCGGCAGCGGTGCGAGCGCCGGCGCTGGCGGCATGGTGCTTGCCACGTCCGACGGTTTCATCGGTCAGTATGAGGCGACGCGCTTTGCCCGCTCCGTCAGCGTTCTGGCGGGCGAGGGCACGGGCATGGAGCGCGACTATGATTACTCGTCGCGGCTTCACTTTCTGGATCTCGATGCGCCGGAGAAGATCGGTCGCAGTGCCGGTGAGCGGGCGGTCAAGCGCCTCAACGCCCGCAAGGTCGATACGGGCCGCTTCCCGGTCGTTTTCGATCCGCGCGTGGCGCGCGGCATTGCCGGCCATCTGGCGTCGGCCATCAATGGTGCGTCGGTTGCGCGCAAGTCGAGCTTTCTGCGCGACATGATGGGCAAGACGGTTGCTGCTGCCGGCATCACCATTACCGACGATCCGCTGCGCCGGCGCGGGCCTTCGTCGCGCCCCTTCGATGGCGAGGGCGTTGCCGGCGAAAAGCTGGTCATGGTGGAAGATGGCGTGTTGCGGCACTGGTTCCTTTCCACGGCGGTGGCGCGTCAGCTCGGGCTGACCGACACCAATGGGCGCGGCGTTCGCAGTGCGTCATCCGTCAACCCGTCCTCGACCAATCTGGCGCTGGAGCCGGGCGAGGAGACGCCGGAGGCGCTCATTGCGGGCATCAAGGCAGGTTTCTACGTGACGGAAGTGTTCGGCCAGGGCGTCAATCTCGTGACCGGCGAATACAGCCGGGGCGCTGCCGGCTTCTGGATCGAAAACGGCGAAATCACCTATCCGGTGTCGGAGGTCACGATTGCCTCCAATCTGAAGGACATGTTCCTGAACATGATCCCGGCCAATGACATTGACCGCAATTTCGGCACGGCCGCGCCGACGCTGCTTCTGGAAGGCATGACGCTTGCCGGAAAATAACAGCCCACAGGATCTTTTGATGGACGACCTGGCGCTGGTCACCGAGGTGGCGCGCGAGGCGGGCGGCATTGCGCAGAAATATTTCCGACGCGATCCGGAAGTGTGGTGGAAGGGCGGCACGTCGCCGGTCAGCGAGGCTGATTTCGCGGTGGACCGGTTTTTGCGCGAACGCCTGATGGCGGCGCGCCCGGACTATGGCTGGCTTTCGGAAGAAACGGCTGCTGTCGATCATGAACTGGCGCGCGAGCGGGTCATTATCGTCGACCCCATCGACGGCACGCGCGCGTTCATCGACGGGCGGCCCATCTGGTGCGTGAGCATCGGGATTGCCTTTCGCGGCAGAAGTGTCGTGGGCGTGCTGGAGTGCCCGGAGCTTTCTGAAACCTATCAGGGGCTTGAGGGCGGCGGTGCGTTTCGCAATGGGGAACGCATTGTGGTAAAACCGGCAGGCGATGCGTTTGTGATTGCTGGCCCCAAGCCCATGGTCAAGGCGCTGCCGGAAGAGGTCGGCCAGAAGACGACGCCCTATGGTTATGTGCCGTCGCTTGCCTATCGCATCGCCATGGTGGCGAGCGGGGCGCTGGACGCCACTTTCGTCAAGCCCAATTCCCATGACTGGGATCTGGCGGGGGCGGATGTGATCCTGCGCGAGGCGGGCGGTGCGCTGCATGACGCCGATGGCAGATTACCGGTCTATGCCGGGGCTGATCCGCGCAAGGGTGCGCTGGCTGCCGGCAGTGGCGCGTTGTTGGAAACGATGACGGCCACGCTTTCCGAGTATCGCCAATAAGCGTCTTCCTGTGAGAAGCCGCAACCACATCCGTTGGATCGCCATGCGTTCACACGGATGCGTGGAGTACATTATCGGTGGAGCTTCGGAACAGCGGAAAAACCGGTGTCCACATTTCGGTCCGATGCTCTAAACGGTTCCAAAATCCGAGGTTTTCCTCTACACGGGCGGTTAGCGATTTGCTTATTGCCACATTCGTCTGCAAATGGGCTTGGTCATGTCCGAGAAAAAAGAGAATTCCCAGCTTCTTCATCTGGTCTTTGGCGGCGAGTTATCCTCGCTGACCGGAGTAACTTTCCGCGACCTCGATGATCTCGACGTCGTTGGAATCTATCCAGATTACAAATCTGCCGAAAAGGCCTGGCGCGCAAAAGCGCAGGAGACCGTTGATAACGCGCATATGCGCTATTTCATCGTTCACCTACACCGCCTGCTCGATCCCGCGTCGGAAACGACCAAGGGATAGCAAGGACCCACATATGGAAAACAAGGCGACTGCGCCTTCCCCTGCCGTGAGCGCAAAGCGGAAGAAGACGGGACCGCGCCCCTTCAAGGAGCTGTGGCGCCGTATTCGCAAGCCGCTGGCGAAGTCGCGCTTTGTGAAACAGGCGCTGGCGACGCTGATGGCGGGCGCAATTCGCCTGATCGACCGCACCAATCCGCGTGTCAAAGGGTCTGACGACCTGCAGGCAGCGATTGATCAGCATTCGCCGGCCATTGCAGCGCTCTGGCACGGCCAGCACATTCTTGGTCCGGCGATCAATCCGCGCAAGCACAAGATCGTTGCGCTCTTTTCGCGCAGCGCCGATGCCGAGCTGAATGCGCTCGTTGCCGAGAAACTCGGTTTCGATACGGTGCGCGGCTCCGGCGGGCGCAAGGGCGAGCGCGATATCCGCAAGGGTGGCGCGAAGGCGCTGATCGCGCTGAAAAAGACGATCGACCGCGGCTGCAATGTTGCGATGATCGCCGACATTCCCCATGGCACGCCGCGCGAGGCGGGGCTTGGCATCGTCACGCTGGCGCGCATTTCCGGCCGGCCAATCGTGCCGGTCGCCATTGCCACGAGCCGCCGCAAGGTGCTTGAGCGCACATGGGACAAGACCACCATCAATCTGCCCTTCGGGCGCAGCGCGGTCATTCTGGGCGAGCCCATTTTTGTCGCCGCCGATGCGGATGCGGATGTGATGGAAGAGAAGCGTCGCGAGGTTACGGATTCGCTCAATGAAGCGACCCGCAAGGCCTACGCCCTGGTCGACGATAGATGACCATGAGTGAACGCTGGGCACGGACCATCCTTACGACCTATCGCTGGGCAGGCGCGGCGGTGTTTCCGCTGATTGGCGGCTATATCGTCTGGCGCGCCGGCAAGGGCAAGGAAGACCGGGTGCGCCGGCACGAGCGTTACGGCAAGGCCGGAAAGCCGCGCCCGGAAGGCCCGCTGATCTGGATGCATGCGGCCAGCGTTGGCGAGACGGCGGCCGTGATCGGCCTGATCGAGCATCTGCTTGGCTATGGCATCAATATCGTTCTGACCACCGGCACGGTGACCTCCGCCAAGGTGGCGGAAGAGCGGCTTGGCGGCAATGTGATCCACCAGTATGTGCCGCTTGATCTGAAGCCGGCTGTCAGCCGCTTTCTGAACCACTGGAAGCCGGATCTGGCCATCATGGCCGAGTCTGAAATCTGGCCGATGACGATCCTTGAACTGGGCGCGCGCCGCGTGCCGCAGGTTCTCGTCAACGGGCGCCTGTCGGATCGCTCTTTCGCGCGCTGGCAGAAGCGGCCCTATCTGGCCGAGGCGCTGTTCGAGAACCTGGCGCATGTGGTTGCCCAGTCGGAAGTTGACGGCGAGCGCTTCCGCACGCTGGGTGCGCGGCCCGTGACCGTTTCGGGCAATCTCAAGGTCGATACGCATGTTCCGCCGGTTGACCCGGAGGCGCTGGCGCTTCTGGAAGGGCAGATCGGCGAGCGCGAGACCTGGGCTGCCGTCTCCACCCATGAGGGCGAGGAGACCGTGGCGGCGGATGTTCATGAAAAGCTGAAGCCACGGCATGCCGACATTCTCAGCATTATCGTGCCGCGCCATCCCGAGCGCGCCGACGGGCTGGAAGAGGAATTCAAGGCGCGTGGCCTCAAGGTGGCGCGCCGCAGCCGCAATGATGCGGTGTCTGCCGATGTCGATATCCTGCTCGGCGACACGATTGGCGAGATGGGACTTTATCTGCGCCTGACCGAGATCGCCTTTGTGGGCCGGTCTCTGACGGGCGAGGGCGGGCAGAACCCGATTGAGCCTGCGCGTCTGGGCACGGCGGTTCTTTCTGGCTGCAATGTGCAGAATTTCCGCGACGCCTATCGCCGCCTGATCGATGCGGGCGGTGCGCGGCTGGTGCGCGATGGCGAGATGCTGGCGGGCGGGGTGAACTTCCTGCTCAACAATTATTCCGCGCGGCGCACCATGATCAAGGCCGGGCGGGCTGCGGTTGACGACATGTCGGGCGCGCTGAACCGCACCCTGCAGGCGCTCGATCCCTATATTCATCCACTGATCGTCAAGAGTCGTCTTGAGGACGATGAGGGCCATGGCTAGAGCATCGGGCCGAAAAGTGGAAACCGGTTTTCGGTCATCCCGATGCTCCGTGAACAGTGTAGATCGTCCTTCACGCGTGCGAATGGACGCGCGGCGGTCCAGCGAGGCGCCTCCGTTCTGGTGGGAGCCGGCGGACTGGCGGGCCTGGAGCCTTGCCCCGTTCTCTGCGCTTTACGGTTTTGTGGCCGGCTACCGGATGGCGTCTGCCAAACGCGCGAAAGTGGATGTGCCGGTCCTGTGCGTGGGCAATTTCACCGTTGGCGGCGAGGGCAAGACGCCCGTTTCCATCGCGCTGGCGAAACAGGCGCGGAAGCTGGGGCGCAAGCCGGGCTTCCTGTCGCGCGGGCATGGCGGCTCCATGACCACGGCGCATCTGGTGGATGCGGAAAAGGATCTCTCGCGCCATGTGGGGGACGAGCCGCTGCTTCTGGCGCGGCATGCGCCGACCATGGTAGCGCCGGATCGCCTGACGGGCGCGCGCGAGCTGGTCGGCATCGGCTGCGACTTCATCATCATGGATGACGGTTTCCAGAGCGCGCGCATTCACATGGATTACGCGGTGATGGTGGTGGATGCGCGGCGCGGGCTGGGCAATGGCCACGTCATTCCAGGCGGCCCGCTGCGGGCGCGGCTGATCGACCAGCTGCGCTTTGCCGATGCGGTTCTGACCATGGGCGAGGGCACTGCGGCCGACCATGTGGTGCGCCAGACCTCGCGGGCGGGACGACCGGTGTTTCAGGCGCGGCTCAAGCCGCGTGGCATGCGCGCCATCAAGGGCGGGCGGTTTCTCGCCTTTGCGGGGATCGGGAACCCGAAGAAGTTCTTCGACAGCGTTGCCGAGGCCGGCGGCGCAGTGGTGGAGGGGAAGAGCTTTCCCGATCATCACCCCTATGATGATGACGACGCGCGCGATCTGATCGCAGCCGCTGGCAGGGACGGGCTTCAGCTGATCACGACGGAGAAGGATCTTGTGCGGCTGCGCGGCGGCAGCGGTGCGCTCGGCGAACTGGCCGAGGCAAGCCGGGTGCTTCAGGTGGAAGCGGTGTTCGAGGCAGCGGACATGCCGGTGACGATCATCGAAAACACGATCGAGAACTGGCGCGAACGCAGCCTCAAATAGGTCTGGAGCCGTTCATCGTTTCACCGAAACGCTGCACCGCTCCATCTCTCTGTTTTTTCGCAATCCCGGACGGAAAACCGGTTTCCGATTAACCGCGTTTGCGTAGTTCGGGATGCATTTCCAGTTCGCGGGCGAGCGAGGTGTCGGCGCTCACATAGGCTTCCTGGCGCTCGACGCTCCAGTATTTCAGGTCATCGAGCTGGATCGGCTGTTCGGTGACGGCGCAGCGCACGAAAGCGCCGGGGGTCATGACCTGAAAGTCGCCATCCAGATAGCGAATGCGTGCCTCGCGCGCGCCGGGTCCTTCGAAACGGTTCATCGTCTGGTGCCTCTTGTCATCAACTCTGGGCCTTAACCTTCCTGCCGCGCCAAGTAAACCTGCTTGTCGCCGGCGGGGCCGCGTGAGGTCTTGGTCTGGATCATCGGATTAACCCGAAAACCGGTGCCCACTTTTCGGTCCGATGCTCTAACGCCTGCCGAACAGGCGCTCGATATCGGTCAGCTTCAACTCGATATAGGTCGGGCGGCCATGATTGCACGTGCCGGAGCCGGGCGTTGCCTCCATCTGCCGCAGAAGCGCGTTCATCTCTTCGGCGCGCAGCCGCCGTCCGGAGCGCACGGAACCGTGGCAGGCCATGGTCGCGGCGATGTGGTCGATGCGCTCCTTCAACGTGTCGGCGGTGTCGTTCTCGGCGATCTCGTCGGCCAGGTCGCGCACGAGCTGCGGCACGTCGACCTTGCCCAGCATGGACGGGGTTTCGCGCACGGCGATGGCCCCGGGGCCGAAACGCTCCAGCCCCAGCCCGAAACGGGCGAGGAATTCGGCATGGGCGGCGACGCGGTCGGCGTCTTCTTCCGGCATGTCCACGATCTCGGGCAGAAGCAGCATCTGCGCGGGCAGGGCGCGCGAATGGAGCGCCTCCTTCAGGGCCTCGTAGACAAGGCGCTCATGGGCGGCGTGCTGGTCGACGATGACGAGAGAATCCTCCGTCTGCGCGACGATGTAGTTTTCATGCACCTGCGCGCGCGCGGCGCCCAGCGGGGAGCGCGTCAATTCGGGTGCTGCCTCGACCTCGCCGGCGCGGGCATCGGCGCTCAGGCCGGCACCGACATCGAAAGCCGACTGGGCGGGCGCGGAAAAGCCGTCGGCGGCGGGCGCTGCGCCTGCAATGGAGGCACTGCCCGTCATGTCCAGAGGGCGGGTGGGGGAGGTGTCGAGCCGCCAGTCCTGTGCGGGGCGCGGTGGCGGGGTGTAGCGATAATGTGCGCTGCCGCCGCCGGAAAGGCCGCCGGGCGCTGCGTGCTCCGGCTGGCGGAAGGCTGCCAGCATGGCGTCCGCTCCGGAGGTGGAGGCGCGCATGCCGCTGATCTCCAGCGCATGGCGGACCGCGCCGACGATGAGACCGCGCACAAGGCCCGGATCGCGAAAGCGCACATCGGCCTTGGCCGGATGCACATTCACGTCGACCAGCGCCGGATCGAGCGAGATGAAGAGCGCGACGACTGCATGCCGGTCGCGCGGCAGGACGTCCATGTACGCGCCGCGAATGGCCCCGGTCAGGAGCTTGTCGCGCACCGGCCGCCCGTTCACGTAGAAATATTGCAGCATCGCGTTGCCGCGCGAAAAAGACGGGATCGAGACATGGCCCGACAGCGCGACACCCTCGCGCTCGGCCTCGATGGGCAGCGTGTTTTCGGAGAAATCCTTGCCCATCACCTGCGCGATGCGGCGCAGGAGCCCCTCGCCATCGGCCGGCACGGCGGGCAGCTCCAGCGTGTTGCGGTCGGAGCCCGTCAGTGTGAAGCGCACCTCGGGAAAGGCGAGCGCCATACGCTTCACCACCTCGGTGATGGCGGCGGTCTCGGCGCGCTCGCTCTTCATGAATTTCAGCCGGGCAGGCGTGGCGAAGAAGAGGTCGCGCACCTCCACCGTGGTGCCGCGATTGGCCGCCACGGGCCGGACCGGCGACACGCGCCCGCCTTCCACGGCGATCTCGGCGGCGCTGTCGGCCCCTTCCGGGCGCGAGCGCAGGGAAAGCCGCGCCACCGAGCCGATGGAGGGCAGCGCCTCGCCGCGAAAACCGAGCGAGCGAATGTCGTGAATGTCGTCGGTGAGTTTTGACGTGCAATGGCGCGAGACGGCGAGCGGCAGCTCGTCATGCTCGATGCCGCCGCCATTGTCGGTGACGCGCAGCAGCGAAAGCCCGCCGCCGGCGGTCGCCACCTCGATCCGGGTGGAGCCGGCGTCGAGCGCGTTTTCCACCAGCTCCTTCACGACGCTCGCCGGCCGCTCGATCACCTCGCCTGCGGCGATCTGGTTGATCACGGTGTCGTTTAGCTGGCGAATGGTGTGGGAGGCTGCAGTCATGGGACCGATTTTACGGGGATTCGGAGGTGGCGAGAAGAGACGCCGCACCGCTTTCCAGCACTTGTGTCGGGGCGGGGCGAGGGAGCGCGTGGGCCGGAAAGGGCGGCCCCTGCAGCCCGCAGGGGAAGAAGATGTAGATTGTTAGAAGTGTAAACATAAATCGAGTGATCAGGTAAGTTTTGAGATATACGGCTTTACGTTGGGTCAACTTTAGAAAGCGACTGAATTATGTGCGTGAATTGTGACTCTGGAATTCTTAGCCGTCGTGGGCTGCTGACAGGCGGTCTGGCTCTTGCAATGGCTGCACCGCTTGCCGCGCGTGCATCCGCCGAAACCGGCGCGGCAGCGCCTGTCTCACCCGACGAGGCGTTGCAGCGCCTCATGGACGGCAATGCGCGCTATGTGGCCAACCAGCCTATCAACACCGATCATTCGGCGGGCCGCGCCAGCCGCGCGCAGGGGCAGCAGCCCTTCGCGGCCATCGTGAGCTGCGCGGATTCCCGTGTTGCGCCCGAGCTGATCTTCGATCAGGGGCCGGGAGAGCTTTTCGTCATTCGCGTGGCGGGCAATTTCATCAATGAGGACGGGCTGGCGAGCCTCGAATACGGGGCGGCCGTTCTCGGCATCAAGACGATCCTCGTGCTGGGGCACACGGCCTGCGGCGCGGTGGACGCCACGATCCAGGCGATTCAGGACAACACCCTGCCGCCCGGCCATCTGCCGAGCCTCGTGAACGCCATTCGCCCTGCGGTCTACGACGCCATGGCGGCAGAGCCGGAGGACCTGCTGGCGACCGCGACAGCGCGCAATGCGACGCTAAACGCGGAGAGGGCGCAGACGACCGGCCCGATTCTCGGCGACCTCTATGCAGCCGGCAAGCTCAAGGCCGCTGCGGGCATTTATGACATTGCCACGGGGAAGGTGAACTTCCTTTAAAGGGGGCTTCCGCGACTGCCCTCCGCCTTCGTCATCCCCGGACTTGATCCGGGGATCCATTCCGTGACCGTTGCGGCGGGTTTCGGCCGACCGGCATGGATCCTCGGGTCGGGCCCGAGGATGACGAAGGAGTGGGTAGCTTCATTTTCACCTGTACAGGTGAAGGACCATGCAGGCGAGTGAGAGGTGCCGAATTGCAGGGTGGCAAGCGCGGCATCGCCGTGCCTTTACCCTCATCCTGAGCTCGTCGAAGGGCGGGGGTGAAGGCATGCACCATGCGCTTCCCGCCGCTCTCCATGTCGCCCTCGCCCTTCGACGAGCTCAGGATGAGGGCTGTGTGGGTTATTGCGCTTCCTGCCCTGCGTCACCCCGGGCTTGACCCGGGTTTCATTCCGTGACCGTTGCGGCGGGTTTCGGCCGACCGGCATGGATCCTCGGGTCGGGCCCGAGGATGACGAAGGAGTGGGGGACGCATGATCAGTCCCGCCTTCATTTCATTCTAAACGCTTGCCGCCCGCCCCTCATCCTCACCTTCTCCCCGCTCGCGGGGAGAAGGGCGCGCAGGCGGTGGGGTCTAACCTGCACACTCGCTCCTTCGTCATCCCCGGACTTGATCCGGGGATCCATTCCTTGGCGGTTGTGGCGGGTTTAGACCGACCGGCATGGATCCCCGGGGTAGGCCCGGGGATGACGAAGGCGCGGGGTGGGATGGGGCGTGAAACACCGCGCAGGCGCTTTGGCTGATTGGTGTGCCGTGTCTCATGGTGAATGTCTCCGTTCGAGCGCCACCTCAATCCATCCCCTCCCGTCACCATCCTCTTCCAAAAAATCATTTTAAGCTTGAAGCAGTTTCGCATAGGATGCTGTATGCTCCAGTCAGGCGTCGAGAGAGCGCAACCGCATCAGGAAGGCACATATGAATATGGAAGCACCACAGGCCAAAGCCGCGTCGAAATCCTCGAAATCGAATTTCGTGTGGGACGACCCGTTCCTCATGGAAGACCAGCTCACCGATGAAGAGCGCATGATCCGCGATGCCGCGGCCGCCTTTGCCGCCGACAAGCTCGCGCCGCGCGTCGAGCACGCCTACATGAACGAGGAAACCGACGCCGCGATCTTCCGCGAAATGGGCGAGGCGGGCCTTCTGGGCGTGACGGTGCCGGAGGAGTATGGCGGCGTGGGCGCCGGCTATGTGTCCTACGGCCTGGTGGCGCGCGAGGTGGAGCGCATCGATTCCGGCTATCGCTCGATGATGAGCGTGCAGTCCTCGCTGGTGATGTACCCGATCCACGCCTATGGCTCGGAAGAGCAGAAGCAGAAATATCTGCCGAAGCTCGCTTCCGGCGAATATATCGGCTGCTTCGGCCTGACAGAGCCGGATGCGGGTTCGGACCCGGGCGGCATGAAGACACGCGCGGAGAAGATCGACGGCGGCTACCGCCTGACCGGCTCCAAGATGTGGATCTCCAATTCGCCGATCGCCGATGTGTTCGTGGTGTGGGCGAAGTCTGCCGCGCACGGCAACAAGATCCGCGGCTTTGTGCTCGAAAAGGGCATGAAGGGCCTTTCCGCGCCGAAGATCGGCGGCAAGCTTTCGCTGCGCGCATCGATCACCGGCGAGATCGTGATGGACGGCGTGGAAGTGGGCGAAGACGCGCTTCTGCCGAATGCCGAGGGGCTGAGCGGCCCGTTCGGCTGTCTGAACCGTGCGCGCTACGGCATCTCCTGGGGTGCGATGGGCGCGGCGGAAGACTGCTGGCACCGCGCGCGCCAGTATGGTCTCGACCGCAAGCAGTTCGACAAGCCGCTGGCGCAGACGCAGCTCTTCCAGAAGAAGCTCGCCGACATGCAGACCGAGATCGCGCTCGGCCTTCAGGCCAGCCTGCGCGTTGGCCGGCTGTTCGACGAGGGCCGGATGGCGCCGGAGATGATCTCCATCGTGAAGCGCAACAATTGCGGCAAGGCGCTCGATATCGCGCGGCAAGCCCGCGACATGCATGGCGGCAACGGCATCCAGATCGAGTACCATGTGATGCGCCACGCGCAGAACCTGGAGACGGTCAACACCTATGAGGGCACGCATGACGTTCACGCGCTGATCCTCGGCCGTGCGCAGACGGGCCTGCAGGCGTTTTTCTGATGCGATTGTGAGGGCGGGCGCGCGGCGGTGAGCGGCGCGCCCTGCCGAGAGAGTTTGAGAAGGGGCGGGCGCTTTGGGCATCTGCCCTTTTTTTGTTGCGGGTGGTTTGGGAGGTTGGGGGAACCGGCGCAGCCCTCATGCTGAGCTTGTCGAAGGGCGAGGGCGGCATGAAAGGGCTCCAGCGTGAAGCGCGGGTGCAAGCCTTCACCCCCGCCCTTCGACAAGCTCAGGATGAGGGTGAAGGCACGGGAACGCCGCGCGTGGGGAGAGGGTAAGGGTGAGGGCCGGCGCGCGGCGCGCCCTGCCGGGAGAGTTTGAGAAGGGGCGGGCGCTTTGGCGTCTGCCCCTTTTTTTGTTGCGGGTGGTTTGGGAGGTTGGGGGAACCGGCGCAGCCTCATCCTGAGCTTGTCGAAGGGCGAGGGCGGCATGAAAGGGCTCCAGCGGGAAGCGCGGGTGCAAGCCTTCACCCCCGCCCTTCGACAAGCTCAGGATGAGGATGAAGGCACGGGAACGCCGGGCGCGGGGAGAGGGTAAGGGTAAGGGTGAGGGGTGAGGGGCGGACGTCGACACCTTTGTCGAGCTTCGCGGTCCGACGGAAAAGCAATGCAGAATTGTCCATGGTCGAAAGCGGCGTCACTCTGTAGTAGTGGAAGAGAAGCCAGTCCCTCCCACCCCAGAGCGAGGCATTCATGACCGCGTCTTTCCTCTCCCATCTACGCAAAGAACTCGATGGCCTGAAGGAGGCCGGGCTCTACAAGAGCGAGCGGGTCATTACCTCGATGCAGTCGGCCGAGATCGAGAGCGGCGGGCAGAGGGTGCTGAATTTCTGCGCCAACAATTACCTGGGCCTTGCCGACAATGAGGAACTGCGCGAGGCGGCGAAGGCGGCGCTCGACCGCTATGGTTACGGCATGGCCTCGGTGCGCTTCATCTGCGGCACGCAGGAAGAGCACAAAGAACTGGAAGCGAAGATTTCCGGCTTTCTGGGCTATGAGGACACGATCCTTTATTCCTCATGCTTCGACGCCAATGCGGGCCTGTTCGAGACGCTGCTCGGGCCGGAGGATGCGATCATTTCGGATGCGCTCAACCATGCGTCGATCATCGATGGCGTGCGGCTGTGCAAGGCGCAGCGCCATCGCTACGCCAACAATGACATGGGCGCGCTGGAGGAATGTCTGAAGCAGGCCGAGGGCGCGCGCTTCCGGCTGGTCGCCACGGATGGCGTGTTTTCCATGGATGGCATCATCGCCAATCTGGGCGCGGTCTGCGATCTGGCGGAAAAATACGATGCGATGGTGATGGTGGATGACAGCCATGCGGTCGGTTTCGTGGGTGAGAACGGACGCGGCACGCCGGAGCATTGCGGCGTGGAAGGCCGGGTCGACATCATGACGGGCACGCTGGGCAAGGCGCTGGGCGGGGCCTCGGGCGGCTATACATGTGGCAAGGGTGAAGTGGTCGACTGGCTGCGCCAGCGCTCGCGGCCCTATCTGTTTTCGAACACACTGGCCCCGGTGATCGCGGCGGCCTCGCTCAGGGTTTTCGACATGGTGGCGGGCGGGGCCGGCCTGCGCCAGAAGCTCTATGACAATGCGGCGCGCTTCCGCGCCGGCATGGAAAAGCAGGGGTTCACGCTTGCGGGGGCTGATCACCCGATCATCCCGGTGATGCTGGGCGATGCAGCACTTGCCGAGAAGATGGCGTCGCGGCTTCTGGAGGAGGGCATCTATGTGATCGGCTTCTCCTTCCCCGTGGTGCCGAAGGGGGCTGCCCGTATCCGCACGCAGATGTCTGCCGCGCACTCGGCCGCAGACATTGATCGCGCGGTGGAGGCGTTTGGAAAGATCGGGCGTGAGCTTGGGGTGATCGCTTAGAGCGTTTTAGCGCAATTCCGGACGGATAACCGGTTTCCGCTTTTCCTGGAATTGCTTGTCTTGAAGGTGGGCGCAGGCCCCTCATCCGCCTGCCGGCACCTTCTCCCCGCAGGCGGGGGGAAGGACGGCCACCCAAACACTCTGGAAGGATAGTCGACGATGTCCAACATGATGAAGGCGCTCGTTAAATCCAGACCCGAGGAGGGCCTTTGGATGGAGCGTGTTCCCGTGCCCGAGATCGGGCCGAACGACGTGCTCATCAAGGTGCGCAAGACGGCGATCTGCGGCACGGACGTGCATATCTGGAACTGGGACGAGTGGGCGCAGAACACCGTGCCGGTGCCGCTGGTGACGGGCCATGAATTCGTCGGCGAGGTGACGGAGGTTGGCTCGGCGGTGACGGAATACAAGCCCGGCCAGCGGGTTTCCGGCGAGGGGCACATCGTGTGCGGCCATTGTCGCAACTGCCGGGCGGGGCGAGGGCATCTGTGCCACAACACGCTGGGCGTGGGCGTTCACCGCGCGGGTGCGTTCGCCGAGTTCATCGCGCTGCCGCAGCACAATGTGGTGCCGATCCCCGACAACATTCCCGATGAGATCGCGGCGATTTTCGATCCGCTTGGCAATGCGGTGCACACCGCGCTTTCCTTCGACCTGGTGGGCGAGGACGTGCTGGTGACGGGCGCAGGCCCCATCGGCATCATGGGCGCATTGGTGGCGCAGGCCGTGGGCGCGCGCAAGGTGGTCATCACCGACATCAATCCGGGCCGGCTGGAGCTCGCCAGAAAGCTTGGCGTGCAGCACACGATGAACGCGGCGGAAGAAACGCTGCCGGAGGTGATGCGCCAGCTGGGCATGACCGAGGGCTTTGATGTGGGGCTTGAAATGTCGGGTGCGGCTCCCGCCTTCCGCGACATGATCGACGTGATGAACAATGGCGGCAAGATCGCCATTCTGGGCATTGCGCCGGCGGGTTTCGAGATCGACTGGAACAAGGTCATCTTCAAGATGCTGCACCTGAAGGGCATTTACGGGCGCGAGATGTTCGAGACCTGGTACAAGATGATCGCGCTGGTTCAGACGCGGCTCGACGTGCGCGACCTGATCACCCACCGCATTGCCGCAGACGATTTCCGCGAAGGCTTCGCCGCCATGCGTTCGGGCGAGGCCGGCAAGGTGGTGATGAGCTGGTAGCGCCGTTGCAGCAATTCCAGGAAAAGCGGGAACCGGTTTTCCGTCCGGAATTGCTCTAATCTTCCAGTGCGGCGCGCTCCAGGGCTTCAAGGCCGGTGAGAAGGGCTGCGCGCTCTTCCGGCTCCATGCGGGCGAGAAGCCGCGTCTCGAAGCCGTGCGCGACGGGCACCATGTCTTCATAGGCCTTCTGGCCCACCCTGCTGAGGGTCAGGCGCTCCACGCGGCGATCCTGCGCGTCGGGCTCGCGCAGGAGCCAGCGCCGCTCTTCCAGCGAGGCGACGGCGCGGCTCACCTTGGTCTTGTGCATGGAAGAATGCGCGCCGATATCGGTCGCGGTCATGGTGCCGAACTGGCCGAGCGTGGCGAGCGTGCGCCATTCGGGCCGCGTCAGGCCGAGGCGTGCGCGATAGGCCTGCGAGAATTTGCGGCTGATCGCATCGGTGAGACGCGTGAGCCGATAGGGCAGAAAAGCCTCCAGTGCGAGGATGGTGCGGTCGGTTGCGTTCCGGGGGAAGCCGGGCGGGGGAACGGACGTGGTCATGTGCGGCGGTTTCTCCTTATGTTTCCCTCTGGAGCGCCGTGCGTCCATTCGGACGCAGAAAGGACGCTCTAACCTGTTTGACCCGCGCATCGTGTTTTCCGAATTTCGGGCCGATGCTCTGGTGCCGTTGATAGTTACATTCGCCATGGTTACGGTTGCAACCAATTCGTCGCTTCCCCGACTTCATGGAGGAATGAATGACCGTCCAGTACATGCCGGGCTTCGGCAATGACTTTGAAACGGAAAGCCTGCCCGGCGCGCTGCCGCAGGGGCAGAACTCGCCGCAGCAGCCCGCTTACGGGCTTTATGCAGAACAGCTTTCGGGCTCGCCCTTCACCGCGCCGCGCGGGACGAATGAGCGGTCCTGGCTCTATCGCATTCGCCCGAGCGTGAGGCACACCGGCCGCTTTACGGCGGTCAGCTTCGATGAGTGGAAGTCTGCGCCCAATGTGAACGATCACCAGCTTGCGCTCGGTCAGCTGCGCTGGGACCCGACGCCGATCCCGAACGAGAAGACCGATTTCCTGTCGGGCGTGCACACCATGACCACGGCGGGCGACGCGCAGGGGCAGGCCGGTATGGCGGCCCATGTCTACGCCTTCAACACGTCTATGGTGGATGACTATTTCTTCAACGCCGATGGCGAGTTGATGCTGGTGCCGCAGGAAGGCGGTCTGCGCATCAAGACCGAAATGGGCATCATCGAGATCCAGCCCGGCGAACTGGCGGTTCTGCCGCGGGGCATGGTTTTCCAGGTGGAGCTGATGGACGGGCCGGCGCGCGGCTATATGTGCGAGAATTACGGCGCGAAATTCACCCTGCCGGATCGCGGCCCCATCGGCGCGAACTGCCTGGCCAATCCGCGCGACTTCAAGACGCCGGTCGCCTGGTATGAGGAAAAGGAAACGCCCTGCCGGCTGTTCGTGAAATGGTGCGGCCAGTTTCATGTGACGGAGATCGGCCATTCGCCGCTCGACGTGGTGGCATGGCACGGCAATTACGCGCCTTACAAATACGACCTGTCCACCTTCTCGCCGGTGGGAGCGATCCTGTTCGATCATCCCGACCCGTCGATCTTCACGGTGCTGACCGCGCCGTCGGGTGAGGAGGGCACGGCCAATATCGATTTCGTGATCTTCCCGCCGCGCTGGATGGTGGCCGAACACACGTTCCGCCCGCCCTGGTATCACCGCAACATCATGAGCGAGTTCATGGGCCTGATCAAAGGCCAGTACGACGCCAAGGAAGAGGGTTTCGTGCCCGGCGGCTCGTCGCTGCACAACATGATGCTGCCGCATGGGCCGGACACGTTCGGCTTCGAGAAGGCCAGCCATGGGGAACTGAAGCCGGTGAAACTGGAAGAGACCATGGCGTTCATGTTCGAAACCCGGTTCCCGCAGCACCTCACGCGCTATGCGGCCGAGACCGACACACTGCAGGAAGATTACATCGACTGCTGGAAGGACCTCAAGAAGCGCTTCAACGGAACGCCGGAGGGCGACTGGTCCTGATCGACCAGAGCGACCACAGGCGATATGATCGGCGTTGGTCCGGTGGACCTGCGCCGATTGCGCGTCTTCCCCAACGCATAAAGGACATTGCATGAAACTCGCTACGCTGAAGAACGGAACGCGCGACGGCAAGCTGGTCGTCGTCTCGCGCGACCTGACCCGTTGCACGGACGCTTCCTTTCTTGCGCCGACGCTGCAGGCAGCGCTCGATGACTGGTCCCGGATCGCGCCGCATCTGGCAGCCCTTTCCGAAAGCCTGGATCACGGCTCGGTGCCGGCAGAGCGCTTCCATGAGCATGATGCGCTTTCGCCGCTGCCGCGCGCCTATCAGTGGGCGGACGGTTCGGCCTACGTCAATCACGTGGAGCTGGTGCGCAAGGCGCGCGGGGCGGAAATGCCCGCAAGCTTCTGGACCGATCCGCTGATGTATCAGGGCGGCTCCGACACGTTTCTGGCCCCGCGCGACCCGATCGTGATGGCGGATGAAGCCTATGGCATCGACATGGAAGGCGAGATCGCCGTGGTCGTCGATGACGTGCCGATGGGCGCGACGCCGGAAGAGGCGGCAGCGGCGATCCGGCTGGTGATGCTGGTGAACGACGTTTCGCTGCGGGGCCTGATCCCCGCCGAACTCGGCAAGGGGTTCGGCTTCTTCCAGTCGAAGCCGTCCTCGGCCTTCTCGCCGGTGGCGGTGACGCCGGAAGAGCTGGGCGATGCATGGAACGGCGGCAAGCTCTCGCTGCCGCTTTGCGTGGACTACAATGGCAAGCCGTTCGGCCGGGCCGATGCGGGCGTCGACATGACCTTCGATTTCCCGACGCTGGTGGCGCATGCGGCAAAGACGCGACCGCTCGGAGCGGGTGCGATCATCGGTTCGGGCACGGTATCCAACAAGCTCGACGGCGGCCCCGGCAAGCCGGTTGACGCCGGTGGCGTGGGCTATTCCTGCATTGCCGAAATCCGCATGATCGAGACCATCAATGACGGCAAGCCGTCGACGCCCTTCATGCGCTTCGGCGACACGGTGCGCATCGAGATGAAGGATGGCGATGGCCATTCGATCTTCGGCGCGATCGAGCAGACTGTTCAGAAATACGAGAAAGGCGCGTAATGGCCAAGCAATTCGCATCCGCAGGCGACCTGACCGAAAAGAAGATCTCGTTTGACGAGATCGGCCGGGACCTCTGGGCCTTCACCGCCGAGGGCGATCCCAATTCGGGCATCATCATTGGCGACGAGTCGGTGATGGTGATCGAGGCGCAGGCAACGCCGCGCCTCGCCGAAAAGGTGATCGAGAAGGTGCGCTCCGTCACCGACAAGCCGATCAGCCATCTGGTGCTGACGCATTATCACGCGGTGCGCGTGCTTGGCGCATCGGCCTATCAGGCCCCGACCGTGATCATGAGCGACAAGGCGCGCTCGATGGTGGTGGAGCGCGGCAAGGAGGACTGGGATTCTGAATTCGTGCGGTTCCCGCGCCTGTTCCAGGGGCATGAATCGATCCCCGGCCTGACCTGGCCCACCACCACCTTCTCGCAGTCGATGACGGTGTATCTGGGCAAGCGCCGGGTGGACCTGATGTTCCTTGGTCGCGCGCACACGGCGGGCGACATCGTGGCGTTCGTGCCGGACGCCAATGTGATGTTCACCGGCGATATCGTGGAGTACCACTCGGCCTGCTATTGCGGTGACGGGCATTTCCACGACTGGCCGGCGACGCTGGAGGAAATCCGCGCTTTCGATCTGGACGCCATCGCACCGGGACGCGGTGACGCGCTGGTGGGGCAGGGCATGGTCAACGAAGCGCTCGACCTGACGGGCGATTTCGTGATGTCCACCTATCAGCCGGTGGCCCGTGTGGCGCAGGGCGGTGGCACGCTGAAGGAGGCGTGGGACGCCTGCCGCGCGGTGTGCGATCCGAAATTCTCCGACTATGCGATCTACGAGCATTGCCTGCCGTTCAATGTGGCGCGCGCCTATGACGAAGCGCTGGGCATCGATACGCCGCGCATCTGGACGGCAGAACGTGACCGCGAAATGTGGGACGCGCTGCAGGGATGACGTGATGAAGCGGGCCGGCGCGACGTTTGGAGGACGCGCGCCGCTCGCGATGTCGGCTTCCTTCTCCCCGCTTGCGGGGAGAAGGTCCCGGCAGGGGGATGAGGGGCTGGGGATGAGGGGCTGGGGATGAGGGGCTGGCGGCGACCTGATTGAGACTGGTTTTGCCGCGCATCCGCTGATTGCCGATGGCGCTTGCCCCTCATCCTTACCTTCTCCCCGCTTGCGGGGAGAAGGGGTCGTCAGCGCTGGCGCTGTTTTTTCATGACCACCGACTTCATGACCGGAGTTGAGGGTCGTGCACTGGAAGAGGTTTGAGCCGCTTCTTTTTTGAGGAGAAGCGGCTGCAAGGGAGGGTAAAATCCAATGCCGCGTTACGAGTACAGTCCCTTTCCCTACGCGACGCCGCCTGAACTCGCCGAAGGGCATGTCGGGCAATATCCGGTCGCCATCATTGGCGCAGGGCCAGTGGGGCTTGCCGCCGCCATCGACCTTGCGCAGCGTGGCGTTCCCGTCGTCGTGCTCGATGACAATGATGTCGTGTCGGTGGGCAGCCGGGCGATCTGCTGGTCAAAACGCACGCTGGAGATTTTCGACCGGCTGGGCGTTGGCGAACGGATGGTCGAGAAGGGCGTGACCTGGAAGGTGGGGCGCCTGTTCCACCGCGACCGCGAGGTGTGGAACTTCGACCTTTTGCCGGAGGAAGGCCATAAGATGCCGGCCTTCATCAACCTGCAGCAATATTACGTCGAACAGTATCTGGTGGAGCGGGCGGCCGACTTTCCCGAGCTGATCGATTTGCGCTGGAAGAACCGTGTTGCCGGGCTTGAGCAGAAGGGCAGCGATGTGCGCCTTCAGGTGGAAACGCCTGATGGCGCTTACGAGATGGACGCGGCCTGGGTGATCGCCTGTGATGGCGCGCGCTCGCCCGTGCGCGGCATGATGGGGCTCGATTTTGCGGGGCAGGTGTTCGAGGAGCGTTTCCTGATCGCCGATGTGGAGATGAAGGCGGACTTTCCCTCAGAGCGCTGGTTCTGGTTCGAGCCGCCCTTCCACAAGGGGCAGTCGGCGCTGCTGCACAAGCAGCCGGACGATATTTACCGCATCGATCTGCAGCTTGGCCCGGACGCCGATCCGGACGAAGAGAAAAAGCCGGAGAATGTGATCCCGCGCATCGCCAAGGTGATCGGGCACTCGAAATTCGAGCTCGACTGGGTGTCGGTCTACACATTCCAGTGCCGCAGGCTGGAGCGCTTCGTGCATGATCGCGTGATCTTTGCCGGCGACAGCGCGCACATCGTGTCGCCCTTCGGCGCGCGGGGCGGCAATGGCGGCATTCAGGACATCGACAATCTGTGCTGGAAGCTGGCGCTGGTGGTGCAGGGCGAGGCTCCGGCCTCGCTGATTGAGACCTATGACGAGGAGCGCGTTCACGGGGCGGATGAGAACATCCTGAACTCGGCGCGTTCCACTTCGTTCATGACGCCGAAGAGCGAGATGGAGCGCATTTTCCGCGACAGCATTCTGGAGCTTTCGCAGGAGCATGATTTTGCGCGGCGACTGGTGAATTCGGGCCGGCTTTCAAAACCGTGCTCGCTGGCCGGCTGCACATTGCAGGCGCCGTGGGATGGCGAGAGCCCGCTTGCGCCGGGCGAAGCGATGGCCGATGCGCCGGTGCGCGTGGAAGGCAGGGCGTCCTGGCTGCTCGGCGAGGCGGGCGGCGGTTTCGTGCTTCTGGCGGTCGATTGCGATCCGCCCATCGGTCTGCCTGCGGGGCTGCATGTGGTGCAGGTGACGCAACCCGGCGCTTCGGCGGTGGACGGTGTGGAGCATGTCGAGGACAGCGCGGGGGCGGTTGCGGCACGCTATGGCGCGGGGCGGCTTTATCTGTTGCGGCCCGACCAGCATGTGGCGGCGGTGTTCAGGCAGCCCGACGCCCATGAGATCGCCGCCGCCATGACCCATGCGATGGGGAGGGAATGACGATGGACAGAACGGATGTCGGCCGTGACCGGCTGGGGACTGACGGCGATGATTTCTATGCGGCCCTGATGGCGGCGCATGAGGGGCTCAGCCTTGAGGAAAGCGCGCGGCTGAACGCGAAGCTGGTGCTGCTTCTGGCCAATCAGGTGGGCGATCTGGAAACGATCCGCGAGGTGCTGGCAGCGGCACGCGGCAGCGCCTGACAGGCGCATGAGAGAAGGGGCAGGCCGTTTTCCGGTCCTGCCCCTTTTCCGCTTCCTGCGGGCCGCAATCGGTGCAGCCCGCATCTGACGTAGCGCCTATTCGGCGGCGTCGACCTTGATGACGCCGCGGCGGATCTGGTCTTCCTCGATGCTCTCGAACAGGGCGCGGAAATTGCCCTCGCCGAAGCCTTCATCGCCCTTGCGCTGAATGAACTCGAAGAAGATCGGGCCGATGACGGTTTTGGAGAAGATCTGCAGCAGAATCTTGGTCATGCCGCCATTCACCACGCCTTCGCCATCGATCAGGATGCCGTGCGTCTTCATGCGCTCAATGGGCTCGTCATGGCCCTGCACGCGATCATGGCTGCGCTCGAAATAGGTCTCGGGCGGGCCGGGCATGAATTTCAGGCCGTTGTCGGCAAGCCTGTCGGTGGCATCATAGATGCCGTCCGTGCCGACTGCGATGTGCTGGATGCCTTCGCCCTTGTATTTCTTCAGATATTCGACGATCTGGCTCGTGTCGTCCTTGGACTCGTTGAGCGGGATGCGGATCTTGCCGCAGGGGCTGGTGATCGCGCGGGAAACGAGGCCGGTGATGCGGCCGTCGATGTCGAAATAGTGGATCTGCGTGAAGCCGAAGAGCTCACGGTAGAAGTCCCACCACTTGTCCATGTTGCCGCGATAGACATTGTGGGTGAGGTGATCGAGATAGTAGAAGCCGACGCCTTCCGGGCGCGGGTTCTTCTCGCCCAGCCAGTCGAATTCGGCCTCATAGGCCGAGCCTTTGTCGCCATAGGCGTCGATGAAGTAGATCAGCGAGCCGCCAATGCCGACAATGGCCGGCACGTCGAGCGTCCTGTCGTCGCCTTCATAGGGCTCTGCGCCCTTGGAAACCGCATGATCGAAGGCTTGCTTCGCATCGACCACGCGCCAGGCCATGGACGGTGCGCAGGGGCCATGCTCGTCGACGAAGCGCATGGCGTGGCTGCCGGGCTCGGCATTGACGATGTAGTTGATGTCGCCCTGACGCCAGACGGAGACCTTCTTCGTCTTGTGACGGGCCACTTCCGTGTAACCCATCTTGGTGAACAGATCGGCGAGTTTTTCCGGCTCCGAATGGGCGAATTCGACGAATTCAAAACCGTCCGTGCCGGCCGGGTTTTCCTTCGTGATTTCCGGGGGCGGTGCGTCGTGGGGGAACGGACCCATGGAATAACTCCTCCTGAATTGGGAAAATGCGCGCGTTTTTCAACGCATGGGGCATTTTAGGCGGAGTGGCCTGCAAGCGGCTTGCATTCTGGGGCGCATTTTGTGACAAGAGCGCGTGGATCGTGCATGTTGGAGGAGAATTGCATGGCTGAAGCGCGTATCGACGGATATGACCGCAAGATATTAGCCCTCTTGCAGGTCGATGCCCGGCTCACCAACAATGACTTATCGGAACGGGTAAACTTATCGCCCTCGCAATGCTCGCGCCGCCGGCAGCGACTGGAGGAGGAGGGCTATATTCGCGGCTATGCCGCGATGCTCGATCGTGACCGGCTGGGCTTTCCGCTGGTCAACATCATCACCGTAACACTCGCCACGCACAACCCCGACAATGCCCGCCGTTTCGGCGAATTGCTTGCGCGGTTGCCCGAAGTGCAGGAGGCGCACGCGCTGACCGGCGAGATGGACTACATATTGAAGGTCGTGACGCCCGACCTCAAATCGCTCTCCAATTTCGTCAATGGCGTGCTGTTGCCGCATGACTCGGTGCAACATGTGAAAAGCGCCATTGTTCTGGAGACCCTGAAGGAAACCGGTGCGCTGCCGCTCTGAAAGCGCTTTGCGTTACGAATCTTGTGAGATTTTCCTCTTTATTGTTACATAATTTCCACTAAAGTCACGGCTGGACGGAGGGCGCGTTTCCAGAGGATACTTGGCGTGACGGCCACCCCGCGAAGAAAGGGAGTTCTTCGGGCGGAGACGCATCAGCCGTAAACAACGATACGAAGCGTTCGCTGGCGCTTTGACCATGCAATCGGGAGGAGAAGCATGAAATCATTTTCCGTGAGAAAATTAGCCCTTGCGGCTGCCGTAGCGGCAAGCGGGCTCGTGGGCGCTTCGGTGGCCTCGTTCGCGCAGGAGGTGACGCTGAGGCTGCACCAGTTCCTGCCGCCGCAGGCGAATGTGCCGAAACTGGTGCTCGACCCGTGGGCCGACAAGGTGGAGAAGGATTCGGGCGGGCGCATCAAGATCGAGCGTTATCCCGCCATGCAGCTCGGCGGCACGCCGCCGCAGCTTTACGATCAGGCGCGCGACGGCATCGTTGATATCGTCTGGACGCTGCCGGGCTCCACGCCGGGCCGCTTCCCCTCCACGGAAGTGTTCGAACTGCCCTTCATGATGACCAATGCCGAGGCGACCTCGCGCGCCTATTGGGATCTGTACGAAAAATACATGAAGGACACGGAATTCAAGGACACGCATGTGCTGGGTGTCTGGGTTCACGGTCCGGGCATGCTGCACTCCAAGGCGCCGATCGAGAAGCTCGACGATCTGAAGGGCATGAAGATCCGTGCCCCCACGCGCATCATCAACTCGCTTCTTGGCCAGCTGGGCGCGACGCCCGTGGGCATGCCGGTGCCGCAGATCACGGAATCGCTCTCCAAGGGCGTGATCGATGGCTGCGTCATTCCCTGGGAAGTGACGCCGGCGCTCAAGGTGCCCGAGCTCGTTTCCAACCACACGGAATTTGGCGGCGATCAGGCGCTCTATACGACGACCTTCGTTCTGGCGATGAACAAGGCGAAGTATAACAGCCTGCCCGACGACCTGAAAAAGGTGATCGACGACAATTCCGGTCAGGAATTTGCAGCCTTTGCCGGCAGCACGCAGGCAGGGGCCGATGGTCCGAGCCGCCAGATCGCGGTGGATCGCGGCAACAACATCATCCAGATCAGCGCCGAGGACACCGAAACCTGGAAGAAGGCCGCCGAGCCGGTCTATGCCCAGTGGGTTGAGGAAATGAAGGAGAAGGGCATCGACGGTCAGAAGCTGATCGATGAAGCCCGCGCCCTGATCGACCAGTACACCGGTCAGTAAGGCCCTGAGGCCATGAAACCGAGGCGGGCCCCTGCGGTCCGCCCCTTTTTCTGAACGGTCTCGCCGCTTCGGCAAGGGCGAGACGATCCGATCTTTCAACTTTGCATCGGTCCGGTGGGAACCGGCGGGCTCCGGCTCCGCAGGCGTTCGGGCGCTTGCGTGGGAAGAAGTGGCTGGCTAACGTCATCGGACCCTGCCGAAAAGGTACAAGGCTGAAAAGGTGCAAGCCGAAAAGGTACAAGAATGAGTGGGAACGCCATGGGAAGGCACGCGGGACTGGACGTGCGAAGGCACGCGGGACTGGACGTGCGACGGCACGCGGGACGGCACGGGAGACGGGAAGGCGCATGAGACTATCGAGCATCATTGTCTGGCTGGCCAGGACAATGGCCATTCTGGGCGGGATCGTTCTGGTGGCGGTGATCGTCATGACGGTCGCCAGCATTACCGGCCGCGCGCTGGTGCGCTTCGGGCTCGGCCCCGTGCCGGGCGATTTTGAACTGGTGCAGGCCGGCGTCGGCTTTGCCGTCTTTGCCTTTCTGCCCTGGTGCCAGCTCAATCGCGGTCATGCCACGGTGGACATTTTCACCGCTTTCCTGCCGGGCAGCGTGAACCATGTGATCGATCTGGTGACGGAGATCATCATGACGCTGTTTCTGGTGCTGATCGCCCGCCAGCTCTATTACGGCATGATCGACAAGCTGAGCTACAGCGAAACCACCTTCATTCTGCAGTTCCCCCTGTGGTGGCCCTATGCGGCCTGCCTGGTGGCGGCTGTCATCGCGGTGATCGTGTCGATCTACATGGTCTTCGTCCGCTATCGTGAATTCAGGGCCGGAACGCCGACGCCGGGGCTTGGGCAGGGGAGTGTCCATTGACCAATCTTGAAATCGGGCTCTGGTCCTTTCCGTTACTGCTGCTTCTGATCTTCCTGCGTCTGCCCATCGGTCTCGCCATGCTTCTGTGCGGGCTCGGCGGCAGCTGGATTGTGTTCGGCAATGTCACGCCGGTGCTCGCCAAGCTGAAGAACGAGACCTATTCGACCTTTTCCGGCTATTCGCTTTCCATCATTCCGCTGTTCCTGCTGATGGGGCAGTTTGCAACGCTGGGCGGCATGTCGCGGGCGCTGTTCAAGGCGGCTGAAACATGGATGGGCCACCGGCGCGGTGGTGTGGCCATGGCGGCGGTGGGCGCATGCGCCGGCTTTGGCGCGATCTGCGGCTCGTCGCTGGCGACGGCGGCGACGATGAGCCAGGTGGCGCTGCCGGAGCTGCGGCGCTACGGCTATTCGGGCGCGCTCGCCACGGGCACGCTGGCGGCCGGCGGCACGCTCGGCATTCTTATCCCGCCATCGGTGATCCTCGTCATCTATGCGATCCTGACCGAGCAGAACATCGCGAAACTGTTCGTTGCGGCCCTCGTGCCGGGCGTTCTGGCTGCTGTCGGGTACATGCTCGCCATCTCGATCTATGTGCGGCTCTGGCCCGACTCCGCTGGCACGCGCGAGCGTGCGCCCTATTCGGAGCGGATGCGGGCGCTTCTCGATGTCTGGCCGGTGCTGATCGTGTTTCTGGCGGTTGTGGGCGGCATCTATCTGGGTGTCTTCACGCCGACGGAAGGCGCTGCGGTGGGGGCGGCGGGCACGGGCCTGATCGCGCTCATCAATGGCGGGCTGACACGCGAAACCTTCGTGGAATCAATCCTTGCGACGGCAACCGCCACGGCGATGATTTTCTTCATCGTTCTGGGGGCCGGGTTCTACAATTCGTTCCTGGCGCTGGCTCAGGTGCCGCAGCAGATGGCGGCGTTTGTGAGCGAGCAGGGCTACAGCCCCTGGATGGTGCTGACGCTGATCCTGCTGCTTTATCTCGTGTTCGGCTGCGTGATGGACTCGCTGTCCATGATCCTGCTGACCATTCCGATCTTCTTCCCGATCGTCACGGTTCTGGATTTCGGGCTGGGCGCGGAAGAATTCGCGATCTGGTTCGGCATTCTGGTGCTGATCGTCGTGGAGGTGGGGCTGATAACGCCGCCCGTGGGCATGAACCTGTTCGTGTTGAACTCGATGGCCAAAGACACGCCGATCTCGGCGACTTATCGCGGTGTTCTGCCCTTCGTGATGAGCGATATTCTGCGGGTGGCGCTTTTGACGCTGTTCCCGGCGATATCGCTGTTCATGTTGCGCTGGCTTTATTGAGGACACAAAAAAAAGCGGGGCCGGAAATCGGCCCCGCTTTTTTTAGCGATCAATCACGTCCGGGCGGTGCTTCTTAAAGACCGCGTTCCTTGATGATGCCGTAGAGATTTGCCGAGCGCGCGCCGCTGCGGCAATAGGCGAAAACCGGGCCGGGAAGCTCTTTCAGAGCCGCTGCCATGTCGGTCACGTCGTCCATTGTCATGGCGCCGGAAACCACCGGCACATGGCGGAAGGAGAGCCCCGCCTCTTCTGCAGCGCGGGCGATGCTCTCGACTGCGGGCTGGCCTGCTTCCTCGCCCTCGGGGCGGTTGCAGATGATGCTCTTGAAACCGGCTGCCTTCACGGTCGCGATGTCTTCCGCCGTGATCTGCGCGGCGACGGCGTACTCTTCTGAAATCTGACGAATGTCCATACTGTCTCGTTCCGCTGTTTCGTTTGGCGTCGAATATAGGGTGCGACCCCGCCTTATGCGAGGTCGGCAAAGCCTCCGCCGGTCAATGCAAGCTGGCGAAGCAGCGGCGCAGGCTCAAAGAGCGGGTTGCCGGTCTTCTGATGCCAATGCTCCAGCCGTTCGACGATTGTCTTGATGCCGAAGCGCTCGGCCCAGAACATCGGTCCGCCCTTGGCGACCGGGAAGCCGTAGCCATTGACCCACACCACGTCGATGTCGGAGGCGCGGGCGGCAATGCGCTCCTCAAGGATCTTCGCACCCTCGTTGATCATCGGGTAAAGTGTGCGCTCGGTGATCTCGTCCGCGCTGATCTCGCGCCGTTCGACGCCGAGTTCCGCAGCCTTCTTCTCGATGAGCTCCTGAACGAAGGGGTCAGGCTTGGGTGTGCGGGAGCCTTCCTCATAGAGATAGAAGCCGCGTCCGGCCTTCTGGCCGAAATGGCCCGCTTCGCACAGCGTGTCGGCGATGGGGGCGGTGAGACCGAGCGACTGGCGGTGCTTCCAGCTGATGTCGAGGCCGGCAAGGTCGACCATCTGGAACGGCCCCATGGGCCAGCCGAAATCGGTGAACACGCGATCGACCTGCTCGGGCGTTGCGCCGGAGAGGAGAAGGTCTTCGTTCTGCTCGCGCCGGGCGGCAAGCATGCGGTTTCCGACGAAGCCATTGCACACGCCGACCACGACCGGAACCTTGCCGATTTTACGGGCAAGGGTCAGCGCGGTCTTGATGACTTCCGGTGCGGTCTCGTCGCCGCGCACGATCTCCAGAAGCTTCATGACGTGGGCGGGCGAGAAGAAGTGAAGGCCGACCACATCCTGCGGACGCTTCGTGGTGGCCGCGATCTCGTTGACGTCGAGATAGGAGGTGTTGGAGGCGAGGATCGCGCCGGGCTTCAGCACGCTGTCGAGCGCGGTGAAGACCTGACGCTTCACGCCCATGTCCTCGAACACGGCTTCGATGACGATGTCGCAGTCGGAAAGGTCTGCATAATCGGTGGTGCCGGAGATGCGCGCGATCCGCGCTTCCTTCTCTTCAGGCGCGATGGAGCCGCGCTTGACCGACCCGGCATAGGTTTTCTCGACATGGGCGAGACCGCGCGCAATGGCGTCCTCGTTCATCTCCAGAATGGTGACGGGAATGCCGCCATTGGCCAGCGCCATGGCGATGCCCGCACCCATCGTGCCTGCACCGATGACGCCCGCGCGGGCGATCTTGCGCGCCTCGGTCTCGCGACCGACGCCGGGCACTTTGGTGGCTTCGCGGGTGGCGAAGAAGAGATGGCGCTGGGCGGCGGATTCGGCGCTGTCGCGGCGCTCCAGAAAGAGTTCGCGCTCGCGGTCGAGTGCTGCGTCGAACTCCATGGTGATGGCGTTGCGGACGGCTTCGGCCGCCGTGTGCGGGGCGGTGAGGCCGCGCGCCTTCTTCGTGACCGCCTTGACCGCTTCGTCAAAGGCGGCGAGGTCGACGGCGAGCTTTTCGGCGCGTGCGCGGATGTGGGGGTGTGCGTTGCCGGAGGCCGCCTTCTCGCGGGCGAATGCGATGGCTTCTGCAAGCAGATCGGTTTCGGCCAGCCGGTCGACCGCGCCAAGCCGCACCGCTTCGTCCATGCCGATGGGCTTGCCGGAGACGATCATCTTCAGCGCCGCTTCGGGGCCGACCAGGCGCGGCAGGCGCACCGTGCCGCCGGCGCCCGGGATGAGACCCAGATTGACTTCGGGAAGGCCGATCATGGCGCTCTTGTCGGCTACTCGGTAGTGGCAGCCGAGCGCCAGTTCGAGACCGCCGCCAAGCGCGGTGCCGTGGATGGCGGCCACGGTGGGCTTGTCGATGCTTTCGAGCATGGCGATCAGGTCGGGAAGGCTCGGCTCCTTCGGTGGCTTGCCGAATTCGGAAATGTCGGCTCCGGCGATGAAGGTGCGGCCTGCGCAGGTGATGACGATGGCCTGAACGGCGTCATCGGCTTTTGCCTGCTGCAGCGCTTCGAAGAGCGGCGCGCGCAGCGCATGGCCGAGCGCGTTGACCGGGGGATTGTCCAGAGTGAGGACGGCGATGCCATCGTCCCGGGTGATCTTTACGGTGTCGCTCATTCAAAGTCCTCTCGTCATCTGAAGTGACCAGTTTGCCGTGCGGCGTGGGCAAATGCAGCGCGGCATATCGCCCGTTGGGAAATGTTCAGGCATCGGGCGCGGTGCTGCGCAGGAAGTCTGCAATGAGTGCGGCCGTTTTCTCGGGCTGCTCGATGCAGGGCAGGTGACCGGCGTCTTTCACGATCTCGAACCGTGCGCCTTCGATGAGCCCGGCAAGCGTGCGCACCAGATCGGGCGGGGTCGAGCCATCGTGATCGCCGACGATGCACAGGGTGGGCAGTTTCAGGGTGGCTGTCGATCCCGTCAGGTCGGCGTCGCGCAGGGCAAAGCCGGTGCCGGCATAACCGTCGACCGTGGTGCGGGTGAGCATCGCGGTGTAGCCGATGAAATCGGCGTTCTCCGGCGAGCGGAAGGCGGGCGTGAACCAGCGTTCGAGGATGCCGTCCGAGATGGCGGCAATGCCTTTCGTGTTCACCGCCTCAATGCGGTTGTTCCAGAGGTCGTCATTGCCGATTCTGTGGGCGGTGTCGCAGAGCACAAGGCGCGACACGCGATGCGGATGCCAGGTGGCGAGGCCCTGGGCGATCATGCCGCCGACCGAAAGGCCGATAATGGTCGCGCCGGAAATATCGAGATGGTCGAGCAGGGCGGCCAGATCATCGACGTGATCGGCAAGCGCATAGGGCTGCGGCGTGGCCTCAGAAAGGCCATGGCCGCGCTTGTCATAGAGGACGATGCGGTAGTCGGCTTCGAGCCGCGCGACGACGCCATCCCAGATGCGGAAATCTGTTCCCAGCGAGTTGGAAAAGACCAGAACAGGCTTGCCTGCCGTTCCCCTGACCTCGTGATGAATGACGACGCCGTTTACCCGCACAAAGCGCATATACTCTCCTCCCATGGTTTGCCGTAAGGCGGCTTCTGTATGGGAGAAGGGCGCGGCGTCGTCAATGATCGGAAGATCGAAACGCTTTAGCTTCTGATCCCAGAGCGCCGTGCGTCCATTCGGACGCACAAAGGACGCTTCAACCCATTGAAAGCACGATGCGTTAGCCGGCCATCGTCATTTCGACGGGACCGTTCAGCGAGTTGGAAACGGTGCAGCGGGCCTTGGCGCGCTTGATGAGCTCTTCGCACTGCGCCTCGTCGGGCATGGTGTCGAGCGAGACGGTGGCGGCGTAGCTGCCGATACGGTCGGGCAGATCCTCGGCCTTCTTGCCGCTCACTTCCACGGAAACCGTGCCGACCTCGATCTTCATTTCCTGGGCAGCGTGGTGGAAGGAGAGCGCAAGGCATGCGCCGAGCGCGGAGATCATGAAGTCCACCGGCGTTCCGGCCTCTTCCGTGGAGGGCGAGGTGATGGCGACATTCTGCTTCGGCGCGGTGTCGACATTGATGACCTTGCCAGGGCCGATGGCCGTGGTGAAGGGACCGTAGGTTTTCGCTTTGATGCGGATCGCCATGTTTAGAGACTCCAGAAAGGCAATTCAGACGCGCCACATGTAATGGCGCGCCTGTCCCGCGTCCACCGGAGAAGAGGCGAAGCCCCGGCGACCGATTGCCGACGGAGAAGAGGCGAAGCCTCAGCGGCCAATTGCCGGTGCGCCGAGCCCCCAGCTCCCGCGCAGATCATCGGCTGTCGCGAGCGGCGTGCCAAGCGCGGTGAGGGATGCAGCGACACTGGAAACGAGGGCCGCATTGTCCGGCGCGATCCCGCCATCGGGGCGTTGCAGATTGTTCTCGAAGCCGACGCGGGCATGGCCGCCGAGAAGACAGCCCGCCGTGACACAGGCGGCTTCGCGCGGGCCGAAGGCGCAGAGCATGAAATGCGCGAAATCCGGCATGGTTCCGTCAAGGAAGGGCAGGAGATCGGCAGGATCGGAGCGCTGGCCTTCCGTGTAGCGGCCGAGCACGTAGAGAACCGGAATGTCGGGGAAGGGGATAAGGCCGTGCGCCATCATGCGCTTGAGCTGCAGCGCCTCTTCCGGGTGGTAGAGGATGATCTGCGGGGCGATGTTCTCGGCGCGCATGAAGGAGAGAAATTTTGAAAACTCCTCTTCGTGCGAGGCGTCGGGCACCAGTTCGCGCAGGGCAAGCGATACCGCCTCCGGGCGCAGCTGGCGCACCACATCCATCTGCTCGCGCACGCCATAGCGCCCCACGGCCTCGGTGGTGATCTGGATCACCAGACGGTCGCCGACAGCCTTCCTGATGGCGGCAATGGCGTCGCGATAGGCATCGGCATCAAGGATGTGACGGCCTTCTTCATCGCGCACATGGCAATGGATCATGGCGGCACCGGCTTCAAGGCAGGCCGCTGCGGTTTCGGCCAGCTGGGCGGATGTCTGCGGCAGGGCGGGATGGTCCGCGCGGGTGCGGCGTCCACCATTGGGGGCGACGGCGATGGCGGCGCGATGGGCGTTTGCAGATGCGCTCACGGAATACTCCATTTGAAGCATTTAATATCAACTTGCAACACTTGTTGCATACGCCGAAGCGCCCGTCTAGGATGAGCCATCATGGATCGCGCCACACTTGCTGACCGCATTACGGAATCCTTTGAAGACCTGCCGGGCCAGCTTGGCGCGGCGGCGCGCTACATTCTCGACAATCCGGGCGATGTGGCGCTGCTTTCCATGCGCGAGCAGGCGCGGCGTGCGGGCGTTCAGCCCTGGACGATGACGCGGCTTGCGAAGCGTTTCGGCTTTGATGGTTACGACGAACTGCGCCAGCTTCACGGCGAGGCGCTGAAAGAGCAGGCGCTCGGCTTTGCCGGCAAGGCGGGGGAGCAGGTTGCCAGGCAGAGGCAGGGCGGGAGTCATGCGCTGGCGCGCGATATCGCCGCGCAGACGGCGGCCCAGCTTGGCAATCTCGCTGACGCCGGCACGCTGGAAGCGCTGGCGCGCGCTGCGGCAACCCTGGCCGCAGCGCGCCGCATCTATTGCTTCGGGCTGCGCTCGAGCCACGCGGTGGCGGCGCATTTCACCTATTCGATGACCTTTCTCGGCGAGAAGGCGCATCTGCTCGACCATGTGAACGGGGCAGGGCTCGACAAGCTGCGCCACGCGACCGCCGAGGACGTGTTCTTCGTGACCACGGTTGCGCCCTACACACGGGCGACGGTGGAAGCGGCGGCCAGCGCACGGGCGCTGGGGCTGACCGTGGTTGCGCTGACGGACAGTGCCGTTTCACCGCTCGCCAGCCTTGCAGACCAGTGCGTGATCATTTCGACGGAGAGCCCGTCCTTTCTGCACACGATGACGCCGGCCTTCGCGGCCGCCGAAATTCTGGCAGCGCTCGTTGCCGGCGAAGGAGGCGAGGAGGCGCTGGCGGAAATCGCAAAGACCGAAGCGCTGCTTTCCACCCTCAACACCCATTTGCTCGATCCCGCGCCGCGTGCGCATCGTTCTGGAAAACCCAAATGACACACATTCTGCATCGTCAGATCCATGCCTCACTGCCGGTCGCCAAGGGCGGCCGCGGCGTCGAACTCTTCGATGAGGCGGGCAATGCCTATATCGACGCATGTGGCGGCGCTGCCGTTTCGTGCCTCGGCCATGGTCACCCCGATGTGGTGGATGCGCTGAAAAAGCAGGCGGAGACGCTCGCCTATGCCCATACAAGCTTTTTCACCAACGAACCGGCCGAACAGCTCGCGGATCGACTGATTGCGGGTGCGCCCGAGGGCATCAGCCATGCCTATTTCGTGTCTGGCGGTTCGGAGGCCAATGAGGCGGCGCTGAAGATGGCGCGCCAGTATTTCGTGGAGAAGGGCGAGCCGCAGCGGCGCAGGATCATCGCCCGTAGGCAGAGCTATCACGGCAACACGCTGGGCACGCTGGCGACCGGCGGCAATGAGTGGCGGCGCGAGCCGTTCAGGCCGCTCCTGATCGAAACGCACCACATCGACCCGTGCTACGCCTATCGCTACCAGGACGCCGGAGAGAGCGAAGAGGCTTACGGCCTTCGCGCCGCGCAGGCGCTGGAAGACAGGATCAACGCGCTGGGGCCGGACACGGTGATGGCGTTTGTCGCCGAGCCGGTGGTCGGGGCCACGGCGGGCGCCGTGCCGGCGGTGAGCGGCTATTTCAAACGCATCCGCGAGATCTGCGACCGTTATGGCGTCCTGCTCATTCTTGACGAGGTGATGTGCGGCATGGGACGCACGGGCACCATGCATGCCTGCGAGCAGGACGGGATTGCACCGGACATGCTGACCATCGCCAAGGGACTCGGCGGCGGCTATCAGCCCATCGGCGCGGTGCTTCTGGGGCAGCATATCTTCGATGCCTTCGCGGAAGGGTCGGGCCTGTTCCAGCATGGCCACACCTATATCTGCCACCCGATGGCGTGCGCCGCCGCGCTGGCCGTTCAGGACGTGATCGAGCGCGACGGGCTTCTCGCCAATGTGCGCGAGATGGGCGCTTATCTGCGCGAGCGCCTTGAAGCGCGTTTCGGCAACCACGCCCATGTGGGCGACATTCGCGGGCGGGGCCTGTTCCTCGGTCTCGAACTGGTGGCCGACCGCGGGACGAAGGAGCCGTTCGATCCGGCGCGCAAGGTCCATGCAGCGGTCAAGAAAGAAGCGATGAAACGCGGCCTCATGGTCTACCCGTCCGGCGGCACGATCGACGGAACGCGCGGCGACCACGTGTTGCTGGCTCCGCCCTTCATCATCGACAGGGCCGTCGCGGACACGATTGTCGAGCGGCTCGGAGAGGCGGTCGACGCGGCTACAGGGTAATTTTACGTAAACGGAGGAGGAAGAAATAATCCGCAGGAAAAACAGAAGTTTGTGTTTTGCGCGCTAATGGCGTTGACACAGATTTCAGTCATAGCAAATTGCAAATTGCGCGTCCGAGCCATTGACTCGCGACGGGGGGCGTTTAACGCTTCACGTCAGGTCTTTGCGGGCCGCGCTTTGCCGGGCATCTCGCACGCAATGCCCGGCTGCGGTTGTTCGGTCCGGACCGACCACAGCATCTTTCGACGTGCACGTATGCGTAAAGCATCATTTCATTAGGGAGACGCACTATGAAACCTCATCGCATTCTCGGTTTTGGCCTCGCGGCCGCGATGCTCGGCTCGCTGGCGACCGGGACGGCCAGCGCCCAGGAGCAGCGCTTCGTTTCCGTCGGCACTGGCGGCGTGACGGGCGTTTACTATCCGGTTGGTGGCGCGATCTGCCGCCTGATGAACCAGAACCGTCGCGAGACGGGCATTCGCTGCTCGGTCGAGTCGACCGGTGGTTCCGTCTTCAACGTCAACGCCATCAAGGGCGGCGACCTGGAATTCGGCGTCGTGCAGTCTGACGTTCAGTACAATGCCAACAAGGGCGAAGCCAATTTCGCCGACGGCGGCGCACACGACAAGCTGCGTTCGGTCTTCTCGCTGCATGCCGAGCCGCTGACCCTGGTGGCGCGCAAGGAAGCAGGCATTGCATCCTTTGACGACCTCAAGGGCAAGCGCGTGAACATCGGCAATCCGGGTTCGGGCCAGCGCGCCCTCATGGACCTGCTGATCGCTGAAAAGGGCTGGACGAACTCGGACTTCGCCGTTGCTGCAGAGCTGGCCCCGGCCGAACAGAGCTCCGCACTGTGCGACAACAACATCGATGCGTTCGCCTACACGGTCGGTCACCCGGCTGGCGCCATTCAGGAAGCCACCACGACCTGTGACAGCGTGATCGTGGCTGTCGAGGGTGAGGCAGTCGACAAGCTCGTTGCCGACAACCCCTACTACTTCAAGGCGACGATCCCGGGCGGCATGTACCGCGGCACCGACAATGACGTGAACACCTTCGGTGTTGGCGCGACCGTCGTGACCTCGGCTGATGTTCCCGATGACGTTGTGGCTGCTTTCGTGGACGCCGTGTTCAAGGACTTCGACGCCTTCAAGGCACTGCATCCGGCACTTGCCAACCTGACGCCTGAGAGCATGGTCAATCAGGGCAACTCCGCCCCGATGCATCCGGGCGCAGAAGCCTACTACAAGGAAAAAGGCTGGCTCAAATAAGCCGGTTTAAAAAAGGGGCGCCCGCCATGCGGGCGCCCTTCTTTTCCCAATGAAGAAAACGCATCAAGAGGGGATGGCGCATGGCGACGAAACCTGAAACCGCTGGCAAGAATTCAGCGCCACTGAATGACGACGAACTTCAGGATCTTGTTGCGTCATCCGATACCGGAGCGCGCGATCCCGAAGGCACTGCCGGCTATATCATTGCCGGTGTTGCGCTTTGCTGGTCGCTTTTCCAGCTCTACATCGCGTCGCCCCTGCCTTTCACACTGACCAGCATGACCGGCCTGCCGCTGGTGTTAAACGATGCGCAGTCGCGCGCGATCCATCTGGCATTCGGCCTGTTTCTCGCATTCATGGCGTTTCCGGCGCTGGCCTCCAGCCCGCGAAACCGCATTCCCGTAAGCGACTGGGTGCTCGCCATCGTGGCGGCAAGCTGTGCGCTCTACATCTTCGTTTTCTACCGCGACCTCTCGCAGCGGCCCGGCCTCCCGATCACACAGGATCTGGTGGTGGCGGGCATCGGCATGGTGCTGTTGCTGGAAGCGACGCGCCGCGCGCTCGGGCCACCGCTCGCCGTGGTCGCCATTGTCTTCCTGCTCTACGTCTTCTTCGGCTCGTCGACCTTCGTGCCAGACATCATCCGCTGGGGCGGCGCTTCGTTCAGCCGCGCCATGGACCAGATGTGGCTCTCGCCGAACGGCGTGTTCGGCGTGGCGCTGGGCGTTTCGTCGGCCTTCGTGTTCCTGTTCGTGCTGTTCGGCTCGATGCTGGACCGGGCGGGCGCGGGCAATTTCTTCATCAAGCTCGCCTTTGCGCTGCTTGGCCATCTGCGTGGCGGACCGGCCAAGGCGGCGGTTCTGGCCTCGATGATGACCGGTCTGATTTCGGGTTCCTCCATCGCCAATGTGGTGACGACGGGCACCTTCACCATTCCGCTCATGAAGCGCGTCGGCTTCTCGCCGGAAAAGGCGGGCTCCGTCGAGGTGGCGAGTTCGGTCAACGGACAGATCATGCCGCCCGTCATGGGCGCGGCCGCGTTCCTGATGGTCGAATATGTCGGCATTCCCTATTTGCAGGTGATCAAGCACGCGTTCCTGCCGGCCGTGGTCTCCTACATTGCGCTGCTCTATCTGGTGCATCTGGAAGCCGTGAAGAAAGACATGCCGGTGCTTGAGAAGCGCCAGTCGCACCCGGCCCTGGTGGCCCTGATGCGCTCGGGCATCGTCATTTCGTCCATCGTCATTCTGATTGGCGTGATCTACTACGCGATCAACTTCATCAAGTTCATGCTGCCGAACCTCTCGGCGCCGGTGCTGATGGCAGCCCTCCTGATCGCCTATGTGGCGCTCATCTGGTATGCGGCCAAATCGCCGGATCTGGAGATGGACGACCCGAATGCGCCGGTGGTGGAACTGCCGCTGCCGGGCGAGGTTATCCGCACCGGTCTGCATTACCTTCTGCCGCTGTTCGTGCTCGTCTGGTCGCTGATGGTCGAGCGCAAGTCGCCCGGTCTCTCGGCCTTCTATGCGGTGCTGCTGCTGATCGTCATCATCGTCACGCAGAAACCGTTGAAGGCGCTGTTCCGTGGTCTGCAGAGCGCAGACCAGCGGGCGGCCTTCAAGGAAGGCTTCGACGATCTGGTGGTCGGCCTCATTCTCGGCGCGCGCAACATGATCGGCATCGCCTGCGCCACGGCGGCAGCCGGCGTCATCGTCGGCACGGTCACGCTGACGGGTATTGGTCAGGTGATGGCCGAGTTCGTCGAGTTCCTGTCGGGCGGCAACATTCTGCTGATCCTCGTCTTCACGGCGCTGATCAGTCTGGTGCTGGGCATGGGCCTGCCGACCACGGCGAACTACATCGTGGTCTCCTCGCTGATGGCTCCGGTGATCGTGGAGCTGGGCGCCGCCAATGGCGTTCTGATCCCGCTCATCGCCGCGCACATGTTCGTGTTCTACTTCGGCATCATGGCGGATGTGACGCCACCGGTGGGGCTAGCTTCCTTTGCGGCTGCGGCCGTTTCGGGCGGCGATCCGATCAAGACCGGCTTCACGGCGTTCTTCTATTCGCTGCGCACGGTGCTGCTGCCCTTCATCTTCGTGTTCAACACCGATCTGCTTCTGATCGATGTGAGCTGGGCGGGCGCGATCTGGGTGACCATTCAGGCGACCGTCGCCATGTTGATCTTTGCGGCTGCGACGCAGGGCTTCTTCATGGCGCGCAACAGGCTTTGGGAGTCGGCGGCGCTGCTGCTCGTCACCTTCATGCTGCTGCGTCCGGGTTTCTTCCTGGATCTGGTTCAGCCGCCCTATATCGAAACCGAACCGACTAAGATCTTCGAGGCGGTTGCCGAGGAGCCCGATGATGCGGAAATCCGCTTCACGATCCGCGGGCCGAACTTCGACAATCCCGACGAGATCGACGAGCGCACCATGGCGTTCAATCTGGGGGCTGCGGGCGAGCCGGGTGAAGCCCGCTTCGAGGCAGCGACCGGGCTGGTTGCACAGATCGACGGGGAGCGGGTGCTTCTGGAAGAGCCGTTCGACATGAACAGCCTCGCCGGCAAGACGCTTGCGAGCCTCGATTTCTACGCCGACGAGCCGGTTCAGATCACTTCAGTCGAGGTGAGCGACGAGGGGCGCATGCCGCGCGAGATCTTCTATCTTCCGGCCGCTCTTCTGCTGGCGCTGGTCATGTTCCTGCAGCGCCGCCGCGGGGGCACGCTGACCGGCAATCCGAAAGCCGGTGCGCCGCGTTCGGCAGAAGCCTGAAAGGATTAGGATCCATGTATAAGGACATTCTCGTTTCCATCGATCTGGGGCATGCCGAGGGGGAGGTGCGCACGCTGGAAACAGCGGTCGATTACGCCCGCACCTTCGGTAGCCGCCTGCATGTGATGACGGTCGTGCCCGATTACGGCATGTCCATCGTCGGCGGTTTCTTTCCCAAGGGGCATGAGCATGACGCGATCCAGCACGCCAATGAGGCGCTGCATGAGTTCACGAAGAAATATGTGCCCGACGAAATCAAGCATCGGCACATTGTCGGCCATGGATCGATCTATCGCGAGATCCTGCGCTATGCGGGTGAAGTGAAGGCGGATCTGATCGTGCTGTCGGCTTCGCGCCCAAGCCCGGAGGATTACCTCATCGGGCCGAATGCCGCGCGCGTTGTGCGGCATGCCTCCATTTCGGTTCTGGTGGTGCGCTAGCGTTTTTTGCAATTGCCGAGCCGGTAATCGAACTCAAAGAAAACGGCCGTGCTTCCTGAGGGAGCGCGGCCGTTTTTTTGTGTCTGCCTGTCTTGCCGGGATCAGCGTTTCTTCCCGTCTTTCGCGTTGTTCGGCGGGTCGTTCGGGGGATCGTCCGGGCTGTCGTCATCATCGAACAGGATGCGTTCCGCTGCTCCGTCGAGGTCTTCGTACTGGCCGCTCTTGAGCGACCAGAGGAAGGCGGCAAGGCCGACTGCGCCAAGGAAGAGGGCAATCGGAATGAGAATGACGAGATTGGTCATGCCGCAGCCTCGGCGAGGGGCGCGTTGTGGCCCTGTGTCGGGGCCTTGGCTTCCGCCGGTCCGACCAGACGCCTGTCGGTGCGCAGGCGCAGCGCATTGCCGATGACGATCAGCGACGACAGCGACATGGCGACCGCCGCCACGAGTGGCGTGACATAGCCAAGCACGGCGATCGGAACGGCCAGCAGGTTGTAGATGATGGCCAGGCCGAAATTCTGACGGATCAGACGGCCGGCGCGGCGCGATACGTCGCGGGCGAGCGGCACGGCCAGCATGTTGTCGCGCAGAAACACGAAATCGGCGGCGTTGCGGCCAATGTCGGCTGCCGTGGCCGGAGCCATGGAGACGTGTGCCGCAGCAAGTGCGGGCGCATCGTTCAGCCCGTCGCCAACCATCAGAACCTTGCGGCCTTCGGCTGCGAGCGCGCGCATCCGGTCAAGCTTCTCGCCGGGCAGGACGCCCGCCTGAAAACGCTCGACGCCGAGTTTCTCGGCAATGTCGCGGACCTGTTCTTCGCTGTCGCCGGAGATGATCTCGATGCTGACGCCATTCTTCTGGAGGAAGGCGACGGCCTTCTTCGCGTCGGGCCGCAGCCGGTCTTCGAAACGGAAGGCGGCCAGCTCTTCGCCATTGCGCGAAAGGACGGTGCCGCCGGCGTCATTCTCATGCGCATCTTCGCGGCCAAGCGACCAGCCTGCGCGGCCAAGCCGCCAGACGGTGCCGCCGGAGCGCGCCTCGATGCCAAGGCCCGGCACCTCCTCGACACTGTCGAAGGCGGTGGTTGCGCGGGCGGAACCCGCAGCGCGCAGAATGGCGCGGGAGAAGGGGTGGCGCGAGTGGGAGGCCACGGAAGCGGCGATGGCGAGAACCTGCGGGTCGATGTCTGCCAGATTGCGCAATTCGGGAATGCCGAGCGTGAGCGTGCCGGTCTTGTCGAACACGGCGGTGTCGATCTGGGCGAAGCGCTCCATGGCCGCGCCGTCCTTCACCATGATGCCGTTTTCAAACAGCCGGCGGGCGGCGACGACCTGAACGATCGGCACGGCAAGGCCAAGCGCACAGGGGCAGGTGATGATGAGAACGGCAATGGCGATGGTAATTGCGCGATGCCAGTCGCCGCTGGCCGCCATCCAGCCCAGAAAGGTGATGAAGGCGGTGGCGTGGACCACCGGCGAGTACAGTGCAGAGGCGCGGTCTGCCAGCCGGCGATAATGCGCGCGGCCACCTTCGGCCGCCTCCATGAGGCGCATCATTTCGGCAAGGAAGGAGGTGTCGGCGGTGGCGGTCGATTCCATCACCAGCGGCTGGGTGAGGTTGAGCATGCCGGCGCGCACATCCGAGCCGGGCTTGACCGGCTGGGGCGCGCTTTCGCCGGTGGCCATGGAGCAATCCAGCTCCGAAGCGCCGGTCATGACCACGCCGTCGACGGGAATGCGTTCACCAGCGGCGACGACCAGCTTCATGCCGGGCGTGACTTCCTGCAGCGGAAGATAATCGCGACCGCCATCCTCGGCGACGACCAGCGCGCCGCGTGGAGCAAGGCGGGCAAGCCCCTTCACGGCGGTGCGGGCGCGTTCGCGCATCACGTGGTCGAGCGTGCGTCCGATCAGAAGGAAGAAGAGGAGCGAGACCGAGGCGTCGAAATAGGCGTGCTGGCCGCTGTTGATGGTCTCATAGATGCTGAGCCCGTAGGCAAGCGATACGCCGAGCGCGATGGGCACATCCATGTTCATGCGCCCGTGGCGCAGCGCGTTCCAGGCGGAGCTGTAGAAGATGCCGCCGGCAAAGACGAGCGCGGGCAGGGCGATCAGCGCGGAGAGCCAGTGAAAGAGATCGCGCGTGCTGTCTTCCGCGCCGGACCAGACCGACACGGACAGAAGCATGATGTTGCTGGCGGCAAAGCCGGAGATAGCCACGGCGCGGATCAGCTGCGACAGGACGGGGTCCTTGCCGGATTCGACGCTGTCGAACAGGTGGGCGGCGTAGCCCAGCCGGTTCAGCGTATCGATGATGGGCGGCAGTTCGCCATCGCGCCACTTCACGCTGACGCGCTTGGTGGAGAGATTGACACGCGCGCCGACAACGCCGTCAAGCTTGCTGAGCGCGCTCTCGATTGTCTGAATGCAAGCACCGCAATGGACGCCGGGCACGGAAAGATCCGTTTGCTTCACGCCTTCGCCGACGGTGCGGCTGGCGAGAAGGATTTCTTCCGAACGCGGCCCGGCATCGCGGGCCTGTTCCGCTTCCAGCGCCATTTCGGTGCCGGGGGCGCAACAGCTCATCTCAGTGCTCCGTCCTTGATGACGATGCGACGTACGTCGCGATAGGGATGGTCGAGACCGGCTTCGGCGGTGATGCTGACGACCCAGGTGCCGTCACCGGGACCATGGTCGACGCCGAAAGCGCCATCGGGGCGGCGCTCAAGCTCGAGCGTCGTGTCTTCGTCCGCCGTCACGGGACGGTGCATGATCAGCTTGACGCCGTCGAGCGGGATCAGGCTGCCGCTGGCATCGGTCAGGCGATAGGTGATCGCGCCGTCCTCAACGATGAGGTCGCCGTTCCAGCCGAGTGCGGCCTGCGCGCGGCCCTCTGCCGCACGCTCGTTGAAGGTCTGGCTCGCCACATAGCTGTTCTTGACGATAAGGCCGGTCCAGCTCGAATTGGCGTAGAAGGCCATGGTCAGGTTCACCGCGATGATGACGCCGAAGAAAGCGATCATGATGGCGAGCATGTGCCACCCGGTGAAGACTTTCTGCTTTTGTGCGCTGCTCATCGTGAGGCCTCCGGAATGTTGAAGCTGGCCCGGTAAACGTCGCTCTCGAAGCTGGCCTTGTCTTCAACAACAAAGCTGAACCTTTCGCCGGCCTCGTCGAGACGGTCCGCAGGCAGGGTGACGAAAATGCGCACTTCACGCAAGCGATCCGGCTCCACGGGCACGGAGGCCGAGCGGCCTTCCGCCTGATCGAGGCCGACCACGTTCATTGTAGCACCCGGCAGGCCGTCGAGCGACAGCACGATTACACGCGGTTCCGGGATCATGTTCAGGAGCTTGACCGTGTAGCCGTTGCGCACGGAGCCGTCGGACAGAAGCACATATTGCGGATTGCGGTCGTGCAGGACGTTCACTTCCAGCCGGTCACGGGTCAGGAGGGCGTAGAGCATGGCGAGACCGACCAGCGACCACGCGCCGAAATAGACGAAGGTGCGCGGGCGGAAGATCTTCTTCCAGCGGAAATGCGCGACCTTGTCGGTCAGGCGACCGTTTTCGTTGCGCACGCGGTCGGGGTTGATCGCGTCGGTGCCGCCGGCGGTGGCGAGCGCCATGTTGGCATTGTAGTCGGAGAGGGTCGCATAGGAGATGAGACCGCGGTCGCGACCGAGCTTGTCCATCACGCCGTCACAGGCGTCGATGCACAGGGCGCAGGTGATGCACTCGAGCTGCTGGCCGTCGCGAATGTCGATGCCCATCGGGCAGACCGCCACACAGGCGTTACAGTCGACGCAGTCGCCAACAGTCTGACCGGCTGCCGCAGCCTTCTTGGCATGGCGGGTGCGGGGTTCGCCGCGCCAGTCATTGTAGGTGACGGTCAGCGAGTTTTCGTCGAGCATGGCCGCCTGAATGCGCGGCCACGGGCACATATAGGTGCAGACCTGTTCGCGCATCAGGCCGCCGAACACATAGGTGGTGGCGGTCAGAACGGCGATGGTGATGTAGGCGACGGGGGCCGCCTGACCGGTCACGAGGTCGATGAGCAGAGCAGGGGCGTCGGCGAAGTAGAACACCCAGGCACCGCCTGTCGCCACCGCGATCAGAAGCCATATCAGGTGCTTGGAAAAGCGCTTGCCGAGCTTGTTGACCGACATGGGCGCGCCATCAAGTTTGATGCGCGCATTGCGGTCGCCCTCAATGGCGCGCTCCACCACGAGGAAGAGGTCGACCCAGACCGTCTGCGGGCAGGTGTAGCCGCACCATGCGCGTCCCACCGTGGAGGTGATCAGGAAGAGCCCGATGCCAGCCATGACGAGCAAGCCCGCGACATAGAAGAATTCCTGCGGCCAGATCTCAATGAAGAAGAAGTAGAAGCGCCGGTTGGCCAGATCCACGAGCACGGCCTGATCGGGTGCGTAGGGGCCGCGATCCCAGCGAATCCAGGGCGTCAGGTAATAGATGCCCAGCGTGACCAGCATGATCAGCCACTTGAACCGCCGGAACTGCCCGGAGGCGCGCTTGGGGAAAATCTTCTTGCGCGCGGCGTAAAGCGATTGCCGCTTGCCGGCGGAGTTTACAGCTTCGGCATCAAGTCGTTCGACGTCGTTGCTGGCTGCATTGTTCGTAACAAGGGTCATTCGGCGGCTCGCAGACTGCTCGGTATTGAAATTTCTAGTCTCTCAGGGTGCACCAGTGCATTGATCCCGATCAAAGCCCTTTTTGCGCGCAGGGAAAGTCGACGTTACGTCGCTGCGACAAAAAACCCGGCCAGATGGCCGGGTTTTTGCTTTCCGTATGGCGCTGCGGCTACTGGCCGCCACCAAGGGAGTAGACGTAGACGGACAGTTGCTTGACCGTCGGATCGCCAAGGCGGGCCTGCCAGGCTGGCATGACGCCGTGCTTCGGCTGACGCACCTGCGCGGCGATTTCCCGCTCGCTGGAACCGTAGAGCCAGATCGCATCGGCCAGGTTCGGCGCACCGAAGGTGATGTCGCCCTGGCCATTGTCGCCGTGGCAGGAAGCGCAGTTGTCGGCGAAGACCTGTGCACCGGCCTCGGCCAGCGCCGGGTCGGACGGCGTTCCGGTGAAGGACACCACATGGGCGGCCACCTGACGGATCTCGTCAGCGCTCAGGATGTCGCCGAAGGCCGGCATTTCGCCGAAGCGGGTGTCGTCGTCGCCAGCAAAGCGCACGCCGTGCGCGATGGTCTGGTGAATCGATTCGATGTCTCCGCCCCACAGCCAGTCATCGTCATTGAGGTTCGGATAACCGGCAGAACCCTGCGCGCCCGAGCCATGGCACTGCGAGCAGTTGACCTTGAACGCGGCGTCGCCTGCTGCGGTCGCAAAGCGGCGCAGCGTCTCGTCGGCGAGAATCTCTTCAAGCGACTTGTCGGCGATGGCCTGACGCAGATCGGCCTGCTGTGCAGAGACCACGTCCATGGTGGTGGAGAACTCGCTGCGGCTCGAATAGCCCAGAACGCCCTGGGTGGCGGAGCTGACCAGCGGCCATGCCGGGTAGGCGACGGTGTAGCCGATCGCCCACACGATGGTGGCGTAAAAGGTCCAGACCCACCAGCGGGGCATGGGGTTGTCGAGTTCCTTGATGCCGTCCCACTCATGGCCGGTGGTCGAGACGCCGGAAACCTCGTCGATATCTTTCTTCTCACTCATCTCAATCGTCCTTAAGCGGGATGCGTGCGGCTTCTTCGGCGCTCTTCTTGCTTCCGGGACGGAAGGCGAAGATGACCACGCCGATGAAGAAGACGGTCATGGCCAGTAGGCCCCAGCTATCTGCGAACTGTCGGAGCGCTGTATAGGCTTCCATGATTTATCCTCCTCACCGATATCCGGCCGTTTCGTCGTAGGTCGAGAAATCAACCAGCGTGCCGAGCATCTGCAGATAGGCGATCAGCGCGTCCATCTCCGTCAGCGCGTTGGGGTTTCCGTCGAAATCACCCAGAACGGCCTTGGGATAGCGTTCTTCGAGCCCGGACGTATCCGCATTCGGATCAGCCTGGGCGCGAATGTCCGCATTGGCGTTGAGCACCATTTCTTCCGTGTAGGGCACACCCACGCGCTGATTGGCGATGAGCTCGGTCGAGAAATCGTTGATCTCGAGCGGGGTGTCCTTGAGGAAGGCGTAGCTCGGCATGATCGATTCCGGCACCACGGAGCGCGGCTCGATCAGATGGTCGACGTGCCACTCGTTGGAGTAGCGGCCACCCACACGGGCCAGATCCGGGCCCGTGCGCTTCGATCCCCACTGGAAGGAGTGATCGTACATCGATTCCGCCGCCAGGCTGTAATGGCCGTAACGCTCCACCTCGTCGCGGAACGGACGGATCATCTGGCTGTGACAGGTGTAGCACCCTTCACGGACATAGATGTTGCGTCCGGCCAGCTCCAGCGGCGAGTAAGGGCGCATGCCCTCCACCTTCTCGATCGTGTTCTCCAGATAGAAGAGAGGCACGATCTCGACGATGCCGCCGACGGTAACCACGAGGAACGATCCCACCAGGAGCAGTGTGGCGTTCTTTTCGATGATCTTGTGTTTGTCCAGCAATGCCATCGTGTGGGCTCCTTAACCGGCGTTTTGAATGGTGGCTGCGGGCTGTACGACAGTGCCGCCGATCGGCTCTTCCTCGCGCTGGTGGCCGAGGATGGTCATGGCCAGGTTGTAGGCCATGACGATGCCACCGAGCAGGAAGAGCACGCCGCCGAGTGCGCGCAGCACGTAGTAGGGGTGCATTGCAGCCACGGTTTCGGCGAAGGAGTAGACCAGGAAGCCCTGAGAGTCGTACTCGCGCCACATCAGACCCTGCTGGATGCCGGAGACCCACATCACGGCCGCATAGACCACGATGCCGAGGGTGGCGAGCCAGAAGTGCCAGGTGACGAGCCGCAGCGAGTAGAGACGCTCGCGGTGCCACAGCTTCGGAACCAGATAGTAGAGTGCGCCGAAGGTGATCATGCCGACCCAGCCGAGCGCACCGGAATGCACGTGACCGATGGTCCAGTCAGTGTAGTGCGACAGCGAGTTGACGGCCTTGATGGACATCAGCGGACCTTCGAAGGTGGACATGCCGTAGAAGGCAACGGCCAGAACCATCATGCGGATGATCGGGTCGGTGCGCAGCTTGTCCCATGCGCCCGAAAGCGTCATCAGACCGTTGATCATGCCACCCCAGGACGGCATCCACAGCATGATCGAGAAGACCATGCCCAGCGTCTGCGCCCAGTCGGGCAGGGCGGTGTAGTGCAGGTGGTGCGGACCGGCCCAGATGTACAGGAAGATCAGCGCCCAGAAGTGAATGATCGACAGACGGTAGGAGTAAACCGGACGGTCGGCCTGCTTCGGAATGAAGTAATACATCATGCCGAGGAAGCCGGCGGTCAGGAAGAAGCCCACCGCGTTGTGGCCGTACCACCACTGGGTCAGTGCGTCCTGAACGCCGGCAAAGAGCGAGTAGCTCTTGGAACCGAAGGGCGAAACGGGAACAGCAAGGTTGTTCACGATGTGCAGCATCGCGATGGTCACGATGAAGGACAGGTAGAACCAGTTGGCCACATAGATATGTGGCTCCTTGCGCCTCATGATCGTGCCGAAGAAGACGATGAAATACGCCACCCAGACAATGGTGAGGAACAGGTCCACATACCATTCCGGCTCGGCGTATTCACGGCTCTGGGTGATGCCCAGAAGATAGCCGGTTGCCGCCATGACGATGAAGAGCTGATAGCCCCAGAACACGAACCAGGCCAGGTTGCCGCCAAACAGGCGCGCCCGGCTCGTGCGCTGCACCACGTAGAACGAGGTGGCGATCAGCGCGTTGCCGCCGAAGGCGAAGATAACGGCCGAGGTGTGCAGCGGCCGGGTGCGGCCGAAGTTGAACCACGGTTCGATGTTCAAATCCGGGTAGGCAAGCTGGAGCGCCACGATGACGCCAACCAGAAAGCCGACAACGCCCCAGAATGTCGTTGCGATGACGCCGTACCGTATCGGACCGTCCATATAGCCGTCGGTGTCGGCCTTGAGCGGTATCGATGCCGCGCCCTCGGGCGCAAAGCTGGTGTTGCGCATCAACACGATCGCCGATCCCAGCAGGACAAAGAACAGAACCCACATATGGGCCTGAAAAGCTGAATCCTGCGCCAGACCCGCAGCGGCCAGAGCTGCAAAAGCAGCCAGGCCGACCAATACGATCTCGGTGCCAAATCTCATTGCTGTTTCCCCAATCCAGAAAAGCTCGCGGGAATCCGTTCCCCGATTCCCACATTCAACGCATCTCTTAACGGGAACCGAACTGCCTTGATCTGCGTCAAAGCTGCGCGCCCCCAGCCATGAAAAACAGTTTCCGTTCATTATGAGGGATGGTCAACATGCAGCGCGCAGGCGAACAGATCACCGGGACAGTGCCGGCAACCCGTTATTCAGAAGCGGTTCCGCGCTATACGAGCTATCCGACGGCCCCGCATTTCCATGCAGGAATCGGCGCAGAAACCTTCCGTGGATGGCTGCAACAGACGGGCAGCAGCGACGACGTGTCGCTCTATGTACACATCCCTTTTTGTGATCGGCTGTGCTGGTTCTGCGCCTGCCACACGAAAATGACCCGCCGTTACGAGCCGGTCGCGGCGTTTCTGGACGCGCTCCTTAGTGAAATAAAGACTGTGGGAAACGTGCTGGATGGCAATGGGCGCATCCGCGCGCTCCATTTCGGCGGCGGCTCGCCTACCATGCTCCGGCCCGAAGACGTGCTGCGGCTGGGCGCGGCGCTGAAAGACGCCTTCAACTTCGCCGATGATGCGGAGATCAGTGTCGAACTCGATCCCAACGATATGGACGATGCGCGGTTCGACGCGTTTGCGGCAATCGGCATGACGCGCGCCAGCCTTGGCGTGCAGGATTTCGACCCGAAGGTGCAGACGGCCATCAATCGCGAGCAGACCTTTGAACAGACCAGGGGCGTTGTGGATGGCGTTCGCGCGCGCGGCGTGCACTCGGTCAATCTGGACCTGCTCTACGGCCTGCCGCACCAGACGCTTGAAAGCGTGGCCGATACGATCAGGCAGGCGCTGACGCTTTCGCCGGATCGCATCGCGCTTTTCGGCTATGCGCATGTGCCCTGGTTCAAGAAGCACCAGACGATGATCGACGAGGCGTTTCTTCCGGGGCCGGAAGAGCGCTTTGCGCAGCAGCAGGAAACGGCGCGCATCATCCGCGAGGCGGGATATCAGACCATCGGGCTCGATCATTTCGCAAAGCCGGACGATCCGCTGGCGGTGGCTGCGCGGGAAGGGCGGCTGTTCCGCAATTTCCAGGGCTATACGGAAGATGCCTGCCGGACGCTGATCGGGCTCGGGCCTTCATCGGTGTCGCGCCTGCCGCAGGGCTATGCGCAGAACACGCCGGCGACTGCGAATTACGAGCGCATCGTCAGCGAAGGCGGTCTGGCCACGGCGCGGGGCATCGCGCTCAGCGAAGAGGATCAGGCGCGGGCCTGGGTGATCGAGCGGCTCATGTGCGACTTCGCCTTTTCGGGCGAAGAGGCAATCCGGCTATTCGGCGAATGCGGGCGGCGGATCGTGAGCGAGGCGCGTCAGGCGGACGAAGAGGCCGGACTGGTGGAAGATGGCGGCACCTTCAGCCTGCGTGACGAGGCGCGGCCGCTGGTGCGTTCGACGGCTGCGCTGTTCGACCAGTATCTGAAGCGTGGCGGCGCGCGCCACTCTGCTGCCGTGTGACCGACGCGCGGCTTGTTGCGTCAGCGCAATGAACCGTGGCCCGAAGGCCGCTATCCTGCGTGTCGAAGCCATCGAGCTGAATGCCTGAGTGGAGGATGTTTCGGTCTGGAGGAGGCGACGATGCGACAGACGCATTTGCGTGCCGGGATGACGCTTGAGGAGATCATGGAGCGCTGGCCGGACACGGTCGCGGTGATGCTGAGCCATCACATGCTGTGCGTGGGGTGCCCGATTACCGCGTTTCATTCGGTGAGCGACGCCTGCCAGGAACATGGCATCGATGAAAAGGCGTTCAGGCGTGAGCTGGAACTGGCAATCACGGAGGGCTGACGGATTCTGACCCCAGGGTCAGGACCCTAGCTCTCCTTGCGGGCCTCGGCTTTCAGGAGCAGGCGGTGCGGGCTGATCACCACGACGCGCTTGCGGCCACCGCGAACGATGCCGTCCTTCTCCCATGCCTGAAGGACGCGGCTGACCGTGTGCAGCGTCGCGCCGGTCATCTCCGCGATGTCCTGCCGGGTGATCGGAAAGTCGATCTCCACCCCTTCGGCGGTCTTGCGTCCGGTCTGCTTGACGAGGCGCAGGAGAGCATGGGCCACCCGCTGCTCGACCTGCTCGGTCGACATTTCGACAACGCGCGTATGCGCGTCCTGCAGACGGCCGCCGACGGTCTTGTAGGTGTTCGCGCCAAGTGAAGGGAAGCGTGCGGTCAGTTCGTCCCATTTCGCGTTGGGCCAGGCGAGCGCCACGCATTCTGCTGCGGCGACAGCGGACGCCGGATAGGTGCTGCGGCCAAGGGCGGCTGCGATGCCGAACAGTTCGCCGACGCTGATATAGCGCACGATCACCTGTTGCCCCTCGGGCGTTGAGCGAACCACGCGAATGTGGCCATCGAGCAGGACGTAAAACGATTCCGCTTCATCGCCCTGGGCGAAGACTGTCGCGCCTTCGGAATAGCGCAGGGGCTGGGCATAGCCCAGAAGCGTCTCCAGCTCCCGGCGCTCCAGCCCCGAAAAGCTGGGCAGATCGGCAATCAGCGAAGGGTCGAGGCCCGGCATTTGCAACTCCGCGTTCAAAATCGCGCTTTTTTTAGACCGTCTTTGCGCTAGCGCAAATTCTCGCGGCGCGAAAGCCGCTAGAAAAACACTCAGAGAGCCACCCAAAAGGATATCCAACGGCTCTTCATGAGATGCTGCTGCGACAACCAGCGGCGGTGCGCACCGGCCAGTCCGGTAGCGTCGACGCAGCAGCCGGCCGGACGGAATGGGGGAAGCATCCGTCCGGCCCTAGCTTTTCAGGAGTTGGCGATGGCTGTACCGAGATTGCGGGCCTATGAGGGGCCGGCGGTGTTGTCCTATGGGTTTCGGCCCTTCTTCCTTCTGGGCGCAGCCTATTCGGGCCTCTCCATTCTCGCCTGGTTGCCCATCTATATGGGGCTTCTTGAAACGCGCAGTCTTTTCCTGCCGGTCGACTGGCATGTGCACGAGATGCTGTTCGGCTTTCTGGCGGCTGTCGTCGCCGGCTTTCTGCTCACCGCCATTCCCAACTGGACCGGGCGGCTGCCCGTGCAGGGAACGCCGCTCGCGGTTCTGGTCGCGCTGTGGATCGCGGGGCGGGTGGCCATCTACTATTCCGCATCGCTTGGATGGTGGCAGGCCGCCATCATCGACAATGCGTTTCTCGTGGCGCTGACGCTGGCGGCTGTGCGCGAAATCGTTGCCGGCCGCAACTGGCGCAATCTCAAGGTGCTGATGCCGCTTGCGGTTCTTCTGCTCGCCAACATCCTGTTTCATGTCGAGGTGCAGACGGCAGGGATCTCCGATGTGAGCCGCCGGCTTGGCCTTGGCGCAGCCATTGTCCTGATCATGATCATCGGCGGGCGCATCATTCCGAGCTTCACCCGCAACTGGCTGGTGCGCGAAAATCCCGGGCGTCTACCCGTGCCGTTCGGGCAATATGACGTCGCGTCGCTCGTCGTTTCAACGGCGGCGCTTACTCTGTGGGTGTTTCTGCCCGAGGCGCTGCTGACGGGCGTTCTGCTTGCAATCGCCGCAGTCTCGCAGGCCGTTCGCCTGACGCGCTGGGCCGGTGAGCGCACCGTGCGGGACGCGCTGGTGCTCATGCTGCACATCGCCTATGCCTTCGTGCCCTTCGGTCTCGGGCTGCTGGCGCTCTCGGCGCTGTTGCCCGAGAGCGTGCCGCAGGCCGCCGGGTTTCATGCGCTCGGCGGCGGCGCCATTGGCGCGATGACGCTGGCGGTCATGATGCGCGCGACGCTGGGGCACACCGGGCGCATGCTGAAGGCCGGACTGGCGGGAGGCGTGATCTTCGGTGCTGTCTGCGTGGCCGCAATCGTGCGCGTCTGGGCTGCTTTCGAGCCGGGACTGGCCTGGGTTCACATTTCCGGAACGGCCTGGATGATCGCGTTTCTCGGGTTTGCGCTGCTCTACAGCCCGGCGCTGCTCAGGGCGAGGCGTTCGTCCTGAGGCTCTTCCTCAAGGCGCGTCATTTTATCGAAGAGAACTGCGTTCGGGCAGAAGGACGGCGGCTGGCGTTTTGTTTCTCCGGCAGTTGCCGCCAGCCAGCCCTGACAGGAATCGGCATTGCGGCAGCGGGCGCAGGTGCGAACGGCCGAGGCGAGCGTCAGGCCAAGGCGATCGGCAGCGAGCCGCTGCAAATCCACATCGCAGCGGTCCATCATCTTGCCCATCAATTTGGCATGCGTTTCAATTTTCTGGGACAAGCGTTTCATTTCCGACTCCAAACATTAATCGGAGACTATCACCCGTTACGATACAGTGCGCTTTGCGCTGGATCAAACAGTTGGCAATTGTGCCATGGCCGAGGCTTGCAGTGACACGCACGTGCGGAAATAATGCGCACCACAAACGAACCCGTTGCGGAAGGGGCAATCTTGGGTCACGATTTCGATATTGCTGAACCGGCGCGCCGCACCGGGGTGCCGGGCTATGTCGTTGCCATGGGCGGCAGTCTGATCCTTCTGGCCGCCCGCCTGTGGATGGGGCCGGCGTTCAGCGGCATCTGGATCATTTTCCTTGCATCGCTCACGGCCCTTTACGCCGCGATCCTTGGCGGGCGTGTTGCCGGAATTGTCGCGGTGGCGCTGGTTGCCGGAGCCGTGGCGCTGGTCGGCGTCGTGGACACGCTGCCGCTCTCGCTTCCCGTGTTTGCCGCGCTCATCGCCTTTCTCATCCTTATCGCCCATGTGGGCGCTGCCTATTTCAACGCCGAAGATGCGGGAAAGCTGGTGCGCCAGCAGCTTGCGGCGCGCGACGCGCATCTGAACTCCATTCTCGACACGGTTCCGGACGCCACCGTGGTCATCGACCACAAGGGAACGATGGTGTCGTTCAACCGCGCAGCAGTGCGCCAGTTCGGCTATACGGAAGACGAGGCGCGCGGCAACAATGTGAAAATGCTGATGCCCGAGCCCTATCGCGGGCAGCATGACGGCTATATCGAGCGCTACAAGACCACGGGTGAACGCCGCATCATCGGCATCGACCGCGTGGTGGTCGGTCAGCGCAAGGATGGCTCCACCTTTCCCATGAAGCTCGCTGTTGGCGAGATGAAGAGTGGCGGGCGCACCTTCTTCACCGGTTTCATCCGTGACCTGACCGAGCGTGCGGAAACCGAAGCGCAGATGGAAGAGGTGCAGGCGGAACTGGCGCGTCTTGCCCGCCTCAACGAGCTGGGGGAAATGGCCTCGACCCTGGCGCATGAACTCAATCAGCCGCTTTCGGCCGTCTCCAACTATGTGCAGGGCTGCAAGCGGCTCCTGAACGATCTGGATGACCCCGTGGCCGAGCGCATGCGCGATGCGCTGGAAGAGACGGCGCGGCAGTCGCTTCATGCCGGACAGATCATCCGTCATCTGCGTGAATTCGTCTCGCGTGGTGAGAGCGAGAAGCACCCGGAAGACCTGCAAAAACTGGTCGAGGAGGCCGCCGCACTCGCCCTGATGGGCTCACGCGAGCTCGGCGTGCACACCGTCTTCGAGTTCGAAGCCGGGCTTGGCAGGGTTTTCGTGGACCGGGTGCAGATCCAGCAGATCTTGATCAATCTCATGCGCAATGCCATGGAGGCGATGCGCGAGAGTGACGGTCGCGAACTCAAGGTGACCGTGGCTTTCAACGAGGAAGGCGATGCCATAGACATTGACGTGTCCGATACGGGAACGGGAGTTCCCGAGGAGATCGCCGAGAACCTTTTCAAGCCGTTCGTTTCATCCAAGAGGGGCGGCATGGGCGTGGGGCTTGCGATCTCAAAGCGGATTGCCGAGGCCCATGGCGGCATGTTGAAACTGATCGTGAGTTCGGGCGAGGGGACGACATTCCGTTTCACGCTGCCCGCAATGGAAGAGCAGGAATTGCAGAATGCCTGATGATGTGGTGATCCATATCGTTGATGATGAAGAGCCGGTGCGCAAATCGCTGGCTTTTCTGCTCACCATGTCCGGGCATGTGGCGCGGGTGCATGAATCGGCAACGGCCTTTCTCAAGGTTGCGCCCGGGCTGCAGAATGCCTGCCTGATCACCGATCTGAGAATGCCGGACATGAGCGGCGTCGAGCTTCTGCAGCGGCTGAACGAGCACGGCGCCATGCTGCCGGCCATCGTCATCACCGGCCATGGCGACGTGCCGATGGCGGTCGAGGCGATGAAGGCGGGCGCGCTCGACTTCATCGAGAAGCCGTTCTCCGACGACACGCTCATGGAGGCGCTTTCCCGCGCGATCTGCGAACTCGACAAGCGGCCACCGGCCGCCGCCGATGCGGCGCTGGTGCGGGGCCGGGTGGAGCAGCTTTCGGAGCGCGAACAGCAGGTGATGCGCCGGATCGTGGCGGGCATGCCCAACAAGACGATCGCCTTTGAACTCGATATTTCCCCGCGCACGGTCGAGGTTCACCGGGCCAATGTGATGTCCAAGATGCAGGCCAGAAACCTGCCGGAACTGGTTCGCATGGTCCTGCAGGCCGGTGATCCGGTCGGCTGATTTCGCCTTTCACTGGGCGTTTTGATCCAACGCAAAGCACGATGGCGACCGACGGCAGAGATTGTACACTGCTGCGGTGACTGATTTGCGTTGCCCGGCAGTGAGGAGATGCCGGGATGTGCATGCAATGATTCTCGTGGTGGCGCCCGATTCAGCCTTTCGATTGTCACTGCGATTCATGCTTGAATCGGAGGGGTACGACGTTGTCGTGCCGCGCAATCTGGAAGAGGTTGAACGGCTGCGCCGCACGGCTGCCTGCACGATTGTGGATCATGAAGTCCTTGCCGACATGAAGGTGCCGCTTGAACGGCTGCTTGGCGGGGCCGGGCCACTCGTTCTTCTGGCCGATACGCTGGATGAGATGCCGCAGGCCGGGCACATAAGAACCATAGAAAAACCGCTCCTTGGGAGCGCCGTCGTCAACGCGGTTCACGACCTTCTGGAGCAGGCCCGGCATCGCGATCTGAGAGGCGCTACGTAGAATCCCGTAGGGACAAAACCGAATTTCGCGCGTGCGGGCATTGCGGCAGTAATGGAGCATCCAAACGACGGAGGCACCCATGTTTGCACAGGCCGCAACCGCACACGCACCGACAGCTCCTTTCCGGGGGCATCAGCGTCTTGCCGAGGCGCGTCCGGCGCCTGCGTCGTTTTCTCCCGACCAGCCGCACCAGATTGCCTTCTTCGAGGCCAATGAAGAGGTCTATGCGCAGGGCGAGCGCGCCAATGCGCTCTATCAGGTCGAGTTCGGTGCGGTTCGCCTCTATCGCCTCCTGTCGGACGGTCGCCGTCAGATCAGCGCCTTCCATGTGGCGGGCGAAGTGTTCGGTTTCGAAGCCGACGGCCATCATCATTTCTTTGCTGAAGCCGTTGGCCCGGCCGGCATTCGCGTGTTCCGTCAGCCTGCCAATGAAGGCAACTGGCGTCAGACGCTGGACGCCGCTCTGGGTGCGCTCGTTCGTGCGCAGGAGCATCTTCTGGTGATCGGCCGGCAGAACGCCGCCGAACGCGTCGCTGCCTTCCTTCTCGACATGATGGAGCGCCAGGACAATGCCCGCGAGGTGCAGCTTCCCATGTCGCGCACCGATATTGGCGATTATCTGGGCCTGACCATCGAAACGGTTTCGCGCACTTTCTCGAAGTTCAAGAGCAAGGGCCTCGTCCGCCTGGCCAACACGCGCACGGTGGAAGTGGTCGACGAAGCCGCCCTCAGGGCCATGTGCGCCTGAAGCGGCGGGGCGAGAACCAGTGCGCGGATACAGTTCAAAGAAGCATTCAGTCTAGAAAGACTCTTTTCTGGTATTCGGTCTATCCAAACGGTATAGAGCGTTGTCCTGATTGCCTGTTCTGATTTCGGACGGGACAAGTCGGGGCGATCTATGGGCAGACGAATGGTAAAAGGGACGATCGACTTTGGCTTCGGTTTTCGGTGAGGCTGTCTCGGATATATGCGCTGGCCTGAAACGCTATTACGTTTGGGCGGCTTTGGCGCGCGAAGATCTGGATGATCAGCATCGTCGAACCACCCTTGGCCCGCTGTGGATGCTATTGAACTATCTCCTCCTTGCAGGGGCCTTCATCGTCGTCTTCGGTCGCGGTGAAGATGTTGGGCATCACGTGGCTTACGTTGCTATCGGGCTTTTTGTCTGGTTTTACTGCTCGGAGCTCATTTCGCGCTCCGTGACACTGTTCAAACGCGAAGAGAGCCTTATTCTCGGAACCCCATTACCGATAACTGTCTACGTAATGCGCTTGTGCATGCAGGCATTTATCCGTGCCTGCTACTCCGGGGCCGGGTGCCTTCTTCTGCTTCTTTTTTCTGATGTCTCTCCAAGCCTGATGGATATCGGTTATGCGGTCTTGGGAATTGCCTTGATCGCTGCAATTACACCAGCTGTTGTTATTGTATTGGCAATGGCTGGCGCCTGGTTCCCTGATCTGCAGTTTATTGTTTCAAATCTTCTCAGGCTCGGCCTCTTTTTAACACCAATTTTCTGGAGTTATGGAGGTGGCGATAGTCTGCGTGATTACATCTATATGTATAACCCGTTCACTTGGGTCCTGCATGTCGTGCGTGCGCCTATCATAGAAGGGGGCTTTCCCTTGGTCGCTTTTAACATCACCTTGATGATCGGTCTTTGCTGCTGGATTGTTGCTATGTGGCTGTTGGGAAGTCTTCGCAAGAAAGTCGTGTTTGTCTTGTAATGGTTTCTGTTGATGTAAAAGATCTCGGGCTGCGGTATCGCCTGCAGAAGAGGTTTTCACTTGCCCCTGGTCGTCAGCAGGCGAAGGCCACGGGCGGCGCGATCATGCGCGAGGGGGGCTCTGCCTATGTGCAGGCTCTGGATGGCATCAGTTTTTCGCTGAAGGCGGGGGATCGCCTGGGGCTTGTGGGTTCCAATGGTGCAGGCAAGACCACGCTTCTCAAGGTGCTCTACGGGATTTACGAGCCGACCTCCGGAACCGTTGACGTGGAGGGGCGTGTTGATGCGCTCTTCAATATCCGTCTGGGGTTTCGTGCAGGGGCAAGCGGACGGCGGAACATCGAACTTCGTTGTCTGATCAACGGGTGGACGCCGGAGCAGATCTCAGACAGGATTGATGAAATCGTCGAGTTTTCCGAGCTGGGGGATTTTATTGATCTTCCGCTAAAGTCCTACAGTCAGGGGATGGCCGCCCGCTTGGCTTTTGCGGTCGCCACTGCAACGGAACCCGAAGTCCTGCTGATGGATGAGTGGATCGGCGCTGGGGATCCTGAATTCCAGGAAAAGGCCAAGGCACGTATGCAGGAGATTACGGAAGAGGCGGGAATTATCGTGCTGGCCAGCCATAATAAGAACCTTATCCAGAAGAGCTGTAACAAGGTTTTGCATTTGGAAAAGGGGAAGCTGAGGAGCCTGCTTTCCGTTGAAGAGTGGGCGAACGGCAGCAAGTAAAAAAAAGGCGTTTTTGTTTTCTTCCGCTGATCGAAATTATCCCTCGATCAGCGGGTGCCCCGAGAGACTTTTCTTGAGTTTCTCTGCCTGTTCATAATTCCCCTCTTCATACAGTGCGCCTACGCGTTTTAGGAAAAGGGCTGGCGAAAAGAGATTGCTGACGATCGCCAGGTTTGGAGTTCCGGTTGTGCAATTGAACTCGGTCACAGGTGTTTTCCAGTCGCCGTAGTTCTCCGTTAGATACTGGTCGGCATTCTTCGGACCTTTCACGGCAACACCATCGAGTTCATAATCCACCAGCTCAAAATCGTGGTTGTCCCACCGATGTAAGATTGAGCCATGCCATCGCACGCCATCCTCCAGGTAGTGAACGAACAAGTCGATGTTTATCCCGCTCTTGTGGATCACCTTGATCATGGTGGGAAGGTTTTCGATCACATAGCGATCGCCCTGCCGGGCAATGCGTATCTGATTGTCGATCTTCCGTATCTCAAAAGCAGGACACTCCTGGAGTGCCGTTTTCATCTGCTGAAGGTCGAACTCTTCCGCATGCACCCCGATGTCGACGTCGTAATCGTGATCCAGCCATCCGCCCTCACGGATCAGTCCCAGGAAAGTTCCCGATATCACGTACCAGGGAGAACCGTTCTGAGCCGCAAGAGCAGCAAAATCCGATAGCGCGTGTCGCGCATCTGATTTGGAGAAAACGTTTTCGTTTTCGCCATGTTTGGGCTTCCCCTGTCTGGGCGCTGGTTTGATATCTTTCAGCAGCTCTTCGGCTTCCCTGAAACAACGCCGGTAGGTTTGCAGTGTCTGCTCAAACTTGGCTTGGTCGCCTTGCGTCAGGTGCAGGTGCGCTTCACGAGCCAGCGCATACAGCCTGTCCGTGGCGTCATCAAACGGGGAACGCTTGCCGCCTATTCGATCCAGATAGCGATGAAACGCCTGAAGTTCCGTCAACTCCATGCCGTCGGTAGGGTCAAAAAAACGGTCATTCAGAAGCGAAAGCCGAAACGGGCTTCGCCTTGTGATCCAGTGGAGCTGCCTCAGCCCCGTCTTGAAGTCATCGGCAGCAATTTTCGAGCGGACATGATTGGCAAGTGTGAAGGAGTTGCTGGACACCGCAGCGAGCGCCCAAGATGCTCCCGAGACTGTTCCTTTGACAGGGGCGGAGTGTCTTCTGTTCAAGAAGTTCAGAAGGCGGTAGCTTTTGGAAATGGGTCGCATTCAGGAGGCCGCACGTATTCCGGCCAGAAGTTCCGTCGTGGAGATGTCGGCTGTACGTGGCAGGTAGACGACCTCGCAAAGTTCTTTGAAGACGTCGAACTTTCCGGCCCAATCATCTCCCATCACCAGGATATCCGCTTTTTGTTCACGGATGTACTGGCCTTTCCATTCGAGACTTTCTTCTCGAAAGACGCCGTCAACGCAGCTCAGTCCAGCTATGATCGCGAGCCTGTCCTCTTCCCGGTAGATCGGGTAGCGGTTCTTTTTCTTGAAGTTCAACGCATCCGTTGAAACTCCGACGACCAGTTTATCTCCGAGATCGCGTGCACGCTTCAGAATATTGAGATGGCCTATGTGGAACACATCAAACGTTCCGAATGTGATCACGGTTCGCACGGCGTAGCTCCGTTTCAAAAAAGTGTCACAAAACTGTTACAAATCCAACTTACGAAAATCAACCTCCGCTCGATATAACGATTTACTGGGCTGCGAATTATCCCGTGACCCCGGCGGCGCGCTCTCAACGAGCGGTGGCGCGGGAGTCATTTTGAGATCCGATCCGAAACGGGCCGAAGAGCCTCTTGATCAAGCTCAAATCTCATGAACGCGGGGCGGGGTGTCGCAGACTTTTTGTGCCAGGTCGATCACGTGGCGGTGGTGGGTCAGGTAGATGGCCTGGCCGCGGCGGCCGATCTGTTCCATCACCCGGCACGCGGCGCTGGTGCGGTTTTCGTCGAACGTCTCGAAAATGTCGTCGCAGAAGAAGGGCAGGCGGGTGCCCTGCGCGATGAGCTGCTCGTGGGCGGCGGCGCGCAGCGCAAGATAAAGCTGGAAGCGTGTTCCCTTGGAAAGCTCAGCCACCCGCTTGGCCGTTCCCTCGCGATCGACCGCCAGAAGCGTTTCGTCATTGCCATCGGGCTGTGTCGTCAGGCGTTCATAAGCGCCCTGCGTCAGCGTTGAGAAGCAGCTTTCGGTGGCGGCCATCATGCCGCTGCGATGGGTGTCCCGGTAGCGGCGGATCGCCTCGTCGGCCAGCCGGTAGCCCAGCGAAAGCTCCAGATGATCGCGGGCAGCCTCTTCCAACTCCAATTCAAGCGTGGCCTTGCGCTCCGTCATGGCGGCAATGTCGGCGTCGCCGGTCACGCGAAGCAGCGCCTGCTCTGCCGTCACGCGCTTCTCGGTCGTTGCGGTCAACTGGCGTTCGGCCTCCGTCGCGTCAGCTTTCAGGCTTTCCGCCTCGGCTTCAAGGGCGGCAGCTGTGACGCCTTGCAGCATATCGCGGGCGCACTTCATGCTTTCCAGGCCCAGTTCGGAGAGAACCGTGCGTTCAAGCCTGGCCTTTTCCTGTCGCTCGGCGATGACTTGTTGGGCCTGTGTCGCGGTGCGGCGCAGGGCGTCGAGCGTGTCGACCGGCGCGTCTTCGGGGAAAATCCGCCCCATCACTTCGACCTCGCGGTCAATGTCTTTCAGCCGCTTCTCTTTCTCCGTCAGCCGGGTGCTGGCCCGGTCGAGATTTGCGCTCAGCTCCGCCGCGCGTGATTCCGCAGCGCGCGCCGCTTCGGAGCGTTCACGCAGCAGCGAGAATGTTGCAGCTGCGGTTTTGGCCACGGGAATATCGTGGGTGGCGGCGAGCGCCGTGACCCTGCTTTCGAAAAGCGCCTGATCGGCCTCCATGGTCGCGACGCGCTGCGCGGCGTCGGCGCGTTTTTCTTCGCCGTCGCGCAGAGCCCGCAGCGGATCGAGTGTCGCCAGAAGGCTCTCCTCATTCACTGCATTGCTTAAAAGATCGCGGACCAGATCGCGCCAGGCGGCTTTCGCCTGCGTGGCCTTTTCCTTTGCAGCTTCCTGCCTTTTCGTTCTGCGGCGCAGCTCTTCGTCAATCGTGCGGCGCGCCTCATGAGCCTGTGCTGCGGCGGCAATCGCCTCGCTTTCCGCCTCGGCCAGAGTGCGGGCTGTGGCAAGAGCGCTGTCCAGATCCGGGTTCTCGAGGTTCAGATGGGGGAGGAGCGCATCAAGCAGATGCGCCGCCCGCGCCAGCGTCGGGCGATGCGTTTCGCGCAGGCGCGCGGTTCTCACAGAGGCCTCTGCCGCCGCCTCGTGGCGTTTCACCCAGTCAAGCCACTGCGCCGGCGACAGCGGGCGCGGAAGGCCCACGGATGCGGCGGCATCGTTCACGGTGCTTTCAAGCGCGGCCTGTTTTTCGCGAAGCGCTGTCAGTCGCGCCTGTGCCTGACCGGCGCGCGCCTGCAACTCAGCACCGGCCTGTTCGATCTGGCGCAGCTGCCCGAGATCGCGCGCCTGCAGGACGCGCGACTGCATCGCCGCATCAAGCGCGTGAAGCGCATGTTCGAAGGTCTGTGCGGTCCCGTCGTTCAATTCCGCGCGGTGTTTTTGCCAAAGCCGGTCCCGCTCGGTCTTGAGGGTGTTTGCCTCGCCATCTGAAACAAGGCTTGTGTCGGAGGCGAGCTGGGCGGCCTGCGCGCGGCGGGCGGCCAAATCCTCACGATGCTGCGAAAGCGCTTCTTCGGCCTGGGCGATCTGCCGCGTAAGTTCCGCGTGGGCCTCGGCCCAGTCCTGCGCCTTCAGGGGGCTTGTCGGGCAGTCCGGCAGTGTCTCGAAACGGACAGCGCCGACCGTGAGGCCTTCGCGCGCAAGGCGCTCGTCAGCGGCCGCCGCATCAATCGCCTGCTCGGCCCGTGCGATAAGGGGAACAAGGCGCTCCACATCATGGCGGGCGAGTATCTCGCCGATCCCGCACGCGGCCGGGATCTTCGCTGCCGCCGCTTCATGTGCCGTTTCCGCCTGCTCGAAACGCGCCGCCAGATCCTCGATCTCCCGGGTTTCGGCCAAAAGCGTCTGCTCGGCGCTGCGCAATTCATCGCGCGCGCGTTCAAGGCTGGCAATCTGGGCGGGCGTCAGCACAAGGCTTCGCGGATCGGTGGTCTCGTCAGCGCCAAGGTCTCTGGCTGCGCGCAGCATGGCGCTCTCGGCTTCAAAGACATTTGCGCGCCGGCGTTCAAGATCAAGCCCCGCGGTCACGTCACGCGCGCGCAGATCATCCAGTGCGTCCAGCGTCTCGGAGAGGGCCGCCAGTTCCGGCGCGCGGCTCAGGCCATCGCGCGCCGCGCTCGCCTCTTCGATCTCCATGGTCAGGCGCTCGATGTCCGCCCGTGTCCGGCTTTCCTCGGCAAGCAGTGTGACCAGACTTTCCGGTTCGAAATCCAGCCTTTCGGGAAAGGATGTGAAGGGGGCGATGCGGGCTGCGAGCGCCTCGATTTCGGCCAGCATGGGCACGGCGCGGCGTCTGGCGGCAATCCGGGCTGCATTCTCAAGCAGCCCATCGCGCGCGGTTCTGGCTTCGCCTTCCGCCTTGCGCGCATCGGTCAGCTCTTTCTTGAGGCTGCGCCATGCGCTTGCTGAAACGTCGCGCTCGCGAATGTCCTTTTCAAGCTGCGCCAGCTCACGCTTGAGAATGGCGATGCGCGTCTTGCTGGCCCTTTTGCGCCAGATTTCGTCCGCTTCTTCACGCACCTTGTCCAGAACGGTGCTCAGATCCGCCACGCCGGCGGCTGCGGAGAAGAGAAGCCGCCCGATATCGCCGCGCGCCTGCGCGATTTCTTCGCCGCCGCGCTCGATGGTTTCGTCGTCAAGGCACAGAAGGTGGCGGTAATCCTCTTCGGAAAGACCGGCCAGAAGGGCCGATATGGCGGTCTCGGGCAGGGGCGCGCCTGCCTCATCCACCAGCGCGCCGCTGCGTGTGGGAAGGCGGGTGAACCAGCGCAGGTCGCCGTCGATTTCCAGTTGCCCGGACACCTGCAGATTGCTGCGCTGGTGTTTGAAGGCGTAGCCCTCGCGGTTCGGGAAGCCATAGAAGAGGCGCAGCGCCGCCTCCATCGTGGTCGTCTTGCCCGCCTCGTTGGGCCCGTAGATGATGTGGAAATCGGGTTTCTCTCCGGCTTCGCCGAAGTCGAACTGACGGCCCGTGAAATGGCCGAAACGGTCCATGGAGAGTTTGCGCAGACGCATCAGTTTTCAGCACCCTTCAGCCGCGCCAGAACACGCTCGCTTCCGGCTTCGGCAAGGCTTTGGGTGAGCCTTTCCGCTGCGGCCTCATCGGGCACGAGCCGCGCGCGAATGGCCGGCGGCAGATCCATCAGAACCTCATCGATTTCGGTCTGGGCCGCGCTCGCAAAGCCCTGTTCCGCCTGGATTGCGGTGATCGTTGCGGCCAGCTCGTCGGTGGCGCTAAGCGCGCCGTCGTGCTGTGCCGGCGCGTCGAGGCTGAAGTCCAGCTTCTCGATCCAGAGGCGGTCGGTCTCCCGCGCCAACTCGCTGATCTGCTCGCCCCAGTAATCGCGGTCGCGCAGGAAATGCCAGTGGCGTTCCGGCGCGCCCTGCAGGGTGAGGCGCAGAACGCCGGCATCTGCCGTCAGCTCACCGGCGGTCGTGCGCAGGTGATCGCGCAGGAGGGTGCGCAGCGCCTCGTCGCTCTGCGCCGCCGTGATGTCGAGCGCGGAATTGGTGAACTCCAGCGCCGATGTGGGGATTTCGTCGACGCGAATGCCACCGTCGTTGACGCTCAGAAGCGTCGCCGATTTCGGGCCTGCCTCTCCGATGTCACGCCCCTGCGGGATGCCGGGCATGACCACCCATGGCGCCTGCGAATGGACCTGTCTCTTGTGGACATGGCCGAGCGCCCAGTAATCGAAGCCCATCCCTGACAATTCACTGACAGTGCAGGGGGCGTAGGTGTCATGCCCCGCCGCCCCGGCAAGCGATGTGTGCAGCATGGCGATGTTCACCGCACCGGCCACGGGGGCCGAAAAGCGCGGCAGGAGGCTGTCGGGCGCGTGTCGATCTGCAAAGCTGACGCCGTGCACCCAGATATTCTCCGCAAGCTGCACCTTTCCGCCCCGTGCGTCGAAGACATGCACATGATCGGGCAGGTCGAGCGTACCGGTTATGGGGTTTTCGGCATCGTGGTTGCCCTTGATGTAGAAGACCCGGGCACCCGCCGCGCGCAGGCGATCGAGCTGTCCGGTGAGGAAGGCGGCGGTGCGCGCACTGCGCTCCTTGCCATCGAAGAGATCGCCCGAGATCAGCAGCGCCGAAACCTCTTCCGAGAGCGCGGTGTCGATGATCCGCGAAAAGGCGGCGCGGCTGGCGGTTTCCACCTTTTCACGCAGCGTCACATCGCGCAGGGCGAGCGATTTGAGCGGGGAGTCGAGGTGAATGTCGGCGGTGTGCAGAATTTTGATCAATGCGTTTCCTCTGGACACGAACATGTCACCGGCAATCGCCAATCTCAAGCATGTCCCGGCGTCGGTCGTTCAGGTTTTCGGGGAAAACGACGTTCTGTGGCTCAACCCTTTGGTTGCGAAGGGAGATGCGGCGCTGAAGCAGCGTCCCTCGTATAGGTGAAAGCTCATATAAAAATCATATTGTGAGAATTGTAATTCAAAAAGGGTCAAAAAACTTTGACAGGTATCGCATGGTGATGTTACGAAAATTGCGCCATCGCCAAGATGTGTTTTTTGGGAGGAATTCATGAAACTGCTTAAAGCCGCCGCTCTTTCCGTTTCGGTTGCCGCACTCAGCGCGGGCGCCGTGTCCGCCGCAGAGATCAAGTTCAGCTACCCCGTCGCCCAGGACAGCACGATGGGGCAGACCGTCACGAAGTTTGCAGAGCTTGTGGAGGAGAAGACCGGCGGGGCCGTCACGGTGCGCCAGTTCCCGCAGGCGCAGATCGGTAACGAGATCCAGTCGATCTCCTCGGCGCAGGGCGGCATCGTCGAAATGGCGGTGACCACGACTGCAGGCCTGGCCGCCATGGTGCCGGAATTCAACGTCTTCCAGCTTCCCTTCATGTTCGGTAGCTACGAGCAGCTGGACAAGGTTTCCCGCAGCCCGGTGTCGCAGAAAATTCTGGACAAGATGGAGCCGAACAACCTCGTCGGTCTGTGCTTCTGGGATTACGGCTTCCGCAACATCACCAACAACAAGCGTCCCGTGACCAGCCTCGACGATGTGCAGGGGCTGCGCATCCGCACGATCCAGAACAAGGTCTATATCGACGCGCTTTCAGCCATGGGCATGAACCCGACGCCGCTGCCTTTCCCGGAGACGTTTACGGCTCTGGAGACCGGCGCGATCGACGGCAATGAGATCGCCAACGATGTCACCCGCTCGACATCTTTCTATGAGGTTCAGGACTACCTGACCGAGACCCAGCACTTCACCACCATCTCGGTTGTCTATGCCAGCAAGAAGTTCTGGGATGGACTGGATGCGTCCCAGCAGGATGCGGTCCGCGCCGCCTGTGCGGAGAGCTCCGACTACAATCGTGAGATCATCAACGCCTCGAGCGGCGAAACGCTCGAATTCCTGAAGGAGAAGGGCATGCAGATCGACACGATCTCGGCCGAGAACCTTCAGGCCTTCCGCGATGCCGTCAAGCCGGTGGTCGAGGAAGTGAGCGCACAGCTCGATCAGGAGATCGTGACGGAGTTCATGGCCGAGATCGAAGCTTCGAAGAGCGCCAACTGAGATTGGCTGTCCTGCCGCGTGGCTCGGCCGCGCGGCAGGATGGGCAGCCTTGTGCTGCGTTTCTCGTGCGTGGGAGAAGTCATTGCTTTTGAAAGACAAGATTGCGCTGGTCACGGGCGCTGGCAACCCTGAAGGCATCGGGTTTTCCGTTGCGCAGACCTTTGTGGCCGAGGGTGCATCCGTCGTGGTCGTGGACCGTGACGAGCGAGCCGTCGACCAGGCCGTAAAGGCGCTCGGCGAACGGGCTGTCGGTGTTGCGGCAGACCTGCGTGACGAGGCAGCCTGCCGGCGAGTTTTCGATGTGACGCGCGAGCGTTTCGGCCGCCTCGATGTTCTGGTGAACAATGCCGGGATCACCCAGCCGCGCAAATTCACCGAAATCACCGCTGCCGATTACGACGCCATCATGGACATCAATCTGCGCGGCACGGTGATGATGACCCAGGGCGCGCTGGGAATGATGGAAAGCGGCGCATCGATCATCTGCATCGCATCCATTGCCGGCCAGCGTGGCGGTGGCCTGATGGGCGGCGCTCACTATGCCGCCTCCAAGGGAGCCGTGCTGTCGCTTGTGAAGTCGGTCGCGCGCGAAATCTCTCCGGACGGCATTCGTATCAATGCGGTGAACCCCGGCGTCATCATGTCGAGCATGACGCGTGATTTCTATGATGATGTGCAGACGGCGCGGGTTCTGCCGCAGATCCCGATCGGTCGCTTTGGAGCGCCGCAGGATGTGGCGAACACCTGCCTTTTCCTCGCATCCGACCTGTCGTCCTACATGACCGGCTCTGCCGTCGATGTGAATGGCGGCATGCACATGAACTGAGGCGGCGATTGCCGTCTCACCGACTTCAACATCAATCCAACAGGAGATTGTGATGAGTGGACCCGTTGTCCCCGTCGTTACCCGCGCCAATGAGCTGAGCGACAAGACCGGCCAGTCCGGCGATTGCGTTCGCCGCTCGGGGGTCAGCCCGCAGCACACGCCGGCAACGAAGATCTGGTTTGGCCAGGTTTCCAACGAACCGGGCTTTCGCTCGCCGCCGCACCATCATGGCGAAGCAGAGACGGGCGGCTACGTTCTCTCCGGCCACGGCCGCATCTATTTCGGCGAAGGCTACCGCGACTATGTGGACATGATGCCCGGCGACTTCGTGTTCGTGCCGCCGCACATGCCGCATGTGGAAGTGAACATGAGCACGACCGAGGAGCTGGTCTGGCTGACCTGCCGGACGCCGGACAATATCGTGGTCAACCTGCCAGACGTTCCCGACAGCGATCTGGAAGGCTATCGTCGTCCCGCATAAGCGACCAAGCGCAGCGCCCCCGGAAAGAGGGGCGCGCGTGACATTCATGATCCTGGAGGGGGAGGACCAATGTCCAAGGTGATCGAAGCCTATTTCAGACTGCTGAAAATACTGATTGTGGTTTGCCTTGCGGGCATGGTTCTGCTGGTTTTCGGCAATGTGGTGCTGCGCTACGCCTTCAACTCGGGCATTACGGAGTCCGAGGAGTTCTCGCGCTGGCTCTTCGTCTGGATGGTGTTTCTGGGGGCGATTGTCGTTCTCCGGGAAAATGGCCATCTGGGGCTGGAATTCGTGGTCAACAGCCTGCCGCGCCCGCTCCGCAGGATCTGCCTCGGCCTTGCCCATGTGCTGATGATCTTTGCCACATGGCTGATCATCTCCGGCAGCTACACGCAGTTTCTTCTCAACATGCACACCTATGCGCCGGCGACCGGATTGCCGATCTCGTTCCTCGTGGGCGTCGGGCTGATCTTTGGCGTGTCGACCGGCGCCATTCTGGTCTGGCGGCTCTATCTGATCGTTGTCGGCAGGCTCGACCGCGTCGTGACCTTCGATGAAGAGCTGCAGGCTCTCCAGCAGAGCGGGGTGAAGTGAGATGACGCTTGGTGTCTTTCTCGTCAGCCTGCTCGGCAGCATGGCGATCGGCATGCCCATCGCCTATGCGCTGATCATGACCGGTATCGCGCTGATGTGGTATCTGGGTTTCTTCGACGCCCAGGTGATCGCGCAGAACCTTTTGAACGGCGCGGACAGCTTTCCGCTCATGGCGGTTCCCTTCTTCATGCTCGCCGGCGAAGTGATGAATGCGGGCGGCCTGTCGCGCCGGATCGTCAATCTCTCGGTTGCAGCCGTTGGCCATGTGCGCGGCGGGCTTGGTTATGTGGCAATCCTCGCGGCCCTGATCCTTGCAAGTCTCTCTGGTTCGGCTGCGGCCGACGCCGCAGCGCTTGCGGCCATCCTCGTGCCGATGATGGTGAAGGCGGGGCACGATCAGGGGCGCTCGGCGGGGCTTATCGCATCGGCGGGCATTTCCGCCCTCGTCATTCCGCCGTCCATTGGCTTCATTCTGATCGGCGTGGTGGGCAATATCTCGATCACGCGCATCTTCATCGCCGGCATCGTGCCCGGCCTCGTCATGGCGCTTGCGCTGACGGCGACCTGGTTCCTGGTGTCGCGGCGTGAAGAGACGGTGACGCGTGAGCGCGTGCCATTCTCGGTTGTCATGAAAGAAGCGTGGTCGGGCATCTGGGCGCTGATGCTGCCCGTGATCATTCTCGTCGGCCTGCGTTTTGGCGTCTTCACGCCGACCGAGGCCGGTGTGATCGCCGCCGTCTACGCGCTGTTTGTCTCAATGGTGATCTATCGGGAACTGAGCGTCGCCCAACTCTTCGACGTGTTTCTTGGCGCGGCCAAGACCACTTCCATGGTCATGTTCCTCGTGGCTGCCGCTCTGGTTTCCAGCTGGATGATCACGATTGCCGGCCTGACCGCGCAGATTTCGGCGCTGGTTGCGCCCTTTGCCGACAATCCCATTCTTCTGATGGCGGCAGTGGTGGGGCTGGTCGTGGTGATTGGCTGTGCAATGGACATGGTGCCGATCATCCTGATCCTCGTCCCGGTCCTGATGCCAACCATCAAGGCGGCAGGGATCGATCCGGTCTATTTTGCAGTGATCTTCATGGTTGCGGCGGCGGTTGGCCTGCTCACGCCGCCGGTCGGCAGCGTGCTCAACGTCGTGGCCGGCGTGGCCCGGATACCGCTCGCACGGGTCATTCAGGGCGTGGGACCGTTTATCCTGGCGCAGATTGCCGTGCTTGTTCTGCTTATCCTGTTCCCCGATATCGTTATGGTACCGGCGAACTTCATTTCTGGAAATTAGGGACACGTCATGGCTCCGTTGGAAGACGAAACCGAAGGCAAGATGAACAGCCTCGACAAGATGCTGTCCGTTCTGAACGGGTTCAACGAAGACAATCTGATGATCGATGTCGCCCAGGCGGCGGAACTGTCGGGTTCGTCCCGTGCAAGCGCCTATCGGTATCTGCAGGCGCTGACGCGGTCGGGCCTGCTGACGCCCGCGAGCGGCGGCAGCTATGTGATCGGTTCGCGCGTGATCGAGCTGGAAATGCTGAAGCGGGAGAACGATCCGCTCCTGCGCGCGGCACGTTATCTGATTCGCTACTATGCCGATTGCATGGGCATGAACATCATGCTGTGCAGCTATTATGGCGACAAGGTGCTCTGCGCGGACAATGCATGGCCCGACCACAGCATCCCGGAGATCTACAAGCCCGGCCGTTCCATGCCGATTTTCAAGGGTGCTATGGCGAAGGTCATTCTGGCCAATCTCTCGCCTTCGCAGCTGAAGAGCATCCATTCGTGGAACGCCGAGCGCATTCGCGAGAGTGGTCTTGGCGAAACGCTGGAAGCGTTCCTCGCGCGCATGGCGGAAATCCGCAGTGCAGGCGTGACGATCACCCAGGGCGAGGTGGTCGACGGTCTCGTCGGAATAGCCGCGCCGATCCGCGACGGTGAGGAGCGCGTTCTGGGAAGCGTCGTCTTCGTCCTGGCCATCGAACACTTCAACAGTCTCGAGCGTGATGCGCTGGCACAGGAGATCCGCCACATCGCGTCTGAAATCGAGCACGGCATTCTGCGCGCCAGCAAATTTGCCGCCACCGCACCCATCGCGGCAGCGCGTCCGCGCCGCGTTCCCGTTTATCGGGGCTGAGTTCGTCGATCAGCGTGATCGCCGACGAAATGCCCGATCCATCCAAGCCCGACCCGTTCAAGGAGGAGAAACACAGATGAAGTTGCTGCGCTATGGGCCGAAAGGGCAGGAAAAGCCCGGTCTGGTCGATGCGGAGGGTCAGATCCGTGACCTGTCGCAACATGTTCCCGACATTGCCGGCGATGCTCTTTCTCCCGCAGGGCTCGCGGCGATTGCTGCGCTGGATATCGCTTCCCTTCCGCCTGTTGAAGGCTCGCCACGGATTGGCCCCTGCGTCGGTCGGGTCGGCAAGTTTCTCTGCATCGGACTGAACTTCGCCGACCACGCGCGCGAGACGGGCAAGGAGCCTCCGAGCGAACCCGTTGTCTTTGCCAAGGCCGTCTCCGCGATCTGCGGACCCAATGACGATGTCGAAATTCCGCGTGGCTCGGACCGCACCGACTGGGAAGTCGAGATGGGCGTGGTGATCGGCTCGCGGGCGAAATACATCTCCGAAGCCGAGGCGATGGATCATGTCGCCGGTTTCTGTCTCATCAATGACCTGTCCGAGCGCCGTTTCCAGTCGGAGCGAGGCGGGCAGTGGACGAAGGGCAAGAGCCACGACACGTTTGGCCCGATTGGCCCCTGGCTTGTGACGCGGGACGAGATTGCCGATGTGCAGAATCTCGATATGTGGCTGGATGTCGATGACGAGCGACGGCAGACCGGCAACACCAGCACGATGATTTTCGGTGTGGCGGAACTCGTCAGCTATCTCTCCCAGTTCATGACGCTGGAGCCGGGCGATGTCATCTCGTCGGGCACGCCGCCCGGCGTCGGCCTTGGCATGAAGCCGCCAACCTTCCTGAGGGAAGGGCAGGTCGTGCGGCTTGGCATTTCCGGTCTCGGTGAGCAGCGTCAGACGATGGTGCAGGCGTGAGCACGGCTGCCGAATGGCGGGCGCAGATGACGGATCTCTCCGGCAAGGCGGCAATCGTCACCGGGGGCGCGCGCGGTCAGGGGGAGGCGGAAGCGCGCCTTCTGGCCGAGTGCGGCGCGCAGGTCATGATCTGCGATGTGCTTGTGGATGAAGGAACGGCGCTGGCGGCAGAGCTCGGCGAGCGCGCGTGCTTTCGTCAGCTGGACGTGACCGATGCGGAAGCCTGGGGAAATACGGTCGCGGCGATGCGCGACTGGGCTGGCAGGCTCGATATCCTCGTCAACAATGCGGGGATCATCAATCGCACGCTGATCGCGTCGACGGAGCCCGAAGCCTGGCGCAGGCTTCTCGATGTGAACCTGACGGGCGCGTTTCTCGGCATCCGCGCCGCAGCTCCCCTGATGGTAGAGAGCGGCGGCGGCAGCATCATCAACATCTCCTCCAATTCCGCATTCTCCGGCCATGCGGATCCGGCCTACACGGCCAGCAAATGGGGGCTTCGCGGCTTGACACGGTCGGCGGCGAACGAGTTTTCCGCAGATGGCATTCGCGTGAATGCGGTCTGCCCCGGCCTGATCGTGACGGGACTGAACCGCGAGTCACCGCATCTGCGCCCGATGATCGACCTGACCCCTGCCGGGCGCTCCGGTGAGGCGGAGGAGGTTGCGCAGCTCGTGCTCTATCTCGCCTCGGACGCCTCGCGGTTCGTGACAGGCGAGGATTTCCTGATCGATGGCGGCTTCGTCGCCGGCGCGGCCTATCGGCGGGTCGGCGTTGATACGGGGATACTTCGGGGGTAGGGCGCGGGAGCGGCCGTGTTCGTGATCAGACAGCGCCATCTGTCTCGATCTTCAACAGCTCCCCGCAATGCTTGCAGTGGATCGCATCCGGTTCGTGACGGTTGAGGCCGCATTCCGGACAGGTGTACTTGATCCTTGATGGCTGGAAGATTGCGCGTGCCAATTGCACAAAGAGCGCCACGCCCACGACCATGATGAAGACGGACAACAGCTTTCCGCCTGTGGTCGTCATGGTGATGTCGCCAAAGCCGGTCGTGGTCAATGTCGCAACCGTGAAATAGAGTGCATCGACATAGCCCGTAATGCCGGCTTGATCATCGAAGGCCAGCACGAAGACGAGCGATGTTGTCACGAAAATGAAGACGAACAGGTTCACCGCAGCGAGGATTGCGTCCTCGTGGCGCCGAAAGAACAGGCTCTCGCGCCGAAGATCACGCAAGAGGTGGTAGGCGTGAATCAATCGCAGGCCCCGCAGGACGCGCAGGAAGGCGAGGTTGGCGGCGAGAAGCGGCGCCAGCAGCAGGGATGACACCACGACCAGATCCGCCAGCGTGTAGACGCGCATTATCTCCTTGCGCCGGTTTTCCGAAATCCATAGCCGGGCGGCGAGGTCAAGAAGGATCAGCACGCCAAGAGTGACGTTCAGTACGGCGAGAGCCGGCGTTGCTGGCAGAGATTCTGCGACGATGAAATAGATGATTGTCAGCAGATCGAAAACGATCAGCCCATAGCGAAATCGCTGCGCGCGCTGGCTTCGACCGGCATAGAGCAGCCTGATTGATCGGTGCAGTTGTTCCATGTCTGCTACATGCCACAGGTCTGCACCTGAAACCACACGCGGTTCCACCATGCTGCCTTGCATATGGCATCCCGGTTTTGTGCTCCGATGAATGCCCGGTTTTCAGGAAAGAGAGGAACCCGGCAAGTGAACGAAAAGAGGGCGCGCACTGCCGTTTCCCGGCTCGTGCTCAGCTGCGCCTGTCTCGTGAGGCAATGCACGCTGCATTCCGTGGTTTGGGCGGAGGAAATCGTCTCGATCTCTCAAGTCGCCGAAACGCTGCGCCAATCAGAGCGCGTATCTAATGTCTGAAAATTTCAGAGAGAGATTTGGCTGGGGAACCTGGATTCGAACCAGGACTAACGGAGTCAGAGTCCGTGGGTCTACCGTTAACCTATTCCCCAGCGGGCGGCGGTGGCCGCTTTCGACACGCTATTTAACAAGCTGAATTTCATAGTCAAGGGCACATGCGTATTCAATTTCGCGATTGCGCAATTTTCTTCGTAATCATCGAACAGTGCGTTTCAGGCAAACACCGCTATTGGTGAAATCGACGCCGGCTGATACGTTGGCGGCAACTAAACGAAATAAGCTGCCTGACGCGCCCCCGAGGCTTGCGCGGCGGCGAAGGAATAGCGGTGGAAAACCACGACCACGGCGATGTTTCGCCGGTTGAGAGGGTCGTCCGGGATGCCGCGTCGGATGGGGGATCAACCCTCGGCTTCGACGATCGGTCGGCCGGCCCCTCTGCATGCAGGGATGGTGCGTCTGCATCATCCGGCAGCGCGGATGTGCGCGATGGCGATGAGCCCGTGCGCAAGCGGAAGCGCAGAAAACGGCGGAAACGCCGGGCTTTCGTGCGTGATGCGCAGGAAGGTGCTGCCGCACAGGAAGCGCCCCAAAGCGAACCCAAAAAGGCAAAACGCCCGCAACAGGCCCGTCGACGCGAATCATCGCAGGAAAGCCAGCGCGCCTCCTATGCGGCGCTCGATCTGGGCACGAACAATTGCCGGCTTCTCGTGGCGACGCCCACGCGGCCGGGATATTTTCGTGTCGTCGACGCCTTTTCGCGAATCGTTCGCCTGGGCGAGGGGCTTTCGATCGAAGGCCGCCTGAGCGACGCTGCGATGGATCGCGCGGTCTCGGCGCTCAGCGTCTGCGCCGACAAGCTCGGCAATCGCCGGCCCAAGCGCATGCGGCTGATCGCGACGGAAGCCTGTCGCTCGGCGCAGAATGGCGCGGCCTTCATTGAGCGCGTGAAGAAGGAAACCGGGCTCAGGCTCGAAATCATCGACCGGCAGACCGAGGCCCGCCTGGCGGTGGCCGGTTGCAGCACGCTGGTCGAGCGCGGCACGGAAGGCGTGGTCCTGTTCGACATTGGCGGAGGCTCGTCGGAAATCGCGCTGGTGGACATTTCGCGCCACCGCACGCCACGGCTCGCCGATCACATCGTCGCCTGGACATCGCTGCCGGTGGGCGTGGTGTCGCTTGCCGAACGCTTTGGCGGACACCATGTGACGCCCGAGAGCTTTGCTGCGATGGTCGATGCGGTGAGCGAGATGCTCGACCGGTTCGATGATGGCGGGCGGCTGGCGCAGGTCGCTGCCGGCGGGCGCTTCCACCTGATCGGCACGTCCGGAACGGTGACGACGCTGGCGGGCGTTCATCTGGGGCTGGCGCGCTATGACCGCCGTCAGGTCGACGGTCTTTGGATGGAGCGGGACAATGTGGACCGCATGATCGACACGCTGCTTTCGTGGGATTTCGAGCAGCGCAAGGCCAATCCCTGCATCGGTGCGGACCGGGCGGATCTGGTGCTTGGCGGCTGCGCGATCCTTGAGGCGATACGCCGCCGCTGGCCATCGGAACGGTTGAGAGTGGCCGACCGGGGCCTGCGCGAAGGCATGTTGAGTGAAATGATGGCGGCCGATGGCGCTTGGCGTCGCCGGCGGCGGACGGGACGGAGTGCATGACCAAGAAACCGGCAGGCAAGAGCGGTGGCGCACGCGCGCTCAAGACGCGTATCAAGAAGACCAAGCTCAAGAATTCGTCGCGCCGCTGGCTCGAACGCCATCTGAACGATCCCTATGTGCACAAGGCGCAGGCCGAGGGCATGCGTTCGCGCGCGGCTTACAAGCTGACCGAGATCGATGACCGCCACAAGCTCCTGTTTCCGGGCGCGCGGGTCATCGACCTGGGGGCGGCTCCCGGTGGCTGGTGTCAGGTGGCGGCCGAGCGCGTCAACTCGACGCCGGAGAACCCGCTGGTGGTCGGCATCGATTATCTGGGCATGGATGCGGTGCCGGGCGCCATCGTTCTGGAAATGGACTTTCTGGATGATGATGCGCCGGAGCGCCTGATGGAGACGCTTGGCGCAGAGCCGGATCTGGTGATCTCCGACATGGCCGCGCCGACAACCGGGCACCGTCAGACAGATCATCTGCGCACCATGCATCTGTGCGAGACGGCGGCGGATTTCGCCCTGTCAGTGCTCAAGCCCGGCGGCCACTTCCTGTGCAAGGCCTTTCAGGGCGGTGCGGAAACCGGCCTGCTCGATCAGCTGAAGCGCAACTTCAAGTCGGTTCATCATGTGAAGCCGCAGGCCTCGCGGGCGGAATCGGTGGAGCTTTATCTGCTCGCCAAGGGCTTCAAGGGCCGCAAGAAGGAAGAACCCGAAGACGAAGCGTAAGGCGCAAAACGCCTTACTCTGCTGCGGGAGCCGGCGTCGCGGATGCGGCGCTCCTGCGGCGTTTGTGGCCCGACACCCTGCTGCCCGTCTCTGGCGGGAGGCTGAGGAACGGAATTGCCGCCAGTGCTGAAAGACCAGCCACGATCAGGAAGGCGTTGAAGAACGCATCGATGCCCAGAGCGGTGCCGGTGACAAGCGCGGTTGCCTCAAGAATGCCGCCGCCCACGGCCACGCCCATTGCAATGCTCACCTGCTGGAAAGCCGCAGAAAGCGTGGCGGCCTGACTGGCCTCCCGGTCGCCGAGCTCTGAGAATGTGAGCGCGTTGGACGACGTGAAGAAGAGCGAGCGCAGAAGGCCTGAAAACACCAGAACCGTGATGATGGTCCAGTGCGATGTCTGCGGCGTGAAGAAGGCGTTGACGCCGATGCTGGCCGCACCCAGCAGGGATGCGGTGACCAAAACGACGCGGAAGCCGCCAAGGCGCAGCGCCGTGCTGGCGATGAACTTCATGGCAATGGCCCCGAAGGCCGAAGCGAAGGTCAAAAGGCCGGACTGGAAGGGCGTGAGCCCGAACACGACCTGGAACATCAGCGGCAGCAGGAACGGCACTGCGCCGACGCCGATGCGAAACAGCGAGCCGCCGATGATCGACGAGCGGAAGGCGCGGTTGGCGAACAGGCCGAGATTGAGAACCGGATGCGAGGTGCGCCGTGCATGACGCACGTAAAGCACGGCTGCAAGCGCGCCGATGAGCACGGTGCAGACACCCACGATCGGCGGCAGGGCGGGCAGGCTGATGACCGAAAGGCCGAACACCAGACCGGAGGCGGCGATGCTTGAGAGCATGAAGCCGATCGTGTCCAGCCGGCCGGTCTCCTGTTTGGGAAACTCCGGCAGCACGCGGCCCGAGACATAGATGCCCAGAAGGCCGATGGGCACATTGATCAGAAAGATCCAGTGCCAGGAAAAATAGGTGGTGATGAAGCCGCCCAGCGGCGGGCCGGCCACGGGGCCGATCAGCGCGGGGGCGGCGAGCCACGCCATGGCGCTGACGAGCTTTTCGCGCGGCACGGCGCGCACCAGCACCAGCCGTGCGACGGGCGTCATCATTGCGCCGCCCATGCCCTGCAGGAAGCGCGCCATAACGAACGAAGCCAGCGAATTGGAAAAGGCGCAGGCGATGGAGCCGATCACGAACACGCCAATGGCGATGCGGAAGACCCGCTTTGCGCCGTAGCGGTCGGCCATGAAGCCGCTGATGGGAATGAAAATCGCCAGCGAGACGAGATAGCTGGTCAGCGCGAGTTTCAGCGTGACCGGGCTGGTGTCGAGGTCGGCAGCGATGGCCGGCAGCGAGGTGGCGATGACGGTGGAATCCATCTGCTCCATGAAGAGCGCGACGGCGAGTATGAGCGGCAGTGTGCGGTTCAAGGCTTTATGTTCCTGTGCCGGTCTGTCGCGGGAAGGGGCCGCGGAGAGGGGGAATTGTGGGCAGACCGGATCAGCGTTGGAGGCTTTAGCACGGCGCGTGCGGCCTGTCCTGTGGCAGTGGCGGAGCTGTGTTGGTGCTGTCATGTCATGTGGACAACAATTGTTACGCTTACAAAGCACCACCTTTTCAAGTCGGCGCTGACGTGGTACCAGCCAGCGCCAATCCTGAAAGGGAATCACACAGACGAGGCCTTGCTTTTGAGTGGCGAGGTCGCGTGTCCTCTTATTCCAAAGGGTCGGCCATGGCTAAAATCATCGAGACTGCAACCGGCGCCGAGGCGCTTACTTTCGACGACGTGCTCCTGCAGCCCGGCCACTCGGAAGTGATGCCCGGCCAGACGGACGTGCGCACGCGCATTGCCGGCGACATCGATCTCAACATTCCGATCCTTTCCGCCGCCATGGACACGGTGACGGAAGCGCGCCTCGCCATCGCCATGGCGCAGGCCGGCGGCATCGGCGTCATTCACCGCAACCTCTCGCCCATCGAGCAGGCCGAGGAAGTGCGCCAGGTCAAGAAGTTCGAGTCGGGCATGGTGGTGAACCCCATCACAATCGGCCCTGACGCAACGCTGGCCGAGGCGCAGGCGCTGATGCGCGCCCATGGAATTTCGGGCATTCCGGTTGTCGAGAATGGCGGCGCTGGCGGTCACACAACGGGTCGTCTTGCCGGTATCCTGACAAACCGCGACGTGCGTTTCGCTTCCGATCCCGAGCAGCGTGTGCGCGAGCTGATGACGCATCAGGATCTCGTCACCGTGCAGGAAGGCGTGGCTCAGGACGAGGCCAAGCGCCTTCTCCACCAGCACCGCATCGAAAAACTTCTCGTGGTTGATGACGCGTCCAACTGCGTCGGCCTCATCACCGTCAAGGACATCGAGAAGTCGCAGCTCAACCCCCATGCTTCCAAGGATGCGCAGGGCCGCCTTCGCGCCGCCGCCGCAACCAGTGTCGGCGAGGATGGTTTCGAGCGCGCCGAGCGCCTGATCGATGCCGGCGTCGACCTTCTGGTGATCGACACCGCCCACGGCCACTCCCAGCGCGTGCTCGACGCAGTGGCGCGGGCCAAGAAGCTCTCCAGCAATGTGCGCATCATTGCCGGTAACGTCGCAACCGCCGAAGGCACACAGGCGCTCATCGACGCCGGTGCGGATGGCGTGAAGATCGGCATCGGGCCGGGCTCCATCTGCACCACGCGCATCGTTGCCGGTGTGGGCGTGCCGCAGCTCTCGGCCATCATGTCGGCGGTGGAAGTGGCGGACAAGGCGGGCGTTTCGCTGATCGCCGATGGCGGCATCAAGTTCTCCGGCGATCTCGCCAAGGCGCTTGCCGCCGGTGCATCGGCGGCAATGGTTGGTTCGCTGCTCGCCGGCACGGATGAAAGCCCGGGCGAGGTTTATCTGCACCAGGGCCGTTCCTACAAGGCATATCGCGGCATGGGTTCGGTTGGCGCGATGGCGCGCGGGTCGGCGGATCGTTACTTCCAGGCGGAAGTGCGTGATACGCTGAAGCTCGTGCCTGAGGGTATTGAAGGCCAGGTGCCCTACAAGGGACCGGCTGGCGGTGTTCTGCACCAGCTCACCGGTGGCCTGAAGGCGGCCATGGGTTATGTCGGCGCGGCCAATCTGGAAGAGTTCCGCCGCAAGGCGACCTTTGTGCGCATCTCCGGTGCGGGCCTGCGTGAAAGCCACGCGCATGACGTCACGATCACCCGTGAAAGCCCGAATTATCCGGGCGGCGTGTGAGCGCTTCAGGCATCTACGCGTTTGGAAAAGGGCCGCTCAGGCCCTTTTTTATTGCGTCAGGCGCGCTCCAGGTATCCTGTTCTTCCCAGAATGCCGGCGAGGATCGCCCCGGTAAGCGGTGCGGCGATGAACAGCCAGAGCTGGTTCATCTCGCGCGCGCCGGCAAACAGGGCGGGGCCGATTGAGCGCGCGGGATTGATGGACGTGCCCGTCACCGGGATGAGGCACAGGTGAAGGACCGCGAGCGTCAGTCCGATCACCATGCCGGAAAGCGCGGTGCGGTGTTTCTTCGCGGTTACCCCCAGAATGACCGTCACGAAAATGAAGGTGCCGAGCGCTTCAAGCGCGAAGGCGGTGGGTGTGGGGTAAAGTCCGGCGGATTCCCAGCCGTTTGCGGCGCGTGAAACGGGAGCGACCGCGTTGTTGCCCTGCGCAATGCCCCAGAGGGCTGCTGCGGCGAGCGTTCCGCCGACAATCTGCGCCAGAATGTAGGGAAGCACGTCGCGGGCCGGCATGCGCCCCGAAAGAAAAACGCCGGCGGTGACTGCCGGGTTCATATGCGCGCCGGAAACGGGGCCAATGGCATAGGCCATGGCAATGACGGCAACGCCGAATGACAGGGCGATGCCGATGCCGCCCAGCGGCAGAAGATTGCCGAATCCCCCGGCGATGATGCTCGCACAGCCCAGAAAGACGAGGCAGAACGTGCCGAAACACTCGGCGGCATAAGCTTTCATGATTCGATCCTTGCAATGTGGGCAACCTTGCAAAGGCTCTGGATTTAGGAGCTGATGGGGAAATCAGGATTCACAGTTCACACAGGGGGAAGACCATGTCCCAGACCGCCATTTTCTGGCCGATGATCGCGCAGGTGGCGCTGGTCTATGCGGTTTATCTGCTGATCGGCATGCGGCGGAAGAAGGCGGTGGAAAGCGGCAGCGCCACGGTCTCGCAGTTTCGCGAAAACCGCGATGAGCCGGCGGAAAGCCTCTATGTGCGCAACAATCTGGCCAATCAGTTCGAGCTGCCGGTGCTCTTTTATGCGGTCTGCCTGGCGCTTTTCGTGACCGGGGGCGCCGGCGTGGCGGCGGTCTCGCTGGCCTGGGTCTTCGTTCTGTCGCGCTGTGGTCATGCTTATGTGCATGTTACGTCGAACAGGATACGCCACCGCCAGCCGCTGTTTGTGCTGGGGTTTTTCGCGCTTGGCGCAATGTGGCTTCTGCTCGCCCTGCGGCTGGCGATCTGAGGTTCAGCCGCGCGCGAGAAGCGCCGTGTGAGCCTGCAGGATCGCCTCGTGCAGGGCCGCGAAATCGGCCTTGCGCGGATTGGACTTTCGCCCGGCCAGGCATATGCTGCGGGAAGGGCCGGGGGCGAGAAACGGCAGCACGCTGACGGAGGGCAGGAGCTTTGCCGAAGCGCGCGCCATTTGCGGTATGAGGGTCACGCCCATCCCATGCGACACCATGTGCAAAAGCGTCGTCAGGCTGGTTGCGCCAAAGGTCTCCATGGTGACCGGTTTCACCTTGCCGCAGATTTCCAGCGCCTGTCCGCGCATGCAGTGCCCGTCTTCCAGAAGCATCAGCCGTTCGAGCGCCATGCTCTCCTGCGCCACGGGCGGGGCAAGGCGTTCGGCGTCTTCGCTCGGCACGGCGAGATAGAAGGGGTCGTCAAAAAGCGCTTCGGGCAGCAACCGGTTGTCATTGATGGGCCGCGCCGCGATCATGGCATCGAGCCTGCCGGTCGCCGTGTCCTCGGCCAGCGTCTCGGTAACCGCCTCGCGCACCTCCAGCCGCAGTTTGGGAAACCGCTGTTTGAGAAGCGGCAGAAGCTCGGGCAGCAGGTAAGGCGCAATCGTAGGGATGACACCAAGGCGGAAACGGCCTTCAAGCGCCTGGCGCTCGCGCCGGGCCTCGCCCTCCAGCTCCCGGATCTCGGAGAGAATGCGCACCACGCGCGGAAGCAGCGTATGAGCCTCGGCGGTCAGGCGCACGGCCCCGCTGCCGCGTTCGAACAGCTTGAAACCGAGCTGCGCCTCCATTTCAGAAATCTGCGCCGAAAGGGCAGGCTGGGTCACGCCGCAGCTCGTGGCCGCGCGTCCGAAATGAAGCGTTTCGGCCAGTCGCTCGAAATACTGCATCTGTCTGATGGTGAGGCGTATCATAACTTCAGATTATCGCATCGAATATGAAAGACAATTGGAATTTATGAGGCGGCGTGACTACCTTCAATTTGTTCCAAGCCATGCCGCAGTCCAACCGGCAACCGGTCAGGCACCGGAGAGCAAGCAAGGGAGTATCTTTCATGGCAGACAAACCCACGATGACCACGTCCGCTGGCGCCCCCGTCAGCGACAACCAGAATTCCGTGACTGCGGGTGAGCGCGGACCGGTTCTCCTTCAGGACTACCAGCTCATCGAAAAGCTTGCGCACCAGAACCGCGAACGCATTCCCGAGCGCGTGGTGCACGCCAAGGGCTGGGGCGCGCATGGCGTGCTGAAGATCACCGGCGACATTTCGAAATACACCATCGCCAAGGCGCTGCAGCCGGGCGCTGAAACGCCGATGCTGGCGCGCTTCTCCACCGTTGCGGGCGAGGCGGGCGCAGCCGACGCCGAGCGCGACGTGCGCGGCTTTGCACTCAAATTCTACACCGAGGACGGCAACTGGGATCTGGTGGGCAACAACACGCCCGTCTTTTTCGTCCGCGATGCGCTGAAATTCCCGGACTTCATTCACACGCAGAAGCGTCACCCGCGCACCAATCTGCGGTCGCCCACGGCGATGTGGGATTTCTGGTCGCTGTCGCCGGAAAGCCTGCATCAGGTGACCATCCTCATGTCCGACCGCGGCCTGCCGGTCGCGCCGATGTACATGAACGGCTACGGCTCACACACCTATTCGCTGTGGAACGACAAGGGTGAGCGCTTCTGGGTGAAATTCCACTTCAAGACCATGCAGGGCCACAAGCATTACACCAATGCCGAGGCTGAAGAGGTGGTCGGGAAGACCCGCGAAAGCTATCAGGAAGCTCTGTTCGGCACGATTGAGCGCGGCGAATTCCCCAAGTGGAAGGTGCAGGTGCAGATCATGCCCGAGGCCGATGCGGAGAAGACCGAGTACAATCCGTTCGATCTCACCAAGGTATGGCCGCACGCGGACTATCCGCCCATCGACATCGGTGTGATGGAGCTGAACCGCAACCCGGACAACTACTTCACCGAGATCGAGAACGCGGCGTTCTCGCCCTCCAACATCGTGCCGGGTATCAGCTACTCGCCGGACAAGATGCTGCAGGCGCGCATCTTCTCCTACGCCGATGCGCACCGTTACCGGCTGGGCACGCATTATGAGACGATCCCGGTAAACCAGCCGAAATGCCCGGTTCACCACTATCACCGTGATGGCGAGATGAACACGTTCGGCGGCATCAAGACCGGCAATCCGGATGCATTCTATGAGCCCAATTCCTTTGGCGGTCCGGTGGAAAGCCCGGCTGCGAAGGAGCCGCCGCTCAGGATCTCGGGCGATGCGGATCGCTATAACCACCGCATCGGCAATGATGATTACGGCCAGCCGCGCGCGCTCTTCAACCTCTTCGACGAGGGCGAGAAAAACCGGCTGTTCTCCAACATCGCCGCCGCCATGGGCGGGGTGCCAGGCGAAATCATCGAGCGCCAGCTCGCGCATTTCGACAAGGTGCATCCCGATTACGGGAACGGCGTGCGCAAGGCGCTGAAGGAAGCGCACGGCTATGAGGCCAATGCGGTTCCGGTGACCGGCAAGACACCGCAGCACGCTGCGGAATAGAAAACCGGCAAAAGGCTCGGATCAGTACCGGGGATAAGTGACGGGCGTGGAGCGATCCACGCCCGTTTCACTTGTGCAAATGGCCTGTAGCGGCTAGCTGTTCGCCATTCGGGTAACCGGCAAAGGTAAGACATGCGACTTGGCGGACGGCTGGCTGCGGCCATTGAGATTCTGGACGATATCGACCGGCGATACAGGCCGGCAGCGGATGCGCTGAGAGACTGGGGACTGTCCCACCGTTTCGCTGGCTCCAAGGATCGCGCCGCCATCGGCAACATCGTTTACGATGCGCTGCGCCGCAAACGCTCTGCCGGCTGGATTTTTCAGGAAGAAACGCCACGCGCGCTGGCCTTCGGCGCTCTGCTCTTGCAGGGCGAGTGCACGCCGGACATGCTCAACGCCGCGCTGGCGGAAGACAGTTTCGCGCCGCCGCTGCTCTCCACCGATGAAATTGCCCGCATTGCGGATCACCCGCTTGATGCCGCGCCCGATGGCGTGCGTGCGGAAAGCCCTGAATGGTGCGAGCCGCTTCTGAAACGCACCTGGGGTGACGACTGGGTGGCGGAAGCCGCAGCGCTTTCGGAACGCCCGCCGCTCGACATGCGAACCAACACGCTCCGGGCGACGCGTGATCAGGTTGCAAAGGCGCTTGCCAGCGCCGGTGCGCTGCCCTGCGATCTCGCGCCTCAGGGCCTGCGCGTTCCGGCCATCGAAGGGCAGGGGCGGCATCCCAATGTGCAGTCCGAGCAGGCTTTCCGCGATGGCTGGTTCGAAGTGCAGGACGAGGGGTCGCAGATCGTTGCAGAGCTGACGGATGCGACGCCGGGCATGCAGGTGCTCGATTTCTGCGCCGGCGCTGGCGGCAAGTCGCTCGCCATGTCCGCAGCCATGGGCAATACCGGCCAGATCCATGCATTTGATGCAGACAGGAAACGGCTTGCCCCCATCATCGACCGGCTGAAGCGGGCAGGGTGCCGCAATGTGCAGGCGGTGGCGGATGAGGCTGCCCTTGCGCCCTTCGAGGGACGGCTCGATCTGGTCGTGGTCGATGCGCCCTGCACCGGGGCCGGCACCTGGCGGCGCAGGCCCGACGCTAAATGGCGGCTGGGCGAGAAACAGCTGGAACAGCGTCAGGCCGAGCAGGCCGAAATTCTCGCCAAGGCCGCGCGTTTCGTGCGTCCCGGCGGTCGTCTCGCCTACATTACATGCTCGGTTTTTGCCGAAGAGAACGAAGATCAGGTCCGGGCCTTCATCGAGGCAAATCCGGCGTTTCGCCCGGTGGACCATGAGGCGCTCTGGGAAAGGCACTTCCCCGGCAAGGCGGCCAGGGCAAGAATAGACCAGGCGACCGGCATCGCGCTTTCGCCCCACCGCACTGCAACGGACGGTTTCCACTTCGCCGCTCTGGAGCGCGTCTGAGAGAGGCCGGAACCGCGGCACAGGAGGTCTGCTTATGAACGGGACCAATCCCAACGAGACCAATCCCACGGATGTCGAAGCGCGGGTGCGCGCAAGCTTTGCCCGCCAGAAGATGATGCAGACCATCGGCGCGGAGCTGACGCTCGTGACGCCGGGCATTGTCGAGATCGAGATGCCTCATGCCGAAGGGCTGACCCAGCAGCACGGCTTTCTGCATGCGGGCGTGATTTCGACAGCGCTCGATTCTGCCTGCGGTTATGCCGCCTTTTCGCTGATGCCGGTGGATGCTGCGGTGCTGACCATCGAATTCAAGGTCAATCTGCTTGCGCCGGGGCGCGGAGAGCGCTTTCTGTTTCGCGGCGAGGTCACCAAGCCCGGCCGCACCATCATTGTCGCTGACGGCCAGGCCTATGCCTATTCTTCTGAAGGAGATGCCAAGTTGATCGCCACCATGACCGGAACCATGATGACCATCGTCGGACGGGAAGGGCTGGAAGGATGACGCGGGCTCCCGTGGAACCGGCCATCCTCTCCGGCAAGCGCGTTCTCTTCGTGATGGCGGCGGATGCCGAATATGGCCCGCATCTCAAGAAGCGCTTCACACCGCTGATGACCGGCATCGGCCCGGTCGAGGCCGGCGTTGTTCTGGGCGCCGAGCTTGCGCTGCTTGACGCGGAAGGGCAGTTGCCCGACCTGCTCGTGTCGCTTGGCTCGGCCGGCAGCCGCTCGCTGGAGCAGACCGAGGTTTATCAGGCGACCGCCGTGTCCTACCGCGACATGGATGCCTCGCCGCTCGGTTTCGAGAAGGGCGTGACGCCGTTCCTCGATCATCCGGCGGTCATGCCCCTGCCGCATCGCATTCCCGGCATTCGCGAGGCAACGCTTTCGACCGGCGCGAATATCGTTTCGGGCGCGGCCTATGACGCCATCGACGCCGAGATGGTGGACATGGAGACGTTTGCGGCGCTGCGCGCCTGCCAGCGCTTCGGTCTCGGTCTGGTGGCGCTGCGCGGCATCTCCGATGGCGCTGCCGAACTGCAGCACGTGGCCGACTGGACGGAGTATCTGCACGTCATCGACGAGAAGCTCGCATCGGCCGTGGATCAGTTGGAAGAAGCCCTCACCAAGGGGCTTTTGTGATGGCGCACTGCATGATTTTCAGTACAAACAGACCAGCCGCTTCAGGCCCGGATGCGGCGTTTCGGCACCGGGAAAACTTTGCCCGCCCGCTTGCGCCCACCCGTATCTTTCTCTAAAGGCTCGCCATGAAAACGACATCCCATCCCGACACAGTTCTCATCGTTGATTTCGGCAGCCAGGTCACGCAGCTCATTGCGCGGCGGGTGCGCGAAGCCGGAGTCTATTGCGAAATCGCACCGTTCCAGTCGGCGGAAGAGGCGTTTGAGCGCCTTGCGCCCAAGGCGGTCATCCTCTCCGGCAGCCCGGCCTCGACGGTCGATATCGGCAGCCCGCGCGCGCCGCAGGTGATCTTCGATTCCGGTCTTCCGGTGCTCGGCATCTGCTATGGCGAGCAGACCATGTGCGCCCAGCTCGGCGGCAAGGTCGAAGGCAGCGATCACCGTGAATTCGGTCGCGCCTTCCTCGAAATCGAGGACGATTGCCCGCTGTTCGAAGGCATCTGGGCCAAGGGCACGCGCCATCAGGTTTGGATGAGCCATGGCGACCGCGTGACGGCCATTCCGCCCGGCTTCCGCGTTGTCGGCACCTCCACGGGCGCGCCCTTCGCGGCCATTGCCAATGAGGAGCGCAAATATTACGGCGTGCAGTTCCACCCCGAAGTGGTGCACACGCCGGATGGCGCGAAGCTTCTTTCGAATTTCGTGAACAACATTGCCGGCCTTCAGGGCGACTGGACGATGGCCGCCTATCGCGAGCAGGCCGTCGACGCCATCCGCAAGCAGGTTGGCGACGGCAAGGTGATCTGCGCGCTTTCCGGCGGCGTCGATTCCTCCGTGGCCGCGCTGCTCACCCATGAAGCCATTGGCGATCAGCTCACCTGCATTCTGGTCGATCACGGTCTGATGCGTAAGAACGAGGCGGCGGAAGTCGTCGCCATGTTCCGCGAGCACTACAATCTCCCGCTCATCCTGGTGGACGCCTCCGACCGCTTCATCGGCGCTCTGGAAGGCGAGAGCGACCCGGAGACGAAGCGCAAGACCATTGGCCGCCTGTTCATCGAAGTGTTCGAGGAAGAGGCCAAGAAGCTCGGCGGCGCCGACTTCCTGGTGCAGGGCACGCTTTATCCCGACGTGATCGAGAGCGTCTCGTTCACCGGTGGTCCCTCGGTCACCATCAAGTCGCACCACAATGTAGGCGGTCTGCCCGAGCGCATGAACATGAGCCTGGTGGAGCCGCTGCGCGAGCTCTTCAAGGACGAGGTGCGCGTGCTCGGCAAGGAGCTCGGCCTGCCCGACAGCTTCATCGGCCGCCATCCCTTCCCGGGACCGGGCCTCGCCATCCGCTGCCCCGGCGGCGTGACCCGCGAGAAGCTCGAGATCCTGCGCTCCGCCGATGCGATCTATCTGGACGAAATCCGCAAGGCCGGTCTCTACGACGCGATCTGGCAGGCTTTTGCCGTGCTTCTGCCGGTGCAGACCGTGGGCGTTATGGGCGATGGACGCACCTATGAGTTCGTCTGCGCGCTGCGCGCGGTAACGTCGGTCGACGGCATGACCGCCGATTTCTACCATTACGACATGGAATTCCTCGGCCGCGCGGCGACCCGCATCATCAACGAGGTGAAGGGCATCAACCGCGTCGTTTACGACGTGACGTCCAAGCCGCCTGGCACCATCGAGTGGGAGTGATCCGGCCATGAACGCTTCGAACCCTGTCGTGATCTACGGCATCAAGAACTGCGACACGATGAAGAAGGCGCGGTCCTGGCTTGAGGCGCATGACGTTGCGCATGCGTTTCACGACTACAAGACCGCCGGCATCGACCGTGAGCGGCTGGAAGCCTGGGTCCGCGAGCTGGGCTGGGAAAAGGTTCTCAACCGCGCCGGCACGACGTTCCGCAAACTGTCCGATGCGGACAAGGCGGATCTCGACGCCGACAAGGCCGTCAAGCTGATGCTGGAGCAGCCCAGCATGATCAAGCGCCCGGTTCTGGATCTCGGCGATCAGCGCATCCTTGGCTTCAAGCCCGAAATCTACGAGACCGCCTTCGCCTCCTGAACGAAGGCGCACCGGTGAGAAAGACGAGGGGCTCCCGCACCGGCGAGAGCCCCTTTTTCATTCCGTTTCTCGACACGCAAAGCCGGTTTCTTGCCAATTCTTCATATAGTTGGGATACATTGGGGCTTCTATCCACGCGGCCGGGAGCTCCTTGCGCATGAAGCGGGTGATACTCACGCTGATTTCCATCGCGATCGCGGCCACCGTGGCGGTGATCATTCTGCGCCTGCTGTTCCCGCTTCCAGACATTTCCAATCGCGCGCCGGAAAAGACGATTGCGGTCGATCCCGCCACACCGCTGGGGCGGTTGATGGCGCAGGGGGCCTCAAGCCACCCCGGCAAAACCGGCGTTCTTCCGCTGGCCGATGGCAAGGATGCGCTGGCGAGCCGGCTCGCGCTGATCGAGCGGGCCGAAGTCTCCATCGATGCGCAATATTACATCTGGCATGACGATACGTCCGGCATCCTGCTTCTGGCGGCTCTGAAAGAGGCCGCCGACCGCGGTGTGCGGGTGCGCCTCCTGCTCGACGACAATGGCGTGCCGGGGCTCGACGGCTACATGGCCGCGCTGAACACGCTGCCGAATTTCGATATCCGGCTGTTCAATCCTTCCACGGTGCGCCGGCCAAAGCTCTTCGGATATACGTTCGACTTTTTCCGCATGAACCGGCGCATGCACAACAAGGCACTGATCGCGGACGGTGCGGCGGCGATTATCGGCGGCCGCAACATCGGCGATGAATATTTCCAGATCGGCGACGCCTTCTATGTGGACATGGACGTGCTGGCGACGGGCCATGTGCTGCCGCAGACGGCGGCCGTGTTCGATCAATACTGGAACAGCGCTTCCGTGTTCGGCGTCGAGACGGTCATCAATGGTTCGGGCGACATGGCCGGCTTCGAGACGCGTGTCGCGGAGGTGGAGGGCAGCGAGGAAGCCCGCGCGGTTCTGGCCGAACTGGAAAGCAGTGCGGCGCGTTATGCCGGGGGCGGCGAGGCGCTTGAATGGACCAATGTGCAGCTCGTGGCCGACGATCCAGTCAAGGGGCAGGGCATCGCCACGCGCGATCAACTCATGATCATGCGGCTGGGCGCGCTTCTCGGCGAAACGCGCGAGCGGCTTGATCTGATCTCGGCCTATTTCGTGCCGGGAAAGATCGGGGCCGCCTATTTCGGGGATCTGGCGCGCACCGACAGGCAGGTGAACATCCTGACCAACGCGCTCAACACCACGGATGTGCTTCTCGTTCACAGCGGCTATGCCAAATACCGGCGCGAGCTTCTGGAGGCCGGCGTCAATCTTTATGAGCTGAAGCTGCGTGGCGGGGTGACGCCTGAATCGGCGATCCAGTTGAAGCCGCTGGGGCTTTCGGGCGCGAGCCTGCACGCGAAGACCTTCTCGATGGATGGCGAGCGCATCTTTATCGGGTCGTTCAACTTCGATCCGCGCTCGGCGATGCTGAATTGCGAGATGGGTTTCCTGATCGACAGTCCGTCCATGGCGCAGCAGGTGAGCGCCGGCTTTGATGGTCCGCTCGATCTGGTAAGCTATCAGCCTGAACTCACACCGGAAAACAAGATGATCTGGGTAGAGGAGAAGCGGCAGGGCGATCCGGTAATCTATCAGGAAGAACCTGGCGCTACATGGTTCCAGCAGATTGCTACAGTTGTTATCGGCTGGTTGCCGGTGGAATGGCTGCTCTAGGCGGCCTCAAGGAGAGTAAAATGAAGAACTGGTTCTGGTGGTTGCTCGCGGGCATTATCTCGCTTGTCGGTGGTTTTATCGCGCTGGCCAATCCATTGGCCGCAACGCTCACGGCCGAGCTTCTGGCCGGCTGGGTGTTTATCGTTGTGGGCATTCTGACGATCCTGTCGGTGTTCAACGATCAGGGGTGGGGCGGACGGCTTCTGTCCATCCTGCTGGGGCTGGCGCTGCTTTTCGTTGGCGTGAGCCTGATCGCGAACCCGCTCGGCGGCATGGTCTCGCTGACCTTCGTGGTCGCTGCGATGCTTCTGGCCATGGGCGTAATGCGCATTTTCCTGGGCATTGGCGCATCGGATTCGCGTCTGCGCTGGATCATGATCCTGGCCGGCATCGTCTCGCTGGTGCTCGGTGGCATGATTCTCGCGAACTTCCCGCAGTCGGCGCTGGTCGTTCTGGGCATTTTCCTCGCCGTGGAACTGATCTCCAATGGCGTGTCCCTGATTGTGCTGGCGCTTTCCCGCAAAAGCCCGGCAGTGTGAGAGAGATAAAATGAAGCACTGGATGTTGTGGCTCCTGGCCGGCGTTGTGGCGCTGGTCGGTGGCCTGGCTGCCCTGTTCAACCTGAACTCGGCCTCGAACCTGACGATCACGCTGGGTGGCTGGGCGCTGGTCATCGTCGGCGCCCTTCAGGGCTGGGCAGCCTACAAGGCGAAGGACGTTCGCACGATGACCGGCGCAGGGTTGCTGGCGGCAGCCGCGCTTTTTCTCGGCGTGTCGCTTCTGTTCGGACCGTTTGGCGATGGCAGCATACTGCGCGTCCTGCTGGGTGTGTTCCTGCTCGCGTCGGGCCTCGGCAAGGTGTGGATGGGGCGCAGCCTGCGCGGTGACACGGTTTTCCCCGCGCTGCTTGTGGCGGGCGGCGTATCGGCCGTTCTCGGCCTGATCGTGCTCATGGGCCTCAGCCTCAATTTCGGGCTGATCGTTGCACTCGAACTGCTCGCAAGCGGCGCTGCACTCGTGCTTCTGTCGCTGCGTCTGAGACAACATGCTCCAAAAGGCTGATCCGCTTCGTGCCTTCACCACACTGGTCATGGCCGTCGTACTGGCGGTCCTGATCGGGTGGATACTTGTGGTCGGGAAATCGGTTCTGATGCCGATCTTCATCGCGATCATTTCCGTCTATGTCCTGCTCACCGCGACAGCGGCGCTTGCCCGGGTGCCGCTGATCGGCCTGTTGCCGGAATGGGCGCTCAGGGGCGTTGTGCTGGCGATTTTCGTTCTGGTGCTGCTGCTTCTGGCGAGCGTTCTGGTCGGCACGGCAGAGCAGGTGATGGCGCGCCTGCCCGTCTACCAGAAGAACCTGACGGATATGCTGGAGAGCATATCGGCCCGCTTCGAGATTGAAGAAATTCCCAATCTCAGCACGCTGATCGAGACGCTCTGGGGGCGGATCAACCTGCAGCGGATTGCGGCTGTCGGCATCGGCTCGGTCGGCTCGCTGGCCGGCGTGATCTTCATGGCCGTGATCTATTCCACCTTTCTGATGGCCGAGCGTGGCGGCTTTGCGCGCAAGATCGCTGCTGTCCTGCCTCAGGAGCGGGCCAGCCAGGCGCATATGATGGTGCGCGACATCAACCGCAATATCGGCGAATACCTTACCGTCAAAACGCTTGTGAACGTCATTCTGGGCGTCATGTCCTTTACGGTCCTCAAGCTGTTTGGCGTCGATTTTGCGCTGTTCTGGGCGGTGCTTATCGGCCTCTTGAACTACATCCCCTATGTGGGGTCGCTGCTTGGCGTGGTCTTCCCCGTGCTTCTGACGCTTGCGCAGTTCGGTTCGATCCAGACGACGGTTGTTGTTGCGATCCTGCTCACGGGTGCGCAGATGTGGGTCGGCAATTCTCTGGAGCCGCGAATGATCGGGCGGCGGATCAACATGTCGCCTTTCGTGGTGCTTGTGTCACTTGCGCTCTGGTCGTCCCTGTGGGGCATTCCGGGCGCCATTCTGGCCATTCCGCTCACTTCGATGTTTGCAATCATTCTGGCAAACTTCGAGGGCACGCGGCCGATTGCACTCCTTCTTGCCGAAGACGTGCAGGCGGTGCTGCAAAACGGCGAAGAAAAATGAGGATGATCGCGGAACTCTGGCGGGGGGTGCGTGCGGCCTTTTCCGACAGGAATGTTCTGAGCCTGATGGCTTTCACATGCACCATCGTTCTGTGTGCCGCGATCTTCTATTCCTGGGCTGAAGACTGGTCTTTTCTGGATGCAGTCTATTTCTCGGTCATCACCATCTCGACCGTGGGCTATGGAGACTTCTCCCCGCAAACCTTTGCAGGCAAGATGTTCACCATCGTCTATGTGCTGATTGGCCTCGGTGTCTTCGTTGCCACGGCCACCACCGTCGCCACCGCCATCCTCTCCCATCGTCTCAAGGATGAAGACGAGGCGGACAGGAAAAGGCGGGCAAGGCGCACAAAAAAACGGCCCTGAATGTCAGGGCCGTTTTAGCTGGGAAACAGACAATGTTGCATCAATCGCTGACCACCGTGCGGTTGACCAGGTTCAGGCGACGGTCCGGACCGACGATGTAGATTTCACGGTAGTGGGTACCCCTGTTGTAGAAGTCATTGAAGGTCACCGAGCCGATAGGGGTGTTGTCCAGCGTTGACATGCTGGTTTCGTAATTCAGGCTTCCCTTGATCGGTTCCACGGCGACTGAAGGTGCGGCGAGAAACAGCGTTGCCAATGCCGTCAGAATGAGGGTTTTCATAACGACCTCCCTGTAGATGGTGATTTTTACGGACTTCGACGCGATCTTACGCTTGCCGAAGCGCGGAGTATCGCAGGGCGGGCGATCACTGTGAAATCAAGTGGTTGGGATTGAAAATCACGCAGCTGTGACGGAATCGCTGTTGCAAAATCCGTATCAGCAAAAGCCGGTCTTCAATTCCCCAGAGGTATCACCGGCAGATTGTCGATGAGGCGTGTTTCACCCAGCCAGGCGGCGGCGAGCAGCCTTGCGGGTTGATCGACGCGCTCGATCGGAAGCAGGGTTTCGGCGTCCCTCAGGTCGAAATATTCGACACGGTCGAAACCGGCAGCTTCCAGTGCCGAACGCGCCTCCTCAAGAACCGGCGCGGCCGCCATGCCCGAGGCGAGACGTTCGGCGGTCTCCCGCAGGACATTGGCGATGGCGGGGGCCGTGCGGCGTTCTTCCGGCGTCAGGCGCACATTGCGCGACGAGAGGGCAAGCCCGTCGGCCTCGCGCACGGTCGGGCAGCCGATTATCTCTGTCGGGATGTTGAGGTCGGCGACAAGCCGGCGCACCACCAGAAGCTGCTGAAAATCCTTTTCGCCGAAGAGCGCGCAGTCCGCGCCGCTTTGCAGCAGAAGCTTGCTGACCACGGTGGCGACGCCGTCGAAATGTCCGGGGCGGTGCGCACCGCACAGGCCCTCGCTGACGCCGGAGACCGAAACGGTAGTGGCGAAGCCGTTGCCATACATTTCCTCAACGCCGGGCGCGAACAGAACATCGACGCCGAACGGCGCAAGCTTCGCCGCGTCGTCAGCCTCGGTGCGCGGATAGGCTGCCAGATCCGATGCGTTGTTGAACTGTTTGGGATTGACGAAGAGCGTCACGATCACGCGTTCCGCGCGCTCCCTGCCGGCCCGCACCAGGCTCAGATGGCCTTCGTGCAGCGCCCCCATGGTGGGCACCACCGCTACGCGCTCGCCGGCGCGCCGCCACGTCTGAACCCGGTCGCGCAGATCGGCAACGGTGCGGAGAATGCTGAGGCTCATTCGGTCTTTCCCTTGTGGAGCGCCGGGACGGTGTCGGAGAAAACATGTTCGGCGGCGGGGAAGCGCCTTGCGCGCACATCGCGCGCATAGTCGGCAATGGCTTCATCCGCCGTCTGGCCGAGCTCTGCGAACCGCTTCACGAATTTCGGCCGGAACGTATCGAACATCCCGAGCATGTCGTCGACGACGAGGATCTGGCCGTCGCAGGACGCGGATGCGCCGATACCGATCGTGGGGATGGGGGTGGTGGCGGTGATCCGGTCGGCAAGTGCGGCCGGGACCTTCTCCAGCACCACGGAAAACGCGCCGGCGTCCGCCACGGCTTCCGCGTCACGCAGAATGTGGAAGGCGTCATCGCCGCGCCCCTGCACCTTGTAGCCGCCGAAACTGTTCACCGCCTGCGGGGTCAGGCCGATATGCCCCATGACGGGAATGCCGTGGCGGGTGAGGAAGCGGATGGTCCTTTCCATCGTCTCACCGCCCTCCAGCTTGACGGCGGAACAGCCCGTTTCGGCCATGATGCGGGCGGCATTGCGAAAGGCCTGCTCCGGCGACTCCTCGTAGGAGCCGAAGGGCATGTCGACCACGAGCAGAGCGCGTTCCACGCCCCGCCGCACGGCCTTCCCGTGCATGATCATCATGTCGAGAGTGACACCGAGCGTGCTTGGCAGACCGTGAAGAACCATGCCCACGCTGTCGCCGACAAGGACGATGTCGCAATGCCGGTCCACGATGCGGGCGAGGGGCGTGGTGTAGGCGGTGAGGCAGACGAGCGGTTCGCCCCCCTTTCTCGCCAGAATGTCAGGCGGCGTGAGAGCCGCAATTCTTGCGGTGGCGCTCAATATACTCCTCCCTTCGCTTTCGCCAGACGATCCGGAAAGGGTCGCATCCGTGCGATAGCGACAGGGATATGACACAGTTTTTCGCAGTTGCGAAGGCGTGAGGCGCAGATTGGCGAATGTCAATCGCCATTGAAAATGTCGGTAGATGTAAGGGTTTGCGCCAGATCACCCGGTGCGATCGGTTGGCCGGCGAGCACGGTCTGGGCCGCTTTCAGGCCACCTGTGATGCGCCGCAGCATCGGACTGGGGCCGAGCGTATCAAGCGGCAGGCCCCATTGTCCCTTGCCAGGCGTGCGCTGCGGCCAGACCTTCAGTTCGAAGTAGCGCGCCGCCTTCCGGTCCACATCGCCCCAATACTGGATCACCGTTGCATTGGGAGCGCTCTTGGCGATCCAGCCGAGATCCTGAATGCCCAGCCGGGGTTCGTCATGCGGCCGCTTGGCAAGAAGGATGGCGTCCCAGCTGTGTTCGAATATCTGGTTGGCGTGGGCCACGACAGCCACCTGCGCACCGGCCCGGCGCAGGCCCTGTTCCAGATTGTCGGAGAGGGGATTGTCACAGATGAGCACGATGTCCGCATCCTCCAGCGGAATTTCGGCATCCCTGAAAAGCGCCTGGCAAAGCGCGCTCTGGTATTCCCTGCCGCCCACGAGGGGGTGGGATTCATTGACGGCGGAAATGAGCACCTCGTGTTCCAGACAGGCTTCCACATCCACCTCGCCGGTCAGCGTCATCCATGCTTCGTGGAGAAGCGCCACGACCGAGTGTTCGTGCATGCGCTCGATCAGGGACCTTGTGATGGGGCGAATGGATGGGCCGTTCACCAGAATGTTGGTGGTTCGACAGGTCTCGTCGTCAATGCGCTCTTCAATGGAGAGGGCGTCTGCAAGTCCGGCTGCTTCGGCCAGCGCACGCGTTGCGTCGGCTGCTTCTTCTGCGGGCTGGAACCGCGTGGCGGGCGGGGTGATGGCGGTGACGGCGCTCGCCCCGGCCATGAGTGCGATGGTGGCGGTGGCGGCCAGAAGCCCGTTGTCGACGGGAACCACAACGCGCATTCCCGACAGGCTCAGCTCGAAGGTGCGAATGTTCTCTTCGATGAGCGCGAGCATGTCGGCTGTGTCGGTTTGTTGAGTTGCGCGTTCTGAACTGCCACTGCTTGTCATGAGAATTCTGCCCGGTTCACCGACCTTTCCTGGTCCGCCGTCCGGTGCCTGGTTGGCCGACACCGGCTCACTGCCATCGTTTCGCATATCCTCCCACTCCCCCGGTTCGCTCCTCTCCGTTTGAACCGGGAGACATCCCTCGCCATTGCCTCGGCGTGACGATCCGGAGCCTCGTTTATCTAATGCGTCAAGCCTGAAAGCCTCCCTGAAAACCTCAATGAAGGCGGTGGCTTAACACCCAATGACTTGTGTTGTGCAATGCCTGCAACTGCCTGAAATCATAAAAGCCCGCGCGCGCCGTGCAGATAGAACGTTGGTGCAAATCCCCTGCGCTTAGGTCTTATGCCTTTCATCTTGTCAGCGTATCGGCGGTTCTCCTCTAATCATTTTGAAAGGCATGGCTTTGGCGCCGGTTCAGTGGCGCAGTTCTGGGCGCGTCAGCGTGTAGGACGGTGTCTCGTCATGGTCGGCGACAAAGCTCTGCGCCATCAGCCGAAGCTGCCCGACAAGGCCGATCTGGCGTTGCAGCGCCGCCATGCGCCGCGTGTAGGTTTTCATAGCGCAGGTCATGTCATCGATCTGCGTGGAGAGCCGTGCCTCACGGGGGTGGTCCTCGAAACGCTCCTGCGCAAAGGCGGCAGTGGCCGCCACGCGCTCGCAGCGTTCCTTGAGGCCCTGTCGCTCGTGCCGCAAAGCCGCCTCGAGTTCCTCGAGGTTTGCAAGAAGCTGCGCGAACCGCGCCGCATCGCTGTCCCGGTCGGGCTCTGTGTTGCGTATGCGCAGAGCTGAAAACATGGTCCCGTCACGCTCCGTTTCTCAAATGGGTGTCCCGTTGCATCTTCACGCCGGCAAGCCTTGGGTGCAGCGGTGTGCGCGGGCGTCGCGCCGGCATCGGCGAAACGGGCGCGGGCTTTCGCCGTGCGATCTCGTCATCGATGATCTGCTGGAGGCGCGCCTTGAAATGCGTGTCGCTGAAGCGTTCGGCATGCTGGCGGATCAGGTCTGGCCGGAATGCGCTCTCCATCGCTTCGAAACGATGCACGGCGTCGATCAGCCCGGCCTCGGACTGTTCTTCGAACAGAAGGCCGGTGCGGTCGGGCACGATGGAATCGAGCACGCCGCCACTGGCATGGGCGATCACGGGTCTGCCGCTCGCCATCGCTTCCACGGGCACGATGCCGAAATCCTCGGTGCCGGGAAAAACGAGCGCCCGACAGGTCGCCAGCATCTCCTTCAGTTGCGGGAAGGGGGCGCGGCCGAGGAATGTGATCGTGGGACCGGCAAGCCGTTTCAGCGCCTCTGTCTCCGGCCCTTCGCCGATGACGACGAGCTTGCGCCCCATCGTGGTGAAGGCGCGCACGGCCAGATCCACCCGCTTGTAGCCGACGAGCTGGCCGGCAACGAGATAGTGATCGCCAAGATTTGCAGCCGGCGCGAAATCATCGACGCTCACCGGTGGATTGAGCACGGTTGCGCGGCGCCGATAGTATTTCCCGATCCGGTCGGCCACATGGCGCGAATTGGCGACAAATGCGTCCACGCGCGCGGCGGTGGTGACATCCCAGGTGCGCAGCGCCGGCGCGATCCACGGCATCATGAGGCGGGCCAGCGGCCCGGCATTGGCGCGGTAGAAATGATAGTGATCCCACACATAGCGCATGGGCGAGTGACAATAGCAGACATGGGTAGCCTGCGGCCCCGGCGTGATGCCCTTGGCCGGGCCGGATTCACTGGAAATCACCAGATCGTAGCCGGACACATCAAGGCTCTCCAGCGCAAAGGGCATCAGCGGCAGAAGCGACTGGTAGTGGCGACGCGAGCCCGGGATTTTCTGCAAAAACGAGGGGATGACCCGGTGCCGCCGGATCTTCTCCGAAACCCGGCTCTCGTCATAGACCAGCGTGAAAATGTCCGCATCGGGGTACATGTCGCACAGGGCTTCGACGACCTTTTCGCCTCCACGCATGGAGACCAGCCAGTAATGGACAATGGCGACGCGCACGGTGCTCCTCCCGGATTTGTCTTCCGGGATATTGCTGTGAAAGCGCGCGCGCGGGCACGCCGACAATACGGTTTAAGGCATGTCTGAACGAGGGAGCGCCACGCGCAAACGGGCTAGGTCATCATCCGATCGGACGGTTGCAAAGGGGCGAGGCTGCCCGCTCTGCCTCAAAAGCCCAATGGGCTTAGACGCCCTAGCCGAAAGGAACTAGCCGCACAGCATTTCAACCGAATTTACCTGACGCCGTTTCGCCCGATGATCGACGGCGGGGGAGGAGGTCTCGCGTCTTCCCCGGAACCGTATCAATCCAGAACCGCATCTATTCGGAACGGGCAGGATGAAGCAGCGCAGCATCAAGTGCACAGTCTCCACCGACCATCTGTCGGGGCGCACAATCGCGGCCCTCATGCTTCTCCTCGCTTCCCTTCTGCTTCTCGTGCCGGGCACTCCTTCCCGCGCTTCCGAGGAGTTTCGGCTCCTGCCGCAGACGCGGGTGAAGATTGCGGTGGTCGAGTGGGTGGAGGCGCAGGGCGAATATCGCGAATGGACGGCGCTCAATGGCGAATATGCGATTTCGCCTTCGGGCCGCATTGCGCTGCCGCTGGTCGGTCCGATGGAGGCCGAAGGCCGGACACCGCAGGCGCTGGCCGGAGAGATTGCGGCGGCGCTTCAGGAAAAGACCGGTCTTCTCGCGCCGCCCGACACCACGGTGGAGGTGGTGCGGTATCCATCCGTGTTCGTCACCGGCAGCGTGGAGCGGCCGGGCGAGTTCGAGTTCAAACCGGGGCTCAGCGTGCTGCAGGCGCTCGCCATGGCGGGCGGGCGGGTGCGCAGATCCGACCAGTCCGGCGGCTATTCGGAGCTTGAACAGATCCGTTACGCCGGCGAGATCGGCCGCATCGATCTTCAGCTTCTCCAGCTTTCAACACGCCGTGCGCGCCTTGAGGCGGAGCTGGTCGAGAACGCCGAGGTCGATTTCGAGACGGCGTTGCAGGGCCGTCCGCTGGCGGGTCATGCAGCCCAGTTCGTGCGGGACGAGCAGGCCATCTTCGAGGCCCGGCGCAACGCCTATCAGCGTCAACACAATTCGCTTTCGGAGCTTGGAACGCTCTTCCGCGAGGAGATCAAAATCCTCGACGAGAAGATGGTCGCGCAGGACCGGCAGATCCAGATCGCCCAGGACGAACTCGGCAATGTGGCCCAGCTCGTCAAGAAGGGCACGGTCACGAAATCGCGCGAAACCGGGCTTGAACGCATCGTGGCGGATCTGCAGGCAAGCCGCCTTGATCTGGCGGTCGCCTCGATGCGCGCGCAGCAGCGGCTGAGCGAGACCGAGCGCGACGCGCTCAGCCTTGAAGGCGTGCGGCGCACCGAAATCGGCGCGGAACTGCAGAAGGTCAATCTGGAAATCGACGATCTGGAACTGCGTCGCGGGGTAACGGAGCAGCTTCTTCAGGCAACGGGCGCTTCGCTCCTGCGGCGCGGTGAGCGCGCGGTGGAACAGCAGCCGCTGCGCTTCAGCGTGCTGCGTGGCGGTGATCAGGCAATGCGGGTCGAGGCAAGCGAGACGACGCGTCTGGAGCCGGGCGACGTTCTTGACGTGCAGCTCGATCTGCTGCGCGCCGCAACGCCGCGCGCTTCGCTGGAAAACGGAATCATGCAGGCGCAGTCGCGCTAGATCGCCGTGCCTTCAGGCGGCGCTACAAGACGGGGCGGGACAGGACATGGTGGTGCAGGAAATCAGAAAGCTGACCGGGACGGACATGGCGTCCAGGGAAAGCCGGCAGCAACAGGACTACATTTCATTCCGCGACATATGGGCGTTTCTGCGCCGGCATTTCTTCATCCTCGCGCTGGCCTCGGCGGCGGGGCTTGCGCTTGGTGCGCTCTACATCGCCAAGACCCAGCCCACCTACACCTCCATCGCGCGCATCGTGATCGACCGCGAACAGGCCCGCATCGCGTCGCAGGATGCTTCCACCGGCACCATCATCATCGAGACGGCGGAAATCGCCAGCGAGGTGGAGATCGTCAAGTCGGAGGCCATCGCCCGCTCGGTGATCAAGCAGCTCAACCTGACCGAAGATCCGGAGATACAGACCAGCTCTTCATGGCGGTCTGCGGTGCGCGGTGCGATCTCCTCCCTGTTATCGGTGTTCGATCAGGGGGATGAAGGCGCTGCGGCCGCGGGCGAACCCGATGAAGAAGACATCATGCGCCGCACCATGGCGGGTTTCCTCGGGCGCGTTTCGGTTCGGCGTGTGGGTCAGTCCTATGTGCTTGAGATCGGCTACACCTCCACCGATCCGGTCAAGGCGGCGCGGGCGGCCAACGCCATTGCCAACACCTATATGCAGTCGAGCCTCGACGCGAAATCGCAGATCATCGCGCGGGGCGCGCAATGGATCGAGGACCGGCTGGTCGAGGTCGGCCAGCAGGCGCATGAGGCCGCACTCAGCGCCGAGGAATACAGAAACCGCAACGACATCGCACAGGTGGGCGCGTCCGGTCTCGATCAGCAGCAGCTCACCGAGATCAGCAGCCAGTTGCTGTCCGCACAGGCGGCAAAAGCGGGTGAGGCCGCGCGGCTTGCCACGATCAACCGCATGCTCGCCGGTGAACTGCCGGACAGCTATGTCGGCGAGGCGTTGAACAACACCGAGATCAACCGGCTGCGCAGCGAATTAGGCGCCGCCCGCACCCGGCTTGAGGCGCAGCAGACACGCTATGGCGCAGAAAGTGAGCCGACGCTTGCGGCGAAGGCCGAGATCGCGCGTCTTGAAGGTCTCATCACCACCGAGCTGGTGCGCATTCAGGGGGTCTACAAGTCCAATCTCGACACGGCTGAGGCGCGCGAACAGCTTCTTCAGAAGCAGCTCGATGCGATCAAGGGCAATGTGTCGGAAAAGAACCTCGCACGGGTCGAGCTGACGGAGCTTGAAAGCCGCGCGACCACCTATCGCCGCATGTATGAAAGCGTTCTCCAGCAGCTCATCAGCACATTGCAGAAACAGTCCTTCCCGATTGGTGATGCGCGCATGGTGACGGCGGCCACGCCGCCGCTCGCGAAGAACTGGCCGAAGACGACCCTCATCATGCCGATGGCGCTGATGCTTGGCTTTGCCGGCGGGCTGGGGCTTGCGGGGCTGCGCGACGTGCTCGACCGTCGCATCAGCTCCGGCGAGCGGCTGGGGCGCGAACTGGGCCTGCCCACGCTCGGCTATGTGCCCTTCACGCGGTTCCAGGCCCCCGGCAGCAAGGGCGCGCTGCGCTTCGTTCTGGATGCGCCCTATTCGGGTTTCTCCGAGGCGCTGCGCGGCGTGAAAAGCTCCATTGACGCGGCCTTTCCTGCAGGTGGGCCGATCGTCGTCGGCCTCACATCGGTCGGTGGCGGCGAGGGCAAGAGCACCATCGCGGCCAATCTCGGCCAGCTCTACGCCAATGAAGGGCTGCGGGTGGTGCTGGTCGACGCCAATTTCAAAAAGCCCTATCTCAGCATTCAGGCCGCCAGTGCAGGCCCGAAAGCAGGGCTTGCGATCTTTAGCGACGATCTGGAATTGGACACGCCTGCCGACGGCAAGCGCAAGGGCGACAAGCAGGTCCGTCACGATGAAGCGCCGATCCTTCCCGTCCTGACCGTCGATCAGATCCGAAAGGCCGCGCATCCGGGGCACCGCTTCGGCCATCTGCCGGCGCTGAAGAAGAAGCTGGAAGAGCTCAGGCACGACTATGACGTGATCATCGTCGACCTCTCGACCTTCGCAACGTCTGCCGATGCGCGCGCGGCGAGCGCCTATGTCGACGGCATTCTTCTCGTGCTCGGCAATCGCCGCAACATGACGGTGGAGTGGCTTGCGAATGCGCTTTCCACCTTCGGCAAGTCGCGCGTCGGCATTCTGGGCGTGGTCTTCAACAAGCGCAAATCGGGGCAGTGGTGGCGACCTTCCAGCAGAAACACGGTTGGAGCGGGAGAGCGTCATGGCGTTTGAACGGTTTCATCGACACATGCACTATCGGGTGGCCGTGGGCATTGCGACCACTGGCCGACGGCCGATCCTTCATTCTGTCCTGCCGCATCTTCTGCACCAGTCGCAGCCGGTCGACGAGATCGTCATTTGCGCGGCTGCCGATGATGACGTCGATCCCGCCGCACTTGGCGCGCTTGGCGCACTTTCCGGGCGAACCCGCGTGGTGTTCTCGGAGCGCGGGCTCTGCCGGCAGCGAAACCGCATTCTTGAATGCGTCGGTAAGGCCGACATTCTGCTCTTTCTGGATGACGATTTCCTCGTCGCCCCCTCCTATGTGGAAGAGACTGTGCGCATCTTCCGGGAATATCCGGATGTGGTCATGAGCACGGGAACGGTGGATGCCGACGGCATTCTGGGGCCGGGAATCCCGCTGGAAGACGGGCTGCGGATCATCCGCACCCGGTCGGACGCGCCGCCGCGCGGCGGCGAGCAGCCGGTCTATAACGGCTATGGCTGCAACATGGCCGTTCGCATGTCGACGGTGCGTGGCTACGGGCTGCGGTTTGATGAAAACCTGCCGCTTTATGGCTGGCTGGAGGATGTGGATTTCAGCCGGCAGCTTGCGCGCCATGGGCGCATCGTGCGCTCACAAAGGCTGCGCGGGGTGCATCTGGGCACCAAGACGGGGCGCACATCGGGCATCCGGCTTGGCTATTCGCAGATCGCCAACCCTGTCTATCTGATGCGCAAGAAGACCATGAGCCCGCGCCATGCCGCGCCGCAGATCATGCGCAATCTTGTCGCCAACACGGTGAAGATCTTCCGGCCAGAACCCTGGGTGGACCGGCGTGGCCGGCTCTCGGGCAATATGCGCGCGCTGGCGGATCTCGTGCGTGGCCGGCTTGCGCCGCAAAACGTCACCGTTCTGGAATAGGAGCCAGCCATGCGTCCGGGACGTGTCGTCATCATCAATGACAGGTCAGCCGAGATCGGCGGCGCATCCAACCTTTCGTGCCTGTCCGCGCGCCTGTTGCGCGAGGCCGGCGTGCCGGTCACCTTCTTTGCCGGCGACAGTCCTGCGCAGGCAGGCCAGCCAGACGCGGTGCATCTGGGCGACAGGCCGCTCGTGGAGCGCGGGCGGATCGCGGCCTTTGCCGGCGGGCTCTACAACCGCAACGCCCATGCCGCACTCAGAGGCTGGATCGAGGCACACGACCGACCCTCGACCATCTATCACGTGCATGGGTGGTCGAAGATCCTGTCACCCTCCATTTTCCGCGCGCTGATGCCGGTGCGCGGGCGTGTCGTGCTGCATGCGCATGACTATTTTCTGGCCTGCCCGAATGGCGGCTTCATCAACTACCCGATGGCGTCGGTATGCAAGCTTGCGCCCATGTCGCTGCGCTGCCTGACCACGCAATGCGACAAGCGCGGCTTTCATCAAAAGGCCTGGCGCTCGGCACGGCATATGATGATGCAACGCTTCTTCGCGCTTCACAGCCAGCCGGCCAATATCGTTCTCGTGCATGAGGCGATGCGGGATTACTTTGCCCGTTCGGGCATCGACGACAGCCTCATGGTGACCATCCGCAACCCGGTCGAGCCCTTCCTGCGGTCGGGCGCGCGGCCGCAGGCGATGCGTGATTTCTTCTTTGTCGGGCGGCTGGAACCGGAAAAGGGCTTTGAAGACGCGGCACAGGCTGCCCGTCTGGCCGGCGTCCCGTTTCACGTCATCGGCGAAGGGGCAGGGCGCACCGTTCTTGAAAACCGCTATCCGGAAGTCACGCTGCACGGCTGGTGCAACCGCGCCCGCATCGCGGAGCTGATGCGCACTGCGCGCTGCGTGGTCATTTCCTCGCGTGTGCCCGAGCCGTTCGGGCTGGCGGCGCTCGAAGCGGTGGGCAGCGGCATTCCGGTCGTGCTGCCCGGCCACGCGCTTCTGGGTCGGGAGCTGACGCAGGCGGGCGCGGCCTTCACCTTCCCGACCGGCGGCATCGAGGCGCTGGCCGCCACACTGCGCCGGCTTGCCGATGATGACGGGCTGGTCGCGGCGATGAGCGACGATGCGCTTGCCGTCGCGCCGCTCATCGCCAACACGGCGCAGACATGGCTTTCAGCGCTGCTTGCGCTTTATGGCAGCGTGCTGGAGCGCGCCAGTGCAGAGCACGGACGCCGCATTCTGCGGGCCACGCGTGCAAAGGCCGCCGCAACCGAAACAGGGCGTTCCCTCCATCGCACAAGTCTGGAGCGCTAATGCTTTTGGCCAGCCGCCCAGCAACTCAAATGATGCCGATTAGACCGGCGGCTTTGCGGGGGTAGGGATGGTCCGATTGTTCGGTGGATTGCACCTAAATAGCGCCGTCCACTACCCCGATGGAGTTATATCACGCGGTTTGCGCGGCTTTATAATGATCGACGGCGAGGCACACAGAACAACACCCAGGGGCGGGTTCATGCTGTACGCATACGATAGTTCCGTAAAACAGGAATTGGAGCTGCGGAAAGTAAGACATTTCCGCTCCTATTTTGTTTTCAAGAGAACATTCGACATCGTCTTCAGTATTCTTGTTCTCTTTTTTCTTTTGCCGGCTTTCGCCGCGATCTCCCTGTGCATCCTTATCAGCGACGGAAGGCCGGTCTTCTATCGGCAGAAGCGCATCGGTCGCGACGGGCGCGTTTTCGACTGTCTCAAGTTCCGCACGATGCGGCGCGACGCCGACCGGCTGCTCAAGGAGCTTCTGGACAAGAATCCGGTGCTTCTTCAGGAATGGCGCGCCTGCCAGAAACTGCGCGACGACCCGCGCATCCATCCCATTGGCCGTTTCCTTCGGGTTTCGAGCCTCGATGAGCTGCCGCAGTTCGTCAACGTGCTGAAAGGCGAGATGAGCGTCGTCGGGCCGCGCCCGATCGTGGAAGACGAGATGGTGCGCTATGGCGAACGCATCAATGATTATCTGCTGATGAAGCCGGGCATCACCGGGCTGTGGCAGGTTTCAGGGCGCAACGACACGTCTTACGACCAGCGCGTCGGGCTCGATGTCCACTATTTCCAGAACCGCACGACCTGGCTCGATCTCAAGATCGTCTGGCGCACGGTCGGCGTGTTCCTGTTCGATCACAATGGTTGTTAGGGCGTTTCCTGCGCAATTCCGGACGGAAAACGGGTTCCCGCTTTTCCTGGAATTGCTCTGGCGCAGAGCAGAGCGCACACGGGAATTCTAGAGGAGGTAGAGAAAGACAACGGCCAGCCAGACGACAAGACAGAAGGCAATAACAATCCAACGCGTGGCGATCTTTGCGCTGATCGCCTTGAAGGGCCGGGCCAGGAAACCCTGGTTCATCTGGTCTTCTTTACTCGCGTCTCGCACTGTCTGCTCGTTGTTCGCCGAAAAGCACCAAAGCTGTAACCGCTCACGAGGAACCGCAACCATCTGCAGCCCCTGTCTCAACGCCGGGCCGCACCGAGATCGGGCATCGAAATCCATGCAACCGCACTTCCGATTTATGCACCGCCAGAGACGGCGAATCATCGGTCATTTCAAGGAAAGCGTAGCTGATGCGCCCGCGCAGGTGAATAGCGGCGGGGGGAACGGCTGGTGAAACCGGATCACAAACCTCGGCAGGATGACACACAGCCCGCCGGCTTTCTCGGTCTGCCGCTCTCCACATTGCTGGGCGGCGGGGTCTGGGTCATGGTGGCCCGGCTGTTCGCGCAGGTGGCGCAGCTTGCCGTTTTCGTGGCTGCCGCCCATGTGCTGGAACCGGCCGAATTCGGCCTCTTCGCCTTCGTCTCGGCCATCGCGTTTCTGCTGGTCGTGGTCAGCGAAGGCGGGTGGGCCGAGTTCATCATGCGCTCCGAACATGGCGAGCAAAGGCTTCCCGAGCTTGCGGCAATCGCACTCCTGAGCGGCAGCGGCTTCACGCTGCTTGGCCTCTGGAGCGTTCTGATCGTCGGAGGGCTCTGGTTCCCGGTGTGGCAATCCTGGCTGTTCGCGCTCTTCACACTGTGGTTCGTGCCCGCCGCGCTCAACACGGTCTATGATGGCACGCTCGTTCATCGCCATATGCTCAACCGTCAGGCGATCATCCGCATGATCAGCGAGGCGGGCGGTCTGGTGGTGGCGCTGTTCGGCCTCTGGGCGGGCTGGAACATCGTCGCGCTGGTAATCGGTCGTCTTGTCACGAACCTCCTCAATGTCCTTGGCGGCATCTGGGTGCTGGGCTGGATCGCCCCACGCTTGCCGGACCGCAGCGTTCTGGCCGAAGTGATCCACTTCGCGCGCTACATTGTGAGCGTGCGGCTCATCGTTTTCGGCCGCGCCTATTCGGGAACGCTGCTTGTGGGCAGCCTGCTTGGCCTTGCCGATGCTGGCTATTACCGGGCGGCCGAGCGCATCGTCGCTGCCTTTTCCGAACTCGTCGGCGAGCCGGCGCGTCTTCTCGCCTGGGTGATCTTCCGCCGTGCCGGCAATCAGGATGCAGGGACGGGTGACGATGCGATCACGCGGGCGGGCAACGTCTTCCTGCCGGTGCTTTTCGCCGTGGCTGCCCCTGTCTATGTCGGCCTTCTTCTGGTGGCGACCAATCTGGTGGATATCGCGCTTGGCAGCGGCTGGGCGCCGGTGGCGCTGGTGGTGAAGATCCTCGCCGTTCGGCAATTGCTCATGTTCCAGGGTTATGTGACCGAACCGCTGCTTTCGGTGCGTGGCGAGGTGAGCCGGCTCTGGCCGCTCTCGCTGATGATCAGTGTCACCTCCATCGGCATGATGGTTGCGCTTGCGCCTTTCGGGCTTGTCTATGCGGCGCTCGGTCAATGCGTGGCGGCTGTCTTCGCCGGCGGGCTCTCGATCTGGTATCAGGCGCGCTATGGCCGGCTCGACTGGTCCCGCATCGCGGCCAATAGCGGTCTGATCGGGCTCGCTGCTGCGGTCATGTTCGTGGGTGTCTCGTCGCTTGCGCACTGGCCCGCCGAAGCGCATCTGCCCAGCTATTCGCAGATGGCCGTTCAGGTGCTCGTCGGCGCACTGATCTATCTGAGCGTTCTCTATGCAAGCTGGAAATGGACCGGCTGGCTGAAGTCCGAAGGCTAGAGGAAACCCCGGCAGGGGTTTTCAGCGCAAGAGCCGTGCTTTCAGGTGGTCTGCCAGCCGCAGGGTCAGCGCGAGGATCATCAGCGTCGGGTTCGCATGGCCGGGCGTTGGAAAGACGGAGCTACCCGCCACATAAAGCCCTTCGACGCCATGAATTTGCGCATTGCGGTCGACCACGCTGGACGACGGGTCTTCGCCCATGCGGGTGGTGCAGGCGGGATGCGCCATGTCGGCAAAGGGCGCGTGTTTGAAGTCTTCGTCCAGAACCCATTGTTCAAGACCTGGCTGCGGCAGGCCCACCCGCCAGAACTCCGCCGAGATCAGCTCGGCAAGCCGCGCCACGCTGGCCGTTTCCGCCCAGCCTATCTTCCAGTTGACGCGCGGCATGGGGATGCCAAGCGGATCGCGCCGCGATGAAAGCGTCACCCGGCTTTCGCGGTTGGGCCGCTGCTCGACCATCGCGTCGAAGCGCAGTTCCGTCATCTGGCGCGGCAGGCCGCGTTTCATGATGAGCCGGCGGTGCAGGCCAGCCGCCAGCCCGCCGGGCGCGGCAAGGGCCGTGCGCAGATCGCTGAGCCGAAACCGCTGCCTGCCTGCATAAAAGCGCTTGAGCGCCACCCACGGGTCGGTCGGTGCAAGCATCTGTACCGGATAGGTGGCGCAGTTGAGCAGCCCTTCGCGGGCCTGAAGACGCGGGCTCAGCGCCAGTCCGCGCAGATAGAAATGCGTGCGGTGATTGTGCGTCAGGCCGTAAAAGCCGAAATGCTCGGCCACGTCCTGCAGCGTGTCCCTGCCGAACCGCGCGATCACGGTGCGCGGATGATCGGCAAGATACCGCCCCACGCAGTCGCGCTCATTGCCGATGCCCTGTTTCGCCACGTCGTTCGAGGCAAGCAGAAGCCGCGCATTCTCGATGCCGCCGCAGCACAGAACCACCTTGCGCGCCCGCACGCTCGCCTCGGTGCCCGAAAGACTCTTCAGGTCGAGCGTCTCGATCCGCCGCCCATTCTCGGAAAGGCCGATGCGGGTGACCGTCGCATGGGTGAGAATGTCGATGTTCTTCGCCGTCAGCTTGGCCGCGATGTCGGCAAAACGCAGCGGCTCGCTGCTGCCCGCCCTGTGGCTGAACTGCCAGAAGAAGGTGCGCACCAGATCGTCGTTCAGATCTATTTCTGCCGGCGGCGAGACCAGCCGGTGATAAAGCGCCCTGTCATAGATGTTGGGGCCGAGATTGAGCAGTTCCGCCGCACGGTCCAGCTCGCCGGCGAGATCGCGGCGCGGAAAGGGCCAGCCGGAGCCGGGAACCCATTTGCGCATGTCGAAATCGATGTCATCGAAGGCGGCGCATTTGCCCACCCAGGTGTGGGTGCTGCCGCCGACCAGCCGGTTGCGCAGTTCGAAGGCGGGAATGTCGTTGAGCCAGGCGAGATCGCCCGTATAGCCGCGCTGGAGCGGCATGGCGTCCCGCGCATTCGGATCGCCCACATTTTCCACCCGGTTCAGTGTCTGCGCGTCCGGGTCGAAATCCGTGCCGCCGCTTTCGATCAGCAGAACCTTTACGGGCGTGTCGGCAAACTCGCGGGCAATCGCCAGCCCTGCCGGTCCCGCGCCCACAAGGGCGAGATCGGCTTCGAACTGAGTGCCGGAAGGCATGGTTCGCAAGTCTGTATCGGACACATTGCCACCTGAGAGGGCGGCTCAGCCATGGACAAAACGGCTTGCCGCGCTGTGAAAACCCCGCAGCAAGGCTAGCAAAAACACGGCCCAGGCCGAATTCATCCAAATTGCATAGAAGGGGCTACTTGCTAAGGGTTTTGGCCATGGCCGGGTAGGGCCGCAGCGCCCCTGTTTCGGATGATTGGATTATTTGAAAACCCCTTGGGCGCGGCATAGGCTCGAAGCGTAAATGGGGCGCCGCGGCGCAAGCGACGTGCCCCTTCTGCGCACCGCGCAGACCGGGCATGAAGCCGCCCGCCGGCAAAGCGGGAAAACACTATGGCAAAGGTTGGTTTGCGTGAGTGGCTGGCCATCGGAAGGGTCATCGCCTCTGGTCGTCTGGCGCGTTATGGGGGACCGGGCGAAGGGCCGCTCGACCGGTTCGAGAAGGCGTTTTCGCAACAGTTCGACATCAGGCATGTGCTCACCGTCAGCAGCGGCACCGGGGCGCTGATCAGCGGCCTTGCAGCTTCAGGCGTGGGGCCGGGCGATGAGGTTCTGGTGCCCGCCTATACGTGGATCGCCACCGCCGCCGCCGTGCTTGCGGTTGGGGCCGTGCCGGTGATTGTCGACATCGACGAAACGCTGACCATGGACCCCGACGACATCGAGCGCCGGATCACGCCGCGCACCCGCGCGATCCTGCCCGTGCACATGGCCAACATGGTCTGCGACATGGAAGCGATCATGGCGCTGGCGCGAAAGCATGGCCTGCTTGTCATTGAGGATGCGTGCCAGGCGGTCGGTGTCACCTATCGCGACCGGCGCGTGGGCACCATTGGCGACATTGGCGCGTTCAGCTTCAACCAGTTCAAGAACATCAATATCGGCGAGGGCGGGGCGGTGGCCTCGCAGAGCGACCGCTTCTTTGCCCGCGCGCGCATGTATCACGATGTGGGCGAGCTCTTTCGCGGCCATCTCGACAATTACAACGAGCCCAGTTTCTTTGGCGTGAACTTCAAGGCAAGCCAGATCCAGGGCGCGATGCTGAATGTGCAGCTCGCGAAACTCGACCCGATGCTGAAGCGGATGCGCCAGCGGCATCAGGTCATGGCGCGCATCCTGTCGGGCTGCGACGCCTTCCGGCTGGGGCCGCACAATGATCCGCAGAATGCGGTTGGCCTTCACCTTCTTTTCGAAACCGAAGAGGAGGCGAAGACGTTTGCCGCAAAACACAGGCGCGGCGTGTATCGGGTCTTCGATTCCAGCCGTCATGTCTGCACCCACTGGACGCCGATCCTTGAAAAGCGCGCCTTCCATCCGGCCATGAACCCCTATGGCTGGGCAAAGGCCAGCGTGGATTACGGGCCGGACATGTGCGCCCGCTCGCTCGACATTCTCAAGCGCACCTGCCGCATCAGCCTTGGCGAGAACTATCCGACGGCGCTCATGGCCTATCTTGCCCGCCGCATGGCTGGCCAGAGTTCACAGGAAAGGCGGTTGTCCTATGCATCTTAAACCGATCGGTATTGGCGCCAGCACGATCGATGTCTGGCAATGGTCGCTCGATGTTCCCCTAGATGCGCTGCCGCAGCTCGTCTCCGCTCTCGATGAGGCGGAATTCGCACGTGCAGGCCGCTTCGTGCATGAGAGACACCGCCTGCGTTTCATCGCCGGGCGGGGCCGGCTGCGGGCCATTCTGGGGGCGTATCTCGGTGTTCCCGCAAGGCGTCTTTCCTTCAGTTACAATGCCTTTGGCAAACCACGGCTGGCCGGACGCGGCGAACCACCGCTTCACTTCAACCTGAGCCATAGCGGTGGCATGGCGGTGCTCGCCGTATCGGACCGCTACCGGCTGGGCATCGACATCGAGCGGGTTCTGCCGTTTCGGGAGAACCTGGCCGCGCATTTCTTTTCGCCGGCAGAGAACGAGGCGCTCGCCGCCGTTCCCTCGCAGGATTATCTGGGAGCGTTCTTCCGCTGCTGGACCCGCAAGGAAGCCTTCGTGAAGGCGCACGGGGCAGGGCTTTCGCTGCCGCTTGAATCCTTCGATGTCACCATCGACCCGGAAGGTCAGCCGCGGCTTCTGAGGCTGGATGGCGTTGCCGATGCACCGGCCCAGTGGCGGCTTGCCAACCTTGCGCTGCCGCGCGGCTATGTCGGTGCGGTGGCCGCGATGACGGCCGGCAACGCCGTTGCGCTCAACTATCGCGGTCGCCGGCAACCGGCTCCGGGGCGCGAAACGCGCGGCGCCTGGCATCCGGGCGCTCGCCTTGAGCGCTCTCAGGCGTTGAGGCGTGCATCCAGAATGTAGCGGGAGCCGCTGGCATCGAAATGGTGGCAGCCGCTCAGGCCCGGCTTGAAGTCGGGCAGGATGCGCCGCACGCAGGTTTCCCGATAGTCTTCCATGTCCAGATGCTCGATCTCCATGATGTTGAGACCGTATCCGTAAATGCCATGGGCATTGTATTGCGCGGGCCGGTAGAGGCGGCGATGGCGCGAGAAGATGCGGCCACCATTGCGCGCCGTGGCGCTGCCGATCACCACCGGGTTGCGCCGGTGCGACACAAGCCGGTTGAGTTCCGGGCCATCGACCTGGAAAGCGTAGAGCGCCGAGCAATGATCTTCGAAAGCGTGATGCTCTGACAGATTGGTGAAAAGCCACCACTGGCCGCGATGGTGGAACAGCGTGCTGTCAGCGGCCGACCAGCCTTCGAGCGCCCGCGAATAGGGCTCCCAGATCAGCGGAAAGCTGACCGCGCGCCAGATTTCGATGCGCTTTCGCTGATGCGTTTCCGGCATCATGAAAATCTCGTCGCCATGCTTGAAAACGAAGGGAAACGAGAGGTGTTCCTCACCGCCAAGCGCAATGCCGATGGGCTCGAAGCCGCGCCGCGTGATCTCGCCGACCGCGATGTGCGCCTTCGTGTCGCCGCGCCCGTAATTCTCGTAGAACAGATAGGTCTTTCCCTGATGGTGAAAGAGAAAGGGATCGGCCTTGATGGCCGTGTCCGTTGGCGGGATTTCCGTAGCCTCGCTCGGATCAAAATCATCAATGGACCCGCGCCCGCTGTAGAGCGTCCACACGGCCGTATCCTGATGGGAGGCGCGGCGCACGGATTTCAGCGCCCGCTGCGTCACGTTCTTCGCAAGTGCTGCCGCATAGCGACCGGTCGTCAGAAGGCCGGGCGGTGGGGCCGGTTGAACACTGTCAGCCGCTTTCAGTGGTTTCGGCAGTTTCCGGGTCTCGGCCAGCCGCCGCAGTTCCCGAACCAGAAGCAGAACCGATTTCTCCTTCATGAAGGCGTTGTTGCGCGCGGCGCTGAACTTCACATTGAACTCGGCCTCCGCAATTGCACGCCGTTCCGGCTGGCGCGCAGTCTCGACGAAAAGCGAGAGATGGCTCGTCGGCGCGCCTTCGGCCACATCGCCCATGCCCTCCCAGTTGACGGGTCCGGACTGGGTGAAGACATGGCTGAGCGACCAGACGCCGAAGCGAAGGTTTTCGGTCAGCGTTTCCGGCAGTGCGCCCTCGCAATGGCGCAGCACCAGATCGAGCTCCAGCCTGTGGCGGTCGCTGTTCTCTCCGGTTTCGTCCAGCGGAATGCTCACGATGGAACTGCGCGCGCGCTCGAAGCGGCGTGCGCGATAGGCGGGCTGGCGTGCGAAAAGCGAATTGTCGAGCCGCGCCACCGTTCTGGCCAGAAGGCCGGGTCGGGCCGCATGGTGTGGAGCGGGATCGGTGAGGAACGCGACCAGCCTGAAGCGCCGGTCCGAGAGCAGGCGCTCGATCAAAAGCAGTTCCCAGTTTTCGAAGGTCTGCCCGATGGCGCGCGCAATCCCGATCCGCAGGGGACGCGCCTGCGGCTTCCTGTTGCTGGCCGGTTTTCCCTTAGCGTTCAGAGCCGCCTCCCAGTTCAAGGCGCTCGCCGAGCACGGTCGAGAGCTTGTCGATGCCGCTGTCGCTGAGCGAATCCTCATGCCAGCCACGCAGGTCGAACACGGGTGAATCATCCGGCACGAAACCGCGCCAGCCAAACAGGAGCGGCTTGGCGCGCGGATGGTTCGCCTGGCTGCGGAACAGGAGCACGGTTTCGCCATCGAGCGCGCGCGGGGTGTAGCGCCGCGCTGCCCGCACCAGAAACTGCGTAACCGCCTCGTTTGCCTCTTCCTCGGGGTTCAGCGCCCGGTCTGGCGCAAAGCGCTCCACCAGCTTCAGCGAAAAGCTGAACTCTTTCAGATAGGTCATCATCGAAATGCGGCCGCGGATCAGCTTGCCGGTGAAGTAGAGCAGGCGCTTGGCGCGTTTCTCGGTGTTCCAGCGCCAGCGGGTGAAGCGTGGCTGCGAGCGCACATAGCCCGGAGCCCAGCTGTCGATCAGCGCCACAAAGCTCACATCGTGGCCTTTGAGGCGGATCTGCCGCGTCATCTCCGCCGCCAGAATGCCGTTCACGCAAAGGCCCACCAGCGCCACCGTTTTGGGCCGGTCGCCAAGCTGCATGGCGTCCACCGCATCGCCGGCGATCTGCTCCAGCGACAGGTTTTCCGTTTCCGCATCGATCCGGGCGTTGAACATGTGCAGGTTCACGACCGAGGCGTGGCCGGGAAGCGTTTTGGCCATCCGGTAATAGAGGAAAGGATGGTTGAGCGTGTAGATCGCGCAATCGCCGCTGCCCTGCCGGTAGATGGTGGTTTCCCAGTCGATGATCGCCGGGTTCTGCTCCGCCGTTTCCACATCAGGCGGCGCAGCGGGTGCATGGTCTGCGACCGGTGCTTCCGCCTCACCGAAGACCGCGCGGGCAAAGCCTGAAAGCGTCGGCTCCTTGAAAAGCACCGCCAGGTCCGGCTGCACGCCGAAGGTCTCGCGCATTGCCGAGAACATGCGCAGCGCCAGAAGCGAATGGCCGCCGAGCGCAAAGAAATCATCGCTTCCCTGCACCTGCGGCACAGCGAGAACGCGCGCCCACACCCGGCCAAGCTCCGCCTCCCGATCCGCTGGTGGCGATACCTTGCGTGCTGCTGGCGGAGCGACGGGCGCAGGCATGGGGTCGGGCATGGGAAGTGCTGCATCATCAAGCGCGCCGTCAGCCCGGCGCGGCAGGGCAAGCAGAATGCTGATGCCCGCCGGCATATCGTCGTCAGGCAGCCGTTCTGCCAGATAGGCGGTGAGATGCGCCGGCAGCGTTTCAAGCGGTGTGGCAAGGCCGGCGGCCGGCGCCGCATAGGCGTGAGACGCACCGGAGGCATCGCGCCTGACCGCCGCATCGGCCACGTCACGATGGGCAAGAAGCAGGGCTTCCACCCGCGAAGCCGGTTCTGCGCGCGTCTCCTGCGGTGAAGCGGGTGCGCGCACGGGGCCTTTCATGTCGCCGATCTTCGCCTGCGGGTCGGCCAGCGCGAAGGCATAGGCCTTCTGCCAGAGGTCGAGCAGTTCCTGCGCCGTCGCCTCATCGAACAGATCGGTGTTGTATTCCACCGACATGCGCCAGCCGGTCGGTCGGCCAATCATGATGAAGTTCAGATCGTAGATGACGCCCGGCGACTGCGAGGGCGCGCTGATCAGCTCGAAATCGCCATAGCGCGTGTCTTCCAGAAACGCCTTCTGCTGGTTGAAGTTCAGCGAAACCAGCGGATTGCGCGAGGGATCGCGTGCCGGATTGACCAGCTCCACCAGATTGTTGAACGGCATTTTCTGATGATTGAGCGCGGCCCCCACCGTGGCGCTCACCCGCGCCAGGTGATCGGCGAAGCTCAGATCGTCGGCAATGTCGAAGCGCAGCACAAGATTGTTGATGAAGACGCCGATCAGGCTTTCCAGATCCACATCCTCGCGCCCGGCGATCTGCGTTCCGAACAGGATTTCGCGGCTGCCGGAATAGTGATGCAGCGCTGCGCTGATCACCGCCGCGCCATAGCTGAACAGCGAAACATGCTGCGCCCGCGCCGCCGCCTCGATCCGCTCGCCGAGCTCCATCGGAAGCACGGCGGAGAGGATTTCGCCACGGCTGGTCTTCACGCGTCCGCGCGGCCGGTCGGGCGGGATCTCGAAATAGGGCGCATCGCGCAGCTGCTCGCGCCAATAGGTCTTCTCGGTCTCGAAACCGTAGCTGTTGCGGTACTCGTCCTGCCAGAGCGCGAAGTCGCCATATTGCAGCGCAAGTTCCGGCAGCTGCGCCGGGCGTCCGGCGTCGATGGCGGCAGCCAGTTCGCCAAGCTCGCGCCCCAGAACCCGGATCGACCAGCCATCGAAGCAGGACTGATGCGCGGTGATCAGGATGAAGCCGCGCCGGTTCTCCACCATCAAAAGCGTGACGCGGAAGAGCCCCGCCTGGCCAAGATCGAAGGGTGCCGCCGCCGTCTCCCTGCTGATCGACTGGACGCGCGCCTCGCGCTGGTCGGCCGGCACATGGCGCAGATCAATCACCGGCATGCGAAACGAGACCGCCCGCACCACCTGCTGCACGGGCTGCCCGCCCATTTCGATAAAGCGCGTTCTCAGGATCTCGTGCCTGTCGATGATCTGCCGAAAGGCCGTTTCGATGCTCTCGGTCTTGAAATCACCCCGGATTTCCCAGCGCACCGCCACGTTGAGCGCCGGGTTTCCCGGGCTCAAGCGGTCCAGAAACCAGCAGCGCAATTGCGTCTGCGTGCAGGGGAATTCGCCGATGATCTCGTCTGCCCCCTCGGCAAGCGGGCGGTGCTCCGTGTCGGTCATCAGTGCGCCTCCATGCGGCGGCGTGCGCCATGCCGGAAATCCTTGAGCGAGGGCACATGCGGCTGCACACCATTGACCGGCTCATCGCCCGCTTCCTCGGCGATCAGCGCCAGTTCGCCGATGGTCGGGTGCTGAAGAAGATGCCGCGCCTCCAGCGGCAGGCCGGCGTCGATCATCCTTGCGGCGATGCGGAAGATGCTGAGCGAATCCGCGCCCAGCGCGTAGAGGTTTTCCTCGACGCCAATCTCGGGAATGTTCAGCACGTCGCGCCAGATGGCCGAGAGCTTTTCCTCCATCGGTGTGCGCGGCGCGGTTCGGATGATGGCCGCTTCCTGACGCGGAATGCCCTGTTGTTCCAGCGTCTTGCGGTCGAGTTTGCCATTGGCCGTCTGCGGAAGCGCTTCGGCCTCGACCCAGAAGGCGGGGACCATGTGGCCCGGAAGATGCGCCTTTGCATGCGCGCTCAGCGCATCCGGGCGTGGCGGGTTCGCTGGATCATCGGGCACCACATGACAGACAAGCTGCCGATCACCATTGCGGTTCACGGGTGCGGCCACGGCGCACTGCCGCACGCCCTCCGCCGCCGAAACCACCGCCTCGATGTCGCCAAGTTCGATGCGGAAACCGCGCAGCTTGATCTGGTTGTCGCGGCGGCCCAGAAGCTGGAGCGAGCCGTCTGGCATGCGCCGCCCCACATCGCCCGTTTTATAGAGCCGTTGCGGAACGCCGCCAATGGAGACGTTGCGGAAGGCCGCATGGGTCTGTTCGCCATTCTCGAAATAGCCGATGGCGAGGCCGTCGCCGCCAATGTTCAGCTCGCCCGTCACGCCCACCGGCGCGATCCGGCCACGCGCATCGAGAATGTGAAGCTGCGTGTTGGCGATCGGATGGCCGATGGTGATGGGCGCATCCGCATCATCGATGCGCGCCACGGACGACCAGATCGTCGTTTCCGTCGGCCCGTACATGTTCCACAATTCGCCGCCGGTTTCGATCAGGCTGCGCGCCAGCGCCGGTGGCAGGGGCTCGCCGCCGCACAGCATTTTGAGCGCCGGACGTTCGCCAAGCCCCGCCTCGATAAGCATCTGCCAGAGCGTCGGCGTCGCCTGGAGCACGCTCGCCCCGCAGGCGTTCAGAAGGCGCACGAGCTGGAACCCGTCCTGCACCTGCAGCCGGTCGGCGATCACCACCCGCCCGCCGCAGATGAGCGGCAGATAGAGTTCGAGTGCAGCAATGTCGAAGGAGATGGTGGTGACGGCCAGAAGCGTATCCTGCGCCGTGAAGCCGGGTTCCTTCGCCATGGAGGTGAGGAAGTTCACCAGCGCGCTGTGGGGCACTTCCACCCCTTTGGGCACACCGGTCGAGCCGGATGTGAAGATGATATAGGCCGCCTGCGATGTGCCATGTGCGCGGATCTGAAGCGGCGCGGCATCCTGTGCGGCAATGGCCGCACGTTCTTGATCCAGCCGGATCGGCAGCACATCGTGGCCTGCAAGCGCGGCAATGCGTTCATCCCGGCAGATCACGGCGGCGATATGGGCTGCGTCCATGGTCTGGCTGAGACGCGCTTCGGGATGATCCGTGTCGAGCGGCACATAGATGTGATCCGCCTTCATGATCGCCAGCAGCGTGACCAGCATGTCGATGGACCGGTCCAGCGCCACCGCGATGCGACGGCCGGGGATGAAGAGCTTTTCCTGAAGCAGGCGGGCAAGCTGCCAGCTTCGCGCATCCAGTTCGCCATAGGTGATCGTTTCATCGCCATGCATGGCTGCGATGGCGTCAGGTGTCTCAGCAGCCCGGTCGCCGAAAAGTTCGAAGGCGAAGCGCTCGCTTTCACAGGGCGTCTCGGTCTGGTTCAGACCATGGGTCAGCCATGCCGCCTCATCATTCGAGAGAAGCGGCAGGCGTTCGATCCGCGCATCGATGTCGTCGGCCAGCGCCGCCGCCAGCGTGGCGAAGTGACCGAGCCAGCGCTCAATGGTCTCCGGGTCGAACACATCGCCATTGTAATCGACATCAATGCGGATACCGTCGCTGCTCTCGATCATGTTGAGGAACATGTCGAAATTGGAAAACGCCTTGGGATTGGGCGTCACGTTCGCCGACAGTCCGCCAAAGTCGAGCCCCTTGCTCATGCGCTCCAGGTTGAACTGGATTTCGGTGAGCGGCAGGCGGCTCGGGTCACGCTTCAGCCCGAGTTTCCGCACCAGCGTTCCATAGGTGTAGTCCTGATGCTCGAAGGCCTGCAGAACGAGCGTCTGTGTGTCCTTCAGATGGGCGGAGAAGGCGCGGTCCTCGTCAAGCGTCTGGCGCAGCGGCAAGAGGTTCACGCAATGGCCGACCAGCGTTTCTTCGCCGACAAGGCTCTGGCCCGCAGAAGGCACGGCGATCACGATGTCGTTGCTGCCGGAAAGGCGCGACACCATCACCTGCAGCGCTGACAGCAGGGTCGAGAACAGCGTCGCGCCGCTCTTTGCACCGGCCTTCTTCAGCCGCTTGTAGGTGTCCTCACCGATATGCGCGGTGCAGGTGCCGCCGGCAAAGCTGCGCCGTTCCGGCCGTGGCCGGTCGGTGGGCATGTCTGGCAGATCCGGCACGGTCTCAAACTGCGAAAGCCAGAACTGTTCCGTCTCGCTGCTCGCCCCGGGCCGGTTCGCCCGGTCCTGCGCATAGGCCGAGAAGGCCAGCGCCGGAGGCAGGTCGGGCGTCGCGCCCTTCACCAGCGCCGAATAGGCTTCGGCCAGTTCTTCCACCAGCACATTCACCGACCAGCCATCGCACACAATGTGGTGTGCGGTGAACACAAGCACGTGCCGGTCTGCCGAAAGCTTCACGAGTTCCGCGCGCGCCAGCGGTCCATTGACCAGGTCGAAGGCGGTGCGGGCCTCGCGGTCCATGATCGCCGTCAGCGCCGCTTCATCGGGAAGCCCGGTCAGCGGCATTTCAATGCGGAAATCGGGCATCACCTCGAAATGCTCGCCGGTGCGCGCAAATCTGATGTGGAGCGCATTGTGCCGCGCCACCACCAGGTCGAGCGCCCGACGGAAAGCGGCTTCGTCCAGCGCGCCGTCGAGCATGAGATTGAAGGATTCGTTGAACGAGCACGAGGCTTGATCGCCCGCCTGCGCGGCAAGCCAGATTTCCTTCTGCGCTTCGGTCAGCGGGGCCTGCGCGGGAGCGGGCGGGGTTTCCGTTTTCGTCACTTCCGGCGCGGGCTTTGAAAGAGGGGCGCTCTGCGCATCTTCACCACGAAGAATGCCGGCCCCCTGCATGGCATCGAGCGTGTTTGCGAACACGGCGGCAATGCGCTGAAAATCCTCCTCCGAATGCGCGGTCGTCAGGAAACAGGGATAGCCGTCCTGCACATGCAGGCCCTGAAGGCGCGCATGGGGGTAGAACAGTGAGCCGAGTGGATCGGCATTGCCGAAATCGGTCACGAACCAGCTCTTGTAGCCGTGGATCGGCATGGCGATGCCACGCTCGGAAAGCTGGGTGTTCAGCTGTGTGACCAGCTGCTCCGTGCGACCGGCCACCCGGTCATAAAGCGCGCGGCCTTCGCCCTTGATGTGCTGCAAAACGGCGCGGGTTGCAGCCAGCACCACCGGATGCCGCACAAAGGTGCCGGCGAAGAAGGTCGGCGCGACCATGGGCACGCTGTCATCGCCATAGTCCCAGCGGCCGCCATCCAGCGCATCCATATAGCGGCTGTCGCCGGCCAGAACGCCGATGGGCATGCCGCCGCCCAGCACTTTGCCATAGGTCGCCAGGTCTCCGCGAATGCCCCACAGGGCCTGAATGCCGCCGGGGTCGACGCGGAAGCCGGTTACCACCTCGTCGAAGACCAGCGCGAAATCGCGTTCCGTCGCCACCGCGCGCAGCGCGCGCACGAACTCGACGGGCTGCAATTCGGGATGCCGGCTCTGCACCGGCTCGATGATGACGGCGGCGATGTCCTCCGCATTGGCGCGGATCCAGTCGAGGCTCTCCGCTGCGCCATAGGGCAGAACGGTCATGTTCGAGAGCGAATCCGAGGGAATGCCTGCCGCAATCGGCAGCGTCCGGTGCTGTCCCGCGCGGCTGCGCCCCTTCACCAGAACCTCGTCGAACTGGCCGTGATAATCATTGCCGAATACGACGATGCGGTCGCGGCCCGTCACCGTGCGGGCAACCCGCATCGCGGCCATCACCGCTTCGGAACCGGTGTTGCAGAAGGTCACGCGCTGGTGCCCGGTCAGCTCGCTGATGAGATGGGCCACCTCGCCGGCAAGCGGCGTCTGCGGCCCGATGGCAAAGCCTTTGTCCACCTGCGCGCGGATCGCCTCGGTCACGAAATCTGGGGCATGGCCGAAGGCCGTCTGGCCCATACCGTTCACGAGGTCGATATATTCGTTGCCGTCTATGTCCCAGATGCGCGATCCCTTTGACCGGTCGGAGACGACGGGAAACACCATTTCCTTCCAGTCGGAGCGGAAGCCCGAGGCTGCGCGCGGATCGGCCAGATGCGGCCGGTGCTTTTGCGTGAACGCCCTGGAGCCTGCGTTCTTCTTACAATAACGCGTCACCAGATCGTCGATGAAGGCGCGTTTTTCGGGCGAAAGCGTCTGATCGCCGGCCTGTGCGCCGGGCTTGTAGACACGGATGCGGCTGCCGCCGATTTCGCTTTCATCACCGGTTGTCTCGGGTGTCGGGGCAGGGGACGGCGCTGGCGCAGGGGGCGCGGCCTCCTGTGCGGCGGGGGGCGGCATTGCCGCTGCCGCCGTGCCGCCCAGCGACTGGATGGTCTGCATCTGCTGCGCAAAAAGTTGCTGCGCCATCTGCAACTGAGACTGGAACAGCGCCTCGAGCCCGAGAGGCGGCTGTGGGGTTCCATTCACCGAGGTAGATGGCGCAGCGGGCGCGACGTCCGGCGTGGGGGGGACCTGTTTCACCGGAGGGGGAGACGCCGTCTGCAAGGCATCTGCCGGCAGTTCGGCATCCAGGTGTCGCGCCAAGTCATGAATGGTCGGAATGTTGCCGAGCAATTCGCGGAAGGAGAGCTTGATCCGATATTCCTTCTCCACCTTCTGCGCGAACTGGCCGATGAAGAGTGAATCGAAGCCAAGCTCGAGGAAGGTCGCGCCGGCCGCGTCGTCAGGCATCTCCTCGCCCGAAAGGTCGGCAAGAAGGGCAATCAGGGCGCTTTCCAGCATGGCTGGCCGGTCGGTTGTCGAAGGTGCAGCGGTCATTGGGCTCGTTCCGTCTGTCATGGTTGTCTGGCTCTGGGCCGGGGCTTGGGTCTGGGCCACGGGCTGAGGGGCCACGGGCTGAGGGACTGCCTGCGGCGCATCGGTCGCGGCGCTCGCCCGGTTTTCCGGCTTCGGTGCGTCGATCCAGTGCATCTGGCGCTGGAATGGATAGGTTGGCAGCGGGATCTTCCGCCGCGCCGTTTCCGGCAGGGCCGGCCAGTCCAGCGCGCAGCCGGCGATCCACGACCGCGCATGCGCCCCGGCGAAGGCTTCTTCACCGAAGGATGCGCGGTCGTGTTCGGGCAGGGACTGGATGATGGCGGCAATGGCGTCGCGCTTCAGCGTCTGCGCAGTGAAGACCGAAAGTGTACGGCCGGGGCCGCTTTCGATGAACACCGGCTGGCGGTCGCGCGCGATGGCCTGAATGCCATCGGCAAAGCGCACGGCGTCGCGGCAGTGGCGCGCCCAGTAGGCTGGTGACGCGCCCTGCGCATCGGTCTGCCAGTCGCCACTGACGCAGGAAATGTAAGGGATGGTCGCCGGACCATATTCAACCTTCGCCGTCTCCTCTTCCAGCGCTTGCGCCGCCTCGTCCATCATGGCCGAGTGGAAGGCGTGCGAGGTGTGCAGCCGGCTGTAGGCAATGCCCGCGGCATCGAGCGCGGCGCATGTTTCATCCATGGCCTCGAACGTGCCGGAGATAACGCTGAGACTGGGCGCGTTGACGGCGGCGATCTCCACCCCGTCGGTCAGATGTGCGGCAGCCGTTTCGGCGTCAGCGCGCACCGAGACCATGGCCCCCCTGGGCTGGTCCTGCATCAGCCTTCCGCGCGCAGCCACCAGACGCAGCGCGTCCTCAAACCGCATCGTGCCTGAAAGCGTCGCGGCGACGAATTCGCCAACGCTATGGCCGATCATGGCGTCGGGCATCAGCCCACGGCTCATCCAGAGTTTCGCCGTCGCATATTCAACGAGGAAGAGCGCAGGCTGCGCGATCTGCGTGTCACGCAGCGCTTCGGCAAGCCCTTCCGCTGTGTCGTTCTGGGGCAGGCGGATGAAATCGCGGATGTCGCAGCCGATCAGCGGTTCCAGAAGTGCGGCGCCCCGGTCGATCCATTCGGCAAAGGCAGGCTCACTTTCATAGAGCGCGCCGCCCATGCCCACATGCTGCGCGCCCTGGCCCGGAAACATGAAGACCACGGGCGGGGCTTCCGGTGCTGCTTCGCCCCTGATCGGGCGTTCGGCCTCCAGCCCGGCAATCGCTTCATCGCGGGTGCGTGCGACGACCGCTGAGCGATGGGCAAAAGCGTGCCTTCCTTCCTGAAGCGTGTGCGCCACGGCGGCAAGCGGCTGTGCGCCTTTGCGCAGCGCATCGGCCAGGTTCTGACGCATGGCGGCGAGTGCTGCTTCATTGCGCGCGGAAAGCGGCAGGATGAGCGGCCGGGCGGTGTGGTCTTCCAGCGTGCTGGTTTCTGGAGCCTGTTCCAGAACCACATGCGCATTGGTGCCGCCAACCCCGAAGGAGCTGACGCCGGCGCGGCGTGTCGCGCCTTGCGCCTTCCATGGCGTTAGTCCTGTCGGGATGCGGAAGGGGCTGCCTTTGAGCGCCATGTGGGGGTTGGGCGACACGAAATTCGCCACCGGCGGGATTTCACCATCGCGCACCACGAGCGCCGCCTTGATGAGCCCGGTCACGCCCGCGCCCGCATCCAGATGGCCGATATTGCCTTTGACGGAGCCCAGCGCGCAGTGCCCTTCGGGGCCGGCGCTGCCAAAGGCGTTCATCAGGCCGTTGAACTCGATGGGATCGCCGAGTGGCGTGGCGGTGCCGTGGCACTCCATATAGCCAACGCTCGCCGGATCGACGCCCGCACTTGCAAGCGCCATCGCAATCGCTTCCGCCTGGCCGGAAACGCTGGGCGCGGTGTAGCCCACCTTGTCCGCGCCATCATTGTTGGCGCCATAGCCACGAATGACGGCGTGGATCGTGTCGCCATCCGCGATGGCGTCTTCCAGCCGTTTCAGAAGCACCACCCCGCCGCCATTGCCGAACACCGTGCCGCCCGCCTGCGCATCGAAGGGGCGGCAGAACCCGTCCGGCGAAACCATGCCGCCTTCCATGTGGATGTAGCCGCGCTTCTGCGGCACCGAGATCGACACGCCACCGGCCAGCGCCATGTCGCATCCATAGGTCAGGAGGTTCTGGCAGGCCTGTGTCACCGCCAGAAGCGATGTGGAGCAGGCCGACTGGATGGTGAAAGCAGGCCCTTTCAGGTCGAGCTTGTAGGCCACGCGCGTCGCCAGCGTGTCGTTGATCGCGCCCACCAGCTCGTTGAACATGTCCACCTGATAGCCGGAGGTGAAGGCCTCCGCCTTCTTTCGGTCGGACAGGATGTTGTTGATGAGATAGGTGCTCAGCGACGATCCGGCGAAAACGCCGATGGCGTCCTTTGCTGCGAAGGGATCGCAGCCCGCACTCTCCAGCGCTTCCCAGCAAAGCTCCAGAAACAGGCGGAACTGCGGGTCGAGCACCGCCGCTTCGCGCGGATACATGCCGAAGAACTCCGCATCGAACATGCCCACATCGTCCAGACAGGGCCGCGAGGGCACATAGTCGGGCGACGCGCGGGTGGCGTCGTCATAGGCGTCTTCGATCTCGTCGGGCGCAAAGGTGCGGAAGGCATGCCGCCCCTCGCGCGCCATCTGCCACAGCGCATCGACCGAGGGCGCACCGGGAAAACGCCCGGCCATGCCGATGATGGCGATGCTGCCAATGCCCGCATCGTCTTCCGCCATCGGTGCGTGTTCGTTCGGCGTCGTGTGCTCGTTCATGCTCTGCCCGTTCATGCTCTGCTCCGGCGGAATTGCGACATGACCTGTCTCTGCCTCGCGGCGCGGCTCTGGGCGGCGGCGGTCTGCGGGCCGTCCGCCGCCTGCTTCTCGAGAAAGCGCGCGAGGATGCGGATTTTCGGGTGCTCGAAGAGGGTCACCACATCGATGCTGCGGCCAAGCTCCTGTTCGAGTGCTGCGTGAATGCGCATCAGCTGCATCGACGTGCCTCCGAGGTCGAAGAAGTTCTGATCCGGGCCGATGGCGTCGGTTCCAAGAACGCTGCGCCAGTGACGCGCGACGACGGCCTCCATGCCCTCTGCAGGGGGCGTTGCCGCAGCCGGTGCGGAAGCGGGCGCATCAGCCGGGTTCGGCAGGCGCGCGCGATCCACCTTGCCGGCGCGGTTCATGGGGAATTCGTTCAGTACGATGGCTCGCCCCGGCACCATATGGGCCGGAAGGACGCCCTTCAGCCGCCCGAGAACCGATGCGGCAAAGCCCAACTCGTCATAACCGTTTATGGCTCCGCCCTCCGGGCGCGGGCGCAGATAGGCGACCAGCCGTTTGGCCGTTCCAGCCTGATGACACTGCACCACGGCGTCGGCCAGGTGTTCGTCACGGCGCAGCGCCGTCTCGATCTCGTCCAGCTCGATGCGCTTGCCGTCGATCTTGACCTGCCGGTCGCGGCGACCGCGAAAATGCAGGAGCCCGTCCGCCTCCATCACCGCCATGTCGCCGGTCAGATAGACGCGCAGGCTTTCGCCGTCTGCGGTGCGGATCGTCACGAAACGCTCCTGCGTCAGCTCCGGCCGGTTCAGATAGCCGATGGCGAGCCCGTCGCCGGAAACCGCAAGCTGTCCTTCCTGGCCGGGCGGCAGCGCGCGAAGATCATCATCAAGAATGTGAACGCCGCTATGCGCGATGGAGTGGCCGATCGGCATCGCGTCGTCCCGGAACTCGGCCGGAACCTCAAAAGTCGAGGCGATGACGGTCACCTCGGTCGGCCCATAGGCGTTGGTCAGGCGGCATGTGGGGTGAGCGGCGAGAAACCGCCGCGCATGATCCGCTGACGCCACTTCACCGCCGAAAAACACATGCCGAAGCGAGGTGAGCCTGCCGCCCGGATGATCGACCAGAAGGTTGAACAGCCCCGTGGTGAGCAGCATCACCGAGACGCGCTCGTCATCAATCGTTTTCGCGATGCGCTGCATGGAAAGCGTGCGGTCGCCAATGCCGGCGAGCCGCGCCCCGTTGAGCAGCGCGCCCCAGATCTCGAATGTGGCGGCGTCGAAAGAGATCGTCGCCGTGTGCAGCACCACATCGTCCGGGCGGAAGTCGACATAGTTCTGCGCGCGCACCAGCCGCACAATGCCGCGATGCGGAATGACCACGCCCTTGGGCCGCCCGGTCGAGCCCGACGTGTACATGACATAGGCAGCGTCACCGCCCGAAACGGCCACGGCGCTGCCGGTCGGCGCATTGTCCTCAGCCAGCCCGGCCATGGCCGCGTCAATGTCGATGAGGCGCTCTGCACTTATGGGAAGTCTGGCTGTAAGATCCGCGCTTTCGGCGTCGATCATCAGGGCGCGCGGCGCGCAATCCTGCGTCATGTAGGAAAGGTGTTCCAGAGGATAGGCCGGATCGAACGGCGCATAGGCAGCGCCCGCCTTGAGGATCGCCAGCTTGGCAACCAGCGTCTTCAGCGCGCGTGGCAGAAGCAGGCCCACTATGTCGCCCCTGCGCACGCCCATCGCGGTGAGGCGGGCGGCGAGTTTTGCGGCCAGCCGGTCGAGTTCCGCATAGGTCAGGCGCTCGTCGTCGAAGCCGACCGCAATCGCATCGGGGCGCTGGCGCGCCAGCGCCGCCACGGTTTCGTGAACCGTTGCGTCGCGGTCATACCCGCGTTCTGATGCGTGCCCTGAATGAGGAGTGGAAGAAACGGCCGTTCCGGAAATGGACAGCTCGGTGTCGTTCTGGTTTCGATGCATGTAGACGCCCCGCCCGAAAAAGCCCGCGCCTATATTTCAAGCATCTGGAAATGCTCACTGTTTATAGTTGTGGCGCGGGAGAAAAATTGGTTCTCATGCCTTCAACGCCAAGACTTCCACGTGGGCGGCCAAAGAAACAGATGGCCATCTGGATGAGCCCCGCGCCGACCGGAGGTCTTAGGTTTTTACCCATCTAGGTCATTCGGCGATGGGTCCTGCGGGAGGGGGGGAAGGCCTATCCCAAAGCATTAAGCTCCGGGGCTCTGAGGGGGCATTGGCGGCTCTGGAAGGGCATTGGCCGCCCGTCAATCAAGGCGGTAGGCCCGCACATAGTCGACGATCATGTGCGAGGGGTCGGGGGCCTCGTCCTTCGTCGGTCCGTCGACCAGAGCCAGATTGAGCAGGATGTAGAGCGGCTGGCGATGCTCTTCCTGCGTTTCGGTCTTCCAGACGAATGTGCGGTCGAAATAGAAGCGAATCCAGTCGCGGTCGATCTTGACGCCATAGGTGTGGAAGTCGCCCGGTCGCGCATCCTCGAAGACATTGTTGCGGTGAAAGCGCGAATAATGGCGTCCGTCGCGGTGCCAGACATGCACGACCGATGAATAGCCATCCGGCTTGTCGCCGTAGAATTCGATCACGTCGATCTCTGCGGTGGATTGCGAGCGGTCCTTGCCGATCAGCCAGAAGGCCGGCCACACGCCGGGGCCGTCGGGCAGTTGCGCGCGCATTTCGAAATAGCCGTATTGCTGGGCAAAGCCGTTGCCCTTGGGGTCCATCGAGGCGAGCAGGCCGGATTGCCAGTCGCCCTCCGGGTCGCGTTTTGCCTCGATCTTCAGCATCCCGTCTTCGATGCTGAAAGGCGTGCGTTGACCGGGATCGGCAAAGCGCGCACCGCCGAAATCGCCCGACCAGGGCGTATGCGCGATCCAGCGTGTGCCCGGTCCCCAGGCCGAAACGTCGAGACTTGTGAAATCCTCGTCGAACGACAGGCGCATGGCGTTAATGTCCAGCCGGTCGGCTTCTGTGCCCGGTTCGTCATTGGCGCTGGCCTTGAGCATGCCGAGCGTGAGGACCGTGGCAAACCCGAACACAAGGAACCGGCGTTTCGCCGAGATCCGTGATGCGCCAGAAGCGCGTGATGTATCTGAGGAAAACGGCAATGCGGCAACCTCCCGGAAGGCAGATTATCACTGCATCTGCCAATCCCGGAATTCAGCCAATCGCGGTCCCACTGTCCATAAGAGGTATCCCTGAAACAGGGACGCTCCATTGCATGCGTGGTATCCTCAACCGGGTTTACGCCGCTTGTGCGGCTAAAGGGCGAGGCGCGCCATGCGCATCGAATTACTGGGTTTATTGTCGCTTGTTCTCGGTGGGGTGGTCCTTCTGGCGCCGCCGCGCATGGCATTCTACGTCATCGTCCTTTCCACGCTTTTTGGCGCTGCGGCAGCCTTTGGCGTGCCGGGTCTGGGCGGCGCTTCGGTGCTCGTGCCGAGCCTGCTTCTGGCCTTTTTCTGCCTGCGTCTCTTCATGGCGCATGGCGAGCGACCGGTCTTCGCAGCCGTCTCCTCATCTTCGCCCGGCATCTGGCTGCTTCTGCTCACGGTCTATGGTGTCTTTTCCGCGCTTTTCTTCCCGCGTGTTCTTGAGGGCGTCACCGAAACGATGATCGTGCTGCGCTCCTCCGCAGGGCACCGGATCATCGATCTCACGCCATTGTCGTTCTCCAGCAACAACATCACCCAAACGGTCTATGCGCTGGGCGGTCTTTTCTGCTTCGCCTTCACCTATGCCTATCTGAAACGCGGCGGCACGGCGCGGGATGTGGTGAATGCGATGCTGGTTCTGGCGGTCGCCAATCTCGTCTTTGCGCTGCTCGATGTCGTCACCTATCGCACGGGCACGGCCTATCTCTTTGATTTCATCCGCACGGCGAATTACGCGCTCCTGACCGGTTCGGAAAAAGCGGGCTTCAAGCGCATTTCGGGCACCTTTCCCGAAGCATCGGCCTTTGCGGGCTACACCATCGTTCTCTTCGCCTTCACCGCCAGCCTGTGGCTCGACCGCATGCGCTCCATGACAACGGGCGTCATTGCGGGTCTTCTCCTCCTGGCGCTTCTTCTGTCGACCTCGACCACGGCGCTGGTGAGCCTTGCCGCCGTCATGGTCTTCCTGTCATGGCGCGCGCTGCCGGCAACCGGACCCCATGGCGTCACCGGTCGACCGGCGGCGATAGCGCTCGCTCTCCTCAGCGTTCCACTCTGCTTCATGCTTGTTCTGGTCTTCGCGCCGGGATTTGCCGATGGCGTTCAGTCGTTCCTCGACGAGACACTCTATTCCAAGCTCAGCAGCCAGTCGGCGCGGGAGCGCATGCAGTGGAATGCGGTTGCGTTTCAGGTCTTCCTCGATACCTGGGGCTGGGGTGCGGGGCTCGGCAGCGCGCGCGCTTCCAGCTATGCGCTGGTTCTCCTGTCCAATGTAGGTCTCATCGGCGCGATCCTGTTTGCGCTGTTTGTCGGCAACACGCTGATGCTGCGCAGCGATGCCGGGCGCTATGAGCGGGCCGCCACGCGGGCGGCAAAGGCCGGCGTGTTTGCCGGTCTCTGCGAGGCCATGATTTCAGGCACCGTCTACGATCTGGGGCTTTTATTCTTCATCCTTGCCGGATCTGCCGCCGCCCTGCGCAGCGAGCCGGTGGCGGCCGGAGCCGGCAGCAGGACCCGTCTGGAGACGGTCTCGTGAGGGTCGTGGTCTTCAATGTGCGCTACAGCCCCAATCTGGGGGACGGCATTCTGGCCGAATGCCTTGAGCGCGAGCTTGCAAAGACCCTGCCTGGCGCTGAGGTCGAGACGGTGGATCTTGCCGGGCGCGACGCTTATGGCGCTGCGGACAGCCGGCGCTTCGGTGTTCTGCGCCTGTTGGGGGCGATGCCCGGGCCGGTGCGCCGCATGGTCGTGGAGCGCGTGCTTGGCCGCCGTCTGGCGGCGCTGCGCCCGGTCTGGAAACGCAGGATCGAGAGCGCAGATTTCGTTGTCATCGGCGGCGGCAATCTCTTTCAGGACGACGATCTCAATTTTCCGCTGAAGGTCGGGCAGGTGCTGGACCTCTGCCGGGAGACGGACACGCCGGTGGGCGTCTTTGCCGTGGGCGTCAGCAGCCACTGGTCGCCGCGCGCGGCGACGCTGTTCGGTCGCCTGCGGGAGTGCCGGGTCTTTCATGCATCGGTGCGCGATGCGGGCGCTTTGCAGAACTGGCAGGCGCATTTTTCCGACTGGCGGGATGCGAGCCTCGCGCCCGACCCCGCATTGACGGTGGAGCGGGCGGAACATGCGCATGGGCATGTTCGCCGGGTCCGCCCGCTGGTCGGCCTGTGCGTCACCCATCCGGTCGTTCTGCACCGGCATGCAAGCGGCGGGACGCACGCCATTCCGCTGGCTTCGGTCGCCAGCTACCGGGCGCTGTCCGGGCAACTTTTGAACGCGGGCTGCGATGTGGTGCTCTTCACCAATGGAGCGCTGGAGGATCAGGCTTTTCTGGAGCGGGTCCGGATTGACCTTCCCGAGACCGACGGGCGCATGACGGGGCGGTGCGGTGTTGTCGCGCGGCCATCATCTCCCGACGAACTGATTGCCCTTATCGGCAGTCTCGACGGGCTCGTGGCCCATCGACTGCATGCCTGCATCACGACCTATGCACTGGGCATTCCTGCCGTGGGGCTTGGATGGGATCAGAAGGTGAAGGGCTTCTTCCGGCTCACCGCCCGTGAACCCTTCTTCGTTTCAGCGCACCAAGAAGATGAAGCAGCCATCGCGAAGCGCGTGCTGGCGGCGCTGGAACAGGGGATCGACCCAGAAACACACCGTCTTTGCGTTGCCGGAGCACGGGGAGCGATCCTCAGACTCACGCGCGACATGAAGATGCCGGCGCCCGCCGCGGATCGCGCTTCAGCGTGATGCTTCGCTGTAAATCGGCGTGCGAATTGGTCAATCCGGCCCTCAATCGAAGAAATAATCATTATTCGGTGAAATTGGGGCTGGCTGACATATTTGTGATTAGGGCAGAATACCATGTTAATTAGAGACTTATCCGCGTGTCTCCTGATCGTGGGGCGGGGTCTGCGACTGCGAAAGCAGTTTTATGGAACCGGGTTTGCGAACAGGGCGTTTAGTTCGTGGTTAGAAGCCACATGACTGCCTCTGGTCGACATACCGGTCAGCCTGGTGGCCAGAAGTGGCGCAAAGAGCGGGGAAGTATGCGGGCTCGGGGCTCCGATAATTATAGAGAAATACTGCATTACCTGGAGGCTGAGACGGCGCGGGGCCTGTTTGGAATGGGCGCTGGCAAGGCAAACGGCTCGGCTCTGCGAAAGCGTCTTTACGCGAGTGGCGACACGATTGCCGACATGGATGGGCAAAAGCGCGCCGTTCTTCTGGTCGTTTCGGGCTGGGTGGCAAACGGGAAGGAGCTGGAAGACGGCTCCAGAACCGTGGTCGATTTCTCGCTGACCGGTGACGTGATCACCGTGGGATCAACCGAGTGGTCGCGTGAGGAAGTGCGGGCGCTGACATCGGTGACGCTGTTCGAATTTCCCGGTGCGATCTACGAAAACCTTTCCAGCTATCCCCGGCATGTGCGCGAGTTCGTTCTCAAGGGAATGGCCCGGCGGTACGCCCGTGCGGCCGAGCATTTCGTGAATATCAGCCGCCGTGGCGCATTCGAGCGGGTTGCGCATCTTCTGCTCGAACTGTCCTTCCGTGTCGGCCTCTATGAGGGGCAGGGAGCCAGTTCCTTCGCCTGTCCGCTTACCCAGGTCGATCTGGGCGATGCGCTCGGCCTTTCGGTGGTTCACGTCAATCGCGTTCTGCGCAAATTGCGCGAGGGCGGGTATGTCTCCTTCCGGGGCGGGGTGGTGACGTTTCAGAACCGCGCCGGCCTGATCACGGCCACCGGCTTCGACGATGCCTATCTGGCTCTTTCCGATGCGGATGCCGCGCCTGTGGATAATTGACCCCTCGGGCACTCACGGAAGGGGTATTCGCGCGGCTCCCATAATCGTGATTGCCGCAATGCGAAGCGCATTTGATATAATCAGTATTAGACTTCAGATGTATGCGCCATATGCCCTGTGCGGAGCGCAGTGGTTATGAAATGAAGAGAACCAAATTCGCGAATTTATCATCTGATTGCAACTTTAAGTATCTATTCTGCAAGTATAATCATTTTGAATGATTCTTTAAATGCATTGATCCATGTTAATGCAAATTATCCCCAATTGTGAGGATAATAAATCTCCAAGTGATAGTCCTGATGGAAGCCTCTTGGGGAGGTTTCATTCTGCCGATAGTTCATCGGCGGGGCGGGCGGGGTGTGCAAACAATAAATATAGCGCTTTTCCGATGTCACTGGGGCTTGGTTTGAGTGAGTGTTGGGGAGCATTTGAAATGGAACAGGCAAAGGTAGGACATAGCAGTGATTTACATGGGATCATGAATGCGTCCGGCGGTGCACTTGCGGCATCGTCACGAAAGGACTGGGACGCAGCGGACAAGGACGCTGATCGCGAACTTGTTCTTTTGATCGATCCCCGGGTGCTGGACCGGGAATGCCTGGCCCGCAGCCTGGAAACTCAAAATCCTTCTCTTGAAATTGTTGCAGTCGGTTCTTCGGAAGAATGGCACAAGGCCTCCGGAGGACGTCATCCCGAGGCCGTTCTCCTGATTGTCGGGAGCCGCAAGATTTCCGAACAGGGGATCTGCGCGGAAATTCATGACCTGGCCGAGGAATTCGAAGAACAGCCGGTGATCGTGATCGCCGATACGGATGATCTGGGACAGATCCTCAAGGCGCTGGAAGCCGGCGCGAAAGGCTATATTCCGAGCAATGTCGGGGTCGATGTCGCCGCCGAGGCGATCCTTCTGGCCCGGGCAGGCGGTGTGTTCGTGCCGGCGAGCGGTGTGCTTGCCATGCGCGATGTCATCAACTCGAACAGCAGTCGTGTTGTCGGGCTTGGCAATCTGTTCACTGCCCGCGAAGCCGAAGTGGCGGAAGCGCTCCGGCGCGGCAAGGCAAACAAGATCATCGCCTATGAACTTCAGCTCTGCGAGAGCACCGTGAAGGTGCACATTCGCAACATCATGAAGAAGCTGAACGCGACCAACAGAACCGAGGTCGCTTACAAAATTCGCGAGATGCAGGCCTGACGGAGTGTACGCTCGTTTGATGCCAGACTGGGGCTGACCGTGAGGTCAGCCTTTTTGTTTGTTTTGGTCCGGTTTGGCGGAAAACGATTCAAAATCAGCGCATTTCAGGCCATTTCTGAATCGTTTTCTGAAATTCACGCAGCGTCTGCATTCGCCCGTTCAGGGAAGAGTTTGGCGAGCCCTTCGGGTGAGGCGTCGGCAATGCCGCGCTCGGTTATCAGGCCGCTGACAAGCCGCGCCGGCGTCACGTCGAAGGCCGGGTTGCCGGCGGGCGTCGCGTCCGGCGAAATGCGCACCTGGCGCACCTGGCCGCTCTCGTCCTTGCCCCAGACAAGCGAGACTTCGTCGCCCGAGCGTTCCTCGATGGGGATCTCCTTCACCCCGTCGCGCACGGTCCAGTCGATGGTGGGCGAGGGCAGCGCGACATAGAAGGGGACGCCATTGTCGCTTGCCGCCAGCGCCTTCAGATAAGTGCCGATCTTGTTGCAAACATCGCCATCGGCGGTGGTGCGGTCGGTGCCGACGATCACCATGTCGACCATGCCATGCTGCATCAGATGTCCGCCGGCATTGTCCACCACCAGCGTGTGCGGAACGCCGTGGCCGGCCATCTCCCAGGCGGTGAGCTGTGCGCCCTGATTGCGCGGGCGTGTTTCGTCCACATAGACATGCACCGGAATGCCTTCTTCCACCGCGTGGTAGATGGGCGAGGTGGCGGTGCCGAAATCGACGGTGGCGAGCCAGCCGGCATTGCAGTGGGTGAGGATGTTGACCGTTTCGCCGGGCTTCTTGCGCGCGGCGATTTCGCGAATGATTTCGAGCCCGTGGCGGCCGATGCTGCGGTTGAGCTCGACGTCCTCGTTGGCGATCTCGGCTGCGCGTTTGTAGGCGGCTTCAGCGCGTTCGCTCTCGGGCAGTTTGCCCAGAAGGCCGCGCATCTCGTCCAGCGCCCAGCGCAGGTTGATGGCCGTGGGCCGCGTTTCGTGCAGCGTTTCCCAGACCGCATCAAGGGCCGCGTCGGATGCGTCCTCGCGCATGCGCAGGGCGACGCCATAGGCGGCGGTGACGCCGATCAGTGGTGCGCCGCGCACCCACATGTCGCGGATCGCGGTGGCGATGCCGTCAACGGTGCTGACGGTTTCCACGCGCAGCTCATGGGGCAGCCAGCGCTGGTCGATGAGGTCGACGGACCAGCCATCCTCGTTCACCCAGATGGTGCGGTAGTGCTTGTCTGCGACCTTCATGACAGTTTCCCCTGGTCCAGTGCCTCGGCCAGCCGATCAAGTTCGGCCAGCGATTGAATTCTGTTGCGGTTGACGACGATGTGCCGGCCGAATTTGAGCGCTGCCGTCTCGCAGGAGGCGCGCAGATCTTCGTCGGCGATGTCCTCGAAATCGGCATTGTGGGCAAGGCCCAGAATGCGGCGGTGCATCTCGATGCCGGCAAAGCCCAGCATGTCGGTCCACAGATCGTGGATGACATGGTTGAGCGCCTGTTCGGCGGCGAGCCCATCCTCCTGATCTTCATAGAGGGCGGCCTGATAAAGCATGCCGCCGCGTTCCGTGCGCCAGAGATGGGCGAACTCGTCGCGGAACGTGTTCCATGTCTCGTCGATGACGCGCAGGAGATAGGCGCGCATGGAGGCGCGGCTGCCATTCTGCTCGTGCCCGCGCTGCGAGAAATAGGCCATCCAGTAATTGGCGATCAGCATGCCCACGTCGAAGGCCATGGGACCGTAAAAGGCGAATTCCGGATCGATGATGCGCGTGTCGTCGGGTGTCACCATGACGGAGCCGGAATGCAGGTCGCCATGCACCATGGTCTCCGCCCGCGAGGCGAAGGCGTGCTTCATGCGCTGGGCCTCGACTTTCAGGTCGCGGTCGGCGCGAAGCTCTTTCACCACCGCGTCGAGACCCGGCGTGTGCCGGTTCATCGGCGCTTCGAAATAGGGATCGGAGAAAACGAGGTTTTCGGTGATGTCGCAGAGTTCGACATTGTCGGAGAAGAGCGCGAGGTCGGCCTTGCGTTCCGATGCCTTCATGGAAAGGTCGGAGCCGCGGAACAGGGTGCGGGCCATGAACAGGCCGAGATCCCGGCCGATCTTCGGCAGCTCCTGGCCTTCGATGAGGGCGCGGCGCAGGATGATGTGCGGCGACAGGAACTCCATGGCGATCAGCGCCTGCGTCTCATCGAAATAATGGATGGCGGGCACGGTGCCGGGCGCGCGCTGCTCCTGGCGGGTGAGCGCGTGATATTCGAAGAAGGAGCGTTTCAGCGGCAGGGGCCAGCTGTCGCCGACGAGCCGCACATAGGGAAGCGCTTGCTTGATGATGAGCGTTTCGCTGCCGCCCTCGACGATGAAGACGAGATTGAGATTTCCGTCGCCCACCTCGCGGACCTCCCAGTCCGTGGGCGCACCGCCAAGCCGGTCGGCGATTTCCGGGATGCTGCCCAGGCGCGCCGGCAGGGTTTCCACCGTCAGGGCCTCAAAGGCGTTCTCTTTCATGTCTCTGTCTCCTCCCGTTCGCGCCGGTGCGCGCAAATCATGGCGTTCGCTCCTCATCCGCCCGCCAGCGCCTTCTCCCGCACGCGGGCGAGAAGGGCGATGGTCTTCATGTTTGCACCACCGGTTCTGACGTCACGCTACCAAGGCTCTGTCATTTGTCAATCATGTTGACAAATGCTTGTTACCTGTTAGCGTCACCTTGGGAGGAGAGCATGGGCGACACCGCGATTTTTCGCATAGCCGGCCTGACCAAGGCGTTCGGACCCAACGCCGTGTTGCGTGGAGTGGGGCTCGACCTGCGCGCCGGCGAGGTAACGGTTCTGATGGGCGCCAACGGTGCCGGCAAGTCGACGCTCGTGAAGGTCATGAGCGGCGTTCACCGCGCCGACCGTGGCGTGATGATGCTGGGCGACAGGCCCTTCTCTCCTGCCACCCCGGCAGAAGCGATGCGCGCCGGCGTGGTGACGGTGCATCAAAACATCAATGACGGTGTGGTGGGTGCGCTCGACGTGGCCAGCAATCTGGTGCTCGACCGGTTGAATGGCGCGGGCAGCGGCTTCTTCTTCAACCCGCGAAAGGTGCGGCGCGAAGCGCGTGAGGTGGCCGATCGCATGGGGCTCGGGATCGACCTCAGCGCCGAGGTGACCGACCTGCCGCTCGCCGACCGCCAGATGGTGGCCATTGCGCGCGCCATGGCGCATGAACCGCAGGTGATGATCCTCGACGAGCCCACCTCTTCGCTTTCAAGCAATGAGGCAGAACGGCTCTTTGCGCTGATCGACCGACTCAGGGCGCGCGGCGTCGCCATTCTCTACATTTCACACCGCATGTCGGATATCCGGCGTCTGGCCGACCGGATTGTCAGCCTGCGCGACGGGGCCATTGTCGGGCAGTTCGATGAAAAGCCGCTCGACTATGAGGGCGCGGTCAATGCGATGCTGGGCCAGAATCTGGGCCTGCACAGCATTGATGCGCGCGCTGCCGGGGCGCCGGTTTTCTCGGTCCGCGATCTGCGCATCGCACCGGGCGCAAAGCCGCTTTCCATGGAACTGGGCGCGGGCGAGGTGGTGGCGGTAACGGGGCTTGTGGGCGTCGGCAAGACGCGGCTTGCCGAAACGCTGTTCGGCATTCATGTACCGCTTGCCGGCTCCATGCAGCTCGATGGCCGGGCCTATGCGCCCAGAACGCCGGCCAGCGCGATCAGGGACGGCGTGTTTCTTGTCGCCAAGGACCGCGCCTCCACGGGCATCGTGCCGGAATTCAACATCTACGAGAATATGAGCCTGCCGTTTCTGCCGCGCTTCTCGAACATGAGCGTGACGCGGCGGCGGGCCGAACGGCAGACCGCGCGCGAGCAGATTGCGGACCTCAAGATCGTGTGCCGCTCCGAGCGCGACGATCTTGCGACCCTTTCGGGCGGCAACCAGCAGAAGGTGACGGTGGCGCGCTGGCTGACACAGCCCTCGCGGCTTCTGATCCTGGACGAGCCGTTTCAGGGCGTCGACATTGCCGCGCGCCATGACATTGCGGCCAAGCTGCGCGAAAGCGCCCGCGACCGCGCAACACTGGTCTTTCTGACCGAACTGGACGAGGCGCTGGAGACGGCGGACCGTATCCTCGTCATGTCCGAAAACACGATTGTCGGCGAGCATCGCAATGCCGACGTGGATATGGACCGACTGCTGGCCGAAGTTGCCGGCCAGCGTCTGGAACCCGCAGGGAGCGTTTAGAGAATGGACAGCCGTACGGCGGACAAGACCCCGGTTGAAACCCCGGCTGAGGCGCTGGCGCAGCCGAAAGACGGCCGCTCGCTGCGCGAGCTGGCAATCCGCTATGGCTTTTTGAGCCTGCTTGTGGGGCTGATCATTTTCTTCTCGCTTGCGACGCGCGGCTTCACCTCGCCGCAGGCGGCGGTCTTCATCCTGCAATCCGTTTCGATCACCGGCATTCTGGCGCTCGGCGTGACGGCGACGCTGGTGGTGGGCGGTTTCGACCTTTCCATCGGCTCCATCGCCACAAGCTCCATGATGGCGGCGGCCTATGTGATGGTGGTGCTGGAGCAGAACGCACTGGTGGCGGTTCTGGTGTGTCTTGCCATCGGCGCGCTGGTCGGGCTGATCAACGGTTTGATCATCTGCTATATGCGCGTGCCCGATCTTCTGGCGACGCTCGGCATGATGTTCCTGCTGATCGGTCTGCAGCGCATTCCGACCGAAGGGCGCTCCATCGCAACCGGCATGACGCTGCCCGACGGCTCGACCGCCGAGGGCACGTTCAGCCAGGCCTTTCTGGCGCTCGGGCGGCACCGGTTCGATCTCTTCATGGAGAACCTCGTGCCGGCCTCGGTGGTGGTGCTGATCGTGCTGGCGATCCTGATCTGGTTCTTCCTCGAATACACGCGGTTTGGCCGCATGATGTATGCGGTGGGATCGAATGCGCGCGCTGCGGAGTTTGCCGGCGCGCCGGTCAAGGCCTACCGCATCTGGGCCTATGTGATCTCGGGCGTCTTCGCCTCCATCGGCGGCATTCTTCTGGCCGCGCGCCTTGGGCGCGGCGACATCGCATCGGGCAACAATCTGCTTCTGGATGCGGTGGCGGCGGCGCTGATCGGTTTTGCGGTGCTGGGTGCAGCCAAGCCGAATGCGTTCGGCACGGCCATCGGGGCGCTGTTCGTGGGCGTGCTCCTGCAGGGGCTCACCATGATGAACGTGCCGTATTACACGCAGGATTTCGTCAAGGGCGCGGTGCTCGTCATCGCTCTGATCTTCACCTTTGCGCTGCTTGGGAGGAATGCCCGGTAGCGCCCGTTCAAAAGCAAACAGGCAGTGGAGGAGAAAGAGTATGGAAATTTCACGCAGACTTCTGGGCAAGATGGCCGTGGCGCTGGCCGGCGCGACCATGCTTCTGCCGGCAGCCGCCGGCGCACAGGACAAGCCCGCGCCGTTCGACAATCCGGGTGATGTGGAGATTGCGCTGGTGCGCTATCTTTCCACGGGCGACTTCTTCCAGGCTTATCTTTCGGGCGTGGAAAAGCAGTCCGAGGCGCTGGGTGTGAACCTGCGCGTGCTCGACAGCCGCCAGGACGCCGCGCTTCAGGCCGACATGGTGGATCAGGCGATTGCGCTTGGCGTTGATGGCATCATCATCCAGCACGGCCTGACCGAATCCATGAAGGAGGCTGCCCAGCGCGCCGTCGATGCGGGCATCAAGGTCGTGGCCTTCGACGTGAATGTCGAAAATGATGCGATCCCGCAGATCGAGCAGTCCGACCGGGATCTGGCGCGTCTGGCGCTTGAGCAGGCCGTTGCCGACAATGGCGAAGCGTGGAAGGCAGGCTATGTTTATGTGGCCGGCATTGCACCGCTCGATCGCCGCGACGAGACCTGGCGCGAATTCAAGGAAAAATATCCGGGCATCGAGGAAGTGGCGCAGTTCGGCACGCTCGACAATCCGATCGCCAACTCGGTCGCCAACCAGGCGCGCTCGGTGGTGACGGCAAATCCGGACATCCAGGTCATGTTCGCGCCCTATGACGAGTTCGCCAAGGGCGTGAAGATCGCCGTAGACGAGGCCGGCCTTTCCGATGGCATCAAGATCTATTCGGCTGACGTTTCGACGGCCGATATTTCGGCCATGCGTGAGCCGGGCAGCGCCTGGGTCGCCACCGCCGCCACGAACCCTGCCGTTGTGGGCGAGGTTTCGGTGCGCGCGCTCGCCATGCTTCTGGCCGGCGAGGAGCCGGGCAAGAGCGTCATCGTTCCGCCGACGCTGATCACGCAGCAGGCGCTCAACGATGGCGACATCAAGAACATGGACGATCTGTCGGCGAAGATGCCGCAGTTTGCCCATGCCGATGTGGCGGTGCCGGACTGGATGCCGCTGCCTGCGCGCGACTGAGGCAGTGCGTTGGGTGGAATGGAAAGGGCGGCTTGCGGGCCGCCCTTTTTGTTTGCGCGGAGATGGTGGTGCGTGCCCTTTCCCTCGCCCTTCGACAAGCTCAGGATGAGGGAAAGGGCAGGGATACGGGGTGCGGCTGGAAGCCGGGAGGCATATTTCGCGATGATATGACAACGCAAGCCCTCATCCTGAGCGCGTCGAAGGGCGAGGGCGGGATGGCGGGTGCGATCTTGTGAGCGTTGGCGTGCGCCCCTCATCCGCCTGCCGGCACCTTCTCCCCGCTGGCGGGGAGAAGGAAAGCGCGGCTCTTGGGCTGCCCTTTTGATTTGCCCTTCAGGCATGGATACCCGGCTCGGGGGCCGGGCATGACGAATGGGGGGCGGGATGATGCAGCTCGTCGGCATCCGAGATTGACGCCACCACTCCTGCCATTCGTCACCCTCGGGCTTTGACCCGAGGGGCCATGCCGGGACGGCCAATGCCCGTATGCCGGCGTCCTTATCGCAGGGCGGGTGCGATGTTGCGCGGGCCCAATGTCGCGCGAGAATGGATCGGTGAGGGCGGCTTTCAGGCCGCCATTGTTGTTTGCGCGGAGATGATGGTGCGTGCCCTTTCCCACGCCCTTCGACAGGCTCAGGATGAGGGAAAGGGCAGGGAGGCGTATGGCGGCTTGAAGTGTGCGGGAATGTTTTGTGATGACACAGCAACGCAAGCCCTCATCCTGAGCTTGTCGAAGGGCGAGGGCGGGATGGCGGGTGCGAGGTTGTGAGCGTTGGCGCTCGCCCCTCATCCGCCTGCCGGTACCTTCTCCCCGCTGGCGGGGAGAAGGAAAGCGCGGCTTTTGGGCTGCGCTTCTTGTTCTGCCGTTCAGGCATGGATACCCGGCTCGGGGGCCGGGCATGACGAATGGGTGGGGCGGGAGGATGCAGATCGTCGGCATCCGCGATTGACGCCACCACTCCTGCCATTCGTCACCCTCGGGCTTTGACCCGAGGGGCCATGCCGGGACGGCCAATGCCCGTATGCCGGCGTCCTTATCGCAGGGCGGCTGCGATGTTGCCGCCGTCGACGGTGGTGACGTCGGCGGTGGTGCGTTCGGCAAGGGCGTGGTTCAGGAAAGCCTGCGCCACGTCTTCGGCGCGCACTTCAAGGCCGAGAAGATTGCCGCCCATATAGTCCCTCTCCGAGACGCCGCGCGCGGTGGAGCGGTTGGCGATCATCTCGTTGGTGAGGAGGCCGGAGCGGATGCGGTCGGCGTTGACCGCGTTGGAACGCACACCGATGGAGCCGTAATCCAGCGCATATTGCCGCGAAAGGAACAGCGTTGCCGCCTTGGGCAGGCCGTAAGCGCCGAAATTCGCTCCCGGATTGACTGCCTGTTTGGAGGTGTTGAAGAGCAGAACGCCGCCGGTGCCCTGCTGTTTGAAGAGGCGCACCGCGTTCTGCGCCACGCTCTGATGGGCGAAGAAGTTGAGCTCAAAGCTCTGGCGCAGCGTGGCGTCTTCCAGCTCACCGATCTTGCCTTCCCAGGCCGCACCCGCGTTGGAGACCACGATGTCGACGCCGCCGAACACATCACGCGCCCTGTCGAAGGCGGCGCGCACGGCAGTCGCGTCGGTCACGTCCGCGCCGATGCCGATTGCGCCATTGCCAATGGATTTGGCCACATCCCTGGCCTTGTCGGCATGCATGTCGACGACGACCACATGCGCGCCCTGCGAGGCAAACAGCTTCGCCGTGGCTGCGCCGATTGCACCGGCGCCGCCGGTTACCAGCGTGACCTGGCCGGACAGCGGCTTGGGCTTGTTGGACGCGAGCTTGGCCTGTTCGAGAGACCAGTATTCAAGCTCGAAGAGGTCGGAGAGCGCCAGCGGATGGAAAGAGCCGATGGCCTCGGCGCCGGTGACGGCTTCCACCAGCATTTCGCCCACATCGGCGGCGATCTTCGCTTCCTTCATGCTGCGGCCATGGCCGATGAGACCGAGACCGCGCACCAGCGTCAGGCGTGGCATGGTGTCGAGCATGGTGCGCTCCACATCGTTGGCGGCGTTGTTGGTCTCGAAATAGTCCTTGTAGCGGTCCGAGAACGCGGCGACCTTTTCGCGGATGATCTTGCCATAGGCGTCGAGCTTGCCGGCCTCGGGGGCGGGCAGAACCATGGGGCCGGTCTTGATGCGGATCGAAAGATCCGGCGTGGAGACGCCGCGGGTGGCGAGCTCTTCGGCGGTGTCGGCGTTCACATAGTCGAGGATCTTTGGCGAGGTGCGGAAGTCGCAGACCATGCGGCCATATTTGCCTTCGCCCTCATCGATGGCGATCGCGCCACGCAGATAGGGCATGATCTGCGACGGGGTGGCGAGTTCCTTCGGCAGCGCCACCGGGTTGAACGGCGTCTTGCCGTGCCCGGCGACATAATCCTCGGCCATGGTGACGAACTCGATCATGAGATCGTAGGCCGTCTTGGCGTCCTCGGCGAAGGTGAAGATGCCGTGCTTGTCGAGGATCAGGCCCTCGACGGACGGGTTTGCGTCATAGATGTCGGCGGCTTCCTTGGCGAGGTCGAAGCCCGGCTTGATGTAGGGCACGAAGCCGAGCCGGTCGCCGAAGACCTTCTTGCAGAGCGCTTCGGAATCTTCCTGGTCAACCAGTGCGAGGATCGCGGTGGAATGGGTGTGGTCGACGAATTTGTGCGGCAGGAAGGCGTGCAGAAGCGTTTCGATGGACGGGTTGGGAGAACCCGGATCGATGAGGTTTGCACGCTGCATCGCCACCATGTCTTCATCCGACAGGGAGGGCAGTTCGCGGGCGGCCAGAAGCGCGTCCATCTTCACGGCAGGCAGGCCCTGTGGCTCGATCACGCCCATGTCCCAGCCGCTGCCCTTGACGCACAGAACATCATATTCGCGGCCCAGAATGTCGGTGGCGCGGCTCTTCAGCGAGGTGTTGCCGCCGCCATGCAGCACGAGGCGTGGCTCGCCGCCCAGAAGACGGGTCGTGTAGACGCGCAGCGCCAGGTCGCGTGCGACGCCCTTCTGCGCATAGTGCTCGACAAGCTTTTCGGCTTCGCTGTCTTTCCAGAGGTTCTGCATGTCTGTCCTGTACGTGTCTTGAAGGGTTGCGCTTGCCGGCGTCAATCAGGCCGGGGTGGGTCAGGCTGGCGTTGATCAGGCCGGCGTGGGTTCACTGGCGGTGTGGTGCTTCAGAAGCTTCGTCGCCATGGATGACGTGGTCACCAGATGGGTGAAGAAACGGCCGGCGATGGCGGCCTGCAGGGGCTCGAACTTCTCGTCCTCCTGCACCACCATGAGCCGCCGGGGAATGGCGCGGATGGCGTCGAAATCGGCAGAGATCATGCGCCGGTTGTAATCGCAGTCGAGCAGGGTGCCGTCGGCGGTGATGATCTGCCCGGCAATGACGCCGGTCGCGCCCATTGTTTTCAGCCGTTCAAGCTCTTCAAGGCTGAGCGCGCCGCATTTGATAACGTGGCTGTCGGCGTCCAGCGCGCCGACCGTGAAGAGCGCCATGTCGCAGGCGCTGATCCCGTCGAGCTGCTCGCGGATGACCGGCTCCTCGCGCAGGGCGCGCGCCAGCTCCTCGGTGCTGAGCACCAGCGGGGCGTAGAAATTCAGACCCTTGGCGTTCAGCCGGCGGGCAATCTCCATGGTGCACTGGTCGGGACGGTAGGCATAGGGCGAGCCGAGATTGCCGCACATCTCCACCACCGTGACGCCCTCACGGTCGGCGTAGCTCATCGCATCGGCGATGTCGTAGACGGTGCGGCCCCAGGCAACGCAGACCTGATTGCCGTTCTCGACCATCTCCAGAAACACATTGGCAGCAAGCGTGGGGATCTCGGAAGCGGGAGAGGGCGAAAGCGCGTCCTCGCCGACGAGCCAGACGGTCTCAAGGCCGAACGCGTCTTCCATCTGGCGGGCAAGACGCTCGCCGCTGAAGAGATGCGTGGAGGTGGAGATGTTGACGATGCCGGCTTCGCGCGCCTTGCGCAGATAAAGCGCCACGGACGCGCGCGAAATGTTCAGCCGCTGCGCAACCTCGTCCTGACGCAGGCCGTGCGTGTAATAAAGCCAGGCGGCCTTGTGTATGATCTGTTCTGCCGGACGATAAGCCATTCCGCGCCTCCTTTCGACATTATTCATGGTGATTGACAAAAGTCAATTCGTCGCCGGGAAGAAGCGCGAACCATGGGGAAGCGGGTCTTGTAGTCATGACGGGCAGGCATGACGGATCGGGTGATCCGGACAAGAGAAAGGCCGGGATGCATGTGCATCCCGGCCTTTGCAGATTTTAAGGGGCAGCGCGGGGCGCTGCCAGTCAGATCAGTAACCCTGCGGGCAGCGCGCTTCGTAGCGGCGGCCATACTCGTCGCGGTAGACGCAGACGTTTCTGTTTTCCTGCGAACGACCGACCAGAGCGCCGGCCACGGTGCCGACTGCGCCGCCGATGAGCGCGCCTTCAACCTTGTTGCCGGAAGCGAGCGCGCCGATGGCTGCGCCGCTGGCGCCGCCGAAGGCTGCGCCCTGCTGGGTGGGGGTGCAGGCCGCAACGCCCAGAAGCAGCGCCGGAACGATAAGCAGTGACTTTTTCATAAAACCTCTCCAACTCTTTTCTTGATCATAAGCTTCGAAAGCCAATTTGGTTCCGCTTGAAGCTGTCTGATATAACAATGTCCCTATCGCCGTATACCATGCACATGAAATCCGGCAAAACTCGGTATCACAAGCATAGTTTGTGACGATTTAAATCCTAATTCTGTGAATTCCCCCGTTCAAACGGAGGTGGTTCCGAAGGCGAAACAGGCATTTGGGCGAGAATCACCCCTTTTGTTGAACTTGCCGTGTTCCGCTAGCCGACTATTTGACTGATTCTGGTCTCAATCCACACCGTTGAGGTCGCATACAGACCATGTGCGATGGCGCTTTTGGGCCAAATTTTCTCCTGTGGAGGAGCGCTCCGGTGGTGGGCGGCCATACTGTCGTTTGCTTCCAGCCCTCGGACAGAGATGGAGTGAAACATGTCAAATCAAGTCATTGAGGAGGACCACGGACTCGAGCCGGGGCAAGACAATGTCCGTCTGCTTGGTCTTGATGTTCACAATCCCGTATTCTTCATTTCCGCCGTGCTGATCGTCGCATTTGTGATCGTCACGCTGATTTTCCGCGATATCGCCGGCGAAGCGCTTGGCGGTCTCAGGGTCTGGCTGACCTCGACCTTTGACTGGGTCTTCATGCTGTCGGCCAATCTGTTTGTTCTGTTCTGCATTGTGGTGGCGTTGACGCCGCTCGGAAAGGTCAGGCTGGGCGGCAAGGACGCCGTGCCCGAATATTCCTATTCCGGCTGGTTCGCGATGCTGTTTGCCGCCGGCATGGGTATCGGCCTGATGTTCTTCGGCGTGCTTGAGCCGATGTATCATTTCAACAATCCGCCGCTCGGCCTCACCCCGCCCGTTGTCGACGGACAGCTGGTTGCGGAAGCGGTTCCGGCCGCCCGCGAAATGGGCATGGCGGCGACCATCTTCCACTGGGGGCTTCACCCCTGGGCGATCTACGCGGTTCTGGCGCTTTCGCTTTCGCTTGCCGCCTATAACAAGGGTCTGCCGCTCTCCATTCGCTCGGCCTTTTTCCCGATCCTCGGGGAGCGCGTGCGCGGCTGGGCGGGGCATCTGATCGACATTATGGCGGTGTTCGCCACGCTGTTCGGCCTGGCCACATCGCTGGGGTTCGGTGCGTCGCAGGCGCTGGCCGGCCTCAACGAGCTTTACGGCGTTCCCAACACCGACACGGTCAAGGTTCTGCTCATAATGTGCATTACCGGCGTGGCGCTGGTGTCCGTGGTGGCGGGGCTCGATGCGGGCGTGAAGCGCCTCTCCGAGATCAACATGGTGCTCGCCATCCTTCTTCTGGGCTTCGTCATCATCTTCGGCCCGACGCTGGCGATCATCACCGGCTTCTTCTCCAACACATGGTCCTATGTGAAGGAGCTGCCGCAGCTTTCGAACTGGATCGGCCGTGAAGACACCGGCTTCATGCATGGCTGGACCACGTTCTACTGGGCGTGGTGGATTTCCTGGTCGCCTTTTGTGGGCATGTTCATCGCCCGCGTCTCGAAGGGGCGCACGGTGCGTGAGTTCATCGTCTGCGTGCTGATCATTCCGACACTGGTTTCCATCCTCTGGATGACCACGTTCGGCGGCACGGCCATGAACCAGTTTCTTGCAGAAGGCTATACGGGCGTTCAGCAGACGGTGGTGGACTATGTGCCGGAGCTTTCGCTGTTCGCGATGCTGGCTGATCTGCCGCTGGCCAGCATCAGCTCGCTGATCGGCATCATTCTGGTGATCGTCTTCTTCGTAACGTCTTCGGATTCGGGGTCGCTGGTGATCGACACGATCACTGCCGGCGGCAAGATCGACGCGCCGGTGGCGCAGCGTGTCTTCTGGGCGCTGTTTGAAGGGCTGGTGGCGATCGTGCTGTTGCTCGGCGGCGGGCTGGCCGCGCTTCAGGCGGGCGCAATTGCGACCGGTTTCCCGTTCGCGATCCTGCTCGTGGTCATGCTTTATGCGACCTACAAGGCGCTGATGAGCGAGCGGGCGGCCGGGAACTAAATTTCGGTCTTCGCCTTAAGAGAAGGCCCCGGTGCGAAGCGCCGGGGCCTTTTTGTGACGTAGTGCGCGCGTCCGGTCATCCATTTGGGTCCCCGTTCTGTAGGAAGTTCGAACTTCCCGCAGTTTATGCTGAGGCAACAAGGAGCACTCCGGGTTTCGTTTTTGGGGCGAAGTGGCCAATGATCTCGCTAAACAGGTCGACGTGTTTTCTATCCAAGGGATGCGGTTGCGCAGAAAGGTTTTGACAGACAAAAAAGGTATACCTATTTTGGTATAAATGGAGGGGTGGGAGATTGGCGCGGAAGCAGGAACGATCCATCAAGTGGCTCTACGACTCGAAGAAGCGCCTGCTCGATTTCCCCACGGATGTTCGAACGCAGGTTGGATACGCATTGAGCGAGGCGCAGATGGGCCGGAAGGCAGACTACACCAAGTCCATGAGCGGACTGGGTGCAGGTGTTTTCGAGATTGTAGCGGACCATGATGGCGACACCTATCGTTCCGTATACGCCGTGAAGCTTGGAGAGGACATCTATGTCCTGCATTCGTTTCAGAAGAAATCGAAGACCGGGATCAAGACACCGAAGCCCGACATCGATTTGATCAAAGCCAGACTGAGCAGGGTGAAGCAGGAACTCGCTGCGGCAGAGAAAGTGGAAAGGAAAAAGAGATGATCGAAGATCAGTCCCCATTGGAGGTTGAGGTCGGAAGTGGCAACGTCTTCGCCGATCTCGGCCTTGAAGATGCACCCGAGCTGAAGCTGAAAGCCGCCATTGTTGGCCAGATCAATTCGATCCTGCTCCATCGCCATCTGACTCAAGTCCAGGCCTCCGAGCTCCTGGGGCTGCCACAACCGAAGATCTCCGCACTCAAGAACGGAAAGCTGCGAGGCTTCTCCCTGGAGAAGCTTCTGGAGATCATGGTGAAACTCGATCGAGACGTTGAAATTGGCTTTAGCAAGTCTTCCAAGAAGGAGGGTTCGCGATATTTCATCCGCAACGAAAAGGTCAGAACGCCCGTCGCCGCCTGATTTGGTAAGCATCTGAAGGACACGAAAAGGCACCGGCGCCAAGCGCCGGGGCCTTTCTGGTTCTGCAATCAGGTGCCGCCCTGTGCGGGCGGGGCTTCGGCCTTTTGGGTGGCCGCCAGATAATCGCGGTAGCTCACGCATTTCACGTCATCCATGCCGCAAACGTCGCCGGCGAAACGCTCAAGTGCATCCCAGTACGCGCCGTCATTCATGAGGGTGAAGTGGAAGCCGAGCTGGAGGGGCGTGCGGCGTCCATCATACTCCTTCTTGAAGGACGCCATGAATGCATCATGGGTGCGCTTCTCGAAGGCCGGGGCCGCCTCGGGCTTCTCCTTGCCGCCGGAATGGCGGACATAAAGATTGTAGTCCATGGCGATGACCTGCCTCTCGCGTGGCCCCTCCGGGATCAGCGGAAGCGAAAAGCGCACGACGCCGCCACGCGCTTTCGGCAGGGCAGGCCCGCGCGACACGGTGCTGGCGTCATAGGCAAAACCCTTTTGAGCGAGAGTCTGGAACAGGCCCTTGTTGGTGGAGAGGTAGGGCGCGCGGAAGCCGTGGATTTCGTTGCGGGCGAAATCCTGCCACTCTTTCGGCTCGCCTTCGATCTCGTTGAGCTTCCAGGCATTGGCGACGATATTGCTGAATTCGTCGAACTCCTGGCCCCAGTCGGCCGCGCTCCAGTCCTTGCCGTCGAAATGTCCGCAGCCATGGCTGGCGATTTCGTGCCCCTCGGAACGCGCGGTCCAGATCTGGCCGAGCCGGCCCTCGACATCCTCACGGCTGTAACCGCTGCCCACATTCGAGCGCCCGCGTGACATGCCCGGCGCTTGATAGGTTTTGCGGGTCTCCGGCGAGAGCAGGTAGACGCAGGAGAGGAAATAGGTAAAGCGCGCACCGGTCTTTTCGGCGATTGCGCGGCTGCGCTGCCACTGCTCCAGATGGAGCGCGCCATCGAACGAAATGATCACATATTGCGGCCTGGCGGTCTGAGACTTGTCAGTTGGTGCGGCATCGTCGGCGAAACAAGAGCTTGTCAGCGCCAGCGCGGACGCCCCGGCGCAGAGTAATTTGAGCATGATCTCAATATCCAGAATGCAAAGTCGACGCAGCGGTAGCGAACAAATATGGCCGAGTTTGGAAGGCAAAGACCTGTTGAAACAAGACGCCATGAAAAGGCCGGAAATCAACAGAATGAGGTGGAATCGCGCTCGCCCCCTTCCATGGCGACAAATTTAGTCTAAAAAGCCCGAAACCGGGAACATTGCGGGACATCCCGCTAAACATGGGTCGCATATGTCCGACGACAGTTTTATTCGCGAAGTCAACGAAGAGCTCCGCCAGGATCAGTTCAAGTCGCTTTGGCGTCGATTTGGCCCGGTCGCCATTGGTGCGGCCGTGTTGCTCGTGGTCGCTACCGCCGGCTATGTGGGCTATGAGCGCTGGACCTCTTCGCAGGCCAATGCATCGGGTGACGCGTTCTCGCAGGCGCTCGATCTGGCACGTCAGGGTGAAACCGCAGAGGCGCTGGCCGCATTCGAAGAACTCGAGGGAAGCGGCTATGGCTCCTATCCGCTTCTGGCGCGCATGCGCGCAGCCACGGTTCTGGCGGCTGACGGCGACGCCGATGGTGCGGTCGCCGCATTCGACGAGATTGCCGCCGACAAGTCGGTGACCGACGTCATTGCCGATACGGCAAGGCTGCGGGCCGGCCTGATTCTGGTTGACCATGGTTCCTATGCGGATGTTGCAGCCCGCGTCGAGACGCTGACGGCCGACGGCAACGCGCTGCGCCACACGGCGCGCGAGGCGCTCGGTCTGGCAGCCTGGAAGGAAGGCAAGCGCGACGATGCGCTGACGCTTTTCCAGCAGATTTCGGGCGATGCAGCCGCGCCGCGCAACACGCGTCAGCGCGCCGAAATGATGGTGGAACTGATTCTCGGCTCAGGCCCGGCTGAATAGCCGTAACCGGTGTAACTCTATGGCTTTCAAGCTTGCAATCATCGGCCGACCCAATGTCGGCAAGTCGACGCTGTTCAACCGGCTCGCCGGGCGTCGTCTGGCCATTGTCGATGACACGCCTGGCGTCACGCGCGACCGGCGTTCGCATCCTGCGCGCCTGCAGGATCTTCGTTTCGAAGTGATCGATACGGCGGGGCTGGAGAGCGCCGCCGCGCCGACACTCGAAGGGCGCATGCGCGTTCAGACGGAGCAGGCGATCGAGGAAGCAGACATTGCGCTGTTCATGATCGATGCGCGCGTCGGCGTGATGCCGGACGATGCGACCTTCGCCAATCTTCTGCGCCGCCGCGGCAAACCGGTGGTGCTGGTCGCCAACAAGATGGACGTGAATGCCGCCCGCAGCGGCGTTCTCGATTCCTGGGAACTCGGGCTTGGCGATCCGGTCGAGATTTCGGCGGAGCATGGTCTGGGCATGTCCGACCTGCGCGACGCCATCGTTGAGGGGCTTGGCGAAGACGTGGCGCTGGCTGAAGAGCCGGAAGACATCATCGTCACGACGGACGAAATTGCGGTCGGCGAGGACATCGAGCCCGATTCGGAAGAGGAGGCGCATTACGACACCTCCAAGCCGCTGCGGATCGCCATTGTCGGCCGACCCAATGTGGGCAAGTCGACCCTCATCAACGCACTTCTGGGCGAAGATCGCATGCTGACGGGGCCGGAAGCCGGCATCACGCGCGATTCGATCTCTGTCGACTGGCAGTGGCGCGACCGCAAGATCAAGCTGTTCGATACGGCAGGCATGCGCCGCAAGGCGCGCGTGCAGGAAAAGCTGGAAAAGCTCTCCGTCGCTGATGGTCTGCGGGCCGTGCGCTTCGCCGAAGTGGTGATCGTGGTGTTCGACGCGACCATTCCCTTCGAGAAGCAGGATTTGCAGATCGCCGACCTGATCATGCGTGAGGGCCGTGCGCCGGTCATCGCGTTCAACAAGTGGGACCTGATCGAGGACCGGCAGGAAACGCTGGCCGAACTGCGCGAAAAGACCGAGCGGCTGTTGCCGCAGGTGCGCGGGCTTCAGGCCGTGCCGATCTCGGCAGAGACGGGGCGTGGCTTCGACAAGCTGATGGAAGCCGTCGAGAAGACGCACCGCACCTGGAACAGCCGCATCTCCACCGGCCGGCTCAACCGCTGGCTCGAAGGCGCGACCACGCAGCACCCGCCGCCGGCCGTTGCAGGCCGCCGCCTGAAGGTGAAGTACATCACGCAGATCAAGACGCGTCCGCCGGGCTTTGTGGTCTCGTGCTCGCGTCCAGAGGCGATGCCGCAATCCTATGTGCGCTATCTGGTGAATGGTCTGCGCGAGACCTTCAACCTCCATGGCGTGCCGATCCGCATGGCGCTGCGCACCTCCGACAACCCCTATGCGGGGCGGGCGAAGAAGCGTCGCTGAGAGCGGTGTGACGCCACATCACAAGGTTTTTGAACGGGCTCTGCATGGCAGGGCCCGTTTTTTCTTGGCTGCCTGTGTCTGCCTGCGGGCACGCATTCGACCGCGTTAACCAGTGATCAAGGTTAACCAATTATGGTTTTTGCAATTGGGTCGAGTTGCGTAGCGGAGAGTGTGGGTGCTTCGTCGGACAGGAAATGTACCGCGTAAAGCGGATGGAGAATCACGTTCGCTTCTCGCGCCGGCAGTGGTGGCGCTAGGGTTCTGGATCGGCTTTCCGGGCGTGGTCGCACATCAGGACATAGCCGGGCTGGTTTCTGGAGAGGAGAGTGCGGCGCCGCGCTGGGCCGCCTATCTGGAGAAATCGGTAGCCGGTTCCATTCATCAGGCCGAGATGCCTTTCATTGACGGCGATCTGAAGACGGGCAGTATTTCCGGCTCGGGCATCGCTGCACCTGGCATTGGCGCGGTGGCGTTTCGCGGCAAGAAGGGGTTCACCGGCACGACGCCGGACGAGGCGCGCATCAACCGCGCCGACAAGACCGGCCGTCTGGTGCAGGTGATGCCGGTTCAGCCGCCGCGCCTGTTCGAGGCGGGCACGATTTTTGAGAAAACCAGCTTCCTTCTGGAGCAGCCGAAGGCCGACCAGAAGCTGATGGCCTTCGTGAAGCCGGACATTCAGGGCGAAGAGGTGCGCATCGCCTCCGCCTTTTACATGAAGCGCGACAGGAAGGCCGATCCGGACATGCCGCGGGCGATTGCGGCGCTGGTCAACAATGACCGCGCCGACATTCTGGCGACCGCCTACGCGCCGCCGGAGCCGGACTATGCGAAGGCCTCGCCCTTCGCCAGCATTCTGCGTGAGGAAGAGCCGCAGGGTGGCCGCTTCATTCCGCCGGTCAGCGCCAAGGATCATCCATGGGCGCGCAGCCCGCTGCCTGCCGAAGTGTTTTCGGACCGCGAGCAGCAGTGTCTGGCTGCCGGCATCTATTTCGAGGCGCGCGGAGAATCGGTCGAGGGACAGGCCGCCGTTGCGCAGGTCATCTTGAACCGCGTGCGCAATCCCACCTATCCGAACAGCATTTGTGGCGTTGTCTATCAGAACGAGAAATGGCGCAATCGCTGCCAGTTTTCCTTCGCCTGCGACGGCATTCGTGACCGGGTGAAGAGCCCGGGCCACTTCAAGACCGCGCAGGACGTGGCGATGGCGACGACGGCCGGCAAGATCTGGCTGCCGGAGGTTGGCTCCTCCACCCATTACCACGCGACCTATGTGCACCCCCGCTGGGCGGGCGCGATGCAGCGCATGAAAAAGATCGGGCAGCACATTTTCTACCGCACTTATGGCGGCGGCTGGAACTGATCCGGCCTTTCAAACGGGGTCGCGCGGCGGGCGGAATTTACCGATGACCCGCCGCGATTCCCGTTCTCAGCGCGCCATTTGGCGCTGCGCGCATTGTCGCAGCAAATCATCGCATTGTTTTTGAATGCCTTTTCGCCTTTGTGAATGGCTGCAACAGCGGCTTGACTGGGGCGAGGGCGCTCACTATGTTGCGCGCGACTTTCAAGCGGATAGCCGCTGACCAGCAAACCCGGTACGGAGATTGCGGTGGCCAACAAGGATCAGCCGGACGAATTGGAACGCCGGCGCGCGGATCTGGAGAAGGCACTCGCAGAAAAACGGCCGGAATCGCGGGACGGCGACGAGGGGAAGACGAAGGGCGATATGGCGGGCGTCGGACAGGCGCTCAGACTATCCAGCGAGTTCATTGCCGGCGTTGGTGTCGGCGCTGCTCTTGGATGGGGCATCGACCATTTTGCCGGAACGTCGCCCTGGGGGCTTATCATTTTCCTGCTCCTCGGTTTTGGGGCAGGGGTTCTTAATGTCCTGCGTTCGTCAGGACAAATTGCTGAATTCGGGGTTCGCTCGTCGCAGAGCGGGCAGAATCCCGAGAAGAAGTGAACGGCGCAAGAGCGCCATTATAGAAGCGAGGGGGTCCAGGTGGCCAACGATCCGATCCATCAGTTCCAGATCTCCAAATGGATTCCGATTGAGGTCGGCGGACTGGATTTCTCCTTTACCAACTCCTCCGCCTTCATGGTTGCGACGGTGGTTGCCGCCGGCGCATTTCTCTTCCTGACGACCTCCAGCCGCGGCCTGGTGCCCGGCCGGCTGCAGTCGATCTCGGAGATGTCCTACGAATTCGTGGCGTCCATGTTGAGAGATTCGGCAGGATCGCACGGGATGCGGTTCTTCCCGTTCGTGTTCTCCATCTTCATGTTCGTCCTGATGGCCAACCTGCTTGGCCTGTTCCCATATTTCTTCACCGTGACCAGCCACATCATCGTCACCTTTGCGCTTGCGCTTCTGGTGATCGGCACCGTGGTCGTATACGGCTTCCTGAAACACGGTTTCGGCTTCCTCAAGCTGTTCGTGCCACAGGGGGTTCCCGCTGTTGTCGTTCCGCTGGTGGTGCTGATCGAGATTGTCTCGTTCCTTTCGCGCCCCGTCAGCCTTTCGGTTCGTCTGTTCGCCAACATGCTGGCCGGTCACATCACGCTCAAGGTATTCGCCGGCTTCGTCACTTCGTTGAGTGCGTTCGGCGTTGCCGGAGCCGCCGGTGCCGTGCTGCCGCTCATCATGACGGTTGCGATTACCGGCCTCGAGTTCCTCGTCGCCTTCATGCAGGCCTACGTCTTTGCCGTCCTGACCTGCATGTATCTGAACGACGCCGTCCATCCCGGCCACTGATCAAGAGGTTCCAACGACTGGCTTCGTTCCGGCCCTGAAAGGGCGGGTAGAGGAAAACAGGTTTCACCGGCGGTCTTCCGCCAAGTCTGAAGAAAACACGCAAATCCGCGATTACAAGGAGTTTCAAAATGGAAGTAGAAGCAGCAAAGGCTATTGGCGCCGGTATCGCCTGTCTCGGCATGGCTGGTGCAGCACTCGGCCTCGGCAACATCTTCGGCAGCTACCTCTCGGGCGCACTGCGCAACCCGTCGGCAGCAGACGGTCAGTTCGGCCGCCTGATCTTCGGCTTCGCCGTGACGGAAGCACTCGGCATCTTCTCGCTGCTCATCGCTCTGCTCCTCCTCTTCACCTAAGCGCGCCATTCGCGTGCGTGGCCGGCCGCTCAAGGGCGTCCGGCCGGTTTTAAGAGAGGTAGACAATGTTTGTGGCATCGGCATTCGCAGCCTCGGCGCAGGACGCCGCGGAAGCGACCCATTCGGAAACCGGCGTGGCGTCGGAAGGCGCTCACGAAGCTGGCTTCCCGCCCTTCGATTCGTCCACATTCCCGTCGCAGATTCTGTGGCTGGCGATCACTTTCGGGCTGTTCTACCTGTTCCTCAAGCGCGTTGTGCTGCCGCGTATCGGCGGCATTCTGGAAGTGCGGCGTGACCGCATTGCCCAGGACCTCGACCAGGCTGCGCGGATGAAGGAAGAGGCGGATCAGGCTGTTGCTGCCTATGAGCAGGAACTCGCCGACGCTCGCAAGAAAGCCAATGTCATCGGTCAGGAAGCCCGCGACGCCGCAAAGGTGGAAGCGGACGCCGAGCGTCAGCAGATCGAGAAGGATCTCGATGCCAAGCTCGCCAAAGCCGAGGAGCGCATTGCTTCGATCAAGGAAACGGCCATGAAGGACGTGGGCGCCATCGCTGAAGACACGGCGGCATCCATCGTTCAGGAACTGGTCGGCGGCCGGCTCGACACGACTGCAGCGAAAGCTGCCGTCAAGGCCGTCAAGCAGTAGGAGAAGGCCATGGACGCGACATTCTGGGCGTTTATTGCCCTGATCATCTTCCTGGGCGTTCTTGCCTACTTCAAGGTGCCGGGAATGATCAACGGCGCGCTCGACGGACGTGCCGAGCGCATCCGCAACGAGCTGGACGAAGCGCGCAAGCTGCGTGAAGACGCGCAGCAGCTGCTCGCCGAATACCAGCGCAAGCGGCAGGAAGCCGAGCAGGAGGCGCAGGACATCGTCAGCGCCGCCAAGCACGAGGCCGAGTTGATCGTCAAGGAAGCCAAGCAGAAGACGGACGAGTATGTCGCCCGCCGGACCGCTCTGGCCGAGCAGAAGATCGAGCAGGCTGAAGTGGATGCGGTCAACGAAGTGCGCGCAAGCGCCGTCGATCTGGCCGTGGAAGCAGCTCGCGCCGTTCTGGCCGACAAGGTGGACGCCAAGACCAGTGGCGATCTCTTCAAGGCTTCGCTTCAGGACGTTAAGGCGAAGCTGAACTGATCGGCTTTTCCAGACGAAATCTCAAAAACGCCGCCGGTCTCCGGCGGCGTTTTTGTTTGTGCAGAATTCTGAAGGGCGGTGGAGGGCTTTCCGGTCGGGCAGGTGCGGGAAGCGGATGCCTTCACAAGCCGTGCGTTCTCATCGGCATACAGGCCGTAAAAAGATCACACGGGGGCGGGTTCATAGGGAACGTCGAGGAGCGTGCAGAGCTCGCTCAGGCATTCCTCGAAGGCTGGCTCCATGTCCGTATAGGCGAAGGCCATCTGCCCGAACACTTCCATGCACAGATGCCCATAGAGGCGGATCCAGCATTTTAGGAAAACATGCGCCGCGTCGGGCGGCAGGATGTTCCCGTTCTTCTCGCTGAAGGCGATGAGCTGCTCCACCTGAACGGGGGGCATGTCGTCGAGGTTCGGAATGGGGAAACGCTGCGTCTCCCATATCTCGGCAACCTGTTCGAGAAACACCTCTCCAAATGCACCGCAGCTTGCCGCGTCATCGTAGAGGGGCGCGGCGGCATCGCCTTTCGTCTCCACCGGGCTTGCAAACAGCCAACCGAACTCGGCCGAATGATCAAGCGCCCAGCCTCTCAGTGCGCGGCATGTGGCCCCGAGACGGCGTGCAGGCGTGTCGGCATGTGGTAGTGATGCGGCCTGACGCATATGCGCCACCAACTCGTTGAAGAACTCCCTGCGGAGCGCCTCGATGAGGGCCGCCTGGCTTGGATGGTAGCGGTAGAGGGCAGGGCCGCTCATGCCCATGCGGCGGGCGATCGCATTGATGGTGACGGCAGCGCTGCCCTGCTCGACCAGCAGGGCGCGGGCGATGTCGTGAATCTCGCGGAATGTGGCGGCGCGCTGCATCTCCTTGCGGGTCAGCGTGGGGATATCGTCGGCAGGTTTCATATTGTCCGTTACAGATAATAATTTTAGTTATAGTATCTAACTGAACTGAGATGCGCAAACGGAGATACGCATGACCGTGCTGGTGGCTGGACTGGTGCTTTTCCTCGCAGTGCATTCGCTGCGGATCGTTGCGCCGGAGATGCGCGCCCGGGTGATGGCGGAGCGGGGCAAAAACGCCTGGCTGTTGCCCTATACGGCAGTATCGCTCGCAGGCTTTGCGCTCATCGTCTGGGGCTATGGGCTGGCGCGCATGGACCCGGGGTTGGTTTATGCGCCGCCGCTTGCGCTGCGGCATGTGGCGCTGCTCGTGCTTCTGCCGGTTTTTCCGTTGCTGATTGCCGCCTATGTGCCGAGCCGCATCAGGGCTGCCGTGGGGCATCCCATGCTGGTGGCGACCGTCCTCTGGGCGCTGGCCCATCTGATGGCGAACGGCACGTTTGCCGATGTGATCCTGTTCGGCGGTTTTCTGGTGTGGGCGGTCATAGACTGGCGTTCGGCGCTTGCGCGTCCCGTCAGTTCGTCTGCGAAGGTACCCGGCGGATGGGCCGGGGATGCGGTCGCAGTTTTAGGCGGGCTCGCGATCTACGGAATTTTTGTCGCCGGGCTCCATGAGTGGCTGATCGGCGTCTCGCCTCTCTGAGGAGGGCGAGGGCGCGTTCAGATCGCGCAGGGGCGCAAAGGTCATGCGGTGGAGGCGAAGCACTGCGCCGTGCTCTGTGATCGCCGTGCGGTGTCGCTTGGTGCCGTAACCCATATGGGCCTCGAAACCATATGGCGGGGCGATTTCGCTTGCCCGGCCCATCATGCGGTCGCGTGTGACCTTGGCGACGATGGAGGCTGCGGCGATGGACTGGCTGCGCTGATCGCCCTTGACGACGGCGCGCGCCGGGCAACAGAGGCCGGGCGGCACATCGCGCCCGTCTGCAAGGGCAAAGAGCGGCGTGACGCAGAGACCGGCAGTCGCACGGCGCATGGCCTCAAGGCTCGCGCGCAGAATGTTGGTTTCGTCGATGCTGGTCGCGCAAAGAGAGGCGACGGACACGCTGACCGCCATGTCCAGAATGTTCTCATAGAGACGGTCGCGCGCCTCGGCGGAGAGACGCTTGGAATCGTCCAGCCCTTCGGGCAGCCGGTTGCCATCCAGAATGACTGCGGCGGCCACCACGGGACCGGCAAGCGGGCCGCGGCCGGCCTCATCCAGACCGGCGACAGGCGCCATGCCTTCGCGCATGAGTGCCGCTTCCATCTGGAAATCGGGACGAACGGGGAGGTCGAAGAGAGTGGGAGAATCGGAACGCGTACGAGCCATGGTGCGGCGATGCTCGCATCGGTTCCGATTCTCCGCAAGGTCTTCCCGGCGCAAGGGGCGGAAAAGCCGGGAAGCTTCCGTCGGCCCACGGGGATGCAAAGCCTGACGGGATTTCTGCGCCGCGCCGGAGCGCGGCGGTAATCATGTGGGGAGGCGGGTCCGGTGGCGCTGCAATGGACGCAAGGGAACCTAGAGGAGCATGAGCTGCTCGCCTCCCGGTGTGGGCGGGGTGAAGAGGTCACTCCTCAGCCGGCGCTTCTCCTGATTGAGGCCAAGCCGTTTGGCGGCGATCTCGAACCGGCGACCGATCTGCCAGGCATAGGGGCCGGCGCCTTTCATCCGCTTGCCCCACTGGGCGTCGTAATCCTTTCCGCCACGCATGGAGCGGATCAGCGAAACGACATGGCGATAACGATCAGGCGCATGGCGCAGCAGCCATTCCTTGAAGATGGGGCTCACCTCCAGCGGCAGACGCAGGATGATGTAACCCGCCTCACGCGCGCCGGCGGTCGCCGCCGATTCCAGAATGCGTTCGATCTCGCAATCGGTGAGGCCGGGAATGACGGGGCCCATCATCACGGAGGTGGGGATGCCTGCCTCCGTCAGCGCGCGCACCGTTTCCAGCCGGCGCGACGGGGTGGCGGCACGCGGTTCCATGGTGCGCGCCAGCTTGCGGTCGAGCGTGGTGACGGAGAGTGCGACCTTGGCCAGCCCCTGCTCGGCCATGCGGGAGAGGATGTCCATGTCGCGCATGACGAGCGCAGACTTGGTGACGATGCCGACCGGATGTTTGTGCGCCTCCAGCACTTCGAGAATCTCGCGCATGATGCGGTATTTCTTCTCGATGGGCTGGTAGGGGTCGGTGTTGGTGCCGATGGCGATGGTGCGCGGCTCATAGCCGGGCTTTGCGATCTCACGCTCCAGAAGGCGGGCGGCATCCGGCTTGGCAAACAGTTTTGCCTCGAAGTCGAGCCCGGCCGAAAGCCCCATATAGGCGTGGGTGGGGCGTGCGAAGCAGTAGACGCAGCCATGCTCGCAGCCGCGATACGGATTGATGGACCGGTCGAAGGAAATGTCCGGCGAGCTGTTGCGCGTGATGATGGTGCGCGGCTTTTCCACCTGCACTTCGGTCTTGAAGGGCGGCAGTTCCTCAATGGAACCCCAGCCATCATCGAAGACATGCCGCGACACCGGTTCGTAACGTCCCGACGGGTTGATGCCTGCGGCACGACCGCGCCGGCGTTCGGCATCGATGCGGATGCCGGACCGGTCGATCACCGTGTTGGCCACCGCGGCGCCACCGCCATTGAAGGCGGCCGTATCTGCTCTGGTCATCTGTTCCATGGGTCACTCCATGCCTGGGCGATGTGGCCGGCTTTCTGGAACGCGGGAACTGGCGGAAAGCGGAATCAGCATCGCTGCCGATGAATCTATTCCTATCGAACAAATGAGAACAAAGCAAGAACTTTAATCGGGGAACGGCACAGCCGTGTTTGTCCACAGGCGTCAGGAACCAGCATCCATGTGGATGCCAGCCTGGCTTGAAACAGGTTTTTGGAGAGGTGGGGTGCCGCTCAGGCGGACTTGCCGCCGCCGCGCTTCAGATGTTCGGCAAGTCGCGGCATGATTTCCACGAAATTGCAGGGCATGTGGCGGTAGTCGAACTGGTCCCTGAGGATGCCGTCCCAGGCATCGCGGCAGGCGCCCGTGGAGCCGGGCAGGGCGAAGACGAAGGTCTGGTCGATGAGGCCGGCGGTTGCGCGCGACTGGATGGTGGAGGTGCCGATCTTCTCAAAGGAGATGCGGTGGAAGACATGCGAAAAGCCATCCATGCGCTTGTCGAACAGCGGTTCGAGCGCTTCGGGCGTCACATCGCGACCGGTGAAGCCGGTGCCGCCGGTGGTGATGACGGCATCAATGCCGGCATCGGCGCACCAGAGTTTGACGGCCATGCGGATGGCCTCGACATCGTCGGCAACGATCCTGCGGTCGGTGAGCGTGTGGCCCGCCGCCTCGATGCGTTCGGCAAGCGTCTGGCCGGAACGGTCATCTTCGAGCCCGCGCGTGTCCGAGACGGTGAGCACGGCGAAGCGCACGGGGATGAATTCACGGGTGGGCGTGGTCGGCATCTGGCTGCTCCGCTGCAAGGGTTTCGGTTTCAAGGACGAACCATTCGGGATGTTCGCAGGCAAGGGCGCGCCGGGCGCGCGCTGCCGCATCCGCTGATGAGAAAATGCCGAAACAGGTGGCGCCCGAGCCCGACATGCGCGCGGTCAGCGCGCCGGCGCGCCTGAGAGCGCCAAGACCATCTTCGATCTGGGGCACGAGGCGGCGCGCCGGCATTTCCAGATCGTTGCGCGCGCCATCCAGCCAGCGGACGGCCGTTGCGGCGTCGGGCAGGTCCTCAAGGGCGGGAAGGGGAGCGTTGTCGCGCCGCTCAAGCGCTGAAAAGACTTCAGGCGTTGAGAGCGGAATGTTGGGGTTTACCAGAACGAGCGGCAGGGCGGGGAAGGCGGGGAGCGTTTCCAGAGCCTCACCGATGCCGCGCGCGATGAGGGGTTTGGCGGCAAGGCACATGGGCACGTCGGCCCCAAGCCGGAGGCCAAGGCGGATGAGATCGGTCTCGTTTATGGCGAGGTCCCAGTGGCGGGCGAGCAGACGCAGGGCTGCGGCCGCATCGGCGGAGCCGCCGCCAACGCCCGATGCAACGGGCAGGTTCTTTTCCAGATGGAGCCGCACCGGCGCGCGCGCATCGCCGCCGAAGGTCTCGCGCAGGAGATCGCGGGCGCGAGTGACGAGATTGCCGGACCCGATGGGCACATGAGCGGCGTAATGGCCCGATACGAAGAAATCGTCTTCCGCGCCGTCTTCCACTTCCAGAAGATCACCATCGCCGGTGAAGGCCACGAGCGTATCGAGCAGATGAAACCCGTCCGCGCGTCTTCCGACGACATGCAGTGCCAGATTCACCTTGGCGGGCGCGATCATGCTGCCGTGTGGGGACATGTGAGGGGCCGGGTCCTGACCTTGAAGATGGAGGGAGCACCGGACCGAAAACGTGGAAACCGGTTTTCAGTTATCCCGATGCTCTATCTGCATGAATTCTCTAGTCTTTGGGAACGCGATATTCGCCCGTCTTGGGATCGTACACCAGTGTTCCCATGCTGCCATTGGCCGCTTCCTTGCGGGCGCGGCGCGCTTTTGCGGTCACGCGTTCGGCCTCGCGGACGAATTTGCGATAGCCCACATAGGCCACAACGCCGACTGCGGCGAAGAAGATCAGTTGGGGCATTGTCGATCCTCCGGTTTCATGCCACCGAGTTTAGCGCATCCATTCGGACGCACAAAGGACGCTTTGATCCGGCGCGGCGCCGGGTCAAAGCCCGTAGCGACGCCACAGCGCCTGTTCCTCTGCTGCTTCCAGAAGACCGGAGGCTGCGTTGCCGGCAAAGGCCGCCCCGAGATCGGGCAGGCCGCCGGCGCTGCCGGCAATGCCAAGCTTGCGGCCGAACAGGCCACGCGGCTGGGTGATGAGGGCGAGTTTGGTCTTTTCGCCATAGCGTTCCTTGAGCACCGAGCGCATGTCGCCGATGCCGTCCACAAGCCCCAGTTTCAGGGCGCTTTCGCCGGTCCAGAATGCGCCGGTGAAGAGATCGCCATCCTCGGCGAGCTTTGCGCCACGGCGTTCTTTCACCAGATTGATGAACGTGTCGTGGATTTCGAGCTGGAGCGATTTGAGGCGCTCCACGTCTTCCTTCTTCTCCGGCTGGAAGGGGTCGAGGATCGCCTTGTTCTGGCCGGCCGTGTGCACGCGCCGCTCGACGCCGATCTTCTTGAGCATCTCCGGGAAGCCGAAACCGGCGGAGACGACGCCAATGGAGCCGACGATGGAGGAGGGATCGACGATGATCTCGTCGCCGGCAATGGCGATCATGTAGCCGCCGGAGGCCGCCACATCTTCAACAAAGACGAAGACCTTCTTGTCCTTCTCCGTCGCGAGATCGCGGATGCGGCGGAAGATCAGGCGGGACTGCACGGGCGAGCCGCCGGGCGAATTCAGCGAAATGGCGACGGCCGGCGCATCCGGCATGGAAAAGGCGCGCTCGATCACGGCGGCCGTGGTCGCCAGCGACAGATTCTGGCGAAAGGCGCTGCTCGACGGCATGATTGCGCCGGAAAGCCGGATCACGGGAATGGTGACCGTATTGCCGCGCAGGCTTTTGGGAAGAAGACGGCTGAAGAAGCGTCGCAAGGGCTCTGTTGCTCCAGATGACAGGGATTACAGCTCAAAAGCATGTAGGCATTTGCGCGGGCCGTGCAATGGCGAAGCGCGCTCAATCACCAAAAAGCGCCGCCTGGCCATTGGTCAGCGCCTCGGCGCGTTCTGTTACCTGGTTGTCGCGGTCGCGCAGGACAAGCGGCGGCTCCAGCGTGAGGCCGGCGCGGTTTCCCTTCCGGGCGCGAATCAGAATGCGGATCGCGGGGCTTTCAGCCCGTCCATGCACGGGCACGATGCGCGCGCCGCCGAAACGGCCCTCCAGTGCGGCAAGAATTGCGGCCAGCGAGGCAGGGCGCGCGATCAGCGCCAGAAGCCCGCCGGGCGCGGTGATGGCGGCGGCGGTGCGCAGCCATGTCTCGAACAGATCGTCGGCCATCACATGCGCCGCCCGCTTCAGCGCATCGGGCGTGGCGCGGTCGCTGGCGCTGTTGAAAGGCGGGTTCATGACGACGCCGGAAAACGCATTGCGGCCAAGACCTGCGGCTTCACGGGCCGTTCCGGTCAGCGTCACGTCGGCTTCGAGCACGGAGATACGGGGGGCAAGGGCGCTGTTTTTCGCAAGAGCGATGCTGCGGCGGGCGAAACCGGCCATCTCGGGCGCGTTTTCAACAAGGGTGATGTGCGTCTGCGGGCAGCGGGCGGCCACGGCAAAGCCGGCAGCGCCTGCGCCCGCGCCCAGATCGGCGACGGCACCGCTGAAACTGCCCGGAAGCGCGGACGCCACCAGCATCGCGTCCACGCCGGCGCGATGGCCGCGCCGCACGGGCTGGACCAGACGGAAAGCGTCCCGATGGAAAGAATCGACGCTGCAGGCCGCGTCGGGAACCGTGTCAGTCATTGTCTCTGTCGCTGCTGCGCATCTCGTGCTCTATGCCCGCATCCTCAAGCAGCTGATGGGCCGCCTGACGGTCTTCCTCGTCTATCAGGATGCGCTTTGGCAAGATGCCGAGCGACCCTTCCAGAATGCTCATGTTCTGGTCGGCGACGAAACAGGCAATGCCCGCATCGCGCAGCAGGCTCTGGACGAAGGAAATGACGACGGGATCGTTGGTGCGGACAAGCTCGAACATGGTGCGACGTTGACAGTTTGCGCCACGGCTGTAAACGACTTCGTGAATAACCGGGGTTACCCCGCGCGCATTCGCCGCTTGCTCCCGTGGGGCAGGGGGAACTAGATTGCGTTGAACGTTTATGAGTTCCGGCTAAGAAGTTCCGGCCCTGCCGCAATTGGAGGACCATCTGTGGGTGTAGTATTGAATCTTGACGGCAAGCGCGGCGCCGCCTCCGTCGCCAGCCTCATGGAGCTGACCGCCGACGAGATGGCGCGTGTAAACGAGCTGATTCTCTCCAAAGCGGGCTCGGATGTGGAACTCATCCCCGAACTTGCAAAGCACCTGATCGATTCCGGTGGCAAGCGCCTGCGTCCGATGGTGACGCTCGCCGCAGCCCAGATGTTCGGCTATTCGGGCGAGGGACATGTGAAGCTCGCCACCAGCGTCGAGTTCATGCACACGGCAACGCTTTTGCACGACGATGTGGTGGATGAAAGCGACCTGCGCCGTGGCCGCAAGACCGCGCGCATGATCTGGGGCAACCAGGCAAGCGTTCTGGTGGGCGACTTCCTGCTCGGTCAGGCGTTCCGCATGATGGTTGAAGTCGGCTCGCTTGAGGCACTCGACATTCTGTCGACCGCCGCTTCGGTGATTGCCGAGGGCGAAGTGCTGCAGCTCAGCGTCGCCAAGAACCTGGAGACGACCGAGGACGACTATCTCGCGGTCATCAAGGCGAAGACGGCGGCCCTGTTCTCGGCCGCGGCGGAAGTTGGCCCCGTGGTCGCAGGCGCGACCCGCAACGACCGCGCCGCATTACGCTCTTACGGCACCAATCTCGGCCTTGCCTTCCAGCTGGTCGACGATGCGCTGGATTATGGCGGCAAGAGTTCGGACCTCGGCAAGAATGTCGGCGACGACTTCCGCGAGGGCAAGGTGACCCTGCCGGTGATCCTGAGCTATCGCCGTGGCAGCCCCGAAGAGCGCGCCTTCTGGAAGAGCGCCATCGAGGACAACCAGTGCGATGATGCGGCGCTGGAAAAGGCAATGACCCTGATGCAGAAACACGGTGCGATCGGCGACACGATCGGCCGGGCGCGCCATTTTGGCGAAATCGCCCGCGATGCGCTCGCGCCGCTGGAGAATACACCGCAGAAAGACGCGCTCCTTGACGTGATCGACTTCTGCATCAGCCGGGTGACCTAAAGTAATTCTTGACGTTGAAGCGCTTCCGCAAAAAGGCCATGCTTGTCTGCAAGACGGGAAGGGATTCCCAGCGTCTTCGCTTTGGCGGAGGAACAAGAGACGAGGGCAGCATGCAGCGGGACGGTAAATGAGAAAGCGCATCAACTCGAGACTGTTGGCAACGGTTGGTCTGGCGGGATTTCTCGCTCTTGCGCCCCAGGCGGGGTCTGCCAAGGAAGGCGGGGTGGACGATAACGATCTGATCTCGATCTCCTCCTTCTCCGGCGCGTTCCTTGCCGCCAGGGCGGCGGAAGCCGACAACGATCTCGACAGCGCCATCGATTATTACGAGCGCGCGCTTTCCTTTGAACCCGACAATCAGGTGATCCAGCAGAGCCTGCTTCTCTCACTGGTTTCGGAAGGCCGCTTCGAGGCGGCGCTTCCGCATATGCGTTCGCTTAAATCCGTGCCCGAGATCGAGCGCTTTTCGCGCCTCGGCCTTGCGGTGGATGCACTGCGCAATGAAAAATACGAAGAGGCCGGAGACTGGCTGAAGCTGGTTCTGGAATCGGATCTCGATCGGCTGATCACCTCCATCATGTCTTCATGGAGCAAGGTGGGCGAAGGCAATTCCGACGAGGCGCTGAAGGCGCTGGACGAGCTGGAAGGGCCGGAGTGGTATCGTCTGTTTAGCACCTATCATGATGCGCTGATCAAGATGCAGAGCGGCATGAACGAGGAGGCGGAGAAGGCCTTCGACGCTTTGCTGAGCGACGTGGCGTCGGCATCCGCCGGCCCGGACACCTATATGCGCGCGGCTGAAACCTATGCCGCATGGCTCGCCTCGCGTGGCGAGAAGGAAAAGGCGCTCGCCGCGCTCGACAAGGGCGAGACCTATATTACGGGACGCGCTGCGACGACCATTCTGCGCGAGAATATCGAGGCCGGCGAAGAGGTTGTCGTGCCGGTGGCCGATGCGCGCGCGGGTGCTGCCGAAATTCTCCTGAACATCGCGACCGCGCTCAATCGCGGTGGCGGCGAGCCCTTCGTGAAGCTCTATCTGAACTATGCGCTGGTGCTCACGCCCGACAATGACGACATTCTGATCCAGCTTGCTTCGCTCGCCGAGCAGCAGAGCGAGCCGGAAAAGGCAATCGCCTTCTATGAGCGGATCGGCGACGGGTCGCCCTGGCGGCGTCTTGCGGAACTGCAGACAGGTTTGAACCTGGCTGATCTCGACCGCCATGAAGAGGCGGAGACCTTTCTCAATACGGCAATCGAGCAGGACCCCGACGACATTCGCGCCTATCTGGCGCTGGGCCGCGTCTACGCGGTGCAGAAGGATTATGCATCGGCGGCGAAGGTCTATGACCGCGCGGTCGAGCGTGTCGAAGAGCCGGAACGCGAGGACTGGAGCCTCTTCTACCAGCGCGGCATCGCCTATGAGCGGCTGAAAGAGTGGGAGAAGGCGGAGCCGAATTTCTTCAAGGCGCTGGAGCTTTATCCCGACCAGCCGCAGGTTCTGAACTATCTGGGCTATTCCTGGGTCGACATGAACATGAAGCTGGAAGAGGGGATGAAGCTCATCGAGCGCGCGGTCGAGCTGCGCCCCAATGATGGCTACATCGTCGATTCGCTTGGCTGGGCGCATTACCGGCTTGGCCGTTATGAAGAAGCGGCAAGCGAGCTGGAACGCGCGGTGGCGCTGCGGCCGGAAGATCCGGTGCTCAACGACCATCTGGGTGACGCCTACTGGCGCACGGGCCGCAAGCTCGAAGCCACCTATCAGTGGGCGCATGCGCGCGATCTCGATCCCGAGCCGGACCTGCTGGCCGAGGTGGAGAAGAAGCTCAAGGACGGTCTGCCAGAAGAAGACGGGAAGCGCCTTGCCGAGGTTTCACCGGCGGACGCGGTGAAAACCGACGAGAGCGCCACAGCCGAGGCTGCGCCCAATACGGCCCCTGCGCCTGAAACGGTCGAACCGGAAGCAGAGCCCGAGAGCGAGGCGAAGGCTCCCGAAACGCCGCAGAAGGCTGCGACAGGTGGTGCGATGTACACCATCAAGCCCGGTGAGACGCTCTGGTCCATCGCTGTCGACCAGCTTGGCGATGGCGAGCGGTTCCGCGATATTCTGGCGGTCAATCCGGCGCTCAAGAGCAATCCCGACCTGCTCAGGGCAGGGCAGGAAATCCGGCTCCCGGACTGAGTTCGTGTCCTCCGCGCCTTGACGCTTGCCGGGGCGCGGAATAGGACGAGCCGGCATCCACCCCGGAGAAGCCCGGAATCCACCCGGAGAAGCATTGTGAACGCCCCCAGCACCGACCTGCCCAACACGCACCCCACGCGCTCGTTTCAGGGCCTCATTCTGACCCTGCACAATTACTGGGCCTCGCATGGCTGCGTCATCCTGCAGCCCTACGACATGGAAGTGGGCGCGGGCACGTTTCACCCGGCCACGACGCTGCGCTCGCTTGGTCCGAAGCCGTGGAACGCGGCCTATGTGCAGCCTTCGCGCCGCCCGGCGGATGGCCGCTATGGCGAAAACCCGAACCGGCTCCAGCACTATTATCAGTATCAGGTCATCCTGAAGCCTAACCCGTCCAACCTGCAGGAGCTCTATCTCGGCTCGCTGGAGGCCATCGGCCTCGACATGGCGACGCATGATGTGCGCTTCGTGGAAGACGACTGGGAAAGCCCGACGCTCGGCGCATGGGGCCTTGGCTGGGAGTGCTGGTGCGACGGCATGGAAGTGTCGCAGTTCACCTATTTCCAGCAGGTCTGCGGCATTGAATGCGCGCCTGTTGCCGGCGAGCTGACCTATGGTCTGGAGCGGCTGGCCATGTATGTGCAGGGCGTGGACAATGTCTACGACCTCAATTTCAACGGCCTGGAAGGCGACGCCAAGGTGACCTATGGCGACGTGTTCCTGCAGGCCGAGCAGGAATATTCGCGCTTCAACTTCGAATATGCCGACACGGACATTCTGTTCCAGCACTTCAAGGACGCGGAGGCCGAGTGCCGTGCGATCCTGGAGGCGGGTGCGCCGGCGGAAGCGGGCAATCTGCACAAATGCGTGTTCCCGGCCTATGACCAGTGCATCAAGGCGAGCCATGTGTTCAACCTGCTCGATGCGCGCGGCGTGATCTCTGTGACGGAGCGCCAGAGCTACATTCTGCGCGTGCGCGAGCTGGCCAAGGCCTGCGGTGAGGCCTTCCTGCTCACCGATGCCGGCGGCGCGGAGAAGGCAGCGGCCTGATCAATCTCCTTTGGCGAATGATGAAGCGGGGCGTATCATGGATGCGCCCCTTTTTCATTTGGGCCAACGGAGGAGATCATGACGCAGCATGGCCATTTCCACTGGAACGAACTGATGACCCGCGACGCGGAGAAGATGAAGAGCTTCTACGCGGATGCGGTGGGCTGGACCTTTGACGACATGGACATGGGCAACGGGCAGACCTACTGGATCGCCATGGTTGGCAAAACGCCGGTGGGTGGCATGTTCACCATGGCCGGTCCGGATTTCGACGGCGTTCCGGAATACTGGATGTCCTATCTCTCGGTGGATGACGTGGATGCCGCCCTTGAGAAAGCGAAGGCAGGCGGCGCATCGGTGATGCGCGAGCCCTTCGATGTGCCGGGTGTTGGCCGCATCGCCATTCTGCGCCAGCCGGGTGGCGCGGTGATTGGCTGGATGACGCCTGTCGACATGAGCTGAGCACCGGTCCGGACAAAAGACCGTCAGGCGCGGTCGATCAGGCCTGCAAGATGCGCGGCATCGGCCGGAGCGGCCATGGCGCAGAGCTCCGTTTGCTGTGTCGAAAGGGTCTGCAGGGCGCGGCGTATGCCGGAGGGGCGTTCGCTGCTGCCGGGCACGGCCTGAATGGTCAGGCAGGCGCTGAGCGCGATTGAATGCAGGAGCGTTGAGGCGGTTGTCATTGTCTTCGTCCGGGGTGTGAACTGATGCAGGTCAGTCGCGCTGCGGCACGAAAAGGTTCATTCCCGGGTCGTGGCGGGTGACATTGGCGGGCGGAGTTGCTATTGCCGCACCCAATACAGTCCGCTTTTCAGAGATCCCAAATGCCCGATCTTCTTCTCGAACTCCGCTCCGAGGAAATTCCCGCCCGCATGCAGCGCAAGGCTGCCGGCGATCTGAAGAAGCTGGTAACAGACGGTCTCGTGGATGCCGGTCTCACCTATGAGGCGGCGACCGAATACTGGACGCCGCGCCGGCTGACGCTCGACATTCGCGGCGTGACCGCCCGCTCGAAGGATGTGCGCGAGGAGCGCAAGGGCCCGCGCACGGATGCGCCGGAAAAGGCGATCCAGGGCTTTCTGCGTGGCGCAGGGCTTTCCTCCATCGATGAGGCCGAGGTTCAGACCGACCCCAAGAAGGGCGATTTCTATGTCGCGGTGATCCAGAAGAAGGGCCGCGCGGCCGAAGAGATCGTCGCCGACATCATGCCGGGCATCATCCGCAATTTCCCATGGCCGAAATCCATGCGCTGGGGTGCGGCTTCTGCAAAGCCCGGCAGCCTGCGCTGGGTGCGGCCGCTTCAGTCCATCCTGTGCACCTTCGGTCCGGAGACCGAGGAGCCGGTGGTGGTCGATTTCGAGATCGACGGCATTCGCGCCGGCAATGTGACCCATGGCCACCGCTTCCATGCGCCGGACGCCATCACGGTGCGCCGTTTCGAGGATTACGCGGAGAAGCTGGAAGCGGCGAAGGTCGTGCTCGATCCCGACCGCCGCAAGCGCATCATTCTCGATGACGCGCGCAATCTCGCTTTCGCGAACCGGCTTGAGCTGGTGGAAGACGAGGGGCTTCTGGAAGAGGTTTCGGGCCTCGTGGAATGGCCCGTGGTGCTGCTGGGCGAGTTCGAGGAAGACTATCTGACGATCCCGCCGGAGGTTATCCGGCTGACGATCCGCGCCAACCAGAAGTGCTTTGTCTGCCGCCCGCAGGGCGAGACGGACACGCTTTCCAACCGCTTCGTCATCACCTCGAACATCGAGGCGAAGGACGGCGGCAGGGAAATCGCCTATGGCAATGGCAAGGTGGTGCGTGCGCGCCTTTCCGATGCGCTCTATTTCTGGAAGACCGACCAGGCGGACCTGCCGGATCTCGGCAAGCTTGAGGCCTCGGCCAAGAAGTTCGGGCTCGATCTTTCAAAGCCGCTCGACCAGCGCATGGCGCGGCTCGACCATCTGGGCGTGACTTTCCATGCCAAGCTCGGCACGCAGGGCGAGCGCGTGGCGCGCATTGCGGCGCTGGCGGAGGGAATTGCGCCGCTGGTGGGGGCCGATCCGGCAGAGGCCGTGCGCGCGGCGCATCTGGCCAAGGCCGATCTCCAGACCGAAGTTGTGGGCGAGTTCCCGGAGCTACAGGGCTTCATGGGCCGCAAATATGCGAGCCTTCAGGGCGAGAGCGATGCGGTGGCGGCGGCCATCGAGGATCATTACAAGCCGCAGGGACCCAACGACGCCGTGCCGACCGATCCGGTCTCCGTCGCCGTGGCGCTGGCCGACAAGCTGGACGTGCTCACGGGCTTCTGGACCATCGACGAAAAGCCGACGGGCTCGAAGGATCCCTATGCGCTGCGCCGTGCGGCGCTGGGCGTGATCCGCATCATCATCGAGAACAAGGTCGATCTGTCGCTCATCGAGGCTGCGAACCCGGTCTGGCTGGAGCATTTCCGCACGCTTTACGGCCATGCGGCCAGCCAGTTCCTGGCGAAGGTCATGGAGATTGGCGGTCAGTTGAGCCCGGATTCGCTGAAGGTGATCCTGCAGCAGATCGCGGAAGACGAGCGGGCGAATGTGGAGCGCAATGCCGCGACATGGGCGGCGGGGTTGAATGACCGCGCCGACGATTTGCTCTCCTTCTTCCATGACCGGTTGAAGGTTTACCTGCGCGATCAGGGCGCGCGCTACGATCTGATCGACGCGGTGATCTCGGAAGACAGCGACGATCTGCTTCTGATCGTGCGCCGCGTGGAGGCACTGTCGGAATTCCTCGCCACCACCGATGGCGAAAACCTTCTGGCCGGTGCAAAGCGCGCGGCAAACATCGTCGCTGATGCGGAGAAGAAGGGCACGACCATCGCCGATACGGTGGATGCGGGCCTTTTTGCAACGGATGAGGAGCGGGCGCTGTTCGACAGTCTTGAAGAGCAGGAGCGCTTCGCCGGCGAGGCCATCGCGGAGAATGACTATGTGAAGGCGCTGTCCTTCCTTTCGGCGCTGCGCCAGCCGGTCGACGCCTTCCTTGACGGGGTGATGGTCAATGCGGATGACGAGGCCGTGCGGGCAAACCGCCTGGCGCTGCTCGCCCGCATTCGCAGCGCGACGGCCCAGGTGGCCGACTTCTCCCGGATCACCGGGTAAGAGGATCGCTGCGCCCCGTTCGGGCGAATGAGAGAGGATTGAACATGGGGCCGGGAAGCGGATTTCGCTTTCCGGCCCTGTTCTTTAGGCGAAGACGTAAACCGCCAGCGCCACTGCCAGATAGGAGGCGAGGCCTGCCAGCGGCCCGAGCTTCTGCAGATAGGTGGGCGGGGGCGTGCCGGGCGAGGCGCGCTTCACGGCCACGAAGCCGAGAATCGCGACCACCAGAATGAAGCTTGCCGCCAGAAGCTTTAGGACGAAGGCGGTGCTCATCAATGCGCCGTCATACTGGACGAGCCACATCCACAGGCCGGTGAGCCACAGGAGCACGACGCCGATCAGCGTGATGAGGGTGAAGCGCGGCCGCAGCGCCAGAAGACCCTGCGGCGGCGCGCCATCGGAGCGTTTGGCCTGGATGGCCACCATCATGCCCCCCATGCCGCCGGCAGCCCCCAGCATGAGGCCGAAAAAATGCAGGATTTTCATGAAGGTCAGCATGGGAAATTTCTCCGAACAATGTTGCGCGGAGGGTGCGTTGCGGCGCGCGCAAGGTCAAGCCGGGCTTGAAAACCCATCCTGACAGCCTGATGGCAGGAACTATTCGGGGCGGCCGAGGGGCTGACCGGAAGGTGGCGCTGCGGATGGAGGTGCTGCGGCAGGCCCGTTGTCTGCTTTCGTCCCGGCACGCCGTTTTGCCTTGTGCCGGCGCTCTGGCGCAGCGGGCGTGGCCTGTTCCGTCTTTCGAGGTGCGGAAGCAGCGCGCGGGGCTGCCGGGCCGGTCTCGCCGCCGCGGATCACCCTTGGCAACTGGCGCGGTCTCTGCGGAATGGAAGACGTGGTTTCGCCTGTCGCCGGCCCAAGCGAATGCGCGGGCGCGCCGATGTCGACCATGGAAGGGGAGAGGTGGTGAGGCGCTATCTCCGGCATGGCGCTCAGGGCAGGGCCGGGATAGGAGAGCGGTGGCGTATCCGGTGCGGGCTGCCGTTCTTCCAGCGCAAGCTCCTTGAGCGCGATGGTCGAATGCTGGTGCAGATGATCTTCGGATTTCAGCTCAAGAAGGGATGAAGCGCGAACGTCGCCAGCCGCGACAAGCAGCATGGTGACAAGCAGTGGCTTCACGAGCCCTGATCGCATTCTTCTCCCCCAGTCATTGGCGGTTTATGGCGCGCATTTCATTTCGCCTGACCACTCAAACGCGAAATCCCTTAAGATTCAGCAAACTCGCTTGCCGGCGAACTTGCCCGCCATGGGCAGGCGCGATACTCAGCAGAGGGATTTTTATGAGGATCTGGTGCTTGGCTGATATCCTGCCGGAGAGTGAAGCCCTGTCGCGGGCTGTCGAATTTTTGCGTGAGGGAGCGGCCATCGCCATCCCCACGGAAACGGTTTACGGGCTGGCCGCCGACGCCACCAATGGCGAGGCGGTGGCGCGCATCTATGAAACCAAGGGGCGCCCGCAGTTCAATCCGCTGATCGCCCATGTGGCGGACATCGCGATGGCCGAACGTATCGCCAATTTTAATCCGCTTGCGCGCAGGCTGGCCGATGCGTTCTGGCCGGGGCCGCTGACACTGGTTCTGCCGCACCGCGTGGGATCGGGCATTCATCCACTGGTGACAGCGGGGCTCGACACGATTGCGCTGCGCTGCCCCAGAGGGTTCGGCGCGCGCGTGATTGCGGCGCTGGACCGGCCTGTCGCAGCTCCCAGCGCCAACACATCCGGGCGCATCAGCGGCACCACGGCGCAGGCCGTTGCGGCCGATCTGGGCGCGCGCATTCCGCTGATCGTGGATGGCGGGCCGACCCCGGTGGGGCTTGAATCCACCATTGTGAAGGTTTCGGACGACGGGATTGCGCTGTTGCGGCCGGGCGGCATCGCGGCAGAAGAGATCGAACGCGTTGCCGGTCTTCCGCTCGCGCGCGGGGCAAAGGGCGTACAGGCTCCGGGGATGCTCGCATCGCATTATGCGCCGAGCGCCCATATGCGGCTCAACGTGACACAAGTGAAGCCGGGTGAGGCGCTTTTGGCCTTCGGTCCCCGGCGTGTGGGGGGCGCGGAAAAGGCGGTTGCGCTGCGCAATCTCTCCGAAAGTGGAGATCTGCGGGAAGCCGCGGCCAATCTTTTCTCCCATCTTCTCGCGCTGGACAGTTCGGGCGCTGCCACAATCGCTGTGGAGCCGGTGCCCCTTGAAGGGCTGGGCGAAGCCATCAATGATCGCCTGGCGCGCGCAGCCGCGCCCCGTGACAGCTAATTTGAGACAGCCAATTCCTGAGGAACCCATCCATCCATGACCATCGATGCCGCACTGCTCGCCCGCTTTTCAGAAATCGTCGGTGAGCGCCATGCGCTGACCGCCCCGGACGAGATCGCGCCCTATGAGGAGGAGCCGCGCGGCCTTTTCGGAGGCAAGACGCCGCTTGTGCTGCGCCCGGGTTCTGTGAACGAGGTGAGCGCGATTCTGCGGCTGGCCAGCGAAACCGGCACGGCGGTGGTGCCGCAGGGCGGCAATACGGGCCTTGTGGGCGGCCAGATGCCCGATGGCGATGGCAATGAGATCGTTCTCTCGCTTTCGCGTCTCAATCAGATCCGCGAGATCGATTTGCAGTCCAACACGGCCACCGTGGAGGCAGGCGTGGTTCTGCAGGTGCTGCAGGAAGAAGTGGCGGAGAAGGATCGCCTGTTTCCCCTGTCGCTCGGCTCGCAGGGCTCCTGCCAGATCGGCGGCAATCTCTCGTCCAATGCAGGCGGTGTGGGCGCGCTCGCCTATGGCACGGCGCGCGACCTCTGCCTCGGCGTGGAAGTGGTGCTGCCGAGCGGCGAGGTGTTCGATGATCTGCGCAAGCTCAAGAAGGACAACACCGGCTACGATCTGAAAGACCTGTTTGTCGGCGGGGAGGGCACGCTCGGCGTTATCACTGCGGCGGTGGTGAAGCTCTTCCCCATGCCCAAGGGGCGGGAACTGGCCTGGGCGGCGCTGCCTTCGCCAGCCGATGCGCTGCGCTTTTTCGAGATGGCCAATGACCGCGCCGGCAACGGGCTCACGGCATTCGAACTCATCGAGCGCACGCCGCTGGCGTTCACGCTGGCGCATGTGCCCGGCGCTGTCGATCCGCTGGAAGAGGCGCATCCCTGGTATGTGATGATCGAGATTTCGTCCGGCCGCTCCGCCGACGACGCCAAGGAACTGATGGAAGAGATCCTGACCGTCGCCTTCGAGGAAGGGCTGGTGGTCGACGCGGCCATTGCCCAGAACGAAGGGCAGGCCAATGCTTTCCGCCATCTGCGTGAGTCCATGTCGGAGGCGCAGAAGCCCGAGGGTGGTTCGATCAAGCACGACATTTCGGTGCCGGTCTCGGACATTCCCGCATTCATCGAGCGGGCAGGGCCTGCCGCACAGAAGGTCGCACCGGGCTGCCGCGTGGTGTGTTTCGGCCATATGGGCGACGGCAATCTGCACTACAACATTTCGCAGCCGGAAGGCGGCGACAAGCAGGCCTATCTGGCGCTCTACCGCGAGATGAACGACGCCATCCACGCCATTGTACGCGATCTGAACGGTTCCTTCTCGGCAGAGCATGGCATCGGGCGCATGAAGCGCGACGAACTCGTCGCCACGCAGCCGGCCATCGCCACGGAGCTGATGCGCCGGGTGAAGGCAGCATTCGACCCGGCTGGCATCATGAACCCGCACAAGGTGATCTAGGGGGCGGGTAGACGAGAGCGGCCTGAGGGGCAGGCGCGGCTATCTGGCGGGTATTGCGGCAAGCATGCCTTCAAGGCCGCTTTCCTTCAGGGCGCTGGCGAGTGCGGTTTCGTAATCGGCCCGGGCCTCTTCGAGCCGCGCCTCACCCTTTTCGGTGATGACGGAGAAGACGCCACGCTTGTCGTCTGCGCAGACGTCGCGAACCGTCAGGCCGGACCGCTCCATGCGCTCCACCATGCGCGAAATCGAACTCTGATTCAGCTGAAGATGGGTCGCCAGATCCTGCATGCGCAGTTCGCGATCCGGAGCCTTCGCCAGCGCCTGAAGCGCGCGGTATTCGGAAAGGCCAATGCCGTGCTCGCTGGTCAGCATGCGGGCGATATCGCTTTCCACAGTGCTGACGGTGTGGACCAGGCGGAGCCAGGCATCGCTTGAACTGGGCATGGCTTGGTCTCCTGCGGGCGGTTTTCTGACGGTGAAGCAGATGTATGCGCATGCAAAATCCGTTTCAAGCCGCTCTCCCGTCGATATGCGCTTCCCTTGGCTTTGGCGGGGCGTTTCGGGAAGCGAAGCGCCCGCGGCGGAGCGCGCCGCGGGGCTTTCGGACCGATGATCAGCCTGCGGCGGTCTGTTCGCCGGCAAATCTGGGACTGTCAGCGAGCTTGAGCCAGACCACGCCGCCGATGATGACGGCGAGCCAGCCGATCTGGCCGATCGTGAGCGGCTGGTCGAGAAGCAGGCTGCCGAAGGTTGCCGCGCCGACCGCGCCAATGCCGGCCCAAACCGCATAGCCGATGCCGACATCAATGGTCTTGAGAGCCGCGCTCAGAAAATAGAGCGTCAGCAGGAAGAAGATGATGGCAGCGATCGACCAGGACGGGACCGTGAAGGCCTGACTGCCGCCGACGCTGAGGGCGTAGCCGATCTCGAATGCGCCGGCCAGCAGCAGCCTGATCCAGGCGCGGGCGTTGCCCGTGGTTTTGGTGTGGGTGGTCATGGGGAGTTTCCTTGAGGTGATTGGCGGGACGGCAAGCGCGCCAATCCGCCGGGTGAGGGGAGGGCTCTCCGTTGCACTATGCCGCGCCGGTGAGGCGCAGGCCGACAACGCCGCCAATGACGAGGAGAATGCCAAAACCCTTCTTCCAGTCGAGCCGCTGGTTGAAGAAGAGTGCGCCGATCACGACGATGCCGACGCCGGCGACCGAGGTCCAGATCGCGTATCCCACGCCCACGTCGAAAGTGAGCAGGGCGAGGCCCAGGAAGAAGGTGGCGATGGCACCACTGATGAGCGTGGCGGCGGTCCAGAATGGCTGGGTGAAGCCCTGGGCCCTGCCAGCCGATATGGCGACGGCGACTTCAAAGATGACGGCGATGCCGAGATATAACCAGTGCATGAGGGGATTCCTTTCGAATTGAGCGGTTCGGGGCTTGGTGGCGATGCGTGGAGTGGCTGCTTCTCGCAGTCGTGATTCCAGTTCAGGCAGGGCCGGGTGGTTGGTTTCCATCTGGTTGCATGTGCATACATATTGATTTGCACAGATGGTGTCAATTTATTTGCTTGCGCATGCAATTAAATAGTGAGCACGCAGGCTTTCTGACGCAGCGTGAGGGCTCTGGCGGGCTCTGGCGGGCACTTGCGGGTGCCGAAACCCAATGCGCCACCCCTTGTCTTTCGGGCCTTTGGGCAATGCCGTTTACGTTCCGGTGACGGGACTTTCCAGACTGTTACACCCGGTTGGAAATCGCTAACCAATTGTAAGGTCAGCAAAATTTAACTGACTTTCTAAGCCTGCCGGTAACGGGCCATCGCTAGAGTGCATCCCATAACGAGGTCGAAAACGACCCGGTGAGAGAACCGGAAAACCGGCTCTCAGGAGTGACAGGAAGGCAAAGACATGAACGGTGGGCTTAAGCCAGTCTGGGCGGGCCGCGCGATGCGGCTCGACCCTTTTCATCTGCCGCAGGCGGTGAGCTATGCGTCGCATGATGCATTCGGTGAGGTGTCCTTCACCATCAATCAGCGTGGTGTGCGGATGCGGCGTCTGCTCAGCCAGAGCGGCCTGCCGGTGACCTTTGCGCTGCCGCCGCGCGCATTTCGTGGCGTGGCTGCCCGCGCCATGGAAGATGATTTCGGTGACGTGACCGTCACGCTCGAACTGCACCATTCCGATCCGATGCTGTGCGTGCCGCTTCTGGTGGCGGACGATCTGGACGATGTGGCCGCTGACTGGCGCGCCTGGTCCGAAGCGCTTGGCCTGCCCATGCTCATGATCGAGGATGATGGTCTTGCCCATGCGCTTGAAGAGAGCATTGGCGAAGTGAAGGCCGCGCCGCCGCAGGAGCGCCGTCAGGGCCGCCCGGTGCGTGCGCGCCGCCCGCGCTTTCTCGCCCGCCGCAAATGCGGAAGCCTCGGTGTGCGCGTGGTTGTCGGGGGCGACGAGATCATCGCCCGCGACTGAACCGCAGCCTTAGAAAACAGTCTTGGAAAGTTGCCTTAGAACTGTGGGCTGATGACGGCCCACAGGCTGCCGCCGATAAGGCCCAGGAAAATCAGCCAGCCAACCACATTGTTGGAACGGAAAAGCGCCAGGCACTGGTCCGGATTGTCGATGTCGATGACCCGGATCTGACGCGCCATATGCGCGCCGGCGGCGATCAGACCGGCGAGTGCTGGCATCGGCACTTCAGCGAGCGCAAAGGCGACGGCGAAGAACAGAAGCGCGCCGCCATAAAGCGCGATCAGCCATTGACGGGTCCTGTCGCCAAACAGGCGCGCGGTTGAACGCACGCCAACAATGGCGTCGTCTTCCTTGTCCTGATGCGCATAGATTGTGTCATAGCCGATCACCCAGAGGATGGAGCCGAAATAGAGCAGCACGGGCGCAAGCGTGAGGCTTTCGAAATCGGCTGCCCAGCCCATCAGCGCACCCCAGGAAAAGGCAAGTCCCAGAAAGAGTTGCGGCCAGTCCGTGAATCTCTTTGCGAAGGGATAGATCGCCACGACCGCAAGCGAGGCAAAGCCCAGTGCGATGGCGAAGATGTTGAACTGGACAAGCACCAGAAGACCGACAAGCGCCTGCGCGATGAGGAAGGCCCAGGCCTGTTTGCGCGAGACCTGACCGGAAGGCAGGGGGCGCGAACGGGTGCGCTCGACCGCATCATCAATGCGCTGGTCAACGATGTCGTTATAGGTGCAGCCCGCGCCACGCATGGCGATCGCGCCGATGAGGAAAAGCCCCAGGTGCCAGAGCGAAGGCAGCACGTCTTCCAGAGGCGCGCCGGGCCGTGCATAGGCGGCTGCGGCCAGCGCGGCGGACCACCAGCAGGGCCACAGAAGCAGCTGCCAGCCAATGGGGCGATCCCAGCGGGCAAGCTGCGCATAGGGCCACATGGCCTGCGGCATGACACGATAGACCCAGTGTCCGGAGGGGGCATCCGAGACGCGGCCCTGACCCTGACGGGACTGGATCTTTTCCATGACGCATTTTCCTTCTTGTTGTCTCCTTCAGGAGGGAGTGGCAAGGCCTGATGCGCGCGTCAAGCGTTTCTGTCGTGGGAAGTTGGCATCTGCGCCTTGATTTTCGCTGCAAAGAGCCATAGCCCGAAGCGACAATTGAACAAGTGGGGATGCGTGGCATGAATGTTCTCTTGATCGGATCCGGCGGCCGTGAGCACGCGCTCGCCTGGAAACTTGCGGCCTCCCCGGTTTTGACAAAGCTCTACGCAGCACCCGGCAATCCCGGCATGACACGGGATGCCGAATGCGTTGCGCTTGACGTGTCGGACCATGACGCCGTCGTTGCGTTCTGCCGTGAAAAGGGCGTCGACCTCGTGGTGGTCGGCCCGGAAGCGCCGCTGGTGGCGGGGCTTGCCGATGCGTTGAACGCTGCGGACATTCGCGTGTTTGGCCCGAGCGCCGCCGCTGCCCGGCTTGAAGGCTCCAAGAGCTTCACCAAGGAACTGTGCGACCGCTACGGCATTCCCACCGCCGCCTATGGCCGCTTCGAGAATGCGCTGGCCGCGCGCGCCTATGTGCGCGAGCAGGGCGCGCCCATCGTCATCAAGGCCGACGGGCTTGCCGCCGGCAAGGGCGTGACCGTCGCGATGACGGAAGACGAGGCGATTGCAGCAATCGACGAGTGTTTCGACGGCAGCTTCGGCGAGGCGGGCGCTTCGGTCGTGGTGGAGGAATTTCTGGAAGGCGAAGAGGCGAGCTTCTTCTGCCTGTGCGATGGCGCTGCGGCGCTGCCCTTCGGCACGGCGCAGGACCACAAGCGCGTGGGCGATGGCGACACCGGCCCGAACACCGGCGGCATGGGCGCCTATTCGCCGGCTCCGGTGCTGGACGAAGCCATTCTGGCGCGCACCATGGCCGAAATCATCGAGCCGACGCTCAAGGGCATGGCGGAGATGGGCGCGCCCTTCACCGGGGTTCTCTATGCGGGCCTGATGCTGACCAAGGACGGCCCCAAGCTCATCGAATACAATGTGCGTTTCGGCGATCCGGAATGCCAGGTGCTGATGATGCGCCTCAAGGAAGACCTTCTGGCGCTGATCAACGCGGCGGTGGACGGCCAGCTCGCGCATGTCTCTGCCCGCTGGCGCGACGAGGCAGCGCTTACCGTGGTGCTGGCGGCCAATGGGTATCCGGCAAGTCCGGAAAAAGGCACGGCGATCCGTGGGCTGGAAGCAGCGGCTGCGGACGAGAATGTCGAAATCTTCCACGCCGGCACGGCGCTGAAGGACGGTGTTCTGGTGGCCAATGGCGGCCGCGTTCTCAATGTCACGGCGCTTGGCGCTTCAGTCACGGAAGCGCAGCAGAACGCCTATCGCGCAGTGGACCTGATCGACTGGCCGGAAGGTTTTTGCCGCCGCGACATCGGCTGGCGCGCCGTGGAGCGCGAAGGCTGAGGCGCGCGCCTCAGCCTCTCTTCTGCGAACGGCCGAAATGCTCCTCGATCCGTGACTGGAGGAACTCCAGGCATATGGACAGCATCCAGTAGATGAAGGATGCGGTGATCAGCATTTCGATGTGCCGGAACTCGGTCTGGCCGAGCGTGCGGGCCAGATACATGATCTCCCAGACGCCGACGACCGAAACCAGCGATGAATCCTTCAGCATCGAGATGAACTGGTTGCCCGTCGGTGGGATAATGACGCGCATCGCCTGGGGCAGGATCACCAGAAACATCGTCTGATTGGGGCCGAGCCCCAGCGCGGTCGCGCCTTCCCACTGTCCCTTGGAAATGCTCTGGATGCCGGCGCGGAAGATTTCCGTCATATAGGCGCCGTAGCAGAGCGACAGCGCCATGATCCCTGCCGGGACCGCGTCGATGACGAAGCCAAGCTGCGGCAGGCCGAGGTAGATGATGTAGATCTGCATGAGCAGGGGCAGACCGCGAAACAGGGAGGTGTAGAAGGAGGCGAAGCCGTAGATGAGGCCGTTCTTGGAGAGCTTGGCGATGGCGCCGAACAGGGCGATCGTGGTGGCGATCACGATGGCAAGCACTGAAATGTAGAGCGTTGTCACAACGCCCTGAGTGACCAGAAAGCCAATCTTCTTGGCGATGAATTCGAAGCTCAGGTCGAAGGAATAGAAGAAGGCGAGAAGCAGGGCAAAGAGCGTGACCCAGCTCACGATTATCTGCTGGCGTCTTGGCAGAAGCGAGGCCGCCCGCCAGAAGGTCGCGATGATGAGAGCGAGAATGAGCGCTCCGGAGATGCGGCCTAACAGGGAACCCGAAGCATCGGCTTCTCCGGCGCCACTGAACGCGCTCATGACGCCATCGCCGGCTCCCAGGATAAAAAGCGCCGTGGTCATGGCGACCATGACCAGCGCCTGCCCGCTCCAGTACATGGCGCGCGGATAATCCAGCGCAAGCCGACCGATCAGCTCCATTTCCTCATCCCCCCTTTTGAGATCGCCATTCCTGCCATTTGTCCTGCATTTGCAGCTTCCAGAAGGTTGTCTGCGCGACGGCGAGCCCGACCGCGCCCCCGGCCCAGGTCAGGCCGAACGGCGCGAACAGGCGCAGGCGCGTCTCGTCGCCCAATATGGCTTCCGCGACCACCTTCCCCCCGATGGCGGTCGTGTTCATGCCGTGCCCGCCAAATGCGGTGCAGTGCCAGATATTGGGGCCGAGACTGCCAATCTGGGGCATGCGGTGGCGGGCATAGGACATCATGCCCGACCAGGCGAGTTCGACCCGAAGATCTGCAAGCTGCGGGAAGGTGCTGACCATCTCGGCGCGCAGCTCCCGTGCCAGCGCTTCGGTGCTTGCCGCCCGTGTGGTGATGCGGCCGCCCCAGAGAATACGCCGCCCATCGTCGACCAGCCGGTAATAGTCGCCTGCGCGCCGGTTGTCGCCGACTGCGTGCCTTGTGCGGATGGCGCTGGCGATGAGCTCGGGATTGTCCTCGCTCAGGAGCACATAGGTGGCGATCGGCAGGTAGGCCCGCTGAAGCCTGTCTGACAGTGACCCGGTGTAACCGCCAGTGGCGATGACGAGATCGCGCGCCTTGACCTGACCGTTCTGCGTGTCGATCAGCGATATGGCGCCCTTGCGGTGCAGGGCGACAGCAGGCGACTGCTCGAAAATCTGTCCGCCCGCCTTTTCCACCGTGCCGGCAAGGCCACGCAGATAGTTGAGCGGGTGAAAATGAAATGCCTGATCGTCGCGCAGCGCCTGAAAATAGCGCTCGCTGCGCAGTTCCGCCCGCACCTCTTCAGTGTCCATGAAGGTGAGGGGATAGTCGAAGCGCTCGCGCATGGTTTCGGCATCGCACCGCAGGCTCTCGCCGGTGTCGTAGCGAACCACGCTCATGATGCCGTTCCGGGGAGCGGCTTCATCAAGGCCGAGCGCATCAATGTGCTGACGCACCAGACGCATGCCTTCTATCGAGAGGCGATGCAGGGCGTCGCCATGCGCCTGGCCGACCATGCCGGCAATGGCCGCACGGCCATGCGCATAGCCGGGGCTGACAAAACCGCCATTGCGTCCGGACGCGCCCCAGCCAATGCGGTTTTCTTCCAGAAGAATGATGCTTTTGCCGGCTTCAGTCAGGTGAAAGGCGGTGCTGAGGCCCGCGAGCCCCCCGCCGATGATGCAGCAATCGGCTTCCTGCACCCCTTCGAGAGGCGGTCTTTCGGCTGCGTCGGCCAGCGTGCGGGAATAGAATGTTTCGATATAATTCATGGCAACCCATCAAATGCCCCGCGGCAGGCCGCGGGGCTCGCGATAGTGATTATTTATCGCTGTAGTCTTTTCCGTACCATTTCTCGGTGAGTGCGCTCAGCGTGCCGTCCGATTTCATTTCCTCGAGAACGCCGGAAACCTTCGCAACCCACTCATCGTCACCCTTGTCGGCGATCACGACAAGCGGTTCACGGAAGGCATATTCGTTCTCGATAATGCGCACCTTGTAGCCATTCTTGACGGCATTCTCGGCCGTCTGCACCGGTGCGATCACCGCATCAAGACGCACGCCTGCGCCAAGCCGCAGATCGTCGAAGGGCAGCATGGAGCTTGCATAGGTGCGCACTTCGCCCGGTTCCACCTTGTATTCGATGGGGGGCATGCCAGGCGCGTCGATCTCGAGGCGGCGGTTGATGAAGTCTTCCGAGGTGGTTGCCGTTTCCACACCGATCTTGCCGCCGTTCAGCTGCTCCACGGTCTTGATGTCGGAGTCGGCGTGCACCACGTAAACATAAGGGCTGTAGTAATAGATGCTGACGAAGTCGATGACATTGGAGCGCGCCTTGGTCGGGGTTACCGATGCAACGCCGATATCGTAGCGGCCTTTCCAGTGTCCGCCGGTCATGATCGCCCAGTCAGGCGTCTCATAGGAAATCTCGACACCGAGACGTTTGGCGATTTCACCGGATACGTCGATGTCGAAACCTGCCAGCTGGCCGGAATCGTCCAGAAAACTCTGTGGAGGCCAACTCGCATTGGTGGCCACGACCATGTTCTTTTTTTCCATGACCCGGTCGAGCGTTTCGCCGGACATGGCGGCGCCCGTCAGGCCGAACAGTGCGACGGCTGTCCATACGCCGGTTCCCAGTTTCTGCAGTTTCCTCATCTTTTCTCCTCCCAGTTTTGCCTATTTTTGCGGGCCCTCGCTGATTACGAGAAGAACCCGGCTTTCCGCGTCCAGCCCGAGACCGGTCCGGATGCCCGGATCCCCAAGCGCGTGGGTCAGGCCAGCCAGTCCCGCGCCTCCCGAAGGCGTGGTCGCAAGCCCGGTTGTCTTTGCGAGCAGGGCCGGCGCGGCCATCAGCTCCGCTTCGGAAACGGTGATCGTTCTGGCGTCGCAGCCCTGCAGCACTTTCAGAGCCGGCGCGCTTGCCCGCCCGCAGGAGAGCATGGAGGCGCAGGTGCGCAACTCGCCCTGAATGGTTTCAGGGTGCCCCTTCTTCATCGCGACATGCACACATGCCGCTTCCGCCGGCTCCACCACCACGACGATGCCGGGCGCGTCCATGAAGGCGTGCAGGCCGCGCGCCATGGCGGCAGCCAGCCCGCCAACGCCTGCCTGAATGAAAAGATGCGTGGGTTTATGAAGATTCTGCGCTGCGTATTGCTCACGCGCCTCGCCGGCAATGACGCCATAGCCAGCCATCACATGCCCGGTCATCACGTCGTTCACATTGTCGCTTGTGTCGGCAATGAGAATGGCGCCGTCAGCTTCGGCGGCACGCGCGGCCTCGTTCACCGCGTCATCGAATGTCCCCGCTACGATGATGACATCCGCACCCGTGTCTTCGATCCGCCTGACCCGTTCCTTCGAGACATCGGCATGCAGAAACACTCTGGCGGGGAGGCCCGCGTAACGAGCGGCAGAGGCAACCGCCAGGCCGTGATTGCCATCGCTGGCGCAGACCAGGATGCGGGCTTTTTCGCCCTGCGTGGCCACCGCTTCGAGGCCGGCAAACGTGCCGCCGAGCGATTTGAAACTGCCAAGCGGGCGCTTGCTTTCGTCTTTCAGGTGTATTTCGGCGACGCCGAGATGTTCCGCCAGTTGCGGAGAAGAGGATAAGGGAGAGGCCTGATAAGCGCTGTCGAGCTTCTTCAGGCGAGCCATGATGAGATGATGATCCGGCACAATGTTCATGAAATCCTCCAGATGACATCAGTCTATCGGCTGCAGCCTATGCAAAACGCCGAAATTCGCTGTAGGTTGGCGAAATCAGGCTTTTGGAGAGGATAATGTGACTGAAATCGTCACGCTCGATCAGTTCGACAGGAAGCTTCTGGCCCTCGTCCAGAAAAACAATCTGCGGCCGGCGCGGGAGCTTGCGGAGGCCGTCGGCCTCTCGGAAAGCGCCGTTTTGAGGCGCTTGCGGCGGATGCGCAGCGAAGGGGTGATTGTCGCCGACGTCGCGGTGGTCGATCCGGCGGTTGCGGGCGAGGTTGTCTCCATCCACGTGCTCGTCTCTCTGGAGCGTGAGCGCTCTTTCGATCTTGATGCCTTCATCCGCAAGATCAGGCTGCGGCCCGAGGTGAAGAAGATCTGGTACGTGACGGGTGAGGTGGACTTCGTTCTTCTTCTGCGTCTGCCGGGCATGGATCACTATGCCGACTTCGTGGATGACGTGTTCCATGCGGACGAAAATGTTAAATCGTTCAAGACCATTGTTGCGATACGCGAGATTGAGACCGGTGGTGGTTAGAAGCGTATCAACGGCACCAGGCTCTCCATGACCCAGATCATCTTTCTCCACGGCGCTTCGAGCAGCGGCAAGTCGACGCTTGCGCGGGCGCTTCAGGCGCGCATCGAGCTGCCTTTCTGGCATGTCTCGATAGACCATCTGCGCGATGCCGGAGTTCTGCCGCTACAGCGGTTCCGGCGCGGCGATTTCGACTGGCAGGCCGCCAGGCCCGCCTTCTTCAAGGGGTTTCACGCGTCTCTGGCAGCCTATGCGAGGGCGGGGAACAATCTGATCCTTGAACATATTCTGGATGACGACGCATGGCTGCCCGAGCTTCAGGCGCTGCTTGCGCCATTCGATGTCTATTTCGTCGGGCTTCATTGCCCGCTGACTGTTCTCAACGAGCGGGAGGCGGCGCGTGGAGACAGGCCCGTGGGCAGTGCGCAGCGTGATTTCGAGAAGGTGCATCTCGGAAAGAACTATGATCTCGAACTACAGTCCCTCGACGGCGCAGAGCGCAATTCCGATCTGATCCTCAGGGGCTGGAGAGGCCGGGCGCGCAATTCGGATTTCGCGCAATAGGTGCTGCGTCGCCCCAGCCGCCTAGTCCTCGAACTGATATTCCGTCTCGAAGGGATCGGGCGCGGGCTTGTCGGGCAGGGTGCCTTCGGCCGCGCGCTTCTTGTGGTGGGCGAGCGAGCATTCGATGGTGCAGAGAATGCCGCGGTCGGTCCAGTAGGCCGGGCCGTTATCGATGTCGCCCTGATGATAGGTGAAGCCCGGCATGCCGAGTGCCTTTCCGCATTCGATGCAGCGATGTTTTTCCGGTCTTGCAAGCATGGGGCGTTCCTTCCGTTGGCCGGTTTCTACCGCACCGAACCGAAAAGTGGAAACCGGTTTTCGACAACTTCGATGTGCCGTCAAACCTTTGGAGCGTCCTTCGCGCCGCTGGATGGCCGCATCGTGATCCGACCCTGGTATCAGACACTGCAAGCTTTCTGAGTTTGACGTTTACGTAAAGAGAAAATATCAATCTTGCGCCAATGTATGATGGCGAGCGCTTTGCTGAACGGCTAGGGTCTCGCCGGACATCAGGAGGATTGCAGCATGTACCGAGCCCCTGTCGATGAAATCGCCTTCACCCTGAAACACGTCACCGGCTTTGCCGCTGACCTCGACAGCGGCCGGTTTGGCGATCTGTCGGAAGATCTGGTCGACGCCATCGTGGCGGAGGCAGGCCGCTTTGCAGCCGAAGAAATCGCGCCGCTGGCGCGGGTGGGCGACGAACAGGGCGCGGTGTTGAAGGACGGGGCCGTCACCACGCCGCCGGGCTGGGCCGATCTCTATCGCCGCTGGTGCGAGGGTGGCTGGAACGGGCTTGCCGCGCCCGAGGAATTCGGCGGGCAGGCGCTGCCGACGCTTCTCTCGGTCGCCGCCTTCGAGATGTGGAATTCCGGCTCCATGGCCTTCGCCATCGGTCCGACGCTGACGGTCGGCGCAATCGAGGCGCTCGACAAGCATGCGACGCCCGAGCTGCAGCAAAAATATCTGGAAAAGCTCGTTTCCGGCGCATGGATGGGCACGATGAACCTGACGGAGCCGCAGGCCGGTTCCGACCTCAACGCGCTCAAGGCTCGGGCCGAGCCGGTGGGCGACGGCACTTATCGGATTTTTGGCCAGAAGATTTTCATCACCTATGGCGAGCACGATTTCACCGACAACATCGTGCATCTGGTTCTGGCGCGGCTGCCGGATGCGCCGGCGGGCACCAAGGGCATTTCGCTGTTTCTGGTGCCGAAATTCTTCGTCAATGATGACGGATCGCTCGGCGCGCGCAACGATGCCTTCTGCGCCTCCATGGAGCACAAGCTCGGCATCCATGCTTCGCCCACCTGCACCATGATCTATGGCGACGGCAAGTTCGGCGACACGCCGGGCGCTGTCGGCTGGCTGATCGGTGAGGAAAATCGCGGTCTGGCCTGCATGTTCACCATGATGAACAACGCCCGGCTGGCAGTCGGCATGCAGGGTGTGGGCATTGCCGAAACCGCCACGCAGAAAGCGCTGGCCTATGCGCAGGACCGTCGGCAGGGCCGCGCCGCAGGTTCTAAGGGCGAAGGCATGAGCCCGATCGTGGCGCATCCCGATATCAAGCGCATGCTTTTGACCATGAAGGCGCAGACCCAGATGGCGCGCGCCATCACCTATTCCTGCGCCTACGCGATCGACCGGGCGCGGCTCGGTGAGGGCGATGAGGCAAAGGCCTGGCAGGCGCGCGCGGATATCCTGACGCCCATGGCCAAGGCATTCTCCACCGATGTGGGCGTGGATGTCGCCTCGCTTGGCGTGCAGGTGCATGGCGGCATGGGCTATGTTGAAGAGACGGGTGCTGCCGCGCTTTATCGCGACGCCCGCATCGCGCCGATCTATGAGGGCACCAACGGCATTCAGGCCATCGATCTCGTCATGCGCAAGCTGCCGCTTCAGGGTGGCGAGGCGATGGCGGCATTCTTAAACGAGCTGCGGGCCGACCATGCCGCACTCTCGGACGCATCGGGGCTTGGCGCAACGGCGGAAAGGCTGGGCCAGGCGCTGGATGATCTGGAGGAGACAACGGCGTATCTCACCAAGGCGCTCTCCGAGGGGCGGGTGAACGAGGCGCTTTGCGGCGCAACGCCTTATCTGCGGCTTTTCTCGCTGGTTATCGGCGTTGCGCTGAACACGCGGGCGCTTGCCGCCGGCGACCGGCCCGACCACGCCGTTCTGGTGCGTTTCATGGCGGAAAACCTGCTCGTGGAGACGGCAACGCTCAGGCAGCAGGTAATCGGCGGCGCTGACAGTCTGGATGCGGCGGCTGACGCGCTGCTTTCGGCCTGAACGTTCCGGGAGGAGGAGAAACCATGAGCGAACATGTTCTGATCGAGCGGCGCGGTGCGGTGCAGGTGATCCGCCTGAACCGGCCTGAAAAGAAGAACGCCATCACCCGCGCCATGTATGCGGCGATGGCCGAAGCGCTGAAGCGCGGCGATGAGGATGCGGACGTGCGCTGCCACGTCATTCTGGGCCAGAAGGGCGCGTTTTCCGCCGGCAATGATCTGGCCGATTTTCTGGCCGTCGCCACGGGCGGCGAGGGCGGTCAGGAGGTCTATGATTTCCTTCTGGCGCTGGCAGGGGCGGCAAAGCCTCTGGTCTCCGGCGTCGATGGCGTTGCGGTGGGCATTGGCACGACGATCCACATGCATTGTGACCTGACCTTCGCGACGCCCGCGACCGTGTTCTCCACGCCCTTTGTCGATCTCGGTCTGGTGCCTGAAGCGGGCTCCAGTCTGCTCGCCCCGGCGATCATGGGGCAGCAGCGGGCGTTTGCCCTTCTGGCTCTGGGCGAGGGGTTGCCGGCAGCCGATGCCTGTGCTGCGGGGCTCATTCACAGGGTTGTGGGGGCAGAGGCGCTCGAAGAGGCGGTGTTTGCGGCTGCCGAGGCACTTGTGGCAAAACCGCCGGAGGCGCTGAAGATTGCCCGCGATCTGCTGCGCGGTCCGCGCGACGACGTGATCGCGCGCATTCGCGAGGAGGCGGAGCATTTTCGTGCGCGCCTCAAATCGGATGAGGCGCGCGCCGCCTTCATGGCCTTCATGAGCCGCAAGGCGTCCTGAGGCTTACGGGTAGAGCCGTTTCGTCTGCCACGCGCCCTGATCGTCGCGGGTGAACACCACGCGGTCATGCAGGCGGAACGGACGGTCGTGCCAGAATTCGATCTGGCTCGGCACGATGCGGAAGCCCGACCAGTGCGCCGGGCGCGGGATTGCGCCCACGGCAAATTTGGCCGTGTATTCGGCAACCGCCTTTTCCAGCGCAAAGCGGCTTTCCAGCGGGCGCGACTGTTTTGATGCCCATGCGCCGATGCGGCTTCCGCGCGGCCGCGACGCGTAATACTCGTCCGCCTCCGCGTCGCTCACCTGCTCCACCGGTCCGCGAATGCGCACCTGACGGCGCAGGCTCTTCCAGTGAAAGCACATGGCCGCCTTTTCCGCGCTCAGGATTTCACCGCCCTTGGCGCTCTCGAAATTCGTGTAGAAGACGAAGCCGCGCTCATCGAACCCTTTCAGAAGCACCATGCGCACATTCGGCATTCCATCGGGATCGACGGTCGCCAGCGCCAGCGCATTGGGGTCGTTGGGTTCGGATTTCGTGGCGTCCTCGAGCCATTCGGCAAAGAGCCGAAAAGGCTCGCTGCGTTCGGTGAAGTCACCGGATTTTAACGTCTCGTCAATCATACTGGCTGCCTGGTTCGCGTTATCTACGGGGAGAATGCCGATTGTCGGGGGCAAAGCAAGCGCCAGTTCGGGGCAAGGCCTTGGCTCTGCGTGTTCTGCAGCGCTGTGTCGCGCCTGCAGCGGTGATTCTTCTGGCCGGGTGCAGTGTCTCGGCGCTTGATCCTGGAGCGCCGGATGTGGACCGTTCGGTTGTGACGGGTTCCATTGCGCCGGTGCCGATGCCGGAAAACTTCATGTCTCAGTCCGTGAAGCCTGCACCGCTGCCGACAGGGACGCACGCCATGCTGCACGCCATGGTCGGCGGCATGGGCGACAGTCTCGACGGCGCGCCGCCTCTTTCCTGGGACGATCCGGAAAATGATGTGCGCGGCGTTGTCACCGCCATTTTCGATGACGAGACCGGCACCTGCCGCCGCTTCGTGACCTCGCGTGAAAGTTTCGATGGCGTCGGACTTTATCGCGGTACGGTCTGTCCAACGCCCGAGTTCGGATGGCAGATACAGGCGTTCGAAGCGGTTTAGCGGCTGTTTCGGGCGCGGGGTCTGGAATTTCTTCCTAGCCAGACGCATATAGTGAACAACACCCCGAATTCACGAACGTTTTGCCGTATAATGCGGAACGATCAGGAATAGAGCTGCACATGCGCAATCCATATGACGTGTTGGGCGTGGCCAAGAACGCCTCGTCCAAGGAGATAAAATCGGCTTACCGTAAGCTGGCGAAGAAGTATCATCCGGACCAGAAGCCGGACGATCCGAAGGCCAAGGAGCGCTTCGCAGAAATCGGGCAGGCCTATGAAATTCTGGGCGACGAGAAACAGCGCGGCGCTTTCGACCGCGGTGAGATCGATGCCGAAGGCAAACCGCGTTTCACCGGTTTTGAAGGCGGGGGCGCGGGCGGTGATCCGTTTGGCGGTTTCCGGCGGTCGGGCCGGGGCGGGCCGGGCGGCCCGGGTGCGCAGCATTTCGAATTCAGAAGCGGCGGTCCCGATGGGGCCGGTTTCAGCGGCGCGGACATTTTCAGCCAGATCTTCGGTGACGCTTTTTCGCAGCAGGGCGGTCCTGCCGGTCAGGGACGGCGCGCTGGCGCTGGACACAAGCGCCCGAGCGGCATGGGCGATCTGAACGCGACGCTGGATGTCGATATCGAGGACGTTGCAAAGGCTTCCAAGGTCACGGCCATCTTCCCGGGCGGGCGGCGCATCGCGGTCAAGCTCCCGCGCCACGTGGAAGACGGCCAGACCATCCGCCTCAAGGGGCAGGGCGAGGAGACGCCATTTGGCGAGCGCGGCGATGCGCTGGTCAAGCTGCGCTTCCGCAAGCACCCGCGCTACCGCGTTGAGGGCCGGGACCTGCATGTGGATCTGCCGGTGAGCCTGCGTGATGCGGTTCTGGGCGCGAAAGTGCCCGTTGAAACGCCGACGGGACGGCTTGCGCTGACCATTCCGGCCTGGACAAGTTCTGACCGCACCATGCGTCTGAAAGGGCGCGGCCTGCCGCTGAAGACCGATGGAAACGGCGACCTTTACGCTCATATCCAGATCATGCTGCCGGAAGGCGGAGATCCGGCGCTTGAGGCATTGTTCCGCCAATCGGCTTGATGCCTTCGCCGGGCTGTGCGATAGGGCTGCCGGCTTATTTATATTGCGCGGTCGGGAATCGCCCGGTCGTGCTATGCAGGTAGTTGGAGTGATGAAGCGCCGCGCCTTCTGGTGAAAGCATGACGCTTCGGCAATTGAATTCGGAGAACCATTCCATGACAAGTGGCAATGGCCTGATGGCCGGAAAGCGCGGGCTCATTCTGGGTGTCGCCAACAACCGCTCGATCGCCTGGGGTATCGCCAAGGCGTGCGCCAATGCCGGCGCAGAGCTTGCTTTGACCTATCAGGGCGACGCCCTGAAGAAGCGCGTCGAGCCGCTGGCTGAAGAGCTGGGCGCGATCGTCGCCGGTCACTGCGACGTGACCGACATGGACAGCGTCGATGCGGTGTTCGAGAAGCTTGAGAAGGAGTGGGGCAAGCTGGACTTCCTGGTCCATGCCGTCGCTTTCTCCGACAAGGACGAGCTGACCGGCCGTTATGTCGATACGAGCCGCGACAACTTCCTGCGCAGCATGGACATCTCGGTCTATTCGCTCACCGCGCTTGCCAAGCGCGCCGAGCCGCTGATGACCGATGGTGGCTCCATCCTGACGCTCACCTATTACGGCGCCGAGAAGGTGATGCCGCACTACAATGTCATGGGCGTCGCCAAGGCCGCGCTTGAGGCGAGCGTGCGTTATATGGCGGTCGATCTGGGCGGCAGCAACATTCGTGTCAACGCCATTTCGGCTGGCCCGATCAAGACGCTGGCGGCTTCGGGCATCGGCGATTTCCGCTACATTCTGCGCTGGAACGAGTACAACTCGCCGCTCAAGCGCGTTGTCACCACCGATGAGGTGGGCGATTCCGCTCTCTACATGCTGTCGCATCTCTCGCGCGGCGTGACGGGCGAAGTGCTGCATGTCGATTCCGGCTATCACGTGGTCGGCATGAAGGCCGTGGACGCTCCCGATATTTCTGTCGTGACGGAGTAGATCGGCCTGCGTTCATTCGAACGCGCAAAGGACGATCCTAACCAGTGATGGAGCATCGGAATACCCGAAAGCCGGTTCCTGCTTTTCGGTCCGATGCTCCAAGTCAGAAGGCCCGCAGTGCTTCCCACCCTCTATATCATCAGACACGGCCAGACGGCCTGGAACGCCGAAGAGCGTCTTCAGGGGCAGGCCGATACTGATATCAATGCGGTTGGTCAGGTTCAGGCCGACCGTAATGGCATTCGCCTTGCCGATCTTCTCGATCACAATGCGGATGGCTTTGATTTTGTCGCAAGCCCGTTACGACGTACGCGCGAGACGATGGAGCGTGTGCGCGCAGGCCTTGGCCTGCCGCGCGAGGCATACCGCACCGATCCCCGGCTGATGGAACTGAATTTCGGCGACTGGCAGGGCTTTACCTATGCCGAGCTGGAAGCGGAAAATCCCGGCTGCACGGCAGCCCGTTCGAACGACAAATGGGGATTTGTCCCGCCCGGCGACAATGCAGAGAGCTATGAAAAGCTGGCTGAGCGCATCAAGCCGTGGCTCGGAGAGGTCACAGGGCCGACCGTCTGTGTCACCCATGGCGGCGTGATCCGCTCGCTTCTTTACCTGCTGGGCCATGCGTCCAGCGATGAAGCGGCTGCGCTCACCATACCGCAGGATCGCATCCTGCGGTTTGAGAGTGGTTCGGCAGACTGGCTGTAAGGCTCACTCGGGCAGAAGCATGTCCGTGATCTGCTTCACGCCATTGTCGACTTCCCGATAGGCGAGAACCACTTCCATGCCGGGCTGAATGGCGGAAACGTCCATCTCGCTCGGCAGCTTGTAGGTCTGGCCATTTTCAAGCGTGATGGTGAGATTGTCCGGGTCCACATTGCGAACCTTGCCCTCGGCGTCGAGGGCAAAGGCGGATGAGGCAAGCATTAATAATCCCACTGCCGCGGCGAAAATGCGCATTCCACACCTCTCGGATTTCTATGTGGCGCCCGTATCCGGGGCGCGAATCCCTTCAATTTTGTAAACCACCTAATTGTGTCAAAACTTTCGCATTAGGCAATCCGGTTTGACCGCACCCGCAAAGGCCAATAGAAGCGAAACGACCGGCTCTCGGGGACGCGCTCGATGGTCGGGCTGTCTGTTTTCTGGAAGCCTGCATTCATGTCTCACAACACATTCGGTCATCTGTTTCGTGTCACCACCTGGGGCGAGAGCCATGGCCCGGCCATAGGCTGCGTGGTCGATGGCTGCCCGCCCGGCATTCGTTTCACGCTGGCCGAGATCCAGGCCGAGCTCGACAAGCGGCGTCCGGGGCAGTCGCGTTTCGTCACCCAGCGCCGCGAGCCGGATCAGGTGAAAATCCTGTCGGGCGTGCTGCCGGATGAGGACGGCGAAACGCTGATCACCACCGGCACTCCGGTCTCCATGCTGATCGAGAATGTTGACCAGCGCTCCAAGGATTATGGCGAGATCGCCAGGCGCTTCCGGCCGGGGCATGCGGACTACACCTACGAGACGAAATACGGTCTGCGCGACTATCGCGGCGGTGGCCGTTCTTCGGCGCGCGAGACGGCGACGCGGGTTGCCGCAGGCGCGCTCGCCCGCAAGGTCGTGCCGGGCATGAATGTGCGCGCAGCGCTTGTCGCCATGGGGGAGAAGGAAATCGACCGGGCCAACTGGGACTGGGATTTCATCGGCAATGCGGACAATCCCTTCTTCACTCCGGACCCGAACTCTGTTCCGGTGTTCACCGAATATCTCGACGGCATCCGCAAGGCGGGTTCGTCGGTGGGCGCGGTGATCGAGGTTGTGGCGGAAGACGTGCCTGCCGGTCTCGGCGCGCCGATCTACGCCAAGCTCGATCAGGATATCTGCGCCAATCTGATGTCGATCAACGCCGTGAAGGGCGTGGAGATCGGCAATGGTTTCGAGGCGGCGCGGATCACCGGCGAGGAAAACGCCGACGAGATGCGCATGGGCAATGACGGAACCCCGCGCTTTCTGAGCAACAATGCCGGCGGCATTCTGGGCGGCATCTCCACCGGTGAGCCCATCGTGGCGCGCTTCGCCGTCAAGCCGACCTCGTCGATCCTGACGCCGCGCCAGAGCATCGACAGGGACGGCAATGAGGTCGATGTTCTGACCAAGGGCCGGCACGATCCCTGTGTGGGCATCCGCGCGGTGCCGATTGCCGAGGCAATGGTGGCCTGCGCAATCGCCGATCATTATCTGCGGCACCGTGGCCAGACCGGTCGCATCTGAGGAGTTTTCCCATGCCCTATGACCAGAAGAAGGTCGTTGAAGCCCTGCGCGCCTTTGAAAAGGGCGAGATCGTTGTCGTCATGGATGATGACGGGCGCGAGAACGAGGGCGACCTGATTGTCGCCGCCGTGCACTGCACGCCCGAGAACATGGCCTTCATCGTGCGCCATACCTCCGGCATTGTCTGCGCACCCATGCCGCAGGGCGAAGCGCGGCGGCTGAACCTGACGCCGATGGTGGCCGAGAACGATGCGCCGCATTCCACGGCCTTTACCGTCAGCGTCGATTTCAAACATGGCACGACCACCGGCATTTCGGCTGATGACCGCACGCTGACCGTGCGCAATCTGGCGAACCCCAATGTCGGCCCCGGCGACTTTGTGCGACCGGGACACATTTTCCCGCTGGTGGCGCGCGAGGGCGGGGTGCTGATGCGCTCGGGCCATACGGAAGCGGCTGTCGATCTGTGCAAGCTCGCCGGCCTGCCGCCGGTTGGCGTGATCTGCGAACTGGTCAATGATGACGGCACGGTGATGCGTGGACCGCAAGTCTCTGCCTTTGCCGAGAAGAATGGTCTCAAGCAGGTGTCGGTCGCCGATCTCATCGCCTATCGCCAGCGTCAGGAAACGCTGGTGGAGCGGGTGGCGAGTTTTGACATCGACACGCCGAGCGGCCCTGCAAAGGCTCATGCCTACACGCTTCCCTGGGAAGCCATGCAGCATCTGGCCATCGTCTTCGGCGACATTCGCGACGGCGTCGACATTCCCGTGCGTCTTCACACCGAGGACGTGGTGACGGACGTGTTCGGCACGGAAGAGCGCCTGCGCGAGGCCATGGAGCGCATGAACGGCCTTGGTCGTGGCGTTCTGGTCTATCTGCGCGAGGGGTCGGTGGGCGTTGCCCATCAGAACCGCCGCCGTCCGGCCGGCAACGAAGATCGCGAGGATCATGACGAAGCCCTGCGGCGCGAGAGCGAGTGGCGCGAGATCGGCCTTGGCGCGCAGATCCTGAAGGATCTGGGCATTTCCTCGATCAAGCTGATGGCCTCCCGCGAGCGCCATTATGTGGGGCTTGAAGGTTTCGGTATCGAGATCGCTTCGACCGACATCATGTAAGAAAAACAGCCCCAGGGGCTGTGGCAGCGGGCATGAAGGCATCCATCCGGCCCAAAAGGCCGGGTGAAAGCCTGTTGACATGCGACCACTGCGCGAAATCCTGTCATGGCCAAGTTATGCTTTGGCAATTACAGTTATGACATGAACACCCGTTTCTACACGCATTCGATCTGCCGTGAGCACATCACACCACCCGGCCACCCGGAGCGGGCGGACCGATTACGGGTGATCGTGGATCGGCTCGACGACGAGCCCTTCACCTATCTGGAGCGGCTGGAAGCGCCGCTCGCCGATGAAGAGACCGTGCTCTACGCACATCCGCAGGAGCATCTCGACAAGGTGAAGGCGAATATTCCCGAAGAGGGGATGGCGCGCATCGATGAAGACACGATCATCAGTCCGAAGAGCTTTGAAGCGGCGCTGACCGCCATCGGCGGCGCGCTGGCCGGTGTGGACGACGTGTTTTCCGGCGATACCGGCAATGTGTTCGTGGCAGGTCGTCCGCCCGGCCACCATGCCGAGAAGAACCGCGCCATGGGGTTCTGCCTGTTCAACAATGCGGCCATCGCCGCGCGCCATGCCCAGAAGAAGCACGGCGCGGAGCGTGTCGCCATCGTTGACTGGGACGTGCATCACGGAAACGGCACGCAGGAGATTTTCTGGGACGATCCGAGCGTTCTTTACTGCTCCACGCACCAGATGCCGCTTTTCCCGGGAACGGGTGCGGCCCATGAAACGGGGGCGGGCAACATCTTCAACGCGCCGCTTGCCGCCGGCTCCGGCTCGGAGATTTTTCGCGAGGCGTTCGACAAGGTCATTCTGCCGGCGCTCGACCGGTTTTCGCCCGATCTGATCATCATTTCGGCAGGCTTTGACGCGCACCGCCGCGACCCGCTTGCGGAGATCAATCTGGAGGCTGAGGATTTCGACTGGGCGACGGGCGTTCTGATGGAGCGGGCCGATCGTTTGTCACAGGGTCGCCTTGTCAGCCTGCTTGAAGGTGGGTACGACCTGCAGGGACTTTCCGTGTCGGTCGCTGCGCATGTCGGCCGCTTGTTAAAGGGGTGAGAGATGGCCGAAGAAGCCAACAGCGACATCAAGGGCATGAGCTTCGAGCAGGCGCTCGAGGCGCTGGAGAAGATCGTTGAGGATCTCGAGCGCGGCGACGTGCCGCTCGACCAGTCGATCAGGATCTATGAGCGCGGCGAGGCGCTGAAGAAGCACTGCGACCAGCTGCTCAAGGCGGCCGAGGACAAGGTGGAGAAGATCCGCCTCTCACGCGAAGGGCAGGCAGCCGGCAGCGAGCCACTCGACGAAAGCTGAGTCCGGAAAATCCAAAATATCGGCAACCTCTGTACATTTGTTTGTGCGGAGGTTGTTTTGTATTTGCATCATGAAAAATTATGCTCCTTTGAAACTGTACTGTTTCATCGCATTGCGTTTACTTTGGATAGCTGACGTCCTATGTCGAAGCGATGCAAACAGCCGAGGTGACGCGCGTGAAATCGCCACCCGAGACTCCACTTCTCGATACGGTCGGCATTCCTGCCGATCTCAAACGCCTTTCCGAGGATGCGCTTCCTCAGCTTGCTGACGAGCTGCGCGCCGAACTGATCGACGTGGTCTCCAGGACCGGCGGGCACCTGGGCGCAGGGCTCGGCGTGGTCGAGCTGACCGTGGCGCTGCACTATGTGTTCGACACGCCGGATGACCGGTTGATCTGGGATGTGGGCCATCAGGCCTATCCGCACAAGATCATCACCGGGCGGCGCGATCGCATCCGCACTCTGCGGCAGGAGGGCGGGCTCTACGGTTTCACCAAGCGCTCGGAGAGCGAATACGATCCGTTCGGAACCGCGCATTCCTCCACCTCCATCTCCGCCGGTCTCGGCATGGCCGTTGCCCATGAGCTGGCTGGCGAAAAGCGCAATGTGATTGCGGTGATCGGCGATGGTGCGATGTCGGCGGGCATGGCCTATGAGGCGATGAACAATGCCGGCGCTCTCGACGCCCGGCTGATCGTCATCCTCAACGACAACGACATGTCGATTGCGCCGCCGCAGGGCGCGATGAGCGCCTATCTGGCGCGGCTTGCCTCGGGGCGGGCCTATCAGGGCGTGCGCGATTTCGGCAAGAAACTCACCTCCTATCTGGGCGAGGGCGTGGACCGGGCGATCACCCGCGCGGTGGAGCATGCGCGCGGCTATGTGACCGGCGGCACGCTGTTTGAGGAAATGGGGTTCTTCCACATCGGTCCCATCGACGGGCACAATCTCAAACACCTCATCCCGGTTCTGAAGAATGTGCGCGACAATGGCACGGGGCCGGTGCTCATCCATGTGGTGACGAAGAAGGGCAAGGGTTATCCGCCCGCAGAGGCCGCCGCCGACAAATATCATGGCGTCAACAAGTTCGACGTCATCACCGGCGCGCAGGCCAAGGCGCCGGCGAACGCGCCGAGCTACACCAAGGTTTTCGCCCAGTCGCTCATTCAGGAAGCGCGCGAGGACGACCGGATCGTCACCGTCACGGCGGCGATGCCGTCCGGCACCGGGCTCGACCTGTTCGAGCAGGAGTTTCCCGAACGCACTTTTGATGTGGGCATTGCCGAGCAGCATGCGGTGACCTTTGCCGCCGGGCTGGCGACGGAGGGGCTGCGCCCATTCGCGGCGATCTATTCGACCTTCCTCCAGCGCGCCTATGACCAGGTGGTGCATGATGTGGCGCTGCAAAACCTGCCGGTTCGCTTTGCCATCGACCGCGCCGGCTTTGTGGGGGCGGATGGCGCCACCCATTGCGGCGCGTTCGACATCACCTATCTGGCCAGCCTGCCGAATTTCGTCGTCATGGCGGCGGCGGACGAGGCGGAGTTGCGCCACATGGTGCGCACCGCCGTGGAACATGATCACGGGCCAATCGCCTTCCGCTATCCGCGTGGCAATGGCATTGGCGTCGAGATGCCGGAGCGCGGCGAGGTGCTGGAACTGGGCAAGGGGCGCATCATGCGCGAGGGCTCCAAGGTGGCGCTTCTCTCGCTGGGCGGCCGGCTTGAAGACTGCATGAAGGCGGCGGACGAGCTGGATGCGGCGGGTCTTTCCACGACCGTGGCCGACGCCCGCTTCGCCAAGCCGCTGGACACGGAGATGATTCGCCGGCTGGCGCAGGAGCACGAGGTTCTCATCACCATCGAGGAAGGCTCCATCGGCGGTTTCGGTTCGCATGTGCTCAATTTCCTGGCGCATGAAGGTCTGCTCGAAAGCGGTGTGAAGGTGCGGCCCATGGCCATGCCAGACCGCTTTATCGGCCACGCCAAGCCGGAGCGTATGGTGGAGGATGCGGGCCTTGATGCCCCGGCCATCGTGCGCACCGTGTTTGCCGCTCTAGGCCAGCAGGCGGAGAGCGCAGCGCGCGCCTGAAAACGGCGGGTTTTGGTTGGCAGGCGCGCCGCAGGCGGGTAAAGCACCCCAAATGCGCAATTCCAGCAGGACCCTCCGATGAGGCTCGACCAGTTTCTCGTAGAGCGAGGATTTTTCGACAGCCGCGCCCGCGCGCGCGACGCGATCCTGCGCGGCACGGTGATGGTGGACGGGAAACCGGCGAAAAAGCCGGGCCAGACGGTCGCGCCAACTGTCGAGATCGGTGTCGATGATCCGGCAAGCGCCTATGTATCGCGCGCGGCGCTAAAACTCCTGCGCGGCCTCCAGGTCTTCGGTTTCGATCCGAAAGGGGCCGAGGCGCTCGATATCGGCGCGTCGACCGGCGGTTTCACGCAGGTGCTTCTGGAGCGCGGCGCGGCCCATGTCACGGCCATCGATGTGGGCAGCGGGCAGATGGATGCCCGTATCGAGAGCGATCCGCGTGTCACGTCGCGCGAGGGCGTGAATGCAAGGCATCTGACGGCGGAAGACCTGAATGGCCGCGCGCCGGATTTTCTGGTGTCGGATGTGAGCTTCATTTCGCTGAAACTTGCCCTGCCGCCGGCACTCGCTCTGGCAGCGCCGGGCGCGTACGGTATCTTTCTGGTCAAGCCGCAGTTCGAGGCGGGGCGGGAAGCCATCGGCAAGGGCGGCCTGTTGCGCGATCCGGCGCGGGCCGATGAAATAGCTGCGGATCTGGAGAATTGGCTGGGGACGAACGCCGGCTGGCAGGCCGTGGGGCTTGCACCGTCGCCCATAGAGGGCGGAGACGGAAACCGTGAATTTCTTTTGGCCGGGCGCAGGAGCCGATGAGCGAAACTCTGACGATTGATCATCTGGGTGCACAGGGCGATGGCGTGGCGGTCACGCCGTCCGGGCCTGTCTATGTGCCGTTTGCGTTACCGGGCGAAGTGGTGGAAGCCGAAGTGCGCAAGGGGCGCGCCAGCAGGGTGAAGCTCCAGCAGGCCGTGCCGGAACGCGCCGAACCCGTGTGCCGTCATTTCGCCGATTGCGGCGGCTGCGCGGTGCAGCATCTGGAACAGGAAGCCTATCGCGCCTGGAAGCGCGACAAGGTGGAGCGCGCGCTGCAGGCGCGCGGCATCGATGTGGCGGTGGAGCCGCTTGTCGCGTGTCCGCCGCAGACGCGCCGCCGCGTGACCTTCACCGCACGGCGTCTGGGCTCGGATATCCTGCTTGGCTTCAACGCCGCGCAGACGCACCGCATCGTCGTGATCGAGGAATGTCCGGTCGCCACGCCCGGCATCACGGGGGCGCTGGATGATCTGCGGGATCTGGCAAAGGCAATCGCCGCAACGCCAAAACCGTTCCATATGACGGTGACCGAGACGGTGTCCGGCCTCGACATAGCGGTTGTGGGCGCAGGAAAGCTTGGCGAAAAGCAGCGCCGGGCCGTGGTGGACATGGCGCTCTCAAAGCAGGTTTCGCGGCTGTCCGCCGATGGCGAGATCATCGTGGAAGGCAACAAGCCGGCCGTGCTCTTCGGCGGTGTGCCGGTGGCGATCCCGCCGGCCGGCTTTCTGCAGGCGACCGCCGAGGCGGAAAACGCGATGGCCGCACTCGTGGCGGGGTACTTGGAAGGCTGCAAGCATGTTGCCGACCTCTTTGCCGGCAGCGGCACGTTTGCGCTGCGGCTTGCGCAGAAGGCGCGGGTCTACGCCGCCGAGGGCGATGCAGCAGCGCTTGCAGCACTCGACAATGCCGCACGGCAGTGGCCGTCGCTCAAGCCGGTGAAGGCGGAAAAGCGCGATCTCTTCCACCGTCCGCTTCTGGTCAAGGAGCTGGCGGATTTCGACGGGCTGGTTTTCGATCCTCCCCGCGCGGGTGCGGAGTTCCAGTGCCGGCAGCTTGCCCGCTCGACCGTGCGGCGCATTGCGGCGGTGTCGTGCAATCCGGGCACGCTGGCGCGGGATCTGGCGATCCTTGTCGAGGGTGGCTATCGCGTCACCAGCGTCACGCCCATCGACCAGTTCCTCTGGTCGCCGCATGTGGAAGCGGTGGCGCTTCTGGAAAAGAAGCCGCAGCGGCGATAAGGCGTTTCCGCCTGACCGCGAAATGTGCTGATCAGCCCTTCAGGAGCATGTCGACATAGGAAGGCACCACGCGGCTTGCCGGCCCGTGGATCGCCTCGTCGAAATCATCGAACGTGTCGGAGGGCTCGAGATTGAGCTCGATCGTGTGCGCGCCGGAGCGGCCGGCTTCCTGAACGAACTGTGCTGCCGGATAGACATTGCCCGACGTGCCGATGGACATGAATAGATCGGCAGCGCGAAGTGCGGTGTAGATGCGTTCCATCTGATAGGGCATCTCGCCGAACCAGACGACATCCGGGCGCATGTGGCCGACCGCGCCGCAGGAAGGGCAGGGCGTCTCCACCGACATGTCGCCCTGCCAGGCAGTGCGTACCCCGCAATCGGCGCATAACGCGCTCAGATGTTCGCCATGCATGTGGATCAGGTTGGAGGAGCCCGCCCTTTCATGCAGATCATCGATGTTCTGTGTGACGAGAAGCACTTCGCCGCTGAACTCGCGTTCCAGCCGGGCGAGTGCGCGGTGCGCATCGTTGGGCTCAAGCCCGGCGATCCTGCGCCGGCGCATATTGTAGAAATCATGCACCAGAACCGGATTGGCGGCGAAGCCCTCGGGCGTCGCCACGTCGCGATAGTCGATCTTGGACCACAGACCGTTCCTGTCGCGGAACGTGTCCACGCCGGATTCGGCGGAGATGCCTGCGCCGGTCAGTATGACGATGCGCTCGAACATGATCAGGTCTGCGTGCCGCCCACGGTCATCTGGTCCATACGCAGATGCGGCTGGCCGACGCCCACGGGCACGCCCTGTCCGGCCTTGCCGCACATGCCGATGCCATTGTCGAGGCTCATGTCGTTGCCGACCATGGAAACGCGGTGCATGGCGTCCGGGCCATTGCCGATCAGCATGGCGCCCTTCACCGGCTGGGTCACCTTGCCGTCTTCGATCATGTAGGCCTCGGTGCAGCCGAACACGAACTTGCCGGATGTGATGTCCACCTGACCGCCGCCGAAGGAAACGGCGTAGATGCCTTTCTTCACAGAGGCGATGATTTCCTCGGGCGTCTTGTCGCCGCTGGTCATGTAGGTGTTGGTCATGCGCGGCATGGGCTCATGCGCATAGGATTCGCGCCGGCCATTGCCGGTGGCCGCCATGCCCATGAGGCGGGCGTTCTGGCGGTCCTGCATGTAGCCGACCAGCTTGCCGTCCTCGATCAGCACGTTGCGTCCGGTGGGCGTGCCTTCATCGTCGATGGTGAGGGAGCCGCGCCGTTCCGAAATCGTGCCGTCATCCACCACGGTCACGCCACGGGCGGCAACCTGTTCGCCCAGAAGCCCGGCGAAAGCGGAGGTTTTCTTGCGGTTGAAGTCGCCTTCGAGCCCGTGGCCAACGGCCTCGTGCAGCATCACGCCCGGCCAGCCATTGGCGAGCACGATGTCGAACGTGCCGGCAGGCGAGGGGACGGCCTCAAGATTGACGAGCGCCTGACGCAGCGCCTCGCTGGCGGCGAACTGCCAGGAATCTTCTGCAAGGAATTCGCCAAAGCTCTTGCGTCCGCCCATGCCGTAGGAGCCGGTCTCCTGCCGGTCGCCATCGCCGACCATGACAGACACATTGACCCGGACGAGAGGGCGGATATCGCGCGCGATCTGGCCGTCGGCGCGCAGAATTTCCACATGCTGCCAGGAGGCGGCAAGCGAGGCCGAGACCTGGCGCACGCGCGCATCCTTTGCCCGCAACCAGCCGTCGATTTCCTGCAAAAGCTTCGCTTTTTCCTCGAAACCGGGCGAAACGATCGGATTTTCGTCACCGTAAAGCCGCTGATTCGTCCCGGCGGGGGCGGCGGCCAGTTTTCCGGAATAACCGTCCTTGACGGTGGAAACGGCATCGGCGGCGCGGCGCAGGGCCGCTTCCGACAATTCGCTCGAATGCGCGTAGCCCGAAGCCTCGCCGGCGACGGCCCGCAGGCCAAAGCCCTGATCGGTGTTGAAATTGGCGGTTTTCAGCCTACCATCATCGAAGACGAGCGCTTCTCCTTCCCGGTATTCGAGAAAGAGCTCCCCGTCATCCGCGCCGCGGATCGTGTCGGAAACGAGAGATTTGAGTCGTTCGGCCGAGCAGTCGAACGCATCAAGCAGCGATTTGGCGGTCATGAACAATATCCTGTCGAAACTCTCTTCCATTTAGGGAAGAGAGCGCGTGCAATCCAGTGGTGATCCGGCAGCGGTTCAGACAGGCGGTCGTGAGATTACTTCGGCAGGGCGTCGAAACCGGCGGCAAAACCGTTCAGATCGACGGGAATGCCAATGCCTTCCTCCGGGGTCTGGAAGACGATGAAGGTGGCCGACTGACCGGACTTGAAGGTCTCGACGAGCTGATCCTCAAGGATCACCTCGGCGTAGCAGCCGTCCTGGAAGCAGCGCACGAAATAGGCGCGACCGATGTCCTTGCCGTCCACATTGAGACCAAGCCCGTTGGGAAGGAGGACGCCAAGCGGCGCAAGAACGCGCAGGATCTCCGCCTTTCCGTCGGCGGTGCGCAGAACAACGACCGAAAGCCCCATCTCGGGACGATCTTCGGCAACCACGTTCTGCATCATGGCGCACTGTTCGCTGGAAGCGCCGGCCGGCGTGTCGCAGAGGATAGACCACGCGCCATGGGTGGAGCGCACCGTTCCGCTTTGCTGGGCCTGAGCGCCCAGTACGGGAAAGACGGTCATCGCGAGCGCTGCCGCGGCGCATTTGAGGAAGGACATACTCATTGTTCCTGGCTCCCGTACGAATCAGGACAATTTATCCTGCGTTTGCAGTTGGCGAAAAGGGACTGTGTCAGCAAAGATTGGGATAACCTGTTTATGCGGGGACAAAGAAAACAATTGCGTATGATTCCGACGGAAATGGGACGCTTGGACGCTTTGTGGTATTGCACTTTGATGAAGGACGGCGCTATGAGCCTGCCGATGGGGGTGCAAAAATGCCGCACGTGGCATTTCGCGCCCGCCTTGCGGTTCAAATAAGAGTATGTTTTGAACGCGCCTATAAAAAGCCAGAATTCCCTTTGCGGCAAAATCGAACGGTCGGTTTTGTCGTGTCGCCACGGGAGATGACGAGGGTTATGAAGAATATCGCTGTTGGCCTTGCCACTCTGCCGTTTCTCGCCACGGGCGCCGTTGCTGCGCAACCCGAGCCCTGGCAGATGCGCTTTCAACCCGCCGCCACCGGCATCATGCGGGAGATCACCTGGTTCGAGGAATACACTCTGTGGTTCATCGTACCGATCACCATCCTTGTCACGCTGCTGCTGGCCTGGTGCATTGTGCGTTTCCGCGCAAAAGCCAATCCGACGCCGTCGCGGACCAGCCACAACACGCTGATCGAGGTCGTCTGGACTGTCGGCCCCGTGATCGTGCTCCTGTTCCTCGCGGTCCCGTCCTTCCAGCTTCTGACGGCGCAGTACACGCCCAAGGAAGAGCCGGCCATCACCATCAAGGCGACCGGCGTCCAGTGGTACTGGGATTACGAATACCAGCTCGAAGAGCCGCTTTCCTTCAGCTCGCTGATGCTGAAAGAAGACGAGCGCGCTTCGGCAGGCAAGGAAGACAAGGCGGAATATCCGCGTCTTCTGGCAGTCGACAATGAGATCGTCGTTCCGGTGGACACCACCGTTCGCGTTCTCGTGACGGCCAGCGATGTGATCCACGCCTTTGCCATGCCGGCCTTTGGCGTCAAGGTCGATGCGGTTCCCGGCCGTATCAACGAGACCTGGTTCAAGGCTGAAAAAGAAGGCCTTTATTACGGTCAGTGTTCCGAGCTTTGCGGCAAGGACCATGCCTACATGCCGATCGCCATCCGCGTCGTGGCGCAAGACCAATATGACACCTGGGTTGCAGCAGCAGGCGAGGATCTCGCCGGCGCCAATAAGGCGCTGATGGCTGCAGTCGAGGGCAATACGAAAGTTGCGTCTGCAGGCGAATGAGCCGGCAGACGTCCAGAGAGGAAATGGAGCGGTAGGAAATGGCAGGCGCTACAACCCAAGACGCCCATGGCGAACACAAGCCAACCGGATGGACCCGGTGGGTTTACTCCACCAACCACAAGGACATCGGTACGCTCTACCTGATCTTCGCCATCTTCGCAGGCGTGGTCGGCGGCTTCCTGTCCGTTATGATGCGCTGGGAACTGGCTGAGCCGGGCATTCAGATCTTCCACGGTCTTGCCGCGATGGTCTACGGCTACGAAGGCGATGCAGCCATCGACGCCGGCAAGCACATGTACAATGTGTTCACCACCGCGCACGGCCTCGTCATGATCTTCTTCATGGTCATGCCGGCGCTGATCGGCGGCTTCGCCAACTGGATGATCCCGATCATGATCGGTGCGCCTGACATGGCGTTCCCGCGCATGAACAACATCTCGTTCTGGCTTCTGCCCCCGGCCTTCATTCTTTTGATGATGTCGCTCTTCGTTCAGGGCCCGGCCGGCGCTTACGGCACCGGTGGCGGCTGGACGATCTATCCGCCGCTTTCGACCTCCGGTCAGCCCGGACCCGCAATGGACCTCGCCATTCTGTCGATCCACATTGCCGGTGCTTCGTCGATCCTCGGTGCGATCAACTTCATCACCACGATCTTCAACATGCGCGCTCCGGGCATGACGCTGCACAAGATGCCGCTGTTTGCCTGGTCGGTGCTGATCACCGCTTTCCTGCTGCTCCTGTCGCTCCCGGTTCTGGCCGGCGGCATCACCATGCTTCTGACGGACCGCAACTTCGGCACGACCTTCTTCGCGCCTGAGGGCGGCGGCGACCCGATCCTGTTCCAGCACCTGTTCTGGTTCTTCGGTCACCCGGAAGTGTACATTCTGATCCTGCCCGGCTTCGGCATTGTCAGCCACATTGTGTCGACCTTCTCGAAGAAGCCGATCTTCGGTTACCTCGGCATGGCCTACGCCATGGTCGCCATCGGCGCAGTCGGCTTCATCGTGTGGGCGCACCACATGTACACGACCGGCCTGTCGCTCGACACGCAGCGTTACTTCGTGTTCGCAACGATGGTCATCGCGGTGCCAACCGGCGTGAAGATCTTCTCGTGGGTTGCCACCATGTGGGGCGGCTCCATCGAGTTCCGCACGCCGATGATCTGGGCAATCGCCTTCATCTTCCTGTTCACCATCGGCGGCGTGACGGGCGTTCAGCTCGCCAATGCCGGTCTGGACCGGGCCATGCACGACACCTACTACGTGGTCGCACACTTCCATTACGTGCTGTCCATGGGCGCCGTGTTCGCGATCTTCGCGGCCTGGTACTACTGGTTCCCGAAGATGACCGGCTACATGTACAACTCGTTCATCGCCCGCATCCACTTCTGGATCACCTTCATTGGCGTGAACATCATCTTCTTCCCGCAGCACTTCCTGGGTCTGGCCGGCATGCCGCGCCGCTACATCGATTACCCGGATGCGTTCGCGGGCTGGAACCTGGTTTCCTCCTACGGCTCCTACATCTCTTTCGTGGGTGTCCTGGTGTTCCTGTACGGTGTGTTCGAGGCATTCGCCAAGAAGCGTCCGGCTGGCGCCAATCCGTGGGGCGAGGGCGCAACGACGCTCGAGTGGCAGCTTTCTTCGCCGCCGCCGTTCCACCAGTGGGAGCAGCTGCCGAAAATCCGCTGATCGCAGGCAGTTCGTAACGGGTAAAGGCTGCGCGGCCTTCCGCAGAGACGGGCCGCGCAGCCGAATTAATGAAACAAGGGCACGACATGGCGCTGGTTGACCAAGAGCAGATGGAAGACACGGCTTACCGCCTTTCCGAGGCGGCGCCGGGCGATTTCATTGCGCTGTTGAAGCCGCGCGTCATGTCCCTTGTGGTGTTCACCGCCTTTGTCGGTCTGGCCATGGCGCCGGGCGTTACCAACCCGCTGCTGGCGGTGATCTCCATCGCCGCAATCGCGGTTGGAGCCGGCGCATCGGGCGCGCTGAACATGTGGTACGACGCCGATATCGACGCCGTCATGGGGCGCACCGCGCGCCGCCCGGTTCCGGCCGGCCGCGTGACGGCGGGCGAGGCGCTTGGCTTCGGTCTGGTGCTCTCCGCATTTTCGGTGGCCACGCTCGGCCTGATGGCCAACTGGACGGCAGCGGCGCTGCTGGCCTTCACGATTTTCTTCTATGCCGTGGTCTACACGATGTGGCTGAAGCGCTCGACGCCGCAGAACATCGTCATCGGTGGCGCTGCAGGCGCGCTGCCGCCGGTTGTGGGCTGGGCTGCCGTGACCGGTACGGTCAGCATGGAAAGCCTCGTGCTTTTCCTCATCATCTTCCTCTGGACGCCGCCGCATTTCTGGGCGCTGGCCCTGTTCAAGTCCGGTGACTATGAGCGGGCGGGCATTCCCATGTTGCCCAATGTTGCGGGACATGCGGCGACCAAGAAACAGATCTTCATTTACGCCCTGCTTCTGGCCGTGAGCGGTCTCCTGCCGGTGGTCGCCGGCTTTGCGACCCTCGTCTACGGGGTCGTGGCTGCCGTTCTGGGCGTGGGCTTTGTGTGGTATTCCTGGCAGGTGCTGCGGATGCCGGAGAGCGACACGGCCATGAAGCCCGCCAAGGCGCTGTTCGGCTACTCGCTCCTGTATCTTTTCGTGCTGTTTACGGCACTTCTGGTCGACCGGCTGCTCGTCAGCCTCGGCCTGGTTTTCTGAGGTGGCTTTGATGGACAAGGATTTCGTCAAACCGACCGAAGCTCAGCTGAAGGCGCGCCGCAAGCGCTCCGTCGCGCTTGCCATTGCGCTCGCTGCTTTCGTCGTCATCGTCTATATCGGCAGCCTGGCCAAGATCGGACCCGGCCTGTTCGAGCGCGGCATGTAGGTGTGACATGAGCAGCGAAACCACGGACCGGGAAAAGAAGGCGGGCAACCGCAACCGCACGGCAGCGATCGTATGCTGCGCGGTCGTTGGCGGCATGGTGGGCATGGCCTACGCAGCCGTGCCGCTCTACCAGCTTTTCTGTCAGGTGACGGGCTACGGGGGTACGACGCAGCGCGTCGAGCAGTATTCCGACACCATTCTGGACCGGACGATCACGGTGCGTTTCGACGCAAACACCAATGGTGTGCCGTGGGAGTTCAAGCCGGTGCAGCGCGACATCACGCTGCGTCTGGGCGAAACGAAGCAGATTTCCTACGTTTCGCGCAATCTGGCTGACTACCCCACCTGGGGCACGGCGACGTTCAATGTGTCGCCGCCGCAGGCGGGCGCTTATTTCAACAAGGTTGAGTGCTTCTGCTTTACCGAACAGGAGTTGCAACCCGGCGAGTCCTATGACATGCCGGTCGTGTTCTTTGTCGACCCGGAGATCGTCAACGTGCCCGAACTTAAAGACCTTAAAACAATTACGCTTTCCTACACATTCTTCCCGCTTGAGAAGAAGGCGCCGGTCGTTGCCGCGCCCAAAACAAACACCAATCAGAACGAAAATCTCGGGGGCTGACATGGCCGACGCGCACGCAAAACATCATGACTATCACATCATCGATCCCAGCCCGTGGCCCTTCTTGGGTTCGCTGGGCGCCCTGGTCATGTCCATCGGCGGCATCGCCTGGATGAAGGCCCTGAACGGGACCGATTTCACGATCTTCGGCTTCGATCTCGCCGCAAGCAATTACTGGCTGTTCCTGATCGGCCTCTTCATCGTGCTCTTCACCATGTATTCGTGGTGGGCGGACACGATCCAGGAGGGCCGCGAGGGCCATCACACGCGTGTTGTGGCGCTTCACCTGCGCTACGGCATGATCATGTTCATCGCTTCGGAGCTGATGTTCTTCGTGGCATGGTTCTGGGCGTTCTTCGACGCCAGCCTGTTCCCGGGCGAGCTGGTTCAGGAGACGCGCGCCGAATTCACCGGCGGAACCTGGCCGCCCGTCGGAGTCGAGGTTCTCGATCCCTTCCACCTGCCGCTGTACAACACGATCATTCTGCTGCTTTCGGGCACGACGGCGACCTGGGCGCACCACGCCCTGCTCGAGAATGACCGCAAGGGCCTCGTCTGGGGGCTGGCGCTGACCGTTGCGCTCGGCGTTCTCTTCTCCGCCGTGCAGATCTACGAGTACATGCACGCACCGTTCGCGTTCGCCGATTCCATCTATGGCGCGACCTTCTACATGGCGACCGGCTTCCACGGCTTCCACGTGTTCATCGGCACGATCTTCCTGCTGGTGTGCCTGCTGCGCGCAATGGCCGGCGACTTCTCGCCCGAGCGCCACTTCGCTTTCGAGGCGGCTGCCTGGTACTGGCACTTCGTTGACGTTGTCTGGCTGTTCCTCTTCGTCTTCATCTATGTCTGGGCCTCTTCGGGCGCGACGATCGCACATATGTAATCCCGCCCAGTGGGGGAACATGGAAACGGCCGGGGAGACCCGGCCGTTTTCTTTTTTGGGGCGCAATTTGCCTGTAGCGGTGAAACCCTTCGCGCTGCGACAGGGCGAGGCGTCGACCCGACCGGGCCGACTGTGTTAAGCGGCTTTATCAAACGCCCATCCGCGATGGGGCGGGGCTGCAATCCGGATTGGATGTGAATGACGGTGCCTGAGAACAATGAGCGTGGCGACGAACCTGTCGTCGACAAGGCCATCTGGCCACCGGTCGATCCCGTGAGTGCGGGGCTCGGCGGACGGTGTCCGCGGTGCGGGGAAGGGCGGCTCTTCTCCGGCTTTCTGACCGTGGGGCGCGGGTGCCACAATTGCGGTCTGGATTACAGCTTTGCCGATGCCGGCGATGGACCGGCCGTGTTCGTCATACTGATCATCGGCTTTCTCATCGTCGGGCTGGCGCTCTGGATGGAGGTTTCGCTCGGACCGTCGCTCTGGGTGCATTTCCTTCTGTGGATCCCGCTGGCGATCGTTCTGTGCCTGACGGCGCTGCGGCTCATGAAAGGGCTTTTGATCGCACTGCAATACCGCAACAAGGCTGCTCAGGGAGAGCTGGACCAGTAATGGCCGCATCGGAAACGACTGCATCCCGCCGGTCTGGCATGACCTGGCTTCTGCTTCTGCTGAGCCTTGTGGTGCTTGCCTGTCTTCTGGCACTCGGCACCTGGCAGGTGCAACGGCTCTACTGGAAGGAAGCGCTGATCGCGCAGATCGAAGAGCGGGTCAATGCGGATCCCGTCGATCTGGAGAGCATGGAGCGGATCTATGCCGAGAGCGGCGATGTGGAATACCGCCCGCTCCAGGTGGAGGGGGCGTTCCGGCACACTGGCGAGCGCCATTACTTTGCGACCTGGAAGGGGCAGTCGGGCTATTTCGTCCACACGCCGCTGAAGCTTGACGATGGCCGCTTCATCTTCGTCAATCGCGGGTTCGTTCCGTTCGACCGCAAGGACGCCGAGGCACGCGCCGAAGGGCAGGTGGTCGGCGGTGTGCGGGTTGCCGGACTGGCGCGCAACGGCATTGAGGAGAAGCCGTCCTTCATCGTTCCCGAGAATGACGAAGCCAAGAACATCTTCTACTGGAAGGATCTGAAGGCAATGGCGACAACGGCCGGGCTGCCCGAGGCCTCGCGCGTGCTGCCATTTTATATGGATGCCGATGATTCGCCCAATCCCGGCGGTCTGCCCGTGGGCGGCGTGACGCGCATCGACCTTCCCAACAGCCATCTGCAATATGCGATCACCTGGTACGGGCTGGCGGTGGCGCTTTGCGGGGTGCTGTTTGTCTGGTGGCGGAGAAATCGCCGGCGCTCTTGACATTGATCGCCTGACACCGCCAATTCCGGCCCGAGCAAGGGGAAGACAGATGACGGCTGCCGATATGACAAAACAGAAGCTGACGGTGCGGCTTTGCGGTCCGCGTGGTTTCTGCGCGGGCGTTGACCGCGCCATCCAGATCGTTGTTCTGGCCCTGAAGAAATACGGGGCTCCGGTCTATGTGCGCCACGAGATCGTGCACAATCGCTATGTGGTGGAGGGCCTGCAGGAACGCGGCGCCGTGTTCATCGAAGAGCTGAACGAGATCCCCGAGGAACACCGCGACAGCCCGGTTGTGTTCTCCGCGCATGGCGTGCCGAAATCGGTGCCCGCCGATGCGCAGAACCGCAACCTGTTCTATCTCGACGCCACGTGCCCGCTCGTTTCCAAGGTGCACAAGCAGGCCATGCGGCACCACCGGCTTGGCCGCCATGTGCTTCTGATCGGCCATGCGGGTCATCCCGAGGTGATCGGCACGATGGGGCAGCTGCCGGAAGGCACGGTGACGCTGGTGGAAACCGTGGAAGGCGCGAACGCGCTGGTGCGCCCGGAAGGGGTGGAGCTTGGCTTCGTCAGCCAGACGACGCTTTCGGTGGAGGATACGGCGGACATTCTGAAGGCGCTTGAAGAGCGTTTTCCGGATCTGCATGCGCCGGCGGCCGAATCCATCTGTTACGCCACCACGAACCGCCAGGAGGCGGTGAAGAAGGCTGCGCCGGGGGCGGACCTGTTTCTGGTCGTCGGCGCGCCGAACTCCTCCAATTCGCGCCGTCTGGTGGAAGTGGCGGAGCGCGCCGGCGCAAAGCGTTCGCTGCTGGTACAGCGCGCGTCCGAGATCCCGTGGGACGAGGTGGGCGGCATTCGCGTGCTCGGCCTTTCGGCTGGCGCTTCTGCCCCCGAGATCATCGTCAACGAAATCATCGATGCGTTCGGCGAGCGCTTCGACATCAATGTCGAGCTCGCGATCACGGCCGAGGAGACGGAGAATTTCCCCGTCATGCGCGCCATCAGGGACGTGGAATTGACCAGCGCCGACATGGCCTTTGTGAACGGCAACGCATAAGCATGGCAGTCTATACGGATATTACCGAACTCGAACTCGGTGCGCTCCTGAAGGAATACGACGTCGGTGACCTGCTCTCCTACAAGGGCATTGCCGAGGGGTCGGAAAACTCCAACTACATGCTGCACACGTCGAAGGCGGCTTTCATCCTGACGCTTTATGAGCGGCGGGTGGAGCGCTCGGACCTGCCGTTCTTTCTGGGGCTGATGGAGCATCTGGCGCAGAATGGCGTGAACTGCCCGCTGCCGGTGCACCGGCGCGATGGTGTGGTGGTGAGCGAGATTGCCGAACGGCCTGCTGCGCTGATCACCTTTCTGGAAGGGATGTGGCTGCGGAAGCCCGCGCCAAGGCACTGCCGCGAAGTGGGCAAGGCGATGGCCGGCATGCATCTCGCCGGGCAGGGCTTTGAGCTGACGCGGCCCAATGCGCTGACGGTGGGCGACTGGCGTCCGCTCTGGGAGAAGGCAAAGCCGCGCGCCGACGAAGTGGAGCCGGGGCTGGTGTCCGAAGTGGAGGCCGATCTGGCCGCTCTGACGGCAGGCTGGCCGCAGGATCTGCCCACCGGCATCATCCATGCCGATCTCTTCCCCGACAATGTGTTCTTCCTCGGCGACGAGGTGTCGGGCATCATCGATTTCTATTTCGCCTGCAATGATCTCCTGGCCTATGACATCGCCACCTGCCTGAATGCATGGTGCTTTGAGGCGGATGGTTCCTACAATCTGACCAAGGGAACGGCGCTGCTCGAGGGCTATCAGTCCGTGCGGCCGCTGGAGCAGGCCGAGATTGCGGCGCTGCCGCTTCTGGCGCGCGGTTCGGCGCTGCGCTTCATGCTGACGCGGCTCTATGACTGGCTGACGATCCCTGACGGCGCGCTGGTGAACAAGCGCGACCCGATGGAATATGTGCGCCGTCTGCGCTTCCACCGGCAAATCAGCTCACCTTCGGAATATGGGATCGGCATAAAGTGACAAGCGTGGAAATTTACACCGACGGAGCCTGCTCGGGAAATCCGGGGCCGGGCGGCTGGGGCGCGCTGCTGCGCTTCAACGGCACGGAAAAGGAACTGTCGGGCGGCGAAGCCGAGACCACGAACAACCGGATGGAGCTTCAGGCAGCCATCGAGGCGCTGAGTGCGCTCAAGCGGCCCTGCGACGTCGATCTCTACACGGACAGTGTTTATGTCCGCGACGGCATTTCCGGCTGGATCGAGGGCTGGAAGCGCAATGGCTGGAAAACGGCTGCCAAGAAGCCGGTGAAGAATGCCGAGCTCTGGCAGGCGCTGGACGAGGCGCGCCGCCGCCACCAGATCAAGTGGCACTGGGTGAAGGGCCATGCGGGCCACCCCGAGAACGAGCGCGCCGACGCTCTGGCGCGGGCTGGCATGGAGCCGTTCAAGAAGAATCGCCGCTGAGGCGCGAAGCGCTGCGGGCAGGCGCCCATTGACGCAAAAAGGCCGGCCGAGATGTCTCGACCGGCCTTTTCCATTCAGTATCAGGCCTGAAGCTGTTCAAGGATACGGGCGGCGCCGCTGGTCTCGGCCTCGCCGGGATTTTCCTCGACATTGATGGTTTTCACCACGCCGTCTTCGACAATCATCGAGTAGCGCTTGGAGCGGCTGCCAAGACCGGCGACCGACAGGTCGATGTCGAGGCCGAGCGCCTTGGTGAAATCGCCATTGCCATCGGCGATGAAGGTGATCTTGTCCTGCGCGCCGGTGAAGCCCGCCCAGGCCTTCATGACGAACGCGTCATTGACCGAGACAACGGCAATGTCGTCCGCGCCGCGCGAACGGATTGCATCGCCATTCTCGACGAAGCCCGGCAGATGGCTGTTGCTGCAGGTCGGAGTGAAGGCACCCGGAACGCCGAAGACGACGATCCTGCGACCGGCGAAGAAATCAGGCGTTGCGACATCCGTCGCGCCATCTCCCTCAACCTTCTTGAAGGTGATCTCGGGAATGCGATCGCCAACCGATACTTTCATCTGGGACTCCTGAAAAACGTTTAAAATCAAATTGTTTTAGGGGATTTCGGATTCCCCCATGACGGCTTTCTCGCCGGCCGTCAGCGTATATATAAGAGCGCTGCCTTCAAGTTTCCCGCCTGCGTCATCGAATATTTCAACAACGAAGTTTGCCGTCTCATTCTTTTGCTCTGCGAGCTTCGGCGCGCCCAGATGGCGCGACAGGCTGTGGTCGATGAAAAGAAGAGGAGACTGTGCGCCTTCAGGCAGGCTGGCGGTCAGGGTCAGCGCGTCGGCACTGCGGCTGATATGCGTTATCCCGAAGCCCGAGCCGGCAGGGGTCGGCAGGTGTGCAAAGGCGCGCTCAACGGCGAGCGCGTCGGCGGCGTTATCGGCATCTGCTCCGGGATCGAACAGGAAAGACGCCTGAAAGGGAATGCAGATCGTTTCGCAGATGCCCAGAAACACGTCAGCGTCGATCAGCGCCACGGCGTCCGGCCGGTCCATCGTGAAGGTGACGGGGAGCGATACGGAGTGTTTGTAGCCCGCCCATGTCACATCGCCGTCCTGAATGCGCTGTGGCGGCGGAAACTGCATGTCGACTGCGCTGACATGGGTGCTGCGCGAAACATCAAGCTGCGGCGGGATGCCCGCCGCACCGGGGTTGCGCCAGTAAGTCTTCCAGCCGGGCTTGAGTTCGATCTCCAGCGCGCCTTTGAGACGCCCCCCGGCGTCGGGCAGGCCGCTGGTGACGATGCGCACGGCCCCGCCCTCGCTCTGCTGCCACTGGCTGGAAGCGGAGAGGGCAGGCGTAGCCAGAAACAGGGGCAATGCGAGCGCGATGTGTCGAATCATGGATGAAGAGTGCAGCGGCGCGGTTCGGGCGGCAACACACGCTTGCGCGCACTGGCATCATAAATGCGTGAGCGCTGGGCCGGTCCGGGAATACATCCGCCTTTCAAGCTTCATGAAAACGCGCTAGGCTGTCTGCATGGAAATTTAGGGTGAAATCCAAGGGTATAGCAAGGGAATGACGGGACTTCCGTATCTGGAAAACCACTTCCTGATCGCGATGCCGGGCATGCGCGACGAGCGTTTTGCGCGCGCAGTCATCTATCTGTGCGCCCATAGCGAGGAAGGCGCGATGGGGCTGATCATCAATCAGCCACAGCAGCTCGCCTTTCCAGACATTCTGGTGCAGCTCGGCATTCTGGAGCAATCCGAAGCCATCCGGCTTCCGCAGGAAGCGCGCGACATGCCGGTGCGCAATGGCGGTCCGGTGGACCGCAGCCGCGGTTTCGTTCTCCATACGGATGACTATGTTGTGGAATCCTCCATGCCCGTTTCCGAAAGCATCTGCCTGACCGCGACGGTCGACATGCTGCGGGCCATTTCGCTCGGGCAGGGGCCGCGCCACGCGCTGATGGCGCTCGGCTATGCCGGATGGGGCGCAGGCCAGCTTGAGATGGAGATCGGCGAGAATGGCTGGCTCACATGCCCGGCCACGCCACAGCTCGTTTTCGAAGGTGATCTCGAGCACAAATATGAAGGCGTTCTCGCCACGATCGGTGTCGATGCGGCCAATCTGAGCCAGGTGGCAGGCCACGCCTGAAGCGGCTCACCGTTTCATGAAAATTGCCGGGCGGGTCGCCGCCCGTTTCATGCCGGGTCATCCCGGGCTTATGCATGAAGCCCGGGAAGGAGAGCGTTTGTCGCTCTCTTGAGGCGCATGCTTCGCCTTATGACCTTGCAGCAGTCGTGTGCTCGAAGAGGAGCCTGTCGGTGGCTTCTGCATCTGCGGGCTCGCCGAAGATGAAGCTCTGCGCGTAATCGCATCCCATTTCCGCAAGCTGTGCTGCGTCCTGCTCGTCGACCACGCCTTCGGCGACGACCGAGAGTTCGAGCTCCTGCGCCATGCGCACCATGGAACGGACGAGAACGAGCCCACGGGGGCTGTGATCTTCCAGGAAGCGGCGGTCGATCTTGATCGTGTCGAACGGGAAGCTGGAGAGATAGGAGAGGGACGAATACCCGGTTCCGAAGTCGTCCAGCGACAGGCCGATGCCGATTTTCCTGAGCTTCTGGAGCACATGGGCGGATTGCTCGGGATTGTCCATGACGATCGATTCGGTGAGTTCGAGCCGGAAGCCTTCCGGCCGGATGCCGGAGCGCGCGATGACGGAACGGACGTCGCCGACAAGATCGCGCCGGATGAGCTGGCGGCTTGAAAGATTGACCGAGACGAAGAGCGGCGTGTCCCTGAACTGCTTCTGCCAGCGATAGAGGTCTTCTGCCGATTTCTGCATTGCGAAGTGGCCAAGCTGAACGATCAGGCCTGAACTTTCGGCAATCGGAATGAAGTCCGAGGGAGAAATGGCGCCACGGCGGGGGTGATCCCAGCGCAGGAGCGCTTCAAAGCCCGCAATGGAACGGTCTTCAAGGCGGATGATCGGCTGATAGACGAGCTTGAGCTCGGAGCGCTCGATGGCGCGGCGCAGGTCCGATTCCATGCGCAGGCGATTGTTGTCGATGGAGCGGAATGCCGGGCGGAACGGTTCGATGCGGTCGCCGCCAAACCGCTTGGCCTGATACATGGCCAGCTCGGCGTCCTTCAGCATTTCCTCAGCCGACTCCTGCGTGGCAGTCCAGGAAATCAGGCCGATGGAGGAAGTGAGCACGATTTCGCGGCGGGCGAAGGTGACCGGCGTGCGGATCGCCTGTTTCACCGCATCGGCAACGGCGGCGATGCGCGCGGGCTCCTGCTCGGACAGAAGGATCATGGCGAACTGATCGCCGGAAAGACGGCACAGCGAATCGCGCGGCTTGAGCAGCCGATGGAGCCGGCGCGCGATGGTGAGCAGGATCGTGTCGCCGACCGAGATGCCAAGCTCGTCATTGACCTGCTTGAAGCGGTCTATGTCGATGACGAATACGGTGGGGCGCACCTGCTGTTCGGTGCGTGCGATGGAGATGATTGCGTCGAGCCGGTTCAGGAACAGTTCGCGGCTGGGCAGGCCCGTCAGATTGTCGTGGACGGCGTCGTGCAGGAGGCGCTCTTCTGCCTTCTTCTGTTCGGTTACGTCGACCATGGTGCCGACGCAGCGGATGACCTCGCCATCAGAGCCGATCACGGGGCGGGCGCGCAGATCGAACCAGTGATAGTGACCATCGGCGCCGCGCAGGCGGAAGCTCTGCGAGATGCGGCCGCGGCGCTGCTCCAGAACCACGTCGAGCGTGGTGCGGAACGTGTCGCGGTCTTCGGTGTGCAGGTTCGACAGCCAGTCGCGGGCAGGGCCGTGAAGCGCCCCCACGGGCAGGCCGAGCTGGCGGCTGACATCGGGCCGGGTGATGATGCGGTCGCGCGAAACGTCCCAGTCCCAGACCACGTCGCCGGAACCGGAAATGGCGAGCGCCTGGCGCTCCATGTCGCTGAACAGGCCCTGGAAGAGCGCACCGCCGGCAAAGGCGTGCTGCATGACCGTGAAGCCGATGAGAAGGATGATCAGGATCAGGCCGCCGCCGATGGCCGGCTGCACGATGTCGTTGTCGAGAACGCCCGTTATGGCCATCCAGGAGGCGACCATCCAGGCGATGATCATCACCCAGCTTGGCACCAGCATGATGGCGCGGTCATAACCCTGAATGCTGAGATAGACGATGATGCCGAGACCGACCACGGCGGTGGCCGCAAAGGAGATGCGCGCGATGCCGGCGGCGGCGGCGGGATCGATGATGGCGAAACCGGCAATGATGCCGAGCCCCAGAACCCAGGCGAGCAGGCCGTAGCTGAAATGGTCGTGCCAGCGATTGAGGTTGAGATAGGCGAAGAGGAAGATGACCAGCGTGGCGGCAAGGCCGACTTCGGTGCTGGCGCGCCAGATCTGCTCATTGCCGGGCGTGATCTCGATGACCTTGCTCAGGAAGCCGAAATCGATGGAGATATAGGCCAGGACCGCCCAGGCGAGCGCTGCGGTGGCCGGGAACATCGAGGTGCCCTTGACCACGAACAGGATGGTGAGGAAGAGGGCCAGCAGACCGGCAATGCCAAGGACGATGCCGCGGAACAGCGTGTAGGCGTTCACCGTGTCCTTGTATGCGCCGGGATCCCAAAGATAGATCTGTGGCAGGTTCGGCGAGGAAAGCTCGGCGACGAAGGTGACGACCGAACCGGGGTTGAGCGTGACGCGGAATTCATCGGCATCGGCACTTTCCTGACGGTCGAGCGTGAAGCCGGAACTTGGCGTGATCGCCGCGATGCGCTGGGAGCCGAGATCGGGCCAGATGAGGCCGGAGCCGACCAGTCGGAAATGCGGGGCGACAATCAGGCGGTCGAGCTGCTGATCCGTCGTGTTTGCGAGCGCAAAGACCGCCCAGTCGCCGGTGGAGCGCTCATCCTGGGCTTCCACCTCGATGCGTCGCACAATGCCATCGACATCCGGCGCCGTGGACACCTGAAACGCTTCGCCCTGACCACGATAGATCTCCACCGCGCCAGACAGGTCGAGCGCCACGTCGTCGCGTGCGATCTTGATCGGCTCGATGGCGTGCGCCATACCGATTGAGGACACAAGAGCGATGACAATGGCGGCGATGGTCGCAAGGGATGCGAAGAAGTTTGAGCGCGACAAGGAAATCAGCCTCGTGTTTCTAATGCAGGCACATGACGCTCCTCGGCGACCAGCGCATAAAGACAGTGATCACGCCAAGAACCGTTGATCCTGAGATAGGACCTGAGCAGGCCTTCGCGCTGAAATCCGGCTTTTTCAAGTAAACCGACAGATCGTTTGTTGTTTGGAATACAGGCCGCTTCCAGACGGTGCAACCGCAAGGTCTCGAATGCAAAGGGAATGATGAGATGCACCGCAGCAAGCATCATGCCGCGTCCCGCATAACGCTCGCCCATCCAGTAACCGATACTTGCGGTCTGGGCGACGCCGCGGCGGATGTTCGACATGGTGATGCCGCCGGCGAGCGCACCGGTCCCGGCATCGAAAACGAAGAAACTGACACCGGTGCCATTGTCATATTCGCTGCGATAGCGCCTCAACCGGTGTCGAAAGGCGCTTCTGGACAGCTCGTCAAAGGCCCAGCTCGGCTCCCACGGCACGAGGAAATTGCGGCTTTCCTCGCGCAGTGCCGCCCACTCCGCATGATCGGACATGACAGGGCCCCTGAGGAACACTGTTTCGCCCTTGAGCGCCGGAGGCGGGCGGCGGAAGAAGGGCACGTCCAACATATGGCGGGGCGGTCCTACACGGCGAGTTTGCGCGGCATGGGCCCCTGATCGGTAAGTGCGTCCTGGATCGTCTCGAACGGTGCGAGCGTGCCCACGGGGCCGATGGCCGCGAGGGTTGGCTTGGAGGTGAAGAGACGCTGAGACAGGTCCGTCAGGCGGTCCACGGTGAGGTTGGAAAGGCGGTCCATCAGCTCGTCCACGTCGATGGGACGGCCGTAAAGCAGGAGCTGGCGGGCAATCTGCGATGCGCGGCTGGCGGGGTTTTCCCGCGCCATCATCAGGCCGGCGCGATACTGGGCGCGGGCCCGGTCAAGCTCGTCCTGACCGATGCTCTGGCCGGCTTTCTGCAATTCGCCCAGAAGAAGGGGAACGAGTTCCTCGATGTCACTCTTTCCGGTCGCCGCATGGACGCCGAAAATGCCGGTGTCGGAGAAGCCCCAGTGGAAGGCGTAGACCGAGTAGCACAGGCCGTGCTTCTCGCGCACTTCCTGGAACAGGCGGGACGACATGCCGCCGCCGAGAATGGTGGAGAGCACCTGTGAGGCATAGAAGTCGCGCATGTGGTAGGCGCGGCCCTCAAAGCCGAGGATGATCTGCGCATCCATCAGATCGCGATGCTCGCGGAAATCACCGCCCACATAGTGCGCATATTGCGGGGCAACGCCTTCGGCCTTGGCGCGGAAGCTGCCCAGACGGTTTTCCACCTCGCGCACGAAATCCTCGTGCTTCAGGCCGCCCGCAGCGACAATGACCATGCGGTCAGCGGAATATTGCCGCTCAAGGAAGCCGCGCAGCTGATCGGAGGTGAAGGACTGGACGGTTTCGGGCGTGCCGAGAACCGAGCGGCCAAGCGCCTGGTGGCGGAAAGCGGTTTCGGTGAACCGGTCGAAGACGATGTCGTCGGGAATGTCGTGCGCAGCGCCGATCTCCTGGAGGATCACGTGCTGTTCGCGCTCAAGCTCATGGGGATCGAACTTGGAATCGGTCAGGATGTCGGAAAGGAGTTCGACGGCCAGCGGCATGTCTGCGCTGAGAACACGCGCGAAGAACGCGGTGGTCTCGACACTGGTCGCGGCGTTGATCTCTCCGCCAACATCCTCGATGTCTGTCGCAATCTGGCGAGCGGTGCGCTTGCTCGTGCCCTTGAACGCCATGTGTTCAAGAAGATGCGCGATACCGTGCTCGTTCTCATACTCGTTGCGCGAGCCGGATTTGACCCAGATGCCCAGCGCAACGGTTTCCAGATGTGGCAGGGTTTCGGTGGCGACCGTCAGGCCGTTCGACAGACGGCTTACCTCAACACCCATATTGACGTGACTCCCTGAACAATACTTAACGCGCCGCACGTGCGTGGCGGCTAATGTGATCCTGCAACAATTTTAAGTCTGAGGGAACGACTGTAAAGGATTCTTTCCGTTCCATAAGATCGCCGAGCCACGCGGGAAGGGGCGGCTCAACGCCGCTGGCGTCCTTGACGGCCTGTGGAAACTTGGCCGGATGGGCCGTCGACAAGACGACCATGGGCGCGCTGGACGCTTCAAGTCCGCGCGCGACCTTCACGCCGGTGGCGGTGTGCGGATCCAGCAGATAGCCGTTTTCCTCAAGCACGGAGCCGATGGTGTCGGCGGTCTCGGCCATGTCGGAACGGCCGGCGGCGAATTCCGCGCGGATCGCCTCAAGCGTCTTTTCCTCGACGGTAAAGCTGCCCGATTGTTTCAGCGACTGCATGTAGCGACGGATCTCGTCGACATTTCCGCCGGAGGCGAAATAGAGCAGGCGCTCGAAATTGGAGGACACCTGAATGTCCATCGAGGGCGAGGTGGTGGGGACCACGCCTCGGGTCGCATATTCGCCGGTGGCGAGCGTGCGGGCGAGAATGTCGTTGTCGTTGGTGGCGATCACCAGCTGGTCGACCGGCAGGCCCATACGCTTGGCGGCGTAGCCTGCGAAGATGTCGCCGAAATTGCCGGTCGGAACCGTGAAGGAAATCGTGCGATCCGGTCCACCGAGCGACAGGGCGGCGGTGAAATAGTAGACGATCTGGGCCATGACGCGCGCCCAGTTGATCGAGTTCACGCCGGAGAGCGAAACGCCGTCGCGGAAGGCGTGATCGTTGAACATGTCCTTGAGCAGGGCCTGGCAATCATCGAAATTGCCCTTCACGGCCAGAGCGTGAACATTGGGCGCGCCGGACGTGGTCATCTGGCGCTGCTGGACCGGCGAGACGCGGCCCTCGGGGAAGAGGATGAAGACATCCGCGCGCTCGGTGCCGGCAAAGGCCTCGATGGCCGCGCCGCCCGTATCGCCGGACGTCGCACCGACGATGGTGACGCGCTCGCCGCGCTCGGCCAGAACGTGATCCATCAGGCGCGCCAGAAGCTGCATGGCAACGTCCTTGAAGGCCAGCGTCGGCCCATGGAAGAGTTCGAGGATGAACTCGTTGGGGCCGGTCTGCACCAGCGGGCAGACTGCCGGATGGCGGAAGGTGGCGTAGCTTTCCTCGATGATGCGGCGCAGGGTCGCCGGAGCGATCTCGTCTCCCACGAAGGGGGAGAGGACGCGGAAGGCGATCTCGCTGTAGGAAAGGCCGCGCATGGCGCGAATGTCATCGGCCGAGAAATGCGGCCACTCGCGGGGAACATAAAGACCGCCGTCGCGGGCGAGGCCCGCAAGCATTGCATCGGAAAAGCCGAGCGCCGGCGCGTCGCCACGCGTGCTAATGTAATCTGTCGCCATACGTCGTATTGCCTCATGAACTGCGAGGAAGAACAGCCGGTGCGGACAAGAGCCCTTCGCATTCCGGCCGCGCGTCTGATATAGAGCATGATCTGGACGGGTGGGAACCGGTTTTCCACTCAAACCGCATGGAAATTGATTGTCGATGACGGGTTTTCTGGCAATTGCCGCCGAAATCTGTCATTTCTCCGCTGCCTTTTGCCGGTTGAACTTCAGTCGGCTTCGGGCGCGCGCAGATTCACGGGGCATGTCACTTGGTCAATTATCGTCTTTTCGTCAGTTCCATACTGCTTTCCGCCGCCGCTTTTGTTTCCGGCTGTCAATCCGATGACGCAACCGGGGGCATGAACCTGCAGTCCGGCAACAACACGCAGACCCAGGTCGCGCAGACGGGCGATCAGCCGGTCGAGACGATCCTCGAGAGCGAGCTGCGCGCCTATTGCCCGTCTGTTTCGCTGCGCGAGGGCACGGCCTATTTCACCACCTACAAGAAGGGTGCGCAGGGCGAGGCCGGTCAGGAAATCTATCAGGCGTCCATCACCGATGTGACGCGCAAGTGCAGCTACAACAATGGCGCGTTCAGCATGACGGTCGCCGTTGCCGGCCGCGTGGTGCCGGGCCCGCTTGGCAAGACCGGAACGATCACCATGCCGATCCGCATCGTCGCATTACGCGCCGGTGAGGTGGTCTATTCCAAGCTGTTCAAGCACCAGGTCTCCATCGGCGATACGGCCGGCGCGACGCAGTTCATCTTCAACGACCCGAATGTCACGATTGCCGGCAAGCCCGACCGCAGCGTGCAGCTGATGGTCGGCTATGACGAAGGTCCGACCAGCGGTCGCTAGAGCAGCGGCAGCATTGCGGGATAAAGAAAAAAGCGGGAGCCGGGCTCCTGCTTTTTTTATTTGAATATCAGTCGTTTCCGATTCCCGTTTGAATCGGAATTTCAGGAACGGTCGCTCAGGCGTCTTCCGCCCATTCAGTGAGCGCGGCCAGAACGGCAATCAGGTCCTGGAAACGGTGGATGACCGTCTCGGCTCCGGCTTCCATCAGAAGGTCGGCATGGCCCGGCTGGATGTGCGAACCGCCGGTAAAGCCGATGACGCGCATGCCTGCGGCCCTGGCTCCGGCAATGCCGTGCACGGAGTCTTCGATGACGAAGCAGTTTTCCGGCTTGGCTCCCATTTTCTCGGCGGCGTAGAGGAAGACATCGGGCGCAGGCTTTGGCTGGCGCGTCGGTGTCTCAAGAGCCGAATAGATGTGGCCATTGAAGAGGGGCAGCAATTGCGTGCGGGTGAGCATCGCTTCCACCCGGTCATGGCTCGAATTGGAGCAGACACATTTGGGCAGGGGAATGCGGGCCACTGCCTCGTGGACGCCGTCGATGGCCTTTACGTCCTTGCGCACCTTCCGGTCCACCTCGCTTTCGGCGCGGTCGATCAGCGTGGCCTGAAGCGGGGCTTCGGCATTTTCCTCGATGGACAGGAGAATGTCCTTGAAGGTGAGGCCCGCATAGCGGCTGGCAAGCTCTTCCGGCGTGATCTCGAAACCGGCCTCGGTCAGCACGCGCGCTTCGACGCGCGAGGCGATGATTTCCGAATCGACGAGAACGCCATCGCAATCGAAGATGACGAGTTCGGGAGCTGGCATGGCAAGACCTGTCCTTTTGGGGAAGCGGATGAATAAGCTCGGGGCGGCATAGCCCTTATGCCGCCCCGAAACAACTGTCCGGCAGGTATCGTCGCGCCTTCGGGCTATTCTATGACGATCCCGGTGCGCTTGCCGGCAGCCACCGCCGCCTTTTGGCGCTGAGTGTTTTCTAACGGCCCTGAATGTCTTTCTTGCCCTTGAGAAATTTGATCCGGCAAGCGCCGGGAGCGGAGACAAAGAGAGCAGCTGCAACACCGACCTCGCAATTCGCTTCGAGTCCTTACGGAATATTTACCATCTTCCGTAACCATAACGGCAGGTTAATAGTCCGAGTTAGAGGTCAGTCCATGTCCGCCGTGCGTCGTATCGATGAGCTTGCCCCCGAACCAAAGAAGGCCGAATGGCTCGATACGATCATTAAGGGGGACTGCGTTGCAGCTCTCGATCGTTTGCCCGAGAAATCCGTCGACGTGATCTTTGCCGATCCGCCCTACAATCTGCAGCTTGGTGGTGATCTGCACCGTCCGGACCAGTCGCGGGTCGATGCGGTGGATGACGCCTGGGACCAGTTCGACAGCTTTGCCGCCTATGACGCGTTCACCCGTGCATGGATGCTGGCCGCGCGCCGCGTTCTGAAGCCGAATGGCACGATCTGGGTGATCGGCTCGTATCACAACATTTTCCGCGTCGGCACGGTGATGCAGGATCTGGGCTACTGGCTGCTCAACGACATTGTGTGGCGCAAGACCAACCCGATGCCGAACTTCCGCGGCCGCCGGTTCCAGAACGCGCATGAGACGATGATCTGGGCCTCGCGCGACAAGTCGACCAAGGGCTACACCTTCAATTACGAAGCGCTCAAGGCGGCCAATGACGATGTGCAGATGCGCTCGGACTGGCTGTTCCCGATCTGCACGGGCAAGGAACGCCTGAAGAATGATGACGGCGGCAAGCTGCACCCGACGCAGAAGCCGGAAGCGCTTTTGGCGCGCGTCATGATGGCTTCGACCAAGCCGGGCGACGTGGTGCTCGATCCGTTCTTCGGCTCCGGCACAACCGGCGCGGTTGCCAAGCGCCTCGGCCGTCACTTCGTGGGCATCGAGCGTCAGGACGAGTACATCCAGGCGGCCAGCGAACGGATCGCCGGCATCGAGCCGCTGAACGAGATGGATCTGGCGCAGATGCAGGGCAAGCGCGCCGCGCCGCGCGTGGCCTTCGGCAGCCTGCTTGAGGCCGGTCTCATGCAGCCGGGCACGCAGCTTTGCGATTCCAAGCGTCGCTGGACGGCCAATGTGCGCGCGGATGGCACCATCGCCATCGGTGACGAGGCAGGGTCGATCCACCGCATCGGCGCACGTGTTCAGGGACTTGAGGCCTGCAATGGCTGGACGTTCTGGCACTTCGAGGAAGAAGGCTGCCTGAAACCGATCGACAGCCTGCGTCAGATCATGCGTGACAACATGCAGGGCGTTGCCGCCTGAGCATGAAGACAGGCGACTTCAGGGAGAAGCCTGAAGTCGCTTTTTTCATGGGAATACAGGCAGGTGGAGCGCTTTTGCGACTCTCTGCGTGATTCTTCGCATTGACCGTTAAACGGCGAAACCATACCCGCCGAGATCGGCGCGCAGTTTCTCCGCTCCGGTGAAATGAACGGCCTGCCAGCCGGCGGCCTTCGCCCCTTCCACATTCTTTTCGCTGTCATCGATGAACAGGGTCGCCTGCGGTTCCAGACCGAAATTCCCGGCATGGGTGTCGTAGATTGCGCGGTCGGGTTTGATGATGCCGATCTCGCCGGAAACGGTGACGCCGCGCGGCTTCTCCAAAAAGGGATAGCGCCTGCGCGCCTCGGCATAGGTGTCGGCTGCGAAATTGGTCAGCATGGTCACGTCGTGCCCGGCGTCGACGAGCTTCTCCAGAAGCGCGACCGAATCATCATAGGCGTGCGGGACCATTTCGTGCCAGTGACGGCGGAAGGCGCGGATGTTGTCTTCCTCGTGCGGGTGTTCGGCGATGAGCAGGGCCTCGGCCTCGCGCCAGTCGCGCCCGCGATCCTGCTCCACGTTCCACGCACCGGTGCAGACGTTTTCAAGAAACCAGCGGCGTGCGCCGTCATCCGGGATCAGGCGGCGATAGGGGATTTCCGGGTCGTAGTGCAGCAGCACTTTGCCGATATCGAAGACGATGTGGCGGATCTCACTCATGCGGTTCTATCCCTGTCTGCGTTTCTTCGTGGCTCCGGGTATTGCAGCTTCTATTGCTTTTTTCATGACGGTTGGCAGCGCCTCGCCCGGAAGGGCGTCGGGGGCGGACCACCAGCCATCGCCGGCTGGCGCATTTTGCGGCAGTTCAGCGCGGAAGACGGAAAGTTCGAGGGCAAAATGGGTGAAGACGTGGCGGATCGCGCCGGCCGCCTGCCAGTCGGCGGGGAAGGGCGCTGCGGTGGTGTCGCAGACGCCATCCTGCCGCGCGGTCCACTGGCTGCCGGGCACTTCGGTCATGCCGCCCAGAAGGCCCTGCGGCGGACGCTGGCGCAGGAGCACCGCGCCATCGGCGCGCATGGCGACGAAGGCCGCACCCTTGCGGACGGGCTTTTCCGTTTTGGGAGCCTTCACGGGGAAGCGCTCGGCAGTGCCTTCGCGCCGGGCCGTGCAGCCCTCCGTGATGGGGCAGAGCACACAGGCGGGTTTGCGTGGCGTGCAGATCGTCGCGCCCAGATCCATCATGGCCTGCGCGAAATCGCCGGGCCGGTCGTGCGGCAATGCCGCGGCGACACGGGTGCGGATTTCCGGCTTTGCCTGCGGCAGCGGGGTCTCGATCGAGAAAAGCCGGGTGATGACGCGCTCGATATTGCCATCCACTACGGCGGCGGGTTGATTGAAGGCGATGGCGGACACGGCGGCGGCCGTGTAATCGCCGATGCCCGGCAGCGCCTTGAGGCCGGTCTCGGTGTCGGGAAAGCGGCCGCCATGTTCGGCAGCAACGGTCTCGGCGCATTTCTTGAGATTGCGGGCGCGCGAATAGTAGCCGAGCCCCGCCCAGGCCTTCATCACGTCGTCGGTTTCGGCGGCGGCGAGCGCCTCGACGGTGGGCCAGGCCTCTACGAAAGCCTCGAAATAGCTTTTGACCGCGCCGACCGTGGTTTGCTGGAGCATGATCTCGGACAGCCAGACCCGGTAGGGATCGGGCAGGACGCCGACAAGGGTTTCATGCGGCGGGGTGCGCCAGGGCAGGTGCCGGTGGTGGCGGTCGTACCAGGCCAGAAGCGGGCGCGAAAAATCGGTCGAAGATGCTTGCGCGTCGGTGACCGACGCTTCCGTGCGTGCCATACTGGAGAGGAACTCAATATGCGTTGCGGATCAATTCGAGAAATCATGTCATGACAGGGAAGAGGCGTTACGGCAATCCCGTTGCGGTGAGCGACATCGCCACCGGTATTCTCGACCCGGTGATGCGCAAGCGCGCCGGGCTTTCGGTGGAACTGGTGCAGTCGTGGAGCGAGATCGTGGGCGAGCGGCTGGCGCTCAGCACACAGCCCGAAAAGCTCGCATGGCCGCGTCGCCGGCACGAGGACGATCCGTTTGAGCCGGCCACGCTGGTGATCGCCTGCGAGGGGGCGGCGGCTTTGCGCCTGCAGCACGAGACGGGCGAGGTGATTGGCCGGGTGAATGCGTTTCTGGGCTTTGCAGCCGTGGGGCGCGTGAAGATTGTTCAAAAGCCGGTAAAGGTTGCGCCACAGCGCCGCCCGCGCCCGAAGCGGGCACTGACCGCCCCGGAGAACGAGCGGATAGATCAGCTGACCGCAGGCATTGAGGATGATGCGCTGCGGCAATCGCTCCAGAAACTGGGTGAGAGCATTGCGCGCAAGCGCGGGTGAGCCGATCACCAAAACGTGATAGGGCGCTTGCTTTAGAAAATGACGCGCTTGACCCAAATTCGCCCGAAACGCCCGCTTTGTGGCGTTACGCTAGGCAACACTCCAAGACGAACAGGTGATTCTTCATGTCCGAAATGATCCAGCGCCGCAGACTTCTTCTCTCCATGGCCGCCTTGCCGGCGCTTGGACTGGGACTGGCCGCGTGCTCCGACACCAATGCCGAAGCCAATGCGGGCAAGCCCGGGACGGATCCGGTGACGACCGCTTCGGTGGATGCGCCTGCCTCGACCGGTTCGGTGGACATGGAGAAGCTGCTTGAAGAGGGCGCGCTCGAAGACAAGGTGCTGGGCGACGAGAACGCGCCGGTGACCATCGTCGAATATGCCTCGATGACCTGCAGCCACTGCGCCACCTTCCACGTGCGGACCTATCCGGAACTGAAGAAGAAATACATCGACACGGGCAAGGTGCGCTTCATCATGCGCGAGTTCCCGTTCGACCCGCGCGCGGAAGCCGGTTTCATGCTGGCGCGCTGCTCGGGCGACAATTACCACGCCATGGTCGACGTTCTGTTCAAGCAGCAAAACAACTGGGCGCCGGTGCAGGATGCGCAGACCGCGCTTCTGAACATCTCCAAGCTTGCCGGTTTCTCGAAGGAGAGCTTTGAGGCCTGCCTGACCGATCAGGAGCTTCTGACCAAGGTGCGCGCAGTGCGTACGCGCGGTGCGGAAGAATTCGGCATCGACGCGACGCCGACCTTCTTCATCAACGGCAAGAAATATTCCGGCGCGCTGTCCATTGATGAAATTTCTGCCGTAATCGACGGTATGCTCTAAGAGCGACTGATTTCGCCACCGGCTCCGGCCGGTGGCGCTTTGTTTAAAAGGTTTGATTTATGCGTTTGTTTTCGGCGCGACCCGGAGTTTTTTCCGGGCGCGGCCACGAGGGCAGCCATGGGGACGATCATCGTGGTGGTCGTCATTTTTTGAAGTCTCTGGCGCTTGTTCTGGCGCTCTTTGGAACCGGATTTTCTGCTGATCGAACCATGGCGGCGATGGCTGCCGGGGTGGACGCTGAATTGCTGCTCGAGGCCGGTGGCCTTGAGGAGAAGGTGCTCGGAGAAGCCGGCGCGCCGGTGACGATCGTGGAATATGCGTCGATGACCTGCGCTCATTGCGCGCGCTATCACACCGAGACGTTGCCGGAGCTCAAGCGCAAATATATCGAGACGGGCAGGGTGCGCTACATTGTGCGCGGCATCCCGACAGACCCGCGCGCGGAAGCCGGTCTGATGCTTGCCTATTGCTCGAAAGGCAATTATTTCAACGTCTCCGATCTCCTTTACAAAACCCAGTCTGAGTGGGCCTGGGCCAAGGATGGGCGCTCTGCCCTGTTGAAAACCGCCAGAATTGCGGGATTCTCACAGAAGAGCTTCGAAGCTTGCTTGACGGACCGCGAGCTTCTGGATGAAGTCAGAGCAATGCGCAATTGGGGTTTGGAGCGCCTGGGGATCGAGGCCGTTACTACGTTCTTCATCAATGGGATGAAGCATTCGGGAGCCATGTCGATTGACGAAATGTCGGCGATCATCGACGGCATGCTTTAGCGGGCAACGCAATTGCCTGCCGCTTTCGCGCGCGCTGGTGCGGGTGAGGGCGGCATGAAGTTCACCAAACTGCGCCTTCTGGGCTTCAAATCCTTTGTCGAGCCGGGTGAGTTCATCATCGAAAGTGGGCTGACCGGTGTGGTCGGGCCGAATGGCTGCGGCAAGTCCAATCTGGTCGAAGCGCTGCGCTGGGTGATGGGCGAAAGCTCATACAAGAACATGCGCGCCTCCGGCATGGACGACGTGATCTTCTCGGGCTCGGGAACACGCCCGGCGCGCAACACGGCCGAGGTGACGCTCTTTCTCGACAACAGCGACCGCACCGCGCCGGCCTCCTACAATGATGCGGATGAATTGCAGGTTTCGCGCCGGATCGAGCGCGAGGCGGGGTCGGTCTATCGCATCAACGGTAAGGAAGCGCGCGCGCGTGACGTGCAGCTTCTGTTCGCCGACCAGTCAACCGGCGCACGTTCGCCCTCCATGGTGGGGCAGGGGCGCATTGGCGAACTGATCCAGGCAAAGCCGCAGGCGCGCAGGGCGCTTCTGGAAGAGGCGGCCGGCATTTCCGGCCTGCACTCGCGCCGCCATGAGGCCGAACTCAGACTGCGCGGTGCAGAGCAGAATCTCGAGCGGCTCGACGATGTGGTGAGCGAGCTCGACAGCCAGATAGAAAGCCTGAAGCGCCAGGCCCGCCAGGCATCGCGCTTCAAGAAGCTCTCCGCAGAAGTGCGCAAGGCCGAGGCTATCCTGCTTCATCTGCGCTGGTCCTCGGCCAAGAGCCAGGAGGCGGAGGCGCAGAGCGCGCTTTCGCAGGCGACCGCGCTGGTTGGCGAAACTGCATCGGGCCAGATGGAAGCCGCCAAGGCGCAGGCGATTGGCGCGCACAAGCTGCCGGAACTGCGCGATGCGGAAGCCGCCGCCGCCGCCGCCCTGCAGCGCCTGACCATTGCGCGCACGCAGATCGAGGAAGAGGCAAAGCGCGTTCAGGCGCGAACGCAGGAATTGCAGAAGCGGATCGATCAGCTCAACGCGGACGTTGCGCGTGAAGAGCAGATGGTGCGCGACAATGCGGAAGCGCTGGCGCGGCTTGCCGAAGAAGAAGAGACGCTGAAAGAGGCCGAGGACGGCGCGGAAGGCCGCGATATCGAACTGCAGAATGTGTTCGAGACGGTTTCCGAGGAGCTTTCGGCAGCGGAAGAGCTGCTTTCGCGGCTGACGGCGGAGAAGGCCGAGGCATCGGCGACGCGTCAGCAGGCCGAGCGCGCGATCCGCGAGCAGGCCGAGCGCCGGGACCGGCTGGCGCGGCAGGTTGCGACCATGGATGCCGAGCTGCAGGAAATCACGGGCCGGATTGCCGGTCTGCCTGACCCGGCTGAAAAGCGGCTACTGATGGAAGAAGCCGCGGAACGCGTGGAGATGGCCGAAGGCGCGGCTGCGGAATGCGAAGAGCGGGTCGCTGCCGCGCGTGAGACGGAACAGGCTGCCCGCCCGCCGTTGCAGGAAGCGCGCTCCGAGCTTGGGCGTGTGGAGACGGAAGCGCAGACGCTGCGCAAGATCCTGAACGCCGGCGGCGCGGATCTTTATCCGGCGGTGCTTGAGCAATTGCGCGTGGAGCGCGGCTTCGAGACCGCGCTGGGCGCGGCGCTGGGCGAAGATCTGGACGTGCCGCTCGACAGTGCGGCTCCGGTCTATTGGGGGCCGTCCGGGGTTTCGGCGGATGATCCGGCGCTGCCGGAAGGCGTCATGGCGCTCGCTTCCGTGGTGAAGGCCCCGGAACAGCTTGCGCGCCGGCTCTCGCAGATCGGCATCGTGGATGCGGAAGACGGGCCGCGCCTTCAGAAGCTTCTGAAGACCGGGCAGCGTCTGGTGGCGCGCGATGGCGCACTGTGGCGGTGGGACGGCTACCGCGCCAGCGCGGATGCGCCGACGGCTGCGGCGCAGAGGCTGGCGCAGAAGAACCGGCTTGCCGAACTAGATGGCGAAGTGATCGAGGCGACGGCGCGACTGCACGCGGCGGAGACAGCGCTGGCGGATGCGGAACACGCGGTGAAGGCTGCGGTGGAAGCCGAGCGGCGCACCCGTGAAGAAGGGCGCGAAGCGCAGGCGGCGCTCGGCCGCGCACGCGATGCGCTGGCGAGTGCGGAGAGGGCGGCAGGCGAGCTTTCCAGCCGCCGGATGAGCCTAGAAGAAGCGCGTGGCCGCGTTGTCGAGGATCATGAAGAGGCCGTGGCTTCGACCATGGCCGCCGAAGAGGCGCTGGAGAGCGCGCCCGACATCACCGAATTGCAGGCGCGGCTTGATCAGCAGTTTGCCGGGGTTTCGGCAAAGCGCGCGGCGGTGGCCGAGGCGCGGGCAGCCTATGAGGGATTGCGGCGCGAGGCCGATGCGCGCCGGCGCAGGCTCGAGGCGATTGCCGCCGAACGGCGCAGCTGGCAGTCGCGCGTGGAAAATGCTGACCGGCACACGGCAGCGCTTCTGCAGCGCAGAGGCGACACCGAAGCGGAGCTGGAAGAACTGGCCGAGGCTCCCGAAGAGATCGAGATGCGTGGCCGCGCGCTGCTTTCCGAAATTTCAAAGGCGGAAAATCTGCGCAAGGAAGCTGCCGACAAGCTGCAGGAAGCAGAGAACCGGCAGGCGGAGCTGGACAAGCTGGCGACCGCAAGCATCCAGTCACTTTCCTCGGCGCGCGAAAGCCGCGCCCGCGCGGAAGAACGCGTGACGGCGGCGGAAGAGCGGCGCAAGGAAGCCGAGGCGCGTATTCAGGAAGTGCTGAATGTGCCGCCGCACAAGGTGCTGGCCATGGCGGAGCTGGAACCGGATGCGCCCATGCCGGAGATCGCCGATGTGGAGCGGCGTCTCGAACGCTTCAAGATTGAGCGCGAGCGGCTCGGCGCGGTCAATCTCAGGGCTGAGGAAGAGCAGTCGGAACTCAGCGAACGGCACGGCACCATCGTGACCGAGCGCGAGGACGTGATCGAGGCGATCCGCAAGCTGCGGCTGGCCATCCAGAACCTGAACAAGGAAGGCCGCGAGCGCCTTCTGGCCGCCTTCGATGTGGTCAATGAGCAGTTCCAGCGCCTGTTCACCCACCTTTTCGGCGGCGGCACGGCGGAGTTGCAGCTGATCGAGTCCGATGATCCGCTGGAGGCGGGACTGGAAATTCTCGCGCGCCCGCCAGGCAAGCGTCCGCAGACCATGACGCTGCTTTCCGGTGGCGAGCAGGCGCTGACGGCCATGGCGCTGATCTTCGCCGTGTTCCTGACCAATCCCGCACCCATCTGCGTGCTGGACGAGGTGGACGCGCCGCTCGACGATCACAATGTCGAGCGGTTCTGCAACCTCATGGATGAGATGGCGGCCTCAACGGATACGAGGTTCGTGGTGATCACCCACAACCCGATCACCATGGCGCGCATGAACCGTCTGTTCGGCGTGACCATGGCCGAGCAGGGCGTCAGCCAGTTGGTCTCTGTCGACCTCCAGACCGCCGAGCGCCTGCGCGAGGCAGTCTAGCAACGCGTCGCGGCCTGCCTGATCCGTGGTTTCGGGAAAATCAGGATGCGTGTCGAGATGCAGGATCGCCCCGCTCGCTCTCACGTCTCGCTCCATACGGCCAGCTCATTGCCTGCCGGATCGGTGAAGTGGAAGCGCCGGCCACCGGGAAAAGAGAAGATCGGTTTGACAATCTCGCCGCCGGCTTCCCGCACGGTGGCGAGCGTCGCTTCCAGATCCTCCGAGTAAAGGACGGGGAGCGGTTTCCGGGTCGCGTCCGGCGCGCCGTCGAAGCCACCGTCGATCCCCTCGTTGAAGGCTGCGTATCCGGGACCGTAATCGGTGAAAGACCAGGAAAAGGCCCGTGCGTAAAACGCCTTGACGCTGTCGATGGTGCCGCCCGAAGCGGGCATTTCGATATAGTCGAGCTTTCCGGTCTGGCGCATGACAACCTCCATTGTTCTTGATTTGTTCTAATTCATCTTCGTCTTGCTTGCAAGTCCTGAAGCAGATGCGCCGTGCTCTCGCGAAATGTCTGTGACGGGTCTGGTAGAATGCGTCGGCAAGGTTCCCGGAAAATATTCGCGGAGACGGATGATGACGGAAGACCCTTTCGACCTTCAGCGCTTCGTGACGGCGCAGGCGGACTGCTTTGACGAGGCGCTGGGGGAGTTGCGCGCGGGGCGCAAGAGAACGCACTGGATGTGGTTCGTGTTTCCGCAATTGCGTGAGCTGGGGCGCTCGCCAACTGCATTGTTCTACGGTCTGGTTTCGCTTGATGAAGCGCGTGCCTATCTCGCGCATCCGGTTCTTGGGCCGCGCCTGTGCGCTGCTACGGAAGCGGTGATGACGGGGCCGGGTGGTTCGCTGCATGAGATTTTCGGAACGCCGGATGACCTGAAGTTTCGCTCCTGCATGACCCTTTTTGCCTGCGCCACGGAGCAGGGCGACAGGCTTTTTTGCGAAGCCATGCGGCAGCTTTGCGATGGGCGCGCGGATGAAGCGACGCTTGGTTTTCTGGGGGTTAGACCGCCGGAGTGCTGCCCGCCCGATCCATAGCGGTGGCGCGCGGGGGCGGAGGCGTGGCAGCGCGCAGCGCGCCGGGCGGCTTGCCGATGACGCGCTTGAAGGCGCGGCTGAATGCTGGCTGTGAGCCATAGCCAAGGCGGTGTGCTGCCGTTTCGATGGCCAGCCCCTCGCGGCTGATCCACTGGGCGGCGATGCGCATTCTCAGCTCCGTCAGATAGCGCACGGGCGTCATGCCGGTGACGGTCTGGAACCGCTCGGCAAAGACGGAGCGGGAGCTGCCCATTTGCCTTGCCAGTTCGGCGACGGTCCAGTCGCGACCGGGGTCGCGGTGCAGGGCGGCGATCACATGACCAAGGCGCGGATCGCGCAGCGCCGCCACCCAGCCGCTTGAGCCGCCGCAGCCGCATTCGACCCAGGAGCGGACGATGAAAGCGGAAACCACATCGGCAAGCCGCGCGAGGATGCCGGCAAAACCCGCGCGGTCTCCCCGTGTCTCACGCTCCATCGCATCGAGGATGGGCAGGATTTCCGGATAACGCTCCAGAAGCGTGGACACGCGCATGACATCGGGCATGAGTGCGACGAGCGGGTGCATGCTGCCCAGATCGAACTCCATGCATCCGGAGAAGATGAGCGCGTCGTCTTGGCGATCCGGCTCGTTCGAACAGGCAATGATCTCTTTGACATCGCGGCAGAGCGGCCTGGCCTGGAAATTCGTGATGCACTGGCTCTGAAAGTCCGGCTCGGAGAGGAGAGCGTGTTCACCGCCGCGCGGCAGAAGAACGGCGTCGCCGGTTTCAAGTGTGTGAAGCGTGTCGTCAGGGCCGCGAAGGTAGACGGGACCACGGCCCACGAAGTGAAACTGGGCCCGCCCTTCGATGGTGCCGTAGCGAATGCCGAAGGGCGGCGTGATCTGGGTGCGGTGATAGGACATCCCGTAAAGGCGCATGCCCATGAGCAATTCGCTGACCAGATCCGGATTGGCGAGTGATGGTGGTGTTTCGGCGTTTCGATCAATCATTCCGGTTTTTGTGACATGGTTCGTCCGGAATGTCCAATCTATCTCTTTTGCACTGCAAAACAGATTGCATGCGAAAGGAAAGACAGATGGACGAAGCCCCGCAGTGGACAGGCGCGCAGGCCAGCCGGCAACCGGCCTGGGGCGCAGTGATTTCGATGTCGTTAGGGTCAGGACCCATTAATATGGCCGCAATGGTCGGCCTGATTTGTGCGGATACGCGAAGCAAGGCCGCAGGAAGACTTCATGTCTTTCAAGGGCTTGCGACAAAGTAGCCCGTGCAAATCAGGCTGATCCGAAGGACGCTCGATAGACCGGCGACCTGCTGCGTCAAACCCCTTGACCGGGGGGAAACCCCGCTCTGCGGGCTGGCGTTCGGCGCCGTTCCGGTGAGCTGGTCCACGTGGCTGGCGCGGACGGTGCCGGATCAGGCCGAAAGCGCCGGCGGTCTTCTGGTGGCGGCAATCCAGTTTGCCATCGCCATTGGCGCGGCAGGTGGCGGGCTGATTTTCGATGTCGGTGGCGCGCAGGGCGTGTTCAGCGTTTCGAGCGTGGTGCTGGTACTGGCGGCGGTGATGATCTTCATCCGCGTTCGCCCGCAGGTGGTGGCAGCGCCTGCCTGACGCAGCGCGGAAAAAACAGAACGGTTGCGGGATGGGGCGAGAGCCTCGTCCCGTCTGCTTTGGCAAGCAGAAGCACTGTTGCCCTTGTCACATGTAGAACTGTTCCATTCCCGGTAAGAAAAAATCTTCTCTTCAATCGATAAAGCGGCGGATGCTCCGTTGGTTGGCCTTGCCTTGATGGTCGCTGCCGCTTAACGCTGCCTCCCGTAGCCGGTGCAGCACAAGTTCCAGGCGCCGGCAAATCGACCGGAAGGGGAATGCAGCATGACCAAGTGGGTCTATGTGTTTGGCGATGGACGTGCCGAAGGCAGCGCGGGCGAGAAAAATCTGCTCGGCGGCAAAGGCGCAAATCTGGCGGAGATGTGCAGCCTCGGGCTGCCGGTGCCGCCCGGCTTTACGATCACCACCGACCTTTGCTCCCACTATTATGCGAATGGCCGCACCTATCCGGACGCGCTGAAAACACAGGTCGAGGCCGCGCTTGACGAGGTCGGCCGGGTCGCCGCCCGCCGTTTCGGCGATGCGGGGCAGCCGCTTCTGGTTTCCGTGCGCTCGGGCGCACGCGCCTCCATGCCCGGCATGATGGACACGGTGCTCAATCTCGGCCTCAATGATGAGACGGTCGAGGCGATCGCGGCAGAAGCCGGCGATGCGCGCTTTGCCTATGACAGCTACCGCCGCTTCATCCAGATGTACTGCAATGTCGTGCTCGGGCTCGATCATGATCTCTTCGAGGAAATCCTTGAAGAGGAGAAGGCGCGGCTCGGCTACGAGGTCGATACGGAGTTTTCGGCCGAGGACTGGCAGAACGTTATTGCGCTCTACAAGGGCCGCATCGAAAGCGAGCTTGGCGCGCCATTCCCGCAGGACCCGCACGAGCAGCTGTGGGGCGCGGTGGGCGCTGTGTTCTCTTCATGGATGAACCCGCGTGCGGTGACCTATCGCCGGCTGCATGACATCCCCGAAAGCTGGGGGACGGCGGTCAATGTGCAGGCCATGGTGTTCGGCAACCGGGGCGAGGATTCGGCAACCGGCGTTGCCTTTACCCGCGATCCTTCGACCGGCGAGAAAGCGCTTTACGGCGAGTTTCTGGTCAATGCGCAGGGTGAGGATGTGGTGGCAGGCATTCGCACGCCGCAGAACATCACCGAGGCGGCGCGGCTTGCGGCGGGCTCCGACAAGCCATCGCTCGAAAAGCTGATGCCCGAGGCGTTCAACGCCTTCACCCGGATCGCCGACACGCTGGAGCGGCATTACCGCGACATGCAGGATCTGGAATTCACCATCGAGCGCGGCAAGCTGTGGATGCTGCAGACGCGCTCGGGAAAGCGCACGGCAAGTGCGGCGCTGAAAGTAGCCGTGGACATGGCCAATGAGGGGCTGATCACGCGTGACGAGGCGGTGACCCGCATCGATGCGGCGTCGCTCGACCAGCTTCTGCACCCGACCATCGATCCGTCTGCCCCGCGCGACATTATCGGCATGGGCCTGCCGGCCTCGCCGGGCGCTGCGACGGGCGAGATCGTGTTCTCGTCCGAAGCCGCCGAAGAGGCCAAGGCCGAAGGACGCCGGACCATTCTGGTGCGGGTGGAGACGAGCCCCGAGGACATTCACGGCATGCATGCCGCCGAAGGCATTCTGACGACGCGCGGCGGCATGACGAGCCACGCGGCGGTGGTGGCGCGCGGCATGGGCAAGCCCTGCGTTTCGGGTGCGGGGTCGCTGCGTGTCGATCATCGCAAGGGCGTGCTGCTCGCCATGGGGCAGATGCTCAAGGCGGGCGACACGATCACCATCGATGGTGCAACGGGGCAGGTGCTGAAGGGTGCGGTCCCCATGCTGCAGCCCGAACTTTCCGGCGATTTCTCCACCATTATGAGCTGGGCCGACGAGGCGCGGCGTATGAAGGTGCGCGCCAATGCCGAAACGCCGGCTGATGCCCGCACGGCGCGTTCCTTCGGCGCGGAGGGCATCGGCCTTTGCCGCACGGAGCACATGTTCTTCGATGATGGCCGCATCCTCGCCATGCGCGAGATGATCCTGGCCGACACCGAAAGCGACCGGCGCGCGGCCCTCGCGAAGCTTCTGCCCATGCAGCGCTCCGATTTCGTGGAGATCTTCGAGGTGATGGCCGGGCTGCCGGTCACGATCCGTCTGCTCGACCCGCCGCTGCACGAGTTCCTGCCGAAGACCGAAGAGGAAATCGGCGAGGTGGCTGCCGCCATGGGCGTTTCGGCGGAGAAACTGCGCCAGCGCACCGAGGCGCTGCATGAGTTCAACCCGATGCTCGGCCATCGCGGCTGCCGTCTGGCGATTTCCTATCCGGAGATCGCGGAGATGCAGGCGCGCGCCATCTTCGAGGCTGCGGCAGAGGCGGCTGAGAAAGCCGGCAAGCCGGTGGTGCCGGAGGTGATGGTGCCGCTCGTTAGCATGTCGGCCGAGCTGACCTTCGTGAAGAACCGCATCGACGCGGTGGCCAAAACCGTGATGGAAGAGCGCGGCATCACGCTCGACTATCTGGTCGGCACGATGATCGAGCTGCCGCGCGCGGCATTGCGGGCAGACGAGATCGCAGGCAGCGCCGAGTTCTTCTCCTTCGGGACGAACGATCTGACGCAGACCGCATTCGGCATCTCGCGTGACGATGCGGCTTCCTTCCTGGAAACCTATCGCACACGCGGCATCATCGAGCAGGACCCGTTCGTGTCGCTTGATGTGGATGGCGTTGGCGAGCTGGTGCGGATTGCCTCTGAAAAGGGACGCACGGCGCGGCCGGAAATCAAGCTCGGCATCTGCGGAGAGCATGGCGGCGACCCGGCGTCGATCCGCTTCTGCGAGACGGTGGGGCTGGACTATGTGTCGTGCTCGCCCTTCCGTGTGCCCATTGCACGGCTTGCGGCAGCGCAGGCCGCCATTCACGCGGGCAAGGGCGCAGCCTGACGCGCTCTGCCGAATGAAGCCGTCGGGGATCAGTGGGCCGCGTTACTGAACGCGGTCCAGCGTCGTTATCAGGCTGGCATAGGCATTGACGATACGCGCCACCGGCAGATCGCTGGTCTCGATGCTCTCGACATCAAGCGTGTCGCTTCCCGTCCGCTGTACCACGAGCGCATGGACAGGCGTGTCCTCGTCCTCAAGCGCAATGGCGGCAACCCAGTCGCAATCGTTCACGCCATCAAGGCGCATCTGAAACAGAAGACGCCCTTCGATCTGTTCAAGAGCGTGTTTCACCGCGCCCTCAAAACCCTGTTCGACGAAATCCTGATGTTTGAGGGCGAGCTCCAGCTCAACCAGTTCGAGCGGGCCTGCTGCCGTTTCGTTCTGTTCTAGAAGCGCAGTCTGCATGGCGGAACCTCACAACATTTTCCCACGCAACCCCTCCGACCATGACATTGTGCGCGCGAGCGTGGCTGGATTATGGCGTGTTACAATAACCTAAGAAGATGGTTATATGGTCCGGTTGTCACCTGTTTCAAGGCGCGGGTGCTGGCTGAATCATTGTCGCAGCCAATGGGTGCAAGGCCCTGAAATCTTAAACATTCCACTGAAATTGAATTTTCTGCCGATCAGCAATGCGTTATGAGGCTCTATCTCTGATGGCAATGGCGCGTTCGGTTGGGTTCATGACGGCAACATTGGTACGGCAAATGGCTCCCGCCGCTCCCTGGTGTCGAAGGCTTGCGCTCTTCTCGCTGGTTCTGCTCATCGTGTCGGGCGCATCGCATCGCTTCGGACTTCTGGAAACGGTTCCTTTCCTGTGGCTCCTGGGGCTGGGCGGAGCGCTTGCCTTTGTCGCCTTCATGCTCGGTGTGATGGCGCTTCTGCAGGTCTGGGAACATGGCTCTCTGGGTGCTGCAATGGCGGCGGGTGGAATGTTCGTCGCGGCCATTGCGCTGGTTCCCTTCGGCATTTCCGGATACCGCTTTTTTGAACATCCGCAACTGGTCGACATCTCGACCGACCCTGAAAACCCGCCGCAAATGCCACTGGCTGCGCGGGCGCGGAGCGGCGTGATGAATGCCGTCGAGCCCATGTCTGCCGAGAGCCAGGCAATGCAGCAGCAGGACTATCCCGAGGTAACGGGGCGGCGCTACGAGTACACGGCTGACAATGTCATTGAAGTTGTGCGCGCGATGATGCGCGAGAGGGGATGGCAGCCACAGGGGCCTGAAGGGCTGCAACTTGCCGGCGCCAGCGTCACGCTGGAAGGGGTGGCGCATTCCTATCTTCTGGGGTTTCCGTCTGATGTGGCCATACGCATCGAAGACGACCAGGCCGCCACCTTCGTCGACATGCGGTCGGCGTCTCGATATGGACGCCACGATCTTGGGGACAATGCGCAGCGTATCCAGCGCTTCCTGAAGGAACTTGATGAACGCATGGCCTTCCTGGCCCCGGTCTAACGCTTCAGGCTGTTTCCGCTTTCGCCGAAATTGCTCTCGCGTTCAGCCCGGAAAATAGATCGCGTCGATTGACGGATCGTTCTCCGTCGTCACGGCCCCGCGTGCGACCAGATCTTCCAGATGGGCGAGAACGGAGAGGGCGGCTGCCCCATGAAGCCGGGGATCGGTGTCCCGGTAAATGGCCTGAACCATTTCCGTTATGGTGCGATCACCGCGCTCGATGCGGTCCAGAACGGCGCGCTCGCGCATCTTCCGGTGGGCCTTCAGGCCACGCATGAAGCGCTGGGGCATGCGGACGCGACTGCCATGGCCGGGCAGGAACACCGTGTCGTCACGCTCCAGCAGGCGATCAAGCGAGGCCATGTAATCGGACATCGCGCCGTCGGGCGGGGCGACGATGGAGGTGGCCCAGGCCATCACATGGTCTGCCGAGAAGAGCACGCCGGTTCCTTCCAGTGCGAACACCGCATGATTGGCGGCGTGGCCCGGCGTGTGGATTGCGCGCAGCGCCCAGCCATCGCCCTCGACAAGCTCGTCATCGGCGAGTGCGATGTCGGGACTGAAATCCATGTCGGCGCTGGCGTCGAGCGGGTTGGTTTCGCCAATGCGCAGCGGACGGGCGGCGCGGTGTGGGCCTTCTGCGCAGACCAGCGCGCCGGTCTCCCGCGAAAGCCTCGCGGCGAGCGGCGAGTGATCCTTGTGGGTGTGGCTGACGAAGATGTGGCTGACCGGCCGGCCGCCAATGGCCCTGAGCAGCGCCTGGAAGTGGGCTTCGTCCTCCGGGCCGGGATCGATGACGGCGAGGCTGGAGGTGCCGACGATATAGCTGTTCGTGCCGTGAAAGGTGAAGGCGCTGGGGTTGTTGACCGTAAGGCGCTGAATGTCGGGAGCGATCTCGACGGCCTCGCCATAGGCGGGGTCGAAACGCGTTTCAAATTCGAGAGCCATGGGCAACGGGTCCGAAAGTTGGATGCATGCTGGACGCCTGAAAAGCGCATTCAGGTTGCCGCATATCATGGAACCGCTTATAGGAGAAGGAAAGCGGAACAACTCGCATAAAGCATGAACGGAGACGCCATGTCGCTCGCTATCGCATCCAGATCCCTCGTGTCGCAGTCGCTGCCCGACAATGCAGCACGACGCCTGACCACCCAGCTCTTCCTCGCCGTGGGCGCAACGCTCCTGCTGGCGCTGTCGGCAAAGACGCGCGTTGTGCTTGGCCCGGTGGATCTTTCGCTGCAGACGCTGGCCGTTCTTCTGATCGGTGCAACCTTCGGCATGCGCCTCGGTGTTGCGACGCTGCTTCTCTACATGGCTGAAGGCGCGATGGGGCTGCCGGTTTTCCAGGGCACGCCGGAAAAGGGCATTGGCCTTGCATACATGATGGGACCGACGGGCGGTTACCTTCTGGGCTTTGTCGCCATGGCGGCGATTGCCGGCTGGGCGGCAGACCGCGGCTGGGACCGCAATCCGCTGAAGCTTGCCGGCGCGATGCTGGTGGCGGAGGCAGCTCTGATGGTGCTCGGCTTTGCATGGCTTGCAGGCCTGATCGGCGCTGAGAATGCCTGGCAGTTCGGCGTTGCGCCGTTCATCATGCCGGACCTGATCAAGGTGGCGCTGGCTGCCTGCTTCATGCCGGCGGCATGGGCGCTGCTGCGCGGCCTGGGCATATCGAGGCACTAAACGGACATCGAATCGCCGCTTTTACGCGGAACGGAGAGCGGGCCAGAAGGGGATGTCTGGCCCGATTTTTTTATGATTTATTTTAGTTTTTTGAGAGGAACAGCATGAGCGTGTTGGTCACTGGTGGCGCCGGTTATATCGGCAGCCATATGGTCTTGGAGCTTCTCGACCATGGAGAAGACGTGGTCGTTCTCGACCGGTTGAGCACGGGCTTTGATTGGGCGGTTCCCGAAGCGGCAACGCTGGTGGTGGGGGATATCGCCGACCAGACGCTGGTGGAGGAAATGATCCGCAAGCACGATGTGGACGCGATTATTCACTTTGCGGGCTCGATCGTGGTTCCCGAATCCGTATCCGATCCGCTGGGCTATTATCTCAACAACACGGTCAAATCCCATAGTCTGATCGAGAGCGCGGTTCGCTGCGGCGTTCCTCATTTCATCTTTTCTTCCACGGCTGCTGTTTATGGCAGCCCCGCGCGCTTCCCGGTGGGAGAAGATACCGAACTGCGCCCCGAATCGCCCTATGGCACTTCCAAGATGATGACGGAGCTCATGCTGCGGGATAGCGCAGCTGCGCACGATTTCGACTATACGGCGCTCCGCTATTTCAACGTCTCCGGCGCTGATCCGCAATTGCGCACGGGGCAGTCGACCAAGGGCGCAACGCATCTGATCAAGGTTGCCTGCGAGACCGCCACGGGAAAACGTTGTCATATGGAGGTCTTCGGAACGGATTATGAAACGCCGGACGGCACCTGCGTGCGTGATTACATTCACGTGTCCGATCTGGTGAACGCACATTACCTGGCGCTCCGTCGCATGCGCTCGGGTGGCGGCAGCCTCGTGGCCAATTGCGGCTACGGAAATGGCTACTCCGTGCTTGAGGTAATCAATGCGGTGAAAGATGTGTCGCAGACTGACTTTGATGTTCGGATTTCCGGCCGTAGACAGGGTGATGCGGTTGCCATCGTCGCGGAGGCGGAGCGGTGCCGGAGGGAACTTTCCTGGAAGCCGAAGTATGACGATCTGCGCCAGATCGTGACGCATGCGCTGAACTGGGAAAAGAAGCTTGCCGGACGGAACCGTAAATGAGGTATGCTGGCGTCAACAGGCTCTTTACGCTCGCCTGTTTCTCAATGCCGCCGGTCGTTGGGTCGGCAACAAGCGTGGTGTGGCATGGCGGCGCACTTTGGTGTGTCTTTGAAGTGCTTTCGGGACGGCGGCGGCTGAGCCCTGACAGCGCGATGCGCTGGATCGCCATGCTGATGCTGCTTTATGTGGCCGCGAACCTTATCGCCTTCCTCATCAATGATCCTTCGTGGCAGAGTGTCTACAAGCTCCTGCCGCTTGCGACCTTCGCTTTGTTTCCCTTTTCCTACTCGATCTGGACAATCGCCGACCGGGAAGACGTGGCGCAGGCCGCACTCTTGGGATCGGTTATTGCAAGTTTCGGGGCATTGATTTTTGCCTTCGTACAGTCTGAGTTTCTGGGACTGCGTGCCGAGGGTGGTGCAGGCAACGCACTTGTGTTTGCGGATGTGGCTTGTCTGGCGGGGCTCACCTGTCTGGCAGGGGGGCTCATCCTTGACAGCAAGAAGGCTCTCTTTCTCCTGCTCGCTTTCGCGGCTGCTTTTGGAGCCGTACTGCTTTCAGAGTCCCGTTCTGTCTGGCTTGTGATGATTGTGCTCGCTTTCCTGCAATTGTTCATTTTCCGCGCGCGCGTCTTTACGGTTCTGAGAGGGCATGTGCTTGCGCTGCTGGGCGTAGCCTTGCTGTTGCTGGTCTTGACTTCCGGCCTGATTGTCAGCCGTTTCGATGCCCTTTGGCAGAACGTCGACAGGCTTATGGCCGGAGGGGATTACAACACCTCAATCGGACTGCGGGTGGCGCTCTGGGAAAGCGGTGTTCGGCTCTTTGCCGAGAGCCCGATTCTCGGCCACGGGATGCAGAACACCTCGGCGCTCATCAAGGAACATGTGCTGCGGGATTTCGGCATTGAGGTTGGGTTCACCCATTTTCACAACGGCTTCATGACCATCTTTATCGAGGGTGGCATTGTGGCGGGCTGTGCGGTGATCGCGATGTTCGCGGTGATCACCGTCTATGCGATAAAGAGCCTCGGGAACAAAGAGGACCCGCTCGCCCGCCTCGGCGGCGCGATGCTGCTCATGCTTGCAGCGGTCTATGCCGGAGGTGGCAGCGTGAACGTCATGTTCGGCCATGACATTCTTGACACGGTCTTCATGGTCTTTCTGATCGTGGGGCTGTTCCTGGCGCGGGGAACCTCGCGCCTGACCGATGCGGATCGGGCTGAAAGGCCTTGATGATCTGACGTCGCGGCCGCGTTATACGCGGCCGTAACGGTCCTCCAGACGCACGATGTCGTCTTCGCCCAGATAGGAGCCGGACTGCACCTCAATCAGCTCCAGCGGGATCTTGCCGGGGTTTTCCAGCGCGTGGATCTCGCCAAGCGGAATGTAGGTGGACTGGTTCTCGGTGAGCATGATCGTGTCTTCGCCCTTCAGAACCCGCGCCGTGCCGCGGACGACCACCCAGTGTTCCGCCCGGTGGTGGTGTTTCTGCACGGAGAGTTTTGCACCGGGCTTCACCGTGATGCGCTTCACCTGGTAGCGGTTGCCGAAATCGATGGAATCGTAATCGCCCCACGGACGATAGACCCGGCGATGGTCCACATGCTCGGTGCGGTCGGCGGATTTCAGCTGCGAGACGATCTCCTTGACGTGCTGTACGGCATCACGTTTGGCCACGAGGACGGCATCAGCCGTTTCAACGACCACGAGATCCTCAACGCCGACGATGGCGACGAGGCGTTTCTGCGCGGAGACAATGGAGTTTTTGGACGCGACCTGCAGAACATCGCCGATGAGCGCATTGCCATCCGCGTCCCGGTCCTGCGCCTCCCAGATGGCCGACCATGAGCCGATGTCGTTCCAGCCGGCGTCGAGCGGGACCACGGCCGCGCGGTCGGTCTTCTCCATAAGGGCATAGTCGATGGAATCGGAGGGGCATGCCTCGAAGGCCGCGCGCTCGGGACGCAAAAAATAGGCATCGCTTTCCACGCCGGCCATGGCGGCGCGGCAGGCCTCCAGAATGGCGGGCGCGTGTTTCTGCATGGCGTCCAGATAGACGCTGGCGCGGAACAGGAACATGCCGCTGTTCCAGTCGCATGCGCCTTCCTTGAGATAGGCCTTGGCCGTTTCGAGATCCGGCTTTTCCTCGAAGCTGGCCACCGCAAAGCCGCTGTCGCCGATCTTCTTGCCGCGGCGGATGTAGCCAAAGCCGGTTTCGGGGCAGGTGGGCACGATACCGAAAGTGACGAGCCAGCCTTCCTCGGCAAGCGCCTTTGCCCTTGAGAGCCCCTCATGGAAGGCGGGCACGTTCTGGATCAGGTGATCTGCGGGCATGACGAGAAGCAGCGGGTCAGCGCCATTCGCCGTCGCCTGAAGGGCTGCGAGCGTGATCGCGGGCGCGGTGTTGCGGCCGACAGGCTCAAGCAGGATCGGAGCATTTTCGACGCCGGCCTGCCGAAGCTGTTCGGCCGCCAGAAAGCGGTGCTCTTCATTGCAGACGGTGAGGGGCGTGGCTGCGCCCAGCCCGTCCAGCCGGCGCATTGTCTGTTGCAGCATTGTGCTGTCGCCCACCAGCGCGCAGAACTGCTTGGGGTAGTGCTCGCGCGAAACCGGCCAGAGCCGCGTTCCCATTCCACCCGCCATGATCACCGGTACCAACATGAGCCTACCCCCGCCGTTCTGGTTCTGAACCTCTGGATCGCCGCGCACCCCTTCGGGCGCGCAAAGGACGATCCAGAATTTTGACGGAGCATCAGGCCTAAAGCCGGAATCAACTTTTCAGTCCGACGCTCTATCTGTCTGTTTTTCCGCACTTATGCGGATGTCAGCTGTTCCCACCTGACTGCGAAATTTTGTGGCCTGTGCCGCAGGCCGCCGGATGCCTTCGAACAGTGCCCGGATGCCTTCGAACAGTGCAATGCCGGGAACCTTCGCCAAGGATGCCCCGACTTTAGATTGGAAACGTTGACGCGGGGTGTAGGCAAGAGCGCCATCAAGGGATTTGCCCCGTCCATGGGGAGAGGGGACTACCTCCACGGTTGTTTTTCTCCCCGCCGCGCCTCGTTCAAGCAGGCCAATCGTGCGCACTCATGCGCCCTTTGCCGGGGAGAGGGCGCGATGAACGGCACCGTTTTCTCCCCGCGCCCTCTGCCGCTCCTAGACTTTCCCCGATCAAAAGGAACGGGCCAAGATGGAACAGACCGCAAATCTCAAGCTTCCCTACATCATGCCGTCGCAGGCGCAGAAACACGTGACGCACAACGAAGCCATTCGTCTTCTGGACGGGCTGGTGCAGCTCGCTGTGCGTGACCGCGACCTCTCCGCACCGCCGGTCAGCCCCGAAGAGGGCGAATGCCACATCGTTGCGGCGGCAGCGACCGGGGCATGGACGGGCTGGGAAGGGCAGGTGGCGTATTTCGCCGATGGGGCGTGGATGCGGCTTGCGCCGGCTGCCGGCTGGCGGGCCTGGATCATCGACGAGGCGCGTCTTGCCGCCTTTGATGGCGTGGGCTGGCAGGCCATCAACGGATTTCCGGAGAGCGCGGCGGAGATCCAGAATGCAGCGCTGTTCGGGCTTGGAACGACCGCCGATGCGACCAACCCGTTTTCTGCAAAGCTGGACAAGGCGTTCTGGACGGCCCGCTACGCTGCCGAAGGGGGAACGGGCAGCCTGCTCTACACGATGAACAAGGAAGCGCCTGCCGGCGATGTGGGCTTCCTGTTGCAGAGCGGTTTCGTGACGCGCGCGATGTTTGGGCTGCTCGGTTCCGATGGCTGGCGGCTCGCGGTTTCTCCCGATGGTCTGGCCTTCAAGGATGCGATTCGCACGGATGAGGGTTCCGGCCTTGTGTCGCTGCCGGGCAACGTCAAATTCCTTGGCTTCATCAATTACGATCAGTATGTCGCCGCCGACACATGGCAGACCGTGGCCGTCAACAACACGCTGTCGAACGATCAGATGTCCTTCGACACGGGCGCAAACCGGTTCACCGCGCCGGCAGACGGGCTCTACCGCTTTGGGGCGAGCATCGGCTGGAAGCAGAATGGCGCGAATGTGCCGACGGCGGTGAAGGCGAAGCTGGTGCTCAACGGCGTGAGCGACCTCTGCGCGCCTTTGGTGGCGGGCGATGTGGCCGATCTGGCGGTGGATGGTTCGGAAACGGCGCTGCATCTTCACGTGATGGCGCGCCTGGCGGCGGGCGACACGGTGGCGCTTGCGCAGCTCTTTAGCGGGCTTGATGGCTATGTGCCGGCGACGGTCACGCGGTTCTGGGGAGAGTGGGTGGCCTGACGCCTGATGCCTGACGCCTGACGCAGCGACTGGCGCGTGCTCCACAGAAAGGCTGAAAACGCCTGCTTGTCGTGGGGCCGCGCTTCTGCTATCCACCGCTTCGCTCGGTCTTGGGGCGTCGCCAAGTGGTAAGGCAACGGTTTTTGGTACCGTCATTCGCAGGTTCGAATCCTGCCGCCCCAGCCAGCCTTCGCAAATCCAGAAATCTCTGTTGTTGAAGCGAGAACGCGAGCAATTTTCTTCAAATTGCTTCGGGTGTCTTGGGGCTGCGTCAAATTTTGACGGCTAGCTTTGCGCCATGAGCAAGTGGAAGCCTACTCCCGAAGTCATTGACGCGTCCCGGCGTTTCAGACGCGCCAAACGATTGCGTTTGACGAAAAAAGTCTTGTTCGGAGCGGTTCTTCTGGGAGCCGTTGGCGCCGGATACGCCTATGACCGGGGACGGCTCGAGCCGGTTCAGGCGCTGATGCAGTCGGCAAATTGCAACATCAAGGGCAATGTCAGCATCGATACCGGTGAGCGCATCTATCATGTGCCGGGGCAACGCTATTACGAGCAGACCGTCATCTCGCCGCGCTACGGGGAGAGGTGGTTCTGTTCGGAAGCCGAGGCGCGCCGCGCAGGATGGCGCAGATCCAAGGTCTGAAAAGCCCGGCTCTTTTCAGCCGGGCTTTCCTGAAGCGTTATTGTTCTTCCGATCAACCAGCCTGCTCGATCATCCCGCGCAGCTCGTCCACCTTTGCCTTCAGGAGCGCCTTGTCGCCGCGGGTCTCCACGTTGAGGCGCAGCAGGGGTTCGGTGTTGGAGGCGCGCAGGTTGAAGCGCCAGTCGTCGAACACCATGCCGAGGCCATCCTGGCTCTCGATTTCGGGGGTCTGCGGCATGTAGTGATCGGAAATGCGGGCCTGTACCGCGGTTGCGTCCGAAACGGTGAAGTTGATCTCGCCCGAGCAGGGATAGGCAGCGATGCGCTCTTCCAGGCGCTCGGCGAGCGTCGTGCCGCTGGCCGAAAGCTCCGCCACCACGTTGAGCCATGCAAGCATGCCTGAATCGCAATAGGCGAAATCGCGGAAGTAGTGGTGCGCGCTCATCTCGCCGCCATAGATGGCGTTCTCCTCGCGCATCATCTGCTTGAAATAGGCATGGCCCGTGCGGCAGGCCTTCGCCACGCCGCCGGCGCTTTCCACCACGTCGATCGTGTTCCAGGTCAGGCGCGGGTCGTAGAGAACGGTGCTGCCCGGATTCTTGGCGAGCAGGGACTGGGCGATCATGCCGACCAGATAATAGCCTTCCACGAAACGGCCCTTGTGGTCGTAGAGGAAGCAGCGGTCGAAATCGCCGTCCCAGGCGATGGCGAGGTCCGCGCCGTGCTCGATCACCGCCCTGCTGGCCTTCTCGCGCTTTTCCGGAAGCAGCGGGTTGGGCACGCCATTGGGCAGGCGCGGATCGGGCTCGTGGTCGATCTTGATGAAGGTGAAGGGCAGATGCTTTTCCAGAAGATCGATGATCGGGCCTGCACAGCCATTGCCGGCGTGACAGACGATCTTCATCGGTTTCAGGTTCTGGCCGGCCACCTCGTTGAGAAGGCGTTCGATATAGGCGTCGCGGTCGCACGGATCGTGCAGTGCGCCGCGCGCGGCATAATCGGCAACCGGCTGAAGCACCGCATCCGAACGCATGATCTCTTCGATTGCGTTGAAGGCGTTGTCCGGCGTGGCGGCGGACGCGCCTTTCAGCACCATCTTGATGCCGTTGTAATCGGGCGGGTTGTGGCTGGCGGTCACCATGAGGCCGGCGTCCGCGCCGCTTGCGGCGGTGTGGAAATAGACCTCTTCCGTGCCGCAGCGGCCAACGGGGCGCACGGCGACGCCGCTGTCGAGAAGGCCCTGGGTCAGCGCTTCGGCCAGCGCCGGGCTGTCCATGCGCATGTCGTGGCCGATAACGACCGTGCCGGGGTTGAGGCTTTGCTTGAGCGCCTGCGAAAAGCGATAGGCGAAGGGAACATTGATTTCTGCGGGGATACGGCCGCGAACGTCATACGCTTTGAAGGGGGCGCCCATACTTTCCTTCCTGAATAATCTCGAAGATGAACAATGCTCTGTCATCGTTTAGCATTGCAATGATTGATTGAAGTTTTGTTAGAATTGGATGAAGGCACACAGAGTCACAATTGCGGCGACAAATGCGCACGCTACGCAAATACACAAGAGCTGAAACGGTTGCATGCCGGCTTGTTCACCTCGTGTAACAGCCGGCGCATCAGTTTGAAGGGGGGCGTTGGTTGCACTGCGCCCGCCGCATCCCTATTCAACGGACGGGGATAACGCGGAATCATCCCGCAACCGATTGGGCAACAAATGCAATTTATCGATCTCGGCGCTCAGCGTGAGCGCATCAAGGACAAACTGGCGACCGCAATCGACAAGGTTGTTGCCGAAGGGCGCTATATTCTCGGGCCGGAAGTCAGCGCTCTTGAAGAGCAGCTCGCGGCCTATGTGGGCACCAAGCACGTTATCGCCTGCGCCAATGGCACCGACGCCCTGCTCATGCCGCTGATGGCCTATGGCATCGGACCGGGCGACGCGGTGTTCTGCCCGAGCTTCACCTTTGCAGCGACGGCCGAAGTCGTGGCGCTGGCCGGCGCAGAGCCGGTTTTCGTGGAAATCGACGCCGACACCTACAATATGGACCCGAAGAGCCTGACGGCCGCCATCGACCACATCAAGGCGGAAGGCCGACTGACGCCGAAGGCGGTGATCCCGGTCGATCTCTTTGGTCTGGCTGCCGACTACGGAGCCATCGAAGGCATCGCTGCGCGTGAAGATCTGCGCATCATCGAGGACGCCGCCCAGTCCATCGGCGGCACGCTCAACAACAAGCGCTGCGGTGCGTTCGGCCATGTGGCGTCCACCAGCTTCTACCCGGCCAAGCCGCTCGGCTGCTATGGCGACGGCGGTGCGATGTTCACCGATGATGACGAGCTGGCTGATGTGCTGCGCTCCATCGCCTTCCACGGCAAGGGCGAAAGCCAGTATGACAATGTGCGCGTGGGCCTGAATTCACGCCTCGACACGATTCAGGCCGCGATCCTGATCGAGAAGCTGGCGATCCTCGAAGACGAGATGGAAGCGCGCCAGAAGGTTGCCGCACGCTATGCCGAAGGTCTGGGCGATGTGGTGAAGGTGGCGGTGACGCCGAAGGGCCATCGCTCGGCCTGGGCGCAATATGCCATCGAGACCGGGAAGCGCGACCTGGTGCGCAAGCGCCTTGGTGAGGCGGGCATTCCCTCGGTTGTCTATTACGAGAAGCCGCTGCACCTGCAGAAGGCCTATGAGATGCATGCGAAAGCGCCCGGTGGTCTCGCCATCTCGGAGAGCCTGCCGCACCGCATCCTGTGCCTGCCGATGCACCCCTATCTCGCCGAGAGCGACCAGGATCGTGTGATCGAGACCATCCGCAGCGCCGTCGCCGAATAGGCTGACGACTGCTTCCAGGACACCGAAAAGGCCCGTGAAAGCGGGCCTTTTTTGCATTCTGAAATGCCTTTTCCCCTTTGCCGGAAACAACGCAAAAAGCGCCTCGCAAACCGGGGTGAGGTTGGGCGTGCGCGCCTTGAGAGGGCCGAAAACCGCATGGTACCCCAAGGGCAGGATCCGGAAGCCGCAAAGGCTCCGGCCGCAGCGACAAAGACGCGAAGGCGAAAACATGCCGGCAGCCCTTACCCATCTCGACAGGCTGGAAGCCGAGGCGATCCACATCTTCCGCGAAGTGGCGGCGACCTTTTCAAAGCCGGTGATGCTTTATTCCGTCGGCAAGGATTCGTCCGTGCTGATGCATCTGGCGATGAAGGCGTTCTATCCGGCCAAACCGCCATTCCCCTTCCTGCATGTGGACACCACCTGGAAGTTTCGCGAGATGATCGAATTTCGCGACCGGATGGCGCGCGAAAAGGGTTTTGAGCTTCTGGTGCATGTAAACGAGGAGGGCGTGCGCGACGGCATCAATCCGTTCGATCATGGCTCCAACACGCACACCCATGTGATGAAGACGGTGGCGCTGCGCCAGGCGCTCGACAAATACGGGTTTGACGCCGCCTTTGGCGGCGCGCGGCGCGACGAAGAGAAGAGCCGCGCCAAGGAACGCATTTTCTCGTTCCGCTCCGCAGGCCATGGCTGGGACCCGAAGAACCAGCGGCCGGAAATGTGGAAAATCTACAACACGCGCGTGGCGCAGGGTGAATCGATCCGTGTCTTCCCGCTCTCCAACTGGACCGAGCAGGACATCTGGCAATACATCCTGCAGGAAAACATTCCCATTGTTCCGCTCTATTTCGCCGCCAGACGGCCGGTGGTGGATCGGGGCGGAATGACCATCATGGTCGATGACGACCGGATGCGCCTTCAGCCGGGCGAGAAGGTGGAGGAGCGTCTGGTGCGCTTCCGCACGCTTGGCTGCTACCCGCTGACGGGCGCGATCCCGTCGACCGCTGCCACGCTCGAGGAAATCGTCGGCGAGATGCTGACGGCCCGCACGTCTGAACGGCAGGGGCGCCTGATCGACCGCGATGAGGCAGGCTCCATGGAAAAGAAGAAGCGCGAGGGGTATTTCTGATCATGTTGACCGCCAACACAGCGCTTCTGCGTGAAGATGACGATGCTCTGGTCGATATCCGCGACTATGTGGCCGGGCAGGAGAACAAGGGGCTTTTGCGGTTCCTGACCTGCGGCTCGGTGGATGACGGCAAGTCGACGCTGATCGGGCGTCTCCTGTTCGACACCAAGCTGATCTTCGAGGACCAGCTGGCAGCGCTTGAAAACGATTCCCGCAAGCACGGCACGGCTGGCGACGAGATCGATTTCGCACTGCTGGTCGACGGGCTGGAGGCCGAACGCGAGCAGGGCATCACCATCGATGTGGCCTATCGCTTCTTCTCCACGCCGCGCCGCAAATTCATCGTGGCCGACACGCCGGGCCATGAGCAGTACACGCGCAACATGGCGACCGGCGCATCCACAGCGGATGTGGCCATCGTGCTGGTGGACGCGCGGCAGGGCATCCTGCCTCAGACGCGCCGACACTCGATGATCGCCTCGCTTCTGGGCATTCGCCACATCGTTCTGGCGGTGAACAAAATCGACCTTGTCAGCTTCGACGAAGCCGTGTTCGAGCGCATCGCGGCGGAATATCGCGCGTTTGCCGAAGAGCTCGGCTTCACGACGATCCAGCCGATCCCCATGTCGGCGCGCTATGGCGACAATGTCATCCGCTCGTCGGGCAAGACGCCCTGGTATGATGGGCCGTCGCTGCTGGAGCATCTGGAGACGGTCGACATCGAGGCCGAGGCGGAGGGTAAGCCGTTTCGCTTTCCCGTGCAGTATGTCTCGCGGCCGAACCTTGATTTTCGCGGTTTCTCGGGCACGGTGGCTGCTGGCAGCATCGGCGTCGGCGAGCGGGTGACGGTCGCCAAGTCGGGCAAGCAGACGCGCATCCGCCGCATCGTCACGCAGGATGGCGATCTCGACGTTGCTTCGGAGGGGCAGGCGGTGACGCTTCTGCTCGAGGACGAGGTGGAGCTTTCGCGCGGCAACATGCTGGTGACGCCGGAGGCGCGCCCGCATGTGGCCGATCAGTTCTCCGCGACGCTTGTGTGGTTCGATGAAAAGCCGCTCCTGCCGGGGCGCTCCTACATTCTGCGCACCGAAACGGATGAGGTTTCGGCGACGGTGAGCCAGCTCAAGCATCGCCGCAACATCAACAATTTTGCCGAGGAAGCGGCAACCAGCCTCGATCTGAACGAGGTGGGGCTGTGCAATTTTTCAACTCAGGCCCCGATTGCCTTTGACGCTTTCAGCGACAACCGCACCACGGGCGCTTTCATCCTGATCGACCGGCTGACCAATGCGACGGTCGGCGCGGGCATGATCCAGAGGCCTTTGCGGCGCGCAGCGAACATCCACTGGCAGGCGCTCGACGTGACGCGCCAGTCACGCGCGGAGCTGAAGCACCAGAAACCGGCGGTTCTGTGGTTCACCGGGCTTTCGGGCTCCGGCAAATCGACCATTGCCAGCCTTCTGGAAAAGAAACTGCATGCAGCCGGCCGCCACACCTATGTTCTGGATGGTGACAATGTTCGCCACGGGCTGAACCGGGATCTGGGCTTTACGGACGAGGACCGGGTGGAGAACATCCGCCGCGTGGCCGAAACGGCAAAGCTGATGGCGGATGCCGGGTTGATCGTGCTCGTCTCGTTCATCTCGCCCTTCAGGGCCGAGCGGCGCATGGCGCGCGAGCTGATGAGCGAGGGCGAGTTTGTGGAGGTCTTCGTGGACACGCCCTTTGAAGAATGCGCGAGGCGTGATCCGAAAGGGCTCTATGCCAAGGCGCTCAATGGCGAGATACAGAACTTCACGGGCGTCGATTCCCCCTATGAGACGCCGGAAAGGGCTGATATCCACATCGAGACGACGGCCCGCGCGCCCGAAGAGCTGGTCGACGAAATCGAGGCCTGGCTCAAGGAACGTGGCCATTGCTGATCTGAATTGAAGAAGGGCATCGGAACAACCAAAAGCCGGTTTCCGGTCCGATGCTCTGGTGGAAAGACTGACTGGCCCATGGGCATGATGAAGGACGACGCGGCGCTTCTGGCGCTGTTTGAAGAACTCGCGCTGGCGGCGGGGGCTGCGATCATGCAGCACTACGAGGCGGGCTTCGAGGTGGAGCAGAAGGCTGACGATACGCCGGTAACGGCAGCCGACCGTGCTGCGGAGAGGGTGATCCTCGACGGGTTTCGGAATGTGGGGCTGGGAACGCCCTGCGTTTCTGAAGAGGCCGCGTCCGGTGGCGTCATTCCGGCCTGCGGCGACGGTAATTTCCTTCTGGTAGATCCGCTCGATGGCACGCGCGAATTCATTGCGCGGCGTCCGGATTTCACCGTCAATATCGGCCTGATCCGCAATGGCGAGCCGGTGGCCGGTGTTGTCTATGCGCCGGCGCGCGATCTGCTTTATTCGGCGCGTCCGGGTTCGGCGTTTGAAATTCCGGTGGTGGGCGGCAAGCCGCAGGAGCGGCGGACGATCAGGGCGCGGCCGCGCCGGACACCGCCTGCAATTGTCGCAAGCCGCTCGCACTGTACCGACGAAACCCGCGCCTTCATCGCCCGCCATCCGGATGCCGAGACGGTTTCCATCGGCTCGTCGCTGAAATTCTGCATGATCGCGCGGGGCGATGCGGATCTCTATCCGCGCTTCGGCCGGACCATGCAGTGGGACACGGCGGCCGGTGACGCCGTGCTGCGTGCGGCAGGCGGCATGGCGCACACGCTGGATGGCGCGCCGCTCACCTATGGGCCGAAGGGCGGCGAGGGGCTGGAAGCCTTTGTGAGCCCGACATTCGTTGCCGAAGGGGCGGGCTGGTAGCATCCTGCCTTTGGGGCGCTGTTGTGGTAGGCGCAGCCGTCAACGCCTCCTTCTCCCCGCTGGCGGGGAGAAGGTGAGGATGAGGGGCGGGCACCTGCAATTGTGATCAGTGCCAGGTTTTGAATGGGGTGGCTGCCGTGCGGCGAGGCTTGCGCGGCCCCTCATCCCCCTGCCGGGACCTTCTCCCCGCACACGGGGAGAAGGAGGATGGCCGAAACTGCGGCGCTCCTTGATGGGAAGGGAAGGCAGGGCCCGGGCTTTTTCAACTGACTGTCCTGTCAGGCCGTCGTCAGCTCTTCCTTCCAGGGGGGATTTGCGCCGGCGCGTGACACGGTGATGGCGGCGGCGCGGGTTGCGAAGGTCATTGCTTCTGAAATCTCTTCAGCGCCGAGTGCGGCGATTTTCTCCTTCGTCAGAAGCCCCGCCATCTCAAGTGCCGCCAGAAGCGCGCCGTTGAACGTGTCGCCGGCGCCGACCGTGTCGACCACGGTGACGGGCCGTGCCGCGACGAACTGCTTTTGTGATTTCGTGTAGGCCGTCGCGCCCTTGCCGCCATCGGTGACAATGACGAGGGAGGGCCCGCGCGCCAGCCAGCGCGCGGCGATCGCGTCGGTGCTTTCCGTTTCGCCGAACCATGCAAGATCGTCGGTGGAGATTTTCACGATGTCGGACAGGGCAAGCATGCGCTCAATGCGGGCGCGGTGGCTTTTTGCATCGGTGATAAAGGCGGGGCGGATGTTCGGGTCGAGCATGATGACGCGGCCCGCAGCCTCGCGCGCCATCAGCGCCTCATAGGCCGAGCCACAGGGCTCTGACACGAGGCTGATGCCGCCGAACAGAAGGGCCGACACATCTGTGCCGATGGCGGGCAGGTCGTCGGGCGAGACCATCCGGCCGGCTGTGCTTTCATCATAGAAGGCGTATTCGGCCTGACCGGCGGTAAGGGTCACGAAGGCGAGTGTCGTGGGGCGGCTGGAAATCTGCGCAAAGCCAAGATCCACATGGCTTTCCTCAAGCTTCTCGCGCAGCATCCGACCGAAGAGATCGTCCGAGAGGCCGGTGAAGAAGCCACAGGACACGCCAAGGCGGGCAATGGCGATGGCGCTGTTGAAGACCGCGCCGCCGGTATAGGGCGCAAAGGCCGCTTCGCCGTCGCTCGACTGGCGCGGCAGCATGTCGATCAGCGCTTCGCCGCAACAAAGGATCATGACGTGCCTCCCGTTCGTTTTGCCCATCGGGAGTAGCGGGCGGCGGGCGGCTTGGCAATGCAGGATGCGCGGGGCCTTATCAATGGAAGTTGCGGCCCTTGGGCAGAACACGCACATCGCGCGGGTGACGCCAGAGATTTTGCGCGGTCGCGGGCTTTTCCGCCGCCTGTGCGTCCGCGCCCGGATCGGACATGGCGGCCAGAAGCTCCGGCGTCGTGTCGAGCAGGCGGCGGGCAACCACATGGATGACATTGCTTTCTTTCTGCAGAATGCCCTCGATGGTGACCATGCGCGCGCCGAACACGATACGGCGAAAGCGCAGGAAGACGCGCGGCCAGACGATGACGTTGGCAATGCCGGTTTCATCCTCCAGCGTCATGAAGATGACGCCGCTTGCCGTGCCGGGGCGCTGGCGCACCAGAACGAGGCCCGAAACGCGCACGAAGCGCCCGGCCGGGATATCCGCGAGGGCGCGGGTTTCCACGATGCGGCGTTCCTTGAGCTGCTGGCGCAGGAAGGAAACGGGATGCGCCTTGAGAGAAAGGCTGAGCGTGCCGTAATCCTCCACCACCTGCTCGCCGGGAAGAAGTTCCGGCAGCGCCACGCTCTCTTCGGCCTGAAGGGGCGTTTCTTCCGTGCTTTTGGTGCTGGCGAAGAGCGGCAGTTCCTCGGCTGCCGCACGCACGCCCTGATGGCCGCTCAGGCCGCGCACCTCCCAGAGGGCAGCGCGGCGGTCGAGCCCGAGTGAGCGGAAGGCGTCCGCCTCGGCAAGCCGGCGCAAGGAGAACATGTCGATGCCGGATCGGAAATAGAGGTCGCGCACGGTGGCAAAGCCCGCGCCGCGCGTGGCCATGATCTTCAGCGCTGCGGCCTCGCGTATGCCATCCACCTGGCGCAGGCCAAGCCGCACCGCATGGCGGATCGCGCCCTTTTTCGAGGCGGGTTCCAGCGTGTGGTCCCAGTCGCTGCGGTTGATGTCGACGGGGCGTGTCTCGCCGCCATGATCGCGGAAATCCCGGACGATGGAGGAGGCGGAGTAAAACCCCATGGGCTGGGAGTTCAAAAGTGCGCAGGCAAAGACATCCGGATAGTGGCATTTGAGCCAGGAGGAGGCATAGGCGAGCAGCGCGAAACTGGCCGAATGGCTTTCGGGAAAACCGTAATCGCTGAACCCCTTCATCTGGTTGAAACAGCGCTCGGCAAAGTCGGGTTCATAGCCATTGGCGAGCATGCCCTTGATGAAGTCTTCGCGGAATTGGTCGATTGTGCCGGTGCGGCGGAAGGAGGCCATGGCGCGGCGCAGCCGGTCGGCCTTTTCCGGCGAGAAGCGGGCCGCGACGATGGCGATCTTCATCGCCTGTTCCTGAAAGAGCGGCACGCCGAGGGTCTTCTGGAGCACGGCGCGCAATTCTTCGGAAGGATAATCGACATCCTCTTCCCTGTTGCGGCGGCGCAGATAGGGATGAACCATGTCGCCCTGAATGGGACCGGGGCGGACAATGGCAATCTCGATCACGAGGTCATAGAAATTTTCCGGTCGCAGGCGCGGCAGCATGGACATCTGCGCCCGGCTTTCGATCTGGAAGACGCCAACCGTGTCGGCGCGCTGGATCATGGCGTAGGTGGGGCCGTCATCGCGGGGCACGGTGGCGAGCGTGTGATCCCGGTCATAGTGATCGCGCAACAGATCGAACCCCTTGCGCAGGCAGGTGAGCATGCCGAGCGAAAGCACATCCACCTTGAGGATGTTGAGCGCGTCGAGATCGTCCTTGTCCCATTCCACCATGGTGCGGTCCTTCATGGCGGCGTTGGCGATGGGCACGATTTCGCTCAAGGGCGAATGGGTGAGCACGAAGCCGCCCACATGCTGGGAGAGATGGCGGGGGAAGCCGATCAGCTGGCTGACGAGAACGAGGGTCTGTCGCAGGCGTGGATCGGTGGGGTCGAGACCGGCTTCGCGCACCTGATCGCCTGCGGGTGTGCGCGAGGAATGGCCCCAGACAAGGCCGGTCATGGCGGCGACCACATCGGGCGACAGGCCCATGGCCTTGCCGGCCTCGCGCACGGCGCTGCGCGTGCGGTAGGAAATGACGGTGGCGGCCAGCCCGGCGCGGTGGCGGCCATATTTGTCATAGATGTACTGCATCACCTCTTCGCGCCGCTCATGCTCGAAATCGACATCGATGTCCGGCGGCTCGCCGCGCTCGGCGGAGATGAAGCGCTCGAACAGAAGGTCGATCTCGGTGGGGTTGACCGAGGTGACGCCAAGGCAAAAACAGACGACAGAATTGGCCGCCGAGCCGCGCCCCTGGCACAGGATGGGCGGGGTCTGTGCGCGGGCGAAGTTCACAATGTCGTGCACGGTGAGAAAATAGGCGGCGTAGCCAAGCTGGCCGATGAGCTTCAGCTCATGGGAAATCATGCCGGCGACCTTTGGCGGAACCACGCCGTCGAAACGGACTTTTGCGCCAAGCCAGGTGAGGCGTTCCAGCTCCTCCTGCGGGGTGGCGCTCTCACCGCTCGATTCCTTCGGATAGTCGAAGCGCAGTTCATCGAGCGAGAAGCGGCATTCATCCATGAGGGCCACGGAACGGGCAATGGCGTCTTCGTGGCCGCGCAGCAGGCGGGTCATCTCCGCAGGCGCTTTCAGGTGCCGCTCGGCATTGCGTTCCAGCCGGAAACCGGCCTCGTCGATGGTGCAGTGTGCGCGGATGCAGGTGAGGAGATCCTGAAGGGGGCGGCGGGCCGGCATGTGGTAGAGCACGTCATTGGTGGCGATGAGCGGTGTGCCACAGGTCGCGGCGAGCGCGGCAAGGCGCTCTTGGCGCGCGCCGTCATTGGCCCGGCGATGGGGCGTGAGCGCCAAAAACACGTCGCCGGGGAAGAGGGCTGCGAGGCGGCGCAGGTTTTCTTCGAAATCAGAACCGAAATCATAGGGCGGCATGGCGATGAAGCGCTGGTCCGCGCCAAGTTGTTCCAGATTGCCCAGATGGAGGTGGCACTCGCCTTTCGGTGCACGGCGGTTGCCATCGGTCAAAAGCTGCGTCAGGCGGCCATAGGCATCCCTGTCGGTTGGGAAGCAGAGCGTTTCGAAATCGTCCAGCATGACCAGTCGCGCGCCGACGACAAGGCGGATCTTCTGCGCCTTCGCCTCCACATGGGCGCGCACGACACCAGCCATCGTATTGCGGTCGGCAATGCCGATGGCCGCATGGCCAAGCCGGGCGGCTTCGGCAACCAGCTCGCGGGGATGAGACCCGCCGCGCAGAAAGCTGTAATTGCTGGTGACGCCGAGCTCCACATAGGGCGGGGCCGGTGGCGCGGAGCGCTTTTTGGGGGGCGTTCCGGCGGTGTCGGCCTTTAAACCGGTGGTCAGAGGGATGGGGCTTGACGATTGCGCGCTCATGCGAAGACCCCGTGGATGAACCAGCGCGGGGTTTCTTCATCGCGCTCATAAAGCCCGTCGCGGAAGAGCCAGAAGCGGCGGCCGGCTTCATCTTCGATGCGGAAATAGTCGCGTGTCTTGCGGCTGGCCCCGAGTGGCGCGCGCCACCATTCAGGCGCAATGCGCTCCGGCCCTTCGGCACGCGTCACAAGGTGGGCCACGCGCCGCCATTCGAAACGGGTGGGCGGGCCATCGGGCACGCCGGCGAGCGTGGTGACAGGCTCCGGAACGGCAAAGAGGAAGAGGGGGCGGGCAAAGGCCGCGCCATCCTGAATGCAGCGGGCATGGGCCTGCCAGTCGTGGCTTTGCGCGGGCTTGAGCACGGAGACGGCGCGGGCGGCGCGCTCGGGCAGGAAGCTCGCATGGGGCTCGGCGCGGGTGACGTTGCGCGCGCCGAACCGGTTGACCAGCCGGTCAAGCAGCGGAGCGAGGTCGCCGTCACGCATGGTCATGGCGTCGTCGCCCAGATCCTCCTGCCGCATGGCGAGCGTTTCCACGGAAAGGGCGGTGAGGCTGGCCGCCTCGAAGCCGAAGCCGGCGCGATCCTCTATGCGGTCGAGCCGCTCGCCGAGAAGGCGGGCGAGATGCGCTGCATCGCGCGTGGGGGTGCTGGTGGCGAGCGGCAGGGCCTCGAACCAGCCATCGACGCGGAACAGCCGCAGCTCCACGCGCCGCACGCCCTTGCCGGCCTTTTCAAGGAGCGCGCAGAGGTCGCGCGTGAGGCGGCCGATGGCGATCCCGATTGCTTCCTGCGTGACGATGGGCTCGGCGAAACGGCATTGCGCGGCATGCAGATGGGGCGGGTTGAGGGGGCGAAAGCTTTCCTCCTCATGGCCAAGCGCCTCGTCCAGCCGGCGCAGCGCCAGCGGGCCAAAGCGCGACGCCAGCGGCGCGCGCGGCTTGCCGATGAGATCGCCGACGCGTTTGAGGCCGAGCTTTTCAAGCGCCTTGACCGTGCCTTCCTCCAGCCGCAGGGCGCAGACGGGCAGCGGCGCCATGTGCCCGGCAAGGGCTGAGCGGGTGACGGCAAGGCGATCATCGGGCGCGTGGCGGGCAAGCGCCCAGGCGCCACCGATGGTGGGCGCCAGCGCCAGCCGTGCGGTGAGGCCGAAACGGCCAAGCTTTGACGCCAGCATCTCCATGAGGGCGCTCTCGCCGCCGAAGAGATGCGCACAGCCGGCAATGTCGAGGCTCACCCCGTCGGGAAAGTCGGGACGCGTCAGCGGCGAAAAACACTGGCACCAGAGCGCCAGCCTTATGAGGGCGCGCTCATCGCCCTGAAGGTCGGCATGGGCGACCTGCAGGGCGGGGTGGATGGCGCGCGCATCGGCCAGCGCCATGCCGGGTGAAAAGCCCAGCGCCCCGGCTGCCTGATTGAGCGCGGTGATGCGCTGGCCATTGTCCGTGGTGGTGACGAGCACCAGCGCCGCGTCCTCATGAGGCTTCTGCCCATTCGGGGGGCAATCTGGAGCTGGCGCGCCCGGCCTCATGTGGCCATGGTGTTGCCCCTGTGGTCGCTCCTGCCGGCGTTCTATCGGCCAGCGGGGCAGGAAGACGGAAAGAAAGCGTGTCATGATCCCACTCGACATCCCAGCCGCTTGAGAAACGGCGGGACATCCCTTGCCTTGATTTGAGAAGCGCAAGCCGCCAGCGCGGCGCACCCGAATATGAGGATTGGCCCGATGATTGGCCTGAGGATTGGCTGGGCGAGGCGGGCGCTGCGGGAAGCGATGCGACGGACCAGCGGGTCTCGGCCGCCGTGCCCTCCGCTGAAGCCTGTCGCCCGCGCAGGATGAGGGCGGTGACGCCGTGGCGCGCGGCGCGCAGGGCAAGGCGGCGGCTGGCGGCGAAATCATAGGCGCGGGCGCTGTCGGGCAGGATGCCGGCGACGGCGGCGAGCGGCGCATGGGAAAGCCCTTCCTCCAGCGCCCACAGAATGTCGATGGGCTTGCGCACCTCGATCCTGATCAGCCGGTTCGGGTCAAGCCCGAGGGCTGCCAGACCGGGCGGGTAGAGCGCGCCTTCGCCGTTTGCCAGATGCGCGGGCACAGCCCAGAGAATGGGGCCGGGGCGCTGGCGGAGAAGACGCGCCAGAAAACAGATGCCGAAGCCCGCGCCGGCGGCGAAATCGCCATGGGTGGCCGGGAGGATTTCATGCAGCGCGCCAGTCTTGAGACCGTGGGCGGGAAGGGCGGCGTCAAGTGCCTCTGCGCCCAGCCCAAGCGCGGGGCGGGCGTTGGGCGTCAGCCTTTCCTGAGGGGCGATGCGGCGGCGTAAGGCCTCTATCTCGAACCTGTGTTTCATGACGCAACTCCGGAACGCACTAACAGGACGCGGCGGATGCCGACACGGTCTGCACCGGTGGCGGCGCGCCGGAAGCGCCCTGATTCAAATTCGCAGCATCTTCCTTCAAGGGACTGATTTGACTCGTCTTCACGCCTGCGCCCGGCAGGGCGTGCGCGGGCGGCGCATCGCGCAGCCATTCTTCCAGAAGGCGTGTGCGCTGAGGCGTGGCACTGCCGGCGCAGACATTTGTGAAAGGGCAGGAAGCTTTGCTGCTGCGGGCGCAAAACGTCCGCCCGAGATCCTGCATGAGGAGGTGGTGTTCTTCAGTGTCGGAAGCCTCCCAGCCATTGGGGAGCTGGCGGTTGAGAAGGCGGACCGAACGCTCGGGCGACGTCTGCTCGGGCACGAGGCCGAGGCAGCGCGCTGCGCGCCAGTGCGCCGTGTCGACGACAAGAACGCGCCTGCGCAGGGTGCTCATGTTGAGGGTGGCAGCGCTGGTCTTGGGGCCGACGCCGTAAAGCCGTTCCAGCCAGGCAAGGGCGTTCTCCACCGGCCAGCCATGCAGGAAGCCGAGATCGAGCGCGCCGCGCAGGCTGGCGATTTCCTGCAGGACGCGGGGCAGGGCTTCGGCCTTGCGCTCGGGGTGGGTGACGCCTTCAAGAAGCGGGTCGAGTTCGTGGGAGGATGCTTCGGCCAGACGCTGCCAGGAGCCTCTGTGCCGCGCCACTTCGAAATGCTCGACCAGAGCGGCGAAAACCCCGAGCGCCGTTTCATTGTGCGTTCTGCCGCTGAGCATCGCCAGAATCATCTGGCTTATCGGGTCGAGACGCACGAAATCCGTGGGCGGTCCGAAGACAGCCAGCAAGCGCTGATGGAGGCTTGCAATCCGGTCGAAAGGTGCAAGGGGCAGGGTGTATTGCATCCCCGCATGATAAGAACAAATAGGGAACAAATCAATCGTTCTCTACCATCGGGCTGAGAACAGCTGAGGAAAACGAAAGGCCGCCAGACAGCTGGTCCCACGGCAGACGCGCGCTGTCTGACGGCCCGCTCCAGCGTTCTGACGACGCTTTCAGCAGTGTCCCCTCTGGACCCTGCCATACTGAAAGCATCAAGCGTGCCAGTCGCAGTTCGCCTGGGCTTTATTCTGATTTTTCAGTGTGTTGCCGTTATCTGTCCAAGTGGGCGCGTTTCGTTCTCGCACCGGCCATGATGCGCATCAGAGCAGGCTGCCCACGAAACGGGCAGGGCCTTCATCAAATAGCGACTTCCAGACGGTTGCGGCCTGTGGATTTTGCGCGGTTGAGGGCAGTGTCGGCCTGACCGAGCGCGATCCAGAAGCTCTCCTTGCGCGGCAGCGGCGTGTGCAGGCCGACGCTCACGGTAAGCGGGATCTCGATCCCGTCGAGATTGAAGGGCGTATCGGAAACGGCGGTCTGGATGCGTTCGGCAAGGCCGAAGGCGCGTTCGGCGTCATAGGCCGGCAGCACAAGCGCAATGGCCTGCCCGCCGAAGCTGGCGACCATGTCCGTCTGGCGAACGGCTGACTGGACGACGGACGCGACGTGGCGCAGAGCCTGCTCACCGGCCGCGTGGCCGTGTTCCTCAAGCACCTGATCGAATTCGTCGATGTCGATGAGCGCCATGGAGTAGGGTTGCCCGGCCCAGTTCATGGCGGCGGCGAGTTCCGGTCCCAGCTTGTCGAAGACACGCCGGTTCAAAAGCCCGGTTGCCGTATCCGTGGTGCCCATCGGTGCCTCCTTCAAGCGTCGTGGTCCGAAATGCGAGCGCTGCAATTCAAGAATGCGGCCGATCACGATGGCGGCAATCACATTGGCCACAATAGCAACCGGTGCGACTTCGCCCAAGGTGCGCATGGCGGTTTCCCACGGCATGAGGAAAACCGAAATCAGGGAGACCGATGTCAGAAGGCCGACGCCGGCGAGCGCGACCATGGAAACGCGCCGGCCTTTCACCATCTGCGCGAAAGCCAGGCTCACCAGGCTGCAGATCAGGACGGCGACAATGCCGCTCGCCACGCCTGCGCCGCCAAGCCAGATGCGACCGAGGATCGCGACAGCCGAGGTGATGGCAAGCGTAATCCAGCCGCCATAGGTCATGGCGAGAACGACAAACACATTGCCGATGTCGAAAGACAGGCCGGAGGAGGCGTGTGCGGTGAAGAGGGCAGGCCCGATGGAGCCCACGGAGAAAAGCGCGGAGACGAGAAGGCTGCGCTGTAAGGATGTCAGCGCAAGCCGGGCCGCGCGCTCGTAAAGAAGCGCGGCGATGACCGCAATTCCCAAGCCTTGCAGGAACTCGGATGCCAGGGCAGCCATGTCCATCAGGTCAATCTCCGCAGACGCCTCACCAAAAGAAACAACGATTTGCGTGCGAAAATGCAGCCCGCCATTACTTCGCCTGATACTCAGTATGTATGACAAGGCAGCGTAAACACAAGAAGTTCCAGTGCAAAGCCCGGTTCTTCAACTTGTTCGCGTATTTCCGTGGAGGTTTGTCCGTCCGGTTGCCGCAGGGTAACGGCATGTTTACACCGCTGAAATATTATATGCCGGCAAAAGGGCGAGGGGATGGGACGTTTGCAGGCGGTGTTCGAGCGGTTTTACGCGTTGCGCATCTGGCAACAGGCATGCATCGTCACTCTGGGCGCTGCCGTGGGTGCTGACGCGCTGACGCTCATTCTTTACTCCATATTCTTTTCCGACCGGCTGATGCTCGACCTGATTCTCACGGCCGTCATCACCGTTCTTGTGGCCTACCCGATCTCCTATGTTTTTCTGAGCAAGACGGCGACGGTCGCGAAACTGGCAACGGAACTGGATAAGGCTGCAACGACTGATTACCTGACCGAGCTGTGCAATCGACGCAATTTCATGCAGCAGGCGGGCGCGTTTATCGGAGAAGCCGACGCCTCGGCAGGTGTCGTTCTCTTCATCGATGTGGATCACTTCAAGCTGATCAACGACCGGTTTGGCCATGCCGAGGGGGACCGGGTGCTTGTGCTGGTGGCGGAGGCAATTCGCCAGAGCGTGCGCGTGGATGATATCTGCGCGCGCATTGGCGGCGAGGAGTTCGCCGTGTTCATGCCGGGCGCGGACCTGCCGCTTGCGCGTACGGTTTCGGAGCGCATCGCCCTGAGCTGCCGTCTCGTGGGGTGCGCGGCGCACCCCGAAGAGCTTTCCACCACGGTGAGCATCGGCGTCGCCATGCATCGCCCGGAGCAATCGCTGGATGAAGTTGTCCGCGAGGCCGATTTCCTTCTGTACAGGGCCAAGCGGGGCGGGCGCGATCAGGTGATGTATCGCGCGCCGCATGAGGTCGTCGCCTGAGGGTGGCGCCGGGCACGCGGTTCTTGGAATGAAAAACGGCGCCGAAGGGCGCCGTTTGCGTATCGTCTATTCGACTTCGATGTGGAAAACCGACCAGACCCAGCCGCGTTCTTCTTCTTCCGGCGCCTTGGCGCCACCGGTGTCGTAGACCAGCCACAGCGGCCCAAGCCCGCCTATGCCGAGTGGCTTTCCGTCGACCTTCATGGCGAGGATCCATTCATGGGCGGCCATCTTGTCAGCATCCATTTCGAAGCCGAAGCCATCGAGCGCATAGAGTGTCGCGCTGTCGCCTGTCGCACCGGCCGTGGCAAGAACGTCTTTCAGAAGCGGGCCTTCCATGGTGAGCGGGCGCGGCCAGTCTTCCGTGTCGGCATTCACCTTGATCGTCTTCTGCGGAAGGGCGGCAAGCGTCTCCCAGTCGAAGCTGTGCGCCTTGTCGAACGTCTTGTCGTGGAACTTCAGAAACCCGTCAAAGAACGGGTCAAACGCCTCACGATTGGTGTTGTCGATCTCGCCGCTGACCGTCAGCAGCGTACCCTCGGCCTGGCCGGGGGAAACCGTTGCAAACAAGAGGGACGTGGCGATGGAAGCCGAAATCAGTAATCCGCGCATTGCCGTCTCCGGGTGGTTTCGTTTGATGATGGCGCAGACCCTAGGCGCGTGCTCTTAACGCGGTGTTAAGAAATTCACCCGACGTAGCGGCCCTCAGCCGATTGTGGTGAAGCGGCTGTGCGAGGTTTCCCCAATTGATTGGAATTTACAGGTTGCATAATTCAACCAGGCATTGTGTATTGCTAGCCGTCGCACATCAGGGGAAGTGGTGCGGCATTTGTCATTCAGACGGAGGGACGGGGTGAACGTCGTCGCATTCAGGGCGGATAAAGAAGACGAGCACCCCGCGCGTGGACGGGGTGCGCGGCCTGCCGCGATGGGCGCAACGGATTTCGATGCCTGGCTGAAGCATCTCGGTTTCAGCGAACGGCATGCAGCAAGGGTGCTGCAGGTGGGCAGGGCGACGATCGCGCGCTATCGGCGCGAAGGCGCGCCGGCCCATATCGGCTATGCCTGCACGGCAATCGCTCTCGGCATGCCCATATGGCAAAAGGCCGAGTAGGCGATTTTCCCTCGAAGATCGCTTTTCCGTCATGGTCGGCCTGCCCGTGTTTCAGGCGAGGCGCTTCTGTTTCAGCTTTAATGCCGATTGATACAGAAGCAATGGGTGAGGCTGGCGCGGCGCGCTATCGCGCATGATCTCTGTCAGAAAACAAAAAAAGGCCGGGCGCTAGCCCGACCTTCTCGATCATCTCAACGCCCCGTGCCAGTACATCCGTGGTCACGTGGCGGAGACGAAGCTTATGCAGCCTGCAGGTTGTCCGCAGCGCTTTTGCCCGACCGGCGGTCCTGAACGATCTCGAAGCTGAGCTTCTGACCTTCAACGATGGACTGCATACCGGCGCGCTCGACGGCAGAGATGTGAACGAACACGTCGTTCGCGCCGTCATCGGGTGCGATGAAGCCAAAGCCGCGGGTGGTGTCGAAGAATTTTACGGTTCCAGTAATCATGCGATTTTCCTTTCAAATCGTCATAGGGAATCGATGCCTGACGATTGCCAAGCACCGGGTAGTTCGAATTTGAGGGAAGATCGTAGGGGCGCTTTGCAGCGCGGAACAAAGTTCAACAGCAAGTTCGATGCTCCACATATGGATGTGGATTGTGTTTGAAACAAGGTCTGATTGAAAGATAGTTCACCCCCTGATCACACATGCGCATTTCCGACTTTCGGGAATGCTCAAAATCCCTGCCGACGCGCTGGAAGTGCGAGAGCAATCTGCGTGAGAACGGGTGGCAGAGAGGGGGAGCCGACACAGCTTGAAGGGGAGGACTGGCTCAACCCTTGGGCAAAATGTCGATTTTTGAAAACTGGTCGGAGTGGCAGGATTCGAACCTGCGACCCCCTCGTCCCGAACGAGGTGCGCTACCAGGCTGCGCTACACTCCGTGACCAGACGGCGGGCTTATAGCCGCCGGATTTGAACTGCGCAAGATCAAACCGACATTCAATACGGACTTTCTACATCGCCGGTCTCCACATAGACCGATTTGGCCTGTGAATAGGCGGCGAGCGCGGCCATGGCGTTCTCCCGGCCGAAGCCGGACTGCTTCACACCGCCAAAGGGCAGTTCCACGGGTGTCAGATTGTAGGTGTTGATCCAGCAGGTGCCGGCTTTCAACGCGTTGATGACGCGATGGGCGCGGGCGAGGTTCTGCGTGAAGACGCCGGCTGCAAGGCCGAATGGCGTGTCATTGGCGCGCTCGATCACCTCGTCTTCGTCCTCGAAGGTGAGAATGCTCATCACCGGCCCGAAGATTTCCTCACGCGCGATTCGCATTCCGTCGGTCACATCGGTGAAGATCGTGGGCTCCACATAGTAACCGTCTTCCAGCCCCTGCAGTCCGGGTGCGCTGCCGCCATGATGCAGAGTTGCGCCGTCCTCGCGGCCGATCTCGATATAGCGCAGCACCTTGTCATGCTGCGCCCTGCTGATGAGCGGCCCGAGATGGGTTTCGGGGTCGAGCGGGTCGCCCAGGCGAATCGCACTGGTGCGCTCCGTCAGGCGTGACAGGAAGCGCTCGTAAATGCCCTTCTGCACAAAAACGCGGGTGCCGTTGGAGCAGATCTGGCCAGTCGAATAAAAATTGCCGAGCATGGCGCCGCCAATGGCGTTTTCCAGATCGGCGTCATCGAACACGATCAGCGGCGACTTGCCGCCGAGCTCCATCGTGGCGGGCTTCATGTGGCTGCCGGCGAGGGACTGCACCTTCTTGCCGGTCTCCACCGAGCCGGTGAGCGACACCTTGGCGACCCCGGGATGGGCGACAAGAGCAGCGCCGACATCGCCCAGTCCCTGCACCACGTTGAAGAGACCGTCCGGAAGCCCCGCCTCGGTGTAAATCTCGGCGAGCTTCAGCGCGGAAAGCGGGGTCACCTCGGAGGGTTTGAACACCATGGCGTTGCCCATGGCGAGTGCGGGGGCGGATTTCCAGCCGGCGATCTGGATCGGATAGTTCCACGCGCCAATGCCGACGCATACGCCGAGCGGTTCATGTCGCGTGTAGCCGAACGCGCCGCCAAGCTCGACCTGTTCGCCGTTGAAGGCGGCAACCGCGCCGCCCAGAAACTCCAGAGCCTCGGCGGCGGAAGGGGCGTCGGCGACCAGCGTTTCCTGAAGCGCCTTGCCGGTGTTCAGGGTTTCCAGCGCGGCCAGTTCTTCATTGTGCTTAAGAAGAAGGTCGGCTGCGCGGCGCAGAATGCGTCCGCGCTCAACGGGTTTCAGCTTCGCCCAGGCCGGCTGGGCCGCGCGTGCGGCCTCGACGGCAAGCTCGACGATGTTCGGGGTCGCGGAATGAACGCGTGCGATGGTCTCGCCCGTTGCCGGATAAACGACATCGATGACGGCGCCCTGTTCATCTTCCACATAGTGGCCGTTGATGTAGTGCGATGCTTTTGGCTGCGCGCGCATAATGTCTCCAGCTTTGGAGCGCCTTCGCTTTTCGTTGAGTTGCGAAAGCGCTGAAACTTTTTGTTTTGCCCAATTCCGGGCGGAAAACCGGTTTCCGCCTTTCCTGAAATTGCCCTATCGGTCGGTCTCCCGCCAGCGCGGGTTGATCCAGGGTTCCTGATTGGACGGGCTGAGCGGTGTCCGGCCAAGAATATGATCGGCGGCTTTCTCGCCCACCATGATCGATGGCCCGTTGAGATTGCCGTTGGTGATACGGGGGAATATCGACGAATCTGCGACCCGCAGACCTTCGACCCCGATCACGCGGCATTCCCCGTCGACAACGCTCATCGCGTCGCTTGCCGCACCCATACGGCAGGTGCCGCAGGGATGATAGGCGCTTTCGGCATGATCGCGGATGAAGGCGTCGAGTTCATCGTCGGACTGGATGCTGTCGCCCGGCGCGATCTCGCGTCCGCGATAGGGGGTGAAGGCGTCCTGCGAGAAGATCTCGCGGGTGAGGCGGATGCAGTGGCGGAAGTCGCTCCAGTCCTGCGGGTGCGACATGTAGTTGAAGCGGATCTCCGGCTTGTCCCAGGCGTCGCCCGATCTGAGGTGGATCGCGCCGCGCGATCTGGAGCGCATCGGGCCGACATGCGCCTGAAAGCCGTGTCCCTTCGCCGCCGCCTTGCCATCATAGCGGATGGCGACGGGCAGGAAGTGATACTGGATATCCGGATACTCGACGCCGGCTGCGGAGCGGACGAATGCGCCAGCCTCGAAATGATTCGATGTGCCCAGACCCGATTTAAAGAACAGCCATTCAGCGCCGATCAACCCTTTGGAAAGGAGATTGAGCTTTGAATAGAGCGTGATCGGCTGAAGTGATTCCTGCTGAATGTAGAGTTCCAGATGGTCCTGCAGATTGCCGCCAACGCCGGGCCGGTCGGCTACGACATCAATGCCGCGCTCCTGCAGATGTGCGGCGGGGCCGATGCCCGAAAGCATCAGCAGCTTTGGTGAATTGATCGCTGATGCTGCGATAATGACTTCACGTCTTGCTTTAACGACCTGAATCTTTCCGTGAGCTTCGATCTCGACGCCGGTGGCGCGTTGATTCTCCATGACAACGCGGCGCGCGAAGCCATTGACGAGACTCACGTTCTTTCTCTTCAGCGCGGGCCGGAGGTAAGCGTTGGCCGTGGACCAGCGCCGGCCCCTGTGGATCGTCTGCTGGAGTGCGCCGAAGCCTTCCTGTTTGGAGCCGTTATAGTCCGGCGTGGTCTCGAAGCCGGCCTGTCGGCCCGCTTCAACGAAGGCGGAAAAGAGCGGATTGTCGCGCGGGCCCTTGCGTACATGAAGCGGGCCGTCGGTTCCGCGCCAGCCGGCTTCGCCATCCTCCATCGTCTCCATGCGCTTGAAGTAGGGCAGCACATCCGCATAGGCCCAGCCGGCCGCGCCCTGTTCGGCCCAGTGGTCGAAGTCGCGGGCGTGGCCGCGGACATAGACCATGCCGTTGATGGAGGAGGAGCCGCCGATCACCTTGCCACGCGGTGTGGCAAGAACGCGTCCGCCCAGATGAGGCTCCGGCTCGCTCTGAAAGCCCCAGTCATAGCGCGCCATGTTCATGGGAAAGGAGAGGGCGGCGGGCATCTGGATGAAGGGGCCGATATCGCTGCCGCCATATTCGATGACGATGACCGAATGCCTGCCGTCTTCCGACAGGCGGTAGGCAAGCGCGGCGCCGGCGGAGCCGGACCCAATGATGACGAAATCGGCTTCAGCCATGGAACGGGCCCCCGTGAGGCGTGTGACGGGCAAGCGCCATGTCGAGATAGTCTTCGACGAGGAAGATGGCGGTCCGGGAATCCTCGACGCCTTCGCCGAGCGCGCGGCGCAGATAAAGACCGTCGATAAGGGCGGCGATGCCGCGCGCGGTGCGTATGGCGGCAGGGCGGGGAAGACCGGCGAGGCCGCTCAGAAGGTCGCTGTGAAGGCGATGCACGTAGATGCGGAAGAGGCGGCCAAGCGCTGCATCGCGCCGCGCCTCCACATAAAAGGCGAGCCAGGCGGCGATGATCTCGGGGCGGAACTGCTCCGGCGAGAGGTTGACCGCGATGATCGCGCGCACCCGTTCCGGCCCGGAAAGCGGAGCGATGGCCGGGCGGATCTCATTGCCGAGCTGGGTGAGGATGTGGCGCATCGTGGCGAAAAGGAGGTCGTCCTTGCCGCCGAAATAGTGATGCGCCAGCGCGGTCGACACGCCGGCGCGACCGGCAATGTCCGACATGGTGACGTTCAGCGCGCCGCGCTCGCCAATGGCGCTGATGGCCGCATCAATGAGCGCGCGGCGGCGGATGGGTTCCATTCCGATCTTGGGCATGGCTCTCGTTTATTATTGATTGATGAGTCAATCAAGAAAAAATCGGAGGCTCGGGCCGGGTGTTTAAATAGTTCAGGCTTGAACGGTCTTCGCGCCGGATTTATGATTTTGTGAGACAGTTCATCAACGCGCCGGCCTGTGGCTGGCGGTCCGGGAGAGACGAGATGACCGCATGCATCGTGGGCTGGGCCCACTCCAAATTCGGCAAGCTGACAGACGACACGCTGGAAGGGCTGATCGTGCAGGTGGCGCGTGAGGCGCTGGACCATGCGGGCATCGGGCCGGAGGATGTGGACGAGATCGTGCTCGGCCATTTCAACGCGGGTTTCTCGCCGCAGGATTTTACCGCAAGCCTCGTGCTGCAGGCCGATGACCGGCTGCGCTTCAAGCCGGCGACGCGGGTGGAAAACGCCTGCGCGACCGGTTCCGCCGCCGTGCGGCAGGGCGCGCGTGCCATTGAGGCGCGTGCGGCGCGCATCGTGCTGGTGGTGGGCGCGGAGCAGATGACCAAAACGCCGGGACCGCAGATTGCGGAAAACCTGCTGAAAGCATCCTATCTGCCGGAAGATGGCGAGATACCGGGTGGCTTTGCCGGCGTTTTCGGCAAGATCGCGGATGCTTATTTCCAGAAATATGGCGACCAGACGGATGCGCTGGCGGCGCTGGCGGCAAAGAACCACAAGAACGGCGTCGACAATCCTTACGCGCAGATGCGCAAGGATCTGGGTTTTGAGTTCTGCCGTCAGGAGAGTGAGCGCAACCCCTATGTTGCCGGCCCGTTGAAGCGCACCGATTGCTCGCTGGTTTCCGACGGGGCGGCGGCTGTCATTCTGGCGGACACGCAGACGGCGCTTTCGATGCGCCGCGCGGTGGCGCTGCGCGCCAATGAGCATGTGCAGGACTTCCTGCCCATGTCGAAGCGCGACATCCTGCAGTTCGAGGGCTGTGAGGCGGCGTGGAAGCAGGCGCTGAAGAGCGCCAGCGTGACGCTGGACGATCTCTCCTTCGTGGAGACGCATGACTGTTTCACCATTGCCGAGCTGATCGAATATGAGGCCATGGGACTGGCGAAGCGCGGCGAGGGCGGCAGGATCGCGCTCGAAGGTCAGACACAGAAGAACGGGCGTCTGCCGGTGAACCCGTCGGGCGGCCTGAAGGCCAAGGGCCACCCGATCGGCGCGACCGGCGTTTCCATGTACGCGCTGACGGCGATGCAGCTGACCGGCGAGGCCGGCGGCATCCAGATCCCCGGCGCGACGCTGGGTGGCATCTTCAACATGGGTGGCGCGGCAGTCGCCAACTATGTGTCGATCCTCGAACGGATCAAGTAGAAGGCGCGGCCTTCTCGCCTGCCGTTGCCGACGGCCACAGTTCGACGCGTCCGAAGCCCGGCACTTTCAGTGCCGGGTTGCGTATGTCGAGGCCGGCGACCAGTCCCAGAAACTGAAGCTCGAAGCCTGAGCGCAGGCCGGCGGCAAACCCTGCCAGGCCGCCAAAGGACACATGGACATCGCTCCAGTCGGGCGCGTGATCGAAGGCGAAGAGGCCGGGGCGATAATCACGGCCGACGGCGGTGGGCGGCAGGGCGATGTCGAGGTCGGGCACCGTGCGCAGCACATGCGCGGTGAAGGAATTGGAATTGGGGCCGGGCCACAGTCCGTAATCGCCGCGCTGCGAAAACGGATAGCTGGTGATGGCCGCTTCCACCTGAGGGATAAGGCGTTCGGCCTCTTCCCCCTTGATGGCGGTCACCACATAAGGCGTGTTGGAATACCAGCGCCCGTCCGCCGGGTAGGCGTTTCGGCGCACCGGGCTGCCCCAGCCAACCTTGTCGTAACGGTCATAGCCGGAGGCGTTCGCACGTTTGAGCACAAGCCAGCTGTGAACGGAGAGCGCGCCCTTCATGCCGCCGGTGCGTGCAGCCATCACGTAGACTGCGGCCTGCGGATCGTCTGCGGGAGCGGGCAGCACGCCACTCGCCGACCAGTCGGCGCTGCGCCAGGAGCCAGGCCGTTCCTGCACCGCCCACCAGGCCAGTGAAGCTGAGGCCGGCAAAACGAAGACGACGAGGAGAAAGAGCAAAGTTCGCTTGAAAAAACGCATGGGGGCCAGTCTATTGTCGCCGGAAGATGATGAAAATGAATCCCGCAAATTACGGTGAAAACATGGGCAATCCGGTTCTGGTCGAGGTGTTGCGCGGTAACGTTGTCGAGAGCAGGCACCGGGGCGCCATCGCCGTGTTTGATGCGGATGGCGGCGCGGTGATGAGCCTGGGCGATATCGACCGACCGGTTTTCCCGCGTTCAGCCGTGAAGTCCATTCAGGCGCTGCCCTTTGTGGAAAGCGGGGCGGCGGATGCCTATGGCTTCGGCAATCGCGAGATCGCGCTCGCCTGTTCGTCGCATTCGGGCGAGCCGGAACATGCGGCGCTGGCTATCGCCATGCTCGAGCGGGCGGGGCTCGGCGCGGACGCTTTCGAGTGCGGGGCGCACTGGTCTTCTCAGGAAGATGTGCTGATCGAGCAGGCGCGCACTCTTTCGGAGCCGACGGCGGCGCACAACAACTGTTCCGGCAAGCATGCGGGTTTCTTATGCACCTGCGCCCATCTGGGACATGATCCGCAGGGCTATGTGGCGCTGGGTCACCCGCTTCAGGATGCGGTGAAGGCAGCGATGGAAGATGTGACGGGCGCTGCGCACAAGAGCGATCTGTGCGGCACGGATGGCTGCTCCATCCCCACCTATGCGGTGCCGCTTCGGGCGCTGGCGCTGGGTTTTGCGCGCATGGCGACGGGCTCGGGGTTTGCGCCGGAAAGGGCGAAAGCCGCCCGACGGATTTTTGCGGCCTGCATGGCCGAGCCGTTCTATGTGGCGGGCAGCGGACGGTCCGACACACGCATGATGGAGGCCGGACAGGGCCGCATCTTCACCAAGACGGGGGCGGAAGGCGTATTCTGTGCGGCGATCCCCGAGAAGGGCCTCGGCATTGCGCTCAAATGCGATGACGGAGCCACGCGGGCTGCCGAGGTGATGGTGGCCGAGGTTCTGGCGCAGCTTCTGAAGGGGGATGCGCTTGCCGGGACGCTGCATGAGATGGCGCGGCCCGTTCTGACCAACCGGCGCGGTTTCGAGGTCGGCGGGCTGCGGCCTTCAGACGTTCTGGATGTTCAGGCCGACCATTGCGGCCATATTAATGGGTCCTGACCCTAGATTGCCGTGCGCCCCTCTGGGGACGCAGGGGACGTTCCAAACCATTGATGGTGCAACGGCATGATGGCATGGCCTCTCAAGCGACAAGGCTGACGTCCATGCTTCAAGTGCGCAGGATTTGCCTGTCCACATCGTGCGAGAAGTTCCGTGATTTCAAGCATGACAGAGGACATTCATGACCTGCCTGGAAAACTACAATGACCGCCTCAACCGGGTGCTCGATCACGTCTATGCCAACCTTGAGGAGGATCTCTCCTTTGATCGTCTGGCGGAAGTTGCCTGCCTCTCGCCCTATCACTGGAGCCGCATCTACTCGGCCATGCGCGGCGAAACCATTGTCGCGACGATCCGCCGGTTGAGGCTCCAGCGCGCCGCCGACCGGCTGGCCAATTCAGAACTGGACATCGACGCCATCGGCGCTCGTGCCGGTTATGGTTCGCCAGACACGTTCGGCCGGGCGTTCAAGAGCGCTTTCGGCATGAGCCCCGCAGCCTATCGCGAAAAGGGATCGCATGCAGCATTCAGGGCCGCGAATGCCGCAGGTGCGGCGCGCGCTTTTCCGGTGGTGGTGGAGCGTGTGCCGGAACGTCGTTGCGCAGGGATCGATCACACCGGCTCCTATATGGAAATCGATCACGCCATGGGACGGCTCTTCACCACGCTTGCCGCCCGCGACGCGATCCCGGCCGAGCCGGCCATGATCGGCGTGTTCTTCGACGATCCGGATATCGGCCCCGAGACCGAATTGCGCTCGCGCGCCTGTCTGCCGGTGGCAGAGTCCTTCGCAATCGATGCGCCTCTCGTGGAGACGGTGCTGCGCGGTGGGGCATATGCGAAACTGAGCTATACGGGCCCTTATGCCGACATGCGCGGGGCCTATCGCTGGTTTCTGGGCGTGTGGCTGCCTGCATCCGGCTATGAGCCGGAGGATGCTCCCATCTTCGAGGCCTATCTGAACGATCCGCGCGAGGTGCCGCAAAGCGAACTCCGCACGGATATTTACCTGCCTCTCAAGGCGGCGCAGTGAAGCCGAAGCCGCACACCTGCTGAGCATCGTTCGACAGAAAGGGCAGGTCTTTCAGTTTAGCCTGCGCGATTGTCTGCGACTGTCAGGTGCGGAATGTCCTTGCTGCCGGCGCGCAGCAGGTCGCCGGTGACGGCGTCGGCCCAGCGGTGGCCGACGACCGCGCCATCCGGCGTGTCTTCAAAGACATTACCGGAAATGACTGCTGCGCCCGTGCCTTCGACCACGGAGACAATGATGCCGGTTTTTGCCTTGCGGATGACGTTGCCCGAAGCGGTGATGTTGCGCAGGAAGGGCCCCCAGCCCATGCGAATGCCGGCAAGCGGCGCGTTCTCGATGACATTGCCGGTGACCGCGCTGTCGGCCTCGACATTGATGCCGATGCCGAAACCGGCCATGGGCGAGGGGTAGGGGCCGTTTGCGGAGAGGTTGCGGACGATGTTGCCCGTGCAGGCGCAGAGGCGGCCGCCCTTGTCGAAATTTGCCATGGAAATGCCGTGGGCCGCGCCATCCACCAGATTTCCGGTGATGACCGCGCCCTGAAAGGCGAACTCGGCATAGAGCGCCGTCTCGCCGGAGCGCAGGCAGGTGTTGCCGGAAATCTGGAGGTTGCCGGCGCTGTTGCCGCGTATGGCCGAGAAGGCGCAGTCGGAAATTTCATTGTCCGATACGCGCAGATTGTCGGCGCGATAGGCGTTGACCCCATTGCCATACTGGCCGGTGCCGCCCCTGTCTGCGCGGATGCGGGTGATGCGGTTTCCCGCAATGCGGCTGCCATCCGCGCCGGGGCTGCTGCGATGGACGAGAATGCCGCCATTGCCGCAATCGGCAATGGTGTTGGCGCTGATGTAGAGCCCATCCGAATCCAGCGCGTAAAGGGCGTAGTCGGAGGCGTCCGCGATCTCGCTGTCGCGGATCCGCCCGCGTGCGCGGCGAAGGGCGAGGCCACTGCCGCTGCTGGCCCGAAAGGCGCATTGCTCAATGGCGAGGTGTTCTGCACCGTCAATGTCGAGAAGCGCGCGCGCATCGCCGGAAAGCGGCATGTACACGCCATCGAGCGCAAGGCCCGACAGGGAAAGGTGTTCACTGTCGCGCGCCGTGAGAAATGCGCCGGCGCGTTCCTGCACGAGGCGCGTTGCGCCGGGAACACCGATGAGGCGGATCTGACGGGGAAGCGGCAGGCCCGACAGGCGATAGCGGCCGGGCGGGAGAAAGACCGGTATGGATTCCGCGCTGGCGCGTTCAAGCAGGGCGGTGAGGGCCGAAGTCTGATCTGTGGCGCTGTTCGGATCGATGCCGAAATCCCGCGCACTGGCAGCACCAGCCGCCATGCGCCCGAGCGCGGCGTCGGCAAAGGCAAGATGCGGCATGGAAAGGCCGAGAACGGCAAACCCTGCGCTGGCTTTCAAAAATCTGCGGCGGTTCATTTTGGCACAACTCCGGACTGGCCCGATTTTGAATGCAGGTTTCGTGCCGTGAGGTTCAGGTTTCGAGAGGGACCGTGTGGTCGCGGAAGAATGCCGCAGCGCCTGCTTCATCGATCTCGCTGGCGGCGATCATAAGAACGAGTTGAATAACGTCGTGCTGTTCCGCTTCCATGCTCAGTCCATTGAAGTACAAAAAGAGGTCGGCTGCGGCGAGGCCGGTACGCTTGTTTCCGTCGACAAAGGGGGGGCTTTACAATGCCAAAAAGATAGGCAGCTGCGAGCGCGCACAAGTCGGGCTCTTCATGGGCCTCTTTCTGCAGAGGGCGATGAAGCGCAGATTCCAGTGCGCCGCCATGAAGACGCAACTGCTCAAGATGCAGCGCTTCTATGAATACGCGTGAATGAAACTCGGTCACCTGGCCAGAACACGGTAGGCCGTTTCGTATTTCTTCATACGCTCACGCGCGATCTTCATCTTCCGCTCGAACTCTTCCGGATCCTCTGCCGGGGGGCGAAGGCGCAGCTCCGTTCCGTCCTCGAGAAGGTTAAGCGTGTCACCGGCGCGCAAATTGTCCCGCTCAAGCACTTCCTTTGGAAGGATGACCCCTTCCGAATTTCCGATCTTGCGAATGGTCACATTCATGGCTCCGGCTCTGCATGTTGCAACTCAGGGTATAGCAGAGGGCGGCCATTTCAAGAATGGGCGATCAGCCTGATTTCAGAAGCCGGTCGAGCAGGCGCTCGGCGGCTTCCGGGATGACCGTGCCGGGTGGGAAGATTTCCGCAGCGCCGGCTTCATGCACGGCCGCAAAATCATCTGGGGGAATGACACCGCCGGCAACCAGAAGAATGTCGCCATGGCCGCGCTTTTCCAGGGCTGCCCTGAGCTCGGGGATGAGGGTGAGGTGACCGGCGGCGAGCGACGATGCGCCGACGATCTGCACATCATTGGCGATGGCGAGCTCGGCCACTTCTTCGGGCGTCTGGAACATGGCGCCGACGGTGACGTCGAACCCCAGATCGCCGAAGGCGGTGGCGATGACCTTCTGACCGCGGTCATGCCCGTCCTGCCCGATCTTGGCGATCAGGATGCGGGGGGCGGCTCCGGTCTTCTTGCGGAATTTCTCCACCTTCTGGTGCGCGCGTTCGACGGAGGGGAGGTCGCCCACCTCCTTGCGGTAGACGCCGGAAATGGTGCGGATCTCGGCCACATGGCGGCCAAAGACCTTTTCGAGTGCCGAAGAAATCTCGCCCACCGTTGCCTTGGCGCGGGCGGCGCGGACGGCAAATTCGAGAAGGTTTCCGTCTCCCCCGGCAGCGCGGGTGAGGGCGGCAAGGGCGCTCTCGGTCTCGGCCACGTCGCGGGTGCCCTTGAGCTGCTGCAGCTTGGCGAGCTGGCGGGCGCGTACTTCGGCGTTGTCCACCTTGAGCACGTCCACCTCGGTGTCGCGTTCGGGCTGGTAATTGTTGACGCCGACGACGAGCTGTTCGCCGGAATCGATCCGCGCCTGGGTGCGGGCGGCCGCTTCCTCGATGCGCATCTTCGGCACACCCTTCTCGATGGCCGCAGCCATGCCGCCGAGGCTTTCCACCTCTTCGATGTGTTTGAGGGCGCGGTTGGCGAGATCGTGTGTGAGGCGCTCGACGAAATGGGAGCCGCCCCATGGGTCGATCATGCGCGTGGTGCCGGATTCAAGCTGCAGCACAAGCTGCGTGTTGCGGGCGATGCGGGCGGAATGGTCGGTCGGCAGGGCCAGCGCCTCGTCAAAGGCGTTGGTGTGCAGAGACTGGGTGTGGCCCTGGGTGGCGGCCATGGCCTCGACCATGGTGCGCACGATATTGTTGTAGGGATCCTGCGCGGTGAGCGACCAGCCGGATGTCTGGCAATGGGTGCGCAGCGACAGCGAGCGCTCGCTCTTCGGCGCGAAATTCTCTTTCAGGAGCGTGGCCCAGAGAAGACGCGCGGCGCGCATCTTGGCCACTTCCATGAAGAAGTTCATGCCGATGGCCCAGAAGAAGGACAGGCGGGGCGCGAAACGGTCGATGTCGAGCCCGGCGGCGATGCCGGCGCGGGCATATTCGATGCCGTCGGCGATGGTGTAGGCCAGCTCCAGATCGGCGGACGCGCCGGCCTCCTGCATGTGATAGCCGGAGATCGAGATGGAGTTGAATTTGGGCATGTGCTCCGCCGTGTAGGCGAAGATGTCGGAGATCACCCGCATTGAGGGCTTGGGCGGGTAGATATAGGTGTTGCGGACCATGAACTCCTTCAGAATGTCATTCTGAATGGTGCCCGAAAGGTCCCTGTGGGCGACGCCCTGTTCCTCTGCCGCGACGATGTAGAGCGCCATGATCGGCAGAACCGCGCCGTTCATGGTCATGGACACGCTCATTTTGTCGAGCGGAATGCCGTCGAAGAGCTGGCGCATGTCGAGAATGGAATCGATCGCCACACCGGCCATGCCCACATCGCCCGCAACACGGGGGTGGTCGCTGTCATAGCCGCGATGGGTGGCGAGGTCGAAGGCGACCGACAGGCCTTTCTGGCCGGCGGCGAGATTGCGCCGGTAGAAGGCGTTGGATTCTTCAGCCGTCGAGAAACCGGCATACTGGCGAATGGTCCAGGGCCGGCGGGTATACATGGTGGGGTAGGGGCCGCGAATGAAGGGCGCGGCGCCCGGATAGGTGTCGAGAAAGCGCAGACCCCTTAAGTCATCCTCCGAATAGGAAGACTTGATGGCGATGCCTTCCGGCGTTTCTGCCGGTGGAGTCTGGGCTGGGAGAGGCGATGAATGAGGGACCGACCAGTCGATGCTGGCGAAGTCCGGGATCATGCGATGCCTCCTCCAGTCTCGTCGAGACGCTGGGCAAGCAGCGGCTGGCAACGCACGGCGGCCACTTCGCCGGAGATGTCGGGCGAAACCGCCTTGAGCGTCTTGACCGGGCGCTCTTCGGCAGCCGGATAGATGGTGGTGCCGACAATGGCCTTCTTGCCGTCATTGATGCGCTGCTCGCGGCGCTCGCGCATGTCGAGCACGCGCTCCTGAATGTGTCCGTTCATCAGGCTGCGCAGCACGCCGCCCTCGCTCTCGATGCGGCGGAACTCGTCCCACGCCTTTTCGCAGAGCGCGGCGGTGAGCGTTTCCATGCCGCCGGCACCGGCCGCCGGGTCGATGATCAGATCCAGATGGCTTTCGCCGGAGAGAATGAGCTGCGTGTTGCGGGCAAGCCGCCGCGCATCGGGATCGGGAAGACCGTGGACTATGGTGTGTGGCAGGACGGACAGCGTGTCCGCGCCGCCAACAGCCGCCGCAAAGGCGGCGATCGTGGTGCGCAGCGTGTTCGTCTCCGGGTCCTTCGCCGTCATCATCCGATAGGAGGTCTCTGCGTGGATCGTCGCAAGAGACGGCTCGATGGAGCAGGTCTCCTGAACACGCGCCCACAGGCGGCGCAGGGCCCTGATCTTGGCAATCGACAGGAACTGATCCTGATCGACGCAGAGCGAGAAGCCGATATGCGGCGCGGCATAGACAAGCGGCTGGCGGGCCTGCTCGAACATGCGCAGATGCGAGACTGCGGAGGCAAGCATGATGCCAAGCTCCTGCGCCTCGGAAGCGCCGGCATTGTGGAACACGCGGCCATCGCCCTCGAGCAGGATGCCGGGCAGATCCATCGCGAAGAAGCCCGCAAAGGACTGCGGCATGGAGGCTTCAAGCGCCTCGATGGACATGCGCAGCTTGCCGGTGCCGGCAAAGGTGGCCGCCGGAGAAATGCCGAAGGAAAGCGTCATGGCGGCCGGGTTGATGCGGCGCTCGGTGAAAAGCTGGGTCAGCCAGTCGACAATGGCGCGGCTGCTCGGATTGGCGTCCATGCGCAGATGCATGCCCTGCAGGTCGATGCCGTCGAGCGCCTTCGCAACCGCCTCGGGCGTTGCGGGCATGCCGAAGCCGAATGCATTGGGAGCGCCTGCAAAGACAAGCGCGAGGCCGGTTGCACCCTGTGCGATGTCTTCCTTCGCCTGAAGATTGGCGCGCACGGGATCCGGGTCGTCCATGCGCTGAACATGCGCCCAGCCGGATTTTCCACGGCCGCGCGCCAGAGGCTTGGCGTCCTGCATGCGCTCGTAAAGTGCGCGCATGGAGATATTGTCATCCGTCTGCCAGGAGAGAGCTTCCGGACCTGCTTCCCCCTTCAGGGATTCGACCACCAGGTCGCGCCAGCGCTCCTGATCGATCTGGGGGAACTTCACTTTTTTTAGGATCGCGCGATCCATCATGCCTCCCGATTCGCCGATGGCCGAGGCCGGATCCGCCGCTTTGCGCGTTTCCAGCCCAAGGCAACCACCCTTTACTGAGCCCGGAGTTTAGGACGCCACAGATCACGCCGCAATGCACAATAGGCCAAATAGCCCCGAGCGTTGCATGAAAGCCTCGCTTTCAGCGCGCGTGCACAACGCCGTTGAGTGTTTCTGCGGGGCTGACTATACCGGAGAACATTGCGCAGCAACGGGTTGATCGAGCGAGGCTATTTCATGACGGCAGACGACACGATTTTTCTGGGGGCCAGTCGGCATCCGGACGACAGCTACCAGCAGGCCGAGCGTCTTCTGCTGAAATACGCCAACAGGCACGGGCTCGTCACCGGCGCAACCGGCACCGGCAAGACGGTGACGCTGCAGATCCTCGCTGAAGGGTTTTCGAATGCGGGCGTGCCCGTGTTCTGCGCGGATGTGAAGGGCGACCTTTCCGGCATTGCCATGATGGGCGAGGAGAAGGGCTTCCTCACCAAACGCGCCGACGCGATCAAGCTCGACCCGTATGAGTTTCAGGAATTCCCGGTCATTTTCTGGGATCTCTTCGGCAAGAAGGGCCACCCGATCCGCACCACCATCTCGGAGATGGGGCCGCTTCTTCTGTCGCGGCTGATGAACCTCTCGGACGCGCAGGAAGGTGTTTTGAACATTGCCTTCCGCATTGCCGATGAGGAAGGGCTGCTGCTGCTCGACATGAAGGACCTGCAGGCGCTTCTGGTGCATGTGGCGGACCGCGCCGACGAGATCGGCACACGCTACGGCAATGTGTCGAAGCAGTCTGTCGGCGCGATCCAGCGCACGCTTCTGGTGCTGGAGCAGCAGGGGGCGAACTACTTCTTCGGCGAACCGGCGCTCGAGATCGGCGACATCATGCGCACCACGCGCGACGGCCGCGGCGCGATCAACGTGCTGGCCGCCGACAAGCTGATGATGAACCCGCGTCTTTACGCGACCTTCCTGCTCTGGCTGCTTTCGGAACTGTTCGAGGAACTGCCGGAAGTGGGGGACCCGGACCGGCCGCGCCTCGTCTTCTTCTTCGATGAAGCGCATCTCCTGTTCGATGACGCGCCGAAGGTTCTGGTCGAGCGTGTCGAGCAGGTGGTGCGGCTGATCCGCTCCAAGGGTGTTGGCGTCTATTTTGTCACGCAGAACCCGCTCGATGTTCCCGAGACGGTTCTGAGCCAGCTCGGCAACCGCGTGCAGCACGCCCTGCGCGCCTATACGCCACGCGAGCAGAAGGCCGTGAAGACGGCGGCTGACACGTTTCGGCCCAATCCCGAATTCGACTGTTTCGAAGCGATCACGCAGCTTGGCGTCGGTGAGGCGCTGGTTTCGACGCTGGAATCCAAGGGCGTTCCCTCCATCGTGCAGCGGACGCTGATCCGCCCGCCGGCATCGCGGCTCGGGCCGATCACGGATGCAGAACGCGACAAGCTTATGAAGGCGAGCCCGGTGTTCGGTCAGTACGACGAGAGCATCGACCGCGAATCCGCCTTCGAGATGCTGCAAAAGAAAGCCGAAGAGAAGGCGAAGGCCGAGGCAAGCGCGCAGGAGGCCGAAGAGGCCGGTGACGGGGAAGGGCGCACGCGCTGGTCGCTGCCCGATTTCGGCGATGGCGCGAAAACCACCACCACGACGCGGCGCAAGACGACGACCACGCCGCGCCGGCGCACGTCCAACCGGCAGTCGGTCACGGAAGCCGCCATCAAATCGGTGGTCCGCTCCGTCGGCACCTCGCTTGGAAGGGCGCTGGTGCGGGGCATTCTCGGGAGTTTAAAAAAGGGGCGCTAGAGCGCCCCTTTCTCATTCAAGTCCTGACGGGACCATCGCGTCAAACGGTGCGCAGGCCCGAGGTGACGAGGATCGGCGCACCATCTGGAACGCGCGTGTAAAGGTCGATCACGTCCTGGTTGAGCATGCGCACGCAGCCCGAGGAAACCGACTTGCCGATGGTCCACCACTCAGGCGAACCGTGAACGCGGTAGAGCGTGTCCTTGCCATCTTCGAAGATGTAGAGCGCGCGGGCGCCGAGCGGGTTGGAAACGCCGGGCTGCATGCCGCCGACCCACTTGTCGTTGGCCTTGTCGTACTCGGAACGATATTTTTCGAGCTCCGGGCGACGGTCGATCATCTCTGCCGGCGGGAACCAGCGGGGCCACTGCTGCTTGTATTTGATCTCGGCGCGACCGGCCCACTCGAAACCGGCGCGGCCAAGGCCGACGCCATAGCGCAGGGCGCGGCCATTCTCGAGCACGAGGTAGAGGAAGTGGTTGGCGGTGTCGACGACGATGGTGCCGGGACGCTCGCCGGTCGGATCGGCAACTTCCTGACGGTAGTAGCGCGGGTTGATCTTCTCGATCGGAACAGCGGGAATGTCGTAGCCGGCATCAACGACGGCCGAGTACATGGAATTGTACTGGACGGGGCCGGGCTTGGGCGCGGGACGCGAGACAATCGCGGGCTTTTCGCTCTGGTCGCTGACGCAGGCGGACAGGCCGACCGATGCGGCGCCAATTGCGCTCAGGGACAGAAAACGACGCCGGGTGAGTGATCGTACGGCAGTGGGGGAATTGGACATGGTTCTTTCGTGTACTCGCGTTTCGTCAGGACTGATGACCCCGAAAGCCTGAATGCCGGCCCTCCGGATCACATGCGGGATTTAAATCCCTTGTTCCCGCCCTAGGGTGAGAGAAGTTATCGGAACATGCTTGATAGACCGAGTAACTTTGACTTGAAGGTGAAAAATCACGCATTCGGCGCAGTTCCTGGTCGAGTGTGTTATAGATGCATCATAGCACGCGCCCGGAATGTGCGGAATCTTCTTAAGTTACGTCAGTAATCCGTCGAGGGACGGTAGAATCAGGTCAGGCGGAAACTCTTCATATTCGTCCGGCTGGTCCGTTCGGTTGAGCCAGACCGTGCGGAATCCGAAATGCTGCGCGCCCGCAACGTCCCAGCGATTCGATGACTGGAACGACACGTTCTGCGGATAGATGCGCCAGGCATTGGTGACCATTTCATAGACGCTCTGATCGGTCTTGAAGCGGCGGACCGTTTCCACCGAGAAAACCTCATCCAGAACCGTGTCGAGGGCGGAGGAGCGGATTGCCGATTCCAGCATTGCGGGCGACCCGTTGGACAGGACCGCCAGCCGCGCGCCGCCGGCCTTCAGCGCTTTGAGTACCGCGGGAACTTCTTCATAACAGTCGAGCTGCCAGTAGGCGTCGAGCAGATCCTGCCGCAGGCGGCGATCAACCGAGGGAATTCTTGCGAAGGCGAAATCGAGCGCCCGCTCCGTCATGGTCCAGAAGTCGGTGTATTCGCCCATCAGGGTGAAGACCCAGGAATATTCGAGCTGCTTGGCGCGCCACAGTTCCGAAAAACGCTGTCCTTCCGGCCCGATTTCGCCGGCATGGCGACGCACCGCCGCATGCACGTCGAACAGGGTGCCATAGGCATCGAACACATAGGCCGCGTGGCGCATCATTACTCCTTTACGCACTGCGTACTTGACCGCACGGGCTGGAGACGGTCAAGAAGCGTGGTCTGGCCTCATCGAAAGGCGCATGGCGGCGATTGACGGGACCGGACAAAGTCATTTCCATAATTGGCACCGAGAATTTAAGAATTTCGCATCTTTGCAGAGATTCTTGCGTGATCATCAGGAAGGAAGGCGCAGTATGACCGTAGTGACCGAAGTCCAATCGACGACCTGGACCTATGTTGATGGCGATTGGTATGAGGGCAACGTACCCCTCATCGGTCCGCGCAGCCACGCCATGTGGCTCGGCTCGACCGTGTTCGACGGTGCGCGCTGGTTCGAGAATGTTGCGCCGGACCTTGATCTGCATGCGGCACGCGTCAACGCTTCCGCCGCCAATCTCGGCCTCACGCCGAAGGTTTCGGCTGACGAAATCATAGGGCTGGCGAATGACGGTCTGAAGAAGTTCGACGGCAAGACGGCTGTCTATATCCGCCCGATGTACTGGGGCGAGCACGGCGGCTATATGGGCGTGCCGGCGGACCCGGATTCCAGCCGTTTCTGCCTGTGCCTCTATGAAGCGCCGATGCTGGAGCCGACCGGCTTTTCCGTTGGCGTTTCGCCGTTCCGCCGGCCGACCTTCGAAACCGCGCCGACCAATGCCAAGGCGGGGTGCCTCTACCCGAACAACGCCCGCGCCATCATGGAAGCGCGCAGCCGCGGCTTTGACAATGCGCTGGTGCTCGACATGCTGGGCAATGTGGCCGAGACCGGCAGCTCCAACATCTTCATGGTCAAGGATGGCGTGGTCTACACGCCTGCGCCGAACGGCACGTTCCTGACCGGCATCACCCGCACCCGCGTGATCGGCCTTCTGCGCGATGCAGGCATGGAAGTCGTTGAAAAGACGCTTTCGGTGAAGGACTTCCTTGAAGCGGACGAGGTGTTCTCCTCCGGCAACCACTCCAAGGTCGTTCCGGTGAGCCGGGTCGAAGATCAGAATTATCAGGCTGGTCCTGTGGCCAAAAAGGCCCGTGACCTCTATTGGGAGTGGGCCCATTCGGGCGTGCCCGCCTGATCATTCGGGAACAATCGGACGCGATGGGTATTGTCTCTCTCAAGGGAGAGCACCATCTGCGTCCTGCAGAATTCAACCACCTGTACGAGGGAGTTTACCACCATGGCTTTTGAACTGCCGGATCTGCCTTACGATTATGAGGCACTGCAGCCCTTCATGTCGAAGGAAACGCTGGAGTACCACCACGACAAGCACCACAAGGCTTATGTCGACAATGGCAACAAGCTGGCTGCAGAAGCAGGCATGGACGGCCTGTCGCTCGAGGAAGTGGTCAAGCAGTCCTTCGGCAAGAATGCCGGCCTGTTCAACAATGCGGCCCAGCATTACAACCACGTTCACTTCTGGAAGTGGATGAAGAAAGACGGCGGCGGCACCAGCCTTCCCGGCGCGCTCGCCAAGGCCATCGACAGCGATCTGGGCGGCTACGACAAGTTCCGCGCCGACTTCATCAATGCCGGTGCAACGCAGTTCGGTTCGGGCTGGGCATGGCTCGCTGTCAAGAACGGCAAGCTTGAGATCATGAAGACCCCGAATGGCGAGAACCCGCTGGTTCACGACGCAGCGCCGATCCTCGGCGTCGATGTGTGGGAGCACTCCTATTACATCGATTACCGCAACGCGCGTCCGAAGTATCTCGAGGCGTTCGTCGACAGCCTGATCAACTGGGACTACGTGCTGGAGCTTTACGAGCAGGCTTCGTAATTCCGCTTGTGGATTTCACAATAAGTACGGCTTCTGGCTGTATTCGAGAGGCCCGGCCCAGCGCCGGGCCTTTTTGATTCGACCGACCTTCACGAAAGCGTGAAGGCGTTCCCCGGAATAATTCCCGGCCAATCGCGTTGGTCCGGGTATTGTTCGAACAAATTACCGGAGGGTTTCCATGAAGAAGATTGCACTTGCCGTTTCAGCGCTTTGCCTGTCGGTTTCCGGCGTTGCCGCGGCCGATGATCCGATTGCCGTGCGCAAGTCGATCATGCAGGCAACGGCCGCTTCCGCCGGCCTTGCCGGCGCGATGATGAAGGAAGAGCTGGCCTATAATCCCGCAATCGCAAAGGCTGCGATCCTGACGCTGAACGCAGGCGCAAAGTCGTATGGCGCATTCTTTCCCGAGGGTTCGGGCGAGGGCGACACCACCGCTGCACCGGCGATCTGGGAAGATGCAGCCGGCTTCCAGGCCGCGCTCGACAAATACATGACCGACACGGCGGCTGCCTTAGACGCGGCAGGCAAGGACGGACCGGCGGATCTCGCTTCTTTCCAGGCGGCAATCGGCCCGGTGTTCAGCAATTGCAAAAGCTGCCACGAGAAGTTCCGCGTTCAGAACAACTAGAGCCTTTCCGCTTTTTGTTGAAACGCGAAAACGCTCTAATTCATTGTCTTACGCAATTCCGGACCGAAAAGCCGTATCGGGCTTTCGGTTCGATTTTTCAGCTCAGGACGATCGGGATTGTCATGAAGAAGAAATTGCTGACCACTGCCCTCATTGTCATCGCGGGCGGTGGAGCGGCGTTCTGGCTGTTGAGCGCTCCGACCTCACTGGAGGCCGGGGCGCTTGGCGCGCTGGAAGCGCCGAGTGCGGAGCGTGGCGAGCAGGTCTTCTGGGCCGGTGGCTGCGCCTCATGCCATGCGCGCCCCGGAGCTGACGGCGATGCGCGGCTGGAACTCGCCGGCGGTGTCGAGTTGAAATCCGATTTCGGAACCTTCGTCGCACCGAACATTTCGCCACATATGCAGGACGGCATCGGCGGCTGGAGCGACATGGCGTTCGCCAATGCGATGCTGCACGGGGTTTCGCCCGAGGGCGAGCATTACTACCCGGCGTTTCCCTATCCATCCTATGCGCGGATGGAGCCGCAGGATGTGAGCGACCTATTCGCTTTCATCAAGACGCTTCCCGAAGTGGAGGGCGATGCGGGCGAGCATCAGCTTTCGTTCCCCTTCACAATGCGTCGCGGCATCGGGCTATGGAAACTGGCCTATATGCATGACGAGCCGGTGGTTGCGCTGGGAGCCGATGCTTCTGATGCGGAACGGCGCGGGCAGTATCTCGTGGAGGGTGCGGGCCATTGCGGCGAGTGCCACACGCCGCGCAATATTGCCGGCGGACAGCTCTACGATCAGTGGCTTGCGGGTGCGGTTTCGGCGGAAGGCGAGGGCATCGTGCCGAACATCACCACGGGTGATGGCGGGATTGGCTCCTGGTCGGCCGGCGACATCGCCTATTATCTGGAAAGCGGCTTTACGCCGGAGTTCGATTCGGTTGGCGGAGCCATGGTCTCCGTGCAGAAGAACATGGCCCGGCTTTCCAAGGAAGACCGCGACGCGATCGCGGCCTATCTTCTTGCCGTTCAGCCGAAGCCTAACGGTTATCCATCTTCCCGGTGACCTTCAGGACGAAGGCATAGGTGAGCGCCTTTTCCTCGAGCCGCGAAAAGCGGCCCGAGGCTCCGGCGTGCCCGGCGTCGAGATTGGTTTTCAGAAGAACCGGATTGTCGCCGCTCTTGCGCTCTCTCAGCCGCGCCACCCATTTCGCAGGTTCCCAGTAAGTCACGCGCGGATCGGTGAGGCCGGCGAGCGCCAGAATGGGCGGATAGTCCTTTGCGCCCACATTGTCGTAGGGCGAATAGGCGGCGATGGTGTCGTAATCGGCCCTTGAGGCAATGGGATTGCCCCATTCGGGCCATTCCGGCGGAGTGAGCGGCAGCGTGTCGTCGAGCATGGTGTTGAGCACATCGACAAACGGCACGGCGGCGACGATGCCGCCGAACGCCTCGGGGGCCATGTTTGCGATTGCGCCCATCAGCATGCCGCCGGCGGACCCGCCCTCGGCCACGATGCGGTCGTGGCTGGTATAGCCTTCGGCGACCAGATGGCGGGCGGCGGCGATGAAGTCGGTGAAGGTGTTGACCTTCTTTTCGCGCTTGCCGTCCTCATACCATGCGTAGCCCTTTTCCTTGCCGCCGCGGATATGTGCGATGGCGTAGACGAAGCCGCGGTCGACCAGAGACAGGCAATTGGTGTTGAAAGCGGCGGGCATGGCCATGCCATAGGCGCCGTAGCCATAGAGCAGGCAGGGCGCGGAGCCGTCCAGTGCGATGTCCTTGCGATAGACCAGCGACACGGGCACCAGTTCGCCATCGGGGGCAGGGGCCATGAGGCGACGGGTGACATAGTCATCCGGATTGTGGCCGGAGGGCACTTCCTGCGTCTTCAGGAGTGTACGCTTACGGGTGCGCATGTCGTAGTCGAAGACCTGCTGCGGCGTGGTCATGGACGAATAGGAGAAGCGGAGCGTCTCGGTGTCGTATTCGTAGGACCCCATCAGGCCGAGCGAATAGGCCTCCTCGTTGAAGGCGATCAAATGTTCCGACCCGTCGGCGCGGTCGCGGATGACGAGGCGCGGCAGGCCGTCCTTGCGCTCCAGACGCACGAGGTAATTGGCAAACGCCATGATGGCGAGGATGAGCCGGCCCGGCTCGTGGGGCACCAGATCCTGCCAGTTGGCGCGGGCGGGATCGCCTGCGGGCGCGGTGACGATCTTGAAGTCCTTGGCGTCATCCGCATTGGTGAGGATGAAGAAGATGTCGCCGCCTTCTTCCAGATCGTATTGCAGTCCGGTTTCGCGCGCGGCCACCAGACGCGGCGTGGCGTCGGGATCGCTTGCGGGAAGGATGCGGCACTCCGACGTCTCGTGATCGTGGGCGGAGATGTAGATCCAGTCGTGATTGCGGCTGCCGGACACGTCGACGAAGAAACCCGGATCGGCTTCCTCGTAGATGAGGCGGTCTTCAGCGGAATCCGCGCCGATCCGGTGGTAGAAGATTTTTGACGGGCGGTGGTTCTCGTCAAGCCTTGTGTAGAAGAAGCCACTGCCGGCTGCGTCCCATTCGCCGCTTCCGCCGGTTTCGGTGACCGTGTCGGGAAGCTCCTTGCCGCTTTCGAGATCGCGCACGCTCAGTGTGTAGAGCTCGGACCCCTTGTCGTCCTGGCCCCAGAGAAGGCGCTTGTGGTCCGGCGAATGGTCGGCGCCGCCGATGCGGAAATAGCTCTTGCCCTCGGCCTCGCGGTCGCCATCAAGCAGCACTTCCTCTTGGGCGTTGTCGTCGCCATCGCTCGGCAGGCGGAAGAAGCGCGGATATTCGCCCCCGGTGCGGAAACCGGCGGCATAGGCGTAGGGGCCGTCCTTGGCAGGTACGGAGGTCTCGTCCTCCTTGATGCGTCCGCGCATCTCGGCGACCAGGGTTTTCTGCAACGCTTCCGTGTCGGCCAGAAGTTCCGCCTGATAGGCGTTCTCGGCTTCCAGATGCGCGCGGATGTCGTCTGCCAGAAGGGCCGGGTCGCGCAGGACCTCCTGCCAGTTGTCGGCGCGCATCCAGGCATAGTCGTCCGTGCGCTCAATGCCATGGCGGGTGTCGCTGACGGGGCGGGCTTCGGGCGAGGGAGCGCTGGCTGTCGAGGAAAATGCTTTGGAAGTCATGGCAAACCTTGGAGTATCTGCGGAATGTGTGCAGGTGCGGCGCGAAGCGCTGCGTGAAGCTGGGCGCATTTTTGTCCCGCCGAAGGGGCGCGTGGCAATGGCCAATCGAAAAAATACCTGCGGGCGGGGAGGGCAGGAACATCGAGGGCGCGATCCGCCTCTTCTGGGCAGTCGAAATAAAAGACTGTGTCTAAGCTGCATTATGTTTCACGTGGGCAACGTGAATGATGCATTCTTCTTATATAGGGGAACAAACGACCTGATGGGGCCTGCCGATTGTGTGGGCATGATTCCAGCGGTGTTTTTGCATAGTGAGCCCCCGGTGGTTTAAGCTGACCAATCTCTTGTGAATGGCGTCGTTTCATCGCGCCTGTGAGTTGCGTTTACGCCTTGTCGTGCCGAGGGCGAGTGTTTATGTCACCGTGAGATTTTCTGAAGTTTCTTGAAACACTAAGTCCAGTGGGGAGAGTTCATGACGGCAGACGGCCAGTGGCTGACATTTCTCGCTCTGTTGCTGCCGTTCGCAGCCGCCGCCATAGCACCAGCGCTTACAAGGGCGCTGCATCACAATGCAGCCTGGGTGCTGGCGATCGCGCCCGCTCTCATTTTTCTGCATTTTACGGGCTTTGTCGGACCCGTTTCCGATGGCGAAACGCTGACGGGCGGATATGCATGGATACCGAGCCTTTCGGTTGATTTTTCCTGGTTCCTCGATGGTCTTTCCGTCACTTTCGCGCTGCTGATCTCGGGCATCGGCACGCTGATCGTGCTTTATGCGGGCGGCTATCTGAAGGGGCACGAGCATCAGGGGCGCTTCTTCTCGTTCATCCTGATGTTCATGGGCTCGATGCTGGGCCTTGTGGTCGCGGATTCCTTCCTCACCCTGTTCGTTTTCTGGGAACTGACCTCGATCACCTCGTTCCTGCTGATCGGCTTCGATCACTCGCGCGAGGCTTCGCGCCGTGCGGCTCTGCAGGCGCTTGTGGTGACGGGGCTTGGCGGCCTTTCGCTGCTTGCCGGTCTTCTGGTGATCTGGAGCGCCACGGGCGTCAACTCCATGTCGGCGCTGCTTGCGACCGAGAGCGTGCTGCGTGATGCACCGCTCTACATGGCGGCGCTGCTGCTCATTCTGGGCGGCGCGTTCACCAAGTCGGCGCAGTTCCCGTTCCACTTCTGGCTCCCCAACGCGATGGAAGCGCCGACGCCCGTTTCGGCCTATCTGCATTCGGCGACCATGGTGAAGGCGGGCGTCTATCTGCTGATGCGCCTCAATCCGGTGCTGGGTGATACGGCTGCCTGGGAAACCATTCTGCCGCTGTTCGGCGGCACGACGCTTCTGGTGGGAACGCTTCTGGCCGTGCGCCAGACGGACCTGAAGCTGATGCTGGCCTACACGACCGTGGCTTCGCTGGGGCTGCTTGTCATGCTGACGGGCGTGGGCTCGGAAAAGGCGGTCGAGGCGGCGGTGCTCTATCTCGTGGCGCACTCCATGTTCAAGGGCGCGCTGTTCATGGTCGCGGGCCTTGTCGACCACGAATCCGGTACGCGTGACGTCACGAAGCTCGGTGGCCTGCGCACGGCAATGCCGATCACCTTTACGGCGGCTGTTCTGGCGGCGGCCTCGATGGGCGGCGTGCCGCTGTTCTTCGGCTTCCTCGCCAAGGAAGAGATCTATGCCGGCCTCGGTTTTGCCAATGGCTGGACCACCATGCTGACGCTGGTGGCGCTCGCCGGCAACGGGCTGATGTTCGCCATCGGCTTCGCCGTGGCGCTGAAGCCGTTCCTCGGCGCGAAGGTGGAAACGCCCAAACATGCCCATGAAGGGCCGATCCTGCTCTGGCTCGGACCGGTGGTGCTGGGCGCGCTGGGTCTGGTCTCGGCACTGTTCTCCGGCGTGAGCCATGAGCTCGTCAGCAGCCCGATGTCGAGCGCCGTGCTCGGCGAGGCCGTGACGGTGACGATTTCGACCATTCCGCATATCGGCATGCCGCTGGCGCTGTCAGTGGTGACGGTTGCGCTTGGCGTTCTGGTGTTCGTCATGCTGGGGCAGGGGCGCGCGGCGATGGCCGGCATCCTCAACGCCATCGGCTGGGGCCCGGACAAGGGTTTCGACCAGGTGATGCGCGGCCTGACACGTGTTTCCTTCTCGGTGACCAATCTCATCCAGAACGGCCGGCTGGACTACTACATGACGGCGACCTTCATCGCCGTTGCCGCTGCCGTCCTGATCCCGATGGGGCTTTATGGAGAGTGGCCGGCCGTTCCTTCGATGCCGCGCATGCCGTTCTATGAGTGGACGGTGCTTCTGATCGCGCTGATCGGTCTGGGCGCGGTGATCTATGCGCGCGACCGCCTGACGGCGATTGTCTCGCTGGGCATTCAGGGTTTCTCCGTGGCGCTGATCTTCATGCTTCTGGGCGCGCCGGATCTCTCCTTCACCCAGTTCATGGTGGAGACGCTCTCGGTGGTCATCCTGGCGCTGGTCATGACGCGTCTGCGGCTTTCGCCGACGGATCATCGTCCGACGGGCGAGAAGGTGATGGACGTGGCGGTTGCGGGCACGTGCGGCGCGGCCCTCGGCCTGATGCTTCTGCGGGTGACGCAGGTGCCGTTCAACAGCGAGCTGAGCGATTTCTTCACGCAGTATTCGCGTGTGCTGGCGCATGGCCGCAACATCGTGAACGTCATTCTGGTGGACTTCCGCGGGACGGATACGCTGGGCGAGATCGCCGTGGTGATGATTGCGGGCCTTGCCATTCTGGCGCTGGTACGTGTTCGCAGTGTGAAGCCGATCGCTTCCAAGAACGGGGAGGGCTGATATGCGCACTCTGATTTTCCGCACGGTCGCGCCCTATCTTACGAGCCTGATGATCCTGTTCTCCGTGTTCGTGCTTCTGCGCGGGCACAATGAGCCGGGTGGCGGGTTCATCGGCGGTCTGATCGCGGCCTCTGCGTTTGCGATCTATGGCATTGCCTGTGGTGTTTCGCCGGTGCGGCGGGCGCTTTACTTCCACCCGATGGCGATTTCCGGTTTCGGACTTCTGGTCTCGGCGCTGGCTGGCTGGCTCTCCTACTTCTTCCAGGTGCCGTTCATGACGGGCCTGTGGACCAAGGTGAACTTTCTGGGCGTGCCGCTGGACCTGTCGACGGTCCTGTTCTTCGACATCGGCGTTTATCTGGTGGTGCTCGGCTCGATCACGTCGATCGCGCTGGCGCTTGAAGAAAGGGAGCATGGATAATGGAAGCCGCTCTTGCCTTTGTGGTCAGCGTGTTCTTTGCCGTTGCCATTTATCTCATGCTTTCAAAGCACATCATCCGCATCCTGCTGGGGGTCTCGATCTTCGGCAATGCGGTGAACCTGTCGATCTTCACGGCAGGGCGGCTCATGCGTGAGGTGCCGCCGATCATTCCCGAGGCTCTGCAGACGCCGGACTCCGCGATCGCCAACCCATTGCCACAGGCGCTGGTGCTGACGGCAATCGTGATCTCGTTCTCGCTGTTCGCGTTCCTCCTTGTGCTGGCGTTCCGCGCCTATCAGGAACTTGGAACAGACGATACGGACGGAATGCGCGTCGCCGAACCTGAGGGCGAGCCGCTGCCCCCGCTTGGATACTGAGACACTGATGGCCGCTGAATCGATAGACATTTCCGATGCAATGGTGATCCAGCCGACCACGCTGGGTGACTGGATGATTGTGGCGCCGGTTGGGGTGCCGATCCTTTTTGCCGCGATCCTGCTGATGGTGCGTCATGAGACGCGCCTGCATGCCGGTATCGCAATCACCGGCCTGCTTCTGACGCTGGCAGCCAATGCGGCGCTCTTGCTGCAGGTGCTCGCCGACGGGCCGCAGGTGATGACCATGGGGCGGTGGCTGCCGCCCTTCGGCATTTCCTTTGTCGCAGATGCGCTGGGCGCTTCGCTCGCCTTCGTGGCGACGCTGGTGGCAGCCGTGTGTGCGCTCTACGCCATGAAGGACATCGGGGCGACGGGACGCCGTTACGGCTTCTACCCGTTCGTGATGGCCCTGATGGCCGGTGTGGGCGGTTCGTTCCTGACGGGCGACATCTTCAACCTCTATGTGTGGTTCGAGGTGTTCCTGATCTCGTCCTTCGGTCTTCTGATCCTGGGCTCGACGGAACGCCAGCTCGACGGCGCGACCAAATATGCGATCCTGAACCTTGTGGGCACGACGCTGTTCCTGACGGCGACGGCCTATCTCTACGGCACGTTCGGTACGCTGAACATGGCGGACATTGCGCGCAGGGTCGACGCCGTGCGCGACACCGGGCCGCTGATGACGCTGGCGGTTCTCTATCTGCTGGCCTTCGGCATGAAGGCGGCGGCGTTTCCCGTCAATTTCTGGCTGCCGGCTTCCTATCACACGCCGCGCATCGTCACGGCGGCGCTGTTTGGCGGCGTTCTGACCAAGGTGGGCGTCTATGCGCTGCTGCGCGTGCTGGTGATGATGTTCCCGGTCGAGCGCGTGGAGCTTTCCGGCGTGATCGCCTGGGTGGCTGCCGGCACGATGGTGCTGGGCATTATGGGCGCGCTTGCCCAGTCGGATGTTCGCCGGGTTCTGGGTTTCGTGGTGATCTCGGGCGTCGGCGTCATGCTGGCCGGTTTGGCGCTGGGGACGGAAGAGGGGCTTACCGGTACGGTTCTCTACGCTTTCCATTCCATTCTGGCGATGACGGCGCTCTATCTGCTTGCGGGCGTGATGAAGGAGCTTGGCGGCAGCTATTCGCTGCATGAGCTGGGCGGTCTCTACCGCGCCTATCCGGCGATGGGGGCCTTCGCGCTGATCCTTATGCTTGCCGTGGCCGGCCTGCCGCCGGCATCCGGCCTGTGGCCGAAGATCCTGCTTGTGCAGGCATCGCTGGAATCCGGTCTGCCATGGCTCGCGCTGGCCATTCTCGCGACGGGTCTTCTGACCACGATTGCGCTTGGCCGCGTCTATATCCTGGCGATCTGGCGCAACCGGCCCGAAGGCGCGCCGAGCGGCGAGCCGAACGCACGGCCGGGGCTCGGCTATGTGTCGCTGGCTCTGCTTTGCATTCCGATCATCCTTCTTGGCGTGTATCCTGAGCCCTTCATTCGCATCGCAGAGACCGCTGCGGCAGGGCTTCTGGATCCGTCCGCCTATATCGGAGCGGTCTTTCCCGTGGAGGCAGCGCAATGAAACTGTCCCTGATCAACATTCTCCTGGCGCTGATCTGGACCGCAGTGAGTGGCTCGTTCACGCTGCCGAACTTCCTCTTCGGCTTTCTGCTTGGTGCGGCCACGCTCTATCTGATCCGCGAGCAGGTGGGCTCGCTCGGTTATTTCGAGCGCAGCATGCGGGTTCTCTCGCTGGCGCTTCTCTTCCTCTACGAGCTGGTGCTTTCAGCGTGGCGTGTAGCCATTCTCGTGCTGTCGCCCAAGATGGACATCAAGCCCGGAATTTTTGCCTATCCGCTCAAGGTGGATCGCGATTTCGAGATCACGCTTCTGGCGAACCTGATCACGCTGACGCCGGGCACGCTGTCCGTCGACGTGTCGGAAGACCGCCGTTTCCTCTACGTGCACGCCATCGACTGTTCCGACCCGGATGAACTGCGTCGCGACATCGCCGATGGTTTTGAACGAAAGATCATGGAGGCGTTTCGATGAGCGCCAGTCAAGAATTCCTCGTCTTCGCCGAGTTTGTGGCGCTCGCCCTGCTCAGCCTGTCGTTTCTTCTCACGGTGGTGCGGGTGCTGGTGGGGCCGAGCCTGCCCGACCGGGTTCTTGCTCTCGACATGCTGGTGACGATCGCCATCGGCTTCATCGCCGTCATCGGCATTCGCACGGGCTTCACGCTCTATCTCGACATCGCCATTGCGCTTGGTCTTGTCGGCTTCCTTGCGACGGTGGCGTTTGCGCGCTTCGTGCTCAGCCGCCGCTATGAGCAGGAGTTCGTGAAGCGCGATACGCTGGGCATCTACGGGGACAAGGACCAATGATGGGCGACGTGCTGAACATTCTCACCGGCGCGCTCATGATCATTGGCGCTGCCTTCACGCTGGTGGCGGCCATTGGCATTCTGCGCCTGCCTGACCTTTACACCCGCATGCATGCGGCGTCGAAGGCGGGCACGCTCGGCTCGGGCCTGTTGCTGATCGCCCTGGCGATCTTTGCGCAGGATCAGGCCATCGTCACGCGCGCGCTCGCTGCCGTGGTCTTCTTCCTGCTGACAGCGCCGATTTCCGCGCATCTCCTGGCCAAGGCCGCCTATGCGGCCGGCTACAAGCTCTGGGGTCGTTCGGTGCATGATGAGATGGCGAATGCGGGAGGGGATGCGACCACCCCTGACGCAGAGGCAAGAAGTGACAAAGAATAGTGGAATAATTTTCCGGTAAATCCTTTTTGAGGCATTGCCGGGATGGATTCTACTTATGATGGTCTTTGAAAAGCCTGAAGCCGGCTTTTCCCGGGAAGTGCGGCCTCGGGTACAGGTCCATACCTCACAAGGCATGGCTTCAATACTCAAATTTAATAAGGCGGGCTTAGATATAATTTTCCAGTAAGCTCAATTTTGTCTGATTTTTGGAATGAATTTGATTTTTTTGAGATGAGATAAACAATCGGCTTCTAGTGTCGCCTAGTATAAGACTTAAAAGTGAGTTGACCGAAAGCAGAAAAGTAATCATAAGATTGCTGCCTCATCGGGAGTCGGGCCAAGAAATGCCAAAAACATCTGGCTCCCTTTAGAGACCTCATGAGTGGCGACTTGAGGTGAGACCAATTTTAATGACGTTGGGGCAAGGTAACGAAATGAACGACGATTCTGTAAAGAACGACAACATGCTTATAGAGCTGACTGCGGACGTTGTTGCCGCGTATGTCAGCAACAATCCGGTTCCCGCATCTGAGCTTTCCAACCTGATCTCTGATGTGCACTCGGCTCTTGGCCGTGTCAGCGGAACGCCTGAGGCGCCGCCGGCCGAGAAGCAGAAGCCGGCCGTCAACCCCAAGCGCTCGGTGCATGAAGACTACATTATCTGTCTCGAAGACGGTAAGAAGTTCAAATCGCTGAAGCGCCACCTGATGACGCATTACGGCATGACGCCGGAGCAGTATCGGGAGAAGTGGGGCCTTGATCCGAACTACCCGATGGTTGCGCCCAGCTACGCGGTTGCCCGCTCGAAGCTGGCCAAGCAGATGGGTTTAGGCCGCAAGCGCAAAGAGACCTAGAGCTTCGGACCGAGAGGCGGCATCCGGTTTTCGGTTGTTCGGCTGCTCTATAAAAGTTTCGATCATCCTTTGTTGCCCGGCTGGGCGCAGGGTGATCCAGTGTAACGGCTACGCCGAGATTACACGCTTCAAGGTTCAGGCGTCGCTGCCACAGCGACGCCTGATTTGTTTCAGGGGGGGCTTTTTCCTGTTGCGCAAAATGCGACGCTTCTCATGCGTTTCCGGGAATTCGGGGGACGGAGCGAGCGCCCAGCGAGATGGCTGCGGGCGGATGTGTGGATTTTCTTCGTGCCGGGCATGGTGTTTCCGGCGCCAGGCGTTCCAGCCCCTGTTTTAGAGCGATGTGTCGGTTGAGATCATAGCTCCAGTGCCCGCGCACACCCTTCAGGCGCTCTCTTTCGATCAGACGCTTCAGGCGTTGTACCAGCGCGGTGCGTTCAGCGCCCGTTGTCTGTAGCGCTTTGGCAAGATCGATGCCGCCAATGAGGAACAGTGCTGCCGTTTGCCGTGACAGTTCATGGCGTTTTCTCTTTTCTTCAAGGAACTCAAGGCGTTCTTGCTTCATCGCGGTCATGGTCGATCCCTGTCTTGATTTGGGGTGACTATGAGGGCGCGCGGCACGGGCGGGGATAAACCTGTGTTGGAAAAACGGTTCTCAGAATTTTTATGTCTGTATTTCAATATCTTGATTGATCGATGGGGAAATATCGCTCCCTCTTTGTTCGCGTTGGTGGTTGTGTAGGGTATAAGAATTTATTCCTCTTTTTTGGGAAGGGATAATGCCTGTGCTTTCAAATTCCACCAAACCGCCGCAAGACGCAGCCGAGCCGGAAGGAGTGTCCAAGGAGACCGAGCGTCCGGCATTGGCGCGGCGCTTGAGCCCCGTCACCGAAGAGCGGCTGGGCGACGTCTGCGAATGCGTCATCGATATCCTCGCAGCGCTGTTCAATGTGAGCGGGCGCGAGCTGCGCGAGGCCCGTCGGTCGTCCACCAGCGTGACGCGGGTGCGCCAGATCGGCATGTATGTCGCGCATGTTGTGCTTGGGTTGAACATGACCGAGGTCGGGCGTGGCTTCGGGCGTGACCGGACCACGGTTCAATATGCGTGCCATCTGATCGAGGACATGCGCGACGATGAAGAATTCGACCGGATCGTGCTGATGACGGAGCGGATCACCTCGGCTGCGTTTCGCAATATGGAGGTGCGCTGAGATGGCGGTGATGAAGGACGATGTGCGTCAGCGCCGTGAATTTCAGAGGGCGTTGAGGTTTCTGCAGAAGGGGCCCGCCTGGCTTCAGCGCGGGGCGAAGACGGGGGCGGTGCTTCTGGATGGCGGAGAGCGGGGAACGATCTCGATCGCGCGAGATGTGCTGGAAAGGCTGAGCCGTGATGATCTGGTCTCTCGTGATGGGGAACGGGTGAAGCTGACGCAGGCGGGAAGCGCACATGCGTGCAGGCTTGGCGCGCGTCAGGAACCTTTTCGCAGGCAGCACTGGGAGCTCGAACAGCGAAGCTTTGGCGAGGGGCTGGAGCGTGAGGTGGTGTCGGCGACATTGAGCGAATCGCCGCTCGCCCAGCTTGCCCGCCGGCGGGCGCGCAATGGCCAGCCATTTCTGAACCAGGCGGAATTCGATGCGGGGGAAAGGCTGCGCGCAGACTATACGCGCGGGCAGATTATGCCGCGGATGAGCGCCAACTGGGTGGCGACGGTTTCGGCGGGCAGGAGGAGCGGTGGGGCAGGCGAGGGGGCCGACCTCACCGACGCGGCGCTTGCGGCGCGCCAGAGAGTGGACCGGGCGCTCAATGCGGTGGGGCCGGAACTTGCCGGCGTTCTCGTCGATATCTGCTGCTTCCTGAAAGGGCTCGAGCAGGTGGAGACGGAGCGCGGCTGGCCCGTGCGTTCAGCGAAGGTGGTGTTGAAGACGGCGCTTGGCGCGCTCGACCGCCATTATGCGCCACGGGACGCCGGGAGAGCGGCGGCGCAAAAGAAGCCCATTCTTCACTGGGGCGCTGAGGATTATCGCCCGAAAATCGCCTGACGTGTGGCGCAACGATACGCCAGCGCGGAGGCCCATGTGGGCCTTCGCATTTCAGTCTAGTAGGAGGTTTAGCCCGCTGCGGGAGCTACGGCGGCGGCCTCATCCCGGATACGCTGAACCATGGCGCGCAGGCCATTGGCGCGCTGCGGGGTAAGGTGCTCGTCGAGACCGAGCTTGCGCAGCACGTCTTCGGCATTGATGGCGAGGATTTCGCTGGCACGCTTTCCCGAAAAGAGCAGCATCATGATGGCCACCAGGCCGCGCACGATGTGAGCGTCGGAATCGCCCCTGAAGTTCAGGACCGGATCGTCGCCATCGGCGTGCTCGGTGTAAAGCCAGACCTGGCTAACGCAGCCGCGAACGCGATGCGCCTCATCCCGCGCGCTCTCCGGGTAGGCCGAAAGGCCGTTGCCCAGATCGATGATGTAGCGATAGCGCTCTTCCCAGTCGTCCAGAAAGGCGAAGTCGTCGTAGAGGGTGTCAATCGTCGTGCTCATTGGGCCGGATATAGTGATTGTCCGGCCTGTCGTCACGCAAAACCTTTTCAGGAAGGGCGCGCTTAGCGGTTCTCGGCGCTCTCGGGAATGCTGCCGGTGGTGATGGTGTCTTCGGGAGCGGCTGCCGCGTCGGGCGCTTCGCTGCCGCTTTCCTCGATCATCTCATAGGCCATGCGGGCGCTCTCACGGGCGCGGACGCCGATGGTCTGAAGGGCGGCGACGCCCGTGGCGCAGACTTCCGGTTTGCGCTCGCAGATGCCTGCCATGTCGCTGACCGCATCGCGGGCAGCGCTCAGAGCCTGAAGGGCGCCGATCTGCGGCGCTGCGCCATCGCCATCATTACCGGCGCCGCCAATCGGCACAAACAGCAGAACAAGCGAAAGCCAGAAGATTGCGCGAATAAGAAAGCCCATGACGTCCAGTCCCGTTTCCTGCCCCGTTTAGCTCAAGATCCAACTCAAGGGGGCGTCCCTTTCATTACCATTGCACGGTCCGGCCAAGGAGCTCTTGAGATTTTTGCTAAAATTGAAAGCAAATTTCTCTCGCATTCGAAAATGACTGCCTTCGAGACAAGTTTGCATCAAGGCCTGTGAAACGCCTTAACCTTTGATTTACCATCCAAGCGCCTGTGCCGATTGAGGTGTCGGCGATGGTCAAAGGGCGAAAGCCTGTTTTTCTGGAGGGCGGGGAGCTGCGTATTTTGTTCAGGCGGCGTTAACCATGACGACATTCAGCCGGCTTTCTACTGCGAGAAATCGGCGTTTTGCGGCCTGAGGCGGCCGTTTCCCCGTTGCGCTTATCCTTTCCTTAAACGCTCGGTGCGAGTCTCCTCAGGAACAAGAACCCGCCGAACGGACCAAACAAGAGCGCGTCGAGTTGAGTTCACGAGTATCTCCATATCCGGAGTGGCTGGCAGCCGTTTCGGCAGCATTTGAAGGGCTGATCCATCCGAGTGTCGAGCAGGGGCCCGAACGCTCGCATCAGCTCAGGCTTGCTGCCGTTCTGTTTGCCGCTCCCTTTCTGTTTGCAGGCGCTGCGGCGCAGCTTCTTGGCGCGACGGTTGGCTTTGCCCAGACGCTGGCGCTGGCGAGCGCCGTGTTCGCCGCGAGCTGGCTGACGGCTGCCCTGCTTCTGGCAACCGGACGGCGCAGGCTCGTCGAAGCCGGCGCGCTTGTCATGGCTGTTCCGGCTGTTGCGGCGCTGATCGCGATTGCCGGCGGGGTTTCCTCGCCGATGACGCTGCTGGCCGGGGCGCTGGCCGCAGAATGCTACTGGATTGCCCGGACCCGTCGCGCGGCGATGACCGGCGCTTTCGCCGGTGCGGTCGCGGTGGCGCTCTCCTTCGGCGCAGGCACTCTTGGTTTTGGTGGTCTGCCTTCCGTGACGCCTTCGGCTGCACAATGGCTCGTGCCGCTCATCTACGTTGCAACGCTTGGCCTTCGCTTCACCGTGAAAGAGCCGGCGCGTGCGGACGCGGATGCGGCTCCCGAAGCCTCCGGCATTGAAGAGCGCATGAGCGCAGTGCTGCTTCGCGTGAACCGTTCCGGCGATGTGATGCACGCATCCAGCCAGGCTGAAACTCTTCTGAACGTGCGTTCGGACATTCTTCTCGGCAATGGTTTTTTCCAGCGCATTCATGTGGCCGACCGCGTCGCCTATCTGTGCGCCGTCTCCGATATCAATGAAGGCGCCGAGGCGCGTACGATCAGCATGCGCCTGCGCATGCCGGTGGAACAGGGCGCACTGCGCGCACCGGGTTACCGCCAGTTCGGTGTCGAACTCCTGTCGGCAGCCGGCGAGGGCGGGGCCGTTGTCATTCTGCGCGATGAAGCCGGCATGGCCGAGCTGGAGCATGATCTGGCGAGCGCCCGCGAAGAGGCGCGTGTGGCGAAGGTAGAGAGCAAGCGTATGCTGGCTGCCGTCAGCCACGAACTGCGCACGCCGCTGAATGCCATTCTGGGCTTCTCCGACACACTTCTTTCGGAGATTTTCGGGCAGCTTTCCAACGAGAAGCAGCGCGAATATGTGCGGCTGATCAATGAGGCTGGCGGTCATCTTCTCTCGGTGGTGAACTCGACGCTGGAAATCTCCAAGCTTGAGGCCGGCACCTACACGCTTCATCCCGAGGCCTTCCGGTTCAGCGAAGTGGTTGACCCGAGTGTTGCCTTCGTTCAGGGGGATGCATCGGCGCGGTCCATCGACATCGAGGTCGCCATTGCCGACTCGGTTGGCGTGGTCTATTGCGACCGGCGCGCCGTGCAGCAGGTGCTGATCAATCTCCTGTCGAATGCGGTCAAATTCTCGCATGCGAACGGCAAGGTAAGCGTTTTGGCCGAGCGTTCAGGAAACCGGCTGGACTTCAGCGTTTCCGACAATGGCGTGGGCATCGCAGCTGCCGATCTGGAGCGGATTGGCGAGCCGTTTGCCCAGGTGCGCACCGACGAGACGCGGCATGTGGAAGGGACGGGCCTCGGCCTCGCACTGGCGAAAGGGCTTGTCGGCCTTCAGGGCGGTGGCATGACCATCGACAGCGCCCCCGGCGAGGGCACGCGGGTGAGCATTTCCCTGCCGGTCGGCGTCGGCGAGGACAAGGATCAGAATACCGGTAACGGCAAACCGGCGATTGACGATGAGTGGAGCGATGAAGAATACCGCAAGACGGCCTGAACCGGAGGTCACCTTTGGAACCCTGCTGCGCGCCGGTGCGGCCGGTGCAGGGATGGCCATCGCCCGCAACCCGATTGCGGTTGGCGGGGCGACGGCCTTCGCCGTGGCGTTTTCCTTCGTTTCTGCAAATGCGCTCTGGTATCAGCCGCATTTTCACGCCGGCGCGCTGATCTCAACGCGCGAACCCGTCTTCGTTGAAACGACGCCTGCGCCGACCTTCCCGGCTGCGGTGGAGGATGTGCCGAGCCAGGCGCCGCGCCAGATCGCGCCTGACCGGGACACGACCGGTGCGATACCGGTGCAGCGGCCCGATGTTCTTCAGGGCGGCGATCCGGTCGTGCGCAAGGTGCAGAAGGTTCTGGAAGATCTCGGCCTCTATCACGGAACGATTGACGGTCTGCAGGGCGCGGCCACGCGCACGGCAATCGGCAATTATCGGCGCATCGTGGGGCTGGATTCCAATCCGGTCGTCGATGAGGCGCTGCTGCGCCAGTTGGGGCTCTCGAACGCCACGGCTGCAACGGAGCAGGCTCCGGGCACGCCCTCGGTCGTGCAAACCCCGACAGTGGTACCAATCCCGACGCCCCGGCCCGCCTATCAGCCGCAGGCAGCGCAAGCGCAGCCCGCAATGGCCACAAGGCCGCAGACGGCAAGCGTTCCGGTTCCCGCCGCCGAAGTGCCGCAGCCGCGCGTGCAGACCGCAGCGCTGGAAGCGGTTGAGGCCGATCCCACCATCATGCGGGTTCAGGCGGGCCTGAAAGCCTTCGGCAATGATGCGATCACGGTGGATGGCATCCTCGGCCAGGACACGCAGACGGCGATCCGGGAGTTTCAGAGCCTGTTCGGCCTGCCGGTCACCGGTCGCCCTGATGACACTTTCCTTGCCAAGATGCGCGAAGTCGGCCTGACCAATTGACGGGCCAGACCGGCCCTTGCACAGGGGCGGTGTGCGTGGGATTACCCGTGCCGTCTGTTTTGCACGGCTGAAACTGCGGCGAGGAGCCCGATGCGCCTATGCGTTTGACCAGCGATTTCTGGGTCTCTGCCCTGACCAAAAGGCTGTTTGCGGAGGGTGGTTTTGCAACCGTCCTGCAAAAGGGCGCGCGCGAAGCCGGCACAATCTACATTCTGTTGCGCAACAGGCTTGGCGAGCAGGCGCTTTATGGGCCGGCGGCCCAGGCCGTTTATGACGAGGCGCGCCCCAATGAGCGCCGGTTTGCGCTGATCGTGCAGAATGACGAGGAGGCGATCGAAAAGCGCCTCGAACGCGAGCGTCGGTTCGATCCGGATTTCTGGCTTGTGGAGATCGAGGTCATGAACCTCGATGAGGCGGAGCGCTATTTCGAGATTGCCACCGGCTGATCGGCATGGCCCGGCGAGCTGGTGCCGTCCCGCCAGCTCTGCAGCCTGTGCCGTGCATTGTCGGCAGACAGGGCGCGGTAACGCTCCAGGAAAAAGCCGATGGCGCTGCGCTGTGAGAACAGTTTTGGAAACACGGCTGCGGTCAGGAGGAACGCCTCCGCATCCTCAAAGCCGAGCGCCTTCAGGACGATGATCAGTTCGCCATAGGTGGGAAAACCCGTGATCTCGCGGGCGGCATCTGAAGAAATTCCCAGAAGCTCTGTGAGCGCGGCTTCGAAGGCTCCATTTTCGCTGGAGAAGACGGCTTCGCGCAGTATCGCACCGGCAGTCTCAAGCGTCGGCAAGGGCCTGTCGATGCGCTGGCGGGCAGCCGGAGCCTGTGTGTTGGCTGCGCTCATGATGAGGCGCAGGCGATCGCGGACATCAGCCTCGCTGGCGCTTCCGGCGGACGGTGCGGTCTGCTCATCATCATGCGCCTGCGCCGACAATGCGCGCACGAGTGCGGCAATGGCCGGGTTGAGGTGCGCGCGACGGCCGATGACCCGCGCGTGGGGCTGCCCGTGCCGCGCGATCAGGCCGATGAGATCGACATCCGAAAGGGCGGGCGAGCGGACCAGAAGGGGCGCGCAGATTTCCGCCGGCTCGTCGGTCAGCCTGCGCAGGAGCCCGGGGGGCGGCGTTGCGAAATCGGACAGGACCGCAGCGGCGTAGCGGCGGGTCTCTGCGGCGATCAGCGGATAGAGCGGCAGGGCGAGGTCGTCCAGTTGCGCAATCTCGCGTCTGGTCGGTCGCGTCAGCGACACGAAAGCGGATATGGCAGCACGGAACAGGCGCTCCGGTCTATGCGCTTCCCCGCCCGAAGCCAGTTGCCTGAATACAGCGGATGACACGCAGACCTAAACCTCCAGAAACACGAATGGTTACATGAAACGCCATCGGGCGGACGCGCCAATGCCCGATGCCTGGTTAGAATTACACGAATTCCCTTAGCAAGCTGTTAACCGGTTTCTTTAGAGTTCCGTTCAGAAACGGATTGTCAGGGGTAACGAAACCTTAACCATGTGCTGCCTTACTCAGTAACGGAGGCGTTGCGTACCACTCCGTCACAGAAAGGGACGCGATGTCATGGCAACGATATTGAGCTTCGTACCAGCAGCAAAAAAGAGTTCGGCAAATGTGCCGAGGCAGCGCCGTTCGGACGCCGCGATCATCATCTTTCCCGGCGTGCGCTATGAGCAGCATCCGGATATGGGGCCGGAGGATGACAGCGGTGGCAACCAGCCGAAAAGCGTCGGCCGGCGTGTGACGAAACGCTAGGGCATTTCCGCTTTTCGTCGAATCGCAAAAACGCTTTCATTCATTGTTCTTGTGCAATTCCGGACGGAAAACCGGCTCCCACTTTTCCTGGAATTGCTCTGGCCAAACAGGCGGACCGGAGAGCGGGCCTGAGCGCGCGCGTGAACTCAAAGTGCCGAGCAGCGCAGTTCCTGAAAGAAACGCTCGATTGTGGCGCGCCAGCTCTTGTCTGGCTGAAAGACCCGCACGACAACTATGCCTTCGTCCAGATCGGTCTGGGCAATGAGTGAGGTGCTCACCATCTCAGGCATTTCCTTGCGCAACTCCAGAAGTTGCGGTGCGTTCATGATCAGCGCATCGAGTTTTCCATTCTCGGCGCCGCGGTCGTTTACATTGAAAACATTGATTCCGTCGCGGTCGTAGACCGAGAAAGACCAGAAGGGCACGCGGGTTTCTGCACTGAGCCAGGTCATGCCGTTTTCGAGATCGAACCGGCAGGCAGCCTCCTCAAGAAATGGATTCTGCTTCTCTGCCAGCAGCGCGTTGGCATCGTCCTTGCCGAGGCGCGTGAATGTGTAAAGGTCGTGCTTTGCGGCGAGCGCGGACCACATGTCCCGTTCCGAATAGGCGGGTAGCAGAAACAGGATGGCGAGATGGACGGCGGCTGCGCCGAAGAGGCCGAGAAGGACAAGGTGCGCAAATCTAAGCATCGCAGCCCGTCCGCATGATGACCGGAAGCCGGGTTTCGCCAACGCTGGACTCGGTAAACAGCGGGGTGTCGACCAGCGTCAGAACTATGCGCATGGGGCCGGGGCCCGTGGTGGCGATCCAGTTGTCCGGATGGGCATGTGGCGAAACCATGATGCGCAGGGGGGTGTTTCGTCGCCAGACCAGGGACTGTGAGTGGAGTGCGGATGCAAACCGCGCCGGCGCGGGCAGGGGGCGACGTTCAAGATCCGTCAGGTGCAGGGTGAAAAACCGGGTGGGCGGCATGTCGCCACGGATCATATAGCTGCATTCGCGCAGAAGCGGACGGCGCAGACTGTCCTGAGTGGCGGTGATTACGATGCCTTCTGCGTTTCCGAGCGCAAGCGTGCCCAGGCGAGCGCTGCGCGCACGTGCATAGGGATCGGCGTCGCTGGTGCCTTCATTGGGAAATGTAACCCAGGGACCGATTTCACTCGAACCGATCGTGCGGGTGGATTCCAGCGCAAGCCATGCCGTGCCGGCACCGCCGCCAAGGGCGATGAGCAGAACCACTGCCACCTGGAAAACAGACTTCAGCATGTGATGCCCGACAAAAAACGGAGGGCCCCGGATAGCCTGATTTCAACCGCAGGTTCAAGAGGTTTGAAGTGTGCCGGGCCGGGCATTACAGGGCGGTGACTGTTTCAAGAGCGCTTTGGTTTTTGAGGCTCGGAGCTTTTTTGAAGTCCCCGGCCAGCTCCCTGAGGAAACGGGATGTGCGCGATGAAAGAGCGAGCGGCAGGTCTTCGCGCTTGCGGCTGGCGCCCTCCGCGCCTTCGCTGGCGACCAGCTCTTCGCCTGTTTCGATACGCATGGGGCCTTCGATGCCGGGCAGCGACTTGATCTCCACATTCTGGTGGGCGAAGGCCATCATGCGCTGCCAGACCATGGCGGGCAGGGAGCCGCCAGTCATGCGGCGCGTGGGGTGGAAATCGTCATTGCCGAGCCAGACTGCGGCGACATAATTGCCCGTATAGCCCACATACCAGCCATCCCGATAGGACTGGGTGGTGCCCGTCTTGCCGGCTGAGCGCGTCATGGGAAGCGCGGCGCGGCGACCCGTGCCCTGTTCGGGCACAAGGATGAGCATCTGGTTCATGGACGCCGCTGCCTTTTCGGACAGAACCCGGCGCGGCGGTGAGGCATCGCGGCCATGGTCGTAGAGCAGCCGGGCCGAATGGGTCGATAATTGCGAGATGCCAAACCGGGTGTCGGCGTAGCCGCCATTGGCGAAAACGGAATAGCCGGTGGCCTGATCGAGCGTGGTCATGCCGGAGGTGCCGAGCACCATGGTCTTGTGACCGTTGAGCGGGGATTCGATGCCAAATGACTTGATCAGCGCGATGATCGGGTCGATGCCCAGATGATCGCGCGCCAGGCGAACCGGCACGGTGTTGTAGGATTTGATGAGGGCGCGCGTAAGGGTGACGCGGCCGGCATAGCTGCGCCCGTAATTGCGCGGTGACCAGCTGCCCCATGAGATGGGGCCGTCTGAAATGAGGGAATCGGGCTCGAACCCGTTTTCCATCGCGACGGCGTAAACATAGGGCTTGAAGGACGAGCCGGTCTGGCGCTCAGCCTTGGTGGCGCGGTTGAACTGGCTTGCGCCATAGTCGCGTCCGCCGACGATGGCGCGCACGGCTCCGTTCGTGTCCATGAGCGTGATGGCGCCTTCGGAGACATCGTAGTCCTTGCCGTACTGGCGCAGATGGAATTCCAGCGATTCCTCCGCCGCCTTCTGCAGATCCGGGTCAAGCGTGGTGCGGGCGACGAGCGAATGGGTTGTGCCATTGGGAATGACGCGTTTGACCTCCTCGAACGCCCAGTCGAGGAAGTAATCGGGGGCTTCCGCGCCATCGCGATCGACGGCAGTGGCCGGCTGCAAACGGGCCGACAGGACCTGCCCTTCGCTCATGAAACCGGCCTGCACCATATTGGTGAGCACTTCATTGGCGCGCGCACGCGCGGCCGGCAAGTTGACATGCGGTGCGTAGCGGGCCGGAGCCTTGAAGAGGCCGGCAATCATGGCGGCCTCGGCGAGGCTCATATCCTTGACCTGTTTGTCGAAATAGAAATCGGCCGCTGCTGAAATGCCGAATGTGCCGCCGCCGAGATAGGAACGGTCGAGATAGTATTGCAGGATTTCGGATTTGGAGAGGTTCATCTCCAGCCAGACGGACAGGAAGGCTTCCTTGACCTTGCGTTCCAGCGTGCGCTCATTGGTCAGAAACAGGTTCTTGGCAAGCTGCTGTGTGAGCGTGGAGCCGCCCTGAACAACGGAATTGGCGCGGACATTTTCGGTGAAGGCGCGGGCAAGCCCCAGGAAGTCGATGCCGAAATGCTCGAAGAAGCGGCGATCCTCGGTGGCGAGAATGGCCTTGATGACGTGATCGGGCATCTCGTCGACAGGCACGGAATCGAGCTGGATGATGCCGCGCTGTCCGATTTCGTTGCCGTAGCGGTCCAGAAAGGTGACGGCGTAATCGTCCTGGGCGCGCCAGTCTCCGGCGGTCTCCTCGAAGGCCGGCAAGGCGAGCCCCAGCATGACGACAGAGCCGACGGCGGCGAGGGTGACGCCTTCGCTAAACAGTTCCACCGTTGCGCGTTTGAAACCGTAAACGCGAAAGCGACGGGAGAAGATTGTTATGCTTTCCCAGATTTCGGCGAGCTTGAACCCCGCCTCGTAGAGCGTTGAATCGATCCATGCATCGAGCGCCAGAAGTCTGGTCGCCCGGGGAGCCTTCGTCTGCCGTTTTTCGCGCGGCTTATTCACCCAACCTCCGTCCGGCCATTTGCGGCCAACCCGATCACATCCGCGCCATTGGATTATGTGCCGAGAATGGTCCTGCAGTGTGACGCATTTATGATATCCACCCTAGCGCGAATTTGTGTAAATTTCGCCGAATTTCAACGTTTTCTGCAAGTGAAATCCGGCATGATGGCTAACGCCGGGGCAGGCTATGTCAAAATATAGGAAAAAATTCTTGACACCGTAACGGCCCGCTGATAGGTTTCAGGCATGGTCGCAAAGTTGCGGCATCGGGGCGGGTCTTCTGGCGAAGGCGCGCCTTTTTTGTTTCCGAAAATGGATGGCGATCTCATGAGGGTCTCTTGGGCATGACGGTTTCGGCCGATCTGATGGCCCTGCGCGCGCTTTGTGAGGGCGCGCCGGCCTCGTTTGAGCTCTTGGCGCTGGCCAGTGGCCGCTCGGAGAGGCTGTTGCGCAAGCGCGCGCAGACGGAAGGGTGGAAGACGCGGGATGGCGTCCAGCCCCGCGCCTGCGGGAACCGGGCAGAGGTTCTGACGGGGCTGATCTTCACGGAGCTCGAGCGGACGATTGAGCGCGGCGTGCGCGATGACGCCTATGACAAGGCGCGGATCGATGCGCTGGGCTCGATGCTCAAGATGGTTGAGAAGATGCGTGAAAACGCTGCCGGTGAGCAGGATGCGGATGCAGAGCAGGCTCCAAGCGATGAAGACATGGCCGCCGCACTCGAACGCATCGACGAACGCATTCGCAGCCTTGCCGAAGAACTGGCGGGAGGGCTGGGCGCGGGCGAACCTTCAAAAGCGGTTGGCGCTGGCGATTGAGCGGGAATGGCTGGGCTCGGCGCGGCTTGCGCAATATCCGCTTGGCGCGATTTTCGACAGCTGGCTTGTGATGGGCGGACGCGGCGCGGGCAAGACCCGGCTGGGGGCTGAATGGGTCAACGCGCTGGTGCGCGGTCTGCCGCCCTTTTCCGGCGGGCGGCGCTATGGGCGGCTGGCGCTGATCGGTGAGACGCTGACCGATGCGCGCGAGGTGATGGTGGAGGGGCCGTCGGGGGTGCTTGCCGTGTCGCGCGGCGCGCGCCCGCGTTTCGAGGCAAGCCGCAGGCGCATCGTGTGGGAGAATGGCGCGGTGGCGCATCTGTTCTCGGCAGAGGATCCCGACAGTCTGCGCGGACCGCAATTCGATGCCGCCTGGTGCGATGAGTTGGCCAAATGGCGGCTGGCGGATGCGACGTTCGACATGCTGCAATTCGGACTGCGGCTTGGCGAGCGGCCAAGGCAGCTTTTGACAACAACACCGCGACCGATCCCGCTGATCCGCCGGCTGATGGACGATCCGCATGTGACGGTGACGCGGATGCGTACGGACGAAAACCGGGACAATCTTGCGCCGGGCTTCATCCGGGCGATCCGCCAGCGCTATGCGGGCACGCGGCTGGGGCGGCAGGAGCTTGACGGCGAGCTGATCGAGGACCGGCCTGACGCATTGTGGACGCGGGCAATGCTGGAGGCGGCGGGTTGCGCAGAACGGGCGGGAGACTTGAGGCGCATTGTGGTGGCGGTGGATCCGCCGGCTGCTTCGGGCCGCCGCTCGGACGCCTGCGGGCTGGTGGCGGCGGGGCTCGATGCGGCGGGCCATGGCGTGTTGCTGTGCGATGAGACGGTGAAGGGCGCAAAGCCACAGGAATGGGCGGCGCGCGCGGTAGCGCTTTATCGCCGGCTCGGTGCCGACTGTCTGGTGGCGGAGGTGAACCAGGGCGGCGAGATGGTGGCGACGGTGATCGCCACGGTTGACGCGAGCGTGCCGGTGAAGGCGGTGCGGGCAACACGCGGCAAGTGGCTGCGGGCGGAGCCGGTGGCGGCGCTTTATGAACAGGGAAGGGTGCGCCACGCGGAGCGTTTTCCGGCACTTGAGGACGAGATGTGCGATTTCGGCCTCGATGGTCTCTCGGGCGGGCACTCACCGGACCGGGTGGATGCGCTGGTCTGGGCGCTGAGTGAACTGATGCTTTCGAACCGGCGGGAGCCGCGTGTGCGCGCGCTCGGCTGAGGCAGACAAAGAAACACAGATCGGGAAAATCACATGGCTTGGTATTGGCCCTGGGCAAGGCGTCCGGGAGGTGCTGACGCGCCGGTTGAAACCAAACAGATGCATGCCGGCGGTTTCGTCGCGCTGCACCGGGAAGCGGAGGCGCGGTTTTCGCGGCGCGACTATGCTGCGATGTCGCGCGAGGGGTTTATGGCCAACCCGATTGCGCATCGCGCCGTGCGGCTTGTGGCGGAGGCGGCGGCGGCGATCCCGTGGCTGCTTTATGAAGGTGCGCGGGAGCATGACGCGCATCCGGTGCTGGAGTTGATGGCGCGGCCCAACCAGCGCCAGGCCGGCAGCGGCTTCATGGAGGCGCTTTACGGGCATCTGCTTCTGTCGGGCAATGCCTATCTGCGCATGCTGGAAACGGGCACGGGCACGCGCGAACTGCATCTATTGCGGCCGGACCGGGTGTCGGTGGTGGCGGATGCGGGTGGCTGGCCGGTGGCGCTGGACTACCGCGAGGGCAAGGCGCGCGAGCGTGTGCCGCTGGAGGCGGGGGCAGCGCTGCAACTCACCCTCTTTCATCCGCTCGACGATCATTATGGTTTCGCGCCGCTGGGCGCGGCGCTGATGGCGCTCGACACGCACAATCAGGCGGCGCGCTGGAACAAGGCGCTGCTTGACAACTCTGCGCGGCCCTCGGGAGCGCTGGTCTATGCGCCGAAAGAGGGCGGGAACCTTTCCGACGACCAGTTCGACCGGCTGAAGGTGGAGCTGGAACAGGGCTATGCGGGCGCCGCGCGCGCCGGACGACCGTTGCTTCTGGAAGGCGGGCTCGACTGGAAGGCGATGAGCCTTTCGCCGCGCGACATGGACTTCATGGCGGCGAAGAATGGGGCTGCCCGCGACATCGCGCTGGCGCTCGGCGTGCCGCCCATGCTGCTTGGCATTCCCGGGGACAACACCTATGCCAATTATCAGGAGGCGAACCGGGCCTTTTACCGTCTGACCGTGCTGCCGCTTGTGGGGCGGGTGGCGAAGGAGTTCTCCGCCTGGCTCCAGCCGGTGTTCGGCGCTGGGGTGCGGCTCTGGTACGACGCGGACGGCATCGAGGGGCTGGCCGCCGAGCGCGAGGCGCTGTGGAGCCGGGTGGGCGCAGCCGACTTCCTGAGTGACGAGGAAAAACGCCGGGCCGTAGGCTATGGCCCGCGCGGCGAGTGAGGCGCATTATGTTGGATGCGGGGATGCTTGCCGCCCGAATGCGCGGGGAGGCCGCTTGGTTCCGCCTGCTGGCCGCCGCCGCGCGGCTGGAGATGGCACTGAAATACAATCCCAGATGGCACCTTCAGCCGCGCGTGCCGGCGGGAAATCCTGGTGGCGGGCGGTGGACGGATGGAGGCGGGGGGGCACTGGTTCCGGCGCTATGGGGCAGGATGAAGCACCTGTCCTGCAAAGATCGGCAGACAGGAAAAGAAGTATAATCAAGGATACGCCCGCAGTCTTTGAGGTTGAGGCGAACTCAGAAGCAAACGGCAGCAAACCAATCTACGAACTCCATGAGATGAACGAGGTGTTTGAGCATGCCGTGGACATTCTGAAGGAGGCGTCGGCACAAGATGTCGATCATCGATTGGTGATGGCCATCGTCTACATGGAGACCACGCATGGGTACTATGATCGGCTGCACCCTCGGCCCAAGACGGTTTTGCCGATGAATGTCCATGTGTCATATTGGTCGGGCTTTGGCTGGAGTCGGGAAGATCTACAGGTTCCGGCGACCAATATTCGAGCCGGAGTGACTTTGCTGAAGCGTATATCAGAGCGGGTGAAAGAGCCTACGGTTGCAAAGGTAGCAACGCTGTACAACAATCTGTCAGTAGAGCAGGTTTCAGGTTATGGGGCTCGTGTTCAGAAAATCTATGAAGAAGAACCGTGGTGGGATTTGTAGGAATATTTCTTTTGGGAAAATTTTAATATTTTCCCTTATTATATCGGTTTTTATATCTATTTATATTGTTTATATAGCCCTAGATCATAATCCTCAATCTTCATATTGTGCTTCATACGAAGGTTTTGATTGTAGATTTGGGGCTGGTTTTATTTTTATTTTTGATTTGGTGTCGAAATCGGATTTTATAGAGTGGGGGAATTTATTTTTATTGGCCTTGTCATGGTTCTCTGCCTCGTTGTTAATTTTATTCATCGTTAGTTCTATGGTTTTGTGCCTCGTGCGGTATTTTCTCCGGCACACGTAGGGCAATGCCTTGATTGCCTCCCTTACGGGGACCGCAGAACAAGGCCGGGAGAAAGACAGTGTCTGTTCCAGACGCTTTTACTCGCATGGCGCGCCATATGCATGCCGATGTGGAGCTTGTCGTTCGATCTGATGACGAGTTGCCAGCCTATCTCGCTCGGTCCTTGACCGCGCAAGAAAAGGAAATTGCATCCGGTTTTATCGAACGGTTGCTGGCGGACGGGCTGAACGATGAGGATTTGGTGAAAATCTGGTCAGAAACGGGCTCTGATTGCTACCTTCGCAAAGGGTATGCGGAGCTTTTTTATCGGGAGCTCCTTGAGGCACTGCGTGCCGGGTAGATTGGCGATGACGAGGTGAGTGATGGAAGTTCCCGAGGTTTTTGCCGCCTGGCTGAAGGGATGAAACTCGCAATGGAACTTTCCGGCGATGATCGGGAGGCGCTGTGGAGCCGGGTGGGCGGCGCGGATCGACAAGCGCTACGTCCACCATACACGGTGAAATACTTCATTTCGAAGCTGTTGCTCGACAGGCGCGTGATCGATTTCAGGAGCTCACCCGTGGGGCGGTTCCCCATTTTAGTCCTCTCTGGGGACGCAGGTGGTTGCTGAAAGAGCTCTTTCGAAACGGGTACAGATTTGAGCGCAATGCCAAAAGTGGAGATGGTGTGATCTACCGCAACCAGCATACCGGCGAGGCGTTCGCATCATGGCAAGCCTCCGGGAGAATTTCCGCACTAAAGTTGACGCGAAAATCCTTTCAAAATTCTACTACAGGTATAGGATGAGGGGTGACCTCAAGGAGCAGCCGCACACACCCGTTCCTGACACCGATTGAGGCAGCGACCCATGAATATGATCGATGAAATCGGTGCAAGGATTCTGGCTTCGCTTGAGGAAAGCTGGGAGGACAATGTCTTTACTCTCATCAACACGGTGTACCATCCGCCTTCAAGCGCAGATTTGATCGAATACTGCAGTGCGATCAGAGATTTGAAGCAGAGAGAGCTCGTCAGTTTCTCGTGGAGGATACTCAGTCCCGGTGACTGTCCGAGTTTAACTGAAAGCGAGACCAGCGCCCTGCTGGATTCGTTGGAGGACTGGTTTGTGCTGGGCGGAGACGGAAACTGGACATGTGGTAAGGGCGAAATTTGTACCACCGTCATTCCGCAACTTTTTATCGGCGAAGGCGGTGGAGCTGAACTGGCCGAAAAACTGGTCCATGATCGCGGGTTCGAATGGTGGATTCATGAATGATGAACATTGCGAACCGCGCGAAGTGAGCGCGGTGCGTGGTTCGACAGGCTCACCATGAGGGCTGTCTGTTGTCTGCCGTCTGGCGTTTGGAGGCCGGGTAGGCAGCCGGGCATTTGAGCCCGGATATTTGAACAAGATCCCGAACGAGGATTTTCTGATGACCGATATGACCCATGCGGGCTGGATATGGCTCGCAAAGGGGGCTGGCGCTGTGGCCGGCTCCGCGATTTCGCTTGCCTATATCCTGCCGAGCCACCGGCGTGATGCGGCGATCCGCTTTGCGGTTGGCGTGGCTTGCGGGATGGTTTTCGGCGGGGCGACGGGGCTGAAACTGGCCGAGATCCTGGAACTGACGGAGCGGCTGGGAGCGGCGGAAACCATGCTGATGGGCGCGGCGGTGGCAAGCCTCTGCGCGTGGAGCGCCATCGGTCTGGCGCTGCGTTATCTCCATGCGCGCCCGGTCGGGGCGCTGCCGCAGGAGAGGCATGATCGTCTTCGCGAACAGAAAGGACGCTAGAGGATGCACGCAAAGAGCGCGCCGATGCCCGACGAGCGCAAATATGCCGGGCTCGACATCGAAACGGTGCAGGCGGACGGAACCTTCTCCGGCTATGCGAGCCTGTTCGGGCGGGTCGACCTTGGCCGCGACGCGGTGGAGCGGGGCGCGTTTGCGCGCTCGCTTGAAAAGCGCGGGGCGGCAGGGGTGCGGATGCTGTTTCAGCACGATCCGAACCAGCCCATCGGCACCTGGGACGAGCTGCGCGAGGACGCGCGCGGGCTTCTGGTGCGCGGGCGGCTGGCGCTTGGCGTCGCCAGGGCGCGGGAGGTCTGGGAGCTGATGCGCGACCGGGCGCTCGACGGGCTCTCCATCGGCTTTCGCACGGTGAAGGCGAAGACGGAGGCGAAGACAGGCGTGCGCCGTATCGTGGAGGCGGATCTCTGGGAGATTTCCGTGGTCACCTTTCCCATGCTGCCGGAGGCGCGTGTGGACGAGGTGAAGGCGGAGGGAAGGGGCGCGCCACTGCCCACGGCGCGCGCATTTGAGCGATGGCTGACGCAGGATGCCGGCCTGACGCGGCGCGAGGCCCGGGTGGTGATCGCCAAGGGCTTTGGCGCCTTGAGACGCGAGCGGGACGCTGCGCGGGGCTTTGATGACGGGCTGGCGGCGACAATTCGCCAGGCGGCCCGGATGTTCAACGATTGAGGATCAGGAAATGACGGCAGGACTGGCAAAACGCGCGCCCGAGGTGAAGTCGGCGCTCGACGAAGGTGACGTGACGGGTGCGTTTCATGAATTCATGAACGCGTTCGAGGCTTTCAAGGAAGCCAATGACGAGAAGCTGAAGCAGATCGAGACGCGCAGCGCCGATGTGGTGACCGTGGACAAGGTGGAGCGCATCTCGCGGGCGCTTGATGAGCAGAAGCAGGCGCTGGACACGCTGGTGCTGAAGAAGACGCGGCCGGTGCTGGGGCGTGGCGGCGGCGCAGCGCTTCAGGATCTGGAGCGCAAACAGGCCTTCGACGCCTATATGCGCTCGGGCGACGAGCGCGCCATGCGCTCGCTTGAAGAAAAGGCGATGTCCTACGGCTCTGCGCCGGATGGCGGTTATCTGGTGCCTGATGAGACGGAAGCGGCCATTGGCGCACGGCTGGCAGAGCTCTCGCCGATCCGTTCCATCGCCACGGTGCGGCAGGTTTCGAGCGCGGTTCTGAAAAAGCCCTTTGCGGTGACCGGCCCGGCGGTGGGCTGGGTTGCCGAAACGGCGGCGCGCCCGGAGACGGCGACGGGAACGCTGGACGAGTTGCAGTTTCCCACGGCGGAGCTTTACGCCATGCCGGCGGCAACGGCGATGCTGCTCGACGATGCGGTGGTCGATCTGGACCAGTGGATTGCAAGCGAGGTGGAAACCGCTTTTGCCGAGCAGGAAGGCGCGGCCTTCATCAATGGTGACGGGGTCAACAAGCCGAAGGGCTTTCTGAGCTATGCGCGGGTTGCCAATGCCACCTGGAGCTGGGGCAATGTCGGCTACAATGTGACGGGCGCCGCAGGCGCGCTGCCGGCAACGGATTCCTCTGACGTGCTGATCGATCTGGTCTATGCGCTGAAGGCGGGCTACCGCCAGAACGCGAGCTGGGTGATGAACCGCAAGACGCAGGCGACGCTGCGCAAGCTGAAGGATGCGGACGGCAATTATATGTGGCAGCCACCCGCGACGCCCGGCAGCCGCGCCATGCTGATGGGCTTCCCGCTGGTAGAAGCCGAGGACATGCCCGACATCGGCGCGGACGCGACGCCCATTGCCTTCGGCGACTTCCGCCGCTTCTACCTGGTGGTGGACCGCGCGGGCGTGCGGGTGCTGCGCGACCCGTATTCCGCCAAACCCTATGTGCTGTTCTACACGACCAAGCGCGTCGGCGGCGGCATTCAGGACTTCGATGCGGTCAAGCTGCTGAAATTCGGCACGGTTTAGCCCTCCCTCGACGACCATGCCGATGCGGCCCCGGAATGCGTTCCGGGGCCGTTTTCTTTGAACGGGAGTTTTTACATGACGCTTTTCCGAACGGTTGATCCGCTGGTCGAGCCGGTGACGCTTGCCGAAGCAAAGGCGCATCTGAGGGTCGGTCATGCCAGCGAGGATGCGCTCATCGAAGGGCTGATCCGCGCCGCGCGCGCGGAGGTGGAGAAGGCGACGGGAGAGGCGCTGATCGACCAGTCCTGGCGGCTGACGCTGGATAACTGGCCGCAGGGCGCAATCGTGTTTTTGAACCGGACGCCGGTGCGGCAGGTGTTTTCGGTGACCGTGTTCGACGGTGATGGCGCGGCTTCGGTGGTTGATCCGGCGGGCTATCAGCTCGACGCGCATGCGCAGCCGGCCCGGCTGGCGTTTCGCGACCGACCGCTTCCGGGACGCCGGTTGAACGGCATCGAGATCGACTTCAGGGCTGGTTATGGCGAGGCGGGCACGGATGTGCCGGACCTTTTGCGCCGGGCCATTCTGCTTCTCGTCGCGCACTGGTTCGAATTCCGCGCCTCGTTCGGGGCCGAGGATCAGCCGGTTTCGCTGCCGGCGGGCTATCAGCGCCTCGTGAACCGCTATCGGACGCCGAGGCTGTGATGCGGGTGCAATTCATCGACCCCGGCGCATTTCGAACTGAACTCAGTTTGCAAAGCGCCACGCTGACGCCCGACGGGGCGGGCGGTCACACCGAGAGCTGGAGCGAGATAGCGACGGTTTTCGGGTTCATTGAACCAGTGCGGGCGTCAGCGCCTTTTGGCGCGGCGCAGAACCATGAGCGGGTGACGCATCGCATCACGCTGCGGTTTCGGCCGGGTGTTGCGGGGGGCATGCGGTTTTTGAGGGCGGGTCGGGTCTTTCGGATCGTCACGGCGCACGATCCTGACGAGACCGGGCGCTATCTGGTGTGTCTCGCCGAGGAGGAGCCGTCATGAAGACGAGCATGAAACTGACCGGCGAGGGCCTGACACGCGCGCTGCGGCGGCTGGCGCATCGGGCAGCCGAGGCGGGGGACGAGGCGCGGCGCAAGGCGCGGGCAAAGGAAAAGACGCGGGCCGAAGACAGGGAGCGTGCCGATGACCGACGCCGCACTTGAACTGCAAAAGGCGGTGTTTGGGGCACTGGCTGCGAATGCGGCACTTGTAAGCGCGCTGGGCGGGCGCAAGCTCCATGACCTGGCTCCGGTGCGCACCGCCTATCCCTATGTGACGTTCGGCCCGGCAAGCACGCATGACTGGAGCACCGATACGGAAGAGGGCGACGAGCACTTCTTCACGATCAATGTCTGGTCGAGCGGCAAGGGGCGGAGCGAAGCGCTGCAATTGATGGGGCTGATCGAGACGGCTCTGGCCGCGCTGCCGGCGGCAATCACGCCTTATGTTCTGGTCAATCTGCGCCGCGAGAGCAGAGAAATCCGCTTTGACGAAGATCTCGCCGCCTATCACGGGCTGATGCGCTTTCGCGCCGTGACCGAGCCCGCGTGAGACATCAACACATTCCTGGAGGACAAGCATGGTGGCCAAGAAGGGCAAGGACCTGCTCCTGAAACTCGACACGAGCGGGGCGGGGGCTTTTACGACTGTGGCAGGGCTGCGCGCCAAGCGCCTCGCCTTCAACAGCGAGACGGTGGACGTGACGGATGCGGATTCGGCTGGCCGCTGGCGCGAACTGCTCGCCGGCAGCGGCGTGCAGCGGGCGGCAATCAGCGGGTCGGGCATCTTCAAGGACAGCATGTCAGATGGCGCGATCCGCAGTCGCTTTTTCGCAGGCGAGATCGCCAGCTGGCAATTGGCGATCCCCGATTTCGGCGTGGTGGCGGGGCCGTTTCAAATCACGGCGCTGGAATATAGCGGTAATCATGATGGCGAGGTGACCTTTGAGATTGCGCTGGAATCCGCCGGTGCGGTGAGCTTTGCGGTGGCCCCATGAGCAGCGTGAACAGAAGGCGCGGCGAAGTGGCGGCGCGCATCGATGGCAGGGATTACCGGCTGTGCCTGACGCTGGGCGCGCTGGCGGAACTCGAAGACGCCTTCGCTGCCGACGATCTGGGGGAACTGGCCGCGCGCTTTTCCAGCGGGCGTCTTTCGGCCCGGGACATGCTGCGCGTCATCGCTGCGGGACTGCGCGGAGGCGGTCATGCCATCAGCGACGAGGATGTGCGCTCCATGCGCTGCGATGAAGGGGCGGCGGGTTTTGCGCGCATCGTGAGCGCGCTCCTGACCGCCACCTTTGGCGGGGCGGAGGAGACGCCGGAAAACCCTTGAACGCCGCAGCAGCCCGCCCGAGGCCATTCCCCTGGAACGATGTGATGGGGTTCGCCTTCGGGGTGCTGCGGCTTTCACCCGATGCATTCTGGTCGATGACGCCACGCGAACTGAACTGCGCGCTGGAAGCCCTGTGCGGGGACGGGGCGGGCGCGCCTGCCCGCAACGATCTCGACCGGCTGATGGAGCGGTTCCCCGACCGTGATCTCACCTGACTGCAAAACGCTCCAATTGTTTGATTTTGCGCAATTCCGGACGGAAAGCCGGTTCCCGATTTTCCCGGAATTGCGCCAGGCGGAGACGATGCCTTGGAAGATGTGACCTTTGAAATTCGCGCGGACACCAGGCCTTTCGAGGCAGCGCTGGGCGATCTGGAAAAGCTGGCTGACGGTTTTGGCCGGCAGATGACCGGGGCGCTGAAGAGCGCGGTGGTGAGCGGCAAGTCGTTTGAGGATGTGCTGCGCAATATCGGCATGAACCTGGCGAGCATGGCGCTTTCACAGGCGCTTCAGCCCCTGGCGGCGCTCGGTTCCTCGCTGTTTTCCAGCGTGCTGGGCGGCATCATGCCTTTTGCAAAGGGCGGGGTGGTGCCGTTTGCGAGCGGCGGTGTTGTTTCCTCGCCCACCTATTTTCCCATGGGCGGCAATGTGGGGCTGATGGGCGAGGCTGGCGCGGAGGCGATCCTGCCATTGCAGCGCGGGGCGGATGGCCGTCTTGGCGTCGCCGCTGGCGGTGGCGGCGGCGCGGCGACCAGAATTGTCTTCAACGTGTCCACGCCTGACGCCGGGTCGTTTCGCAAGTCCGAAGCGCAGATCACCGGCATGCTGACCCGCGCCGTATCGCGCGGGGCGCGGACGCTCTGAGCGCGGAAGGAAACAGCATGAATAGCTTTCACGACGTGCGGTTTCCGCTCGCGATCTCGTTCGGCGCGACGGGTGGGCCGGAGCGCCGAAACGAGATCGTGCAACTGGTCTCGGGACGCGAACAGCGCAATGCGCGGCAGGCGCTGGCGCGGCGCTATTACGACGCGGGGACGGGGCTTCGCTCGCTCGACGATGTGCATGCGGTGCTTGCCTTCTTCGAGGCGCGGCGCGGATCGCTGCACGGTTTCCGTTTTCGTGATCCGTTCGACATGAAGTCGTGTGCGCCTTCGGCGACGCCATCGGCGCTCGACCAGAGGGTCGGCACGGGTGATGGCGCGACGGCGCGGTTTGCGCTGACCAAGACCTATGGCGATGGAGAAGATGCGGTCTTGCGCCCGGTGACGCATCCGGTGGCGGAGACCGTTCTGGTCGCGGTGAACGGAACAGAGATGCAGACCTCGCTCGATTACGCCGTGGATGGCGAAACGGGCGAAGTGGTCTTTCAGCCGGGGGCAACGCCGGTCGATGGCGCGGTTGTGACGGCCGGCTTTGAATTCGATGTGCCGGTGCGCTTCGACATGGAGCGGCTCTCGGTAAGCCTGAGCGCCTTCAGGGCCGGGCAGATCCCAACCATACCGCTGGTGGAGATTTTCGCATGACGCAGACTGGTGACGTGCTGGCGGCGCATCTTGAGGGGGAAGCGACAAGCGTTTGCCATTGCTGGCGGCTGAGCCGAAGCGATGGGACTGTACTTGGCTTCACCGACCACGACAGGGAACTCCTGTGCGACGGAACGCTGTTTGCGCCGGAAAGCGGATTTACCGCGAGCGAGGCGAAATCGTCCTTTGGCCTGTCCGTCGACAGCGTCGATGTGGAAGGGGCGCTCTCGGCCATCGACATTTCGGAAGAGGATATTCTTTCCGGTCTTTATGACGGCGCGAAGGTCGAGACCCTGCTGGTGAACTGGCGCGATCCGGCAATGTTCAGGCGGGTGCGGGTTGCGGTGATCGGCAAGGTGACGCGGCGCGACGGGCATTTCATTGCCGAGCTGGAAAGCGAGAACTGGGCGCTTGATCAGCCAAACGGGCGCACGGTGCGACGCGACTGCGACGCCGAACTGGGCGACAGCACCTGCAAGGTCAACCTTGCGGATGCGCATTTTGCGGGGACTGGAACGCTTGTGCGCGTGGAAGACGGCGGCGTCGTCATCGTTGATGGCATTGGCGGCTTCTCCAATGGCTGGTTCGACAATGGCGTTCTGACCTGGACCGGCGGGGCGCATGCGGGGCGAAAGGAGCGGATCGTCTCGCATGGCCGGGCGGGGGATGCGGTTCGGCTTTCGCTGTGGCGCGAAGCGGCACTTGGCGGCGAGGCAGGCGATGCGTTCAGCATCGTTGCCGGTTGTGACAAGCGGTTTTCCACCTGCAGGGCCAAGTTCTCGAACGGAGTGAATTTTCGCGGTTTTCCGCATCTGCCGGGAGACGACGCGGCTTACGGCTATGTGAATGAAGAGGGCGTGTTCGATGGAAGGGCGCTGGTGAGATGATGCCCCACGATATCGGATGCGAGGCGGAGCTGCGCGCGGCGATCCTGCGCGAAGCGATGCGCTGGGTCGGCACGCCCTATCGCCATCAGGCAAGCCGCAGGGGCGTGGGGTGCGACTGCCTTGGCCTGCTGCGGGGCGTGTGGCGTGAAGTTTATGGCTGCGAGCCGGAAGATCCGGGCAGTTACAGCGCTGACTGGGCAGAGGCCTCGCGCGAGGAGCGCCTTCTTGCGGCGGCGCGCAGACACTGTGCCGAGAAGGAGACCGGAGCGCGCAGGCCCGGCGATCTCGTGCTCTTCCGCTGGCGGGGCGGGCTGCCTGCAAAACATGTGGGCATTCTCAGCGGCGAGGATGCGTTTGTTCATGCCTATGAAGGCGGTGCGGTGACCGTTTCGGCGCTGGTGCCGCAATGGCGGCGAAGGATCGCCGGTGTCTTCGCGTTTCCCCTGCCTGTAACTGTTCAATCTGGAAAGTGAGAGCCGATGGCGACGATTGTTCTGCAGGCTGCGGGTGCGTTTCTCGGCGGCTTTCTCGGCCCTGTGGGCGTGACGCTTGGAACGGCTGCGGGCGCGCTGGCCGGCTATGTGGTTGACCGCGCATTGCTCGGTGGTCGGCAGCATTATGAAGGGCCGCGTCTTTCGGCGGCGCGTCCGTTTTCCGGAGAGGAGGGCGCGCCGCTGCCGAGACTTTACGGCACGGTGCGCACCGGCGGCACGCTGATCTGGGCGACCCGTTTTGAGGAAACCAGCACGACCGAGCGCCAGGGCGGCAAGGGCGGCCCGAAAGTCACCACCTACAATTACTTCGCCAATGTGGCGTTTGCCCTTTGCGAAGGCGAAATCGCAGGCGTGCGGCGGATATGGGCGGATGGACGGGAGGTGGACCAGAGCAAGGTCAACATCCGCATCTATCGCGGGACCGATGACCAGATGCCCGATCCGCTCATTGAAGCGAAGCAGGGGGCCGGAAATGCGCCGGCCTACAGGGGAACGGCCTATGCGGTGATCGACCGCATGCCGATCGATGATTATGGGCGGCGCATTCCGCAGTTTCAATTCGAAGTGATGCGTCCGGTGGGGGCATTGAACCGGTCCATTGGTTCTGTGGCGCTTATTCCCGGTTCGACCGAATTCGGGCTTTCGCCGCAGGCGGTGAAGATTATGGAACGGCCGGGGCAGCATGTTCTGGTCAACCGGAACGCGCTATCCGCTGAAAGCGATCTTGAGGCGTCGCTGGATGAATTGCAGGCGCTGTTTCCAAATCTGAAGACGATCTCGCTGGTTGTGTCGTGGTTTGGCACGGACCTGCGCGCGGGGAACTGCCAGATCAAGCCCATGGTCGTCTCCCATGGCCATGAAGCGCTTCCGAACCCGTGGGGGCCGATCTGGGACATGATGGGCATCCACGCGACGTTCACCCGCCTTCTGTTCGGTAGTGAAGGCGCAAAATGGTGTGTATCGGGTGTCGAACGAAACGATGCGCAGATAGTGTCTTCGACCGAGGAGGGCGCGGCCTATGGCGGCACGCCTTCCGACAACACGGTGATGGCTGCGATCCGGGCGATCCGGGCGCGGGGTCTGAAGGTCTGGCTTTATCCGTTCGTCATGATGGATGTGCCTGCGGACAACAATCTGCCGGACCCGTTCGGTGGCCCCCGGCAGCCAGCCTATCCCTGGCGGGGGCGCGTGACCTCGTTTCCAGCACCGGGGCAACCGGCGAGCGCGGACAAGACAGCAGCGGCGGGCGCGCAGGTTCAGGCGCTTCTCGGCGCTGCGGCTCCTGCCGATTATGTGCGGGACGAGGCGACGATTGCCTTCAATGGCGCGCCGGGGGACTGGGGGTATCGACGCTTTCTCCTGCATTACGCGCATCTTGCGGCGGCTGCCGGCGGTGTCGACGGGTTTCTCATCGGTTCGGAACTGCGCGGCCTGACGCGGCTGCGCGACGGGACGGGCCAGTTTCCGTTTGTCGACGGTCTGCGGACGATGGCCAATGAGGTGCGCAGCCTGCTGGGGGCCGGGCCGACCATCACCTATGGCGCGGACTGGAGCGAGTATTTCGGCTACCAGCCGGCGGATGGCAGTGGCGATGTGCTGTTCAACCTCGATGCGCTGTGGGCGGAAGATGCGGTCGATGCGGTCGGCATCGACAATTACATGCCCCTGTCCGACTGGCGCGACGAGGATTACGCGGGTGCAAACCCGGACGGGTTTTCGGGGCCGTATGACATTGAGGGGCTGAAGGCCGGCATTGCATCCGGTGAAGGGTTCGACTGGTATTATGCGAGTGAGGCGGACCGGGCGGCGCGGCGGCGCTCGCCGATAATGGATGGCGCTTACGGCAAGCCCTGGGTCTTTCGTTACAAGGATCTGGTGGGATGGTGGTCCAATCCGCATTTCGACCGTCTGGGCGGGATTGAGAAGCCGATGCCGACGGCATGGGTTCCAGCCTCGAAACCGATCATCTTCACGGAGATCGGCTGTCCCGCCGTCGACAAGGGGCCGAACCAGCCGAATGTGTTTCCAGACGCCAAATCGTCGGAAGGGGCGATACCCTATTTTTCCAGTGGCGGACGGTCTGACCTCGCGCAGCATCGTCTTTTGCAGGCGCATTATGCGCACTGGTCGCGTGCGGGGGCACACAATCCGGTTTCGCCCGTCTATCACGCACCGATGGTTTCGCCCGAGACGGCTTCGGTCTGGGCGTGGGATGCGCGTCCGTTTCCGGCCTTTCCGAACCGACGGGATGTGTGGGGCGATGGCGAGAGCTGGTCCTGCGGGCACTGGCTGAATGGCCGGGCAAGTGGTCTGGCCGTCGAGGATCTGATCAACGCCATTATGGCCGATCATGATTTGCCGCCCGCCGAGACGGCGTCTGCGGATGGGACATTGACCGGCTACGTCGTGGCCAATCCTTCGACGGCGCGTGCAGCACTTGAGCCGATTACGGATCTGTTCGGCATCGGTGCGCATGAACGCGCCGGGCAACTGGTGTTCCGGTCCATCGGTGCGGCGGTGAAGGACGCAGAGGAGATCGGCGATCTGGTGATCGAGGGCGATGCGCCGGTGTTTGAGCGTGTGCGTGATCCCGACCATGCTTTGCCGGCGCGGCTGCATGTCGATTATCGCGATGAGATGAAGGATCATCAGGCGTCTACGGCGGTGGCCGAGCATGTGGGCGCCAAGGGGCAGAAGACGCATTTCCTGAGCTTTCCGGGTGTTCTGGCGACGCCTGAGGCGCAGGCGCAGGCGACTGGCTGGCTGCTGCGACACTGGGCGGCGCGCGAGCAGGCGCAGTTCGCCCTGCCGCCTTCCGAAGGCGGGATCGAGCCGGGGTCGGTCGTCACGATACCGCAGGCGGCAGGGCAGACCCGATACCTCGTTACCGAGATCGAGGACGGAACCTTTCGCAGCGTAAAGGCGCGGCGGGTTCACGCAATTCCGGCCCCGGCGGCAAAACCGCTTCCGCTGCCGCCCGGTGACGGCGCAGGAGCCAACGAAAGTGCGGCGTTTGCGCTTATGCTCGATCTGCCCTGGCAGCCGGGGATGCAGGGCGCACAGGATGCGCTAGGCATCGCTGTCCATGCGCAGCCCTGGACACGGCACGTGGTGTTTTCTTCTCCGGAGGAAAGCGGGTTCGAAGTCCGGACGACCATTGAAAAGCGCGCCACGATGGGTTTCCTTCCGGAGGCGATTGAGGGCGTGTGCTCTGGCCGTCTCGACAGAGGGCGGAGCCTGACGGTGGACCTCCTGTCGGGTGCTCTTGAAGCGGTTTCACGATCGCGGCTGCTCAACGGGGCCAATGCCGCTGCCGTTTTCAGCCAGAACGGGGCCTGGGAAATCCTGCAGTTCATGGACGCAGAGGAGATTGCGCCGTCCCGCTGGCGTCTGAGCGGGCTGTTGCGCGGGCAATTGGGCACAGAGGATGCGATGCGGGCCGGGGCGCCGCCGGGTGCGGGGTTCGTGCTGCTTGATCAGGCTGTGGCGAGTGCGGGGCTTCAAGCCGGTGAAATCGGTCTTGAGCGGACGTGGCGCATCGGACCTGCGGGCGAAGATTTTGGCAGTGACCGCTTCTTCCAGTTGCGCGCATCGGGCGGAACGAGAGCGCTTCTGCCGCTCGCACCGGTTCATCTCAGGGCGCGGGCGTTGCCGAATGGCGACATTTCCATTTCCTGGATACGGCGCAGTCGCATCGATGGTGACAGCTGGCTGGGCGAGGACATCCCGCTTGGCGAGGCGAGCGAACAGTACCGTGTCGACATCGCGGGTGAGGGCGGGGCGGTGGTGCGCAGTGTTTCCTCAGCGGCAGCCCAGTGGGTTTATGAGGCGGCGCAGAGGGCTGCCGATTTTCCGGGTGCTGCGGGGCCGATCCATTTCACCGTGCGCCAGGTCAGCGCTCAGGCCGGACCGGGAAACCCGGCCAGCATTGCAGTGACCGTTTGACCATTCAACAAGGGAAGGAAGACGATGATCAGAAGCAAACCATGGTACCTCTCGCGCACCATCTGGGCGTCTGTGGTCACGATTGCGGCGACGGCGGCGAGTATGCTCGGCTATCCGGTCGGCGAGATCGACAGTTCGGCCGTGTCTGAAGGGCTGTTGCAGGCCATCACTGCCATTTCTGGGCTGGTCGCCATTTTCGGCAGGGTTCATGCCCGCAGCACGATTGCCTAGAAAAAGTTGCGAAGGCGGGCAATGACCCGCCTTCGCAAACCCAGCGCCCCGTAAAATAACACAGCCGTTCATTTCCTATTCAGGCTGTATGGGCTACACCGGATGCATGTTCTGGCATCGTGCAAATAAACCCTTCTTGCTGGTCGCTCTGGCGCTTTTGCCGGTGCTGATCTGGCCGTCCGCAGCCGCCGCCCAGTCGGGCGTCGATTGCTACTCCGTCGGTTCACGGGTTGCGGCCCAGAATGGCGGGCAACTGGTTCAGGCAACAGCCGAAGACCAGGGTGGAAAGACCGTCTGCAGGGTGGTCGTGGTCATTCCCGGTGGTAACGGGGAACGCCCGAAACGCGCCGAGTTCGTGGTGCCGGCCAATTGATGCCGCGCGCCCGGGCGAGGCGTTTGCCCGTGCGTGGCCTTTGAATGACGTGAAACAGGACAAGTCGAGGGGCTGATGCGCATTCTGGTTGTCGAAGACGACAAGGACCTCAACCGGCAGATCTGCGAAGCACTGACCGATGCCGGCTATGTGGTCGACAAGGCGTTCGATGGCGAGGAAGGGCATTTCCTCGGAGACACCGAGCCCTACGATGCGGTGGTTCTTGATATCGGATTGCCGCAGATGGACGGCATCAGCGTTCTGGAGCGCTGGCGTCAGGACGAGCGCAAGATGCCGGTCCTGATCCTGACGGCGCGTGACCGCTGGAGCGACAAGGTTGCCGGTATCGACGCGGGCGCTGACGATTATGTAACCAAGCCATTTCACATTGAAGAAGTCCTCGCGCGGCTGCGCGCGCTGATCCGGCGCGCGGCGGGTCATGCATCGTCTGAACTGCGCTGTGGTCCGGTCCGCCTTGATACGAAAGCCTCGAAGGCGGATGTGGGGGGCGTTCCGCTGAAGCTGACGTCGCATGAGTACCGGCTGCTGGCCTATCTGATGCACCACAAGGATACGGTGGTTTCGCGCACGGAACTGGTCGAGCACCTGTACGACCAGGATTTCGACAGGGATTCCAATACGATCGAAGTGTTTGTCGGACGGTTGCGCAAGAAGCTTGGCGATGTGGATCTGATCGAAACCGTGCGTGGCATGGGATATCGTCTGCGCGAGCCGGGGGCCGGTTAGGCCGCCCCGATGGCTGACCATAACAAGCAATCCTATCTGAGGCGCATCCTGTCCCGCTCGCTTGCGGTGCGGGTGATTGCGTTTTCCTCTTTCTGGGCAATCATAGCGCTGGTGGTGATCGCCACCATCATCTCTGCGCTGTTCCGACAGGTCTCGGAACGGGGGTTTGACAGCGTTCTGTCAGCCTATCTGAACAATGTGATCGGTTCTGTCGGCGTGGCCGAGGATGGCGGGTTGCAGGGCAATCCGAACCTCGATGATCTACGCTTTCTGCAGCCGCAGTCGGGCTGGTACTGGGCGGTTGAGCCGGTGACGGATGATCTGGGGCGGGCGCTGCGCTCGCCGTCCATGGCGACGCCGATCCCTTCGCCAGACGCGTCCAGGGTGCCGTTCAATGCGGGCTTTCAACGCAATTACAAGGCGACCGGTCCCGGTGGCGACACGATCCAGGTGGTCGAGGCCGAGTTGGTGGTGGGCGATCAGGGGCAGGTTGCGCGCTTTCGCGTGATGGGCAACCGCAGCGAGCTGGAAGACGAAATCAGCCGCTTCATTCGCACGCTCTATGGCTATCTCGCGCTTTTCGGCATTGGCATGGTGGCGATCAATGTCTTCGCCATTCTTTACGGTCTGCGCCCGTTGAACCGCGTGCAGCAGGCGCTTTCCGACATCAGGGCGGGAACGGCGCAGCGGCTGGCCGGGCCATTCCCCACAGAGATCGAGGCGCTTGCGGATGAGACCAATGCGCTGATCGACAACAACAGGCGCATTGTCGAACGTTCACGCAAACAGGTGGGCAATCTGGCGCATTCGCTGAAGACGCCGCTTGCCGTGCTTATGAATGAAGGCGATGCGGTGGGCGGCGAGCGCGGCAAGCTGATCACCGCACAGGCCAAGGCGCTGCAACAGCAGCTTGACCACTATCTCCAGCGTGCGCGTGCTGCAGCACAGCGCGACAGCCTTGTGTTTCGGACACCAGTGCAGGCTTCTCTGGAGCGGATGGCGCGGGTGATGAGCAAGCTCAATCCGTCCATCGATCTGCAGGTGGAACTGCCCGACGAGGTGCTGGTCTTTGCCGGAGAGCGGGAGGATCTGGAGGAGATCAACGGCAATCTGATGGAAAATGCGATGAAGTGGGCCGCAGGCCAGGTGGCGCTGACCCTTGAAGACGGGGGCGAGCCGGGCGAGGGGCGGGGCCTGCGCATCGTGATCGAAGATGACGGGCCCGGAATTCCCGAAGAGCAGGCGCGCGACGCAGTAAAACGCGGTCGCCGGCTCGATGAAACCAAGCCGGGAACAGGGCTGGGCCTTGCGATTGTTGCCGACCTGGTGGAAGAATACGGAGGCACGCTTGCGCTGGAGCGGTCTGTTCTTGGTGGGCTGAAAGCTGTCGTTACGCTGCCACGGGCCGAAGCATAGAATTGCTTGTTAAGGAAGATCGTCCAAATTAGGCCAAATCGATGCCCTAATCAGGGGCTCGTAAACGATGAGTGTGTCTCAGGGGATCATCGAGATCAATGAAACTCGCGCCAATCTTCGCTGTAGCGTTCTCCGCAGTTTTATCGGGCTGCCTCAGCAGCAACATGTCCGGCTCGCAGCTTGAGCCCAATCAGTTCGCGGCGACGCAGACGCCTGCGGACAGCTCTGCCATTCTTGGCATGGAGGGCGGCGGGCTGGTCGGCGGTGAACTTGGTGACGCCCTGTCGCGACGGCAGAAGCGGCTTGCCATCGAGGCCGAGTACAAGGCGCTGGAAAATACGCCTGCCGGTCAGGATGTCTCGTGGCAGGATGCCTCGTCAGGACGGGCGGGAACAGTGCGCCCGGCGCAGCCTTACCGCGTCGGTTCGCAGGACTGCCGGCAGTATACCCATGTCATTCAGGTCAATGGCGGGCCGCGCGAGGCGCGCGGAACTGCTTGCCGCAACGAGGATGGCAGCTGGATGTTGCTCGGCTAATACATTGACAAGACAGCGCAACTGGCCTGACTGACCGGTTGTGCCGGTTTCTGAACGTCTGGCATTTTAGGCGTTTGTGCGAGATGTTTGCACAGCGCAACCGTGACTTGCCAAATGGCCGCAGGCGTATCGAGTTGGCAGCGGGTTTGCCGACCGCTATTTAGGGCTCATGTTGTTCTGGATCCTTGCAGCCTTTTTGACCTTCGTCGCCGCTTTCGCCGTATTGCGGCCCTTTGCCGTGCGCAACGGGCAGGCAGACGATGCCCCCGCTCATGATATCGAGGTCTATCGAGACCAGCTCGATGAAGTCGAGCGCGATGCCGAGCGCGGTCTCATCGGACCGCAGGAGGCCGAGCAGGCGCGTGCCGAAATCGGCCGGCGCATCCTCAAGGCATCCGAAGCGGCCGACAGTCAGGCCGGCAAGCGAAACGCCAGTCGACGCGTGACGCAGCTGACGGCTGCGATTGCAGTTCTGGCCGTACCGCTCGTCAGTTGGGGGCTCTACGTGTTTACCGGCTCGCCCAACATGCCGGCGCAGCCCTTTCATGCGCGTGCAACCGAAGAGCCGGCCAATGCCCCGATTGATGAGCTGGTGGCGCGGGCGGAAGCCCATCTGGCCGAAAACCCCGACGATGCGCGCGGCTGGCAGGTTCTGGCTCCGGTCTATATGCGGATCGGCCGCTTCGGCGATGCACAGACCGCGTTGCGCAATATCATGCGCATATCCGGCGACAGTGCTGAGATGCAGTCTGGGCTGGGCGAAGCGATTGTCGGTGGCGCACAGGGCATGGTGACGGCGGAAGCCGAAGAGGCCTTCAATGCCGCCATTGCGCTTGACCCGAAGGAGCCGAGGGCGCGTTTCTTCCTTGGGCTGGCGCTGGCGCAGGATGGCGAAACCGAAGATGCCCAGGCGATGTGGCGTGAGATGCTGGCTGACCTGCCGGGAGAATCGCCGTGGCGCGTGGCGGCGCGGCAGGCACTGCTGAGCTCGGGTGACACATCGGTGGCAGGCGCAGAAACCGCGCCAACGGGTCCAAGCGATGAGGATGTGGCTGCGGCAGCCGAACTCTCCCAGGCTGATCGTCAGGACATGATCGAAGGCATGGTTGCGAGCCTCGACGCCAAGCTGCAGGAAAACCCGGATGACATGGATGGATGGCAGCGTCTCATTCGTTCATACATCGTGCTGAAGCGTCCGGAGGACGCAAAGGCCGCTCTGGAGCGAGCTTTGGCAGCCCTTGGGGCCGATGCGCCCGAGAGCCAGGAATTGAAAGCCTTCGCCGATAGTCTCGGCATCAAAAGCGAGTAGGTGTGACGTGACACGGAAACAGAAAAGACTGGCCGTCATCGCAGGCGCAATCGGTTTTCTGGGGCTCGCGACAGGGCTCACACTCTATGCGCTGGGCGAGCAGACGTCGTATTTCTATATGCCGGGCGACCTTGAAGAACGGCCGGTTGCGGCGGGTCAGCGCATACGTCTGGGCGGTCTTGTGGAGAAGGGCTCCATTCAGCGCGGCGACGACACATATGTGCGTTTTGCGGTCACGGATGGAACCGAATCCGTGGCGGTGCAGTATTCCGGCATTCTTCCGGACCTCTTCCGCGAAGAGCAGGGGGTTGTGACCGAAGGCGCCTTCGATCAGAATCGCAACTTCGTTGCTGATACGGTGCTTGCCAAGCACGATGAGAACTACATGCCGCGGGAAGTTGCAGACAGCCTGAAGGAAAAGGGCGTCTGGAAAGAAGATTGAACGCGGCTGATCCTTTACACTGAAGTTTCTCCGCAGACGGCTTGATTGGAGCGTACCGGATAATGAGCATCGAACTCGGTCATTTCGCCCTTGTCCTGGCCTTTGCTTTGGCGCTTGTCCAGATGTCGGTGCCGATCATTGGCGCGCAGCTCAGGAACGAAACGCTGATGCGGGTCGCGGAGCCTGCGGCGATCACCAGCTTCATGCTGGTCGCGCTGTCCTTCATGGCGCTGACCTCAGCCTATATCCAGTCGGATTTCTCGGTGCTGAATGTGTGGGAGAACTCGCATTCGGCCAAGCCGATGCTGTTCAAGATCACCGGCACCTGGGGCAACCATGAAGGCTCCATGCTGCTGTGGGTTCTGATCCTCGTGTTCTTCGGTGCGCTGGTGGCGTTCTTCGGCCGCAACCTGCCTCTTTCGCTGCGGGCCAATGTTCTTGGCGTGCAGGGGGCGATCAGCTGCGCGTTCATCATTTTCATTCTGGCGACGTCGAACCCGTTTGCGCGGCTTGATCCGGCGCCGATTGAAGGCCGTGACCTCAACCCCATCCTTCAGGACATCGGGCTCGCCATCCATCCGCCGCTTCTCTATCTCGGCTATGTGGGCTTCTCGATTGCCTTTTCCTTCGCCATTGCGGCGCTGATCGAAGGCCGGCTCGATGCGGCCTGGGCGCGCTGGGTGCGTCCCTGGACGCTGGCCGCCTGGACCTTCCTGACGGGCGGCATCGCCATGGGTTCCTACTGGGCCTATTACGAGCTGGGCTGGGGCGGCTTCTGGTTCTGGGACCCGGTGGAAAACGCTTCGCTTCTGCCCTGGCTGGGCGGCACCGCGCTATTGCATTCCGCACTGGTGATGGAGAAGCGTTCCGCGCTCAAGATCTGGACCGTGCTGCTGGCGATCCTGACCTTCTCGCTTTCGCTGCTGGGGACGTTCCTCGTGCGCTCCGGCGTGCTGACGTCCGTCCACGCCTTCGCGACAGATCCTGCGCGCGGCGTGTTCATTCTGGGCATCCTTGTCCTGTTCATCGGCGGATCGCTGGCGCTCTTTGCATGGCGGGCGGCGACGCTGACGTCGGGCGGGCTCTTTCAGCCCGTGTCGCGCGAAGGGGCGCTCGTTCTCAACAATCTGATCCTGACCACGGCGACGGCCACGGTGCTGATCGGCACGCTCTATCCGCTTCTGGTGGAGGCGGTGACGGGTGACAAGATTTCGGTCGGCGCGCCCTTCTTCAACCTGACATTCGGGCCGCTCATCCTTCCTCTGCTTGCAATCGTGCCCTTCGGCCCGCTGCTTGCGTGGAAGCGCGGTGATCTCTGGGCGGTCTCGCAGCGGCTCATCTGGGCCTTCGGCGGGGCGCTGGCGGTTGCGCTTCTGGCGCTGGTTCTGGTGGATCGCACTTCGGTTCTGGCTGCACTGGGCATCGGCCTTGGCGCGTGGCTTGTGCTGGGGGCAATGACGGACCTCGTTATCAAGTCCGGTCTCGGCAAGGTTGCGCCTTCGGTTGCCTTCAGTCGCTTCAAGGGGCTGCCGCGTTCGGTGTTCGGCACAGCGCTCGCCCATGCGGGGCTTGGCCTCACCACCATCGGCATCGTGGCGGTGACCACGCTGGAGACGGAACGGATCGTCGCCATGGAGCCGGGCGAAGTCGTGGAAATTCATGGCTACAATCTGCGCTTCGACAGTTTCAGGCCCTTCACCGGGCCGAACTACACCGAGGATCAGGCGCGCTTCGTCCTGACGCGCGTGACCGGCAGGCAGCTTGGCGAAATCGTTTCGTCGAAACGCTTCTACACGGCGCGTCAGATGCCGACCACGGAGGCGGGCATCCGCACGCTCGGCGTGAGCCAGCTCTATGTTTCGCTTGGCGACCAGACGCCCAACGGCAAGATTGTCGTGCGGATCTGGTGGAAGCCGATGGTGACGCTCATCTGGCTTGGCGCGCTCGTGATGATGATTGGCGGCACGGTGTCGCTGCTTGATCGCAGGCTGCGGATCGGAGCACCCATGCCCCGCAAGAAAGCCGCTCTGGCGCAGGGCGGACAGGCATGATGCGCAAGCCATTCAGCCTTCTGGCCGTGTCTGCGGCCGCACTCTTCCTGTCGTTGCAGCCGGTGGCGGCCGTGCAACCCGACGAGGTGCTGGAAGATCCGGCACTGGAAGCGCGCGCCCGCGATCTGTCGACCGAACTGCGGTGCATGGTCTGTCAGAATCAGTCGATTGACGATTCCGATGCCGAACTGGCGCGTGATCTGCGCGTTCTGGTTCGTGATCGTCTTCAGGCGGGCGACAGCAATGAGGAAGTGCTCGACTATGTGGTCGACCGGTATGGCGAGTTCGTTCTTCTCAAACCGCGCTTCAGCTATCGCAATGCGCTCCTTTGGGGCGCACCGTTTCTCCTGCTGCTGATCGGCGGTGCGATCATTTATGCGAATGCCCGCCGTCGCGGAGCCAGCGCGGGTCAACAGGCGCTGAGCGCCGAGGAGAAAGAGCGGCTTGACCGAATCTTGAACGAGCGTGATTGAGTTTTCGCTACGTCAAGCATTGCGTTGCGGGCGTTTCACCATAGCTTGAGCCTCTGGCTTCGGCCTGAAACGATCCATTGAGGCACACGCAAAAGGTAGGCGCATGACCGCGAAAACACTCAAGCTCGCTTTCCCCGGCCATTCAGGGGCTGAACTGGCCGCGCGTCTCGATCTGCCCAACGGCCCGGTTCGCGCCTATGCGCTGTTTGCCCACTGTTTTACCTGCTCCAAGGATTTGCTGGCGGCGCGCCGGATTGCCGCCGATCTGGCGCGCAGTGGCATTGCCGTCCTGCGGTTCGATTTTACCGGGCTCGGATCGAGCGAGGGCGAATTTGCCTCCACAAACTTCTCGACCAATCTCGGTGACCTTCTAAGCGCTGCCGAATTCCTGAAAGAGCATTATGAAGCGCCAAGCGTCCTGATCGGGCATTCGCTTGGCGGTGCTGCCGTGCTTTCGATTGCGGCGCGTCTTCCTTCCGTCAAGGCGGTCGTCACCATTGGCGCACCTTCCGACACGGCGCATGTTCTCAGGCATCTCGGGGCATCGCCGGAGAGCATCGAAGCGGAAGGCGAGGTCGATGTCACCCTCGGCGGCCGCCCGTTCCGCGTTCAGCATCAGTTTGTCGAGGATGTGCGCTCGCATGCCCTGCTTGATGCCGTGGCTGCGATGCACAAGCCGCTTCTGGTCATGCATGCGCCGCTGGATGAGATCGTCGGCATCGAGAACGCCACGCAGATCTTCCTCGCCGCCAAACACCCCAAGAGCTTCGTATCGCTGGACAGCGGCGATCATCTTCTGACCGGGCAAGAGGATGCCGCGTTTGCCGCAAGTGTCATGACCGGCTGGCTTTCGCGCTACATCTCCGGCGATGAGCCGCAGGGCGAGGCGCCCATCGAGCATGTCCGTGTCATGGAGACGGGGCAGGGGAAATTTCAGAACGCAGTGCAGGCGGGTCGCCATCGGCTGTTTGCCGATGAGCCGGAAAGCTATGGCGGGATGGACAGCGGACCGTCGCCCTACGACTTCCTCTCCATCGCGCTTGGCGCCTGCACGACCATGACGCTGCGCATGTATGCAGACCGCAAGAAACTCTCACTCGGCCGGATCAATGTGGACGTCTCGCATGCGAAGATTCACTCCAAAGATTGCGCTGACTGTTCCGAAGCGCTGAGGGAGCAGGGGAAGATAGACCGGTTTGAACGGGTCATCGATGTGGAGGGAGACATTTCGGAAGAGCTGCGCGACAAGCTGATAGAGATTGCCGGGAAATGCCCGGTTCACCGGACCCTGGAGAGCGTCGCACACGTGCATACGCGTGTCCGCGAGGGTGAAAGCATGACTGAGTAGGCGTGGCGAACATTACCAAAAATTCATCGGCTGGAAATGGCGCTGTAATGTTTGGGTCACTATCTCTGTCTTCGAAGACGGCGAGGCGCGCCGAAATGAAATGTTTTCAAGAGGATATCATTCCATGCATCAGAATGCTGACAACAACGCGACAAACAAGAGCGTTATCGGCAAGGGTCGCGGCCGGCTGATGGCCACGATTGCGTCTGTTGCGATTGCAGGTGCGGTCGGCTTTGGTGTCGTGACGAGCGGAACCGCGCCGGTGATGGCTGAGGCCGTTCGCCTCGAGCAGCCGGTTCAGGCTCCGAGCTTTGCCGACATCGTGGAAGAGGTTTCTCCCGCTGTCGTGAGCGTGCGCGTGAAGGCTGAAATCCAGACCACATCGGACCGTGGCGGCTCGTTCTTCGACATGCCGGGCTTCGAGGGACTGCCGGAAGGGCATCCGCTTGAGCGCTTCTTCCGCGAGTTCCGCGGCGAGCGTGGTGAGCGCGGCTATGAGAAGGACCGCCGTCCCGACCGTCGCCAGCGTGCACGTCCGGTCTCTCAGGGTTCCGGCTTCTTCATCTCCGAAGACGGTTATCTGGTGACCAATAACCACGTGGTGGAAGGTGGCAGCAGCTTCACCGTCGTGATGGATGACGGCACCGAGATCGACGCCAAGCTGGTCGGCACCGACCCGCGCACCGATCTTGCCGTGCTGAAGGTCGATGAAGAGCGCGAGTTCACCTATGTAGACTTCGCCGATGATGCGCAGGTGCGTGTTGGCGACTGGGTCGTGGCCGTTGGTAATCCGTTCGGTCTCGGCGGCACCGTGACGGCGGGCATCGTATCGGCGCGTGGTCGTGACATCGGCGCAGGTCCTTACGATGACTTCATCCAGATCGACGCTGCCGTGAATCGCGGCAACTCCGGTGGTCCGGCCTTCAACCTGACGGGTGAAGTCGTTGGCGTGAACACGGCAATCTTCTCGCCTTCCGGCGGCAATGTGGGCATTGCCTTCGCCATCCCCGCATCCATCGCCAAACAGGTGGTCAAAGACCTGATCGACGACGGTACCGTGGAGCGCGGCTGGCTCGGTGTCCAGATTCAGCCCGTGACCAAGGATATCGCTGAATCGGTTGGCCTCGACGAGGAAAAGGGTGCGCTGATTGCCGACGCGCAGGCTGGTGAGCCTGCCGCCAAGGCTGGCATCCGCTCTGGCGACATCATCATCGCCGTTGAGGACAAGCCGGTCTCGTCGCCCAAGGAGCTTGCACGGCTTGTCGCCGGCTACGCTCCGGGCAATGACGTGGCGGTGACCGTGTGGCGCGACGGCAAGACCGAGAACCTCACGGTGACGCTTGCCGAAATGCCTGGCGTCAAAACAATGGCATCGGCAAGCGGTGGCGCGCAGCCGGATGCGGTGAACGCGCAGTTCGGCCTCAAGGTTACCCCGGCTGAAGATGGTGACGGTCTCGTTGTCACGGATGTCGAGCCCGGCAGCCCCGCCGATGATCGCGGCATTCGCGCCGGCGACATCATCCGCACTGTCAACTCTCAGGCGGTGAAGTCAGGCAAGGATGTCGAGGAAGCCGTTGCGGCTGCCGTTGAAGCCGGTCGCAAGGCCGTCCTGATCCAGATCCAGCGTGACGACGCAAGCCGTTTCGTTGCCCTGCCAACCGGCCAGGGCTGATCACCTCACACAAGACCTCACATCTCCCCCGCAATCTTTGCGGGGGAGTTTGTCTTCTCTGAATTCGCTGGATCGGCAAACGGGGTATAACGGGCGTATGAAGATTCTTGTTATCGAAGACGACCGTGAAGCGGCGGACTATCTGAAGAACGCTTTTACCGAAGCCGGACACACGGCAGACATCGCCCGCGATGGCGATACCGGTTTTTCCATGGCCGATACCGGCAGCTACGATGTTTTCGTCGTCGACCGGATGCTGCCGCGCCGTGACGGCCTGTCGATCATCACGGAACTGCGTGAAGGCGGCAATGATACCCCGGCGCTCATCCTTTCGGCACTTGGCGAGGTGGACGACCGTGTGACGGGTCTGCGCGCCGGTGGCGATGATTACCTCACCAAACCCTATGCCTTCTCCGAACTGCTCGCCCGCATCGAAGTGCTGCGCCGTCGCGCTGGCGCGAAAGATGTCGAGACCTCCTACCAGGTCGGCGATCTGGAACTCGACCGCCTGTCGCATACGGTGCGCCGCGCGGGGCAGGAGATTGTGCTCCAGCCGCGCGAGTTCCGTCTTCTCGAATACATGATGCGCCATGCCGGACAGGTGGTGACGCGCACCATGCTGCTCGAAAATGTCTGGGATTATCATTTTGACCCGCAGACCAACGTCATCGACGTGCATATCTCGCGCCTGCGCGGCAAGATCGAGAAGGGCTTTGACAAGCCGCTCCTTCATACGGTGCGCGGCGCCGGCTACATGCTGAAGGACTGATGGCGCGCATCCTTTCCATCCTCAACACGACGGCAGCGCGCCTCTCTGCGCTCTATCTCATCCTGTTTGCCGTCTGTGCCTCTTTCCTCGTCATCTACATGACGTCTCTGTCCGCCCGCATGCTGGTCGGGCAGACGCGCGATGCCATCAATGAAGAAGTGCGCGGCCTTGATCGCTCTTATCGGCGGGGTGGGCTGCCGCTCCTTGTTCGCGTGATTGAATCGCGCGCGCGCCAGCCGGGCGCAAATCTCTATCTGCTCGCAGACGCCAATGGCCGCATTCTCTCAGGCAATGTCGAAAGCCTCCAGCCGGGCGTTCTGGATGTGATGGGCTGGACAGAGCGCCCGTTCACCTACAGCCGTTTCGGTGAAGGCGAGGTGCGTCTGGACCCGAACGGGAGTGAAGCCAAACACAAGGCGGTGGCCGTTGTCTTTCGCCTGCCCAATCAGGTCATCGTAATGGTCGGGCGTGACCTGGGAGAGCCCGAAAAATTCCGCAGTGTGATGCAGCGCGCCCTTGTGGTGACGCTTGCAATCATGAGTGTCGGCGCGTTGCTGATCTGGTATTTCGTCGGCCGTCGCGCCCTGAAACGCATCGACCGCGTGTCTGAGGCAAGTCGCAGCATCATGGGTGGAGATCTGTCGCACCGGCTGCCGGTCTCCAGCGCAGGCGACGAGTTCGACCGTCTCTCCGACAATCTGAACAAGATGCTCGACCGCATCGCAGCCCTGAATGAAGGGTTGCGCCAGGTCTCCGACAACATCGCGCATGATCTGAAGACGCCCCTGACGAGACTGCGCAACCGGGCGGAAGCGGCACTCGCCGGCAAGCCGGAGACAGCGGATTACCGCGCCGCGCTTGAGCGCACGATTGCTGAATCCGACCAGCTCATCCGCACCTTCAATGCAATCCTGATGATCTCGCGCCTTGAGGCCGGCTATTCAGCCGAGGCGACCGGGACCATCGATCTGCGCGCGATCCTCGCCGATGTGGTCGAGCTCTATGAGCCGCTGGCCGAGGAGCAGGGCGTTGCGCTTGAAGCGCAGATCAACGGTGCGCTCGAAATGCCAGGCAACCGCGAGCTGATCGGACAGGCGCTGTCGAACATCGTCGACAATGCCATCAAATATTCCGCCGGTTCCGGCGAAAGCCCGGCAGTGAAGGTCTCTCTGGACAAGGTCGGCGACGAAATCCGCTTGACGGTTCGCGACAATGGCCCCGGCGTATCCGAGGCGGACCGGCAGCGCGTGACGGAGCGTTTCGTGCGGCTTGAGGAAAGCCGTACCCAGCCGGGTTCCGGCCTTGGTCTCAGCCTTGCCAAGGCGGTGATGACATTCCATGGTGGTCGCCTCGAATTTGCCGACAATGCGCCCGGTCTCGCCGTCACGATGGTGTTTCCCGCGGAGCCGCCGAAACGGAAATCGGAAGCGATTTTCAAGAAGCGTGACGCCTCTGCCTGACGGGGGCAGACAAGCAAGAATGCCTGACTGAAGAGGGGACCGGAATGGGGCGTGATGCGGTTGCGGATGGGAGCCTGTGGTTCGGAGCGCCGGTCAAGGCGCTGACACCCGCCGACGCCGAGCAGGCTGCCGATGCGCTGGAAATGGTGCTTGAGGCCGCCCGTGACAATGAATGCCAACGGTTCGGCGATCTTCTTGCAGGCAAAACCGCGCTGACGGATTTTCTCACGGCCGTGTTCGGGCTGTCGCCATTTCTGCGTGACTTCGCGCGCCGCAACCCGCAGTCGCTGGAAGCCCTGTTCGACACGCCGCTTGCCGCGCGGCTGGATGTTCTTTTCGAGGCAATCGAGCAGAGCGCCTTTGAAGAGGGGCAGAGCGAGAGCGGCCTCATGAAGGCCCTTCGCGATCTGAAGGCCGAGGCGCATTTCTTGATCGCGATTGCCCGCTTGGCAGATGCCGCCGATACGGCGCTCACCACCGAGCGGCTCAGCCTTCTTGCCGACAAATGCATCCGCGCCAGCGTCGACTTTCTTCTCCTTGATGCGGACCGGGCTGGAAAACTCAAACTGCCGGATCGCGCCGACCCCTCCAGCGGCAGTGGCTGGATCGTTCTGGGCATGGGCAAGCTTGGCGCAAATGAACTCAACTTCTCATCCGATATCGACCTGATCGTTCTGGTCGATCCGCACGCGCCCGCCATCCCCGAGCCCTATGAGGCTGTCGATCTGTTCGTACGGCTGACGCGCCGGCTGGTGCGGATCCTTCAGGACCGCACCGAGCATGGCTATGTCTTCCGCACCGATCTGCGGCTGCGGCCCGATCCCGGCTCCACGCCGCTTGCCATCCCGGTCGGAGCCGCCCTTCACTATTACGAGAGCCGTGGCCAGAACTGGGAACGCGCTGCCATGATCAAGGCGCGGCCGATTGCGGGCGATCTCGCAGGCGGCGAGAGCTTCCTCAAGGAGCTGCAGCCCTATGTCTGGCGCAAATATCTCGACTATGCGGCGATTGCAGATGTGCATTCCATCAAGCGCCAGATCCATGCACACAAGGGGCATGGCGAGGTCGCGGTCAAGGGCCACAACGTCAAGCTCGGGCGTGGCGGCATTCGCGAGATCGAGTTCTTCGTTCAGACTCAGCAGCTCATTGCCGGCGGGCGATTTCCGGAGCTGCGCGGGCGGCGCACGGTCACGATGCTGGCGGAGCTTGCCCGCTGCGGCTGGATCGATGATGAAGCGCGCGATGCGCTGACGCACCAGTACTGGTTCCTCAGGGATGTGGAACACGCCCTGCAGATGGTGGCTGACGAACAGACACATACACTGCCGGAAGACGATGACGAGCTGGAGCGCATCGCTCATATGCTGGGCTTTGACAGCGCCGGGTCGTTTGCGGAAACGTTCCGCGAAAGTCTGCGCCTCGTGGAGCAGCATTATGCGGACCTGTTCGAGACCGCGCCGCAGCTTTCGCGCGGGGTCGGCAATCTCGTCTTCACCGGCGATGTGGATGATCCGGGCACACTCGAAACGCTGAGCGAGCTGGGTTTCGAGCGGCCAAGCGACATGTGCCGTGTGATCCGTGGCTGGCACTATGGACGCTACCGCGCGACACAGTCTGCCGAGGCGCGCGAAAGGCTGACCGAGCTGACGCCGGCGCTTCTCGAGGCCTTTGGCGGCACAAGGCGCGCCGATGAGGCGTTGCTGCGCTTCGACACGTTCCTTGCGGGTCTTCCAGCCGGCATTCAGCTTTTCTCGCTGCTACAGTCCAACCCGGCGCTGCTCAACATGCTGGTCAGCATCATGGGAGCGGCCCCAAGGCTGGCGGCGATCATCACACGGCGTCCGCACGTGTTTGACGGTCTGCTCGACCCGGCGCTTCTCTCCGAACTGCCGGATCGCGCCTATCTCGCCGAGCGGCTGGACACGTTTCTGGCCGGAGCCCGGATTTTTGAGGAAATCCTCGACCGGCTGCGCATCTTCGCCGCCGAGCAGAAATTCCTGATCGGCATTCGGCTTCTCACCGGCGTCATTGATGCGTCCCGTGCGGGCAAGGCGTTTTCCGATCTCGCCGATCTTACTGTTGGCTCCGCGCTTGATGCGGTGATCGACAATTTTGCCGAACGCCATGGCCGCATCGCCGGCGGGCGCGCCGCCATTCTGGGCATGGGCAAGCTGGGTAGCCGTGAGTTGACCGCCGGTTCCGACATCGATCTGATCCTGCTTTACGATCACGATGCCGATGCGGATTATTCGGACGGGAAGAAGGAGCTTGCGCCGTCAGAATATTATGCGCGGCTCACCCAGAGGCTGATCGCCGCCGTTTCGGCCCCCACCGCAGAGGGCGTGCTTTACGAACTCGATCTGCGGCTTCGCCCGTCCGGCAACAAGGGGCCGGTCGCCACCAATATCGAGGCCTTCGCCCGTTACCAGCGCAACGAGGCGTGGACATGGGAGCATATGGCGCTGACGCGTTCGCGCGCCGTCGCCGGCGACCCGTCGCTCATGGAACGCGTTGAAGGGGAGGTGGGCGAAATCCTCTCTCTGCCGCGCGATGCCGCGAAGATACGCGGCGAGGCGGCGGAAATGCGTCGCCTGCTCGAAGAGGAAAAGCCGGCCCGCGATATCTGGGATCTGAAGCTGGTTCCCGGCGGTTTGATCGATCTGGAATTCATCGCTCAGGTTGCGGCCCTGACCGGGAATATCGAGGAACAGGGCGAGGAGGCCACGGCAACCGGTGAGGTTCTGTCCGCGCTTTCAGAGGGCTTCTGTCCGCCGCAGGTCCGTCAGGAACTGGTCGATGCGCATGCGCTCTACATGACGCTCACGCAGACCACGCGGCTTTGCCTCGAAGGCGGCTTTGACCCGGACGAAGCGCCGCCGGGCTTTGCCGATCTGCTTCTTCGTCAGACCGACCTGCCGGAACTGCCGGTTCTTGCCGCCCATGTGGAGGAAACCGCGGGCAGGGTGCGCCGGCATTTCGAGGCGCTCATCGGCCTGGTTGGACAGGATTAAGCGAACCAGCCTCTAACGACTGTCATCAGGCGGCCACGGCCGGCTTCTTGCGCTCGCCTGCCGGCAGGCGGACGGACACAATGGTGCCGACGCCTTCGGTCGAGCGGATTTTCAGCACACCGCCATGCAGCTCCGCCAGCGAGCGGGAGATGGCAAGCCCCAGCCCGGAGCCGGTATGGCTCTTGGAGAACTGGTTCTGCACCTGCTCGAAGGGCCGTCCGAGCTTTTTCAGCGCATCGCGCGGAATGCCGCAGCCCGAATCTTCGATGGTCAGCGTCACCGCCTGGCCAACCTTGCGCGCGCGCAGCGAGATGTGTCCGCCTTCGCCGGTGAACTTCACCGCGTTGGAGAGCAGGTTGATGACGATCTGCTTGATGGCGCGGCGGTCTGCGAAAACCTGCATGGTCTCCGGAATATCCATCTTCATGTCGATGGACTTCTCCGCCGCCTGAAGATCCACCACACGCACCGTCTCGCGGATCAGCGGGCACAGGTCGATCTCCTCGCAATCGACGGAGAACTGGCCCGCCTCGATCTTCGACATGTCGAGAATGTCGTTGATCACGCCCAGCAGGTAGGAGCCGCTGGAACAGATGTCCTGAACATATTCCGCATAGCGCTCGGAGCCGAGCGGGCCGAACATGCCCGACTGCATCACCTCGGAGAAACCGATGATGGCGTTGAGCGGCGTGCGCAGCTCATGGGACATGTTGGCCAGGAATTCCGATTTCGCGCGGTTGGCCGCCTCGGCGCGCTCGGTCTCGCGCATGTATTTGCGGTTCAGCTCGCTGAGCTCGCGGGTGCGCTCCTGCTCGGCGCGGCGCGCAAGGCTCAGATCGTGAATGGTCGCCATCAGGCGGCGTTCGCTGTCGACCAGCTTGCCCTGATGCTGCTTCAGCTGGGTAATGTCGGTGCCCACCGACACGGTGCCGCCATCGCGCGTCTTCAGCTCGGTGACCTGCAGCCAGCGTCCGTCTGCGAGCTGGCGCTCATAGGTCGCGCCATTGCCATTGCCGGAGGGGATGGCCAGCCTCCGCTCGGAGCGGAAAGCGGGCGCATGGGCCTCGATGTCGCGCCGGCGCGCGCCGGCCACGATCATGCTCTGGTCAACGCCCAGATCCTGCTTGTACTTCGTGTTGCACATGACGAGGCGCTCTGCGTAGTCCCACAGAACGAAGGATTCGCCGATGCTCTCGATTGCCGTGCGCAGCCGCTGGTCGGCCGCTTCCGTCTGCTGCACCAGCGTGCGCTGCTCGGTCACGTCCACGGCAATGCCGATCAGGTGCAGTTCGGGCGCGTTCGGGTCGACAACCTGCGCGCGGGCGCGCACCCAGACCCACTGGCCATCGGCGCGTTTCATGCGGAAAACCCGGTCCACATGGTCGATCTCGCGCGCCACGATGCGGTTGGCCAGATCAAACAGATCGCCATCCTCGGGGTGGATGATCTCCGCCACCTCGCCGAAGGAAAGCATGTCGTCGGTGGTCTCGTAGCCGAGCATCTCGAACATCGAACGCGACCAGAACATCTTGCCGCGCACCATGTCCCAGTCCCACAGGCCACACTTGCCGCGCACCATGGCCATGTCGACCCGCTGATGGGCCTCCATGTAGATGCGGTCGGCGGCCTGCGCCCGCGCAGCCTGGCTGAAATAGGCGTAGAGGATCACCATCAGGATCGCCGCCGTCAGCGCAAACAGCGTCACGTTCAGCGAGACGGAGCGCCGCCAGTCGGCAAAGAGCGCGTCATGCGAGGTCAGCGCAATCGCCGAGCCATCCTGTCCGGGCACATGCACGAGCGAGGCCAGCCAGCTCTCGCCGCCGATTTCCACGTTCATCACGCCGGCGCGTGCGCCGAACAGGAAGAGCGGCTGCCCGCCTGTCAGAACGGATTCCAGCGAACGGCCGACGAGGTCGGTCCCGTTGGGCGAGCTTGCGATCACGTCGAAACGGCTGTCGGTGATGGCCAGAACGCGCTGGTCTTCGGAACCCGCGCGGCGCATCGCTTCCTCGATCAGCATGCGTGCTTTGTGCGTCGGGTCGGCCTCGGTCGTGTCCACGGCCACGCTTGCGGCAAGCGAATCTGCAGCAAGCGCCAGCATGGTCCGCGCATCGCGTTCGATGTCGTCGCGCCAGGTGAACAGCGAGAGAAGGCGCGCTGCGGCCAGCACCAGCAGAAAGATGATGATCAGAATGGGGATCGAGCGGCGCAGATACGGTTCCACCGCCAGCAGACGCTCGTATGCCGGAGCAGCGATTATCTTGGCATTGCCGGCCAGTCCCATACGCCTTGCGCGTCGGGTTTTTGGCCCGGCAGCCATGCCCGCTATCAGGGGCAAAGCCCAACCCCCTGCCTTCGCCATCCGACGGGCTCCCTCGTTCCTCGGTTAAGTTCGGTGATTCGGCTCCGCCTGCTGCCGAATCATCCATAAGGAATCAAAGGTGATTCGCCTTGTCCAGATGTCATGGTAAAAAACTTATTAATGCGCCCCCTCAGGCCAGTGTCCTTTCAAGGATATCCGCCAGATCGCGCGACAGGTTTTCACGTCCCGCCATGTCGGCAAGAAGCGCGCGGGCATGTTCGCGGCGGCCCTTTTCGAGCGACCGCCACGAGCGGAATGCGGTGGCCAGCCTTGCCGCCACCTGCGGGTTCTGTCCGTCCAGCGCCAGCACCGTGTCGGCGACAAGGCGGTAGCCTTCGCCATCGGCGCTGTGAAAGGCCGTCTGGTTGGCCATGGAGAAGGTGCCGATCAGCGCCCGGACACGGTTGGGATTGGCGAGCGAGAAATGCGGATGCTCCATCAGCGAGCGCACCAGCGATACGGCCCCCTCGGAGGGGATCATGGCCTGGATCTGAAGCCATTTGTCGAGTACCAGCGGCGTGTCGCGATAGCGTTCCTCGAAGGCTGCAAGAGCGGCCCTGCCATCCTCCGTATCGTGGAAATACTGCGCCAGAATGGTCAGCGCGCCGGCGCGCTCGGTCATGTTGTCGGCATCGTCGAACTGCCGGCGTGCGGTCGCAGGGTTCCCTTCGTCGAGCACCAGATATTCCAGCAGCGTGTTGCGCAGGGCGCGGCGTCCGGCGCTGCGGGCATCGGGCGAGAAGGGGGCGTTGTCGTGCAGTCCCTCATAGAGGTCGCCAAACGTCTCCCGTCCTGCCTGCGCAATGGTCTCAAGCAGCGCCCTGCGGGCCGTGTGGATGGCGTCCGGATCGATGTCATGGCCGATTTCACGCGCCACGTCAGCCTCGCTGGGCAGGGTCAGAACCAGTGCGCGGAAAGCCTCTTCCAGCGTTGCATCGGCAGCCAGATCCAGCGCCAGCTGCACGAGATCGTCGGCGAAGGCCGGCTCCTTGCCGCCGCGCACGGCCTTGCTTGCGGCAATCAGCGTGTCGGTGAAGAGCGTCGTGAGCGCCTGCCAGCGCGAGAACGGGTCGCTGTCATGGCGGGCCAGGAACAGCCGGTCGGCGGTTCTGCCCTCGCTGCAAAGCGTCACCGGCGCTGAGAATCCACGGTTGACCGAGAACACTGGCCGCGCATTTACGCCTTTGAAAACAATCGTATGCCGGCGCTTGCGCAGGTGAATGACGCCGTTTTCCACCACCGCGCCCTCAGCGCTTTCATAGGCGAGATCTTCACCTTCCGGCCCGACAAGGCCAAAGGCGAGGGGGATGTGCATCAGCCGCTTGCGGCTTTCAGAAGGTGTCGGCGGAACGGACTGTTCTATCTCCACCGTCAGCGTCTTCGCCCCGGCGTCATAGCGCGAGGAGAGCGCCACATTCGGGGTTCCTGCCTGATGATACCAGAGCGCGAACTGGGTGAGATCACGGCCCGAGGCATCCTCGAAGGCTTTTAGAAAATCCTCAATTGTCACGGCCTGCCCGTCATGCCGCTCGAAATAGAGGTCCATGCCGGCGCGGAACGCCTCTTCACCCAGAATGGTACGCAGCATGCGCACCACTTCCGAGCCCTTTTCGTAGACGGTCGCCGTGTAGAAATTGTTGATCTCGCGATAGCGCCGCGGCCGCACCGGATGGGCAAGCGGTCCCTGATCCTCGGGGAACTGATGCGCCCGGAGCGCGCGCACCTCGCCGATGCGCTTGACCGCGCGCGACCGCTCGTCGGCAGAGAATTCATGGTCGCGGAAAACCGTCAGACCTTCCTTCAGGCAGAGCTGGAACCAGTCCCGGCAAGTGATTCTATTGCCTGTCCAATTATGGAAATACTCATGCGCGATGATCGCCTCGATATTGGCGAAATCGACATCCGTGGCGGTCTCCGCATCGGCCAGCACATATTTGTCGTTGAAGACGTTGAGCCCCTTGTTCTCCATCGCCCCCATGTTGAAATCCGACACGGCCACGATGTTGAACACATCGAGATCGTATTCCCGGCCGAAGCGCTCCTCGTCCCAGCGCATGGAGCGCTTGAGCGCGTCCATCGCGTAGGCGGCGCGTTCTTCCTTGCCGTGCTCCACATAGATGCCGAGCGAGACCTCGCGTCCCGACGCGGTGGTGAAGCTGTCCGTCACCACGCCAAGGTCGCCCGCCACCAGCGCAAACAGGTAGGAGGGTTTGGGGAACGGATCGTGCCAGACGGCAAAGTGCCTGCCATTCTCAAGCGCGCCGCTCTCGACCGGGTTGCCGTTCGACAGAAGCAGGGGGGCAGCCTTGCGGTCGGCTTCCATCCGCACCGTGTAGACCGACAGGATGTCAGGCCGGTCGAGGAAATAGGTGATCCGGCGAAACCCTTCCGCCTCGCACTGCGTGCAGAAGACGCCGCTTGAGACATAAAGCCCCATCAGTGTCGTGTTGCTCGAAGGCAGGACCCGCGTGACAATAGTCAGCTCGAATTCCCGCTCCTCGGGGAGTTTCCGGATGGTCAGCTTGTCGGGCGTCGCCTCGTAGCTCGAGACGGGCACATCGGCTCCGTTGATTCTCAGCGCTTCCAGCGTCAGCGCATCGCCATCGAGTTCCAGCGGCGCATCGTCCGGCGCATTCTCGGCCCGTTCCACCCGGAGCCGCGCCGTCACCAGCGTTTCGTCAGCGTCCAGCGCGAAATCGAGCGCAATCCCGGGGATGAGATAGGCGCTGGGTTTGTAGTCTTCGAGACGAAAAATCTGGCCGCTTTCTGTACGCATCTTCACTCTTTCCATGACCTGTGGCGCAGTGCGGGAAAATCCGCGTCCGCCTGGCCCAACAAAATCGGATTGCGGCTCTTTACACAACCATCCGGCTCGACAAAACTAAGGCATCAAACGTCGCTCGACTGTTTCCAGCCAGCTCACCGAACATCGGCCAGGAATTTTTGGCCAGAAGGGATTCCGCATGACTGTGATGACGCCGAAATTCGGCATGGGGGCTTCGGTCCGCCGCAAGGAGGATGCGGCTTTCATCACGGGCCGGGGACACTATACAGACGATTTCCTGCCCGAGGGTACGCTGCATCTCTATGTGCTGCGCTCGCCCGTCGCCAAGGCAACCTTCACCATTTCCTCGATTGAGGAAGCGCAGGCGTCGCCGGGCGTTCATCTGGTGCTGACCGGCGCCGATGTGGCGCATCTCAAGGATCTGCGCTCCGGCGCGATGCAGAAGCAGCCCGATGGCACGCGCGCGCCGACGCGCGACATCCCGATTCTCTGCCGCGACCGCGTGCAGTATGTCGGTGATGCCGTGGCGCTCGTGGTGGCCGACAGCCGCGCCCAGGCGCAGGATGCCGCAGAACTGATCGATATCGATTTCGACGATGAAGAGGCGATTGCGGCAACCGCCGAAGCGCTTTCGGAAGACGCGCCGCTGGTCTGGCCGGAACTCGGGTCAAACCGCGCCTTCCTTTATCATGTGGGTGACAAGGAAAAGTCCGACGCCGCCTTTGCCAAAGCGGACCACGTGTCGCGCATCGAGTTCGTCAACAACCGTCTGGTCTGCAATTACATGGAGCCGCGCGCGGCGCTGGCCGAATGGCGCGACGATGAAAACCGCTATGTGCTGACAACCGGCTCGCAGGGCGTGCACTCCATGCGCGGCATTCTGTGCAAGACGTTCGGCATCGAGCCGGAAAACCTCCGGGTCATCACGCCGGATGTGGGCGGCGGTTTTGGCCCGAAAACCTTCGTCTACCGCGAATACGCCATGGTGATGGAAGCCGCGAAGCGCCTTGGCCGTCCGGTCAAGTGGACGGGCGACCGCAACGAGCATTTCATGACCGACGCGCAGGGGCGCGACAATGTCGTGACCGCTGAAATGGCGATGGATTCAGAAGGCCGTTTCCTTGGTCTTCGCGTGGATCTCACGGCCAATATGGGCGCGTATATCTCGCAATATGGCCCGTTCATTCCGTTCGTTGGCGTGTCCATGTCGACGGGCGTCTACGATATTCAGGCGCTCGATGTAACGATCAACGGCGTCTACACCAACACCTGCCCGGTGGACGCCTATCGTGGCGCGGGGCGCCCGGAAGCTGCCTTCCTGCTGGAGAAGCTGGTGGATGTCTGCGCCCGCGATCTCGACATGGGACGCGAGGAAATCCGCCGCCGCAATTTCATCAGGCCCGAGCAGTTCCCCTATCGCACCCAGACCGGCCGTCTCTACGATGTCGGTGAGTTCGAAGGGCACATGAACAAGTGCATGGAAAATGCCGGCTGGAGCACGTTCGATGAGCGGGCGGATCAGGCACGCCAAAACGGAAAGCTGCGCGGCATCGGCATGGCCACCTATATCGAGGCCTGCGCCTTCGCAGGCTCCGAGCCGGCCCATGTAAAGCTCAATGACGATGGCACGGTTACGCTTCTGATCGGCACCCAGTCCAACGGACAGGGGCACGCCACGGCCTATGCGCAGTTCGTGGCCGACAAGCTCAATCTCGACATCGACAAAATCACTGTGCGCCAGGGCGACACGGATGAGCTGGCGTCGGGCGGTGGCACGGGCGGTTCGCGCTCCATTCCGCTGGGCGGCGTCTCCGCCGCGCGCGCCGGTGAAGACCTTGCCGAGAAAATCCGCAAGTTGGCGGCCGACGAACTTGAAGCGTCCGTCGACGATATCGAGCTTTCAGGCGGGGCGGCGCGCATCGTCGGTACGGACCGCGCGGTCGATTTCGCAGCCATCGCCAAGGCCGCCAAGGCTCCCGAGGATGTCGAAGGGTTCGGCGAGTTCGTGCAGGAAGAGGCGACCTATCCGAACGGCACCCATATCTGCGAGGTCGAGATCGACCCGGATACGGGCCGCACGGAGGTGCTTGATTACTGGATCGTCGATGATTTCGGCGCAACGGTGAACCCGATCCTGCTGGCCGGCCAGGTGCATGGCGGCGTTGCCCAGGGGCTTGGACAGGCGCTGACGGAAGACACGGTCTATGGCGAAGACGGCCAGCTCATCACGGCCAGCTTCATGGATTACGCCATGCCGCGCGCCGATGATCTGCCTTTCATCCATTTCGAGACGCGCAACGTGCCGTCCACCACCAATGCCATGGGCATCAAGGGGGCGGGCGAGGCCGGCACCATTGGCGCAACGCCGGCGGTTCTGAACGCAGTCACGGATGCGCTCTACCGCGCCCACGGCATCGACCATATCGACATGCCGACCACGCCATCGCGCGTCTGGGAGGCTATCCGCATGGCCCGGGAGGCAGACGCGGCATGAGGCAGGCCTGCGCATACGCCCTGGAATGCTCTCCCATCCCCAGAAGCTGCTTTTCAGGATTTTAGAGAATGCCTGCTGTGACCGAACTCGGCGCGGAACGCCAGCCACTCATCGGCATCGCGCTGAAAGTCATCTCGGTCTCCATCTTCGTCGTCATGTCCTCGCTGATCAAATCGGCGGGGACCGTGCCGTCCGGACAGATCGTCTTCTATCGCTCCTTCTTCGCGATCTTCCCGATCCTCGCCATGCTCGCCTGGCGCAAGGAGCTGTCGACCGCCTTTCGCACCACGCATCCCGTCAGCCACATCATGCGTGGCCTTGTCGGCGTGACCTCCATGGGGCTCGGCTTCTTCGCGCTCACGCGCCTGCCGCTGCCTGACGCGATCACCCTCAATTACGCGCAGCCGCTCATCGTGGTGGTGTTTTCGGCCATCTTTATGGGCGAGATCGTGCGCGTCTATCGCTGGAGCGCGGTGGCCGTCGGCTTTATCGGTGTCATCATCATCGCGTGGCCGAAACTCACCCTTTTGACCGGGGACGCCGGTCTTGAGGCCGCGCAGGCGGTGGGCGTCATTGCGGCCCTTTGCGCGGCGACGGGCTCTGCCGTCGCCATGCTTCTCGTCCGTCGGCTGGTGCAGACGGAAAAGACCGCCACCATTGTTCTCTGGTTTTCCGTCACGGCCACGGTGCTGGCGCTCTTCACCATCCCGTTCGGCTGGGCAGACCTGACGCGCGATCAGTATCTGGCCCTTGCCGGGGCGGGCGTGTGCGGCGGCGTCGCGCAGATCCTCATGACGGAGTGCTACCGCCATGCGGAGCTCTCCACCATCGCGCCGTTCGAATACACCTCGATGCTGCTTGCCATCATCATCGGCTATTTCGCCTTTGGCGATGTGCCGACCATCTACACGCTGGTCGGCGGCACCATCGTCATCAGCGCCGGTCTGTTCATCATCTGGCGCGAGCGCAGGCTTGGCCTCCGGCGCGTTGCCGCGCGCCGCTTCGTGCCGCCGGCCTCCTGAAGGCCGGCGCAGCCGCGCCGCCTTTTCAAAGGCCGATGGGCAGGTCGGGCCAGAGCGGCCCGTAGCGCTCTTCTTCCTTCAGGCTGTGGCTGCCGAAATGATAGCGAAAGCCCGCGAAGACGCCGTGTGAAACCGTCTTCTCGGCGCTGCCATCGGCCTGCGCCAGCTGGTAGCGATAGCCGCCAAAGCTGCTGAACGGCAGCTCGTGCGGCCGGTAGCTCACCTCCGCGCCGAGCCCGTAGATGACCGGGTCGTCCTCGATGGTGAGAGGGCGCTCATAAGTGCCCTGAAGGCCAAGGCGAAACTGATCCGTCACATAGTAGCGTGCGCCAAGCATGGTGAAGGCGCTGTCGCTCGCCTCCTGCTCGGTCATCTTCCGGCGCAGACCGGCTGCGGCCAGAAGCGTGGTCTTCTCCGAAAAGAGCGCTGCCTCCACGCCGCCGGCCGCACTGTCCACGCGTTTCCATTCATCGCCTGCGATGGCGGTTGCCGGCTTTGCGCGTTCGGTCGCCAGACTGCCGAAGGCTCCAAGCGCATAGCGCTCCGGGTCGCGATGATAGAGATGCGCCGTACCCTGCGTGCGCTGTCGCCTGTCGCCGTTCAGCTCCGAATGCCGGTGCTTTACATTGCCCTGCACGTTCCAGCCCGCGCCGATCCGTCGGTTGGCTTTTGCCGCCACGGAAACAGTCGAGCTGCGCCCGCTTTCGCCGGCCACCCTGCCATCGCCATCCGACTGGCGATATTCGATCACACCCATGGTGCGCGCATGCCTGATGGAGCCGCTCTGGGCACTCCGATACCGCTCCAGCGCCTCATGCGCCAGAAGATCAGCACCGAATGCCTGGCTGGGCAGGAATGCAAAAGTGAGGATCAGAAAGAGAAAAAGAAGAACCACGCGCCCCCCGGATATAACGCGAACACACATGCTCGACTCCGGGACGTTGTTGAGGCTGTCGACTGTGCCCCAACAGGGTTAATGCGGGCTTAAGCGGCTCTACGCGCCAGCGCCTTCCAGCTTCACCTTGATCGCGAGAAGGTCATGCCATGCGAGCTTCTTGTGGGCGGGGTTGCGCAGCAGATAGGCCGGGTGCAGCGTCGGCATGGTCGGAATTTCCTGACCACCCGGGGTCTTGTGCAGCGCCCAGTTGCCGCGCATGCGCATGATGCCCGTCTGCGTGTTGAGCAGCAGCTTCGTCGAAGGGTTGCCCAGCGTCACCAGAACTTTCGGCGCGACCAACTCGATATGGCGCTCGATGAAGGGGCGGCAGATCTCCGTCTCAAGCGGAGATGGATCGCGGTTGCCCGGCGGCCGCCACGGGATGACATTGGAAATGTAGACCGATGTGCGGTCGAGGCCGATAGCCGCCAGCATGCGGTCGAGCAGCTTGCCGGAGCGCCCGACAAAGGGCAGGCCCTGAAGATCCTCGTCGCGGCCGGGCGCTTCGCCCACAAGCATCACGGCGGCCTGCGGGTTGCCGTCGGAGAAGACGGTGTTCTTCGCGGTCGTTTTCAGATTGCAGCCATCGAAGGCGGCGAGCTGTTCGCGCAGTTCCTCCAGCGTGTTTGCGCTTTTGGCGATCTCGCGTGCGCGGGCTGCCTGCGCATCGTCGGGAATGGCCGCGCGCTGCGAGCTTGGAAGGGGCGGCGCCTGGATCTGCGCTGCCGGCGCTTTCTTCTTCTGCTCCTGCGCGGCCGGCGCGCGGCGTGCGGCGCGCTTTTCCGCCTCGACCCGGGTTTCCTCAAACCGGTCGGCGGCAGATTCCAGCAGGGACTCATCCACGCCGGCATCGGCGTAGAATGTCAGAAGCTCCCTTAGTCCTGCGGAATCCATCGTGCCCGAAATCCTGCCCGAAATCCTGATTGTCGCCGGTTGGCGGTGAAGCGGCACTTTCTCTTTCTTTGCCTGCCGTTGCAAGTTCACGAAGCGGGAATGCGTGGATCCTGCACCAGATAAAAGACCGGCTGGGGCGTCAGATCGGTAATCAGCAGGCGAAATGTGACGGAATGCCCCGCATCCACCGTACCGGACTGAAAGAGCAGTCGGTCATGGGGCTCGAATTTGCGGTCGTGGCTTTTAAAGGCGTCAGAGCCCACATGGTCGCTGCCCACATTGCGCTGGTCGAACGAAAGCCCGTCACCATAGACGCTGGAAACCCCGCGCTTCTCCTGAAGTTCGAACTCGAATTCCACCCAGGGCAGATTGCTCGCATTCAGCGTTTCGATCTCGATGAAGAGATAACCAGCGCCCGCGCGCTCGTCATATGCATAGCGCGGCGTCTCTCCGATGAGGCGAATGACCATCACCACCGCCGATGCGGTGTAGAGTTCCTGTTGAAGGATGACGGGATCACTGCGCGAACCGCTGCCGGAAACCGCGCGGATGCGAAACCCGCCGCTCTCGTCCGAGAAGGCGTATGGCCCCGCCTGCCAGCGCCCGTCATCTCCCGGCTCCGCAGCCAGCAGGCATGCGAGCAGGGGCAGGGCGATCATGGTTGCGGCGCGAGGCAGGATAACACCTCCCTTCCTGCCGCATTATATCGCCATCGGTACTTTCCGCGAAATGGAATGGCGTTAGCCCAATTCAGCTGCCCAGCTCAGCCGCCCACTTGCCAGTTCGAGATCGTCTGAGAGGGATAGACCAGCTGAAGAATGTTGAGCGTGAGGTTGTCGCGGATCATCACAGCCATGAAGATCTCGGTCGCCACCACCAGAACGATGCTCAGCCATACTGGCGATATGCGGGCAACGAAGAAGCCGACAATCGTCGCGGCGGTATCGGAGAGCGAGTTCAGCACGCTGTCTCCGTAATACCCCTCCGCCAGCGCCGATTCCCGATAGCGGTTGATCACCATCGGCGTGTTTTCGGCCATCTCCCATGCCGCTTCGAGACCCACCGCCAGCGTGAGGCGAATTCCAATCGGCAGGCGTGGCGCGACAAGCCAGAGCAGCGCATAGAACAGCAGGCCGTGGAGAAAGTGCGAATAGGTGTACCAGTCGCCGATATGCTGCGAGGTTTCCGGTCCCGACGGATCCGAATACCAGAGTTTGACCGTGCCGCAGTCGCAGATGGTCGTCTGCCCCATCAGCTTCAGAAACAGCGCCTGTATCGCCAGAATACCGAGAACGCAGAACGCGGTGATCGCAACCGGTCTTTGCCGATATGCTCTCAGAAGCGCATTTTCACTCGCATTCACGCGCACGCTCTCCTTCTCAATTGAAACACCGGGCTCAATTCGGAACATCCAGCCGACAGCCGGATTGCATTCTTGCCTGACGCTCTCGAAACCGCGCGACACTGATGGGATTCGGGAAGGCTGGCAAACAGGAATTGCCCAGCACCAGATTGCCCAATATTTACGTTTACGTTAAAGTAAGTCATATGTTTGCAGCAATCAGGAATGGGTTGATGCAACTTCTCTGGTTTCGATAGGGGCGCGGATGCGCTATAGCCCGGCGTTGAAACCGTTATGCGGGGCTGATTTGTATCCGGTCCGCACCGGCCCATATTCGGGTCGAAACCATGGTGCGCTAGAGAAAAAGACTGCGGAGGGTTAAATGAGCGAGATGGAACGCGAAAGCATGGAATTCGATGTGGTCATCGTCGGCGCAGGGCCGGCAGGACTGGCCGCATCCATCAGGCTCAAGCAGCTTGATCCCGAGCTTTCCATCGTCGTGCTCGAAAAGGGCGGTGAGGTTGGCGCGCACATCCTGTCGGGCGCGGTTGTCGATCCCATCGGTATCGACCGCCTGCTTCCCGACTGGCGTGAAGATCCTGACCACCCGTTCAAGACGCCGGTCACCGACGATCAGTTTCTGGTGCTGGGGCCGGCAGGCTCCATCCGCCTGCCCAATTTCCTCATGCCGCCGCTCATGAACAATCACGGCAATTACGCCGTGTCGCTTGGCAATGTGTGCCGCTGGCTCGCCGGCCATGCCGAGGCGCTTGGCGTCGAAATCTATCCGGGCTTCGCCGCAGCCGAAGTCCTCTACAATGACGAAGGCGCAGTCATCGGCGTCGCCACGGGCGACATGGGCGTTGAGCGTGATGGCTCGCACGGTCCCAACTACCAGCCGGGCATGGCGCTTTTGGGCAAATATGTGCTGATCGGTGAGGGCGTGCGCGGCTCGCTCGCCAAGCAGCTCATCGCCCGGTTCGGTCTCGACGAAGAGCGTGAGCCGCAGAAGTTCGGCATCGGCCTCAAGGAGCTCTGGGAGGTCAAGCCGGAGAACCACAAGCCCGGTCTCGTCCAGCACTCCTTCGGCTGGCCGCTCGACATGAAAACCGGCGGCGGTTCCTTCCTCTACCATCTGGAAAACAACCAGGTGGCGGTCGGTTTCGTGGTTCACCTGAACTACAAGAACCCTTTCCTCTCGCCGTTTCAGGAGTTCCAGCGCTTCAAGACGCATCCGGCCATTCGCGACACGTTCGAGGGCGGCAAGCGCCTCTCCTATGGCGCGCGCGCCATCACCGAGGGCGGCTGGCAGTCCGTGCCCAAGCTCGTCTTCCCGGGCGGCGCGCTCATCGGCTGTTCCGCAGGTTTCGTCAACGTGCCGCGCATCAAGGGCTCGCACAATGCGGTTCTGTCCGGCATGCTCGCCGCCGAACACGTTGTCGAGGCGCTCGGGGCAGGGCGCACCAATGACACGCTTGAAGGCTATGAGGCCGCCTGGCGCGCCTCCGACATCGGCAAGGATCTGAAAAAGGTCCGCAACGTCAAGCCGCTCTGGTCGCGCTTCGGCACGCTTCTGGGCGTCGGCATCGGCGGTCTCGACATGTGGCTGAACTCGCTGTTCGGCGTTTCGCCCTTCGGCACGATGAAGCACGGCAAGACCGATGCCGCCTCGCTTGAGCCGGCCGCGAAACACGCGCCCATCGATTACCCCAAGCCCGATGGTGTTCTCACCTTCGACCGTCTCTCCTCGGTCTTCCTGTCCAACACCAACCATGAGGAAGAGCAACCCGTTCATCTTCAGGTGAAGGACATGGAGCTGCAGAAGACTTCGGAATACGGCGTCTTTGCCGGCCCGTCCTCGCGCTATTGCCCGGCGGGCGTCTATGAATGGGTGGATGCCGACGGCAACGCGCTGACCGATGGCAGCGATGTGGCTGACGCGCGTTTTGTCATCAACGCGCAGAACTGCGTCCACTGCAAAACCTGCGATATCAAGGACCCGAACCAGAACATCAACTGGGTGCCGCCGCAGGGTGGCGAAGGGCCCGTCTACACCGGGATGTAACCGCATTGTCCGATCATGAAACCGGCGCCGCCGAAGCCAGCCCCGTCGATGAAGAGGCGCTGGCCGAAGCCTATAATCGCGCGCTTGCACTGGAAAAGGCGGGCGATCTCGACGCCGCCGCCGAGGCCTACAGGGAAGTTTTGGCGCTGGATCCCGCCGATCATGGCGGGGCAGCCGTGCGGCTCGCCAGCATGGGGCGCGGCGAAACGCCGACACGCGCCTCGGAGGCCTATGTCGCGACGCTGTTCGACCAGCACGCCGGTGAATTCGAAAGCATCCTCGTAGACCAGCTCGGCTACGATGTGCCCGCACTCGTGCGTCAGGCGCTGGAAGAGATCGCGCCCGGTCCCTATGAGCGCATGCTCGATCTTGGTTGCGGTACCGGCCTTGCCGGCGAGGTGCTGCGCGATATGGCGGCCCACATCACCGGCGTCGATCTTTCCGAAACGATGGTCGAGGTCACCGACGAGAAAGAGCTCTACGACGCGCTCTATGTGGGCGATGCGGTGGACTTTCTGCAGCATGCGGATGTCGAACCCTTCGACCTGATCACGGCGACGGATGTTCTGCCTTATCTCGGTGAGCTGGAAGCCTTCTTCGAAGGCGCTGCGGAACTCGCCACAGAGGGTGCGGTTCTCGCATTCTCAAGCGAGACCCTGCCGGATGAAACGCTTGCCGGCCGCCCCTTCATGGTCGGCCCGCACCAGCGCTTTGCCCATGCGCAGGCCTATCTCGGCAAAATGCTTGCCGATCACGGCTTTGCCGGCCTGGCGATTGGCGACATCGTGGTGCGGCATGAAATAGGCAAGCCGGTGCCGGGGCATCTGGTCATCGCCCGAAAGCAGAAAGCCGATTAGCGCACCGTGCTTTCAACAGGTTAGGGCGTCCTTTGTGCGTCCGGATGGCCGCACGTCGCTCTAACCGGCGTTCTGCGCCAGTTTCACCTCAAGGATGTTCTGTTCGGCGTCAGGCATGATGCCGAATTCGAACAGGACGGGCAGGTGGTCGGAACCGGCATCCTGCGGCCGCGAGATGGCAATCGGCACGATCCGTCCCTTGCTGAACACATGGTCGATGGGCAGGCCTGCAACCCGGCGAACGGGTTCGGGAACCAGACGTTTCAGCCAGGTCGGGCCAACGCCCGGCACAAGATCCAGCTCACCGGCAGCCGCAACACGATGCGCCGTTGCGCTCCACGGCGCTGCGTTCAGATCACCTGCAAGGATCGCCGTCTTGCCGAGCCGCTGCAGAACCGGCGTCACGCGCTCCACCTGACGGTGCTGTTCATAGGGCCAGGGCCAGCCGAGATGCAGCGCGGCGATCTCCACCGGATCTGCGCCAAGGCGCACCGTCGCCACGGCCATTGAGCCGCGGTCGTAGCAGGCATAGGCGGATGAGCTGGCAAAGGGGCGGCGGGAGAGAATGGCAACGCCGCCAATCCGGGCCGGCGGCGGGCAGATCACGCGGTAGGGGTAGGTGGCTTCAAGGAACTTCAGTTCCTCCACCCACATGCTTGAAACCTCGTTCAGCGTCACGATGTCCGGCCGGGTCTGGCCGATCAGCGAAAACACCTGTTTTGGGGTGGGGTTGTCGTAGCGCAGGTTCATCTGGAGGAGCCGGTAGCGCGCAGCCGGCATGTCGGCGGCTTCGGCTCTGGCCGTTCCTGCCGCATTCTGTCCCGGCAAAAGCGTGGCGCTCAGGGCTGCAAGGCCAAGCACGGTTCCTGCCGCACCGATCTGCCGCCAGCCCCGTATGAAGATCAGCGGCAGGGAGAGAATGGCGATCAGCACCGCCAGATGCATCCGAAAATGCGCCATGGCGTCGAAGGCCGGGTGCAGCCGACCCCAATAGCCGGCCACGAGGGGCACCGAAATCAGAACCGCGCCGATTGCCAGAATTGCCGGCAGTGCGGATGCGGTTCTGCTCTTCTTCATCTCTCGCGCCTTGTTTGCTGCGTGTCCCTTGAGATACGCGGGCTAGCCGTTCTTTTGGGCTATTGGAAGGCGGTTTCGAAAAAGCTTCTCAGCTTGCGCGAATGGAGCCGTTCTGGCGGCATTTCCGCAAGTTTCTCGACCGCCCGCATGCCGATCTTGAGATGCTGGGAGACCTGCCGCTTGTAAAAGTCGGTGGCCATGCCCGGCAGCTTCAGTTCGCCATGAAGCGGCTTGTCCGAAACGCAAAGCAGCGTGCCGTAGGGCACGCGGAAGCGGAAGCCATTGGCCGCGATGGTGGCCGATTCCATATCCAGCGCAATCGCCCGCGACTGCGAGAGCCGCTGCACGGGGCCGCGCTGTTCGCGCAGTTCCCAGTTGCGGTTGTCGATGGTCGCCACCGTGCCGGTGCGCATGATGCGCTTCAACTCATAGCCGGAAAGGCCGGTGGTCTCCGCCACCGCTTCCTGCAACGCAACCTGCACCTCTGCAAGTGCGGGAAGCGGCACCCACACCGGCAGATCGTCGTCAAGCACATGGTCTTCGCGCACATAGGCATGCGCCAGAACGTAATCGCCCAGCGCCTGCGAGTTTCTGAGCCCCGCGCAATGGCCGAGCATCAGCCAGGCATGCGGGCGCAGAACCGCCACATGGTCGGTGATCGTCTTGGCGTTGGAGGGGCCGACGCCGATGTTCACCATGGTGATGCCGGCGTGACCGTCACGCTTCAGATGATAAGCGGGCATCTGCGGCAGGCGCGCCGGCGTGCTGGCCGAAGGGCTCGTCTCGCCGGCCTTGGTGATCACATTGCCGGGCTCCACGAAGGCCGTGTAGCCCTTGCCGCCTTCGGCCATCATCTCGCGGGCGAGGGCGCAGAACTCGTCAATGTAGAACTGATAGTTCGTGAACAGCACGAAGTTCTGGAAATGCGCAGGCGCCGTCGCCGTATAGTGCGACAGCCGGTGCAGCGAATAGTCGACACGCTGCGCCGTGAACGGGGCCAGCGGTTCCGGTTCTCCTGCCGGCGTCTCATGGGTGCCGTTGACGATGTGGTCATCGGTGGCGTTCAGATCCGGCACGTCGAACAGATCGCGCAGCGGCCGTTTCAGCCGGTCGGCGATGGAGCCTTCCACATAGGTGTCCTGCAGGAAGGCGAAGTGCAGGGGGATCGGCGTTTCCGATTCCGACACGGTCACCGGCACGCCGTGATTGCGGATCACCAGGCTCAGCTGGTCGATCAAATAATCGTCGAAAAGGTCGGGCCGGGTGATCGTGGTCGCATAGACACCGGGTGCCGCCACATGGCCATAGGCCAGCCGCGTGTCGATCTGGGCGTAGGTGGCGGTGGCGAGGCTGACTTCGGGATAGAAGGCGCGGAAGCGGCAATCGCTCTCGCCTTCTTTGGAAACCTGCGCAAACGCATCGCGCAGGAATGCGGTATTGCGCTCATAGAGCGCTTTCAACGCCGCGACGGCTTCGCGGGCATCGGTAAAGCTCTTCCGGGCGTAGGACTCCGGACTTGAAATCGTCTGAATGGGCTGAGGATAGATTCTATGTTCCATGGCCTTTTATATGGATTTTCCCGGTCTTCTCAAGGCCCGGTTGCGGCATCCATGGTCTGCTCGCGCACTTCCAGCTGGTGGGGGAAGCTCTCCTAGCGCGAGCGTTGCAGGCTGACCATCAGAACGAGACCGGCGCCACTCGACCTGTCATAACGCCCTTCGATGATGTTTTCATCACCGGCGCGCACATTCTGGACCGCCAGAAGCGGCGAGCCGATCAGCATCGCGAACATCAGTCCCTTGGCCATATGTGTCATTGTCTGCAACATCACCAACCCCACTTCTTTCCTGCCGTTCAGCGCCGCACCGTCTGGCCGCAAAACGCGTTGTCATCGGTCATGCAGGCGAAAGGCCTGCCGCCCTGCCAGCGGTCGGAAGACCGGCCGGCCTCTGCAACGAGGATCGCCAGGCCCATGCCGAACAGGGCTGCAATCAGGCAGACAATCGAAAATCGGCGTATCAGCATCGGGCTCTTCCTCTTTGTTGCCATCAATGTGGCAGGGGACGGCTGAACCGATACTGATGGGGGCATTCATCCGGCGTTCAGCAGCGTTAACACGGCGGTTAACACCCGATGACAGATCGTTTATCGGCGCGTGTGTTGCAAAACGGGCGGGCGGTGCTTACCTGCCCCAATGTCGCCACGATCCTCCCCCGACCGCGTGGCTCTGAACCCTTGGAGGCAGACAAGCATGACCACCCAGATCAAGCCGATCGAACTTCATTACTGGCCGACACCAAACGGCTGGAAAGTCACCATCTTTCTTGAAGAGACCGGACTTCCCTATGCCGTGCACTATGTGAACATCGGCAAGGGCGAGCAGTTCGAGCCGTCCTTCCTGAAGATCGCACCGAACAACCGCATGCCCGCCATCATCGATCCCGAAGGCCCGGGCGGCGAGCCCATCTCCGTTTTCGAGTCGGGCGCGATCCTGCAATATCTTGGCCGCAAGACGGGCAAGTTCTATCCCGCGGACGAGCGCGCCCGCGTGGAAGTCGATCAGTGGCTGTTCTGGCAGATGGGCGGTCTTGGCCCGATGGCCGGTCAGGCGCACCATTTCCGCAAATATGCGCCCGAGAAAGTGCCCTACGGCATCGAGCGCTACACCAATGAGGTCAACCGCCTTTACGGCGTGATGGATCGTCGTCTTGCCGACCGCGCCTATCTGGCGGGCGATGAGTACACGATTGCAGACATGGCCTGCGTTGGCTGGATCAAGCCCTATGAGCAGCAGGGGCAGGACCTCAACGATTTCCCGAACCTGAAGCGCTGGTTCGAAACCGTCATGGCCCGGCCGGCGGTCATTCGCGCGCTCGAGGTTGGTCAGACGCATCGCAGCAATCTGGCCGAGGACAAGGAGGCCCAGAAGGTTCTCTTTGGTCAGCGCGCAAGCTGATCCCTGTCCGGAATGCAAAAAGCGGGCGATCCCGGTCGCCCGCTTTTCTTTATCGTCAGCCCAATCTCAGACGTTAGCCAAGCCTGATCAGCAGTATGGCCAGGATCAGAATGCCTACGCCCACCCAGCTTGTCAGGTTGAGGCGCTGGCCGAAAACGAGCCAAACGGCGATGGCCGTTCCCAGGATCGAAAGCACGCCCCACACTGCATAGGCGATGAAAAGATCCATGCCGGTGACGGCCAGTGCGAGCAGCGCGAACGCCGCCATGATCAGAAGAACTGCCGCAACGCCCCAGCCTCTGCGGGCAAAGCCGTTCGATTTTTCCAGCGCCAGATTGGCCATGATGTCGAGCGCCACCGAGCCGAGCACATATCCCATATAGATGGTCATCGCTTCTGCTCCTGCTGGTGGTGGCCATAATTGATTATAACAATGCCCAGCAGCGCCACGCCGATGCCGACCGCCTGCATGGTCGAGATGCTCTCATCCAGCAGATAGAGCGATGCAAGCGCGATCAGGATCATGCCGAGCCCTTCCCAGAAGGCGTTGGCCAGCGCCACCGGTATGCGCAGCGTCGCTTTGCCCAGAAAGAGATAGGCCATGGCGACCATGAAGATTGCGGCAAGCGTCCCCTGGGCCAGCTGGCCCGCGGACACCAGGAATTTCATCAGTGTGGTCCCGACAACTTCTGCGGAGACCGCAGCGATCAGATAGAACCAGTGCAATTTCGTCCTCGTGATGTAAGATCAAATTTAATGTCACTTGATTGAGATATCCGCCTTTTCGACGTATGAGAAATCGCTGAGTGACAAGAATTTTGACGAAAGGCCGTTCCAATGCGGCTCGACTACCTGGAATATTTTGAGGCTGCGGCGCGAACCGGCTCCATTTCGGGCGCAGCCGTGCAGCTGGGCCGCAACCGCTCCACCGTCAGCATGGCCATTGCCGCGCTGGAGGATGAGCTGGGGGCCGAGCTCTTTGTGCGGCGCGGCAACAGCCTCACCCTGTCGCCGGTCGGCGAGCACATTCTGGACGACTGCGCCCGTATCATCGCGCTTTCCAACAGCATCATCGAGCGTTGTGCGCGCGGTGAGGAGACCGCCGGTCAGGAGCTGCGGATCGGTCGCGACGACGTGCTTTCGGAAAATTTTTGGCGCCACGTAATCCGCTCCATCAGGCGCGCGCGGCCGGATGTGCGCCTGAGCATGCGTTACGCGGAAAGCGACGTGCTGCCGGAACTGGTGCGCGAGGGGCAGCTGGACATCGCCTATTTCATCGCCTCCGGCCGATCCGGTCCCGCCAGCGGGCTTTACAGCCGTGTCATCGCGCGGATTGGCATGCGCATGATGGTCGCGCGTGGTCATCCGCTCGCCGCCATGAGCTATGTCGCCGATGCGGATCTCTCCATCCTGCCACAGATCACCTATCTCGACAGCACGCAGCATGAGCGCTTCCACCTCGACGCCATGGGCAGCGAGCGGATTGCGCTGAGTAGTTTCGAACTCGGCAAGGATGCGATCTGCGACGGTCTGGGCTGGGGCTATGTGCCCGAATCCCTGCTGTCGGAAGAAGATTATGCGCAGCTCGGCCAGATCAATCATGGTCTGGGCGCAGCGTGGTATCCCTATTTCGTCTGCAGCCGCGAGCCGCTGGCCGCCAAGGGGCAGGCGAGGGAGCCGCTACAGTCGCGCGCGCACGACATCATTCTCACACAGATGCGCAGCGATGGGCTGATTGCAGATTAAAACCTCCACGCGCCTTGCAGGGTTAAGGCGCGCGGAGGCATTGAGCTGGAGGGTTTTGCCTGCCCCTGGAGCGCTTCCACTTTTCGCTGAATCGCGAAAGCGCTCTAAGGCATTGTTTTGCGCAATTCCGGACGGAAAACCGGTTCCGACTTTTCCTGGAATTGCTTTAGATGCGGGACCAGGTCTGGTTGCGGCAGATCAGGCCACCAAGAACGCAGCCGCCCATCTTCAGATTGTTGCCGGTGAGGGTGCCCTTGCCGGAATAGGTCTTGTCCTTGGCCGGGTCGGTGATCTTGCCGGTGTACTTGTTGCTGCCCGCTGCCTGGAACGTGCCGATCTTCTTGCCGGCGAACTTTCCACTTTTCAGCGTGATGCAATAGGAACCGCCGCAGGGGGCGATCTGCGCGGTCGCGCCCGATTCCGTTTTCCAGTTCCCCTCGATCGGGTCGGCCATGGCGACACCGCCGGCAAGCAGCAGGGCCGCACCGCCCAGAAAGAGTTTGCCAATCATCATTCTTCCTCCCAATGACGTTGCAGCCGCAAGCTTACGCGAACGTAAACGTAATACAACCTCTTTCTGCAACTGGCCCGTGAAGGCCCCCGCGCAGACGGGCGGGGGCTTTTCGCTCAGTCGACGCCGTAGATCTTCGCCACGTCATCCAGCATGCGCTCTGCCGCAAGGATGCCGCCAGCCGTGTTCCAGATCACGTCGTCAACGGCATGAACCGAGCCAGCCTGTACGGCCTTCAGGCTCTGCCAGAGCGGATCGCTGGCAATGTCGCGCGCAAGCGCGGTGGCCTTTCCGTCACCGGATTCATAGGTGAAATGCACCAGCCGGTCGCCATCCATGTCGGGAATGCTCTCCTTGCCGACCTTAAGCACGAAGCTGTCTTCCTGCTGGAGTTCAGGCCGCGCAATGCCGAGTCGGGCAAGCACATCGCCCGAAAAACTGTCTCTCTGGTAGATGCGGATCTGTCCGGGCATGAAGCGGATGACGGAAAGCGTCTCGTCCTTCTGCGCGCCGAGCGCGTCGGACAGTTCAGCCACGCGCTTGTCGAAGGCCGCAAGCACCGCAGCCCCTTCGTCCGTCCTGCCAAGCGCTTCGGCATAGAGTTCGAAATTCTTGCGCCAGTCGCCCCTGAGGCGGTTGGACAGCACGGTGGGCGCAATCGCCGAGAGCTGGTCGTATACGCCCTCATGACGCTGGCGGTTGCCGAGGATCAGGTCCGGCTCCAGCGCCGCGATCTGCTCCAGATTGACCGCACGCTCTTCGCCAAGCGGCTCAACGCCGTCAAGCCGGTCGGCCACATGCGCATACCAGACGGAGCCACGCGCATTGACCGCGCGTCCATTGGCGGCGCCCACCGGTTTGATGCCCAGTGCGAGAACCGCTTCGGTTCCCCCGGTGGTCAGCACCACGATGCGCTGAGGGTTGTCGGGCGTTGTCGTCCTGCCCATGGCATGCTGCACATTGCCGGCCAGAGCGGCTCCGCTCACGGCGGACAGGGCAAGGGTCAAAAGGGGAATAAGCAATCGTTTCATGAAAAATCTCGTCTGAAAATGAGAAAAATCCCCAAAACGGGGAGGGTGGGAGGGCCCGTCACTGGCAGGCCGTCCCGGTCTTGATCAACGAAGCCCGTAAAGGCGGGCAAGATCGTCGAGCATCAGGTTCGCGGCCAGAACGCCTCCGGCCGTGTTCCAGATCGTGTCATCCACCTGATGAACCTTGCCCGCTTTCACGGCTGAAAGCGTCTGCCACAGCGGATCGGCCAGCACCTCTTCAGAAAGTCTGGTCGCGTCGCCATCGCCGGGTTCATAGGTGAAGTAGAAAATGCGGTCGCCATCCATGTCCGGAATGCTTTCCTTTCCGGCCTTCAGCATGAAGTTGTCGACATCCTGATTTTCAGGGCGCTGAAAACCGACCCTGTCGAGGATGAAGCCGGAAAAACTGTCCATCTGGTAGATGCGGATGTGGCCGGGCATGAAGCGGATCACGGAGACTTTCTCATCCACCGCTTCGCCCAGATCGTTTCTCAGGGACGAGACCTTCGCGTCGAAGTCCTCAAGCACCTTCTCGCCGGCTTCCTGCCGGTTCAGCGCCTTCGCCCAGAGTTCGAAATTCTCGCGCCAGTCGCCGCGCAGGCGCTCCGAAACAACGGTCGGGGCGATGGCGGAAAGCTGTTCGAAAATTCCTTCGTGTCGGATCCTGGTGCCCAGAATGAGGTCTGGCTCAAGTGCAGCGATCAGTTCCAGATTGACGGCGCTCTCCTTGCCGACCGGCTCCACACCCTCCATCTGGTCCGCGATATGGGCATACCACGGATCACCATTCCAGGAATTCGCCGCGCCCACGGGCTTCACGCCCAGCGCCAGCAGGGCTTCCGTGCCTTCATTGGTCAGCACGATCACGCGCTGCGGAGCGTCGGGCACCGTGGCCGTTCCCATGGCGTGCTCGATCCCGGCAGCGCCCGCCGCCGTCGTGAACAACGCCATCAGCATGGCCGGTAAGAGGGGAAGGACGCGCATGATCTGTCTCCTGATTTGACGCGGTGGCTGTCTTGCCGGCACGACCAACAAATCTTGCGTTAAAATGTCAAGTTTGAAGTTGACATTATTAGTCAATTTCTGGGATGCAGCGGGCACGAAAGAGAGACGGATGCCGCGCTATCTTCCACACGCCATACTGATTGCGGTGATTGCCCTTCTGGCGATCATCAGCCTGCATGTGGGTATTCGCTTCACACCCAGCGCAGAGGTCTGGCGCGCCCTGAGCCAGGGCGGGGACGATCAGGCCGCGCTGATCGTCAACACGCTGCGTGTCCCGCGCACGGCTGTGGCGCTCATTGTGGGAGGGGCGCTCGGTCTTGCCGGTCTTCTGCTTCAGACGGCGACCCGCAATCCGCTGGCCGAACCCGGTCTTCTGGGCGTCAATGCAGGGGCTGGCTTTGCCGTCGTGCTCTTGGTCGTCTTCACCGGCACGGGATCACTCTCCCTCATTGCGCTCGCGGCCTGCCTTGGCGCGCTTTTATGTGGGCTTCTCGTCTTCTCGCTCGCCTTCTCGGCAGGTGGCATTTCCTCGCCTTCCTATCTGCTTCTGGCGGGTGTCACCATTGCCGCCCTTCTGTCATCCGGCATCCAGATCGTCATCGTTGCCGATGAACGCACCATGGAAGAGCTGATCTTCTGGCTTTCCGGCGGTTTCGCTGACCGGGACGCGGAGCTTCTCTATCTGGCGGCTCCGGTGGTCGTTCTGGTGGCGGCGGCATGCCGTTTCCTCGCCCCGACGCTCGACGCGCTCATGACCGACGATACGACTGCCGAGGCGCTGGGCGTGCCGGTTCTGAAAGTGCGCATGACGGTGCTTGTTCTTGCGGCCATCCTTGCCGGTGTCAGTGTTTCGGTTGCCGGGCCGGTCGCCTTCATCGGTCTTGCCGCGCCACATCTGGCGCGGCTCAGCGGCTTTCCGGGGCACCGGCAGCTCGTGCCGCTCTCGCTTCTTGCCGGGTCGGCGCTGGCGCTCGCCGCCGACATTGCGGCCCGTTTCATCATCTATCCGTCAGAAGCGCCGGTTGGCGTTCTTCTGGCCGTGGTCGGCGTGCCGATGCTGCTTTATCTCCTTCAGCGCAAACGGCTCGGAGCCACAGCATGACGGCAGCCTCTTTCGCGCAGCGTGCGCATCCTGTCCGCTCGCGCATCCCGGCGCGCGTGGCCATCCTGGTCGCCTGCGCCACCGTCTTATGCGCGCTTGCACTTGCAAGCGTTGCGCTGGGCAGCTCGGGCATGTCGTTGCAGCGTGTCCTGTCCGCCATCCTCGGCACGGGAGAGCGCAGCGACACCATCATCATCTGGTCACTGCGCATGCCGCGCCTCGCCATGGCCGGGCTGAGCGGTCTGGCGCTGGCGCTGGCAGGCTTCGCGCTTCAGCGCGCGACGCGCAATCCGCTCGCCTCACCGTCGGTTCTCGGCATTGTAGATGGCGCTGCCCTTGGCGTGGTGGTGTTTCTCTTCCTCTTCAGCAATGACGCGAATGCGCTCACTGTCAGCATTCAGTGGCAGCCGCTGGCGGCGGTGCTGGGCGCGCTCGGCTTCGCAGGACTTGTCATCCTGCTTGCCGCGCGCACCGGAGCGCCGCCCCTGCGGGTCATTCTCTACGGTGTCGCGCTGGGTGCTCTGGCCAAGGCCGGCGTCACGCTCTTCATTGTTGATGGCCCGGTGCATCGCGCGAGCCAGGCCGCCATGTGGCTTGCCGGTTCCGTCTATCAGGCGCGCTGGGCCGATGTTCAGGTGCTGGCCATCGTGCTTGGCGTTCTGGTTCCGCTTGTCTTTCTGCTCGCCCGTCGCATGGACCAGCTCCAGCTTGATGAACTGAGCGCGCAGGCCACGGGCCTTCCCGTCCGCGCCACCCAGTTGATGCTCTTTGCGCTGGCGGCAACACTCACAGCCGCCGCGGTCTCCTTTGCCGGAGCCATCGGTTTCGTCGGTCTCGTCGCGCCTCATGCCGCGCGGCTCATGCTCGGGGGCAGGGCGGGCGTGCAGGCGCTTGGCGCGGCGCTCATCGGCGCAGCCATCGTCATCGCGGCCGATCTCGCGGTGCGGGTGTTGTTCGCGCCGCTTGAAGTGCCTGCCGGTGCGGTCACCGCCGTGATCGGCGCACCATACTTCCTATTCATTCTGATCCGTGCAGGACGCGTTCATGCTTAAAGGCCATTCGGCAGACCAGTGCGAAATCGAACTGCGCGCCGCAGCGCTCGGCTATCCGGGAAAGCTCGTCTTCGATGCGCTCGATCTTTCAATCCGTCCGGGGCGTCTCACCGCTTTGTGTGGGCCGAATGGCTGTGGCAAGTCCACGGCCCTGCGCGCCATGCGGGCCATGCTGCCCACGCAGGCCGGTTCCGTGCTGCTGCGCGACACGCCGCTCTCGCAGATCCCGGCCAAGGCGCTTGCGCGTGAGATCGCCATGCTCACGCAAAGCCCCACCGCACCCGACGAAATGTCGGTCGAGCAACTGGTCTCTCTTGGCCGCTACGCTCACCGCCGGGCCTTCGCGCCCGATGCCCGCGCCGACCGCGAGGCCGTTGCCGTCGCGCTCGCACAGACAAATCTCACCGAGCTTGCCCATCGCGCCATCGGCACGCTCTCTGGCGGCCAGCTTCAGCGCGTCTGGATCGCCATGGTTCTGGCGCAGGCCGCACCCGTCATCCTGCTCGACGAGCCCACCAATCATCTCGACATCGCCCATGCGCTGGAAGTGCTGTCGCTTGTGCAGCGCCTCGGCGCGCAGGAGGGCAAGACCGTGGTGGTCGTGCTCCACGATCTCAATCTGGCCGCGCGCTTTGCCGATGACATCGTGTTCTTCCGTGCGGGCCAGGTCGCCGGCTGCGGGCCGGTGGAAGCGGTTTTCCATCAGGAGCTGATCGAGGACGTGTTCGGCATTGAATGCATTGTCCGCCGCGAAGAAGCGTCAGGCCGCCCCTTCTGCGTCCCGCTCGCAGCCTGTCCGGCCCGTCGCGACCGCCTCGTGCAGGACTAAAGCGCCGAGCGTCCGTACGGTCCGATGCTCTACACTGTCCTTGGGGCATCGAAGTGGCCGAAAACCGGTCCCCACTTTTCGCTCCGATGCGCCGCAATTTTCACAAAACCGTCTGTTCTTGCGTTCCGCATGGTTAGCGAAGTCTTAGCCTGGGCGTTAACGAATGAGCCGGTCACACAGAGCCCAAACCCCGACACCGTGCGGGTTTGCGATGCTTAACAAAATCAGGCGTTTACTGAAAATTTGAACTTTGTTTTCTTCAAATTAAGCACAAGATTTAACGGCGATTTCAGCCGCTCCCTGCATTCTCGGAAGCATCGAAGGGCTAGCCCAGACGGGCAAAAACAAAAGGCTCTCGGGAGAAAAACAGGGATCTTGGATTATGGCACGTTATGACGTTCAGGAAGCAGGCTTCGGTACGGCTGGTTCGTCCACCCAGGCAGACGTGCTGTTTCAACTGGGAATGATGTATGCGACCGGCCGCGATTGTGCTGTCGATCTGGTGGCCGCGCACAAATGGTTCAACATTGCGGCCATCAAGGGTTCTGGACGCGCCGCTGCGCTGCGCTCGGAACTGGCCGCAAGCATGAGCAAGCCGGAACTCGCCAAGGCGCTGCGCGATGCGCGCGAATGGATGACGATGCACTGATAACGGGGGGCGGAACGCCCGGGAACTGATAGCGAGGGCGGAACGCCCGGGACCGGACGCAGATCCACCGGCTCCCGGGCGCCTTATTCTCCTAATCAGCGTCCTGGAAGCGGACAAGCATCGCGCCGTCATTCACCTGCGCCCCCTCGGTCGCAATCTCTGCGACCACGCCGTCATGAGGCGCGGTGATGGTGTGCTCCATCTTCATGGCTTCAAGCACCAGAAGCGGCTGACCTTTCTTCACCGTGTCGTTCACCGCTGCCCGCACGACCTTCACAAGGCCGGGCATGGGCGCGCTCAGCCTGTCACCGCCAGCACTCTCGTCGGCAGCCTGAAGGCGATCCGGCACCTTTAACGTCAGCGCATCCGCGCCCTCAAAAACCGTGACATGTCCCGGCCAGCGCGCGATGCGCGTCGGATCATCCCGACGCACGATGATCGGTCGCGCCGCCTCGTCGTCGCCGAGACGAATGCTCAACGCGCCATCCCCCTGCGCCGTCACCCGCGCCTCCACCGCATCCTCGCCATCCACCAGTGTCCGCCTGTGAACGAGCGGCCCAAAATGCCCATAACCCGAGATTGCCGAAAACGGGTCTGAGGCATCGGCGCCCGTGGCCGTCCCGCTTGTGGCGGCAACGGCAACGGCGAGATGGCGGTCCCGCAGTGGCGCGACCGTGGTCAGCGCTTCCTGCTTGCGCGCGATCAGCCCCGTTTCCAGCCGGCCGGCCGCAAAATCGTCGTCGCGCAACAATCGGGTCAGAAAGCCGAGATTGACCGTTGATCCGGCAACCTCCGTGCGTTCCAGCGCATTCGCCAGCCCCTCCAGCGCTTCCTCGCGGGTCGGGGCATGCACGATCAGCTTGGCGATCATCGGATCGTAGAACGGGGTGATGGCATCGCCTTCGGCAACACCGGCATCCACGCGCAGGCGCGCGCCATCGACATGCTCGGGAAACTTCAGATGATGCAGCGTTCCGGTGGCCGGCAGGAAGTCCCGCGTGGCGTCTTCCGCATAGAGGCGCGCCTCCACCGCATGGCCATGCGCGGCGATCTCGTCCTGCGTGCGGGGCAGGGGCTCGCCGGCGGCCACCCGCAACTGCCACTCCACCAGATCAATGCCGGTGATCATCTCGGTCACGGGATGCTCCACCTGCAGGCGCGTGTTCATTTCCATGAACCAGAACCGGTCGGGCCGAAGCCCCTCGGACGCATCCACGATGAATTCGATCGTGCCCGCTCCGCTATAGGAGATGGCCTTTGCCGCCTTCACCGCAGCATCCGTCATGGCTTCACGCGTCAGCGCATCCATGCCGGGCGCGGGCGCTTCCTCGATCACCTTCTGGTGACGGCGCTGGGCAGAGCAGTCACGCTCGAACAGATGCACCGCATTGCCATGCTTGTCGCCAAAGACCTGCACTTCGATATGGCGCGGCGTCTCGATGTATTTCTCCACCAGAACGCGCTCGTCGCCAAAGGCGGCCTTTGCTTCGCGTTGCGCAGCCGCGAGCGCATCGGGAAACGCATCCGGGTCCGCAACCAGGCGCATGCCCTTGCCGCCACCGCCGGCCCGCGCCTTGATCAGCACCGGATAGCCGATCTCGTTGGCCTTGGAGGCGAGCGCCACCAGCGCCTGCGTGTCTCCGTGATAGCCGGGCACAACCGGCACGCCCGCCTTTTCCATCAGGCGCTTGGCGGCGTCCTTGAGCCCCATGGCGCGAATGGCCTGCGACGAAGGCCCGATGAAGACAAGGCCCGCTGCTTCCACCTTTTCCACGAAATCCGGGTTTTCGGAGAGAAATCCGTAGCCGGGATGGATCGCCTCTGCACCGGTTTCCTGCGCCGCCGCAATGATCCGGTCCCCGTTGAGGTAGCTTTCAGAAGCTGCAGCCGGGCCGATATGGACGGCCTGATCCGCCATGCGCACATGCCGGGCATCCCGGTCCGCGTCCGAATGGACCGCGACCGTGGCAATGCCCATTTGCCGCGCGGTCTTGATCACCCGCACGGCGATCTCGCCGCGGTTTGCAATCAGGATTTTCTGAAACATGCGAACCGATCCTCCTACAAAGCTGCCAGAGCATAACGCCTGTCGCACGGGCTTGCAGCGAAGAATCGGTCACTGGCGCTGTTTTTTGGATGCATAAGCAAACACCGTTCCGGGAGCCACGCTGAACTGTCCTGCTGCGCTTGTCCGAGAGACCGCATCAACAGGTCTTCTCTCCGTTTGTGTCCGGAAAGACAAAGTGATTTCAGTGCCTTAATCCGTAACCTCTTCGATTTCGATACCGTAACCATACCCTTCCAGCACTGCTCAAGCGGTATCCGTTCCGTCTATTTTTTTTCCTGTGTCTAGACCCCGAGTACGCGTCGGTTCGTTCCAAGTACTTCGCATCGTCAACAAAGTCCCAGCCAGGAGCACTGGTTGCGGGCGCGATACACATAGGCTGGTTCCCGAATGGTCATGCAAGAACTCGAATGTGGTCATCCCTCGTGCGGTAACGCTGACGGCAACGATATTTTTGCGCTGAACATCAGTGGTTTGAGCGTCGCGCCCAAAGGCAGCGCATCGCCGTCGCCTGGTCTGCCCTGCGCAGTCATCAAGACGGAAATCAAGAATGACTGAGGCGGGGCGTCGAATGCCCACCATCAGTGCCCGAACAAAAATGAGAAGCAAGGCGGTGTCGCGAGAGCCGGTTGGTCAGCCGCGCCAGCACCCGCCGGGGAGAAACCCCGATTTGCTCGGAGGCGTGAAAACGGCGCGATCCGTTGAATTCGTCAGCAGACAACAAATGGAAATTTCATGATGGAACGTTCACGACCCCGCTTTCTGCTCGCGAGCAGTATCATATCAATTTCTGCCGCCCTTCAGGCAGAGCCGCTTCTGGCTGCAGACATGCAGGGCATCGAGCCGATCCCGGAGCCGCCCATTTTGGCCCGCTCGCCGCTTGGCGGGAGTGGGCGCATTGTCGGTGGTGAGCCCATGGCGGGGACTGTCGGAGGACCGCCCGTCGGTGCCCCCGGTGATGGCGGCGTGGTTTACAAGGGCGATGACGGGTTGCCGCCTCTTATGGAAATGAACGATGCCTGTGGCGGGCTTCCATGTCCGGCTACCGTCCGTGGCAAGATGCTCGACAATAGCGGGTCGGGCACGCTCCGGATCGGCGAGAACACCGAACTGGCCCAGCCCGGCGATCAGCCCTCCATCCCCTTTGTCATCTCCGTGGATGGCCAGGTTGTTGATGAGAGCGGCCAGATCGTGGACGAAGGCATGTTCGGCGTATCGCCGGGCGCACGCCCGGTCGACAAACAGCGCAAGACCGATCTGGATCTGAGCTCCGTCGATATCCAGATCAAGTTCGACGGGCTCGATGTCGAGCCGCTGCTCAACGTCTCGACAGTGCCGGTCCAGCGCATATTCCGCGCCGGTGAACCGGTGCGTTTTTACGCGACCTCCAACTATCCCGCCTTCATCACCCGGTCCGAAGTGCGCATCTATGAGAACAATGTCGCCTGGCAGAACAAGCCGGTCGCCGTGGTTCCCATCAATGTGAACGGGGAGGCTGGCTGGGTGATGCCGGCCCAGAGCGGGCGTGAGTTCCGCTATGTGCTACGCGTCTACGACGCCAAGGGCCGCTTCGATGAAACGGTTCCGATGACCTTCGCAAGCACGCGCGGCGAGTTCATGTCCGACTCCGGCAATGGCGTCGCGCCGGGCAATTCAGAAGATCGAACCGCATTCCGCAACATTCCCGTCTATGGCGGGGCCGTCACGGTCCACGGATCGCGCGTTCCCGAAGGATACGGGATTGTGGTTTTCGATGAGCTGGTCCCGCTCGATCCCAAGGGCACTTTCGTGACCCAGCGTATTCTCCCGCCGGGGCAGCACATGGTCGACGTGGCCGTCGACGGCGGCTCCAAGGCGGGGGGGCTCTATTTCAGCCGCGACGTCAACATTCCCACAAATGACTGGTTCTACGTCGCTCTGGCCGATTTCACCGTCGGCAAACGCAGCGGCGATCCACGCATTGAAGAGGTGCGCACGGGCGAATACGACAAGGTGTGGAACTCCGGCAGACTGGCCTTCTACCTGCGCGGAAAGATCAAGGGCAAGTTCCTGCTCACCGCGGCGGCAGACACCGGCGAAAACGAGATCAAGAACCTTTTCAAGGATCTCGACGCCCGCGACCCGAGAGAGCTTCTCCGGCGCATCGACCCGGACAAGTACTATCCGGTCTATGGCGATGACTCCACCTCGGTGGAAGACGCGCCGACCAACGGAAAATTCTATGTCCGTCTTGAGCGCGGCGAGAGCCACGTCATGTGGGGCAATTACAAGACCAAGATATCCGGAACGCGCTTTCTCCAGGTCGACCGAGGTCTTTACGGCGCGGAAATGGTGCTGCGTTCGCCGGGCAACAATGCAAGGGGCGAGCCCAAATTCAAGGCCACCGCCTTCGCCGCAAAGCCCGAGACACTGCCGCAGCGCGACGAATTTCTCGGCACCGGCGGCTCCGCCTATTTCCTGAAGCGGCAGCGGATCGTCGATGGTTCCGAAACGCTGCACATCGAGTATCGCGACAAGACCACGGGGCGCGTCGTCGAGCGTCGTGCGCTGGTCTATGGCGAGGACTACACGATCGATTATCTGCAGGGCGTGGTGATCCTTGATGCGCCGCTCAACTCCGGCACGGTCGACGGCGGCGCGGTCCGCGATGGGGCGCTTGGCGGCCATTCGGCCTATATGGTGGCCCAGTATGAATATCGCTCCAGGGCGAGCGAGATGGAAAACTATGTCTATGGCGGCCGCGCCGAGACATGGCTCAAGAACCATGTGCGCCTCGGTGCGACCGGCCTGCGGGACGAGACGGGCCTGTCGGACCAGACCGCTTATGGCGGCGACATTCGCGTGCAGCGTTCCGAGAATACCTATATCGATGCGGAAATCGCCTATTCGAAAGGGCCGGGCTTCGGTCTTACCCGCTCTACCGATGGCGGTCTCACTCTTGCGGATCGCGAAACCGCCGGTCAGGCGGGACAGGCAGCCAAGGCATGGAGCATTCGCGGACAGGCGGACTTAAAGGATTTCCGTGTGTTTGGCACGCCCGGCAAGATCGGCGGCTACTATGAGAAGAAGGAGGCCGGCTTCACCAGCGTCACCGATCAGGTGGATGTGGAAGAGCGGATCTGGGGCGCGCATGCCGAAATTCCGCTGACCGCGAACATGGAGTTAAAACTCTCCTACGACGATTACAGGAACGTCGAGGGGCGCGAGAGCAAGGAAGCCGAGTTCGAAGTCAGCTACACATTCGACGCATACTGGAAGGCTGCGTTTGGTGTCGCATACTCAGAACTTCATTCGCCGGCAGCGGTCGCCGCAGGCAAATCCGGATATAGCGGTCGGCGGCTGGATGCCGGTATGCGCGTCGATTATCGCCAGAACGACGATTATCTCTATTACGGCTTTGCCCAGGCGACCTTCGATCGCGGCGGCAATATGAGCAAGAATGACCGCTATGGTGTTGGCGCGGAAGTTCGTCTGACCGAGAAAGTGGGTGCAGAGGGCGAGGTGTCCTGGGGTGAGTCCGGTATCGGCGGTCTCGCTGCCGTTACCTACGATCCGACGCCCGAGGATCACTATTACCTCGGTTATCGCCTCGATCCGGATCGCGCCTCGAATGGCAACTACGGCTACGATCTGCAGGGCAGGGACTATGGCGCAGTGGTTGCCGGCGTGAAGAAGCGCATGACCGATGTTGTCTCGGCCTATTCCGAAGCGGATTACGATCTGTTCGGCCGGCGTAATGCTCTGGCTCAGCGCTATGGCGTGATCTATACGCCCGATGCAGCCTGGACCGTCGATGCCGGTGTTGAAGCAGGCAATATCGAAGATGATCGCATCAATCCGAACACCGGAAAACAGTATTCCGATTTCGAGCGCTATGCCGGTTCCGTCAGCGTCGGCTTCAAGGATGAAGAACTGGGCGTCAATGCCCGTGCGCGTGGTGAAGCGCGCTTCGAGCGTTCAGACGATGAAAGCCGCAACCGCAACACCTATCTGGTCAGCGCGGGTGCTTCCATGGACCATGATGGTTATGGACGGGTCCTTGGCAATGTGGATGCCGTCATCTCGCAGACGCCGGGTGGAGCCTATTACAATGGCGATTATGTCGAAGGCTCGCTGGGCTACGCCTACCGACCGGTCGATCATGACGCGCTCAATGCTCTGGTGCGTTACACCTATCTCTACAATCTGCCGGGCAATGAGCAGATCAGCACCGCGTCACGCTCGACGAATGGCCCGCTTCAGAGAAGCCATATCGTCTCTGCCGACGTCACCTATGATCTTCTTCCATGGCTTTCGGTGGGTGGTAAATACGGTATGCGTATGGGCGAAATTCGCCAGAGGCGCACCGATGGCAGCAATGCGATGGGAAGCTGGGAACAGTCTTCCGCCCATCTTGGCATCGTCAGGGCCGACCTGCACGTGGTCAAGAACTGGGACGCCATGGTGGAGGGCAGGGCCTTCTATCTGCCGGAGATCGAGTCGATGGATTACGGCGCACTCGCAGCCCTCTACCGCCATGTCGGCAACAATTTCAAGGTCGGAGCGGGCTACAATTTCGGGCGCTTCTCGGACGATCTGCGCGATCTCACGCTTGATGATCGCGGCGCCTTCCTGAACATGGTTGGCAAGTTCTGAGGCCCGAGGCGGGCGCCGCTTGAGGGGGCGGCGCCCACCACCTGTTTTCGCAAGCGTATGGCGCGGGTCGTCATTTCGACAAACTTGCCCGTGAAACAGACCCGTCTTGCATTTCCGCCAGAACGCCATGGCCGGCGCTCTGGCGGTCTGCTAGAGCAATTCCAGGAAAAGTGGGATCCGGTTTTCCGTCCGGAATTGCGCAGAAACAATGAATTAGAGCGCTTCCGTGATTCAACGAAAAGCGGAAGCGCTCTATTCCAGCCGCAACGTGGTGTGCGGTCAGAAATGCGTGTCGGGGGTGTCCGGTTTGAGCAAGCTTGTTCGGGGTGTTGTCCTGGCGGTGGCGGTGGTGCTGCCGTCCGTTGCGTTGGCCGGGTGGAAGCCCGTCGAACAGGTGGAACCCTACAAGATCACCGGTTCCACCGCGCTGGATCTCTACCGTTCCATCGGCGAGCGCGGTCCCAAGCTGGGCGTGCGACGCGTGATTGCCTATACGGATTTCAGGCTGACCTGGCAGCGCGATTATCAGCAGCGCAAGGACGGAGCCTGCGTGCTGGCTTCCGCAAAGCCGAAGCTCATCATCACCTATCGCCTGCCGCAAGCGCCTTCTTCCCTCTCACCGCAGACGCAGGCCGCCTGGGATCGCTTCAGTGCGGGCGTGCGCACGCATGAAGAAATGCATGGCGAGATCATCACCGACATGGTGAAGGAGATCCAGGCCGTGTCCGTCGGTCTGCGCGCGGAGAATGATCCCGGCTGCCGCAAGGTGCGGGCGAAATTGCAGGAGCATCTGGGCCGCCTGTCGCAGGCGCAGCGTCAGCGCAGCCGCGATTTCGATCGCGTCGAAATGGGCGATGGCGGCAATGTCCACCGTCTGGTGATGGAGTTCATCAATGGTGACCGGCAGCGCAGCAACTGATCTGCCGCGCCGTTTGCCTACATTCTGAAAACGCCGAATTTCGTGTCGCCAATCGGGGCGTTCAGCGCCGATCCGAGCGAAAGCGCCAGAACCTCGCGTGTTTTCGCCGGATCCACGATCCCGTCATCCCACAGCCGCGCACTCGAATAGAGCGGATGGCCTTCACGCTCGTATTTTTCGAGGATCGGCTGGCGAAACGCTGCCTCTTCCTCCGCGCTCCAGCTTCCGCCCTTGCGCTCGATGCCTTCGCGCTTGACGATTGAGAGAACCGTCGCCGCCTGTTCGCCACCCATCACGGAAATGCGGGCATTGGGCCACATCCACAGGAAGCGGGGCGAGTAGGCGCGGCCGCACATGCCGTAATTGCCGGCCCCAAAGGAACCGCCGATGATGGCCGTCACCTTGGGGACCTGCGCGGTGGCGACAGCCGTCACCAGTTTCGCGCCGTCACGGGCGATGCCGCCGGCCTCATATTTGCGGCCGACCATGAAGCCGGTGATGTTCTGGAGGAAGACGAGCGGGATCTTTCGCTGGCAGCACAGCTCGATGAAATGCGCGCCTTTCAGCGCACTTTCGGAGAAAAGCACCCCGTTATTTGCCAGAATGCCTACCGGAATTCCGTAAATATGCGCAAACCCGGTGACGAGCGTGGTTCCGTAATTGGCCTTGAACTCATCGAACTCCGACCCGTCCACCACCCGCGCGATCACCTCGCGCACATCATAGGGCTGGCGGGTGTCGGCGGGAATGATGCCGTAAATCTCGCGCGGGTCGTAAAGCGGCGGAATCGATTTGCGAAGATCGAGCGATACCGTCTTCTTTCGATTCAGGTTTTTGACGATGCGCCGCACGATGGCCAGTGCGTGTTCATCGTCCAGCGCATAGTGATCGGCAACGCCGGATTCGCGCGTGTGCACCTCCGCGCCGCCCAGTTCTTCGGCGGTCACCACTTCGCCGGTGGCCGCCTTCACCAGCGGCGGGCCGCCGAGGAAGATCGTCGCCTGTCCCTTGACCATGATGGTCTCGTCGCTCATCGCGGGAACATAGGCGCCGCCGGCGGTGCAGGAGCCCATCACGCAGGCAATCTGGGGAATGCCCTTCGCCGACATGTTGGCCTGGTTGAAGAAGATGCGGCCGAAATGCTCACGGTCGGGAAACACTTCGTCCTGGTTCGGCAAATTGGCCCCGCCCGAATCCACCAGATAGACGCAGGGCAGATTGTTTTCGAGCGCGATCTCCTGCGCGCGCAGATGCTTCTTCACCGTCAGCGGATAATAGGTACCGCCCTTCACGGTGGCGTCATTGACGACGATGACGCATTCGCGACCCTCAATGCGCCCGACGCCGGCGATCAGGCCAGCTGAAGCGATGTCGCCGCCATACATGTCGTGGGCGGCGAACTGGCCGATTTCGAGAAAGGGCGCGCCGACATCGAGCAATTGGGCGAGCCGTTCGCGCGGCAGAAGCTTGCCGCGCTTCACATGGCGTTCGCGCGCCTCGTCAGACCCGCCACGCTCCACGAGCGCGGCTTTCTCTGCCGTTTCGGCCACCAGCGCCTGCATGCGTTCGAAATTGGCCCTGTATGCGTCGGAGGCGGTGGAAAGCTGCGATTGAAGGACGGTCATGCGATCTCCGGCGGCATTGTCGGGCGCAAGGCCCTTTGGTGGTCAATCTGCGCAAACGAATTGAGCGTCAGGTAAGCGCATCATGTCTGCCCGGCGCAACGGATAGAAGAGCACCGGCCAGAAAATCCTGCAGAAAATCTTGCAGAGAAGCGGGCAGGGCGGTCTGCAAGGCCCGCATCAGGCTTCCGTCATCATTTCGCGGCCGATCAGCCAGCGCCTGATTTCGCTCGTGCCGGCCCCGATCTCGTAGAGCTTGGCGTCGCGCAGGAGGCGACCGGCGGGGAACTCGTTCACATAGCCATTGCCGCCCAGAAGCTGGATCGCATCGAGCGCCGTCTGCGTCGCTTTCTCGGCTGCGTAGAGAATGCAGCCGGCGGCGTCCTTGCGGGTCGTCTCGCCACGGTCGCAGGCGCTGGCCACCGCATAGACATAGGACCGGCAGGCGTTCATCGTCGTGTACATGTCGGCGAGCTTGCCCTGCACAAGCTGGAACGAGCCGACCGGCTGGCCGAACTGCTGGCGCTCGCGCACATAGGGTGCTGCCACGTCGAGGCAGGCCGCCATGATGCCCACCGGGCCGCCGGCCAGCACCACACGCTCATAGTCGAGCCCCGACATCAGAATGTTGACGCCCTTGCCTTCCTCGCCAAGCATGTTCTCGAAGGGCACTTCCACATCCTCGAACACCAGTTCGCCGGTGTTGGAGCCGCGCATGCCAAGCTTGTCGAGCTTTTGCGCGACCGAGAAGCCTTTCATGTCGCGCTCGATGATGAAGGCGGTGATGCCGCGCGGGCCCGCATCGGGATCGGTCTTGGCGTAGACAACCAGCGTGCCCGCATCGGGGCCGTTGGTGATCCACATTTTCGAGCCGTTGAGCACGAAGCGGTCATTGCGCTTTTCTGCCTTGAGCTTCATGGACACGACATCGGAGCCCGCGCCGGTCTCGGACATGGCGAGCGCGCCCACGGTTTCGCCAGAGCAGAGTGCCGGAAGGTATTTTTCCTTCTGCGCATCATTGCCCCAGCGGCGGAGCTGGTTGACGCAGAGATTGGAATGCGCGCCGTAGGAAAGGCCGACCGAGGCCGAGGCGCGCGAGATTTCCTCCATCGCCACCACATGCGCCAGATAGCCGAGGCCCGAGCCGCCATAATCCGGATCAACGGTCATGCCGAGCAGGCCGAGCGCACCCATTTCCTGCCAGAGATGGGCTGGAAACTCATTGCTTTCGTCGGTTTCCGCCGCCAGTGGCGCTATCTTTTCCTGAGCGAAGCGATGCGTCATGTCGCGCAGCGCGTCGATGTCCTCGCCAAGCCCGAAATTCATCGATCCGGTATACATCGGTCTCCTCCGGTCAAGCCTCCGCGCCCACAAGGCGCATGGTCATGGTGTGATAGTTAGCGGCAACTTCGTCTTCGGAAAGCCGCAGCTCCGGGCGAAACCAGACGATCACACCTGTGATCATCTGGATGATCGCCATCGCCGTCAGCGCCACATCGTCGATCTGGAAAACGCCTTCGCGCTGGCCATCGGTCAGGATGGAGCGCAATTCGCCCTCATACTGGCTGCGCAGCGCAAGAATCTGCTCGAGCCGCTCGCTGGAAAGGCTGCGCAGCTCCAGATTGCTCACATGGGTTGCGTTGCGCCGCGCCAGGTGAAAGCGGATGTGGTTTTCAACGAATTTAGCGAGGCGTCCTGCCGGCTTCTCTTTGTCGGAGCCACGTGCAGGACGCGCTTCCCCCCAGGAAGCGATAAGGCGCTCCATATGCTCGAGCATGAGTGCATGGAGCAATGCTTCTTTAGTCGTAAAGTATCGGTAGAGAGCAGCCGGCTGCACGCCGACGCTGGCGGCAAGCTGGCGCATGGACATGGCTTCAAAGCCGAGACGCGCAATCAGGTCCAGCGCCGCCTCGCGGATCGCTGCTTCCGTCTTTTCACCGTCTGAGCCGGTCGTGCGCGCCATGGTGCCTCCCTGTCGTATTAATAAAACGAACGTTCAATTAATTCAAGATGGGTGTGAATTGGTTGGTTACGGACAAAAGGGCGTTTGATCACAGTTCATGCCGCAAGATGGTTTGGCAGTCCCAGCGCGGTGCGTGGTTCGCCCTTCGACAAGCTCAGGAAGCTCACCATGAGGGAGGGCGGTGTTTGTCAAATCCGCTGCAACGACCGGGATCTAGGCTCCTGTCGGATACCACTTCCCTCATGGTGAGCTTGTCGAACCACGCACTGGGTCAATGCCATGGACGTGCGTACCGTGGCATTCGATGGATTTGCGGCAATCTGAGCAAGCAAACGAGGCCTACGCTAGAGAAGCGAAGCCGCCCGGACGCGACAGAAGCAGGTATGCAAATGCGTTGTTACCAGGGTGGGAAACCGGGAAAGCCGTCCCTGTTCTCTGTGCCGTCGCGCCCGGTTCATACGGGCGGATCAGAGCGCGCTCACAACGTCTCTTGTGGTCGCGACCCTGCAGAACTCGAAGCCGAGCGTGGCCACATGCGCGCGGTGAACCTCTTCGGCAGGAACGCTCCCGCCCTTGCCATCCGGCAGATCGAAGCAGTCGCAGGCGTCTTCCACCAGCATCATGTTCCAGCCCATATTCGCGCCGGTGCGTATGGTGGTAGACACGCACATATCCGTGGAAATGCCGCAGGTAACCACCGTCTTCGCGCCGAGACGACGCAGGCGCAGGTCGAGATCGGTGCCGATAAAGGCGGAATTGACGCTCTTGGTGACAAGCTGTTCGCCGGGCAGCGGCTCGAAACCGGGCCGCAGGGCATTGCCGGGCGCGCCGGGGCGCAGCGTGGAAGCCTGCTCGACGGAATCGTGCCGCACATGGATCAGCGGGCGTTTTGCCCTGCGCCAGGCGGCGAGAAGTGCAAGACCGTTCCTGTCGACATCGCTGTTCCAGCGCCGGGGCCAGGACGGATCGTCAAATGCCTGCTGATAATCGACAAGCAGAAGAACGGCGTCGTCTAGATCCATCGGTGAGCCCTTGCGTATCCGGTTGTTGTGCAATTGCCTGTACTGGGTGCCTGCATCAGGCAGGGATAGCAGGTCAATGCTACCGCCGGCTGCCGGACCTGCAAGAGCCATCGCGCTAGTGTTTCGCCAGCTTCTGGACCAACCCGTCCATCAGGAGGAGGGCCGCCCCCAGCGCGAGCCCGCTTCCAAGCACCATGCCTGCCGCAGGCAACCCAAAGCTCTGCAATGCGAAGGCCGCACCTGTGAGCAGTGAGAGCAGCGCGATATTGTTGGCGCTCTCCGACAGGGCCAGCACAAACGCTTTGTCCGCGCCCGCCCGGCGGGCGACCAGCGCCGTGCTTGCAGGGGCTGCAAAACCGAGCGCAATGCCCCAGCAGGCAAGGCAGAAAAGCGTGCCGACAAGCGGCAATGGCAGAAGCAGGAAGGCTGCAAAACTGAGCGCGAGAAACAGAACGGCGGCGACCAGCAGCCGCTCATCGCCGTGCGACAGCCGTCTGACGAGGCCGGTCGATAGATTGCCCACGGCCAGACCGAGGCCGAACGCCGTGATCGCCAGCCCCGTTTGCAGCGTGTCGGTTGCAAATCGGTCCCGCAGCATCTCGCCACTCAGACCGAAGGCGGCAACGGCAGCGCCATTCCAGAGAGCCTTGGCGATGAGAAGCAGGAGCGCGCTTCTTCCAGAACTGCCGAGCCCGCTTAAACGCTGCCGTGTGGCAGGCGCATGTGTCGTCTCATCGCCCCGAAGCACACGGCCTGCGGGCATGAGCAGCAGAAGACAGCCGATGGCGCTGGCAAGGAAGGGCGCGCGCCAGTCAAACAGCCGTGTCAGGACGCCGGCCAGCGCTGGCCCGGCGGCGATGCCTGCCGTCATGCCAAGCATGACAAGGCCCATGGCCTGTGAATGTCGCGCCTCGGGAAACCGGTCGGCAATGAGGGCGAACACGGCGGGAATGAGCGCGGCCGCCGCCACTCCACCCAGAACACGAAGAATGATGGCAATGCCAAGCGTGGGGGCGAAGGCCACCGCAAGCCCATCGGCGGCGAGAAGCGTCAGCGCCGTAAGCAGAAGACGCCGCCGGTCAAGCCGGTGGGCGACAAGACCGATAAGCGGCGCGCCGACGGCATAGGCAAGCGCATAGCCGGAAATCAGCCAGGAGGCGGCAGCCGGGGTTGCGCCAAAGGCAGCGCCGATGGGCGTCAGAAGGGGCGCGATCATGAACTCTGTCACGCCGACGAAAAAAACAGCCAGCGCAAGCACCGGCAAAAGAAGCCGTGAAGGCATGGAAAACTCCATGTTCAGGATGAACGGGATGGCGCTTTGAGCGCCGGGAAAGACGTTTTTTGGGGAGAGAGCGCACCGGAGTGCTGGCGCAGAAGGTTTGCGCAGCGTTTCAGGGAAGAAAGGAGAGGTGCTGAAGCGTCTTGTGGCAATGTTGCCGGGAGGGGGATGCCAAGGGCTGCCGGGGGCTGCCAAGGGGGCTGCCAGGGGCTGTTTGCCCGAACGCTGGCTTCATTTTGCATGATGCAGGCTGCGGTGCAAGCGGCTGGCATCGTTTCTATCGCATGCTGGGACTGGAATTCGTCATGCGTTTCAAGTCGAATGCCGGCGATTCATTATCAGGGGAGCGGCATGCATATTTTTATCTCTGTCGATATCGAGGGCGTGGCCGGGGTCTGCGAGAGCCTTCAGGGCCAGCGCGGCAACCCGGAATACGAGGTGGCGCGCAGGCTCATGACCGAAGAGGCGAATGCCGCGATCCGTGGCGCTTTTGCGGGCGGAGCGGACGCGGTGACGGTGGCGGATTCGCACGGGCCGATGCGCAACATGATCGCTGAACAGCTCGACCCGCGCGCGCGTCTTGTTTCCGGTCGCGCGCGCCCGCTGTCGATGATCGAAGGCATTCATGCCGATCACGATGGTGTGGTGCTGATCGGTTACCACGCGGCCGCCGACAATTTCGGCGTGCTTGCCCACACGGTCAGCGGTCTGGCGTTCCGCCGCATCGAGGTGAATGGCGTGCGCGCCGGAGAGCCGACGCTCTTTGCCGGCCATGCAGCGGAGATCGGCGTGCCGCTTCTTGCGGTGAGCGGCGATGACCGGCTGGAAGCCGAAATCGCCGAGCAGTTTCCGGCAGCCCGCTCCATTACCGTCAAACGCTGCATCAACGCCTTTGCCTCGGAAAGCATGTCGCCGGACGAAGCGCGCGAAAGGATCGAACAGGATGTCTGCGAGGCGGTTGAGGCGGCTGCGAGCACCGAGGTGAAAGCGCCATGCACGCCGCCGCTTACGGTGGATATCGGCTTTTCCAAGCAGATTTTCGCGGATGCCGCCGCACTCCTGCCTTTCACGGAGCGCACCGGCGCGCTGGATGTGCGCTTTGTCGCAAAGAGCCATGCCGAGGCGATCGGCATCATCTCCAGCTTCTCTCTCATGGCATCGGCTCTGGTATGACGGAACGGCTTTTCGACAGGGCGGGCGCGTGGTGGGATCTTCCGGCGGGACCGGCCAACAGCATTGCGGATGTGCCGGGCGTCACCGTCGGGCATCTGACCCACCGCGCTCAGACCGCGCGCACGGGCGTCACCGCGATCCTGCCGCATGATGGCGATCTCTTTCGCAATCCGGTTCCGGCCGGCGTGGCGGTGCTCAATGGATTTGGCAAGAGCGCCGGCCTGATGCAGCTTGCAGAGCTCGGCCGCATCGAAACGCCGATCCTTCTGACCAACACATTTGGCGTGGCGGCCTGCACCACGGCGCTGATCCGCCGGGCGATTGCACAAAACCCTGAAATCGGGCGCGGACGCCCAACCGTCAATCCGCTGGTGCTGGAATGCAATGACGGGCGCGTCAGCGACATTCAGGCGCTGGCGGTGACCGAAGCCATGGCGGAAGAGGCGATTTCCGCCGCCGGCGCCGAGGTTGCGCAGGGCACGGTGGGCGCAGGAACCGGCATGCGCACCTTTGGCTTTGCCGGCGCCATCGGCAGCGCATCGCGCCGTGTCGCGCTGCCATCCGGCCGTACCCATACGCTGGCGGCGCTTGTTCTCTCCAATTTCGGCAGGCCGGGCGATCTGCGGCTTCTGGGGGAACGCATCGAGACGCCGGAGGCCGGGCGCGCCGACCCGCAGGACAAGGGCTCCGTCATCATCGTCTATGCCACGGATGCGCCTCTCGATTCGCGCCAGCTCACCCGCGTGGCGCGGCGGGCGGGTGCAGCGCTTGGACGTCTCGGCAGCTATTGGGGTGACCAGAGCGGCGATGTGGCCATCGCCTTCTCCACCGCCAACCGCCTCGATATCGACAGCGAGGCGGATGCCATCGAGCGGCTTGCCGAAGCGCGCATCGATCCATTCCTTCATGCAGCCGTCGAGGCGGCGGAGGAGGCGGTTCTGAACGGGCTCTGGCACGCAAGCCCCGTGAGCGGTTATGACGGGCTCCGGCTTCCTGTGTTGCGCGATCAACTTTTGTCGTGAAGCCGGACTTTCCCTTGTCGTGAGCGGTTCCGGGCGATAAGCCGGATGGACGGGAGCCTGCTCCCGGCTTCCGGCCAGCCCTCGCGCCTCTCCCCCCTGCGCGATAGCCAGCAATTGCCAGCCACGGTTATGGAGTCTGCCCGATGCAAGCGCGCCTCTCGCGATGCGTTCTGATCCTTTGTCTTTCATCTGCGCCAGCGCTGGCGCAGGAAACCACCAGCACCATCGCCCCCAATGTGGGAAGCCGGGTGCTGGAAGGATATGTCACGCCCACGCTGGCGCGCTTTCGCGAGGCGAGCGGGGCGCTCTCGAACGCACTTGGTGATGTTTGCGGCGCGTCGTCGGACAGCGGGCTTGTCGCCGTGCATCAGCGTTTTTCCGAGGCGGTCTCTGCCTGGGGGCATGTTTCTGTTCTGCGGTTTGGGCCTCTGGTGGCGGAAAACCGTTTCGAGCGTGTCTTCTTCTGGCCCGATCCGCGCGGTGTGACGCTGCGCCAGGTGCAGGGGCTGCTCGCTTCCGACGAACCACTGCCGCAGGATCTGGCCGCGCAGAGCGTCGCGCTGCAGGGCCTGCCGGCGCTCGACTATGTGCTCTTCGGCACGGGCGGCGACAAGCTGGCAGACGATGCGAGGCGCTGCGCCTATGCGCAGGCGGTGGCGGACAATGTGGCCGATATCGCAGGGGCGCTGGAGAGCGGCTGGGCTGAGGGCACGGCCTTTCGGGCCTCGTTCACCGCGCCTGCGGCGGATCGCGACCCCTATCGCTCAAGCGCCGAAGTGGCGGGCGAAGTGGTGAAGGCAGCCGGCACGGCAATCGAATTTGCGCGCAATGCGGAGCTTCTGCCCGCGCTCGGCAAGAGCGTGGAGAAGGCGCGGGGCAAGCGCGCACCCTTCTGGCGCAGCGGCGAGACCTTCGCCTTCACCGCTGCCCAGATCGAGGGCGTGCAGCAACTGATCACGGCGGCGGGCTTTGTCGACGGCCCCTCGGATCTGGTGAATGGCTATGGCGAGAGCATGAATTTCGATCTCGCGCATGCGCGCGACGCGCTCGAGGCGGTGGCGGGTGCGCCGGAAGCGGCATTCGGCGAGGAAGAGGATCGCGGGCGCATCAGCTATGCGACCATCGCCATGGAGGGCGCGAAGCACACGCTCAATGGCGAACTCGCAGGGGCTCTGGGGCTGGTGATGGGGTTCAATGCGCTCGATGGAGATTGATCGCCGGACATTTCTCGCGCTCGCCGGCGCTGCCGCGGCCTTCAGGCCGGCGCTTGCCCATGCTGCGGACGAAGCGCTGTTCCTTGGCGCGCGCCTCAATGGCGGTGCGTTCGAGGCGGCGGTGATCGACGCTTCCGGCCGTGACCGGCTGGTGCTGCCGCTGGAGGCGCGCGGGCATTCCTTCGCCATCGATGCGCCGCGCCGCCGCGCCGTTGCGTTTGCGCGGTCGCCGGGGCGTTTCGCGGTGGCCTTCTCTGTCGATGGAACGGGCGAGCCCATCGCATTCGCCCCGCCGCCGGACCGCCATTTCTACGGTCACGGCGTCTTCACTCCGGATGGCCGGCTGCTTCTCGCCACGGAAAACGATTATGACGGCGAGCGGGGCGTCACCGGGCTTTACGATGCGAGCGCCGGATTTCGCCGCATCGGCGAGTTCGAGACTGGCGGCATCGGTCCGCATGAGGTGATTCTGCTGGCAGACGGCAAGACGCTGTGCGTTGCGAATGGCGGCATTCTCACCCATCCCGACTACGAGCGGGTGAAGCTGAACCTTGCCACGATGAAGCCGAGCCTTTCATATGTAGATATGGAGACGGGCGATCTTCTCGAGCAGGCGGAGCTTGCGCCGGAACTCCACAAACTCTCGATCCGCCATATGACGCTCGACCGGTTCGGCGCGGTCTGGTTCGGCGCACAGTATCAGGGCGAGGACGATGCGCGCCCGCCGCTTGTCGGGCGGCATCGCCGGGGGCACGCGATTGAGCTCTTTCCCGGTCCCGAAGCAACGCTGAAGAAACTCGACAATTATGTCGGTTCGGTCGCCATCGATGCATCCGGCGAGATCGTCGCCACATCGTCGCCGCGCGGCGGGCTTTCGGTGTTCTGGGATGCCGAGACCGGCCGATGCCTGGGCGAACGCCAGCTCAAGGATGGCTGCGGTCTCGCGCCACTCTCGGGGCACCGTCTGCTTGGCACCAGCGGCCGAGGCGCAATCGTGCGGACAGGCCCTGACGTGGCGCTCGAAAGCGTTCGCGAGCCGCAGGCCAGCGCGCCAGCCTGGGACAATCACCTGCGCCGGATCTGAGCACCGGATGCAATTCCACCGGACCTCGTTTTCGACTTGCCGTTCTTTGGAGGGATGCTTATCTTCGCCTCGTTCTCAGGGCGGGGTGAAATTCCCCACCGGCGGTAAGCGGCACTGGCCGCAAGCCCGCGAGCGCTTTCCCATGACACTCGGGAAGGGTCAGCAGACCAGGTGAGACTCCTGGGCCGACGGTTAGAGTCCGGATGGAAGAGAACGCGCGATGTTTCGCTTGCCGTTTTCCGGCTGCGCTGCGTCGCACGTGATCGCCTTGGGTGACGTGTCTGTTGCAAAGGAGATCACGATGACACACACCCGCTATGCATTCATCAAGGCCAATTGGCACGCCGACATTGTCGACAGGGCGCTGGAAGGCTTTTGCGAACTGATTCCCGCCGAACAGGTGGATGTGTTTGATGTGCCGGGCGCATTCGAAATGCCGCTCGTGGCGCGCGACCTTGCGTCCTCCGGCCGTTATGCGGCGGTGGCTGCTGCCGCCTTCGTGGTGGATGGCGGCATCTACCGGCATGATTTCGTCGCGCAGGCCGTCGTGGACGGCTTGATGCGCGCCGGCATGGACACCGGTGTGCCGGTTCTGTCCGTGTCGCTGACACCGCACCACTATCAGCCGACCGAGCATCACACCGCGATCTATCGCGAGCATTTCATTGAAAAGGGTCGTGAAGCCGCGCAGGCCGCCCTCATGATCGGCAAGACCCGGGCCGCACTTGCAGCCTGAGCGTGAATGAAAAGAGGGGCGATCTGATCGCCCCTCTCAATTTCAAAAGACTTTTTAAATCAGTCGATTATGCTTCCCGGCTGATTCAGTTTCAGAGCATCAGCGCTGATTGTGCGCCGCTGCCAGGGCCTCGGCAAAGGCCTGTTCAAAGACATCCATTTCGTTCTCCGGTCCGACACTGACGCGAATGCAGCGATCAAGGCCCGGCGTTGCCGGCTTGCGCACGAACACATCGCGGTCGAGCAGGCCCTGCATGACCGCCTCGGCAATGGCCTTGCCGCCGCAGTCGACGGCCACGAAATTGGTGGCGGAGGGAACGCTCGCCAGCCCGTTGGCTGCCGCAATCGCTGCAATCCGGTCGCGGCTCGCGCTGATCTTCTCCAGCGTTTCCTGAAAATAGGCCTTGTCCTGAAGTGCGGCCAGACTGGCGGCCTGCGTGATGCCCGGCATGCCGAAATGATTGCGGATCTTGTCGAAGGCGCGGATGGTCTGCGCTTCGCCAATGGCGTAACCGCAGCGCATGCCGGCCAGCGCATAGGCCTTTGAGAAGGTCCGCATGCGCAGCACATTGGGCCGGTCGGGCTCAAAGCGGGGCAGGGCGCTCGCCGGTGCGGTCTCGCCATAGGCTTCGTCCAGAATGAGCATGCTGGTTTCGGGCAGCGATTCGATGAAGCGCTGAACCTCGTCGGCCTCCCACCAAGTGCCCATCGGATTGTCGGGATTGGCGAAATAGACCAGCGGGGCCTTTTCGGCAAAGGCCGCGTCCCGCAGACCTTCCAGATTCTCGTGATCTCCCGAATAGGAAACCGGCACCAGGCGGCCGCCAAAGCCGACCACGTGATAGTTGAATGTCGGATAGCCGCCGAGCGAGGTGACGACAGGCGTTCCCGGCTCAATATAGAGACGGGCAATCAGGCCAAGAAGCCCGTCAATGCCTTCTCCGACGACGATGTTCTCCGGCTTTACGCCGTGTTCCTGCGCCAGCGCCGCCCGCAGATCGCTGCTTTCGGGGTCGCCATACTTCCACACGTGATGCGCTGCGTTCTCCATGGCTTCGATCGCCTTCGGGGACGGACCAAAACCATTCTCATTGGCGCCGAGACGTGCACGAAAAGGCCGTCCGGCCGCGCGCTCCTGGGTTTCAGGGCCGACAAACGGAACGGTGGAGGGGAGGGAATCTGCAAGCGGCGTAAGCGGTGGGCGTATTGTCATGGGGCGGTATGTGTCTGCTCTCTTGGTCTTGTCGAATGCAGAGACCCTACAGCATGCCCGTCACAAGAGAAAACGCTTTCGCAGCCCTTCAATTGTACCAGAAATGAAAAAGGCCCGGCAAATGCCGGGCCTTTCCCAAAACACCGTAACTTCTGATTAGAAGTTGCGCTGGAAGCGGATGAAGCCGCTCCAGTGGTCGTCCATGATCGGAGTACCAGCCGGCGCATCAATGTTGGTGTAGTTGACTGCGAGCTTCGCGTCGAAGTTCTCGACGATCTCGTAATCCACGGTCAGACCAGCGTTGATGACATCAACGTCGCCGCCTGCGAGGTTCGAGATGAAGTCATGACCAACGGCGTCGTAGTACTGAGCACCGATAGAAGCCTTCAGCTTCGGCGTGAACTTGTAGCCGATGAGGCCGCCAACGGACCACTCCGAACCGAAGCGAGCAACGTTCGGCGTGCCGAAGCCGCCGAGATCGAACGGATCGGTCGAGTAGAAGTTGATGCCGCTTTCGTAGATCGCCATTGCCTGTGCGAACAGACGCTCGGTCAGGTCAGCCTTGACGATTGCCTTAAGAGCGAACTCTTCTGCAGTTGCGTCGTAAGCAGCGTAGAAGTCTGCAGTGCCCCAACCCTGAGCAACGCCAACCTTACCGACGAAGTTCGGCGTGTAGTCGTAGTTGCTGTCAGCCTCTTCGAGAGCGAGCGTGGCGGTGAAGCCGTTGCCTGCTGCGAAGGTGTAGTTGATGAAGTGAACGCGATCACCACCGCCATTGTCGAACTCACCCGAGATGGATGCGTCGTACAGCGTGTCGGAGAGACCCATGGAGAGGCCGCCGAGCGAGATGATTGCCTGCTGCAGACCAACGGTCGAGCCAACACCCGTGGAGTAGGCGTTGCCGTCGTTGACGTCCCAAGCAGCCGGGAACGTAGCGGTCGCACCGGTCGTGGACGTTGCGCGCAGCTTGATGAAGCCGCCGAGCGTGCCGTATTCGGTCTCGGAGCGGGCGTCGATGTTGAGCTCGCCGCGAGCGTACTTGCGCCAGCCGTCGTCGTTCTCGTTCCAGTTGATCTGGTAACGGACCATGCCGCCGATCTTCAGGCAGGTTTCGGTGCCCGGGATGTAGAAGAAGCCTGCGCCGTACACGTCGCAAACGCGAACGTATTCCATCGGCTCCGGCTCGGGAACGATGATCGGGTCGGCTGCTTTTGCGCCGGTGGCAGCAGCTGCGAGAGCTGCGGAGCCGATGAGAAGGCTCTTGAGTTTCATGTTCTGACCTCCAGTCAAAGTTCTAAATGCGGGTCTGGGTATTTTTGCTGAAGGACAGCGTTCCCTGCCCCATCCCCAAGAATTGAAAAGTTCACGCTCTCGCGTCCCCTTTCCGAGCCTGACATTACTCATGGGGCCGCCGGGTTCAACCGCGATTACGCGGCAAGGCCCCCTGGCGACCTTCTATCCGGAATGGCTGTTGCACAAATGACACGATCTGAGCCGCCGGGTAAGCCTTTCTTAACACTTGGAGCCCGGATGAGCCCATAAGCGGAGGGTGTAGTAGGCCAATTCTACTGTGTTTCGGAGACGAATCGTGGGGAATCGCGAATGAAATGCCGGACGGAAGCCAAGCTTGATTCTCTGACGACTCTTCGCGGAACTGGCGTCGTCAGCGCTGTCCGCTGACGACGATGTGGAATTTCTCTATAATAAAGCATGGAAATTCGAATGCCGTATTGATTGTCGGTCCGGTTTTCTTTATCCAGCGTCTCGCCGGAGAGGTGGCCGAGTGGTCGAAGGCGCTCCCCTGCTAAGGGAGTAGACCCCAAAAGGGTCTCGTGGGTTCGAATCCCATCCTCTCCGCCATTTTCCCTTAGCTTTGACAATCCACCCAGCAGTTCAGACAAGCCGCACTTCGCGGTGATGGCCACCGACGCAGGTCGAATTCCGCCTGGATTCCCTTGTTCTCGGGCATTTTTGCTTCCACCGGTCTCATGATTCTGACTGGAGGTCAGAACATGAAACTCAAGAGCCTTCTCATCGGCTCCGCGGCTCTCGCAGCTGCTGCCACCGGCGCCAAGGCTGCCGATCCGCTTTTCGTTGCCGAGCCGGAGCCGATGGAATACGTCCGGGTCTGCGACGTCTATGGTGCCGGCTTCTTCTATATTCCGGGCACCGAAACCTGCCTGAAGATCGGCGGCTATGCGCGCTATCAGATCGACTGGTCGGATGCCGATGATTCCAAGCGTTCCCTCATGGGCGGGGATGTCTATGACGAGGTCTGGGAAACCTGGGGAGCCGGACGCAGCGATAAAGCTGGCGGCTGGCGCAAGCTCGCTCGGGCCAACCTGACAATCGACGCCCGTTCGGAAACCGAGTTCGGTACGCTGGGCAGCTTTATCGAGCTGCGGGCTGACGCCTATTCAGGTGTTTCTCGCCTCGGCGCGCCGAGCGGAAGTGGTCCATTCTCTGTCAATGGTGCAACGCGCGGCGCATATCTGAATCAGGCCTACATCACGCTTGGCGGGTTCTTCCTGGGCTACAAGAGTACGATCTTTGATCAGGGGCTCGGCGGTGAGTTCGATGCTGGCGGCTTTGATTCTTCGGTTCACACGCTGGGTTACACCTTCGTGCCGGGCAACGGCGTGTCGGTTTCGCTGGCGCTGGAAGAGAACGACTACAATTACGACTACACGCCCAATGTGGTCGGCAAGGTGGGTGTCTCGCAGGGCTGGGGGTCGTTCGACGCATTCGCAGCCTATGACGCAACGGCCAAGGAATGGGGCCTCAAGGGCTTTGCCCAGTTCAAGGCGACCAATCAGCTGAGCGTCGAGCTGCTGGCCACCTACTTCTCGGATCCGAGCCTCTACAGCAATGGCTATGACTACTCGGCCGGTGGTTACCTGAAATATGCTGCAACGCAGAAACTCTCGGTCGGTCTCGGCGGTCAGTACTTTGCTGACAAACATGGCTCCAAAGCCGACGACTGGGCTATTGGCGGTGTCATCGACTACGAGCTGGTCGAGAATCTCGATACCAAGATCGCCGTGAACTACAAGGATGGCGACAGCTACAAGGACGGCGCGATGAGCGGTTTCTTCCGCATCACGCGAAGCTTCTAACGAAGCAGCAGTGCATACCGGGATCTGGCGAGACTTCGCCGGGTCCCGGCCTTGGAGATATCGTTGTTGGCGGGCGCTTCGATCAATTGAGAGTGCTTTTGGTGACAGGGGTTGGCGACATCTTCGTGCAGGCTCTCCCATGGGTGGGTTTGCCAGTTCCGTTCAACAGGGCCGCTTAAAAATACAGACGAATGCCGCGGGGGCTCAGCGGGGCGGACGGATCAATAAGAATAAGCGTGTGTTCTTTGGACCATCAGTTAGTGGTGATGGTATCTCCGACAATCGGAGGTTGTGTACATGGGGAACTGGTACAAACTCGCTCCGTTGAGTTTCTTCGGAGGTCAGGACAAGGTTGAAATAAACGCCCTGAATTGCGTCCGGGACGCTCTCTGACATGGGGAGCGTCAATCGTCTGGAAGAGGCATGGGGTGTTTCAGGAGAGGGCTACTCTGTCACTTTCGACAGTGAGCGGCTCCGGCTTGTCTCTGAATTCAGCCTGAAGGAGCTCTTTGCAAAGTATGGCGACATACTTTGGGAGCCTGGCTCGCACAAATACAATGTCACCTTCTTTATCGGGGAGCTGGATGAGCTCCTGATGGGGAAGCGCTTCAGCACATTCGGGCAGGATGCCCTTGATGCGTTGATCGGGAAATTGCGCGCTCGCGGAAACAGCAATGCGACCATCAATCGAAAGATGGCCGCGCTGAGCAAGCTTCTGCGGAAAGCGCATAAAATGGATGACATTCACAGCCTGCCCGAATTTCGACGTCAGAAAGAGCGCTCCGGACGCATCCGCTTTCTCTCGTGGAGCGAAGAGGAGATGCTTTTCGCCGCGATCCGACGCCGCAGCGAAGATGCCTGGCGGCTTTCTGTCTTTCTGGTGGATACGGGGTGCAGGCTGGGCGAAGCCATCGGGCTGACCTGGAACGACGTGCAGGGCGGACGCGCGAGCTTCTGGATCACGAAATCCGCGCGTGCGCGCTCCGTGCCGCTGACGGCGCGTGCGCAGAATGCTGCCGGTGTCCGGAAAGAGGGGCGGGAAGGGCCGTTCGCCATGTTGCGACAGGCCCAGTTTCGCACCATCTGGAATGAAGCCAAGGCAGAGGTGGGACTCTCACAGGATACGCAGGTCGTGCCGCATGTGTTGCGCCACACATGTGCGTCGCGTCTTGTGCAGGGCGGTATTGATCTGCGCCGGGTGCAGATGTGGCTTGGCCACCAGACGCTGACAATGACCATGCGCTATGCGCATCTGGCGACCGGCGATCTCGACCCCTGCGTCGACGTTCTGGAGCGATGCTCCTGTGGGAAGATCACGACAGCCAGCTAGGCTCTGGTCCTGTGCCGGTGTGTTGGGGAGGGCGCTATCGCGGTCGGTGGGGGGCTTTATCCAGAGTGTCGCGGTGCTTTTTCGGCCTGATCGACAAAGGCTGCGATTTTTTCCGGCAAATCATCGGTTTCGAGCAGTGGTGCGTGTCCCTGTCCGGGAACGACAATGGACTGCATGTCGGGATGGCAGGCTTCCATCTCGCCCAGTGTTTTCATGGAGAGAAGACGCGAATTCTCACCGCGCACCGCAAGTAGCGGAATGCCGGTCAGGCCGGAAAAGAGTGGCCATAGCTCTGGAAGCGGGCGATCCAGGTCTATCTCTTTGAGTGGCTTGACGAGTTTCGGATCGAAATCCGCCAGAAGGCTTCCGTTTTCCTGCCGATAGAGCGCACCGGTAAAGCGTTCCCAGTCTTCATCCGAAAGGGCGGAAAAGGCATCGCCGTGGATGGTTTTCTGGATCTCAATCGCTTCTTTGAGTGTGGCCGGTTTGGGCGCGCGTTGCAGATAGGAGCGGATCTGGGCAAGACCGTCTCCCTCCACCACCGGGCCGATATCGTTGAGAACAACTGCCTTCAAAAGGGCAGGCCGTGAGGCGCTGAGCGCCATGATAATCAATCCGCCACGCGAGGTGCCGATGAAGGCCGCGTGTTCGACGCCCAGAACGGCAAGGCCGGCGGTGATATCGGCGGCCTCAATGGCCACGTCATAATGACGCCAGTCCGGGTCGCGGTCGGACAGGCCGCGTCCGCGATAGTCGAAGACGATGACCTTGCGCGGTTTCGGGGCATCGGTCGCGAGAAAAAGGGCGAGCGGGTGAAAGTCCCGCGCATTGCGTGTCAGGCCGGGAAGGCAAACCACGGGCAGGCCGGGATTGTTTTCACCATAAACGCGAGCGTGCAGTTTCAGGCCATCCTGCGCCGTGTAGTAGACATCGCGAAAATCTTCTTCCGACACAGCTTCCCTCGAATGTCGCCTGTTTGCTGTTTGTATCAGACGGTTGGCGCATTGATCAGAGTCTCGATCAGCCGCCGACCGTCAGATCCTTTTCGATGTCGAACCGGCCGGTCAACTGCATCTTGTAGATCTGCAGATTCTCCATCACCCGTTGAACATAGTTGCGCGTTTCCGAATAGGGAATGCGTTCGATCCAGTCGACGATCTCCTCCACCGATTTTCCGCGTGGATCACCATAGCGGCCCATCCATTCCGTGGCGCGGCTCGGACCGGCATTGTAGCCGGCGAAGGTGAGGATGTAGGAGCCGTTAAAGCGCGCGAGCTGTTCTTCCAGATAGGCTGCGCCAAGCGTCACATTGTAGGTGGGGTCTGCCGTCAGGCGGGCGCGGGAATAGGGCAGGCCGCTCTTACGCGCCATTTCCTGTGCCGTTGCAGGCATGAGCTGCAGGAGGCCGCGCGCTCCGGCGGGCGAGACGGCGGCAGCGTTGAACTCCGTTTCCTGCCGGGCAATGGCGTAGGCGAGGGCCTGCCGGGCAGACGGGATGGAGGCGGCGTCCGGGATTGCGCCGACCGGATGGGCAAGTGCGCCGATGTCCAGTCCGCGCCCGGCTGCGATCTTGCCGACGCGCAGCGCCGTTGTGTAGTCGCCTCGGTTTGCCGCCATATTGGCCAGAAGCGCCAGCTCGCCCGGATTGTCGAGCTGTTGTGCGAGTTTCCGGTAAAGGCTGCCGGCGCGCCATGCATGGCTTGTCTGTTCCAGGCTCTTGATTGCTCGCACCATCTCGCGGGCAAAAAAGTGCCGCCGGTCGTCGTCCCGGGGGGCGGGCGCATCGGCTGCGAGCTTCGATTGCCCGAGCCGCGCCGTCGCCAGCTGCCCGTAGAAGGTCGCGCCGAAGCGCGCCGCCTCTTTATAATGAGCGTCCGCATCCCCGGGGGCGCCGGCCTCTGCCGCGCGGCCGAGCCAGTAATGCGCTCTGGCGTTGGAAATCGGCCCTTCGGCGATGCGCGTGAAATGCTCTGCCGCCTTTTCAGGCCTGTCGAGCATGCGCAGTGCATACCAGCCGGCATGGAACTCCGCATCGGCTGCCCGCGAAGGGCTTTCGGCCGCATGGTTCGCCGCGACCTTATAGGCCGTTTCCGCGTCATCGATATCCAGAAGCTCGCGGGAGAGGACGCGTCGCTCCACCCACCATTCATCCGGGTCGATCAGGCTTTGCGCATCCTGCGGCGCGGTCAGCATGACCTTTGCAGCCTCGTCGAACCGGCCGCTGCGGCGCAAATAACGGGTTTTGGCGAAAAGATATCCGGCGCTCTGCTGCGCCTCGGGCACGGCGTCGAGCAGCTCTTCCGCATTTTTCTCGCCGCGAATGACCGCCGCCCATGCCCTGGTCAGTTCCACACCGCCGGCGCGTTCTGCGACGCGTTCGGCGGAGCGTATGCGCGCATTATACAGCATCTGCTCCATCCGCACCCGGTGGTCGGCGGTTGAGAGCAGGGTGTCGAACTCTTTCATGAACGCTGTTTCGCGCGCCGCATCGAGTTTTGCCCCGCGCCAGAATGTGGATACCAGCGCACGCGCCTTGTCTTCCTGCGATAGCGCCAGATGCGCGCGGGCAAGCGCCACCGTTCCCTCAAAGGTTCGGGGCGGCATGTCTCCAAGCAGGGCGACGACCACATTGGGGCGCTGATTCTCGCGATAAAGCGCCCGCTCGCTGTGATCGCGCAGGGTGAGCATGCCGGGCCAGCCGGCGAGGTCGCCGGCAGTCTTGGCAATTTCGGCGCTGGACAGCGTGTCGCTGGCGGAAAGAACCAGAGACCAGCTCAAAATGCGGCGCTCGAGCCCGTTTTCCGTCATGCTGTTGCGCAGGGTGCGCGCCGTTTCGGGATCTCCGGTCGAGATGGCGTCCAGTCCCGCGATCATGGCGCGCATGTCGGTCGACTGACCGGTTTCGCCGTCCACGACATTGGGGCGCACGGTTGCACGGGTCAGCGCGTCAATCACGGCGCTGGGCGCAGTTGCTGCATCGGGACGCGCAAAGGGGATGGGCGCCATTTCGGGCAAAGACTGGGCCTGCACGATTGTCGAAACGGAGAGGAGAAGCAGCGGGACAAGCGCGGCTGATGTCTTCATGCAAAAAGCACCCGAACAGGTCGACCAGAGGTCCGACGATAATGAACCAGCGTGGACGCTGTTTTTTTCGGCGAGACGGGCCCGACCCCGTCCTGCTGAAGCAAACATGCCACTCAGGTCGGATTCTTGCGGGCAAGAGATGGCAAGACTATGGTGCGCCGCGACATCTTCGGCTAGAAGCATCCGTCGGCGGTTCTGGCCGTCATAATTGCATCCAATCTCATTCAGGAGTTCGACATTATGTTCAGGGGGTCTCTCACAGCGCTTGTGACACCGTTTGCCAAAGATGGCAGCCTGGACAAAAAAGCGTTTCGCGAACTCGTTGAATGGCAGATTGCCGAAGGCACGACGGGTCTTGTTCCGGTCGGCACCACGGGCGAAACGCCCACGCTGACGCATGAAGAGCATCGCGAAGTGGTCCAGATCTGCGTCGAGACGGCTGCCGGTCGCGTTCCGGTGATCGCAGGCGCAGGGTCCAATTCCACCCGCGAAGCCGTTGCGCTGGCCAAGTTCGCCGAAGAGGTGAAGGCCGACGCGGCACTGGTGGTCACGCCGTATTATAACAAGCCGACGCAGAACGGTCTCTATGAGCATTTTGCGACGGTGGCGCGTTCGACGAGCCTGCCGATCATCATCTACAACATTCCGCCGCGTTCGGTGATCGACATGTCGCCCGAGACCATGGGCCGGCTGGCGAAGGACTTTGCCAATATTGTCGGTGTGAAGGACGCAACGGCGAAGGTCGACCGCGTTTCAGAGCAGCGTCTCACCTGCGGCAAGGACTTCATCCAGCTCTCCGGCGAAGATGCGTCGGCTCTGGGCTTCAACGCACATGGCGGCGTCGGCTGCATTTCGGTGACGGCCAATGTGGCGCCGCGCCTGTGCGCGGAGTTCCAGGCGGCAACGCTTGCCAATGACAAGGAAAAGGCCCTTGAACTGCAGGACCGGCTGATGCCGCTGCACAAGGCGATCTTCATCGAGCCGGGCCTGTGCGGTGCGAAATATGCGCTGTCGCGTCTCGGCAAGGCCGAAAATCGGGTCCGCCTGCCGCTCGTGCCGATCGAGGCTTCCACCGCGGCGGCCATCGACGCAGCCATGCAGCACGCAGGCCTGCTGAAGTAGAGCATTTTGCAGCCGGGCAAATACGCACGGCGTCGCACAAATGCGGTGAAACAAACGGGCATTCTTCTGCCCGCTGGAAGGCGGAAGCGCTCATGAGCGCTTCCGGCGCATTTGGGACACATGGCGAAAGACAAGAATCCGAACGTTCAGACGATTGCCGAAAACCGCAAGGCGCGCTTCTCCTATGAAGTGCTGGACACGCTGGAAGCCGGCATTGTTCTGACGGGCACCGAAGTGAAGTCGCTGCGCGAAGGGCATGCGAACATCCAGGAAGCCTATGCCTCGATAGAGGACGGCGAATGCTGGCTGATCAACTCGTATATCCAGGAATATTCCGCCGGCAACCGGTTCAACCATGAGCCGCGGCGCAAGCGCAAACTGCTGATCTCCAAGCGGGAACTCTCAAGGTTCGCCCAGTCAATCGAGCGGGAGGGCATGACCCTCGTGCCTCTCAAGCTCTATTTCAACGAGCGCGGGCTGGCCAAGCTCCAGGTCGCCGTGGCGCGCGGCAAGAAGCTGCACGACAAGCGCGAGACTGCCAAGAAGCGCGACTGGAACCGCGAAAAGGCAAGGCTCCTGAAGCAGAGCGGTTGATCCGCATACTGCCGCAGAAGCGTTTCGCCATCAGAATCTAATTATCGAGAAATTCGCGTATATCGCGGAAAACGCTGACGAACATGTCTTCGGTCAGGCGGCCGGTGTTCGTGTTGTAGCGCGAGCAGTGATAGCTCGAGAATATGGAAAAGCCGGCGACTTCCTGGCGCGCGCCATGCGCGAACTTGTGTGCCGCGACGCGGCCGCCAAGGGCGCGCACGGTTGACTGATGCGCGATCACGCCGAGCGTCAGAATGGCCTTCATGTTTTTGAAGCGCTTCATCGTGGGGGCGAAAAAGTGTTCGCGGCAGGTGTTTATTTCCGAACCCACGGGCTTGTTTTCCGGCGGCACGCAGCGCACGGCATTCACGATTGCCGCATCGATGAGGGTGAGGCTGTCGTCTGGGCGCGCCTCATACTCTCCTTCGGCGAAACCAAAGCGTTTCAGCGTGCTGTAGAGGAGGTCGCCGGCGTAATCGCCGGTGAAGGGGCGGCCGGATTTGTTCGCGCCGCGCAGGCCCGGTGCGAGGCCGACAATCAGAAGCGAGACATTGTCGTCGCCGCCTTTGGGAAGAAAGGCCGGGACCGGCGCGTTGTGCCACTCGGGCTCCTTGACGCGCCAGTCTGCGATGAACTGGTGCAGGCGCGGACAAAGCGCGCAATCACGCGGCGGCTCGGTGGCCTGCGCCGGAACAGTGCTCATAGATCGTCGAACGTCTCGTCATCTTCAGGATCAGCCTTGCGGGAAGGCCGCTCGCTTGTCGCACGGCCAACTTCGTCGCGCAATGAGGAGAGATCGATGAAATTGTCCGCTTGACGGCGAAGATCGTCAGCGATCATCGGCGGCTGGGACTGGATGGTGGAAACGACGCTGACCTTGCGGCCCTTGCGCTGAAGAGCCTCGACCAGCGTGCGGAAGTCACCATCGCCGGAGAAGATCACGTAATGATCAACCACGTCGCACAGCTCGAGGGCATCGATTGCCAGCTCGATGTCCATGTTGCCCTTGATCTTGCGGCGACCTGCGGAGTCGGTGAACTCCTTGGCCGGCTTGGTAACGACCTTGTAGCCATTGTAATCCAGCCAGTCGATCAGCGGGCGAATGGACGAATACTCCTGATCCTCCACCAGAGCGGTGTAGTAGTAGGCGCGCAGCAGGTAGCCGCGTTCCTTGAAGCTGCTCAGGAGCTTGCGGTAATCGATGTCGAACCCTAATGCCCGCGATGTGGCATACAAATTTGCGCCATCAATGAAGAGCGCTATCTTTTCCCGTGGATCGAACATCGTCAAATTTCCTGTTTCAAAAAAGGTTGGCGCACAAAACGAAAGCGTCGCGCCGGAAGGTGCCCAAAAAGCTATCTCTTATGAGGAAATAGCGCTGAACTATGATAGTTCCAACCAATATATAAATTCGTCATAATTACAAGCTGTGGGCTGGCGCGCCGGCTGCCATCACCGCGCCGCAATTGCGTGTTGATCGGAAAGCAAGCGTTGCGTCTCGGCCTTGAATTTTTCGGGCTGGCAGGGTATTGACGCGCTGGATTTCCTTGCAGATTTACGCATGAAAGGGGCACTGAATGGCCCGTGTGACCGTTGAAGACTGTATCGACAAGGTCGATAACCGCTTTGATCTCGTGCTCCTGGCGAGCCACCGCGCCCGCCAGATTTCGCAGGGCGAAGCAATTACCGTGGACCGCGACAACGACAAGAACCCCGTTGTCGCCCTGCGCGAGATCGCTGACGAGACCCTGTCTCCGGGCGACCTCAAAGAAGATCTGATTCACTCGCTGCAGAAGCATGTCGAGGTTGACGAGCCGGAAGCCGATCTCCCGGAGATCAGCGAGCCGTCCGCCGAGGCCGTGGAAGCAAGCGCAGAGCAGCCGGAGGAGGAGATTTCCTTCGACCGCATGAGCGAAGAAGATCTGCTCGCCGGCATCGAAGGCCTCGTGCCGCCGGAAAAAAGCGACGATTTCTGATCGACACGAATGTTCGGCATGGCAATCTCTTCCTTGCCGGAACATTCCTGCCTATCTTAAACATGCGCCGTGCACCTCGCGGCGCATGTTTTGCTTTGCGTAGACAACAATAAGAACAGAGGAAGCCGCCCATGATGCGTCAATACGAGCTTGTCGAGCGTGTTCAACGCTACAAGCCGGACGTCAATGAGGCGCTACTCAACAAGGCCTATGTCTACGCAATGCAGAAGCACGGTCATCAGCGCCGCGCCTCTGGCGATCCCTATTTTTCACATCCTCTGGAAGTTGCCGCCATCCTGACCGACATGCATCTGGACGAGGCGACCATTGCTGTCGCCCTCCTGCATGACACGATCGAGGATACGAGCGCCACGCGCGCCGAGATCGATGAACTGTTCGGCCCCGATATCGGCAAGCTCGTCGAGGGTTTGACCAAGCTGAAGCGCCTCGATCTCGTTTCCAAGAAGGCGCATCAGGCAGAAAACCTGCGCAAGCTTCTGCTCGCCATTTCCGACGATGTGCGCGTGCTTCTGGTGAAGCTTGCCGACCGCCTGCACAACATGCGCACGCTCGATCACGTGCCCGAGCACAAGCGGCTCCGGATCGCCGAGGAGACGATGGACATCTATGCGCCGCTGGCCGGTCGCATGGGCATGCAGGACATGCGCGAGGAGCTTGAAGAGCTCGCCTTCCGCCACATCAATCCCGAAGCGTTTCGCGCTGTGACGGAGCGGCTGGCGGAGTTCTTCGAGCGCAATCGCGGGGTCATCAAGGCCATTGAAGAGGCGCTGTCACACCTCTTTACAGAACACCAGATCGAGGCGACGGTGAAGAGCCGCCAGAAGAAGCCCTGGTCGGTGTTCCGCAAGATGGAGACGAAGGCGCTTTCCTTCGAGCAGCTGTCGGACATTTTCGGTTTCCGCGTGCTCGTCGATACGGTCGAAGACTGTTACCGGGCGCTGGGCGTCATCCACTCCACTTGGTCGATGGTGCCGGGGCGCTTCAAGGACTACATCTCCACGCCCAAGCAGAATGACTACCGGTCGATCCATACGACGATTGTCGGGCCGTCGCGCCAGCGCGTGGAACTGCAGATCCGCACCTATGACATGCACGGCATTGCCGAATACGGTGTTGCCGCGCATTCGATCTACAAGGATTTCGGCGGCAAGGTGAACGGCGCGGATCACCGCATCTCGCGCGACACCAATGCCTATGCCTGGCTGCGGCGCACCATCGAGGCGCTGTCTGAGGGCGATACGCCGGAAGACTTCCTCGAAAACACCAAGCTGGAGCTGTTCCAGGACCAGGTTTTCTGCTTCACGCCCAAGGGGCGGCTGATCGCGCTGCCGCGCGGGGCAACGCCCATCGACTTTGCCTATGCGGTCCACACCGAGGTGGGCGACACCTGTGTCGGCGCAAAGGTCAATGGCCGGATCATGCCGCTCATGACCGAGCTGAAGAACGGCGACGAAGTGGAGATCATCCGCTCCAAGGCGCAGGTGCCGCCGGCGGCGTGGGAATCGGTCGTTGTCACCGGCAAGGCGCGCGCCGCCATCCGCCGCGCCACGCGAAACGCGATCCGCAAACAGTATTCCGGTCTCGGCGCGCGCATTCTCGAGCGCGCCTTCGAGCGGGCCGAAAAGACCTTTTCGCGCGATGCGCTGAAGCCGGTGCTGCACCGGCTCGGTCGGCAGGATGTGGAGGATGTTCTGGCTGCGGTCGGGCGCGGGGAGCTTTCCTCGCAGGACGTGGTTCGCGCCGTGTTCCCCGACTACAAGGACGAGCGCGTCACGCAGGCCCCCAAGGAGCGCGAGGAGGGCTGGTTCAACCTGCGCAATGCGGCGGGCATGCTGTTCCAGATCCCCGGCCGCTCTTCGCGCAAGGCCAAGCGCACCACGCGTGATGCTTCGGGCGAAACCCCGCAGGGCAACGCCGTGCCGATTCGCGGCGTGACGGGCGATCTGCCGGTCAGCTTCGCGCCTGAAGGGGCGGTGCCGGGCGACCGCATTGTCGGCATTCTTCAACCCGGTTCCGGCATCACCATCTATCCGATCCAGTCGCCGGCGCTCACCGCGTTCGACGATCAGCCGGAGCGGTGGATCGATGTGCGCTGGGACATTGACGAGCACATGAAGGAGCGCTTCCCGGTCCGCATGTCCGTCACGGCCATCAACGAGCCCGGCTCGCTGGCCGAGATCGCGCAGGTGGTGGCCTCAAATGACGCCAACATTCACACGCTCGCCATGGAGCGCACGGCACCCGATTTCACCGAAATGCTGTTCGATCTCGAGGTCTGGGACCTGAAGCATCTCAACCGGCTGATTTCGCAGCTCAAGGAAATCACCAGCGTGAGCGATGCGCACCGCGTGAACGGCTGATCGCACGGGCGGGCAAGGCATCACAATGTTGCGGCCCGCTGTCCTATGGTGGTGGGGCATGCGCCAATAGGCGGTCGCGCCGCCCCGACAGTCAGCAAAATGGCCCGCCCGTTCGCAAATTGGTTACTTGCGGCGCGGCCGGGGTGAATTGACCCGACCAGCGCTCATGAACAACGTGCCGAATGCGCTGTTTCTGGCAAGATACGCCTTTGGCGAGACTGGGAGTAGGCGGGGTGATCGCGGTTTTCACCTTGATCGTTTTGCTGTTCTACCCAATGCCTGGGGCCAGCGCACACCCGGCTCCCGAGATGGCAACCGCAAGCGTGATTGCAGTCGCCGCTGATCATGGGCCGGAGGGCTATGCTCATGATGACGTGGATGCCTCCGCTCAGGACTGCTGCGCCCTTCACTGCATGCCCATGGGGCAGTCCTCTTTCCATGCCATCCGGCCTGTGCGCTTCGCCGCGTGTCTGGCCGCTGATCCGGCAGAAAACATCTGCGCCTTTCAGGCTAAACGATTGCTCAAGCCGCCCCGTCAAAACCTCTCCTGAACATTCTCCCCGCGCGATCTGAACGCCTCACGCATCGCCGTGCGTTCGTCCGGGCGCGGGGAGGAACGCTCCTTCTGTTCAAGAGAGGCTGATATGAAAGCTCTACTGCATTTCGACAGTGGCGGGATCAAGCGCGCCGCCCGGCCGTTCCGCTCCGCTCTTTCAAAGCTGCATCTCGTCGCCCGCCGTGCGGAGCTGACGGGCGCATATCCAGACCGGCAAAGCGCCGTGCGCGCAGCGCCGGGCTGGGCGCTGACCGATTACGATCACGAAGTGGTCGTGCCCGTTGCGCTCGACAAGATGAGCCGGGTCATTGACTGGGATTACCCGATCCTCTTCTGGCTCGAACGGGAGTTGCGCGCACGCAATGGCGCGCCGTTGCGCCTGCTGGATGCCGGTGGGCATGTGGGTACCAAGTTCCGTGCCTTTCGTGACCTTCTGGACCTCTCAAGGGTGCAATGGCAGGTCTATGAACTGCCGGCGATGGTGAAGGCGGGAAGGGAGATGGCGGTCTCCGAAGGTCTGGAGGCGCAACTCTCGTTTTGCGATTGCCTTGAGGAAATAGAAGAAGCGGACATCCTGCTTTGCTCGGGGCTGCTGCAATATCTGGATATGCCGTTTCCCGATTTCGTCAAAAGCCTGCCTGCGCGGCCAAGGGTCATCCTTCTCAACAAGGTCGCCTTAAGGGAAGGGCCTTCGGTCTACACGCTGCAGCGTGGCGGGCCGACCTATCTGCCCTACCATATCCGCAACAAGGCCCGCTTTCTGGATGACCTGGAGGCGCTCGGTTATCAGGTCGTCGACAGCTGGCGTATCCAGTATCTGGCGCATCAGGTTGCGAGTCACCCTGAACTCGGCTGGAGCGAAAGCCGCGGCTACATGCTTCAGGACAGGAACATGGCGCGCGTTTCATAGCCGCGCGTCATGCGGTCACTGATTGATCGGCGGCGTCAAAATTCTGCCGTTTCAGGCGCTTAGAACAATCGCGTTTCCGGCCATCTCTTCGGAAGCGCAATTGGTCGCGTGGTTGCCCTTGCCCCATCTGTCTCAGCTTGCCTATATCGATGCACAAACCGGTTTGCGGGAACGCGCCGTTAAGGAGGTCGGTCTTATAGGATCGGAGTGCTGGGGGAGAAGCATGTTGGCATTCGGGGGTGCGGTGTAGGCGCGATGTTGTTTCGACGTAGAAAACCTGCCGATTTATGGGAAAAGACGCGAACCCTCGTTTGGCCGCGTCGGTCTTTCTGGCGATCCGCACAATATTTCGTAAAGCGGGCCCTTCGGCTCACGGCAACGCCGCATGCCATCGCAGCCGGTGTTGCGGCAGGCGTTTTTGCGTCCTTCACGCCCTTCATGGGCTTTCACTTTTTCATCGCCGCCGGTCTGGCCTGGTGCCTGGGCGGAAACCTTGTCGCCTCGGCCATCGGCACCGCCATTGGAAATCCGCTGACATTCCCCTTCATCTGGGGCGCGACGCTCGAGACCGGGCGCATGATCCTCTACGGCGGCGATATTCCTCAGGGAGCGCCCATCCATCTGGGCAAGATGCTGAGCCATCTCGAATTCTCGCAGCTCTGGGAGCCACTCCTGAAGCCCATGTCCATCGGCGCTCTGCCGCTCGGGATCACCTTCGCTCTGGTCTTCTATTTTCTGACACGCTGGGCGGTTTTCGGGTTTCGTGAGCAGCGCCGCAAACGCCTTGCCGAGCGCGCACGCCGCAGGGCGAACCAGCAGGCCTTTGGTGCAGGGACGGCAACAAGTTCATGATTATCGGTATCGGAAGCGACCTGATCGACATTCGGCGCGTCGCAAAAACGCTCGACCGCTACGGCGAACGGTTCACGCAGCGTGTGTTCACGGAGGTGGAGCGCGCGAAGTCTGACAAGCGCCGCGAGCGTGCTGCCTCCTACGCCAAGCGCTTCGCAGCCAAGGAAGCCTGCTCCAAGGCGTTGGGCACGGGCATTTCGCGCGGCGTCTTCTGGCGCGAAATGGGCGTCGTGAACCTGCCGGGCGGCAAGCCGACCATGGAGCTTTCCGGACGCGCGCGCGAGCACGCCATGAACATGACGCCGCCTGGAATGAAAGTGCTTGTCCATTTGACCATTACCGACGACTTTCCGCTGGCTCAGGCATTCGTGATTATCGAGGCGGTTCCCGACACGGGAAACTGAGGCTGAAAACTGCGCAAGGGAGCGTTGTCGCATTGCCGCCGCCTTTCTGGCGCGATAAGACCGTGCCGAAACAGTCGAACCGAGGAAGTAATGAGCGTGGCTGACAAGACGAAGAAGAAATCGGGCGGGGCAGGCGAGACGGTGAGCGTGATCGTCCAGGCGCTTATTCTGGCGCTGGTTATCCGCACCTTCTTTTTTCAGCCATTCTCCATTCCATCGGGCTCGATGCGTCCGACCCTGCTTGAAGGCGACTATTTGTTCGTCACCAAGTGGGCTTACGGTTATTCTCGCCATTCGCTGCCGTTCTCGCCGCCGCTGTTCTCCGGCCGTATCTGGGCGTCCGAGCCCGAGCGCGGCGATGTGGTGGTGTTCAAGTTCCCGCCGAACCCGTCCATCGATTACATCAAGCGTGTGGTTGGCCTGCCGGGCGACAAGATCCAGATGCGCGATGGTGTTCTCTTCATCAATGATGAGCCGGTGCAGCGCGAGAAGCTTGGCCAGATCACCGATCCCGACATCACGGAGATGGACCGCCCGGTCGATGTCTATCGCGAGACCCTGCCCAATGGCGTTTCCTACGAGACGCTGGACCTGACGGAGACCGGCTTGGGCGACAACACGCGTGAGTTCGTGGTTCCTGAAGGCCATTACTTCATGATGGGCGACAATCGCGACAACTCTGCCGACAGCCGTTTCTCGGTCGGTTTCGTGCCGGCTGAAAACCTGGTGGGCCGCGCCAATGTGATCTTCTTCTCCATCGCCGGCGGTGCAAGTCCGCTTGAGCTGTGGCGCTGGCCGTCGGAAGTGCGCCCGTCGCGCATTCTCAACTGGGTCGACTGAGCCTTGCCAAAAACCATGGCTGTCAAACGTCTGCGCGGACCCCAGCTCGTCGCTGAAGTGTCCCGGCGCACCGGGTTTGCTTACAAAGACGCCGCGCTGGTCGAGGAAGCGATGACGCATTCCAGCGCGCGCGGTCGCGCGGGCGTGGATTATCAGCGTCTTGAATTTCTCGGCGACCGGGTTCTCGGACTGGCCGTTGCCGAACTGCTTTTTGAAAGCTTTCCCAAAGCGCCGGAAGGCGAACTCTCGGTGCGCCTCAATGCGCTGGTGAATGCCGAGACGCTGGCCGAAGTCGCCGACGAACTGGATATCAGCCCGCTGATCCATATGGGCAGCGATTTGCGTGGGGCTGCGACACGCAAACAGATCAATCTGCGCGCCGATGTGATGGAAGCCCTGATTGCGGTCGTCTTCCTGGAAGCGGGGATCGACGCGGCCCGCACATTCGTTCGCACCCATTGGGGATCGCGCGCGCGGGCCAAGGGCGCTGACCGACGCGATCCCAAGACAGCGCTGCAGGAATGGGCGCATCAGGTTGCTGGCGTCACGCCAGCCTATAGTGTTGACGATCGGCAGGGACCGGATCACGATCCGGTCTTCTCGGTCACCGTAAAGATCAAGGGTTATGACCCCGCATTCGGCAAGGGACGCTCCAAGCGCGAAGCCGAGCAGGCGGCGGCCACGACCATGCTGGAGCGCGAAGGCGTCTGGCATAGAAACGAGAACGTATCATGAGTGAAGACATATCGATTGACAGCCCGCAGGGTGAAACCCGCTCCGGCTTCGTGGCGCTGATCGGCGCGCCGAATGCCGGCAAATCGACGCTGCTCAATCAGCTCGTGGGCGCAAAAGTGTCCATCGTCACCCATAAGGTGCAGACAACCCGCGCCATCGTGCGCGGCATCGCCACCCATGAGAGTGCGCAGATCGTGTTCATCGACACGCCGGGCATCTTCAATCCGCGTCGCACGCTCGACCGCGCCATGGTCACCACCGCCTGGGGTGGGGCCAAGGACGCCGATGTGGTGGCGTTCCTCATCGATGCCGAACGCGGCATCAAGGGAGATGCGGCAGCCATTCTTGAAAAGCTCAAGGACGTCGCTCAGCCCAAGATCCTCATCCTCAACAAGGTCGACCGCGTGAAGCGCGAAACCCTTCTTGAGCTGGCGGCAAAGGCCAATGAGGCGGTGGCGTTCGAGCGCACCTTCATGGTCTCGGCGCTGCAGGGCTCGGGCTGCGATGACCTGCTTTCCTATTTCGCCGAAACGCTGCCGGTCGGTCCCTGGTACTATCCGGAAGACCAGATTTCGGATCTGCCGATGCGCCAGCTCGCTGCCGAGATCACGCGCGAGAAGCTGTTTCTGCGGCTGCATCAGGAAGTGCCTTACGCCATCCATGTGGAGACGGAGAAATGGGAGGAGCGCAAGGACGGGTCCGTGCGCATCGACCAGGTCGTCTATGTGGAGCGCGACAGCCAGAAGAAAATCGTGCTCGGCCACAAGGGCTCGGCGATCCGTGCCGTCGGACAGGCAGCGCGCGAGGAAATCGCCGATATTCTTGAGCAGAAGGTCCATCTCTTCCTCTTCGTGAAGGTGCGCGAAGGCTGGGGCAATGACCCCGAGCGCTACCGCGAGATGGGGCTTGAATTCCCGTCCTGACGGGAGGACAGTGGCCGCATGGAATGGCGCGACGAAGGGATCATTCTGGGCGCCAGAAAGTATGGCGAGACGAGCGTCGTCCTTGAAACGATGACGGCGGCACATGGCCGTCATCTGGGGCTGGTGAAGGGCGGCCGGTCACGCCGCATGCAGCCACTCCTGCAGCCGGGCAATCGTGTTGATCTCGTCTGGCGCGCCCGGCTCGAAGAGCATCTGGGCGCGTTTCAGGTCGAACCTCTCGAGCTCAACGCAGCGCGATTGCTCGCCTCGGCCGTCGCCATTCACGGCATCCAGCTTCTGGCCGCACATCTGCGGCTCATGCCCGAGCGCGACGCGCATGCGGGGCTCTACGAAACACTCAAGGTCATCACGGCGCATCTGGACGAGCCCGAGATTGCCGGGCCGCTGATGGTGCGGTTCGAGCTGGCGCTTCTGGACGAGCTGGGTTTCGGGCTGGATCTTGGAAAATGCGCGCTAACGGGAAGCCGCGAAGGGCTGGCCTATGTCTCTCCCAAATCGGGGCGTGCGGTGACGCAGGAGGCCGGAACGCCTTGGCGCGACAAGCTTTTGCCATTGCCGGCTTTTCTGACCACGCGGAACACGGCGGAGACGACGCGCGAAGCGCTCGATGACGCCTATCGGCTGACCGGATTCTTCTTTCATCGCAATGTATACGAGCCGCGCGGCATGGAAGAGCCCGATGCGCGCGGCGGTTTTCTGATGGCGCTGGCCCGTAGCGCCGAGCGCGCCGCGGACTGATCTTCGCTTATTCTGCCGGGGCGAGGGACGGGCGCGTAACAGCGGCTTCCCGGATCGGCATGTGCACCAAGGCGGCGAACAGGCCGAGCAGAACGCCAAGCCACCACACGGGATCGTAGCTGCCGAAAATGTCGTAGAGATAGCCGCCGAGCCAGACGCCCAGGAAGGAGCCGACCTGGTGGGAGAAGAACACGATCCCGCCCAGAAGCCCCAGATGGCCCGTGCCGAACATGATCGCCACCAGACCGTTCGTCGGGGGCACGGTGGAGAGCCATAAAAGCCCCATGACGATGGCGAAGATGATGACGCTTGTGGGTGTCTGGGGCAGGAGCAGGAAGGCCGTCACCGCGATGGAGCGCGCGATATAGATCAGCGACAGGAAGCCCGGCTTTGAATAGCGTTGACCGATATAGCCGGACGCCAGAGAGCCGATAATGTTGAAAAAGCCGATTAGCGCCAGCGCGATTACCGCATAGCGCGCATCAATGCCGATGTCGCCGATATAGGCGGGGAAGTGCGCGGTGATGAAGGCGACCTGAAAACCGCAGACGAAGAAGCCCGCAACCAGCAGAAGGAAACTGCGATGGCCGAAAGCCTCGCGCAACGCTTCGCCGATGGTCTGCTTGAAGATCTCGGCGCTGTTTCTGGCGGTGGCGGCATTGCCGACGAGCGGGATTGCCAGAAGCGGCACCACCAGCATGGCTATGCTCATATAGACAAGCGTGTCCGACCAGCCGAATGCATCAATCAGCCCCTGACTGATCGGGGCGAAGACGAACATGCCGGCCGAGCCGGCGGCTGTCGCCAGACCGAAGATCAGGCTGCGCTTGTTGGCAGGCGTGCTGCGCGCGAAGGCCGCGAGAATGATGCCGAAGGAGCCGCCCGCGACGCCGAGCCCCACAAGCACGCCACCGCCGATATGCAGCATGGCTTCGCTGGTGGGCATCGACATCATCAGAAGACCGGCAGCGTAGATCACTGCAGAAAGCGCCAGAACCCGCCAGGTTCCAAACCGGTCTGCTATCGCGCCGAAGATCGGCTGACCGACGCCCCAGAGCAGGTTCTGGATCGCCATGGCGAGACCGAATGTGGTGCGGTCCCAGCCGGTTTCGGCCAGAAGCGGGAGCTGAAAGAAACCCATCGCCGAACGCGGGCCGAAGTTCAGTGCCGCGATCAGGCACCCGCAGACAACCACCAGCCAGGGAAAAGAGGGCTGGCCGGTATCCCGGCTGGTGCTTTGCTGTGTCATGGGAGTTTTCGCCTTGCGCTTCCAGTGTGGGAGGACGTTTCGGCGTGCAACCTAGCTCAGCAGTGCAACTGTTTTAATCGACAAATTGTGCACGAAAGATCAGTTTTTCTCATAATTTAGCTGGCGTCATGGGAATAAACCGGCGGATAGAAGCGTTGATGTAAAAGAAGCATCAGGACCCGTCCGAAAGACGGGCAGGGGGCATGGACGGCAGACGAAAGGCGATTGTCGGCGAGATACCGGGGCTCCGGCGCTATGCGCGCGCGCTCATGCATGATGCCGATGCCGCTGACGATCTCGTGCAGGACTGTCTGGAGCGCGCTTTTCTGCGGCTCGACAACTGGCAGACCGGCACGTCGCCGCGCCGATGGCTCTTCACGCTGATGCACAATCTTTTCGTGGATGGCGTCCGCGCGCGCAAACGGCGTGGCGAGGTGTCCGATCAGGTAGCGTTCGATGCGCCGGATCTGTCGAGCGCGCCGGAACAGAATGGCGTTCTTGATCTGCGCGACGTGCTCGACGCCCTTCAGGACGTGGCGCCCGAGCGGCGCGCCGCCATTCTGCTGGTCGGCGTGGAGGGCATGAGCTACGCCGAGGCTGCACAGGTTCTGGACATCCCGACGGGAACGCTTATGTCGCGCGTGGCGCGCGGGCGGCAGGATCTGCGTGACGTGCTCGATCTTGCGCGGCGGCGGCGCATTCTCAAGGCGGTGGAATGATGACGCAACGCAGCTTTGATGAGAGAGACATCCACCTTGCGCTCGATGGCGAGTTGCCGGCCGAGGACATGGCAGCCTATGAAGCCTGGCTCATGGCGCGACCCGACATGCGGGCGCTCAGTGCGCGCTATGCTTCCGACCGTGCGCTTCTGCGCGAGACGCTCTCGGGGCTTGCCGGTGAGGAGCCGCCGCAGCGATTATCTGATGTGGGGCTGGGAGCCGGTCGACGCAAAAGCCCGGCGCGCCGCCGCAGCATGGTTGCAGCGGCTGCCGCGCTGCTTCTGGCAGTGGGGGCGAGTGCCGGATATTGGGCAGGGCGCACAGGCTTCAATGGTGCAGAAACGCTTGCCACGCTTGAAGTCGTGGGGCAGGCGGTCGCGGCGCATCAGGTCTACGCGTCGGAAAAGCTGCATGTGGTCGAGGTTGGGGCGAGTGATCGCAACCATCTGGTCGGCTGGCTTTCAAATCGCGTGGGCACGCAGCTTGTTGCACCTGATCTGCGACCGGAGGGTTTCGACCTCATGGGCGGACGGCTTCTGCCGTCGGGCGACAAGACGGCCGCGCAGTTCATGTATGAAGACCCGGAAGGCGAGCGGGTTTCTCTTTATGTCGCGCACTGCCTTCAGGATGAGAAAACAGGCTTCCGCCTGTTCGAGGAGGAGGGTAGCCGCGCCTTCTACTGGCATGAAAACGGGTTTTCCTACACCGTGGCCGGTGCGATCCCGCAAGCGCAGCTGCTGGAGCTGGCGAATGCCACCTATCGCCAGCTGATCGCCGGCAGGTGATGCCGGGTTGGTTGCCCTGAAGAAAAACCGTTCCACCCATCCTGTGAACGGGTGGAACGGTTTGGTTCAGCCTTTTGCAAGAGCCTTTGTGGCGCCGCCGGAAGCGGGCTTCTTGCTGTCGATCGGCAGGTAATGCACATCGCGCTGCGGGAAGGGAATGGAAATGCCCTTCTCGTCAAACGCCTGCTTGGCCGCCTTCGTCATGTCGAGGCGCGTCTGCCACCAGTCGGCGGTCGAGGTCCAGTAGCGCAGGGTGACGGCCACGGCGCTGTCGCCAAGTTCGGACACGTAGGTCACTGGTTCCTGATCTTTCAGAATGCGCTCGTCGGCAGCGGCCAGATCCATCATGGTCTGCTGCGCCAGATCGATGTCGTCGCCATAGCCGATGCCGATCACCAGGTCGTTGCGGCGGCGCGAGTTGCGCGAATAATTGGTGACCGAGGTGTTCCACAGCGAGCTGTTGGGCGCGAGAATGTAGAGGCCGTCGACGGTCTTCATTTCCGTGGCGAAGAGGCCAATGGCCTGGATGGTGCCGGAAATGCCGCTGGCTTCCACGAACTCGCCGACCCGGAAGGGTTTCAGGACCAGCAGCATGATGCCGGCCGCCACATTCTGGAGCGTGCCCTGAAGCGCAAGGCCAATGGCGATGCTGGCGGCGCCCAGCGCTGCAATGATGCTGGCGGTTTGCACGCCAAACTGGGCGAGTACCGTGACGCCGACGAGAACCAGAACCGCATAGCGGGCGACCTGGGACAGGAAGCTGGTGAGCGTGGCGTCGAAGGAGCGGAAATGCTCGAGCGTGCGGCGCACCCATTTCTCGACCATGTTTGCGACGATGAAGCCAGCAATGATGAGAATGATGGCGCCGAGAATCGAGAAGGCGTAGGAAACAGCGAATGCGCTGACCTCCGCCCAGGCCGCCTGGGCAGCGGTCGTGATGGTCTCAGTTTTAAATTCCATTGTGGGGGACGTCTCCGTGCCATTGTGGTCGTTTGCGGCGTGCGAGGGCTGGAAGAAACTTGCCCTCCCTTTGTGTGCGGCGCGCCGTGAGCGGCCGACAGGCGCTCGACTGCGAAAGCCGGCGAACACCCGTGTCTAACAAGCCTTGCATCCGGCTGTAAATCCGGCGTGACAGGGAGGAGAATACAAAGCCGGCTGCTCAGCCCTGCCGGCCAAGCTCGATTTCCGCAAAGCGCGCGAGGAAGGCTTCCTGCGCCAGTCTGGGCGGCTGGGGGGCGATTGCGATGCCTTCCGGTGGCATGCCGCGCGGGCGGCCGAAAAACTTCGCCGCTTCGGGAACCTCAAAACCCGCCAGTTGCGTCGCTTCGTAGAAGGCGGCGATCTGGTCGGCGCGTTTGATGGCCTTTTTCAGCTTTTGCGAGAGGTCGGGCGGAAGCGAGAAGCGCAGATGGATGGCTGTCTGAAGCCGCTTCTCGACGGATTTGTAATCATCGCCCAGCGTTGCCTTGAAGGGCGAGATCATGTCGCCGATCACATATTCGGGAGCATCGTGCAGAAGCGCGGCGAGCGCATGGTCCGGCGTGGCGTCGCCCGAAAGCTGGCTGAAGATCTCTTCCACCAGAAGGGAATGCTGCGCGACGGAATAGGCGTGGTCACCCCTTGTCTGCCCGTTCCAGCGCGCGACACGCGCAAGCCCGTGTGCGATGTCGATGATCTCCACATCGAGAGGCGAGGGATCAAGCAGATCGAGGCGGCGGCCGGAAAGCATGCGCTGCCAGGCGCGCATTCCGGTCTTTGCCGTCGGGGCCGCCATCAGCCCGCATCTCCGTCACTGGCCGGAAAGGTGAACGTCGCCCAGGCCGGAATGGCGAGGATCACTTCGGTTTCGCCTGCGGTGATCGGGTTGCCGGCGTCCATCGCGTCCTTCACCCGGTCGATCCGGGCGATGGCGAGCGCCTGTTTGCCGGACACGGTTCCAAGCGCGCCCAGCGGCTTGCCGCCGGCCCTGATCTCGGTTCCGGCGGCGGGCAGGTCTGCATCGGCCTGAGCGATCAGAAGCCTGCGGCGCGCGGTGCCGCGATGGTGCATGCGCGAGACGACCTCCTGACCGACATAGCAACCCTTCCTGAGGCCGACGCCGCCATTCTGGTCGAAAAGCACATCATGGGGAAAGGCGTCGCCGAGTTCGTAGTCGCTGCCGCTTTCTGCAACGGCATGGGCGATCCGCAGGCGGTCCAGATCCTCGACGCCGGCATCCTGTGCGGGCGCATCTCCATAGTGCCGATAGACCGTGATGGTCTCTGGGAAACGTCGGTCGATTACGGTTGAATCACTGTATGAAGAACCAGAATCACTTTCCCATGAAACAGAGATAACACTCTGTTCAGGCGAGGAAATCTGAGCCTTGGCGCGCAGCCTGTAGAGCGTGAGGCGCTTGACCAGATCTGCTGCAATATCGGCCCGGCATTCGATGCGGAATGCTTCGTCGCCCGCCCTTGAGATCAGGAAATCGAAAAGGATCTTGCCCTGCGGCGTCAAAAGCGCCCCGGGGCGACACTCACCGGAGCCAAGCTTTGCGAGGTCCGTGGTGATCACGTTTTGCAGAAAATGTTCGGCCTCGGGGCCCTCAAGCGTGAAGAGCGCGCGATTGTCGAGATGGCAGGTCGGCATGGCTGATCCGGGGAAGATTCTAGATAGGGCCTGCCCTCTAGCTAGGATGCTTTTGCGCTGGCGACAACCCGGCTTCTTTGTCTGGGGCCGTGCCCAGGGTCCTGACCCTAGCGCCCGGTCTTTTCACGCAACCGCGCCGCCGCTTCGGCGAGCGTTCTCGCGCTTTTCGCGCTCAGCCCGCCATCCTGATAATCACGGCGGATCGCATCTTCGATTTCATCGGCGATGCTGTCGAGGGAGGGGCCTCTGTCGGTCCCTTGAGCACTTCGGTGATCGAACAGATTGATCCAGTGGTCCGTGTCGCGGCCAAAGCGCATCAGGCGATCCAGATAGATTTCCGCACTGCCATCGCGCGACAGAAGGCCAAACAGGCCCGCAGCCAGCGAGAGCGGGCTCATGACCACGTCGCGAAGACCATCGGCCATCAGCTTGACCTGAAAGAGAACCACGCGGCGCACGAGCCGCGTTCGTTGGCCCGAGCTTTTGGAAGTTGCAAAAGCACCGGCTCGAGGCTGCGCCATCCCGTTCATGCGTTCCTCCCTGAAACTCAATTGGATATGGGGGCGCAGTGCCCGATTGCAAGAAATGCGGTCTTCGCTTGCAGTCAGTCTCCGGCGACGAAGAAGGACCAGCGCCCCTCAGGCGTGATGCCCACACGATAGAAGATGTAAGCGCCGAAGCTCTTCATGTCTTCGTAGTCGCCGGCCGTGACGAGCGTGAAGAGTTCCACACGTTGCTTCTTGTCGAGCGTTTCCAGCGGCAGGGCGAAGAAATAGGGCCAGACATACATTTCCTGCGGCGTGCCCTGATCGAGATGCACATAACCCGCCTGCAGAACCTCCAGCAGGATTGCGAGAATTTCCTGACCTTCCTCGTCGCCTGATAACTCCAGAAGATGCTCAAGCGGGTCGCCCTCCAGAAGGCCCAGCGAGAGGCGCGTTCCGGTTTCGCTGTTGCCGATCAACGGGCGCAGCTGTTCGAGATCGCCGCTCTTGGTCGCTTCAACGATCAGGCCATGCATGCGGCGCACGGGTTCGGGCAGCTGCTCCAGATCGTACTGAACCTGAGGGATATCCTTGCCGATCTCGGTGTCAGGACGCACCGTGTCGCGCAGGGGGGTGTCCTTCAGGGGCGTCGCCCCCTCTGCGTCGCCGGGCGTTTCACCGTTTCCGGCAGGCATGCGGATGGGCGGGGGAAGCGGAACACGCTCCACGCTGTCGGTGTCTGCTTCTTCTTCCGCTGCCGGTGCCTCATGCAATTCGCTCAGCGCCAGCGCCGGGGTGGCAGCCCCGATGGTCAGCAGCAGCGCTACCGGTCCGGCCAGCCATCGCCATCCGGGCCCGGCCAGCGACAGCGGGGTTGCAAGGCTCTGAACGTTCAGGAGATGCCGCATCATTATCAGGTCTCAGTTTCCGTAGCGCTGCACGATTTCTTCGGACAGGCGCGAACCTTCTTCCATATACCGGTCAATGGCGGCCAGAGCCTGCGCCGTGCACTTCTCATAGGTGCTGGCGAAGGAGCGGTAGCCATGATTGAAGCTGGCGATCAGCTTTTCGCGGCGATCCGGCGTCGGCGTTTCCGTTTCGAGAAGCGCTTCCATCTTCTCGCGCCATGCTCCGGATTTCTCGCCGCACAGGTTGCGCAGATAATGGACGGAGCCGATCACCTCCGCGAGCTGCAAAAGCGGCTTCTCATAGCTGGCGTCATTGGCCTGCGCGGCAGGTGTCGCCATCACGATCACGGCCAGAAGCCCTGTTCTTACCGATCCTCTACGCATGCCGTGTTGTCACCCAGCGAGCCCCAGACTGTCAAACCCCGTGCTTTTCCAGAGTATGGCACATGGCCTTGAAGAAAGTGGCAAGATTGAGAGCATTCTCCAGGCCATGTTCAAGAGGCGGCCAGGTGTTGCAGTTCTTCAATGATTTCGCGCGTGCTGTCGGTCAGCGGCATGGCGGCGAACGCATCGGCGGAAAACCAGCCGGCTTCGCTTGCATCGTCACCGGCAACCGGCTCACCGGTCATGACCGTGGCGCAGAAGACGGTGAGCCGATAGGTCTTTGCGTCGTCCCCGTTCAGCACGATCTCGCGATAGGGGCTGGCGGTCGTCACGGTCAGTCCGGTTTCCTCCAGAAGCTCGCGGGCCAGCGCCTGTTCGGCGGTTTCGCCCGCCTCCACGCGCCCTCCCGGAAAAGCGAAGTAATCCTTCGCCGGGGCGCGTCCCCGGCGCACCAGAAGAAAGCAACCATTCTTTTGTACTGCGGCCGATACGGCGCGTATTTCCTTTGGTTTAGTCGGCAAAAGCCTTGCATCCTCTCCGTTCATCGCCAAAAGTCCGGCGCTATATTTATGTTCTGATAAGTTGGGGGAACGCAATCATGCAGGCATTGAGGAGCGGAAAACTTGTCGCCGGTCTGGCGGCCATGCTGTCGCTTTCGGCGTGCGCAACGCTAAACGAGACCCAGTGCGAAACGGTAAACTGGAGCGATCTGGGGCGCAGCGATGGCGCTGCCGGCCGCAGCACCTCCTACATCCAGCGGCACCGCGAGGCCTGCGTGAAGTACAATCTGCCGGTCGATGAGAACGCGTGGCGTTCGGGCTGGGAAGACGGCATTCGCCGCTACTGCACGCCTGAAAACGGTTTGAGCGTTGGGCGCGAAGGCCGCAGCTATGCCAATTCGTGCCCGGCGCGCATCGCTCCCGGTTTTGAAAACGCCTATCGGGTTGGCAAGCGTGTACACGACGCCCAGTCGGACTACGACCGGCTGAAGAGTGACCTTGAGCGTCTCTATGACGATCTGGAAGATGCGGCCAAGGGCGAGGAGCGCCGCAAGGTGCGCAACCGGATTTCGCTGAAAGAGTCGGAGCTGTTCCTCGCCGAGGGCCGCCTGCGCGATGCCCAGCGCCTTTATGATCGCTATCTCTATGAGGAAGGCGGCCGGTACTAGGTCGCCTGTGCTACCGGTATGTGTGGTCGCTTTGCCCTGACATCGACGCCCGACGCGGTGCAGTCGCTTCTGGCGGTAACGGATTTCGAGCCGTTTCCGCCGCGCTACAACATTGCGCCCACACAGCCGATCCTCATGGCAATGTCGGGTCCGACGCGCGCGCCGGGCTCCAATCTCCCGGCGCGGCAGACCATGCTCGTGCGCTGGGGGCTTATCCCGTCTTGGGCGAAGAACCCCGCCGATCTTTCGCTGCTGTTCAACGCGCGCTCCGAGACGGCGGCTGAAAAGGCGTCGTTTCGCACGGCCATGCGCCATCGCCGTACGCTGGTCCCGGCCAATGGCTTCTATGAATGGCGGCGCGTCGGCAGCAAGAAGGCCGAGCCTTACTGGATCAGGCCGAAGCACGGCGGGCTGATTGCGTTTGGCGGGCTCATGGAAAGCTGGTCGGAACCGGGCGGAACCGAAATGGACACCGGCGCGATCCTGACCACCGAGGCGAATGAGGACCTGCGCGGCATCCATCACCGCATGCCGGTGGTGATCCAGCCCGAGGATTTCGAGCGCTGGCTCGACTGCCTCAATCAGGAACCGCGCCACGTCGCCGATCTCCTGAAGCCGGCCCAGCCGGATTTCTTCGAGGCGGTGCCCGTTTCAGACCGGGTCAACAAGGTGGCCAATGTCGGTCCGGACCTTCAGGAGCGTGTGGAGCGCCGTGAAGAGGCGCGCTCCGCGCCCAAACCCCGTGACGATGGCGGGCAGCTCGATCTTTTTTAGAGCATCGGCCCGGAAATCGGAATCGATTTTCGGAAAGCACGATGCGCAGGTTCAATAGGTTAGAGCGTCCTTTGTGCATCCGAATGGACGCACAAAGGACGCTCTAAAACACCGTGCGCAGAAGGTGCACTGCCTCCGCGCCATAGCGATAAACGCCCTCGCGCACGCCACGGAAGGATTGCGTCGTCACATCGCTGACGGGCAGGGGCAGTTCGTCGGTGGAGATGCGGCCCAGAATGAGGTCTGCCAGAGATTTGCCAAACACGGTTCCGGGGCCGATGCCGCGACCGTTGTAACCGGAAAAGCCGATCACATTGTCGCCGAGGCGGTGGAATTTTGGCAAATGGTCGGCAGTCATGCCGATATGGCCATACCAGCAGTTTTCAAACCGCGTGCCTTTGAGTTCGGGGAAAAGCCGTGCAATGGCGCGCTCGGCCCAGGCGCGGTGAATGGCCTGTCCGGTGCCTTTCAGGGCACCGACACTGCCAAAGACCAGCCGGCCCTCGCGGTCCCAGCGGAAGGAGGTCAGGATCTGCTTGGTATCCCATGCGCCCTGACGCCCGGGCAGGATCGTGTCGCGCACGGCCTGCGGCAGCGGCGGGGTGGCGAAGTTGAAATAGGGGAGGTGAACGATCTCCTGCCGGATCTGCGGCCAGGGCGAGTTTGTATAGGCATTGGTGGCGACGATGACATGGCGCGCCGTCAGTGCGCCAGTCGAAGTCTCCAGCCGCCAGTCGCTGCCGCTGCGCTCCGCCTTTGTGACGCGGGAACCGGTGTGAAGGCGTGCGCCGGCCCGTTGGGCTGCATGAGCGAGCCCGCGCGCATAGGCAAGCGGCTGGATGGTGCCGGCGCGTTCATCGAGAAGCGCGCCGGAAAAAGTCTGGCTGCCAACCTTCGCACGCGTTTCTTCGCGATCAAGCAGTCTGACCGGCGCACCGCGGGCCTGCCACTGCCGGGCGCGTTCGCCCAGCTGCACGAGGCCGCTTTCGCCGACAGCGCAATGAAGCGTGCCGACAGGCATCGCCTCGCAGGCCATGCCGTGCTGCGTCGCCAGGTCGAACACCACGCGCGGCGCATCGCCCAGAAGGTCGAGCAGGCGCTCGCCATAGGTTTCGCCGAGAATGCCGGGCAGATCGTCGGGCATCACCCACATGCCGGCATTGACGAGGCCGACATTGCGTCCCGAGCCGCCGAAGCCGATTTCCTCGGCTTCCAGAAGCACCACGTCCGTGCCGGCTTCCGCCAGAAACAGCGCTGCGGACAGCCCGGTGTAACCGCCGCCGACAATGGCGACCTGCGCCCTGGCGTCGCCAGACAGCGTCTCGGTTTGCGGGGCGGGGGGCGCGGTCTTCTCCCACAGGCCGTGGGAAAGCGGGTCGTTCCTCATGATGCGGGCTCATTCAACGCTTGGATTGCCGCGACACTTCACATGCCGATCGCTGGCGATCCAAGCGAAAAATCCGCATCACTTCATGCGAACGTCGCATTGAAGTGGTCAAAACGCGCTACACACCATCCTCACCACCGTTCTCACGGTGTTCGGAGATTGCGCTGCCCCTTGCCACACGCTCCGGCTGTCGCCGGAACAAAACCTCAGTCGGTCTGCGTGTCGTAGGGGTGCTGACGGGGTGCCGGTGCAGGCTTTTCAGACTTGCACTGCAGAGCGGCATTGATCGCTGCCGGACCAACCGCATGATACTGGCTAAGCAGAAGCTTGTCCTGTTCGGCGGTATACTCTGCTGGCTTGTTCATATCGCGGGGCATAACTCTTCCTTGATTCCGCGTTGTCGTCCCTTCCGAGCAGATGGGGACCGAATCCGACAAAATCTTGACAGATCGCCCAGCCGGAAGAAGCATCTTTAAAATTGCCGCATCAGCCTTAACAATTCCTTCACAATGGCCCTGTGCTTGCAATACCTCTTTAGGGCCGCAAAGTCGGCTTTGCTTCTCATCCCCAGCCTTTTGGCTTTCAGCTTTTAGTCTTGACGCATTTGCTGCCGGCGGCGATAAGAACGCCTATGAAAACGCTGTGCGCCATTATCGGCATTTGCATTATCGGCTAGCGCCAAACCGCTGGTCCGGACGTTTTCGCCCTCCTTTCCCGACGAGAAAAACGCCCAGGCCAGACGGCCGGAGTGAGCCGTGCCCGCAGTGCAGAACCGCACCGGCGCGACGATGGGTTGAAAACGGAAGGCGAGGATGACGAACGGTTTCAAGGGCCTCAGGGTCTACAACACGCTGACGCGGGCCAAAGAGGACTTCGTCCCCATCGATGCGGACAGGGTGCGCATGTATGTGTGCGGGCCGACGGTCTATGACTATGCGCATATCGGCAATGCGCGTCCGGCCATTGTCTTCGACATCCTGTTCCGGCTCCTGCGCCATCTTTATGGCGAGGATCACGTCACCTATGTGCGCAACATCACCGACGTGGATGACAAGATCAACGCACGCGCCCGGCGCGACTATCCCGATCTGCCGCTCAATGAGGCGATCCGCGAAGTCACGCAGAAAACGGCCGACCAGTATCACGCCGATGTGGCGGCCCTTGGCTGCCTGAGGCCGACAATCGAGCCGCGGGCAACCGAGTTCGTTCTGCCCCGCGCCGACGGGCTGACCGACATGGCGAGCCTGATTCAAACTCTCATGGATCGCGGCCATGCCTATGAAGCGAATGGGGAAATCCTTTTCGACACGGCCTCCATGCCGGCTTATGGCGGGCTTTCCAAGCGCAAGCTGGAAGACCAGCAGGCCGGCGCGCGCATCGCCGTCGAGGCGCACAAGAAGAACCCGGCTGACTTTGTGCTCTGGAAGCAGTCCTCTGCGGATGAGCCGGGCTGGGACGCGCAGTTCACCATCGATGGCGAGGCGGTGACGATCCGTGGCCGGCCCGGCTGGCACATCGAGTGCTCGGCCATGTCGGCGGCCTATCTGGGCGAGGAGTTCGACATTCACGGCGGTGGCCTCGACCTGATTTTCCCGCACCATGAAAACGAGATTGCGCAATCGTGCTGCGCCCATGGCCGCGATGTCATGGCGCGCTACTGGATGCACAATGGCTTCCTCCAGGTGGAGGGGCGCAAGATGTCCAAGTCGGAAGGCAATTTCGTCACCATCAACCAGCTTCTGGAGACGGAAGTGTTCGGCGGTCGATCATGGCCGGGCGAAGTGCTGCGGCTTGCCATGCTGATGACCCATTATCGCGAGCCGATCGATTTTTCGGTACGCAAGCTGGAAGAGGCCGAAGCGGTGCTCGATGGCTGGTACCGCGCCGTTGGCGATGTTGCGGCGGGTGGTGCTGGATGCGCCGACATGGTGGCCGCGCTCAGCGATGATCTTGGCACGACGGGCGCCATCGCGGCGCTGCACGAATTGCGCAGCGAAGCGGCCAAAGGCAATGATGAGGCGCGGCAGGCGCTCAAGGCGAGCGCCGGCCTTCTCGGGCTGCTGGGGCAGACGGAAAGCGAATGGTTCGCCGCAAAGGTGTCAGACGCGTCCATCGATACGGGCGCTGTGGAGACCGCCGTCGAGGAGCGGCTCACGCAGTTGCGCGAAAAGAACTTCGCCGAAGCCGACCGCATCCGCGATGAACTTACGGCGCAGGGCGTCCAGCTGATGGACTACAAGGATCCTGAGAGCGGCGAGCGTCGCACGAAGTGGGAGGTGAAACGGTGATCGATCATATCGGCATACGCACGGCGGATTTCGACCGCGCGAAAGCGTTTTACGACAAGGCAATGGCGCCGCTCGGCGCATCGCTGCTCATGATGGTGCCGCCGGAACATACTGATGGCGTGAAAGTGGGCGGATATGGCCGCGACCGGCCGGTCTACTGGCTGAGCGAAGGCGCGCCGGCGAGCGAGCCAAAACACATCGCCTTCACCGCCAATACGCGCGACGAGGTGGATGCGTTTTACAGGGCGGCGCTGGAAGCCGGCGGTCGTGACAATGGCGCTCCGGGCCCCAGACCGCATTACCACCCCGATTATTACGGGGCCTTCGTGTTCGATCCCGACGGCAACAATGTGGAAGCCGTCTGTCACAGGCCAGTATAGAGCATTTTGCAGTCAGGTGAGATCACCTGACGTCCGCATAAATGCGGAGAAACAAGCAGATGGAGCGGTAAAGGGGAGGGAGCGGAAATGAGCCTCGACAACAAGCCCGTCTATTCCGGCGGTTGCCAGTGCGGTGCGGTTCGTTTCCATGCCGAAGGCGCGCTGGGCGAAGCATCGGTGTGCCACTGCCGCATGTGCCAGAAGGCCAGCGGAAACATCATGCTCCCACTGGTCTCCGTCACCGGGGCAAAACTGAGCTGGACGCGCGGTGAACCGAAGCGCTTCCAGTCTTCCTCCCATGTCCGGCGCGGCTTCTGCGCTGATTGCGGCACCCCGCTTACCTATGAAGCGCCGCACGGTGTCGCGATCACCATTGCCGCCTTCGACCAGCCCGGGGATATCGCTCCGGTGGTGCAGTGGGGCGTGGAGAACAAGCTGCCATACACGGACGGCATATCGGCGCTGCCGGCATACACATCGGACGATGACGAGGAGGCCGCAGAGCTTCTGCGGGGGCTCGTTTCCCATCAGCATCCCGACCACGACACGGAAGAATGGCCGTTGCCCGCAAACGGGCGGAAAGACAAAGAAAATGACTGAATTGCGCACGCTTTATCCCGAGATCGAGCCCTTCGACAGCGGTATGCTGGATGTGGGCGATGGCCATACGATTTACTGGGAGCGTGTGGGGACGCGGGGCGCCAAGCCGGCGGTCTTCCTGCATGGCGGACCGGGGGGCGGCTGCGGGCCGACGCATCGCCGGGCCTTCGATCCCGAAAAATACGACGTGATGCTGTTCGATCAGCGCGGTTGTGGCCGCTCCCTGCCGCATGCGGAACTGGAGGCCAACACCACCTGGCATCTCGTCTCCGACATCGAGCGGCTGCGCGCCATGATGGGCGTTGAGAAATGGCAGGTGTTTGGCGGTTCGTGGGGCTCGACGCTGGCGCTCGCCTATGCCGAGACACATCCCGAACGGGTGTCGGAACTCATCGTGCGCGGCGTCTACACGCTGACCCGCGCCGAGCTCGAGTGGTACTACCAGTTCGGCGTGTCGCAGATGTTCCCAGAGAAGTGGGAGCGCTTCCTTGCGCCGATCCCGCAGGCCGAGCGCGGCGACCTGATGGCCGCCTACCGCAAGCGTCTCGTCTCGGAGGATCGTGCAGTCCAGCTTGAAGCGGCCAAGGCCTGGAGCCTGTGGGAAGGGGAGACCATCACCCTTCTGCCCGATCCCTCGCTGACGGAGCAGCATGGCGATGATGATTTCGCCATCGCCTTTGCGCGGATTGAAAACCATTTCTTCGTTCATGGCGGCTGGTTCGAGGAAGGCCAGCTGCTGCGCGACGCGCACAAGCTTGCCGGTATTCCGGGCGTCATCGTTCACGGGCGTTACGACATGCCGTGCCCGGCGCACTATGCCTGGCAGCTCCACAAGGCGTGGCCCGATGCCGAGTTCCACCTGATCGAGGGCGCGGGGCACGCCTTCTCCGAACCGGGCATTCTCGACCGTCTGATCCGGGCAACCGACCAATTCGCAGGCAAATGACCATGGCAGACAAAGAACGCATCTACCTTTTCGACACCACGCTGCGCGATGGTCAGCAGACGCCGGGCGTGGATTTCTCGGTCGAAGACAAGATCGCCGTGGCCAAGCTGCTCGACGATTTCGGCTTCGATTATGTGGAGGGCGGCTATCCGGGCGCAAACCCGACCGACACGGCCTTCTTTTCCAAGAAACGCACCTCGGATGCCGCATTCGTCGCCTTCGGCATGACGAAGCGCGCCGGCGTCTCGGCGTCCAACGATCCGGGCCTTGCAGCGCTTTTGCAGTCGCAGAGCGATGCGATCTGCTTCGTCGCCAAGAGCTGGGATTACCATGTGCGCGTGGCGCTGGGCTGCACCAATGAGGAAAACCTCGAATCGATCACCGCATCGGTCGAGGCCTCCGTCGCCAAAGGCAAGGAAACGCTGCTCGACTGCGAACACTTCTTCGATGGCTACAAGGCCAATCCGGATTATGCGCTTGCCTGCGCCAAAGCCGCTTACGATGCGGGCTGTCGCTGGGTGGTGCTGTGCGACACCAATGGCGGCACACAGCCGGCTGAGATCCGGGAGATCGTGCAGGCGGTGATCGCGGCCGGCATTCCCGGCGACCATCTGGGCATCCATGCGCATGACGATACGGGCCAGGCGGTGGCGAATTCGCTCGCCGCAGTCGAGGCCGGCGTCAGGCAGGTGCAGGGCACGCTGAACGGCATTGGCGAGCGCTGCGGCAACGCCAATCTGGTGACCATTCTGCCGACGCTTGCGCTCAAGCCTGCCTATGCCGACCGGTTCACCACCGGCATTCCGGCCGAAAAGCTCGCCGATCTTTCGCGGCTGGCGCATGGTTTCGACGAGCTTTTGAACCGCGCGCCGGAGCAGCAGGCGCCCTATGTGGGCGCATCGGCCTTCACCACCAAGGCCGGCATTCATGCCTCCGCCGTGCTGAAAGAGCCGGAAACCTATGAACACGTGCCGCCGGAAAGCGTCGGCAACACGCGCCGCGTGATGGTCTCCGATCAGGGCGGAAAATCAAACTTCATCGCCGAGCTGAAGCGTCGGGGCATTGCGGTCGACAAGGCCGATCCGCGCCTCGATACGCTGATCTCGCTGGTCAAGGACCGTGAGGCGCAGGGCTATGCCTATGAGGGCGCGGATGCGAGTTTCGAGCTTCTTGCGCGGCGCACGCTCGGCCGGGTGCCGGAGTTCTTCAAGGTCGATGGTTTTCGCTGCATGGTGGAGCGCCGGTTTGACGCCAATGGCGACCTGAAAACCGTGTCGGAAGCCGTGGTGCGGGTGACCGTGGATGGTGAGACGCTGATGTCGGTTGCCGAAGGGCATGGCCCGGTCAACGCGCTCGATATCGCGCTGCGCAAGGATCTCGGAAAATATCAGAGCGAGATTTCCGATCTGGCGCTGGCCGATTACAAGGTGCGTATTCTAAACGGCGGCACGGAAGCAATCACGCGCGTTCTGATCGAATCCTTCGATGGCAGCGGCGCCCGCTGGTGGACGGTTGGCGTGTCCGACAACATCATCGACGCTTCGTTTCAGGCGCTGATGGACTCCATCATCTACAAGCTGGTCAAGAACCGGGACAGCGACGGAGAGGCGGCTGTCGACGCTGCCTGATTTCTCCTGACGCAAAGCTGGACCAATAAAATGAAATAGCGACGGGCGCGCCTGCTGTGACAGGATGCCCGTCCAGGGCTTCGGCCGTTGTTTCGTGGAACACTGATGTCTGAGATTGCCGGTAAGCCGCTCGATGAGAGCCGCAATGATGCGCTGCGCGGATTTGTTTTCGCGATGTCGGCCTATGCCATGTGGGGCTTTCTACCGCTCTACATGAAGCTGGTCGCGCATATCCCGGCAACGGAAGTGGTTGCGCACCGTGTTCTGTGGTCGCTGCCGGTGGCGGCGGTGATCCTGCTTGTTCTGGGGCGCACCAGCGATGTGCGAGAGGCGCTTCGCTCGCCGCGCACCCTCATGATGGCAGCGCTCACGGCGGCGATCATCTCGTGCAACTGGGGCATTTATGTCTGGGCCATCGCCACCGACCGCGCGGTCGAAACGGCGCTTGGCTATTACATCAATCCGCTGGTCAGCATCGCCATGGCGGCCATCTTTCTCGGCGAGCGGCTGAACCGCCTTCAGATCGCGGCGGTGTGTCTGGCGGCGGTGGCCGTGGTGGTTCTCACCACCGATGCGGGCGGGCTGCCATGGGTTTCGCTCAGCCTGGCCCTGAGCTTCGCTGCCTATGGGATCCTGCGCAAAACGCTGCCGATCGGACCCAGTCAGGGCTTTTTTCTGGAAGTTCTGATCCTCACCCTGCCGGCAATCGGCTATCTGGGGTGGCTCGCCTTTTCCGGCGAAGCGCATTTCGGCCCGGCAAGCCCCACAGACATGCTGCTTCTCATCGGCTGCGGCCCGGTGACGGCCATCCCGCTCATTCTGTTTGCCTCCGGCGCGAAGCTTCTGCGCTATTCCACCATCGGCATCATGCAGTACACGGCGCCGACCATGATTTTCCTGATTGCCGTGTTCGTGTTCAAGGAGCCCTTCGGCGGTGTGAAGGCGATTGCCTTCGCCCTCATCTGGGCAGCCCTCGCGCTCTACAGCTGGTCGATGCTGCGCGAGGCGCGGCAGGCAAAAAAATAGCCGCCCCTGAGGGCGGCAAAAAATCCGATGATGCCGGAAGGGGTGCGGCGGGCATCTTCGGCTAAAACATCGGACCGAAAAGCGGGTACCGGTTTTCGGTTGCCCCGATGCTCCATCAGGAAACCAGGCCGCCGTTTGGGCGTTGGGTCGACCTGGGGACGTTTGCGCGGGACAGGACGAGCCGGAGAGCGCTTTGCGGGACGACGCTCCGGCGATGGATGCCTGCATCAGCGATGCACCGCGCAGCCTCATGGAAGCAGGCTTGTGTGACAGACGCACTGCAATCCGTTGAACTTCCAGTGACAGTTCGGGCCAGTGACAGTCCGGACGAACAGCGTTGATGATTGTGGACAGTCAGAGCCTGTCGATGGTTGCCGTGTCGCCTTCGTCGCCCGCTGTGCGCGTTGCCGCAGCTTTCAGGATCGCGGGGACGATGTCCTCGGCCCTGTCCACCACAATGGGGCGCACGCGATGATCCGAATGCACGAAACCTTCCTGTTTCATGTGTTCGATCAGGGTGAGAAGCGGGTTCCAGAAACCACCGATATTGGCGAAGATCATCGGCTTTTCATGCCGGGCGAGCTGCGCCCAGGTCATGATTTCGACGATCTCCTCCAGCGTGCCGATGCCGCCGGGCAGGGCCACGAAGGCGTCTGCGCGCTCGAACATGCCGTGCTTGCGCTGGTGCATGTCCTCGGTGACGATCAGCTCGTCCAGTTCCGTCAGCTCAACTTCATTGGCTTCGCGGCGGATCAGGAATTTGGGGATGATCCCGGTGACCTTGCCGCCGGCATCCATGGTTCCACGGGCGACAGCGCCCATGATGCCCTTGGTGCCTGCGCCGTAAACCAGCCGCAGGCCGGCATCCGCCAGCCCCCGTCCCAGCGTAAGGCCTGCCTGGAAATGACTTTCATCGCGCCCATTGCTCGATCCGCAATAAACGCATACCGACTCGATTGTGTTCATGGAAACCATTGCTTGTCTGGGTTACTGTTGTGGTCAAGAGGGCAAGGGCTTTTTCTTGTAGGCGGAGTGAAAAAGCGTTACAGCCTGTCATAAACGGAAAAACGTGCATTATGGGCTTTACACCTTCCAAGGGGCTTCTCTTCGTCTCCGGCGCCGTCATTGCGGGTCTCGGAGCAGCATATGTTCTGGGCGCATTTGATAAGCCGGAGCCATCGCCGGCTGCCGTTTCAGGGGCTCCCGATGCTGCTGCGCCAGCCACACCATCTGCAAAACCTGATGACGCCAGGGCCGCAGCCGACACCAAGGAAGCGCGTCTTGAGGAAGCTGCGAGCGCAGACGATGCGAAGGCTTCGGACGCGCTGAGCCCGGCGGAAGAGGTCTTGCCGCCGTCCTTCGACATCGTCCGTGTCGAGCCGAATGGCTCCATGGTGATTGCCGGGCGGGCCGCTCCCGATGCGCAGGTCGAGATCATCAACGGGTCTTCCGTTCTCGCCATTGCCACAACAGGCCCTTCAGGGGATTTCGCCGCGGTTCTCGACGAGCCGCTGGAGCCGGGCGACTATCAGATCGTGCTGCGCGCGACGACCGGGGACAATGTGGTCGCGACCTCGCTGGAAACGGCCATCGTGACCGTTCCCGACGACGAGACCGGTCAGGTGCTTGCCCTGGTGGACAAGCCGGGCGCGCCAAGCCGCCTCATCACCGTGCCGGAAGCAAAGGCCCCGCAGGCGGAGACTGCACAGGCGTCCGCTCCCGCAGCAGCGTCCGGGCAGGGGGAGGGCGAACAGCTTGCCGCTGCTGATGCCGGTGCGCCGGTAGCAAATGCACCGGCACGACAGGATACGACGCAGCCCGCAGCTGAAACTCAGGCGACGGGCGAAGAGCCGGTCGAGACAGCCAGCGCCCAGGATGCGCAGCCGGCCGCAACAGGTGAGGCTCCGGCCCAGACGCCGAAAGCGCAGAGCGCGACGTCCCCCTTCATCGAGGCGGTTGAAATCGACGGTGGCGAGGTGTTCGTCGCCGGTGCGGCGCGGGCGGGAAGCACGCTGCGCGTCTACGCAAACCAGATCCTGCTCGGCGAGACGGTCGCCACGCCCAACGGGCGCTTCCTGATCGAGGCGACGCGCGAACTGCCGGTCGGGGACTATATCGTCCGGGCCGACATGCTGTCGGATGACGGCCGCACCGTGATCGGGCGCGCAGCCGTGCCTTTCACACGCTCCGAAGGCGAGCAGATCGCAGCGGTCGCGAAGCCGGAGGGGCAGGCCCCGACGCTGAATGATGCAAGCAATGGCAAGGATGCGCGTCTGCCCGAGGGCAATGGTCAGGCGGCAGACGGGGCGGGCGAAAGCACGCCCCAGGGCCAGCAGGGTGTCGCATCTGCCGGCGACAGCGCGTCGGAGAACGGAGCCACCGCTCCCAAGCTCGCGCCTGTGGATGGCTCCGTGATCATTCGTCGTGGCGACACGCTCTGGCACATTTCGCGGCGCGTTTACGGGCAGGGCATCCGCTACACGACGCTTTATCTGGCAAATCAGGACCAGATCGAGGATCCCGACCGCATCTGGCCGGGGCAGGTTTTCGCCGTGCCCGAGACCACGCAGGAAGGCGAGCCGGCCGACATGAAGGCCATCGAAGAGCGCATGGTCACGCCGGAAAATCCGGGTTAGCCAAAAGGAAAATCCGCGTAGCCCTTGAAGAATGGCAGGCTTTCATCGTATATCGCCGATTAACGATGAAAGGTTTGCCATGGCACGCGCCCTGTCGGATGAATGTTGCCCGCACCAGAAGCTGGTGCAGGGCTTCAATGCCCTGTCTCACCCTGCGCGGATCAAGATCCTCAAACACCTGTCGGGGTTTGACGCCTGCTGCTGCAAGGAAGTGGTGCAGCATCTGGATCTCGCCCAGTCCACGGTTTCCCAGCATCTGAAGGTGCTGGTGGAGGCGGGGCTGGTGCAGGTGCGACCGGAGCGTCAGAGCTCCCGCTATGAGGTCGATACCGAAGCGCTTGCCAGCCTTTCCGAAGCTTTGTCGCTGTTGACGCAAACCTGCGTCGACGCGAAAGAAAACAAGAAGTTACGGCTGGAGGCCGAAGCGAATGAGCAATAAGACCGTATCCGCGGAAGGCTCCACCCTCGAGACATTGCGCAATCTCTGGCCCTATATGTGGCCGAGCGACCGGGCGGATCTGAAACGGCGCGTGGTGATCGCGGCCTTCTTCCTGGTGCTGGCGAAGATCATCCTGGTTTTCGTGCCTTATTTCTACAAATGGGCGACCAACACGCTGTCGGGCGAGGGCACAGCGCCGGCTTTCCTGCCGGCCATGCTGGCCGGGCCGATCATGCTGGTCGTTGCCTATAACGTGGTGCGGGTTGTCCAGCTTGGCTTCAACCAGCTGCGCGATGCGCTGTTTGCACGTGTCGGGCAGCATGCTGTCCGGCAGCTTGCCCACCGCACCTTCGTGCACATGCACAATCTCTCGCTGCGCTTTCATCTGGAGCGCCGCACGGGCGGCCTGTCGCGCATCATCGAGCGCGGCACCAAGGGCATCGACACGATTGTCCGCTTCACGATCCTGAACACGATCCCGACGCTGCTGGAATTCGTGCTGGCGGCGGGCATCTTCGCCTTCGCCTATGGCTGGATCTACGTGGCAATCGTCGCTGTCACCGTCTGGCTCTACACCTGGTTCACGGTGAAGGCAAGCGACTGGCGGATCGGCATTCGCCGGCAGATGAACGATTCCGACACGGAAGCCAACACCAAGGCAATCGACTCGCTGCTCAACTTCGAGACCGTCAAATATTTCAACAATGAGGCCATGGAGGCCCGCCGCTTCGACCGTTCCATGGAGCGTTATGAGGATGCGGCGACCCGCACCTGGACCTCGCTTGGCTGGCTGAACTTCGGGCAGGGCGTCATTCTGGGGCTCGGCATGACGGCGGCCATGGGGCTTTCTGCCTATGAGGTGATGCAGGGTACGCAGACCGTGGGCGATTTCGTCTTCATCAACGCCATGCTGATGCAGCTCTCCATCCCGCTTAACTTCATCGGCTTCGTCTATCGCGAAATCCGTCAGGGCCTGACCGACATCGAGCAGATGTTCGACCTGCTCGATGTGAGCGCGGAAGTGACCGACAAGCCGGATGCAAGGCCGCTCGAGGTCGATCAGGGCACGGTCCGTTTCCACGATGTGCGCTTTTCCTACGATCCCGAGCGTCCGATCCTCAAGGGCGTCGATTTCGAGATCCCGGCTGGCAACACCGTTGCCGTTGTCGGGCCCTCGGGCGCCGGAAAGTCGACCATCTCGCGCCTTCTTTTCCGCTTCTATGACGCGCAGAGCGGCGAGATCACCATTGATGGTCAGAACGTCAAGGATGTGACGCAGAAGAGCCTGCGTGCGGCCATCGGCATGGTTCCGCAGGACACGGTCCTGTTCAACGACACGATCGCCTACAACATCCGGTATGGCCGGCCAGACGCCACGGACGAAGAGGTGCGCAAGGCTGCCGAGATGGCGCAGATCGGGGCTTTCATTGAAAGCCTGCCGGAAGGCTATGACACGATGGTCGGTGAGCGCGGGCTGAAGCTCTCGGGCGGCGAGAAGCAGCGCGTCGCGATTGCGCGCACCATCCTCAAGGCCCCGCCCATTCTGCTGCTCGATGAGGCGACCTCTGCGCTCGACACGCATACGGAGCAGGAAATCCAGGCCGCGCTCGACACGGTCAGCCGTGGGCGCACCACGCTGGTCATCGCGCACCGCCTGTCCACCGTCATCAATGCCGACGAGATCATCGTGCTCAAGGGCGGCGAAATCGCCGAACGCGGCCGCCATCTCGCACTGCTTGATGCGGGCGGTCTCTATGCCGAGATGTGGAACCGTCAGCGCGAGGCCACGGAAGCCGAAGAGGCCCTGCGCAAGGCGCGCGAAACGGACGAGATGGGCGTGGTCGTGCGCCGCGAGCCTGCCTACTGACGGACCGGTGGATTGTTTCGGGTTCGACTGGATGTCGGACCCGGAAAATCATCCGAAACAAGAACTTGTCGGCGGATATACTGGTTCCGACATTTGCCTTCATTGCCCTCGCATTGCACATGCAGGTGTTGGAAACCAACCGCTGATCAGGCCAGATCGCCGTGCGTCAGTTCGGACGCACAAAGGACGATCTAAATTATTGATGGAGCATCGGATTAACCGAAAACCGGTTTCCACTTTTCGGTCCGATGCTCTAACGCGTTGCGGGACAACCCGGATTCCGTTACGAAGGCCGCTACTTCATTCGATTTGAAAGTGGCCTTTCATGAGCCTTGTTGACACGATCCGCAAAACCTTCGTGCCGATACACCGGGAGGGGTATCCCTTTATCGCGGCCTTTGCCGGCGCCACCATCATTCTCGGCTTTATCTGGGAACCGCTGTTCTGGATCGGCCTGATCCTGACCGCCTGGTGCGTGTATTTCTATCGTGACCCCGAGCGCGTAACGCCCGTCGACGACGACCTGGTCATCGCGCCCGCCGATGGCGTCATTTCCTTTGTCGGCCCCGCCGTTCCGCCCGCCGAACTCGGCATGGGCGAAGGGGAGATGACCCGCATCTCCGTCTTCATGAATGTCTTTTCCTGCCACATCAACCGCGCGCCGGTGCGCGGCCGCATCTCGCTGATCGAGCATCGGCCGGGCCGCTTCCTCAATGCCGAGCTCGACAAGGCCAGCGCCGAGAACGAGCGCAATGGCCTCGTGATCGAAAGCCCGCATGGCCCGATCCCGGTGGTGCAGATTGCCGGTCTCGTGGCGCGGCGCATCGTGTGCTGGGCGGAAGCGCCGGGCGAGATCGCCGTGGGGGAGCGCTTCGGCCTGATCCGCTTCGGGTCACGCGTTGATGTCTATCTGCCGGCAGGAGCCGTTCCGCGCGTCGCCATCGGCCAGACCTCCGTTGGCGGCGAGACCGTTCTTGCAGCGTTCGACAGCGAATTGAAACAGCCCATCGTGCGGGTTTCCTGATGGCCGGGCCCTTTCCACCATTTGAGCCGCACGGCGGGGGCGGGCCGAAGCTGAGTGAAATTCCACTGCGCATGCTGGTGCCGAACGTGATTACCGTTCTGGCCATCTGCGCAGGGCTTTCGGGCATCCGGCTCGCCTTTGAGGGGCGGGTCGAGATCGCCGTTGTGATGGTCCTCATCGCCGCGTTTCTGGACGCTGTGGACGGGCGTGTTGCGCGCATGCTCAAGGCGTCGTCCAATTTCGGCGCGCAGATGGATTCGCTGGCCGACATCGTCAATTTCGGTGTTGCGCCGCCGCTGGTGCTTTATGCCTATGTGCTGGATCAGGCGGGCGCGCTCGGCTGGATTGCGGCGCTGCTCTTCGCCATCGCGTGCTGCCTGCGTCTTGCCCGCTTCAACGTGATGCTGGATGATCCGAACCGTCCTGCATGGCACACGGACTATTTCGTCGGCGTGCCGGCTCCGGCCGGGGCGGCACTGGTTCTGTTACCCGTTTATCTGGGCTTTCTCGGCATCGCGCCGGACATGACCATGGCGCTTGCAGCCTCTGCCTACACGGTGCTGATCGGCTTCCTGCTCGTCAGCCGCCTGCCGGTCTATTCCGGAAAAAGCTCCGGCAGCCGCGTCCCGCGTGAATATGTGCTGCCGCTGATTCTGGGACTTGCGCTCTATGTGCTGCTTCTGACGAGCTATACTTGGCTCACGCTGACGGTTTCCGCCGGCTGCTACCTGATCTTCCTCATCTTCAGCATGCGCGCCTATTCGCGTCGTGCCGAACGGGAAGAGCAGAAGGCTGCGGAAGCCGCTGCCAAGGCAGAAGACAAGGAGACGTAAGGCTGGCGGGCCTTGCGCTCGCCAGACATCCGCTCAGAGCAATTCCAGGAAAAGCGGAAACGCTCCAAGTGCGGAAAGGTGGGGGATCGGTTGGGAAGGCGTTCCGTGAAGCGCTGAACCGCCCCAGAGCATTTCACGTCCCTTTGGAGCGTTTTGCGCGGGGCTTCGGCCCTCACTCGTCGGCTGCTGCCGCCGGCGCACCGCGCACTTCGATCATCCGTTCAAACAGGGCTTCGGAAGCACGCATGTTCTCGCGCGACGAACGCGCAATCAGTTCCTCGATTGTCATCGGTTCCAGCGTGCGCACGTGGCGCGCAGGCACAAACCCGCGCCGTTCCATATAGACGGGAACCACCCGGGCCTCGGCCTTCAGCGCGATGCGGGCTACGGCGCGGAACAGGCGGAAGGTCTTGGTGTCGGGATTGACGTCGTTGGGCATGTAGACGGCGAGGCGGCCATTGCCGCGCAGGCGGCGCACCAGCCGCCGGCTCACAAACACATGATGTGCGTTAAAGGCAATGGTGCGGGCAAGCGCGCGCCACGGCTCCAGAAACGGAGACTTTGCGGAAAACTCATCCAGAATGTGCAGTGTGTCGTCGGGCAGGAGAGCGAGCATGGCCGCCGGGTCGAGGCTCGACTGATGCCACACCACATAGATCACCGGAGTATCCGCCTTGCGCGCCGTATCGACCCCGCGGTCGCTGATGCGCAGAAGGAGCTTCAGCGGCGCGTGCAGGGCCGCCTGGTGGAAGCTGACGCCGCGTCGATACTGAACGATGGCTGCCATCGCCGCCCACAGGGCAACAATGAGCAGAACAAGCTCTATGATCAGAATCATGCCGCGTCTCCCAATCGCCGGGGCTCAGGCCGATTGGCGAGAGCGCGCCAGCACTATGATCTACGTTCTGGTTGCATCGCCGGTCGTCGGCGGAACCTGCCGTAGCCCCTCGTGGCGCGGCGTCTTCGTCCGCTGCCGCGTTGAAAGGTAACGAAAGGGGCTGGCAGGTCAATCGCGAAGGCCGGCTGCAGGGCAACCGGCCCATGTCTCATTCCGGCATCTGGTAGCGCGTAAAGGCGTTTTTCTTTACGTCGAAGATCAGGCCGGTCTCGGTCAGCTCGGGGCTGGCGAGCGGCAGGATCTTTGCCGCGACCTCGGAAGGATGGGGCAGGGTGTCGGGATCTTCGCCCGGCATTGCCTGTGCGCGCATGGCGGTGCGGGTTGCGCCCGGATTCACCGCATTGATGCGCAGCGGCATGTTCTTGGTCTCATCCGCCCAGGAGCGCGCCATGGCCTCCACGGCGGCCTTGGAAGCCGCATAGGGGCCCCAGAACGCGCGTGCGGAGTGTGCCGCACCCGAAGACATGATGATCGCACGGCCCGCGTCAGAGGCGCGCAGAAGCGGGTCTACGGAGCGGATAAGCCGCCAGGTCGCGGTGACGTTGATGTTCATCACCTTTTCGAAGACCTTGGCCTCCACATGGCCTAGCGGGGCGATGACGCCCAGAATGCCGGCATTGGCGACCATGATGTCGAGCTTGCCCCAGCGTTCGTGGATCGCGCCGCCAATGCGGTCGATGCCGGCCATGTCCGTCAGGTCCAGAGGCACGAGCGTGGCTTCGCCGCCCTGCGCCTTGATCTCGTCATCGAGTTCTTCGAGGCCGCCCACGGTGCGGGCCACGGCAATCACATGAGCCCCGCAGGCCGCCATTTCCTTCGCGAGAAAATAGCCGATGCCGCGCGAAGCGCCGGTGACCAGCGCAAGCCGGCCGCTTAAATCAGGTTTCTTGTATGTCATTGACCGCCTGCTGCGAGGAGAGAAAGCGTGCGCACATTGTCCGTGCTGTCGTGATCGGTCAACCGCGTCGGATAGTCCTTGGTGAAGCAGGCGTCGCAATATTGCGGCTGCTCGGCGTTGCGCGCTGCCTCGCCGACGGCGCGGTAAAGCCCGTCAATGGTCAGGAAGGCGAGCGAGTCGACACGGATGAAGTCGGCCATTTCCTCGACCGACATGCGCGAGGCGAGGAGTTTTGAGGCTTCCGGCGTGTCGACGCCATAGAAGCAGGGCGAGCGCGTGGGCGGGGAGGCGATGCGCATATGCACTTCGGCTGCGCCGGCGTCGCGCACCATCTGCACGATCTTCTGGCTGGTGGTGCCGCGCACGATGGAGTCATCCACCAGCACCACGCGCTTGCCTTCGATGCAGAGGCGGTTCGCATTGTGCTTCAGCTTCACACCCATATGGCGGATGGAATCGGTCGGCTGGATGAAGGTGCGGCCCACATAGTGGTTGCGGATGATGCCCAGCTCGAACGGCAGATTGGCCGCCTGTGCGTAGCCAATGGCCGCCGGCGTTCCCGAATCGGGAACCGGAACAACGATGTCGGCATCCACCGGCATCTCGCGGGCAAGCTCCGCACCGATTTCCTTGCGCACCTCATAGACATTGCGTCCCTCGACAAGCGAGTCGGGCCGCGCAAAGTAGACATATTCGAAGATGCAGAAGCGGGGCTTCTCCTTGACCTCGAAGGGGAAGTGGCTTTCCACGCCCTTCTCGGTCACGACGATCATTTCGCCGGGCTTCACGTCGCGCACGAAGCGCGCGCCGATGATGTCGAGCGCACAGGTCTCCGAGGCCAGAATGTAGGCCCCGTCGAGATCGCCCAGAACCAGCGGGCGGATGCCCAGCGGATCGCGGCAGCCGATCATCTTCTTGGAGGTCAGCGCGACGATGGAGAAGGCGCCCTCGATCTGCTGCACCGCATCGATGAAGCGGGCATTGATGTCCTGCTCCTTGCTGGTGGCGACGAGGTGAAGAACGGTCTCCGTGTCCGATGTGGACGAGAAGATCGAGCCTTCCTTCTGCAGCTTGCGCTGCACGGTCATGGCGTTGGTGATGTTGCCGTTATGGGCAACGGCAAGGCCGCCATCGGAGAGCTCGGCGAAGAAGGGCTGCACGTTGCGCAGGCCCGAACCGCCGGTCGTCGCGTAACGGGTGTGCCCGATGGCGCGGCTGCCATGCAGCCGGTCGAGCACGGACTGTTTCGTGAACGTGTCGCCGATCAGGCCGATATGGCGTTCGACGTGGAACTGGGTGCCGTCGAAGGAGACGATACCCGCCGCTTCCTGACCGCGATGCTGCAAGGCATGCAGGCCAAGCGTGACGATCGCGGCCGCATCACTGCGACCGAAAATGCCGAACACGCCGCATTCGTCGTGAAAATGGTCGTCCGCTTCGCCTGCGAGAGGCAAATTGTCTTCCAATGCCATTTCTGGCCGCCCTTTCATTGTGACACAGACGGCCCGTGACCGTCAGTTAGCGGTTTCACCTTCGCCGGACACACCGTTGGACAGGCGATCGAAAACCGAGTTGTCCGGATCGTCCGGAAGCAGGCTCTGAATCCACTGGCCCACACCGTCCAGCAGGGGACGGGACTTTGCTTCCGTAACCCATTCCGGCGGGTTTGCACCCATCAGCCAGTTGAGGAACAGAAGCGCCACGGCAACCACCAGGATACCGCGTGCGGCGCCATAGAGAAAGCCGAGCGTGCGATCGAGCGCGCCGATGCGCGAATCGATGATGAAGTCCGCGATCTTCATCGTGATGATCGTCACCACGATCAGCGCCACGAAAAACACCGCCGCAGCCGCAACCGCGAGCGCCAGCATCTCGTTGCTGATATAGGGCGCCACATAGGGCAAAACCAGCGGATGCAGGTAGTAAGCCGCGATGGCTGCCGCAACCCAGGAGGCGATGGACAGCACTTCGCGCGAGAAACCGCGCACCATGGCCAGCATGGCCGAAACAAGCGTGAAGCCGACAAGAATTCCGTCAAGCAACGTGATTGGCATTGTCACCCCTACTCCTTTGGCAGTTAGGATGCCCCCGCAAGGTCATGATTGTTGTCTTCCGGGCCACTGTCCGCCAATCGATCCGTTCATACCGTCCCGCTAGGCCGCCTTGGCGCCCGCGATGCGGGCAACCAGTTCGGCAAGCGCTTCGGGCCGCGCCGACCGTGCTGCGATGGCACCCGATCCGTCCTCGTTGCCCGGCGGCATGACCGCTTGGGCGAAACCGAGCTTTTCGGCTTCCTTGAGACGGCTCGCTGCATGCGCAACGGGTCTGACAGCGCCCGAAAGGCTGATTTCGCCGAAATAGACGCAATCGGCTGGCAGGGCAAGCCCGGTGAGGGAGGAGACCAGTGCCGCAGCCACCGCCAGATCGGCCGCCGGCTCCGAAATCCGGTAGCCACCGGCCACATTCAGATAGACATCATGGGTTGCAAAGCGCACCCCGCAATGCGCCTCGAGAACGGCCAAGACCATGGAAAGTCTGGCGGAATCCCATCCCACCACCGCGCGGCGCGGCGTGCCGAGCGGCGAGGGGGCGACAAGCGCCTGGATTTCCACAAGAACCGGTCGCGTGCCCTCCATCCCGGCGAAGACGGCAGCGCCCGGAGCGGCCGCGCTGCGCTCGCCCAGAAAGAGTTCGGACGGGTTGGAGACTTCGCGCAGCCCCTTGTCGCCCATCTCGAACACGCCGATTTCGTCGGTCGGGCCGAAACGGTTCTTCACCGTGCGCAGGATGCGGTAGTGATGGCCGCCTTCGCCCTCGAAATAGAGAACGCCATCCACCATGTGCTCCACCACGCGGGGGCCGGCGATCTGGCCTTCCTTGGTCACGTGCCCGACGAGCACGACAGCTGCGCCGGTGGATTTTGCATAGCGGATCATGGCCTGCGCCGAGGCGCGCACCTGTGTCACGGTGCCGGGGGCTGAATCGGCCATGTCCGTCCACAGGGTCTGGATCGAATCCAGAATGACGAGATCGGGCCGTTTCCCGTCCTCGATGGTCGCCAGAATGTCTTCCACATTGGTCTCGGCGGCCAGTTCCACGGGCTGCTGCGCCACATGAAGACGCTGCGCGCGCAGACGGATCTGCGCCACCGCTTCTTCGCCCGACACGTAGACGATGCGGTGGCCGCGCTCGGCGAGGGCGGCTGCTGCCTGTGTCAGAAGGGTGGATTTGCCGATGCCCGGATCGCCGCCGACCAGCAGCGCCGAGCCGCGCACGAAGCCGCCGCCGGTCACCCGGTCAAGCTCACCTATGCCGGTGGTGATGCGCGGTGCATCCTCGATGTCGCCGGAAAGCGTGGTGAGCGCCACGGCGCGTCCCTTGCGGGCCTTGCGCGAGGCGGCCTGCGGGCCGGAACCGATGCCGCTCGACGTGCCTTCCTCGACCAGCGTGTTCCACGCGCCGCATCCGTCGCATTTGCCGGCCCAGCGCGCATGCACCGTGCCGCAGTTCTGGCAGATGAACTGGACGCGTGCGCGGGCCATCAGATGCGGTCCCCGCCGTGTACGTAATGCCGCTCATAGCGGCGGCCGAGCGAGGTCAGCAGCTCATAGGAAATCGTGCCGCAGGCCATTGCCACGTCGTCGACGGGCATGTTGTGGCCGATGAGCTCGATGAAGTCGCCCACCTGCAGCGCATCGGGACCGAGATCGGTCACGTCGAACAGGGTGAGGTCCATGGTGATGCGGCCGATCACCGGCACGCGCTCGCCATCCACAAAGCCGCATGCGCCCTGAGGCACCGCGTTGCGCAGCGGCACGCCCGCACCAGAGCCGGAGCGATGGTAGCCATCGGCATAGCCGGTTGCGGTGACCGCCAGAAGCGTGTCGCGGGTTACAGGTGTCGCACCGTAGCTGACCGTGCCGCCGGCGGGCACCTGACGCAGTTGCGCAATGCGCGCCTGAACCGTGGCCACGGGCTGCATCGGATTTTCCGTATCGTTTACGGGATTGCTACCGTAAAGCGACACGCCCGGGCGCGTCACATCGCACAGGAATTCCCCGCCCAGAAAGATGCCGGCGGAGTTCGCCAGACTTGATTCTGCATCTGGGAAAAGTGCGCAAAGCGCCTGAAATGATTCCAGTTGTTGCCGGTTCATCGGATGGTCCGGCGTGTCGGCGCAGGCGAGGTGGCTGAGGATCAGCCGGGGCGTCAGCGCTCCGGTCAGGGCGTTCTCCTGCGCCAGAATGCGGGTTCGCTCCGGCGTCAGGCCGAGCCGGTTCATGCCCGTCTCCACATGCAGCGCACAGGGGCGTGGCGTGTCGCCATCATCCCAGCCATGGGCTTCCCAGATCGCCAGATCCGTCTGCGAGTTGAGCACCGGGATGAGACGCCCTTCGCGGTAGAAGGAAGCTGCCTCGGGGCTGAACAGTCCGTTGAAGACATAGATCTCGGCATCGGGCGCGGCAGCCCGCACGGCAAGACCCTCTTCGGGCAGGGCGACGAAGAACTTTCGGCAGCCCTCGGCGACCAGCGCTGCGACCACCGGACCTGCGCCCAGCCCATAGGCGTCGGCCTTCACCACGGCGGCTGCTTCCGCCGGGGTCGAGCGTTCGGCCATCTGCCGGTAATTGGCGACCAGAGCATCCAGGTCGACTGTCAGGCGGCCACCGGCAACGCGGGGGTCTGCGCCGCGCATCTGCGGATCGATTGAAGTCATGTCTTTACTACTCAAAACGTTCGGGCATCCGATCTTCTTCGGCAAGATCGGAGAAGCGGGTGAATTCGCCGTGGAACGCGAGCTGAACCGTGCCTGTCGGACCGTGACGCTGCTTGGCGATGATGACCTCGGCCTTGCCGCGCACCTCGTTCATCTCGGCTTCCCACTGCATGTACTCTTCGGTGCCGGGCTTCGGCTCCTTGTTCTTCAGATAGTACTCGTCACGATAAACGAACAGAACCACGTCGGCGTCCTGCTCGATCGAGCCCGATTCACGAAGGTCGGCGAGCTGCGGGCGCTTGTCGTCACGCGCTTCCACCTGACGGGAGAGCTGTGACAGCGCGATGATCGGCGTCGAAAGCTCCTTGGCCAGCGCCTTCAGGCCGGTGGTGATTTCGGTGATTTCCTGCACGCGGTTCTGCGAGTTCTTGGAAGAACCCTGCATCAGCTGCACATAGTCGATGATGATGATGTCGAGGCCGCGCTGGCGCTTCAGACGGCGCGCACGGGCAGCAAGCTGGGCGATGGAAATACCACCCGTCTGGTCGATGAAGAGCGGGATCTTCTGCATCGTCTGGGCGCAGGCCACAAGCTTCTCGAAATCGGTCTCGGTGATCTCACCGCGGCGGATCTTGGAGGAGGGGATTTCGGTCTGCTCGGAAATGATACGCGTGGCGAGCTGTTCGGACGACATTTCGAGCGAGAAGAAGCCGACCACGCCGCCATTGGCAGCCGCAAAGGAGCCGTCGGCCTGCTGCTCAGGCTCATAGGCCGCAGCAATGTTGAAGGCGATGTTGGTCACAAGCGACGTCTTACCCATGGCAGGACGTCCGGCGAGGATAATAAGGTCAGAGGGCTGCAGTCCGCCCATGCGCCCGTCGAGGTCGCGCAGGCCCGTCGAAATGCCCGAAAGGTGGCCGTCACGCATGAAGGCAGCATTGGCCATGTCCACGGCGGTCTTGGTCGCATCGCCGAAGCTCTCGAAGCCGCCATCGTAGCGGCCGGTCTCGGCCAGTTCGAAGAGGCGTCGCTCGGCGTCCTCGATCTGCTTGTTGGGCGCCATGTCCACCGGCGCGTCATAGGCGATGTTGACCATGTCTTCGCCGACCGTGATCAGCGAACGCCGGACCGCCAGATCGTAGATGGCGCGGCCATAGTCGGAAGCGTTGATGATCGTCACGGCTTCGGCCGCCAGACGCGCAAGATACTGCGCCACGGTCAGTTCGCCGACTTTCTCCTCGGCAGGGAGAAACGTCTTGATGGTGACGGGGTTGGCCGTCTTGCCCATGCGGATCAGATCGCCGGCGACCTCGAAGATGTTGCGGTGAAGCGGCTCATAGAAATGCTCCGCTTTCAGAAAGTCCGAGACACGGTAAAGGGCATCATTGTTGACCAGGATTGCGCCCAGCAATGCCTGCTCTGCCTCAATGTTGTTCGGTGCTTCGCGATAAAGCTTTGTTTCCGCTGTTTCGAGCTTGCGGACTGCCGCCTCTGCCATCTGAGCTCTTCCGGTGTTTCAGTGTCACTTGGCCCGGACAGACGCAATGTGAAACGTCCAGGCTACCCCAGTCATATCTCCTAGACGCTGCAGGCTTTGAGGATAAGAGGCGGGAGGCGGATCAAGTTAGCAACCCCCGCAACCCCCGTAATCCACCGCCAGTCGCGACATGAAAACCACAGCGTCCAGAAATGCCATCCATATTAGATGATTCGCTTGACAGCCACGCATCTATCTTTGGGACGGGAGAGGCGCTTTTTACTCCGCTGCCTGCTTGAATTTTCCGGGCCGCTTGCCATTGGGGTTCGCAAGCCGCTTCTCCGTCTCTCCGATATAGTCGCGGGTCACCGGCAGCGTTTCCCGCCTCTTGGTCAGCTGGATCTGGAACACCACCATTTCCTGCCAGCGGAATGAGGCCTCGGAGCCTGCCAGGTAGAATTCCCACATTCTGGCGAAGCGCTCGTCATAAATCTCCACCGCCCTGGCGCGGTTCTTCTGAAAACGCTCCTGCCAGTGCTTCAGCGTATCCGCATAGTGAATGCGCAGGATCTCCACATCGGTCACGATCAGCCCCGACTTCTCGATCGGGGGGAGCATTTCCGAAAGGGCGGGAATGTAGCCGCCCGGGAAGATGTATTTGCGGATGAAGGCATTGGTGATCGAAGGGCCGGTCGACCGGCCGATCGTGTGCAGAAGCATCACGCCATCATCGGCCAGAAGCCGCGCACACTGGTCGAAATAGGTGCGGTAATGGTTGATGCCCACATGTTCGAACATGCCGACCGAGACAATCCGGTCGAACGGACCCGTCAGCGAGCGATAATCGACGATCTCGAACCGGGCCTTGTCTGCAAGCCCCGCTTCCCGTGCGCGCGCGCTCGAAACCCGGTGCTGTTCTTCTGAAAGCGTTACGCCAAGGAGCTGCGCGTCGAACTGGCGGGCAATGTCGAGACCGAGACCACCCCAGCCAGACCCTATGTCCAGCACCCGGTGGCCGGGCTGTAGCGCGAGCTTCGCCATGATGTGGCGCTTCTTGGCGCGTTGCGCCTCTTCCAGAGAAACGTCCGGCGTCTCGAAATAGGCGCAGGAATACTGCATGTCCTCATCGAGGAAGAGGCGGTAGAGCTCTTCGGAAAGATCGTAATGCCGCCGCACATTGCGCCTGGAGCGCGCCTGTGTGTTGAATTGATGCAGACGCCGCAACGGGTAGCGAAGCATCTCGCCCAGCCTGAGCAGGAAAGGCTGGGTCTGCGTCTCATCCATATTGGTGTAGACTATTTGCAGAAAGGTCAGGATATCGCCTTCGACGATATCCACGTCGCCTTCCATGTATCGCTCCGGCACGGCAAGCATGGGGTCGAGCGCCATGGCGCGCTCTGCCGCCGCTGTGCGAATAACGATATGGACGGGACACCCTGTCCCGTCACCGAAGACATGCGTTTTGCCGGCCGCGTCGGTTATTGAAAGCGTGCCTTTGCGGACCAGGCGAAAAACGAATTTCTCAAGCAACCAGTTCATCGCAACACCCCCAAAAGTCTCGGGAGGGTGTGATTATGAAACAATTTTATGAGGATTGAAAAGGGCCAGACCTCATCCTGTCTTTAGCCAGATGATTATTCCTGCCGTCTGTTGACATGAAGCATTCGATTGAGACGAAGCCGACTGATCCCGCAGCATTCGCTGCGAAACAGGCGCTCTGAAACCGGCAAGCAGTCCATCACCGCTTTCAGGCAATAAAAAAGCCGGGCGTTTCCGCCCGGCTTCAAACCGATGAGGCGCGTTGACTTACGCGTTCTCTTCTTCGTCGCCTTCGGCTGCTTCTGCGCCGGCTTCCGAAGCTTCATCATCGTACTCGGCTTCCGGATCGAAGAACTCGTCCGGGCGCGCGGTGTCGTTGATGTCGTCGCCGTAAATGGCTTCAGCGGAATCGAGCGTCTCGCCGCGTGCCTGGCGCTCTGCCTCGTCGCTCGAGCGAGCGATGTTCAGCGTCACGGTTGCCTCGACCTCTGCATGCAGGGCGATGGCGACGTTGACCAGACCGATCGTCTTGATCGGGTGGTTGAGCTCAACCTGGCTGCGGCCGATCTTGAAGCCTTCTTCGGCCAGGAACTCGACGATGTCGCGGGCTGCAACAGAACCGTAAAGCTGACCGGTCTCGGCTGCGGAGCGCACAACCACGAAGGACTTGCCGTCGAGCTGCTCTGCAACGCTTTCGGCTTCCTTCTTCTGTTCGAGGTTGCGGGCCTCGAGCTCAACGCGCTGGCCTTCGAACTTCTTGCGGTTGGCAGCGTTGGCGCGCAGAGCCTTGCCGCGCGGCAGCAGGAAGTTGCGTGCGTAACCGTCTTTGACCTTTACCTCGTCGCCCATCTGGCCGAGCTTGGCAATGCGTTCAAGGAGAATGACGTCCATCGTTTCTGTCCTTCTTCATCGGCTTTTGAAGCCGGAAAACAAATCAGGGCAGGTCAGAAACGGAAAATGCCGGTCTGTGCGGCACCAGGGTCGCTGTCCTGCCGGTGGCAGTTAGGGGCAAAGGCCCCAACTCGGGATTTGAAAGAACTCTTCCGCGCCCGCCGCGGAGAGTGGGCGGGCGGATAAACCGCCCGCGCCGAATCTTACTTCACCACGTAGGGGAGAAGGCCCAGGAAACGAGCGCGCTTGATGGCCTTGGCCAGCTCGCGCTGCTTCTTCTGGCTCACCGCGGTGATGCGGGAGGGGACGATCTTGCCGCGCTCGGAAATGTAGCGCTGCAGGAGCTTTACGTCCTTGTAATCGATCTTCGGAGCGTTGGCGCCGGAGAACGGGCAGGTCTTGCGACGACGATGGAACGGGCGCCGCGTCGGGATCTGGTTGATATCGACCATTATTCGGAGCCTTCCTTCTTGTTGTCGCGGTCAAATTCGCGACGGGGACCACGGTCGTCACGGCGCGGGCCGCGCGGGCCACGGTCGTCACGACGCGGGCCACGGTCATCACGGCGCTGCATCATTGCGGACGGGCCTTCCTCGTGTGCTTCGACGCGAACGGTCATGAAGCGGAGGATGTCTTCCGACAGACCCATCTGGCGCTCGACTTCCTTCACGGCTGCGGCCGGGGAGTCGATGTCCATGAGCGTGAAATAAGCCTTGCGGTTCTTCTTGATCCGGTAGGCGAGGGACTTCTGTCCCCAGTTCTCGACCCGACCGACGGAGCCGCCACCAGCCTCGATGATGCCCTTGAACTGTTCTACAAGAGCGTCAACCTGCTGCGGCGAGAGATCCTGCCGGGCAAGGAACACGTGTTCGTAAAGTGCCATTGTCTTGCCTTTCTTCCTTTTGTGTCACACCGGATCCCAGCGGCTAAAGCCTCAGCGACACCTCTTTGCGGGCAAGCCCGACGAAGAAAGGCGCTTGGACGAGACGGTCGAGAGCGGAGACACGGGAGGCGGAAGGACTTGCCTTCACAACGCACGCACAGGCGCACGGCCCTCCGTTCAGCCCCCAGCTGAAACCGGCAGACCGCGCGCTTATACAGGTTCTGGGCAAAGATGCAAGGCGATTGCCTCAGGCGAGCACATACCAGAAATCGAGGTCCAGACTGGCCGGATCGCACAGATCCAGAAGCGGCTGGCAGACCGGGTGCCCGACATAACCATCGCACAGACGCTTTGTCTTTCCAAGTGAGCGGCCGAAGGTCACTTCGCAGAAGCGATTCTCTCCGCCGTGTCCGATGAAATGCAGTCGTGTGTTGTCGGACCGGTTGAGATATTCGGTTTCGATCCGTTCTGAGATGGCGAGCAAATCTCTTTCGCCCGCATCCGTGCCCTTTGCAATCTCGAACGTCCCGAACTCAACGCAGGAAAAGTCGCTCGGCGGGGCCGTGACAGGCTTTAGAACGCGGTTGCGCGAAAGGCGGATGGTTCCGGGTGACAGAAGCTCCATCAGCGCGCTGCTGCTCAGTGCATCCGCATATGCAGCTCCCATTGCATCGAAGCTTTCGGCATCGCGGGCGAAGATGATGTCGGCAAAGCCGCCTTTCAGATTGCCCAGAAAGGCATGAAAGAGAATGCCTTCCATGGGGCGCAGAAATGTTTCCTGCCAGGTGAGCGCCCTGTCGATCAGGCGTTCGGTCTCCACGTCCTCGCGTTTCTCGTAACGGGCAAAGCCCATCATGCTCAAAGGGCCATCGGGTTTTCTCAACATGGATCGTCTTCCTTTCATACGCGCCAGCCAGCTCCGGTCGGGCTTGCCGGGCCTGTTGCGGAGACGTAGTTACGGTACTGGATTGACAATTTCTGTCAGGGGCGAGCGAATGCGCGCATCACGTCTTTTTGGGCTTCTGGAGCAGCTGCGGATGCACCGCCAGCCGGTGAGCGCCGCCGTGCTTGCCGAAACGCTGGGTGTTTCGGTGCGCACGATCTACCGCGATATCGCGACGCTTCAGTCCATGGGCGCGCCGATCCGGGGTGAGGGTGGTGTCGGTTATCAGATCGAGCGTGGTTATTTTCTGCCGCCTCTGCATTTCGATGCCGATGAGCTGGATGCGATCACGCTCGGCATGCAGCTGATTTCGGCGCGCGGTGACAGTGATATCAAGAAGGCTGCCGCGCGGGTGGCGGCGAAAGTCGACGCGATTGCGCCGGGCGGTGCGAATGGGCGTGTGCGTCAGGGCGACATGATCGCCTATTCGAAGGCGTCGGAGGCACAGCGCCATCTGGCGGCGCTGCGCAGGGCTGTGCGGGAGCGCAGGCGTCTGGAAATCGTCTATCTCGACCTCAAGGACCAGCAGAGCACCCGTCGGGTCCGCCCGCTGGGGCTGACCGCTTTCGACCAGGTCTGGCTATTGACGGCATGGTGCGACGAGCGTGACGATTTCCGCAATTTTCGCGTAGACCGGCTGGCGACCGTGACCGAAACCGGAGAGCGGTTTGCACCGCAGGCGGGCAGGGAATTCAGGGATTACCTGAAGACCCTGCGTTAGCCGTCAGGTCTTCAGGCGGTAGCCGGTTCTGAAGATCCACCAGATCGCGCCGAGGCACAGAACCAGGAAGAACGAGATCATGCCGATGCTCACGCCGATCCCCACATCCGAGGTCTCGTAGAAGCTCCAGCGGAAGCCGCTGATGAGATAGAGAACAGGGTTGGCGAGCGTCACCTTCTGCCAGAATTCCGGCAGCATCTGGATCGAGTAGAACGAGCCGCCCAGAAACACGAGCGGCGTGATCACCAGCAGCGGAATGAGCTGCAGTTTCTCGAAATTGTCGGCCCAGATGCCGATGATGAAGCCGAACAGGCTGAAAGTCACTGCCGTCATCACCAGAAAGAAGAGCATCCAGAAGGGGTGCCTGATCTCGATGGGCACGAAGAGATGCGCCGTGGCCAGAATGATCAGGCCCAGAATGATCGATTTGGTGGCCGCAGCCCCCACATAGCCGAGGACGATCTCGAAGAACGAAATCGGCGCCGACAAAACCTCATAGATCGTGCCGATGAATTTTGGGAAATAGATGCCGAAGGACGCGTTGGAGATCGAGTTCTGCAACAGGGTGAGCATCATCAGGCCCGGCACGATGAACGCGCCATACTGCACGCCGTCGATCTCCTCGATGCGCGAGCCGATGGCCGCGCCGAAGACGATGAAATAGAGAGAGGTGGAGAGCACCGGCGAGATCACGCTTTGCAGGAGCGTGCGCTTCATGCGCGCCATCTCGAAGAGATAGATGGATTTGACGGCTTCGAAATTCACTGCTTTTCCTCCACCACCAGGCTCACGAAGATGTCTTCAAGCGAGCGCTGCTGTGTATCGAGATCCTTGACGATGATGTCGGCCTCGCCAAGCGCCGAGAGAAGCGTGGCGATGCCTGTCCGGTTTGCCTGCGTGTCATAGGAATAGATGATCTGCTGGCCGTCGTCGGTCAGCTTCAGATCAAAATGGGAGAGCGTCTCGGGCAGGCTCTCTAGCGGCTTTTGCAGGTCGAGCGTCAGTTGCTTCTGGCCAAGCTTGCGCATCAGTTCGGCCTTGTCCTCGACCAGAAGAAGCTCACCCTTCCGGATGACGCCCACCCGGTCGGCGATTTCCTCTGCCTCCTCGATGTAATGCGTGGTCAGGATGATGGTGACGCCCGTGTCGCGCAGGCGTTTGACCAGCCGCCACATATCCTTGCGCAGCTCCACGTCGACGCCGGCAGTCGGCTCGTCCAGAAAGAGGATGCGCGGCTCATGGGCCAGAGCCTTGGCGATCATGACACGCCGCTTCATGCCGCCTGAAAGCGCGATGATCTGGCTGTCTTTCTTTTCGTAGAGCGAGAGGTCGCGCAAAATCTGCTCGACGAGCGCCGGGTTCGGCTTCTTACCGAACAGGCCGCGGCTGTAACTCACCGTGGCCCAGACCGTCTCGAAGGTTTCGGTGTGCAGTTCCTGCGGCACGAGGCCGATCAGCTTTCGCGCCTCGCGGTACTGGCTGACAATGTCATTGCCTTCCACCGTCACCGTGCCGGTGGAAGGGCGCACAAGCCCGCAGATGATGGAGATCATCGTCGTCTTGCCGGCGCCATTGGGGCCGAGCAGGGCGAGGATTTCACCGCGTTCGATGTCGAGATCGACCGATTTGAGCGCGGTGACGCCGCCTTTATAGGTCTTGGATAGATTCTTTATGGAAAGGGCTGTCGTCATGGAAGCGCGTCCGTGAGATCGGAAAAGGGGAGCCGCGCAGATATAGGCAATAAGCCGTCATCATGCCAGCGGACCGCCATGCCCGCTGACAAACCCTGACATCGTCCGGATGGAAAGGTGAGGGGCGAACGCTCCTCGGGACAGACCTAATTGTTTTCCGGGTCCGTCTCCGCCTCGAAGGCGAGCTGTCCGCAGCGCACCATTGCATAAAGCGCCGGCAGCCCGACGATCACCGCAAGTACGATTTCTCCGACCGAGTTGAGGTGCAGAAGACCGGAAAGTCCCCACACGCCCGCAGCTGATGCCACGGCCACTTCGGTGGACACAAAAAGCGTCACCGAAACAAAGCCAAGCATCTGGAGAAGTGTGACCTTGCGCGCCGGCGTCTTCACCTGCGGCTGTTCAGTTCCAAAAGACATGTCTGAAAATACCCCTGCACGCCACCGGAATTGGGGCGGAGCCCGGCAACTACTCTCCTCAATTGTGGAGTTTTCATGTCAGGGCAGGTGCAAGACCCGAAATGCCCAAAAAGCTTGACGCGCCAGTTGTGTTGCGTCACCAGATGCGCCCGATAACGATGTTATTTTGGAGATTTGGCGATGGGCATCGCTTTCACCTTTCCGGGACAGGGCAGCCAGGCTGTCGGCATGGGACGCGATCTGGCGGATGCGTTTCCGGAAGCACGGGATGTGTTCCACGAGGTCGACGACGCGCTGGAGCAGAAGCTTTCCAGCATCATGTGGGAAGGCCCCGAGGATGAGCTGACGCTCACGGCCAATGCGCAGCCGGCGCTGATGGCGGTTTCCATTGCCGCAATGCGTGTCATGGAAAAGGGTGGTCTGTCGCTGAAGGACAAGGTGTCCTGCGTGGCCGGTCATTCGCTCGGCGAATACTCCGCGCTCTGCGCTGCCGGCATGTTCTCGCTGGCCGATACGGCGCGCCTCCTGCGCATTCGCGGCAACGCCATGCAGGCAGCTGTTCCGGTTGGCGAGGGTGCGATGGCGGCGATCATCGGCCTTGAGGCGGCAGACGTCGAAGAGATCTGCAAGGCGGCCGCCGGGAGCGGCGTATGCCAGATCGCCAATGACAATGGCGGCGGACAGCTGGTGATTTCCGGCGCAAAGGCGGCTGTTGAGCAGGCAGCGGCGTTTGCCACGGAGAAGGGCGCGAAGCGCGCGATCATGCTGCCGGTGTCCGCGCCGTTCCACTCCGCGCTCATGAAGCCGGCCGCAGACGCCATGCGCGAAGCACTGGCCGATGTGAAGAAAAACGCGCCGGTCGTGCCTGTCGTGGCCAATGTCACGGTGTCGTCGCTGAGCGATCCCGAAGAGATTGCCGAGCGGCTGGTCGAGCAGGTGACGGGCCGCGTGCGCTGGCGCGAAACGGTTGGCTGGTTCGGCGAGAATGGCGTCGACACGCTTTACGAGATCGGTTCGGGCAAGGTCCTGTCGGGGCTGGCGCGCCGCATCAACCGCGATCTCAAGGCGGTTCCGGTCAACACGCCGGCCGATATCGAAACGGCAATGGCTGCGCTCGTCTGAGCTGCAGCGCCACGATGGGCAATCGTGCCCAAACAATGAATCAGGTGACTGAAAAGGACAACGTCATGTTTGATCTGAGCGGCCGCAAGGCACTGGTGACGGGCGCCACCGGCGGCATTGGCGAGGCGATTGCGCGCATCCTGCATGCGCAGGGCGCCATTGTCGGCCTGCATGGCACGCGCGTCGAGAAGCTCGAGGCGCTCGCCGCCGATCTGGGCGACCGCGTAAAGCTTCTGCCGGCGAACCTGTCGGATCGCAGTGAAGTCAAGCAGTTGGCCGAGAAGGCGGAATCTGAACTCGAAGGTGTCGACATTCTGGTCAACAATGCGGGCATCACCCGCGATGGCCTGTTCGTGCGCATGAGCGACGAAGACTGGGATTCGGTCCTCGAGATCAATCTCGGCTCGGTTTTCCGTCTGACCCGCGAGCTGACGCACCCGATGATGCGCCGCCGATTCGGCCGCATCATCAACATCACCTCCGTGGTGGGCGTCACCGGCAATCCCGGCCAGGCGAATTACTGCGCCTCCAAGGCGGGTCTGATCGGCTTCTCCAAGTCGCTGGCGCAGGAAATCGCCAGCCGCTCGATCACGGTCAACTGCGTTGCTCCGGGCTTCATCGAATCGGCCATGACCGACAAGCTCAACGACAAGCAGCGTGACGCCATCATGGGCGCCATTCCGATGAAGCGCATGGGCAATGGTGCGGAAGTCGCATCGGCTGTCGCCTATCTCGCATCCAACGAGGCTTCCTACGTGACCGGCCAGACCGTGCACGTGAATGGCGGCATGGCAATGATCTGATCGGTTCACACCGGTCGACACGATGAGCGGGCTCGAGACAAAACGCTTTGTTCTGCGGGATTTCGAGCCCGCCGATGTGGCCGCCCTTGCGGCCTATCAGGCGGATCCGCGTTTCGTTTCCGCACGCCGCAAGGCCGGACAGGCCGCAGGCGATCCGGCAGAGCTTGTTGCGCTCTTTCGCCAGTGGGCAGCGGAGAATCCGCGCAAAAACCACCAGTTTGCAGTGATCTGTCGTAAAACCGGCCGCCTTGTCGGCTGTGCGGGGCTGCGCGCGGCGAATTGTCCACAGGACAGTGGCGAACTCGGAATCGAACTCTCTCCCGACCTCTGGGGACGTTATGGCAGCGCTGCCGAGATCGCAGGCGCATTGCTCGATTTCGGCTTCTCAGAGCTCGGCCTGGTGGAAATATTCGGCGACACCACTGCTGAAAATCATCAGGCGGCCCGGCTCGCCTCGTTTCTGGGCGCACAGCCGGAAACCGTCGAAGCAGCCGCAAAGCAAGGTGAGGAAAGCGGTTCAGCGCCTGTCCGATGGCGGTTCTCGCACAAGGCATGGCGGGCACGGGATGGATCGCGTCCGGGGGCTCGTCCAAAGTGGATGTCGGGTGATTAACGCTTGGCTCGCGCAGTTAAATCGTGATATGCGCCCGCCGAAAGCCGTTCCACGAGCCGCGCGTAACCCGTGTATCGAGGACGGAATAACGAAGGCTTCGCGCTGGCCATGTCAGCGGGTTAGTCGTCATTTAGCTTGATTAGCGGCAATCGTGCGGCTAACGAAGATCGGAAATTCAGAAAGTCGAGGGTTCTCTCATGAGCGATACTGCAGAACGCGTTAAGAAAATCGTTGTCGAGCATCTGGGCGTCGAAGGCGACAAGGTGAACGAAGGCGCAAGCTTCATTGATGATCTTGGCGCAGACAGCCTCGACACCGTCGAGCTGGTCATGGCCTTTGAAGAAGAGTTCGGCGTTGAAATCCCGGACGACGCTGCCGAGACGATCCTCACCGTCGGCGACGCAGTGAAGTACATCGACAAGGCGACCGCCTAACGCCTCCGGCGTTATCGCTACAAAAACGTAGTCAAGGCGGATATTCAGCATATGAGACGTGTTGTCGTCACCGGTATGGGGCTTCTTTCACCGTTCGGCCTCGGTGTTGAGCATGGGTGGAAGAGCCTGCTTTCGGGCAAGAGTGCGGCCAGCCGCATCGACAGTTTTGAGGTCGATGATCTGCCGTGCAAGATCGCCAATACGATCCCGCGTGAAGGCGAAGGGGCGTTCAACCCCGACGCCTTTCTGGAACCCCGCGAGCAGCGCAAGATCGGTGAGTTCATCACCTACGGCATTGCTGCGGCAGACCAGGCGCTGGAAGATTCCGGCTGGAAGCCGGAAACCGAAGACGACAGATACGCCACCGGCGTTCTGATCGGTTCGGGTATCGGCGGCATCGAAGGCATTGCTGAAAACGCCTTGACGCTGGAGCAGCGCGGTCCGCGCCGCATCAGCCCCTTCTTCATCCCCGGCAACATCATCAACATGGTGTCCGGCCAGGTGTCGATCCGGCACGGACTGAAGGGGCCGAACCATGCGGTCGTGACCGCTTGCTCCACCGGCGCGCACGCCATTGGCGATGCCGCGCGCCTCATCATGCTTGGTGACGCCGACGTCATGCTTGCGGGTGGTGCGGAAGCACCGATCACCCGTCTGTCGATCGCCGGCTTCTCCGCATGCAAGGCTCTCTCCACCAGCTTCAACGATACGCCGGAAATCGCTTCCAGGCCCTATGACCGCGACCGCGACGGTTTCGTCATGGGCGAGGGCGCAGGCGTGCTCGTGCTGGAAGAGCTGGAGCATGCAAAGGCGCGTGGCGCCAAGATTTACGCCGAAGTGGTTGGCTATGGCCTGACTGGCGACGCCTATCACATCACGGCACCGGCGGAAGATGGCGACGGTGCCTATCGCTGCATGAAGGCAGCGTTGAAGCGCGCCGGCATGACACCTGCCGATCTGGACTACATCAACGCACATGGCACTTCGACCATGGCGGACACCATCGAGCTTGGAGCCGTGGAGCGCCTCATGGGCGATGCCGCAGGCAATGTTTCGATGTCGTCCACCAAGTCGGCCATCGGCCATCTGCTTGGTGCCGCGGGTGCAGCAGAAGCGATCTTCTCGGTTCTGGCCATTCGCGACAACATCGTGCCGCCGACCATCAATCTGGACAATCCACAGGTTGAAACGGCCATCGATCTGGTGCCCAACAAGCCGCGCGAACGTCAGGTTGACGTAGCGCTCTCCAACTCCTTTGGCTTTGGCGGCACCAACGCGTCTCTCGTATTCAAGCGTTATGAGGCCTGAACGTTTCCGATAGCGGGCTTGCAGTTTTGCCATTTTCGCAATTCATTCTGTTCTGACACGAATCGAAATGGCGCGCGGCAAGCTCCGGTGACGCAATTTTCGAAACTTGCGTAAACGTTCATAACGCGAACACAGAATAGGACAGGACCGGCGGCAATTGGCGCCGTTCTGAAAGGGAGCGGTCCAAGAAGCATGACAGGGACTTCCGGCGATAATTCCAGCGGCTATGGCCGCCAGCCAGACGAAGAGCGCGGCCGTACTTTCAAACCGGCCAGCCAGACATTACGACCGGAGGCGGGAACCCCGCCACCGAAGCGCTCCAGGCGCGCGCGCAGCCAGTTCGTGGTGTTCTTCAACTTCGTCTTCTCTTCCATCGTCTTTCTGGTGGTTCTGGCCGGCTTCGCCTTCTATTTCGGCAAGCGCGAATTCCATCAGCCCGGCCCGTCAAGCACGGCCGAGACCGTTCTCATCAAACCGAACACCGGTGTGAACCAGATCGCCAGCCTGCTCGAGCGCGAGGGCGTGATCAGCGATGCGCGCATCTTCTCCATCGGTGTGCGCGCCTATGGCGCCGATTCCGAGCTCAAGGCCGGTGAGTACGCCATCGACGCCCGCGCTTCGATGCATGACGTCATGGAGCTTCTGAAGAGCGGCAAGAGCGTTCTTTACTCGCTCACCATCCCGGAAGGGCGGACCGTCGTCGAGGTGTTCCAGCGTATTCAGGATACCCCGGAACTCTCCGGCAAGCTGCCGGATGAGATGCCGCCGGAAGGCAGTCTTGCAGCCGACACGCTGCGCTTTACGCGCGGCATGGACCGCACGGCGGTCGTCGAGAAGCTCCTTGAGGATCAGCGCGAGCTGGTCGACAGCATCTGGGAGCGCCGCGACGAGGGACTTCCGGTCAAGGACAAGAACGAGTTCGTAACGCTGGCCTCCATCGTGGAGAAGGAAACCGGCATTGCCGACGAGCGCCCGCGCGTTGCAGCCGTCTTCATCAACCGTCTGAACAAGGGCATGCGTCTGCAGTCGGACCCGACCATCATCTATGGTCTGTTTGGCGGCCAGGGCAAACCGGCTGATCGCCCGATCTACCGGTCCGACATCGACAAGAAGACGCCTTACAACACCTATCAGATCGATGGGCTTCCGCCCACACCGATCGCCAATCCGGGCCGTGCGGCGCTTGAGGCCGTGGCAAACCCGTCGCAGACCGACGAACTTTACTTCGTCGCGGACGGTACGGGCGGTCACGCCTTTGCCAAGACGCTCAAAGAGCACAATGAGAACGTCGCACGCTGGCGCAAGCTGGAGCGCGAGCGCCAGACGGAAGACGAGGCCGGCTCCAACTGAGCCGGACCGTCGCGCGAAGAGGGGGACGCATGAGCAGGCTTCAAAGCATGACGGGCTTTGCCCGTGCTTCGCGCGACCATGATGCCGGTGGCATCGCCTGGGAGCTGAAATCGGTAAACGGGCGCAGCCTTGAAACCCGCTTTCGCCTCCCTCCCGGTTTTGAACGGATCGAGCAGGGCGCGCGCCAGCGTCTGCAGAAGCGCTTCTCGCGCGGCAATGTGCAGGCTTCGCTGAATTTTACGCAGAATGGCGCTCTGCGCCGCCCGGTTGTCGATGAAGAGTTCCTGAAAGAGCTCGCAGAACTGGCCGGTCGCCTGCACGAGCAGTTCGGCGCTGCTCCTGCATCGGCAGACGGGCTGCTGGGCCTGCGCGGTGTGCTCGACTATGCCGATCCCGTGGCGGATGAAGAGGTTCGCGCCTCGCTCGATGAAGCCATTCTTTCGACCTTCGATGAGGCGCTTGTCAGCCTTGAGAGCGCGCGGCGGGATGAGGGCGCGGCGCTCGAACGCATCCTGCTTGACCAGGTGGCGCGCATCGAGACGCTGACCGATCAGGTCGAAAATGATTCCTCCCGCTCGCCCGAGGCCATACGCCAGCGTCTGAGCGAGCAGGTCGCCCGCCTCATGGATGCGACCACCGGCTTCGATGAAGCCCGCCTCCACGCCGAGGCCGCCATCCTTGCAGGCAAGGCGGATATCCGTGAAGAGATCGACCGTTTGCGCGCACATATCGCATCGGCCCGGGCTCTGATCGCCTCCGGCGGCCCCATAGGTCGAAAGCTTGACTTCCTCGGTCAGGAGTTCAACCGCGAATCCAACACGCTTTGCTCAAAGTCCAACGCGACAACCGTCACGGCCATCGGCCTTGAATTAAAGGCCGTCGTCGATCAGTTCCGCGAGCAGGTCCAAAATCTGGAGTAGACCATGTCCTCGCAGACGTCTCCTGCCGTTTCGACCGAAGTCGCGCGCCGCGGCCTTATGCTCGTCCTGTCTTCACCTTCGGGTGCAGGCAAGTCGACCATCGCACGCACGCTTCTGGCCGAGGTGAAGGGGTTTGAACTTTCGGTAAGCGTTACCACGCGCCCCCGCCGCGCCAGCGAAATTGAAGGGGTGCACTACCACTTCAAGACGCAGCGCGAATTCGAGATCATGCGCGACAATGACGAATTGCTGGAGTGGGCCGAGGTTCACGGCAATTTCTACGGTACCCCCCGCGCGCCTGTCGAAAAGGCGCTGACCGAGGGGCGCGACATGCTGTTCGACATCGACTGGCAGGGCGCGGAGCAGCTGCGCGAGAAAATGCGTGGGGATGTGGTCTCCATCTTCATTCTGCCGCCCAGCATGAAGGAGCTGCTTGGCCGTCTGACGCGGCGCGCCGAGGATACGCCCGAGATCATCCAGACGCGTCTGAAGAATGCGCGGACGGAAATCGAGAAATGGCTGGATTACGATTATGTCGTGATCAATGAAGAGCTCGATCACGCCTTTTCGTCGGTGCGCTCCATCGTAGAGGCAGAGCGCCTGCGGCGCGACCGCCGCCCCGGCCTGTTCGATTTCGTTTCGGGCCTGCTCAGCGAGGACGGCAACTGAGCTTCATTTGCATTTCATGGTCGGGCTGCCTTACCCGACCATCTGCAAAATCCGTCAGGATGAACCGGTCTGGGAAGCGTTGGCCAGCGCCACGAATTCGGCCACTGAGAGCGTTTCCGCACGTCGCGTCGCATCGATCCCTGCGCGCGCCAGAAGCGCTTCACCACCCAGCGATTTGACGCTCTGGCGCAGCATCTTGCGGCGCTGGCCAAAGGCTGCTTCCGTGATCTTCGCCAGCCTTTTGGGCTCGACCGCCAGCGGCTCGGCGCGCGGCACGATATGCACCACGGACGACGTCACTTTCGGCGGGGGCGTAAAGGCCTGCGGAGGCAGGTCAAAGGCGATCTTGGAGACGGTGCGCCAGCCGGCCAGAACGCCAAGCCGACCATAGGCCTTGTCGCCGGGTTCGGCGACGATGCGCTGCGCCACTTCGCGCTGGAACATCAGCGTCATCGAGGCGTAGAAGGGCGGCCATGCGTCGGGCGTCAGCCAGCGTACGAGAAGCTCCGTTCCGATATTGTAGGGCAGGTTGGCGACAATCCGCACCTTGCCGTGCGCCTCCGGGGCGAGGGCTGAGAAGTCCGTTTCCATGGCGTCGCCATTCACCACGTCGAGCCGGCCCGGATAGTGCGCGGCAATCTCCGCCAGCGCATCGAGACAGCGCTCGTCACGTTCGATGGCGATCACGCGTTCTGCGCCGGCCATCAGCAGGGCGCGCGTCAGACCGCCCGGTCCGGGGCCGACCTCGATCACCGTCGCGCCTTCAAGATCGCCCGCAGCCCGGGCGACCTTGGCCGTCAGGTTCAGATCCAGAAGAAAGTTCTGGCCGAGCGATTTCTTGGCGGCGAGGCCATGCCTGGCGATGACCTCTCTGAGTGGTGGCAGGCCATCGGCCGTCATTTTATGGTGTCCGTATTGTCTGAGAGCCGGCGCGCAAGCCTGATCGCCGCAATCAGGCTGTCGGGTCGCGCAATGCCGCGTCCGGCAATGTCGAATGCCGTGCCATGATCCGGCGATGTGCGGATGAAGGGAAGGCCGAGCGTGACGTTCACCGTCTCGTCAAAGGCAATGGTCTTCACGGGGATCAGCGCCTGATCGTGATACATGCAAAGTGCGGCGTCATAGCCAGCGCGGGCGCGGGCGTGAAACATCGTGTCGGCGGGCAGGGGGCCGAATGCGTTGATCCCGTCTTCCTGAAGCGCGTGGATCGCCGGCGCGATGACGTCACGGTCTTCCGTGCCCATGGCCCCACCTTCGCCGGCATGCGGGTTGAGCCCGGCAATGGCAAGGCGCGGTTCTGCTATGCCGAAGCGCTGACGCAGCTCCCGATGCGTGATCCGCGCGATCTCTTCCACGAGCGCCTGCGTCAGGGTTTCAGGAACCCCTGCCAGCGCCTGATGAACGGTCACCGGAACGGTCCGCAGATCGGGGCCTGCAAGCATCATGACAGGCGTGGCCGGCCTTCCGGTCAGCTCCTCCGCCAGATGGCCCAGAAACTCCGTGTGGCCCGGAAAACGAAAGCCTGCATCATAGAGTGGCTTCTTGGCGATGGGCGCGGTGACCACGGCCGCCGCACGGCTTTCCACCGTATCCGTCACGGCGCGTGATATGGCCTCGATGACACCCGCCGCATTCACCGTCTCGGGCTGGCCTGCGCTGTCGGTCAAACGGTTTTCGAGCGGTGCGACCGGCAGCCGATTGTCAAAAGCGCTCTCTGCGGCCTCGGGCTCAGCCTCGCACAGCGGTACGTCGAGCCCCAGATGGCGCGCGCGTGCGGCCAGAAGGGCAGGGTCGCCGAGAACATAGAAGGGCGACAGCTTATCCTGGTCGCGCCGAAGCCAGGCCTGAAGAATGACCTCCGGGCCGATTCCGGACGGATCGCCAATGCTGAGCGCGAGCGGGCGCAAGAGCCACCTCGTTGGATCTAGGGTCGAAGAAAGATGAGCCCGGCAAGGCCGGGCTCATGAAGAACAATCAGCGCTTGGTGATGCGCGCGTTCTTGCGCAGCTCGGCGAGATATTCCTGCGAGGCCTTTTCCATGTCCTCGCCGCCCGAGCCTTCACTCTGGAACATCATCTGAGCGACACGGTCGTCGGAAACTTCGCGCGTGCTGCAAACGCCGATGAACTCGACGCCGCGCTCTGTCGTGCGCACGCCGGTGGCGTTGCCGGGGGACGTCTTCTTGATCTGGTCTTTCCAGTCGCCCGGCAGCTCCGGTTCAAGAATACGGCCAAGGTCACGCACGGTCACGTCGATCAGCCCCTTGGCGAACTCACGGGTCGAATCGCAGCCCCGGAAGCGGCCACGCAGCGCCTGTGCCTCGCGCTGGCGCTTGCCAAGTAACTTCGAGCGCTCGGCAGACGGAACGACGAAGATGACCTGCTGAAGCATGTATTCGGTCGCGCTCGGTTTGTTGCCACCCTGCTGAAGCATCTTGGCGACAACATCCTGCTCGCTCATGCCGCCGGAAGAGCTGTTGCGCGCCTGCATGACGCGGCTCCAGCCGATCTGCGAACGGATGAAATCCTTGAAGTGCGCTGCCGTCACGCCCGACTGCGCCATCACCTGGTTCAACTGGCTGGTGGTCATCCGGTTTCCGCTGGCGAAGCGCTGATAGGCCTGATCCACCATCTCTTTGGGGATGTTGATGTTGCGCCGCTGCATTTCCTGCAGCTTGAGCGTCTGCTCGATCATCTGATCGGTGGCTTTCTGGCGCAGATTGCCACCCTCGCGCTGCAGTCGCAGAAATGCGACGCGCCGGTCGATATCGTAGCTGGTCACCGGAAGATTGTTGACCACATAGCGAATTTCGGTCGCCATGGCACTGGTACCGCCGAGAATGGGCATTGCCGTCGCCACGGCCAACGTCAACACGCTCGCGCGCACAATACGCCTGCAATTGCTAAACATCGTCACATTTCTCACTTTTGCACCCCGCAATTGCGTCTGGGATAACAGCAAATGCACTGGAGCTACAGTCCCTTGGACCGTTTTATCCGCCAGCCTGGGGCAAAATCATGACTTTAGGGGAGGTCATGTCCAAATGAGGCCGGAAGCGAAGCTCCCGGCCTGCCTGTTCAAAGGCTCACAGCCTCAGAAGCTCGAACCGAAGTCGCCGCTGCTGGTGCCGAAATCGCCGATGGTGCGCAGCGACACGCGGAAGCCGAACGAATGGTCGGTTTCCTTGGTCACGCGGTTTTCGCTGCGCGAATAGGTCATCGAATAGATGAAGCACTCATCGCCATAGGAGAACCCGTAGTCGTTCTTGACGACCGTCTCGCTCTCGATGTCGTAAGTGCCCGAAGCAAAACCGCTCCAGTTCTCGTCGAACTTGATCCTCGCGACGCCCGTCACTTCCTGTCGGTCGGTTTCAAACCCGTATTGTGGCTGAGCTTCGATATAGGCGTACTGCAACGAACCGGTGACAGCGCCAACGGTGGCGGCGGTCTTCAGGTCGGTACGGCGTACGTCGAAGGTCTCCTCGTCGAACCGTGCACCGGCGGAGAATGCAAAGCCGCCCGGGCTGGCGAAACCGATCATGCCGACAAAGTCGGAGACGTCCGTCTCAAGGCCGGAATAGGCGCCGACATTGACCAGATCAGGAGCCGCATAGGGGTTCGCGCCGGCAATCTGGTAGGACTGACCGAAGAGGCCCTGAGCAGTCCAGCCATTGGCGAAACTGCCGGAGTAGCGGATGCCGACATTGGCGCGCGTACCACCCTCAATGCGGTCATAGCCGGAGAACTTGTCACGCTCGAACAGCGTCGTCGCGTCGAACACGAGCGACTGCGCATCTTCGTTCGGAATGCCGAGCTTGTCCTGATAGGGAGCGTCGGGCCGGACGAAGATCTGCGCCACGGGTTCCAGCACGTGGCTGGCGCTCGTGGTCGAGAAAAGGATCGGCCAGCGCGCTTCCAGACCTGCCGTCGCCATGTAGCGATAGTAGGAGGAGCGCATATCGCTGCCGACCGGGGTGCCATTCAGCTCGAAGCTGGTGATGCCATTGACCGTGGTGGCATCATAATCGGTATAGATCGCGTCGCCACGGGCCTGCAGAAGCGGGGTCACGACGAGACCGCCCGACGTGACGAAAGAGCGCTTCCACTCGGCTTCGGCGGTCATGCGGCTGGCAAGCCCATCCATACCGTCGATGCGTGACGTGTCGTTCGGGTTGATGCCGTTGACCTTGTTGAGGCTCAGCTGATCACGATAGATGTTCTGAACATTGATATCGAGATTGAGTTCGCCGCCAGCCACCGACATGTCCGGTGTATAGGAATAGTCAAAGGTCGGCAGAACCCAGGGCTGCTGATCGTCACGCGATCTCGGTGACGAGTCCAGAACGTCTTCCTGAATGTCGAAATGGTAGGCGCGCAGGTCGAAGAAGTTCCGGTCATCAAGGCCGGTCAGATAAAGCTGGGATGTCTGAACAGTGTCCGAGAACCCGCCGATGCCATAGGTGCGCGAGAAGTTCTTGTCGGTCTGCGCAAGCACGTCCCAGCCGAAGGTCCAGCGCGGATTGACGCGGAACTGGCCCTTGGAGCCGATCATGCCGCGGCCGTCTTCGCTGCCATTGACCGTGTTCGGGCTCCAGGCCTCGGGGTCCTGCTGCTTGATGCCGGCAATCTTGACGCTGTACTGGCCGTTGTCGAAACGCTGACGCCACTCGGCTTCGCCAAGGAAGCCCTGATTCGTATAGTAGGTGCCTGTTACCGTAAGGTCATACGTAGGCGAGAGCGCAAGGTAATAGGGAACGCTGACGCCGAAGCCGAGCTCGTCATTGTATGAAGCGCTAGGAATCAGGAAGCCCGTTTTGCGCTTCACCGTCGGGTCCGCCACCTCGAGATAGGGGAGGTAGGCAATCGGCATGCCGAAGAATTCGAATCGCGAACGCTCAAAACGAACTGTCTTGGATTCACCGTTCCAGATGATCTTCTGTGCCTTGATCTGCCAGATCGGCGGTTTGCCGGGTTTGTCGCGGCAGGGTTCGCACGCGGTGTAGACACCATTGTTGAAGGTGGTCAGCCGACCGCCTGAGCGCTCGGCGCTCTCGGCGGCAAAATAGGTCTTGTCGACAGTCTCGACGCGCAGCGCATTGACGAAGCCGTCGCGGAAGTCGTCCGTGACGTCGATCTCGTCTGCGTAGATCTTGTTGCCGTCTTTCTCGATGATTTGCACACGGCCGCGCGCAACAACGCGGGACGTTGCCCGGTCATAGACGACCCGGTCTGCAACGAGATTGTTTCCGGCATATTCGATCTGCACACCGCCGGCGGCAGTGATCGTGCTCTGATCGTTGTCGTAAATGAGATTGTCCGCCGTCAGCAGCATCTGTGCGTCTTGCGGAAGGTCCGATACGTCCAGCCCGCCGGTCTGCGCCAGGGCAGTGACCTGCGGAAGCAATGCATAGGTGCACAAGGTCGCCAACGCGGTCGCGCCCATCAAATGCGCTAACCGTGCGGACATGCCGGCTCTGTTTGCCGAAACCCCCACTAACCGTCCTCCTTGTACAATAGGAAAGTCACCCCATAGAACATCGCCACGACCACAGGCGTCCAGGCAGCTACAACCGGAGGTACAACTCCGGCGCTACCGAACGCCTTGACCAGGACCGAAACCACATAAAGCAGAAAGCCGGCGAGGATTCCACCCAGAATCACCGTTGCTGACTGTCCCATTCGCGTAAATCTCATGGATACCGTAGCGGCAATCAGCGTCATGGCGACGAGCAGGAGGGGTAATACTACAAGTGAATGAAAATGCGTGGCAAAGGCGTTTGCCTTGAGCCCGAAGGAGCGCGCGACTTCGATCTTTCCAGGCAGTGCATAGATGGATGTCGCTTCAGGGCGCGCAAGCTGCTCGCCAACGAATTCTGGCTGGAGATTCGTTTCGATCTGCAGCGTTGCGATACGTTCTGCCGCAGCGGTACCGCGGCGACGTGACACGTCCTGCAATTCCCAGAAACCATCGCGCAGAAATGCGCGTTCGGCGTCGAGTCGCTCATAGATGCGTCCATCGGCATCGATTCGGAAGAAAGTCGGGCGAATCAGGGTCTGCCCGCCGCTGAGGACAGAGGTGGAACCGATGATGGTTTCCTCATTGCCCGTACGCTGTTTGAGCCACTGTTCGGCTTCGGAATTGGTTGTGCTCTTTGCCCCGCGCACCTCGGCCTCGACAAGCTGCGCTTGGGCAAAGCCGTTGGCTGCCAGCGGGTTCAGCGCGGCAACGGCGATCACGCCGAAAACGAAGGAGCCGAATGCGATGGGCGTGAGGAACTGCCAGGCTGAAACGCCCGCCGCACGCGCCACCACAAGCTCATACTTGCGGTTGAGACTGATGAGCGTGGCCATGGCCGCAATCAGACCGATGAAGGGGATCGCCTGCAAAAGGATGATCGGTGTCTGCAGCGCGGCCAGCGAAAAAGCCCATTGCGGCGTGTAGCCCGGCAATCCCGCCGAGCGGCTCGAAACCTCGGCAAAGGTCACGATGAAGATCAGAAGACCGATGCCGAAAAAGTTCCAGGCTGCAATCGAGGCGTAGCGGCGGAAGAAATAGCCGCCAAGTGTCAGGCCGATCATCCGCGACCTCCTTCGGGCGAGCGCTTGCTGGCCAGCTTGATGCGAAGGCGGGTCATTGCCTCGGTCAGTTTCTGTGTCCGTGCGTTGAGCTTCTCAACCCAGTGTGTCGGCAGTTCCATCACACGATTTGTGAAGATGAAGAATGCGCATACGCCAATCATCAAAAGCGGGGCGGCATAGAGCACGAAGGAGAAAACGCGCGAGCTTTCGGCCTCGGTGCCCGAATAGAACCCGACCCACCGCACAAGCAGCGCGATCACCATCGTGGTCACCATCGGGTGCAGCCGGGCCTCGCGGAAGGAGCGCGCATCGCCGGCCACGGCCAGCCCGATCATGGCGAAGACCAGCGGGTAGAGCCATTCGGAGAAGCGCATGTGAAGTTCCGCCCGGAAGATCTGTGGCGACTTCTTGTAGAACTGGTCGTCCGGGTCGGGATTCAGGAGGAAGGCGAGGGAACGGTCCTTGGGGTGCAGGGTGGGTTCACCGCCGCCGCTGCTGGAAAACTGCGAGAGGTCGAAGGCGTAGGAATCAAAGCGGATCGTCGAGACGTCGCCATTCGCCGACTGCCGCTGCACCATGCCGTCCTGCATGACCAGAATGGAGCCGCCATCGCGTTCAACGGCAGCACCTGTGCGCGCATGATAAATGAGCTTGGTGTTCTCTTCGCGCGAATCGGCGACGAAAATTCCGCCCAGAAGACCGTTGGGAAGGCGTTCCGATACCTGAACGAAGAGACCGTCATCCACTTTCTGGAAGCTGCCTTCCTGAAGAACCGTGGTGATCAGGTCGGCGCGGGCATTGGCAAGCAGCGTGCGAAAGGCCTGGCGGGACGCGGGCTCAACCGTGTTGTTGATCAGGAAGGATGCAACGCTGGCGCCGATGGCGATGATCAGGATCGGCCGGATGATGGTGGCGCGCGGCGCGCCCGACGCATTGATGACGACCAGTTCCGAATCGGAATTCATGGTGGCGAGCGTCTGCGCCACGGCAATGCCGAGCGCGAAGGGGATCACGATGGGAATGACGGCAGGCAGGACAAGGGCGGCGACCATGAAGAACGTGCCGGCCGACTGGCCGCTATCGGTCACAAGGTCGATGCGGTTCAGGACCTGGGTGGTCCACACCAGCGCGAGCACCCACAGCAACGCGGCTGCGAACAGCGCGAAGGTACGGCGCATGATGTAAAGTTCGATTACCCGCATGGAAATCGGCAATCCGTTTCGTTGGAACAGCCCTCAACCGGCGCGCGCGAACCTAACGGCCCGCTTCCACGTGCACAATGCTCAACTGCCGGCTTTGAAGGGCGGCCCACCATTTCTTGTCCCAGGGGTGACAGTGGGCGGGATTGGTTAGAAAAAGCGAAACAAACGCAGTTAACAGATTGCTTACTGCCCAATAGCCGCACCGCAATCAATGATTGCGCGCGCGAAAAAACAGAATGCGCCTCGGCACAGCCCTTGCCAATCTTCATAAAACCTCCAAGATCGCCGGCATCTCTCAAAACGAGAAATCACGCAAATCTGGGAATTATCATGACCGACAGACCGAGCGTCTCTTTCGCCAAGTTCGCAATGCCCGAAAAGGGCACCGCCATTGTCCTGGCTTCGCAGGGTGGCGGACTGGGAGACAATGCGAAGGCCTGCGATCCGGAAGGCGTTCTGGCGCGCGCCTTCGAGGTGTCCGGCTTTTCCGGGAAACTGGCAAAGAGCGTTGAGGTTCTGGCGCCGGCCGGCTCGCATCTTGACCGGTTGACCGCGATCGGCGCAGGCAAGACGGACGAACTCGGCGAGGAAAGCTGGGTGAAGATCGGGGGCGCCGCCCTTGCCGCCGCGAAATCTGCCGATGCTGTCAGCGTTGTCGCCGATCTCGATGGTGCCGAGGTCAGCGCCGAGGATGCCGCCAATATCGCGCTCGGCATGCTGCTGCGCACCTACAGTTTTGACAAATACAAGACGAAGAGCCGTGACAACGGCAATGACAAGCCGTCGAAGAAGCTCAAGATCACCATTCAGTGCGCTGACCCGTCCGCCGCCAAGAAGGCGTTCGTGCGGGCAGAGGCCGTGGCGAACGGCGTTCTTGTCGCCCGCGATCTCGTCAATGAGCCCGCCAATGTGCTGGGACCGGTCGAGTTCGCCGCGAAGGCCAAGGAGCTCGAAAAGCTCGGCGCAAAGGTCGAGATCCTCACCGAAAAAGAGATGAAGAAGCTCGGCATGGGCTCGCTGCTCGGCGTTGCGCAGGGTTCCGTGCGTCCGCCGCGTCTGGCGGTCATCGAGTGGAACGGCGGCAAGTCCAAGGACAAGCCGGTCGCCTTCATCGGCAAAGGCGTCGTCTTCGACACAGGCGGCATTTCCATCAAGCCGGCAGGCGGCATGGAAGAGATGAAGGGCGACATGGGCGGTGCGGCTGCCGTTGTCGGCGTCATGCATGCGCTGGCCGCCCGCAAGGCGAAGGTCAACGCCATCGGCATGATCGGCCTCGTGGAAAACATGCCCGACGGCAATGCCCAGCGCCCCGGCGACATCGTCACCTCCATGTCCGGTCAGACCATTGAGGTCATCAACACGGACGCGGAAGGCCGTCTCGTGCTCGCGGATGTGCTCTGGTACTGCAATGACCGCTACAAGCCGCAGTTCATGATCGATCTCGCCACGCTGACGGGCGCGATCATGGTGGCGCTCGGTCATCACCGCGCGGGTCTCTTCAGCAATGACGACACGCTGGCCGAACGTCTCTCCGCCGCCGGCGAGACGACGGGCGAGAAGGTGTGGCGCATGCCGCTCGGCGAGGAATACGACAAGCTGATCGATTCGAAGAATGCCGACATGAAGAACTCGTCCGGCCGCATGGCCGGCTCGATCACGGCCGCCCAGTTCCTCCAGCGTTTCGTCAAGGACGGCGCATGGGCGCATCTGGATATCGCCGGAACCGCCATGGGCGCGCCGCTCAGCGAGATCAACCGCTCCTGGGGCTCGGGCTACGGCGTGCGTCTGCTCGACCGCCTCGTGGCCGACAGCTACGAATAGGTCGATGGACGTTCTCTTCTATCACCTCACCGAATCGACGCTGGAGGAGGCGCTGCCTCCTCTGGTGGAGAAAAGCCTCGAGAGGGGATGGAGGGTGGCCATCCAGACCGGAAGCCGGGAGCGCTGCGAGGCGCTCGACAACTGGCTTTGGACATGGCGCGAGGAGGCCTTTCTCGCCCATGGCACGGATCGGGACGAGCATCCCGAACACCAGCCCGTGCTTCTGACCGACGTGTCGGCCAACCCAAACGGTGCGCAGATCCGATTTTTCGTGGATGGTGCGGATCCGGGCGCGGTGGATGGTTATGAACGTGCGGTTCTCATGTTCGATGGCCACGATGCCGACCAGCTCAACGCCGCGCGCCAGCACTGGAAGATGCTGAAATCGGCAGGCCACGCCGTCACCTACTGGCAGCAGGGGCCGGATCGGCGCTGGCAGAAGAAGGCCTGAGGCCTCCCGTCCATTTGTCGAACCAATACGAAAAGGGCTGCCTTGCGCAGCCCTTTTTCGTTTCAGAATGTTCAGCCGGGCTAAGGCATCGGCCGAAAATCGGGGTCGATTTTCGGAAAGCACGATGCGTGGATTCAAGAGGTTAGAGTGCCCTTTGTGCGCCCGAATGGACGCACGGCGCTCTAACCGATCTCCGCGAGCAATTCTTCCAGTTCGCCCAGATGCGCGATCTCGCGAAAGCGCGGCGCGTCTTCCGGCGCTTCCGCATGCTCGTGCGACCAGGTGAGGTCATGCGGCACGAAAACACCCCACGAACCGGCCTCAATGGCCGGAATCACATCGGACTTCAGCGAATTGCCGATCATCATCGCGTGTTCGGGGCCATCGCCATGGGCCGCAAAAACCCGCTCATAGGTCGTGCGTGATTTGTCGCTGACGATCTCGACCGCGTCGAACCAGTCGCCGAGACCCGAAGCCGCCAGCTTGCGCTCCTGATCGAAGAGGTCGCCCTTGGTGATCAGCACCAGCCGGTGCCGACCGACAAGCCGCTCCAGCGCCTCGCGGGCATGGGGCAGGGTCTCGACCGGGTGGTCGAGCATCTCGCGCCCCGCGTCGAGAATGTTTTGAATGGTCGCCACCGGCACACGGCCCCCGGTCACCTCGATCGCGGTTTCGATCATCGACAGGGTAAAGCCCTTGATGCCGAAACCATACTTTCCGAGATTGCGCTTCTCGGCATCGAGAAGCCGCTCCGTCAGGTGATCGGGATCGGCATAGTCGCCAAGCAGTTCGGCGAAGCGCGCTTCGGTTATGCGGAAGAAGCGCTCATTCTGCCAGAGCGTGTCATCCGCATCGAAGCCGATGGTAAGCGCGCGTGTCACGAGGCCATTTCCTCCTCATACTCGGTGGAAAGCGTCAGCCAGCGATCTTCATGCTTTGAAAGCATGTCGGCAAGGTCCGAACGCTCCTTGGCGAGCGAAGAGACCTTTTCCGGCTCCTTGTCGTAGAGGCTTGTATCGGCAAGCCGCGCCTCAATGGCTTCGATCCGCTTGCGCGTTCGGTCGATCAGTCCCTCGGTCGCCTTGATCTCCTTGGACAAGGGCTCGAGAGCGGCGCGCTTGCGCGCAGCCTCCTTGCGCTTGTCGGCCTTGGAGGCCTTGTCGCTTTCCCGCTTTTCCCGGTTGCGGCTCGCGCCTCCGGTCATCTGGCTGCGGTAATCGTCCATGTCGCCGTCGAAAGGCGATACGGTCCCGCCGCCCACGATCCACAGCCGGTCGGCCGTGGCCTCGATCAGGTGCCGGTCATGGCTGATGAGGATCACCGCGCCCTCGAACATGTTGAGCGCCTCGACCAGCGCTTCACGGCTGTCGATGTCTAGATGGTTGGTCGGTTCGTCGAGGATGAGCAGGTGCGGGGCCTCGAATGTGGCAAGCCCCATCAGAAGCCGCGCCTTCTCGCCACCCGACAGATCGCGCGCCGGCGTCGACATCTTTTCCGTCGTCAGGCCGAACTGCGCGACCCGCGCCCGCACCTTCGCCTCCGGTGCATCCGGCATCAGCCGGCGCAGATGCTGATAGGCGTCTTCATCGGGACGCAGATCGTCGAGCTGGTGCTGCGCGAAGATCGAAACCTTCAGCCCCGGCGCGACGGTCTTGGTGCCCTTTTCGAGCGTGAGCCGGTCGGCGATCAGTTTGGCGAAGGTCGATTTGCCGTTGCCGTTGGAGCCGAGAAGCGCGATCCGGTCATCATTGTCGATGCGCAGCGTGAGCCCACGCAGAACGGGTTTGCCGGGCGTGTAGCCGACCGTTCCGCCATCAAGGGCGATGATCGGGGAGGCGACGGCCTTCTCCGGATTGGGAAAACGGAAAGGCAACACCGTCTCGTTCAGCACGGCGGCCATGGGCGACATGCGCTCCAGCGCCTTCAGGCGCGACTGCGCCTGGCGCGCCTTCGACGCCTTGTAGCGGAAGCGGTCGACAAAGGCCTGCATGTGCTTGCGCTGGGCGTCCTGCTTGACGCGCATCTTCTCCTGCAGCTCCGCCTTCTCGGCATACTGCTTGGCGAACTGGTCGTAGCCGCCGCGCCAGAACGTCAGCTTCTTGTGTTCCAGATGCACGATGGACGAGACCGCCCGGTTGAGCAGGTCGCGATCATGGCTGATGAGGAGCACGGTATGCGGATAGCGCGAGAGATAGTTCTCGAGCCACAGCGTGCCTTCCAGATCCAGATAGTTGGTCGGTTCGTCGAGCAACAGAAGATCGGGCTGGGTGAAGAGAACCGCCGCCAGCGCCACGCGCATGCGCCAGCCGCCGGAAAACGACGAGGCCGGGCGCTTCTGCGCTTCGGCGTCGAAACCCAGGCCGGAAAGGATCGCGGCTGCCCGCGCTTCCGCCGAGTGGGCGTCGATATCGGTCAGCCGGGTCTGGATCTCGGCGATGCGATGCGCGTCGGTTGCCGTCTGTGCCTCGGCCAGAAGCGCTTCGCGTTCGGTGTCTGCACGCAGAACGATGTCGATCAGCGGCTCTTCCGTCCCCGGCGCTTCCTGCGCAACCTGGCCGATGCGCATGCCCCTGGGCAGGCTGATCGTGCCGGACTCGGAGGCAAGGTCTCCGGTGATGGCGCGGAAAAGGGTCGTCTTGCCGGTGCCATTGCGGCCGACAATGCCCGCCTTGGTGCCAGCGGGGAGGGAGAGCGATGCCTGGTCGATCAGAAGGCGGCCGGCAATGCGCAGCGAAAGGTTTGAAATCGTCAACATGACGGCGTTTTGACGGTTCGCCGTCTGGCTGGCAAGACGTCACTGTAAAAGCAGCTGACTTGACGCAACAGAACCGCCTCAGTGTTGCCAAAAGCAGACAGGTGTGGCCCATGGAATTTAGGCCGCACGCGGAGCCCCTGTTGCAGCCATATTAACGGGTTCTGACCCTAGCGGGCCGCAGCCTGGCGAAGCGCCTTGCACATCTGCACCAGCGCATAATCCCAGGCGTTCGGATCACGCAGAATGCTGACGCAGCGTTTGCGATAGACGGCGATCTGCTGATTGCTCATGCTGCTCAGCGCGCGCTGGCCGATATTGTTGCCGCTGCTGAAAATGCCGGTATTGGTGCTGCCCGGTCGTCCCGCGCGGGGTGTTCCTGTGCCGGGCGTTCCTGTGCCGCCCGGGCCAATGCCGACACCAACGCCAACACCAATCCCGCCACCGCCGCCGCCAATATTGGCGTCGACACCGGCATTCACGCCGCCGGTGCCGCCGAGGGAAGCCGTCGTGCCGGAATCGACCACGCCGCCGCTTCCGCCCACGCTCGTGCTGCTGGAGACGCTCGCCGCGCCGCCGACAGAGGCATTGGCGTCAACGCCTGCCACACTGCCACCGCCCACTGACGCGCCCACACCGGCGCTTGTGCCGCCCTGATCCACACCGACGCTGGCGCCAAGGCCGTTATCCGTATCTACCGATGCGGAGATGCCGCCGACGCTGACATCAATCGCCTGACTTGGGGTGATCATGGCCAATGCAATGACCCCGCTGGCCACGCCTGCGAGAATTCCATTCTGCACTTTGTTCATGGTTCTCCTCCTTGATGGCGGCTTTCGTCCATTCAAGGATGGTAGGGGCAATATGAAAAAGTGAAGGGTACTATTGGGTTGAAGGTTTAATTGTAGAGTCGAAGTTTGTGAAATATATAATCAATTTTATTGCTTTAAGTCTGTAATGAGTGGTCGCTTGTCAGGCGAACCTTGCTCCGTCTTTTGTGCGGTGGAAATATATGAGATCCAGTGACGGTGCTTCCACGCCCAGTATCGACAATGCGGCATGCGCCTGACCGCGATGATGCGTCTGGTGATTGAAGAAATGCACAAGTGCGGGCGCAAGACGCTGTGAAACCGTGCGAACATCCGTAACGGTCACATAGGTAAAACGTCCTGAAAACGCAGCCTCGTCCAGACTATCGATCCATTCCACAATGCGTTTGTCTTCGTCGTCACGGGCAATCCGCAGGGCGGGCAGCGCGCTGTGCAGGATGGTGTCGAGCGCACCGGGGGATGCGCCTTCGCCGGTGAAGCGCTTCATCCAGATCAGGTCGCCCACCAGAATGTGATTGAGGGTTCTGAGCAGCGATTTGAAGTAGAGGCCGATATCGCGATCAAGCGCGTCGGGGTCCAGCGTCTCGGCTGCATCGTAGATCCGGGCGTTGGCCCAGAGATTGTAGGCGGCCAACATTTGAAATTGCTGTTTCATTGCTTTGTCCGGGAGGCTGGAACAAGAGAATCTCGCCCCAGCGTATTGCATGGCGAACGGATTATGAAATCCTCTCGCACCTGACAGCGCCAATCGCAATCGAGAGGACGAGTTGTGACCATTACACTTTATGAACTGGTGGGCGTGGATGCAGCGCGTCCTTTCAGCCCGCATTGCTGGAAAGTGGCGTTTGCTCTGGCGCATAAGGGACGCGATTTCACGACCGTACCAGTGCCCTTCACGCAGATCGGCGCAATCGAGGGCGGGGCCACGAAAACGGTTCCGCTGATCCGGGATGGCGAAACGCTGGTCGGCGATTCCTTCGCCATCGCGCTCCATCTGGAAGAAGCCTACCCGGACCGGCCAAGCCTGTTTGGCGGAGAGGGCGGCGTGGTGCTGTCCCGTTTCATCGAGAAATGGGCCAATGCAACGCTTGTCCCGTTCGTCGGCGCGTCTCTTCTGCCGGAGATACACGCGGCTCTGGAAGAAGATGACCAGGCCTATTTCCGCCAGACCCGCGAGGCGCGCTTCGGTGGTGCGCTCGAGGATGTCGCCCGGGGGCGCGAGGAGCGGCTTGAAGCGTTTCGCGATGCGCTCGTGCCGCTGCGCGCCGTGGTCAAGCGGCAACCATTCCTGGGCGGGGAGGGACCGCTCTTCGCCGATTATATCGTGGCCGGCGTTTTCCAGTGGGCGCGCGTCATATCGCCGTTCCCTTTCATCGTGGAGGACGATCCCGTCGCACACTGGTTCGAGCGGTGTCTGGAGCTGCATGACGGTCTGGGCCGTCGCGTGCCGGCTGCATGAGCGGCGTCGGCGCGTTTCGATGAAGGAGAGATAACGGATCGGGTGTGAAAACCGCCGTTCAGCGGGCTGAAATCATGCAAGGCGGCGTTGGCCCTTCCCATGTGGGCTCTGGCCGGTTATAGACCGCGCCATCTTCAAACATGGGCCAAGGCCCTAAATCCAGACAATCGAAGGACAGACCATGGCGATCGAACGCACTTTCTCTATGATCAAGCCGGACGCAACGAGGCGCAACCTGACCGGCGCAATCACCAAGAAGCTCGAGGACGCCGGCCTGCGCGTCGTCGCTTCCAAGCGCGTGTGGATGAGCCGCCGTCAGGCAGAAGGCTTCTACGCCGTTCACAAAGAGCGTCCGTTCTTTGACGAACTGTGCGAGTTCATGTCTTCCGGCCCGACCGTCGTTCAGGTTCTCGAAGGCGAGAACGCAATCCTGAAGAACCGCGAAGTGATGGGCGCCACCAACCCGGCAGACGCTGACGAGGGCACCATCCGCAAGGAATTCGCCACTTCGATCGGCGAAAACTCCGTCCACGGTTCCGATGCTCCGGAAACGGCTGCTGAAGAGATCCGTTACTGGTTCTCCGATCTCGAGATCGTCGGCTAATTCTGAGGGTTCATCACGAACCACCAGTTTGAAAACCGGGGCTCAGGCCCCGGTTTTTTTATGCGCCCTGCCGGGTGGAGCCGGGAAAGCGCAGAATGGAGGTGGGGTTGCGGTCGAGAACGAACCTGGCAAAGTCCTCGCCCGTCATGGCGCGCCCGTAGAGCCAGCCCTGGAAGAAGGCGCAGCCGGATGCTTTCAGAAGCGCTTCCTGCCGGGCCGTCTGAACATGCTCCGCCACGGCCGAAAGGCCGAGCGTGGAGGCCATGTCGAGCATGCTCTGCACCAGTGCGCGGTTGTTTTCGCTCGCTTCGATATCGGCGATGAAGCTGCCATCCACCTTCAATTCGTCGAAAGGCAGTTTCTTCAGATAGGCGATGGAGGAATAGCCGGTTCCGAAATCGTCCAGCGATAGCCGCACGCCAAGCGCCTTCAGCTCGTTCATGCGGCGCTGGATCTGCATCTGGTCGCTGGTCAGTACACGCTCCGTCATCTCCAGTGTTAGAAGCTGCGGATTGAGCCCATGCTCTTCCAGCCGGTCATGCAGGAAGGCGACGAAATCCGGATCGCGCAGCGATTTGAGGCTGATGTTCACCGCCATGCGCAGCCCTTCCAGCCGCGGGTTCTTCTTCCATTCAGCCAGGGTTCGAACACTGGTTTCGATGACACCGCGGCCCAGAAGCTCCGAGAGACCGTGCTGTTCGGCCAGTCCCACGAAATCGCTTGGCGACAGGGCGCCGTGATCGGCGTGGTTCCAGCGCAACAGCGCCTCGGCCCCCACCACATGCCCCGCCATGTTCACCTGCGGCTGGTAGTGGAGCTCCAGATTGTTCTCTACCAGCGCGCCGCGCATGTCGCTCAGGAGGCGGAAGCGTTTGCGCTCCTTTTGCAGAACGCGCGGGTCGAACAGCGCGACATTGTTCCGGCCCGAACTCTTGGCCTGATACATGGCCATGTCGGCATTCTTCATCAAAACTTCGGGACCGCGCTCGCTGCCATCGAAAACGAGCACGCCAACGCTTGCGGAGGTGCGATGGGTCATCTGCCCAAGCGTAAACTCCTGGCGCAGGGCGGCAAGCACACGGTTGGCCGCCACAATCGCGTTGCGCGTGGCGCTGGCGGCGGTGGTATCGCTCAGAGAGAGGACGATGACGAACTCGTCGCCGCCGATACGCCCGACCGTGTCGCCCGGGGCGACGGCTGCCTGCAGGCGCGTGGCGACCTGCTTGAGGAAGATGTCGCCGACATCGTGCCCCATCGTGTCATTGAGCGTCTTGAAATTGTCGAGGTCGATGAAGAGGATCGCGCCGCGATTGCCGTTCCTGCTGCATGCCTCCATCTGTTTGCCGACCGCATCAAAAAGGCAGCGGCGGTTGGGAAGGCCCGTTAGCGGATCAAAGAAGGCAAGCCGCTCGATTTCGAGCTCGTTTTTTCTGCGCGCAGACGTGTCGGAGAGGTAGCCGTGCCAGACGATGCCGTCCTCGGTGCTTTCGGGCATCGCGGCGACGCGCAGCCATTTCTCCGAACCATCGACGGCATGCAGGCGGAACTCGCACTCCCAGGCGGAGAGGTTCATGCCCGATTGGCGCAGCGTCTCCAGATACCGTGCGCGGTCTTCAGCATGCACCATGTGGAGGATCGAATTGGGGTCGCCGGGCACCGCATTATACTCATAACCGAGCAGATCACGGAAACCGCGCGAGGTGTAGAGTACGGAAAACCGGCCGCCATTACGCCGCAGCATCTGGAACAGGCCGCCGGGAAGCTGCGATGTCAGCTTTTCGAACATGTCCTGCAGTCGCAGGCGCTTCACGGTTTCGGTGATCTCGCGGACCGATCCTTCATAATAGAGCGGTTTGCCGGTGCGGCGGTCGCGCACGAGACGCGCCGATTCACTGATCCAGATGCGCTCGCGCGTCTTGTGGCGATAGATCTCCGAGATGAAGTTCTCGACCTTGCCGTTCTTCTCCAGCTCCGCGCGAAACGCGTCGCGGCGGGCCGGGTCCACATACCATTCGCTGCCAATATCCGTGACGCCGGCCAGGAGCTCGGCTTCGCTGTCATAGCCATTGAGGCGTACGAGCGCCGGGTTGGCGCTCAGCTGGCGACCGTTGGGCAGCGAGCGGTAGATGCCCTCGGAAAGATTGTCGATCAGCTCCTGATGGTTCACCTGCTCGTCACGAACCGCGCGATAGAGTGAGCGCATGCGAAACAGGCAATAGGCCAGCGCAAGACAGCCAAGAAGGCCGCCAGCTGCGATCCACCAGGCGAGGCCCGCCTGCGTCGCCAGCATCGTCTGGATATTCTCAGACATTGCTCTCCCACCAAGATAACTCAGGGGAAAGCTATAACCTGTAACGGCTTGCCCAAATGTCTAGGAACGGGAGAAAAGCCGGCTATCGTTAGTGAAGGGTAAAAGGAAGAGGTCCGCTCAGCGCTGCCAGCGTTTCATGTCTTCCAGATCGCCCGCCCTGGCCTCGACCCAGTCTCCGCTGTTTTTCTCGGAAACATGCTCTTTTTTCCAGAAAGGAGCGCGGGATTTGAGGAAATCCATGAGGAAATCGGCAGATTCGAAGGCAGCCCGGCGGTGCGAGGAGGCAGCGACCACGAGCACGATGTTTTCCCCAGGGGCAATGCGGCCAAACCGGTGGATAACCGTCAGGCCGGTCAGGGGCCAGCGCTCGGCCGCCTCGGCAGCGATGCGCGCGATCTCGGCCTCGGCCATGCCCGGATAGTGTTCGAGTTCGAGCGCATCAAGCCGCCCGTTCTCATCGCGGCAAAGCCCGGTGAAGCTCACCACCGCGCCAACGTCGCGGCGGCCTTCGGTCAGGCGGCGGCTTTCGGCGGCAGGGTCGAAATCCTCTGCCTGAACACGCACCAGAGGCTCACAAGGCGCAGTCATGGTCAGCCCCCGGTCATGGGCGGAAAGAGCGCCACTTCACCGTTCCGGGGCAGGGCGGCCGTGTGTTCGGCATGCTCCTGATTGATTGCGACGCGGATCACGTCGGACCGCTCAAGGGCGGTTTCGTAGTTTTCGCCACGGGTTTTCAGCCAGGCGAGCAGGTCCGTCACTGTCTTGACGTCGGCGGGCAGGTCAACGGTCTCTTCCGGCAGGCCGATGCGCTCACGAACCCAGGCGAAATAGACGAGTTTCACGGTCATTCCTCCACAATATGCTTCAGCCCGGCGCGGAAATAGTCATAACCGGTGTAAAGCGTCACGACGGCCGAGATCCAAAGAAGCACAATGCCCATCTCGGTGGTGTAGGGCAGGATCTTGTCACCGGCGGGGCCGGCCAGCAGGAAGGCGATGGCGACCATCTGGATCGTCGTCTTCCATTTGGCGAGCTGCGTCACGGGAACGCTGACCTTGAGTGCGGCGAGATATTCGCGCAGGCCAGAAACGAGAATTTCGCGGCACAGGATGATGATCGCCGCCCAGAGCGACCATCCGGCGATGGTGCGGTCCGTGTCGGCTGCCAGAAGCAGAAGGCAGGTGGAAACGAGGAGCTTGTCGGCGATGGGATCAAGCATCTTGCCGATATTCGAGGTCTGCTTCCAGATGCGCGCCAGGTAGCCATCGAAGTAATCGGTAATGCTGGCGAGGATGAAGAGCGCCAGCGCCGACCAGCGGGCGAAGTCGCTCGATTGCAGCCGCCCCTCCAGGAAAAAGCACAGCACGATTGCCGGCACCGCAAGAATGCGGCCATAGGTCAGGAGGTTCGGGATGTTGAATGCCGGCGTTCTGCGTCTGGCCATGAAGCGCAATCCTGCTCAGGTCTGCCCCGGAATGTGCGGACACATTCCAACCCATTGATTTTAAAATCACCGCGTCCCAAGCGCGAGGACACGACGAACACACGCCCGTCGGGCTCGACTGGCAAATACCAATCGTTACCTGTCAAATCAGAACCGGGAGCGAACGGCAAGCGCCAACCGGGGTAACCGCGACGAAAGAACGCCGCTTCAGCCGTTTTCGTGGAAATGATTGTAGATCTGGCGGGCAATTGCCTCGGAGATGCCGTCCACGGCGATCAGGTCATCAATGCCGGCGCGGCTGACAGCCTTGGCCGTGCCGAAGTGATGCAGCAATGCGCGCTTGCGGCCGGGGCCGATGCCGCTGATCTCATCAAGCGGGTTCTTCACCATCTCCTTCTTGCGGCGCGCCCGGTGCGAGCCGATGGCGAAACGGTGCGCCTCGTCGCGCAGCCGCTGGATGAAATAAAGCACGGGATCACGCACCGGCAGGGTGAACGAGCTTTTGCCGGCCATGAAGAAGCGCTCGCGTCCGGCATCGCGGTCGACGCCCTTGGCGACGCCGATGGCTGTCACCATTTCCGTGATGCCGAGTTCCTCGAGGATCTGCGCGGCGGCCGCCAGCTGTCCCTGACCACCATCGATCAGAATGACATCGGGCCAGGCGGGGATGTCCGCCATCTCGGGAGCGTCGGCCTCGTCATCACCGGTCTTCTGTGCGTCCCCGGCAATCGGGAGACCGTTCTCCTTGATGAGGCGGGAGAAGCGCCTCTGCATCACCTCGCGCATCATGCCGTAGTCATCGCCGGGGGTGATGTCGGTCGAACGGATGTTGAACTTGCGATACTGGTTCTTGGCGAAGCCTTCCGCTCCGGCGACGATCATGCCGCCCACCGCGTTGGTGCCCATGATGTGCGAGTTGTCGTAGACCTCGATGCGGCGCGGGGCTTCTTCCAGTCCGAAGGTTTCGGCAAACCCCTCCATCAGGCGCGCCTGCGAAGAGGTTTCCGCCAGTCGCCGTCCAAGCGCCTCGCGGGCGTTTTGAAGCGCGTGGTCGGTCAGGTCCTTCTTCTCGCCGCGCTGCGGGCACAGCACCTGAACCTTGCGGCCGGCGCGGGTGGAAAGCGCCTCGGTGAGAAGTTCCTGCTCTTCGACTTCATGCGACAGAAGCACCATGCGCGGGCAGGGCTTGTCGTCATAGAACTGGGCGAGGAACGCGCCGAGCACCTCATTGGCCTCAAGCGCCGGGTCCGCCTTGGGGAAATAGGCGCGGTTGCCCCAGTTCTGCCCGGTGCGGAAGAAGAAGACCTGAATGCAGTTCTGCCCGCCTTCCTGATGGATGGCGAACACATCGGCTTCCTCAACACCCTGCGGGTTGATGCCCTGATGGCTCTGCACGTGGCTAAGGGCGGAAAGCCGGTCGCGATAGATCGCGGCACGCTCGAAATCGAGCGCCTCGGAGGCTTCCTGCATGGATTTGGCGATCTCCGCCTTCACCCTGCTGGAGCGACCGGAGAGGAAAGCCTTCGCTTCCGAAACAAGATCGCCGTAATCGTCTTCGCTGATTTCGCCGGTGCAGGGGCCGGAGCAACGCTTGATCTGATAGAGCAGGCAGGGGCGGGTACGGCTTTCGAACACGGAATCCGTGCAGGTGCGCAGCAAAAAGGCGCGTTGCAGCGAGTTGATGGTGCGGCTGACGGCGCCGGCGGAGGCGAAGGGGCCGAAATAATCGCCCTTCTTGGAGCGCGCGCCGCGATGCTTGAAGATGCCGGGTGCGGAATGGTCGCCGGTCAGAAGGATATAGGGAAACGATTTGTCGTCGCGCAGCAGCACGTTGAAACGCGGGCGCAGACGCTTGATCAGATTGGCTTCCAGAAGCAGCGCTTCGGTTTCCGTTCGCGTGACCACGAACTCCATCGACGCCGTTTCGCGCACCATCCGGCCAATGCGGTTGGTGTGGCCGCGCCCCTGCGCGTAGTTGGTGACGCGCTTCTTCAGGCTGCGGGCCTTGCCCACATAGAGAACATCGCCCTCGGCGTTCATCATCCGGTAGACGCCGGGTGCGTTCGGTAGCCGCTTTACCGCAGACTGGATGACCTCGATGCCGACCACGCCATCGGTGGTCTCGCCGCTGTCCCAGTCGAGGGCGAGGTTTGCCGGTTCCTTGAGGGCAGTCTCCTTGAGGACGGTTTTGGCGTTCACTCGGGCACTCCCGCCACGTCAGGCGTTTCCCAGGCCAGGTGCTGGCCGCCGTCGAGCGCGATCATCTGGCCGGTGATCGAGCGCGTCTCCCAGAGATAGCGCACCGTGCGGCCGAAATCGTCCAGATCCGGCGCGCGCCCCAGAATGAGGCCATCGGTCTGACGGTCGAAATCTTCCTGCTGCTGGCGCTGGTTGGGCAGGGTGGGGCCGGGGCCGATGGCGTTGACGCGGATGTTCGGGCCAAGCGCCTGCGCCATGGTGCGTGTCGCGGTCCAGAGCGCGGATTTGGAAAGCGTGTAGCTGAAGAAGCGCGGGTTCAGTCGCCATACGCGCTGGTCGATCATGTTGACGATCAGGGCCTGCGCATCGTCGGGCAAAGCCTGTGTCAGCGCCTGCGCGATCAGCGCAGGGGCTTTGACGTGAAGGTCGAAATGGGCGTCCCAGCCTTCGTCGGTAAAGTCGGAGACTGCATCATCCTCGAAGATCGAGGCATTGTTGATCACGATGGACGGCAGGCCCAGCGCCTCTTCTGTCTGGCCGATCAGCGCCCGTGTCGCCTTGCCGTCGCGCAGGTCGGCCTGCAGAACGGCGGCCCGTCCGCCTGCCTCGATGATTTCGGCAGCGAGCCGGTCGGCAGCGTCGCGCGAATGGCTGCAATGGATGGCGACGGAAAAGCCGTGACGGCCCAGATCGCGCGCGATGGCCGCGCCGATGCGTTTTGCGCCGCCGGTAATCAGTGCCGTTCCATTGGTCTGTGCCATGTCGCTCCCGTCCATGTCAGTCAGCCGCGAATCCTGTGCGTCTGAAAGCTGAATTTCCATGATGTCATTTAGGCCGAATGAGGCGCGTCTCCAACCCCGTAGCCGCGACATGCGTATTCTCCTGACAGAGAGGGCAAAGGCCAGGGATTTTGGTTTTGATGACTAAGAATTATAAGGCTGATTTTCTGTTGTTTACGTATTCGTACATGTAACTGAAATTTCCGAAGAGTGCCAAAATTCGGACAAGATTGGAAATGATGGAGGGCTGTCTTCGGGTTAAGAAGATTGTTTACGTATGTTTTGTTTTATAAACGGGAAAATTTCATGAAATCGAGTTTTATCCTTCGCTTGAGCACCATGGTTGCCGTGTTGGCAGTCGCCATGGGCATTGGTCCGGCCCTGGCTGCTGACCTTTCGGGTTCGAATGCAGCACCGGATCCCGTCATTCAGCTTCCCGGTTGGGAAGGCACCTATCTGGGCGCCACGTCCGGCGTGGTTCGCACACGTGGCGATGAGGACGGGGACGCAAAGACGAGCACTGATTATATCGGTGGCGTGTTCGCTGGCTACAATGCCCAGACAGGCAAAGTTGTTTACGGTGTCGAGGGCGAGCTCGGCTATAACGGCCTGAAGGCTTCCAGCTTGGGCGCTGACATCAAGGGCGGTGCCAATGGTGCGGTTCGCGGACGCCTTGGTTACGCGGTCAATGACCGCCTGCTGATCTACACGGCCGCCGGTCTGGCTGCCGGGCGCTACAGCGTAAAGGACGGCAGTGTGTCGGATTCCAGGATGCTTACCGGCTGGACGGCAGGTGTCGGCGCTGACGTGGCGCTGACGGACAAGGTGTTTGCCCGTGGCGAGTATCGCTACACGAATATCGGCAGCATCGGGAGCAACACCTTCGAGACGGCAGGCGGCCCCGCAAAGCTCTCTGGCGGCATGAACGAGTTTCGCATCGGTCTCGGCGTGCGCTTCTGATCACCCGATCAAAGTCAGGCCAGATGTACTGATCTGGTCCTTAAATAGAGATGAAGCCGGCGCGAGGCCGGCTTCATCATTTTCTTTTCGTCGCTGGACATGCGCGATCCAGAAGGCCGCGATCCGGAATGCCGCGATCCGGAAGGCCGCGAACCAGAAGACCGCGATCTAGAACACCGTGGCGATGTATCCGGCGAACGCCGCCAGCATTGCGCCGCCAACCGCCTTTCCGGCGGGCAGGCGCAGGAAACCCAGAAGCGCCAGCGCAAGGCTCGCGCCCAGCATTACCCACATGTCGACGGAAATGATGCGCGGATCGACTGCGACCGGTGTGATCAGCGCCGTCAGTCCCATGATGCATGCGATGTTGAAGATGTTCGAGCCGACAATGTTGCCCAGCGCCATCGTCGACTGACGCTTGATTGCTGCGGCCACGCTGGTTGCGAGCTCGGGCAGCGAAGTGCCAATGGCGACAATGGTCAGGCCGATGGCGGCGTCGCTGACACCGAAGCTCTCAGCAATCCGCACGGCGCCGGCAACAGTCAGCTGCGCGGCGATGGGGAGGCCGACGACGCCGGCAACAAGATAGATGATGACCCGTTTGCGGTCATGCGGTGCTTCCCCGATATCGTCATGGAAGTCGTGGTTTTCCGGAGCCCCGCTGCTTCTCGCATCGTAAATCTGCCAGGCGATGAAGGCGCAAAGACCTGCGAAGAGTGCAGCGCCTTCAAGCCGGGTGATGACGCCCCCCGCAAGCATCCACATGAAAACTGCCGTCGTACCCAGCATGGCGACCAGATTGCGGCGCAGCCCCTTCTCATTGGAGATGACGGGGTAGATGAGCGCTGGCACGCCCAGCACCAGAAGCACATTGGCGATGTTGGAGCCAACCACGTTGCCGACGGCAAGGCCAGGCGCGCCGGAAAGCGCAGCCTGCACGGATGTGAAAAGTTCAGGTGCGGAGGTTCCGAACGCCACCACGGTCAAGCCGATGATGAGAGGGGAAATTCCGAGATTCTCGGCAAGGCCGACGGCGCCCTTCACAAAGATGTCGCCTGCGAAGAATAGAAGCGTGACGCCGACTGCCAGCATAAGCAGACTGAAAAGCATGAATGTCCCCATGTGATCCGCGATTTCTCGCGGTATATAGGTGCTCACCTGTCGGCCCCCAAGGCCCGGAAATAATTCTGTTGCCAAATTGCAACGTCAATTTTCCGCCTCATTGGCGCCCCCGAAAGACCTATTTTTGGGGCACGTTCAGCCTCATTTCACGCCCAGATAAGGGCATGCGACGTCGGGATAGCTTCCTCCCAAGGTTCCTGGCCTCGCCAGCGTGGTGCGTTTTACGGGCATGATGCTCAAGAGGGACGACCACAGCTTTGAAAATGCTAGTGGCTTAAGGAGTATGGACCATGAAAGCCCATAAGAACGTCATTCTGTCGACGGCCGCAGCCGTTGGTTTTGTCGCAGTCGCAGGCGTTGCCAATGCAGCCGATGCGGTCATCGAGCAGCCGCCGGCACCGCCCGCAGCGCCGGTGATCTCCACCCCGATCAACAATTGGGAAGGCGGCTACGCCGGTATCGCACTCGGCTACGGCTTCTCTGGCGAAACCTCCGCCAACCAGCCGGTCGTCGGCAACGACATCGGCACCGATGGCTTCGTCGGCAACGGTTTTGCCGGTTGGAACTTCCAGTCCGGTAGCTTTGTCTACGGTGTTGAAGGTGATGTCGGTTACAACGGCATGAAGGGCACCAATGCCGGTGTCGAATCCAAGGGTGGCGTCGACGGTACGCTGCGCGCACGTCTTGGTGTTGCCGCGACCGACAACATCCTGATCTACGGTACGGCCGGTGGTGCTGCAGAGCGCCTGAAGGTTTCCGATGCAGCCGGTTCCGACACCAACACCATGCTCGGCTGGACGGCCGGCGCAGGTGTCGACGCCAAGCTGACCGAGCGCGTCTTCGGTCGCGTCGAGTATCGCTACACGAAGTTCGGCAGCGAGACGTTCAACACCGGTAGCGGTGCACAGGACGTCAGCGACAGCTCCAACAAGGTCATGTTCGGCCTTGGTATGCAGTTCTAATCGAACTGAAGAGCAATCGGGAAAAGCCGGGCCATGCGCCCGGCTTTTTCTTTATCTGCCGCTTCTTTATCTGCTGCGGGCCGGAGGCAGGAGAACGCGTTTGCTGCGGCAGTCCTTGCGGTCCACCGCTTCGCAGGCGCGGAATTCCATGTCCTTCGTCATGCAGATGCGCACCTCGCGCAGATAGCGCCTGTCGCAGGTGACCGCGATCGCATCCTTCTCCAGCCCCGGATTGGCGGCAAGGAAAGCCTCCTCCACGGCCTCAGGCGAGACCATCACCGGTTTTTCCAGGTTTCTGAATGCGGGCGGCGTCTCTACGCGCTCACGCGCCTTGCGGGTGAGGGCGAAATAGTCTTCCTGCGCAACGCCCGTGCACATGCCGTGCTTGCGCCACTGGTGCCCCATCAGGCCGGCGGATGGCATGATGTCGCGATAGCGGTCTACCAGCGCGTTGGGCACGCGCTGCGGGCGTTTGGAGCGGCAATACTCCGGATAGCCATCCTCATATTGCGGCCACAGACCGTGGACAACGAAGGCATAGGGACGTTCGCGCCCGCATTGCTGCCGGTTCGCGTCTGCGCCTTCAGCGGCGCAATAGCTGGGCGACCAGCTCAGAGACAAGACGTAGAAGTCGAACACCCCAGTCGGCGCGCCGCGCTCGCCGGCAAGCGCCGGCGCAGCCCCTGACAGAATCAGACAGGCGAAAGCTGCGGCCCGCAGCCGTTTGCCAATGCGCATGGATTGCCCCGGAACTGAATTGCCTATCGCAGAACGCGGCAGCCGCCGTCATAGACGTTCCAGCGGTCGAAGCCGGAAACGCAAAACTCCACATTGTTGCCGAGGCCGGCAAAGCCCTGACCGTATTCGACCAGATACCAGATGGCGCGGTCGCGTCCGTCGGAGAGGCGTGCCGTCGCACGGCAATAGCGCCGCTCGATGGGGCTGTCTGCCGAAGACGGGTTGTAGCGGGTCTGATAGGCGCCGTGGAAATCGACGATGTCGACATTCGGCAGATTCGGTACGTGGGTGACCTGATAGCGAAAACGCTTCTGGATCGTCGACTGGACGCCTGCATCCGCGCAGACATCACCGGTCGCGCCATAGGCGCCAACCGGATCGGCCGCTTGCGCCTGCATTGGAATGAATGCGGTGGCGAAAATTGCGGCGAGGCTGGCTGCCAGAGCCTTGAAGCGCGCCATGAGACTGTCTCCCGGATGAGTGTTACCGTGTAATGCGTAGAGTTTTGCGCCAGCCCGTCTTCGGGGTCAAGCGCGGGCGGGTCATTCTGCCGCCAGCCTTTCGATGCTCCAGCGTCCCTTGCCATTGTCGCCGAGTATGCTGGCGAGCGGCGGCAGGACGGTTTCCATTTCCTTCTGCAGCACGAAGGGCGGGTTGACGATGATCATTCCCGTGCCGTCGAGGCGCGGTTCGGATGAGGGCGCGCGCAGCTGCAGCCGGATGTCGATCACATCGGCGATGCCGCTGTCGGCAAGCGTCTTGCGGAAGGCGTCGACCGCCCTGTGGTCCTTGATCGGGTACCAGATGGCATAGATGCCGCCCGGCCAACGCGCATGTGCTTTCTGAAGCCTGGCCGCGATGCGTGTGAACTCGCCTTCCTGCTCGAAGGGCGGGTCAATGAGGACCAGTCCACGCTTTTCCTTCGGCGGCAGATGCGCGCCGAGCGCCAGCCAGCCGTCTAGCTCGATCACGCGTGTCTGGAAATCGCCGGCGAATTCCTCTTTCAGACGGGCGGCGTCCTGCGGGTGCAGCTCGACGGCGGTCAGGCGGTCCTGTTTGCGCAGGAGGTGGCGTGTGACGCGGGGCGAGCCCGGATAGCGCTGGATGCCGCCTTCCTGATTCACTGCGTGAACGGCATCGAGCAAGGGATTCAAAAGGCTGGCGGTTTCAGCGTCGAGCGAAGCCTCCATCAGCCGTCCGATGCCGCCCTGCCATTCACCCGTCTTCTGCGCCTCCTCGGAAGAAAGGTCATAGAGGCCGATGCCGGCATGGGTGTCGATGACGCGAAAGGCTTTGTCCTTGCGCTTCAGATATTCGACGATGCGCGCCAGCACTGCGTGTTTGACCACATCCGCAAAGTTTCCGGCGTGATAGACGTGACGATAGTTCATGTTACCCACTTCGGTGGCGTTTGCACCTGATTTTCTGAAAACTGGCTCTACGCGTGTGCAGAGAAAATCGCTAGTGTCCCCGCCATGAACACACACGCAAACATCCATATCGGACATTCGGCCTGCCCGCATGACTGCCCCTCGACCTGTGCGCTCGACGTTGAGGTGAAGGACGGTCGCATCGGTCGCGTTTATGGCGCGAAGGACAATAGCTACACCGCCGGCGTGATCTGCGCCAAGGTGGCGCGCTATTCGGAGCGTATCCATCACCCGGACCGGCTTTTGAAGCCACGGGTGCGTTCGGGCGCGAAGGGTGAGGGCAACTGGAAGGAAGCGAGCTGGGACGCCGCGCTCGATCTGGTGGCGGAAGCCTTCCTCAAGGCCGAGGAAAAGCATGGAAGCGAGGCCATCTGGCCTTACTACTATGCCGGGACGATGGGGCTTGTGCAGCGCGACTCCATCGACAGGCTGCGCCACGCCAAGCGCTATTCGGGCTTCTTCGGCACGGTCTGCACCAATGCGGCATGGACGGGTTTCGTGATGGGGGCGGGCGATCTGCGCGGTCCCGATCCGCGCGAGATGGCCAAATCCGACTGCGTGGTGATCTGGGGCACCAACGCGGTTGCCACACAGGTCAATGTGATGACGCACGCGATCCGCGCGCGCAAGGAGCGCGGCGCGAAGATCGTGGTGATCGACGTCTACGACAACGCCACCATGAAACAGGCGGATATCGGCCTCGTCCTTAAGCCGGGAACGGACGCCGCGCTGGCCTGCGCGACGATGCATGTTCTCTTCCGTGAAGGGCTGGCGGACCGGGCATTTCTCGCAAAATACACGGATGACCCCGCCGGGCTCGAGGCGCATCTTGCAACGCGCACGCCCGAATGGGCGTCTGCCATCACCGGCCTTTCGGTGGCGGAAATCGAGACCTTCGCACGGCTGGTGGGCGAGACGAAGCGCACCTTCTTCCGCCTCGGCTACGGCTTTACGCGCAATCGCAACGGCGTGGTGAACATGCACGCGGCCCTGTCTGTCGCCGCCGTCACCGGCTGCTGGCAATATGAGGGTGGTGGCGCGTTCCACTCCAATTCATCGATCTTTCGGCTGGACAAGTCACTGATCGAGGGCGAGGCGCTGCGCGATCCCGCGATCCGCTCGCTCGATCAATCGCAGATCGGCCGCATTCTCACCAATGATGAAGAGGCGCTGCGTGGCGGCCCGCCGGTCACCGCGCTTCTGATCCAGAACACCAATCCGGCCAACATCGCGCCGGAGCAACGGCTGGTGAAAGAGGGCTTCCTGCGCGAAGATCTCTTCACCTGTGTGCACGAGCAGTTCATGACCGACACGGCGAAGCTTGCCGATGTGGTTCTGCCGGCCACCATGTTCCTGGAGCATGACGACATCTATCGCGGCGGCGGCCACCAGCACATCGTGCTCGGCCCCAAACTGGTGGATGCGCCGGGCGAGGCGCGCGAGAACATCTTTGTCATCGAAGAACTGGCAAAACGCCTCGGCGTTGCCGATCAGCCCGGCTTCGGGCTCTCCGCGCGTGCGCATGTGGACTGGATGCTGGAGCGCCGTGGCCTCGGTGATTTCGACAGTCTCAAGGAAGAGCGCTGGGCCGATGTGCAGCCGGATTTCGACACAGCCCATTTCGTCAACGGGTTCGGTCATCCGGATGGCAAGTTCCGTTTCCGCCCGGACTGGACCGGCACGCCCGCGCCCAATCGTCCACCCGCATCCATCGGATTGCAGGGGCCGCATCAGCGTATGCCGGAATTCCCCGACCATATGGATTTCATCGAGACGGCCGATCCCGAGCATCCCTTCAGGCTCGCCACTTCGCCCGCGCGCACCTTCCTGAATTCGAGCTTTACGGAGACGCCGGGCTCGATCAAACGGGAAGGACGCCCGGAACTGATGCTGCATCCCGACGACGCCGCCGGGCTTGGGCTTTCTGTCGGAGACCGCGTGGAAATCGGCAATCAGCGCGGCGAGGTGGTGCTTCACGTCAAGCTGTTCGATGGCGTGCGGCGCGGCGTGGTGATCGCCGAAGGCATCTGGCCGAACACCGCTCATGAACGCGGTGAGGGCATCAACGTGCTGACGGGAGCCGATTCCATCGCACCTTACGGCGGCGCAGCGTTCCATGACACGAAGGTCTGGGTGCGGGCCGTCTGAAGCGTTTTTCAGACCTGTCAGAAAGGACGAAGCCGCTCAATGCACTGGCTTCGTCCGTGTTTCTGGGTGGCAGCGCCTGCCCAGACGCGACGATGCATGACACCGCATTGCATTAACGCGGTGCGTGGTTCGACAGGCTCACCATGAGGGAGGGCGTTGGTCGTCAAACGCGGCGCAGTGCCTTTGTTCAGAGCTTCTCGCCAGCCACGGCCACCCTCATGGTGAGCCTGTCGAACCACGCACAGCTTGAACGTCAGGAGCGCTTCTGGTGATAGGTCAATGCCAAGGCAAGACAATGGCTTAGGGCGTCTTCCGGAATCACTTCGTCAGGCCGGAAGAGCAGTGCGCGGTTGCCTTCGAAAGTGAAGCGGTCGGGATAGTGCTCGCGGAATTGCCGGATGAGCGATGTCTGGCAGTGGACGAAAAGCGCCCAGCCATCTGACGGAGATTTGGGAATGCCCAGCCGGATCGTGCTGCCGGACCTGGTCTCCGGCGTCAGATAGGCGGGCTGGCCCCATTTCAGCGTTTCCTCGATCCGGCCAATGCCTGCGGTGCGGCGGGCCGTCTCGAAGATCAGTTCACGGACGCGAAGCAATTGCGGCCGAACGGCATCGGGAAAGGCTGCAAAGGCAGCCGCGATGGCAGGCGAAGGGAAGGGCGGTTCGGTTGCGCTCAACCTGCCGCCCTTAGTCCCGGCGCTGGCCGGGTGAAACGATGGCAAGATCGCCGCGTTCCTCGTCGACGCCGGAGAATACGGCTGCGCCGCCGGACATGCGCACCTTGCCTTCAACGAGGTAGCGAAGCGCCAGCGGATAGAGACGGTGCTCCACCTTGAGTACGCGCGCGCCCAGCGTTTCCTCGGTGTCGTTGCTCAGAACCGGCACGGCTGCCTGCGCGATGATCGGTCCCTCATCCATTTCCGGCGTGACGAAATGAACGGTGCAGCCATGAACGCGCACGCCATTTGCGAGCGCCCGGGCATGGGTGTCGAGCCCGCGGAAACTGGGCAGAAGGGCCGGGTGGATGTTGATCATCCGGCCTTTCCACTTCTGAACGAATTCCGGTGTCAGAAGGCGCATGTAACCGGCAAGGCAGACGATTTCGGCCTTCAGTTCGGTCAGCGCCTCGTGGATTGCCGCGTCATGCGCTGCACGACCGTCATACTCGCGCGAAGGCACAACCCTGGTGGGGATGCTGTGGGTTTCGGCGATCTCGAGGCCGCGCGCATCGGCGCGGTTGGAGATGACACCAACGATCTCGGCGGGAAAGGCAGGGTCGATGGCAGCGGCAACCAGCGCCGCCATGTTCGAACCACGGCCGGAGATGAGGATCGCAACCCGTTTGCGCGCGCGCCTGGTCATAGGTCGAGTTCACCGCGATAGGTGACGCCGGCTGCCTGACGCGGCACGATCTGGCCGAGCATGGTGACGCTCTCGCCCGCTTCCTGAAGCAGGGCTGCGATCTGCGCGGCCTCATCGGCAGCCACGGCAACAACCATGCCGATGCCGCAGTTGAAGGTGGAAAGCATCTCGCGCTCGGCAACGCCGCCCGTCCCGGCAAGCCAGGAGAAGACCGGCGGCACGTCGATCGCATCGAGGTCGATCTCCGCTGCCAGATGATCAGGCAGAACGCGCGGCAGGTTTTCAGGGAAACCGCCACCGGTGATATGGGCAAGCGCCTTGATGCCCCAGGCGGCTTTCAGCGTCGCGAGCAGGGATTTGACGTAGATGCGCGTCGGCTCCAGCAGCGCCTCGCCGAGCGTCTGCCCGGGGGCGAAGGGAGCCTTGTCGCTCCATTCGAGCCCGGCATCGGAAACGATGCGGCGCACAAGCGAGAAACCGTTGGAATGGACGCCGGAGGAGGCGAGGCCGAGCAGAACGTCGCCCTCGGCAATGTCGCCGGTGGGCAGAAGCCTGCCACGCTCGGCCGCGCCCACGGCGAAGCCGGCGAGATCGTAATCATCACCGTGATACATGCCGGGCATTTCCGCCGTTTCGCCGCCGATCAGCGCACAGCCTGCCTGCTTGCAGCCTTCCGCAATGCCCGAAACGATGGCCGCGCCCTGATCGGGATCGAGCTTGCCGGTGGCGAAATAGTCGAGGAAGAAGAGGGGTTCTGCGCCCTGAACGACCAGATCGTTCACGCACATGGCCACAAGGTCGATGCCGACCGTATCGTGCTTGTCCGCTTCGATGGCAATCTTGAGCTTGGTGCCGACGCCATCATTGGCAGCCACCAGCACCGGGTCGGTGAAGCCCGCCGCCTTGAGGTCGAACAGGCCGCCAAAGCCGCCGATCTCGCTGTCAGCGCCCGGACGGCGCGTCGCGCGCACCATGGGCTTGATCTTGTCCACCAGCCGGCTGCCCGCATCGATGTCGACGCCCGCATCCGCGTAGGTAAGGCCGTTCTTGGGTTCCTGAGCCATATCGTTCTCGCCGCCGCGTTTTTCTGGGCTTCTTGCATGAAGGCGGCGCTTCCGCAAGGCGCGAGATATCAACAAGCTGGCCTATTGAAAGCGCGGGGCTCTCCCACAATCTGAGAAAGCCTGCGATAAGTGTGCGCCGAAACGTGGTCTGGCCGCAATGGTCCGATAGGAGGCGCGAGACGGGCGCGAGGCTGGAGTAGGAACCATGACGATACCCAACGTCATAACATTGATGCGCTTTATTCTGGTGCCGGGTGTGGTGTTTGCGCTTCTGACCGGTGACAATGGCTGGGCGTTTGCCGGGTTCCTGATCGCCGGCATTTCCGATGGCGTGGACGGTTTCATTGCGCGCCATTTCAACCAGCGCACGGAACTGGGCGCTTATCTGGACCCGATTGCCGACAAGCTGCTGCTGGTCAGCGTCTTTGTCGTGCTGGGCTACATGATGGAGCTGCCCCTGTGGCTGGTGATCGCCGTGGTGTCGCGCGATGCGCTCATCATTGGCGGCGTGCTGTTGGCCAATGTGATGGGGCATCCCGTGGCCATGAAGCCGCTGTTCGTCTCCAAGGCCAACACGCTGGCGCAGATATTGCTGGCGCTTCTCGTGCTGGCCGAACTTGCCTTTGGATATAGTTCCGGTGCCGTGCGACTGTGGCTGATCGTGGCCACCGGCCTCTTGACCGTGGCTTCCGGAGCGGCCTATCTCATCGCCTGGATCAAGCACATGAGTGGATACGCAGAAAGTGACGCCGAAGGACACTGACAGCAACGCTGGGCCTGCGGTCGCCCGCTCGCCCCAACGCCCGCCATTGATACGCAACATTGCCTTCTGGCTGTTGGCGGCGCTGGCGCTTGTGCTGTTCCTCTACGTGTTCAGCTCGATCCTGCTGCCTTTCCTCGCCGGCATGGTTCTGGCCTATTTTCTGGACCCGGTCGCCGACCGGCTGGAGCGCATGGGCCTGTCGCGCACCTCGGCCACGGTGGTGATCCTGATCGGCTTCGTGGTCGTTTTGGCGGTCGGGCTGATGATTGTGGTGCCGGTGCTTGGCAAGCAGCTTGCGGATTTCGCCAGCCGCCTGCCGGAGTATCTCACACGCCTTCATGAGCTGATGATCCGGCTGGAGCCGAAATGGGTCGACAGCCTGCTGAACGGCGAGACGGAAGCGCTGCGCGAAAACCTGACCTCCATCCTGGCGCAGGGCACAAGCTTCCTGGGCACGCTGTTCAAATCCGTATGGAGTTCGGGTGTCGCCATCGTCAACGTGGCGAGCCTTTTCGTGGTCACGCCGGTGGTTGCCTTCTACATGCTGCTCGACTGGGACCGCATGGTGGAAAAGGTGGACAGCTGGGTGCCGCGCGACCATGTGGAGACGGTGCGCCAGATCGCCCGCGACATCAATGTGGCGACGGCAGGGTTCGTGCGCGGGCAGGGCACGCTGTGCCTTATCCTCGGCGTCTTCTATGCGGTCGGCCTTTCGCTGGTCGGGCTCAATTTCGGCCTGCTGATCGGTCTGTTCGCCGGCCTTATCAGCTTCATTCCCTATGTCGGCTCGCTGGTCGGCTTCGGCCTGTCCATCGGCATTGCCGTGGTGCAGTTCTGGCCGGAATGGTGGTGGGTGCTGGCGGTGGCCGCAATCTTCTTCTCCGGCCAGTTTCTCGAAGGCAACATCCTGCAGCCCAAACTGGTGGGCAAGAGCGTGGGCCTGCATCCTGTCTGGCTGATGTTCGCGCTGTTCGCCTTTGGTTATCTGTTCGGCTTTGCAGGCCTTCTGATCGCCGTTCCTGCGGCTGCGGCGGTGGCCGTGCTCGTGCGTTTTGCGATCAAGCAATATCTCGCTTCGCCGCTCTATAGCGGGCATCAGAAGCCGGGCAATACGCCCGAATCCTAGGACGACAAGAAATGCCTTCCCGCCAGCTTCCGCTAGACCTGCCTTCCGGAGAAGCGCTGACACGCGATGATCTCGTGGTGACGCCCGCCAATGCGCGCGCGGCGGCGCTGATCGAGAACTGGCCGTCCTGGCCCGCGCCGGTGGTGATCCTTGCAGGCCCCGCCGGCAGCGGAAAATCGCATCTGGCGGCCATCTGGTGCGAGGAGGCGGATGCCGCCGTCATCGCGCCCGATGGCATTGGCGCGGAGGCCATCGAGCTGGCCGGGGAGCGGCCGATCCTGATCGACAACGCCGATCGTGGCCCGGTGGACGAGAACGGTCTTTTTCACCTGATCAATGCGGCGCGCGCCGGCGGACAGCCCATGCTTCTCACCGCGCGCAGCTTTCCTGGCGCGTGGGGCGTGAAGCTGCCGGATCTTCTGTCGCGTTTGAAGGCGGCTGCGACCGTCGAGATCGACGAGCCCGACGACATGCTGCTTGCCGGCGTCATCACCAAGCTCTTCGCCGACCGGCAGGTGGATGTGGAGCCGCATGTGGTGCAGTTTCTGGTGCGCCGCATCGAGCGCTCTCTGTCGAGCGCGATCAGCGCCGTCGACGCCATCGACCGCGCCGCACTGGAGCGCAAGACGCGCATCACAAGGCCGCTGGCAGCCGAGGTGATCAACGCGCTTGAGGCAAAGGCTTCCTGAAGCCGGACCATTTGCGCCCCACGTGAAAATCGGCCTCCTGGTGACAGCGCTGTTCCATCAATGGCTTTGCGCGCCGCGCAGCCAGCGTCGGAACCATTTGCGTCTCTGTCGGTTTGTTTCCCCGAAGCGAACCAACACGCGAAGGAGCGCCAGATGGACCATGAACAGAAAGAACGCACGACCGTTGTGACCACCGGAAGCGGCGGTGGCGGCGGGGCAGGCTGGTTTATCGCCGGCGGCCTGATCGTGGCGCTGATTCTGGGCGGTTTCCTCTTCTTCGGCGGCTTTGTCGGCGGCGGCGGAAATGGCGGCATCAACATTGATGTGCCCGAAAAGGTGACCATCGAGACGCCCAAGCCTGCCGAATGATGAACTGCGCGCGGGCGGCGCCCGGGGCTTGCCCCGGAGCTGCCCGCTCTCCAGAGGCTCAGCGCACGATAAAGACCGAAACCGGCGTGTGGGAGGCAAGATAACCGGCGTTTGACGCGAATATGTGATCTGCAAATGTCGGCACGTGCGACGCCATCACGACAAGGTCGGCGCCAATTTCTCCCACGGTGCGCCCCAGAACGTCATCGAGATCGCGCACGGGATCGTGGCTAACCGCTGTCTTGACCTCTATGCCAACGCCATCGTCATTGCTGCGGGCTTCTGCAAATTGGGTGAGCTTGGCCGCGAAATCCGCTTCGCCATGGGCCACCGAGCTGGGCAGCGCGGTCGTCACACCCACATAGCACAGCGACGCGCCGTAGAGTTTTGCGAGGCCGGATGCGGCATCAAGCGCTTTGTCCAGCTTGTCGGCATGTGCGAGGTCGACGGGAACCATGATTCTCTTGAACATCGATTTTCCTCCTCGTTTCAGGGCAAGACGCCCGGTTTCTCCAACACTTCGAATGTCTGAACCCTGACAGTTCGGGGGCAGGGCGCATTGACCTGAGGCAAATTATCGATTTTGCGCTGCACCCCCTTGCTTTCGATATCTGCAGACCCTAATGAAGCCGAACGTTCGGAGCGTAGCGCAGCCTGGTAGCGCATCTGGTTTGGGACCAGAGGGTCGCAGGTTCGAATCCTGCCGCTCCGACCATCTTTTCGCATGCTGCCCTGTGTGGCATGTTGCTTGTTTCGGCGTTTCGACGCCTGCAGGGAACGAGGTTCAAGACGTGTCTGCGCGCATTTTCAGCCCGGCCAAGACGGCCATGCAGTCCGGCAAGGCCAAAACCGGCCGTTGGGTTCTCGAATTCGATCCGGCAGTACCGCGCAAGATCGATCCGCTGATGGGCTATACTTCTTCGTCCGACATGAAGAGCCAGGTTCGCCTGACTTTCGAGAGCCGGGAAGAGGCGGTCGCCTATGCGGAGCGTAACGGCATTCCTTTCCGTGTGGAAGAACCGCATCAGCCCAAGCGCCGTCAGGTTTCCTACTCTGACAATTTCCGCTATGACCGCAAGACCCCGTGGACGCACTGATTTCTGCTTCCACATCGTGGTCCCGTAGCTCAGTTGGATAGAGCACCGGCCTTCTAAGCCGATGGTCGCAGGTTCGAATCCTGCCGGGATCGCCAGCAAAGTCAACGACTTAGAGCTTTCTTCTTCCGATTTCACGTTGCGTCATGTTGCAACTGACTATCCTTGATTTTCAAGGATTTTCCGTCATGCCCGGCTATTCCACGCGACATGGATGCAACATGTGGGGCATTTTAGACCACTTTTTATCACTTTGTGCTGTCCCGTGATTCTTCTACCGTTAGTTGATCGAATCAACTGATGGGTAAAGAAATGGAAGTTTTATTTTCTCAAGAGCTGGTCAGTCACTCTGATCTAAAAGTCGGTGGGATCGCGATATTCGAAGGGGGGCTTATTTTAAAGATCGAAGACGAACCAGATGGGGCTTCCATTGTCGGATTCCTGAAAGGAGGAGAGGATGGAGGGTTTTGTTGGCGACGTTTATCCAATCAACAAGAATGTAATTCGCTAGGCACAGATTGGCTGCTTACGATAGAGCCAGCTTGCGATGAAAAAAATAAGCAATCAGACAACCGAGAGTACGCTGATGGGACCCCATTCTATCTGGGTAGGGAGGGGTTTTTTGCTAGGTTCCAGAAAGGAAGACAGCAACAGGGTGGCTCAGGCCCGTGTGATTTTGATCTGAAAAATAATAAAAAAGCTAAACAAGCATTTTCTGGTAACCCAGTTTACGATGCAGCGATTTGGTTAAGTCGGGAGCACTACGAGTCGCCGCATTCCAAACCGCTCGTCAAGTATTGCAGCAGCAGTTGAAATGGGAATGAGCCTAACGGTGGCGCGCTTGAGGTAGGAAAAATTTTGCCGATCCTCAAGTAGGCAAATTTGCACTCTTCCGCTTCTCGGCGCGCTTTCGCCAGAGCCTCTCTCGGCTGGTGCGCTGATCTTTGCATACATTGGAGCAATTGACCCGCCCTCGACCGTTGCTGCACCTTCCTTGCAAAATGGGAGGGAAATCATGCACGGCATAGTGAAATTCGCTGGTGGGCTTACGGTTCTTGTAGGTCTCGCGGCTTTGGTCTTCGGCATCATGGTTGTGGCCGATGCCGGTCCGGGGTCTGTAATGGTGCTAGGATTTGGATTGTCTGTGATCTTATCTGGTGCCGTGTTGTATTGTTTCGGCGCAATTGTGGAGCATCTAGCCGCGATCCGCTCCAGTAATGCCGAATTGCTCGCGGTATTGCGCGGCAGTTCTCGCTGAGATGCAGAACACGCGTGCTAATTCGTTTGCGGAGTCCGTAATTTACTAGCGCTTTACCACGCACAGGCGTTTTCAATTCTATGTGAAGGATGGAGGGCGGCGATCTTATTCATCGCCGCCCTATTAGGTTACGCTGCCGAAATTGCTTTGTGGTTGGTATTTGCAATCAGGCGGGGAAGGTAGGGAAGCGCGGCGGGATCCCGGGTGTTGAAGTATCTTTCAGAGTGTTCTGGAATCCAGACGGTATCAACAAACTCGATAAACAGCGGCAACATACTATTGGGATATTGCCTGACTTCGCCCTCCCACTCTTCCGTAACATGAACATACATACTGTAGTTGTCGGATACAGAAGGGTGTTCGGCACGAAGCCACTTCGAAAACAGCATGCCGACACTGGTGTCCGGACGGATCTGTTTCCCGTCCGGTGCGAAGTCCTGCATGATTGTCAACGGCGGAGTAAAAGTCGGCCATTGGGCGGCGCAAAAGTAGTCCACTTTGCGCTGCAAGCGGGGAACGTCGGGAGGGCGTAGCCCGACCAGAGTTTCCCGCTTGCAGCGTCGGC
>NZ_JAFKDE010000003.1 GCF_017255295.1 Nitratireductor aquimarinus
GCGTCGACGGGTCTTTCGGTCCTGAAGACATCTGTCCTGAACAGCAATGGAACGATCAGCTACACATTCAAGGTGGAGAACACGGGCAATGTGACGCTGACGGATGTTGCGCTGACCGACAATCATGCGGCAGTGACGGGCAGTCCGATTGCGACCCTTGCACCGGGTCCCACCAATGCGGTGACGCTGACGGGGACCTATACGGTGTCGCAGGCGGATATCGATGCCGGTCATGTGGACAATCTGGCGAGCGCCAAGGGCAAGGATCCGGGCGATGCGGATGTGACGGCGCAGTCGCATCCGACCGGCGGGACGGCGGGCACGGCGACGCGGACGGACATTGCGCAGACGGCTTCGAGCGACTTCATCAAGACGGTGACGCATGTCGACACGGACAATGACGGTCTGCTGGATGTGAATGAACGCCTGAACTACACCTTCAGCATCAAGAACACGGGCAATGTGACGCTGTCCAATGTGACGGTGACGGACACGCGGGCCACACTGACGGGCGGTCCGATTGCCACGCTTGCGCCTGGCGTGACCGATGCGACGACGATCACCGGTTACTATGATGTGACGCAGGCGGACATCGACAGCGGCAGCGTGGATAATCTGGCGTCGATGAGTGCGAAGGACCCGAAGGGGAACCCGGTCGAGAAGCAGTCGCGCCCGCCCGGCGGGTCCGCAGGCGGCAGCACGGAGTTCGAGGCTGAGGCCCGTGGCGCGCTGGATATCGTGAAAGTGGCTGTGTTGAATGATGTCAACGACAATGGCTATGCCGATAAAAACGAGACGATCGATTATCGTTTCACTGTCACGAATACCGGCAATGTCACTCTGTCGGAGATCGCGGTGGAAGACAGCAAGGCCGAGATAACGGGCAGCTATACGATCAGGCAGGCGGATATCGACGCGGGTTCATTTGAGAACGTCGCTACAGCGACTGGCAAGGATCCGCACGGTGAGACCGTTACAGCCCAGTCTCGCCCCGAAGATGGCAATCCGGGCGAAGCGACGGTGATCAGGTTCAAGCTTACCCCGCTCATTGAACTCGATCTGGTTGGTGTGTGGATCGATACGGACAAAAGCGGTTTTCCCGACCCGACCGAGCCCGTGAAATATACTTTCACAGTCAGGAATACCGGCAATGAGACGGTTGAGAACATTACCATCAACACATTCGATGTGGCGGCAGTTTCCGTCAGGAAATCGTCGGGGCTGTTGCGTTTGCGCGCGCTCGTTCCCGTCTCCGGCGGCACATTGCCAAGTCTGGCGCCGGGAGACAAGGACTCTTCGACCTTCAGCGCATCCTATCTGCTCACGCAGTCCGATATCGATGCCGGTAAACTGATTGCAACGGCGCAGACTGTTGGTGTGGCTGTGAACGGCACGCCTGTTTCAGATATCTCGGACGACCCGCATGACTTCACCGATGTCGATACCGAGGGCGATGAAGAGCCGGACGATCCGACTGTCACGGTTCTGCCTCAGAAAGCAGCTCTGGCGTTGATGAAAACGGGCGAATTTCAGGGGAGTGGCGAGGCTATTGCCCAGCCCGGCGATACGATCCTCTATACATTCACGGTGACGAATGACGGCAATGTGAGCCTGTCAGATGTGACCCCGGTAGATGTCGGACCTCGCTTCAATGAGCGCCCCGCCAAAGGGCGGATGTCGAGTTTCTCGCCACCGGGCGCGGATCTCGGAGCGGGAGAAAGTGCGGTATTCACCGCAACTTACACGCTGACACAGGGAGACATCGCTGCTGCACAGGGTGTTGAGGATGGTGTGAAGAACACGGCGACGGCCTCGGCCACGGGACCGCAGGGCCAAAGCGTCACGGCGCCGGAGGCTGAAGGTGTTGTCGAGCTTCCGGGCTATGCAGTCAGCAAGACGACCGCGCTTGGCCAGGTGCGCCGTGGCAGTCGGGTGCCTTACACGATCCGGGTGAAAATGCTTGGCGTTCGAGGCTCCAGCACTGTCAATGTCGTAGACATGACGCCGCCCGGGCTGGTCTTTGCTCCGGGGTCGGCAAGACTGGGCGATACGGCCATCGCTCCAGTGGTCGCGGGGCGGAAGCTTGTCTTCAACGACATTGTCCTGAAAGAGGGCGAGGCTGTCGAGATTACGCTTGAACTCCTGGTAACCTCTGCGGCCAAGCCTGGTGAGTATGTGAACCGGGCATGGGTGGAGGATCTTGAAGGGACATCCATCTCGCGCATTGCAACGGCGGCGGTGGAGGTCGTTGTCGAAACCGTGTTTGACTGCGGCGACATCATAGGCAGGGCGTTCGATGACAGAAACCGCAATGGTTATCAGGACAGGGGGGAGCCCGGTCTGGCCGGCGTTCGGGTTGCGACCGTGAAAGGCCTTCTGGTCACCGCAGATGCGGAAGGGCGCTTCCACATCCCCTGTGCAGACCTGCCGGACCAGCGGATTGGCACGAACTACATCCTGAAGCTCGACACGCGTTCACTGCCTTCCGGCTATCGTCTGACGACTGAGAACCCGCGGGTGGTTCGCCTTACGGCCGGGAAGGCGTCGAGGTTCCTGTTCGGCGCTTCCGTTGGTCGTGTCATGCGGCTTGATCTGAGCGACACTGCCTTTGAGGAGGGCGGGGCAGTGCTGCGCCCTGAATGGCAGTCTGGCATTGCCCGGATGATCGAGCTGCTCAACAAGGAACCATCGTCCCTGCGGCTGGTCTACACAGAGACAGGGGAAGGCCGGCGTCTGGCCCAGAAGCGCATCAAGGCGGTGCGCAAGGGGATTGCCGGTAAGTGGCGGAGGGCCGGCGCCCGATATCGGCTGGACATAGAGATTCGCGTTCAGGCGTTTGGGGCGCTCCCAGACCGGCCTCAACGTGCTTTCGGCTACAGGTAGGGCGTCTTGTGAACAGCGGGAAAAGCCTTGTGGTTCAAGGGCTGCACGCTGAGCGCTAACTGTAATTATACGGTCAGACTACTGAAGCCCGCGGGATATGGGCGCCATGTATCGTTCATCGTTTCTCTGCACTTGAGGGCGAAGTGCGTTCGCGCTCCTCCAAAGTGCTCTTCTGGTGGTGACTAGAGCAAAAAGTGATAGTTCGATGAGGGCCTGCCAATGTTGTCACGCAACAGACCGTACCAACCGTCGTTCCTCATTTTTGATGAGCGCCGACAGCTGGGTGTGCGCGAGCATCGAACTCCAGCGCAGTCGTCTTCCAGAGATGTTGCTGCGTCCTCTTCAGCGAATTTGGCTCTTCCGGAATCCGCTGTTCGGTGAGGTGTGGAACCGGCCCTGCTTCCTTAGGAGCAAATCCGCTTTGCGTGTTCGGTACCGTTTGAAAACGCTCCGCTCCCAGTGATTGGACGCACCAGTTGGACGCCATTTTCTCAGCAATTTGTATCATAGGTCGGTCATCATGAACATGAAATACCGCATGAACACGCTCCGGAACGGCTTTGCAGGCGGTGTGGGACGAAGCATTTTCAGGAAAATTCTGACATATCTGGCTTTGTTGTTCATTGCTTTTTTTGGGGGGGGTGGCTGGGCCCAGGCTGGTGAAGGGTTTGCGATCACGGGTTTTTATAATGGTGGCCTAATTGGCAAGAACACGGGCCAAACTGGCCTCACACGATGCCCGACCGGCTCATTTGTGCGTGGGGTGCGACACTACGACAGGGCCAATGTCGGCTGGGCCCCCGGATATGGGATGACAACCAGAGTAGACCTTCTTTGTTCGAGAGTGACCACTGATGGCACGACTGTGTCCATGGGATCGTCTTTCTGGGTGAATGGCTACGCATATGACGAGGTCCAGGCAATCCGGACCGCTGTTTGTCCGACCGGAATGATTGCCAGGGGATTTTACGGTCGGGACAGGAAGACTAATACCGATGCCTTGTCCAGCCAGGTTGGCATTTTATGCACCAGGCTGGATTTGAAAGCCGGACAATGGATTCACTTCAATGTTGCCTCCAACTCCGGTCGCCTCGATGCCGGCTTGATTGAGGGCAACGCACCCCATACCAGTCGTGGCCCGTTTTGCTGGGGGAATGCTGACATTGCATTTGCCGCTTACGCGGCTCAACGTGGTGGAGAAGGCTATGACGGCGTCCGCCCTTATTGCGGCCGCTTCGGCCAGGCCAGGCTGTCAGCCGCAATGGTGTTCAGCGATTTTGCATGGGATCAGACTGTTGGTGGAGCCGGCTGGAGCACGGCTTTGGCTCAAGGAGGAACAGTACTCCCTAATGGAGCCGCTGCAGATGCCTACGCGTTGCCAGGCGACAATGACCCTTTGCTTTTCCAAAGCGCCCATGAGCTCTATGTCACGCCCGCCAGCAATTATGGAGCCCGGATTCAGCAGCGACCGGCGGGAATAAATGCGGACACCTATGTAGAAGCGGGCTCATGCGCGGGGGGCAATGCATTCGCACTTGCCGATGAACAGGATGGCACCTGTGAGCTGGTCATCAACGGCCTGCCTGATATCGGCGTTACTGCGACTGCTCCGGCTGGTCCCTTTAGCGATTATGGCGTTACGCAGACTTTTACCATGACGGCTACGAACTATGGGCCCGGAGCGACCGATGGAGATGATGGCTTTACGCTAATTGCCACACTTCCAGCCGGTTGGACGACCAGTGGTGCACTGCCTGCGGGCTGTGTACAGGGCGGTTCTACCGTGACCTGTAGCCTTGATGCTACGCCTCTAATGGCGTCTTCCGGACCGGGCGCTTCCGGGGGGACGGTCAGTTTTGACGTTCCTGTTGTGGTCGAAGAGCCCACTGAGGCGGGTGATTACACCGTACCCGTTGTTCTCGGGCGATCTGCGCCGGATGGAGATGCTGACGCGACCAACAATGATTTTGATACAGGCAATGACAGCACAGATATCGTGCTGAGGTTTCCTCCAACGCCCTCTTTTACAGTCCTGAAGACGTCCGTCCTGAATGGCAACGGCACGATCAGCTATACGTTCAGGGTAGAGAACACGGGCAATGCGACGTTGACCAACATAGTTCTGAGCGATGATCATGCGGCGGTGACGGGCAGCCCGATTGCCACACTCGCGCCCGGTCCCGCCAATGCGGTGACGCTGACCGGAACCTATACGGTGACGCAGGCGGATATCGATGCCGGTCACGTGGACAATCTGGCGTCGGCCACGGGCAAGGACCCGGACAATGCGGATGTGACGGTGCAGTCGCACCCGACCGGTGGGACGGCGGGGACGCCGACACGGACGGATATTCCCCAGACCGCGTCGAGCGACTTCATCAAGTCGGTGACGCATGTCGACACGGACAATGACGGTTTGCTGGATGCGGGGGAACGCCTGAACTATGCGTTCAGCGTCGAGAACACGGGCAATGTGACGCTTTCCAATGTGACGGTGACGGATCCACGGGCGACGATCTCAGGCAGTCCGATTGCGAGCCTTGCACCGGGCGTGACCGATGCGACCACGATCACCGGCTATTATGACGTGACGCAGGCGGACATCGACAGTGGCAGCGTGGACAATGTGGCGTCGATGAGCGCCGAGGATCCGAATGGGGACCCGGTTGAGCTGGACTCACGTCCGCCCGGCGGGACTGCGGGTGACAGCACAAGTTTTACGGCAACCGCTTCGACCGGTCTTTCTGTTCTGAAGGCCTCGGTTCTGAATGGCGATGGAACAATTACCTATTCCTTCACGGTGGAGAATACGGGCAATGTGACGCTGACCGATGTCGCATTGACCGACGATCACGCGACTGTGACGGGCAGCCCCATTGCAACGCTTCTGCCGGGTCCCGCGAATGCGGTCACGCTGACGGGCACCCATACGCCGACGCAGGCGGAGATCGACGCCGGTTATGTGGACAATCTGGCGAGCGCCACGGGCAAGGATCCGGGCGATGCGGATGTGACGGTGCAGTCGCACCCGACCGGCGGGACGGCGGGCACACCGACGCGGACGGATATTCCGCAGACCGCATCGAGCGACTTCATCAAGACGGTGACGCATGACGATACGGACGGGGATGGGTTTCTGGATGCGGGCGAGCGCCTGAACTACACGTTCAGCATCGAGAACACGGGCAATGTGACGCTCTCCAATGTGACGGTAACGGACACGCGGGCGACGCTGACAGGCGGTCCGATTGCAATTCTTGCGCCGGGGGTGACCGATGCGACGACGATCACCGGTTATTACGATGTGACGCAGGCTGACATTGAAAGTGGCAGCGTGGACAATCTGGCGTCGATGAGCGCCGAGGATCCCGACGGAGACCCGGTCCATCAGGATTCGCGCCCGCCGGGCGGCAGTCCCGGCGACAGCACAAGTTTCACGGTTGCATTTGATGGCGCTCTGGATGTGTTGAAGACGTCTGTCCTGAACGGTGACGGGACGATCAGCTACACGTTCACGATCACGAATCCCGGCAATGTGACGCTGACCAATGTGGTTCTGAGTGACGATCATGCGGCAGTGACGGGCAGTCCGATTGCGACCCTTGCACCGGGTCCCACGAACGCGGTGACGCTGACGGGGACCTATACGGTGTCGCAGGCGGATATCGATGCAGGTCACGTGGACAATCTTGCGAGCGCCACCGGCAAGGATCCAGTCAATGCGGATGTGACGGTGCAGTCGCATCCGACGGGTGGAGCAGCGGGCACGCCGACACGGACGGATATTCCGCAGACCGCGTCGAGCGACTTCATCAAGACGGTGACGCATGACGATACGGACGGGGATGGGCTCCTGGATGCCGATGAGCGGCTGAACTACGCGTTCAGTGTCGAGAACACGGGCAATGTGACGCTCTCAAATGTGACGGTGACAGATCCGCGGGCGACGCTGACAGGCGGTCCGATTGCCACGCTCGCACCGGGTGTGACCGATGCGACGACGATCACCGGTTACTATGATGTGACGCAGGCGGACATCGACAGTGGCAGCGTGGACAATGTGGCGTCGATGAGCGCCGAGGATCCGAACGGAGACCCGATCCATCAGGATTCGCGTCCGCCGGGCGGCAGTCCCGGCGACAGCACCAGCTTTACGGCAGATGCCGAAGGCGCAATTGATGTGATCAAGGAAGCTGTGCTGAGCGACACGAATGAGAATGGTTTTCCGGACAAGGGCGAGTTCATTGAGTTCCGTTTCACCGTTACCAACACGGGAAATGTGACGCTGACGGATATTTCCATCGAAGACGAAAAGGCGGATATCTCGGGCAGTCCGATTGCAGGGCCTCTTGCGCCCGGGGATGCTGATACAAGCGTGACGGGGCTCTACCGGATTACGCAGGCCGATATCGACGCCGGTGTTTTTGAGAACATCGCCAGCGCCACCGGTATGGAACCGCAGGGTGACACGGTTACGGTCGAGAGCCGGCCCGCTACTGGACAGCCGGGGGAAAAAACAGCGCTCACCTTCGCGCTGAACCCGTCTATCGAACTTGATCTCCATGATGAATGGGTTGATTCGAACAGCAACGGGTTTCCGGATCCGAATGAACCCGTGAACTACACGTTTACGGTGAGGAATACCGGCAATGTGACGGTCGAGAACATCGCCTTGGCCTCGTTTGATGTGGCGGTCAACAGCAGTCCTGGCGCTTCCGAAGCTCCGCAGCCACAGGTCCAGGTTGCTGTGCCGGGCGGTGCGCTTGCCAGCCTTGCGCCTGGCGGGGAGGACAATACGACTTTCACCGCGTCCTATCTTCTTACGCAGGCGGATATTGATGCCGGCGGGGTCACTGCAAAGGCAAAGGCTCAGGGGCTTGCGGTTGGCGGAACACCCGTTTCGGATCACTCGGATGACCCGTTGGATATCGCGGACACGGATATCGAAGGGGATGGCGAGGCGGATGATCCGACTGCGACCCCGTTGTTGCAGAACGTGGTGCTGACGGTTGACAAGACCGGTGCGTATGAAGCCGATGACCAGGGGTTGGCCGAGCCCGGCGACACGATCCTCTATACGTTCACGGTGACGAATGACAGCAATGTGAGCCTTGAGGATGTGGTGCCGGTTGATGCCGGACCGCGCTTCAACGGACACCCCGGTGGCGGCAGCATGTCGCCCTTCTCGCCATCGAGCGTTGACCTGGCCGCCGGTGAAAGCGCTGGCTTTACCGCCCGCTATGCGCTGACGCAGGGCGACATCAATGCGGCTCAGGGCATTGAAGACGGTGTGAAGAACTCGGCGTCGGCGACGGGGACGGGGCCGCGAGGTCAGACCGCTAAGGCACCCGAAGTCGAAGCGCTGGTCGAACTGCCGGGGTTTGCGATCAGCAAGATGGCATCGCTGAGTGAAGTTAACCGTGGCGGCAGGGTGCCCTATACGATCCGGGCCAAGCTGCTTGGGCTTCCTGGCTCCACAACGGTGAACATCGTGGACCTGATGCCGCCGGGCCTGAGTTTTGTGCCGGGGTCGGCCAGACTTGACGGTGCGGCCATCACCCCTGTGGCAGTGGGCCAGCAGCTTACCTTCGAAAATGTCACGCTGGCCAAAGACAGTGCTGTTGAGATCACGCTCGATCTCGCCGTCGCTGCGGCAGCCAAAACGGGCAAACATGTCAACCGGGCTTGGGTAAGCAGTCTTGATGGCAGGCAGCTGTCTGGGGTGGCGACGGCTGTGGTGGAAGTCATGGCTGATCCGCTGTTTGATTGTGGCGACATCATCGGCAAGGTGTTCGATGACAAGAACCGCAACGGGTATCAGGACGATGGGGAGCGCGGTCTTGCCGGTGTTCGGGTTGCCACGGTGAAAGGGCTTTTGGTGACGGCGGATGCGGAAGGTCGCTTCCACATCGCCTGTGCGGATCTGCCCGATCGCCGTATAGGCTCGAACTACATTCTGAAGCTCGACACGCGTTCCCTGCCTTCCGGCTATCGTCTCACGACGGAGAATCCGCGTGTCGTCCGCCTGACTGCCGGCAAGGCCTCCAAGTTCCTGTTCGGTGCTTCCGTTGGTCGTGTTGTGCGGCTTGATCTGAGCGACGCGGCCTTTGACGAGGGTGTGGTGGCTCTGCGTCCTGAATGGCAGGCTGGCCTTGCCCGGATGGTCGAGCTGCTCGACAAGGAACCGTCGGTTCTAAGGCTGGTCTATACGGAAAATGGAGAAGGCAGGCGTCTGGCCCAGAAGCGTCTCAAGGTGATGCGCAAGGACATTGCCAGGGAATGGCGGAGGGTCGGCGCCCGCTATCGGCTGGAAGTCGAAGCCAAAGTCCTGTCGGGTTCTCGCTGATAAACCAGATCTCCTCCGGCGATTTGCTGGATGAGGTCCGTGATGCGTCGGACCTTCAACGGCCTGTCAGTCCTGCAGGACGATCCGGTCGCCGCGCAGTTCGAAGCCGGAAAGGGTGTTGATGAAACTCATGCCCAGAAGGCTCTGCCCAAGGCGACCGGGCTGGGCGATGTAGACCGGCACATCGCTGCGCGCGATGGCGCCTATGCGCACTTCCTGCGCCCGGGCGCGGGCGACCATGGCGGTGCCGTTGGCGGTCGCGACCGGGATCTGAAAACGCAGCGTGGACGGGTCGAAACCGGCCCGTCTCGCATCGTCGTCGGACAGAACGATGCTGCTCGCACCTGTGTCGATGAGCATGCGCAGAGCCTGTCCGTTCACATCGGCGATCACCTCGAAATGCCCGTTGGCCGAGCGCTCCACCATGACCCGGGCATTGCCCTCGCTGCTGACTATGGAGACGGGGCTGCCGGGGATGAGGCCGGCCGTGACGCGGCTTGCGACATCCTGAAGCTCGTAGCGATACTGATAGACGGCGATGAGTGCGAGAAGCAGGAACACCCAGAAGGCGAGGGAGCGTGCGGCTTCGCCAATCCGCATGCCCGATCCCAGAATGCCGACCAGCAGGACCGCGCCCCAGAGCCCGAGATAAAGCGTTGCGGCAAAGGTGGCGTTCTCCAGCCCGAGGACGCGGCCGGAATCGTGATTGGCGATCAGCAGGATCAATCCGCCGCCAAGCAGCGCCATGACAATCCAGAAAAGCCGCATGGCTATTGCTCCTGTGCGCGCGTTCGTGCGAGCCGGCTCCGCCGGGTTTCGCGTCGTGGTTTGCGTTCTATCGTCTCAAGACGTTCCGGAAGTGCGTCCATGATTGCGCCGCGCTCCTCGTCCGACATGGCGATCCAGCCGGCGATCTCCTCGCGCGTGCGCCCGCAGCCGAAGCAAAGTCCCGATGTCAGGTCGATGGAGCATACGAGGATGCAGGGCGATTTCATGTCAGGCATGGTCTTTCCAGTGTTCTGCCAAGACATGGGGCATGGCGTCCTGTGGCGCAAGTCGCCGCGCCCGTCTATTCACCATTGCACCGGGCGGCTGTGGTGGGTATCTCGTTGCCGAAACCAATCGGGAACCAGATTTCATGTCCTTCTCCGGAATGCCTTTCGACGATGTGCGCTCGCTGCTCGAGCAGATCGAAGCGCCTGACGACAATGCCGCGACAGCCATGGCGCTGGCATTCGACCGGGCGGGTTATGCGGGTGAGGCGCTGGGCCGTCTCAGGACGCTGGGTGTCTGGCTTGCGCGCACGCGCCGCCGTGTGCCGCCGTTGATCGGCAAATCCGGTGTCGCGCTCTATGCCGCGACGCATGGCTTTGCGACGGAAGATGCAGGCGATCCGCTTGCCGCCCAGCGTGCGCGCGTGGATGCCGTTGCTGCCGGAGCGGCTGCGGTTTCTCATCTCTGCGTGGCGAACGACCTTTCGCTGAATGTGTTCGACCTTGCGCTCGATCTGCCCGCGGACGACATCCGCAAGGGCGCATCTCTGGATGAACGCTCCTGCGCCGCGACCATCGCGTTCGGCATGGAGGCAACGGCCGAGGGCGTTGACCTGCTTTGCGTTGGTGCTGTTGGTGCGCAGGCGAGGGCGGCTGCATCCGCACTTCTCACGGCACTGTTCGAGGGCGGAGCCGATGTGGTCGATGGCGCTGACCGGGATATCGTCGCAGGCGCGCTTTCCTGCCATGCGGGGCAGCTTGCCGATCCCCTGGAGGCCTTGCGCCGGCTTGGCGGACGCGACATCGCGGCTCTGACCGGCGCCATTCTTGCTGCCCGCGCGCAGGGCATTCCTGTGGTGCTCGACGGTGTGCCGGCGCTTGCTGCCGCCGCCGTCCTTTACCGTTTGTCGCCGGACATGATCTCGCATTGCGTTCTGGCCGGCGCCGGCTCTTCGCTCGAGATCTGGGCGGCTGAAAAGCTCGAGCTCACGCCGCTTCTCGATCTCGGGTTCTCGGGTGAAGAAGGCTGCGCCGGTGCGATTGCGGTCGGTCTCGTGAAGTCGGCTGCCGCTCTTGCCGGCGGCGTGGCTGAAGTCGCCAAGCGATTAGGATAAACTGTCAGGCAGCCTCAGGCGGCTCCGCCTGAGGCGCGTTTGCGCTCTCTTGGAACGGCTGGAAGCTCTTCCATCACCCGCGAGCGGGGGAAGGCGACAATGGCGTCCGTGCCCGAGCGCAGTCTTGAATTCAGCTCGAAGACCCCGTCATGCAGCGCTGTCAGCCCCTGTACGATGGGCAGGCCAAGGCCCGTGCCCTGTTCGGCGCTCTTGATGGCGATGGAGCCCTGACCGAAGGCCGAAAGAACCACGGCCAACTCGTCGTCGGGGATGCCGGGGCCATTGTCCTTGATTGCCAGATACTGCCCGCCACCGGCCGTCCAGCCGACGCGAATGCGCACTTCGCTTCCCGTGGGGCTGAATTTCACCGCATTGGCAAGCAGGTTGAGCGTGATCTGGCGGATGGCGCGCTCGTCGGCGAAAAGGCGTAAGAGCGTCGGTTCGACTTCCAGCCTGAGGCTGATGCCCTTGCCGCGCGCCTTCATCTCCATCAGTCGGCAGCAGTCTTCCACGATGGGGCCGAGAAGGAGCGGTTCCTCGTTCAGCCGGTACCGTCCCGCCTCGATGCGCGAAAGATCGAGGATCTCGTTGATCAGGCTGAGCAGATGTTTGCCGGATGTGTGAATGTCGTTTGCGTAATCCCGGTAGGTGGGATTGTCGAGTGGACCGAGCACCTGGTTCGCCATGACCTCGGAAAAGCCGAGAATGGCGTTGAGCGGCGTTCTGAGCTCATGGCTCATGGATGCGAGAAAGCGCGACTTGGCGAGATTTGCCTCTTCGGCGCGCCGGCGCGCCTCATCCGACATGGATTTTGCGGTTTCCAGTTCTCCGATCAGCGCATTCTTTTCGCTCTCAAAGGCAAGCAGTCTCAGAGCCGCGCGATTGCGGTGATGCGCCACATAGGCGAGGAATGGCAGCGATGCGGCGAGAACCAGCGCCGTAACCATGCTCGCTGTGTCGGGCTCTGCGCTGACTGTGAAGGCGAAGAGGCAAACGGGCAGCGCGAAGGCCGCGACAAGCGCACCGCCAAGCGATGCGGTGACGATGGCCGTTCCCGCGATGACGAACAGAAGCACCGCGCCCTGAATGACGGCCGGGTCCGTCAATGCGCCTGCGGGGGCTTGTAAGATGGCGAAATAGGCCCATCCGAGGCCGCTGGCGAAATGCGCGGCATATAAGCGATAACGCGTGCGCGTGACCTCGATTTCGTTTTCCGGCAGCCGGTTGAGGCGATGCGCCAGGGCAAAGAGCGGCAGGTAGCAGGCGAGGCAGGCAAACGCCCAGGTGAAAATCCGCTGTGCGTCGATCCCCGCATAGAGACCGCCCACGCAGATTGAAACGATCAGCAGGGGCGGCTTGATGGCGTTGGAGAGGATGGCCCGCGCATGCAGTTTGAGCATGTCGCGGTTGAAATCGGGCGGGCCGAGATTTTGGGACAGCCGATCACGCGTGCGCCGCACGGCAAGCCCCACATTGCTGTTGCGATGCGGCTTGGTGCGGTCCACAATGAACTTGTCGGCGAACTTGTCGGCCGATTTTGACGCTTCCGGCACCATCACCTGTTTCGAATTCCCGCTATTCGCCACCCAGATTATTCGTGAATGATTAAGAGACCCTTCAGGAAATGAGTGGCCGTCGATACACGCGCCGCCGTGGTCGCAGGCGCATACGCCTTGCAGACCTTGCTCTGACCCTGCTGCTTCTGGGCGGGATTGCGCTTCTCGTTGACCGGCTTCAGTTGCTGAGCACCGAGACGCTCACTGGCGCCGTGATCGTCCATGACGGCGATACGCTCACCCTGTCCGGCGAACGTATCCGCCTCAAGGGTATTGATGCGCCGGAATACAACCAGTCCTGCACGCGCGATGGTCAAAACTATGCCTGCGGACGTGAGGCGCTTCGCGCCCTGCAGCGGCTGGTGGCGCGGGCGGAGGTGATTTGCGAGGGATATGAGCGTGATCGCTATGAGCGGCTTCTCGCCCGCTGTATGGTGGATGGAGAGGATATCGGCCATGCGCTCGTGGAGGCTGGCTGGGCGATGGCCTATGGCGATTACGATGCAGTCGAGGCGGAGGCGCGCCGCGCGCGCCGGGGCATCTGGGCCGGCGGATTCGATGCGCCGCGCGACTGGCGTGCCGCGCATCAGGGCGAGGTTCCGTCGCAGGATGATGACCTGCTCGGCGGCCTCTGGGAACGTGTAAGACAGTGGTTTTCAGGCGAAGGACAGGGAACGCAAGATGAAGCTTTATGACGGGGGCAGGGCGCCGAATCCACGGCGTGTGCGCATATTCCTGGCCGAGAAAGGCATTGAAGTGCCGATTGTCCCCGTGGACATGGGGGCGCTTGAGCACAAGTCGGAAACGCTGACGCGGCTGAACCCGCTGCAGCGCCTGCCGGTGCTGGAGCTTGATGATGGCACGGTTCTCACCGAGACGGTGGCGATCTGTCGGTATTTCGAGGCGCTGCACCCGGAGCCTGCCCTGTTCGGCAAGGGGGCGCTCGGCATGGCGCAGGTGGAGATGTGGCAGCGCCGCGTGGAAATGCACCTGTTCTTTCCCATCGCACAGGCGTTTCGCCATCTGCACCCGGCCATGAAAGACTGGGAAGTGCCGCAGGTGGGCGAATGGGGTGAGGCGAACAAGCCCAAGGCGCTGGAATTTCTCACCTATCTCAATGCTGAACTCGCTGACCGGCCTTTCATCGCCGGTGATGATTACAGCATCGCCGACATTACCGGGCTCTCAAGCGTTGATTTCATGAAGCTGGCGCGGATTTCCATTCCCGATGGGCTCGATCATGTGATGCGCTGGTATCATACGGTGGCCGGAAGGCCGAGCGCGCAGGCCTGAGCATGGACATGCAGGACGGAGCGCTGGCAGCCCTTCTGGAGCAGGTCCGCGCCTGCCGTCTCTGCGTGGAAGATCCCGAGGGCAAACCCCTCCCGCATGAACCGCGCCCCGTGGTGGTGGGTTCCTCGACCGCGCGTGTTCTGATCGCGGGGCAGGCGCCGGGCACGCGGGTTCACGCGTCCGGCCTGCCATTCGATGATCGCTCGGGAGACCGGCTGCGGGACTGGCTTCAGGTGGACCGCCCGACATTCTACGATCCGTCGCGTTTTGCCATCGTCCCGATGGGGTTCTGTTTTCCGGGCCTTGATGCGAAAGGCGGAGATCTGCCGCCGCGCCGGGAATGCGCACCCGCCTGGCGTGGGCAGCTGATGGCGCTCATGCCGCAGATCGAACTCGTACTGGTGATCGGGCAATATGCGCAGGCCTGGCATCTGGGGGGCGAGCGTTCACGCACGCTGACAGAGACGGTTGGTGACTGGCGGCGGCTATTGGCGCTGCCTCGAAGCCCGCGCGTTCTGCCTCTGCCGCATCCCTCCTGGCGCAACACTGCCTGGCTCAGGAAGAATCCCTGGTTCGAGCGCGATCTGCTGCCCGTTCTCCGGGAGGAAATCCATCGGCTTATCTCACCGGTTTGAGAATTCTGCGGTCTAAATCTCGAGTTTTCGAGCAAAAAAATTTCTTGTTTAGCGGTGTGGCTCCTGTCATTTTAGGAAATCATTTTCTCCGGAGTTTGTCATGGACCGCCTTGATCGCAAGATCCTGCGCCTCTTGCAGGAAAATTCGACCCTTGCTGTTGCCGATGTTGCAAAAAAGGTGGGCCTGTCGACGACGCCCTGCTGGCGGCGCATTCAGAAACTCGAGGAAGAGGGCGTCATTCGCCGGCGTGTGGCGGTGCTTGATCCGGAAAAGATCAACGCGCGGGTCAATGTCTTTGTCTCGATCCGCACCAACATGCACAGCCATGAATGGCTGAAGCGCTTTTCCGAAGTGATCCAGCAGTTTCCCGAAGTGGTCGAATTCTACCGCATGAGTGGCGATGTGGACTATCTGCTGCGCGTGGTCGTGCCGGACATTGCGGCCTATGACGCTTTCTACAAGAAGCTCATCGGCAAGATCGAGATCCGCGATGTCTCGTCCACCTTCGCCATGGAGCAGATCAAATACACGACCGAGCTGCCGCTGGATTATCTGGTGCTCGACAAGGATTCCGGCGGCTCTAACGGCGGCTGAGCGGAAAGTTCGGCACCTCTTGTGACCCGATGCCACGGATTGTCCTGTGACGGGTCGCGCCATGCAGGCGCGTTCCGGTTCGGGCTCACTTCCGCGCGGCGCATCGTGTAGCCGGATTCGATGATGGCCGCTCCGTCCAGAATGAAAAGCTGCGTCTTTTCCAGGCCGGGGCGCAGAGCGCCCGTGATCGTGACCGGCTCATAGTTGGAACTGAGCCGGTAGGGCTCTGATGGCACCACGCGGATGACCTGATTGGCCGGCGGCTGCTGCATGTGGCTGCAAGCGCCGCGCCGCGCGACCAGCATGAAGGCGTAGACCAGTTCGCCCTCGCGATCGGCCGGCAGGAGATAACCTGACAGCCTGATCGTTTCTCCGTCCAGACCCGTTGCAAGCACGGGCCCATCAGGATTGCCGTGGGCGGGGGAGAGTTCCGGCCAGTCGATCTCTCGTGCCTCAACTGCGCTGGCGCTGGCCGTTGGGATGAAGGCCGGTGTCACGAGAAGGCTCAGGATCGCTGCATGAAACACCCGGAACCGGCCAGCCATCGCTCGCTCCTATTTTGACAGTCGGGCGAGGAGGGATGAAGTGTCCCAGCGATTGCCGCCCATCTTCTGCACGTCCTTGTAAAACTGGTCGACCAGCGCCGTGACCGGCAGGCTCGCCCCGTTGCGATTGGCTTCGGAGAGGCAGATGCCGAGATCCTTGCGCATCCAGTCGACCGCGAAGCCAAACTCATATGCGCCTTCGTTCATCGTCTTGTGACGGTTCTCCATCTGCCAGGAACCGGCAGCGCCCTTGGAGATCACATCGACGACTTTTTCGATATCGAGACCGGCTTTCTGGCCGAAATGAATGCCTTCGGCCAGCCCCTGAACGAGGCCTGCAATGCAGATCTGATTGATCATCTTGGTGAGCTGGCCGGAGCCGGCCGGGCCCATCAGGCCGACCATGCGCGCGAAGGAGGAGATGACCGGCTTCGCTTTCTCGAAGACGGCTTCGTCACCACCGCACATGACCGTAAGCACACCGTTTTCAGCACCGGCCTGACCGCCGGAGACCGGCGCATCGATGAAGCCAAACCCGCTCTTTTGTGCTGCCTCGGCCAGTTCGCGCGCCACTTCCGCCGACGCCGTGGTGTTGTCGATGAAGATGGCGCCTTCCTTCATGCTCTGGAAAGCGCCGTCTTCGCCGAGTGTCACCGAGCGAAGGTCATCGTCATTGCCGACGCAGGAAAACACGAAGTCCTTGCCTGCGGCGGCCTCACGGGGCGTCGGCGCGCTCGCGCCGCCATGCTCTTCAACCCATTTCCGGGCCTTGGCGGCCGTGCGGTTGTAGACCGTGACCGTATGACCGCCCTTGTTTTGAAGATGCGCGGCCATCGGATATCCCATGACCCCGAGCCCGATGAATGCGACGTCTGCCATTCGGAAATTCTCTCCCTTGATATGCGTGTGCTGGCGCAGGTCGCGCTAGCGCTTCAGATGCTTTGTGATGCGGAGTTCGATCCAGTCGATCGCGTTGCGCAGCACCTCGACAATGCCAAGATAGATGATGGCGGCCCAGATGTAAGTCTGGAAGTCGAAGGTGCGGGCATAGGCGCGCCGTGTCTCGCCCATCAGGTCGTAGACCGTGATGATGGCGACGATGGCCGAACCCTTGATCATGAGGATGATCTCATTGCCATAGGGCCTCAGCGCCACGATCAGAGCCTGGGGGATGATGATCTTGCGGAGCGTCTGGAGTTTTGAAAGCCCCAGAGCCGAAGCAGCCTCCCATTGTCCGCGCCCGACGCTTTCCACCGCGCCGCGCAGGATTTCCGCCTGATAGGCAGAAGTGTTGAGCGTGAAGGCAAAAGCCGCGCAGTACCATGCCTCGCGGAAAAAGCCCCAGAGACCGATGGCCTGCAGTTCGGGACGAAACGAACCGAGGCCGTAATAGATCAGGAAGGTCTGCGCCAGAAGCGGCGTGCCGCGGAAGAAGTAGACATAGGCATAGGCCAGTCCGGCGATCAGCTTGTTCCGCGACATGCGCCCGAGCGCGATGGGAACGGAGAGCAGTGCGCCGCAGATGACCGAAACGGCGACGAGCTGGATCGTGACCCACAGGCCCGACAGGTAGCGCGGCGCATAGCGGGCGAAGATGTCGGGATCCCAGGCGTTGACCATGAAGATCAGGACGCCGAGCCCAAGTGCCGCCCAGATCGTGAGCAGAACGACGCCGATGATGCGGGCGCGCGTCCAGCCCTGTTTCACCTCCGGTGGCCGTTCCACCGCAATTGTGCCGTTCGCGCTCATCGCTGCACTCCATGGCGTTTCGTCCGTCTTTCGATCGCGCCAAGAGCGATGGAGGAAAGCATGGCGAGGACGAGATAGAGGAGGCAGGCAATGCCGTAGAACAGGAACGCCTCCTTGGTGACGCGGGCCGCGATGCCGGTCTGGCGCAGGATGTCGGTGAGGCCGATGACGGACACGAGTGCGGTGTCCTTGAGGAGGATCAGCCACAGATTGGACAGGCCGGGCAGGGCGAGACGGATGAGCTGCGGCAGGATGACAAGCCGCATGGTCTGCCCGTTGGAAAGGCCGATGGCATGCCCGCCTTCATATTGTCCGTCCGGAATCGCCCGAAACGCCGCAAGGAAAACCTCGCTGGCATAGGAGGAGAACACAGCGCCCAGCGCGACCATGCCGGCCACGAAGGCGTTGATCTCGATATTGGCGTCCGGGTTGAACAAATGCACGAGCTTCTGCAGGCCGATCTGCGCGCCGTAGAAGACGAGAAACAGCGTCAGCAGTTCAGGAAGACCGCGGAAAATCGTCGTGTAGATGTTTGCTGCAAGCCGTAAGGCCTTGTCGTTCGAGCGCTTGCCCAACGCGACGAAGAAGCCGATGGCGAGCCCCAGAGGTAAGGTGGCCAGCGCCAGGGTTACCGTCAACAGAACGCCTTTGGCGATATTGTCGCCCCAGCCCTCAGGGCCGAAACTCAAAAGGGTCCAAACCCCTTCCATCTCCCAAAATCCTTACTCGAACCGCCTGATCCTGCACCCCCATGCGGATTGGCGATTTCATTTCTGGTAACGGCGCCCTTAAGCAAACGCCGCCCGATACGCAACAGGCGGCCGAACCTTTCGGGTCCGGCCGCCTGCGGCTATGTCAATCGACACATGATGACTGCGCTCAATCGCCGTAGACGTCGAACGAGAAATACTGGTCGTTGATTTCCTTGTATTTTCCGTTTTCCCGAATGGCGGTGATGGCAGCGTTCAGCTTCTCGCGGAGCTCATCCTCGCCCTGACGCACGGCAATGCCGATGCCGGGGCCGTAGATGGCTTCATCCGGGGTAAGCGTGCCGAGCACCTTGCAGCAGGCGCCATCTTCGCTGTCGAGGAACTCCTGAAGCACGATCACGTCATCGATCACGGCGTCCAGACGACCGTTCACCATGTCGAGCTTGTATTCCTCGGCGGTCGGATAAACCTTCACGTCACTGTCGCTGAAGGTTGTTTCGGCGAAAGTCGCATGGGTGGTTGCGCCCTGCGCGCCGATCACCTTGCCGGCCAGATCCTCCCTGGACGTGCCGGTGATGTCGGATTCCTTCGGCACAACGAGCGCCGGCGGCGTGTTGTAATACTTGTTGGAGAAGTCGACCTGCTTCTTGCGGTCCTCGGTGATCGACATGGAAGCGATGATGGCGTCGAACTTGCCGGCCTGAAGGGCGGGAATGATGCCGTCCCAATCCTGCGTTACGAACTCGCACTCCGCCTTCATCTCGGCGCAGAGCGCCTTGGCGATGTCCACGTCGAAGCCTTCCAGAGAGCCATCGGCGGTCAGGTTGTTGAAGGGAGGATAGGCGCCTTCGGTGCCGATCTTCAGCTTCATCGTGTCCTGGGCATGGGCCGAGCCAACTGCGAGCGCCAGAGCGGCTGCGGGCAGGGCGAGCGCGATACGCCGTGAAATAAGCATTCTAGTTCCTCTCATCTTATTATGTGCCGCCTTCCATTTTGACCGGGGCGGTGCATGAAGCCGGATATTCCCACCGATTTGCCGCAAATTGCAACCGTAAAGGTGACAGCTGGGAGGCAATGCAAGGAAGGCGCAGGAACCCAGGGGCAGAACCCATTAATATGACCGCAATGGCGTTCGATAGACCAAAAGATGCAAGGAAACGCCCGCAGAGCGGGGTCTTCCCCCGGTCAAGGGGGGTGACGCAGCAGGTCGCCGGTCTATCGAGCGTCTTTCGCATCGGCCTGATTTGCACGGGCTACTTTGTCGCAAACCCTTGAAAGACGTGAAGTCTTCCTGCGGTCTTGCTTCGCGTATCCGCACAAATCAGGCCGACCATTGCGGCCATATTAATGGGTTCTGACCCTAGCCGCCGCTGCGCGCGATTCCCGTATGATTGACGATGAAATCGGCAATGGCGTCTACGTCATCAAGGTCGAAGACCGGCAATGCACCGCCTTCGGTTTCGTGGTCGGCCGCCACAGCAACGATTGCCGGGTCTGATGCCGCAAGAAAGGCCTTGTCGTCGGAAGCCCGCCGGCGGCATTCGAGCTTTGGGTGGCCGGCGCGCTTGAAGCCTTCGATGAGCACCAGATCGCAGGGAGAAAGCCGTGACAGCATCTCCTCCATTGTTGGCTCTTTTTCATCGGTGAGTTCATGGATCATCGCCCAGCGCCTGCCAGAAACGATGGCGATTTCGCCTGCGCCCGCGCGGCGATGGCGGAACGAATCCGTTCCTTCGTGATCAATGTCGAAATCGTGGTGCGCATGCTTCAGCGTTGCGATCCTGAAGCCGCGTTTCGTCAGCGTCTCAACGAGCGCGACGGTCAAAGTGGTCTTGCCGGAATTTTTCCAGCCGACAATGCCGAATACGGGCTGATTCACGACTTCTCTCTTCTGCTTCTTTCACGCGCCTGTTCAAGGTCATCGGGCGTGTTGACGTTGAAGAATGGATCGCCTTCGGCGCTTTGCGGGAAATCCACGATTGCCGCCTTCTGGATATCGCAGGCATAGGCGGCGACACGGCGGCTTCCGCCTTCGGCGATATGTCGGGCGAGATCGTCGGCGATGCACACAGGCCAGAGCCCGAAAACCGGATGCAGCCTTTCGCCTGAACGCGCAAGGGCCACCGTTTTGGCGCTCCCGCCGGCTTCGGCCAGCCGGTCCACCAGATCATCCGGGAAGAAGGGCGTGTCGGCTGCTGCCGTGACGATGTGGGTGGCGCCGGGCGCATTTTGCCGTGCCCATTGCAGGCCGGCGAGGATGCCGCCCAGAGGGCCGACGCGCTCTGGCAGCGGGTCGGAGACCACATCGAGCCCCAGTGTCGCAAAGCGTTCGGGATCGCCATTGGCGTTGAGCGCCAGCCGGTCGACCTGAGGGGAAAGCCGCGCGATCACCGTTTCCATCAGCGAGGTTTCCGCAAGCGCGAGCATGCCCTTGTCGCCGCCGCCCATGCGGCTGGCTTCGCCACCGGCAAGAATGATCCCGACAATGCCCTTGCTCATGCTCATGTACCTGCCTCAAACATCTCCGACCTGCCGGGCAACGTAAATCACATAGAGCGATGTGACGATGCCGAGCGACGACGAGATCAGCATGACCCAGATGAGCGGGTAGGGGCCGGTATCGGGTGAAAGGAGAGCGCCGGCGAGAACGGAAAGGGCCGCGCCGCCGCCGATCTGCAACGCTCCGCCCAGGCCCGACGCCGAGCCGGCCAGATGCGGACGCACGCTGACAATGCCTGCATTGGCGTTCGGCATGGTCATGCCATTTCCGATGCCCACGAGGAATGAGGGGCCGAACAGCGACATTGGATGGTAGAATCCGACAAGGAACAGTGCCAGAGCCAGCAGGAGGCCCAGCGAGGCGACAATGTTGCCGGCGAGCATCATCGGGTTGATGCCGATGCGCCGCGAATAGCGACCGGACATGAAGTTGCCGATCATGTAGCCGACCGAGATGAAGATGAAATACAGGCCGTATTGTGATGGCGTCAGACCCAGGATCTCGGTGGCCACATAGGGACCGCCGCCAAGAAACGCGAAGAACGCGCCGGACGCCATCCCCGCAGTGGCGGTGTAACCCCAGAAGCGACGGGCGCGGAACAGTTCGGGGTAGGTTTTCAGCTGTTTGGTGAGGCTGGTCGAACGGTTGTGATGGGTCTCGCCGAGGTCGAGATAGACCACCACGAAAGAGATAAGCCCAAAGCCCAGAATGAGATAGAAGGTGGACTTCCATCCATAGAGCTCATCCAGAAAGCCGCCGATAACGGGGCCGAGCATGGGCGCGAGCGTCATGCCCATCGTGATGTAGCCGATGCGGCTTGCCGCTTCGTCCGCGCCGACCGTGTCGCGCACGATGGCGCGCGACAGGACCATGCCGGCGGCGGCGAAGGCCTGCATCACCCGGCAGATCAGAAAAATGGTGATGTTGGGGGCCACAAGGGCGGCGATAGTCGCCAGGATGAAGATGACGAAAGAGGTGAGCATGACCGGCCGGCGGCCAAAGCGGTCGGAGGCGGGGCCGATGCCGAGCTGCAATATGGCGGTCGCAGCCAGATAAAGCGAAACGGCAAGCTGGACGACCCTGTAGTCGGCCTGAAAATACTCTGCCATTCCGGGCAGTGAAGGAAGGAAAAGGTTCATGGAGACAGCGGCGGTGGCGCTCGCGATCACCAGCGTGACGATATGGGGAGGGGTGGCAGAGCGGGGTAAATGCTTTTCCATAACGTCTTGAGAACCTTGATTTATCAGAGACTGTGACCGGAGATGCGGTGCACAGCCTCGTTGGCAATGGTCAGGCGCTTTTGTGACTGCCTGTTGCCCCTCATGTGCCCTCCGTGGCCATGCTGGGGGTTGTGCTTTCAGCGGCAGGTTTGACCCTGTCGATGATCTGTTCGCGATAGAGCGTGTAGAGGCCGGAACCGACAACCAGCCCTGCGCCGAGGATCATGGCCCAGTCCGGCCAGTCGCCGAAAAGGACGATGCCGAGCGCAATGGCCCAGAGCAGCGCCGTGTACCGGAAGGGCGCGATGAAGGAGAGTTCCCCCACGCGAAGCGAAACCACGATGAAATGATACCCGCAGACCACGCACAGCGTCGCGCCGACAAGGATTGCGAAATCCGCATTGCTCATCGGCGACCAGCCGCCATAGGGGACGACCAGAACAGCGCCGGCAAGCGTGACCGCTGCGGCGGTGGCGGTGGAGATCAGGGATGAGGGGATATCCTCGGGGATCTTGCGTGTTGTCAGGTCGCGCATGGTCGCGAAGGCAACTGCCGCCACGCCATAGAGCGAATAGGCGTTGAAGGCGTCAAAGCCCGGCCTGATGATGATCAGGATACCGATAAAGCCCACGGCAATCGCGCTCCAGCGACGCCAGCCAACGGGCTCACTGAGAAAGAAGGCTGCGCCCATGGTGACGGTGAGTGGCAGCACCTGCATGACCGCTGTCAGGTTGGCGATGGGCATATGGGCAAGAGCCGACAGGAAGCAGATCGTTGCGCCTGTCTCGCCGGCAACCCGCAGCGCGACCATGGGGTGCAGGATGGCTCTGGGCTGCTGCAGCGCTTTCGTGCGCCACGCGAACAGAAGCATCAGCGCGGTCGCCATGACGCCGCGCACAAGCATGACCTGTCCCATGTTCATGACTTCGGCGACAAGCTTGGTCAAAGCATCATTGATGGTGAAGCCGGCAAGGGCCACACACATGAAAAGCGCACCGCGCGCATTCGGCGAAAAGGACACGACTACCCCGCGATGCAGGCACGTGGAAACACACCGCCCGCCGGGGCGGCGCTTCCACGTCGAAGGAGTTTCAACGGTTATGCGCGAAAGCGAATCTGCTCCCCGCACATCTCGTGTTGATGCTAAGTATACCTTATTGATTTGGCAATCGTTGAGGCCGCGAAAAACGCCCCGAATCCGGCCCTGGATCCATTCTGACGCACCCTGCGAGACACACGAAGATTTTCACAACGCGCTTGGTTCGGCTGGCTCACCATGAGGGAGGGCGCTGACTGCCAATCGCGTTGAAACGTCTTTGATCAAGATGCCTTGTCACGAACTGCTTCCCTCATGGTGAGCCAGCCGAACCATGCATCGCGCGAATACGATGGAGTATGCGAAAGACCGAAGAAGCGTTCCGCCTTTCGGTCCGGGACCTTAGCCGCCAGTAACGCTCATATGGCGCGAGACCGAGGGGCGGTTGGTGCGCCGGTCGATGATGAAGTCGTGCCCCTTGGGCTTGCGGGCGATGGCCCTGTCGATGGTTTCGGCAAGCAGGTCATTGCCTTCCGAAGCCCGCAGCGCATCGCGCAGATCGGCGGAATCGTCCTGACCCAGGCACATGTAGAGCATGCCCGTGCAGGTGATGCGCACGCGGTTGCAGCTTTCGCAGAAATTATGCGTCATCGGGGTGATGAAGCCCAGCTTGCCGCCCGTTTCCGCCACCTCGACATAGCGCGCCGGTCCGCTCGTCTTGAACGGAATGTCGGTCAGCGTGAACTGCTTCTCAAGCTGTGCGCGCAGGAGCGAAAGCGGAAGATACTGGTCGGTCCGGTCGCCGTCGATCTCGCCCATGGGCATGGTCTCGATCACGGTCATGTCCATGCCGCGTCCATGCGCCCAGCGCAGCATTTCGGGGATTTCGTCTTCGTTGAAGCCCTTGAGCGCGACGGTGTTCAGCTTGATCTTGAGGCCGGCGGCCTCCGCAGCTTCAATGCCACGCATCACCTTGTCGAGCTTGCCCCAGCGGGTGATGGCGTGAAACTTGTCCGCATCGAGCGTGTCGATGGAAACGTTGATACGCCGAACGCCACAATCGGCAAGCTCGGTGGCAAAACGCTCGAGCTGGGAGCCATTGCTGGTCAGAGTCAGCTCATCGAGTGCGCCGGATTTCAGGTGGCGCGAAAGCTGCCGCACCAGATGCATGATGTTCTTGCGCACCAGCGGCTCACCGCCGGTCAGCCGAAGCCGCCGCACGCCCTTTTCGATGAAGACGGTGCACAGCCGGTCCAGCTCTTCCAGGCTCAGAAGGTCGCGCTTGGGCAGAAACGTCATGTCTTCCGCCATGCAGTAGACGCACCGGAAGTCGCAGCGATCAGTAACCGAAACGCGCAGATAGTCGATGGCGCGGCCAAAGGGGTCGATCATGTTGCTCTGCGTCATAGGCTCGCTTCCGCTGGCGGTTCCGATCATTTTTCCACCCTTCTCATGTCGTGGATCGGGGCAGACAATTCAAGCGCCGTGACACTAGCACCGGGCCGTTCTCGTGGGCAATCCGCATCGCGGGGCTTTTCAGTTGAACCAAAGCTGAATAGGTCTGTTGGCCGAAAGGCGGTGCACAATGAGACCACCCAAGGAATTGCGTGTTTCCAGGGATCGTTCTTTGCTGACGGTTCTGTTTCCCGATGCCGAGCCGGCGGAGCTTTCCGCCGAGATGCTGCGGGTTCTTTCTCCATCCGCTGAAGTGCAGGGCCATTCGCCCGAGCAGCGCGTCACCGTTCCCGGCAAGCGGCATGTCACCATCAGCCGGGTTGAGCCCGTGGGCAATTATGCGGTGCGGATCGTGTTCAGCGATGCGCATCAGAGCGGCATTTTCACATGGGTCTACCTCCATGAGCTCGCTGCGCAGAAAGACGCCAAATGGCAGGGGTATCTGGATGAATTGGAGGAGAAGGGGTTGAGCCGTGACGCATGACGCTGCAACGCATGAGAATGAAGAACACATCATCGCCTCCATGGAGGCGCTTGAGGCGCTTTACGGTAAGCCGGGCGCGGCCTCGCTGACCAAGGTTACCGACCGTGTCATCCCCGAATATGCGCAGCTGATCGAAGCCTCGCCCTTTGTGGCGCTGGCGACCATCGGGCCGGAAGGCATTGACTGTTCTCCGCGCGGCGACAGGCCGGGTTTCGTGCGCATCCACGATGACCGCACCCTGATGATGCCCGACCGGCGCGGCAACAACCGGACCGATTCCCTGCGCAACATCATCCGTGATGACCGCGTGGCTTTCCTCTTCCTCATTCCCGGATCTGGCACCACGCTGCGCGTCAACGGGCGTGCGAAGCTCTCGGTCGATCCCGGTCTGTGTGCATCCTTTGCGGTCGATGAGGCTGCCCCGCGTTCGGTCATCGTGCTTGCGGTTGACGAGATTTATTTTCAGTGCGCGCGGGCGATTGTCCGGTCCGGTCTGTGGAACGCTGAAAACCATGTCGATCCGCAGAGCCTGCCAACGGCCGGCCAGATCCTGCAGGCGACAAGCCGTGCTGAGATCGACGGCGAGGCCTATGATCGCGATTGGCCGGAGCGTGCGCGCCAGACCATGTGGTGACGCGCTGATTGGCGGGCCGTTGCCTATTTGTGGGTGAGGATGTTGATGAGCTTGCCGAAGGGGTCGCGCGTGTAGAAACGGCGCACACCCCAGGGCTCGTCGGCAGGTCCGTATTCTATCGGAAAGCCTGCCGCCTCGACCCGCCGCAGCGCCTCGTCGAGATCATCCACCTCGATCGACAGACCGGGCACGGGCGTGCCCGATCCACCTTCGGACATGACGCTGAGCTGAACGCTCATCTGTTCGTCTGCGCCATGGGTGACGATCCAGCCCTGATCCATCAGCGTTTCCAGTCCCAGAACATCGCCATAAAAGCGGCGTGCCGCTTCAGGCCTGTCTGCGGCGATGTTGCTGACGATGCGCTTCACCCTCATGGCGTTTTTCCTCTTGAAGCTCCGTCAATGGTTGAGATCGTCCTTTGTGCGTCCGGATGGGCGCACGGCGATCTAGCCTGCCTTTTTGAGGTTCGGCAGGAACACGGTCAACAGGCCAAGCAGCGGCAGGTAGGAGCAGATCTTGTAGACAAACTCGATGCCCTGACTGTCAGCGACGATGCCGAGAACGGCTGCGCCAAGCCCGCCGAGACCGAAGGCGAAGCCGAAGAACATGCCTGCGACCATGCCCACGCGACCGGGCAGAAGCTCCTGTGCGAAAACCACGATCTGCGGAAAGGCCGATGCGAGGATCAGGCCGATGGCCACGGTCAGGACCGGCGTCCAGAAGAAATTCGCATAGGGCAGGGCCAGCGTGAAGGGCAGCACACCGAGGATCGAGAACCAGATCACCGTCTTGGAGCCGATGCGGTCGCCGACCAGCCCGCCCAGAACCGTGCCGGCCGCAACGGACCCCAGGAAGACGAAGAGCAGGATCTGCGACTGCTGCACCGTCACACCGAACTTCTCGATGAGGAAGAAGGTGTAGTAGCTGGAAATGCCGGCCATATAGACATTCTTGGCGAAGACCAGCGAGACGAGAATGGCGAGCGACATGGCCACCTTGCCTTTTGGCAGAGTGAGCGTTTTTGCTGGCGCTGGACGAGAGGCCGCGCGCTGGCGATAGGCTGCGTACCAGGCGCTGACGCGCCCCAGCACGATCATGCCCAGAAGGGCTGCGAGCGAGAACCAGGCAACACTGGTCTGGCCGCGCGGCACCACGATGAAGGCGGCAAGCAGTGGCCCAATGGCCGTTCCGGCATTGCCGCCCACCTGAAATACGGCCTGTGCAAGGCCGTAGCGCCCGCCAGATGCGAGGCGCGCCACACGCGAGGATTCCGGGTGAAAGATCGCTGATCCGAGGCCGACGAACATCGCGCCCACCAGAAGCAGCGAGTAATTGGCCGCCGTCGCCAGAAGCAGAAGGCCGATAAAGGTCGAACCCATGCCGACCGGCAGCGAATAGGGCATCGGCTTCTTGTCTGTCGTCAGCCCGATGGCTGGCTGAAGCAGCGAAGCGGTGACCTGAAACGCCATGGTCAAAAGACCGATCTGCCAGAAGTCGAGCCCGTAATCCGCTTTCAGCATCGGGTAGATGGCCGCAAGCATCGACTGCATGATGTCGTTGAGCATGTGGCAGAAGCTGACGGCGATGAGCACCGCGAAAGCGGTCTTCTCGGCCTGAACGGGAACGCGATTGGCGGTGGTGTCGGTCACGTAGGAACTCCATGCGAAAACGCCGTCGGCGAAGCGGCAACCGCTTATACGCCTGTTGCAAATGACCTTCCTTGGTGATTTGGTCTAGTTTTTTCGCAAGTGGGCCAAATGAATCCACCCGACAGAGCCAATAGAATGCCCAGTACCGTCGTCATGAACGGGGATCGCCCGGTCAATGACGAAAAGCGCCGGTCGTGGATCGAGGAGGCGGAAGGCGATCTTGTCGTTGGCGAGATCGAGCAGGCGGCGCATGTTCGGGTGGAAGCGCATCGCCACAGCCGCGGCCAGCTTCTTCATGCGCGCAGCGGCGTTGTTCTGGTCAAGACCGTGTTCGGGCACTGGATGGTGCCGACGGGGCAGGCGATCTGGATTCCGCCCGGCATCGTGCATGCCGTGGACATGGTGACCGATGTGCGCATGCAGTCGGTCTATGTGCTGCCGGAGGCGATTTCCGATCTGCCCGACAGGCCGCGTGTGGTCGGTGTAACCCCGCTGATGCACAGTCTTCTGGAGGAGGTGGCGCCGCTGCCCCATGTGGCGCAGCCGACCGGGCGCAACGGGCTTATCTACAAGCTCATTCTGCACGAAATTCCGCGCCTGCCGGAATTGCCGCTCGGCCTGCCGTTTCCCGCTGATGCGCGGCTTGCGCGGATGTGCCGGGCCTTTCTCGATGCGCCGGCAAGCCGGGTCACCATTGATGACTGGGCGCGCGACGCGGGCATGAGCCGACGCACGTTCACGCGGCGCTTCAAGCAGGAAGCGGGCGTGAGCCTCTCGGTCTGGCGTCAGCAGGCGAGCCTCTTTGCGGCCCTGCCCAGGCTTGTGAGCGGCGAGCCGGTGACGAGCGTCGCCTATGATCTCGGCTATGACAGTGTCGCGGCCTTCACCACCATGTTCAAACGCATGCTCGGCTCTTCGCCGCGCAACTATCTGAAACTGCCCGAGAGGGAAGACGGGTCCTGACCCCGCGCGCTGCCGCTGGAGCGCCGTGCGTCCATTGGGACGCACAAAGGACGCTCTAACCTATTGAATCGACGCATCGTGCTTTCCGAAAATCGATTCCGACTTTCGGGCCGAAGCGCTAGTCCTGCGCCAGTGTCTCGCTGATCTTGCGCATCTGCTCGCCCATGGCCTCGCACTGTTCCGGCGTGGACTGGGCCATGACGCGGTCGATAAGTTCCGTATAGACGGCGAGCGCTTCCATCAGCCGTTCCTCGCCATCGGGCGTCAGGTAGAGCCTGAGAATGCGACGGTCCTTTGCATCGTTCTCGCGGCGCACGAGCCCCTGGGTTTCAAGCTGCGGCAAAAGCATGGTGATGTTGGAGCGGCCGACCAGAAGTCTGCGCGCCAGATCGTGCTGCGACTGACCGGGGTGGCGATACAGATTCATCAGCATGTCGAGCTGCGCGATCTTCAGGCCCAGCGGTTCGAGCGCCTTGCCAAGGGCCCTTACAATGGCCTTTTCGGCGCGCGCGACTGCAACCCATGTACGGAAGCGCGGATTGTCCCAGGGAAGTTCTTGTTTTTTGTTCATGCTTGAACTAACTTTGTTCATGATTGAACATTATCATGGATTGCCGACATGACCGCACTCAATCTGAGGATCTTACGGGGTCTTTTTGGCACAATCGATCATGTCGCGCCAAGCCTCGCAGGTCGTCTTGCCTTCCGGCTCTTCTGCCGTACGCCGAGCCCGCAGAAGCTGACGGAGAAGGAAAAGCGTCTCCTGTCAAAGGCGCAGAATTTCATGAACAGCGCCCGCAGGCACAGTCTCACGACGGAGCACGGCCGTGTTGCGGCTTACGAGTTCACAAACTGGGGCGGGCGTCGCGACGGGCCGACCGTGCTTGTGCTGCATGGCTGGCGTTCGCGCACGGAGCATATGCGCGCCATCATCGAGGCGCTTCTGGAGCGTGGGTTTCGCGTGGTGTCGCTCGACCTTCCGGGCCATGGTTCGTCCGGCGGGCGGGTTTTGAACATCCCCAAGGCCGTCGCAGCCGTGCAAAGTGCGGCCCAATGGCTTGGGCCGTTCGACGCAATGGTCGGGCATTCCTTCGGTGGCGCCGTTGCCCTCAATGCGGTGGCCGGGTCCATTAATGGAATACCGCCGGTTCCGGTGCGCAGGCTTGTGATGATCGGTGCACCGAATGCGCTGCCTGATCTTTTCACGCAGTTCGGGCAGTTTCTGAAACTCGGACCAAAGGCTCAAGACGTGTTTGAAGGGCGGGTTGAGATCATTGCCGGAACGCCGCTTTCCAGTTTCGTCGGGAGAGATCAACTGAGCGCCCTCGATATCCCGACCCTGATTGTCCACGCGCCCGATGACAAGGAGGTTCCCGCCACCGACGCCAGGGCGATGGCGGCAGCAGGGCGGCATGTTTCGGTGACATGGGCGCCGGGGCTTGGCCATCGCCGCATTCTCGCCGATCCGGGGATCGCAGCGCGTGTCGCCGCCTTTGTCGCCACGCGCAAGCTGCGGCGTGAGGATATGCCCCTTATGCAGCCATTAGAGAATCATTTACCAATCCCCAACTGAGCGTGCATTTCCCGACAATTTTATCGATCTGCCCGCGACCGATCCTGTTTGAACTGTTATTTTTGTTGCGATTCATGTTTGGGAAGCGTTTTACGTGCAGACGTCATCGATTTCGGGCTCTGCCCGCCGCTGGAAACCTGTCCGCAAATGGCGCTCCTGGAATATAGTTCGGATCTCGGCGGGGTGATCGATGATTTTGAAATCCACACGCAAGACCTGGCTGGCCTGTGCGGCCCTGGCTGTGTTTGCGGGGCATGCGGGGGCAGCACATGCCCAGGGCGACAATCTTTTCGATATGCTGTTCGGTGGCAACAACCGCTCCAGCGCCGCGCGTTCTGCGCCGCCGCCGAAGCCTGTTGAGCCCGCGCCGCAGCGTCGTGTGCCTGCGAAGGCGCCAAAGATCTCCGCGCCTTCCTATTACAATTACAAGCCGGAGAGCCTCGCCCATGTCGAGTTCTCCGAGATCACGCTTCCAGAGGCAGAGGGCGCTTTTCAGCCGACCCTCGAGGGCGTTTCCTTCCGCGAGGCATTGCCGATGCTGGAGGGGATGGAACTCTACGCCGAGAAGGATATCGCGAAGGCGCTGGTCGACTTCTATTCGAACAGGCCCGATTTCATCTGGGTTTCCGGATACCAGCCCAATGATCGTGCGCGGCAGGTTCTGCGCGTTCTTTCTGAGGCTTCCAGCTATGGGCTCTCCGACAGCGACTATACGGTCGGCGTGCCGGGCAGCGATTTTTCCTATGATGACATCGCGGCACGCCAGAAAGAACTGATCCGCTTCGAGATGATGCTTTCTGCCCGTGCATTACGCTATGCGCGTGATGCCCATGCGGGCCGCATCAATCCGAACAAGTTATCCGGCTATCACGACTTCGCCAAGAAGCCGATGAACCTGGAACAGTCGCTCGGCTTCATGGCCAACATGGCCGACGCCGATATCTATCTGGAGCGGCAGCATCCGCAGAACGACACTTATCGCAAGCTGCGCGCGGAGCTGGAGATGCTGCGCGGCGCTGCCGAGCGTGAGATCATCGTCGACCCCAAGACGTTTGTCCGCCCGGGCGGAACCAATCCCGAACTGGCAAAGCTGCTCAAGCTCATCGAGCGCGATGCAGATGCCGCTTTTCTGGAAACCCATGGCGCGGCGCTGAAAGAGCATGCCGGCAGTGAGGTTTATGTTCAGGCGCTGGTGCCTGTTGTGAAGGCCGCGCAGGAGGAGAGGGGCCTCAAGCCGGATGGCGTCATCGGGCCGCGCACCGTTGCCGCGATTGCCGGCGTTTCCAAGGCTGCGCGCATCGACAAGGTTCTCTACACGCTGGAGCGTCTGCGCTGGCACCCCTCGGAGCTGGGCGAAACGCGGGTGGTGATCAACGCCGCTTCCTTCAATGTCGATTTCTTCGACAAGGGCGAGCCGCGCATTTCCATGCGTACGGTGGTGGGCCGGTCTGCCAACCAGACCAATTTCTTCCATGACGAGCTGGAGACGGTGGAATTCAACCCCTATTGGGGGGTGCCGCGCTCCATCATCGTCAACGAGATGCTGCCCAAGCTGTGGCGCGATCCGAGCTATCTCGACCGGAACGGCTACGAGGTGATCAACGGTCAGGGGCGCAAGGTCTCGTCGTCCGCCGTCGACTGGGGCCAGTATGGCCGCAATGTGCCTTTCAGCGTCCGTCAGAAGCCGGGCCGCCGCAACGCGCTTGGTGAGTTGAAGATACTGTTCCCCAACCGGCACGCCATCTACATGCACGACACGCCTTCCAAGAGCCTGTTCCAGCGCGACACGCGCGCTTTCAGTCATGGTTGCGTGCGTCTGGCCGATCCGCGCGCCATGGCCGCGGCGCTGCTCGATGTTTCCGTCGACGACGTGGCGCGCGCCATTGAGAGCGGTGATCGCAGTCGCCCGACACGGCGCAAGATCGAGCGCAAGATCCCCGTCTATGTCGGTTATTTCACGGCATGGCCGCAGACGGATGGCGTGATCGCCTATCATGGCGATGTCTATGGGCGTGATGAGCGCCTGGGGATTGCGATCGAGAAGGTCACCGATACGCGCTCGCCCAATTCCTGATCGGGAGGATCAGGCGTCGCATGCGGCAGGGTATTGCGGCCATCGCTCTTGAGCGGTGGCCGTTTTTGTTTGTCTGACCCAGGGGGCCTGCCCCTGGCCAGCATGCTCGTTAGTCGCGCCAGAAAGTCGGCAGCAGCAGGACGACGACCGCAAGGATTTCCAGTCGGCCAAGCAGCATGGTCGCTGAAAGAACCCATTTCGCAAAGTCGCTGAGCGGCGCGAAATTGCCGGATGGTCCGATGGTGGTGCCAAGGCCCGGACCCACATTGGTAAGCGCCGTCAGTGAACCCGTTAGCGCGGTCAGGAAGTCGAGCCCGGTGGCGGCCAGAAGCAGCGTTGCCAGCACCCAGGAGGCAAGGAAGCCGACCACGAACAGAACCACCGAACGCTGCATCTCCACATCCACGATGCGCTTGCCATAGCGCAGGGCGCGCACGGAATGTGGATGGATGAGAAGGCGCAGACCATTGCGCAGCATCGCGCCCAGTATGAGGAAGCGATACGCCTTCACGCCGCCCGAAGTGGAGCCGGAACAGCCGCCGAGGAAGGTCGCGAAGAAGGCGAGCGTCACCGCGAAAGGTCCCCACAGCGTGTAGTCCTCGCTGGCAAAACCCGTTGTGGTGATGATCGACGCGAAGTTGAACGCCGTGGAAGCAAGTATGTCATCGAAGGGCTGGCCGGTCGTGATCCTGCGTTGAACGGCCAGCACGATGACGATCACCGTCACATAGCCGAGAAACAGCCGGATTTGCGGATCGCGCAGCGCGTCGAGCCGTCCGCGTGCGAAGAACAGGACGAGGATCGAGAAGGGCAGGGCCGCCATCAGCATGAAGAATGTGCCGACCCAGAGCACCGTATTGCCCTCGAAATAGCCGAACGAGGCATCATGGGTGGAGAACCCGCCGGTTGCGATGGTGGTCATCGCATGATTGATCGCATCGAAATTGTCCATGCCTGCCGCCGCATAGGACAGCGCGCAGAGCCCGGTCAAAAGGCAGTAGATGCCGACCAGCGCGAACAGAAAGCTGATGAAACGGTCGAAGGGGCGGTTTTCGATGTCGGAGGATTCCACCCGGAAGTAGGAAAACCCGCCGACCTTGAGAAGTGGCAGCAGGAACAGGCCAAGCGCCACAACGCCGATGCCGCCGATCCATTGCAGGATGGAGCGCCAGAGGAGAAGGCCGGGCGGCAGTCCGTCGAGCCCGGAGATCACGGTGGAGCCGGTCGTCGTGATGGCCGAGACGGATTCGAAAACGGCCTCGGCCAGATCGAGCTTGAGCGAGGCGGTGTAGAATGGCAGCGCGCCGACCAGGCCGAGCATCAGCCAGAGAATGACCACCACGAGAAATGTGGACTGGGTGGAGCCACGGGTAAGAGGGGCGCGTGTGGCGGCTGCGATTGTCAGTGCGATTGCGCCTGTCGCCAGTGAGCAGACGACGAAAACCTGCCAGTCATCATTGCCGTAATAGAGATCGACGGCGGCGGGGAGGAGCATCGAAGCGGCCACATAAACGGCAAAAATGGCCGCTGGATAGGTGGCTGTCCGGATTGTCGATGTTTGCAATGTCTCTACCTCGGTAGGTGCGGGCACCGTTGGTAGAGGAGAAAATGCGTCAGGAAAAGTGGTTTTGGAGAGGGTAGCCATGCATAACCGGCAGGGCTTGCCAGTGAGCAACAGCCCCTCCAGAGCCCGGCAATCATGGCATTACGCAGTAAAACCCAGCGCTTTCACTGGCGCCGAATTCGGGGTGCGTGTCGATGGTATGGGAGAGCGAGGGAATGCTCCAGCGGTCTTCAATCCTGTAGCCAAGAGCCGCAAGCATCTCCAGAAATCCGGCTTCGTTGCGGATCTGATAGGGCACGAGAGCGGGGCCGATGCGCTCCAGCGTCACGAGCGTCTTTCCTTTGCGCAGCGCGACCTTGTTCAACAGAAGGTGCCGGGGCGGAACGCTCAGGCGTCCAAGCAGCTCCGGCAGGGGAACGTTCAGATATTGCAGCAGACCCGACCCCAGAAAGAGGTCACAGGGGCCGCCATCTTCGAGCCGGTTCGTGAAGGTGAGGGCGCTCAGGCCATCCGCCCTGGCGCGTTTCTCACCGGCTTTGACGATGGCGGGCAGGTCGTAGACGGTCCAGTTCAGCCTGTCGATGGAGGGCAGAGACCTGCGGAACGCCCTGAACTTCGTGCCCATATGACCGCCCGCATCGACCACCGTGCCGATGCGGCTCTCAAGTCGGCTGAGCCAAAACAGAAGCGGATAATCCCAGGGAACGAGCTGGCACATGCGCTCGAAGGCCACATCCGCCACCGCGTCGTGATCATAGCCCGCAAGCCCCTGACGCTGCGCGGCGGCAAGCGCTTCATCGAATGAGGCGTAGGCGCCGGAAAAGCGCACGGGAAGCCCTGTTGCCATGCGCAGACGACCCGCCGCCGTCTTGAAGGGCAGGGCGACCGCGCCCCGGGCTCCCTTGATCCTCTGTTTGATCTGCTCCATCGGCATGTCTGGCCCCTGGTCCCCCTTGTCGCCGCCGGGCCAAAGCCGGTCACGACAAGACATTACCCCCTGCAAAGGGGATGACCGATACGGCAAAACTGATGAATGCTGCGCCAAATAGGCTTAACTCCGGGCCTTACAGCGGGAATCCATACCGCTTTGCAATTGCCCAGATGTCCCGGTTGGTCTCGATCAGCCGGTTGATGGACCCGGTGATGTTGTCGATTTCCGCATCGTCGATGGCGTCCACCTTGCCATATTTCAGCCGGTCGCCGCTGTCGGAAATCCGCATGAGCAGGGTCGAGACATTTTCGCCCGTGTCGTCAAAGGAATAGATGCAGTGGTTGTATTTGTTCCTGAGCTTGGCTTCGCTCATCATCCGGCGCGTAACGCCCAGCACATCCCTGCGAACGGCTTCATCCGTGCGTGATGTCTTGGCCAGCCGCTCCACCAGATCGACCCGCGCGCGCGACGTGTTCAGTGTGAGGAAAATGATCGTGGCCGTTTCCATGTCCACCCGCGCAAGTCCCGCGATCAGGTGGATGAGAAGGCTCTCGGTGTTGGTCCACGTGTAATTGAGCTGCCCCAGCAGTGTGAGTACTTTTCGGAAACGTGGGGTAGCTTCATTCATGGCGAAACGGCTCGCGTCCACCTCGGATAGCTCATTGTCCCTCATGCTATCACCGCACGTTTCAGTCGTCTACTTTCTGTGACCCTTCCTAGTTCTCGCGAAACGCCCGGTTCATGCTGTCCATGATGGGCTTCGAGAGATATTCGAAGAAGGTGCGTTCGGCCGTCTGGATCAGGACTTCGGCCGGCATACCCGGTGTCGGCAGGAAGCCGTGAACCCGCGCCAGTTCGCTCGGCGGCAGCCGCACCCGCGCCAGATAGATTTCGCGTTTCTCATCGACCGAGCCGTCGCGCAGCGCGTCGGCCGAAACATAGAATACTTCGCCCGTCAGGACCGGCGTGGTGCGCTGGTTGAGCGCGGTCAGACGCACGGTTGCTTCCTGTCCCACCCGCACGCTGTCGATCTTTGTGCGCGGGATCTGCGTTTCGATGATCAGCGGCACGTCCGAGGGTAAAATCTCTGCAATGCTCTTGCCGCTTTCGATCACGCCGCCGGGCGTGTGGTAGTAGAGCCGCACGACGGTGCCTGCGACTGGCGTGTTGATCGTGGCGCGACGCAGGATGTTTTCTGCTGCGCGCGACTGCTCGCGAACCGCGTCGAGCTCCGCCTCGATGCTCTGCAGCTCATCAAGGGCCGCCTGCCGATAGGCGGCGAGCGTCTGGTTGGCCTGCTCGCGATAGCGCTTCATCTGGGCATGTGTTTCATCGACTTCGGCCGAAAGACGCCCGAGCTGGCCATCCGCCTCGGCCATGGCCCGCCGGATGGCGGAGATTTCGGGTTTGCGCATCAGCCCCTGCTCATAGAGCTTCTGCTTGCCGGAATACTCGTCTGTCAGGAAGGCGAGCTGCCGCGTCAGGGCCTCGTGCTGGGCCGTGTAGCCGCGTCCGCGAATTTCCAGCGCGGCGATGTTGTTGTTCAATAGCTCCAGTTCACTGTGGAGCTTGCGCTGCGAGGATTCGAAATTGAGCCGCTGGCTCGCCAGTATTTCCGCAATCTCCGGGTCTGCCATCCGCTCCGTCAGATCGGCGGGGAAGTCGATGCTGGTCTTTTCCTCATATTCAGAAGACAACCGCGCGACGATCGCCACAAGCCGCGCCCGCCGCAGGAAAAGCTGGCGTTCATTGGCAAGGGCTGAGGTCTCGTCCAGCTGCACCAGCGGCTGGCCGGCGGTCACATGATCGCCTTCGGACACCAGGATGTCCTTGATCACGCCGCCTTCAAGATGCTGCACGATCTTGTTTTGACCGGTGGCGACGAAACTGCCCTGTGAGATGACGGCGGCTGCAAGCGGCGCGAAGGCGGCCCATATGCCGAACCCGCCGAAACAGAGAATGAGCAGGATGATGCCGGCAATGCTCTGCTTGCGGATCGAACGCGGCACCTCCGCGTACCACGTCATGTCTTGAAGCTTGGCGATTTCGGTGGAGCTCATGATGGACCTGCCCTTCAGGGAAGCTGGTTGGCGAAGGGACCGTTTTCGAGTTGTCCGGCCTGGTGGGCGGCAAGGGCGCGCAGCATGTCCTCGCGCCGGCCGAACATCGAGATGGTTCCGTTGGTCATCAGCAGGATCTTGTCGACATAGCGCAGCAGCGATGGCCGCTGCGTGATGACGATCATGGTGATCCGGTTTTCCTTGGCGTGTTTGAGTGCGCGGGCAAGCGCGGCGTCGCCGGCGCTGTCGAGATTGGAATTCGGCTCATCCAGAACGATCATGCGTGGATTTCCGAAGAATGCGCGCGCCAGCGCAATGCGCTGCTTCTGCCCGCCCGACAGCGGTGAGCCATCGGCGGCCACGATGGTTTCATAGCCCTGCGGGAAGGTGGCGATCATCTCATGCACGTCTGCGAGGATCGCCGCCTGGTAAATTTCCCTGTCGTCCACATCGTCGCGCATGCGCGCGATATTGGCCTTGATCGAGCCGGGGAAGAGCTGAACGTCCTGCGGCAGATAACCGATATTGTCGCCGAACTGGCGCTGGTCCCAGTTGCGCAGATCCATCAGGTCGAGCCGCACACTGCCCGATGTGGGCAGGATGGAGCCGACCAGCATTTTGCCGAGCGTGGTCTTGCCGGCCCCGGAATTGCCGATGATTGCGAGCGAATCCCCCGGGCGCAGCGAGAAATTGATGCCGTTGAGCACGACCCGTTTTGTTCCCTGCGGCACGTAGAGAACGCGCTCCACATCGAGCCGTCCCTCGGGTTTCGGCAGCACGAGCCGTTCCAGATTGAGCGGAGATGCCTGCAGGAGCGCCTTGATGCGCCGGTATGCGCCGCGTGAAAGGATGAACTGGTTCCAGCCCTCGATGGAGCCTTCTATGGGCGCGAGCGCGCGACCGGCGATGATCGACGCGGCAATCACCATGCCGCCGGTAATGTATCCCTGGATCGCCAGATAAGCGCCCCAGCCGAGCAGGGCCACCTGCGTCAGGAGGCGGATGGCGCGCGAAGTGGCGGCCGACATGATGTTGCGGTCCTGCGCCTTGACCTGCGCCTTCAGTGATCCGGCCGTGTCCTGCCCCCAGATCTTCACCGCTTCGGGGATCATCGCCAGCGCGTTGATGATCTGCGAGTTCCGCGCCATGGAATCCAGATGCATATTGGCCTTGCTCTGATAGACATTGGCCTCGCCGAACGGGGCAGCGGTCGCGCGCTGGTTGATGAAGGCGACGATCATGAGCAGGAAGGCCGACAGCACCACGATGCTGCCGAGATGCGGGTGAACCAGAAAAACGGCGAGAACGAAGATCGGCGCGAACGGGATGTCGAGGAACGACAGAAGCGTGCCCGAAACCAGGAAGGAGCGCAGCTGTTGCAGGTCGCCCAGCGTCTGGTATTCGCGGCCCGTGCCATGCAGCGAAGCGCGCGCTGCCGCACTCAGAATGGGCGCGCCCAGCTGTGCTGCCACCTCAACGGCCGTGCGCATCAGGATGAAGCGCCGGATCGCGTCGAAAATCGCCTGCAGCAACACCGCCCCGATGATCACAATGGTCAGCATGATGAGCGTATCGGTGGAGCGGCTGGTCAGAACGCGGTCCGAAATCTGGAAGAGATAGACAGGGATCGCGAGCACCAGAATGTTGCTGGCATTGGTGAAAAGCAGAACCATCAGCAGGTTCTTGCGCACCGCGCCCAACCCTGCGGACAGGCTCTTTGAGAAGTCGACCGGCCCCAGACGGCGATGGAATTTTTCCTTCGTGTCGCCGGACTGTTTGATCTGAGGCGCTTCCTCAGCCGACCGTTGCCTTTGCTCGGCAGGAGCTGTTTTCGCCGCGCTCTTCCTGTCTTCCCGGGGCTTGTTCTGCGGCGCTGCCGCTTCCCGCTGGGCAGTCTTTGCCTGCGGTGTTTCGGAAGCTTTGGGGGCGGCATTATCCGTTGCCCGGTCCTGCTGCGCCTCCCGTTTGGCTGCTTCCTGCGCCATCCGTGCCGCGCGCGCATCGACTTCCCTGAAAATCCGGGAAATCTCCTGATCCACCGAGAGCGTCTGTGGTTTGCTGCGCGGTTCTGCGCGTTGTTCTCTCGGCCGCGCTTCTTCGATCACCCAGGATGATGCATCCTTCGCGTGGGCAGGTTGCTTTGTCGGTTTGTCCAGCATGCGTTTCCCCCCGGTATCCGCTAACCCAGCATGGTCTGCATGACGTCTGCCGAACCCGCATCCGGTGTTGCCGCATCCGGTGCGGAGTGCCCGCCATCCTGTTCGGGAGCCATCAGGTCATCGCTGAGAAATGCCACCGCCTCGTTCACCAGCGCATCGCCGCTTTGCGTGTAGAGACCGGTATCGTCTGAAATGAGCTCGGCCTGGATCAGCAGTTCGTCCGAATAGACGTTGCCGCCCGCATAGGTCGTCGCATTGACGCCGCCATCGGTGATCGCCGCCTGGTTGACCAGCGCATTCCCTCCGGTGGACACACTCCAGTCGCCATCGGCGTTGGCTTCTGCGCCCGCCTTTGCAAGCGCCACCTGATCGGCATCGCCCAAAACGTTGGTCTGGCTGATATATTGCAGGTCCACCACGTCGCCTGAAATGTAGAGAACCTTAAGGTTCGCCATTCCCGAAAAGTCCTCGCTGGCGAGCAACGCGCCCGGAGCTGCGCCCGGGCCAGCTGCCAGCTGGTTTGCCGCCTCCAGATAGGACGGCGGCAGCGCCTCGAACGACATGGTGCCGTATTGGGTGATCGAGGCCTCGTTCCAGAGCAGATTCCCACTGGTGGAAAGCGAGGCCGCGCCGCTGGTCTCGAAACCTTCGAGCGTGCCCACCAGATCATCATCCAGCAGGATGTTCGTCTGGCTGATGATGTTGGCGTTGTAGATGTTCCCGCCGATGATGATCAGGTCGTAATAGATGCCCAGTTCGGCCAGCGAGGCGACGTTGACGGTCAGATTCCCGCCCAGTTCAATCACGGTGCCGCCGCCGGTTGCCGACATCACCGTGATGTCGTTGTCTTCGACGAAGCTGACCTGCTTGACCCAGTTTGCAAGAACAAGGTCGCCATCGATCCGCGACACCAGCCAGTGGGAAGGGAAGTCGGGTTCGCCCTCGCCATTGCCGGCCGTTTCAGGGCGCGGATTGTCGATGGTCTGCATCGTCGCGATGTTGAAGGCTTTTGTCGGCTGCGCCGTGAGCGATTGCCAGCCTTCGAGCGCGCCGCCAACGGCGTCGCTGTCGCTCCAGACATTCAACTGGCTGATGGCGTTGAAATGAACATAGTCGCCGGCAACCGCCAGCACCGGCGCGCCATACCAGTCGTTCACGAGGATGGCTTCGTTGACCAGAAGATTGCCGCCGGCTTCAACCTCAATCTTCGCATGGAGCGAGAAGTCGGTTTCTGCATCGTCATCTTCGCTGGCATTCGCCTTCACGCCATCGGGCAGGTGGTCTTCAAGAAGCGGCGTTTCCTCAACGGCCTCGCCATTCACATACTGCCCCTCGAGAGCCTCGCTGCGGGCGATGAATATGTCTGCGCCATCGGGCAAATCATCTGCAAAGGCGTCCGCCAGATGCGGCGCGTGCATGATGAAATCGCCGATCTCTTCCGCCGAGCCGGGTTCGTCCAGATGGCTGAAGGGCTGGAATTCGGATGCAGCGCCTATCAGTGCTGCAAGGGCTGCGCCGGGATCGCCGACCTGGCTCATGACCAGACCATGATCACCGATGCTGAGATAATCGTTGTCTTCGAGCCGCGCTTCCTGCTTCACATACCATGCGAGAGAGCCAAGCGGCTGGTATTCGGGAAAGGCGGGGGCTTCGGCCCCGGTTCTGAAGGCGATCGCGTCAGTAGACGGGCCCGCGCCGCCAAAGCCACCGCTCTGGGCGTCGAGCGCCATCGGATTGTGCGCGACCGCTGAAACCACCTTCTCCCTGAACTGATCTGTCGGAGGCGGCGTGTATTCCACCCGCGGGCTGTAGTCCTTCAGAAGGTAGGGGCTGATGATGTTGATGTTTATGTTGAGGAGTTCGTTCTGCTCCGGCGCTCTCTCTTCAAGCGGATCGAACTCCACATAATCCATCCGCATGCGCACTTCTTCGACCGTCTGCGAGAACAGCCCTATGAAGTGGGCGATTGCTTCCGTGGTGGAGTCCAGATGCATGGAGCATTACCTTGCTGCGGGTTTGGCGAGTAACCTCGTGTTCTGCCATCGCCGGTCGACAGCCCTGAAAAAGGATCGGAGGTTTGCGGGTGTCAGGCGAAGGGTGAAAGGCGCAAACCTCCGGTTCCGGCGCCCAGGGGGACAGGGCGCCGGAATTCTCGTTTGCCGTCAGGCGTCGTCTTCGCCGACAACCGTGCTGTTGAGATCGCCGCCGACCACTGTCGTGTCCACGGAGTTTCCAAGCACGTTGGCGCCCATGACGATCTGTTGATTGAAGGCGCTCGTATCCACGATGGCATCGGCAGATGCCTCGGAGATTCCGGTCACATAGCCGTCATCTCCATTGTTGGAGCCCCACATGCCGCCAGCGCCGCCTGCGCCGCCAGCACCTGTGGTTGCGATGCCGCCCATGCCGCCGGCGCCGCCGTTGCCGCCTGAGACCGGTCCGGCCCATGCATCACCGGCGTTTCCGCCGACTGCAGAAGCCCAACCGCCTGCGCCGTCGCCTCCATCACCTCCATTGCCGCCACGGGCAGCGCCGAGGCCCATACCCATGCCCTGACCTGCGCCGAAACCAAGGCCGCCGCCGCCGTCGGCTGCGCCACCGGTGCCACCCATGCCACCCATGCCGCCCATGCCGCCGTCGCCGCCGGTTCCGGTTCCGCCATTGCCGCCGGAGCCTTCAGCACCTGCCGCACCTGTTCCGGTGCCGCCCATGCCGCCAGCGCCTGCTGCGCCGCCATCTCCACCAGGGGCTGCTGCGGCTGCTGCGGCTGCATCTGCTGCTGCGTCTGCAAAGCCCAGAGCCGCTGCTGCGTCTGCTGCCGCCGCTGCGGAGGCCGCTGCTGCGCCATCGCCGCCATCGCCGGCTTCACCGCCGGTGCCGCCTTCGCCGCCGTCGCCGTCACCGCCTTCGCCGCCGGTGCCTTCACCGCCTTCACCGCCGGTTGCCGTGCCGCCAAGGCCGCCCATGCCGCCAGCACCGCCAGCGCCACCGGCACCACCGGAGCCGCCTTCACCGCCGAGACCGACGCCGACGCCCAGACCACCGAGGCCAAGGCCCGTACCGGTCGCCGTGCCGCCGGAGCCGCCGGCTGCGCCATTGCCGTTGCCGCCATAGGCCTTGGCGTCATCGGTCGCGCCGCCATTGGCGTTGCCGCCATCGGCCCAGCCATGAGCGCCAGCACCGCCGTCAGCGTCTGCATCGCCGCCGCCTTCGCCACCGTCGCCGCCGGCCACGATGCCTTCTTCGGCATAGGCGTCACCGCCCGATGCGTCGCCGTTCTGGTTGAAGTCGGCATTGTTGGAGACGGTCGGGTTCTCAAGCGTGTCATTGTCGACGAGATCGTTCACCTGACCGATCACGAAGGCATTGTCATTGCCGCCGCCATTGAGCGAGTCGTTCAGGATGTCCTCGAACGTCATGTCGTCGCCCGGATCGTAGGAAATCTCGCCATCGCGATTGATGAACAGCTGGTCGACCGAACCGCCGTCATAGACATCCACATCTGCAAAGTCGTCATCACTCGGGATGAACCCGTCGAGGCCGACATTCACGGACGTGTTGACGGATGTGGCCACGGCAGTCGCCACATCGGTGTTGTTCGTGGCGTTGTTGGTGGCCGAGTTCTGCGCCGCATTGCTCGCGGCGTTGGCCGCCTCGTTGGCGGCTTCATTGCCAGCGGCATTTTCTGCCTGATTGCTCGCACCGTTCTGCGCGGCGTTGCCAGCGGTGTTGTTGGCGGCGTTCGTGCCGGTATTGTTGCTGGTGTTGTTCGCATCATTGTCGGCGTTGTTGTCGGCATCATTGCCGGCCGTGTTTTCCGCCGTGTTCAGGGCGTTCTGTTCCTGGCCCTGATGCTGCCATTCACCCTGATGTTGATGCTGGTCCTGATCCTGGTCTTGATCCTGCGACTGGCTGTTCCCAGGCCAACCAGGAAAGAAAACGCCGAAACCGTTTTGTTTGGGCATGATCGTGTCCTCATCCTCAAAATGAGAACCGTGTGGACACGATCACTGTTCATCTCTCAGGTGATATTGTGCTCACACGGTTCTGCTGTTTTGCGGCCATCCGGCCGCCTTTGAAGTGCGGAAACACGTTCGGATGTCGAACGAGATGCACTCCTCCCTCATTCGGACGCCCCTGTGTGTCTGAAGCGAATCCCCACCGCCCGCGTCTTTGATGCGACCCGAGATCAGTTCTCGCGGCAGACCTTTCGGAGTTATCCGACGGGAGGGATTGTCGTGCGTGAACCGGCGACTAAAAACCCGCAAATTCGGTGGAGCAGGGCCGTTTGAGGCCTCACCATAGGTTCAGCCCCCACCTAAAAATGATTAGAGGCGGGGTAGTAATCTTTGGGGGAAACGCGTCGATTGTGATGCTGAGACGCTGCTTCTGGCGCCGACGCGGCGCGCAAGACCGGGCGGCGATTCGCGGCGGTTCTAGAAGCGGAACGTCCAGTAGAGGCAGGCGAGGGTGGCGATCGTGAAGCCGATGAATGCCAGCGTCCGCAGAAGGACGTTGCGGCGCAGCGTATCGAGCGACAGATGCGCGACGATGATGCCGGCGGCAAAGATGAACTGCCAGTCAATCAGCGTCCACAGCGCTGAATTATTGCCGAAGGCGAAGCGCGCGACCTGTACGCCCACAATGGTTGCCAGAAGCACCAGCGCCGTTGAGTAGACCGGTGTTGTGCCATTGGCGTGAACCACGGCTGCTGCGCGGATGGGGAGGATTGTCACGAGCATGGCTGCGAACGCGTAAAGCGCTGCCAGCGGGATGAAGCTGGCGGCATTGGCCAGACCGTCGAGGCGCTCGATGCCGAGCGTGCCGAAACCGTATCCCTTGATCCGCAGCGCGAAGCTGAGCGCGACAAGAAGGCCCGTCAGTACGGCGACAAGCAGAAAGGCGGATGCGGTGCGGTTCATGATGTTCCTCTCCGGGAATCGGATCGTTCCGTTCCCGAATAGGACGATATTCTGAAGCAGGAAAGCCCGGATGTGGCGCAATCTGCGGCACGTGCGGCTGTCTCAGTGAATGTTTCAGGAATTCGCGGCGTGCCTGCGCTCTTCTCTGCTGCGCCGCCGTTTCTCCACTTCGTTGAGAACATAGCAGGCGTCCTCGGCCTCGGACTGGGTGATGCCGGCAACGATGGTCATGCCGATCACCGCCGGCTCGTTGGTTAAGTTGTCCCAGACGGTCCAGAGGTTTGAAGGGTCGAGGATGGTCTCGTAGCGGTCTTTCAAGTCCCGTCTCCTTCATCGGGTTAAGTCACAATGCTCACCGGCAGAGGCATCGTTGATTCTGATGAAAGAGAGATGAGTAAAAACAATAGGATAATAGTAAAATTTTAAATAGCTGAACGACCTTGGTTCGTTTTCGAAACATCCCGGACCGCCATGGTGCGGTCCGGGACGCCTGTAGCGCGGACCAGCGCCGCCAGTGATGGCGACGCCGGTCCCATGGCTTAGAGCGAAGCTCCGTCAAGGTTCCTGAGCAGGATGTCCCGGTCGGCGACGGAACTGACGCGCACGGTCAGCGACGTGCTTTTCGAGGGCACCTGCGGGGGCAGGGAAACGGCGACGCCGGGCGCGTTCTTCTCGAGCCAGCTCTTGAACCGCGAGAGCTTGTTGGGGCCTTCGATGGGAAAGGTGAAACTGTATTTGAAGCTCACTTTGCATTCCTTCAATTCGCAAAGGATCGCAGACGCGCGCAGCGGGGCTGCGGCATCGTGCTGTGTCCAGATCGTGTTTTGGGTGGAATAATCCTGACGCCGCTCTTGCCTTCGCAGGTAGTGGCGTCAGGCAACTAGCCGGGTTTGCGGCTGCCCTTTGGAAAACGCGGTCTATGACGGTCGTGGGTGAGCATGACTGACATGTCGGACACTGGCGCCCGGAAGTCAAACCCGTGCGCCTTTTTGCCTCAAGCTGGACGGATCACCTTTGGCCGGACGCAGAAAGTGCGGACGTGCCGCTTTCGTCTCCGGCGACCACGACGCAGTCGCGGCCATTCTGCTTTGCCGCATAGAGGGCGGCGTCTGCAGCATTGATCAGATATTCGTAGTCCGGATGGCCCTCATAGGCGGCAACGCCGATGGAAGCCGTGACCTTGATGCTTTCGGTTTCGGCCACGGATATGGGCGTTTTCGTCAGCTCCGTGCGGATGCGCTCCGCCAGTGCATGGGCCTGGCTCTCCGCCGTCTCGACCAGCACGATCAGAAACTCTTCGCCGCCATAGCGAAAGACGAAGTCGGTCGCGCGGACATTGTTGAGGATCGTTTCCGCCGTCTGGCTCAGAACCGCGTCACCGGCCGGATGACCGAAGCGATCATTGACCGTCTTGAAGTGGTCCAGGTCGACCATAAGCACGCTCAGTGGCGTGCCTGCCTTCTTCGACAGGCTGATTTCGCGCCCGAGAACCGTTGGCAGGAAGCGCCGGTTCAGCGTCTGCGTCAGCGGATCGCGCCCGTTCTCAACGCCGGCTGCGAGCTTGAAGAGGTCGTTGAGCAGAAACTTGATTTCGTCGATGCGCCGCTGAAACATCACCAGTGATGCCGGCTGACTGCTCGAAATGTTCGGCATGATCTCGGTATCCACTTCGCGGATGAGATGCTGGATCTTGTCGAGCAGTGGCGATCCCTGAAACAGCACTGCCGCACGGTGGCGGATCCAGAGGCCGAATGGCGAGGCCGCAAAACTGTTGTGAGACGGCTCGCTCTCATTGCCGAGCATGGACAAGAGAACCGAATGGCTCCATTCCATGAGCGCGGCGCGCTGGGTTTCGCGTTCCAGGTTGATGTCCTGACCGAGCGAGAAGATGCGAAAGGCCTCTTCCGTCTTGGTTCGCCGGTTCGCGCCCGACATGTAGGCCGTGCTCATGAGCCTGATTGCGTAATCCACGACCTCGTTGAACAGGATGATCGCATGGAAGGCGGACGGGCTGTGATTGCCGGCGGTGGCAATCTTGTCTGCGACCTTCGTTTTGATGAGGGTCGTGCCCTCCATAACGAGATTGTTGGGGATGTTCAGGCGGGCGTGCACTTCGCCGATCTCGATCTGCCGGCGCTCAAAAGCCTCAATGTCGGCCAGCGGATCGAATTCCACCAGTGCGAGAAGCCATTTGCGCAGCGAGTGGCGCAGCCTGTCCTGCACGACATTGTGGCTGAGAAACTGGGCGCTCTGGGTGTCGCCAAGGAAGACTTCGTAGAAGGCGGCCACCAGCGCGTCGGCCTCCTGATGAACGATACGAACAATCGTGCTGCGAGCCGCCTCGCGTTCGTCTTCACTGGAGGAAAGCCATCCCAGCACTCCGGCCCGACCGTTCATCGCTCAAACCCCCGTCGAATCTTTCGTCGGCTCCCCTTTACGTTGCACCCTGAAGGAATCAAGCGATGATGGGGAGGTGGGACAATCTTGCCCACGCACAGGCCCAATTCCCGTGTTGCCCGACATGCGCATGCAGGTGCTCTGGCAGGACGGTGCGTAAGGTGGCCGCGAGGGGCGCGGAGCCGCTGCTAGTCGGTCCCAGAAGGCCATTCACTCAAGCAGCTGTCTTCTTGTCCGAAAACGCTACGAACCAGATTTTTGAAGACCAACAAGCTCACCAAGCTCGATGACCTGCTGCAAAAACATCTCCAGATCCCCGGTCGTCGTCCTGTGATTGCAGATCGCCACACGCAGACAATGCTTGCCGGAGACTGTCGTGTCCGAAATGGCAGCGATGCCTGCTTCCTGCAGGCGCAGCATGATCTCGACGTTCAGATCTCGCAGCGCGGCCTCCGTCATCCCGCCCGGATCGTAGCGGAAGCAGACGATATTAACGGTCGGCGCCACAATGAGGTCGAGCTTCGCGGCCTCTTCTATGCGTCGCGCCAGATATGCCGCCTGCGCGATGTTTTGATCGATAAGACGGCCGAATTTTTCACTGCCGTGCTCCTTCAGTGTCAGCCAGACCTTCAGGGCGCGGAAGCCGCGGGAGGTTTGTAAATTATAGTCGTGCAGGAACTCACTGGCCGCGATGCCGCGTGTTTTCTCCTCGAGATATTCCGGGTGCAACGCGAAGGTGCCGCGATGGACCGATGCATCCCGGATGATCGCGCAGCCGGCTTCGAAGGGCACATGCAGCCATTTGTGGGGATCGAGAGCAAGTGAATCTGCTTCTCCGATCCCGTCCACGAGCCCGTGGTTTTGCGGAGCAATCGCGATGAGCGCGCCGATACACCCGTCAACATGCAGCCAAAGACCCTCGCGCGTGCAAAGTGTCCTGAGGCCGTTTACGTCGTCTATCGCCCCCGTATTGACCGTGCCGGCGGTGGCGATGACGCAGGCCGGGAGAAAGCCTGCCGCGCGGTCCCGGGCAATACAGTCCGCCAGCGCGTCCAGATTGATCCGGTAGTCGGGACCGGTTGGCACCCGGCACAGGGCGTTGTTGCCGAGACCAAGCAGTTCGACGGCTTTCTGGTGACAGCTATGGACTTGGTCTGAGGCATAGAACCTCAGCGGTTTTTCAAGTTGGGCAACGCCGTTCGCCCGGACATCGCCGCCCGCCATGGCGTTTCTGGCAGCGGTCAGGCCGATGATGTTGGCCATTGACCCGCCACTCACCAGCGTGCCGCTCGCATCGGCGGGGAAGCCCATCAGTGTCTTGAGCCATCCCACCACCTGCCGATCCATCAGGGCCGCCGCGTTGTTGCCACCCCCGAGGTTCGAACCGTCGACTGCAGCGAGGAATTCGGCAAGCGCACCGGTCAGGCTGCCCGAACCCATGAACCACATCCAGAATCGGGGGTGGATGTTGCCCATCGGGTAGGGCATCAGGATTTCCTGCAGCTCCTGATAGAGTTCTGCCGCAGGAGCGGGGTCTTTCGGGAGAGGGGAGGCAAAGGCTTCTCGAACGGCAGGGGGCATTTCCTGCCAGAGCGGGCGGTCACGCACGTTCCTGATATGCGCCACTGCGTCGTCTATCATCTGGTGGCCCAGCTGACGCAGCGCCTCCCAGTCGTTCGGATCCAGAGTTTCTTCGCGGATTTGGCTATTGGCTTGGTCCATTGTGAACACTCCTCGTCGAAGTCACTGACCGTTTTCCGTACCCAACGTCAGGCAGGAGCTTACCACGGTTTTCGGTATGCGTGACTTGCAAGATCCCGGCGTTTGCGGGCTGGGCACGAACGCAGTCGCTGAGTGAACGGATCTTCGGAATCGGGAGCGTGTCGGCTTCAAGGAGCCTGGCAGGGAGAATGCGTTCCACGAGCAGGGAAGTCGTGTTTCGCTCTCATGCTTTGCTATGCTGAAACGTGATGTTTGTCGTGCATTCGCTTCAATGCAATTCCATCAACAAAACCAAAACATCGTCTGGAGTGTTGATGGTGGGCGCGGCAGGGATTGAACCTGCGACCCCACCCGTGTGAAGGGTGTGCTCTCCCGCTGAGCTACGCGCCCGTTGACGAAAGCTTCGTCAAGCGAGCCGGGATATAAGGGGCGGGGTGGCCGGGTGTCAAGCGGGCTTTCGAAACTGATTTCAGGATGCCGTGGCGGCGATCAGGCTCTCGGCCATCTCGACAGTCAGTTCGTCGAACCCCGAGATGACGCGGGACGGTTCGAATGCGCTGACATGGCGGTCCGTATAGCCGAAGTCGACTGCAATGACGGGAATGCCGGCCGCCTTGGCCGTGTCGATGTCGGTGCGCGAATCGCCCACCATCACGGCACGCTCCGGGTCGGCCCCGGCCATGGCGATGGTGCGCAAAAGGTGGCCCGGATCGGGCTTGCGCATCGGAAACGTGTCGCCGCCGCAGATTGCCTTGAAATGACCGATCACGCCCAGCGCCTCGAGAAGCGAGAGCGACATGCCTTCAAGCTTGTTGGTGCAAACGGCGGTCGTGTATCCCGCAGCCTGAAAGCGTTCGATGGCTTCGATCGCGCCGGGGAACGGTTTTGAGCGGCCGGGAACATTGGCTGTATAGTGGTCGAGGAAGATGGCCTGCAGCGCGTCGAGCTGGCCTTCCGCAAGATGCCGCTGGCGCAGCGCGAAGGCGCGTTCAATCATCACGCGGCTGCCAAAACCGACAATGCGGTTGATGTCTTCGCTTTTCACCGGTTCCATGTCGACGGTTGCAAGGCAGTGGTTGAGGCTGTCGAGCAGGTCGGGTGCCGTATCCACGAGCGTGCCGTCGAGGTCGAAAACGATGATTGGCGCTGACATGTTGTCCCCTTCTTGAATAATCTTGGGATAGCGCGCAGTGCAGGTCTAGGCAAGGTATGCCGCTTATGTGCCTTGCATTGCGGGGAGCGGTAAAACGGGTTAGGAACCGCTCAGAACGGACCGGGGGCTAAATTGTCGGCTGATATGCGTGAATTGAAGATCGAGGCGGCGCGTGCCGCACTGGACCAGGTGCAGGATGGAATGCGTTTGGGAATCGGCACCGGATCGACTGCCGAGGAATTCGTGCGCGTTCTGGCCGAGCGCGTCGCTGGCGGGCTTTCCGTCATCGGTGTGCCAACGTCGGAACGCACGGCTGCGCTCTGTAAAGAACTAGGTGTGCCGCTGACCACGCTGGACGAAACGCCTGAACTCGACCTCACCATCGACGGCGCCGACGAGATCGGCCCGGAACTCGGCCTCATCAAGGGCGGTGGCGGCGCGCTCCTGCGCGAAAAGATCGTGGCTGCTGCCTCGCAGCGCATGATCGTCATCGCCGACAAGACCAAGATGGTCGAATCGCTCGGTCGCTTCCCGCTGCCCATCGAGGTCAACGCGTTTGGTCTGCGCGCCACCGTTGTGGCCATTGAAAAGGTTGCGAAAGAGCTTGGGCTTGAAGGACCGCTTGCGGTTCGTGAGCGCGATGGCAAACCCTTTGTGACCGATGGTGGACATCTCATCGTCGATGCATCTTTTGGCCGCATTCCCGATCCAAGAGCATTGGCAATCGCCTTGAACGCCATACCCGGCGTTGTTGAACATGGCCTGTTTCTCGACCTTGCCGACACCGCCTTCGTGGCGGGAGACGGTCAGGTGCGAACCGTCGGGGCCGCATGAACAAGAATGGAGTGAGAAACACATGAACCTGGCAACCCGCATGCGCCTTGCCGCTGCCTCTGCAGCCGTGGCGATGACGTTCGCATTCGCTCCTGCCAACGCGCAGGACATTTCCGCTTCGCATCTTGCTGCGGCGCGTTCCGCAATCGATGCGATCCACGCGACCGACGATTTCGATGGCGTGCTGCCGCAGGCCGCCGCCGCGCTGAAGTCCGAGCTAATCCGCAAGAACCCGGATCTGGTGGCGCTCATCAACGCCACGGTGGACGAGAAAGCCATCGAGCTTGCAACCCGCCGTGTGGATCTCGAGCGTGAAGCCGCTCAGGCCTATGCCCGCGTGTTCTCTGAGCAGGAACTGACCGAGATCGCGAATTTTTACGATTCGCCCACCGGTCGTAAGCTGATCGAGGACGGTCCCATCGTGACCCGTGAAGTGCTCAAGGCCGGCGAGATCTGGCGTCGCGGCATTGCCCGCGATCTGGCGCAGATGGTCGGCGAGCAGATCCAGGCCGCTGCCCAGGCGACCGGTGGCGGAGCTGCTGCCGGCGAGGGCGAAGCCGCCCCGGCCCAGTAAGCTTTCGATCACGAAACAGTTAGAGCCCGGTCGTCGCACCGGGCTTTTATTCTTGTGCGGCGGTTTCTACCTCTGGATCGCTGCGCGTCCATCCGGACGCACAACGGACGATCTGGACGATCGATGGGGCATCGGAACAACCCGAAAACCGGATGCCACTTTCCGGTCCGATGCTCTGGACCGCTGTAGGATTTTGGCGCCACGCGTTGGCGCCGCATGTTTGCGATAGGGGCGCAATTCGCTTTCGAGACGCGCTCCGCAAGGCCCTGGGGGGCGAGGATCAGAAGATGAGCGAATTCGATTACGATCTCTTTGTCATTGGTGGCGGATCGGGCGGCGTGCGCGCTGCGCGTCTGGCGGCGGGGCTTGGAAAGCGCGTTGCCGTGGCCGAGGAGTACCGTTTCGGCGGCACCTGCGTCATTCGTGGCTGCGTCCCGAAAAAGCTCTATGTCTATGCCTCGCAGTTTCCCGAGCATTTCGAGGATGCCGCCGGTTATGGCTGGACGGTGCCGGAAGCCACTTTCGACTGGAAGACGCTGGTCGCCAACAAGGAACGCGAAATCACGCGGCTTGAAGGGCTTTACCGCAAGGGGCTGGAAAATGCCGGGGCCGAGATCATCGAAGCCCGCGCCACGCTGGTTGATCGCCATACGCTCGACGTAGGGGGCAGGCGCGTGACGGCTGACAAGATCATCATCGCTGTCGGTGGTCGTCCCAACCCGCATCTGGCGCTTCCCGGCCACGAACATTGCATCTTCTCGAATGAAGCCTTCGATCTGGCGGAATTGCCCAGGGCCATCGTCATCGAGGGCGGCGGCTATATCGCCGTCGAGTTCGCCAACATCTTCCATGGCCTGGGCGTCGACACAACGCTCGTTTATCGGGGCAAGGAAATCCTGTCGCGTTTCGATCAGGATCTGCGCCGCGAACTTCACGCCACGATGGAAGCGAAGGGCATCAAGATCCTGTGCCATGACGTGCTGACCGAGATCGAAAAGCGCGGCGAGGGCGATCTTCTGGTGCATCTGAAATCGGGCAAGACAATCGAGGCAAGCCAGGTCATGCTGGCCATTGGCCGTCTGCCCAACACGGAAGGTCTCGGGCTTGAGGCTGCCGGCGTGGAGACGGGCAAGGGCGGCGAGATCCCGGTCGACAATTACTCGCGCACCAATGTCGACAACATCTGGGCGCTGGGCGACGTCACCAACCGCGTGCAGCTCACCCCGGTCGCGATCCACGAGGCCATGTGCTTCATCGAGACCGAGTACCGGAACAACCCGACCGAGGTCGATCATGACATGATCGCCACGGCCGTGTTCTCGCAGCCCGAGATCGGCACTGTGGGCCTCTCCGAAGATGAGGCCGCGAAGCGTTTCGACAGGCTCGAGATCTACCGCGCAAGCTTCCGCCCCATGCGTCACACCCTGTCTGGCCGTCAGGAAAAGATGCTCATGAAGCTCGTTGTCGATGGCGACAGCCGCCGCGTGATCGGCGCTCATGTGATGGGTCCGGATGCCGGCGAGATGGCGCAGCTTCTGGGCATCGCCTTGAAGGCGCGCCTGTCGAAGGACGATTTCGACCGCACCATGGCCGTGCATCCCTCCGCCGCCGAGGAGCTTGTGACCATGTACGCGCCGACCTATCGCGTCGAAAAGGGCGAGCGGGTCGGCTGACATGGACAGGCGTGCGGGTGAAGGCGCTCTGGTCGCCTATTTCGGTTATGGGTCGCTCGTCAATCGCGACACCCACCGCACCGAGATCGTCGACGCGCTGCCTGCGCGCCTGAAAGGCTGGCGACGCCACTGGGTGCGTCGTGACGAAGAAAGCAGCCGCGCGCTTCTGAGCGTGCGGCGCGATCCGGCATCCGTCATCGACGGGCTCCTGGTTATTGACCGGGCGGAAAACCTGCCGGCGGTCGATCTGCGCGAAGAGCGCTATCAGCGCGTGTCGCTTGCGCCAGCAGACCTTGAGCTTTCGGCGGACTTGCCCGCCGATTGCCCGCTTCACGTCTATGAAGCGAACCTGGTTCATGCCCCCGTTCGGCTTGAAATCATCCAATCCTATCTCGACGCCGTGCTTCAGGGATTCCTGCGTGAATATGGCCGTTCCGGCGTCGAGCGCTTCGTCTCCGAGACCGAAGGGTTTGACGCGGAAATTCTTGCTGATCGCAAGACGCCAACCTACCCGCGTGCGGTGGTGCTCAGCGATGAAGAAAAGAGCCTGTTCGATGCAATTTTAATGCAAAAAATCGAATGAAATGCATTTTTCGTGCGCCGGTGTTTCCTGTCCGCCACAATTGCGGGCTAGTATCGGGCGCATCCTTTGGTTAAGGAGGTGGCCTTCCAGTATCCGTCTTGGAGTTTTGAGCGGATAGAGGGCATGATCCTATAGCAACTGTCGAGTAAGCAAGATGACGAAGTGGTCGCCGAATTCGTGGAGAAACAAGCCTATCCTGCAGGTTCCGGCTTATCCGGACGCCGCCGCCCTGGCCGAGGTCGAGGCGCGCATGGCCACGTATCCGCCGCTCGTTTTTGCAGGTGAGGCGCGCAAGCTCAAGAAACAGCTCGCTGCCGTGGCCGAGGGCAACGGTTTTCTGCTGCAGGGCGGCGATTGCGCCGAGAGCTTTGCCGAGCATGGCGCGGACAATATCCGCGACTTCTTCCGCGCATTCCTGCAGATGGCCGTCGTCTTAACCTATGCTGGCTCGCAGCCCGTGGTGAAGGTTGGCCGCATTGCCGGTCAGTTCGCCAAGCCGCGCTCCTCCGACAACGAGACCAAGGGTGATGTGGTTCTGCCGAGCTACCGCGGCGACATCATCAATGGCATTGAGTTCGAGGAGAGCTCGCGCATTCCCGATCCGGCGCGCCAGGAAATGGTCTATCGCCAGTCGGCAGCGACCCTGAATCTGCTGCGCGCTTTCGCGCAGGGCGGTTTCGCCAATCTGGACAACGTTCACAAGTGGATGCTGGGCTTCCTGTCCGACAGCCCGCAGGCTGAGCGTTATCAGGAACTGGCCAACCGCATTTCCGAGACGGTCGATTTCATGCGCGCCATCGGCATCACCGGTGAAAGCACGCATGCGCTGCGCGAGACGGATTTCTACACCAGCCATGAGGGCTTGCTTCTCGGTTACGAAGAGGCGCTCACGCGCGTCGATTCCACCTCCGGCGACTGGTACGCCACGTCCGGCCACATGATCTGGATCGGCGACCGCACCCGCCAGCCCGACCATGCGCATGTGGAATACTGCCGTGGCATCAAGAACCCGCTCGGCCTCAAATGCGGTCCTTCGCTTTCGCCGGACGGTCTGCTTGAGCTGATCGACATTCTGAACCCGGAAAACGAACCGGGCCGTCTCACCCTGATCGCCCGCTTTGGTGCGGACAAGGTGGGCGACTACCTGCCCAAGCTCATCCGCGCGGTGGAGAAGGAAGGGCGCAAGGTCGTCTGGTCCTGCGATCCGATGCACGGCAACACCGTCACTGCTGCCGGCTACAAGACGCGTCCCTTCGACCGCATTCTCAAGGAGGTTCAGACCTTCTTCGAGGTGCACCGCGCCGAAGGCTCGCATCCGGGCGGTCTGCATGTGGAGATGACCGGCAAGAACGTCACCGAGTGCACGGGCGGCGCGCGCGCCATCCGCGACGAGGAACTGCAGGATCGCTACCACACCCATTGCGACCCGCGTCTCAACGCCGATCAGGCGCTCGAACTGTCTTTCCTGGTGGCTGAACTCCTGAAAAAGGACCGTGAGGCTCTGCCGGCAGACAAGGTCGCCAACGCGTGAAGCTGGCCTGAACCCTGGGTTCAGGCTTTCGCGATGCCTGTTGCGGCGCGCGGCTGATATCATGGTTCCGAAACGGTTCGACTGGTTTCGGAGGGATGCCATGACTGAACGACATGACGGATCGTGCCTTTGTGGCGCGGTCCGTTTTCACACTGAGGGCGCGCTGCGTGGCGTCGTCTATTGCCATTGTTCACAGTGCCGCAAGCAGACCGGGCTCTATTACGCCGCCACCGATGTGGATGTCTGTAACCTTGCCATTGAGGGTGAAGACAGTCTCACCTGGTATGCGGCATCCGGTTTTGCCAAGCGCGGTTTCTGCAAAACCTGCGGCTCTGCGCTTTTCTGGAAGCGGGACGGCGCAGACCGGGTTTCCATCCTTGCCGGCGCGTTCGATCTGCCATCCGGCCTTGCGGCGGAACGTCATATTTTCGTGGCCGGCAAAGGCGATTTCTATGCTATCGCCGACGGGTTGCCGCAGCATGCGCGCGGCAGTCCCGATATTATCGTTGCCGGGAGTGATACACAGGAATGACCGAATTGCCCGAAACGCTGAGGCTGGATACGCGCCCCGGTCTGCCTGCCGATCTGCGCTATCTCGTGGAAAAATACCCGCGCGAGGTCTGGCCCACCCATCCCAATCTCGGCGAGATGGCGCAGTTCTGGCTGCAACGGCACGACATGTTTCGCGAACTTGGCGGCATGTTGAAGACCAGCATGGGCGATTACAGGGAAGGGCGTCTCGCGCCGCGTGAGTTCGCCGGCTGGTTTGCGCCCCGCCTTCGCTTCTTCCTGCAGCAGCTCAATGGCCACCACCAGATCGAGGATATGTATTACTTTCCGGTCTTCGCCGCTGCGGAGGCGCGGATGAAACACGGCTTCGATCTTCTGGACAGTGATCATCACGTCATCCATGACGCGCTGGAGCGCAATGCGCAGGCCGGAACCGCGTTCCTTCAGGCGCTTCAGGCCGATCAGGATCGCCAGCGTTTTGCCGCCGACGCCTATGCGCGCGAGAACGAGGCGCTGCTTGCCATGCTTCTGCGGCATCTGGACGATGAAGAGGATCTGATCATCCCGCTCATTCTAGACCGCAGTGAGGAGGGGCTTGGCGTCAGCCTCTGATCCCCGGCAGCGTGTTGCAAGCAGGGGATGCAAAGGCTAAACGCTTTGAAGTCCAAGCAGTTCTCGCCCATTGAACAGGAACGTCATGGCCCCCAAACCTGCCTCTCCCGATATTCTGCGCATCGCCACCGCCCAGCTCAATCCGGTTGTGGGCGATGTGGCTGGCAATTTAGCAAAGGCGCGTGAAGCACGCGCGGATGCTGCCCGTCATGGCGCCGATCTGGTCCTGTTCACCGAACTGTTCATCGCCGGCTACCCGCCGGAAGATCTGGTTTTGAAGCCTGCCTTCGTTGAAGCGTGCGAGCGCGCGGTGCGGGAACTCGCCGAAGAGACGAAGGACGGCGGCCCCGGTGTCATCATCGGCGTTCCGTTGAAGCGCAAGAGCGGTCTGCACAATGCGGTCATGGTGCTGGATGGTGGTGAGGTGATCGCCGAGCGTTACAAGCTGGACCTGCCCAATTACGGCGAATTTGACGAAAAGCGCGTCTTCCAGCCGGGGCCGGACATGCCGGGACCGGTCAATTTCCGCGGCATTCGCATCGGCATTCCTGTCTGCGAGGACATCTGGGGCGATCTCGATGTGTGCGAAACGCTGGCTGAATCCGGCGCGGAAATGCTTCTGGTGCCCAACGGCTCGCCCTATTATCGGGGTAAAGTCGAGGTGCGCCACCAGGTGGTCATCCGTCAGGTGATCGAGAGCGGCCTGCCGATCCTCTACGCCAACCAGCTTGGCGGTCAGGACGAGCTTGTCTTTGACGGCGCATCCTTCGCCATTCAGGCCGACAAGTCGCTGGCCTTCCAGATGAGCGAATTCGAAGAGGCCGTTTCCATCTCCGCATGGAAGCGGGATGGCGAGGGCTGGCGCTGCGACGACGGCCCGCTCTCAAAGATCCCGGAGGCCGAAGAGGCCGATTATCGCGCCTGCATGCTGGGCCTGCGCGATTATGTGAACAAGAACGGCTTCAAGAATGTGGTGCTGGGCCTTTCCGGCGGCATCGATTCCGCGATCTGTGCGGCCCTGGCCGTCGATGCGCTGGGCGAGGAGCGGGTGCGCTGCATCATGCTGCCCTATCGCTACACGTCAGAGGAATCGCTCAAGGATGCGCAGGATTGCGCCCGCGCGCTCGGCTGCCGTTATGACATCGTGCCGATCTCAGAGCCGGTCGAGGGCTTTTCGAGTGCGCTTGCCGCGCTCTTCGGGGGCACCAATGAAGGGGTGACGGAGGAGAACCTTCAGAGCCGTACCCGTGGCACCATCCTCATGGCCGTCTCCAACAAGTTCGGCTCCATGGTCGTCACCACCGGCAACAAGTCGGAAATGTCGGTCGGCTACGCGACGCTCTATGGCGACATGAATGGCGGGTTCAATCCCATCAAGGATGTCTACAAGATGCAGGTCTACGCCCTGTCGGGGTGGCGCAACACGAGCGTGCCGCCCGGCGCGCTCGGTCCATCCGGCGAGGTCATCCCGCAGAACATCATCGACAAGGCGCCCTCGGCAGAGCTGCGCCCCGACCAGACGGATCAGGATTCCCTGCCGCCCTATCCGGTGCTCGACGATATTCTGGAATGTCTGGTGGAAGGCGAGATGAGCGTCGACGCCATCGTCGCGCGCGGCCATGACCGCGACACGGTGCATCGCATCGAGCATCTTCTCTACATCGCCGAGTACAAGCGCCGGCAGGCAGCGCCCGGCGTCAAGATCACGAAGAAGAATTTCGGGCGCGACCGCCGCTATCCGATCACGAACAGATTCAGGGATCGTTCGTAAGGCTCTGTTTTAGAATTGCTTTCTGAGCTTTCATGCGGCTCGCACCAATCCGGTGCGGGTCGCATTTCTATTCGCGGATTGAATCCGGGATGAAGTGCAGAGTGCTGTTTCTGCTGTCTTTTCCCGTTTCTATCGCTCTCTCTCGTTTTCCAGTTCCGCCCGCGTTGAGTAGACCTGGTCCACCAGCCCCCAGTCACAGGCTTCCTGCGCGGTCATGAAGAAATCGCGGTCGAGCGTGCGCTCCACCTCGTCTTCCGTGCGCCCGCAATGATGCGCATAAAGCCCGATCAGCCGCCGCTTCAGTTTGAGGATATCCTCGGCATGGCGCTGTACGTCGGATGCCTGGCCGCGAAAGCCGCCGGAGGGTTGATGCAGGACGATGCTCGCATTGGCGAGTGCAGCGCGCCGGCCGGCTTCCCCGCCCATCAGGAGGAATGATCCCATGGAGCCGGCAGTGCCCATGCACACGGTCGCCACCGGGCTCTTGATGAAGCGCATCGTGTCGTAGATCGCAAAGCCGCTCGACACCACGCCGCCCGGCGAGTTGATGTAGAATGAGATTTCCCGCTCCGGGTTCTCCGATTCCAGAAACAGAAGCTGCGCGCAGATCAGTGCAGCCGAGTCGTCGTTCACTTCGCCATTCAGAAAGATGATCCGCTCCCGCAGGAGCCTTGAAAAGATGTCGAAGGAGCGTTCGCCTTTCGGCGATTGCTCCACCACCATGGGGACGAGCGCCATCGTTTCGCGCATGCGCGATCTCCTTTGTTGTCGATGTCGGTTTGCGTGGGCGTCAGGCGGCGCGCGCCATCGGCACTCCATTGGCATTGGCGGCCATGCGCGGCAACGTGCTGGCGCTGTGCGTCAGACGAAAATGCGTGTGCCCGCCGGGGGCGGGGCTGATCTCGAAGGTGACCAGCGTATCCGGCGCGTCGGTGTTCCGGTCGCGCCAGGCATAGCGAACACGCGAGCAGGGCTCTTCGTCCACCATCTCATAGGCGGGCGATGTCTCGCCGTCGCCGGGTTCGCCGAGCCAGCTTGCCGCCAGTTCGGGAATGGTGAGGGCACGCCAGACCTTCTCCGGCGATGATTCCAGAACATACTCCAGAACGATGTTTTCGTTCGTCTTTTCGTCGTTCGCGTCGCTCACTGGTCCATCTCCCTGAGCAGCGTTTTGAGCCTGTCGACCCGTTCGGGCCAGAAGGCGCGATAGCGGGCGAGCCAGTCGACCACCGGGGCGAGCCCGTCGGGCCGGATGCGGTAGCGCATCTGCCGGCCGCTCTTTTCCTCTTCGATCAGGCCCGCGCTGCGCAGCACGGCCAGATGCTGCGAGATCGCCGGCTGTGACATGGCGAGCCCTTCGCGCAGCTCTGTCGCGTTGCGTTCGCCAGCACTCAGCCGTTCCAGCATGTGCCGGCGGGTCGGGTCGGCCAGCGCCTTGAAGATATCCGTTTCTGTCATGCGCAATAGATAAGTCGATTCTTATATATTACGCAAGGGGGCTTCTGGCGCATTTCATGGGGCCATCGCGGCCATTGCCATATTTGTGCCTGCGTCTACGATGCGCCCAACCCGCTTTCGCGGTCTTCCCACGGCGCGCGCCGCCAAGCTCCAGAGTTCGTCGATGTCCTATCTCGTCTTTCTTCGCGAAAATGCGCGCTGGCTTGCGGGCGGCTTCCTGCTCACGCTGTTTTCTTCTTTCGGGCAGACCTTCTTCATCTCACTCTCGGCAGGCGATATCCGCGCCGAATATGATCTGTCCCACGGGGCGTTCGGCACGCTCTACATGCTGGCGACGCTCGCCAGCGCCTTCACCCTGCCAAAGCTTGGCCAGATCGTTGACCGCCATTCGGCGCGAACGGTCACCTTCATCATTATCCCGCTTCTGGCGCTCGCCTGTGTGTCGATGGCGCTGTCGCATTCCATCATCGTCCTGGTGGTCACCATCTACATGCTGCGCCTGTTCGGGCAGGGGATGATGACCCACAATTCGCTGACCGCCATGGGGCGCTGGTTTTCTGCCCAGCGCGGCCGTGCGGTCTCCGTCGCCACGCTCGGGCACAATGTGGGTGAGGCGATCCTGCCGCTCGCTTTCGTTGCTGTTGCAGCCGTCGTCGGCTGGCGCAACAGCTGGTTCATCGCCGCTGGCCTGCTGCTCGTTTTCGCACTACCGGTCATCACCGGCCTGATCGCTGTTGAGCGCGCCCCGCGCGACAGCGATCCGGTATCACGCCGCAGCACCGTGCGTGACTGGACGCGCGGCGAGGTGGTGCGTGATCCGGTTTTCTATCTTCTGCTGCTCGGCGTCATGGCGCCGGGCTTCATCGGCACCACCATCTTCTTCCATCAGATCTATCTGGTGGATCTGCGCGGCTGGTCGCTGGAGGTGTTTGCATCTTCCTTCACCTTCATGGCGTCCATGACGGTCATTTTTGCGCTGATCTCGGGCCAGTTGATTGACCGTTTCTCCGCTGTCGCGCTTCTGCCCGGCTTCCTGATCCCGCTGGGGGCTGCCTGTCTCATTCTGGCAGGCAGTGAGGCCCAGTGGAGCGCCTTCGCCTTCATGGGGCTGATGGGTGTGTCCTACGGCTTCTCGTCCACCCTGTTCGGCGCGCTGTGGCCAGAAGTCTATGGCATCCGGCATCTGGGCTCCATTCGCGCGCTGACGGTCGCCATCATGGTCTTCGCCACGGCGATGGGGCCGGGCATTACCGGCTTCCTGATCGACCGTGGCGTGAGCTACCCGCTGCAGATCAGCGTGATGGGCGTCTATTGCCTTGCGGCATGCGTGGTTCTTTTCTTTGTCTCGCGCTCTCTGAGCGCGCGGCTGAAAGGGGCCTGAGGCCACGTTCTTCTTGCCAGCTGCGGCACTTTTGGCTACGCCCGCAGGCATGACAGTCACCGTTCGTTTTGCGCCGTCTCCGACCGGCCACATCCATATCGGCAACACCCGCACCGCGCTTTTCAACTGGCTCTATGCGAAGAAGCATGGCGGCCGTTTCATCCTGCGTTTCGACGACACGGATGTGGAGCGCTCGCGACAGGAATATGCCGAAGGCATCGCCCGCGATCTCACCTGGCTTGGCATCGAGCCGGATCAGACGGTCGCCCAGTCGGCGCGCTTTGATCGCTATGACGCCGCCGCTGAAAAGCTGAAGGCCGCAGGCCTTCTCTACCCCTGCTACGAGACGCCCGAAGAGCTGGAGCGCCGGCGCAAGATCCGCCTGTCGCGCCGTCTGCCGCCCGTCTATGGCCGCGAGGCGCTGAAACTTACCGATGAGGAGAAGGCTGCGCTTGAAGCCGAGGGCCGCAAGCCGCACTGGCGCTTCCTCCTGCCCAATTTCGAAGACGATCCCTTCGTGACCAGCCGCACCGAGGTGCATTGGGACGATGTGGTGCGCGGGCCGCAGACGGTCGATCTGGCTTCCATGTCCGATCCCGTCCTCATTCGCGGCGACGGCACTTATCTCTATACGCTTCCTTCCGTGGTCGATGACATTGATCTCGGCGTCACGCACATCATCCGTGGTGACGATCACGTCACCAACACTGGCGCGCAGATTGCGCTGTTCCGGGCGCTGCGCGCTGAGCCGCCGGCCTTCGGTCACCACAATCTTCTGACCACGGTTTCTGGCGAAGGGCTTTCCAAGCGCACAGGCGCGCTTTCCGTGGCGAGCCTTCGTGAAAGCGGCATCGAACCCATGGCGGTGGCGTCGCTGGCCGTCCTGATCGGCACGTCGGAAAACGTAACGGCTGCCGCATCCATGGATGAACTCGCTGCCCTGTTTGACCCCACTTCCACATCGAAATCGGCTGCCAGGTTCGACCCGGCAGAGCTTTCAGGTCTCAGCCGGCATCTCATTCAGGCCATGACGTTCGGCGATGTGAAAGAGCGGCTGGCGGGTCTTGGTATTGCCGGAGACGATGCAGAAGCCTTCTGGCTTGCCGTGCGCGGCAATGTGGAGACGGTCGCCGAGGCGGCTGACTGGTGGAGCATCCTTCGCGGGAAACCTGCTCAGGATGCCGTTCTTTTGGACGAGGATCGTGACTTTGTTCGCGAGGCGGGTAAGCATCTCCCGCAGGAGCCATGGGACGCCGAGACCTGGCGCGTATGGACGGGCGCCGTGAAGGCAGAGACGGGCCGCAAGGGCCGGGGCCTCTTCATGCCGCTGCGGATTGCCCTTACGGGGCGGGAGCAGGGGCCGGAGCTCGCAGGTCTATTGCCCCTTTTGGGTCGGGAAGAAACGCTGGCCCGACTATCCTGACACGGCGCTGCTCGGCCTCGTCGTCGAGCGACCGCGCCGGGTTAGGACCCTGCTGAAGCGCTGATGCATCGCCAGCGCTGTCTATCGGTTTTGGTTCTGGCGCCTTTGCAATGTAGAAGCTCGTCTCCTTTGCGCTGGAAGCTTCACTGGCCGGAAATTCCTCTTTCATTTCCGGTTCCTGCCACGGTTCACCGCGGGCGAAGCCTTGCAATTCGACCGCTCTCTGGCCGGCAACAATCGTGAAATTCCTGTCCTTGCGACAGCCGCACGCGGCTTTCGAGACCCCGTTTTCACGGTAGCTGAAAGCCTTGGGCAACTCCCGATACGGTGTGCCGTCCGCGACCGAGATCATGTTTTCGGCTTCTTCGTTCAGCACGTCATGCGCGTAAAGCGCCACTTCTGCGCCCGGGCACCGGGCCGTGCATGTCTCGGCATCTCGTGAGAACTTGTCTTTCGAGACTGAAAACGAGATCGGGAAATAGTAGCCGTCACACGTGCGTACGCACATGGTCTGGAAGACCGTGCCAGGGCGGCGCAGCTTCCGGGAGCTCGTGGTGCCCGATTTTGCCGCCTTCTTGACCTCGCGATGCCGGGATGCCGTTTTTGCATCGCAATTGTTTGCCTTGAGCGCGGCGCGGATTCGAGAGCGCTGGCCAGGAGAACCACCACCCTTCCAGCCCCGCTGACGCCGCAATTCGGCAATGTTCTGCGTCATACGGGCGGCAGATCTGTTGAGTTGCGCGCATTGCCGGGCATTATCCCCGAAAATGGCGAACCCGCATCGCATCTTACTGAGCCGGGCGCGAACGACGCCGAGTTCTTTCTTCTGTTTGGCAATTGCCCGATCGTAGCGTTTGGCTTTGCTGGACGATCCGCCAGAGGCTGCGGCGAGCTGTGTTTCAAGCTTCCTGCATGTGCGCGACTTCGCCTCGGCGTCTGCAATGGTTGCAGCCATGCCGACCATGCTCATGACAGCCACAAGCATCAAACAGAACAGGTTTTTGCCGCGCAGATACATCACTCGTACCGTTCAAACAGCGCCGGATGGAGTGGGGATACTTATTCCACGCTCACAGGCCTCCAAAACCGCACTGGTTTCCGAGACACCACCGGCTGATTGGCGCGAAGATGCGCCAATCAAGTTAAGTTACGGTTAGAAATGCAACTCTATCGCGAAATTTTGATCTGTGACAACTAAAATTGCGACTTTTCCGCAATCAGCTTGTCATGATGGCCTTGCTCTTCTGCAGCGCCTCGACGGCCGCCAGCGCAGTCATGTTCACAACACCGCGCGACGTGACGGACGGCGTGAGAATATGCGCCGGCATGGCGGTGCCGAGAAGGATTGGGCCGACATGCAGCGCGTCGGTCATCACCTTGAGCGTGGTCAGGGTGATGTTGGCTGCATCGAGGCTCGGGAAGACCAGAAGGTTCGCCTCACCGGAAAGAGCGGCCTGCGGATAGACACGCTGGCGCAGCACTTCCGAGAGCGCGGAATCGCCATGCATCTCGCCTTCGGACACCAGGTCCGGCGCGACGCGCTTCAGCGTCAGCGCCGCTTCGCGCATCTTGATGGCGCTTTCGGAATCGCGCGACCCGAAGTTCGAATGCGACAGCAGCGCCGCCTTCGGCTCGATGCCGAAACGGCGGATTTCTTCCGCAGCCAGGATCGTCGTTTCCACGATCTCGGAAGCCGACGGGCAGAGTGTGACATAGGTGTCGGTGAAGAAGGTCACGCCGAACTGCGAGATCAGCATGGAGAGGGTGGAGAGATCGCGCACGCCCTCACGCCTGCCGATGATCATGTCGACATAGCGCAGGTGTTTTTCAAAACGGCCTTCCAGCCCGCAGATCATGGCGTCGGCCTCGTCACGCATCATGGCGATGGCGGCAATCACCGTGGTATTGGTGCGCACCAGGGTGCGTGCGGCCTCCGGCGTCACGCCGCGCCGACCGGCAAGCTGCACCAGCATGTCGACATAGTCGCGATAGCGCGGATCGTCTTCCGGGTTGATGATGGAGAAGTCTTCGCCCGGACGAATGCGCAGGCCGTAGCGCTTGAGGCGCGTTTCCACCACGTGTGGGCGGCCGATGATGATGGGCTCGGCAATGCCTTCCTCGATCACCACCTGGGCCGCGCGCAGCACGCGCTCATCTTCGCCATCCGCATAGATGACGCGCTTGGTGCCCGCACCCTTGGCGGCCGAGAAGACAGGCTTCATCACCAGGCCGGAGCGGAACACGAAGCGGTTCAGCCGGTCCAGATACTGGTCCATGTCCTCGATGGGCCGCGCCGCGACGCCACTCTTCATCGCCGCTTCGGCAACCGCCGGCGCAATGCGCAGGATAAGCCGCGGGTCGAAAGGCGAGGGGATCAGGAAGTCGGGTCCGAAGATCGGCGTCTCGCCCGAATAGGCGCGCGCTGCGACATCGGAAGGTTCTTCGCGTGCAAGGCCCGCAATCGCCTTCACGGCGGCGCGCTTCATTTCCTCGTTGATCGCGGTTGCGCCCACATCGAGCGCCCCACGGAAGATGTAGGGGAAGCACAGGACGTTGTTCACCTGGTTCGGGAAGTCCGAACGCCCGGTGCAGATCATGGCGTCAGGCCGCGCTTCGCGCGCCACGTCCGGCATGATCTCGGGAACGGGGTTGGCAAGCGCCAGGATCAGTGGCTTTTCAGCCATGTCAGCCAGCATTTCCGGCTTCAGGACACCGGCCGCCGAGAGGCCCAGGAACACATCCGCTCCGCCGATCACTTCGGCAAGCTTGCGGGCGTCCGTATCCTTCACATAGGGCGCTTTCCAGCGGTCCATCTCTTCCTTCCGGCCCTCATAGACGACGCCGTGGCGGTCGGTGAGCCAGATATTCTCGGTCTTCGCACCCAGCGAGACCAGCAGATTGAGACAGGCAAGCGCGGCAGCGCCTGCACCGGAGGAAACGATCTTCGCCTTGGCAATGTCCTTGCCGGCCAGCTCCAGCCCGTTCATGACGGCCGCGGCAACAATGATCGCGGTTCCGTGCTGGTCGTCATGGAACACCGGAATGCCCATGCGCGCCTTGAGCTGTTCCTCGACCTCAAAACACTCCGGAGCCTTGATGTCCTCAAGGTTGATGCCACCGAAGGTCGGCTCGAGTGCTGCGACGGTTTCCACCATCCGGTCGATTTCCGGCGCATCGATTTCGATGTCGAAAACATCGATGCCGGCAAACTTCTTGAAGAGGACCGCCTTGCCCTCCATCACGGGTTTGGAGGCAAGCGGGCCGATATTGCCGAGGCCGAGCACCGCCGAACCATTGGAAACCACGGCCACGAGATTGGCGCGGGCGGTGTAGTCTGCCGCCGTGCTCGGATCGTCATGGATGGCCATGCAGGGAGCGGCAACGCCCGGAGAATAGGCAAGCGCCAGATCGCGCTGGTTGCCGAGCGGCTTGGTCGCCTGGATCTCCAGCTTCCCCGGCATGGGGTGGCTGTGGAAGAAGAGCGCGGCTTCGTCGAATTCGGATCGTTGCGGTTTCTTGGTATTGGAAGACATCCAGCGGCTCCACATCATGGCTCTGTCGGTGGGGCCGTTTGGCTCGCGGCCCGGCGTTCGCGCGCCTTTCCGGTCCCGCAGGGAACAAGGCACTCAAACGATTTGAATCATCACTTGTGCTTAGGCGCTCATAACTGCTTTTTCCAGCGTTGAATGCCGAGAAGCAGTTTCATCCGCCAGAATTGCTGCTTTCGGGCTGTTCTGACGCAGGATGGGGCCGGGTTTGCGGTAACGCTACGGAATCCGTCATATGCCTGTGACATGAATCTGGCCATAGAATGCGCGACTTAACAGGGCTCAGGCGGGACAATGACCGGCGCTGAACATCGAAAATTTCGCGCACTCTTCATCTCCGATATTCACCTCGGTTCGAAACCGGCCAAGGCCGAGTTTCTGATCGATTTTCTGCGTTATCACGATGCGGAGCAGATCTATCTGGTTGGCGACATTGTCGATGGCTGGCGACTGAAGCGCTCCTGGCACTGGCCGGCTGCCCATAATGACGTGGTGCAGAAGCTCCTGCGCAAGGCGCGCAAAGGCACCGGGATCACCTATATCGCCGGCAATCACGACGAGTTCCTGCGCTCGTTTCAGGGGGTGCATTTCGGCGGCATCGTCGTTGCCGACCGCGTGATCCATGAGGCAGCAGACGGGCGCAAATTCCTCGTCATCCATGGTGACCAGTTCGATCAGGTGGTGCACAATGTGCGCTGGCTCGCCTATCTGGGCGACAAGGCCTACGATCTCGCCATCGTTGTGAACCGGGTCATCGCCCGGGTGCGCCGCATTCTGGGGCGGCCTTACTGGTCCTTCTCTTCCTGGGCGAAGATCAAGGTCAAGAAGGCGATCAAGTTCATCAGCTCGTTTCAGGATGTTCTCGCCCAGGAGGCGCAGCGTTCGGAAGTCGATGGCGTCATCTGCGGCCACATCCACCACGCCGCGATGGAAGACATTCGCGGGGTCACCTACATGAACACGGGCGACTGGGTGGAAAGCTGCACGGCGCTGGCCGAGAATTTCGACGGGAGTTTCGAAATCATCACTTGGGCGCAGATCCTTGAGACAGCGCCTGTCACGGCCACCCGGGAAATCGAGAAACGCGGCGTTGTGACCGCGTTCCGAAAGGATGGGGTCAAGGCCGCCTGAGCGGCCCCGACCCTGTGCCTCAGCCCCAGAGCTGTGGCGAAGGCGGCGAAACGAGCGAGCCCGAATAGCTGAGCCCGTGCGCACGGTCCTTTGCCAGAAGCAGCGGGCCGTCGAGATCCACGTAATCTGCGCCCTGCGCAAGAAGCACGGCCGGCGCCATGGCGAGCGACGTGCCCACCATACAGCCGACCATCACGCCAAAACCCATTTCGCGGGCGCGGTCGCGCAGCTCCATCGCGGCGGTCAGGCCGCCGGTCTTGTCCAGCTTGATGTTCACGAAATCATAGAGCCCGGCGAGTTCGGGAAGGCTCTGCGCCGTGTGCACGCTTTCATCTGCGCAGATCGGAACCGGATGCGGGATTTCGCGCAGGATTTCATCCTTGCCGGCCGGCAGGGGCTGCTCGATCAGCGCCACGTGAAATTCGGCCGCTGCAAGCATGTTTTCGCGGATGTTCTCTTCGGTCCAGCCTTCATTGGCGTCAACGATGAGGCGGCTGTCGGGTGCTGCGCCCGCCACGGCGTGAATGCGCGCGGCATCGTTTTTGCCACCCAGCTTCACTTTCAGGAGAGGGCGGGTCGCATGGGCGCGGGCCTGTGCGGCCATCTCTTCGGGTTCCGCCAGCGAGATCGTATAGGCGGTCTGGAGCGGACGTGGCGGGATCGGGCAGGCCGCAGTCGATGCGCGCTTGCCTGAAAGCTTCGCTTCCAGATCCCAAAGCGCGCAGTCAACGGCGTTGCGCGCCGCACCTGCCGGCATGGCGGCGATCAGATCGGCGCGGCTGATGCCGTTGGCGATCTCCTGCCGCGCGGCCTCGATCTGGCCGACCACACTGTCCTCGGATTCGCCATAGCGCGGATAGGGCACGCATTCGCCGTGACCGCTGACGCCGTTTTCACTCACCGTGCATCTGACGACTCGCGCCTCGGTGCGTGAGCCTCGGGAGATTGTGAAGACGCCGGCTATCGGAAAACCTTCGATGTCTGTGGCCAGTTCGCGTGTCATTTCCGCCCTTCTTCTCGCAAAAAATCACAATTATCAGAGGAACAAGCCTTATATGCCCCCTCCGGGAGCCCGCAACCGGTTCCCTTTGGACCTGCTCCACACTAATGATGGTGCCATGTTGACCAATTCCGTTGACGACGCAAGCGACGCAGGACGTCCCTCCGGCCAGAATGGCGAGCCGCGCCTCGAAATTCACGAGGAGGGGAGCGCGCTTTCCTGTCGTCTGTCGGGGGCGTGGAACACACGCACGGTTGCCAAGGTCGATGCGCGCATGCGCAAGCTCGAAGCGCAGAACAGCCTGCAGCATGTCGGGCTGGATCTTTCCGGCATCACCAGCCTAGATACGGCCGGAGCCTGGCTGATCGAGCGTCTCGTCTATGCGCATCAGTCACGCGGTGTTGAGGTCGAGCTGACCGGAGAGAGCGAGGCCGCCAGAATTCTTTTGCCGGCTGTGCGCGAAGCGGTCGTGCAGGACGGCGAAGCCAAGCCGCGCCCCAAGGGCTCGATCATCATCAACACGCTGGAGCGGATCGGACGCGCCATGTACGAGGCGCGCGACGACATCGTCTATGGCGCGCATATTCTCGGCGCCACCATTGGCGGTGCGCAGATGAAGCTCGGCCGCACCCACGCCATCAACCCGGCGGCAATCGTCAGCCAGATCGACCGCATGGGCGTCGGCGCGGTGCCGATCATCGTTTTGATGTCGGCCATCGTCGGCGCAATCATTGCCCAGCAGGGCGCGTTCCAGCTTCGCTATTTCGGTGCGGAGATCTTCGTTGTCGATCTGGTCGGCATCCTGATCCTGCGCGAGCTCGGCGTGCTGATGACCGCGATCATGATCGCCGGTCGCTCCGGCAGCGCCATCACTGCCGAAATCGGGTCCATGAAGATGCGCGAGGAGGTCGATGCGCTGACCGTCATCGGCCTCAATCCGGTCGGTGTTCTGGTGTTCCCGCGCCTCGTCGCGCTGATGGTTGGCGTTCCGTGCCTGACCATTGTCGCCAATTTTGCCGCCCTTGGCGGCGCGATGCTGATCGCGTGGCTCTATTCGGGCATTCCGCCGGAAGCGTTCATCGACCGGCTTCGCGATTCCATCGATCTTTCAACGATCTTCGCCGGTTTGATCAAGGCGCCCTTCATGGCGCTGATCGTCGGCATCATCGCCTCCATTGAGGGGATGAAGGTGGGCGGCAGTGCGGAATCGCTCGGCAATCACGTCACCGCCTCGGTGGTGAAGGCGATCTTCGTGGTGATCGTGGTGGATGGTCTGTTCGCCATCTTCTATGCGGCAATCGATTTCTAGGGTTTTGGGCGTATGGTGCTGATCGACGAACAGCGGGAGACGCAGACGGGCGAGACGCGGGACGTGGTCCTGTCGGTGCGCGACGTCACCGTTGGCTTTGGCGACACCGTGGTGCTCGACGGCCTGTCGCTCGACGTCTACCGGGGCGAGATCCTTGGCTTTGTCGGCGCATCGGGTTCGGGGAAGTCCGTCCTTCTGCGCACCATTCTGGGCCTCATTCGCAAGCGTTCCGGCATGATCCGCCTTCTGGGGCAGGATCTCGACAAGGCCAATGACGAGCAGCGCCTCAAGGTGGACATGCGCCAGGGTGTTCTGTTCCAGCACGGTGCGCTGTTTTCAGCGCTCACCGTTCTGGAGAACATTCAGGTGCCGATGCGGGAATATCTCGATCTTCCGCGCGCCCTTATGGATGAGCTTGCCTATCTGAAGCTCGAACTGGTGGGCCTGCCGCGCACGGCCGCGCCCAAGTTTCCGTCCGAACTTTCAGGCGGCATGATCAAGCGCGCAGCACTTGCGCGGGCTCTGGCGCTCGATCCGGACATTGTTTTTCTGGACGAACCGACCTCGGGGCTTGACCCGATCGGCGCTGCGGAATTCGATGAGCTGGTCGGTAAACTGCGCGACACGATGGGGCTGACCGTCTATATGGTCACGCACGATCTCGACAGTCTTTTGACGGCGTGTGACCGCATCGCCGTTCTTGGTGGCAAGCGTGTTCTGGTGGATGGCACCGTCGACGACATGCTCGCATGCGACGATCCTTGGGTGAAAGCCTATTTCAGGGGAAAGCGGGCCCGGCAGATCGACCGTTCCGCAAGAGGTTAGCAGGCATATTATGGAAACCAGAGCCAACTACGTTCTTGTCGGCTTCTTCACCGTTCTGGTCATTCTGGCCGCGTTCGGTTTCGTCTACTGGTCTGCCAATATCGGTGACCGGGGGGAGACGGCGCTGCTGCGGTTTCGCATTCCGGGTTCCGCTTCCGGCCTCTCGCGCGGCAGCGCAGTGCTGTTCAACGGCGTGAAGGTGGGTGACGTTCGACGGGTCTATCTCGATCTTTCCAACCCCAGCGTTGCAATTGCCGATGCGCAGGTGGATCGCCTGACGCCGATTACCAGTTCCACCAAGGCTGATGTCGGGCTTGCCGGCCTGACGGGCACCGCGAATATCGAAATGACCGGCGGCAACCCAAACGAACCCAATCTGTTTGATCTCGCCGAGGACGAAGACACTGTTGCCGAGATCCAGGCCAGCCCCTCGGCCGTGACCAATCTTCTTCAGACCGCACAGAGCCTGCTGACGCGGGCGGATTCCGTTGTCGATCAGCTTGAAGGGTTCACGCAGGATGCCCGTCAGCCGCTGACCGAAACCGTCAAGAACGTGCAGCGCTTCTCCGAGGCGCTTGAGCGCAACGCGTCCGGCATTGATGATTTCCTGTCCAATGTGAGCGATCTCTCCGGCACCATTTCCAAGGTTTCCGGGCAGCTCGACAGCACGCTCAAGGCCGCCGAAGAACTGATCACCTCCGTGGACCGGGACAAGGTCTCTTCGATGGTGACCAACTTCGATGAATTCTCGGCGCGTCTCGAAAAGGCCAGCCGCAACATCGACACGGTGATGAGCAGCGTCGATGAAACGGTCCGCTCCATCGGCACCTTCTCCACCAACGCCAATCAGACGCTGGCCAAGCTCGACGGCGTGCTCGACAGTGTCGATCCGGCGACCGTCAAATCTGCCGTGGGGAATTTCGAGGAAGCGAGTGCAACGGTGAACCGGGCCGCCAAGAGCATCGCCGATGTCAGCGAGACCGTGGACAAGCGCAAGGAAGACATCGATTCCTTCATCACCAATGCAAGCGAACTCGCAAGCCAGCTCAACAAATCGTCCGTGCGGCTCGATTCCGTTCTGGCAAAGCTCGACGGCATGCTTGAATCCGGGGATGGCGAGGGCCTGATGGCCGATGCGCGCGAGACGCTCAAATCCTTCCGCAAGATGGCCGAGACGCTCACCGTCCGCGTTGATGCGATTTCCGGCAATCTGGAGCGCTTCTCGGGCGGTGGTCTGCGTGAGGTGGAGGCGCTGGTACGCGACGCCCGGCGTTCGATCAACCGCATCGAAAGCGCGGTCTCGGACTTCGAGCAGAACCCGCAGCGCATTATTACCGGTGGGGATGGCACGATTCGTCGCTACGATGGGCGGGTGCGGCGTTGACATTCATGCTGCATCATCCCAAACAAATTAAGGATTTTGCATTTCTAGAGGGGCGGATCTCCCCGGTTTGTCCGGCGTTTGGTTCGAGGAGCGTTTTTTGAAAACGAGTGCGAGGATTTCCGCGCTGTTGGTGCTTGGAAGCGTGTTGGCGGGCTGTGCAGCCCTGCCGGGGGGCGGTCCTGCACCGGTTGATGCCTTTAACCTCACGCCACCGCCGGTTTCGACCGATGGCCGACGCGCAGCGCGAACGCAGATCCTCGTCACCGAACCCACCGCCATCAAGATGCTCGACGGTCAGGACATCGTCGTTAAGACCTCCGGCGGCGCCATCCAGTATCTGGGCGGCGTTCGCTGGGCTGATCGCCTGCCGCGCATCGTACAGACCAGCATGGCCGATCTTTATCAGCGCTCCGGTCGCTTTGGTGGCGTTGGCATGCCGGGTGAAGGTCTGGCCATTGACTATCAGATCCTCGCGGATCTGCGCAGTTTCGATGTGCAGGTCAATGGCGCGAAGCGTGCCGAAGTCGAGCTGTTCGTCCGCGTTCTGAACGACCGCAATGGCGTCGTGCGGGCCTCGCGCACCTTCCGCGCGTCTGCTCCCGTCACGGGGACGGGCTCGGAGGCTTTCGCCGCAGCACTCGACCGCGCGTTCAGCGCCGCCGTGGCCGACCTGGTGGACTGGACAGTCACCAGTATCTAGATCGCTCTGCGATCAGTCAGATACCATCACATTCGTGATATGGAATTTGCAGCCACAGTGCGGAGCGTGGTTCGCCTCTCGACAGGCTCAGGGCGCTCGCCATGAAGGGGCATTGTGTCTGAAATCCGCTGCAACACCTTTGATCGAGGTTTCCTGCAAGCGGCCTCTTCCCTCATGGTGAGCTTGTCGAACCACGCACCGCATGAATGCAATGCGATTGCGCGCTATGTTCAGACGCTCGTTACCATCGTTCTGCGCCCCGCTGAACCGTCCCTCAAGTCTTTAGAAACGGTCGACCACGGTCACGCCGGTCGCCTGAAAGCTGTCCATCCCCGTCAGCGCTTGTATGGCCTCTTCCAGCGCGATGCGCTTTCCGATGAGACGCTGCGGCTCCACCTTGCCTGTGGCGATCATGGCCATCATCGCATCGTAGCGATGGGCCTGCATGCCGTGGCTTCCCAGTATTTCCAGCTCATTGGCAATGATCTGCGCCATCGGAACCTGCGGCGTGCTTTGCTCCGCCACCATGAGGCCGATCTGCACATGCCTGCCGCGTTTGCGCAGGTTGCGGATGGAGTTGAAGCAGGTCTCGGGATGACCAAGCGCATCGATGGAGACATGCGCGCCACCCTGCGTGATCTCGCGCACCGCTTCGGCCACATCAGGAACCGTTCTGGCGTTGATCGTGGAGACCGCACCCAGCGCCTTTGCTAGCGCGAGCTTGTCGTCGGCAATGTCCACCGCCACGACGTTTGCCCCAAGCGCATTGGCGATCATGATGGCTGAAAGCCCCACACCGCCGCTGCCGTGAACGCTCACCCAATCACCGGCTTTCGTCCGGCCCTGATCCACAACCGCGCGAAACGAGGTGGCGAAACGGCAGCCGAGGCTGGCGGCGGTCACGAAGTCCATGTTTTCGGGTAGGGCGACGAGGTTCAGATCCGCCTGATGGATGGACACATATTCTGCGAACGAACCCCAATGAGTGAAGCCGGGCTGAAACTGGTGGTCGCAGACCTGCTGATGTCCTGCATGGCATTGCGGACAGCCACCGCACCCACCGACGAAGGGGACGGTGACCCGGTCACCGATCTTCCATTTGCTAACGGAACCGCCGACAGCGGCCACGGTCCCTGCCAGTTCATGTCCGGGCACATGCGGCAGTTCGATGTCGTCATCATGCCCCATCCATCCGTGCCAGTCGCTGCGGCAGACACCTGTCGCTTCGACCTTCAACACCACGCCATGCGGTTCGGGCGTCGGGTCGGGGAGGGTGGCCAGACGCGGCGTCTCTCCAAATGCCTCAAAGAACACGGCCTTCATTCTGTCCCTCCCGATTCTGTGTCAGTCTTTCCATATCGGATTGCCTGAACGCAGCTTTGTCAAAGCGTTTTGCACGGCGCTTGTCTGGACATTTCTGTGACGCCGGCCACAAAAAAAACGGGCCCTCGCGGGCCCGTTTTCATTGGTGAGGGTTCGTCTGCTTTAGCGCAGGCGACCGCTGGCATGGGCCAGCATGGTGTAAACCTTGCCTGTGTCGGAGGTCAGGTAGGTCTGGGTCATCATGTTGTCGCGGTCCGAACGGGACACGTCGCGCAGCAGCTTCTCGAAATCGCGGCAGTAAAGGTCCACGGCCGAATGGAACTCGGGGTCGGAACGATACTTGCGCTGGATCTCGTCAAAGGTCTGCTGGCCCTTCAGCGTGTAGAGACGGCGCGTGAAGACATTGCGCTCACCGCGGCGGTAACGCTCCCAGAGGTCGATGGACGCCTCGTGGTCGATTGCGCGTGCAATGTCGACAGACAGCGAGTTGAGCGATTCGACCACATGAAGCGCCGAACGATCTTCCTTCTGGACCGACGGTGCAGCCGGTTCGCGTCCCTTGCCGCCTTCCTCGCTTGAGGCGCTGCGCAGAAGATCGCGGATCCAGCCACCGCCGGGTGCCTGGGGCGCTGCCTGCGGTGTCGGGCTGGGGGCACGAGCGGTTTCCTGCAGACGCTCTGCCGGGCGAGGCGCCACGGGTGCAGCGGGCTGACGCGGACGCTCGATCACGGGCTGCTGCGGTGCGACGGAGGCTGCCGGCGCCTGCGGAGCGGGCGTCGGGGCCTGTGTCGGCCGGGGCTGCTGAAGCGGAGCGGGCGCTGCGGTCAGACGCGTCTCGCTTGCCTGTTCCACATGGTACATCTTGCCCGATTTCGAAACGATGTCCGAAAGCTCCTTGAGCGCGTTGACCTGCTCGCTGATCGCGTTGCGCATGGCCGAGGTCGACTGCTTGGCTTCGGCCGGGAGTTCGGCAATGCCGCGCTTCACGTCGGTGCGGGTCTGCTCCAGCTCGGTGCGGATCTCCGAGGCGGTGCGACGGATCTCGTCGGTTGCGCCGCTGAAACGGCTGGTTGCCGATTCCACGACCTCTGCAATCGCTTCGCGGATGCCGTCCACCGACTGGCGCGTACGGCCCTCGGCGGAGGTCAGGATGCGCTCCACGAAGTCCTCGAACGAGTTCATCGTCTTTTCGATGTGCTCGGACTTCTCGACCAGACCGCTTGCCAGCGCTTCCAGCGCCTTCTGGCGGTCTTCCAGATTGCCGGTCAGGCCGGACTGGGCGCGCTCGAGAAGCTCCGATGCGGTTTCCAGAACCTTGCTGTGGTCCTCGAAACGGCTGGCGATGGCCGAAACCTCGCGCAGGGTCCGCTCCGAGAAGTCGGCGAGGCGACCAGAGTTCGCATTGATGAGGCTTGCCGAATTGGAGAAGGTCTCCGCGGCTTTCTCTGCATTCTCGGCAAAGGATGTGGCCGTGCCGCTCAGGCGCTCGTCCACCTCGGAAAGGTTCCGGGAGGCGGTGGAGATGAGTGCGCCGAGGCGCTGACCGGAAACGCCTAGCTTCTGGAGAAGATCGTCGATATTGCCGGTAATGCTCGCCTGTGCCTGCTCGAAGGCCGACAGGGTCTCGTGGGTGCGGTTGGAGAGTGCGTTGACCAGCGCGGCATTCTCCGACTGCAGACGTTCGGTCGTCTCTTCGGTGATGGCCCGGATGCTGGAGCGCAGCTGGCCGCCGCTCTCGGCAAACTTGTCGACCAGCGGCTTCGCCGTCTCGTCAAGAATGCGCGACAGTTCGGAGGTGCGGCCTGCAAGCATGGCGTTGAGTTCGCGCGTCCGCTCTTCAAGATTGGACACGGTCTCGCTGGTGCGCTTGCCGATATGGTCGTCCACGGAGGCGAAGGTCTGGGCAATCGTATCTGCGGTGGAGACCAGACGCGCCTGCGTTGTCGAAAGCTGCTGGTTGACGTGCTGGGCAACCGATTCTGCGCTCTCACGCAGGCGGGCGTCCGCATCCTCGATGCCGCCGGAGATCGCACCGGCAATCGTGCTTGCGCTGTTGGACAGGCGCTCCTGAAGGCCCGACAGCGTATCGCTCATGGCATTGGCGCGCGCATCCAGCTCAGCCGACGTCTGATGCGTACGGGCGATGATGCGCTGATCGAAGTTCTCGAACGTGCTGGCCAGCTGTTCGGTGCGCTCTGCGAGCTGCTCCGAAGTCTGGTCGACACGGCTGACCAGCTTGCGGTCGGCGGCGTCAAACGTGTCGGTGATTGCCTTGGTGTGCTGCGACAGCGTTTCCGCCGTCGTCTCCAGACGCGAAGCGATACGGCCGTCGACCTCTGCGAAGGTCTGGGCGAACACGCCTGCGCGTTCGGTGAAGCGCGCCGAAGCGTCGTCGAAGGTGCGATCAATGTCCTCGATGCGCGAACCCAGCGTGGAAGCGGTCTGCTCGGCGCGGGCGGCAATGCGCTTGTCCGCATCCTCGAACACCCTGGAGGCTTCCTGGTTCAGCGTGGAGGTGGCTTCGATCACCTTGTCACGCAGCGCGCCTGCCACGACCACCGCGCTGTTTTCCAGCGTGGAGCGGACATTCTCGACACCCATGGAGAGTGCTTTCTCCATGGTCTGCGTACGTTCTTCGATGATGTTCGTCTGCTTGGAGAACATCTCGTTGACGCGGGTTGCCTCGTCCTCGATCACGGCGTTCAGCGCCTGACGACGCTCGTCGATCTTCGCGATGTTGACGTCCAGCGCCTCGGCGAAGCCGTCGCGCGTCTTGGCCAGGTGCTGAACCTGCTCGCCAATGCCTGCCTCGAAGGTCGTGCGGGCTTCGTCGAGCTTCTCCATATCCGACTGGAAGGCGCCGGAGAGGCGCTGATGCGTCTCCTCGAAGGCTTCGATCTGGCGCTTTGCAGCGTCGCTCATGCGCGCCTGCGTTGCGTCGATCCGCTCGATGCCTTCATCGAAATGGGCGCTCATCTGCGACCAGTTCTGATCGATCTGCTTGCCGAAGTCGCTGGCGGTGTTCTCCAGCATGATGCTGGTGGAGGCCACGAGATCGGACATCTCGGAGCCGAGTGCGGCCTTGCCGGCTTCCACGGCTGCCGAAACATCGTCCTTGCCCTGGGCAAAGGTCGTGGCGATCTCGCGGGTGCGTTCCACCAGCGTCTCATTGATGCTGCGTGCGCGGGCCTCAAGCGCCGAATTGAGCTTTTGCGTGCCCGAGTCGAGCGCTTCTGCGCGGGTGGTGAACTCGGAGATCAGAGCGCGGCCGCGCTCGGTGATGGCGGTTTCCAGCTGACCGAGGCGCGAATCGAACTCGCCGGTCAGGGATTCGCTTGCTTCGCCGAGCGAAGAGAGCAGGGCCGTGCTGCGCGTCTCGAACAGCGTGTTGAGCGAGCGCGTGGTCTGGTCGGTGCGCTCGGCCAGCGTGGCCATGCGCTCGTCGAACAGGGTGCTCAGCGTCTTCGCCGCATCCTCGGTTTCCTGCGTCAGCGTGCCGAGGCGCGATTCCAGAACCCGGGTGAGGTTCTGTTCGGCGTTCTGCGTGTTCTCGCTGAACGTCGCGATGCGCGAATCGAGCACGCTGCCAATCTTGCTCACAGCCTGTTCAGCGCCATCGGTGAGGGCCGAAACGCGCGAATCCAGCAGTCCGCCAATCTTTTCATTGGCTTCCTCGGTGCGCTCGGCGAGCGTCGCCATACGCGTGTCGAACAGCGTGGTGAGCGTCTGCGTCGCGTCTTCCGTGCCCCTGGTCAGCGAGGCAATGCGCGTGTCGAGCAGGTTGGCAACCGCATCGCCGGACGTGGTGATGCGCTCGGACAGGCTCTGAATGCGATCGTCGATGCCCTTGTGCAGGTTGCCGCCGGTACCGTCGAGCTGCTTGAGCAGCGTTTCGCTGGAAGCGTTGACCGAGGCGGCAAGCTGGCGCGAAGCATCAGCGATGGTGGCGCGGATGCGCTCGCCGGCCGTGTCCAGCTCGTCTTTCAGGATTTCGTGTGCGCCGGCGATTGAAGCGCGCACGCGCTCTGCGTGGCCGACAATGCCTTCGCGCTCTGCGCCAAGGCCGTCCACGAGATGGCGGATGCGCGATTCGTTGGCCGAGTAGGCGCGCTCGAGTTCGCTCACTTCCGTGTGGACCAGCGATTCCAGTTCCACCGCGCGGGTGAGGGTGCGGTCCATGCCGTCGCCCATTGCCTGCACCTCGCGGCGCACGGCCTGGCCGACCGTCATGACGCGCTCATGGGCAAGGCTCTCCGGCTCTGCGAGGCGGAAAGCGGCTTCAGCCATGGACTGGGCTGCCAGGCGCATTTCCTGTGCGCGGCGCACCATCACGGCAAAGCCCCAGAAAAGGATCACGGGAACGATGATGCCGATGAGCAGCGCAATGGCGTGCGGAGCCGCCATGAAGGCTTCGGTGGAGCGAATCTGCCAGAGATCGGAGCCGTAAAGCAGCTGGCCAAGCATAAGGCCGCCGCCGACCCATAGAACCGAAAGGGCTGCCACGAGCCAATAGGCGGTGTTGGGTGCGCGACGATCGAATTTGCGCATGACGCTCGAAAAGTCGCCGGCGCGGTCGTCATTGGCAGGTGCGAAGGGCTGGGAGGCTGTCTGTTCGGGCGCGGGTTCGACCGGGGTGAGGTCCTTGCGATTGGCCGGCGCTTCGAGATTGGCGGGCTTGGGCGCAGCAGTGCTGGCCGCCGGGGCTTCTGCCTTGGCGGGCGCGGGCTTCTCTGCTTCGCTGGAGCCCTTGGGGGCTTCCTTTTTGTCGCTCAAGGGGCTCTCGCTCACGGTGACTTTCTCGTCTCCGTTCTGATCGCGGTTTTCGCGTGCGAGTTCCTCAGCCGCTGCAGAAATCTGCGCTTCCAGATCCTCCATGGATGCGGCGATGTCCAGATCGCCGTTCTCCAGTCCGTCCGCAAGCTCCAGATCGAGTGCATCCTCGAGTTCCTTCGCAAAATCGCGCTTGGATTGATTTTTCTTTGCTACTGTACGCGCCATACCGCCAAACCTTCAGCTACTCACCGCCGGAGTCCCATACGCAAACTTCGGGACCTCGTACTCCGACACTATGCCCAAATTGAGCCAAGCGTATCGTAATGGGACATCGCGCTGTTGAAAACATCCAATCAGCCGGATGTGTAAAAGTTTAAACATAAGGTTAACGTGGTTTTTGGCGAATTACTCATTTTGCACCGATGCCGTTAACCCGTTGTCCATCCGGGATTAATAGTGTGTGAAGGGTGACGTTGGGGGAAGTAAAGTCGGATGCCGGCAAACATTAAGGCCGAAGCCCCGGGCAGGGTGAGGGAACTGGGGCCGGAGGGGCTTCCTCTCGATATGGAACACCTGACCCGGCAGACGCTCGGAGACAAGGCCCTGGCGACCGAGGTGCTGAAACTGTTCCAGACACAGACACTTGGGCTTGTGGATCGCATGGAGGCGGCAGACATGCGCAACCGCCGCGAGCTGGCCCATGCGCTGGTCGGTTCGGCCCGGGGCATTGGCGCGTTCCGCGTTGCTGAATGCGCCGCGCGCATCGAAAAGGGCGAAGCCGGTCCGGGCGATATCATGCACCTGTCGAGCCTCATCGACGAAGTGTATGAATTCATTTCATCTTTATCCTGATCAACCCGCTACGGCATCGCCGACAGATTGCGTTTCCCGATCAAAGCCAATATGTGAAGCGCCAAGTCTTGGCGTCGGGTGCGTTCGAACAGGGCCGGAGTGCCCGCTTCATGCTACGCGACGAAACGCTTTCACTATTCTGCCGGGAAACTTGCATGCCGAAAATCTCCTACATCGTCCCCGATGGCACACGCTTTGACGTGGAAGCCGAGAATGGCTCCACTGTCATGGAAAACGCCATCCGAAACGCCGTTCCGGGCATTGAGGCAGAGTGCGGCGGCGCTTGCGCCTGTGCCACGTGCCATGTCTATGTGGATGACCAGTGGGCGGAAACGGTCGGCCAGCCGGAGGCCATGGAAGAGGACATGCTGGACTTCGCCTATGAAGTGCAGCCCACTTCGCGCCTTTCCTGCCAGATCATCGTTCGTGACGAGCTTGACGGTCTCGTGGTGCGCATTCCCGAGCGGCAGGCCTGATTTTCAGGCGTGCTGGCGGAAGGGGCGGGTGCCAGCCTCTGCCCCTCTGCCCGCGGTCGCTTCAGCGGGGGCTCCGGTTTAGCCGGGATTGCGCCCGCGTTCGAGCTGCTCCAGCCGATAGTTTAGGAGGCGCATCAGCCTCCATTCAAAATTCCCGCTTTCAATACGGTCGAAGCGCGCCTGCGCTGCATCGTGTGCATTCAGCGTCTTCTCGGTGATTTTTTCGGCGCGTACCTGAAGCGCCTCGCAGGAGGCGCGTGGCCTGAGCCGCGCCACATCTTCCTCGATCTTGCGGGCATAGCGCTTTGCAATGCCAAGATGGCTTTCTTCGTGCCGCTTGATGTCTTTCGAAAGCGTGTCCCAGATCAGCGCGGTTTCGGGCTCGGCGCGCTTGCGGTTTCGCCAGCGCGGCAGGAAGACCTGCGCATCCACCGAAACATTCACGGCTGCGATCCGGCAGCGCCTCTCATCTTCCTCGTAAGTGATCTTGGTTTTGAACTCCATGCGCGTCGCGCCCGGGTGCCGTTGCCCGGTGCTTTGCACTTCCGGGCCGCGGGAGCGCAGCTGCTCCTCAATCTCTCCAAGCGTTTTCCCGCCGATGGAGAAATAGCTGTAGCTGCGCGAAATATCGGCGCTTGCTGCTGGAAGAACGCCGGCAGCCATAAGGACAGGCGCCAGAAAGGTGAGAGTAAGCGTCGTGCGTTTCATCATGTCTCCGATACTCACCCTGCGACCTTGGCTGAGCGATGGCAACCCCGGATCGGCGGAGCGCCGACTCAATCTGTTCACCACATTGCGGTTGATTTTGGCGGCAATGAGCCGCAAAAACGCCTGATTGTGATCCGGAGGCCAAAAGCCCGATGACCATTCCGACATGGAAGCTTGCCCACGGGCGCGAACTTGCGCTTGGACCGGAAGCGATTGTGATGGGGATTCTCAACGTCACACCGGACAGTTTTTCCGATGGCGGCGCGTTTCTGGATGCCGGTCATGCGCTTCGTCAGGCCGAGAGGCTCGTGAGTGAGGGCGCGCGAATCATCGATATTGGCGGCGAATCCACCCGTCCCGGCAGTGAACCGGTCTCCGCTGCCGAAGAGCAGGACCGCATCCTGCCGGTGTTCGAGGCCCTTGCCGGTCGCGACGATGTTTTGCTCTCCGTCGATACCTACCGGGCCGAGACCGCGCGGCTCGCAGTCACCGCCGGCGCGCATATCGTCAATGATGTGTGGGGCCTTCAGCGTGAGCCCGACATTGCCGAGGTTGCCGCTGCAACCGGTGCAGGCCTTGTCATCATGCATACGGGCCGCGAGCGCGAGAAGCTCCCCGATGTGATTGCCGATCAGTTCGCGTTCCTGCGCCAAGCGCTTAAAATCGCCAGGGGGGCAGGGGTGCGCGATGAGCAGATCATGCTCGACCCCGGTTTCGGCTTCGCCAAGGATGTGGATGAAAACATCGAGATCATGAATCGCTTTGGCGAACTCTCGGGTCTTGCGTTTCCGCTGCTTGTCGGTACATCCCGCAAGCGTTTCGTTGGTGCGATAACCGGTCATGAGAAGGCCGAAGACCGCGATGCGGGAACCGCAGCGACGAGTGCGCTGTTACGAATGAACGGTGCAGCCGTTTTCCGGGTGCACAATGTCGCAATCAACAGGGATTCGCTAAAGGTGGCGGATGCTATGCTGGCGACCAGAGAACGGGCCGGGTGAGGCGATGATGTATGTGATCCGGATGATGAACTGCGCTTTCTTCGCGCGGCATGGCGTCCTCGACGAGGAAGAGAGGCTGGGTCAGCGTTTCTATGTCGACGCGGTTCTGACGGTGGAGCCCGGTCGGGCCCTGAGCGACGATTCTCTGGAGGGCACGGTCGATTACGGGGCGGCCTTCAAGGTCATCGAAGAGATTGTTGCCGGCAAGCGGCGTTTTCTCATCGAATCGCTGGCGCTTGAGGTTGCCAAGGCGCTCTGCGCCCGCTTTCCCGAGATCGCCCGGTCCGACATCACGATCCGCAAGCCGAATGCACCGGTTCCGGGTGTTCTCGACTATGTCGAGGTTTCGGTGGCCTGGCCCCAGTAAATGCCGAAAACGCACGATGCCTATCTTGGTCTGGGCGGCAATATCGGAGAGCCGCGCCGGGCAATGCAGCTGGTCCTGCAGGCGCTGGATGAGCGCGCGGATACAAAAGTTCTTTCGGTTTCCGCGCTCTATCGCACGCCGCCCTGGGGTGTGGTCGATCAGCCGGATTTCCTGAACGCCGTCGCTCTGGTGCGCACCGAACTCGCACCCCACGCCCTGCTGGAGGAATGTCTGTCCATCGAGCGCGCGCTCAAGCGTGTTCGCGCCGAGCGCTGGGGGCCGCGCCCCATTGATGTGGACATTCTGCTTTATGGCGATCTGAGCATTGATGATGAAGGCCTGACCATTCCCCATCCGCGTATGGGCGAGCGCGCCTTTGTACTGGGTCCGCTGTCCGAGATCGCGCCGGGGATCGAGATTGACGGTCAGATGATCGAAAGCCGCCTTGCGACGCTCGATCAGGCCGGCATGGAGCGCATTACCGCCGATGGCGGCTGGTGGCGCAGCCCACCAAACAACCCGACAAACAAAAAGAGCGGCTGACGGCCGCTCTTCTTTCAGTCTCGGATTTCTGGGCCAGCGTGACTACTGGCGGGCAATGGCTTCAAGGCCACCCGATTTGGTGCGCTTCAGCTTCATGCCGATCACCGGGACCATGTCATCTTCCACCTGCACGGAGATGGTGATGTGCATGGTGTTGTTGTCGCTGATGCGGGCACGCATCGCGCCACTGAGCGACGAGCGGTGCAGGGCAAACACAACGTCCTTCCCCATCACCTTGCCGCCCGTGACATCCAGCCCCTTGCCGGCTGCACCGTCGAGGAAGGTGCCGCGATAGTCGGAACCGGTGAGAACCACATTCGCTTTCATGGGCTGGGTGAAAACGCCGACACGGCAGCTTCCGTCGAGCGCCATGCCGATTTTCTTGTCCGGCGTGCCGCCATCGAAATTGCAGACGAACTTCGTGCCCTTGTATTTGCCAGCCACGATTTCACCCGGACCGGACCAACTCCCCTCGACAGTCTGGAAAAAGCGCCGCTCCTTCTCTGAAGCTTCCGCCTTGCCGGCGAGGCCGGAGATCGGAGCTGCTGCCGCCGTCAGAAGAGCAAGCCTGAGCGCGAATTTAAGCATGAGCGAAGTGACCAAACTTGTTTGAAACTGGGAACTGCGGGGAATCTTGCCGCAGATTGGTTAAGGCTTTGTCTACCATGTCCCGGCTTCTGTTTGGAGACGGTTCCCGCTTCAAACCATGGTTGCAAGGCACGCTAGCGGTCAGGTGTGTCTTTTCGGACTCACCCAAAAGAGGCAGCAGTCGTCCAGCTTGGGTGCTTGCAGCCTATGCCTTCGGCGCTTCCTTCTTGTCTTTTTCGCTTGATGCAAAGCTCGTCAGCGCTTTCAGGAAATCACCGACGCCGGGGCGCTGCAGGGCCGTGAATGGCAGAGGGCGGGCCGCGTCCATCGCTGCGATGCCGATCCGCGCCGTCATCATGCCGTTGACGACGCCTTCACCGAGCTTGGCGGACAGGCGGGCTGCAAGCCCGTGTCCCACCACCTGCTGCACCAGTGTCTCGCCAGCCGCCATGGAACCGGTGATGGCCAAATGCGTGAAAATGCTGCGCACCAGCCGCATGAAGCCAAGGAAGCCCGGACGACCGCCATAGAGGTCGGCGATGCGGCGTGTGAGCCTTGCTGCTTCGAAGAGCACATAGATGATGTCGACCAGCGCACGCGGAGAAACGGCTGTCACCACGGAAACGCGCTTGGCCGCGTTCAGCACCTGCTGGCGGGCGGCGGCATCCAGCGGGGCCAAAAGCTCCTTCTCCGCCACGGTCAGAAGATCCGCGCCGTCGATCACATCGTCTTTCAGGCTTTCAAGCGTTGCGCGTCCGGCTGCCGTTTCCGGCTTTCCGGCGAGAAGCCCCATCAGGTGATCGACCGTCTTGCGCGCCTCTTTGGCATCATTGCGTTCGATGGCGTCGGCGGCGTCCCGGCGCATCGTCTCGATTGAGGCAAGCCGCATGATGCCCAGCGCTTCGCGGGTCAGGATGGCGATGAAGGCGGTGAGCCCGATCGCAGCCACGCCAAGCGCCAGCCATCCCAGCCAGTCTGCGCGGTTGTAAAGGTCGCGGATCAGCTGATCCGTCCACAGGCCGATGGCCAGCGACAGGAGAACGCCGAATGCGGCGAAGAAGACCCGTCCCAGAATGGAGCGCCGGCGTGGCGGAATCGGCGGGGGATCGGCGAGCGCCATGTCCTGTTCGGCAAAATAGTCTTCACTTTCGGCGACCACCGCCACGGCGTTGCCGGGGTCGATGGCCTGCGGCTTTCGCTTCGGCGCCGTCTTTTCAGGCTTCTCAGGCTTTGGCGGGTCCACGCGGAAGGATGCGGGCGCTCTGCTCATGCGAGATGGTCTCCGACGAGAAATTCAAGGGCCCGGTCAAGCCGGATATGGGGCAGCGACAGGGTGACGCCTTCCGCCGTCTGCTCAAGCCGGGGCGGGCGGAAGCGCACGAAGCGGATCGGATGGTCCGGCGGGCTGTCCGACCCGTCTTCCGCTTTCTTCTGCTGAAAGATCAGGCCGGGCTTTTCCGGCAGGTCGCCGGGAAAGATTGCGGTTTCGGTTTCGCCGTCAAATGTCTCACCGGCAATGGTCTCGCCGGCCAGCGGGGTGCCGATGATCACCGGTAGCGTTTCCTTGCCCTGCCGAACCGTGCCTTCGCGTGTGGCCCGCACGGCGGCCATGGCCAGCACATCCACTGCCGCACCTGAAAAATCCGCACGCGCGATGGCGCGGTCGGCCAGCCGCCGCACAATGGCCTGCAGGCGGTCATGGCTTTCATGATGAATGTGATCCGCCTTGGTCGCCGCCACCAGAATGCGGTCGATGCGGTGGGCGAAGAGCCCCGTCAGCAGATTGCCGCGTCCCTGTCGAAAACACGACAGGATCTCCGTCAGTGCGCGCTCCAGATCGGTCACGGCTTCCGCACCCGCATTCATCGCCTGCATCGCGTCCACAAGCACGATTTGCCGGTCCAGCCGTGCGATGTGGTCGCGGAAGAAGGGGCGGATGACATGCGTCTTGTAGGCCTCGAAACGCCGTTCCATCATCGCGTGCAGCGATCCGGGCTTGTGTTTCTTGCCCGGCTCGACCTCGAGCGGCGCAAAGGTCAGCGCCGGCGATCCTTCCAGATCGCCCGGCATCAGAAAGCGTCCCGGCGGCAGTGTCGAAAGCGCCCTGTGGTCGGCCTTGCAGGCGCGCAGATAGGTCGAGAAAGCTTCGAACAGCCGCCGCGCGGTCATCTCGTCGGCTGGCGCGTCCGGGTCAATCCCGCTGGCCATCTCACGCCATTCGGCTGAAAGTTCCGCGCGGACGGGCAGGCGCGCCATTTCCATGGCCTCCTGGCAGAACGTGTCGTAATCCTTGCCGAGAAGCGGCAGGTCGAGCAGCCATTCTCCAGGATAATCAACGATGTCGAAGGAGAGTTTTCCGCGCGACAGGAGCCGGTTCCAGGCGGACGCGGACTCGAATTCCACCGTCAGCCGCAGTTCTGAAATGGCGCGCGTGGACTCCGGCCAGATGCGGCTTTCGACCAAGGCTGCGATGTGGTCCTCATACTGGAAGCGCGGCACCGCGTCGTCCGGCTGGTGCTCCAGATAGGCTTTGGATATCCGCCCCGATTTCTGGGCGTCGAACATGGGCAGCCGCCCGCCATGCAGCAGATTGTGAATGAAGGCGGTGATGAAAACCGTTTTGCCGGCGCGGGACAGCCCTGTCACGCCGATCCGCAGCGAAGGCGAAATCAGACCGGCAGCGCGTCCGGTCAGCGTGTCGAAGGCGATCCGCGCTTCGTCGGAATATGTCGTCAATGAAGCCAAGAGGCGAAATCCTCAAAAATCGCAAGACCTTGCATATAGGAAATCAAGCCTGTGATTGAAGAGCCGCCGACAAGGCCCGTTATCCGCGGTCGGGGCGCAGGAACATGTCGAGACGCCCGCTTCTGCGCTCGATATTGGCCAACGCGCCGGGAAAGCTGATGACTGCAAGCCCGCATGTGGGGAAGCCGGAAGAGGCGGCCTGCGTGGCCTCGGCGTCGCCGCCTGATGAGAGCTCGTAAGCCAGGTCTTCCATCATCGGGTTATGTCCCACGACCAGAATGGTCTCTGCCTGCGGCGCTTCGCGCACTGCGAACAGATAGTCGGTCGCGTCAGAGTTGTACAACTCGGCCAGAAAATGCGTCTCCGGTTTCTGATCTAGCATGGTGGACGAAACGCCATCCAGCGTTTCGATGGCGCGTCTGGCCGTCGAGCAGAGGATCAGGTCGGGGAGGAGGTGGATTGCGCGCATCCGTTTTCCCAGCGCCCTTGCGTCCTCTTGCCCCGATGCGGTGAGCGTGCGGTCAAAATCGGACATGCCGGGCGCTGCCCAGCCAGCTTTTGCATGGCGAAGGAGAAGAAGCCGCGTCATATCACGAAATCCTGATCGATGGCGCTGAAAACGCGCCTGAACGGGTTGGAAATGCCCTCAAACTGCGCGATTTCGGCTGCATTTTTCCCTCCGCAATGGCTTTTGAAGCTAAATGCAGACTTTATACGCATCCACAGCCCCGGGTAGAGCGGATTCACTTTTTCCGCTGCATTTAACAAAAGCGTGAAAGAGGCAGCCTTTGTGCTTGTGGTTGTGGAGGTGCGCTAATATATAGGCGCGGGCGAAAAAACATCCCAGGGTGACTCGATGAATGAGCTCAGTAATGCTGAATATGTGCCCACCGAGGACGAGCCCTTCATGAATGATCGCCAACGCTCGTATTTTCGTGCGAAGCTACAGCGTTGGAAGAGCGACATTCTCAAGGAGGCGCGTGAAACCCTCGAGGCGCTACAACAGGAAAACGCCAATCACCCCGATCTCGCAGACCGGGCGTCGTCGGAGACCGACCGTGCAATCGAATTGCGCGCGCGTGACCGTCAACGCAAGCTGATTTCCAAGATTGACGCTGCTTTGCAGCGCATTGAGGAAGGCACCTACGGTTACTGTGAGGAAACGGGGGAGCCGATTTCTCTGAAGCGGCTTGACGCGCGGCCGATCGCTACCTTGTCGATCGAGGCGCAGGAGCGTCATGAGCGTCGTGAAAAAGTTTATCGCGACGACTGACTGGCAGACAAAATAACGGTTAGGGCGTTAGCCCAGTTTTGTATGCGCCACGCCGCCGCGGCTGGCGCTTTTTCTTTGCCTGTTTTCCGGTTTGCCGACGCCCGCGCACTTTGGTTTCCGGGCATCAGCCTGGATGTGTGGCCTATGGCCTGCCCATCCCGCCCTTTGCGCAGAGATCGGACAAGCGAGACGTTTCTAAAAACCTAGTGCTTCTGTTCCGAGAGTTCTTCCAGAAGCTTGCTCATTTCATCCTCGAGCGTGTGTTCGCTCACCGGCTCTTCGATGTGGTCCCGCCGCGGAGCCTCGTCAGATCGCGTTTCCACGGGAGGATCGTTGCGCGTGGTGGGCATGGCCGCTCGCGGGGTGGATGCGATATGAGCGCGTTCCACATAGCGCTCGTCAGGTTCTGCAGGGCGCACATCTGTCGCCACCCTCTCGGGTGCAGCCGCGCGCGGCGGTGTAGCCATGCCAGCCAGCCGCGCTGGCTCCGGGGCGGTCGCGGAAGGCAGGGTGCGATGGTCGTGGTTCGGCGATACCGGCAACGGCGCTGGCCTCACGGGAATGGGCCGGGGGATGGACCGGCGCTGTGGCGCTTGTTCGCTGAGCGTCGGTGTGCGCTCGGCAATCTGAATGCTGGGCTCCGGCTCCGGTGCAGGCGGCTCCACCTCTCGCCGGGGCTCTGCCGGGGCCGGCTCGGGAGTCGTCTCCTGAAGCTCCGGCTCCTCACGCCCTTGCTCGGGAACCGCCCGTTGGCGAGTTTCCGGGCGCTGGCGTGTTTCGGGCCGGGGCATTTCCGGCTCTGGCATTGCGCGCGGAGCCGGCTCACTCTGCCGCTGAGGCATGACCGGTTCAATTCTCGCCGGGAGCTCTTTTCCGATATTGGCCTCGACGACAATGTCGCTGGGGCCGCCGATCAGGATCAGATGTTCCACGTCGTCGCGGCGAACGAGCACAAGACGGCGATGATTGTCGACCGGTGTGGCATCGGTCACCGCCAGTCGCGGCTGCTTGCCTCTGGAACCGGAGATGAACGTGCCTGCCGTAAAGCGCCGGTTCACGCGCACGAACACGAGAAGCACTATGGCGATTACAATGAGGATTATGGTCCAAAGGGCCGCAGTCGCGTTTGCTTCTCCAAAAATCCCCACGAGCCAGTCGCGCATTCGTTTACTCCAGTTTCCGTCAGATCAGACAAGGTATGCGTGTCACGCCATGGCAGCAAGCCGCCAGCAAAACTGTGGCCATTCAACAGAACATTTCGGGCAAAGAAAGGCGATTTGCGTTTCGATTACACGTGTGCGCTTGCAGATGGCGGGAGCCCTGATATATCCCGAATGGGTCGGGTTCGCGTGGAAGCCGGCGGGAATTGGGCGCGATAAACGGGAAACGCATGGCCAAGCAGACCGGGGGAGAAATCCACGCAGCACCGATCGTCGACCAGAGTTCGCGACCCGGTGCCATAACGCGGCTAATCATCTTCATTGTCGTACTGACGCTGTCTGCGGTTGCCTTCTCCGTGTTCCGCGACCGTCTGGGCGACCCGTTCCTGCTGGGGCTTCTGGGCGTTCTGGCGATGATCGGGGTGGGATTCCTGTTCGCAACGGCGATCGGCTTCGTGCAGGTCGCGCCGCGTTCGGCAGGCAGTGAACTCTCCAGGGCCTTTGTTGATTCCATGGAGGAGGGCCTCGTGGTTGCAGACACCAAGGGCCGCATCCTCTACGCAAACAATGCTTATGCCCAAATGACCGGTGCGACATCAGTTGCCGACGTGAAGACGGTCGATGGTCTGCTTTCAGACAATCCCGAAGCCGCGCCGGTGATCGAGAAGCTCGCCGCCGGTCTGCGCGATGGCCGGGCAGGCGATGGCGAGTTCCGTCTGACCCGTTCGATCCGTCCGGGCGGTGAACTGGGCGCGCGCTGGTACCGCACCTGGGCGCGTATTTTCAAACTGCCGGGATATCGTCAGCCGGTCTCCGCCTGGCAGATTGCCGACATTTCCGAGGAGCGCGCCGAGCAGGAGCGCTTCTTCCTCGATCTCCAGAAGGCCATCGATCATCTCGATCACGCGCCGGCAGGCTTCTTCGCTGCCGACCCCGATGGCCGCGTCACCTATATCAACGCGACGCTCGCTGAATGGCTGGGCATCGATCTCGCCAATTTCGTGCCCGGCGCGGTTCGTCTGCCGCAGATCGTTGCCGGCGACGGCATGGCGCTGGTCAACGCTGTGAAGGCCGATCCGGGAACCGCACGCAATGCGGTGATCGATCTCGATCTCTCCACGATGGGCGGCGAGGTTCTGCCGGTGCGCTTCATGCATCGTGTCATGGCAAGCCGCGAAGGTTCTTCCGGTCCGACCCGCACCATCGTGCTCAACCGGCAGGTGGGCGAGGACGCCTCTGCGGATCTGCGCGCTTCCGAGGTTCGCTTCACCCGCTTCTTCAATTCGACGCCGATGGCCATTGCCTCGGTCGACCATGACGGGCGCATCCTGCGCACCAATGCGCCGTTCCTCTCGCTGTTCTCCCAGGTGGTCGACAGCGATGCGATGGAACGCCAGGTGCGTCTCGATGCCGTCATTCACGAGAATGACCGTGAGGCCTTTGCCAACGCTCTGGAACGGGCGAAGCACAGGCAGGCCGAGATTGCCCCCATCGACACCGTTCTGCCCGATGATGCCGAGCGGCATGTGCGCTTCTACGTCAATCCCGTCGTCGATCATGATGGTGCGGAAGGGGCCGAGGAAGCGGCCATCGTCTATGCCGTGGAGACCACCGAGCAGAAGGCGCTCGAAGCGCAGATGGCGCAGAGCCAGAAGATGCAGGCCGTGGGCCAGCTTGCCGGCGGCATCGCGCACGACTTCAACAATGTGCTCACCGCCATCATCATGGCCTCGGACCTGTTGCTGACCAATCATCGCCCGTCCGATCCGTCCTTCCCGGACATCATGAACATCAAGCAGAACGCCAACCGCGCCGCATCGCTGGTGCGTCAGCTTCTGGCATTCTCGCGCCGCCAGACGCTTCGTCCGGAAGTGCTGAACCTGACCGACGTGCTGGCGGATCTGCGCATGCTTCTGGCGCGTCTGGTTGGCAACGAGGTGTCGCTTTCCATCGAGCACGGACGCGACCTGTGGCCGGTCAAGGCCGATATCGGCCAGTTCGAGCAGGTCATCGTCAACCTGACGGTGAACGCACGCGACGCCATGCCCGAGGGCGGGCAGCTGACGGTGCGCACGCGCAATATCTCGGCCGATGAATGCGCGCAGTTCCCGTATCGCGAGCTGGCAGTCGCAGATTATGTGGCCGTCGAAGTTTCCGACACCGGCACGGGCATTGATCCCGAGACGATCCGCAAGATCTTCGAGCCGTTCTTCACGACCAAGGAAGTGGGCAAGGGCACCGGTCTCGGCCTCTCCATGGTCTATGGCATCGTCAAACAGACCGGCGGTTTCATCTTCTGCGATTCCGAGCTGGGCGAGGGCACGACCTTCCGCATCTTCCTGCCGCGTTACATTCCAAGCGAGGCGGAGAAGGCGGCCGAGGAGGCAAATGCTGCAGCCGAAAACGGCGCCGCCAAGCCAAAGGAAGAAAACCGCGATCTCTCCGGCTCAGCGCGGGTGCTCCTGGTTGAAGACGAGGATGCCGTGCGCATGGGCAGCGTGCGCGCGCTCTCCTCGCGCGGCTACGAGGTGCATGAGGCGAGTTCCGGCGCGGAAGCGCTGGAGATCTTCAACGAGCTCGACGGCAAGGTGGATATCGTCGTTTCCGACGTGGTTATGCCGGAGATGGACGGTCCCACGCTGCTCGGCGAACTGCGAAAGGTGCAGCCGGACATCAAGTTCATCTTCGTCTCCGGTTATGCCGAAGACGCCTTTGCGAAGAACCTGCCGGAAGATGCGCAGTTCGGCTTCCTGCCCAAGCCCTTCTCGCTCAAGCAGCTTGCAACGGTGGTCAAGGAGATGCTGGAGGAAGGCTGAGACCGGCCCGTTTCGGCTCAATCAAAAAAAAAGGGGTGACTGGCAATGTGCCGTCACCCCTTTTTCTTGTCTCAGGCTCTGAAATTCCTGACCCTAGACCGAAACCGTGCGCCTCACACGGTTCTGCGTGCCGAACAGATCGATGTAGCGCTGGATCTCTGCTGGATCGCCGGTTGCCTTTTCCGGGTTGTCCGACAGTTTGACGGCGGGCCGGCCATTGGCCTCGCTCACCTTGCAGACCACGGAAATCGCCTTCAGCCCGTTGATTTCCGTAGGGGCGCAGTCCTCGAAATCATTGGTCAGGTTGGTTCCCCAGCCAAAGGCCATGCGAACCTTGCCCTGGAAGTGGTGGTAAGCCGCCTCGATGGTCTCGACGTCGAGACCGTCGGAGAAGATCAGGAGCTTGTCGCGCGGGTCTTTTCCGTGTCTGCGCCAGAATTCCATGATGCGCTCGCCGCCTTCGATGGGCGGTGCGCTGTCGGGGCGGAAGCCGGTCCAGTCGGCCACCCATGGCGGTGCGTTGCGCAGGAAGGATTCGGTGCCGAAGGCATCCGGCAGGACGATCAGAAGATTGCCGCCATAATAGCTCTGCCAGTCTTCCAGCACCCGGTAGGGGGATTCCAGAAGTTCCCTGTCGGTCTTGGCAAGTGCGGCCAGGACCATGGGCAGTTCATGCGCATTGGTGCCGAGCGCTTCCAGATCCGTGTCCATCGCCAGAAGCACGTTGGATGTGCCGGTGAAGGAATCGCCGATCCCCTCTTTCAGGGCTTCCACGCACCAGCGCTGCCAGAGGAACGAATGGCGGCGGCGTGTGCCGAAATCGGAAATCTTGATTTCCGGCAGCTTTTTCAGCCGCTCCACCTTGGACCACACCTTGGCCTTTGCGCGGGCGTAAAGCACATCCAGCGCGAAGGGGCCAAGCGACCGCATGGCCGCGCGCGAGCGCAGCTCGTTGATGATGGTCAGCGCCGGGATTTCCCACATGGTGGTTTCCATCCAGCGGCCATGGAAATGCAGTTCATACTGCCCGTCGCGGCGGGTGAGTTCGTATTCCGGGAGCCGGAAATCGGCCAGCCATTTGAGGAATTCCGGCTGGAAGATCTGCTTGTGGCCGTAGAACGTGTTGCCGGCGAGCCAGATCATCTCCTTCTTGGTGAAGCGGATGGCGCGCGCATGGTCCAGCTGTTCGCGCAGCTCGCCCTCATCGATCTCGTCTGCCAGAAGAACCGTCTTGTTGCGATTGATCAGCGAGAACGTCGCGTCGACCTTTGGATAGAGGCCCCAGATCATCTGCAGCATGAGCAGCTTGTAGAAATCCGTGTCCAGCAGGCTGCGGCAGATCGGGTCTACCTTCCAGGCGTGGTTGTAAACGCGTCGCGCGATATCGGTTTTCGGCATGGTATGCGTGTATCCTGCGAGTAAAGGCCACCGTTTCGCGGCATTCGTTCGGTTGGGCAGACCACAACGGCAGGCCACGATTGTCAACGACTACGTGATCCACTTTCGCGATCTTGCGACGAAAACCACACATGAATTCAACGACAAGTCGTTGAAGTTCAGTCAGGCCCCATGGCCGGATCGGGCGTGGTTAATCGCCCGTTAACGAAAGGGGCGAACACTGATTGCCGGGAGGAGCCCAAGGAGGTGACGATGTTCAACTCTGGATCCACCCACCATGGCCGGTCACTGGCCGGTGCATTTGCCCTGATCACTTTCATCATGTGCCCGTATCCTGCCGAGCCCCATGAGGCTCCGACCGGATGGCGCTACCCCTATGCCTGTTGCTCGGACCGGGACTGCCGCACCGTCTCCGATGCAGCGGTGACCGAAGGCCCGGAAGGCTATCTCATCAAGGTGACAGGCGAGGTTCTGCCTTACACCGACAGGCGCGTGCGCAACTCGCCGGATGGCGTGTTCCACTGGTGTTCGATGGCCGGTCAGGAAAACAGCCGCACCATCTGCCTGTTCGTGCCGCCGCGCGCATTCTGAAAGGCCCGTGCTGCACCGCCTAAAGCGGGATGTTGTCGTGCTTCTTCCAGGGGTTCTGGAGGTCCTTGTTGCGCAGCATTCTGAGCGCGCGGGCGATGCGCTGCCTGGTCGAGTGGGGCATGATGACTTCGTCCACATAGCCCCGCTCGGCGGCCACGAAGGGGGAGAGGAAACGATCCTCATACATCTTCGTGTGCGCCGCGATTTTTTCGGGATCGTCGATGTCCTTGCGGAAGATGATCTCGACCGCGCCCTTTGCGCCCATCACCGCGATCTGCGCGGAAGGCCAGGCATAGTTGATGTCGCCGCGCAGATGTTTTGACGCCATCACGTCATAAGCGCCACCAAAGGCCTTGCGGGTGATGACGGTGATCTTCGGCACCGTGGCCTCCGCATAGGCGAAGAGCAGCTTCGCGCCGTGTTTGATCAGACCGCCATATTCCTGCGCTGTGCCGGGCAGGAAGCCTGGAACATCGACGAAGGTGACGATCGGAATGTTGAAGCAGTCGCAAAAGCGTACGAAGCGGGCAGCCTTGCGCGAGGCGTCGGAATCGAGAACGCCCGCCAACACCATGGGCTGGTTTGCCACAAAGCCCACCGTGCGACCTTCCACACGTCCGAAGCCGGTGACGATGTTTTTGGCGAAGGACGCCTGAATCTCGAAGAAATCCGCCTCGTCGCAGGTCTTCAGAATGAGTTCGCGAATGTCATAGGGCTTGTTCGCATTGTCGGGCACCAGCCGGTCGAGCGAATGATCCGCCTCGGTCACCGACTGGAAGCACTCCACTTCCGGCAGATCCGCCGTGTTCGATGTGGGCAGGAAATCGATCAGGCGGCGCATCTGCAAGAGCGCCTCCACATCATTGTCATAAGCGCCGTCGGCGATGGACGACTTGACCGTGTGTACCGAAGCGCCACCGAGCTCTTCGGCCGTCACGGTCTCGTTGGTCACGGTCTTCACCACGTCCGGACCGGTCACGAACATGTAGGACGTGTCGCGCACCATGAAGATGAAATCAGTCATGGCGGGGGAGTAGACGTCACCGCCGGCGCACGGACCCATGATGACAGAAATCTGCGGAATGACGCCGGAGGCGAGCACATTGCGCTGGAAGATTTCGGCATAGCCGCCGAGTGCCGCCACGCCCTCCTGGATGCGCGCCCCGCCGGCATCATAGAAGCCGATGATGGGCGCGCGATTCTTCAGGGCCATCTCCTGAACCTTGACCACTTTCTCCGCATGCGCCTCTGAAAGAGACCCGCCGAACACGGTGAAATCCTTGGCGAAAACGAAAACCGTGCGGCCGTTGACCGTGCCCCAGCCGGTCACCACGCCATCACCCGAGATGCGGCTCTTTTCCATGCCGAAATCTGTGGAGCGGTGCTCGACGAACATGTCGAATTCTTCAAAAGAGCCTTCGTCGAGAAACGCCTCGATGCGCTCGCGCGCCGTCAGCTTGCCCTTGGCGTGCTGGGCGTCGATGCGCCTTTGGCCTCCGCCTTCACGCGCAGCGGCGCGGCGGCGTTCCAGCTCGAGAAGAACCTCTTTCATGCTTGTCTCCCCCAAAGGCGATAAACGGTTCTCATGCTGGTAGCATGGCCGCATCGACAGGCAAATACGCCGTGCGTCCTAGATGACGCACGGCGCGTTTGCAGATTTTACCAGCTGCCCGTGTTTTCCATGGAAGCCCAGGGCTCCATCGGCTCCTTCGCACCGCCTTTCTGCAGCAGTTCGATGGAGATGCCGTCGGGCGAGCGCACGAAGGCCATGCGGCCATCGCGCGGCGGGCGGTTGATGGTGACGCCGGCCTTCATCAGGCTGTCGCACAAGGCGTAAATGTCGTCGACCTCATAGGCGAGGTGGCCGAAATTGCGCCCGCCATCATAATCTTCCGGATCCCAGTTATAGGTCAGCTCCAGCAATGGAGCGTGCTCGTCGGCAGCGCGCGCACCGTCGGCGGGAGCGGCGAGGAACACCAGCGTGTAGCGGCCCTTTTCGCTCTCGGAACGGCGCACTTCGGTGAGGCCGAGCTTGTTGCAGTAGAAGTCGAGCGATGCGTCGATATCCTTGATACGGACCATCGTGTGCAGGTAGCGCATGTTTCCTCTCGCTTGCTGGTTTACGTATGCGGTACGGGCATCCTACCCGCGCCATCCGGCAATGTTGCACGTTAACCAATTGTGCCGCACTGCCGAAGACCTTCAAATCCAGTTGTTTTCACCTGTTGTTGAAAATCAGAAACTGGGTCTTGCTATGCCACAAAGCGCAAATGCTATCTTCGAACTACACAGTGAGTCGGGCGGACTTGAAAAAAGGCTTGATGGGATGGACGACAAGTCCTCGACAACCAAGAGGTACGAGGCTGGCGGTACGGCGCCAACGGCGGATGACGCCACGGAAGCCATTGAGCTGGTGGAGATCACCGGCGCGATCAAGTGGTTTGACGTGGCGAAGGGCTATGGCTTTATCCTCCCGGACGACGAAGAGCATGGAGATGTGCTACTTCACGTAACCTGCCTGCGCAAGGACGGCTTCCAGACGGCGCTGGAAGGCGCACGGATCGAATGCCTCGCCCGACAGGGCGACAAGGGTCTTCAGGCCTTCAAGGTCGTCTCCATCGACCTGTCGACTGCGGTGCACCCGAGTGAGGATCAGGAGCCTCGGACGCATGTCACTGTGGCCGCAGAAAGCGGTCTGGAGCGTGCGCTCGTCAAATGGTTCAACCGCACCAAGGGGTTCGGCTTCCTGACCCGCGGCGAGGGGACCGAGGATATTTTCGTCCACATGGAAACGCTGCGCCGCTACGGCGTGACGGAGCTGCGCCCCGGCCAGGTTGTGCTGGTGCGCTTCGGGCGCGGTGAAAAAGGCCTTATGGCTGCCGAAGTCTACCCCGATCTTGGCACGCTGAATGCCGCGCACTGATCATTGCGCGGCCCTTTTCACGAGAGTGCCGCCAATGTCGCATTTTTCCTTCCAGCCGGTTGAGGCTTTTCGTTCGTTGAGCCAGCGTGTCCTGAAGGCGTTTCTCGCGTCTGTTTTCCTTATTTTTCTCGCCGCTGGCGCTTTTGCACAGGGATCGGCCATGCGCCTGCCGGTCGATCCTGAACCGCTTGTCGCGGTCACGGCGGCGGGCGAGGTGCGTTTCGACATCGAAATTGCCGACGAGGCGCATGAGCGTCAGCGTGGGCTCATGTTCCGCCAGTCCATGCCGCAGGATCGCGGCATGCTCTTCATCTTCCCGGCAGAGGGCCGTCAGGGGTTCTGGATGCAGAACACACCGCTGCCGCTTGATCTTCTTTTCGTGGCGGCTGATGGCACGGTTCGGGCGATTGCGCCCGGCACGCCGTTCTCCACCGCTTCCATCTCGCCGGACGTCGAATCCCAATTCGTGCTTGAACTGGTCGCCGGAACCGCGCAGAAGACGGGGATCGAGGTCGGTGACCGTTTGCGCCATCCGCGCATAGAGGCCGCCGGCGCCCAATAGTCAGCAAGGGCGATTTTCCGGAAAATGAAGTCTTTCCTCCATGACGGGTTCGAGCTCGCTTTCATCGATGAAGGCCAGGGCGATCCCATTCTCCTCATTCACGGCTTTGCCTCCACGCATTTCGTCAACTGGGTTGCGCCGGGCTGGGTGAAGACCCTGCGGGATGCGGGCTTCCGCGTCATCGCGATCGACAATCGCGGCCACGGAAAATCTGCCAAGAGCCATGACAAGGCGGATTACACGCCCGGTAAGATGGCGGGTGATGCAGCCGCTCTGCTCGATTATCTGGGCATCGAGAAGGCGCATGTGATGGGCTATTCCATGGGCGCGCGCATCTCCGCTTTTTTGGCGCTTGAGCACCCTGAGAAGGTCGCCACGCTCATTCTTGGCGGGCTTGGGCGCGGCATGATCGACGGCGTTGGAGAGTGGGACGAGATAGCCGAAGCGCTTCTTGCCGATGATCCCGATAGCATCACCTCCGAGCGCGGCCAGATGTTCCGCAAATTCGCCGATCAGACAAAGAGCGACCGCATTGCGCTCGCCGCCTGCATCGCCACGTCCCGCGAGCTCCTGACCGCCGAAGACGCCGCGGCGATTGCCCTGCCGACGCTGGTTGCCGTTGGCACCGTCGATGACATTGCCGGTTCGCCCGAAGGGCTGGCCGATCTGTTGCCTAACGGCACGGCATTTGCGATTGAAAGACGGGACCACATGCTGGCGGTGGGCGACCGGACATTCAAGGCGCGCGCGCTGGCGTTTCTAGAGGAGCACCCTCTTGATCGAACGTAAGGCGATTTCCTTTGTCGGGGCCGAAGGCAACAGGCTGACCGGCGACATCTGGGATGGCGGCGGGCAGCCCGTCGTTTTCCTGCATGGCGGCGGGCAGACACGGCGCGCCTGGGACGCCACGGCGTGTGAAGTGGCCGAGCGCGGCATGCGCGCCATCTCGGTCGACCAGCGCGGCCATGGCGAGAGCGCGTGGGTCGAAAGCGGCCGCTACGGGTTTCACCATTATGGCGAGGATGCCGCTGCCATCTTCCGTCAGGTTCATGAGCGATTTCACATCAGGCCATCAGCCGTTGGCGCGTCGCTTGGCGGTCTGGCGTCCCTGACAGCGGAGATGCGGGACGGGCCGCTTCTTGATGCGCTCGTGCTTGTCGACATCACGCCGCGCCTTGATCCCAAAGGGGTGAACAAGATCCAGGGTTTCATGGGCGCGCGCATGGAAGAGGGCTTCGCATCGCTTGAAGAGGCTGCCGATGCAATCGCTGCCTATCTGCCGCACCGCGCGCCGCGTCGCTCGCTGGAGGGCCTGCGCAAGAATCTGCGGCAGGATGAGGATGGCCGCTATCGCTGGCACTGGGACCCCGCCTTCATCAAGGGAGCCGAGAGCATCAATTATGGTGCGGAAGCGCTGATGCAGGAGCTGCTTGCGGGCCTGCCGCAATTGAGCCTGCCGGTGCTTTTGGTGCGTGGCATGCGTTCGGAACTGGTGCAGGAAGCGCATGCCCGGGAGTTCGTTTCCCTTGCGCCTGCCGCTTCCTATGTGGATGTCGGCGGGGCCGGGCACATGGTGGCCGGCGACCGCAACGATGTTTTCGCAACCGAGATCCTGAAGTTCCTGGGCCGCGACGAGGCGGCCTAGAGCATTTCGCGGTCAGGCCGGTCAGTGTCCTGCAAAATGCGGTGGGCGCCGCTCGCGAAATGCGCGCCGGCCTTCCGCATAATCCGCACTTTCGAACGTGATGTCGCCGAGCCCCTGAGCGCGTTCGGCTTCCTGCGTGTTGCAGGTCAGCGCCGCCGAAATCGAAACCTTCGATGCGCGGATGGAAAGCGGGGCATTGCGGGCAATGGTTGCTGCAAGGTCCGTGGCCCGGCTGATCAGCACGTCAGAAGGCACGACCTCCAGCAGGAACCCGCATTCGCGGGCGCGCGCCGCATCGATCCGCGCGCCGGAAAAGGTGAGGTAGCGCGCCATCTGTGCGCCTGCCGTGGCCACGATGTCGCCCATCGCCTCCACCGGATAGGCAAGGCCGAGCCGCGCTGCCGGTACTGAAAAGAGCGCATCGGGCGAGGCAATCCGCAGGTCGCAGGCCGCAGCAAGGCCAAAGCCGCCGCCGAAGCAGACACCGGAGATAGCCGCAATGGTCGGCAGATGCGTGTTGCGAATGGCTGCAAACGCGCCGGCATTCAGCATTTCGTAGCTGCGCGCGGTTTCCGCATCGCGCCGCACCGTGTCGAACTCGGAAACATCCGCGCCCGCGCAGAAATTGTCGCCCGCGCCGCGCAGAACCAGAACGCGCACCGTGTCGTCGGCCTCCAGTTCGGCGACCAGATCGATCATCGATCGCCACATGGCCTGTGATATCGCGTTCATCTTTGCTTCCCGGGAGATCAGAATGGTCGCGATGCCATTCGAGCGGGAAACACGTAAACCTGCCTCATTTTGCTGCGATTGGACCGTCATGCATCAATTTTCCTGTAGCTGCTGTCACAGTTTTTTGCGGTTCAATTACCTTGGCTTCTGACGTATGTTTGGCTTTAAGGCAAGGTTAGGCCTCTGGCGGAGAAATCGATGAACGCTCGCAACGCTATCCGTGAACGCAGTTCCGGCAAAAGCGCGCCTCAACCGGTGGACCCGATCTGGTACGCGGTCCGTGAAGAGGCGGAGGCCGCTGTCGCCAATGATCCGCTGCTTGCGGCCTTTCTCTATGCGACGATCCTCAATCATGACGATCTGGAAAGCGCGGTCGTGCACCGGGTCGCCGAGCGGCTCGATCATCCCGACATGGGCGCGGACCTGATCCGCCAGACTTTCCACGCCATGCTCAATGCCGAGCCTGAATGGCGCACTACTGTGCGTGTAGACATTCAGGCCTATTACGACCGCGATCCGGCCTGCGACCGTTTTCTGATGCCGGTGCTCTATTTCAAGGGCTTCCACGCCATCCAGACCCATCGTCTGGCGCACTGGCTGTGGAAGGAGGGACGCAGGGATTTCGCGCTCTACCTGCAAAGCCGCTCGTCGGCCGTCTTCCAGACGGACATCAATCCCGGTGCGCGGATGGGCAAGGGCATCTTCATCGACCATGCAACCGGCGTGGTCATCGGTGAGACGGCGGTTGTCGAAGACGATGTGTCCTTATTGCATGCGGTGACGCTGGGCGGCACCGGCAAGGAAACGGGCGACCGGCACCCGAAAATCCGCCATGGCGTGCTGATCGGCGCTGGAGCGAAGATCCTCGGCAATATCGAGGTCGGCCATTGCGCACGCGTTGCGGCGGGCTCTGTCGTGCTGAACGATGTGCCGGCTGCCAAGACCGTTGCCGGCGTGCCGGCGCGTGTCGTTGGTGAGTCGGGCTGCAGCGAGCCGTCCCGCTCCATGGACCAGATCCTGCACGGTCAGTCCTGAGCGCGTCTGCGGCGCTCATTCAGCTCATCTCTATTTTGTCAGGGCAGGGAGGTTTCCCGGCATCACGACTGGTGACTGTTCGCAGCAAAAACGTCTGTTGACCCGCAGAGGCTTTACGGCTGAAATCCCGGTTTCAGGGTTTACAGTGGCGCTGGCCTCATGTCAGAAGCGCCGCGATCACAGCAGGGCTACCGGGTGTTCGTACGGATATCCGGCAGGTCTGCATCAAATCTGAAGCTGTGCGTCGTGCTGTCCCGAAACCGGTCCGGTTTCACACGATGCGCCAGGCACTGGAGATGTTTCTTGAAGCCCGAAGAGATCCGAAAGCTCGAAGCGTATTTCAAACGTACCTTCAACAATGATGCGCTGACCGTGAAGGCGCGTCCGCGCAAGGATGATTCCTGCGAGCTTTATCTTGGTGACGAGTTCCTCGGCATCGTCTTCAAGGATGAGGAAGAGGGAGAGCTCTCCTACAATTTCTCGATGGCCATTCTCGACATCGACCTCTGAGCCGTTTCGGCCAGACGCATGCAGGCGCTTTTGGCGCGGCGGCGTGAATTCGAAAGCCCGTATGCGCTGTCGCATGCGGGCTTTTTTCTGTCAAAGGGGGCTTACAGCGGGGTCTTGATGTGCTCTGCGACCTTCCGGCGAATGTCCTTGTCCAGAAGCCGCCACTGGCCGAGCAGCGAGGCGGGAAAGCGGTAGGTCATGCTCAGCCGGTTTCCCAGGTTGATGTCGCGTTCGCACGGCGCGAGCGCCTCCCGCGCCGCAGTTCCTGTCAGGCAACGCGCCACGAAGGGTTCTTCCCCCGGTTCTGAGGCCGAAACCGCAAGCACTTCGCCCTCATAGCCCGAGCCCTGTTTGAAGCGGTGAAAGCGAATGCTCTCCGGTCCGCCAACCGAGTGCGCCTCGATCACCTGCCGGTAGACGGGTTCAAGCCGGTTGCTCATGTCGCGTGACATCATCTGTTCCTCGAATGTCACAAACAGGATGCGCCGCGATCCGTCCACATGGTTGAAATCATCGCTTCTGTCAGGCGAATAGCCCTCGAGTTCGGGCCAGACCATATAGACATCCAGGCGCTGTCTCACGCCATCCTGCCGTGCAGCCTTGAAGCGGATCATGTTTTCCGGAAATGTCAGCACATTGTTGCCGATGACGATCTCGCGGGGCTTGGTGGATGCGGTGTGACCGGCTTCCGACAGCGTGTCTCCATACCACTGGCCGACAAACAGGATGCCGATGGAAAGCGCCAGCAGCAGCAGAAAGAACTGAAACACACGGCGCGCAAACCGGTTTTGTTGCACGGCGGCAGATGTGTTGGCAGCGCTGATGTCGTTTTCGGTCGCCAGTTTCAGATCCTCGCTTGTGTCTCGATGCGAGACACGGGAATCGGCACAAAGTTTGCCTCAAAGGTTGTATTGACCTTGGGTTCTTATGGTAAATGGAGCGTAAAGACATGGTCCATATCTGGCTTTGCGGGGCGGCGTTTGTCGCCGGACTTGTCTTTTGCGGTCTCTTTTCAAGTCTCTTTGAGCTTCTGACCGGCAGGCGTGTGCGCTTCCAGTCGCCCTTCATCGTTCGTCGGCGTGTTTTGCGATCCCTCGCGGTCATGCTGTGCGTGGGACCGGTCGTTTTCCTGCGTGAAGCGCTCGCAAGCCACAGGCAGAGGTTGATCGGGCATGGCGCGCTGGCGGGTGCGGCTTTCACGTCCGGATTATGGGTGACGGCGACCGGTGTGGTTGTTATCGAGGCGGTGCTGGCTGTCGGGCGGATTTGAAGTGGCGAAATGCAGATTCTGATTCCCGCCCGCGTGTTGTAGTGTGCCGCCTTAATCTACCGGGAGTTTTTCATGCCGATTTATGCGTTGGAGGGCGAGAGCCCGCAGTTCGAGGACAGGGACACAAACTGGATCGCGCCGGACGCCTCGCTGATCGGGCGTGTGCGGCTCGGACGCAATGCGGGTGTCTGGTTCGGCGCTGTCCTGCGCGGTGACAATGAGCTGATCGATATCGGCGAAGACACCAACATTCAGGAACATTCCGTGCTTCACACGGATATGGGCTTTCCGCTGGTCGTGGGGCGCGGCTGCACGGTCGGGCACCGCGCGATCCTGCATGGTTGCCGGATCGGCGAAAACAGCCTGATCGGAATGGGCGCGGTGGTGCTCAATGGTGCCGAGATCGGCAGGAACTGCCTGGTCGGGGCCGGCGCGCTCGTCACCGAGAACAAGAAATTTCCCGATAATTCGCTGATCGTCGGTTCGCCTGCCAAGGTCGTGCGTGAACTGGATGAGGAAGCGGTGCGCGGGCTCCGCTGGTCTGCCGATCACTATGTGAAGAACGGTCAGCGCTTTTCTGTGGAGCTGAAGGAAGTCTGAGTTCCCGAAAAAGGTGGAGCCGACCCATGGGGTGGGCCGGCTCCTGACCCGGTCGTTGGGGACGGGGAGGTGGGGACTCGACCGGGTGTCCCGCAACGGATGCCGCCGGTCCGAAGATCGGGAGCGCGGCGTTCTCCGTTGGTGTTCAGAAAGACATGGGCGCGTTCACTGGATTGCGCCCATACATGTTGTTGAAAGATCAGCGGCTCGAAGCGACGCTGCCAACGGCGACGGGCTGTCCGTTGTTGATGTTGACCCACTTGCCCGAATGCGAAGCGGCCTGGCGCTTGAGATAGGTGTAATCCGTATCGCCCCACAAAGAGACGCGGGCTTCCAGATTATCGAGAATGAAATCGCCCATATTGGTGACCACGGTCAGAACGGCATGGCCGTCGCCATTGGGCTGGCGCACCACCGTGATCAGCAGATTGCCGGCAGGCACGCCGGCTGCCATCAGGCGGCGGCGCTTCTCAAGAACATAGTCCTCGCAGTCGCCATAGGCCGTCGGGTAGGACCAGTACTCTTCCACGCCCCACATCTCCATGTCGGTGCGCGGCAGAACCGTTGAGTTCACCGCATTGTTGACGTCGATCATGGCTTTCCACATCTCGCGCGTCAGCTTCACCGGGCGCGGGCGCGCCGTTGTCTGGTTGCACTCGACCGGCTCGCGCTGGCAAAGTTCATAGTGACCGATCGGCTGGCTGGTAAAGCCACCGGTCTTCATGAAATTGGGTGTGGCGAACGCCCCCGTGGTGAACGCCCCGAATGCAAGTGCGGCGGCCGCGATCAGCCGTGCGCTCTTTGAATGCCCCATAGTCTTGTCTCCCCGTTTGAGAGGACAATGACACAGGGGAATTTATTTCAGGCAAAAGTGCGAAGTATAAATCGCGCTAAATTCTATTTGTATTTTGATCTAATCAATATAAAAATCGAATTATATTTGAATAAAATTTGTCTAAAATTGTAATGAAATTCGAAGGCGTCACGGCGCTCGGTTCGCGCCGCACTTCACGGGCGGATCGACGATGGAGAGGAGAGCGGCATGAATGGTGTGAAGGCTCTGGTGTTCGATGTATTCGGCACGGTGGTGGACTGGCGCGAAGGTGTGGCGCGCGAGGCGGCGATCCTTCGTACGGCTGGATGTCCTGCATCGGGAAAAACTGGAAGCGATCCTTCCTGATCCGGGTATCGACCCCTCGCGCGTTCCCGCGTCCGCTGGAATATGGCAGCGGATCATCACGCGATCTGGTCGCAGAACGGGACTGGGATGTGATCGTCTCGGATTTTGCAGAGCTGGCGACGCGTCTGGGCGCTTAGGCCGCTGTTACGAATGCAGCGGTCAGGCTTCCGTCGGCAGCGAGAACTCTGCTTCCAGCGCCTGACGGTTCTGGATGCTTGCGAACTCGATGGCGACGCCATCGTCGAAATGGCGCACCACCTGTCCGCGCATCGTGCCAAGATGAACCTGCGTTCCGCGTTCAGGCCGCACTTCGCTCTCCACGGCTGCGCCGGAAAGAGACAGGTCGATGATGCGGCAGCGATATTCGCGGCCGTCCGGCAGGCGCAGAACGCTGATCGGGTTGCGTGGTGCGATACGCTCGTGGCGGCGATCTTCCGGCAGGTCCAGCTCGTGCTTGTTGGCAAGCCATGTAAGCTGGGCCGCAAGCTTGTCGCGCTTGCGCTCGGAAGCAACAACCGTCATGGCGAAACCGTCGCGGTTGACGCGGATCACTTCGCCTTCAATGCGGCCGATATGATCGAGATAGGCGATCACGCGCTCGCCCTGCCTGCCTGAATGCTGTGCGATCAGGCAAACGTCGCCCGGTGACATGTCTGTCACCCGGCAGGGGTGTTCGCTGCGATCCTCAAGCATGAAGCGGCCATAGATCGACACCTTGACGCGCTGAAAGCTGCGTCTTTCATCGTCTGATGGGGATCGGTTGATCGCCGCTCTCATCGTGTCTTGCGCCCTTCGATCTGAAGATTCCAGCTGGCCCATGGGGCAGCGAGACACTACGCCTGATCCGTTAATAACCGGTAAGGGGCAACTATTCGTTGCGCCCACCGTCGAAAACCACGAGATGGCGGAAGCGGCGGCCCTGGCCGGGTTCGATGAGGCTGTCGGTGATGGAGCGGCGCTCCGGCACCAGTGGCGGCACCTGGACGGCTGGCCGGTTCTTCAGGAGAGAGGGCTCGCGGTCGGCGTCGATGATCCGCAGCGAGGTGACTTCACATTCCACGATTGGTTCTGCGCCAAGCCAGAAAGGCTTGTGGCAGGCCAGCAGCGAGCCCATGGCGCGCGGGCTTTCCATGCCGCCTTCAAGCGGCAGAAGCAGAAGCTCGAAGGCTGCGGCATCGCCGCTCCTGTTGCGTCCCGCAAAGGAAAGAACCACCACGGATTTCATGTCGAACACGCTGCGCGCAAGCTTGCCGACCACGGCCTGATCACGGCCCGGCCACAGGGAGGCGAAGGAGAGGCCCTTGAGTTCCTTTCCGAATGTGGCGCACAGCCGGGTGCCAGCGAGGCGGAACACGGCTTCGCCGCGCGCATCGCGTTCCAGAATGAACGTATCGGCCAGCAGTGTCTTGATCTCTGCCGGCTCGACTTCCGTGCGCCTGGGGGCCGGACGGTTGCCACGCAACCTGTTCCAATATTGGAACAACGTCACCGAACCATCATGTTTCATGCCTCTTGGCTCCTTACTCTCGGCCCGGGCCTGTCCCATAGGCGGACAGGTGCAGGCATTTTCAATAGCGACATGTGGATGGGTGCAGGATGCGTGCCAAAGCGATGGGGGTTGTTCGCGCAGCCGCTCTGTTAGGGTTAACAAAGGGTTTAGATTGCGCGGGTTTCGGGCCGGTGGCAGTGTCCGGCCGTTAGCAAGACCGAATCAACCAGATCGCCATGCGTCCCCGTGGACGCCTGAAGGACGATCTGAATGATTGAGGGAGTAGCGGGGGCGCCCGATGCTCCAACTGACGGGCCGGGGCCGGTCTTTCACACGAAAGCCGGAGTGGGGGCTCGACCAGGCCGTTCAGGTTCATCCTGAGCGGCTTTTTTCTTTTCCGCGGGTCTGCTACGCAAAATCATGAACAGAGATGAAGAGCGGGCGATTCCTGAAGCGGAATCCGAAAATGGGTTTGAGCGGAACGGCGGTGATGGCAGGGAGCCGGTGTTCAACCTGGCGCCGGCCGTCACGGTCCTCGGCCTGATCTGCGTTGCAATTTTTGCCATCGAGACATTCTGGATGAGCATTGATCAGCAGATCTGGCTGATGGTGCATTTCGCGTTTCTGCCGATCCGCTATAGCGGGCAGTTTGCGCTCGACACCTACGCTTTCATCAGCCCCGTCACCTATTCCTTCCTGCATGGAAGTTGGGGGCATCTTCTGGTCAATATGATCTGGCTTGCCGCCTTCGGGTCTCCGCTTGCCAACCGCATCGGAAGTGCGCGTTTCGTCCTGTTCTGGGTGGCAGGCGCGCTTGCCGCCGTCGGGCTGCATTACCTGCTCTATCCATCCTCGGCAGTGCCGCTTGTTGGCGCGTCCGGCTCCATTTCCGCGATGATGGGGGCTGCAGCCCGCTTTGCGTTCCGGGTGGATCGGCGACAGCCCAAGCCGGCCTTCACCGGGCCGGTGCTTCCTGTCTCCCTGGTCGTGAAATCGCGCAGCGTCGTGGTGTTCCTTGGCGTCTGGATGGTGGCCAATGTGGTGACGGGCCTGATGAGCGGCACCGTGGTCAACGGTCCCCAGATCGCCTGGGAAGCCCATATCGGCGGTTTTCTCCTGGGTTTCTTCGGCATCCAGTTCTTTGATCGCCCGCCCGCGCGGCGTCAGGCTGATTTCCCTTCCTAAGGGCAGGATTTCGACGACGGCATAAGCATTCGTCTACTTGCAAAGCGCTCTTTCACGGCGCAACATTGCCCTGTTGCCAGAAGAAGGAGATTGCCATGACGGTGAAGGCCATTCTGGACGCCAAAGGGCGCAATGTGGTCACCATCGGTCCGGACAGGAGGCTGGCGGAGGCCGCCCAGCTCTTGTCTGAACGCGGTATCGGTGCCGTCGTTGTGACGGAGCCCGACGGGCGTATCGCAGGTATATTGTCGGAGCGCGATATTGTGCGCGTGATCGGGCGCGATGGCGCCGACATGCTTGAACAGCCAGTTTCTGCGGTCATGACCGCAAAAGTTCGCCGCTGCCATGAGCAGAACACGGTCAACGAGGTCATGCAGATCATGACTGAAGGCCGTTTCCGGCACCTGCCGGTGGAAGAGAACGGCAAGATTGCCGGCATCATCTCGATCGGCGATATCGTGAAAAAGCGCATCGAGGAGGTCGAGCGCGAGGCCGAAGACATTCGCAGCTACATCGCGACCGCCTGAAAAGACGGAGGCTGCCTTTCGGCAGCCTCTTTTGTTTTAACGGTTATCGAGTTGTGAGCGGACCAGTTGAAGGCCGCGGCGCGTGATGCGGTAGGGACCGCTGTTGCGCGACTGGATTGCCCGTTTACGTTTGATTTTTCTGAACAGTGTCAGGTCAAGGCCGGGAAACTGCCAGCCGTCACGTGTGATGCAGTTCAGTTCGAGAATCTGGCCTTGCTCGTCCTTTTCGATGACGATCCGGCCGCCCTGCGCCAATATGTGCAGGATGCGCTGCTCTGCGCGCGAAATATCCATATCTTGAAGTCCTGGAAAACCACTGGCGCGAACCAATGGGAAAACCACCGGCCAAATGGCCGGCAAACATCGCTGCGCCGCCTTGCGATGGCGCAGGGTTTCAAGGTTTTCTCGCCCCGACCCTGTGTTGGTTCAGGTTCGGGGCCCTACCGGGCCTCAAGATAGTTGGACATAAAAACTCCGTTGATGCTGCATTTCATAACGCAAACTGTGGCCGGAATAAAGCGCTTGGCTTGCCACGCGGGTATGTTTGGTCTAGCGAATGCGGCAGTCCATTCCGAACCATCCGACTGCACGGCACCGTGAAACCATGACACTCATCGATACACGCACGCCCGATCCCAAGCGTTTCATCTCCGGCGCTACCGGCGACTGGGAAATCATCGTCGGCATGGAGATCCATGCCCAGGTAACGTCTGAAGCAAAGCTGTTCTCCGGCGCTTCGACGACTTTCGGTGCTGCCCCCAATGCGAATGTCTCCCTCGTGGATGCGGCCATGCCCGGCATGCTGCCCGTCATCAACGAGGTCTGCGTCAAGCAGGCAATCCGCACGGGCCTTGGCCTGAAAGCGCAGATCAACCTGCGCTCGGTCTTCGACCGCAAGAACTATTTTTATCCGGACCTGCCGCAGGGCTACCAGATTTCGCAGTTCAAGCAGCCGATCGTCGGCGAGGGCAAGGTGACGGTTTCCGTCGGCCCCGCCAAGGACGGCTCGTTTGAGGAAATCGAAGTGGGCATCGAGCGCCTGCATCTGGAGCAGGATGCCGGCAAATCGATGCACGACCAGCATCCCACCATGTCCTATGTGGATCTCAACCGCTCGGGCGTCGCGCTCATGGAGATCGTCTCCAAGCCCGATATCCGTTCTGCGGACGAGGCCAAGGCGTTCCTGACCAAGCTGCGCACCATCCTGCGTTATCTGGGCACCTGCGACGGCAACATGGACGAAGGCTCCATGCGCGCCGACGTGAACGTGTCCGTGCGCCGGCCGGGCGGTGAATTCGGCACGCGCTGCGAGATCAAGAATGTGAACTCGGTGCGTTTTGTCGGTCAGGCCATCGAATCGGAAGCCCGTCGCCAGATCGCGATTCTCGAGGATGGCGGTTCCATCGATCAGGAGACCCGCCTGTTCGACCCGGCCAAGGGCGAGACGCGCTCCATGCGCTCCAAGGAAGAAGCGCACGATTATCGCTACTTCCCCGATCCGGATCTGGTGCCGCTGGAATTCGATCAGGCCTATGTGGATGCGCTTGCAGCCGACCTCACGGAGCTGCCGGATGAGAAGAAGGCGCGTTTCATCGAAGCCTTCGGCCTGTCCGAGTATGACGCTTCGGTCCTGATTGCCGAGAAGGCTACGGCAGACTTCTTCGAGAAGGTTGCAAAGGGACGTGACGGCAAGGCTGCCGCCAACTGGGTCATCAACGATCTGCTCGGCGCGCTGAACAAGGCCGGGCAGGGGATCGACGAGACCCCTGTTTCGGCTGACCAGCTCGGCGCGATCATCGACCTGATCAAGAACGGCACGATTTCCGGCAAGATCGCCAAGGATCTGTTTGAGATCGTATTCACCGAGGGGGGCGACCCGGTCGCCATCGTCGATGAGCGCGGCATGAAGCAGGTCACCGACACCGGCGCAATCGAGAAGGCCGTTGACGAAGTCATCGCCTCCAACCCGGAAAAGGTCGAGCAGGCCAAGGCCAAGCCGACGCTGGCCGGCTGGTTCGTCGGTCAGGTGATGAAAGCCACCGGTGGCAAGGCCAACCCGCAGGCGGTCAACGCGCTGGTGAAGGAAAAGCTCGGCATCGATGATTGATGCCGGCGGTTATTTTGTCCGCACGGCCGGTGAGCGCGACTTGCCGGCCGTGCGGGCGCTTCTCGTGGAAACCTGGCACGACACCTATGATGCGATCTATGGCCGCGAGCGTGTGGACGAGATCACCGATGCCTGGCACTCCATCGAGGCCCTGAGGGCGCGGCTGAAACAGCCGCACTCCGAATTTGTTCTGGCAGACAATGGCAGCGATATCGGCGGTGTGGCCTTCGCCGTCGCCGAGCGTGAAGGCAAATCCATAAAACTGCATCAGCTTTACGTGCTTCCGGCCTGCCAGGGGCGCGGCATCGGTCAGGCCCTGTTCGACGAGGTGGCGATCTGCTTTCCCGAGGCGCGCGAAATCACGCTTGAGGTGGAAGAGGCCAATGGCCGGGCGCGTGGCTTCTATGAGCATCTGGGATTTGAGCAGATGGGCCAGAGCGAGGATTGCGGCAGCGCCGGTTTCGATATCCCGGCCTTGATCTACCGCAGGCTGCTTTAGGGAAGGGCCTCAGGCGTCCCCGGACGCAGGGCGACGCTGATTCGAGACCGAATCCTTTTGTCAGCCGGCTATCCCTCTTGCGGCATTCGCGCGCATCAGGTCTCATTGCGGTAACAGGCGTGGGCTTTGACAGCTGCGCGGAAGGCGCGCTCCATCCGGTCCTCGGAAACCACGTCCTCGCCGCGCTTCCGGCTTTTCCAGGCATGAGACAGGTGAGGGGCAAAACCCCTTTGCCGGCCCGAAAACAGCCGTGATACGGCGAATGCGATGAAATGAACTTTGAGCAATCCGTAACGGGCCTTGCCTTCTGGCGATGCGGACGCCATAACGCAACTCACGAGCCATCTCGAACGATGATAGCGAGCGACTTGAGGACGCCATGAAGAAGTTCCTGCTTCAGTTTTTCACCTGGTGGAATGGCCAGACACTGGGCACCCGCTTCCACACGTGGCGCAAAGGCACGCGCGTCGGTGAAGACGAGTTCGGCAACATCTATTACGAAGGCGGCAAGGATTCCGAAGGGCGCACGCGCCGTTGGGTAATCTATAACGGCATTTCCGATGCGTCTCTGGTTCCCGCTGGCTGGCACGGCTGGCTGCACCACCGTGTCGATGTTGCGCCGGTGAACGAAAACTACACGCCGCGCGAATGGCAGAAGCCGCATCAGCCGAATCTCACGGGCACCCCCGCCGCCTATCGTCCGCAGGGATCGATTGCGACCGGCAAGGAGCGCCCGCGCGTGACCGGCGACTATGATGCGTGGACGCCCGGCGGTTGAAGCCGCGCGCTGTTCTCGCCACAATTTAACATTAGTTGTGCGCCTTCCCATGGACTTGGTGATTCCACCGGTCTATCCCGGATGACAAGCGAACAGGACGGGTGTCGAGCCACATGAATTCAGGCCACAAGAAGAAAGCCGGTTTCAGGCTTGTTGCAGCGCTGGGACTGGGAATGGCGACGCTCGCCGCCCTGCCAGCGCAGGCAGAGCGTTTGCAGCACCCGGTGGCCGAATTCACCGGCATCGACAAGATTACCGGCCGCATCATCTCCTTCGACGTCTATATGCATGAGACCGTCCAGTTTGGCGCTCTGCAGGTGACGCCGCGCGTCTGCTACAGCTCCGAGGAGACCGAGGAGCCGCGCACCGACGCTTTCGTGGAAGTGGACGAGATCACGCTGGACCGTGAGATCCGCCGCATCTTCACCGGCTGGATGCTGGCCGAAAGCCCGGGGCTCAATGCCGTCGAGCACGCGGTTTACGACGTGTGGCTCAAGGCCTGCAAGGAAGACACGGAAGTCCCGCCGCCGGACGCGGACTGAGTGAAACCCTACTGATCTCCATCGACGCGGACTCTCAGGGGCTGAAGCGCGCTTCGCCCTTTTGCAGCGCGTCCTGAAGCATCTGCTCATAACGGCTGCGGGGCACGTCGATCGCGCCGAACTGTTTTAGGTGCGGGGTTGTGAACTGCGTGTCGAGCAATGTGAAGCCGCGTTCGCGCAGGCGCTCGACCAGATGCACAAGGCAGACCTTGGAGGCATCGGTCTGGCGCGAGAACATGCTCTCGCCGAAGAAGGCGCGGCCAAGTGTGACGCCGTAGAGCCCGCCCACCAGCCCTTCATCCGTCCAAGCTTCCACCGTGTGGCAGTGCCCGTTCTCGAATAGAAGCCCGTAGGCTTCGCGGATGGGCGCGTTGATCCATGTGTCGTCGGTGTCGCGTCGCGCCTCTGCACAGCCTTCTATGACGCCCTCAAAGTCCGTATCAAAGGCGATACGGAAGGGCGCGCGGCGCAGCGTCTTGGCGAGGCTTTTGGGGATGTGAAAGGAATCGAGCGGGATGACCCCGCGCATTTCCGGCCGCACCCAGAAAACCTCCGGGTCATCGGCACTTTCCGCCATCGGGAAAACCCCGGTGGCGTAAGCGCGAAGAAGAAGATCCGGAGGGATCCGAAATCCTGGTGCGAAAGGTCGTGCCATCGTGCTCAACCGGCCAGATCGCCGGAGAATCACATGGGGCGGCGAGCTTTGGATCGCCCGGCGTCCACTGGACGCACAAAGGGCGATCTCAATCACTGACAGAGAAACGGGGTAACCGAAACTCTAGCTCGTTTTCGCCAGGTAATTCTCCAGCCAGTGGATGTCGTAATCGCCATTGGCGATATCGGGGTTGCCGACCAGATCCTGGAACAGCGGAAGCGTGGTCTTGATGCCGTCGACGACGAACTCGTCCAGCGCGCGGCGCAGACGCATCATGCACTCGACGCGGTTGCGTCCATGCACGATCAGCTTGCCGATCAGGCTGTCGTAGTAAGGCGGGATGCGGTAGCCCGAATAGACGCCCGAATCGACGCGGATGCCAAGACCGCCCGGCGTATGGAAATGCGTGATCGTGCCCGGCGAGGGGGTGAAGGTGCGCGGGTCTTCCGCATTGATGCGGCACTCGATGGCATGGCCCTCGAAACGCACCTCATCCTGCGTGCAGGACAGTCCACCGCCGGAAGCGACGCGGATCTGCTCATGCACCAGATCGATGCCGGTAATGGCTTCCGTCACCGGATGCTCCACCTGCAGGCGGGTGTTCATCTCGATGAAGTAGAATTCGCCATTCTCGTAGAGAAACTCGATCGTGCCCGCGCCGGAATAGCCGAGATCGGCAATGGCCTTGGAGACGATTTCGCCGATGCGGTTGCGCTGCTCGACATTGAGGGCAGGCGAGTTGGCCTCTTCCCACACCTTCTGGTGACGGCGCTGCAGCGAGCAGTCGCGTTCACCCAGATGGATCGCGTTGCCCGCACCGTCGCCCATCACCTGAACCTCGATGTGGCGCGGCTTTTCGAGATACTTCTCGATATACACCGCGTCGTCACCGAAGGCCGCACCCGCTTCTGTGCGGGCGGTGGAGAGCGCCTCGGCAAGATCTGCCTCGGTCCGCGCAACCTTCATGCCGCGTCCGCCGCCGCCGGCCGATGCCTTGATCAGCACCGGATAGCCGATATCGGCGGCAATGCGCTTGGCTTCCACATCGTCGGTCACGGCGCCATCGGAGCCCGGAACCACGGGAATGCCAAGGGCCTTCACCGTCTTCTTGGCGGTGATCTTGTCACCCATGATGCGGATGTGGTCGGCCGAGGGGCCGATGAAGGTGAGATTGTGTGCGGCCAGAATTTCGGAGAACTTGGCGTTTTCCGAAAGGAAGCCGTAGCCCGGATGCACGGCGTCGGCGCCGGTGATCTCGCAGGCGGCCAGAATCTGATGAATGTTCAGATAGCTGTCGCGCGAGGGCGGCGGCCCGATGCATACGCTCTCGTCGGCAAGGCGCACATGCATCGCATCCGCGTCCGCCGTGGAGTGCACGGCTACGGTCTGGATGCCGAGCTCCTTGGCGGCGCGCAGTACGCGCAGGGCGATTTCGCCGCGATTGGCGATGAGGATCTTGTGAAACATGCGCGCCTGCCCCGGACTATTCGATGACGACCAGCGGCTCGCCGAACTCAACCGGCTGCGCATCCTCGAAGAGGATCGCCGTCACGGTGCCGGAACGGGGCGCGGGAATCTGGTTCATGGTCTTCATCGCTTCGATGATGAGAAGCGTCTGGCCTTCCTTCACGGACTGGCCGACTTCGATGAAGGCGTTCGCGCCGGGCGCGGGAGACTTGTAGGCGGTGCCGACCATCGGGGAAGGAACGGCATTCTTGGAATCGGCCGGGCTCTTCTTGGCTTCTTCAGCCGCGGCCGGGGCCGGCACAGCCGGTGCGGGCGCGGGGGCGGGTGCCGGAGCGGCATAGCTCTGCACGGCGACTGCGCCCTGCTTGGCCACGCGAATCCGCAGGTCATCCTGCTCGACTTCGATTTCCGTCAGATTGGTGTCGTTCAGGATCGTCGCAAGCTCGCGAATGAGTTGCTGATCGACCCCCGTCTTTTTTGTCGACATGTGTTTTGTCCTGCTTTTGTCTCAATCCGGCCGGTGTGCGGCCAGCGCATCCAGCGCGAGTACATAACCGATTGTGCCCAATCCGCAAATCATGCCTTTTGCCGCCGGGGCAATCATCGAAACGTGGCGAAACGCTTCGCGGGCATGAATGTTGGAAATGTGCACCTCAATCACCGGGAGCGGGCTCACCGCACGGATCGCATCATGCAATGCAATCGACGTGTGCCCATAGGCGCCGGGATTGATGACGATGCCGGCAGCTTTCTGGCCGGCCTCATGGATCCAGTCAACGAGGTCGCCCTCGTGATTGGACTGGCGAAACTCAATGTCCATTCCAAGTGAAGCCGCCTTGTCCCGGCAGTTCTTCTCGACGTCCTCAAGGGTGTCGCCGCCATAGATGCCGGGTTCGCGCTTGCCGAGCGCATTCAGATTGGGCCCGTTCAGAATGAAGACTGTTTTCGCCATAAAATCGTCCCCTGGCCCTTTTGCGGCACCATCACAAGCTCCTCTATAGAGGGCTTAGACCGTACCGCAAAGATGGCAAGGGGCTTCTTTCTCTGTCCACAGAGCGCTCCGGAGGCTTCCGGCGTGCGCGTCAGTTGCTTTCCGTGCGGGCCTGTTCGATCTTTTCGCCGAGCACATCCTTGCCCAGCGCGCCGAACACAACCTCGTTTCCGACCACATAGGCGGGCGTTCCGGTAACCGCAAGCTGATTCGCCAGTTCATAGGTTTCCGCGAAAGCCTTCTGGATCTCCGGATTTTCCATTTCCTTGCGAAGTGCTGCCTCATCAAGACCAAGGCCGGTCGCAATCGACATGGCCAGTTCGCCATCGGCGCGGGATTCCGAACCCATCAGCTGCTGATGGAACTCGGCGTATTTCTCGGGCGCGGTCGCCTGAACGGCCATGGAAACCACATGGGCCTCGCGCGATTCTGCGGAGAGGATGGGGAATTCCTTGAGCACGAAGCGCACATCGTCATTCTCTTCGAGCAGCGCCTGCATGTCGGCCATGGCGCGTTTGCAGAAGCCGCAATTGTAATCGAAGAACTCGACCACGGTGACCTGGGCTTCCGGATTGCCGATCACGCCGTCATGCGGGCTGTTCAGGAGATCATCCTTGCGATCCTGCAGCACCGTCTTCTGGGCCTCGGCCTGCTGCTCGCGCTGCTTGGTTTCGAGTGCTGCCTGAACCTCGAGCAGGATTTCCGGGTTTTCGAGCAGGTAGTCGCGCACGATCTGTTCGACTTCCGGTTTGCCGAGCGCTGCGCCGTCCGATGCCTGCGCGACATTGCCGAGCACCATGGCGGGCAGGAAGAGGGCGGTTGCCGCCGTAAGGGCGCGGAGTTTGCTGGAAAGAGTCATGATCAAATCCGATTTCATCTGAATTGAGGATATCTGTTTGTTGTGTGGCCCATTTGGGGCGAAAGGTTCACCGATCAACCGGGAGCCTTGTACTGAATGATGTCCTGCGCGCGCAGCCAGCCGGGCGAGCCGCGCTTCATGCGCTTCTGCGCCCTGATGGCGAAAAGCTTCGCATCGCGATACTGGCCGGCATGAAAATAGCCCTCTGCTGAAGCAAGCTCCGCATTGGCGATGTCACCCAACTGACCATAGGCCTGGGCAAGGTAGCGATAGCCATTGGCGAATTCCGGCTCACGCGAAAGCCCGGTCTGCAGTTCCGATGCCGCCTTCTTCACGAGGTCCGGCTGACCGGTCGCCAGAAGCGCCTGCCCATAGCCCACCTGAAGCAGTCCGGGCGTGCCCGGAGCAAGCGATAACGCCCTGGCATAGGCATTGGCTGCATCCTTCGGGCGGTTCGCCTTGATGAGGATGTCACCGCGCAGCTCCTGCAGATAGGGATTGCGGGGCATTTTGGAGATCAGTGCATCGACCTTCTGGAGTGCCGTGCGGGGATTTCCGGTGAGAAAGGTGGCAATCGCGTCGCCATACATGGCGGGAATGCCGCGCGGGTCCTGCCTGAACAGCCGCTGTACGGCCTGCGCGCCTTCCGTATGCGCGGCAATCTTTGCGCGCATCATGTCATGGCGCTGCTGAAGCTGCGCCGGGTCCTTGCGGTCGTAGAAGCGGCTCTTTCGCGCAAGCTCTTCCAGATTGGCGATACGCTCGCGCGGCATGGGGTGGCTGATCTGGTAGGGATCGACATTGACGCCTGCGAGCGCCAGGCCGCCCGCCAGACGGTCGAACGTCGTCAGCATGCCCTTGGCCGACTGGCCGGTCTTGTTGAGATAATCGATGGCCGTGCGGTCGGCGGTCACCTCTTCGGAGCGCTGATAGCCGAGCAGGCCGCGCCGCGCCATTTCCGCACCGCCGGCAGCCATGCCGACACCGGCCGAAGCCAGACCGCGCGTATCCGTTGCTGCACCTGCAACGCCTGCGCCAATGCCGATCAGCGCCGACACGATGGCCATGGTCTGCGCACGCTTCAGCTGCTGGCGCAGACGCTCCTGATGTCCGCCCGCGATATGCCCGGCTTCGTGAGCGATCACGCCGATGATCTCGTTGGGCGTTTCAGCCTGTGTCAGAGCGCCGGTGTGAATGAAGATGCGTCGCCCATCCACGAAGGCGTTGAAGCTGCGATTGTTGACGAGAATGATGTCGATCCCCGAACGGGACAGACCGGCCGCCTTCAGTATCGGGGCGGCATATTCGGTAACAAGAGCCTCGATTTCCGCGTCACGAACGACGGTCACACGCCCCTGCGCCTGCGAAGCCGGCACCGAAACGACAATCAGATAGGATGCCAGCATGAAGAGCGTGGCTGCCCGCGCGATAATCCTGTGAACCATGGTGTCTCTCTCAAGCATTGCCGAATTGGTAGACGAGCATAAGGGCAATGGGAAGGCACAACAGTCTTCGATCATGGAGTTTTGATCTGTGCTCTTGCCGTGTCGCCAATGCAAAAAGGCCGGCGCAATGCACCGGCCTTCCAGTTTTCGGTGTTCCAAATGCTCCAGCTTTAGAAGCCGGCGCACGCTCCTCTAGAAGAAGCTCTTGCGCTGCCACCAGCCGGTCTTGCGGGGGCGATCGCTCTCTGCCGGTTCGGAAGAGGAGACAACCGGTTCCGAAGATACGGCGACTTCTTCCTTGGCAGGCTCTTCGACCGTTTCGTCGACCGCTTTCTGGGCCGGTGCTGCCTCGCTGGGAGCCTCTTCGGCGGCTTCCGGGGCAACCGTTTCTTCCGCAGCCGGCTTGTCTTCGGCTGGCTTGTCTTCAGCCGGTTTGGCCTTGGCGGTGCTGCGACGCGTGGTCGTGCGACGCCGTTTAGGAGCCGGCTTTTCTTCAGCGGCTGCCTCTTCGGCAGGCTTTTCCTCGGCTGCCGCTTCTTCCGTTACGGCTGGAGCCGCTTCGTCGGCTGTCTCGGCAGGCGCGGTTTCAGCCGGTGCAGCAGCCTTGCGGGTGCGGCGGCGCGGCTTGCGAGCAGGCTTCTCCTCGGCGGGCGCATCCGTTGCCTCGGCAGAAGCCTCCGCCTCTGTCCCTGCCTCGGGTGCGGCGGCCTGCGCCTCGGGTACAGCTGCCGGAGCCTCATCGGCAACAACCGGCGTATCGGCTGCTGCCGCCGCCTGCGGGGCTTCTGCGCCTTCCGCGGTCGGAGCGTCCTCGGAAACGTCTGCCTCTACAGAGGCGTCGCCCTCGGCCTGGGCTTCCTGCGTATCGCTGTCGCGACGATTCCTGCGGCCACCACGCTTCCCGCGATGGCGCTTCTTGCGCTCGCCTTCGCCGGCTTCTGCCGGCTTCGTCTCGGCTGCATCCTCGGAAACTGCTGCGTCATCCTCAGCCGCAGCTGCGACGGCATCGTCGTCGCCTGGCATCTGATCTGCGTTCTGATCCTGATTCTGCTCTGCACCCTCGGCGCCGCCATTGTTGCGGTTGCGGCCGCCCCGGCGCTTGCGCTTGCGGCGACGCTTGCGCGGTTCGCCATCCTCACCGGCTTCGGCTTCCTGTGCGGGGGCAGGGGTTTCAACCACCTGTGCGGGCGCCGCCTGCGGGGCTGCCGGCTGCTCCATTCCCGACTTGTCGGCGGGCTGCTGCTTGGTGATCGCAAAATGCTGCGAACCCACGCTGTCATCCGCCTCGACCGTGATGGTCACGCCAAAGCGGTTTTCCATCTCGACCAGATTGGAGCGCTTGTGGTTCAGCAGATAGAGCGCGGTCTGCGCCGGCGTGCGCACGGCGATGTCGTTGCGCGCGTCCTTGAGCAGGTACTCTTCGATGGAACGCACCACATAGAGCGCCACCGACGAATCGGAGCGGATGTGTCCCGTGCCGCCGCAATGGGGGCAGGGCTGCATGGTGCTTTCCAGAACGCTTGCCCGGATGCGCTGACGCGACATTTCCAGAAGGCCGAAATGCGAGATGCGGCCAACCTGGATGCGGGCGCGGTCGTTCTTGAGGCATTCCTTGAGGCGCTTCTCGACCGCCCGGTTGTTCCGGTTCTCCTCCATGTCGATGAAGTCGATCACGATCAGGCCCGCCATGTCGCGCAGCCTCAACTGACGCGCCACTTCCTCCGCCGCTTCCAGATTGGTCTGGAGCGCGGTGTCCTCGATCGAGTGCTCTTTCGTCGAACGGCCGGAGTTCACGTCGATCGCCACCAGAGCCTCGGTCTGGTTGATGATGATGTACCCGCCGGATTTCAGCGTGACCTGCGGCTGCAGCATGCGGTCGAGCTGCGCCTCGATGCCATTGCCGGCAAAGATCGGCGTCACGTCGCGATAGGGCTGAACGACCTTGGCATGGCTCGGCATGAGCATGCGCATGAAGTCTTTCGCCTCGCGATACCCTTCCTCACCGGCCACCAGGATTTCCCCGATGTCCTTGTTGTAGAGGTCGCGCACCGACCGCTTGATGAGGCTTCCTTCCTCGTAGACGAGGGCGGGGGCCGTGGATTCAAGCGTCAGGCTGCGAACCTTCTCCCAAAGGCGCATCAGGTAGTCGTAATCGCGCTTGATCTCCGCCTTGGTGCGGTTTGCACCGGCGGTGCGCAGGATCACGCCCATGCCCTGCGGCACTTCCAGGTGCTTCACGACATCCTTGAGGCGCTTGCGGTCCTGCACATTGGTGATCTTGCGGGAAATGCCGCCACCGCGTGCGGTGTTGGGCATCAGAACCGAGTAGCGGCCTGCCAGCGACAGATAGGTGGTCAGTGCGGCGCCCTTGTTGCCGCGCTCTTCCTTGACGACCTGAACGAGCAGGATCTGGCGGCGCTTGATGACCTCCTGGATCTTGTAGTTCTTGCGGGCGGCGCGGCGCGAGGGCTGCGCTTCTTCCATCGCATCGTCAGCGCCAACCGTGTCGACGTCGTCTTCGTCGTCGTTGCCATTGTTATCGTCATCGGACCGGCTGCGGCGCGAGCGCCGGCTGCGCGGCTCTTCCGAAACCACGTCGGCAGAGGCCTCTGCAGCCATGGCCTGCGGCTTGTCTTCGCCGTCCGCGTCCTGCGCAGTGTCGGCATCGTCGTCGGAAACCGCGTCGGCGTCCGCCCCGGCTTCAGGCTGCGCCTCGGCAACGGCGTCGCTGTCGCCGTCCTCTTCCTGTGCAGCCTCGTCCTGGGAAGCGTCGTCCTGCTGGGCGGTCTTCTTGCGGGTGCTGGCGCGGCGGCGCTTGCGTCCGCCTTTCTGTGCCTGGCGGGGCTCGCTGTCTTCGTCGTCGTCATCGGCCTTGGCTTCTGCGGCTTCGGCCTCCAGAAGCGCCTGACGGTCGGCTACGGGGATCTGGTAATAGTCGGGATGGATTTCGCTGAAAGCGAGAAAGCCATGCCGGTTGCCACCATACTCTACGAAGGCTGCCTGAAGGGAAGGTTCGACGCGTGTGACGCGTGCCAGATAAATATTACCGCGAAGCTGCTTCTTATCCTGAGATTCGAAATCAAACTCTTCGATGCGATTACCGCGAAGGACAACAACCCTCGTTTCCTCCGGATGGGAGGCATCTATCAGCATTTTGTTTGGCATAAATACTTGTCTCCCCGGCAAGGAAAGATTGTCGGGCCGGGCTCGACGGGCGTAGCCGCAAGCCAACGTGACAATCTGTGCCGGATAATCTGAGGCTCGCCGGCGTTGAAGGCCGCGCCAAATTGGGCCGGAGCACCGAGCTTGCGGTGCGTTTCAATCCGGATCTCGTTCCAATTGCGCCTGATGCCATTCCATCGCCCGGCAGAACCGTTTCAACCAAGGCCCGATTTTGCGGGCCAGCTTTTGCTCATGTAGAGCCGGCGCGGACAGTGATGGTCCGGCCGTTTCCTGAAGCCAGGGCTTCCATGCTTGAGGAAGGCCCTGAAAAATTCCTCTTGAATCACCACCCGTTCGGGTTTGCGGCGGCGGATAAAGGTTTGCCCCGTTGCTCATCGCCGTTTGTCAGCTGGGACTCAAACCAAGGACGGATATCGCGATGATTCAAAGATGCTTTTATGATTTGACAGTTGTATTGGCAACCCTGATTTCTATCGCGCCCTGGCCGGGGCGGCCTGCAAATATCATCCAGCTTATTTGCCCAATGTCCCTGCACAGCGCATAAAATATGATCGTTGGCGGTCGATTCGAAGAAAAATTGCCATTTTCTTTCGCTGGAAATGGGGTTGATTCGACTAAATCCGCATGACGCATCGGAGAGAAGCGGTTTTGCACAGACCAGCGTTTTTTTTGACGGTTGTCCTCACCGGGCTCTTTCTCGTTCTCAACAATGCCCTTGCCGATGGTCCTGCGCTCAAGGCGCATGACTACAAGATGGCCGGTGACCAGCAATACACGCGCATCGTCGTGCATTTCGACCGCGCGCCCGATTTTCGCTGGTTCCTCCTGCGCGATCCCAACCGGCTGGTGATCGACATGCCGGCCACCGAATTTACCTTCGATCCTCTGGAGCTGGAGCCACGGGGGCTGGTTGCCGGTGTGCAATATGGCGCCGTCGATGCGCAGCGCGCGCGTCTGCTCTTCAACGCCAAGGGGCCATTCTCGGTCGAAAAGGCCGAGGTGATGAAGAACGAGACCTCCGACGGGTTTCGCCTCATCATCGAAATGCGCGCCAGTTCAGTTGAGGATTTTGACAAGGCCCTGCGGGCCAGCATGACGCCGCCCGACCTTGGTTCCGCCAAGGACGAGGCCGTTGCGATGAAGGATCGTTTCACCGTTGCGCTTGATGCGGGGCATGGCGGCGCCGATGGTGGCGCGCGTGGCGTGAACGGTACGGTCGAAAAGCAGATCACGCTTCTGTTCTCGCTCGAACTCAAGAAAAAGCTCGAGGAGACTGGCCGGTATCGCGTTGTTCTCACACGAGAGGATGACCGTTTCCTGCGTCTCGACGAGCGCGTGCGCATTGCGCGGGAGAAGGGGGCTGACCTCTTCGTTTCGGTCCATGCCGATGCGATTGCCATTCGCAGCGTGCGCGGTGCGACCGTCTACACGGTTTCCGACAAGGCGTCCGACGCCGAGGCTGCGGCTACCGCTGCACGCGAAAACCTGTCTGACGAGATCGCCGGCAAGGTGCCGGAAGAAGAGCAGGACGAGGTCGAGGATATTCTGGTCGATCTCATCCGGCGCGAGACGCACGCCTTCTCCATCCGCTTTGCGCGCACGCTCATCGGCGAACTGTCGAGCACCGTGCAGATGGTGAAAAACCCGCATCGCTATGCGGGTTTCCGCGTTCTGCGCGCCCCGGATATCCCCTCGGTTCTTCTGGAACTGGGCTATCTTTCCAATCCGAAGGACGAAGCGCAGCTGCGCGATCCGGCATGGCGGGAGAAGACAATGGCGGCGATCATTGATGCGATCAGCTATTTTGCCAAGGCAAATGGTGCAGCTGGAGGTTGATCTCAGAGCCCAATTCGTTGCAAGTCTGCAACGGCGCTCCCGTTTTGTGCTGTTCGCGCCGGGGGCGCTGCAATCGCCGTATTTTGCCCACAAGCGTGAGGCATTAAGAGCAGGCGCATGATTTTCCGGCTGTCCTTGCACGAGCGGGCGAAGATCGTGAAAAGAAATGGTATATTGGAATCGCATGGAATGAAGACAGCGGACTGCGTTGCGGTGGCAATCCACCATTCGCCTGTCCCTCTTTGTCCTGCCGATAAGACTTGGAAAGGCTGCGCGGGGCAGTTGCCGCTGACGGGCGGTGAAGTTGCGACCGGGCTTGAATTGGAGCGGGCATGATACGTCTCATCGGGTATTTCTTCGGCGTTGGCATCGTGCTGGCGCTGCTGGTGGCTGCGGGCATCGCGCTCTACATCGGCGATCTGACCAAGGATCTGCCCGATTACGAGGTGCTGGCGAAATATGAGCCGCCGGTCACGACCCGCGTTCACGCCTCCGATGGCGCACTCATGGCCGAGTTCGCGCGCGAGCGTCGCCTCTACCTTCCGATCCAGGCCGTTCCGGATCGCGTCAAGGCTGCGTTCCTTTCCGCAGAAGACAAGAATTTCTACAAGCATCCGGGCATCGACGTGACGGGCCTTGCCCGCGCCGTCGTGACGAATGCGCGCAATCTGGGGTCGGGCCGGCGTCCGGTCGGCGCGTCCACGATCACGCAGCAGGTGGCGAAGAACTTCCTTCTCACCTCCGACCAGACCATGCAGCGAAAGATCAAGGAGATGGTGCTCTCCTTCCGCATCGAGCAGGCCTATTCCAAGGACCGCATCCTCGAACTTTATCTGAACGAGATTTTCTTCGGTCTCGGTGCTTACGGCATCGCCGGCGCGGCGCTGACCTATTTCGACAAGTCGGTCAACGAGCTGACGCTGGAAGAAGCGGCCTATCTCGCTGCTCTTCCCAAGGGCCCGTCGAACTACCATCCCTTCCGTCACACCGAGCGCGCCATCGAGCGCCGCAACTGGGTGATCGACCAGATGGTCGAGAATGGTTACGCCACGGCTGAAGAGGGCGAGAAGGCCAAGAACACCGGCCTCAACGTTTCGCCGCGTCGCCGGGGCACCTATCTGTTCGCCGGCGAGTACTTCACCGAGGAAGTGCGCCGCGACATCATTTCGCGCTATGGCGAAGATGCGCTCTACGAGGGCGGCCTTTCCGTCCGCACCACGCTCGATCCGCAGATGCAGCTTTATGCGCGCAAGGCGCTGCACAATGGCCTTCTGCGCTATGACACGCTGCGCGGCTATCGCGGACCGGTCACGCAGATCGACGTTTCCGGCGACTGGGGTGCAGCCCTCGGCGAAGTCGATGGGCTGAGCGATGTTCCCGAGTGGAATGTGGCCGTGGTTCTTGGAACCGAAGACAACAAGATTTCCATTGGCCTCAAGCCTGAACGTGAGGTTTCCGGCGCACTGTCCGAGGAACGCACGACCGGTACGATTGCGCTGGAAGACATGAAATGGGCCATGCGGCACGTGGTGGACGGCAAGCGCCTCAAGGCGGAACGCCAGTCCGACGTTCTGAAGCCGGGCGATGTGATCTTTGTTGAGAAGAAAGCTGACACGGACCGCGCGTGGACGCTGCGCCAGGTGCCCGAGGTTGAGGGCGCGCTTGTCGCCATGGACCCGCACACGGGCCGCGTTCTGGCCATGGTCGGCGGCTTCTCCTACGCCGAATCCGAATTCAACCGTGCAACGCAGGCCTATCGTCAGCCCGGCTCGGCCTTCAAGCCGGTCGTCTATGCCGCCGCGCTCGACAATGGTTACACGCCTGCCTCCGTGGTGCTTGATGCTCCGATCTCGGTGCAGGTCGGCAATGATGTGTGGGAGCCGAAGAACTACGGCGGCAAGTTTGCCGGCCCTTCGACCCTGCGCGCCGGTATCGAGCGTTCGCGTAACCTGATGACCGTGCGGCTTGCCAAGGATATGGGCATGCCGCTCGTTGCCGATTATGCCGAGCATTTCGGCATCTACGACAAGATGCTGCCGGTTCTGGCCATGTCGCTCGGCTCGGGCGAAACCACAGTCATGCGCATGGTTTCCGCCTATGCGGTCATGGCCAATGGCGGCAAGCAGATCGTTCCGTCGCTGATCGACCGTATTCAGGATCGCTACGGCAAGACTGTCTACAAGCATGACCGTCGCGAATGCGTGGGCTGTGTTGCCAGCGAATGGACCAATCAGGAAGAGCCCGAGATCATCAATGATCGCGAGCAGGTTCTCGACCCGATGACCGCCTACCAGATCACCTCCATGATGGAAGGCGTGGTGAAGCGCGGTACGGCAACCTCCATTGCCGAACTCGGCCGTCCCATCGCCGGCAAGACCGGCACCACCAATGACGAGAAGGATGCCTGGTTCGTTGGCTACACGCCTGATCTCGTGGTTGGCGTCTTCATGGGCTTCGACACGCCGCGCCCGATGGGCCGTGGTTCGACCGGTGGCGGTCTGGCCGCGCCGATCTTCAAGGAGTTCATGGGCAATGCGCTCAAGGACATGCGCCCGGTGGACTTCCAGGTGCCCGAGGGCATGAACATCATCCCGATTGACCGCAAGACCGGCATGCGCGCCGAGTCGGGCCAGCCGGGCGTCATCATGGAAGCCTTCAAGCCCGGCACGGGACCGGCCGACAGCTACTGGGTGATCGGCATGGAAGATTTGGAAGGCATGGGCGGGCCGCGGGTTGTTTCGCCACAGGCCAACCGGGCGGTGAATTCCGGCGCTGGCGGCCTCTACTGACGCAGCGTTCTGAATCTGTGACGCGCCCGCTTTACACAGGCGGGCGCGGTTCATATGGTCCGACGCGATTCAGGAAGCGTTTCCTGAAAAATCCAACAAAGCCGAGGTGTTGATCTGCAATGCGTGCGGAAACCGAAAATCTTGTCGACGAAATCAAGCAGGCCATAAGCCTGCTGAGGAGGCATCTTTGACTGGGATGAGGCAGTAAAGAGGCTGGAATACCTGAATTCGCGCGCTGAAGAGGCCGATCTGTGGAACGATCCGCAGGAGGCGCAGAAGCTGATGCGTGAACGTCAGATGCTGGAAGACAATATCAGCGGGGTCCGTGATCTGACCCAGGCGCTTGAGGACAATATCGGCCTCATCGAGCTTGGTGAGGAAGAGGGCGACGCTGACGTGGTGACGGAAGCCGAGAGCGCGCTCAAGGTGCTCAAGGACGAGATTGCCGCGCGCCAGGTGGAGACGCTGCTCTCCGGCGAGGCCGATGGCAACGACACCTATCTCGAAATCCATGCAGGCGCCGGCGGCACCGAGAGTCAGGACTGGGCACAGATCCTGCTGCGCATGTACACGCGCTGGGCCGAACGTCGCGGCATGAAGGTCGATGTCATGGAAGTCCATGACGGCGAAGAGGCAGGTATCAAGTCGGCAACCCTTCTGATCAAGGGGCGCAACGCCTATGGCTGGCTGAAGACCGAATCGGGCGTGCACCGTCTGGTTCGCATTTCGCCTTTCGACAGCGCTGCGCGCCGGCACACATCCTTTGCCAGCGCCTGGGTCTATCCGGTCATCGACGACACGATCGAGATCGACATTCCCGATTCGGACGTGCGCGTGGATACCTATCGCGCTTCCGGCGCGGGCGGACAGCACGTCAACACGACCGACTCGGCCGTTCGCATCACGCACATTCCGACCGGCATTGTCGTGCAGTGTCAGAAGGAACGCTCCCAGCACAAGAACCGCGCAACCGCGTGGGACATGCTGCGCGCGCGCATTTACGAGGACGAGCTGAAGAAGCGGGAAGATGCGGCCAGCGCCACCGAGGCGTCCAAGACCGACATCGGTTGGGGACACCAGATCCGCTCCTACGTCATGCAGCCCTATCAGCTGGTGAAGGATCTGCGCACAGGCGTGGAAAGCACCAGCCCGCAGGACGTGCTCGACGGCAAGCTTGATGCGTTCATGGAAGCCGCACTGTCGCAGCGCGTGCATGGCGGGGAAGGGGCCGAGGTCGAAGACCTCGCCTGAACCGGCTCATGCGTCGGCGTGAAGAGTAGAACAGCGGGCGGGCCTCAGGCTCGCCCGTTTTGCATCTCAGGAGCCGTCCTTGAGAAACGCGGCGACCTTTCGACCAGCCGTGATGAACTGCGAGGGATTGATGGCCGTACCACCCTTGCGCACTTCATAGTGCAGGTGAGGGCCGGTGGAGCGACCACTGGAGCCGACCTTGCCGATCAGCGTTCCCGGCTCGACCTTCTCGCCCTTCTTGACCAGAAGCTTGCTCATATGCGCGTAGCGTGTGGTCAGTCCGTTGCCATGGTCGATTTCGACCATGCGTCCGTAACCACCGTTCCAGCCGGACTTGATGACGGTGCCGACGCCGGCCGCGTGAATGGGCGCTCCCGTCCGGGCGCGAAAGTCCATGCCGGAGTGATGCGCCCTGCGACCCAGAAACGGGTCGCGGCGGGAGCCGAAGCGGCTGGTGATCTGCGCACCGGGAACCGGATTGGCCAGCGGCAGCGCGCGCGCCTTCCCCTTGATGTCGTTGAGGCGAGACAGCGCATCGTCCAAGTCGCGTACCTGGTCTTCGAAGGCGAGCGCACTGGCCGATGTCAGAAGCGGGCCGCCGACATGCTGTTCGCGCTCGTCTTCCGAAACGCGGACCCCGACATCATCCAGCGCGTCCGCAATGACCTCAGCGCTCTGATAGGCGTTGTCGGCCAGCGTCCTGACGCGGTCGATCTGTTCCGTCTCGATTGATGCGAGCGCGCGGTTGAGTTTCACGAAAAGAAAATCGGCCTTGTCTGCGGCAGAAAGCGGTCGGTCATACGCCTGCGTCTGCGAACGAAGCGGCCAGGGAACGGTATCGGCTTTCGTGGGAGCGAGTGCTGCAACCGCGATGCTGCCGGTCCGTGTCGGATCGAGAAGCGGCTCGGTGTCGGCCTTGATCTGTGGGCGCGGGGCGGGAACCGGCCCCTTTTTGGGCAGGAGTTCCGTGCCGGCGCGGTTTAGAACCGGTTCCAGGCGGCTCTGGCGCTTGGTCAGCTGATCCTGCCGGGCAAGAAGTTCGCCCACCTTTTCCTGCATGAACTGCTGGTCGAGCAATTGACGGCTGGTCACGCGGTCGAGCTGGGCGCGCAGCGACGAGATACGGTCTTCATAGGCCTGCTGGATGCGGGCCTGCCGGGCCACCGTCGCGCCGATCAGATCGTCGCGCATAACCAGATAGGACGTTGCAAGAATGTAGCCGATGCCGATCGCAGCGATCGCTGAGCCCACTGATGCGGCCATCCATGGGCGAACAGTGAAATGTCGTATCTTTTCACCCCGCGCGATAATGATCGTGTGGGGCTCTTTTCGCTTGCCGAAAACCGCAGATTGCTGTGAACGCATCAGAAAATCGAACTTCGTTGCAGGTGAGCTTTGTTCGATTTTGATTACACTTGATTAGGGTTAATAAAGCTTTTCCCGATCAGGCGGGGCGTTAAAGAAAGCGGGGCAGGTGTGCTGCTCCGCTATATTTTATCATTCCCGCCTGTATGCGCACGTCAGGCGATCCTGCCTGACCGGAACTGCTCTAGGCGTTCTGTCTGAGCTTCTTGGCGGCCTCGAGAACGGCCTGTGCGTGACCGGGAACCTTCACCTTGCGCCACACTTCCGCAATGCGGCCTTCCGGATCGATCAGGAAGGTGGAGCGTTCTACACCCATATATTTGCGGCCATACATGCTCTTCTCGACCCACACGCCATAGGCCTGCAGCGTTTCTTTTTCCTGATCGGAAACAAGGCCGACGGTAAGGCCGTGCTTGGTCTTGAACTTGTCATGGCTCTTGGGGCTGTCGGGAGACATGCCCAGCACGACCGTATCGACCACGTCGAATTCGGGCTTCAGTGCGGTGAAGTCGATGGCCTCGACCGTGCAGCCGCTGGTGTTGTCCTTGGGGTAAAAGAAGAGCACAACCGTCTTGCCGCGAAAGTCGGACAATCTGACCTCGCTGCCGCCATCGGCTGGCAGCACAAAATCCGGTGCTTCGCTTCCTTTGACGGGTTCTGTCATTTTCTTTCCCCTGTTTGTGGATAGGCGATGAAAGGGAGAGATATAATGATGTCGATGGATTCGTCCATGGCTGCGGTGTGTCGACGGGAACGGTTGTGGATCAGGAAGGCGCTTCTCACAGGAAAATCAGGTTCAGACGGGGCGAGATAGCGGCTTTGGAGACCTACCCTTCGACTGAGGGCAGGGCTCGTGGCGTGCTGCGGCGTTCGCTGTTCTGGCTGTGGTGCCGGCGCATTCTCATTGTTCTGGTCTCCCTGATCGCGCTTCTTGTGCTGGCCGGCCTTCTGCTTCAGTTCGTTGGCACCGGCTCCATCGGGCAGGATCGCCTCCGCGCCGCTGCCCAAAGGGCGCTGACCTCCGCCGCCGGTTACGAAATCCAGACCGACATGGGGGAGCTCGGGCTGGTTCTGAGTGATCGCAGTCTGGTTGCTCTGGAAATCCGCGATGCGCATCTGAGCAAGGCCGAGACTGGCCACAGAATGGTCGATGCGGACGTTTTGCGTATCGGGTTCCGTCTGCTCCCGCTTCTGAGCGGGAAAGTGGAAGTGGGAAGCGTCGAGCTTTCCGGCGCGCGGGTGCATCTGTCAGCACTTTCCGCGAAGTCCGACGAGGTTGCAGCGGTTGCCCGCTGGCAAAAGCCCATTGATCCGTCTGTTCTGGAAGAGAGCGTGTTTGCGGGCCTGCGGCGGGTCTATGCGATCTCCGAGCGCACCGGAACGCGCTATCTGCGCATGCGTGATGTCGAGATTGTTCTGGATGACGAGACGGGCCGCGCCGTAGCCCTCGACGTCAATGCCGCGCTCGCACCTTCGGGAAAGCTGGAATTCAGGGCCAATGCGGCGCTTGGTGAGCGGGAGGTGGAGCTTGTCGGATCGGCGCTTCGCCCGCTTGCCGATGGACCGATCAAGTCGCTCGAGGTGGAAATCGGTTCCCCCGATCCAACGCTTCTGGAGGCGGCGCGGTCCGTTGCCGGAGAACTGAAGGGAGCCGATGCGCTTCTTGCCGCCACAAGGCTATCGCTCAAGGGCGGCGAGCAGGAGGTCGGAAAAGGCAGGCTACAGTTCGAGGTGGCGCTGCAGGAAGCGCCGTTTGATCTTGGCGAAGATGGCATTCTGACCGCAACGGGCCGTATCCGCGCCGAGATTGGCCGTGAAGCCGGCATGATCGTCATCAATCAGGCAAACCTCGTTGTCGGCCGTTCGGTCTTCAACTTTACCGGCAGGATCGTTCCTCTTGAGAACGAGGAGGCTGACAGCGCGCTTTATGGCTTCGATCTGGTCAGTCCGAAATCGACCATCGCTCCGCTCGATTCACCGCAGGCTGCCGTTCCCTTCGTTGCGGGTGTTTCCGGACGCATCGACACCGGCAGCGGCCGCATCGTCGGCGATACGATCCGTATCGCAACGACATCCGGCGTCATCACCGCAAGCGCTGCTGTAACGCTGGAAGCCGGCAAGACGCCCGGGCTTTCGCTCGCCGTCTATACGAGCGGCATGCCGACCAATGAGGTCAAGCAGTTCTGGCCGTGGTTTGCGGCCTCGGGCGCACGGGAATGGGTGCTTGAAAACCTGTTTGGCGGGCATGTGGTGGAAGGCAATCTGCGTCTGCGCGTTCCGCCCGGCCGGTTCGGCAATGGCCAGCCGCTGAACGATGAGGAAGTGAACGGCGCATTCTCCGTCGCTGATGCCCGTTTCGATATTGCAGGACGCATTCCGCCGGTGCGGGACGCCGCCGGCAGCATCGCCTTCAAGGGCTCCGACATCGATATTGCCATCGAGGCGGGCACCGTCTTCATGCCAAGCGGACGGCAGGTTGCGGCCAGCAATGGCACGCTGTCCGTTCGCAACGCGCATGTTAAGCCGCGCATCGGCAAGCTCGCCATTGATGTTGCCGGCAAGGCGCCCGCCGTCGTCGAACTGGCCTCCTACGAGCCCATCGACGTGTCAGAGCGCATCGATCTCACGCCAAAGGATGTAACCGGCGACGTCACCGGTCATGTGACAGCCGACATCCCCCTGAGCGATGGCATTCCGCGCGACCAGCTTGGCTGGCGGGCGACGCTTGAATACTCCGACCTCTCGATCTCCAAACCCTTCAACGGGCAGATGGTCGCCAATGCCGACGGCGTGCTCATGGTCGAGCCGGGGCGGGCGGACATTTCGGCCACCGCCACACTCAACGGCGTGCCGGCGCGGCTCGAACTGGTGGAACCCTTTGGCGAATCCGATCAGGCGCGCTCGCGCAGGATTGAACTGACGCTTGACGATGCGGCGCGGCGAAAGATCGTGCCGGGCCTTGATGGCATTCTCTCCGGTCCGATGACGGTCGACTATGACGAGCTTGAGGATGGACGCAAGGCGCTCAAGGTCAATCTGGACAAGACGCGCCTGACGCTGCCCTGGATCAACTGGAGCAAGGGAGCGGGCATTCCGGCCACCGCTTCCTTCATTCTGGATGAGAAATCATCCTCCATGGAACTCACGGATTTCAGGCTTTCCGGAAAGACCTTTTCCGCAACCGGGCGCATCACCATTGCCGGCGGTCGGCTCGCATCGGCCCGCTTCGACAAGGCGCGGCTGAACCGCGATGACGATTTCTCCGTCTCCATCGACCGTTCAGGTTCCGCCTACAGGGTGTCGGTGCGCGGCGCGTCGGTCGATGGCCGCGCCATGGTGAAATACTATCTGGGTGCGCAGCAGGGCGCGTCGGGTGGCGATGATGACGGCGCAGACGCGGGCATCACACTCGACGCCCGTCTCGACCGCGTGTCCGGTTTCGGCGGCGAAGTGATGCGCGATGTGTCGCTTGACTACAAGGCGGGGGCCGGTGAGACCGGCAGGCTCGATTTAAAGGGCGTCACCGCATCTGGCGGAGGCGTTTCCCTTTCGCGCGACGCAGGCGGCATTCGCGCCAATTCCTCCGATGCCGGTGCGGTCATGCGTTTCGTGGATTTCTACGAACACATGGAAGGCGGGCGCATGGTGCTGGCCCTGACGGAATCTGGCGGTGGCCGCTTCCAGGGCAGCGTGACGGCCGAGAACTTCTTCATCGTCAACGAGCCGCGTCTGGGGTCTCTGGTCGCCGCAACGGACAATAGCGGCAATGGCGACAAGGTCGATGCCGCACGTGTCAGCTTCGAGCGTGGTTTTGCCAACATCATCAAGGGACCGGGCAGTCTGGCGCTGAGCGATGGCGTTCTGCGCGGTCCGCTGATCGGCACTACCTTTCAGGGCACGCTGTTCGACGCCAATGACAACATCGCGATCACCGGCACCTTCATGCCGCTTTACGGGCTCAACCGCATTTTTGGCGAGATCCCGCTGTTCGGCGCCATTCTCGGCAATGGCCGTGATCGCGGCCTGATCGGCATCACCTATCGTCTTTATGGCAAGCTGAAGGATCCGCAGATGGAGGTGAACCCCATCTCGGCCATTGCGCCGGGCATCTTCCGGCAGATCTTCGAGTATCGATAACGGGCAGCCGCCCATAAAGAAAAAGCGTGCGCCCGGTTGGACGCACGCTCATTTTTCAAATGCGATTGTTGCGCGGCTCAGACCGGGCGCAGAAGCACGTGCTTCTTCTTGCCGAGCGAGAGCTTCACCACGCCTTCCTCGGTGAGGTTGTCGAGGGTTACGGCCTGCCGGTCATCGCTGACGGGCTGGTCGTTGAGGCGCACTGCGCCACCCTTCACATGCCGGCGCGCCTCGCCATTGGAGGCGGCAAGGCCTGCGGTCACGAAGAGCGCCAGTACGCCAACGCCTTCCTCAAGCGCAGAGCGCTCGACTTCGACCGTCGGGAGCGTCTGCGCCAGTGCGCCTTCCTCGAAAGTCTTGCGCGCCGTCTCTGCTGCCTCTTCCGCCGCTTCGCGGCCATGCAGCATTGCCGTTACCTCGGTGGCGAGGATCTTCTTGGCCTCGTTGAGCTCTGCTCCCTGAAGTGCTGCAAGGCGGGCGATCTCATCGAGCGGCATCGTCGTGTAGAGCTTGAGGAAGCGCTCGACGTCGGCGTCCTCGGTGTTGCGCCAGTACTGCCAGAAATCGTACGCGCCAAGCATGTCCGGGTTGAGCCAGACAGCGCCGTCGGCGCTCTTGCCCATCTTCGCGCCCGACGAGGTGGTCAGAAGCGGCGAGGTGAGGGCGTAGAGCTGCGGCGTGCCCATGCGGTGGCCGAGATCGATGCCGTTGACGATGTTGCCCCACTGGTCGGAACCGCCCATCTGCAGGCGGCAGCCAATCCGCCTGTTCAGCTCAACGTAATCGTAGGCCTGGAGGATCATGTAGTTGAATTCCAGGAAGGACAGCGACTGCTCGCGGTCGAGGCGCGTCTTCACCGAATCGAACGACAGCATGCGGTTGACCGAGAAATGGCGGCCCACATCGCGCAGGAATTCGAGGTAATTGATGCCCAGAAGCCAGTCGGCATTGTTGACCATCAGTGCATCCTGAGGGCCGTCGCCGAAGGTCAGGTAGTTGGAGAACACCTTCTTGATGCCGGCAATGTTGTCGGCAATCGTTTCCGGCGTCATCAGCTTGCGCGCCTCGTCCTTGAAGGACGGGTCGCCGATCATGCCGGTGCCGCCGCCCATCAGGGCGACCGGGCGATGGCCGGTCTTCTGCATCCAGTGCAGCATCATGATCTGGATCAGACCGCCGGCGTGCAGGCTCGGAGCGGTTGGGTCAAAGCCGATATATGCCGTGACCGTCTCGTTCCGGAAGAGTTCATCGAGACCTGCATTGTCGGAGGTCTGGTGAATGAACCCGCGTTCGCTCAGCGTGCGCAGGAAGTCGGATTTGAAGGCGGTCATGATCTTTCAGGCTCTTTGATGTTTGACGGAGGGCGCTGCCGGGGCAGCGCCTGTCCGTCGGACAGTTTACTTGAGGCGTTTGGGGCGGGGCTCGGACAGCTCGCCGCGCAGGCGGCGGTCGAGATAATCCGAGCATTCACCGATCAGGTTGTCGATCTGGTCGGTATAGAAGTGATTGACGCCGGGCATCGTCTTCTGGGTGATCGTAATACCCTTCTGCGACTGCAGTTTGTCAACGAGACCCTGAACGTCTGCCGGCGGCGCGACCCTGTCGGCGTCGCCATGGATGATCAGGCCCGAAGACGGGCAGGGGGCGAGGAACGAGAAGTCGTAGAGGTTCGGCTGCGGCGAGATGGACATGAAGCCCTCGATCTCGGGACGGCGCATGAGAAGCTGCATGCCGATCCACGCACCGAACGAGTAGCCGGCGATCCAGCAGTTCTTCGAATCGGGATGGAGCGTCTGCACCCAGTCGAGCGCCGCCGCTGCATCCGACAATTCGCCGGTGCCGTGGTCGAATGCGCCCTGGCTGCGGCCGATGCCGCGGAAGTTGAAGCGAAGCGTGGTGAAGCCGCGGCTCTGGAACATGTAGAAAAGATCGTAGACGATCTTGTTGTTCATCGTGCCGCCGAACTGTGGGTGCGGGTGCAGGATGAGCGCGATCGGAGCGTTCTTTTCCTTGGACGGCTGATAGCGTCCTTCCAGGCGTCCGGCCGGTCCGGCGAAAATGACCTCAGGCATGAGTACTCCACATTGGGCGTCGCAGCGCTTCGGGTTGCACAAGGAACTATGTTCCTTACCCTTGACGCGACGCCGACGCCTCCATAGAAGCTAGTTTAGAATTATTCAAAAATGACAGACGCAACGCGTCCATCATGTCGGCAAGCCGGGTAGATAGGACGGCTCGCCCTAAAAATTCAAGGAAATTACGCCATTGAGGCCAAGTTTGGCCAAGAAGGCGTAAAGCAGACGTCGGATTCGCGGAGAAAAGCGGAAAATCAATGTCGGCAGCCCGTGCTTATCTTGATTACAACGCCAGTGCGCCTCTCCTTGAGTGCGCGCGCGCGGCCATGCTTGATGCACTGGCCATGCCTGCGAATCCCTCGTCCGTTCACAGCGAGGGGCGTGCCGCCAAGCGTGTTCTCGAGACTGCGCGCCGACAGGTTGCAGCACTCGTCGGCGGAGAGCCCGCCCATGTGGTGTTCACTTCCGGTGCGACCGAGGCTGCGGCAACGCTTCTCTCTCCACGCTGGACGATGGGGCGTGCGCCGCTGACCTTCTCTGCGCTCTACGTGAGTGCCGCCGATCACCCCTGCATTTTGAAGGGCGGGCGCTTTTCCGCCAGCGCTATCAATACGATAGCCGTTCGTCCTGACGGCTTGGTCGATCTGATCGATCTTGAGGCGAAGCTCGCCGCCCATGATCGCGGCGAAGGGCTTCCGCTGGTCGCCGTGCACGCGGTCAACAATGAAACCGGCATCATTCAGCCGCTTGAAGATATCGGCCGTATCGCAAAGGCGGCAGGCGCGGTGGTCGTCATCGACGCGGTGCAGGCTGCCGGTCGGATTCCGCTCGATATTTCAGCGGGATATGCAGACTATCTTATTCTTTCCTCGCACAAGATCGGTGGCCCGAAGGGCGCAGGCGCCATCGTCGGCAGCGCTGACCTGATGATGCCTGAACCGCTGATCAATGGTGGCGGGCAGGAGAAGGGGCATCGCGGCGGCACGGAGAATCTGGCTGCTATCGCAGGCTTTGGCGCAGCAGCGTCCGAGGCGCTCGGCAAACTGTCTGGCATCGATGCGCTTGCCGCCATGCGTGACCGTTTCGAGGCTGCCATTCTGGCGCATGTACCCGATGCCGTGATCCATGGCCGGGGCGCGCCGCGCGTTGCCAACACCAGCTTCTTCTCGATCCCCGGCACCAAGGCCGAGACAGCGCAGATCGGCTTCGACCTTGGCGGTGTGGCCCTGTCTGCGGGATCCGCCTGTTCTTCTGGGCGTGTGGGACCAAGCCACGTGCTTGAAGCCATGGGGCTTGGTGATCAGGCCAGTGCGCTGCGCGTTTCCATCGGGCACGCGACGGGCGAGGGTGAACTGGCACTTTTCGATGCGGCGCTGGCCAATATCGCCCGGCGGCGCAAGGGCGCTTCCGAGGCCGCCTGAGGCGGCGCTGTGAGAAAAATGGAACTGATGCAGATTAAAATGGAGAAAAAGACACATATTTAATATGTGACCGGATGAAACATCTGCTCCGATGCACTACATGAGGGTTGCCGCAAGGCAATCACGGTGTGCTCAATTTTGAAGACGGCCGGGTCTTGACCCCGGCATGGATGGAGAACGCATATGCCTGCCGTGCAGGAGACGATTGATCAGGTCCGCATGATCGATGTGGACCAGTACAAATATGGTTTCGAGACGCTCATCGAGAGCGAGCTGGCCCCCAAGGGCCTCAACGAAGACATCATCCGCTTCATTTCGGCCAAGAAGGAAGAGCCGGAATGGATGACGGAGTGGCGGCTGAACGCCTACAAGCGCTGGCAGGCCATGGAAGAGCCGAGCTGGGCGCGCGTCAGCTATCCCAAGATCGACTTTCAGGATCTGCACTATTACGCAGCGCCGAAGAACCAGACCGGCCCGAAGTCGCTGGACGAAGTTGATCCGGAATTGCTCAAGACTTACGAAAAGCTCGGTATCCCCTTGAGGGAGCAGGAAATTCTTGCCGGCGTTCGCAAGCAGGGCGAGCCGAGTGAGCTGGACGAAAACCCGAGCGACAATGTCTACAGCTCCGGTCGCGTTGCGGTTGATGCGGTGTTCGATTCCGTGTCGGTCGTGACCACGTTCAAGGAAGAACTCGCCAAGGCCGGCGTGATCTTCTGCTCGATCTCCGAGGCGATCCGCGAGCATCCCGAGCTGATCCAGAAATATCTGGGATCGGTCGTGCCGGTGTCGGACAATTATTATGCTGCGCTGAACTCCGCCGTCTTCACCGATGGCTCCTTCGTCTATGTGCCGAAGGGCGTGCGCTGCCCGATGGAATTATCGACCTATTTCCGCATCAACGAGCGCAACACCGGCCAGTTTGAGCGCACGCTGATCATCGCGGAAGAGGGCGCCTATGTGTCCTATCTGGAAGGCTGCACCGCGCCGCAGCGCGACGAGAACCAGCTGCACGCCGCTGTGGTCGAGCTGATTGCGCTGGATGATGCGGAGATCAAATACTCCACGGTCCAGAACTGGTATCCGGGCGATTCCGAGGGCAAGGGCGGTATCTACAACTTCGTCACCAAGCGCGGCGATTGCCGGGGCAATAACTCCAAGATCTCCTGGACCCAGGTCGAGACCGGTTCGGCGATCACCTGGAAGTACCCGTCCTGCATCCTGCGTGGCGACAACAGCCGCGGCGAGTTCTACTCGATTGCCGTTTCCAACGGCCATCAGCAGATCGATTCCGGCACCAAGATGCTGCATCTGGGCAAGAACACGTCGAGCCGCATCATCTCCAAGGGAATCTCCGCCGGCAAGTCGCAGAACACCTATCGCGGACAGGTTTCGGCGCACCGCAAGGCGGCCAACGCCCGTAACTTCACCCAGTGTGACAGCCTGCTGATCGGCAATGACTGCGGCGCGCACACGGTGCCCTACATCGAAGCGAAGAACGCTACGGCGCAGTTCGAGCACGAGGCGACCACGTCGAAGATTTCCGAGGATCAGCTGTTCTACGTCATGCAGCGCGGCATTCCCGAGGAAGAGGCCATCGCGCTCATCGTCAACGGCTTCGTCAAGGACGTCATCCAGGAACTGCCGATGGAGTTCGCCGTCGAGGCGCAGAAGCTCATCGGTATTTCGCTTGAAGGTTCGGTCGGCTGAGGCCGGCGCATTTGTTTGGAAAAAATCATGCTTGAGATCAAAAACCTGCACGCCCGCATCGCCGAGGATGGCACCGAGATCATCCGTGGCCTCAACCTGACCGTTAAGGCCGGCGAAGTGGCCGCGATCATGGGGCCGAACGGCTCCGGCAAGTCCACGCTGTCCTACATCCTCGCCGGTCGTGACGACTATGAGGTGACCGAGGGCGAGATTCTCTACAATGGCGAGTCCATTCTGGAGATGGATCCGGCCGAGCGCGCCGCCGCCGGCATTTTCCTTGCCTTCCAGTACCCGCTCGAAATTCCGGGCGTTGCCACGATGGAGTTCCTCAAGACCGCCATCAACGCGCAGCGCAAGGCGCGCGGTGAGGAAGAGCTGAAGATCCCCGAGATGCTGAAGCGCGTTCGCACCGCAGCCGACGAGCTGGAGATGAGCATGGACATGCTCAAGCGTCCGCTCAATGTCGGTTTCTCCGGCGGTGAGAAGAAGCGGGCCGAAATCCTGCAGATGAAGCTTCTGGAGCCGAAACTCTGCGTTCTCGACGAGACCGATTCCGGCCTCGACATCGATGCGCTGAAGATCGTCGCCGACGGCGTGAACGCCCTGCGTTCGCCGGATCGCGCCGTGCTGGTGATCACCCACTACCAGCGTCTTCTCGACTACATCGTTCCCGACACGGTTCACGTTCTCTACCGCGGCCAGGTCATCAAGTCTGGCGACAAGGATCTGGCGCTTGAGCTGGAGAAGAACGGTTACGCCGGCGTCATCGACGCAGCCGCTTGAGGTGACGAGATGAACCTTCATGCTCAAAACACGCTGACGGAGGCCGAAACGGCGCTGGTCAACGGCTATTCCAGCCGTTTCTCTGACCTGCCCGGCGATGCCGATGTCACCGTCCGTCGCGATGAGGCGCTCGAGCTTCTCAAGCAGGGCCTGCCCACGCGCCGCGTCGAAGCCTGGCACTACACCGATCTGCGCCGGCTTCTGTCCGTTGTTCCGGATTTCAAGCCGGTCGCCAATGCCGAGGCTGTTGATCCGCTGATCGAAAACGCGCTGGTCCTGCCTGTGCTGAATGGTGCAGCGCATGGCCGTGCCGCCGGGCCGGAAGGCCTGACCATCGCCACGCTGGCCGACAAGCTTCAGGAAGGCGCGCTTTCTGCCGAATGGCTGACGGCCTCCGACCGGTTCGACGCCGTTGGTGCGATCAACGCGGCTTTCGTTTCTGATGGCTACTGGCTCGATATCGCCGAAGGCGCGGAGCTCAGCCGTCCGGTCGAGCTTCAGAATATCCATGCGGGCGGTCAGGTGCATGGCCGTTTCGTGGTCAATGCGGCCGCCGGCTCGCGGGCGACCATCATCGAGCGCCAGACCGGCGTCGGCGATGCGCTTGCATCATCCGTCACGCATCTGGACGTTGCCGATGGCGCGCATGTGTTCTGGATCCTGCTTCAGGAACAGCCGGACGATGCGGCCTATCTCGGCCAGTTCACGGCCTCGCTGGGCAAGGAGTCGAGCCTGACGCTCTTCATCCTGAACAGCGGCGGTAAACTGGTTCGCCAGGAAGTGAAGGTTGAGGCGCGGGGCGAGGGCTCCGAGTTCAAGCTTCGTGGCGTGAACCTTCTTGGCGGCGAGACCCATTGCGACGTGACCATGGTGCTCGATCACCTGGCGCCCGACACGGTCTCCACCGAGACCTTCCGCAATGTCGTCACGGGCAAGGCCAATGGCGTGTTTCAGGGCCAGATCCGCGTTGCGAAGATCGCCCAGAAGACCGACGCCAAGATGGCCTGCAACACGCTGTTGCTGTCCGATGATGGCGGTTTCTCCTCCAAGCCGGAACTCGAGATCTTCGCCGACGATGTGGCCTGCGGCCACGGCGCGACGGTGACCGATATCGAGAAGGAGCACCTCTTCTACCTGATGGCGCGTGGCATCGACGAGAAGACCGCACGCGGTCTGCTGGTCAAGGCCTTCGTGGCCGAGGTGATCGAAGAGCTCGAGGATGAAACCGTGATCGAGGCGCTGGAGGCCAGACTGGTCGACTGGTTCGCCGAGCACGGCTAGAGCGCCGTGCGTCCATCCGGACGCACAAAGGACGCTCTAACCTGTTGGATCTACGCATCGTGCTTTCCGAAAATCGATTCCGAATTTCGGGCCGATGCGCTAATCCTAAACCACTCACGCCCGCCTTTCTGAGCGAGGGGCGGGCACGCGGGGTTCGAAATGGACCAGAAGGTCGACACTATGCGTTATGACGTTGAAGCCGTTCGCCGGGATTTCCCCATCCTGGCGCGAGAGGTGTACGGCAAGCCGCTCGTCTATCTCGACAATGGCGCGTCCGCGCAGAAACCGCAGGCGGTGATCGATGCGATCACGCATGCCTACAGCAATGAATACGCCAATGTTCATCGCGGCCTGCACTTTCTCTCGAACGCCGCCACGGATGCCTATGAAAAGGCGCGTGAAACGGTCCGGCGCTTCCTGAATGCGGAAAGCACCGATCAGATCATTTTCACCAAGTCGGCCACCGAGGCGATCAACACCGTCGCCTATGGCCATGCGATGCCGAATATCGGCGAGGGCGACGAGATCGTTCTGTCGATCATGGAGCATCACTCCAACATCGTGCCCTGGCATTTCCTGCGCGAGCGCCATGGCGCGAAGCTCGCTTGGATTCCGGTCGATGAGCAGGGCGTGCTCACGGTCGAGGCGTTCGAGAAGACGCTCACCGACCGTACGAAGCTCGTCGCCATTACGCATATGTCGAATGTGCTTGGCACCGTCACGCCGCTGAAGGAAATCATCCGCATCGCCCATGAGCGCGGCATTCCGGTTCTGGTCGATGGCAGCCAGGGCGCCGTCCACCTGCCGGTCGACGTGCAGGCGCTCGACTGCGATTTCTATGTCTGCACCGGGCACAAGCTCTACGGGCCTTCGGGCATTGGCGTGCTCTATGGCAAGAAAGAGCGCCTTGCAGCCATGCGGCCCTTCCAGGGCGGCGGCGAGATGATCGAGGACGTGACGCTCGACAGTGTCACCTATAACGATCCGCCGCACCGCTTCGAGGCCGGCACGCCGCCCATCGTGCAGGCGATCGGGCTTGGCGCGGCGCTTGAATATATCGAAGGCGTTGGCCGTGAGGCGATTGCGGCTTACGAGGCTGATCTGGTGCGCTATGCGCATGAGCAGCTGTCGCGCATCAACGCGCTGCGCATCTTCGGCAATGCGCCGGACAAGGGCGCCATCGTCTCGTTTGAGATCGAGGGCATTCATGCGCATGACGTGTCCATGGTGATCGACCGTTCGGGCGTCGCCGTCAGGGCAGGAACGCACTGCGCGCAGCCGCTGTTGAAACATTTCGGGGTAACCTCGACCTGCCGCGCGTCGTTCGGCATGTACAACACGCGCGAGGAGGTCGACGCCCTCGCTGAAGCGCTTGAGAAAGCGCGGCGTTTTTTCGGGTGAACAAGATGACTGACACACCGCAGGATACGGACCAGACGGTCGAGGCCACGGCCCCGCAGGAGACGGAAGCCAAAACGTCTTCCATTCCGCAGGAAGAGCTTGCTCGCCTGACAGACGACATCGTCAGCGCGCTGAAGACGGTCTACGATCCGGAAATCCCCGCCGACATCTACGAGCTCGGCCTGATCTACAAGGTCGATATCGAGGATGATCGCTCGGTGAAGATCGATATGACGCTGACCGCTCCGGGCTGTCCCGTGGCCGGGGAGATGCCCGGCTGGGTGCAGAACGCCGTCAGCACGGTCGAGGGGGTCAGCAATGTGGAAGTGACCATGGTTTTCGATCCGCCATGGACGCCCGATCGCATGTCCGAGGAAGCCCAGTTCGCTGTTGGCTGGTACTGAGCAGGTGAGGCGTGGCCCTTGCAAGAGCCACGCATCTTGCCCATCTTGAAGACAGGGCCTTTCCGCGAGCCTTTCACTCGCCGTGAACGGAGAATTCTATGAGCCGATTTCAAGTGATGACCATGACCGACGCGGCGGCAGGCCGCGTGCGCGATATCGTTGCCGCCCGTGAGGGTGCGAAGGGCGTGCGTGTCGGCATCAAGAAGGGCGGCTGCGCCGGCATGGAATACACGGTGGACCTCGTCACCGAGGCGGACCTCAAGGACGACCATGTGGAACATGAAGGCGCGCATGTCTATGTCGCGCCGGAAGCCGCACTGTTTCTTCTGGGCACGCAGCTCGACTTCGAGGTCACCAAGCTGCGCACCGGGTTCACCTTCAACAACCCGAACCAGACATCGGCCTGTGGCTGCGGTGAATCCATCGAGCTTCAGCCGGCAGACCTGAAAGCGCTTGCCGAAGCGCGCGGCGCGGCCTGACGCGCCGCCGTGGACGATGATGCGATCCACGATCTTTTCGCCGGGCTTGGGCCCGTTTCCATAAAACGCATGTTTGGCGGGAAGGGCATCTATCATCAGGGTGTCGTCTTCGCTCTGGAGGTCAGCGGCGAAATCCTTCTGAAGGCTGATGCGGAAAGCGCGGCTGATTTCGCCGAGGCCGGTTGCCGCCAGTGGGTCTATGAGGGCCATAAGGGGCGGGGGCCTGTCGCCATGCCTTACTGGTCCATTCCGGACGCTGCCCTTGATGATCCCGACGAGATGGCGCTCTGGGCGCAACGGGCCTTTCAGGCTGGCCTCAGAAGCCGAAAGCGCTGACAGGCGCAAGAGACACATCACGCAATAAGAAAAGCCGCCGCAGGCAGGAGCCAGCGGCGGCTTTTTCAATTCGTCACAAGACCGGATCGGGTCAGGTCTTGACCTGGATCTTCATGAAGGCGGGCACGTCGTCGCCAAAGCCGACGACCGTGTTTTCCTCTTCACGCGGTTTGCGCCTGTTGTCCCGGCGCTGCTCGGAGCGGTCCTGCTGGGGCCTGTCCTGCTTTGCCTTGCGCTCGGCATTGTCGGACTTGATCTCTTCCTTGCGCGACTTCCTGTCGGTGTCCTGCCCGGAATTCTGTGCAGAACCCTGCTTCTCCTTCGCGCCGGCATCCTTCTTGCCGCCACGCTTGGAGCCGCGTCCGCGCTTCTCCTCTTCAGGGCTTTCGTCAGCCTGAAGCGTCGAAAGATCGCCGTCCAGCCATTCGACGTCCTGGCCGATCAGCTTTTCGATGGAATCCATATATTTGCGATCCGCTTTGGTGATCAGCGTGAAGGCAGCGCCCTTGCGTCCTGCACGACCCGTGCGGCCAATGCGGTGCACATAATCGTCGGCATGGGTGGGAATGTCGAAGTTGAAGACGTGGCTGACATCCGGGATGTCGAGACCGCGTGCTGCAACATCGGAGGCCACGAGCAGCTTCAGATTGCCCTTGCGGAAATTCTCCAGCATCGTCATGCGCGCGCGCTGATCCATGTCGCCATGCAGGGCGCCTGCATCATATTCATGACGCACCAGCGAACGGAACAGGGTCGCAACCTCGCTCTTGCGATTGCAGAAGATGATCGCGTTTTTCAGCGTCTCGCCTTCATCGTCGATAAGCTTGCGCAGCCGCTCGCGCTTGTCCCACGGCTTGGAACCGCTCTTGACGAAGCGCTGCGTGATGTTGGTTGCGGTGGTGGCCGGACGGGAGACCTCGACGCGTACCGGCGCCTGCAGGAACTGCTCCGTCAGCTTGGTGATCTCCGGCGGCATGGTGGCCGAGAAGAACAGCGTCTGACGCGTAAAGGGAATCAGCTTGCAGATGCGCTCGATGTCGGGGATGAAGCCCATGTCGAGCATGCGATCCGCCTCGTCGATCACGAAGATGTCGACGCCGGTCAGTAGCAGCTTGCCGCGTTCGAAGTGATCCAGCAGGCGGCCGGGCGTCGCGATCAGCACATCGGCGCCGCGCTCCAGCTTCTTTTCCTGCTCTTCAAAGGAAACGCCACCGATCAGAAGAGCAATGTTCAGTCGGTGATTCTTGCCGTATTTGACGAAATTCTCTTCGACCTGGGCGGCAAGTTCGCGCGTCGGCTCCAGAATGAGCGTGCGCGGCATGCGTGCTCTTGCACGGCCGCGCTCGAGGCGCGTCAGCATCGGCAGAACGAACGAGGCCGTCTTGCCGGTGCCCGTCTGTGCGATGCCCAGCACATCCTTGCCGGCCAGGGCATGCGGTATCGCACCCGCCTGGATCGGGGTTGGTTGCGTATAGCCCGCGTCGGTCACGGCGGAGAGGACCTTTTGGGACAGGCCCAGATCGGAAAATGTCAACGCTTCCTGAGCGGTGTCTTGTTCTTCTGCTGGCACGTTTCGGCTGTCTTTGGTTTCTGCGGCCTGATGCCGCCTCATAAGGCATGGAGCCTCGAATCCTAGGTGGCGTACGGCTTGGAGCGCCCGATGTCAACAGATGGCTTGCCGTAAAGTCACCTATTGTTCAATAGCGGAACTGCTCTGAGAGGATGCGTTCGTTCCAAGAATGGCTCTCGTCGAAAAGCACTGTAACGGTCTCATCGTGCGATTCGCGCACGGTCACGGAGACGACGGATTTGATCTCCGTATGATCCGCAACCGCATTTACGGGGCGTTTTCCCGGCTCCAGAATGTCGAAATGCACGGTCGCCTGGTTGGACAGAAGCGCCCCGCGCCAGCGACGCGGGCGGAACGGGCTTACCGGCGTCAGCGCCAGAAGCGGCGCGTCCAGCGGCAGGATCGGGCCGTGCGCGGAAAGATTGTAGGCTGTGGACCCGGCCGGCGTCGCCACCATCACGCCGTCACAGATCAGCTCTTCAAGCCGCACCTTGTCGTCTATGGCGATGCGGATCTTGGCGGCCTGGTAGGACTGACGCAGAAGCGACACTTCGTTCACAGCCAGCGCCTTCACCGTGTTGCCGTCAGCATCCACGGCGATCATCTGGAGCGGTCGCACCGTTTCGGGAATGGCCGCCGCCACACGCTCGCGCAGCCCGTCCTCACGGTATTCGTTCATGAGGAAGCCGATGGAGCCACGGTTCATGCCATAGATGCGTTTCCCGGCTCCCATGGTTTCGCGCAGAATGTGCAGCATGAAGCCATCGCCGCCCAGCGCGACAATCACATCCGCGTCTTCGGGGCGCTCCTGGCCGTAGAGTGCGGACAGGCGCTTTGCAGCTTCCTGTGCATCCTTGGTGTCGGCGCAGACGAAGGAAAGGGCCATCGGCTTTCGGGTCATGGTAATCTAAGGGCCCTTGAACTTGAGGCAGGAGCCTATCGGTTAGCATGCGTGCGAACGCGTGCAAAGGCATATGCGGCTGCATTGATGTGGGGATCGCAACCGGCTGTCGCCAGTTTTGATTTCACTTGAGCGCGGATTGTGCTAACGCATCGCCGGATGCCCTTGTAGCTCAGTTGGTAGAGCACCTGATTTGTAATCAGGGGGTCGGCGGTTCGAGTCCGTCCGGGGGCACCATTCCAACCTTCTCGCTTTGTTTTTGCTAGCTTTGCTCCGATTGTTTCCTCACCCGGATTTTGGGTGCGGTCCGGTATGTTCTCCGACTGTATCGAGATTCGGCCTGCTTTTTTGCGCCTCTGCGCTCGCTCTGGCCTTTTACGTCCGGGCGCGACCCGCTCAGATAAAACACTACACCGCTGACGAACTCATGGGGTTCAATTGCGAAGAGCTTGGTGCTGCGCATGAGGACCTGATCGTCGCCTATCATGATGCCGAGATCGCCCGCCACAGAAGGGAAGGTTCGTTTAGCGATGACCTTGGGCTTCTTAAGGAGGATGTCCTGCCGTTTGTCGTTCTCATGAGGCGGTTCATCAGGACGACGACATAAGAGAAGCCGACCTCGCAAAACCTTCATCGCCCTCTGGAGCACTCCAGAGGTCCAGCTTTATGTCGAAATATCCGGTCTATGCGCGGGAAACCCCTCGTTGGGAGCCGTTGAGGCAATGCGGCAGGCCGCAACAAAACTCAATCTGATTGATAAGTCCGCAAATCCATAGTGGCGTGAGAAGTTCTTGAAGCCGGGTCAGGTTCAGGGAGGAGGTTGCGTTCATGCTCGTTGCTTCTGGCGTGGATGGTTGCCGGAATTGTCTTGAATTCTTCGGCTGTCCTGTGCGGTATCGCGCAGCGAAGGTGTTGAACGCCGGTAACTGCAGAGTGTCAACCAGCATGGCGTGGCCGAGGTTTGGGTTTCTCAGTCGGACAGCTTTGAGGGACCGCCACTCGTCCTTTGCAATTTGAAATGAGTTTTCGAAATATCTCGGGACCGAGCGCAATCGAATGTATCGATGTGATCGATCCCCATGAATGTTCTTGCGTGGAATTTTCCGTATGTTGTATATCAATCCAAATATCGCGCCATGGTAGATAACGTTAGCTGACAAATTTATTTTTCTACTTTTGGGCGAATCGCATTACTTTCTCCTCAATACGTAATTCTTGGCGAAGCCACCGTTAGTCCGGCAGCAAAACGCGCCCGTGACCAAGAGGAGCCAGCGTGCGTAGGATCTGCATATTGCTCGTTTCATCAGCCGCCTTCCTGACCTGGGCAGGTGGCGTTGTGGCGCAGGCGGCGACTGCGACCAGCACCTTGAACGTGCAGATCACCATTCAGGCCGAATGCACCATTGTATCCGTCGGAAGCCTCGATTTTGGGGCGCAGGGTGTCATTGACGCCAATATCGATCAGAGCAGCACGATTTCCATCCAATGCACCGATGGCACGCCATACGAGGTGGGGCTGGATGCCGGCGCGGGGTCGGGTGCAACCGTGGCGACACGGTTGATGACCGGTCCCGCGTCGGCAACCATTTCCTATGGGCTCTATCAGGATGCGGCGCGTTCCGTTTTGTGGGGAGACACGACCGGTGTCGACGTGGTGACGGGGACGGGCAATGGAAACGCGCAGGCGTTAACCGTCTATGGCCGGGTGCCGCCGCAGGCAACGCCCGGCGCTGGCGTTTATGCCGACACGGTGACGGTGACCGTGACCTATTAGGATTGCCAGGGGAGACCGGAATGCCAATGCGTTTTTGTTGTCTCGTTGTCCTGTTCCTTGCGTTGCAGATATCCGCTGCTTCGGCTGGCAGTCTGCGTGTCGCGCCGACCACGCTCGACCTGATTGCGCCCGATAGCGCGGCCGTGCTGCGGCTGCGCAATGATGCGGCTGCGCCCATGCACGTTCAGGTGCGCGTTTTTCGCTGGAGTCAGTCCGGCGGTCAGGATCGTTTCGAACCCACGCGCGATGTCGTTGCGAGTCCCCCGGCAACGCAGCTTTCGCCGGGTGTCGATTACACGATACGTGTGGTGCGCACCGCCCGGACGCCTGTTCGCGGGGAGGAGAGTTATCGCGTCGTGGTGGATCAATTGCCCGACCCGGCAAAGCGACGGGCCGGGGCAGTCAATCTTGTGGTGCGGCACTCCATCCCGGTTTTCTTCCGCGCGCCCGATGCTGCACCGGCGCGGGTCGCGCTGGGGTTGGTGCGGATGGACGGGCAGCTTCTGCTGGTTGCCCGCAATCAGGGCGCGTCACGATTGCGGCTTGCCGACGTCGTGCTGCTTTCAGGTGGCGGTGTGGTTGGGCGGGATGAGGGCCTGACGGGTTACGTGCTTGGCGGCGCGAGCATGCAGTGGCCGATCAGGACAAGTGGAAGGGTTGGCGCGGGGCCGCTTGTGATGCGGGCGCAAAGCCATCTCGGTCCCATTGAAACCAGTCTGGCCATACAGCGCCGCTAGTGCGCTTCTCACCATCGCGCTGGGGCTTGTTGGCAAGCCCGTCAGCGCCAGCGAGGGCGGTGCTTTCTCCGGCGCTGCTCCCGGGCTCGTGGAGGTGGTTCGCGAGCTCTATCTGGAAGTGTTCATCAATGAGCGGCCGGTCGGGATGATCGGGAACTTCAAGGAGCTGTCGACCGGCGAGCTGGCGGCGACGGGGCAGGAGCTGCGTGAGGTGGGTATCGAGCCACGCGGGGATTCAAGATTCGGAGAAAACCTATTTCTTTTAAATGAATTGCCTGATCTTGTTGTTGCGGTGGATGAGGCCGGGCAGCGACTGTTTGTGACAGTCGGGCATGAGGGGCGCGCTGCCAGAACGCTGGATCTGTCGCAGGATGCCGATGACGAACGCAAGGCCGGTCGCTCCATCTATGGGGCGCTTTTGAACTACGCGCTGTTTGCCACCTCGCACTCATTCGAGCGCGGGCAGACCGGGCTTCTGAAGGGCGTCTCCGGCAGTTTCGAGGCGCGGCTCTTCAGTCCGCACGGCACGTTCAGCCAATCGTTTCTCGCCGGCTATACGGATGGTCAGCTCGATGGGCTAACACGGCTTGCGACCAGCTGGACCCGCGATGACGACGAGCGCCTTTTGACCTGGCGCGCCGGCGATCTGGTGAGCGGCGGTCTGGCCTGGACACGGCCCGTTTATCTGGGCGGCGTGCAGCTGCAGCGCAATTTCGGCCTGCGCCCTGATCTGGTCACGCTGCCACTGCCATCCTTTTCGGGCACGGCGGCCGTTCCATCGACGCTTGAAGTCTACGCCGACAACACGCGCCGCTTTTCCGGCGCTATCGATGAAGGTCCGTTTGAACTGGTCAATCTGCCGGCTGTTTCCGGCGCCGGGTCGGCACGCATCGTCCTGCGCGATGCGCAGGGGCGCGAGACCGAGGCCACACTGCCTTTCTACGCCTCGACGCGATTGTTGCGGCGCGGACTGTTCGACTTCTCGGTTGAGGCGGGCTTTCCCCGCCGCGCCTTCGGCAGCCGCTCCTCCGATTACGACAGCCGGTTGATGGCGTCGGCCAGCATGCGCTACGGCCTCACCGACAGGCTGACGCTGGAAGGCCATGTGGAAGGCGGGGGCGGGCTGGTGAATGGCGGTGCGGGCATCGCCTTTCCCATCGGTCCTTATGGCGCTGCCTCTCTCGCGGCTGCGGCAAGCCATTTCGATGGTGAGAGCGGCGGTCTCGTCAACGGATCGGTGGAGCTGGGCTTTGAGGGCTGGTCGCTGCGTGGGCGGCTGCAACGCAGCTTCGGCGCGTATCACGATATCGCATCGGTCACGGCGCTGCCGGTGAATGGCGATCTGGAAGCCCGCTGGCTGGGTGCCGGCGTTCCGCGCGCCATCGACCAGATATCGCTCGGCATCCCGTTGCGCTTCGATCCCTCGACCCTCAGCCTCTCCTATACGCATATCGAGGATGCACACAGCGAAAGCAGCCGCATTCTCTCGCTGTCCTACAGCCGGCGCATAGCCCGTCGCGGCAATTTCTATCTCACCGGTTTTGTTGATGCCGAGGAAAAAGAGAATTTTGGCGTTTTCGGCGGAATTTCAATCGCTTTTGGAGAAAACTTCAACGTTTCCAGCGGCATTGAAAGCCGCCCGGATGGCACGCGTCTGGTCTCGCAGCTCTCCCGGCAGGAAACGCGTGAAGAGGGGAATTTCGGCTGGCGTCTGCGAAGCGTGGAGGGCGGGCGTTCCGAGCGTTCCGCCTCGCTCAGCTATCGCGGACGGCACGGGCGCATCGAGGGCGCGCTTTATCAGCGCGACGACGCGTTTCAGGCCGAAGCGTCGCTCGATGGCGCTCTGGTTCTGGCAGGCGGCGGGGCATTTGTCGCAAACCGCATTGATGGGGCATTTGCCGTTGTCGATACCGGCGCGCCCGGTGTTTCGGTTTCCCATCAAAACCGTCCCGTCGGAACGAGCGACCGGTGGGGGCGGTTGCTCGTTCCCGATCTGGTGGCGAATGAGGAAAACGCCTTCTCCATCGACCCGGCGGATCTGCCGCTCGATGCGGACATCCCGATGACTGCGACGAGCGCCGTGCCGCCGCGCAAGGGCGGGGTTGCGGTTGCCTTCGGTATTGAGCGGCAGGCGCGTGGCGCGCTCGTTTCATTCGTGGATGGAGAAGGCGCGTCGCTTCCCGTCGGATCGGTCGGGGCGTTTCAGGGCCACGCCTTCTTCATCGGCTATGATGGCGCGACCTATCTGACGGGGCTTGGCCGGGAGAACGCCGTGCGCATCGAGCTGCCCGATGGGCAGGTCTGCGCTGCCTCCTTCGCCTATCGGTCACAGCCGGGCGAGCAGGTGCAGCTGGAGGCGGTGCCATGCCGCTAGAGCAATTTCAGAAAAAGGGGGAACCGGTTTTCTGTCCAAAATTACGTAAAAACAATATGTTGGAGCGTTTTCGCGATCTGCCGAAAAGCGAAAACCCTCCAGGCCGGGAAAGGGCGCTTCTCGCAGCTCTGCTCTTCCTCGCCTTCATGCTGGGCGCGCTTTCGCAGGCGCGTGCGCAAAGCTGCAACTTCACCATCTCCGACATGAGTTTCGGCGCGGTCGACACGCTTTCAGGCGGGGCGGTGAACGGGACGGCCACGATCAATGTGAACTGCACCGGCCTTTCGCTCACGCGTATCCTGATCTGTCCGAGCATTGGTGCGGGCAGCGGCGGCGCGACCGTCTCTGCGCGGCAGATGGCGAGCGGCGGCGACACACTCGCTTACCAGCTCTATTCCGACGCCGGGCGCACGGCGGTGTGGGGTTCCTATTTCTGGGGCTTCGCCGCCACGCCGCCGACGCTCGACCTCACACTCGGCGTGCTGGGCAGCGGATCGGCGAGTTTCACGCTCTATGGTCAGGTGTTCGGCAGCCAGTCGACCGTGCCGGCGGGAACCTATCTGTCCGCCTTCTCAGGCGCGGATGTGAATTTCATCTACCGCTACACGCTTCTGAGCGACTGTTCGAACCTGTCGGGCCAGACGGCGTCCCCGTCCTTCACCGTTTCGGCCTCCATTGCCGACAATTGCCTCGTCGCCACGCAGGATCTGGATTTCGGTGCCCATGGCGTTCTGACGGGCAATGTGGACACGACAGGCGGGGTTACGGTGACCTGTACGCCCGGCACCGCCTACACGGTCGGGCTCGATGGCGGGCAGGCCGCAGCGCCGCCGGCGGCGCGGCTGATGAGCAAGGGAAGCGAAACGGTGACTTACGGGCTCTATCAGGATGCGGCGCGCAGCCTGCCCTGGGGGCTGGCCGCCATTCCGGGCGAGGCGGTGCCCGGCACGGGTAGCGGCAGCGGGCAGGTGCTGACCGTCTATGGCCGCGTGCCGCCGCAGACGACGCCTTCGCCGGGAACCTATACGGACACGGTGGTCGTGACCGTTACCTATTGAGCACCGGATTAATCCGATGCTCCATAAATGAACCGGATCGTCCTTTGCGCGTCCGGGAGGACGCGGGGCGATTTAGCGGCTGCCGAGATACTGGCGCGCCGCATAGAGCGACACGGCGGCGGCATTGGAAACGTTGAGCGAGCGGATTGCGCCGGGCATGTCGAGACGGGCGAGTGCGGTGACGGTGTCGCGCGTCTTCTGCCGGAGTCCCTTGCCCTCCGCGCCCAGAACCAGTGCGATGCGGTCTGCGGCGAATGTGGCCTCAAGCTGGTCCGGCCCGTCCGAATCGAGACCGATGGTCTGGAAACCGGCGGCGGAGAGTTCTTCCAGCGCCTCGGCCAGATTGCGCACGGTCAGGTGGTCGATGTGCTCCAGCGCGCCGGAGGCGGCCTTGGCGAGCACGCCCGATTCGGAGGGGCTGTGCCGCGCCGTGGTGACAAGCGCGTTGACGCCGAAGGCGACGGCCGAGCGCATGATCGCGCCGACATTGTGCGGATCGGTGACCTGATCGAGCACCAGCACCAGGCCTGCGCCTTCCAGATCGCCGAGCGGCCTCGGTTTCAGCGGCTCCGCCTCGATCAGAACGCCCTGATGCACCGCGTCCGGCCCGGTGAGGCCATCGATGGCGCGCGGCTCGACGATCTCCACGGGGAAGGGCAGGGCCGAGGGCTCGCCCAGCTCCAGCCGGGCAGCGGCGTTGCGCGTGACGCGCATATGCTTGATTCGGCGCTGTGGATTGTCGAGGGCGGCGCGCACCGTGTGCAGGCCATAAAGCCGCACAAGGCCGTCGCGCGGGCCTTCGCCGCGTCGGGAATCGCTTTTGCCATCGCCGTTCTTCTGCTGCGTACGGTCCCTGTGGGCCCGCCGGAGGCGTGCGTAATGGCTGTCTTTCGGGGTCTTTGAATTCTGATCGTCGCTCATGCGTTCTCTATAGGCGCGCCGGGCGATTGTGGAAACAGGATTTGCGTTCTGAAAATTTTTGACACCAGATTTGCGACAGGCGGTTGACACTTCGAAGCGGTCTCTGCATAAGGCGCGCATTGCGGGACTGAGCGGGGCGATTTGCCCACACGAAGTTCACGCCACGTCGCTGAGCTCTGACGGAAACGGAGGGGTGTCCGAGTGGTTAAAGGAGACGGACTGTAAATCCGTTGGCTAAGCCTACGCTGGTTCGAATCCAGCTCCCTCCACCACCGTCTCCCAGAGCCAGCGCAACGAACCCGGCGGGTATAGCTCAATGGTAGAGCAGCAGCCTTCCAAGCTGAATATGCGGGTTCGATTCCCGCTACCCGCTCCAGGTTATCTCCTCAAAAATTGCTGAATTTTGTGATTGCGTTTGCTTGCCGTGTCTCTGGGTTCGCGAGGCGGCTGGTTTTGGCTTGAGAATGAAGTGGCCCTCGCCGGTCGCGCTGTGGAACGGGGGAGCTTTAGCAGAAACGGGCGGGCGCTACTTAGAAGTCATCCCAAGCGCGGGGGTCGGAATGTGCAACCTTGGTTTGGGACCGCGTGGAGGGCGTCAATTAACCGGGGGGGGGGGCGGGGCGGTCCTGATAGGGTGGTGCTGGATATTGCGGGGAGCTGACCTAATGGCAGTAATGCTGCGCGCCCATCCCAGTCGTTTAAACCTTTCGATATGGGGCTCGGAAGCCGCCATTCGATACCATTGTCAGCAATGGCAGAGAGGGGCTGGGATCGGTCATCCGTCTCGCCTGGTGCGAGAGTCGGTTGCGACCGACTCGCATATACCTGCCGGAACCTTCTGGAACCCCTGCTGCTGACGTGGAAACCCGCTCCCACACCAAACAAACTCAGAAAACTCTAAGGCCGTGACACGATCTCTGCGGCGTCTGGGTCGCTGGACTTCTGTTCTATGTAGTTGGCCACAAGCGCCCTATTGTCTGCGGTCAAAGAGGACCATCGAGCATCCCAGACCTTATACGCGTGCCAAGAGTAGCCCCGTGCCATTCTCTTGCTCATTGTTTCCATGGAGAACTTTACAGAATCCAAGTAAATTATTTCGAGAGCAGTATCTCTGACGTCAATGAGGCTGCCTAGGTAGGTTAGCCATGACGCAAGTTGCACATACTGCGGCCAAGCTCCGGTTTGGCTGGTCAATTCCTTCTTCTTGGAGATAATATCCGCAAAAGTATTGACGACGGCATTTTCTTCCAAACTTGCCCCAATAGCACCAATTGCGGATACTATCTGATAGAACGAGCTTTCTGCGTTGAGGAATTTTTCTGGAAAACTATGACCTTCAAAGAGAACCTTGTTGATTTCTGAAACAGATTTTTCGAGGCAGTCTTCAGCCTGTTTAATTTTTCATTTACTTTTTTGAAAAAAAATTCAACTTCAGTTTTCTGAATTACTCGAATTCCGTAGCAATTTGAGTAATAGTCAATAATACTCTGATCAACTTCAATTCGCGACACCAAGAAGATACTATTACTTACGGTATGGGAGCGAACAAATCCTCTGTAATCACTTAGTATTGCCTTCAAATTTGTGTCACCTAATGAATAACCTATTATAACAACTGTATTTTCATGTAGAACAGTGCTTAGCTTTCTAGAGAAATATGAATCTGAGTTCAAAAATGTAAAATAGTCGTCGGCCGTTACCACCATTCTGCGCGGGACGTCTATTGAGCCGTGAACATGAAGTACTTTAACGCGGCTGTTGGATCTCGGGACCGGACGACCCGGTGAAAGCGATTGGCAGTCAGTCTTAGCCAGATCCTCAGCCAACTTGTCATAGTTGGTCGTGACAACCCTGAACTCGCGTTCCTTGAAAAACTTTTCTGTCTCTGGAAGAGAGCCGGAAAGGTCAATTCCTCCAATTAAGCTTGCAATTTCGTCATGGATGGACTTTTTCGATTTGGATAGCTCTATGTTAATAACCTGTGCTGCCTCATCCAAATTCAAGGACGGCTTTCCGTCAGTAGGGAATAGGGCTTCCTTGAAGCTCTCATTGCCAACATGTTGGTCACAGATTGCTTCAAGCAGTTCTTGCCAACCCGGTGCACTATTCTCACTAAGTGCCTTCGAGAAGCCCGTTCCTGTGAACAAACAAAGGCGCTTTGCCGCTGCGGCATACGCAATCTCAACGTAATCGCTCAATTTACGGCTCTTTCAGTTTTCCGATAATCGGATCAACTCTGGCGTGTCAGCCTGCGGCTTGCAACAGCCGAGCCGCGTTTAGATGCCGAGCGGTGCAAAGAAGGACGGCTTTTGTAAAGCTGCAGCGCGGCGGAAAAAGTGTCGTCAACTGTCGTGTCTGGGCCGTAAGCATCGACGTATTCTGTACCAACCAAATGTCAGCTACCCGCCAGTCACCTGATGGCCCCAGAACGGCCGTTCTTCGGGATATTTGCTATTCAGCTGAGGCAAGCTCGAGAGTGTACCTGTCGGGAAGTAACAGAGCCACGCATTCAACCGAAAGCAAGGTCCGTCTTCTGCTGGTGTCAGCGCCGCACCGCTCATGCGGCACAAATCCGTCCGCTGATGGGCCCAACCAAAACACGCCCTACCAACCCGTCCTGAATCGTGTTTCAGGTCTCCGACCCCGTTTCCGGTCCCTATGCCTCCCCGGATCTGATCCAAGGAGAGACCTGAAATGTTCAAGATCTGCTTCAGCGCGGTTGCGCTGGTTTTTCTGGTTTCCGCTGCGCAGGCCGATGTCGGGTTTCGCACTGTCGGCATTGGCGGTGAGGGGCCTCGGCCGCTCAATGTTGCGCTGTGGTATCCGGCTGAGGGCGGTGCGCCCGGGGTGGTGGTGGGGGAAACGCCGGCCTTCGTCGGCGCGCGCGTTGTGCGTGATGCGCAGCCTTCGGCGGGCGCCCATCCGCTGGTCGTTCTTTCGCATGGCTATGGCGGCACCTGGCGCAATCTCAGCTGGCTTGCGGTCGCGCTTGCCGATGAGGGCTATGCCGTCGCCGCGCCGGATCATCCGGGCACCACGCATTTCAACCGCGATCGACGGCAGGCGGCCATGCTCTGGGAGCGGCCGCGCGATCTGAGCCGGGTCATCGATGCAGTGCTGGAGGAGCCGGCCCTTGCCGGTTCCATCGCACCGGAGCGGATCGCGGCCATCGGCCATTCGCTCGGTGGCTGGACCGTTACGGCGCTGGCGGGTGGCCGGTTCGATCCGGATCTGTTTGCGCGGGACTGCGCGTCGGGCATTGCTTCGAGAGCGTGTCCCACAAGCGATCTGAACGATATGGGCGATCTGAAGCTCGATGCACCCGGCCTCAGGCAGGACATGCACGATCCGCGCATCCGCGCCTTTGTCTCGCTCGATCCCGGTTTTGCGCGCGGCTTCACGCCTGAAAGCCTTGGCGGTGTCGAAGCGCCGGCGCTGCTGATCGGGGCCGGCATCGATATCGGGGATCGGCCTGCCGAGCTGGAAAGCGGATGGCTGGCGGAGCATCTTCCCGCAGGCACCACGGAATGGGTGATGCTCCCGGACGCGATGCATTTCAGCTTTCTGCAGCTGTGCAAGCCGGGGGCGGCAGCCATGATCGAGGCGGAAGATCCGGGTGACGGGATCGTCTGCCGCGATGGCGCTGGCCGGGGCCGCGCCGCCATTCACGCGGAAGTTCTGGACCGGATCACGGCGTTTCTGGGCCGCTCGCTTTCGCTGCGCTGAGGCCCGTTTCGCCGGTTTCTTTCGCCTGGCGTCTCCAGTCGCTGGGCGAAAGGCCGGTCACACGGCGGAACGTGTTGTTGAAGTTCGATTTCGTCTGAAAGCCGCAATCGAACATGATCGCGGTGACGGGGCGGTCGGTCTCTTCCAGAAGCGCCATCGCCTCGCGGATGCGCCACTGGTTGATCTCCTGCGAAACATTCCGGCCGAGCCTGCGGTTGATTGCCTGCGAAATCTGCCGCCCCGGAATGCCGACGCGCCGCGCCAGCCGCTCCAGTGTGAGATCTGGATCGCGATAGAGCTGGCGCTCGCTCAACACCCGATGGGTTGCGGCCAGCACATGCGCATCGTCGGCGGTGGGCTGATCCCGTTCTTCCACGCGCGCGGTGGCTTCTGCTGCCGGGGGCTCTTCGGTCTCGGGCAGGCTGCGCGCGACGGCGAGTGCTGCCCATGCGATCAGGGGCAGCACGGCCATGTTGCCGACGCTGACGATGGTTGCGGCATGCGCACCGCCGGCAAGGCCGAAGTCGAAGGCGATGGCCAGATCGATCATGCCTGAAAAGACAAGCAGGGCGCCGACAAACATTGCCGCGCGGCCGGGGTCGACGGCCGCACCGAGCCGGGCGCCTGCAAAATTTTCTTCGCCCTGCAGTCCGCGCCACATCAGAGCGCTGCCATAGCCAAAGAACAGGAAAGCCAGCAGGGCGTCGATGGGCGTCTGAAAATATGGCCACAGAAGGGAAAGGACGAGGATGACCGCGCCGGGCAGGTAGTGCGGCCAGGCGGGCCGACGCGCGCCGCCCTCAAGGCCCGCAAAGCAAAGCCACGCCGTTGCCGGCAGGAGTGCGGCGAACACGGGCTGGAGGAAGCGGAAAACCGGCGCGTCGAAGCTCCAGCGCAGGCTGACGACGGTCATCAGGGCGGTGCTGACGGCGAGAAACACGATGATGGGCCGGAACCTGCGCTCTCGCTTCAGGGCGACAAGGCAAAGCACAAAGCCCAGCAGGAGCGCGACGATGGCGGGCAGGGGGATCAGGATCATGCGCTATCTATATGGCGCCGGGTGCGCGGATAAAGGGCGGATCGGCAGTGCGGCGTTGCTTGTTTCAGAAACCCGAGCAGATCTGAACCGAGTGCGGCAGCGGTTTCGGGTCGGTTGTACACGTCCAACGGGAATGGGCGGGGTCGGGCGGTATGATCTGCAGTGTGGGGCTGGAAGCCGCGCCGATGCGGCATTCGGGGTGCTCGCGGGTCATGTGACGGGCAAAGCCGCGCAGGAGCCCCTGCATCTCAGACATGTGCTGCGCCGGGAAATCGAGCGGGTGGGTGAAATCGTCGGTCTTGCGCTGGTAGCCGAGCGCCATGAACCCGGTGTCGCAGAGGTCCGCCGGAAGGTCGCTAGAGCGGAAGGCGACAAACATCGCCTTCTCGATTGTCCCGTTGAACGGCTTCTCGCAATGCTGGAACAGGCGCACGCGACACCCGTCCGTTTCCGCCTGATCGGCCCGGAAGGCGCTTTCGGCTGGCCGGTGCTGCCTTTTGGCTCGGCTGCGGCGACCCCGCTGCCGTCGAAGCGGGGCGGGTGGCCGCGATCATGGAGCGCGCCCGGGTTCACCTGATCGCTTTCAAAGCGCGGAGCCCTCTCGCGGGCATTGATGATCATGCGGCGCGCCTGATCGCGCGCGACCTCATAGGGGGCGTGATTGCCGCCGGTTCGAAAGCGGTCCGGAATGTCCAGAAGTTTGCGGTAACGGCGTTCGTAGGAGGCGACGAAATCGAGCCTGTCGCGCACCGACTTGATGAAGACGGTTTCGAGCGCCTCCGGCGTGGTCTCGTTGTAGCCGTAGCTCACGCGCACGCCGTCCTCCAGATGGCGGATGGCCGCGCCATAGGCCTTCAGATGGTAGTCCGGGTTCTCCCGTTCGTACCACTGGTGGAGGCGGAGCAGGGTGACATGGGCTTCAACAATGGAACCTGCGGCGAGTGTCAGGCCACGGCGCACCTCTTCGCGCGCGCGGCCGGCGCTCAGATAGCGCGGGTCCTCGAGCGTGGAGCCCGGCCCGCGAAACAGCGTTCCCCAGTCGGGACTGCCTGGCACGTTGAACGACCAGTCGCCGGCGGGACCGGGGCGGCCGACATCGACGATCAGGTGGAAATCGCCTTCATCGCCGCGAAAATCGAGCCGTAGCCGCACGCCGTAAAGCTTGATCAGATCCATGGCGCTGCGCGGCAGGCTGGCGAGGCTGTGCGTTTCGTAGCGCGACGCGCCCAGCGCCGTTGAGGTGGGCAGGGTGACCGTGCCGCCCTGAAGCGCGTATCGAAAACGCGCCGAGACCACCGGTTCGCCCAGAAGCAGGCCGATCTTTGTTTCCGCCTCCCAGTCGAAGCGCAGCTCCGCGCCATCGCCGCTGCTGCCTTCGCCGGCAACGCGCTCGCCATCGGCTGAGAACGTCAAAACCTGCTGCGCCCGCGCGGGAGAAAGCGCCAGAAACAGGAGCATCAGAAAGAGAAGAGGTCTAGTCATTCAGCCAGCTCGCAAATTCCTGGGCCTGCCTTGCGGACGGCGTGGGTGTGACGCCGTTTGAGTGACGCGCCGGGTCTTCGAGAACCACGCCATAGGCGCTGGGGTTGAACAGATGCGCCGGGCTGAGATCGACATGGATCCCGTTGTCCTCCAGCGTCTCGGAGATGAGGGCTGCGGGCAGCAGAAAGATGACGGCAAGAAGCCCTGCCGCAATTGTTCCCGCTGTGGCGAGCCGGTTGGGCGACGGGTGAAGACGTGCGGCGATGCCGGTGGAGAACCAGACGCCGGCAAGAAAGGCGGCGAGGATCAGCCCCCAGCGCGCCGCGATGGCATCTTCGAAAAAGTCCGGGAATGCCAGTTCGCAAAGGAGGAAGGCGGCAAAGGCTGCAAGAGCAGGCAGCAGAAGCGAGACTGCGGCGGCCAGCCAGAGCCCGCCTGCACGTTTTTCAGGAGGTTGCGTCTCTGGCGTGGGTTCCGGCGCTCTTGTCTGCTCCCTTGGCGCCTGCGCGGTTTCGGGCAGGGGCTCGAGTGTGAGGAAGGGCATAGGCCTGTCGAGCGTGGTCCCGGATGGAAAAATGGGTGGGCACACGCGCCCGCGCTGTGGCGCCTTGATGAGAATGTCCCGGCCATCCTTCATGGTGAAGACGTAAAGCCCCTCGTCCTTTTCGACGATCTGTCCAGGCGCGACGCGGGCTTCCCGCGCAGTCAGTGGGTAGAGCGCTTTTGCCGGTGTCTTGACGTGAAGACTATCCATCCGGGGCTTCTTTCTGGTGCATCGTCTTGAGCGGGGAGCCGTTTGAGGCGGGAGATGGCTTGGGCCGGGAGCTGTTCATTGAAAGCTTGCAGATTCTGCTGCGACGTTCAATCGCAGGCGCGAAATGCGTGCTCTGCAGGGTGCGTCAATCGGGCTGTGGGAGAAGCCGCACTCTTTGTCGCAGCCGGTGTCCGATCGATTGCCTCGACCCTACATTTCTGGCAGTCGCTCGGGCGAATGGGAACTGGCGATGGCTGCATTTGCGCATCCGGCATTGGCCCGCGTGCTGCGGCAACGCTTCATTCCCGCAGCCCTGCGTGGCGTCTGCGCGCCATGTCGATCCGTCTTCGGGCAGCCGCGCCCGAAGAGACAAAGCCCTCCCAGGCACCGACCCGTATGTACCATTCGAAAGGCTCCCCCAATGGTTCAGAAGCTCATCTATTCCATCCCCGTGTTTGGCTGGATGCTTAAAAGCGCATCCCTTGGCGATACGGCGGAGAAGGTCTTTTTCATTTTCAACCTGCTCGCATTCTGGGCGATCGCCATTTACTTCTTCGGCTATCCGGCGATCATCTTGCCGGCGCTTGGCATTGTCGGCTGCTACATGCTCGTGCTGGCGCTTCTGACCTCCGGCGACGTTTAGCCGGACCGGGCCTGTGCGCCCGTTTGCCGCATTCTTTCGCCGCACACTGGCAAGCCTTGCCAATGTGCGGCACGATGCTCCGGTCTGTTCGCCCGTGCGGTGAATGCATCAAGGAGCTGCGTCATGCTGACCTCGAAGATGGGGCTGATGTCGAAGACGGGCCGGGCCGAAGCGCCGCTGACGCTGCCCGGTGCAGGTTTCTCCGATACTTATTCCGGCGTTTCAAAAGACACTTTCGATGCAAGTGCCGCGCTGACGCGGGCCTTTGCGCGCCCGCCGCGCTGGATCGGGACGCTCATGCGTTGGCGCAATGTGATCGTCCGGCCTTTCGGTCTGAAGACCGGGAAAGACGCCCTGGACCAGGTGGTCGGAACGGAGCAGGCCCCGTTTCCGGTTCTTGAACGCTCTTCCCGGCGAATCGTATTGGGGACGGACGACCGGCATCTGGACTTCCGGCTGATCGTGGAGACCGATCCGGCCGCCGGGCCGGGCACACGCGTTTCGTGCACCACACTGGTGCGTCCGCACAATCCGTTCGGATGGCTCTATCTCCTGACGATCATGCCGTTTCACAAGCTGATCGTGGTCAATACGGTGCGTCGCATCGTGGCCTGAAATATCCGTTCGTGCTGTGTGGCGTTGCCACCCTGGCGTGTGTCAATCCTCGGTAAGAGGCTCCCTGCATGTGGCATACGGGACGCTCTTTCGGGCAAAGGGCGCGGTTCGACGGGGGCGAAATGGCAAAGGGGCTTGTAATTTCGCGCCTTTGTCGTTAATCGCCGCGCATCTGAAACCCAAACGCATCCAGGGCGCCAAAGGAAGTTGCAATGGCCAAAGGTAAATTTGAGCGTACGAAGCCGCATGCGAACATCGGCACGATTGGTCACGTTGACCACGGCAAGACGTCTTTGACGGCGGCGATCACGAAGTATTTCGGTGAGTTCCGCGCGTATGACCAGATTGACGGCGCGCCGGAAGAGAAGGCCCGCGGCATCACCATTTCGACCGCGCACGTTGAGTACGAGACGGAGAACCGTCACTACGCTCACGTCGATTGCCCCGGCCACGCCGACTACGTGAAGAACATGATCACGGGCGCTGCACAGATGGACGGCGCGATCCTGGTGGTTTCGGCCGCTGACGGCCCGATGCCGCAGACCCGCGAGCACATCCTGCTTGCGCGTCAGGTTGGCGTTCCGGCCATCGTCGTGTTCCTCAACAAGGTCGACCAGGTCGACGACGAAGAGCTTCTCGAGCTGGTTGAGCTCGAGGTTCGCGAGCTTCTGTCGTCCTACGACTTCCCGGGCGACGACATTCCGATCGTCAAGGGCTCGGCTCTTGCTGCTCTCGAAGACTCCAACAAGGAGATCGGCGAGGACGCAATCCGCAAGCTGATGGAAGAAGTCGACGCTTACATCCCGACGCCCGAGCGTCCGGTTGACCAGCCGTTCCTGATGCCGATCGAAGACGTGTTCTCGATCTCGGGTCGTGGTACGGTTGTGACGGGTCGCGTCGAGCGCGGCATCATCAAGGTCGGCGAGGAAGTCGAGATCGTTGGCATCCGTCCGACGACGAAGACGACCTGCACGGGCGTTGAAATGTTCCGCAAGCTGCTCGACCAGGGTGAAGCAGGCGACAACATCGGCGCGCTGATCCGTGGTGTTGACCGTGAAGGCGTTGAGCGCGGCCAGGTGCTGTGCAAGCCCGGTTCGGTGAAGCCGCACACGAAGTTCAAGGCAGAAGCCTACATCCTGACGAAGGAAGAGGGTGGCCGTCACACGCCGTTCTTCACCAACTACCGTCCGCAGTTCTACTTCCGTACGACGGACGTGACGGGTGTTGTGCATCTTCCGGAAGGCACCGAGATGGTCATGCCTGGCGACAACGTTGCCGTTGACGTCGAGCTGATCGTTCCGATCGCGATGGAAGAGAAGCTGCGCTTCGCTATCCGCGAAGGCGGCCGCACCGTCGGCGCCGGCATCGTCGCAGCCATCATTGAGTAAGCTCTGCCCCGGCAGTGTTGAATGCGGAAAGGGCGGCTCAGGCCGCCCTTTTCTTTTGCCCGGAGCCTGTTTTGAAAGGGCCGGGGCAGGGTGGAAATCAGCCTTGACGAAACCCTCAGGGAAACAAATGACGTGGATGGTGCAAAACCTGCGCTAAAGTCTCTTTACAGACGCGTCGGAAGCCCTTAGGAAGCGGCCTGCCTACAGTGTGCAGCAGCGCACGGGAATGCAGGGGTATAGCTCAGTTGGTAGAGCGGCGGTCTCCAAAACCGCAGGTCGGGGGTTCGAGCCCCTCTGCCCCTGCCAGCGCATTTTGCGCTAGAGCCATTTCGTGAGATCCCGTTTGGTGAGATCCCATTTAGCGAGTTCCCATTTAGCGAGTTCGTTGAGTAAGCGCCTGTCGGAAGCTTCCGTTGGGGCTTGCAAGAATCGAACTTCGGTTCTATGTAGGGCGAACAGACACGCGGTGCGTGGAGCCGGGAACGCGGCTTTACGCGCCTTTGTCGTATGGGTGGATTACGAAAAGCGATTCGCTTTTTCGGATTTTGCTCTTGCCCGAAGGCCGGGTTTTCCTGGTCTCGGGTGCGTCTCCCGGCCAGTTCGGGGATAACAAACAGTCTGGGTTACCAGACGATAGAATCAAGAGCGGCACATGGCGTCGAAAACCACGAATCCTTTCACGTTTCTTCAGCAGGTTCGGTCCGAAACCGCAAAAGTGACGTGGCCCTCGCGGCGTGAGACCCTGATCTCGACAGTAATGGTCATCGCATTCGCCACGCTGGCGGCGATCTTCTTCTTTGCTGCCGATCAGCTCATGGCCTGGGGTATCGAGATTATTCTCGGTATCGGCGCCTGATTGCGGACGATAGACGGAGTGCGATTGAAATGACTGCGCGTTGGTACATCGTCCACGCTTATTCGAATTTCGAAAAGAAGGTCGCAGAGTCGATCGAGGAGCAGGCACGCCAGAAAGGTCTTGATAACAAGATCGAGCAGGTTGTGGTTCCGACCGAAAAGGTCGTTGAAGTGCGCCGCGGTCGCAAGGTCGATGCCGAGCGCAAGTTCTTTCCGGGCTACGTCCTGGTGAAGGCGCAGCTCACCGACGCTGTCTTCTCGATGATCAAGAACACCCCGAAGGTGACGGGCTTTCTGGGCGACGCCAAGCCGGTTCCGATTACCGAAGCCGAGGCAGAGCGCATCCTGACGCAGGTTCAGGAAGGCGTGGAGCGTCCGAAGCCGTCCGTTACCTTCGAGATCGGCGAGCAGGTTCGCGTTTCCGACGGTCCGTTCGCTTCGTTCAACGGCTTCGTTCAGGAAGTGGACGAGGAGCGTTCGCGCCTCAAGGTCGAGGTGTCGATCTTCGGACGGGCAGTGCCCGTCGATCTGGAATTCGGTCAGGTCGAAAAGGGCTGACCGTGTTGCCCCGTGCGCGGGGCTTCATCGGTGGAAGGGAAATGCGGCTAAGCCGGTCGCTGATTTCCGGACCACCAAACTGCAGTGCCGGCTCATTCTTTTCAGGGTGGCCGGTGAGAACGACAAGGCAGATGAGATATGGCTAAGAAAGTTGCAGGCCTGCTCAAGCTTCAGGTTCCCGCGGGTTCGGCTACGCCGTCGCCCCCGATCGGCCCTGCGCTTGGTCAGCGTGGCATCAACATCATGGAGTTCTGTAAGGCATTCAATGCCCAGACCCAGGAGATGGAAAAGGGATCCCCGATCCCGGTCGTGGTGACCTACTACCAGGACAAGTCCTTCACCTTCACGATGAAGACGCCTCCGGTGAGCTACTTCCTCAAGAAGGCAATCAACCTGAAGTCCGGCTCCAAGGAGCCCGGCAAGGTGGTTGCTGGCAAGATTTCGCGCGACAAGGTTCGCGAGATCGCGGAAGCCAAGCTTAAAGATCTGAACGCGACGGACGTCGAAGCAGCCATGCGCATGGTCGAAGGTTCGGCACGCTCCATGGGCCTGGAAGTGGAGGGCTGACGATATGGCGACGAAACTTTCCAAGCGCGTTGCGAAGTCCCGTGAAGGTATTGATCGCGACAAGGAATACGCTCTCGATGAGGCCGTTGCGCTCCTGAAGGACCGTGCAACCGCGAAGTTCGACGAGACCATCGAAGTTGCGATGAATCTCGGCGTCGACCCGCGCCACGCTGACCAGATGGTCCGCGGTGTGGTCAACCTGCCGAACGGCACTGGCCGTACGGTTCGCGTTGCCGTCTTCGCAAAGGGCGACAAGGCTGAAGAAGCAAAGGCAGCTGGTGCAGACATCGTCGGCGCCGAAGAGCTGGTTGAGAGCGTCCAGAAGGGCGAGATCAACTTCGATCGCTGCATTGCAACCCCGGACATGATGCCGCTGGTCGGCCGTCTCGGTAAGGTGCTTGGCCCGCGTGGCCTGATGCCGAACCCGAAGGTTGGCACCGTGACGCCGGACGTCACGGGTGCGGTCAAGGCTTCCAAGGGCGGCGCCGTTGAGTTCCGCGTCGAGAAGGCCGGTATCGTGCATGCAGGCGTTGGCAAGGCTTCCTTCGACGCCAAGGCCATTGCCGAGAACGTGCGCGCCTTCACCGATGCGGTGATCAAGGCGAAGCCGGCCGGCGCAAAGGGCAACTATGTGAAGAAGGTGGCTCTCACCTCGACCATGGGCCCGGGCCTGCGCATCGACGTTGGCAGCCTGTCGGCCGAAGGCTGATGAATTCCGGGGAGGGCGCTCCGGCGCCTTCCCCAAGACTTTCCGGATCGCAAGATCTGGAAGCCGGAAGGAAACTTCCGGAACATCCTGTCCGAGATTGCAGGCGGCTCGCCTTAATACTTTTAAAGGGCCTGCATGAGACGGGTGGGACCGGATAACGGAGCCTGGCTCCGGTTGATGGTTCGAACCGTGTTGGCCTTTTGTTTGATCCGGGTTTCCCGGTCAGCGAAGGGGGACAGGATCCTCGAGCGTCGCTTGGGTGATCCGAGTTTGCGGATGCCCTGCGGCAAAAGGCAAACCGGCGGATATTTCCTTCGGGAAACTCCGTCAAATGGAGAAGGCAGTGGACAGAGCGGAAAAACGCGAATTCGTCGCGGACCTGAACGAGGTGTTCAACAACACCGGTTCGGTCGTCGTAGCCCACTATGCCGGTCTGACCGTCGCGCAGATGAACGATCTTCGTTCCAAGATGCGCGGTGCAGGCGGCACAGTTAAGGTTGCGAAAAACCGTCTCGCCAAAATCGCCCTTCAGGGAACCCCGTCCGAGAGCATTCAGGCCCTTTTCGAAGGCCAGACCCTGATTGCTTATTCGGACGATCCGGTTGTCGCTCCTCGGGTCGCCAATGACTTCGCCAAGGCAAATGACAAGCTTGTCATTCTTGGCGGTGCCATGGGTGAGACCGCGCTCGATTCCGATGGTGTGAAGGCTCTTGCCTCGCTGCCGTCGCTGGACGAGCTGAGGGCGAAGCTGGTCGGCATGATTTCTACGCCGGCCACCCGGATCGCTCAGGTTGTCAACGCGCCCGCGGGTCAGCTCGCGCGCGTCTTTGGCGCCTATTCCAAGAAGGACGAGGCGGCGTGATGCCGGTCCTCAAGACCAACAACACAGTTCGAACACAAAAGGAAATGTACAATGGCTGATCTTGCTAAGATCGTTGAAGACCTGTCGAGCCTGACCGTCCTCGAAGCGGCTGAGCTCTCCAAGATGCTTGAAGAGAAGTGGGGCGTCTCCGCTGCTGCTCCGGTGGCTGTTGCTGCTGCTGCAGGCGGTGCTGCTGGTGGCGAAGCTGCTGAAGAGAAGACCGAGTTCGACGTCGTTCTCACCGATGCAGGCGCACAGAAGATCAACGTGATCAAGGAAGTCCGCGGCATCACCGGCCTGGGCCTCAAGGAAGCCAAGGACCTCGTTGAGTCCGCTCCGAAGCCGATCAAGGAAGGCGTGTCCAAGGACGAAGCCGAGAAGATCAAGGGTCAGCTTGAAGGCGCTGGCGCTAAAGTTGAGCTGAAGTAATTCGGCGTCCGGTCCGCGCGGATTTCCGATCTGCGCGGACCGGAACTTTGAAGACGGAACCGGAACCTCTTTCCTGTGGGCCGCAAGCGGCTTTCAGGAAACGGGTTTTTATCCGTTTGGATTGACCGCCGGGATGGCGGTTCACGTGGTGCATGCAAGCCAGGCAGGGCAAGGAGCGACGATGGCCGAGACCCAAACGTTTAATGGTCGCAGGCGGGTACGCAAATTCTTCGGAAAGATTCCGGAAGTTGCGGAGATGCCGAACCTGATTGAGGTTCAGAAGGCATCCTATGACCAGTTCCTGATGGTCGAGGAGCCCCAGGGCGGGCGACCTGACGAGGGGCTTCAGGCGGTGTTCAAGTCGGTGTTCCCGATCTCGGACTTCGCCGGTACGGCGATGCTCGAATTCGTGGACTACGAGTTCGAAGAGCCGAAATTCGATGTGGACGAGTGCCGGCAGCGCGATCTTACTTTCGCTGCGCCGCTCAAGGTGACGCTGCGCCTGATCGTCTTCGATGTGGATGAGGACACTGGCGCCAAGTCCATCAAGGACATCAAGGAGCAGGACGTCTACATGGGCGACATGCCGCTCATGACGTCCAACGGCACCTTCATCGTCAACGGCACCGAGCGCGTCATCGTTTCCCAGATGCACCGTTCGCCGGGCGTGTTCTTCGACCACGACAAGGGCAAGTCGCACTCGTCGGGCAAGCTTCTGTTTGCCGCGCGCGTCATTCCCTATCGCGGTTCCTGGCTCGACATCGAGTTCGACGCCAAGGACATCGTCCACGCGCGTATCGACCGCCGCCGCAAGCTTCCCGCGACGTCGCTTCTGATGGCGCTGGGCATGGATGGCGAAGAGATCCTGTCCACCTTCTACGATCAGCTGACCTATCAGCGCGACGGTGAGAACTGGCGCGTGCCGTATACGGTTGAGCGCTACAAGGGCCTCAAGGCCACTGCAGATCTCGTCGACGCCGACAGCGGCGAAGTGGTCGTAGAAGCTGGCAAGAAGATCACCGCGCGTCAGGCAAAGATGCTTGCAGAGAAGGGCCTCAAGGCCATTCACGCGACGGAAGAAGACCTGCTCGGCAACTATCTGGCCGAAGACATCGTCAACATGGAAACCGGCGAGATCTTCCTCGAGGCCGGTGACGAGATCGACGAGAAGACCCTCAAGGTTCTTCTGGAAGCCGGTGTCGACGAAGTCCACTTCCTGGACATCGACCACGTCAATGTGGGCGGTTACATCCGCAACACGCTGGCTGCCGACAAGAACGAGTCGCGCCAGGACGCGCTGTTCGACATCTACCGTGTCATGCGCCCGGGCGAGCCGCCCACGCTTGAGACGGCCGAAGCGATGTTCCATTCGCTGTTCTTCGACGCCGAGCGCTACGACCTGTCGGCCGTTGGTCGCGTGAAGATGAACATGCGTCTCGAGCTCGACGCCGAGGACACCGTGCGCGTTCTGCGCAAGGAAGACATCGTCGCCGTGGTCAAGACGCTGGTTGAGCTGCGCGACGGCAAGGGCGAGATCGACGACATCGACAACCTCGGCAACCGCCGTGTGCGTTCGGTCGGCGAGCTGATGGAAAACCAGTACCGCGTCGGCCTGCTCCGCATGGAGCGCGCGATCAAGGAACGCATGTCCTCGATCGAGATCGACACGGTCATGCCGCAGGACCTGATCAACGCGAAGCCGGCGGCTGCCGCCGTGCGCGAGTTCTTCGGTTCCTCGCAGCTTTCGCAGTTCATGGATCAGACCAACCCGCTCTCCGAGATCACCCACAAGCGTCGCCTTTCGGCGCTTGGACCGGGCGGTCTGACGCGTGAGCGTGCGGGCTTCGAAGTGCGCGACGTGCACCCGACCCACTATGGCCGTATCTGCCCGATTGAGACGCCGGAAGGCCCGAACATCGGTCTGATCAACTCGCTTGCCACCTTCGCCCGCGTCAACAAGTACGGCTTCATCGAGAGCCCGTACCGCAAGATCGTGGACGGCAAGGTCACGCAGGACGTCGTTTATCTCTCCGCCATGGAAGAGGCCAAGCACTACGTTGCGCAGGCCAATGCCATGATCGGTGAAGATGGTGCGTTCACGGATGAATTCGTCATCTGCCGCCATGCCGGCGAGGTGATGATGGCTCCGCGCGAGAACGTCGATCTGATGGACGTGTCGCCCAAGCAGCTCGTGTCGGTCGCGGCAGCGCTCATTCCGTTCCTTGAGAACGATGACGCCAACCGCGCACTGATGGGCTCGAACATGCAGCGTCAGGCCGTGCCGCTGGTGCGCGCCGAGGCTCCGTTCGTCGGCACTGGCATGGAGCCGATCGTGGCGCGCGACTCCGGCGCTGCCATCGCGGCCCGCCGCACGGGCATCGTCGACCAGGTGGATGCGACGCGTATCGTTATCCGTGCCACCGAGGATGTGGATGCATCGCGCTCCGGCGTCGACATCTACCGTCTGATGAAGTTCCAGCGTTCCAACCAGAACACCTGCGTCAACCAGCGTCCGCTGGTGCGCGTGGGCGACCGGATCAACAAGGGCGACATCCTTGCCGACGGTCCGTCGACGGATCTGGGTGATCTGGCGCTTGGCCGCAACGTGCTCGTCGCGTTCATGCCCTGGAACGGCTACAACTACGAGGACTCCATCCTTCTGTCCGAGCGCATCGTTCGCGATGACGTCTTCACCTCCATTCACATCGAGGAATTCGAGGTGATGGCGCGTGATACGAAGCTTGGACCGGAAGAAATCACGCGCGACATTCCGAACGTTTCGGAAGAAGCGCTGAAGAACCTCGACGAAGCCGGCATCACCTATATCGGTGCTGAAGTTCAGCCGGGCGACATTCTCGTCGGCAAGATCACGCCGAAGGGCGAGAGCCCGATGACGCCGGAAGAGAAGCTTCTGCGCGCCATCTTCGGTGAGAAGGCTTCGGATGTCCGCGACACCTCCATGCGTATGCCGCCCGGCACGTATGGCACGGTCGTCGAAGTGCGCGTCTTCAATCGCCACGGCGTTGAGAAGGACGAGCGCGCCATGGCCATTGAGCGCGAGGAAATCGAACGCCTCGCCAAGGACCGTGACGACGAGCAGTCGATCCTCGACCGCAACGTCTACGCGCGCCTTTCCGACATGCTCGTTGGCAAGCAGGCAATCGCCGGTCCGAAGGGCTTCAAGAAGGGCAGCGAGCTCTCCGCTGATGCGCTGAGCGAGTATCCGCGTTCGCAGTGGTGGCAGTTTGCCGTTGAGGACGAGAAGCAGCAGGAAGCGCTCGAAGCTCTGCGTGCACAGTATGACGAGTCCAAGAAGGCGCTCGAGCAGCGCTTCATGGACAAGGTCGAGAAGGTGCAGCGCGGCGACGAGATGCCGCCCGGCGTGATGAAGATGGTCAAGGTCTTCGTTGCCGTTAAGCGCAAGATGCAGCCCGGCGATAAGATGGCCGGTCGTCACGGCAACAAGGGTGTCGTGTCGCGCATCGTGCCGGTTGAAGACATGCCGTTCCTCGATGACGGTCAGCATGTCGACATCGTGCTGAACCCGCTTGGCGTGCCGAGCCGCATGAACGTCGGACAGATCCTCGAGACGCACCTTGGCTGGGCCTGTGCCGGCATGGGCCAGCAGATCGGCGACCTGATCGACAGCTACAAGGAAAGCGGCGACATCAAGCCGTTGCGCCAGACCATTGAGGCCGTCATTCCCGAGAATGACCGCAACGAGCCGGTTCGCGAGTATGACGACGAGAGCGTCGTGCGTCTGGGCGAGCAGATGCGTCGCGGTGTCTCGATTGCAACGCCGGTCTTCGACGGCGCGCATGAGGCTGACGTCAACGACATGCTGGAGCTGGCCGGTATGAAGACCTCTGGCCAGGTCACGCTTTACGACGGACGTACGGGCGAAGCCTTCGACCGTCAGGTGACCGTGGGCTACATCTACATGCTGAAGCTGCATCACCTGGTGGACGACAAGATCCACGCCCGTTCGATCGGCCCGTACTCGCTCGTTACCCAGCAGCCGCTGGGTGGTAAGGCGCAGTTCGGTGGTCAGCGCTTCGGTGAGATGGAGGTCTGGGCGCTGGAAGCTTACGGCGCGGCCTACACGCTGCAGGAAATGCTGACGGTGAAGTCGGACGACGTGGCAGGCCGTACCAAGGTCTACGAAGCCATCGTGCGCGGCGACGACACGTTCGAGGCAGGCATTCCCGAGAGCTTCAACGTTCTCGTCAAGGAAATGCGCTCGCTCGGTCTCAATGTGGAGCTTGAAAACTCCCGCATTGAAGGATCCGAGGCTGAGCAGCTGCCCGACGCGGCTGAATAAGCGTTACGGCGTGTCGCGGGATTGCCCGCGACACGCATTCGTCGTTCGCACGGCAGCATAGCGGCCGAGCATTTGAACCGGTGAGGCAGGCGGCGGCAGCCAACACCGAAGTTTGAAAAAGGGACGATGCGTCCCGAAAAGGAGATCGGCATGAACCAAGAGGTCATGAATCTTTTCAACCCTCAGGCGCCGGCACAGACTTTCGATTCGATCAGGATTTCTCTCGCTAGCCCCGAGAAAATTCTTTCCTGGTCGTATGGCGAGATCAAGAAGCCCGAGACCATCAACTACCGCACGTTCAAGCCCGAGCGTGACGGCCTGTTCTGCGCGCGCATCTTTGGTCCGATCAAGGATTACGAATGCCTGTGCGGCAAGTACAAGCGCATGAAGTACAAGGGCGTCATCTGCGAGAAGTGCGGCGTTGAAGTCACGCTGTCGCGGGTGCGTCGCGAGCGCATGGGCCACATCGAGCTGGCCGCTCCGGTCGCTCACATCTGGTTCCTGAAGTCGCTGCCGTCGCGCATCGGCACGCTGCTCGACATGACCCTGAAGGACATCGAGCGCGTTCTCTATTTCGAGAACTATATCGTGACCGAGCCGGGTCTGACGGCGCTTAAGGAAAATCAGCTCCTCTCCGAAGAAGAGTATCTGATCGCGGTCGACGAGTATGGCGAAGACCAGTTCACCGCCATGATCGGCGCCGAGGCGATCCATCACCTTCTGGAATCGATGGAACTGGAGAAGATCGCCGGCGATCTGCGCTCCGAGCTTGCGTCCACCACGTCCGAGCTGAAGCAGAAGAAGCTTCTGAAGCGCCTCAAGGTGGTCGAGAACTTCCTGGAGTCGGGCAACCGTCCGGAGTGGATGATCATGAAGATCGTCCCGGTCATTCCGCCGGATCTGCGTCCGCTGGTTCCGCTGGATGGCGGTCGTTTCGCGACCTCGGATCTGAACGACCTCTACCGTCGTGTGATCAACCGTAACAACCGGCTGAAGCGTCTGATCGAGCTGCGCGCACCGGGCATCATCATCCGCAACGAGAAGCGCATGCTTCAGGAATCCGTGGATGCGCTGTTCGACAACGGCCGCCGCGGCCGCGTTATCACGGGTGCCAACAAGCGTCCGCTGAAGTCGCTCTCCGACATGCTCAAGGGCAAGCAGGGCCGCTTCCGTCAGAACCTGCTCGGCAAGCGCGTCGACTACTCCGGCCGTTCAGTGATCGTGACCGGTCCCGAGCTGAAGCTGCACCAGTGCGGCCTGCCGAAGAAGATGGCTCTGGAGCTCTTCAAGCCGTTCATCTACGCTCGTCTCGACGCGAAGGGCTATTCGTCTACCGTCAAGCAGGCGAAGAAGCTGGTCGAGAAGGAAAAGCCGGAAGTCTGGGATATCCTGGACGAGGTGATCCGCGAGCACCCGGTTCTTCTGAACCGCGCGCCGACGCTGCACCGTCTGGGCATCCAGGCGTTCGAGCCCACCCTCATCGAAGGCAAGGCGATCCAGCTGCACCCGCTGGTCTGTACCGCGTTCAACGCCGACTTCGACGGCGACCAGATGGCCGTTCACGTGCCGCTGTCGCTCGAAGCGCAGCTTGAAGCGCGCGTCCTGATGATGTCGACCAACAACATCCTTCACCCGGCCTCCGGCGCACCGATCATCGTGCCGTCGCAGGATATGGTTCTCGGACTCTACTACCTGTCCATCATGAACCAGAACGAACCGGGCGAGGGCATGGTGTTCGCCGACATGGGCGAGCTGCATCACGCACTCGAGACCGGCGTTGTCACGCTGCACACCAAGATCAAGGGCCGTTTCAAGACTGTCGACGCGGAGGGCAACCCCGTATCGCAGATCCACGAAACCACGCCTGGCCGTATGATCGTTGGCGAGCTTCTGCCGAAGAACCACAATGTGCCCTTCGACATCTGCAACCAGGAACTGACCAAGAAGAACATCTCCAAGATGATCGATACGGTCTATCGTCACTGCGGTCAGAAAGAGACGGTCATTTTCTGTGACCGCGTCATGCAGCTCGGCTTCGGCCATGCTTGCCGCGCCGGCATTTCGTTCGGCAAGGACGACATGGTCATTCCGGACACCAAGGAAAACCTGGTGGCCGAGACCGAGGCGCTCGCGAAGGAATACGAGCAGCAGTACAATGACGGCCTGATCACCCAGGGCGAGAAGTACAACAAGGTCGTCGACGCTTGGGCCAAGTGCTCGGAAAAGGTCGCCGACGAGATGATGAAGCGCATTAAGGCGGTCGAGTTCGACGATGACGGTCGCCAGAAGCCGATGAACTCGGTCTACATGATGTCGCATTCCGGTGCCCGTGGTTCGCCGGCGCAGATGCGTCAGCTTGCCGGCATGCGCGGCTTGATGGCCCGTCCGGATGGCTCCATCATTGAGACGCCGATCATCTCGAACTTCAAGGAAGGCCTGACCGTGATGGAGTACTTCAACTCCACCCACGGCGCCCGTAAGGGTCTGGCCGACACGGCTCTGAAGACGGCTAACTCGGGCTACCTGACCCGCCGTCTGGTTGACGTGGCTCAGGACTGCATTGTCACCGTGCCGGATTGCGGCACCGACAAGGGCCTGACCATGCAGCCGATCGTCGACGCCGGTCAGGTGGTTGCTTCCATCGGCCAGCGCGTGCTGGGCCGTACCGCGCTTGATGACATCATCAATCCGGCAACCGAAGAAGTCATCGTTGCTGCCGGTCGCCTGATCGACGAGCGTGACGTTGAAGCCATCGAGAAGGCAGGCATCCAGTCCGTCCGCATCCGCTCGGCGCTGACCTGTGAAGTGCGCGTCGGCGTCTGCGCGGTCTGCTACGGCCGTGACCTTGCACGCGGTACGCCGGTCAACATCGGTGAAGCTGTCGGCGTCATCGCCGCTCAGTCGATCGGTGAACCGGGCACGCAGCTCACCATGCGTACCTTCCACATGGGTGGTACGGCGCAGGTGGTCGACCAGTCGTTCCTCGAAGCTTCCTTCGAAGGCACGGTCAAGGTTCGCAACCGCAATGTGGTGCGCAACTCCGAAGGCGATCTCATCGTGATGGGCCGCAACATGGCGGTTCTCATCATGGACGAGAACGGTGAGGAACGTGCAAGCCACCGCCTGACCTACGGTTCGCGTCTGTTCATCGACGAGGGCGACAAGGTGAAGCGCGGTCAGCGTATCTCCGAGTGGGATCCCTACACCCGTCCGATGCTCACCGAAGTGGAAGGCACCGTGGCGTTCGAGGATCTGGTGGATGGCGTGTCGGTTCAGGAAACCGCCGACGAATCCACCGGTATCACGAAGCGCGAGGTCATCGACTGGCGTTCGACGCCGCGCGGCACCGACCTGAAGCCGGCTCTGACGATCCTCGACTCCAAGGGCAAGATCTCCAAGCTTGCTCGTGGTGGCGACGCGCGGTTCCTGCTTTCGGTGGAAACGGTTCTCTCCGTGGAGCCGGGCTCCAAGGTGATGCCGGGCGACGTGATTGCACGTATCCCGACCGAAAGTGCCCGTACGAAGGACATTACCGGTGGTCTGCCGCGCGTTGCGGAACTGTTCGAGGCCCGTCGTCCGAAGGATCACGCCATCATCGCCGAGATCGATGGTACGGTTCGCTTCGGCCGGGACTACAAGAACAAGCGCCGCATCATCATCGAGCCGCATGACGCGACTCTGGAGCCTGCGGAATACCTCATTCCCAAGGGCAAGCCGTTCCATCTTCAGGACGGCGACCAGATCGAGAAGGGCGACTTCATTCTCGACGGCAACCCGGCGCCGCACGACATCCTGGCGATCAAGGGCGTGGAGGCTCTGGCTTCCTACCTGGTCAACGAAATCCAGGAGGTCTATCGCTTGCAGGGCGTGTTGATCAACGACAAGCACATCGAGGTGATCGTTCGCCAGATGCTGCAGAAGATCGAGATCACGGCACAGGGCGACTCGACCTACATTCCGGGCGATCACGTCGACTCCGTGGAGTTCGACGAGGTCAACGACCGGTTGGTGGAAGAGGGCAAGAAGCCTGCCGAGGGCCAGCCGGTCCTGCTTGGCATCACCAAGGCTTCGCTGCAGACGCCGTCCTTCATCTCCGCGGCCTCCTTCCAGGAGACCACCCGCGTGCTGACCGAGGCGGCTGTTGCCGGCAAGGTCGACACGCTGCAGGGCCTGAAGGAAAACGTCATCGTCGGTCGCCTGATCCCGGCCGGTACGGGTGGCGCGATGAGCCAGGTTCGCCGGATTGCGCGCTCGCGCGACGATCTGATCCTGGACGAGCGTCGCAAGACCTCGGGCGTGGAAATGGCGGATCCGATGATCGCCGACATGACGACGAGTGCTGCCGAGTAATCGGCAGACCTCTTCTCAGAGAATGCAGAAGCCGGGCCTTGTGCCCGGCTTTTCTTTTGGCAGTCCACCGCCATCGTCGCGTGTCTGTCACCCGGCTGCATCATGAGGTTCTCCGGATCGCCGTGCGTTCATCCGGACGCACAAAAGGCGATCCAAACCATCGATGGAGCGTCGGATAAGCCGAAAACCGGTTTCGGTTCGTCGGTCCGATGCTCTGGAGGCGCATTCGCGCCCGGTTCACGGAGAAGACCTCATGTTCAGGAAATTAGTGCTCGCTGCCGCATTGTCCGTTTCGGCGCAGTCTCTGGCTCATGCCGAAGCCATGATGAAGCCCGCTTATCTCGGCGAAATCGTCCTTCCCAGCGGTCTCATGATCTCCGGTGTCGAGTTCGGCGGCATATCCGGCCTGGACTACGACGCGGATGCGGATCTGTTCTACGCGATTTCGGACGACCGGTCGGAGAAAGCGCCGGCGCGGTTCTACCGTCTGAAGCTTGTGATCGAGGAAGACGGCGTGAAGGGCGTCGACATTGTTTCGAGCCATGTGCTGCAGGGTGAGAATGGTGAGCCCTTCGCGGCCAAGACGATCGATCCCGAAGCGATCCGCTACGATGGTGCGCGCCAGAGCGTGTTCTGGTCGAGCGAACGGGATGCCAAAGGCAATCCGACGCTCTTTGAGGCCAAACCGGACGGCGGGTTCAAGCGCAGTTTCGCGGTCCCCGGCGCTTATCTTCCCGATGAGGCCGGCGAGCGCGGCATTCGCAACAATCTGGCGTTCGAGGGGCTGACGCTTTCGGTCGATGGAGAGACGATCTGGGTTGCGACCGAGAATGCGCTCGTTCAGGACGGACCGAAAGCGACGCTTGAGGCGGGAAGCCCTTCGCGTATCCTTGGTTTCAACGTCGAAAGCGGCGAGCCGGTTGCCGAATATGTCTACGAAACCGGAACGATCCACCAGAAGTCGGAAACCGAGCCTTACTATAACGACAATGGTCTGACGGAGATCCTCGAGATCGACGCCGGCACGTTTCTCGCGGTCGAGCGCTCCTTTGCGCTGGGGATCGGAAACGAGATCAATCTCTATCGGGTCGAGACTGCAGGTGCGACCGACATTCTCGGTGCTGACAGCATCGCAGACCGCGATGTCACGCCGGTCAGCAAGACGCATGTTCTGAAGATCGGGGAAGGGGACTTCGGTCTCGACGTGGACAACATCGAATCCCTGACCTGGGGTCCTGTCATCGCTGGGCGGAAGACGCTGGTTCTGGCTTCCGACAACAATTTCAACCCGAACGGCCAGTTCACCCAGTTCGTGGTGTTCGCCCTGGATGCGCCTTCTCAGTAAAGCGGGACGACTGAGGCGCGCTCATAAAGAAAAAGCCCGGCGCGATGGCCGGGCTTCCTGTCTCTGATCCGTGAAGGGGTCAGACCGGTTCGTCGAAGGTGACGATTGCGATCTCGCCTTCAAGCGCTCCCTGCCAGGCCGACAGGTGTGGCTCTTCGTCGGGCTCGCCCTGCATGTCGCCGATCTGGTCCAGCTCGGCTTCCGCGTAGCCTTCGCGCGCGAGGGCTTCCAGCGCCAGCCGCACCGCCGTGTCGTCGTCCGGGGCCTGCAGCATGATGTGCACGCCCTCGCTCTCATCACCCTTTTCGCGCCAGACCCGGCCGGTGATGATGGTGACGGGGCGATGTTCAGATTCGCTCATGGTGATTCCTGATTCTTGCCAACCGGCAATCGCTTACTATATGAAGTCTGCTTCTCGCATGCGGGATTGGAGAATGACAGAGATGGAGCGCCGTTTTGGTTCGAAATGGCGCTGTTTCGGGAAATAATCTGTCGTTTTAACCCTGTCTGGCTCGGCGATGGCCTGCGGTACAAGATAATCCTGGCGGCGGGGTTGACGGTTAACCCTCATGCGAGTAATTACCGCTTCGTCCGAGCCGATGTGAGGCTTTTTCTTTCGGGGCGACGCGCCCCGGATCAGGTCTCAAACAGGGTTCGTTTTTGCGAGCGACAGAATTTGCGGCGCATGAAGCGGAAACGCTTCCTCTGCTTTTTGTCCGGGCAAGACCGTTAAAAGCGGTTTGCAGCCTGGATTTGTGCGTAGAGCAAATTTTTGTTCTGGATGCGGCCCTCGGGCTTGAGACACGGAATTTGTAACAAGGGAAGGTTTGATGCCTACCGTTAACCAGTTGATCCGCAAGCCGCGCATTGCGCCGGTTAAGCGCAATAAGGTTCCGGCCATGCAGGCCAACCCGCAGAAGCGGGGTGTTTGCACGCGTGTTTACACGACGACGCCGAAGAAGCCGAACTCGGCCATGCGTAAGGTGGCTAAGATCCGCCTCGCCAATGGCTTCGAGGTCATCGGCTATATCCCGGGTGAGGGGCATAACCTTCAGGAGCACTCCGTGGTGATGATCCGCGGCGGTCGCGTGAAGGACCTTCCGGGTGTTCGCTACCACATCATCCGTGGTGTGCTTGACACCCAGGGTGTGAAGAACCGCAAGCAGCGTCGTTCGAAGTACGGCGCAAAGCGTCCGAAGTAGGATATCCGGCTTCGGCGCTTTGATTTTGAGCCGGGCCTCGAAGGTAAGAGACGAAAAACATGTCCCGACGCCACCGTGCAGAAAAACGAGAGATCAACCCCGATCCGAAATTCGGTGATACGGTTGTGACCAAGTTCATGAACGCCATCATGCTTGATGGCAAGAAGTCGGCTGCCGAGCGCATCGTTTACGGTGCATTCGACCAGGTAGAAGACAAGATGAAGCAGGAGCCTGTTGGTGTGTTCCATCAGGCGCTTGATAACGTTGCTCCGCACGTCGAGGTTCGTTCCCGTCGTGTTGGTGGTGCGACCTATCAGGTTCCGGTCGACGTTCGCCCCGAGCGTCGCCAGGCTCTGGCCATTCGTTGGCTGATCGCAGCTGCCCGCAAGCGCAACGAAACGACCATGGTCGATCGTCTGTCCGGCGAGCTGCTCGACGCAGCAAACAATCGCGGCACTGCCGTCAAGAAGCGCGAAGACACGCACAAGATGGCTGAAGCCAACCGCGCGTTCTCGCACTACCGCTGGTAGCCGTAGGATCGAAAAGGTACACGACGATGTCCCGCGAATATAAGCTCGAAGATTACCGTAACTTCGGTATCATGGCGCATATCGACGCCGGTAAGACGACGACGACCGAGCGTATCCTGTTCTACACCGGTAAGAACCACAAGATGGGCGAGACGCATGATGGCGCTTCGACCATGGACTGGATGGAGCAGGAGCAGGAGCGCGGTATCACCATTACTTCGGCTGCGACGACGACGTCGTGGACCGGTCGTGATGGCGCTACCCGCCGCTTTAACATCATCGACACCCCCGGCCACGTTGACTTCACCATTGAAGTCGAGCGTTCGCTGCGTGTGCTCGACGGTGCGGTTGCTCTGCTCGACTCCAACGCCGGTGTTGAGCCGCAGACCGAGACTGTCTGGCGTCAGGCTGACAAGTATCATGTCCCGCGCATGATCTTCTGTAACAAGATGGACAAGATCGGCGCGGACTTCTACCGCTGCCTCGACATGATCAAGTCGCGTCTTGGTGCCACGCCGCTCGCCATCCAGCTCCCGATCGGTGCAGAGAACGACTTCCAGGGCGTTGTCGACCTCATCGAGATGAAGGCTGTTGTGTGGCGCGACGAGTCGCTCGGCGCTCAGTGGGACATTGTTGAGATCCCGGCCGACCTTCAGGCGAAAGCCGAAGAGTACCGCGAGCTGATGATCGAGACGGCGGTCGAGATCGACGAAGGCGCGATGGAGCGTTACCTCGAGGGCGAAATGCCTTCGAATGACGAACTTCGCCAGCTGATCCGGAAGGGCACGATCAACGTGAACTTCCATCCGGTTCTCTGCGGCACCGCGTTCAAGAACAAGGGTGTGCAGCCGCTGCTCGACGCCGTCGTCGACTTCCTGCCTTCCCCGCTTGAAGTTCCGGCGATCAAGGGCATCGATCCGAAGACCGAAGCAGAGATCGAACGCGTTTCTTCCGACGAAGAGCCGCTTTCCATGCTCGCCTTCAAGATCATGAACGATCCGTTCGTTGGCTCGCTCACCTTCTGCCGCATCTATTCGGGTGTGCTGAACAAGGGTGTTTCGCTGTCCAACACCGTGAAGGACAAGCGTGAGCGCATCGGCCGCATGCTGCAGATGCACTCCAACTCGCGTTCCGATCTGGAAGTTGCTTACGCCGGCGACATCGTCGCTCTGGCAGGCCTGAAAGAGACGACCACGGGCGACACGCTCTGCGATCCGCTGAAGCCGGTCATTCTCGAGCGCATGGAGTTCCCGGATCCGGTGATCCAGATCGCCATCGAGCCGAAGACCAAGGGCGACCAGGAAAAGATGGGCCTCGCGCTCAACCGCCTGGCAGCAGAAGATCCGTCCTTCCGCGTCAAATCCGACGAGGAATCCGGTCAGACCATCATCGCCGGCATGGGTGAGCTTCACCTCGACATCATCGTCGACCGCCTGAAGCGTGAATTCAAGGTCGAGGCCAATGTGGGCGCCCCGCAGGTTGCATACCGCGAGACGATCACCCGCGAAGCCGAGATCGACTACACGCACAAGAAGCAGTCCGGTGGTTCGGGCCAGTTCGCCCGCGTCAAGATCGTGTTCGCGCCGAACACCGAGAGCGAGGAATTCGAGTTCGAATCCAAGATCGTCGGCGGTTCGGTTCCGAAGGAATACATTCCCGGTGTCCAGAAGGGTATCGAGAGCGTTCTTTCCTCCGGTCCGGTTGCAGGCTTCCCGATGCTCGGCGTGAAAGCCACGCTGATCGACGGCGCCTACCACGACGTTGACTCCTCGGTCCTCGCGTTCGAGATCGCCGCCCGCGCAGCCTTCCGTGAAGGCGCCCAGAAGGCGGGTGCGCAGCTTCTCGAGCCGATCATGAAGGTCGAGGTTGTGACGCCGGAAGAATATGTGGGCAGCATCATCGGTGACCTGAACGGTCGTCGCGGTCAGATCCAGGGCCAGGAGCCGCGCGGTATCGCTACGGTGATTAATGCCATGGTTCCGCTGGCAAACATGTTCAAGTACGTCGACACGCTGCGTTCGATGTCGCAGGGCCGCGCCCAGTACACGATGCAGTTCGATCACTACGAGCCGGTTCCCAGCGCTGTGGCGCAGGAGATCCAGAAGAAATACGCATAATTCGCTCAACGCACGTCGTTACGGATTATCGAAAGTTGAAAGAGCCCGAACGGGCACAAGGAATGGAGAGCTCACATGGCCAAAGGTAAATTTGAGCGTACGAAGCCGCATGCGAACATCGGCACGATTGGTCACGTTGACCACGGCAAGACGTCTTTGACGGCGGCGATCACGAAGTATTTCGGTGAGTTCCGCGCGTATGACCAGATTGACGGCGCGCCGGAAGAGAAGGCCCGCGGCATCACCATTTCGACCGCGCACGTTGAGTACGAGACGGAGAACCGTCACTACGCTCACGTCGATTGCCCCGGCCACGCCGACTACGTGAAGAACATGATCACGGGCGCTGCACAGATGGACGGCGCGATCCTGGTGGTTTCGGCCGCTGACGGCCCGATGCCGCAGACCCGCGAGCACATCCTGCTTGCGCGTCAGGTTGGCGTTCCGGCCATCGTCGTGTTCCTCAACAAGGTCGACCAGGTCGACGACGAAGAGCTTCTCGAGCTGGTTGAGCTCGAGGTTCGCGAGCTTCTGTCGTCCTACGACTTCCCGGGCGACGACATTCCGATCGTCAAGGGCTCGGCTCTTGCTGCTCTCGAAGACTCCAACAAGGAGATCGGCGAGGACGCAATCCGCAAGCTGATGGAAGAAGTCGACGCTTACATCCCGACGCCCGAGCGTCCGGTTGACCAGCCGTTCCTGATGCCGATCGAAGACGTGTTCTCGATCTCTGGCCGCGGTACGGTTGTGACGGGTCGCGTCGAGCGCGGCATCATCAAGGTCGGCGAGGAAGTCGAGATCGTTGGCATCCGTCCGACGACGAAGACGACCTGCACGGGCGTTGAAATGTTCCGTAAGCTGCTCGACCAGGGTGAAGCAGGCGACAACATCGGCGCGCTGATCCGTGGTGTTGACCGTGAAGGCGTTGAGCGCGGCCAGGTGCTGTGCAAGCCCGGTTCGGTGAAGCCGCACACGAAGTTCAAGGCAGAAGCCTACATCCTGACGAAGGAAGAGGGTGGCCGTCACACGCCGTTCTTCACCAACTACCGTCCGCAGTTCTACTTCCGTACGACGGACGTGACGGGTGTTGTGCATCTTCCGGAAGGCACCGAGATGGTCATGCCTGGCGACAACGTTGCCGTTGACGTCGAGCTGATCGTTCCGATCGCGATGGAAGAGAAGCTGCGCTTCGCTATCCGCGAAGGCGGCCGCACCGTCGGCGCCGGCATCGTCGCAGCCATCATTGAGTAGAACGGGAAACTTCCGGCGCGGCGCGGACCTCCGCGCCGCAGCGGAACAAGGATTTGACACATGAACGGACAGAATATCCGTATCCGCCTCAAGGCGTTTGATCATCGCGTTCTTGATGCCTCGACGCGGGAAATCGTGTCTACGGCTAAACGCACGGGCGCCAATGTGCGCGGCCCTGTGCCGCTGCCCACGCGCATCGAGAAGTTTACTGTTAACCGGTCTCCTCACATCGACAAGAAGAGCCGCGAACAGTTTGAGATGCGCACCCACAAGCGGCTGCTCGACATCGTCGATCCGACGCCGCAGACCGTCGATGCTCTGATGAAGCTCGACCTGGCTGCCGGCGTGGACGTCGAGATCAAGCTCTAGGGCGCAAGACAAAAAGTCTGGAACCTGCGCCACCGTCCGCAACTGCGGGAGAGGTGGCTGGGAACCCCGAAAGGAAATCGAACCGATGCGTTCAGGTGTTATCGCACAAAAGATCGGTATGACACGCGTCTACAACGAAGCGGGCGAACATGTGCCCGTGACGGTTCTGCGCATGGAGAACTGTCAGGTCGTTGCGCAGCGTACCGAGGAGAAGAACGGCTACACGGCGGTGCAGCTTGGCGTTGGACTGGCCAAGGTGAAAAACACGTCGAAGGCGCTTCGCGGTCATTTTGCGACCGCTTCCGTCGAGCCGAAGGCCAAAGTGGCCGAGTTCCGTGTGTCGCCCGACAATCTTCTTGATGTCGGCGCGGAGATCACGGTCGAGCATTTCGTCGCCGGCCAGAAGGTCGACGTGACGGGTACTTCGATCGGTAAGGGCTTCCAGGGTGTCATGAAGCGCCACAATTTTGGCGGCGGTCGTGCAACCCATGGTAACTCGGTCTCGCACCGTTCGCATGGTTCTACCGGTCAGCGTCAGGATCCTGGTAAGGTCTTCAAGGGTAAGAAGATGGCCGGCCACATGGGCGACCATCGCGTCACCACCCAGAACCTGGAAGTGGTCTCCACCGACACTGAGCGTGGCCTCATTCTGGTCCGCGGTGCCGTACCGGGCTCCAAGGGCGCCTGGATCATGGTCCGCGACGCCGTCAAGGCTCCGCTGCCCGACAACGTGCCGATGCCGGCTGCAATTCGCGCTGCCAAGGCTGAAGAAGCTGCCGCCAGCGAGGGGGCTGAATAATGGACATTAAAGTTACGACCCTTGCAGGCAAGGACGCTGGTAAGCTGAAGATCTCTGACGAGATCTTCGGTCTCGAGCCCCGCGAAGACATCCTGCACCGCGTCGTGCGCTGGCAGCTTGCAAAGAAGCAGCAGGGCACGCACCAGACCAAGGGGCGCTCGGAAATCGCGCGCACCGGTGCAAAGATGTACCGTCAGAAGGGTACGGGCCGCGCCCGTCACTCGTCTGCCCGTGTTCCGCAGTTCCGCGGCGGTGGTCGCGCTCATGGCCCGGTCGTTCGCGATCACAGCCATGACCTTCCCAAGAAGGTCCGCGCACTCGGCCTGAAGCTTGCCCTGTCGGCGAAGGCAAAGGGTTCCAGCCTCATCGTCATCGACGATCTGGCGCTCGAGGACGGCAAGACGAAGACGCTCGTTGAGAACTTCGCAAAGCTCGGCCTGAACAACGCCCTGCTTATCGGCGGCCCGGAAGTCGATGCCGGCTTCAAGCGTGCGGCTCAAAACATCGCCAACATCGACGTTCTGCCAGTGCAGGGCATCAATGTTTACGACATTCTGCGCCGCGGCACGCTGGTCCTTTCCAAGGCCGCCGTCGAGGCCCTTGAGGAGCGTTTCAAATGACGGAGCTTCGCCACTATGACGTGATCGTCAGCCCGGCGATCACCGAGAAATCGACCATGGCGTCGGAAAACAACCAGGTGGTCTTCAATGTGGACCGCTATGCGACGAAGCCTGAGATCAAGGCTGCAGTCGAGGCGCTCTTCGGCGTCAAGGTTACCGGTGTCAACACGCTTGTTCGCAAGGGCAAGGTGAAGCGTTTTCGCGGAACGATTGGCCGCCAGAGCGACGTGAAGAAAGCGATCGTCACGCTGGCCGAAGGTCATTCCATCGACATCGCGACTGGCCTCTAATCGGGCGGCGAGGAAGAGACAATGGCACTGAAGAAGTATAAACCGGTAACCCCAGGCCAGCGCCAGCTGGTCATCGTTGACCGCTCGGGCCTTCACAAGGGCAAGCCTGTCAAGGGCCTGACCGAAGGTCTGACGGGCAAGGGCGGCCGCAACAACACGGGTCGCATCACCGCTCGCTTTCAGGGTGGTGGTCACAAGCGCACCTACCGTCTGATCGACTTCAAGCGTCGCAAGCTTGACGTACCGGCCACGGTCGAGCGCATCGAGTACGACCCGAACCGCACCGCGTTCATCGCGCTGGTTCGTTACGAGGACGGCGAGCTGTCCTACATCCTGGCGCCGCAGCGTCTTGCAGCGGGCGATACCGTTATCGCCAGCAACAAGGCCGTCGACGTGAAGCCGGGCAATGCGATGCCGCTTGCTGCGATGCCGATCGGTACGATCGTGCACAACGTCGAGATGAAGCCCGAGAAGGGCGGTCAGATCGCACGTTCGGCTGGCGCATATGTTCAGCTCGTCGGTCGCGATCAGGGCATGGCAATCCTTCGCCTCAACTCTGGCGAACAGCGCCTTGTTTCGGGTCTTTGCTTCGCCACCGTTGGTGCAGTATCCAACCCGGATCACAGCAACATCAGCCTTGGTAAGGCTGGCCGCAAGCGTTGGATGGGCAAGCGCCCGCACAACCGCGGTGTTGTCATGAACCCGGTCGACCACCCGCACGGTGGTGGTGAAGGCCGCACCTCCGGTGGTCGTCATCCGGTGTCGCCCTGGGGTAAACCCACCAAGGGCATGAAGACCCGGTCGAACAAGTCGACCGACAAATTCATCATGCGCTCGCGCCATCAGCGCAAGAGCTAAGGAAAGGTAGCGGCAAGTGTCCCGTTCAGTCTGGAAAGGCCCCTTCGTCGACGGCTATCTCCTGAAGAAGGCCGAGAAGGTGCGCGATAGCGGCCGTAACGAGGTTATCAAGATGTGGAGCCGTCGCTCCACTATCCTGCCCCAGTTTGTTGGGCTGACCTTCGGTGTTTACAACGGCCAGAAGCACATCCCCGTTTCCGTCTCCGAGGAGATGGTCGGTCACAAGTTTGGTGAATTTGCTCCGACCCGCACCTATTACGGCCATGGGGCGGACAAGAAGGCAAAGAGGAAATAACAATGGGCAAGGCCAAAGCGCCGCGCAGGCTTGCTGACAATGAGGCCCGTGCCGTATTGCGCACGATCCGCGTCAGCCCGCAGAAGCTGAACCTCGTTGCTGCGTTGATCCGCGGCAAGAAGGTGGGCACTGCTCTCGCTGATCTGGAGTTCTCGCGCAAGCGGATCGCCGGTACCGTCAAGAAGACGCTGGAATCGGCGATCGCAAACGCGGAAAACAATCACGACCTGGACGTGGATGCGCTGGTCGTGGCCGAAGCCCATGTCGGCAAGTCGATCGTCATGAAGCGGTTCCATGCACGTGGCCGTGGCCGCGCCAGCCGCATCGAGAAGCCCTTCTCGCACCTGACCATCGTCGTGCGCGAAGTGGAAGAGAAAGTGGAGGCCGCCTGATGGGTCACAAAATCAATCCGATCGGGTTCCGTCTCGGTATCAACCGCACGTGGGATTCCCGCTGGTACGCCAATGATGGCGAGTATGGCGATCTGCTGCACGAGGATTTCAAGATCCGCGACTATATCGAGAAGGAGCTGAAGCAGGCTGCCATCTCCAAGGTCGTGATCGAGCGTCCGCACAAGAAGTGCCGCGTCACCATCCACTCGGCTCGTCCTGGTCTGATCATCGGCAAGAAGGGCGCCGACATTGAGAAGCTGCGCCGCAAAGTCTCGCAGATGACCAATGCGGAAACGCACCTCAACATCGTCGAAGTCCGCAAGCCGGAGATCGACGCTGCGCTGATCGCTCAGTCGATTGCACAGCAGCTTGAGCGTCGTGTTGCTTTCCGTCGCGCCATGAAGCGTGCCGTTCAGTCGGCGATGCGTCTCGGCGCAGAGGGCATCCGAATCAACTGCGCGGGTCGTCTTGGCGGTGCGGAAATCGCCCGTATGGAATGGTACCGTGAGGGTCGCGTTCCGCTGCACACGCTGCGCGCTGATATCGATTACGGCACGGCCGAGGCAAAGACCGCTTACGGCATCTGTGGCGTAAAGGTTTGGGTGTTCAAGGGCGAGATCCTCGAGCACGATCCGATGGCTTCCGAGCGCCGCGCCACCGAGGGCGACCAGGGCGGCAGCAGCAACCGGCGTCGCGAGAACGCTTAGGAATTTTGGAGTAGAGAACGATGCTGCAACCAAAGCGCACAAAGTTCCGCAAGCAGTTCAAGGGCCGTATTCACGGCGCAGCCAAGGGCGGCACGGAACTCAACTTTGGATCCTTCGGTCTGAAGGCTCTTGAACCGGAGCGCGTTACGGCGCGTCAGATCGAAGCGGCCCGCCGCGCGATCACCCGCTACATGAAGCGTCAGGGCCGTGTGTGGATCCGTATCTTCCCGGACCTTCCGGTCACCTCGAAGCCGACCGAAGTCCGCATGGGTAAAGGTAAGGGCTCTGTTGATTATTGGGCGTGCCGTGTTAAGCCCGGCCGCGTGATGTTCGAGATCGACGGTGTTGGCCCGGATATCGCTCGTGAAGCTCTCCGTCTCGGTGCTGCCAAGCTGCCGGTCAAGACGCGCTTCGTGCAGCGTATTGCAGAGTAGGAAAGGCGGACGCGATGAAGTCTGTTGATGTCAGGGCGATGACGCCGGACCAGCTCAACGACGAGCTTGTCAAACTGAAGAAAGAGCAGTTCAACCTCCGCTTCCAGAAAGCGACCGGACAGCTCGAAAAAACCGCACGCGTTAAAGAAATCCGTAGGGATATTGCGCGCATTAAGACAATCGCAGCCGAGAAGTCGGCTGCTAGCAAGGCCTGAGGACAGCGAACATGCCAAAGCGCGTTTTGCAGGGCACCGTGGTGAGCGACAAGAACGACAAGACTGTAGTCGTCCGCGTCGAGCGTCGCTTTACCCATCCGATGATGAAAAAGACGGTGCGTATGTCCAAGAAATACAAGGCACACGACGAAGAGAACGCGTGCAAGGTCGGTGATCTGGTGACCATCCAGGAGACCGCGCCGATTTCTAAGGACAAGAACTGGGTCGTCCTTAAAGACGCCCAGGCGTAAAAAAAGATTGAAATTGCCGGAAAGCGGGTTATCTGAACCGCTTTCCATTGAACGAGAAGGCGGCCAGTCATGATTCAGATGCAAACAAACCTCGATGTGGCGGACAATTCCGGCGCCCGTCGTGTCATGTGCATCAAGGTGCTTGGCGGTTCGAAGCGGAAATATGCCTCCGTGGGCGACATCATTGTCGTCTCCGTGAAAGAGGCAATCCCGCGCGGCCGCGTCAAGAAGGGCGACGTGATGAAGGCGGTTGTTGTGCGCACGGCGAAAGACATTCGCCGCGCTGACGGCAGCGTCATCCGTTTCGACAAGAACGCAGCAGTTCTGGTCGACAACAAGAAAGAGCCCGTCGGTACGCGCATCTTCGGGCCGGTTCCGCGCGAGCTTCGCGCCAAGAACCATATGAAAATCATTTCGCTCGCGCCGGAAGTGCTCTAGGAGGCCGGGGATATGCAGAAGATTAAAAAAGGCGACAACGTCGTCGTTCTGGCCGGCAAGGACAAGGGCCGTACCGGCGAAGTGATGAAGGTGATGCCGAAGGAAGACAAGGCGCTCGTGCGCGGTGTCAACCAGGTTCGCCGCCATCAGAAGCAGTCCGCTCAGGCAGAGGGCGGCATCATTACCAAGGAAGCGCCGATTCATCTTTCGAATCTCGCGCTGGCCGATCCGAAGGATGGCAAGCCGACCCGCGTTGGCTTCAAGGTCCAGGAAGACGGCAAGAAGGTGCGCGTGGCAAAGCGCTCTGGAGAATTGATCGATGGCTAATGCTCAGTACCAGCCGCGCTGGAAGACGAAGTATGACGAGGTGATCCGCAAGGAGCTCCTCGAGACCTTCAAGTACGACAACGAGATGCAGGTGCCGCGCATCGAGAAGATCGTCATCAACATGGGTGTTGGTGAAGCGACGGGCGATTCCAAGAAGCCGGCTTCGGCTGCTGCGGATCTCGCCAAGATCGCCGGTCAGAAGCCGGTCATCACGCACGCTTCCAAGTCGATCGCCGGCTTCAAGGTGCGTGAAGGCATGCCGCTGGGCACCAAGGTCACGCTCCGCAAGGACCGCATGTATGAGTTTCTGGACCGTCTCGTGACGATCGCGCTGCCGCGCGTCCGCGACTTTCGCGGTCTGAACCCGAAAAGCTTTGACGGCCGTGGCAACTTCGCCATGGGCCTCAAGGAGCACATCGTGTTCCCCGAGATCAACTACGATCAGGTCGATCAGATTTGGGGAATGGACATCATCGTCTGTACGACTGCTAAGACCGACGACGAAGCGCGGGCCTTGCTCAAGGCCTTCAACTTCCCGTTCCGGCAGTAACGGCAGGCGAGAAGAAGGACAACTTAAATGGCAAAAGTCAGCGCAGTCGAAAAGAACAAGCGTCGGCGCAAGATGGTCGACCGTTACGCTGCAAAGCGTGCAGGTCTCAAGGCGATCATCATGGATCAGTCCAAGCCGATCGAGGAGCGCTTCCAGGCGCAGCTCAAGCTTGCTGCTCTCCCGCGCAACTCGTCCAAGACGCGTATCCGCAACCGTTGCGATGTGACCGGTCGTCCGCGTGCGTATTACCGCAAGCTGAAGATGTCGCGTGTCGCGCTGCGTGAACTGGGCAACAACGGGCTCATCCCGGGCCTGGTCAAGTCGAGCTGGTAAGGGGTAAGAACGATGTCCGTGAATGATCCGCTCGGCGATATGCTGACCCGCATCCGCAACGCCATCGGCCGTAACAAGCCGAAGGTGTCGACGCCGGCCTCCCGTCTTCGCGCCCGTGTGCTCGATGTTCTGAAGTCCGAAGGCTATATCCGTGATTATAGCCAGATCGACTACGATAACGGCAAGTCCGAGATCGAAATCGAGCTGAAATACGCAGAGGGCGGTTCCGTGATCCGCGAAATCGCGCGTGTTTCGAAGCCGGGCCGTCGCGTTTACGTGTCGGTGAAATCCATCCCGCAGGTCGCCAATGGGCTTGGCATCGCCATCCTTTCGACGCCGAAGGGCGTGATGGCCGATCACGAAGCTCGCGAGCAGAATGTGGGCGGCGAGGTGCTCTGCCAGATCTTCTGATCCGGCAGATAGCACACACAAAGAACGAGGGCAGACAAATGTCTCGCATTGGCAAAAAGCCGGTCCCGGTGCCGCAGGGTGTCACCGCGCAAGTCGAGGGCCAGACCGTTACGGCCAAGGGTCCGAAGGGCGAACTGAAATTCGTCGTCAACGACGAAGTTCTGGTGAAGCTCGAAAACGACGCTGTCACCGTCGACCCGCGCGACCAGTCCAAGGACGCGCGCTCCAAATGGGGTATGTCGCGCACGCAGATCTCGAACATCCTCAGCGGTGTGAAGGACGGCTTCGAAAAGCGTCTCGAGATCAACGGCGTTGGTTATCGTGCCGCAATGCAGGGTAAAAACCTGCAGCTTTCGCTTGGCTACAGCCACGAAGTGATTTACGAGGCTCCGGAAGGAATCACGATCACCGTGCCGAAGCCGACCGAAATCGTCATCGCCGGCATTGATAAGCAGGTGGTTGGCCAGGTTGCGGCCGAGATTCGCAAGAAGCGTGGCCCCGAGCCGTACAAGGGCAAGGGCGTCAAGTATGCGGACGAGACGATCGTTCGCAAAGAAGGCAAGAAGAAGTAGGAACTCGAAACATGGTCTCGAAAGTCTCCGTCAAGCGGCGTGCGGGACGTGTTCGCCGGAAGATCAAGGCAGTCTCCAACGGCCAGCCCCGTCTTTCGGTTTACCGTTCCTCGAAGAACATCTATGTCCAGGTTATCGACGACGCCAAGGGCCACACGCTCGCGGCCGCATCGACCCTCGACAAGGATCTCAAGGGTCAGCTCAAGACCGGCGCGGATTCCTCGGCTGCTGCAGCCGTTGGCAAGCTGGTCGCAGAGCGCGCCAAGAAGGCTGGAGTTGAGGAAGTGGTCTTCGACCGCGGTCCTTACCTCTTCCACGGCCGCGTCAAGGCACTCGCCGACGCAGCCCGCGAAGGCGGCCTGAAGTTCTAAACCGTTCGGGCGTTCCTCTGGAGCGCCCGGATTATCATTTGAAAACCCGTGCTTCCGGAAAAGAACAAGGAAAAGGGCAATGGCACAAGGACGTAGGGACGATCGCCGCGAGCGTGAAGAACGCGACAGCGAATTCGTCGACAAGCTTGTACATATCAATCGCGTCGCCAAGGTGGTGAAGGGCGGCCGTCGTTTCGGTTTCGCCGCACTCGTCGTGGTCGGCGATCAGAAGGGCCGCGTTGGCTTCGGTCATGGCAAGGCGCGCGAAGTGCCGGAAGCCATCCGCAAGGCAACCGAGAGCGCCAAGCGCGACATGGTTTTCGTTCCGCTGCGTGGCGGTCGTACGCTTCACCATGACGTCGCAGGCCGCCACGGTGCTGGCCGCGTGTTCCTGCGCGCTGCAAAGCCCGGTACCGGCATCATCGCCGGCGGCCCCATGCGCGCTGTCTTCGAGACGCTCGGCGTTCAGGACGTTGTTGCCAAGTCGCTCGGCTCCTCGAACCCGTACAACATGGTTCGCGCCACCTTCGATGCCCTGAAGCATCAGCTGCATCCCAAGGACGTTGCTGCACAGCGCGGCATCAAATATTCCACGCTCCAGGCGCGCCGCGGCGCTGCTGCTGGCGGCGAGGAATAAGGATCAAAGGCTGATCGGCCCGCAGTTTTGCGGGCTCTGATCGCCCAGGTTTGCAAGGATTGATGAAGATGGCAGAGAAGAAGAAGGGCAAGACGGTCACTGTTGAACAGATCGGCAGCCCGATTCGTCGCCCGGCCAGCCAGCGCCAGACGCTGATCGGCCTCGGTTTGAACAAGATGCACAAGCGCTCCACGCTCGAGGACACCCCGTCCGTTCGTGGCATGATCGCAGCCGTGCAGCATCTCGTCCGCGTTGTGGACGAGGCCTGAGGATCCCAGGAGAGACATGATGAAACTCAACGAACTCAGGGACAACGAAGGCGCCACCAAGTCGCGCAAGCGCGTCGGCCGTGGTATCGGTTCCGGCTCCGGCAAGACCGGTGGTCGCGGTGTGAAGGGTCAGAAATCGCGTTCGGGCGTTTCGATCAACGGTTTCGAGGGTGGCCAGATGCCGCTCTACCGTCGTCTTCCCAAGCGCGGCTTTAAAAACCTGTTCGGCAAGGACTTCAATGAAGTTTCCCTCGGCCGCATCCAGGCAGCCATCGACGCGAAGAAGCTCGACGAGAAGGCCGTCATCGACGTTGCCGCACTCATCGCAGCCGGCGTTGTTCGTCGCGCAAAGGACGGTGTTCGCGTTCTCGCCGACGGTGAGCTGAAGGCGAAGATTTCGCTCGACGTGGCTGGCGCTTCCAAGGCGGCTCTCGAGAAAATCGAGAAGGCCGGCGGAACGGTCAAGCTGCCCGAGGCAGCGGCGAAAGCCGAATAATCCGAATGACAGGCGGCGGGCGACAGTCCGCCGCTTGCATCTATGCGTCCAAAAACCTATTTCGGTTTTCGGCAACACGCGCCCGAATCGCATATTCAATCTGCGGGCTCGTGACGAAGCGGAGAATTCTTCATGGCATCGGCAGCGGAACAGCTTGCGTCTAATCTCAATTTCGCGGCCTTCGCAAAGGCCGAGGACCTCAAGAAACGCATCTGGTTTACGCTTGGCGCGTTGCTGGTCTACCGCCTCGGCACCTACATTCCCATGCCGGGCATCAACCCGGAAGCATTTGCGCAGGCATTCCAGCAGCAGTCTGGCGGCGTTTTGGGCATGTTCAACATGTTCGCCGGCGGTGCTGTTGAGCGTATGGCCATTTTTGCGCTTGGCATCATGCCTTACATTTCCGCCTCCATCATCATGCAGCTCATGACGTCCGTTGTGCCGTCATTGGAGCAGCTGAAGAAGGAAGGCGAGCAGGGCCGCAAGGTCATCAACCAGTACACGCGCTACGGAACGGTGATTCTGGCGACGGTTCAGGCTTACGGCATTGCCGTTGGTCTTGAAGGCGGCGCGAACATCGTGACCGACCCGGGCTGGTTCTTCAAGATTTCCGCCGTCATCACGCTTGTGGGCGGCACCATGTTCCTGATGTGGCTCGGTGAGCAGATCACGGCGCGCGGCATCGGCAACGGCATTTCGCTGATCATTTTCGCGGGCATCGTTGCAGGTCTGCCGTCCGCCATCGGTGGTACGCTTGAGCTCGGCCGCACCGGCGCTCTGTCCACCGGCCTGATCCTCGGCATCATCGTTCTCGTGGTTGCCGTGATCGGTGTGATCGTGTTCTTCGAGCGTGCCCAGCGCCGCCTCCTGATCCAGTATCCGAAGCGTCAGGTCGGCAACCGCATGTTCCAGGGCGACACGTCGCACCTGCCGCTCAAGCTGAACACGGCCGGTGTCATTCCGCCGATCTTCGCTTCGTCGCTGCTGCTTCTGCCGGCAACGGTTGCGGGTTTCTCGGACACCACGCAGCTTCCGGGCTGGGCGTCCACCATGCTTGCGTCGCTCGGCCACGGCCAGCCGCTCTTCATGGTCCTTTATGCTGCGCTGATCGGTTTCTTCGCCTTCTTCTACACGGCGATCGTCTTCAACCCGAAGGAAACCGCTGACCAGCTGAAGAAGCATTCCGGCTTCATTCCCGGCTACCGTCCGGGCGAGCGTACCGCTGAGTACATTGACTACGTGCTGACCCGCATTACGGTCGTTGGCGCTATCTATCTTGTCTTGATCTGTCTTCTGCCTGAGTTCCTTATTTCGGCGACTGGCGTTCCTTTCTACCTTGGCGGCACGTCGCTGCTGATCGTGGTGAGCGTGACGCTCGATACGGTTGCGCAGATGCAAGGCCACCTGATCGCCCATCAGTACGAAGGGCTGATCAAGAAATCCAAGTTGCGTGGGGGTAAGAGGGGACGATGAGGCTTATACTTCTTGGACCGCCGGGAGCGGGGAAGGGCACGCAGGCCCAGCGGCTGGTCGAGAAGCACGGTGTTCCGCAGCTCTCCACTGGTGATATGCTGCGGGCCGCGGTTGCTGCTGGCACCGATGTCGGCAAACGCGCCAAGGCTGTGATGGATGCCGGCGAGCTCGTCTCCGACCAGATCGTGAATGCGATCGTCGCCGAGCGCATCGACCAGGCTGATTGCGCCAACGGTTTCATCCTTGATGGATACCCGCGCACGCTTGCCCAGGCCGATGCCGTCGAGGCAATGCTCGCCGAGCGCGACCTGAAGCTTGATGCGACCATCGAACTGGTGGTTGACGATACGGCCCTCGTGGGGCGCATCGAAAAGCGCGCGCAGGATGCGATTGCCGCAGGCCAGACGCCGCGCAAGGACGACAACGCCGCGGTGTTCGACGAGCGCCTGCGTGAGTACTACAAGAAGACCGCCGCTCTCATCGGCTACTACCATGCGAAGGGCGCTCTGCGCCGCGTCGATGGTATGAAGAGCATTGATGAAGTGACGGCAGATATCGAGCAGATCCTCGCATCGCTCTGATCAGGGAGTTTCCAGGCTGGTGCGGTGCCGCTTGACTAACGAGCGGTTATCGATTAATGCCAGCCGGTTCCCTGATCGAACGTAACGTTGGTCGGGCCTTCTGGCTCGGCCTCGTTGTTCTTAGGAACAATTCATTCCCGCAAGGGCCGGCCTCCACCGGACGCGGGCAAACGCAGCGCCGGATCATCCGGCTCAAATGGAGAAGAAGATGGCCCGTATTGCTGGCGTCAATATTCCGACCAACAAGCGCGTTGTGATCGCGCTTCAGTATATCCACGGCATTGGTCCCAAGACCGCTGCGGATATCGTCAAGCTCGTCAACATTCCGCTCGAGCGTCGCGTCAACGAACTCACGGACGCTGAGGTTCTCGCGATCCGTGAAACGATCGACCGTGACCTCCGCGTTGAAGGCGATCTGCGTCGCGAAGTTTCTATGAACATCAAGCGTCTGATGGACCTGGGCTGCTACCGCGGTCTGCGTCACCGTCGTTCGCTTCCGGTCCGCGGTCAGCGCACGCACACCAATGCGCGCACCCGCAAGGGCCCTGCCAAGGCGATTGCCGGCAAGAAGAAGTAATTTGGGTTGGCCGCGCTTCTCCGGAGCGCGGCTTTTCTCAGGTGGAGCCGCTGGTGCTACGGCGGTGTAGAGATCGACTGAAAGGAAGAGTATGGCCAAGGAAGCCGCACGCGTTCGTCGTCGCGAACGTAAGAACATTTCGTCGGGTGTTGCTCACGTCAATTCGAGCTTCAACAACACGATGATCACCATCACTGACGCACAGGGCAACGCGATTGCCTGGTCGTCTGCAGGCGCGCAGGGCTTCAAGGGCTCGCGTAAGTCCACGCCCTTCGCTGCACAGGTTGCTGCCGAAGATTGCGCCCGCAAGGCTGCCGAGCACGGCATGCGCACGCTCGAGGTTGAGGTTTCCGGTCCGGGTTCGGGTCGTGAGTCCGCTCTTCGCGCGCTGCAGGCTGCAGGCTTCACCATCACCTCGATCCGTGATGTGACGCCGATCCCGCACAATGGCTGCCGTCCGCGCAAGAAGCGCCGCGTCTAACCAGAGTTTTTGCCGTAAGAGCGCCTTGCGCGCTCCTCTGCGGTTTCCAGGACGCCCGTCACGAATGGATGGTGGCGGGGTAACGGAAGGAACCCGGAATGATCCAGAAGAACTGGCAAGAACTTATCAAGCCGAACAAGGTCGAGTTTTCGTCCAAGGGTCGCACGATCACCACGCTGGTGGCCGAGCCTCTTGAGCGTGGCTTCGGTCTGACCCTCGGCAATGCGCTGCGTCGCGTTCTGCTGTCGTCGCTGCGCGGCGCGGCTGTGACTGCTGTGCAGATCGATGGCGTGCTGCACGAATTCTCGTCGATCCCCGGCGTGCGTGAAGATGTGACGGACATTGTCCTGAACATCAAGGAAATCGCACTGTCCATGGAAGGCGAAGGCCCCAAGCGCATGGTTGTGCGCAAACAGGGTCCGGGCGCCGTAACGGCTGGCGACATCCAGACCGTGGGCGATGTGGAAGTTCTCAACCCCGATCACGTGCTCTGCACGCTGGACGAGGGCGCGGAAATCCGCATGGAGTTCACCGTCGACAACGGCAAGGGCTATGTCCCGGCTGACCGCAACCGTGCAGAAGATGCGCCGATCGGACTCATCCCGGTCGATAGCCTCTACTCGCCGGTCAAGAAGGTCTCTTACAAGGTTGAGAACACCCGCGAGGGCCAGGTTCTCGACTATGACAAGCTGACCATGACCATCGAGACCAACGGTTCGGTGACGGGCGAGGACGCAGTGGCTTTTGCTGCTCGCATCCTGCAGGACCAGCTGGCGCTGTTCGTCAACTTCGAAGAGCCGCAGAAGGAGCAGCCCGCCGAACAGGTGGCCGAGCTCGCTTTCAACCCGGCGCTTCTCAAGAAGGTGGACGAGCTGGAGCTTTCGGTTCGCTCTGCAAACTGCCTGAAGAACGACAACATCGTGTATATCGGCGACCTGATCCAGAAGACGGAAGCCGAGATGCTGCGTACGCCGAACTTCGGCCGCAAGTCGCTCAACGAAATCAAGGAAGTGCTGGCCTCGATGGGGCTCCACCTCGGCATGGAAGTCGAGGATTGGCCGCCGGAAAACATCGAAGAACTCGCCAAGCGTTACGAAGACCAATACTAGGCCCGTAGAGCCCGCCAAGTTCGGGCGACGGGGATTGAAGGAGAAAGGCCATGCGTCACGGAAAATCCGGCCGCAAGCTGAACAGGACGGCAAGCCACCGCAAGGCGCTCTTTGCCAACATGGCGGCTTCGCTGATCGAACACGAACAGATCGTCACCACTCTGCCGAAGGCGAAGGAACTTCGCCCGATCGTGGAAAAGCTGGTGACGCTCGGCAAGCGCGGCGACCTGCACGCCCGTCGTCAGGCCATTTCGGCCATCCGCGACGAAGCGCTGGTCCGTCGTCTGTTCGACACGCTCGCTCCGCGTTATGCAGAGCGCAACGGCGGCTACACCCGCATCATGAAGGCCGGGTTCCGCCACGGCGACAATGCGCCGATGGCTGTCATTGAGTTCGTCGACCGCGACCTCGAGGCGAAGGGCGCAGCAGATCGCGCACGTCTCGAAGCCGAGGGTGGCAACGAAGAGGCCGAAGCCGCATAATATTGCGCGCCTTGAGCACACATAAAAAAGGGGCTTCGCGGCCCCTTTTTTGTTGCGCGAAAATGGCGGCGCTGACCCGGCGACGCCTTTCAAAATGCACAATCCTCTGGAACAAGGATGCGCGACCGGTATCTCTTCCGGTTTCACTTCCCGGGGCGTTTTGCAGTCGGCTGGAGACAGTCGAGATGGCATAGATGCCCGAATCCATTGGATATCGACTGGAGCTGCGTCTCCGCCAGGCGCTGAACCGGTCCAGAATTGATCGAGGCCAGGCATATGCGGATGCGTTCTGATTTTCTAAGGGTCGTTGCTCTCGTTGTAGCGGTGGGCGTAATCACCACCGGGGCAGCGCTTGCCCAGGAAAGCGGGGGCGGGACCCTGCGCGGATTTCTTTCCGGGCTTTTGAAGAGTGACGCTGATGCGCCGGCTGAGCTTCAGGCCCCGGTTTCCGACGGCGCTGAGCGGCGCGTGCCATTCGGACGCGAGGACATCCAGCTTTCCTTTGCGCCGCTTGTGCGCGAAACATCGCCTGCCGTGGTGAATGTCTACGCCTCGTCGACCGTGCAGGTCCGTTCGCCGTTCATGGGTGACCCGTTCTTCGAACAGTTTTTCGGCCGGCCGCAAATGCCGCCGCGCGTACGCTCATCACTGGGCTCCGGCGTTCTGGTTGACCCGAGCGGCGTGATCGTGACGAACAATCACGTCATCAGCGATGCGGATGAGGTGAAGGTTGCGCTTGCCGATGGCCGCGAATTTGAGAGCGAGATTCTCCTGAAGGACAAGGCCCTCGACCTGGCGGTGCTCAAAATTCAGGACGATGAGGCGTTTCCGGCCGTTCGGCTTGGCGATTCCGACGCACTTGAGGTCGGTGATCTGGTTCTGGCCATTGGCAATCCCTTCGGTGTGGGCCAGACGACCACGAGCGGCATCGTTTCAGCCCTTGCACGCAGCCATGTGGGCGTGTCGGATTTCGGTTTCTTCATTCAGACCGATGCCGCCATCAATCCGGGCAATTCCGGTGGTGCGCTGATCGACATGCGCGGACAGGTAATCGGCATCAACACGGCCATCGTCAGTCGCAGTGGCGGTTCCATCGGCATCGGTTTCGCCATTCCGGCCAATATGGTGCGCGCGGTGGTGAATGCTGCGCTTGATGGTGCGGAGACGTTTGAGCGTCCCTTCTTTGGCGCATCCTTCGATCCCGTTACCGCCCAGATTGCCGAAGCGCTCGGCATGGACCGTCCTGTCGGAGCGCTGGTGCGTGAAATCGCGCCGGAGAGCCCGGCGGTCAAGGCAGGTCTGCGTCCCGGCGATGTGGTGGTGGCCATGGATGATGCGGATATCCAGCATCCCGATGCGCTTGAATACCGGCTGGTCACGCATCCACTGGAGGACGAAGGCGTTATCCGCATCCTGCGTGACGGCAACACACAGGAACTGAAATTCCGTCTGGAGCGCCTGTCGGATGGCGGCGAACCACAGACCCTTCAGCTCGATGGGCAGGGGCCGTTCGCCGGCGCATCCATCGCAACGCTTTCGCCACGGCTTGCCCAGCGCCTGAAACTGCCGCTCAACAAGAAGGGTGTCGTGATCCTTGATGTGGAGCGCCGTTCGCCTGCCGGCAGTGTGGGCCTGCGCCCCGGCGATATCATTCGCGAGGTGAATGGGATAGAGATCGAGGATGCTGACACCATGCAGGTGGTGGCGCGAGACACTGGCCGTCGCTGGGCCTTTGCCATCGAACGCGATGGACGCATACTGCGCCAGAGACTGCGTTTCTGACGCCCGAAACCCTGGCAGTTTCCTGTCTGGGACCGCGCCACTGGAAATGCCACTTGGAAACGAATGACCGATGAGTGACCTTTTCGCCAAGACCGACGATGCCCAGCCGGCCATGAACCGGCCATTGGCGGATCGCCTGCGGCCGATGAAGCTGGACGAAGTCGTCGGGCAGGAGCATCTGACCGGACCGGACGGCATTCTGACCCGCATGATTGCGAGCCGGTCGCTCGGTTCGTTGATCTTCTGGGGGCCGCCCGGCACGGGCAAGACCACGGTCGCGCGGCTTCTCGCGGGGGAAACGGATCTCGCGTTTGAGCAGATTTCGGCGATCTTTTCCGGTGTGGCGGATCTCAAAAAGGTGTTTGAGGCCGCCAGGCTGCGGCGCAGCCAGGGGCGGCAGACGCTGCTCTTCGTCGACGAGATCCATCGCTTCAACCGTTCGCAGCAGGATTCCTTTCTGCCGGTCATGGAAGACGGGACCGTGGTTCTGGTTGGCGCAACAACCGAAAACCCGTCCTTCGAACTCAACGCCGCTCTTTTATCGCGGTCGCGCGTCCTGAACTTCAACACGCTTGATGCGGAAAGCCTGATGCGGCTTCTGGAGCGGGCGGAAGCGCTTGAAGGCAAGGCGCTGCCGCTGGACGAGGAAGCGCGGGCCGTGCTCGTGCGCATGGCCGATGGTGACGGCCGCGCCTCGCTGACCCTGGCCGAAGAGGTCTGGCGCGCGGCGCGCGAAGGCGAGGTGTTTGACGCCGAAGGTCTTCAGCGCGTGGCGCAACGGCGTGCACCGGTCTACGACAAGGGACAGGACGGGCATTACAATCTGATCTCGGCGCTGCACAAATCGGTGCGCGGTTCCGACCCCGACGCCGCGCTCTATTATCTTTGCCGCATGTTCGATGCCGGTGAGCATCCGCTCTACATCGGCCGCCGGCTCGTCCGCATGGCGGTAGAGGATATCGGGCTTGCCGATCCGCAGGCGCTGGGCATCGCCACCGCCGCCAAGGACGCCTATGAATATCTGGGGTCTCCCGAAGGCGAACTGGCGCTTGCGCAGGCCTGTGTTTATCTGGCGACCGCGCCGAAATCCAACGGCGTCTATACCGCGTTCAAACAGGCATTTGCCGACGCCAAGGCGAACGGTTCTCTTTTGCCGCCCAAACACATTCTCAACGCGCCGACCAAGCTGATGAAGGAAAGCGGTTATGGCAAAGGTTATGCCTATGACCATGACGCGCCGGATGCGTTTTCGGGCCAGAACTACTTCCCCGAGGAGATGGGGCGCCGGCGCTACTACGACCCGCCAGAGCGCGGCTTTGAGCGCGAAATCCGCAAGCGGCTCGACTACTGGGCGCGATTGCGCAGGGAGCGCGGTGAACCGTAATGCGCGCAGTTGTTGATTTTTGCGCAGCTTCTGCGAAAAGAGCGCCATGAGTCATTTGCTGATCGTCGCCATCGGCGGTGCCGTCGGGGCCAGCCTTCGACATCTTACGGGGCTTGCCGCCATGCGCCTTCTGGGGTTGGGCTTTCCCTGGGGAACGCTGACGGTGAACCTGGTCGGGTCTTTCGTCATGGGTGCATTCATCGAATGGCTGGCGCGGCGAACGGGTGCGTCTCCCGAGCTGCGGCTTTTCATGGCGACGGGGCTGCTTGGCGGGTTCACCACCTTCTCGGCCTTCTCGCTCGATGTCGCGGTTCTGTGGGAACGCGGCGAAGGGCTGGTTGCGGCGTCTTATGTGCTCGTCAGTGTTTGCGGCGCGATTGCCGCGCTTTTCGCCGGCCTGTGGCTGGTTCGGCATTTCGCCTGAGGCGATGTTTTTACATCTCGCCCGGGGCGGTGTTTTCAATGGATAGGTGAAATGGCTGGCGTTCAGCAGATCGAAGTGGACAAGGAAGAGAACGGAATGCGGCTGGACCGTTGGTTCAAGGCGCATTTTCCGGGGCTCGGATTCGGGCATTTGCAGAAGCTCCTGCGCTCCGGCCAGATCCGGGTGAGCGGCAGCCGCGCCAAAGCCGATACGCGGCTTGAGCCGGGGCAGGTGGTGCGCGTGCCGCCGCTGGAAGTGGACCGCAAGGGCGGCGGACAGACCACCGCACACAGCCTGCGCAACACTGGCGACGCTGAAGCGCTGATGCAGATGCTGCTTTATGAAGACCCGAAGGTCTATGTCTTCAACAAGCCGGCCGGCCTTGCCGTGCAGGGTGGCTCCGGTGTGAACCGGCACGTCGACGGCATGCTGGAAGCGCTGCGCAACAAGAAGGGCGAGAAGCCCCGGCTGGTGCATCGTCTGGACCGCGACACTTCCGGTGTTCTTGTGGTTGCGCGCACGCGCCAGGCTGCCATGCGGCTTGCCGAGGCGTTTCGCGCGCGCGACACCAAGAAAACCTATTGGGCGCTTGTGAAGGGCGTTCCGAACCGGGATGAGGCGCGCATTTCCACCTGGCTCGCCAAAGAGCAGACTCCGGATGGCGACCGCATGCGGGTGGTCAAGCATGGCGAACCCGATTCCGACCATGCGGTTTCCAACTACCGGGTCATCGAAACCGCCGGCAGTGCGCTCTCGTGGCTCGAGATGGAACCCTATACCGGCCGCACCCACCAGCTGCGCGTGCATGCCGCCCATATCGGCTGCCCGATCATCGGTGATCCGAAATATTTCGAGGCCGATCAGAACTGGGAGTTCCCGGGCGGCATTCAGAAGCGTCTGCACCTGCATGCCCGGCGCATCATCATTCCCAATCCGGGTGGCGGCAAGATCGATGTGACGGCGCCGCTGCCGCCACACATGCGTCAGAGCTGGAACCTTCTGGGCTTTGACGAAGCCTCCGCCGAAGATTGATGGCGGTGTTGAATCGCGCACCCTTTGCGTCGTTTCACTCGCCAAATTGCCAACACTCACTATATGAACAGCCATGCGTGACCTTCTGAACGACCTCGAAGATGGAAAGACGCCAGCCGAGCTGGACCCGATCCGGCGTGCGCAAAGCACAATGAAGAAGCCGCTGCCCAAGCGCTTCTACAAGGATGTGGCGGTTGCCGCACAGGAAGAGGGCGGTTTTGCCGTGCAGCTCGACGGCAAGAGCGTACGCACGCCGAGCGCCAACACCGTTCTGCTGCCGAACGAAGCGACGGCGCTTCTGGTGGCGCGCGAATATGAAGCGCAGGGCGATGAGATCGATCCGGCCACCATGCCGGTGACCCGGCTGGTGAACACCGCCATCGACGGTGTCGCGGCTCACGCGCAGACTGTTCTCGAAGATGTTCTGCGCTATGTGACCGGCGATCTTGTCTGCTACCGCGCGCCGTCTCCTGAACGTCTCGTCGAGTTGCAGGCGCAGGCCTGGGACCCGGTTCTGGACTGGGCGCAGCAGCATATGGGCGCGCATTTCGTTCTGGCCGAAGGCGTGATCCATGTGGAGCAGCCGCGTGAAGCGATTGCCGCCGTCAGCGCTTATATGCGCCAGAAGAACGAGCCGTTCCGCCTTGCCGCTCTCCACGTGATGACGACGCTTATGGGATCGGCTCTTCTGTCGCTTGCCGTCGAGGCGCGGGAGCTCACGCCGGATGAGGCCTGGTCGGCGGCGCATGTGGATGAGGACTGGAACATCGGCCTGTGGGGCGAGGATTCAGAAGCCACACTGCGGCGCTCCGCGCGTCAGCGCGACATGATGGGCGCTGCAACGCTCCTGCGTGCGCTGGACGACTGACGGCGTATTTCCGGGCGGCATCAGCCCATCAAGCAGTGAGAAACTCCACCGCTCTGCCGGAAGGCAGGGCGGTTTCGCATTTGTGTGCGGGTTTTAAAGGCGTTGGGCTGACAAGTGGAAGCCGCTTTTCGATTGAGAACACGGCTGCTCCTGTGTTCGTCGGAGCGCGGTCATTTCGTGTTGACAGTGCGGTGCGTGGTTCGACAGGCTCACCATGAGGAAGGGCATTGGCGGTCAAACCTGCGGTAATGCCTTTGATCAGGATTCACTGCCGGGCGCGACTTCCCTCATGGTGAGCCTGTCGGACCACGCACCGGGTCTATGCAGCAGGGCGTTGCGCCCCGCTGTGTCAGAATGGACGCGCGGCTATCTAGCTTCCGCCAAACATCTTGTAGAGCACGGCGGAGATCTCGCTTTCGAGCGGGAATGACAGCATGCCCATCACCGAATAGCCGAGCAGCCACGGCATGAGATAGAAGCGGATCATGAAAAAGAACCAAGCCACATAGATCGGCACCAGCGGTTCCAGCAGAAAACGGGGCGTGATGGGGCGAAAGAATTTCAGGATCGGGTTCGTCGCACGGACGAAAAAGCGCATGAAGAAGAAACTGGAATCTTCCGGCAGGAAAATGCTCATGGCGGCGCGGCCGATCAGCGTCCACATGACGACGCCGAGAATGTAATCCAGCGCCAGCACCCAGATCGGGAATGCGGCCATCGTTTCCTGTATGGCGACCGTTTCCTGCATGCAGTATCTCCCCCGCGTGATTCAGGGGCGGGAGAACCCGCCCCTGACTTCGAAACCCTAGAGCATCGGATCGAAAAGTGGAATCCGGTTTTCGGCTGTTCCGGTGTTCGATCAATTGTTTAGATCGCCGTGCGTTCGAATGGATGCACGGCGATCTGGCACTGTTCAGTGCTGGTCGGAAAGAATGGACGGGCCTGTCGGCACGCGGGTTTCTTCCACCATGCGCTGGATTTCCTCATCCGGAGCCGGTGTCAGCAGGGTGACCACCACCATGGAGACCAGGCTCACCGCCATGCCCACAATGCCGAAGCGCAGATGGTCGAGACCGAACCATGGCGTTCCGCCGGTGTAGACATAGTAGAGGTAGAGCGTGCCGGCGGTGAAGCCGGCGGCCATGCCGGCGACTGCGCCTGCGCGGTTTGCCCGTTTCCACCACACTCCCAGACAGAGCGGGAAGAAGAGGCCGGATGCCGCGAAGCAGAACGCCCACGCGACTGCACCGAGAATGCCGGTGAGCTGCAGCGATGCGATCAGGGCCGCCAGTGCGCCGATGCCCAGAAGCAGGATGCGGGCGACGACGAGTCGGACGGCAGTGTCTGCCTTCGGGTCGATCATCTTGTAGTAGAGATCGTGGCTGAGTGCGTTTGCGATGGCCAGCAGAAGGCCGTCGGCAGTCGACATGGCTGCCGCCATGCCGCCAGCGGCGACCAGGCCGGAAATCACATAGGGAAGACCCGCGATTTCAGGCGTTGCCAGCACCACGATGTCCGGCCGCATGAAGAACTCGTTCAGCTGCAGGATACCGTCGCCATTCTGGTCGGCGATGGCCAGGAAGCCCACGCTTGCCCAGTTCTGAATCCACGCGAGCGAGGCTACTTCTTCAAACGGCTTGCCGATGATTGCCGTCGGCAGGCTGGGATCGAGAAGCTGCAGCTTCGTCAGCGTGGCGAGAGCCGGCGCCGTGAAGTACAGCAGGAAGATGAAGAGCAGCGACCAGGCGACCGATTTACGCGCAGCGCGCACGGTCGGCGTGGTGAAGTAGCGCATCAGGATATGGGGCAGGGATGCCGTGCCGCACATCATGACGAGTGCGAGCGTGATGAACCTCCACTCCGCGTAATCGCCCACCGGGCCGGTATGTGGGGTGGTGAGCACCGAGAGACCCGGAATGGCCTCGGCTGGCGGGTTGAGCCCAAACTGCGCTTCGAGTTGCGCCATGGTGGAGGCTGCATCGCCATAGGTGAAGTGCGGGATCAGGCCAAAACCCTGCACGTTGGACATCCAGATCACCGGCACCAGATAGGCGACGATGAGAACGATGTACTGTGCGACCTGCGTCCATGTCACGGCGCGCATGCCGCCGAGCATCGAGCATAAGAGAATGCCCAGAAGGCCGAACCAGACACCCCAGGAGAACGGAATGTGAAGTGCGCGGGCGGCGATGGTGCCGGTGGCGTTGATCTGCGCCGTCACATAGGTAAAGGACGCGACCACAAGCACGATCACGGCGCACAGACGGGCAAGATTGCCGCCATAGCGCGTGCCGATGAAGTCTGGAACCGTGTAGCAGCCGAACTTGCGCAGATAGGGCGCCATCAGCGAGTTGACGAGCACGTAACCGCCGGTCCAGCCGACGATGAAGGCCATGTAGCCATAACCGCCGAAATAGACACCGCCGGCCAGAGCCACGAAAGATGCGCCCGACATCCAGTCGGCCGCCGTCGCCATGCCGTTATAGACGGCAGGAACCTGTCGGCCGGCGACATAGTAGGCGTCGACCTCCATTGTGCGCGATAACCAGCCAATGAGGGCATAGATGCCGATGGTGAAGGCCACGAACAGAATGCCGATCGTGTCGGCGCCCACGCCGAATTGCTCCAACAGCGCCATCAAGAGGATGAATGCTAGAAAACCGCCGGTGTAGAGCGTGTACACCCGGCCGATATTATCAATGAACCGTCCCTGTAATAAGGCCATGCCGGTTCCTCCCTATTCGTCTTCTTCGCCGAAGCCGAACTCGTCATCGATTGCATCCTGGCGCCAGTTCTGCACCCAGATGATGATGACAAAGGCCAGCAGAGAACCCTGGGCGATCATGTAGTAACCGAGTGGGAAGCCCAGGAACGTGTATTGATCCAGCGTCGAAACCATGGCTGGCACGACAAGCGCGAAGAATGCCCAGAGCGTCAGAACCACAATCGTCAGGTTTCTGGTCTTTGCCCAGTAGCGATCCCTCACATCATCTGCGTTATTAGCGGACATGCTGTCCTCCTCCCTAAAAACGTCAGCGACGAAAGTCGTTGGATGTCACCATTGCGGTTCTGTGGAATTGGAATCACAATGGAATGCCTCAAGCATTGGGCATCTCAAGTTCAATGAAAATCGAGACATTGGTCGTATGTAACGGGAAGCACGCAATGGGTGTTGAGTGGTCGAAAGGCATTTTATTCTTGCGGGAAGCCGCAGCACGCATGCGTTTCCGGCGTGAAAATACAGCGATCAATACTGTCGGGATCATGTGCGACTTTGTTTGCACACGTTCATCTTTCGTCGCACAGAAGAAGCTCTATGGATATCTGAAGGCGCGCATGGGCACGCGCTATCCATCCATGTTCGAGGATGATGTCTTTGTTGAATCCATCAACATCGCCAAGCTGCATGTATTTGCCGCCTGTCTCTCGGATCTGACGGTTCATGCCGTTGCCAGGGTGGCCTCTGGTGGCGCGCTGGAGGGGGAAGAGGCACGCACGCTGGCGCTTCATTGTCACGAGGCCGGACTTGCGGACAATGGCGGTGTGCTGCCCGATGCCGGTACGGTGGAGGCCTGGCGCAGCGCTTTCGTGAAGCGTATTGCGGATGTTCACTGGCAGAATGCGGCGCTGGCCGCAGATTGCTTTACCGAAAGCCCAAAGGCGCTTTTCAAATGGGCGCCGATCGCTGACGAACTCAAGCGGTATGACCGTGAGATCGTGGAGAACTCGATCCGCTTCGCCTTCGGTGAAGTGACGCGCTCGTTCCGCGAACGCGCAGAGCTTCCTGAACTGGCGCAGGACTGGCGGGCGCAGTCGGTCACTTGAGCACGCCGCAATAAAAAAGGGCCCCGTCCGAAGACGGAGCCCTGATCGCCCCAACAGTAGCGATCAAACGGAATAGTACATGTCGAACTCGACCGGGTGCGGCGTCATCTCGTAACGCAGCACTTCCGACATCTTCAGCTCGATATAGGCGTCGATCTGATCGTCGTCGAACACGCCGCCGGCCTTCAGGAAGCCGCGGTCCTTGTCGAGCGCCATGAGGGCTTCGCGCAGCGAACCGCAGACGGTCGGCACCTTCTTGAGCTCCTTCGGCGGCAGATCGTAGAGATCCTTGTCCATGGCCTGGCCGGGATGGATCTTGTTCTTGATGCCGTCGAGGCCGGCCATCAGCAGCGCTGCGAATGCGAGGTAGGGGTTTGCGCCCGGATCGGGGAAGCGAACCTCGACGCGCTTTGCCTTCGGCGAGGAGCCGAACGGAATGCGGCAGGATGCCGAACGGTTGCGCGCCGAATAGGCGAGCAGGACCGGGGCTTCAAAACCGGGCACCAGACGCTTGTAGGAGTTGGTGATCGGGTTGGTGAAGGCGTTGATCGCCTTGGCGTGCTTGATGACGCCGCCGATATAGTAGAGGCAGCTCTCGGACAGACCGGCATATTCATTGCCGGCAAAGGTCGGCTTGCCGTCTTTCCAGATCGACTGGTGGACGTGCATGCCCGATCCGTTGTCGCCATAGATCGGCTTCGGCATGAAGGTTGCGGTCTTGCCATAGGCATTGGCGACCTGGTGAACGCCGTATTTGAACTTCTGAACGCTGTCGGCGCTCTTCAGGAGCGTCTCGAACTTGATGCCGAGTTCGTGCTGCGCAGCACCCACCTCGTGGTGGTGCTTTTCAACGATCACGCCCATTTCGGACAGGACCGTGAGCATCTCGGAGCGCATGTCCTGTGCGGAGTCGATCGGCGGAACCGGGAAATAGCCGCCCTTCATGCGCGGACGGTGGCCCAGATTGCCGGTCTCGTAGTCGGCGTCGTCGTTGGACGGCAGTTCGCTGCAGTCGAGCTTGAAGCCGGTGTTGTAGGGATCGGCCTTGTACTTCACGTCGTCAAAGACGAAGAATTCCGGCTCCGGGCCCACATAGACGGTGTCGCCAAAGCCTTCGGCCTTGAGGAAGGCTTCTGCCTTCTTGGCGGTGCCGCGCGGGTCACGGTTGTAGGCCTCGCCGGAGATCGGGTCGAGAATGTCGCAGACGATGGCCATCGTGGACTGGGCGAAGAACGGGTCCATGTGCGCCGTGTCGGGCTCCGGCATCAGAACCATGTCGGACTCGTTGATCGCCTTCCAGCCGGCAATGGACGAGCCGTCGAACATGACGCCATCGGCGAACATGTCCTCATCCACGGCCGTGACATCCATCGTGACATGGTGAAGCTTGCCTCTTGGATCCGTGAAGCGAAGATCGACGAACTTTACGTCGTTTTCCTTGATCTGCTTCATGATGTCTTGTGCTGTGGTCATATTCGCTTTCCTGTTTGCGATGAGCTTGCCTGATGATCCGGACCGGGTCCGGGAACTGGTGGTTGGGGTCAGACTGCGTCTGCGCCGGTCTCGCCGGTGCGGATGCGGATGACCTCTTCAACATTGGTGACGAAGATCTTGCCGTCGCCGATGCGGCCTGTCTGGGCTGCCTTGCGGATCGCCTCGATGGCGGCGTCGACGGTTTCGTCCGGCAGGACGACCTCGATCTTCACCTTGGGGAGGAAGTCGACGACATATTCCGCCCCGCGATAGAGCTCGGTGTGGCCTTTCTGGCGTCCGAAACCCTTCGCCTCGATGACGGTGATGCCCTGAAGGCCGATTTCCTGAAGGGCCTCCTTCACCTCATCGAGCTTGAAGGGTTTGATGATCGCTTCGACCTTTTTCATGCCTCGGTGGCCTCCAAATGGGTTCGGGGACGGATGGTCCGCATCCCTTATTGCTCCGGTTCGGTTGAAGCACGAAACATGCCAACTCGTGACAGAGCCTTGCATGTTGCGTGCCAAACGCTGCATTCTGCGTCTTGAGAATTGGCGCGACGCGGTTTTCTCCGGCTTTGGCATGCTAGGCGAGCGCCCCCGGATAGCAAGATGGGAACCATGCGGTGCGGTTCGCAGTTTGAGACTTGCTTAAAAAATATGCAATGAGCCGAAGAAAGCGGCAGCTTGTTATGCGTATGGTTGTTCTGACACCTGAAGAAATGGGCAATGTGGATCGCGCGGCCATCGCAGCCGGCCCTCATGACGGGTACGGGCTGATGCGCAATGCCGGCGCGGCGGTGGCTGATCTTATCCTCGAGCGGTTTTCCGGCGCTGCTGGCGTCGCGGTTCTCTGCGGACCGGGCAACAATGGCGGTGACGGCTATGTCATTGCGCGGCTTCTGGCCGAGCGCGGCGTCAATGTTCGCCTGTTCGCCGATGCTGCGCCGCGGGAAGACAGCGATGCCGCCAGGGCGCGCGAGGACTGTTTTGTAACGCCCGAGGCTTTGGCCGATTTTCGCCCCGAGGCCGGCTGGCTGGTGGTTGACGCGCTCTATGGCGCCGGGCTTTCAAAGCCAATCGCGGGCATCGAGGCCGAACTCATCGAGCGGGTTGCGGCTGCGGGCGTCCCGGTGGTTGCCGTCGATCTTCCGTCCGGTCTTTCGGGTCTCACGGGCAAGCCCCTCGGCAGCTGCTTCAATGCGGACCTGACCGTCACGTTTTTCCGCAAAAAGCCGGGGCATCTGCTCATGCCCGGTCGACGCCTGTGTGGCGAGCTGGTCGTGGTCGATATCGGCATTGCCGAGACGGCGCTTGCATCAATGGATATCGCCCTTTGGGAAAATGGTCCGGCGCTCTGGCGTGACAGCGTGCCGGCGGTGGAGATCGATGCGCATAAATATGTGCGTGGTCATGTGGCGGTTGTTTCGGGCGGTGGCGCATCCACTGGTGCAGCGCGGCTTGCCGCGCGTGGCGCGGCGCGCGCAGGGGCAGGGGCCGTGACGGTGCTTTCGCCTGCAAACGCCCTGTCGGTGAACGCGATGCACCTGACCTCAATCATGCTGCGCAAGGCGGAGGCAGTGGATGAACTCATCGCCTTCCTCGATGAGCGAAAACCGACAGCCGCTGTTCTCGGCCCGGCAGCCGGCACAGGCGAGCGCACGCGCAGCTTCGCGCTGGGTTTTCTGGAGCACGATGAAGGGCTGAAAGGGCTGGTGCTGGATGCCGACGCCATCACCGCCTTTGCCGATGCGCCCGATACGCTCTTCGAGCAAGTGAGAAGCTCCGCCTTAGCGACCGTGCTGACGCCGCATGACGGTGAATTCGCGCGCCTCTTCGGCGACCTTGCGGCTGACGCTTCCATGTCGAAGGTGGAGCGTGCGCGCGCAGCGGCAGAGCGCTCCGGAGCGGTGATCATTCTGAAGGGGGCGGATACGGTCGTGGCCTGCCCGGACGGGCGCGCGGCCATCAACACCAATGGATCGCGTTTCCTGGCGACGGCGGGCTCTGGCGATGTTCTGTGCGGGATTGTGGCCAGCCTTCTGGCGCAGGGCATGCCGGTCTTCGAGGCGGCATCGGCCGGCGTGTGGCTGCATGCAGAGGCTGGCGGGATGTTTGGCCGGGGCCTGATTGCGGAAGACCTACCCGAGATGCTTCCGCATGTCTTCCAGGCGCTCCTCCCGGACGATGTTGGCTGAACCGACGCCGAGCTTGAAAAGAGCGCGCATTCTGGATGCCGGATGGCATCGGAGCCGGGGCATGCCTGAAGCCGCCCCGGATAGTCTTAAACTCAGTAGCGGCGCATCAGGCCGACGAGGCGACCCTGCACCTTGACGCGGTCGGGGCCGAAGATACGGGTTTCGTAAGCCGGATTGGCGGCTTCAAGGGCAATCGATGCGCCCTTGCGGCGGAAACGCTTCAGCGTTGCCTCTTCCTGATCCACCAGCGCCACGACGATCTCGCCGGGATTGGCGGTCTGCGTCTCGCGGATGATCACCGTGTCGCCATCGAAAATGCCCGCATCGATCATCGAGTCGCCCTTGACCTCAAGCGCGTAGTGATCGCCACCGGTAAGCATGTCCGGCGGAACCGCGATGGAATGGGTCTGGTGCTGAATGGCGTCGATGGGGACACCGGCAGCGATGCGGCCCATGACAGGTACGGAAACGACGCCGGAAAGCGCGTCATCATTGCTGGCGGCAGGCTTGGAGGCCGCTGGCGCGGGCGTCTTGCCGAGGCTGCCCTCGATGACGCTTGGCGAAAAGCCGCGCGCGCCGGAATTGAGGCCCGGCGCGATGGAATCGGGAAGCCGCAGAACCTCCAGCGCACGCGCCCTGTTCGGGAGCCGGCGAATGAAGCCGCGCTCCTCCAGAGCCGTGATCAGCCGGTGAATGCCGGACTTGGAGGCGAGGTCGAGCGCCTCCTTCATTTCATCGAAGGAGGGCGGGATTCCGGTCTCCTTCAGTCGTTCATGGATGAACAGAAGAAGTTCGTGCTGCTTGCGGGTCAGCATGGGCGCCACCGAGAATCAGTTAAAAACAAAACCAGAACATACTCTATATGTTCCAGTTGTGTTCCGCAACCGTCCGGTTGCAGCGCCTATGGCGCAGCGAAAAGCGCCTTGGCTCCGTCTGCCACGAACTGGACCGCGAGGGCTGCCAGAATGACGCCCAGGAGGCGCGTCAGGATGGAGCGTCCCGTTTCGCCCAGAAAGCGGTCCACGCGCTCCGCCAGCGTGAAAACGGCATAGGTGAGGAGGATCGTTCCAAGCAGGATGCCGAGCAGCGCGATGGTGCCAAGAATCGAATTGAACTCGCCCGAAAGAAGCACGGTCGCCGAGATGGCGCCGGGACCCGCGATCAGCGGAATGGCCAGCGGGAAGGCGGCGATGTTGCGGATCATGTCGCGCGTGATCGCGCGCTCGGCGCTCTTTTCGTGGCGCTCCTGGCGGCGCTCGAAGATCATCTCGAAGGCGATGAAGAACAGAAGCAGGCCGCCTGCCACGCGGAAGGCGGGAAGCGTGATGCCGAACACGGCCAGAATGGCGCTGCCAGCGACGCCGAACAGGGCCAGAACGGCGAATCCGATGATGGCTGCGCGCACGGCCACCTGATTGCGCTCCGAGCGGTTCATGCCCGCTGTCAGCGCCAGAAAGAGCGGCGCAAGCCCTGGCGGATCGACGGTTACCAGCAATGTGACGAAGGCGTTGAAAACGGTATCGTAACCAGGCATCGGGTTCTCCTTGCGGCCTCTCTAGCCCAGCTTGGATGCGAGGGAAAAGCCCTCATTCTTCACGCAGGCTCGCTTCCTGCGGCAATTTGTCAAGGCGCTCATCCCCAGGAGGTTCGTATGCGCCTGAAATTGCGTTGGATTTCCGTCATCAAAAACGGATGCTCAATTGGAGAATCGCTGACGGCTCATATATAAAGAGTATGTGATTCCTCATTAAGAATGTGACACGTTTTGACTGACCAGACGACGCCGAACGGATCGGGCGAGCCCGACGAAATCGAGCCGATTTCCATTGTCGAGGAGATGCAGCGCTCTTATCTCGATTATGCGATGAGCGTGATCGTGAGCCGCGCCCTGCCGGATGCACGCGATGGTCTGAAGCCGGTGCATCGGCGCATTCTCTATGCATCCCATGAGAGCGGTTACCACTGGAACCGCAAATATGTGAAATCGGCCCGCCCCGTTGCCGACGTGATGGGTAAATACCACCCGCACGGCGATGCCGCCATCTACGACGCCTTGGTGCGTATGGCGCAGAACTGGTCCATGCGCCTGCCGCTGGTCGACGGGCAGGGCAATTTCGGCTCCATCGACGGCGATCCGCCAGCGGCAATGCGTTACACCGAGTCGCGTCTCACCAAGGGTGCGCATGAGCTTCTGGAAGACATCGACAAGGACACGGTCGATTTTCAGGACACCTATGACGGCTCCTCCAGCGAGCCGCGCGTGCTTCCGGCGCGCTATCCGAACCTTCTGGTCAATGGTTCGGGTGGCATCGCCGTCGGCATGGCGACGAACATTCCGCCGCACAATCTGGTCGAAGTCATCAATGGCTGCGTGGCGCTGATCGAGAACCCCGCACTCGGCCTGTCGCAGTTGCAGGAGATCATTCCCGGTCCCGATTTCCCGACCGGCGGCCTGATTCTCGGCCGTTCGGGCATTCGCAGCGCCTATGAGACGGGCCGCGGCTCGATCCTCATGCGCGGCAAGGTCTCGATCGAGCCGGCGCGCAATGATCGCGAAGCGATCATCATCACCGAAGTTCCCTATCAGGTGAACAAGGCGTCGATGATCGAAAAGATGGCCGAGCTGGTCCGCGACAAGCGCATTGAAGGCATTTCCGACATTCGCGACGAGAGTGACCGTCAGGGTTACCGCGTCGTGGTCGAGCTGAAGCGCGACGCCGTTGCCGATGTGGTGCTGAACCAGCTTTACCGCTTCACGCCGCTTCAGACCTCCTTTGGCGCCAACATGGTGGCGCTCAACGGCGGCAAGCCGGAACAGATGAACCTGCTTGATCTGCTCCAGGCCTTTGTCTACTTCCGCGAGGAAGTGGTCAGCCGGCGCACCAAGTACCTGCTGCGCAAGGCGCGCGAGCGCGCGCACGTCCTCGTTGGCCTGGCGATTGCCGTTGCCAATATCGACGAGGTGATCAAGCTCATCCGTCACGCGCCCGATCCGCAGACCGCGCGCGAGCAGTTGATGGAGCGCCGCTGGCCGGCCTCCGATGTGGAAGCGCTGATCCTGCTGATCGATGATCCGCGTCACCGCATCAATGAGGATGGCACCTACAATCTGTCCGAAGAACAGGCGCGTTCGATCCTCGAGCTGCGTCTCCAGCGCCTCACCGCGCTCGGACGCGACGAGATCGCCGACGAATTGAACAAGATCGGTGTGGAGATCGCGGATTTCCTCGAGATTCTGTCTTCGCGCGCCCGCATTCAGCAGATCGTCAAGGACGAGCTCATCGGCGTGCGCGACGAGTTCGGCACGCCGCGCCGCACCGAGATCACCGAAGGTGGCGCAGATCTCGACGATGAGGATCTGATCCAGCGTGAGGACATGGTCGTCACGGTCACGCGCAAGGGCTATATCAAGCGCGTGCCGCTTTCGATCTACCGGGCGCAGGCGCGTGGCGGCAAGGGCCGCTCGGGCATGTCGACCAAGGACGAGGATTTCGTCACACAGCTCTTCGTCGCCAACACCCACACGCCGATCCTGTTCTTCTCCTCGCGTGGCATTGTCTACAAGGAGAAGGTCTGGCGTCTGCCGGTCGGTACGCCGCAATCGGTTGGCAAGTTCCTGCGCAACATGCTGCCGCTCGAAGAGGGCGAGAGCATCACCACGATCATGCCGCTTCCGGAGGATGAAGAGAGCTGGGGCGCGCTGGACGTCATGTTCGCCACCACGCGCGGCACGGTGCGGCGCAACAAGCTGTCGGATTTCGTTCAGGTCAACCGCAATGGCAAGATCGCCATGAAGCTGGATGATCCGAGCGACGAGATCCTCGGCGTCTTCACCTGTACCGAAGACGACGACGTTCTGCTGACGGCGGCTTCGGGGCAGTGCATCCGCTTCTGCGTCACCGATGTACGCGTCTTCGCCGGGCGCAACTCGATCGGCGTGCGCGGCATCAATCTGGCCGAGGGCGACCGGGTCATCTCCATGGCCATTCTGGCCCATGTGGAGGCAAGCCCGGCCGAACGCGCTGCCTATCTCAAGCAGGCCGCCGCCGAGCGGCGTCAGGCTTCGGGTGAAGAAGAGGAAGTGGCGCTCACCAACGAGGATGTCGGTGAGGAGGAAAGCCTGTCCACGGAGCGCTTCGAAGAGCTTCAGGCGCGCGAGCAGATGGTGCTGACCGTCAGCGAGTTCGGCTATGGCAAGCGCTCGTCCAGCTACGACTTCCGTGTCACCGGACGTGGCGGCAAGGGCATTCGCGCCACCGATGTCTCCAAAACCGGCGAGATCGGTCCGCTCATCGCGGCGTTCCCGGTCGAGCAGGAAGACCAGATCATGCTGGTTTCCAATGCCGGTCAGGTCATCCGCGTTCCGGTCGGTGGCATCCGCATCGCAAGCCGCGCCACCAAGGGCGTGACCATCTTCAACACGGCCAAGGGCGAGAAGGTGGTTTCGGTTGAGCGTATTTCCGATACGCAGGCCGAAGAAGAAGAGATGGAAGCGCTGGACGGAGAAGCCGCAGCCGAGGCGGGGGATGCTCCTGCCGCCAACGCGGATACGCCCGACAATGGCGCTGACACTGGTGCCGACAATGGCGCTGGCGAAGACGGTGCTTCTGGCGGCGAGGGCGCTGCCGAATAATCGGCAGCCTTCTTCCAAACGTAAGGGGCAGGGATCCGTTCCTGCCCTTTAACGCAGGCGGCTATGACCCGTGTTGCGGCCCGTGTTGCGCACGCGGTTTTCCAGCTTGATGCGGTTGGCCTCTTCATGAAGGCCGACCGCCGTTGCGATCAGCATGGCGACGGTCATTGCGGCAGCGAGCGTAAAGATAAGCATGGCTTGTCTCCTTTGGCCTGTTAACGAAGAGAGACGCCATTTGGTTTCATGGCTGGCGCTCTCCCTGCCATTGGTGTCCTGACTAGCCCAACTGGTTCGAACCGTTCTTGAATGGGGCGTTCATGCCTCGTTCATGCGCTCTGCGGCCTTGTGCCCGACGGGGCTGCCCTGGCGTGATTGCTGAATTGCCATCGCCCGGCAAGACGGATAAAAGCACGCCATGACCGAACGAACAGCCTTTTATGCCGGGTCTTTCGATCCACTGACAAATGGCCACCTGGATGTGCTCAAGGGCGCGCTCACGGTATCTGACCGCATTGTCGTCGGGATCGGCCTTCACCCGGGCAAGAAGCCGCTTTTTTCCTACGAGGAGCGCGTCGCATTGATCCAGCGCTCTGCGCTGGCCGAGCTTGGTGACGATGCCGGGCGCATCGAGGTTGTCGCGTTTGACGGGCTGGTCATCGATGCGGCGCGCGAGCATGGCGCATCGATCATGATCCGCGGCCTGCGCGATGGCACCGATCTTGATTATGAAATGCAGATGGCGGGCATGAATGAAACCATGGCGCCCGACCTGCAGACTGTTTTTTTGCCGGCAAGTCCTTCCGTGCGCACAATTACCGCCACACTTGTACGGCAGATCGCTTCCATGGGCGGAAATATAGCGCCATTCGTTCCTTCCGTTGTTCTGGAAGCGCTCAAAGCCAAATTCCCCGCCTGAAACCAAAAGGAGAGTTTCATGCAGCTTCGCAAGCTTGCCTCGTCTGCGCTCGTGGCCGGTGCACTCATGATCGGTCTTGGCGTTGCTACTGCAGCCGAACCCGAAAACACGGTGATTCTCACGCTCAAGAACGGCGATGTCACCATCGGACTGCGGCCTGACCTGGCTCCCAAGCATGTCGAACAGATCAAGGCTCTGGTGGCCGAAGGCGCTTACGACAATGTCGCGTTCCACCGCGTGATCGATGGCTTCATGGCGCAGACCGGCGATGTCCAGTTCGGCGATGTGGAAGATGGTTTCGATGCGCGTCTGGTTGGCACCGGCGGTTCGGAAAAGCCCGATCTTCCCGCTGAGTTCTCCGATGCAGACTTTGCGCGCGGCACGGTCGGCATGGCCCGCTCGCAGGATCCGAATTCCGCAAATTCCCAGTTCTTCATCATGTTTGCCCCCGCCTCGCACCTCAACGGCCAATATACCGTGATCGGCGAGGTCGAATCGGGCATGGAGCTGGTCGACAAGATCAAGAAGGGTGATTCCGCAAGAAACGGCATGGTGCAGAACCCGGACAAGGTTCTGAAAGCACGCATGGCGAGCGACAGCGCGAATTAAAGCGGTTCCAGGAAAAGCGGGAACATTTTTCCGTCCGGAACTGCGCAAAACCAATGCATTAGAGCGTTTTCCCGATTCACCGAAAAGCGCAAACGCTCTAACCGCGTCGATACAAGAAAGGTACAAAAATGGCTGATATCAAGGATCCGGAAAACGCGATCGTGATGGAGACGACCAAGGGCAAGGTCGTGATCCAACTCTTCCCGGACGTTGCGCCCGAGCATGTGAAGCGCATCAAGGAACTGGCCCGTGAGAACTTCTACGATGGCATCGTGTTCCACCGCGTGATCGACGGTTTCATGGCGCAGACCGGCGACCCGACGGGCACCGGCATGGGCGGTTCCGACAAGCCGGACCTCAAGGCCGAATTCTCCAACACGGCGCATGAGCGCGGCACCTGCTCGATGGCCCGTTCGCAGAACCCGAATTCCGCCAACTCGCAGTTCTTCATCTGCTTCGACAAGGCTCCGTGGCTTGACCGTCAGTACTCGGCCTGGGGCCAGGTGGTCGAAGGCATGGACAGCATCGACAAGATCAAGCGCGGTGAGCCGGTTTCGGAGCCCGATTCCATCATCACCATGCGTGTTGCGGCTGACGTCGCTTAAATTCCTGACACCGGGCGGCAGTCGCCGCCCGGTCTCTTTCCGGCCTTACCTGCCATGCGCGTAGATATTTTCGATTTCGATCTCCCCGAAGAGCGCATTGCGCTGCGGCCTGTCAGTCCGCGCGATTGCGCGCGCATGCTTCTGGTTCGCGATGACACGCTTGAAGATCGCGTGGTCCGCGACCTGCCGTCGCTGCTTCAGCCCGGCGACGCACTCGTTTTCAATGATACCAAGGTCATTCCGGCCCGGCTTTCCGGCATCCGCCGCCGTGGCGAGGCTCAGGCCCGCATCGAGGCCACGCTGCATATGCGCGAAGGCCCGGACCGCTGGCGCGCCTTCCTGAAACCCGCAAAGCGGGTGAAGCAGGGCGAACGCATCCAGTTCGGCCATGATGGCGAAAGCTGCTTTCTGGGAACGCTGGAAGCAACCGTCGCCGAAAAGGGCGAGGGCGGCGAAGCCCTGCTGGTGTTCGACTTTTCCGGTCCGGTTCTGGATGAGGCGATTGCGGCTGCGGGCCACATGCCCCTGCCGCCCTACATTGCCGGAAAGCGCGCCGAAGATGCGCGCGACGATACCGATTATCAGACGGTTTACGCCCGCGAGGAAGGTGCGGTGGCTGCGCCCACGGCCGGGCTCCACTTCACGCCGGAACTCATGCAGGCGCTGGATGCGGCCGGCATTGAGCGGCACTTCGTGACGCTGCATGTGGGGGCGGGCACCTTTCTGCCCGTGAAGGTCGACGATACGGACGACCACAAGATGCATTTTGAGCGTGGCGAGGTGAGCGCGCAGACCGCTGCCGCGCTGAACGCCGTGCGGGCGCGGGGTGGCAGGATCGTCTCGGTCGGCACCACATCGCTCAGGCTTCTGGAAAGTGCGGCGCAACGAACGGGCGCGCTTGAAGCCTGGTCCGGCGCGACCGACATCTTCATCACGCCCGGCTATCGCTTCCGCACCGTCGATGTGCTGATGACGAATTTTCACCTGCCGCGCTCGACGCTGTTCATGCTGGTTTCGGCCTTCTGCGGCACGGAACGCATGAAGCGCGCCTATGAGCACGCGATCAGCAATGAGTACCGCTTTTATTCCTATGGCGATTCCAGCCTGCTTTTCAGGGATGACCAACCGTGAGTGACCGGTTCACCTTTCGCCTTCTCGCTTCGGACGGAAAGGCCCGCCGTGGCGAGATCACCATGCCGCGCGGCACGATCCGCACACCGGCTTTCATGCCGGTGGGAACGGCGGGCACCGTCAAGGCCATGTATATGGACCAGGTGCGCGATCTGGGGGCCGACATCATCCTCGGCAACACCTATCACCTGATGCTTCGGCCGGGTGCGGAGCGCATGGCGCGGCTGGGCGGACTGCACGAATTCGCGCGCTGGCCCTATCCGATCCTCACGGATTCGGGCGGATTTCAGGTGATGTCGCTGTCGGAACTGCGCAAGATCACCGAGAAGGGCGTCACCTTCCGCTCGCATGTGGACGGCCAGGTGTTCGAGATGCCGCCGGAGCGCTCCATCGAAATTCAGGGGCTGCTCGGATCCGATATCCAGATGCAGCTCGACGAATGCGTTGCGCTGCCGGCGGAAGAAAAAGAGATCGAGCGCGCGATGGAGCTTTCGCTGCGCTGGGCCGAGCGTTGCAAGACCGCCTTTGGCGATCAGCCGGGCAAGGCCATGTTCGGCATCGTGCAGGGCGGCGACAAACCGCATCTGCGCGAGCGTTCCGCTGCCGCACTCGCTGCGATGGACCTGAAGGGCTATGCCGTTGGCGGTCTGGCCGTCGGCGAGCCGCAGGCGGTGATGCTTGAGATGCTGGAAGCCACTTGCCCTGTTCTGCCGGTCGAAAAGCCGCGCTATCTCATGGGCGTCGGCACGCCTGACGACATTCTTAAATCGGTGGCGCGCGGGATAGACATGTTCGACTGCGTGATGCCGACGCGCGCCGGCCGGCACGGCCTTGCCTACACGCGCCGGGGCAAGATTAATCTGAAGAATGCCCGCCATGCGGAAGATCTGCGCCCGCTGGATGAAGAGAGCGATTGCCCGGCAGCCCGTGATTATTCGCGCGCCTATCTGCATCATCTGGTGAAGTCGGGCGAGTCGCTCGCAGGCATGCTTCTGACTTGGAACAATCTCGCCTATTACCAGTCTCTGATGCAGGATATTCGCGACGCCATCGAGGCCGGCCGCTTTGCCGAGCGCGCTGCCGAAATCACCGCTGCCTGGGAAAAAGGCGACCTGCCGCCGCTCTGATCGGCTACGCTGCGATCATTGCTCAAGAGATCGGCGCAGTGCCCGGATCATGCGCAGAACGCGCCCAATCCGGGCGCGTTTTCGGTAAGTTATAGAAACGACTTGCTTTTTGGCTGTATCCCCGTTGAAATGCTCGTGAGAGGAGCATTTCTTGACACCATTCGACGAGATGCGCCTGGGGGGCCAGGCACGAGATCCCTACGAAGATTATCAGCGCTGGTTCGACCGGCAGGATCCCAAACGCCTCAAGAAGAAGGCCGACGACGCGGAGCGTGTGTTTCGCAGAACGGGCATCACCTTCGCGGTCTATGGCGAGCAGGAAGCGGCTGAGCGTCTCATTCCCTTCGACATCGTTCCGCGCATCATTTCCGGCAAGGAGTGGCGCAGGCTCGTTCAGGGCATTGAGCAGCGGGTTCAGGCGCTCAACGCCTTTCTGGAAGACATCTATCACCGGCAGGAAATCCTGCGGGCAGGGCGCCTTCCCAGGGAGATCATATCCAACAATGAGGCCTTCCTGCCCGAGATGATCGGCGTGCGGCCGCCGGGTGGCGTCTACACGCACATCACCGGTGTCGATATCGTGCGCACCGGCGAGAACGATTTCTTCGTTCTGGAGGACAATGCCCGCACACCGTCGGGCGTCTCCTACATGCTGGAGAACCGCGAAACGATGATGCAGCTCTTTCCGGAGCTGTTTCAGCAGGTGAAGGTGCTGCCGGTGGAGCATTACCCCCGGCTCCTGCGCCAGTCGCTCAATGCGGTGAAGCCGCAGAACTGCGAAGGCGCGCCGACGGTGGCCGTTCTCACGCCGGGCAGCTTCAACTCCGCCTATTTCGAACACGCTTTTCTGGCCGACCAGATGGGCGTGGAGCTGGTCGAAGGGCCGGATCTGCGGGTGGTGGACGGGCACGTCGCCATGCGCACCACACAGGGCTACAAGCGTATCGACGTCCTCTATCGGCGCATCGATGACGACTATCTCGACCCGCTGACCTTCCGGTCCGATTCCGTGCTGGGCGTGCCGGGCATCATGGATGTCTACCGCGCCGGCAACATCACCATCGCCAACGCGCCCGGAACCGGCATTTCCGATGACAAGGCGATCTATTCCTACATGCCGGAAATCGTCGAGTTCTACACGGGCAGCAAGGCCATCCTGCCCAATGTGCCCACCTGGCGCTGCTCGGAGCCCGACAGTCTTGCCTATGTGCTCGACCATCTGGACGAACTGGTGGTGAAGGAGGTGCACGGCTCGGGCGGTTACGGCATGCTTGTGGGTCCCGCAGCCTCGAAGAAGGAGCTTTCGGCCTTCGCCGCAAAGCTCAGGGCGCGGCCGAAGAACTATATCGCACAACCGACGCTTTCGCTTTCCACCTGCCCGATCATGACCGGCAAGGGGCTGGCGCCGCGGCATGTCGATCTGCGCCCCTTCGTTCTGGTCTCCGACCGCATCCGCATCGTGCCGGGCGGGCTGACACGGGTGGCGCTCAAGAAGGGATCTCTGGTGGTGAATTCCTCACAGGGCGGCGGCACCAAGGACACATGGGTGCTCGATGATTAAGGGCTGCGCGATGAGTGGAAGGAGCAAGGGCTGACATGCTTTTGGGGCGCTCTGCGAACGGTCTCTACTGGATGGCGCGCTATATCGAGCGGGCGGAGAACATGGCGCGTCTGGCCGACACGGGGCTCCGGCTGGCGCTGACCCAGAGCAATGCCGCCTCCGATGAATGGGCCTCGGTTCTCACCAGTGCCGGCGTGCGCGATCTGTTCGAAGAGACGAACGACAATTTCGATACGGCGACGGTGACGAACTTCCTGCTCCGCGATACGGACAATCCCTCCAGCGTCCTCTCCTCCATCGACACAGCGCGCATGAACGCGCGGATGGTGCGCACGGCGCTGACGCGTGAGACCTGGGAAAGCGTCAACGAAGCATGGATGGCGCTTCATCGCATGCTCAGGCACCGCGTGGACGAACCCGATCTGCCGGCCGTTCTCGATGCGGTGAAACGGGAGACTGCGCTTATTCGCGGGGCGTTTCAGGGCACCATGTTGCGCAATGAGGTTTTCGACTTCGCGCAGATCGGCACGCTGATCGAGCGGGCCGACAACACGGCGCGCATTCTCGACGTGAAGTACTATGTTCTTCTGCCTTCGGCCGCCTGGGTTGGCTCGTCGCTCGACAACAGCCAGTGGCAGACCATTCTGCGCTCGGTTTCGGCGCTGCGGTCCTATCGCTGGACCTATGACGGCGATTTCAATTCATCGAAGATCGCCGATTTTCTGATCCTCAATCGACGCATGCCGCGCTCGCTGGCCTTTTCCTATCGCGGCATCTGCGATTCCCTCGATTATCTGGCCGACGAGTATGGCGAACGCCAGCCATGCCACGAACTCGCGCATGCCCGCCTGACCCGGCTGAAATCAGCCGACATTGCAGATGTCTTCGATGACGGGCTGCACGAATTTCTGAGCGACTTCATCCGTGACAATGCGGCGCTGGGCAACCAGATCGCGGCAGACTTCCGCTTTTATTGAGGAGGGTCGCATGCGCCTCAGGATCACGCATCATTCAGAATATCGCTACGACGCCCCGCTCGCCTACGCGCTGCAGCGTCTCCGCCTTGTTCCCCGCAGCGGCCCGACGCAGGAGGTGATCGAATGGTCGCTTCGAACCGATGGTGCAGCGCAGGAAGTGCAGTTCATCGACGGGTTTGGAAACGACACGCGCCTTATCAGCATTGATGGCGAACCCCATACGATCGTGATCGAGGCTTCGGGCATCGTGGAGACCCGTGACACCGCCGGCGTGACCGGCCGGCATCAGGGGCTCGCGCCGCTCTGGCTGTTTCAGCAGGAAACCACGCTTTGCAGCGCGGGTGACGGCATATCCGCGCTGGCAAGGCGAGCAGAAGGCGAAACGGACGTCGAGCGCCTGCACAGCCTGATGGCGCTGGTGCGCGATCAGGTGGCCTACCGGATTGGAACAACGGATGCGGGAACGCCTGCCGAAGAGGCGCTCACAAATGGCGAGGGCGTGTGTCAGGATCACACGCATATCTTTCTCACGGCGGCGCGCCTGATGGGCTTTCCCGCGCGCTATGTGAGCGGCTATCTGCGCATGGACGATACGGACGAACAGGCGGCGAGCCATGCCTGGGCGGAGGCGCATCTCGACGGTCTCGGCTGGGTCGCATTCGACTGCTCCAACGGGATTTCGGCAGACGATCGCTATGTGCGCGTGGCGACCGGCCGCGATTACCGCGACGCCATGCCGATTATGGGGATCAGGATCGGCCAGGCGCAGGAAGAGCTTGCGGTTCAGATCACCGTCGAGCAGTAATCTATCCAGACGAAACTGAAGAGGCACAGTCCGCATGACCTATTGCGTCGGGCTGAAAACCCATGAGGGGCTGGTGTTCATGTCCGATACGCGGACGAATGCCGGCGTCGACAACATCTCCGTTTTCCGCAAGATGCATTGCTGGCAGAAAGAGGACGAGCGGGTTCTGGTTCTTTTATCGGCGGGCAATCTGGCGACCACGCAGGCCGTTGTCAGCCTGCTGGAAGAGCGGACCAAGGCCCCCGACGAGCGCACGCCATCCATGCTCGAGACGCCGTCCATGTATCAGGCCGCACGCCTGGTCGGCGACACGGTGAAGGAGGTCATTCGCCAGTCCGCGCCAGCGGGTCAGAGCGCTGACGCTTTCGGAGCCTCGTTCATTCTGGGTGGACAGATCCGCGGGATGGAGCCGCGTCTGTTCATGATCTACCCGGAAGGCAATTTCATCGAGGCGAGCGCGGATACGCCGTTCTTCCAGATCGGCGAGACCAAATACGGCAAGCCCATTCTGGTGCGCGCATTCGATCCCGCAATGAGTTTTGAGGAGACGGTGAAGCTGCTTCTCGTCTCCTTCGATTCCACGCTTCGCTCCAACCTGTCGGTCGCGCCGCCCATAGACCTTCTCTATTACGAGCAGGACAGTTTCCGCATCGGATATGAGAAGCGCATAGAGGCGGAAGATCCTTATATGCGCACGATTTCAGAGGGTTGGTCGCAAGCGCTGAAGTCTGCGTTCAAGAGCCTTCCCGACTTCACGCGCTGAACGAACCTGACCATGAGCCGGATCAGATCGCGAGCGACGCCGCTTCCCTGAGGCTCACGCCGGTGATGCGGAACGTGCCGTCTGCCTGTCGCTTCAGCGTGTAGACTGCTTCGTAGTTCCTGCCATTCGGTGCAGTTGTCAGAACACGCTGCATGATGGTTTCGCCGGAAAGCTCCACAGCCTTGTCGAATGCAAGACTGCGCGGGCGGTAGACAGGCTGATAGCCCTGCCTGACCATCGCCATGAAGCGCTCCAGTGTCGGGAACATGCGCTTGATGTTGGGGGCGGCATAGGAATAGGCGCGGGCGTCGTCGCCGGCGATGAACGCCTCGATCTGCCCCTTGATGGATGATTGCGCCGCGCGGATTTCTGCCTCACCTGCAAAAGCGAAAACGGGTGTCAGGCAGATAAGGATGGTCAGTAACAGTCGTTGCATGATCGCTCCTCCACTTGAACGGCGGTACACAATCACGGCTCTTTTCAAAGGCAGCCGCGCCGCCTGTCTTTCAGCTACGTAAGAAAATAGGGGATGGTTTCGTTCTTGCCAGCTTAGGGGTGCGCTTGCTCAATGTTCGTTTTTAGTTTTAAATGCCGAAAACGAACATTGGAGTGGGCATGAACAACACTTTTCTGACACCGCGACTTTCCGAGATACTCGATCTGGCGAAGGAGCAGGGCCGCGTTCTTGTCGACGATCTGGCTGCCCATTTCGATGTCACGCCGCAGACCATTCGCCGGGATTTGAATGAACTCTGCGAAAAACGTTTCCTGACCCGCATCCATGGCGGCGCACTGATACCGTCCGGCATCGAGAACATGGAATATGAGGCACGGCGCAAGATTGCGGCCGATGAGAAGCGCGCCATCGGCCAGGCCGCCGCCCGTCTGATCCCCGACAAGGCGTCTCTCTTCGTGAATATCGGCACGACGACCGAGGCCGTCAGTGATGCACTTCTGGATCATGAAGGGCTTCTGGTCATCACGAACAATATCAATGTTGCCAACAGGATGCGGGTTTATCCTACACTGGAGGTTATCATCGCTGGCGGTGTTGTACGCGGATCAGATGGCGGTGTTGTCGGTGAAGCCGCGGTGGACTTCATCCGTCAGTTCAAGGTCGATTATGCGGTGATCGGTGTTTCTTCCATCGATCAGGATGGCGCCTTGTGCGACTTCGATTTTCGCGAAGTGAAAGTGGCGCAGGCGATCATCGCCAATGCCCGTCATGTGATCCTGGTTTCGGATTCCACCAAGTTCGAGCGTAGCGCGCCGGTGCGCATCGGGCATTTGTCTCAGGTGCACACCTTTATCACCGACCGCTGCGCCGCACCGTCCATGCGCGCGCTCTGCAAGGAAGCAGGTGTGCAATTGATCGAGACCGGCGTGTAACCGGAGTTTCATTTTCGTTTGACATTCGTTATGCTTTCAAAATAATTCCTTTTTGAATTGGCAATTGCTGATTACCCAGAGTTTTGAAGGAGAAGAACGTGTCCACTTCCCAAACCGATCCGTCCGCGATCTACGACGTTTTCGTTGTTGGCGGCGGGATCAATGGTTGCGGGATCGCGCGCGACGCCGTCGGGCGGGGCTATTCCGTCTTTCTGGCGGAGATGAACGATCTGGCCAGCGGCACGTCTTCCGGTTCCACCAAGCTCATTCATGGCGGTCTGCGCTATCTCGAACATTATGAGTTCCGCCTCGTGCGCGAGGCGCTCATGGAGCGCGAAGTGCTTTGGCGCAACGCGCCGCACATCATCTGGCCGATGCGTTTCGTCCTGCCCGTGCACAAGGGGTTGCGTCCGGCTTGGCTCGTGCGGCTCGGGCTCTGGCTCTACGACCATATTGGCGGCCGCAAGCTTCTGCCCAAGACCGCGACACTGGACATGCGCACCGATCCGGCGGGAAAGCCGCTCAAGGCCGATTACCGCCGCGCATTCGAATATTCGGACTGTTGGGTGAATGATGCCCGCTTTGTCGTGCTCAACGCGCGCGACGCGGCTGATCGCGGCGCCGAGGTGCGGGTGCGCACCAAAGTCATGCGCGCCGAAGACGAGAACGGCGTCTGGAAGGTTCAGATCGAGGATCTGCGGACCGGCGAGCAGGAGACCGTGCGTGCGCGCTATCTGGTGAACGCCGCCGGCCCCTGGGTGGATCACATCATCTCCGGCGTTCTTCGCCAGAACGATGTTCACAATGTGCGTCTGGTCAAGGGCAGCCACATCGTCACGAAGAAGAAGTTCGACGATCCGCGCGCCTACTTCTTCCAGAACGCCGACGGGCGGATCATCTTCGCCATTCCCTATGAGGAAGACTTCACCCTCATCGGCACCACCGATCAGGACTATGACGGTGATCCGAAGGATGTCGCCATCAGCGATCAGGAAACCGATTATCTGTGCGCCTGCGCCAGCGAGTATTTCGCCGAACCCGTCACGCGTGACGATATCGTCTGGTCTTATTCCGGCGTGCGACCGCTTTATGATGACGGCGCGTCAAAGGCGCAGGAAGCAACCCGCGACTATGTGCTGAAGGACGAGGCCGGCAAGGCCGGCGCTCCGATGCTTCACGTGTTCGGCGGCAAGATCACGACCTATCGCAAGCTCGCCGAATCCGCGCTGGAGAAGATCTCTGACACGATTGGCGCCAAGGGACGTCCGTGGACGCATGCCGAAGCGCTGCCGGGTGGCGAGTTCCCTGCCGACGGATATGACGCGCAGGTGGACAGGCTCGTGGCGGACTATCCGTTCCTTGAGCGCGGCCATGCCGCCCGCCTCGTCAGGCTTTACGGACTGCGCGCCTGGAACATGCTTGGCAAGGCAGAATCGACGGAAGATCTGGGCCGGCATTTCGGCCACGATCTCTATGAGGCCGAACTGCGCTATCTGGTCGAGCATGAATGGGCGGTCAGCGGTGAGGATGTGCTCTGGCGGCGCACCAAGCGCGGCCTGCACATTTCTGCAGAAGAAGCAGCGGCCGTCGACGGCTTCATGCAGACGCTTTCCGAAGCGCAGAAGGCCGGCTGAACCGAATTGCCAGCGCGCCGATGAATTGCGCCAGCTGCACAGGAGCCAGACCTTGACGGATCAAGGCGCGGTCGTGTCTGGATGAGGATGCCCTGCGCCAGTTTTGATGCGCCGGTTTCAAGTCGCCAGTTGCAAGGCGCACGACAGTTACACCCGGAGGAACCATGAGCGGCTACATACTGGCAATCGACCAGGGAACCACATCCAGCAGGTCGATCGTTTTCGACAGGGCCATGAAAGCCGTGGCGACCGGGCAGAAGGAATTCCCTCAGCACTTCCCGAAATCAGGCTGGGTGGAGCATGACCCCGAAGACATCTGGGACAGTGTCGTCTCCACCGTGCATGATGCGCTGGAAGAAGCGGCGCTGACTGCCGGCGACATCGCCGCAATCGGCATCACCAATCAGCGCGAAACCATCGTGGTCTGGGAGCGCGACACGGGCAAACCGATCCACCGGGCCATTGTCTGGCAGGACCGCCGCACCGCGCCGCTGTGCGAAACGCTGAAAAAGAAGGGGCTGGAAGAGACCTTCACGGCCAAGACGGGGCTTCTGCTCGATCCTTATTTCTCCGGGACCAAGCTTTCCTGGATCCTCGATCATGTGGAAGGCGCGCGGGAGCGGGCGCGGAACGGTGAATTGCTCGCCGGCACCATCGACACATTCCTGATCTGGCGGCTGACCGGGGGCAGGGCGCATGTAACCGACGCCACCAACGCCTCACGCACGCTTCTGTTCAACATCGAGACCAATCGCTGGGACGACGAACTGCTCGAAATCCTCGATGTGCCGAAAGCGCTTCTGCCGGAGGTGAAGGACAGCGCCGATGATTTCGGCGTGACGGAGAAATCGCTTTTCGGTGCCGAAATCCCGATACTCGGCGTTGCCGGCGATCAGCAGGCAGCCGTGATCGGTCAGGCCTGTTTCGAGCCCGGCATGCTCAAGGCCACCTATGGCACCGGCTGCTTCGCGGTCCTCAACACCGGCGAGACGATGGTGACCTCGAAGAACCGTCTTCTGACGACCATTGCCTATCGGCTGAACGGCAAGACCACCTATGCGCTGGAAGGCTCGATCTTCGTGGCCGGTGCGGCGGTTCAGTGGCTGCGCGATGGTTTGAAGGTGATCGATCAGGCAGCCGATTCGGGTGCGCTTGCCGCCGAGGCCGATCCAACCCAGAACCTCTACCTCGTGCCTGCCTTTGTGGGGCTGGGGGCTCCCTATTGGGATGCCGAAGCGCGCGGCGCGATCTATGGCCTCACGCGCAACTCCGGTCCGGCGGAATTCGCCAGGGCAACGCTCGAATCGGTGGCCTATCAGACGCGCGATCTTCTCGACGCCATGCGCAAGGACTGGCAGGACGACAGCGCCGAACACACGGTTCTGCGCGTGGACGGGGGCATGGTTGCCAGCGACTGGACGCTGCAATGCATCGCCGACATGCTGGATGCGCCGGTGGACCGGCCAACCCAGCTTGAGACGACGGCGCTCGGGGCCGCCTGGCTTGCCGGATCGCGGGCCGGGGTCTGGCCCGATTCTGTGGCCTTCGCCAAAGGATGGGAGCTCGACCGGCAGTTTCAGCCCAAAATGGACGAATCCGAACGCGCGGAGAAGCTGAAAGGCTGGCGCGATGCGGTGCGGCGCACGCTGAGCACCACCTGAAACCCTTGCAGACAGGGCGGTTTCGGGCCCGGCGAAAAAAGTCGGGAGATAGACGCTTTTTTCCGGTTGACCATGGATAAGCGTCTATCTATGTTCCGCCCACTTTCCGGGGTTCGCCAGAACCCGCACGGGAGCGCGTAGCTCAGTTGGTAGAGCAACTGACTTTTAATCAGTAGGTCCAGGGTTCGAGCCCCTGCGCGCTCACCACCATTCTCCAACAGATCAAAATTCTTCTTCGGGCAAGTTTCTGCCCTTGCCGCATGTTCGTTTGGGCGTCGACGCGCTTGATTGTCTGCAGCTTCCTGCCACGATCGGGCAATCGGATTGACCGCTCGGGAGTGAGGGGATGCATATTCGCAAGCAGATATTGAACAGCGATGGCGGGATTGTGCACAATGAAACGTTGAAGCAGACCGCGCAAACCCGCGAATCTGCAATTGCCATGATCACGCAATGGCAGCAGATTTTTCCGGTGCACGGTTACAACGACATAGACGACTATTGGTGGGGCCGTCAGGCCGAAGGCGAATTTCGCCTGAACAGGTGGTTTATCGAAGGAGCGTCAGATTGAGCGGTCCCCTTGCGAGAGTGTGGGCGCATTGATTCATCACTCGGCAAGTGCTGCAAAATCCGTACGCGCTTGGAGTTAACGGAATGGTCGAGAAATCTGGTCAATGGATATCTGCTGTAGCAACCGTATTTGCTGCTCTTGCAGCAGCGTGGTCAGCTTATTCATCGAATGCGATCGCGTCTCAAGTGCAAGCCGCCTCGGCTGAGAGAGTTGCGCTTCTTGAAAAGGCGCAAACAGATCGCCGTCTCGATATCGAGATGGTAAAGTTGGCGCTCAATATCCTAGGGGGGCAAATTAGTGATGAAACACACCAGAGCCGTAAGTTTGCAATCAGGCTTCTAGGAAAATACTCTGGTGTGGACATTGATCAAGCATCTGAAAATGACTGGCTACAATCTGGCAAGGTGGCTTCAAGGATGTTGCCTCAGGGCTTTCTCCCGGTGGGTGGAGAAGTGATGCCGAAGTCTACAGGCTTGAGGAATTGCTGCCATTGATTAGGCAGCAAACCGTTGTTCCACCATCGAAGGGCGGTACTGAGCCTGTGCCTATGCCGGTGGTTCCATTCAGCCCAACCGAAAATCAATAAAGTCGGTCTAACATTAAATCGACCTACCGTTTCGACACCATCGCTGCCGCATTGCCTTTCCTCATGGGGCGACCCTATGCCACGGAAAGGTGATTGGCCTCATCCATCGCGCCTGCCTATATGGGCTCCATTGTTTTTGCGCGCGCATGAGCGTGCTGTCATTGTTGTATTGAGATTGAAGCATGGCGATTGATGTCGGATATTTGAGTGCGGCCGGTGCGGGAGCGCTGTCGTTTTTATCTCCCTGCGTTCTGCCGCTTGTGCCGCCTTATCTCTGCTACATGGCCGGCGTTTCCGTTGAGCAGTTTCAGGGCGAGGCCGAAGGCAAGCCGGCAGGAAGCTCCGGTGGCGCAACGCGCTTTGCACTCTTCACCGCTTCGCTTTCCTTCGTGCTCGGCTTCACCACCGTGTTCGTGATGCTGGGTGCAGGCGCTTCGACCATCGGCGCCGTCCTGCGCGCCTGGCAGCAGGAACTTGCCATAGCCGCCGGCATTGTCATCATCATCATGGGGCTCAACTTTCTGGGTCTGGTGCGCATTCCCTTTCTGTCGCGCGAGGCGCGTTTTCAGTCCGGCGGAAAGCCCGCCACGAGGCTTGGCGCATATATCATGGGGCTGGCCTTCGCCTTTGGGTGGACGCCCTGCATCGGGCCGGTTCTGGGGCCGATCCTCACACTGGCCGGTGGACGCGAGACGGTTGGCGATGGCGCACTGCTTCTTGCCGTCTATTCGCTTGGCCTTGGCGTCCCCTTTCTTCTCGCCGCACTGTTTTCGGGCAGTTTCATGCGCTTCCTGTCGCGTTTCCGCATGCATCTCGGCCGCGTCGAGAAGGTCATGGGCGCGCTTCTCGTTCTTGCCGGCGTGCTCTTCCTGACGGGCGGTATGCAGTCCATGGCCTTCTGGCTGCTCGAAACCTTCCCGGCGCTGGGTAAACTCGGCTAACCCTCCATTGGTGCCGCGCTGACGGGATGCTAAGAGAAAGCGAATCGTCAGAAGCAGAACGGGTTTCCAGTCCATGAGCGAACGCACCTGCCTTTCCGTCATTCTCGCAGCCGGCGAGGGGACGCGGATGAAGAGCGCCACACCGAAGGTGCTGCACAAGATTGCCGGGCTGGAGATGCTCGGTCACGTGACCCGGGCGCTGGACGCCGCTGGCGCCGGCGACAAGGCGCTGGTCGTGGGTCATGGCGCGGAAGCCGTGTCGCGTGCTGCTGAAGGCTTTGCGCCGGGCGCGGAAACCTTCATTCAGGCAGAGCGGCTCGGCACCGGCCACGCGGTTCTGGCGGCCCGCGCGGCCATTGCCCGCGGTTATGACGATGTTCTGGTCACATTCGGCGATACGCCGCTCATCTCACTCGACGCGCTTGCCGCGCTGCGCGCAGGGCTTGCCGCCGGCGCGGATGTGGTCGTGATGGGTTTCCGTACTGAGCGCCCCACCGGCTATGGCCGCTTGATCGAGGACGGCGATGCGCTTGTTGCCATCCGTGAGGAAAAGGACTGTTCCGACGAAGAGCGCAGGATCACTTTCTGCAATGGCGGCGCGATGGCGATTGCTGGCAACAGCGCGCTTGAGCTGCTCGATGCCATCGGCAATGACAACGCCAAGGGCGAATATTATCTGACGGATATCGTGGAGATTGCCGCCGGTCGCGGCCTGACCGTGCGCGCCATCGAGGCCGATTACGAGAGCGCGCTTGGCATCAACAACCGCGCCGAACTCGCCGGTGCCGAGACCATCTGGCAGAACCGCCGACGGCGCGCCGTCATGCTCGATGGCGTAACGATGATCGACCCGCAGACCGTCTATTTCTCCCATGACACGGTGATTGGCCGCGACACGGTGATCGAGCCCAACGTGTTCTTCGGTCCGGGCGTGACGGTCGGCGAGAATGTATCGATCAGGGCCAGCTCGCATCTGGAAGAAGCGCGTGTCGATGAAGGTGCATCCGTTGGTCCGTTCGCACGGCTGCGGCCGGGGGCGGAGATCATGGAAGGCGCGAAGATCGGCAATTTCGTCGAGATCAAGAAGACGCGCGTCGAGCCGGGTGCGAAGGTTCCGCATCTCTCCTATGTGGGCGATGCGCGTGTCGGCGCGAGGGCCAATCTGGGCGCCGGCACCATCACCTGCAATTATGATGGCTTCTCCAAGCATTTTACCGATATCGAGCCGGGCGCTTTCATTGGCACCAACTCGGCGCTCGTCGCGCCGCTCACCATTGGCGCGGGCGCCTATGTGGCCTCCGGCAGCGTGATCACGGAATCGGTGCCTGCCGATGCGCTGGCCTTCGGGCGTGCCCGCCAGTCCAATCGCGCCGGGCTCGGAAAGCGCCTGCGCGACCGTCTGGCAGCGATCAAGGCGCGGCGTGGATAAGCCTGACATGCGGGCGTCGCAGACCCAGATTAGGCTTGATACGAATTGAAAGACTTGTTGATTTTCATCCAGTTCCCGGGCGTTCTAAAACGCCTGCGTGAATCGGGGTTTTAGGTTTGGTGGGAGGCTGAGAAGCCATATGTGTGGAATTGTAGGCATTGTCGGGCAGACGCCGGTTGCGCCGCTCATCGTCGACGCTCTGAAGCGGCTCGAATATCGCGGCTATGACTCTGCGGGCGTTGCGACGCTCGACCACGGTCAGCTCGACCGCCGCCGCGCCGAGGGCAAGCTGGTCAATCTGGAAAAGCGCCTGGGCGAAGAGCCGCTCGGCGGCATGATCGGCATCGGCCACACGCGTTGGGCCACGCATGGCGTTCCCAATGAGGCCAATGCGCACCCGCATTTTGCCGAGGATGTGGCTGTCGTTCACAATGGCATCATCGAGAACTTTGCCGAGCTGCGCGAGGAACTGAAGCGCGACGGCTTCGTTTTCGCTTCGCAGACCGACACCGAGGTGGTCGCCCATCTCGTGGCGCGCGAAGTGAAGAACGGCGCATCGCCGAAGGATGCGGCCTTTGCTGCGCTCAAGCGTCTGCGCGGCGCATTCGCGCTCGCCATCATGTTCCGCGGCGATGAAGACCTGATCGTTGGTGCGCGCAATGGCCCGCCGCTTGCCGTTGGCCATGGCGAGGGCGAGATGTATCTCGGCTCTGACGCCATCGCTCTTGCGCCCTTCACCAACGCCATCACCTATCTGGAGGATGGCGACTGGGTGGTGCTGCGCCGCAACGGGATGGAGATCTTCGACATGGCCGGCCAGCCGGTTGAGCGTGCCCGCCAGCAGTCGGTCGGCACCAGCCTTCTGGTCGACAAGGGCAACCACCGGCACTTCATGGAAAAGGAAATCCATGAACAGCCGGAAGTCATCTCCCACACGCTTGCCAACTACCTGAACTTTGCCGAAGGCACGGTTGCCGATTTCGATCTGCCGTTCGATTTCGCAAAGATCGAGCGTCTGGCGATCTCGGCCTGCGGCACCGCCTATCTGGCCGGCCTCATCGGGAAATACTGGCTCGAGCGTTATGCCCGCCTGCCGGTCGATATCGATATCGCCTCGGAGTTCCGCTACCGCGAGATGCCGCTGCCGAAGAACAGCGCCGCCCTGTTCATCTCACAGTCCGGAGAGACCGCCGACACTCTGGCGTCGCTGCGCTATTGCCGTGAAGAGGGCATCCCGATCTCGGCAATCGTCAATGTGCGCGAATCGACCATCGCCCGCGAGAGCGACGGCATCTTCCCGACATTGGCCGGGCCCGAGATCGGCGTTGCCTCGACCAAGGCCTTCACCTGCCAGTTGAGCGTGCTTGCAGCGCTGACGCTGAAGGCCGCCAAGGCGCGCGGAACGATTTCGCCGGAGGAGGAACAGGCGCTGGTGCGTGAGCTTTCCGAAGCACCGCGTTACGCGTCTCAGGCGCTCAAGCTCAGCGCCAGCATCGAGAAGGTCGCGCGCGAGCTCTCCCATGTGCGCCACGTGCTTTATCTCGGCCGCGACACGAACTATCCGCTGGCTCTGGAAGGCGCGCTGAAGCTCAAGGAGATTTCCTACATTCACGCCGAAGGCTATGCCGCCGGTGAGTTGAAGCATGGTCCCATCGCGCTGATCGACGAGCAGATGCCGGTGATCGTGATCGCGCCGCATGACCGCATTTTCGAGAAGACGGTCTCGAACATGCAGGAAGTCGCCGCGCGCGGTGGCCGTATCGTTCTGATCACGGATGAGAAGGGCGCACAGAACGCCACGCTCGAAACGCTCGAGACCATCGTTCTGCCGGATGTTCCCGAGTTCGTCGCGCCGATCATCTATGCACTGCCGATCCAGATGCTTGCCTATCACACGGCAGTCATCATGGGCACGGATGTCGATCAGCCGCGAAACCTGGCGAAGTCGGTTACCGTAGAATAACGAAAGGAGGGCTGTCATACGGCGGCCCTAATTTCTATTCTAATGTTCAGCCTGGTGGCGTAGTGTCCACCGGGCTGCTTCCCGTTAATTCGCCACTCTTGAGGCCCGTTCCCACATCATGATGACTCGCCTGCGCAACTATTTTCTTACGGGTTTCATTGTCACTGCGCCGCTCGCAATCACGGCCTATCTGGCCTGGTCGATGATCGGATGGGTGGATTCATGGGTCAAACCCTACATTCCCTTCCGCTACAATCCCGACAATTACCTGCCATTCGCCCTTCCGGGCTTCGGTCTGATCGTGGCGCTTGTCGTGATCACGCTGATCGGTTTCCTGACAGCGAATTTCATCGGTCGCACCATCGTCAACACCGGTGAAAACATTCTCGGTCGCATGCCGCTGGTGCGCAGCGTCTATCGCGGTCTGAAACAGATCCTCGAAACGGTTCTTTCCGAGCGCTCGGACACGTTCAAGAAGGTCGGTCTGATCGAATATCCGCGCAAGGGGCTCTGGGCGCTGGTCTTCGTTGCCACAGAGACGCGCGGCGAGGTGCAGGCAAAGGTGGATGACGATGCAGGCCAGACCATCGCCGTGTTCCTGCCGACAACGCCGAACCCGACATCCGGCTACCTGCTGTTCGTCCCGAAGCAGGATGTGATCGAGCTCAAGATGACCGTGGAAGAGGGCGCAAAGCTCGTGATCTCCGCCGGTCTGGTTGCGCCTGAATATCAGCAGCAGACGGCAGCGCTGGCCGCCGAGGCGATGAACGAAGACAGTCAGCCGGCGCGCAAGAGCCGCACCGCCTCATCCCGACCGAACAAATAAAGAAGCAGCCTCAGCGCTTCACCGCGCGGGGTCTGTAGCTCCGGGTCGCGCGACAGGATAAGCCGCGCATCGTCACGCGCGGCCTGTAGCAGGTCCACATGCGCCTCGATGCGGGCCACCCGGAAACCGGGCGTGCCCGACTGTTTGGTGCCGAGAAGGTCACCTTCGCCACGCAGTTTCAGGTCTTCCTCGGCGATGACGAAGCCGTCTTCGGTTTCGCGCATCACTTCCAGCCGCCGGGTGGCGGTCTGGCCGAGCGGGCCTTTGTAGACGAGCACACAGGACGAGGCGAGGGCGCCGCGCCCCACGCGTCCGCGAAGCTGGTGCAGCTGCGCCAGACCGAAGCGCTCGGCATGTTCGATCACGATAATGGTGGCGTCGGGCACATCGACGCCGACCTCCACCACTGTGGTGCCAACCAGAATGCGCGTTTCGCCTGCCTTGAAGGCGCGCATCGCCTCGTCCTTCTCGGCAGCCTTCATGCGACCGTGAATGAGGCCGACCGCGCTGCCGAAGACCTTTTGCAGCGAAGCATGCCGGTCCTCCGCCGACATCAGCGGCAATTCCTCCGATTCATCGACAAGCGGGCAGATCCAGTAGACCTTCTGGCCTTCGTCCAGCGCCTTGCGCAGCCGGTCGACCAGTTGCGGCAGGCGCTCTACAGGCAACGTCACCGTACGGATGGGCTGGCGTCCCGCCGGTTTCTCGGTCAGGCGCGAAACATCCATGTCGCCGAATGCCGAAAGCACCAGCGTGCGCGGAATGGGCGTCGCCGTCATGACCAGCATGTCGGGCGCGTCGCCCTTCGCGGTCATGGCGAGCCGCTGGTGCACGCCGAAACGATGCTGCTCGTCCACCACGGCCAGCGCCAGATCCTTGAACTGCACGGTTTCCTGAAAAAGCGCATGGGTGCCGATCACGAAGTCGACTGCGCCCGATGCGATATCATCAAGAATGCGCTGGCGCTCCTTGCCCTTTTCCCGGCCCGTCAGAACGGCAACGGAGAGGCCTGCCGCCTGCGCCAGCGGCGTGATCGTCGCGGCATGCTGCCGGGCGAGGATTTCCGTCGGAGCCATGAGGGACGACTGTCCGCCGGCTTCGGCGGCGCGCGCCATGGCAAGCAGTGCAACAACGGTCTTGCCCGCACCCACATCGCCCTGAAGCAGCCGCACCATGCGCTCTGCGCTGCCCAGATCCGCTTGAATGTCCTTGACGGCCTCCTCCTGCGCGCCCGTGAGCGTATAGGGAAGCGCCGCACGGATCTTGCGCTCAAGGCGTCCATCGCCCGTCAACGGCCGGCCGGAAAGGCGCTTCACCTTCGCCCGCACAAGCGCCAGGGAGAGCTGCCCTGCCAGAAATTCGTCATAGGCGATGCGCCGCCAGAACGGGCTTTCAGGCTGCACGTCTTCGGGCGCCTGCGGATCGTGAAGCCGCTTCAACGCGTCTGCGAAGGGCGGCATCCCGTTGCGCGACAGGAATGCGGCATCCTGCCATTCGGGCATGTCTGGAAGGCGTTCAAGCGACTGGCCGATGGCGCGCCGAAGCACCTTTGCCGAAAGGCCGGCCGTCAGCGGATAGACCGGTTCGAGCGCCGGCAGCGTGTGCGCTTCGGAAAGCGGCACGATGAAATCCGGGTGCACCATCGATGCGCGCCCGTTGAACCATTCCATCCGGCCACTCACCAGAACCTTCTCGCCCTCCGGCAGGATCTTTTCGATCCATGGCGCGCGGGCATGGAAGAAGGTCAGCGTGATCTCGCCCGTGTCATCGAACGCGAAGACCCGGTAGGGCACGTTCCTGCGCCCCTGCGGCGAAGGATGATGGCGGCCCACTGTCACTTCAAGCGTGACGATCGCGCCCTCGGGCGCATTGGCGATGCCCGGCCGGTTGCGCCGGTCGATCAGCGAGTGCGGCAGAACAAAGATCAGGTCGCCGACGCGCAGCTCACGGCCAGCGGCGTCGCCCGGCACGATATTGGCCAGAAGATCGGCAACCTTGGTCCCGACGCCATCGAGCGTCGTGACAGGGGCGAACAGGGGATCAAGAAGTGAAGGGCGCATGGTGTCATGATTAAAGCCCAAATTCGGCGACGCAAGGCTGACAGACGCTCATGCACACGCTATATCCGCCCGGGCGACCGATCACCGCAGATCATGCCGCAGACCATGCCGCAGACCATGCCGCAGACCATGAAGGCCAGACCATGACAGGCACCACCCGTTCCAGCCACGATCTCGACCCCCGCCGCCGCCGCGCCCTGGTGCGCTCCTGGCGTCGCGGAACGCGCGAGATGGATCTCGTTCTCGGCGGTTTCGCCGATGCGGAAATCGATCGTCTCAGCGATCAGGAAATGGACGAGCTGGAAACCATTCTGGATGTGCCCGACACCCAGCTTTTCAAATGGGTGACGGGCGAAACGCCGGTGCCGTCGGAGTATGACACACCACTCTGGAGGCGCATTCTCGCCTCGCGGAGCCGCTGAGGCACGACGCTGATGAGCCTGATGACTGCTTTGAAACTGCCGCGCGAGGGCATTGGCGCGGTAACGGTGGACGGTGTTGCCGACGGCTTTGAAGCCTTCGCACTGGCAACGGTCGCGCGTGAGATCGCCCCCAATGGGCCGGTGATCTTCGTTCTGCGCGATGGCCAACGTCTGCCAGCACTCATCGACACGCTGCGCTTTGCCGATCCGGGCCTGCCTGTGCTCGACCTGCCGGCCTGGGACTGTTTGCCCTATGACCGCGTGTCGCCGGGCGGCGATGCGGCTGCGCGCCGGCTTGCAGCCATGAACGCCATGGCGGATCTGCGCAAGAACCCGCACCGCGCCATTGTCATCGTCAGCGCGAACGCGCTCTTGCAGCGCATGCCGCCGGCAGATCAGATCGGCGCGCAGGGCTTTTTCGCCAAACCCGGCAACCAGGTGGACATGACCGCGCTCACGGGCCGGCTTGAGACCAGCGGTTTCGAGCGCGTTTCCACCGTGCGCGACGTGGGCGAGTATGCGGTGCGCGGCGGCATTCTGGACCTTTTCGCGCCCGGCTGGGACGAAGCGCTGCGGCTCGATTTCTTCGGCGACACGCTGGAATCCATTCGCGCCTTCGATGTCGCCACACAGCGCACCACCGGCCAGCGCACCGAAGTCGCGCTTCAGGCGATGAGCGAAATCACGCTGACGTCCGAGGTTATCAGCCGGTTTCGCCGCAATTACATCGAGATGTTCGGCGCGCCATCGCGTGACGATGCGCTTTATGCCGCCGTCAGCGAGGGCCGGCGCTTTGCCGGCATGGAGCACTGGCTGCCGCTCTTCCATGAGCGCCTTGAAAGCGCGCTCGATTATCTGCCCGACGCACCGCTCATCTTCGATCATCTGGCCGAGGAAGCGCTTGGCGAACGTCATGCGCTGATCGTCGATCACTATGAGGCGCGGCGCGAGCAGATGGCGGGCAACGAGCTTGGCGGCGCGGTTCCCTACAAGCCGGTGAAGCCCGACACGATCTATCTCGATCCGAAGGAAGTGACTGCGGCAGGCGCCGAGCGCCGCGTGGTCCACTTCACGCCCTTCGCCACGCCCGAAACCAGCAAGTCGCGCCTCTATCACGCCGGTTCCGAAGCGGGCCGCAACTTTGCCGAAGAGCGCGCCGACCCCAACGCCAACGTTTTCGACCATGCCGTGAAGCACATTGGCGACCTGCGCTCCAGGGGCAAGCGGGTGCTGATTGCCGGCTGGAGCGAGGGCTCCGCCGAGCGGCTTTCGCAGATCCTTGCCGAGCACAATCTGGGCAATGTCGCGCGTGTCGACACGCTGGCCGAACTTGAAAAGCTGGAAGAGCGGCAGGCCGGCATCGGCATTCTGCCGCTGGAATCCGGCTTCGAGACGGCGTCGCTGGCCGTCATCGGCGAGCAGGACATTCTGGGCGACCGCCTCGTCCGTCGCGCAAAGAAGCGCAAGAAAGCCTCTGATTTCATTTCGGAAGTCGCGGCACTCTCCGCTGGTGATATCGTCGTTCATGCCGATCATGGCATCGGCCGCTTCATCGGGCTCAAGACCATTGAGGCGATGGGCGCGCCGCACGACTGTCTCGAACTGCGCTATTCCGGCGATGACCGGCTCTTCCTGCCGGTCGAGAACATCGAGCTTCTGTCCCGCTACGGCTCCGACGGCCCGGACACGATGCTCGACAAGCTGGGCGGCGTGGCCTGGCAGTCGCGCAAGGCGAAGCTCAAGAAGAAGCTTCTGGAGATGGCCGGCCACCTGATCCGCATTGCCGCCGAGCGCGAAATGCAGAAGGGCATCAGGCTCTCCCCGCCGGACGGTCTCTATGGCGAGTTCGCCGCGCGTTTCCCCTATGAGGAAACCGACGACCAGCAGAACGCCATCGACGCCGTGCTCGACGATCTCGGGTCCGGTCGCCCCATGGACCGGCTGATCTGTGGCGATGTGGGGTTCGGCAAGACCGAGGTGGCGCTGCGCGCCGCCTTCATCGCAGCGATGGAAGGTTTTCAGGTGGCCGTGGTGGTCCCCACCACGCTGCTTGCGCGCCAGCACTTCAAGACATTCCGCGAGCGCTTTGCCGGACTGCCATTACGGGTTCGCCAGGCCTCGCGCCTCGTTGGCTCCAAGGAGCTGGCCGAGACCAAGAAGGGCCTGACCGACGGCACGGTCGACATCGTGGTCGGCACCCATGCGCTTCTCGGTAATTCCATAAAATTCAAGAATCTCGGCCTGCTGATCATCGACGAAGAGCAGCACTTCGGCGTGAAGCACAAGGAACGGCTCAAGGAGCTGAAGTCGGACGTCCATGTGCTGACGCTTTCGGCAACGCCCATTCCGCGCACGCTGCAGCTGGCCTTGACGGGCGTGCGGGAGCTTTCGCTCATCACCACCGCGCCGGTGGATCGCATGGCGGTGCGCAGCTTCATCTCGCCGGTCGATCCGCTGGTGATCCGCGAAACCCTGTTGCGCGAACGCTATCGCGGCGGACAGAGCTTCTATGTCGTGCCGCGCGTTTCCGATCTCGCCGAAGTGCGTGAATTCCTCAACGAGCATGTGCCGGAATTGAAGGTCGCCACGGCTCACGGCCAGCTTCCGCCTGGCGAACTCGATGACATCATGAACGCCTTCTATGACGGTCAGTATGATGTGCTTCTTGCGACCACCATCGTCGAATCCGGTCTCGACATTCCGACTGCAAACACGCTGATCGTGCACCGTGCCGACATGTTCGGTCTTGCCCAGCTCTACCAGATCCGTGGCCGCGTCGGGCGCTCCAAGGTGCGCGCCTATGCGCTCTTCACCCTGCCGCCCAACCGCACGCTGACAAAAACCGCCGAGCGCCGCCTAAAGGTGCTTCAGTCGCTCGATACGCTGGGCGCGGGCTTCCAGCTGGCAAGCCACGATCTCGACATTCGCGGCGCGGGCAACATTCTGGGTGAGGAACAGTCCGGCCATATCAAGGAAGTTGGTTACGAGCTTTATCAGCAGATGCTGGAAGAGGCGGTTGCCGAGCTGAAGGGGGCCGAAGACGCCGCCGATACCGGCTGGTCGCCGCAGATCACGGTCGGTACGGCCGTCATGATCCCGGAAAACTATGTGCCGGATCTGCAATTGCGGCTTGGTCTCTACCGCCGCATCGCCGATCTGGAGACGCCGCAGGAAATCGACGCCTTTGGCGCGGAGCTTATCGACCGTTTCGGCCCGCTGCCGCAGGAGGTGGAGCACCTGTTGAAGATCGTCTTCATCAAGGCGCTTTGCCGCCGGGCCAATGTCGAGAAACTCGATGCCGGCCCCAAGGGCGCGGTTGTGCATCTGCGCAATCAGCAGTTTGCCGAGCCGGCTTCTCTGGTGCGCTTTATCGGCGAGCAGGGCTCGCTTGCGAAGATCCGCCCGGACCACAGCATCGTGTTCATTCGCGACTGGCCAACGCCGCAGAAGCGCCTGGCAGGCGCTGCCGTCATCATGACCCAGCTCGTGCGGCTGATCGAGGCGAAGGCGGCCTGATTTCTCAGGCCTGGCTGCTGTCGAGCGCGCCTTCCGCCTTGGCCTGCGCCACCTGGCGGATGGCGTCCGCCAGCGTGTCGGCCTCCTGTGCGCCCATCACCGCATAGCGTCCTTCGAGAAGGAAGCAGGGCACCCCGGTGACGCCCATCTGTTGCGCGGTGGCAATTTCCTGCTCTACCTCGGCCCGGTCGGCGTCGGTTGCAAGCAGGGTCTCGACAACGGCCGCATCCATGCCTGCGTCCCGCGCAGCCTGAATGAGAACCGCAGCATCGCCGATATTCGCGCCTTCTTCGAAATAGAGCGCAAAGAGCCGGCCGACGAGCTTGTCCTGCACGCCGGGCTCAGCCGTCGCCGCCCAGCGGATCACGCGGTGGGCGTTCAGCGTGTTGGGCGAGGTCCGGATCGCATCAAAAGCGAAATCGATCCCCTCCGCACGCCCAAGCTCATCGATCTGTGCATGCATCTGGCGAATGCGTTCCTCGTCGCCGAATTTGTCCATCAGATAGGTCTGACGGTCCTTGCCCTCGGGCGGAATGGTCGGGTCGAGCTGGAACGGGCGCCAGCGCAGTTCCACGGCAATCTCGGGAACCGCCGCCAGCGCTTTCATGAGACGGGCCCGCCCCACATAGCACCAGGGGCACACGACGTCGGAAACAACGTCGATGGTTACGGGGAGGGGGCTCATCATTGTATCTGCCTTATTCTGCATCCGGCTTGTGCCACCACGTCTGCAGCTTGTAGCCGTAAAGCGGTGTTTTTTCCGGGTGGTCGAGGTCACTCCAGTAAGCGACCCATTCGTCATTGTCATGCTGCATCGGCACCACATAGGCGCCCGACATCAAAAGACGGTCCATCGCACGCACGGCAGCCGAATAATCATCCATGTCGCGCGCATTCAGCATGGCGTCGATCATGGCGTCGATGGCCGGATCGGCCGCGCCCGAAAGGTTGAACGAGCCTTCTGCGTTTGCTGCAGCCGAACCCCAGCGGTTAATCTGCTCGGTGCCCGGCGAAAGCGAGCCGGAGAAGCCCACGGAAGCAATCAGCATGTCAAAGTCATAGCGCTGTTTGCGCTGCTGGGCCTGTGAATCATCCAGAAGCCGGATCGAAACATCGATGCCGATTTTCCGCAGCGCGCGCTGGAACACGGCGGCCAGCTTTTCGCCTTCCTCGGACGTAACCAGAATTTCGAAGGTGAGCGCTTCGCCGTTTTCATTGACCAGCGCATTGCCTTCCAGGCTGTAGCCGGCCTCCTGAAGCATCTTCAGCGCTTCGCGCATCTGGTCGCGGCCAATTGGCTCGCCCGCCATTTCCATCTTGCCGTAGCTGCCGTCCATCACCTCCGGTGTCACCCGGTCGGCATAGGGCTCAAGCAGGGCGCGTTCGCGTTCATCGGCCGGCTTGCCGAGAGCGGAAAGATGCGATCCCTGCCAGTAGCTCAGCGTGCGCTCATACTCGCCGCGCAGCACATTGGTGTTCACCCAGCCGAAATCATAGAGCTTTGACAGCGCGCGGCGCACGCGCGGATCGGCGAATTTCTCGCGCCGCGTGTTGAAGAAGAAACCGCTGACCGCAGGCGGAACGCCATTGGTGAAGGTTTCGCTGACCACCTTGCCCTCGCGGGCCGCCGGAAAATCGATGCCGTGCTGACGACGCACCGGGTCGGATTCGGCATAGACCGAGCAGATGCCCTTCTTGAACGCTTCCACCATGGAGTTCACGTTGAGGAAGTACTCGATGGTGATCTTGTCGTAATTGTCGAAGCCGCGCTTGGAGGGAATGTCCTCGCCCCAGTACTCCTGGTTGCGCGAAAACACGATGCGCCGGCCCGGGTCCACTTCCGAGATGCGGTAAGCGCCGCTCCCCGTCACCGGCTTCAGCGTCGTCTGGTCAAATGTCTCGATGTCGAAGGCGTGCTGCGGGATGATCGGCGTCATGGCGATGATCAGCGGGAATTCGCGGTCGGCCTTCTCGTTGAAGGTGAAGCGTACGCTGTGATCGCCCGTCTTTTCGATCTTCTCGATCTTTGCCGTGCGGCTGGAATAGGGCGGGCGGCCTTTCTCCGTGAACGCTTCATAGGTGAAGATTACGTCTTCCGGGGTCACCGGCTTGCCATCCGACCATGTCGCATCCGGGTCGAGATTGAACTCGGCATAGCTGCGCGCCTCGTCCATCACCACGCTTTCGGCAAGCAGGCCATAGAGCGCGAAGGGCTCGTCGGCGCTGCGCATCATCAGCGGCTCGAAAACCAGATTGCCGAAAATCGTGTCGATCACGCCGCGCGCCGTTGTGCGCATGCTTTTGAGGATGAACGGGTTGAGATTGTCAAAGGAACCGACCACGCAATAGGTGACGTCGCCCCCCTTGGGCGCATCGGGATTTGCGTAAGGAAAATGCGTGTAATCGGCAGGCAGTGCAGGCTTGCCGTGCATCGCGATGCCGTGAACCGGCGCATCTTCGGCGAGTGCCGTGCCCGAGGCGAGCATCGTTGCGGAAATGGCGAGAAGGAGAGATTTGGAGCTTGGGAACATCTACGCACCTTGGCCGGATTTATCTGGCGGTTCCATGATTCGTCGGCGAGCGTATCACACACAATGTGGCGAATGCGGCCACCGGGGGCTTTGCCGGACAAAGACGCGTGATCGTGTGATGTTTGCCGCACAGGTCGACAAAGTCCAGCGAAATGGTCCGTTGGGCTGGATTCGCGTTTCACGGCAGTGTAACACGCGCACAAGAGTCATGCTGTCGCCGCATTTTACAAACAGGTGACACATGAACAAATTTCTGGCGCTGTGCATTTAGAGGAACTGAGCCATATGAAAAGCCTGAACGCGAAAGCTACCCGCACCCTGTTCGCCCTTGCCGGCGCCGCTTGTGTGGCTGCCAGCGGAGTTGGTGTCGCCGCCGCGCAGCAGCAAGCGCCGCAGGGCTGGTTCAAGGCCTGCACGAAGCAGGAAGACGTCGACATCTGCAATGTGCAGAACGTTCTCGTTGCCGAGACCGGCCAGATGATCACCGGCGTCAGCCTCATCGAGGTCAAGGGCAAGGTGAACCGCAAGGTCTTCCAGATCACCGTGCCGACCGGCCGCATGGTGCCTCCCGGCATCGGTCTGCAGATCGATGGCGGCCAGACGCAGAAGATCGATTACGCGATCTGCCTGCCGGACCGCTGCATCGCCGAAGCTCCGCTGACCGATCAGCTGGTTGGTTCCTTCAAGCGCGGTTCGGAACTGACGCTCACCTCGGTGAACTTCCAGAACCAGCCGAACCCGATCAAGATGTCGCTTTCGGGCTTCACCGCTGCCTATGACGGTGATCCGATGCCGCAGTCCGACATTGAGGACCGCCAGAAGAAGCTTCAGGACTTCGTGAACAAGAACAACGAAGAGTTCACCGAGAAGCTCCGCGAAGCGCAGGAAAAGGCCAAGAAGGCCGAATAGCGCTCACACAGAGTTCAAATGAAAACAGGGCCCGCGAGGCCCTGTTTTTGTATGCGTGTGGTTCTGCGCTGGCGTCAGTGGTGCAGGCGCTCGCGCGGTTCGTAGTGGCCGTCGCCGGTCTCGACGAAGAACTCCGCCAGTTGCGGGTGCCGCACGGGCACGCCGGTCTCGTCCGGCATCAGGTTCTGTTCCGAAACATAGGCGACATATTCCGTCTCCTCGTTCTCGGCGAGCAGATGGTAAAAGGGCTGGTCCTTGCGCGGCCGCACGTCTTCGGGGATCGCCTGATACCAGGCTTCCGTGTTGTTGAATTCGGGATCGACATCGAAAATCACGCCACGGAAGTCGAACACCCGATGGCGGACAACCTGGCCTATGCGAAATTTTGCAGTTCCAATGTTTTGCATAATTGTACCTCTGCCCCCTATTTGGCGCAGCCGCCGCCACAATTCAATCCCGCGACCTTGACGGGCAGGGGGCCTGCGCGCTAGCCGCGATGTCGGGCGTAACGCAGTCGAGCTGCTTCCGCGGGTCCGGCGGATCGAATGGCGGGCTCCACGGGGATGGGCTATGTCGGGTGTCGCGGGACTTGTGCTGCCGTTTTTCGGGCTGATCTTCATCGGCTATGCGGTCGCCCGGCTGAAGCCGCACCCTGCCGATGCGCTCGGCTGGATGAACACATTTGTCATCTATGTGGCGCTTCCCGCTCTCTTCTTTCAGCTGCTGGCCAAGACCCCGATCGAGAAGCTGACCGAGTGGGGCTATATCTTCGGCGCCGTCGCCTCGACCTATATCGTCTTCGCCATCATGTTCGTCGGCTCGATGCTCATCAGCCGCAGTTCGGTTGCCGAAAGCACGATCAAGGGGCTCGCCGCCGCCTATGGCAATATCGGCTATATGGGGCCGGGCCTGGCGCTCCTTGCCTTTGGCGAGAAGGCGGCGGTCCCCGTGGCGCTCATCTTCTGCTTCGAGAACATGATCCATTTCGCCGTCGCGCCCATGATGATGGCGATTTCGGGCGGCGACAGGCAATCGCCTGGCCGTCTTGCGCTGGAGGTTCTGCGCAAGATCGCGCTGCATCCCTTCATCATCGCGACCGCAGTGGGCGTTGCAGCGGCTGCGGTGCAGTTCACCCCGCCGCTTCCGATCGAACGCCTTCTGGCCTATCTTGCCTCGGCTGCCGCACCCTGCGCGCTCTTTGCGATGGGTGTCAGCCTCGCCATGCGGCCGCTGCGGCGCGTTCCGCATGAGGTTGGCGTGATCGCCTTCCTCAAGCTCATTCTGCACCCCGTCATCTGTTACGTGATGCTGAGCTGGATCGGAAATTACGAGGAGAGCTGGGTGTTCTCCGCCGTTCTGCTGGCCTCGCTGCCCACGGCCACCAATGTGTTCGTGATCAGCCAGCAGTACGGAGTCTGGATGGAGCGTGCGTCGGCCAGCATTCTGATCACGACGCTGCTCTCGGTCGGAACGGTGACGGCGCTGCTTTACGCCATCACGAACGGGCTTCTGCCGCCGGATCTTTTTCCCTGACCAGACCTTTTCCCCCAAAAGGAAGAAGCGCGGAGAAACCGCTGCCCGGACGCATGCCCTCGCGCATGAAAAGCGCGCGCAGTGGCGGAATGCTGCTGATGACGCTGAGGCCCGCGCTGCGCGCGATCTGTGCCGGCAGAAGACCGGACAGAAGCGACATGTTGAGCAGGTTCACCGAGTTGCTGCGCGCCAGAACATCCGGCCGGCGCGAAGCGTCGTAGCGCGTCATGGCGGCAGGAGCGCCCGGATCGTCGCGGAAGGCGTTCGCCGTTGCGACAAGGTCTTCCACGTCGCGAATGCCCAGATTGAGCCCCTGCGCCGAGATTGGCGGGAAGACATGCGCCGCTTCGCCGATCAGCGCCACGCGGTTCTGACCGAAGCGCGATGGCATCAGCGTGCTCAGCGGATAGACCTGTCGGCCGGGCTCCACCGTCACGCCGCCGACGAGCGAGGAAAGCTGCTTCTCCACCTCACGCGAGAGGTCTTCATCGCTCAGCGCATGGCGGCGCTCGGCGTCTTCCGGGCGCTGCACCCAGACGAGGCTTGAACGCATGCCCGGCAGCGGCACCTGCGTGCACGGGCCGTTCTGCGTGTGAAATTCGGTGGAAACGAAACCATGTTCGCGCGTGTGCGAAAAATTCAAAACGAGAGCCGCCTGCGGCAGCGGGCTGGTCTTGGCCGAAATGCCAGCCGCTTCACGGGCCGGCGATCTGCGGCCATCGGCAGCGACGGCCAGCTGCGCCGAAACGCGTTCGCCATTGTCGAGCGTCGCGGTCACATGATCGGGCGCGCACTCCCAGTCCGTGACGAGGTTCTCATGCCAGTCGATAAGCGGCGAGGCCTGTGCGGCCTTGGCAAGCTCTTCGGTCAGGCGCGCATTGGGAATGTTGAGCCCAAAATACTCTTCGCCGATCTCGCCGGCGTGGAATGTCACGGTCGGACTGCGCACCAGCCGGCCGGTTGCGTCCACGAGGCGCATGGCCTTGAGCGGCGCGGTCTCGGGCAGGAGCTTTTCCAGAAAGCCCAGTGGTTCGATGATGTCGAGCGACGGGCGCATCAGCGCCACGGTGCGGCGGTCTCTGCCCTGCGGCACCGGCCCCACCAGCGTCACCGCATGGCCATGATGCGCCAGCGCGAGCGCTGCAATCAGGCCGGCCGGTCCGGTTCCTGCAACGAGAATTTTACGGTCACTATCGCCCACGGCAGCTCATCCATCTATGCTTCGACAATCATCGACAGGACATCGGCATGTCTTTGTCATGATGGGGTTGTTCGACGCAAGGTTCAACGCGGCGAAAGCACCCAGGCAATGTGACGGGGGCAGGGCGTGGACCAGCCGAATGATGATCTGACGAGGCTCGAAGGCGGCGCGCGCGCCGTTCATCGCCTGGCGCTGGCGGCTTTTCCGCTTTCCGTCCTGTCGCTCTTTCTGGCCGTCCTCCTCTCATGGGGCGTTCTGGCGCTGATGGGCGCTGGCATTGCGGCGGTGGAGCCGCGTGCGCTCGGTCCGGGCGGCATGCTGCTTGAGGCTCTGCCCGACATGCCCCTGCCTGCACCGCTGCGAACCCTGCTTTCCCTGTGTCTAGCGCCTGTCGGGGCGGGGAGCGGACCTGCCGTTTTCGCCCTTCTCGCCTTCATGTGGTTTCTGATGGCTCTGGCGATGATGCTGCCATCGGCATCCCCGTTGATTCGCACCTATTGCGAAATCGCCGACACCGCCGCCCTTAAGGGTGAGCGGGTTGTCCATCCGCTGGTTCTGGTCGCGGGCTATCTGACCGTCTGGCTGATCGCGTCTCTCGGCTTTACCGGGCTGGCGCTCGTTGCAGAACGGTTCATGAGCCAAGGCGCGGTCATGTCCCCATGGACGGGACTGGCGGGTGCTGTCGTTCTTGCCATCGCCGGCCTTTACCAGTTCTCGGCCCTGAAGGAGGCCTGTCTCGTCAAATGCCGCAATCCCTTCACCACCCTTTTCGGGCGCTGGAGCACGCGACCGCGCGCCATCTACCGGCTGGGATTGCAGCAGGGCCTGTGGTGTTTCGGATGCTGCTGGGCGCTCATGCTTGTCATGTTTGCCGTTGGCATGATGAATGTGTTCTGGATGGCGCTTCTCGGCGTTTTCACCATCGTGGAGAAATCTGGTCATAGTCGGCTTTTCACACGCATTTCGGGCGTGACGCTGCTTGTGTGGGCGCTCGCGCTTCTAGTAATCTCGATCTAGAGCATCGCAATATCCGAACAGAAGGGGTTGGTTTTTCGGATATTCCGATGCTCTGCCAATGGTTTAGATCGTCCTTTGTGCGTCCGGCCGGGGGTGCGGCGGTCTGGAAGAGGGGTCGCAAGTCATGGGAAAGAAAGACTGGGCGCTGAAAGGCGAGCTGGTGCTGTCATGCAATTGCACCGTGTTCTGTCCCTGCGTGCTTTCACTCGGCAATCATCCGCCCACTGAAGGCTATTGCCAGACCTGGGTGGGCTTCCGCATCGATGAGGGCCACTATGGCGAGACCGACCTCTCGGGCCTCAATCTCGGTCTGGTGATGGAAATTCCCGGCTATATGAGCCGCGGCAACTGGACCGTCGGCCTGTTTCTGGACGAACGCGCCTCGATCTATGCGGAAAAGGCCATCGGCAAGATCTTTTCCGGCAAGGCCGGCGGCACAACCGGTCTGCTTTCCATTCTCGTTGGCGATTTTCTGGGTATTCAGCGTGTGCCGGTGACCTATGAGGTTGAAGGCAAGACGCGTATCTTCCAGATACCGAAGATCATCGACGGGGCCGTGACGCCCATTCCCGGCGGAGACAGGGATGGCGACACTGTCATCACCAATTCGCAGTACTGGATCGCGCCGGAGATCATCGTCGCGAAATCCGACAAGAGCCGTATGCGCGCTTTCGGGCGCAACTGGAATTTTGCCGGCCGCTCGGCGGAGATCTGTCCGCTCGACTGGCGTGGCCCTTAGGCGACTATCATGACCAAGAAGAAAGTTACGGCCCCTCAGGCCAAGGCGTTTTCCGTGCATCTCTTGACGGCATCGGGATCGTTTCTCGCATTCCTATCGCTTGTGGCTGCAAGCGAGGAGCGCTGGGCGGCGATGTTCTGGTGGCTGGGCTTTGCGCTTTTTGTGGATGGCATCGACGGCCCCATCGCGCGCAAGCTCGATGTGAAGCAGGTGCTGCCCACCTGGTCGGGCGACATGCTCGACAACATCATCGACTACGTCACCTATGTGCTCATCCCCGCTTTCGCCCTGTATCAGAGCGGGTTCATGGGCGAGGGGCTTTCCTTCCTGTCGGCCGCCATCATCGTGATCACCAGCGCGATCTACTACGCCGACACGGGCATGAAGACGCGGGAAAATTTCTTCAAGGGGTTCCCCGTCGTCTGGAACATGGTGGTGTTCACGCTCTTTGTCGTACAACCGGGCGAGATGATCGCTTTTGGTGTCGTGCTCATTTCGGCCTTCACGACATTCCTGCCCGTCTTCTTCCTGCATCCGGTGCGCGTGCAGCGCCTGAGAACGCTCAATCTGGCGATTTTCTTCGCCTGGTGCGCCTTCGGCATAATCGCGCTCATCCAGTCTCTGGAGGCTGATCAGCTCATTCGCATCGGCATTGCGGTGACCGGTATTTACCTCTTTGTCATTGGAGGGGTCATGCAGGCTTGGCCGAATCTTGGCAAAGGGAATAAAGAGTAATTGTGCGTTCCCATTTGAATCTCTTTCAAGTAAAGCGGCACTAATACGGGGCAAATCCGTCTGCCTATGATCGAGCTGGGAACAAAAACAAAATGACCGAAATGGGAGCCGGCGTGGATCAACTACACGAAGGCGAAGGTGGCGGACTCCTCGATGTTCGCGGCCTGACAAAGATATTTGGCGCTCTGAAAGCCTGTGACGCGATCGATCTGTCGATCGGCAAGGGCGAAATTCATGCGCTTCTTGGCGAAAACGGCGCTGGCAAATCGACGCTGGTGAAGATGCTGTTCGGCGCATTGGAGCCGGCTGCCGGTGAAATCCACTGGAAAGGTCAACCGGTCGCGATCCATTCGCCCGGCGCTGCGCGCCATCTCGGCATCGGCATGGTGTTCCAGCACTTCTCGCTGTTTGAGGCGCTGACCGCCGCCGAGAACATCATGCTCTCGCTGGATGAGAAAACGCCGATCCTTCAGGTGGCCGAGCGGGCGCGGGAACTCTCAAAGGCCTATGGCCTGCCGCTCGATCCTTTCGCACATGTGGGCGATCTTTCGGTCGGCGAGCGCCAGCGCATCGAGATCATTCGCTGCCTCCTGCAGAAGCCGGACCTGATCATTCTCGACGAACCGACCTCCGTTCTGACCCCGCAGGAAGCCGACAAGCTGTTCGAAACGCTTGAGACGCTGCGCGACGAAGGGAAGTCGATCCTCTACATTTCGCACCGCCTTGAGGAAGTGAAGCGCCTGTGCGACCGCGCAACGGTTCTGCGGCACGGCAAGGTGGTCGCCCATTGCGATCCCCGTCAGGAGACGGCGGCGTCGCTGGCCCGCATGATGGTGGGCGATGAAGTGGCCACGGTAAAGCGCACTGGCAGCGTCGACGCTGGCGGTCAGGCGCTGCTGGAGGTCCGGGAGCTCAGCCGCCCGTCCGCCAATCCGTTTGCCGTCCCGCTACGCAAGATCGATCTCTTGGTGCGCTCCGGTGAAGTCATGGGCATTGCGGGCGTTGCCGGTAACGGGCAGGGCGAGCTTTTCGAGGCTCTCTCCGGTGAAGCCCTGCAGCAGAACGCCGCCACGATCCGCATCCGCGACAAAGATGCCGGCCGGCTCGGCATCTCCGGTCGCCGCCTTCTTGGCGCAGCCTTTGTGCCCGAAGAGCGCCTTGGCCATGGCGCAGCCCCCCAGATGCGGCTTTCCGAAAACCTGTTCCTGTCGCGTCACGTGACGGATGCAAAGGCGCTCATGGGTGCTTTCGGCACCGTGCGCACGGGTGCGCTGGCCAAGGCTGCCGCCCGCATCGTCAAGGTGATGGATGTGCGCAAGAGCGGCGAGGACCCGGAAGCCTCCGCGCTCTCGGGCGGCAATCTGCAAAAGTTCATCATCGGCCGCGAGCTGGACCGGCAACCGGCGGTGATGGTCGTGAACCAGCCGACCTGGGGTGTGGACGCCGGCGCTGCCGCGCGCATCCGCCAGGCGCTGATCGATCTGGCGCGTTCGGGCTCTGCCGTTCTCGTCATCAGCCAGGATCTGGATGAGTTGTTTGAAATGTGTGATTCCGTCGCCGTGATGCATGACGGTCGCCTGTCGGCTCCCATGCCCATCGCGGAAGCGACATTCGAGAAGATCGGTCTTCTGATGGGCGGCGCGACGCCGGAACGCTCCGAACTGCCTGAAGAAGCGGAGACGGCATGATGCGGCTTGAACTCATCAAACGGCCGCAGCATTCGGTTCTGTTCAGCGCGATTTCGCCGCTGATTGCTCTGGTTCTGACCATGATTGCCGGTGCGATCATGTTCTCGGTTCTGGGCAAGAACCCGCTCGACGCGCTCTACTATTATTTCATCGATCCGCTGCGCGAGACCTGGTCGCTGCACGAACTGGCGATCAAGGCAGCGCCGCTGATCCTGATCGCGGTCGGTCTGTCGGTCTGTTTCCTGTCCAACAACTGGAACATCGGCGCAGAAGGACAGTTCATCGCTGGCGCAATCGCCGGCAGCATCCTTCCGGTGGTCTTTCCTGATTTCCAGAACTGGCTCGTCCTGCCCCTGATGCTGATCATGGGCATGGCGGGTGGCGCGGCCTATGCCGCCGTTCCGGCATTCCTGAAAGCGCGTTTCAACACCAATGAGATCCTCACCAGCCTCATGCTGGTCTATGTGGCCGAGCTTTTCCTCGACTGGATCGTGCGCGGTCCGTGGCGTGATCCGGGCGGCATGAATTTCCCCGAAACGCGCGATTTCCATTCCTTCGCCATCCTTCCGGAGCTGATGCCGGCTGCCGGCCGCGCAAACTGGGGCATCGTGTTCGCCATCATTGCAGCCCTCGTCCTGTGGTTCGTTCTCGGCAAGACCCGCAAGGGTTTTGAAATTCGCGTTCTCGGCCAGAGCCCGCGGGCAGGGCGGTTTGCAGGCTTCAGCGCATCGCGCATGGTCATGGTCGCCTTCCTGATCTCCGGCGCTCTGGCAGGGCTTGCAGGCATTTCCGAGGTTGCCGGCGCAATCGGGCAGTTGCAGCCGTCCATTTCTCCCGGCTACGGCTTTACCGCGATCATCGTGGCGTTTCTTGGCCGGTTGAACCCGCTGGGCATCGTGGCCGCCGGTTTCGTTTTGGCGCTTTCCTATCTGGGTGGCGAGGCAGCGCAGATTTCGCTCGGTCTTTCGGACAAGGCCGCCCGCGCCTTTCAGGGCATGCTTCTGTTCTTCGTTCTCGGCTGCGACACGCTGATTCACTACCGCATCCGCCTGGTCGGGCGCGCGCCGCAGGTCCGGGAGGCCGCCGAACATGTTTGAATCCGTTCTGATCACGATCGCAACGGCCGCCACGCCTCTTCTCATAGCTGCAATCGGCGAGCTGGTCGTGGAGCGCTCCGGCGTTCTCAATCTCGGCGTTGAAGGCATGATGGTGATGGGCGCCGTCACCGGGTTTGGCGTGGCGATCACCACCGGTTCGCCATGGCTCGGCGTGTTTGCGGCCATCCTCGTCGGCGCTGCCTTTGCCCTTCTGTTCGGCTTCCTGACGCTGACGCTGGTCACCAATCAGGTTGCGACGGGACTTGCGCTCACGCTTCTGGGGCTCGGCGTTTCCGGCATGATCGGCGAAGCGTTCATCGGCCTGCCGGGCGTAAAAATGTCGCCCTGGGTCATTCCCGTCCTGTCGGATATTCCCCTTGTCGGCCGCTTCCTGTTTGCGCAGGCGCCGCTGTTCTACATCTCGATCCTGCTGGTCATCGGCGTCAGTTATTTCCTGTTCAGCACGCGCGCCGGGCTGACGCTGCGCTCGGTGGGCGACAATCATGATTCCGCCCATGCGCTGGGCATTCGCGTGATTGCGGTGCGCTATGCCGCCGTCATGTTCGGCGGCGCGTGTGCGGGGCTGGCGGGCGCTTATCTGTCGCTCGTCTACACGCCGCAATGGATCGAGAACATGACCGCCGGTCGCGGCTGGATCGCGCTGGCGCTCGTCGTGTTCGCCTCGTGGCGGCCCTGGCGCGTGCTCGCCGGGGCATATCTCTTCGGCGCGGTCTCCATCGGCCAGCTTCACGCGCAGGTGATCGGCGTGTCCGTGCCGTCGCAGCTGCTGTCGGCGCTGCCCTATGTGGCGACCATCGTGGTTCTTGTTCTAATCTCCCGCAACAGACGGCTGACCATGGTGAACACACCCGCCTGCCTCGGTCGGCCCTTTGTTCCGGCCCGGTAATATCCGAACTCAGTCAACAGAGAGGACGTCAACAATGAAGAAACTCGTTATGGCACTCGCCGCCAGCACCGCGGCCCTTGCCTTCACGGCGGCCCCTGCCGCAGCGCAGGACAAGACCAAGGCCTGCTGGATCTATGTCGGCCCGATCGGCGATTTCGGCTATTCCTACCAGCACCATCAGGGTCTGCTGGATGTCGAGGAGCATTTCGGCGATAAGGTCGAGACCGCCTATCTGGAGAGCGTTCCGGAAGGTGCGGACGCCGAGCGCGCGATTGAGCGTTTCGCACGTTCGGGCTGCGACATCATCTTCGCAACCTCCTTCGGCTTCATGGACCCGGTCCAGAAGGTCGCCGCCAAGTTCCCGGACATCAAGTTCGAGCATGCGACGGGCTTCAAGCGCGACCATCCGAATGTCGCCACCTACAATTCGCGCTTCCATGAGGGGCGTTATGTGCAGGGCGTGATTGCCGCCCAGATCTCGGAGAAGGGTGAAGCCGGCTACATCGCGTCCTTCCCGATCCCGGAAGTCGTGATGGGCATCAATGCGTTCATGCTCGGCGCGCAGTCCGTCAATCCCGACTTCAAGGTCAAGATCGTCTGGGCCAACACCTGGTTCGACGCCGGCAAGGAAGCCGACGCCGCCAAGGCGCTGCTCGATCAGGGTGTCGATGTCATCACCCAGCACACCGATTCCACCGCGCCGCTTCAGGTCGCCGGTGAACGCGGCATCAAGGGCTTCGGTCAGGCATCCGACATGATCAAGTTCGCGCCCGACACGCAGCTCACCTCCATCGTCGACGACTGGGGCCCGTACTACATCGAGCGCGTTCAGGCGGTCATGGACGGTTCCTGGGAGCAGCAGGACGTCTGGGGCGGCATGAAGGACGGCCACGTCGTGATGGCGCCCTACACGAACATGCCCGACGATGTGAAGGCGGCTGCCGAAGCCGTTGAAGCGAAGATCAGGGATGAGGGCTTCAACCCCTTCACCGGTCCCGTCTACAAGCAGGATGGCACGCTGTGGCTCGAAGAGGGTGAGGTCGCACCCGATGGTGACGTTCTCAGCATCAACTTCTATGTGAAGGGCGTGGACGACCAGCTGCCGAACTGATCGGCATCCTCGCAGTCTTCTGCATTCGGAAAAGGCGGCTCTCGGGCCGCCTTTTTTGCGTCTAACCGCTTGCCCGCGAATGCTCCTGCCACAGCCCTGTCAGGAGCACTGTGCCAGAACGGCTGCGAGCAAAAAGGGAAGGCAAATCCATGCTTAAATTCTACCACGCGCCGTGGTCCCGTTCCTCAAGCGTGTTGTGGCTTCTGGAAGAGTTGCAGGCACCCTATGATCTCGAACTGGCCGACATGCATGCACAGGGCGGCGTGCCTGAGAGCTATCGTGCGATCCAGCCGAGCAAGAAAGTGCCGGCCATCGTTCACGACGGTCATATCGTGACCGAGCGCGCGGCAATCACGCTTTATCTCGCCGACATGTTTCCCGAGGCAGGGCTCGCGCCCGCCATCGATGACCCGGCGCGCGCCGCCTATCTGCGGTCGCTCGTCTATCACGACGCGGTGTTTGATCCGGTCGTCTGCGCGCGCGTTCACGGACTGGCCTATGAGAGCCGTGACTATCCCTTCGGGACCTTTGACGACATGGTGGCGTTTCTGGAGCGCCAGCTTGGCGAGACGCCATACGCTGCCGGAGACCGTTTCACCGCCGCCGACGTTCAGCTTGGAACCGGCATCGGCTACACGATGAACATCATGAACGCCCTCCCGGAACGCCCCGTCTTCAAAGAATATGTCGCAAGGATCGAGCAGCGGCCGGCCTACCGCAAGGCGCAGCAGATCGACATGGAACTGGCTTCGAGAATTCCGTTCTTTTCAGGAGAAAATGCGCCAGGAAAAGTCTGAAGGAAGGCGCGGGCAGGCGGGGCCTGCCCGGCGCTTATTTCGTTGCTTCCTCAAGCAGCGTTTCGATGAAACGCGGCAGGGCGAAAGAAGCCCTGTGATGTGCGGGCGTGTAGTACCGTGTGTCGATACCAGCCATGCGCTGTGCGAGCGTTTCTTCGCTCACCTTCAGCGTATCGGCATTGTCGGTCGACCAGCCGAGCGTCATGTGTCCGCCGAAATAGGTCGGTACCGCAACGAGATAGCAGCTTGCAATCTCAAACACGGAGCGCAGGCCGCGCATGGCGGTCTGGAACTCTTCCGGCTGAAGGAACGGCACGCCGTTCTGGCTGACGACGATGCCGCCAGGGCGCAGAATGCGCTTCAAATTCCGGTAGAATTCGGTCGTGAACAGCACCGCGCCCGGACCGGACGGGTCTGTGGAATCCACCAGAATGACGTCGAAGCGTTGATCGGTTTCGGCCGCAAACGCAGCGCCGTCGGCAATCTCCACTTTGAAGCGGGGATCATCGAAGACGGACGCATTGAAATCCGCGAAATGTTCTTTCGAGAATTCCAGAACCGAAGCGTCGATCTCGACCTGGGTGAGGGTGCCAACACGCTTGTGCTTCAGCACTTCCTCGGCAAGGCCGCAATCGCCGCCACCGATGATCAGCACATCGGCAGGGTTGTCATGCGCCGCAATCGGCACATGCGCGAGCATCTCGTGATACATGAACTCGTCGCGGCTGGTGACCTGCACCGCCCCGTCGAGCATCAGGACCTTGCCGAAGATGCCGTTGCGGATCAGCGCCAGCTGATGATGTCCTGTACCATCCTGGTACAGGACATCATCGACATCAAAAACGATGCTGACGCCGTTGTGCAGGGTCTCGGCGATCGTTTTGCGTTCGCTCACGCGCTTCGCCCCCGCAACAGTTCCTGCACGTCAATGCGACCCGGCGAGAAGGCGCGCTGCAGCACATCGATGCAGCGTTCCGGCTCCGCGTCGCCGCACATGAAGATATCCAGAGCCGCGTAGCTCCGCTCCGGCCACGAATGGATGGAGATGTGGCTTTCCGCCAGAACGGCAACGCCGCTCACCCCGCCATTCGGTTCGAATGGATGCAGATGGATATGCAGCAAAGTCGCGCCGGCTGCATTCACGCAGTCGACGAGCGTTTGCTGGATATACGGCAGATCGTCGAGACGCTCGGCCTCGAACAGATCAACGATAAAGTGCGATCCGGCGCACAGCACGCCGTTCTTCTCGATGAAGTGATCTTTGTCGTCGCAAACCGCCGGAGCGGGCTGCGCTGTGGTGTTTTCTTCCTTTTGGGCGGTGTTCAGTACAACTGAATCCATCCCCAATTGGAAAAGGGCGTCTTGCGACATGGCGTCCTCTCCAACCAGCAGATGTCTGAGGCCTGACCATTCAGGCGTGGCCCGTATATATGCAACGAAAGTGGCGACGCAAGCATAATCATTCATCGAATTTTATGACATTTTTGCAGCAGCCGGGTGCGAATACGCATTACCCCTGCGTCACATTTCGGCGATGCAGGGCATGTGCGGTCTGTATATTTCCTGACGTATACATTTATAAATCATGGCATCATTTCACATTTCCAGGCGGAATAAGTATTTTACAAATTTTTGTATCGCCATAAGAATAGATCTTATTGAAATAACTTATTTAATGTTTGTAACAAAGATATACGATAATGAACCTGAATGGAGAGTTCTCGGATTGGCTCGCGACCAACCAGGTTGATGAAAAATTCCTTCTGAGAAATTTAACCGGCAAACCATTCTCTCGACAGGCGTTCGCCCCTGAATCAGCCGCCGTCGGTGAAGTTCCAGAGATGTCTGCAGAAGAGGCCTGGGCGCTTGCGTCGCAGTCTCTTGCGGCAGCGCTGCCGCGACTCGCGCGGTTGATTCGATTTGTCCGAAACCGTGCGCCCAAATGCCTTGAGCCAAAGGCCGGGAAGCCGGAAAGGGCGTTCACCTATGATCATGGCCGCCGGCAATTGCCGTTCGTCAGTTGCAGCTATCGCGGCCAGGCGTCCGACATTCTGACGGTCGCACATGAATTCTCTCATGCGCTTCAGATTGTCGCTTCGGCAAATTCTGCCATGCCGCCTCTGGCGCGTGAGGTCTGCGCGTTCATTGGCGAGCATGCGCTTCTGGACTGGGCCCGGCAGAATGCTTCTCCATTGCTGCCCCGTCTTGAGGCAGCCTGGGCGGCGGACAATCAATGCTATATGGGCGCGGATGCCGAGCGATTACGCAAAGCGCTTGCCCGCAAAAGCGGAGCTTACGATTATCGCTGGAACTACCCGGTCGCTCGTGTTCTTGCCTGTGCGATCTGGCGTCACTGGGAGCGCGCGGAGATCATCGCGCTCTTTCGCAGCGGAGCTGCTGCGCCCTCCCTGCTGATCGGGGGCACGCGGACGCTGCGGCCACATTTTGATCTGCCGCCCTTACCCCTTGATGGTGGCGAGACCGTCAAACTCTATCGTCAGATCGGCGTTGCGACGCTGCTTGATCTACAGGAAGGCTCTGGGCGCGAACAGGCTGGTGCAGAGTTGTCCAGGCGCTATGGCACCCTTTTGAGGTGCATGCAGAGCCGCAGTCTCTTCATCGCTCTCGACCGCGAAAATGTGCCCATTGGATACGCCACATGGCAGCGGGACGAAGAGAAAACCATCACGGCGCATTCCTGCGTACCGCAGACTGAACGGCTGCCGTTTTTCCTCAAATCGCTTTCCCGAGCCTGCCCTGATGTAGGTCGCGTTGTCGAGCGTTCCTGTCAGTTGGCCAGTCGCGAGAGGCCGGCCTCATGACGGCAATCGATGTCTATGCGGGCGCTGGCTATGTTCTGGAGCTCTTGGCGCGGTCACCCTATCACCGGCCGTTCCCGTTCCGGCGCTATTTCGAAGTCGAGATCCTGCCGCCCCTTCAGTGCAGCCAGGCGCGCTTCTATCTGACGCCGGGCGGCATCCCGACCGGTTTTATCAGCTGGGCCTTGCTGGATGACGCCACGCTGGACGAGATACTCTCCACCGGCCGGGCACTCAGGGCAGGTGAGTGGGCGTGTGGTGAAAACCTGTTCTTCAACGACTTCATCGCGCCATACGGGACGCTTCCGGAAATCGTCAAAGACCTGAAAACGAATATGTTCCCGGGGCGGCAGGCGACCAGCATTCGCCGCCACCCGGATGGTTCCATCAGGTCTGTGAAACGCTGGAAAGCGTCCAGATAAATTCGTTTCGCCGAAGCAACTGGCCGAAACCGGGGGCGGTTATTGTGCTTCTTCGGCAAGAGATGCTTTCGCCGTTTTGCGTCGAAAGCATACCGGTGATTTTTCCACCGGTTTAACTGCCGGATATCCGGCTCAATAGTAAAAGTCATTTTGAAGAGGTTACCAATGTTTACAGATATTGATTTCGCTGATGATTGCCTGGACAGCGCTTTCAGCTTCGGAGGCGGTGGTGAAGGCAAACTGGCCGGTGGCATCATTGGCGCATTTATCGGCGGTTTGGTTGGCGGTTGCATTGGCGCCGTTCCGGGCGCTGAGATCGGGGGCGTTGTCGGCAACACTGTCGGCGGTCTCATCGGTGACGTGATCGACAGCGCAGTGGCCTGACCGGCTCTTTGCGCCAATCGTTGTTGCAGCCCGCAGCTTGGAGCGAGGGCTGTAGCGATATGGGGCCGTGGGGTTCCGCGGCCCTGTGTCTGCCAGACAAACCACGCCACTGATGGTTTCCAGATATGACACCAAACACCTCGCTTCCGGGGCAGGGCGTTCCGCTCTCCTGGTTCAGCACCACGCTGCGCAAGCACAGCTTGCTCTATGCGGAGCTCACCTTTCTGGCCATATGCGTTCGGCTGATTGGTCTGCTGGAGCCCTTTGTCTTTCAGGTGGTGATCGACCGCATTCTGCCGTTTCAGCGTGAAGCGTCTTTGATTGTCGTTATCGTCGTCCTGATCGGCGCCAACCTCTTTTCGCTCGGCTTCAATCTTCTGGCGGCGTTTCTCGGCGTCTCGGTCGCAAATCGCCTCACATCGGAACTTGGACGCCGGCTCTTCGATCACCTCTTTCGGCTCCCGCTGCGGCATTTCCGACGATGGCCGGTGGGGGAAACCCTGTCACGGATCGGCGAGACCGACACAATTCGCGGGTTTCTGATCGGGGTCACGACGGGTGCGTCGCTCGATCTTCTGTTCATCGGCGTCTATTTCATGGTTCTCCTGTCCATCTCGGGCAAGCTCACCATGGTCGTGGCCTTTGCGCTCCCGCTTCAGGCGCTGCTCTATATGTGTTTCGGGCCTGTTCTGCGAAAGCGCCTGCGCGCCCAGTTCGATGCCGGATCACATCATCAGGCGCGCATGGTGGAAAACCTTTCAGGCATGACCGCCGTAAAAGCCCTGACGGCCGAAGGGGCCATGCTGTCGCGCTTAAGCGAAACGCTCGCGCAGACCCTGAATGCCTCCCGCCGCGTCTACACGATGAACGCGGTCAGCGGGCAGCTGATCGGCCTTTGCGAAAAGGGCATCTTCATCGGTGTCATCTATATCGGCGCACAGCAGGTCTTCGCCGGAGAGCTTACCCTTGGCCAGCTGATCGCGTTTCAGTTGATCGCAGAGAAGATCGCCGCGCCGATTGCCGGGTTTTCGAAGCTCTGGCAGGACTGGCAGAACCTTCGAATTTCCCGCCAGCGCCTGGGCGACATTCTCAACAGCGAGCAGGAAAAATTCGGCAGCGGGAGTGTTTTTCCGGATGACATCGAACCACGGCTTGCCTTTCAGGGGGTCTCGTTCGGTTATGGGCCAGACGAGCCGCCGGTCATCAGCGGGCTTGATCTTTCCCTTGAACCGCGGACCTGTACGCTGGTGGTCGGGCCGTCGGGCATAGGCAAGTCCACATTCGGACGTCTCGCCGCCGGTCTCGAAGAACCGCAGAGCGGGATCATAACCGTCGGTGGTCAGGATCTGGCGGCGTTCGAACCGGAAAGCCTGCGCTCCCGCGTCGTTTATGTGCCTCAGGAGCCCTATCTCTTCTCTGGAACATTGCGCGAAAACCTGCTGCTGCGCACACCGGACGCCAGCGATGCCGAAATCCTAGACGCGCTTCGCATCTCTGCCGCCGGGGAACTGGTGTTCCGCCTTGCGCAGGGGCTTGATACCGAGGTCGGGGAGCGTGGCTCGGCCCTGTCAGGCGGGCAGAAGCAGCGCGTGGCCATCGCGCGCGCAATTCTTCAAAAGCCCGCCATCCTGATACTGGATGAACCCACAAGCGCACTTGATGAGGCAGCGCAGCACCGGCTGGTCTCCGAGCTCATGCAGCTCAGAAAGCAACTGACCGTTATCGTGATCACACATCGTCCGGATGTCTTTGCCGGAGCGGATCGCGTCATTGATTTCGGTTTGGGGAGACATTGATGTCTGCAACTGACGAACTCGACCGCACATCGCCGACGCTGCGCATCACCGCGCTTTTCACCAGCACGGTCTTTCTCATCATTCTGGTCGCGTCCTGCGTCCTTCGTGTCGAGATAACCGCACGCGGAACGGCACGCATCGTCCCGGTCGACCGGGTTCAGGTGGTGCAGCCCGAATATCCTGGCGCGATCACACAAATACGCGTCCGCAATGGAGCAAAAGTCGTCAAAGGCGACCTCCTTGTAAGCCTCGATGCAACGCCGGCACGCGCCGAGCGCATGACGCTGATCGAAGAGGAGACACGACTTGGACGCGAAGATGCACGTCTAGCGGCTTTTCTGGCGGGTATCGCTGCGATGCGGGAAGGGGGCCTGCCGCCCCCTCCCGACGTGACCGAAGATTTTAAGATCGATGCAGTCGATGAGACAGGCATGGAGGAACAGAAACGCCTTCTCTCCGCCGATCTGAAGGACTTTGCCGACACTCTAAGGCGCGCCGATGCCCGCATCGAGGCAAACAGCCGGGAAAGCGACGTCATTCAGGGAAGAATTGCACAGACCGAGGCCGCTCTGGAAATCCAGAACGAACGTTTGCGGGCGGTTGAGAAACTCTTGAAGCGTGGCGCGGTGTCCCGCAGCAACTATCTGGATGTGCGCAAACTGTTCGACAGTCTGGAAAACGACAGGATCATCGCCGAACGCCAGGCAGAGCAGAAACAGGCAGAGGCCGGTGTCTTGCAGGCCGAGTGGCGAGGCCTTTTCAGCAGCAGAAGCAGCGCCGCCTTAAAACGGCGCGACGAGATCGCACTGCGTCTTGCCGTGCTGCGGCAAAAGCAGCGCGCCCTGAAGGAGCGCATCGCGGCTGCCACGCTGACCGCCCCCGTGTCAGGCACTGTCGAGCAGCTCCAGATCGCCACCATTGGCGGCGTTGTGCAGGCGGGGCAGGAGTTGTTGCGGATCGTGCCAAGCGACAGCGCGCTTGAGCTGGAGGCGCTCTTTTCGAACGAAGACAGCGGCTTTCTCGAAGTTGGCCAGAAGGTGCGTGTTCGTCTCGATGCCTATCCGGCCGAGCGTTTCGGAACCGCAATTGCCGAGATCACCGATATCGCGACCGACTCCATTGAAACAGGCTCATCCGGGCGCTGGGGGTTCGCCGTGTCCATGAAGCCGGAGGACGCATTCCTCCAGTCTCCGTCCGGCCAGCTCGCGCTGCGGCCCGGCATGACGGCCAGTGTGGACGCCATCACCGGAGAGCGCCGCCTGATCAGCTATTTCATCGCGCCGATCACCGCCCAGTTCAGCCGGAGCCTTGGAGAACGCTGACCTTTCCTGATTTTGTGGCCGCGCCCTCTTCATCAAAACCGTCTGGCCCGGTATTGAGAAACCGGTCGACCGTTCGTCGGCGTCGTACCGGGGAGGGGTAATGACACAAACTCTCGCGCCTTTTTGCGCTGCCGTTGACTGGGGCACCAGCAGCTTTCGCCTGTGGCTTCTGGATGAAGCAGGCGCCGTTCTGGCCGAGAGCCGAAGCGGCGAGGGGATGATGCACTGCGCTTCGGGCCCGGGGTTTCAGCCCGTTCTCGATGCCCATCTTGCAAAGGCCGGAGCACCCGCAGACCTGCCTGTCGTGATCTGCGGCATGGCCGGGGCGCGTCAGGGCTGGCTGGAAGCGCCCTACGTGGCCGCGCCGGCCGCACTCTCCGAACTGCCGTTCAACGCCGCGCGGATCGCAGACGCCACTGCCGACATTCGCATTCTGCCCGGCATTTCGCTCAATGACGCATCGTCCCCGAACGTCATGCGCGGCGAGGAAACGCAATTGCTGGGCACCGTCGAGGCGCTTGGCAGCGCTCTCGTCTGCATGCCGGGCACCCACAGCAAATGGGTGCGCGTGGAGGCAGGCGCGGTCACCCGTTTCAGCACCTTCATGACGGGGGAGCTGTTTTCCGTTCTCACCCGGCACGCCATTCTGCAACACGCGGTGGATGCCGAAAGCGTGGTGAAAAGCGATGACGCGGCGTTTCTTGCCGCACTCGAGCGCGCCATCGCCCAGCCCGATGCGAGCCTGTCCGGCCTCTTCGGCGTCCGCGCTGCACAGCTTCTGGGCTATGAGCCCCGCGACGACGGGGCCGCACATCTTTCCGGCCTCCTGATCGGCGGTGAAGTGGCCGCAGCCCGCTCGCTCTACGGTGCGGATGCCGCTGTCACGCTCATTGCCTCCGGTGGCGTGTCGGCCCTTTATGAGACAGCGCTTGCGCGCGCCGGCTTTACCGTGACGCTGATCGATGCGGAAACCGCTTCGCGCAACGGGCTTTACCGTTCTGCGCGCCAGATCTGGGATGTGAAATGATGGATGTTTTAGACAAGAACTGGCCCGGAACGAACCGCGCGCTCGTCGCGATCCTGCGTGGCATTCGCCCCCCGGAAGTCGTGCCCATGACCGAGATGCTGATCGAAGAGGGCATCACCTCCATCGAGGTTCCGCTGAACTCGCCGGATCCCTTCAGATCCATCGAGGCGGCGCTCGCAGCAGCCGGGAAGAGGGCGCTGATTGGTGCCGGAACGGTGCTTGATGTCGAAGACGTCGACCGGCTTGCCGATATGGGCGCAAAGCTCGTTGTGAGCCCGAACACGGACGCGGATGTGATCCGCCGCACTGTCGAGCGCGGGCTGGTCTCCATGCCGGGCGTCTTCACGCCCTCCGAGGCGCTTCTGGCCCACAAATGTGGCGCCACGGCGCTCAAATTCTTTCCGGCGTCCGCGCTTGGCGTGTCGGGCATCGCCGCCGTCAAGGCGATCCTGCCCGCCGATGCGACCGTCTGTGCAGTGGGTGGCGTTTCGGACGCGACCATAAAGGATTATGTCCGCATCGGAGTGCGCGCCTTCGGTCTCGCCACAGGGCTCTACAGGCCCGGCGACAGCGTCGAAACCGTCCGCCAGAAGGCGCGTTCCACCGTCGCGGCCTACGATGCGGCGCTCGCGGACGCGTAAGGAATGCCGCTTGCGCTCTACACGTTCGGTGTGTTTTCCAAACCGGCGGATGATCCGGCCAATGATGGCTTTCACCGGCGGAATGATCCCATATTCGAGCTGGTCGATCAGGCCGAGGGGCTGATTGCGCGCTCCGGCTATGCATCGGATCCCGGCCCCTTGTCCTGGGGCGAGGAGGTCTATCCGCGTTTCTACGAGGAGAGGGGGGATGGATGGTCTCCGGCCACGCTGTCCTTATGGACAGACATGGAAGCGCTCTTCTCCTTCACCTATTTCGGGCTTCACGCCGAGGCGCTCAGGCGTGGCCGGGATTGGTTTGAAAAGCCGCAGTGGCCACCGCTGGCGATGTGGTGGCATCACGAAGAAGCCTATCCAGTCTGGGCCGAAGCCGTGCGGCGGCATGCGTATCTGCACGAGCATGGCCCGACGCCTGTGGCCTTCACCTTCAAACAGCCATTCGATGAAAAGGGTTTGCCGGTGAAGCTCGACAAGGCGCGCATTCAGGCGCTTCGCCCTTAGGGACGATGAGACCGCGCCGGGTGAAAAATCCATCCGGCGCATGTCAGTCAGATCAAATCAGGGCCGCAGTTCCTTCGCGCCCTTGTCAGTCAGCATCTTCGCGATCTCGTCATTGCCATTCGCGTTTGCGCGCACGAGCGGCGAATAGCCTTCGAAATCACGCGCATTGACGTCCGCGCCATTGTCGATGAGAAATTTGGCGAGCTCTTTATTGCCAACCATGCTTGCTAGATGCAGCGGCGTGTAGCCGTCCAGCTTCGCCGTGACGAGAGCCGGATCGCTCTGCATGGCCTTGATCGCTTCGGCATTCTTGCCAGTCCAGATCAGGTCACTGAGCGCCGCGTCGGCGGCGAGCGCCGGCCCGGAAAGACTGACCGCAATCAGGAAGGCTGAGACGAATTTCATGAGAATCTCCAGAACGTGATGAAAGCCACGTCCTAGGCCGCCGGCCAGTTAAATGTAATTGCCTCTGACTGCGACATTGTGCGCTGCTCCTGAAACAGAATGTGTCCAACTGGCTGCACAAGCAACTTTTCGGACGGTTACTTCGAACGCTGTGTTAGACGAAATCTGGACGAAAGGCGCAGTGGGAAGCAGATACATGATTGAGCCGAATGTGGAGCAGGGATTTTCTGAAATCGGTGTCCTTTTCGTGGCCGGTTTTGGCCCGATCACCAGAGAAGCTGAAGACAGTCGGGCGCTATATGCCGATACGCTGGGCCTGCCGCTCAAGCCATACGGCGAGAATGAGGATTATCTTCTGACCGAAGATGGCGAATTGGAGGGGTGCCGGCATTTCGCGCTTTGGCCACTCAGACAGGCCGCGCAGTCCTGTTTCGGTCGGGATGAGTGGCCGGCCGATCTGCCAACGCCGCAGGCATGGCTGGAGTTCGATGTGAAGAGCATTGCCGTCGCCACCGAAGGCCTCCTGGCGCGCGGGTATCATCTTCTGATCGCCAACAGGGAGGAACCCTGGGGTCAGAGAGTGACCCGTTTTCTCAGTCCTGAGGGCCTTTTGGTTGCCGTAAGCGAAACGCCATGGTTGCGGGGCTCGTAGAATCCAGACTTATCGGAGCTCGAAAGCACGGCACTCGCAAATCGCATCGCTACTGACGCGACATCGCGGCATGGTGGGAATGGCAGGTTTGTGGTGTTCGAACCATCCGCAGGCAGCACTTCAAACTTGAGCCCACCCAACCACACACAAAGGTCGCATAAGATAGATTATGGAACTGGCATGTGTCGATCAGCCAGCAGAACCAATGATGCGTGCGGTCGCCAGATAGCCGGCCCAGGCCGAAACGCCGGTCAGAACCGTGCCCCAGGCAATGTCGACGAAGGTCACCGCAATCGACCAGTTCTTCACGGTCGCAAGGTTCGTCATGTCATAGGTGCCGTAAGCGATGAGCCCCAGAATGGCGCCGGCGAAAAGCGCGCTGGCGGCGCTGCCATTGTTCAGCGATGGCGCGACGGCGAAATAGACGATGCCCGCCACATAGACGCAATAGAACAGTCCGGCAGCGACGAGATTGGGCTGGTCCAGCAAGAGATGTCCCATGCGCTCGCGGTAGAAGCCCGTGGCGACGCGTGACAGCCAGATGTAATCCAGCCCGAAGAACACAAGCGCTGTTGCGACATAGGCCACGAGATAGCTCATTCGATCTCTTTCTCCGTTTGTCCGTCGATTGTCAGATTCCGATGATTGGCTGCACGGCGCGCACCAGCCAGCTGCGGAATTTCAATGGCGCGTCCGTCACGGCCAGGCAGATGCAGTCTTCGCCTTCGGTGGCGATGGGCTGGTGCTGCAGCGTCTCGTCGGCTTCCTCGAAGTCGCCACGAGCAAAGAGATCGTCTCCGTCGTGAAAACTGCCGGAAAGAACGAGGGTCAGCTCCCTGCCCCTGTGGCCGTGCTCTGGCACCGGCTTGCCAGCCGGAATGCGCAGAAGTCGCACGCGCGCCGTACCGTCATCGGTCTCGATGGGCAGATGATAGGCTCCGCGACCGAGCGGCCGCCATTTCACCGTATCCACGTCGCCGCCCACATAAGAGCGTAATGGTTCTGGCAGAACCGTCTGCCCGGCTTGCGAAGAAGCCTTCGCCTTCACGGGCCGTTCAGCGTCCGGCGTATGCGCCCTGTCGGCGGCAAGCCGCTTTCTGAGGCTTTCCCAGGACGCGCTTTCGTCGCTGGCCGCTTCCTGCGTTGCCTCTTCATCCACCGGCTCGGCAATGAGCGCGCCGCCCGTCATTTCCATCACGGCCAGACGCCGGCGGCATGACGGGCAAAGCGCCAGATGCGTGGCGACAGCAATGCGCCAGCCTTCCGAAAGCTGGCCGGTTGCATAATCGAGAAGAAGCTCTTCGCTGATATGGTGCTGGATGCTCATGATCTGTCTCCCAGCGTCGCTCGCAGTCGATTGAACGCCAGACGAATGCGTGATTTCACGGTTCCCAGTGGCAGGTCGAGGCGCTTGGCGATCTCGCTGTGGGAAGCCTCGTCGAAAAATGCGAGATCGAGCAGCCTGCGTTGCTCGGGCGGCAGCTCTTCAAGTGCCGCATGGAGACGCCGCTCGTCATCACGGGCTTCCATTGTCTGATCGGCCGTCGGGTCTGCGTCAGGCACGAAAGCCGGATCGTTCGGGTCGAAATCCGGCCTCTTGGAGCGACGGTAGCTATCGATGCGCAGATTGCGCGCGATGGTGAAAATCCAGGTGGCCGCGTTGCCTTTGTCGGCGTCGAACTGCGCTGCTTTGCGCCACACCGTCATCATGGTTTCCTGCATCAGCTCCTCGGCTGCCTGCGGGTCCCGCACGAGACGCATCATATATGCGCGCACCCGCGGCCCGAAGGCGCGGAAAACCTGTTCAAAGGCCTCCATATCGCCATCGCTGCCGATCCTGGCGATGAGATCAGCCATCTCTGCCCTGGGCTCGGTATCCGTCGTCTTGGTCATCTCGCCCCGATTCACGGCGCGGCGGCGCTTCCGCGTCGCAGAGCCGGAGAACATTAAAAGCGCCTGTCGCACAGGCTTTGTCGGGCCGATTTCAAGGTTCATGCCCGCCACTACGCGATCTAGCGCGCTCCGGATCACAGCACACAAAAAAATGTCATGCCGGCAAATCCAGTCGCGCTTTGCTTGCGTATCTGAGTTCAAAGAGACGTCAAAAGGAAAAATCCGGTGCTCAACCAAGTTCGCCCAGCCAGCAGAGGCCATGTTGCTGTCATCGGAAGTGGTATTTCGGGCCTGTCGGCCGCCTGGCTTCTTTCGCGGTCGCGCCGGGTCACGCTTTACGAGGCAGATGCCCGCCCGGGCGGGCACGCCAACACGGTGGATGTTCCTTCCGAGACCGGTCCGATAGCGGTCGATACGGGGTTCATCGTCTACAATGACCGGAATTACCCCGAACTCGTCTCGCTCTTCGATCACTTAAGCGTTCCGACACTGCCATCGGACATGTCGTTCGCCGCGTCTCTGGATGGTGGACGTTTTGAATATTCCGGTTCCGGTCTGCGCGGTCTTCTGGGACAGAAGGCAAATGTGGTGCGCCCGCGTTTCTGGCGGATGCTGGCCGATGTTCTTCGGTTCTACCGCGAGGCCCCTTCCCTCCTGATCGAACGCAAACATGCCGATGAAACCCTCGGCTCCTATCTCAGGCTTTCCGGCTACAGCGAAGGCTTCATCAACGATCATCTCCTGCCCATGGGCGCAGCCATCTGGTCGACAACGTCTGAGGAGATGCGTGAATACCCACTGCATGCCTTCATCAGCTTCTTCGAACGGCACGGGCTTCTCTCGCTGTCGGATCGCCCGCGCTGGCGCACAGTGGCGGGCGGCAGCCGCACCTATGTGCGCCGGCTCCTTGACGATTTTGACGGCGAGTTGCGGCTTTCCACGCCGGTTGCAAACGTTCGACGGCTCAAGCATGGCGTGGAGGTCACAGACACGTCGGGTCATAAAGAACGGTTTGACGATGTCGTCATCGCAACGCATGCCGATCAGGCACTCAAGTTTCTGGAGGATGCGAGCGAGACGGAGCACCGGCTCCTGAGCGCCTTCTCCTACACGCCGAACAAGGCCGTCCTGCACAAGAACACGGATCTCATGCCGAAACGGCAAAGCGTCTGGTCGAGCTGGAACTATATCGAGCGCGACAGGAAGGCCGGCAACCGTCAGCTTTGCGTCACTTACTGGATGAACCGGCTCCAGAACATCGACCCCGCTCATCCGCTTTTCGTCACGCTCAATCCTTCGCAGGATATTCCGGACGAAGACGTGATTCAGGCGTTCGACTACACGCACCCGCTCTTCAACCACGCGGCTCTTTCGGCGCAGAAGCAACTCTGGCAGTTGCAGGGAAACCGCAACACGTGGTTCTGCGGTGCCTATTTCGGCAGCGGCTTCCACGAAGACGGCATCCGCGCCGGTCTTGGCGCCGCCGAGCTTCTGGCCGGCATCGCCGCGCCGTGGAAAAGTGGCAGGGCGGACGCCGCCGCCGCAAGGCGGGACGAGGCGCTTGTGGCAGCCGAATGAGCTGGAACTCCGCCATATACCGGGGTGAGGTGGTCCATGTGCGCCACCGGCCGCGCGTGCATCGGCTGCGCTACCGCGTGTTCGCACTGGATCTCGATCTGGACGAACTGCCGCGCCTGTCGAAGGCGCTCCGGTTTTTCGGCTACAACCGCCCTGCTCTCTTTTCGTTCCGCGACAGCGACCATGGAGATGGTCTTGCGGGCGGCCTGCGCCGCTGGGTGGATGCGCGCATCGCCGAGGCCGGGTTCGATCCCGCTTCCATGCGGGTCAGCGTTCTTTGTTATCCGCGCATTCTCGGCTATGTGTTCAATCCCCTCACCGTCTATTTCTGCCGCGACGAAAGAGGCGCGGTGCAGCTCGTTCTCTACGAGGTCTGCAACACGTTCAACGAGCGCCACACCTATGTGATCCCGGCCTCCGATACGGGCAGGCCCAGCATCCGACATTCCTGCGACAAGGCGCTTTATGTCTCGCCATTCCTCTCGATGGATTGCCGCTATGATTTCCGCATCGCTCCGCCGGGTGATGAAGTCATGGTCTCGATCAGCGAGAGCGAGGCGCGCGAGAAGGTGCTTTTCGCTTCCTTTTCCGGCAAGCGCCAGACGCTGACCGACGGGGCGCTCATCCGCCTCTTCTTCAGCCATCCGCTGATGACCCTCAAGGTCACCGGAGCCATTCATTTCGAGGCGCTTCGCCTCTGGCTGAAGGGCGTTCCATTTCACCGCCATCGGCCCGCCGACACCCCCGTCGCCAAAACACTGGTCGCCCCCAATCCCAAGGTGCAACAGCATGAGCCACATTGAGAACGTTTCCGGCCTCTCCACCCAGATCGACGGCGCGCTCTGGCAGCGCATCGTGTGCCGCTGGGCTGATGCGATCACCATTGGCCGGATCACCCTGCGCTTTCCCGATGGCCAGACCTACACCGCTGCCGGAGAAAAACCGGGTCCGGCTGCCGCCCTACGTTTCAACACCGGTCGCGGTTTCATGCAGATCCTTTCCGGCGGCAGCACGGGTTTTGCAAAGGCCTATCTCGACGGGCACGTAGACACGCCGGATCTTGATGCGATCATGGAGCTGGCGCTTGCCAATGAAAACCGCTGGCAGAATGTGCTCGACACGTCGAAGCTCGTCTCCCGGCTGGATTTCATCCGGCATCGTCTGCGGCGCAATTCACGCAGCGGCAGCCGGCGCAACATTGCCTATCACTATGATCTGGGCAACGCGTTCTATCGGCTCTGGCTCGATGACACGATGACCTATTCCTCGGCCCTTTACGAGGACGGCCAGACGGATCTGGAACAGGCGCAGATCGCGAAATATGACCGCATTCTGGAGCGGCTCGGGATCGGGCCGGATGACCGTGTTCTGGAGATCGGCTGCGGCTGGGGCGGCTTTGCCGAACATGCGATCCGCAAGACCGGCTGCCATGTGACCGGCCTGACGCTTTCCACCGAACAGGCGGATTATGCACGCGCCCGGCTGTCTGATGCCGGGTTGTCGGAGAAGGCCGACATTCGATTGCAGGACTACCGCGACTGTCAGGGCCGGTTCACAAAAATCGTGTCCATCGAGATGTTCGAGGCGGTGGGCGAGGAAAACTGGCCGCTTTATTTCGCCCGCGTGCGTGATCTGCTGGCCGAAGAGGGCCGTGCGCTTCTGCAGGTCATCACGATTGATGAAACCCGCTTCGACCATTACCGCCGCAATGCGGATTTCATCCAGAAATACATCTTTCCTGGCGGCATGCTCCCCTCGCCTGCAGCCTTCATAAATGCGGCCGGAACCGCCGGAATGGCGGTGGTTGACGAACTCCGCTTCGGTCCCGATTACGCCACCACGCTCGCCGAATGGGAGACACGCTTCCGCGCGTCCTGGGAGAAGATAGAAGCGCTCGGCTTCGATGAGCGCTTCTATCGCATGTGGCTCTATTATCTCGCTTATTGCCGGACTGGATTCCGCACCGGCCGCATCGATGTGGTCCAGTTCGAGCTTGTGAAACCGTGAGGCGCGCGGTGCGCCTTACGCAGTTTCCTGCGCGCGCACCAGCTTTCTCGTGATCGCAAACCTGAGGCCTGCGGGAAGTGCGTGAAGGAGCTTCACCGCGAGCTTCATCTTCCATGGAAAGATGATCTCGTAGCGGCGGTCAGTAAGCCCGCGTTCAATGTGTTCTGCGGCCTCGTCGGCCGAAATCATGAACGGCATTGGAAAATCGTTGCGCGCCGTCAGCGGCGTGTCGACGAAACCGGGATTGATGATGCTGAGCGAAACATTCCGGCGCTCGGCTTCGGGCTTCATCGCTTCACACAGATTGTTCAGCGCGGCCTTGGTCGCGCCATAGGTTGCCCCGCCCGGAAGCCCGGTATAACCGGCGACCGAGGCCATGATGGCGATCTGCCCCCGGCCCCGCCGCATCATTGCCTGAAGCACCGGATCGAGCGCATTGCACGCCCCTTGCAGATTGACCGATATCATTCTGGCGGCGGTTTCCGCGCTGAAACCGAACGCGCCATCCCGCGTATAGGTGCCCGCCCCCAGAACGGCCATGTCCACCGGCCCGAGCGCTTCTTCGATGGCCTCGAACACGGCGCGTGTTTCATCCATCTCTGTCACGTCGAGCGGATACGGGTGAATGCTCTCCGGGACTTCTTTTGCGAGATTGAGGAGCGCCTCTTCACTGCGCGCGCTTGCCGCCACGCGCCAGCCCGATTTGGTCAGTCGCAGGGCAAGCGCGCGTCCGATGCCGGAACTGGCGCCGGTGATCCAGACGAGACGGTTTGCGGAAATTTCGCTCATTTTCACTCGTTCTCCTGCGCTTTTGTCACAAAACACTACGAGAATCGGCGAAAAGTGGATCACCACACGCGGGTTCAAAAAATGTCGGTGACACACCCGACCTTCGCGTGGCGATTATGCAGAAAACCCAGCAATTGCAGGCGTTTGCGCTGTGGTCCACAGGCGAACCGGAAACACGCCGGCTAAGCTTGACAAAACAAATGCGCTATTTTCTTATTAAAAGAACATTTGTTTCATATTTCCATTGGAAACGACATGCGCATAGGCGTCGCCCGGCTCTGGCACGAGGCAAACTCATTCTCAGTCTGCGAAACCCGTCTGGAGCAGTTTCAGGCCCGCGAATGGGTGCGCGGCGAAGAAGCTCGCGAACTCTACCGGGACACGTCCACGGAACCGGGCGGTGCGCTCGCCTGGGCCGAGCAGCGCGAAAACGTCGAGCTGGTCTTCTCCCGTTGCGCATCAGCGGCTCCGGCCGGCCCGGTCGATCAGGCGCTGCTTGACCGGTTGACGCAGGAAATCGTCGAAGACGCATCGCTGGACGGTATCGACGGGCTCTACCTCTCGCTTCACGGCGCATGCATCGGAACCACGGATCTCGATCCGGAGCTGACGCTTGTCAAAGCCCTGCGTCAGCGCTTTCCCGATCTGCCGATTGCGGCCTCCTTCGACATGCATGCCTGCATCGCGCCTGAACTGGCCGATATGTTGAATGCGGCAACCATCTATCGCACCTACCCGCATGTGGACATGGCCGAGACTGCGCAGGCCGCACTCGACATGCTTGCCTGCATGGTGGAAGGCGGGCTGAAGCCCCGCGTGATCCTGCGCCGGATCGGGCGCATTCTGCCGAGCTTCAACATGCGCACCGACGGGCCGGGCCCGATGCGTGACATCGAGGCGAAGGCGCAGATCCTTGCGCCGGATGCTGCCGCCGCGCCCTTCCCCGCAGCCTACCCCTATGCAAGCTTTGCTTACGCGGATGTTCCCGTCGCAGATGCCGGCGTTCTGGTAACCTGTCTCAACGAAGCCGAGGGCTCCGCACTGGCGGACGAGGTTGCGGCTTTCATGCTTTCGCAGCAGGCCCGCTTTCAGCCGGATCTGCCATCCGCGCATGAGGCGCTCGCGGCCTGTCCGTGGGCGAGCGGCGCGCGCGTCGCGTTTCTGGAACCTTCTGACAATCCGCTTTCCGGCGGCATTGGCGATACGCCGGGTCTGTTTGCAGCGGCTCTGGAAGCCGATCTGCCGGAAGGCAGCGTCTTCGCGTTTTTCTGCGATCCCGATCTGGTGACGAAATCCCACGAAGCGGGGGCCGGGGCGACGCTCGAAGTCTCGCTGGGCGGACGGCTTGACGACCGGTTCGGCGAACCGCTGCGTTGCATGGCCAAGGTGCTCTGCGTCACTGATGGCCGGTTCCGCAACGAAGACGCGATGGAGCGCGGCATGCCGGTGGACCTCGGCCCCACCGCACTGATCGGTGTGAACGGTCTGCGGGTCATCGTCACCACGGGCTGCCAGTCGCCCAACGACACGGCCTATTTCCGCCTTCACGGCATCGATATCGACACGGTGCCCGTGCTTCTCGCCAAGGCGAAAAACCATTTCCGCGCTGCTTTCGGCAGCCGGTTTGACGTCATCCAGTCCTGCGAAACGCTGGGGCCAGCCATGGCTGACGTTTCACAACTGCCCTTCCGAAATGTGCCTCGGGAGCGCTTCAACCTGAAAGAACAGAGGGAAACATGAAGAAGACAATTACTGCCGCCCTGCTCGGCCTTGCGGCAAGCTCCGTCAGCGCCGCTGCCATCGAACTCACCGTCAGCTCCTGGGTCGCGCCGTCGCATCCGACGATCTTTGCTGGCTATGAAACCTACTTCCCGGCTGTGGCCAAGGCCTCCGGCGGTGATGTGACCTTCAACCTGGTTTCCGGCGGCGCTCTGCTGGGCGGCAAGGAAACGCTGACCGGTCTTGGCGACGGCGTTGCCGATGCATCCGTTCTGGCGCTGACCTACAACCCGGCCCAGCTGCCGACCAGCCAGCTCGTTGCGGAACTCGCCATGCTGAGCGGCGATTCACTGGCCGTTGCCGCTGCCGTGACCGAGTTCACGCTGCTCAACTGCGCGCCCTGCGTTGACGAATTTTCCAAGCAGAACGTCGTTTACACCGGCAGCTACGCGACGGCGCCCTATGCGCTGATCAGCAAGGAAGACGTGACCCAGACCGGCGACGTGGCTGGCAAGCGCATCCGTTCGCCCGGTGGCGCATGGGATCGCTGGATCGGCGAGGCCGGCGCGACCGTCGTGCACACCTCCAGCTCGGAAATGTATGAGGCGCTGGACAAGGGCGTGATCGACATCGCCATGCAGCCTGCCGCTTCGCTCAAGACGCATTCGCTCTGGGATGTGGCCGACACGATCACGCTGGGCAGCTTCGGCGTCTACAATTCCGGTCCGCTGCTTGCGTTCAACAAGGACGCGTGGATGGAGCTGAGCGCTGAAAACCGTCGCGTTCTGCTCGACGAGATGGCTGACGCCATCGTCGCGACCACCGAAGCCTATGTGGCGCAGAACGAAGACGCCAAGGCGGAAGCCGCCGACCACGGCATGAAGGTTCTCGACAAGCCGGAAGCGCTGGAGACGGAAATTGCCGCCTTCAACAGCCAGGACATCGCCTCCATCATCGAGAAGGCGCAGGACGTCTACGGCGTCGAGAATGCGCAAGCGCTGATCGAGAGCTACCAGGCATCGCTTGCCAAATGGGAAGAGATCACGGCTTCCGGTCTTTCCGGCGAGGCGTTTGCCGAGCGCATGAAGACCGAGATCTTCGACAAGCTTTCGGAAAACGAATACGGCCTTTGAGCCGGTCGCGGCGGCGCTTCATGAGCGCCGCCCCTTCTATCTGACACGCCGGATATTCCATGCAACAAATCGATGTCTTCCTGGGCAGGCTGGGGCGTCTTCTCGCGCTTGCGGCAAGCCTTTGCCTCGTCGTCATGATGTTCCAGATCTGCCTTGATGTTGGCGGGCGTTACCTCTTTGGCAAGCCCATGCCCTCAACGCTCGAGATCGTCTCGGACTGGTGGATGCCGGCGCTGATCTTCCTGCCGCTGCTCAATGTGGAATGGCGCAACGAAAACATTGCCGTCGACCTGTTCTATCAGGGGCTCGGCCCCCGTGCGCAGGCCGTGCTTGATGTGATCGCCCTCGTGTGTTTCGGCGTGTTCCTCGCGCTCATCGCCTATGCCGGTTTCGAGCAGGCCATGCGCGCCTATCGGCAGGGCGAGTTCATCATCGGCATGATCCCCGTCATTACCTGGCCGCCCCGTTTCTTCCTGCCGGTGGCGGGCTTCCTGACGGCCCTTCTTTGCTTTGTCCGGGCCGTACGCGCCGTTGGCCGCGCCGCTTCGACCAAAGCCGAAACCAGCGACATCTAGGGGCCTATCGTGGATAGCATCACACTCGTCTACTGGGCGCTTGGCGCGCTCATGATCCTTCTGGCGCTGCGCGTCCCCGTTGCAGCAGCCCTTGGCCTCGTCGCCATTGTCGGCATGTATATTCTGGTTGGCGAGCGGGCCACCTGGGGCGTTCTTCGCTCGGTCCCGCATGCCTTTGCCGCACACTGGAGCCTGAGCGCCATCCCCATGTTCCTGTTCATGGGCTATGTCTGCTTCTCTGCCGGTCTGACCGACGGTCTGTTCCGCGTGGCGCGGGCCTGGCTGAACTTCCTGCCGGGCGGCCTTGCCATCTCGTCTGTTGGCGGGGCTGCGCTCTTCTCCTCCGTCACCGGCTCCTCCGTTGCCTGTGCGGCGGCCATGGGCAAGATTGCCGTGCCGGCCATGCTCGACCGCGGCTATGACGCAAAGCTCGCCGTTGGCACCATCGCGGCTGCCGGCACCATGGGCTCGCTCATTCCGCCAAGCACGATCCTGCTGCTTTACGCCGTCTTTGCCGAAGTGCCGGTCAGTGAACTGTTCATCGGCGCGGTCATTCCGGGGCTTATCACTGCGCTCATGTATGCGCTGATGATCCTGATGCGGGTGAAGTACAATCCGTCTCTGGCTCCGCGCGAGATGAGCGTCGACTGGCGTGAGCGCTTTCTGGCGCTCGGCGAGACCTGGCCGCTCTTCCTGCTTGTCATCACGGTTTTCGGCGGCATCTTTGCCGGTCTCTTCTCGGCAACGGAAGCGGGCGCCATCGGCGCGCTGGCGGCCATCGCCATCGGTTTCGCCAAGCGCACGCTCTCCTGGCGAGCCCTGAAGGACGCCGCGTTCGAGACCATCCGCTCCACCTCGGCCATCTTCCTGATCGCCGTGGCCGCAGCGCTGCTGACCCGCCTCTTCGCCTTCGCCGGCTTCCCTGATTATGTGCAGGGACTGATCGGCGAGGACATGTCGCCGCTGCTCATCATCATCGCCGTGTCGCTGATCTATCTGGTTCTGGGCATGTTCCTCGACCCGATCGGCGTGATGCTTTTGACGCTGCCCGTTCTGCTGCCGATCTTCGAGACGGCGGACATCAGCCTCATCTATGCGGGTGTGATGATCACCAAATATCTGGAGATCGGTCTCATCACGCCACCGGTCGGGCTCAATGTGTTCGTGATCAAGAATGTCGTGGCGGACAGGGTGTCGATCAGCGACGTCTTCCGCGGCGTGGGCTGGTTCCTGCTTGCCGATGTGGTGACGGTGGCCATACTCATAGCCTTCCCGGCGACCGTTCTGTGGTTGCCCAGCCTGATAAGCGGGTGACACCATGACCGAGGCCCCTACCCTTGAAGCCCTGAGCCAGCGGATGATTGCCGAGATCGACGCATTGCCGCGTCGACTGGCCGATGGCGCACGCTATCTGATCGATCATCCCGACGATGTGGTGCTTCTCTCCATGCGCGAGATCGCCACACGCGCCGGCATTGCGCCGGCGACGCTGGTGCGGCTGGCGCGCACGCTGGGCTTTGCCGACTGGTCGGAACTGCGCGCGGTCTACGCCAACAGTTTCCGGACCGGGCCGGCCCGCTATGCCGACAAGGCGGTGGCGGCCGTGCAGCAGGACAAGGGCGCGGGGCTTCTCAGCGAAACGTTTCGCGCGCAGGAGGCGAGCCTCGCCTTTGCGCTCGAAAGCAATGCGCTTGAGGACATCACGGCGGCGGCGCGCACGCTCGCCCATGCCGAGCGCATCTATGTGGCTGCCTTCATGAGTTGCCGGGGACCGGGCCTCACCTTCACCTATCTGTGCAAGATGCTGCGCCCGAACGTGGAGTTTCTCGGCAGCGAAGGCTCATCGCTGGTGGCCGACCTTTCCATGCTCACCGAGCGCGATGCGGTTCTCTCGATCAACTTCCAGCCCTATGCGCGCGAAATCGACATGGTGGCCGAGGCTGTCGCAAAGTCGGGTGCAAGCCTGATCAGCCTGGCCGACAGCCGCGCCACGCCGCTTCAACCGCACGCCTCCACCTGCCTTCTGTTCTCTGCAGAGAGCCCGTCCTTCTTCCCCTCCGTCATTTCCGCCGTAGGCGTTGTCGAGGGGCTTGCAGCGGCCATGCTGACCGAGCTGCAGGACACGGCCATGGAGCGGATCGGCCACATCGAAGAACAGCTTTACACATCCGGTTCCTACCACGCGCACCGTCGTGCGCGATAACAGAGACGTCCCAATGACCCACGTGTTTCATCGCTCCCCGAAAAACCCGCTGCCGCTCGCAGTGAAAGGGGCTGGCGCCTACATCACCGACGAGACCGGCAAGCGCTATATCGACGCCTGCGGCGGCGCGGCCGTTTCCTGCATCGGCCATGGCGATGTGCGCGTTCTCGAGGCCGTTCAGCGCCAGATGAGCGAAATCAGCTATGCGCATACGAGCTTCTTTACCTCGGCTGCCGCCGAGGCGCTGGCCGACCATCTGTGCGCGGCAAGCCCGGTCCCGCTCGACAAGGTCTATCTGGTCGGCTCCGGTTCCGAGGCCGTTGAAGCGGCCATCAAGATGGCGCGCCAATATCACCTGGAGCGCGGGGAAGCATCGCGCAAGCTCGTGATCTCCCGCCACCAGAGCTATCACGGCAACACGCTGGGCGCGCTTTCCGTCGGCGGCAACCCGCCACGGCGCAAGCCCTACGGCCCCTTCCTTCTGGAAGAGCCGAAGATCGAGCCCTGCTTTGCCTATCGCTATGCGAAAGAAGGCGAAAGCGCGGAAGACTATGCCCTGCGTGCAGCGAACCTTCTGGAAGACAAGATCCTCGAGCTCGGGCCGGAAAACGTCGTGGCGTTCCTGGCGGAGACAGTGGTGGGCGCAACGGCTGGCGCAGTGGCCGCCGAGGCCGGCTATTTCCGCCGCATCCGCGAGATCTGCGACCGCTATGACGTGCTTCTCATCCTCGATGAAGTGATGTGTGGCTCCGGGCGCACGGGCACGTTCCTCGCCTGCGAAGAGGAAAATGTAACGCCCGACATCCTGACGCTCGCCAAGGGACTGGGCGGCGGATATCAGCCCATCGCGGCGGTGATGTGCACGGCCAATGTCTATGACACCATCGTCAATGGCAGCGGCGGTTTCGTGCACGGGCACACCTATTCGGCTCATCCGCTTGCCTGCGCGGCGGCACTTGCAGTTCAGAAGATCATCCGCGACGACGACCTGCTCGCCAATGTGCGTGCGCGTGGCGCGCAGCTTCAGGAGCGGCTTCAGGCGCGTTTCGGCAACCATCCCCATGTGGGCGATGTGCGCGGGCGCGGGCTTCTGCAGGCCATCGAGCTGGTCGAACATCGCGACGCCAAAACGCCATTTTCGCCTGAACGGCGCATCGGCGCGGCGATAAAGAAAGAAGCGATGGCCGCTGGCCTGATGGTTTATCCGGGAGCGGGCACCATTGATGGCGTATCGGGCGACCACGTGCTGCTCGCACCACCTTACAATGTTGACGCCGAAACCATTGATCTGATTGTCGACAGGCTGGGGCTGGCGGTGGATGCGGCCCTCGCCCGTCAAGGCTGAAATGCGCAGTTATGCGCCTCTTATGTGAGGCGCATAACAACGTAAAAACAATTAATTGCCGGAGGTTTCGTTTGTAAAAGATGAAATCGCCAGATCAGGAAACCGGCATCGAGCCAGCAACCATCCGGTGCCCGGCGACACGGTGGAAGAAGCCGTTGCTGAAGCGCGTTTGAGCGCAGGTTTCCGAGAGCTGCGCAAGCGCTTCCTCGCTGTCGATTTTTCCGTCGAGACAGGCCCGGAAAGTCTCCGCCACCGCAACCATGTCGACCGATTGCGGCATGAGCCGCAGATGGCGGATGCCCATTGCGACAAGCTCGGCCATCTCCCGAACGAGACAGATATAGCTTTCAGACTGGGTCTGGATTCCGTTCACCCTGAGGAACGGCGTCCCGTCGGCGGTCAGGAGCGGCATGCCATCGGGATCGTCCTCGCAGACGAACTGGCAATTGTCCTTGTGACGGCCATGGGCGCGGGCATGGTAGCAGCGTGCGGAAACGGCAAGCGGCGCGCGGCCGAACACCTGAAACTCGGTCTCGATGGCGATTTCGCCTGCTGCCTTGGCGGCATGGGCGAGTGAGGCGCGCGGCAGTTCGTGTGGCAGGCACACATGTGTCGCGCCGTTCTGCGCCAGCCAGGCGATGGTCGCTTCGTTATAGGCGTTGAGGAACGGACCGATGCGGTGCGGTGCGCCGGCCCGTGCATGAAGGCCGGCCGCATTGTTGATTTCGATCTCGGCGCCTTCCATTTCGCAGAGTGCGCGCGTGGCCTGCCGCTCGCGCGGAAGCATGACTTCGGCAAGCGATGACAGAACCACGGTCTTCCCGGCTCTCTCGAGGCGCTCGATGATGTCCGGCATGTCGCGCTCGAAGAAGGGCGCGCGTTTCGAGCAGATCACCTCCCCCAGATAAACGGTTTCGAGCGGGGCCTCGTCGGCAATGCGCGCATAGAAATCGCGCTTGCGTTCAGCGGGCCAGTGATAGGCTATCGGCCCGAGCGTCAGAGCGGCGTGCATCGGCTTATCTCCACTTCTTCGTTTCGAATGCGCCCTGCGTTTCCCGGCCGCCTTCGGTGAGTTGCAGGAGACCCGCAATGTTCGCCTCCCTGCCCGCGCGAATATCGTCCACCGCATTGCGGAAGGCGGAAACGACGTTGCGCACATAGCTCTTGGAGCGCTGCCGCCCCTCGATCTTGAAGGCGTGGACGCCGGCGTCGATCAGCTCGGGCAGGAGACGTGCGAGGTTCAGGCTGACGGGTTCTTCAAAGGCGTAATAGCCTTCGGGACGATGCGGCGCCTGATAGCGCCCCTTGCAGATCGTCGGATAGCCGGCCATCTCGTCCGGCCCGAAGCGGTCGATCACGTAGCCAGAGAGGCAGCTGGAGACCGCGCCATCACCCTCCCGGCGATACTCCACGTCGGCCGCCGGCGAGCACACGCCATCCATATTGGTGGAAAGCCCGGTGACGTAATTGGTCAGGCTGCAGCGCCCCTCCACCATCAGCCCGTGATTGCCGAAGATGAAGGTCTCGATCTCGCAGGGGATTTCCTGGGCGATGCGCCGGATTTCGGGGATGGTGAGGATACGCGGAAGGACGACGCGTTTCACACCGAAACTCTCGCAGTAATAGCGGATGGCTTCAGGGCTGGATGCTGCGGCCTGCACGGAGAGATGCAGGCGGATTTCCGGGTATTTCGTGGCGATGTACCGGGCAACGCCCATATCCGCGACGATGAAGGCGTCGACGCCGATGCGTGCGCCGGTGTCTGCCGCCTCGCGCCACAGATCCACCTGGCCCGCAGGCGGATAGGTGTTGAGCGCGAGAAGCACTTTCGAGCCCTTCGCATGGGCATAGGCGACGGCTGTGGCGAGTTCGTCGGTGCTGAAGTTCAGACCGGGAAAGTTCCGCGCATTCGTCGCATTGCGAAAACCGCAATAGACGGTGTCTGCACCGGCATCCACGGCCGTGCGCAAGGCTGCCGGTGTACCGGCCGGGCACACCAGTTCTGCAAGTGTCATGTCGAGCTCCTTTGTGAACGCGCGTCCGCCCGGCTTCGCAGGAAGCCAAGCGCAAGCCTGCCTGGCGGGCCGAACAGGTCGGCCGTATCGGCGGCAATCGATCCGTCGACATCGTCGAGCGCGTTGCGCAGGCTCACCACGGCCTCCGTATTGCCTTCGATGATCAGGTCGCGGGAGAAGAAGACGGCGTCGCCATCGGCATCTGCATCGATCAGTTCGAACAATGTGTCGAAGCTGCCACGGATCAGCGCCTCATGCGCCGGCAGCGCCCGGCGGGCGACGGCGCGCAGCACGGGGCGTTCGGGATCCGGCTGAAGGAAGAGAGCGAAAGGCAGGTTTGTCGGGTCGATGATATAGCCTGTCTTCGTATGCGGTCCGAGGCGCTCGAAGATTGCGGGGTGCTTGCGCGAGAGGCTTTTGACGACCCGGCCGAGAAGCGGCGCAAGGAGGACTGTGAGGGCTGGAGCTGTGAGGTCGGTGAGAGGATTTGCTTTATTCAGAACTTCATGTTTATGCGAATAAGCCATTGTTCATGCTTCACTTTGGTCTGAATGCCTTGCCGGTTTTGCCCGCAGTTTCCAGACCGGGCGAACCGATCAGGTCGAGGCAATAGGGAATGGCCGGAAACACGGCGTCGAGGCATGTGCGGATTGCTGCCGGCTTTCCCGGAAGATTGACGATGAGCGTCTTTCCGCGTGTTCCGGCGGTCTGGCGTGAGAGGATGGCGGTCGGCACTTCCTCAAGACTGCGCCGGCGCATCAGCTCGCCGAAACCCGGCAGCTCCTTTTCAAGAACATCCTGCATGGCTTCGGGCGTTTCATCGCGCGGAGCGGGACCGGTGCCGCCCGTGGTCAGGATCAGCGCTGCATTCTCTTCATCACAGAGCCTCTTCAGTTCATCGCCGACACGGGCCCGCCCGTCGCTGATGATGCAAATTTCGAGATGGAAGGCAGAAGCGATGTTCTCTTGAAGCCATTCGGCGATGGCCGGGCCGCCACGGTCCTCATAGTCGCCCCGGCTTGCGCGATCCGATATGACCAGCGCCACGATGCTGAGGCCGGCGCGTTCATTCTCATGAGGCGGTGCGGGTTCATGCGGCATTGCGGGCATCCTTGCGCACCACATGGGTTGCGAGCCACGCGTCGATGCGCGCCGGATCTGGCTGGAGTTCCGTGTGACACCCTTCCGTGAAGTCCTGCCAGGCCTGCGCATATTCATCCCGAACCGCCACCAGCACCGGAATGCCCAGCATGAAGGCCTCCTCGATTGCCGCGCGAAAACCGCCGCCGAGCATTTCCCCCTTGCCGAAACGGTTGAGGATCAGAAGATCCGGCTTTTCGCGAACACGCTCAAGAAGCGGGCCGCACAGATCGGCCAGCGCATGCGGATCGAGCCTGCACCCGGACGACCCCTGCCCCAGTTCCTGTGAAATGAGCCAGACCGCGCCATTGCGGATGTCTTCCAGATGCATGGCCGCGCAGCAGTTTTCGGAAAGGTCGCGTTCGAGCTGGACAAAGCCTTCAACGACAATGTTCTGCGACTGCAACCGCGCGGCGGCATCCGCGAGCAGCGCGTCGATGGGATCGCCGCCGCTGAAGCGGACCGCCGCTATGGCCGGGATGGTGTTCGTCATTCCAAAACTCCTTGCACGAAGGGGAGGAAATCCAGTTCCTCGCCCGCCTCGGCATCGCCGGTTGTGGCTTCGATAATGGCCACTCCATCGGCAAAACACAGAGGATAAAGCGACGCAGACCCGCCATGGCCGATGCGCGCCAGAAGCGGCTGTCCGCGATGGGTGTGCGACACGACGCGCACCGGCACATATTCGCGCCGTCCAAGCCTGTGGCGTATGACGCCCTCGGTGATGGCGCGCACGGGTTCGACAGGCTGCGTTGCGCGTCCCGATAGCCGCTCGACCGCCATGCGACCGAAAAGCTGGAAGCCGATCCATGCCGCCATCGGGTTTCCCGGAAGGCCGAGAAACGCCGTTTTGCCGATGCGACCGAACATGACGGGCTTGCCGGGTTTCAGGGCGACTTTCCAGCTGTCGATAACGCCACCGGCGGACGAAAACGCGCCTTTCAGAAAATCCCTGCCACCGACCGATACCGCGCCGGAGGAGATGAGCAGATCGAAGTCGCCGGCATGCCGATGCAGGAACTGGCGCGTTTCAAAGGGATCGTCCGGGAGGATGCCGAGATCGACCGGCGCGCAACCCATCTCCTGCAGCATCATCAGGAGCATGGGGCGGTTGGCATCGTGCAGTTCAAAGGCGCGTCTTTCGCCGCTGCCAGCCACCAGCTCGTCGCCGGTCGAGAAAACGCCGATGCGGGGCTGGCGATAGACGGTCACCGAGAGATGCCCATTGGCTGCCAGAAGCCCGGCATAGCGCCCGCTCATCCGGGTTCCGGGCGCGACAAGGACAGCATCGCGCGCGATATCGCAGCCAGCGCGCCTGATATGCGCGCCCGGTCGCGGCGCTTTGAAGAACGCGGCGCAGCCCTGCTCTTCCGACGTCTGTTCAAACGGCACGACTGCATCCGCATTGGCTGGAATGGGCGCGCCGGTGAAGATGCGCATACAGGCGCCCGGCGCGAGGGCTGGCGCCCCATGATCGCCCGCTGCAACCGCGCCGCTGATCGGCAGCGCATGCGGCGGTCCGTTTTCGAAATCCGCAAGACTGACGGCGAAACCATCCATCGCCGAATTGTCGAAGAATGGCATCGGGCATGACGCATGAAGTGGTTTTGCAACGATGCGCCCGGCGGCCTCAGCCAGAGGCAGGCTCTCCGTCGCGCTGGCCGGCATCAGCAGGGCGTAAAGGCGCTGACGCGCTTCGTCCACGTTGAGCATTCCACCGGCAGGGGCGTCGCAGGGACAAGAAATCGATATTGCCGCTTCACCCATGGGGGTTCTCCGTAGTGCCTGATCTCTGGATCACCTGGCGCTTCCTTCCGCGTGTTCGGGGAAGGTGATCCCACGACGTTCCGCCATATGCCGGCCGATGCGCGTGAGGTCGTCCGGCTCGAGCCGGATGCGCGCCATGGGGATGACGATGGCGTTCTCCACGATCAGATGCCGGCGCTCGTTCGCCGCAAAGCGGGTGAACAGGCCCTTCCAGCCCCTGCCCTGTCTTTCCGGCGCGTCCAGCGCGCGGCACAGTTCGTCTGCGTCGAGCTTGTCGGACGAGTGTTCTGCGCACAGTTCGCTGACCACATCCTCCATGCGGTCCTCTGGCAGAGCGCGCTCAAGAAGCACGGGAAACAGATCCAGCTCTTCATCCAGAACATGAAGCCCGAAATCACGGCGCAGAAACGTCAGAATATGCCGCGAGAGAGCGAGGTCGCGCTCACCCTCCGAGACCATCGCGTCGAGCAGGTTGCAGAGCATCCGCTGCCGAAAATGATCGGCAAAGATGTAGTCAAGCGGCTCGCGCAACAGCGCCTCCGGCGGGCGCTCCTCCAGCGCCTCCACCATCAGCCTGCGTTTCTCCTCCATATGTTCCATGACATCCCCGCTACTGCACGAGAGGACTGTCCGCCGCGCCGATCTCAATGCCGGAAATGTCCGCCTTTCCGGCGAGAATCGCGATGTATTGCGCGGAAGCGCGCGACCATGACTGGGCTTCCAGCCAGGCGGCAATTCTGTCCTCGACGAGTTCGAATGGAAGTTCACGTGCCGGAACCACGCGGTCGAGTGCGATGACGTGATAGCCAAAGCGCGAAGCGACCGGCCCCGGCGCGATCTCGCCTGCCGCCAAGCCTTCTAGCGCCTTCTCGAATTCGGGCACGGTGCTGCCGGGCGAAAGCTGGCCTAGATTGCCGCCCTGACTGCCCGACGGACAGGCCGAGTGCAGCGCGGCGAGCGCGGCAAAGGCCGACGGATCGGAGGCCAGCGCATTGCACAGTTCCTGCGCGAGGCGGTGCGCCGCGATGCGTTTTTCCTCATCGCTTTCAGGTGCAGCGATCAGGATGTGGCGGGCTTCAAACAGCGGCTCGCTCATGAAGCGCTGCCGGTTGTTCTCATAATAACGCCGGCACTCCTCCGCACCGGCGCGGGGCACGTCGAGTTCGGCCTCCAGCAGCGCATGGATGGCCGCATCGTCGGCCGAGGTTGTCCGGCCTTTCTCGTCGCGTTCGCCCTCGCCTGCAAGCCCGCGTCTTGCCGCTTCGCTCAGAAGGAGCTGACGGATCACCAGTGCTTCGGCAGCGGCGCGCAGCGCCTTTCCGGGATTGTCTGCCGGATGGTTCTGCGCCTCGCGCAGGATCTCGTCTTCGGGCACAGCCACGCCATCGACCGTGATGGCGCGGATGAGCGGCAGGGGCTTGGGCGGAACCCGTGTGTCGGGCTCCTGATAGGTGGTGTAGCCCTGCCCGTCCGGCGACGGAGCCGCCGCCGGATGATCGAGTTTGGGGTTCTTGTAGATCGTCGCCATGGTGCTACTCCGCTGCCGGCAGGCGCGTCGGCTGCGCCCGTTGATTGCGTTCGCGAACGACCTGGTAGCCGGGCCGCCAGAAGAAACCGAGCGGCACACTCAGCATGTGCACCAGACGGGTGAACGGGAACAGGAGAAGGATCGTCAGTCCGAGGAACAGGTGCGCCTTGAAAATGAAAGATACTTCAGCGACATAGCTCGATGCCTCAAAGTTAAAGGTGAAGATTCCCTGGGCCCAGGACATGAACTTCACCATCTCCTCGCCGTCGAGATGCTGCATCGAAATCGGGATGGTCATGAGACCGAGCGCCAGCTGGATCCATAAGAGGATGATGATCAGCGTGTCGGTGGTGCTGGAGTTTGCACGTACCCGCGCATCGAACAGGCGGCGATGGACGAGCAGGCTTGCGCCGATGATTGCCATCACGCCCGCCACGCCGCCGGCGACGATGGCCAGAAGCTGCTTTGCCCCATGGCTGATACCGAGCGCATCGAATATGGCGATGGGAGTGAGCAGGCCGACCAGGTGGCCGAAGAAGATCACCAGAACGCCCACATGGAAAAGCACCGATCCCCAGATGAGCTGCCGTCGCCTGAGGAGCTGAGAGGAGCCCGAACGCCAGCCATACTGCTCGCGGTCGTAGCGAATGGCGGTGCCCAGAATGAGCACGACCAGCGCGATATAGGGATAGATCCCGAACAGGAGTGTGTTGATATAGCCTGACATGACGGCCTCCACTCAGAGATTGGTTGCCGGCGCGGGAGCGTCCGGCCGGCGTTGATGGGCGCGCATCTGGCGTTGCAGACGGTCGGGACCGCAGGCGTTTTCACCGGCATTGCCGGCAAAGGTCACGGCCTCTTCCTCCCAGATGCGGTCGAGCGCTTCGAGATCCGCCGGATCGTCTTCCGGCGTCTCAAGGAGTTCACGCACCAGTTTCGGATCGGCTTCCCCCGAGGCGAGCGCCTCCAGAACCGCAAACGCATTGGCGTAGACCGACTGACGCTTCTTCAGCCGCTCGCGCAGGACCTTCAGGATATGGCCGGTCTGGCCGAGGAGTTCCGCTGCTTCCGCGTCCGGCTTGATCGACAGATATTCGAGGAAGAGCGGCAGATAGTCCGGCATCTCCTTTGCGTCGATGGACAGGCCGTCCGCCTCATACATGGCAAGCAGATCAACCATCGCCTGACCGCGATCCCGGCTCTCTCCATGGACATGTTCGAACAGATGAAGCGACAGCGAACGCGTGCGGTCGAACAGGAACACGTAGCGTTCCTGTGCGTCGTAGAGGTCGAGCCCGCCAATATCGTCGGCCAGCCGTTCCAGAAGGCGCTTCTGGGTCCCGTTGATCCCGTCTGCGCCGGCGATGGAGGTTTTCACCTCCTGCGTCGCCGCCTGCAGGTCCGCGCTCGGATAGGACAGAAGCAGGGAAATGATTTTCAGTGCGGTTTGCATCACACGCCCTCCGAAAGTTTGCCAACCGGCGTCTGCACCGTGCGGGTGCGCTTGCCGCCGAACAGATCCGTGCCCGTGTCTTCTCCCGAGCAGCCATTGCCGAAGGTGAAACCGCAGGAGCCGCGCACGTCATATGCGTCTTCCGAGATTTCACGATGGCTGGTGGGAATGACGAAACGGTCCTCGTAATTGGCAATGGCCATCACGTGGTACATTTCCTCGATCATCTCGTTGCTCATGCCGACCTTGCCGGCAACGGCCTCGTCGATGACGCCATCGACCGTCTTGGCGCGCATGTATGTCCGCATGGCGAGCATGCGTTCGAGCGCGGAGACGACCGGCGCTTCCTTGCCGCCCGTCAGAAGATTGGCGAGGTAGCGGACGGGAATGCGCAACGAACGCACGTCCGGCATGTCGCCGTCGAGGCCGATCTTGCCGGCTTCGGCCGCAGACTGGAGCGGCGAAAGCGGCGGCACATACCAGACCATTGGAAGCGTGCGGTATTCCGGGTGAAGCGGGAACGCCACTTTCCACTCCATCGCCATCTTCCAGACTGGCGATTTACGGGCGGCCTCAAGCCAGGCATCGGGCACGCCGTCCTTCTTCGCCTGGGCGATGACCTCCGGGTCATTGGGATCGAGGAACACTTTGAGCTGCTCTTCATAGAGATCCTGCTCGTTGGGAGCGGATGCGGCCTCGGCGATGCGGTCGGCATCGTAGAGAACCACGCCCAGATAGCGGATGCGCCCGACGCAGGTTTCTGAACAGACCGTGGGCTGGCCAGCCTCGATGCGCGGATAACAGAACACGCATTTCTCGGATTTGCCCGAAGACCAGTTGTAATAGATCTTCTTGTAAGGGCAGCCCGAGACGCACATGCGCCAGCCACGGCACTTGTCCTGATCGATCAGGACGATGCCGTCATCCTCGCGCTTGTAGATGGCGCCCGACGGGCACGAGGCCACGCAGGTCGGGTTCAGGCAGTGTTCGCACAGGCGCGGCAGATACATCATGAAAGTGTTTTCGAACTCGCCGTAAATCTGCTTTTCGACGCCTTCGAAATTGTAGTCCTTCGACCGCTTGGCGAACTCGCCGCCCAGGATTTCCTCCCAGTTCGGGCCCCATTCGATCTTCTCCATCCGCTCGCCCGAGATCTGCGACCGCGGGCGGGCGGTGGGCGATGTCTGGCTTTCCTTCGCCGTCTGAAGGTGGCTGTAGTCGAAATCGAACGGCTCGTAATAGTCGTCGATTTCCGGCAGGTCCGGATTGGCGAAGAGCTTTGCCAGAATGCGCCATTTCGCGCCCTGTTTGGGCTCGATGCGGCCATTGGCCCTGCGCACCCAGCCGCCATTCCAGCGTTTCTGGTTTTCCCAGTCCTTCGGATAGCCGATGCCGGGCTTGGTCTCGACATTGTTGAACCAGGCGTATTCAACGCCCTCGCGGTTCGTCCAGACGTTCTTGCAGGTGACGGAGCAGGTGTGACACCCGATGCACTTGTCGAGGTTCAGCACCATGCCGATTTGCGCGCGGACTTTCATTCTGCCGCCTCCTTCTTTTCGCCGGTTTCGCGGTAAGGCCCTTCCATCCAGTCCACCTCCTCCATCTTGTGCACCACGACGAATTCATCGCGGTTGGAGCCGACGGTGCCGTAATAGTTGAAGCCGTAAGCCTGGTGCGCGTAGCCGCCGATCATGTGCGTCGGCTTGGTGATGGCGCGGGTCACCGAATTGTGGATGCCGCCGCGCTGGCCGGTGATCTGCGACCCCGGCGTGTTCACGATCTTTTCCTGCGCGTGATACATGTAGACGGTTCCCTGTTTCATGCGCTGGGAGACCACGACACGCGCCACGATCGCGCCGTTGACGTTGAAGACCTCGACCCAGTCATTGTCGACCAGACCCGCCGTCTTCGCGTCTTCCTCCGAAATCCACACGACCGGACCGCCGCGATTGAGCGTCAGCATCAGGAGATTGTCGGAATAGGTGGAGTGGATGCCCCACTTCTGGTGCGGCGTGATGAAGTTCAACACCACCGAAGGCTTGCCCTTCGACTTCTCCGCGATCATCGGATTGATCGACTTGGTGTCGATGGGCGGCCGGTAGACGCAGAATGCCTCACCGAAGGCGCGCATCCACAGATGGTCCTGATAGAGCTGCTGGCGGCCGGTGATGGTGCGCCAGGGGATCAGCTCATGCACATTGGTGTAGCCGGCATTGTAGCAGACCTTCTCCGATTCAAGCCCCGACCAGGTCGGTGAGGAGATGATCTTGCGCGGCTGCGCCACCACATCGCGGAAGCGGATTTTTTCGTCTTCCTTGGGCAGCGCCAGATGGGTGTGGTCGCGACCCGTGTTCTGGGACAACGCATCCCAGGCCTTCACGGCCACCTCGCCATTGGTTTCCGGCGCGAGCATGAGGATCACCTCGGTCGCATCGATATCGCTGTCGATGCGCGGACGCCCCTTCGTTGCGCCCTCCTCCGTAACGACGCCGTTGAGACGGCCAAGGGCCTCCACCTCGTGCTCGGTGTTCCACGAAATGCCCTTGCCGCCATTGCCGAGCTTGTCCATGAGCGGCCCGAGCGCGGTGAAACGCTTGTAGAGGTTCGGGTAATCGCGCTCGACCACGGCGACTGCCGGCATGGTCTTTCCCGGAACAGGCTCCACCTTACCGGTCTTCCAGTCCTCCACCTCGAAGGGCTGGGCAAGTTCGCCCGGCGTGTCGTGAAGAATGGGGACCAGAACCACATCCTTCTCCACGCCCAGCACCTCGGGCGCGACTTCGGAGAATTTCCTGGCAATGCCCTTGAAGATGTCCCAGTCGCTGCGCGCCTCCCAGGCCGGGTCCGCCGCGCTTGAAAGCGGGTGGATGAAGGGGTGCATGTCGGACGTGTTGAGATCGTTCTTCTCGTACCAGGTGGCCGTCGGCAGAACGATGTCGGAATAGACGCAGGTGGTCGACATGCGGAAGTCGAGCGTGACCAGAAGGTCGAGCTTTCCTTCAGGCGCGGTCTCGTGCCAGACGGCCTCGCGCGCCCTCTGCCGCCCTTCTTCGCCCAGATCCTTGCCCATGACGCCATTCGCCGTCCCGAGCAGATGTTTTAGAAAATACTCATGCCCCTTGCCCGAGGAGCCGAGCAGGTTTGAGCGCCAGACGAACAGGTTGCGCGGCCAGTTGGCCGGATCGTCCGGGTCTTCGCAGGACATCTGCAGATCGCCGGACTTGAGCTGCGCCGCGACGTAATCCTTGGCCTCCTGACCAGCCTCGCCCGCCGCCTTTGCGACATCCAGCGGATTCGTCTTCAGCTGCGGGGCCGATGGCAGCCAGCCCATGCGCTCGGCGCGGATGTTGTAGTCGATCAGCGTCCCGTCCCACGGGCCTTCCGGCGCGGTTGGCGACAGGATTTCATCCACCTTGAGCGTTTCATAGCGCCACTGGTCCGTGTGCGCGTAGAAGAAGGAGGTCGAGTTCATCTGCCGGGGCGGACGGCCCCAGTCGAGCCCGAAGGCGAGCGGCAGCCAGCCGGTCTGCGGGCGCAGCTTCTCCTGTCCCACATAATGGCTCCAGCCGCCTCCGGACTGGCCGACGCAGCCGCACATGACCAGGAGATTGATGATCCCCCGGTAGTTCATGTCCATGTGGTACCAGTGGTTCAGGCCCGCGCCGAGAATGACCATCGAGCGGCCATTGGTCTTTTCGGCATTGAGCGCGAACTCACGGGCGACCGTGACGATGTGATCGCGCGGCACGCCGGTGATCTTCTCGGCCCAGGCCGGCGTATAGGGCGCTTCATCGTCATAGGATTTCGCGCAGCTATTGTCGCCCAGCCCCCGGTCGAGCCCGTAATTGGCGACGAACAGGTCGAACACGGTTGCAACCAGCGCCTCTCCGGAAGCGAGCTTGACCTTCTTGGCGGGCACGGCGCGTTCCAGAACGCTGTCATGGTCCGTGCCGGCGAAATGATCGTGCTCGCGATTGCCGAAATAGGGGAACGCCACATTGGCGACCGTGTCGCGGTCAGCATCGAGGATCAGGCTCATTTCGAGCTCGACATCCTCGCCCTTGCCGTCCTTGCTCTCCAGGTTCCACTTGCCCTTCTCACCCCAGCGGAAGCCGACGGAGCCGGTCGGCGCGACGATCTTGCCCGACTTGCGGTCAATCGCGACTGTCTTCCATTCGGGATTGTTCTTCTCGCCGAGCTTGCCCCGGAAATCGGAGGCGCGGAGCAGCCGGTCGGGCACATAACGCCCGTCCTTCTCGACAAGCCGCACCAGCATGGGCATGTCGGTGTAGCGACGGCAGTAATCCTCAAAATACTCCGCCTGCCGGTCGAGGTGGAACTCGCGCAGGATGACGTGCCCCATGGCCATGGCGAGCGCCGCGTCGGTGCCCTGCTTGGGATGCAGCCAGATGTCGGAGAACTTGGCCGCTTCCGAATAGTCCGGCGACACGACCACGGACTTTGCGCCCCGGTAGCGCACTTCCGTGTAGAAATGGGCGTCCGGCGTGCGGGTCTGCGGCACGTTGGAGCCCCAGAGGATGAGGAAGCTGGAATTGTACCAGTCGGCCGATTCCGGCACGTCCGTCTGTTCACCCCAGGTCATGGGAGATGCCGGCGGCAGGTCACAATACCAGTCATAGAACGACATGCAGGTGCCGCCCAGAAGCGACAGATAGCGCGAACCCGCCGCATAGGAGACCATCGACATGGCCGGGATCGGCGAGAAGCCGATCACCCGGTCGGGACCATGGGTGCGCGCCGTATAGGCGTTGGCTGCGGCGATGATCTCGTTGACCTCGTCCCAGCTTGCCCGCACGAAGCCGCCGAGACCGCGCACCTTGGTGTATTCGGCGCGCTTGGCCGGATCCTGCTGGATCGCCGCCCATGCGCCGACCGGCGTCTTCACCGCCCGTTCGCGCCGCCACAGTTTCAGAAGCCGCGAGCGCACCAGCGGATATTTCACCCGGTTGGCCGAGTACATGTACCAGGAGTAGCTGGCGCCGCGCGAACAGCCGCGCGGCTCATGGTTGGGCAGATCGGGCCGCGTGCGCGGGTAGTCGGTCTGCTGCGTTTCCCAGGTGACGATCCCGCCCTTCACGTAGATTTTCCACGAGCAGGAGCCGGTGCAGTTCACGCCATGGGTGGAGCGCACGATCTTGTCGTGCTGCCAGCGCTTGCGGTAGGCGTCCTCCCAGTCACGGCTTTCATTGGTCGTGACGCCGTGACCGTCGGAGAAGGTTCCCGTGTTCTTCCGCGCCAGGAAGTTGAGACGGTTTAACAGATGTGACATCGCTTGGTCCTTTTCAGCTTGCTGGCACGGTGCTGGCTGGCCGGGTGTTTCCGGCCCGCTCAACGGCATGCAGGAGCCCGCCTTTTCGCGTGTAGAAGAGGTAGGTGAGGCCCATGCAGACCACGTAGAAGATCAGGAAACCCCACAGGGCCATTTCGGGCCCGCCGGACATGGCGATCGAGGAGCCGTAGGCTTTCGGGATGAAGAATGCGCCATAGGCTGCGATGGCCGAGGTGAAGGCGATGATGGCCGCCGACTCGCGCTCGGCCTGTCTGACCGAAGCATCCTTGTCGAGCTCGGGCATCAGCCGCGGGATCTCGAGCCGCATGATCGAGGGGATCATCTGGAAGGTCGACGCATTGCCCACGCCTGTCAGGAAGAACAGGGCCATGAAGCAGGCGAAGAAGCCCCAGAAATTGCCGCCCGTGCCGTTCAGGGGCAGGAACTGCAACACACCCCAGACCGCCACGATCATGCCCGCAAAGGTCCACAGCGTGACGCGTCCGCCGCCATACCGGTCGGAAACCCAGCCGGTGCCCGCCCGCGAGAGCGCGCCGACCAATGGGCCGAGGAAGGCGTAGGAGAGCGCATTCACCTCAGGGAACTGCGTTTTCATTAACAGCGGGAAGCCGGCCGAATATCCGATGAAGGAGCCGAACGTGCCCGTGTAGAGAATGCACATCACCCAGTTGTGGAACCGCGAGAAGATGATCGACTGTTCGGCGAACGAGGCGCGCGCGGAGGCGATGTCGTTCATGCCGAGCCATGCGGCGATGGTCGAGACGATCAGGAACGGAACCCAGATGAAGCCCGCGTTCTGGAGCCACAGCATGGTGCCATCGCTGGCCATCTGGCCATCGCCGACCGCGAAGGCGAATGCGCCTGTCGAGATCACCACCGGCACCAGGAACTGCATGACGCTGACGCCGAGATTTCCAAGCCCTGCATTGAGCGCAAGTGCATTGCCCTTCTCCGACTTCGGGAAGAAGTAGGAGATGTTGGCCATGGAGGAGGCGAAGTTGCCGCCGCCAAGACCGCACAGAAGCGCCAGGACCAGGAAAATCAGGTAAGGCGTTTCGGGGTTCTGCACCGCATAGCCGATGCCGAAGGCCGGGATCAGGAGCGAAGCGGTCGACAATGTCGTCCATAAGCGCCCGCCGAAGATCGGCACCATGAAGGAGTAGAAGATGCGCAGCGTTGCGCCCGAAAGCCCCGGCAGAGCGGCCAGCCAGAACAGCTGATCGGTCGTGTAGTCGAAGCCGATGCTCGGCAGCTTGGCCACCACCACCGACCAGACCATCCAGACCGAGAAGGCCAGAAGCAGCGCGGGAATGGAGATCCAGAGATTGCGCCGGGCAATCGCCCTGCCCTTCTCGTTCCAGAAGGTTTCATCGTCCGGACGCCAGTCTTCGATCACGCCGGCCATGCCGCCATGCTTGTCTTTCTCATGGATCGGCTGCATTTCAGGCAGTTCGGGGAGCGCGCCGAGTTCGCGCGACAGCGCCGTCTTCTCCATCTGGCGGATCGAGAAGTGCATCCAGACGAGCGACACCGCGACGATGCCGAACAAGAGCATGAAGCAGGTGGTCCACACGCCCGTCATGTCGAGCAGAACGCCGAAGGTGATCGGCAGAACGAAACCGCCAAGACCGCCGATCATGCCGACGAGACCGCCGACAGACCCCACATGATCGGGATAGTAGACGGGAATGTGCTTGTAGACCGCCGCCTTGCCGAGCGACATGAAGAAGCCCAGAACGAAGATCAGCAGGATGAAGGGCACCAGGCTAAGGCTGGTCGAGAAGGTGATCGGCCCGCGAATGCCGTGGATGATGTAATCCGTGTCCGGATAGGACAGCATGAAAGTCGTCACCAGCGCCACGCCGAAGGTCCAGTACATGATGCGGCGCGCGCCATACCGGTCGGAAAGATGTCCGCCATAAGCGCGGAAGATGGAGGCCGGGATCGAGTAGAAGGCGGCGATCATGCCGGCCGTCTTGATGTCCAATTCATAGACGCCGACCAGATAGCGCGGCAGCCAGAGCGCGAGCGCGACGAAGCCGCCGAACACGAAGAAATAGTAGATCGAGAAGCGCCAGACCTGCAGGTTCTTGAGCGGTTCGAGCTGCATGAAGGTGCCGCGCGCCTTTGCGCCGGCTGCCCGCCTGGACTTCAGGTCCGGATCATCTTCGGTTGTCAGCCAGAACACGATGGCCATGGCGACCAGAACGGCGGCCCAGACCTGCGCAACCATGGTCCAGCCAAAGGCCACCATGACGAAGGGCGCGACGAATTTGGTGACCGCCGCGCCGACATTGCCGGCGCCGAAAATGCCGAGCGCCGTGCCCTGCTTTTCCTTCGGATACCATTTCGACACATAGGCAACGCCCACGGCAAACGAGCCGCCGGCAAGACCGACGCCCAGCGCCGCCAGGAGCATTGTCTCATAGGTCGTGGCGTAGGAGAGCGCGAATGTCGCGGCGGCTGCCGCAAGCATCGTCAGGACATAGACGATGCGCCCGCCATACTGATCCGTCCAGATGCCCAGGAAGATACGGGACAAGGAACCGGTCAGGATCGGCGTGCCGGCAAGGAGACCGAACTGCGTGTCGGTCAGGCCCAGATCCTCTTTGATCTGAACGCCGATGATGGAAAAAATGGTCCAAACGGCAAAGCACACGGTGAAAGCCAATGTGCTCATGCCAAGAATTGTGTTTTGCTGTCGGGGAGTGACCCCTTGGAGGGAACTCATGTGTCCGCCCTTTCCTCACAAGCGGCACGCGCCGCTCCGATGGCTATAACGGGGCGAGTTTCGGGGCATTCCTTCGAAGAAGTTTGATGCAGATCAAACTTCTGGAGCAAGGGATGGGAAATAAGACGCTGCGGGAAATGTTTCGGCAGCAGGGTTGCAGCCATCAAGTTTGACGGCCGGACCAGCAAAATGACAGACTGACTTTTATCAATCGCGCGATTGATAATTATCAAAAGGGGGATACATGCGGCCTTCAGATATTCCGGAGATCCGAGCGCTGCGCCTCTTCAAGAGCATGTCGGATTCGGCTTTTGAGGCGCTGATTCAGGCCGCTTATCTGCAAACCTTTCCCGCCCAGCTCGAACTGATCCGCGAAGGTGATCCGGCGGACTTTCTCTATGTGGTCACCGAGGGGCGCGTTGAGCTTTTCGCCCGCGCCAACGGACGCGAGGCCACGATGGGCATGGTGCATCCCATCGGCACCTTCATTCTGGCGGCCGTGCTGAAGGATGCCGTCTATCTGATGTCGGCGCGCACCTGCCAGAAGTCCAAGGTTCTCATGATCCCGGCGGAGAATGTTCGCGCCGCGTTCGAGGCGGACGATGCCTTTGCCCGCGCCATCGTTGTCGAGCTTGCGAGCTGTTACCGCTCGGTCGTCAAGGAGCACAAGGATCTGAAGCTGCGCAGTTCCGTGGAGCGTCTGGCAAACCGGCTGTTGCGTTACCACGCCGACCAGGGCGCAAACGGCACGCTTGAACTGCCCTATGACAAGCGCACCCTCGCCTCGCTTCTGGGCATGACGCCGGAGAACCTGTCGCGTGCTTTCAATACGCTCAAACCCTATGGCGTGCAGGTGAAAGGCACCGAGGTCACGCTGTCTGATATCGACGGGCTGACGACGCTTGCCAAACCCAATATTCTGATCGACGACCGCACAAGCTGATCGTCCTGCTCTCAATTTGCGCAAGATGCTGCGAATTCCTGTTGCATCCTTCGCAACATTCACTAGTATCCGGTGCGTAACCCTGCTCCTTGTTTGATTGTTCGAGAGCCTCCACCGCATGCGTTTCACACCCGGAAAATCGAGGGACCGCGTTCGCTTCTGCAACCACGCGGGTAGCCTGATCGCAAGCATCTAGCCCTGGCGCGGTTGCAAGACCGTCGACCGGGGGCCGGAAATCCAAACCACCTGAAATTTCGGTTCTGATTTCCGGGTCCGCCACCGACGACCCGGTGGAGTTGCATAAAGTGTTCACGACCATGGAAAGCCGTTTCCCCACGGCTCGCAGCATCGTTTTCATGCGCCCGCATCGCGTCGCGCGCAGTTCCCCGACAACGTCCCACGCAGGCTTGATCCCCGATCGGCGAAGGCACGCCCTCGCCGTGCCGCAACGGGCGTTTTCCATCCCGGCGTAGCACTCGCGCCTTCCCCAAATCCCCCAGATCCAAAAGTCATTCGGAGTACCCATCATGCGCGTTGTCGTGCTTGGCGCCGGCGTTGTCGGTGTAACCTCAGCCTACTATCTCGCCCAACAGGGCCATGACGTCACGGTTATCGACCGCCAGGAAGGCCCGGCGCTGGAAACCAGCTTTGCCAATGCCGGCGAGATTTCGCCCGGCTACTCGTCGCCATGGGCCGGCCCCGGCATGCCCTTCAAGGCCATCAAATGGCTGATGATGAAGAATGGTCCGCTGGCGATCCGCCCGCGCCTCGATCCGGTCATGTGGTCCTGGCTCTTCAAGATGCTCTTGAACTGCACCTCGGCACGCTACGCGCTCAACAAGTCGCGCATGGTGCCCATCGCCGAGTACAGCCGCGACTGCCTGCGCGCACTGCGCGCTGAAACCGGCATCACCTATGACGAGCGCAGCCAGGGCCTGCTTCAGCTTTTCCGCAAGCAGGAACAGCTCGACGGCATCGGCAGCGACATTGAAATCCTGAAACAGTTCGGCGTGCCCTTCGAGGTGCTCGACCGGGATGGCTGCGCCGCGGCTGAACCCGCACTGGGCGCGGTGAAGGAGAAATATGTCGGCGGCCTGCGGCTGCCGGGAGACGAGACGGGCGACTGTCAGGTGTTCACCACACGGCTTTCGGAACTGGCGGCCTCCTCGGTCGATTTCCGCTACGGCGTGTCGATCAAAAACCTCGTCAGGGACGGCGCGCGGGTGACCGGTGTCGAGACGGATCAGGGACGTTTCGAGGCCGATGCGGTTCTCGTCTGTCTCGGCAGCTATTCCCCGGCGCTCTTGCGGCCGCTCGGCCTCCACATCCCGGTCTATCCGGTCAAGGGCTACTCGCTGACTGCCAGGATCACCAACGAAGCCGGCGCGCCGGTCTCCACCGTCATGGACGAGACCTACAAGATCGCCATCACCCGGCTGGGCGACCGCATTCGTGTCGGCGGTACGGCGGAAATTTCCGGCTTCGACCTGTCGGTGCCGGAATCGCGCCGCCGCCCGCTGGAATTCTCCGCCGGCGATCTGTTCGGCAATGGCGCGAACTTCTCCGACGCCACCTTCTGGTCCGGTCTCCGCCCGATGACGCCTGACAGCCCGCCCATCATCGGCGCGACGCGTCTCGACGGGCTTTACCTGAACACCGGCCACGGCACGCTGGGCTGGACCATGTCCTGCGGTTCCGGGCGCGTGATCGCCGACATCATTTCCGGCCGCAAGCCCGAGATCGACACGAACGGCCTCGGGATCGAGCGTTACGGGCAGTGATCGGGAAAAGGGCGGGCGCCGATGAGGCCCCGCCCTTTCAATCTTCCTGTGCTCAAAACTCAGGCGATGTCGGCGCGCTTTACTGAAGCCGCGTCAAACAGAGCGCCGGGCATCGCGGAAAACACCGCGTCATGCGCGCCGGCGGCTGCCCACACCACATCATAGCCGAGCAGGCTTTCATCACCGAAGCGCAGCACGTCGTCCGGCTGACCGAGAGGCGACACACCGCCAATGGCGAAACCCGTCACCTCGCGGATATGGCGCGGGTCGGCCCGCTTGAGCGCTTCGCCCACCAGCGCCGACGCCTTGTCGAGCGCCAGCTGACGGCTCCCGGAAACAAGAAAAAGATAGAGCTTTCCGCTCTCTTCACCCTGAAAGATCAGGGATTTCACGATCTGCGCCACGCTGCAGCCGCACTGGGCCGCCGCCTCTTCGGCGGTGCGGGTGGACTCACCCATGCGCTTGACTTCGATCTCCAGTCCGGCGGCCTCAGCCGCCGCCTGCACCCGCCTGATGCTCTTGCTCATCGGTCTTCTCCCCCTCCTCCATGGGTATCTCGATCACCATGCCATCGAAACCGGGTTCGACATGATCCGGCGTCTCGCGCAGCACGGTCTCGTAATCGAGTGGAATGTGCATATGCGTGAGCACTGCGCGCCTTGGCGAAAGCCGCTCGATCCAGCCAAGCGCTTCCTCCAGCGAGAAATGGCTCGGATGCGGGCGGTATTGCAGGGCGTCGATGACCAGAACATCCGCACCGGCGATCAGCGCAGGCGTCTCTTCTGGAAACTGGCTGACATCGGGACAGTACGCCAGCCCGCCGATGCGATAGCCGAGCGAGAGAATGTCGCCATGGATTTGCGGCAGTGGCTGGAATGTCAGCGGCCCGCCCGCGCCATTGATGGAGAAAGGCGCTTCATGGCTGATCGGATGCGCCTTCAGGATCGGCGGATAATTGCTGCCCGGCGGCGTCTCGAAACAATAGCCGAAGGCTTCGATCAGGCGCTGGAGCGTGGGCTTGTCGGCGTAGACATCCATGAGATGGCGCTGGTTCATAACGAAGCCGCGCAGATCATCTATGCCGTGAATATGGTCCGCATGGGGATGCGTGTAGACGGCGGCGTCCAGCCGGTCGACGCCTGCGGAGATCATCTGCTCGCGAAAATCGGGGCCGGTGTCGATGACGACGCGGGTGATGCCGCCGCTCGCCGAAACGCGCTCCACCATCGCCGCGCAGCGGCGGCGACGGTTTTTCGGATTGGCCGGATCGCACGCGCCCCAATCGCCGGTGATGCGCGGCGTTCCCGGAGAGGAACCGCATCCCAGGATCGTCAGGCGCAGCAGATCGCTCACCGCGCGGCAGCGTCCCGCGGCGCTTTCTTGAACAGGCGGAAGAAGTTTTCCGTGGTCAGGTCGGCCGTCTCGGCATCGGAAAGGCCGATGGTTTCGGCCAGAACATGCGCCGTGTGTGCGACGAAGGCCGGCTCGTTGCGCTTGCCCCGATTGGGAACGGGCGCGAGATAGGGCGCATCCGTTTCCACCAGAAGCCGGTCATGCGGCACGGTCGCGGCGATGTCACGCAGCGCCTGCGAGTTACGGAAGGTCAAAATGCCGGAGAAGGAAACATATCCGCCAAGCTCCACGCCGGCCTTTGCAAGACCTGCCCCCGAGGAGAAGCAATGCAGGATGAAGGGAAATGCGCCCCTGTCCGTCTCCTCGCGCAGAATGGCGATCATGTCGTCATCGGCGTTGCGGGCATGAATGACCAGCGGCAGGCCGGTTTCACGCGCCGCCGCGATGTGCGTGCGAAAACCCTGCGCCTGTGCTTCGCGGGGAGCCTTGTCGTAAAAATAGTCGAGCCCCGCCTCGCCGATGGCCACCACCTTGGGGTGCTGCGCCAGACGCACGAGCTCTTCTGCCGTTACATCAAGCTCCTCATCCGCATTGTGCGGATGCGTGCCCACGGAGCAAAGAACGTTGTCGTTCGCTTCTGCAATTGCCAGAATCCGGTCGAACTGACGCACGTGCGTCGAGATCGTGACCATGAGGCCGACGCCGGCCTCGCGCGCGCGCTCCATGAACGCGGCGCGATCCTCGTCGAAATCCGGAAAATCCAGATGACAATGGCTGTCCACCAGCATTGGCGTCAGGCTCCCTCGCTCTCCGGCTTCGGCTCCACATAGCGCGGGAAGACCGGCTGCGGCGCGGGCAGTTCACTGCCGGAAACGAGCGCGTTTTCATCCGAAAGATGCGCGAAGGAGCGTGCATCCGCCGGAACGGCCAGAAGGTCGAGCAGCTTTTCGGCGGAGCCCGGAATGTAGGGCTGGCAGAGGATCGCCACGCGACGCACCAGCTCGGCGGTCGTGTAGAGCACCGAATGCATGCGCGCAGGATCAGTCTTCTTAAGCGCCCACGGCTCCTGCCCCGCAAAATAGCGGTTCGCCTCGGCGACAACGCCGAAGATTGCGCCCAGCGCCTGATGAAGCGCCTGCGTGCTCATGGCCGTGCGTGCAGTGGCGAGCGCCTCGTCGGCACTGGCGAGAATGGCCAGATCGGCTTCGCCGAGCGCGCCCTTCTCCGGAACCTTGCCTTCGCAGTTCTTCGCGATCATGGAAAGCGAACGCTGGGCGAGATTGCCCAGATCGTTTGCAAGATCGGCATTGGTGCGGTTCACGATCGCATCATGGCTGTAGCTGCCGTCCTGACCGAACGGAACCTCGCGCAGGAAGAAATAGCGCACGGCGTCGAGGCCGTAATGCTCCACCAGCGTGAACGGATCGACGACATTGCCGACCGATTTCGACATTTTCTCACCGCGGTTGAACAGGAAGCCATGCGCAAAAACGCGCTTGGGCAGCTCGATGCCAGCCGACATCAGGAATGCCGGCCAGTAGACCGCATGGAAGCGCACAATGTCCTTGCCGATCATGTGCACATCGGCCGGCCAGTAGGACCAGCTATCGGCATCCGTGTCCGGGTAGCCCGCAGCGGTGATGTAGTTGGTGAGCGCATCCACCCACACATACATCACGTGCTTCTCGTCGCCCGGCACCGGAACGCCCCAGTTGAACGTGGAGCGCGAGATCGACAGGTCCTTGAGGCCGGAGCGAACGAAGCTCATCACCTCGTTGCGGCGCTCGGACGGGCCGATGAATTCCGGATTGGCTTCATAATGCGCCAGGAGCTTGTCCTGATAGGCGGACAGGCGGAAGAAATAGGTCTCTTCCTCGTTCCATTCGACCGGCGAGCCGAGCGGCTCGCGGCGAACGCCATCTTCACCGACGGTCGTTTCGCTTTCGTCGAAATAGGCTTCCTGACGGACGGAGTACCAGCCCTTGTAGCTGTCGAGATAGATGTCGCCATTGTCTGCCATCTTCTTCCAGATAGCCTGACAGGCGCGGTGATGGCGCTCTTCCGTGGTGCGGATGAAGCCATCATTGGAGCCGCCCATTGCGGCGATCATCTCGCGGAACACGGCCGAGTTGCGGTCGGCGAGTTCCTGCGCGGTGATGCCTTCCTTTTCGGCGGTCTGCTGCATCTTCAGCCCGTGCTCATCCGTGCCCGACAGGAAGAAGACATCCTTGCCGTCGAGACGCTGAAACCGCGCCATCACGTCGGTCGCGATCACGGTATAGGCGTGACCGATATGCGGCTTGCCATTCGGGTAGAAAATGGGAGTCGTGATGTAAAAGCTATCGCGGGCCATTTGGCAGAGAGTCCAGAGAATGCATTGTTTGATGACGCCCAGATAGCGCATCGGCGAGGTGCATGCCAGCCCAAGCGGCCGCTTCAGGCATTGAATGCGGCATTAAGCTTCGCGGCGAGCCCGGCGGCATGCTGTTTTCGGTCGAGATTGTAGGTCTCGGCGTCGCGAATTGTGGTGGTGACATCGTCCCAGAGATCGGCAGCGGCGGCAGCGCCACGCGCATCACCGGCCGCAGCAAGCGCCACGGCACGCTCGTTGATCATGTCGAGAACAGTGCGGTTGAAGATCGAGAACTGCACGTCGCGGTCACGCCCGTTCACCGCGTCACCAAGCTTCAGCGCTTCGGCCGCATCGAAATTGCGCCCCGTAGCGAGCTTTTGCAGCACATCGGCGATTTCCGCACCGCCGAACTGCGACAACAGGATCGCATTGCGCACACTGCCCTGCGCGCGCGCCGCGATCTCCTCATCGCTGCCACCTCCATCAGCGCCAAGACGGCGCAGAAGCCCGGCAAGCTCCGGCGTTTCCAGAGGCTGAAGACGCACGATCTGGCAGCGCGAACGGATGGTGGGCAGGAGCCGTCCGAGCGAATGCGTGATCAGCACGAAGAGCGTGCGCGGCGGCGGCTCCTCCAGGCTCTTGAGCAGGGCGTTGGCGGCGCTGATGTTCAGATCGTCGGCGGAATCGACAATCACCACGCGGTAACCGCCATCATGCGGCGTCAGCGAAAGGAAGCGATGTATCCTGCGGATCTCGTCGACCGTGATCACCGTCTTGAACTTCTTGTCGCGCTCAACGAAGGGACGCGTCAGATGGAGCAGAGACGGATGCGCATCCTGCGCCACCAGCCGAAACACCTGTCCGGTGGGATCGGGCGGCGAAAAGCGCGGTGGCGCGGTCTCCGGCTGCGGGTTCGAAAAAAGATGGTTGGCCAGATGAAAGGCGAGCGTCGCCTTGCCGATTCCGGGCGGACCAGCGAACAGAAGGCCGTGATGCAGTTTGCCGGCACGGTAGGCCCCTGCAAGCATTTCTGCAGCGCGCTCATGGCCGACGAGTATGGGGTTCTCCGACGGCTCGGGAATATCCGGCAGACTGTCGAAGCGTTCAGGCGCGGTGCGTTCGAACATTACGCCTTGCTCCTTTTGCCAGACGACTGGGCTTCGGCCATCGCAAGACTGACAGTGCGCAGGATGGTTGCTGCAACCTTCTCCGGATCGGCGTCCGCATCGATGACCACGCAGCGCTGCGGTTCGGCCTTGGCGATTTCCAGAAACGCCTTTCTGCGGCGGCGGTGGATCGACAGCGTTTCCTTCTCGAAACGGTCGGGCGTATCGTCGCCACGCCGCGCGGTTGCCCGGCGCAGCCCCTCTTCGGGATCGATGTCGAGAATGAGCGTCAGATCCGGCTTCATGCCGTTGACCGTCACGCGTTCGAGATTGGCCATGAAGTCTGCGTCCAGATTGCCGGTCACGCCCTGATAGACGCGCGAGGAATCCAGAAACCGGTCGCAAAGAACAACCGCGCCGCGCGCGATGGCAGGCCGTATCACCTGCTCCACATGGTCTGAACGCGCCGCAGCGAAAAGGACTGCCTCCATTGCCGCGCCGAAAGGCTCGGCAGCGCCCGACAGGAGAACGTGGCGAACGGCTTCGGCGCCCGCAGAACCGCCGGGCTCGCGCGTGACGATGACGTCACGCCCCGCTTCACGCAGGCTGGCCGCAAGCTGCTCGATCTGCGTCGATTTTCCGGCCCCCTCGCCTCCCTCGAATGTAATGAAGAAACCGCGAGACAAGAGACCTCAATCCTTTCAGTAAGCGCCTGCCGGCTCCATTGCCGAACACGCTCCTACTTAGGCTCTCGTTTCCCGCAGGTCCATGCTGAACTGACATTGCGACAGGCTTTGTGGATGGCGGACGGGTGATGCGTCGCCGCGCTCAGGAGCGATACCGGCGCATCCAGCCGGTCAGAAGCTCACCGACGGCATCCAGCGCGCGGTCCGGCAGCCCACCCACGGCAATGCTTTCGGCTGCATAGAGCGGCGTTTCCTGGCTGAGCGTGTCGCCGATCCAGACCTTGAGCGTGCCGATGCGCTGGCCCTCTTCCACCGGAGCCGGGATCGGACCCTGATAGACGATGCGCGCACGCAGGCTGTCGGCATTGGTGATGGGACGGAAGATGGCCACAGGCCCCTTCGCGCGCACCGCAAGCTCGCCCTTGGCTCCGCCAAATACGGAGACGTTGCCGATGGTTTCACCTTCGGCGAAGATATCCATGCGCTCGAACGCCCGCACGCCCCAGTCCAGCATCTTGCGCGCTTCTTCGGCCCGCTCGCTCTCGGTCTCAAGCCCGCTCATCGCCATGAAAAGCCGGCGGCCATTGCGGTTGACGGAACCGACGATGGCGTAGCCCGAAGCTTCCGTAAAACCGGTTTTCAGCCCGTCCGCGCCAATATCCATGCGCAGAAGCGGGTTGCGGTTGCGCTGCAGGATCTTGTTCCAGGTGAAGGATTCCTGCGCGTAATATTTGTAGAATTCCGGATACTCCCGCCAAAGATGGGTGGCGAGCGTCACCAGATCACGCATGGTGACATGCTGACCTTCGGCGGGCAACCCGCTCGAATTCACGAACACCGAATCCGTCAAGCCGATCTTGTGGGCGCGCTCGGTCATCAGACGCGCGAAATTCTCTTCGGACCCCGCCATGCCTTCCGCGATGATGATGCAGCCATCATTGGCCGACTGGACGATCACGCCCTGGATCAGCGCCTCGAGCGGCACGGAGGATTTGATCTCGGCGAACATGGTCGACGTGCCCGAAACGGCCCCGCCCGTGCGCCAGGCGTGTTCGCTCACATAGAACGCATCACTCATCGAAAGCCGCCCGCTCTTGATGGCGTTGAAGACGACTTCCATCGTCATCAGCTTGGCGAGCGAAGCCGGGGGTATTTTCTCGTCCGGGTTCTTGGAGAAGAGGACCGTGCCCGTGTCCGCATCGATCAGAAAGGCCTGTCTGGCCCGGGTTTCGAACAATTGGGCGAATGCCGCCTGCGACCCGAGAAACAGAAGACAGAAGGCGAAAACAAGCGATTTATTGAGTGTAGAGATCACCGACCATGCACCATACCAGAACCCCACCAGGGAGACTCTAGCGCTGCTCAGCCGGCGGGATCAACCGCGGTAATACAAATTTGATGAAATGGTTATGGGCCGGGGGCGCCGCGCCGGCGCCCCGATCATTCAGCGGACGATGAAAGCGTCGGCTGCGCCTGCATTCCAGGCGGCCTGCAGCACCTGGTCGATGGAACTCTGATCCTGCGGCGTGACGGCGAGCGTATAGTAGAGCGTGCCGGCATCATCCGAAACGGTTTCGAACTTCAGCTGACCGAAACCCGCGAGCTTCTCTGCCTGCGCCTTGGCCTCGGCCTCAGACTGCCAGGTGCCGATATTGATGAAGGCCAGATCGTCCGAAGCGCCCTGCCCGGCTGCGCCGGGCTGCTTCTGCCGCCACCAGCGCGCCACGTCCTGCGACTGCAGATCGCTGCGCAGCACATTGTCAAACGCGCCAGCAGCCGCGCTCACGCGCTGATCGGCATAAGAGAGGAACGCCACGTCACGCTCGACGCCGTCCATCGGCAGTGAATCCGGGCGGTCGGGAACCAGCGGACCGGAGGTTGGCAGGGTGAAGGAGCCGGAAGACGCGGCAATCGGCTGCGGCGGCGTCAGGCCCGGCTGGCTCGCAAATGCGTCGCGCGCCTTGACGCCTGGAAGCGTCGCCGTCGGCGTGGAGCCGTTCATTGCAATCATCACGCCGGTCGGCAGACCGTCGGATGGATCGGGTGCTGCGCCGCCCGGGCGGTAGGACGCCATGAGATATTCGTCGTCGCGTCCTTCGAGCGGCGCCGGGCCGACATATTCGACCTTCACCTTTGCTACGCCGGCGCTCTGGTAATCGAGCAGCTGGGCCGCACGCTTCGACAGATCGATGATGCGGTTGTGCGCGAAGGGACCGCGATCATTGACGCGGACCAGAACGGAGCTGCCATTGTCGACATTGGTGACGCGCGCATAGCTGGGCAGCGGCATGGTCGGATGCGCCGCAGAAAGATGCGTCATGTCATAGGTTTCGCCATTGGCCGTGAGCCGGCCATGAAAGGCGTCGCCATACCAGGAAGCCGCGCCGACCTTTTCATAGTCGGGGTCTTCCTTGGGATGATACCACTTGCCCTTGATCTGATAGGGCTTGCCCACCTGGCGGCGGCCACCGCCGCGCTTCAGGTTGGAGCTTTTCATGGAAACGCGCGGGCTTGCCTGAACGCCGTATTCGGACTCGGCGAAATATTCCTTGGACTTGGTTTTGTTGACAGCGACCTTGGGGGTCGTGGACGAGCACGCCGAAAGCAATGCGGCACAGGCTGCAAAGGCAATGGCGGACGACAGGCGGCGAACCGCAATGCGGTGCACAACAATCTGAATGCTCATGCGTCCGCGTCTCCCCCGGACATCGAAATCCCGTTCATGGTCGCGAGATATCCCCACTCGTCAAAAAATGCCGAAACAAGGCGTTCCGGTTTCTACAACTCAGGATGCCCTCCGCACCCCTAGCTGAAATGCATTAGCAAGTTGTAAATCATTTATGGCAGCAAAACGGCAGAATTTCGAATTTTTGCCAAAACCTTACTACCATTGCGTGTGTTATTAGACTGACACGGTTTCAAATGTAAACCCCGCGTGCATCCGGCAACGCCGATCTGCTTGTGCGGGCGCGGTTTCGGGGCACGTTCGAATCGCCGCATCGCGCGGTGAGCCAGCGCAGCGCTAGAATTCGATCACCACCGATGGCGCACTGCGCTCTGCCTCGCCGTGGAACACGAATTCGATGTTGTTGCCATCCGGATCGAGCACGAATGCGGCGTAGTAACCGGGATGATACGCCCTTTCGCCGGGCGCACCGTTGTCGCGTCCGCCATGCGCCATCGCGGCCTGATAGCAGGCATCCACCATGGCGCGGTCCCTGGCCTGAAAAGCCAGGTGATGACGCCCCGTCAACACGCCGAGCGCTGCGGGGCTGTCCGCCGAAGACACCACCAGTTCGTCAGCGAAGAAGAAATCGGCATTCGTGCCGATGACCGGAATGTCGAGCACCTCCAGAACGGCTGCGTAAAAGGCGTGGCTTGCCTCAAGATCGCGCACGACGAGCTGGATGTGGTCAATGAGCCGGCCACGATGCAGTTGCTGGGTTTCCATGGTTGGGCTCCGTGTGGAATGGGGCTGGTTTCGCCTCCTGCGCTGACGGATAGCATAACTTTGGGGTTTCTGCGTGCTGGAACCTTGGGCTTTGGCGACGCAGAAGGAGCCGCAGATGCCCCCGCCTTGCTCCAGCACCAAACTGCTTACCCGACCGTTCAGCATGTTGCTCGGATACAATCGACAGGCCAACGACCTGCCGCTAATCTTGTCGGCGGGCGGGGTGTGTCATGACGTATAAATGGTATCTGCGTATTGTTTTTACAGCTGCATTGCTACTGAGCTTCAGCGTAGCTGCCCGCTGCGATCTGACATATGAGCCTGGGCGCACGGAAGATGGTCTCAGCTATCTGGTTGTTCACGGCTCTTTCACCAAAGGCGATGATCTATCGGAGTTCACTGCCGCAGTCCGCGCAGCAAACCCGACCGTGGTGACATTCAATTCCCCGGGTGGAAACGTCATAAAGGCCATGGAACTGGGCCGACTGATCCGTGCTTTCGAGCTCAACACACTCCAGTTTCGTGAACTCGAATGCGCCTCGGCCTGTGCTCTTGCATTTCTTGGGGGTGTGGTTCGCATTGCTCTGCCCGGATCGATCGGCGTGCATCGGGCTTCCTTTGCAGACGGTCACCAGATGTCGGCGGATGATGCAGTGTCCAGCGTTCAGGCGATGACGGCCGAAGTCATGAGCTACATGTACAGCATGGGTGCTGATCCCGGTCTTTTGCAGCTTTCACTGCGCTACGACGCCAGTGACATGCGCTACCTTTCAGGCAGCGAGATGCAGCAGTTCAAGGTCGTCACCCACGCAGGAGACATACCCACAGAGAGCCCCTCACCTCAATACACCCCGCCGACCGCACCCAGCCCGGAAGTTGGCAGATCACCGAGCGCCCCGGCAGGACCTGCAGATTTGCTAACTATTCCCACAGCAAGGACGGGGCTTGTTCGCCATCCAAAGGGTGAAGTGCCCTTGAAATCAAATGCGGACGGAAAAGCGCCGAATCTGGCGACATTGCACAATGGCACTGCGCTGCAGATTCTCGGCAATGTGGAGCGATGGTATCGTGTCAGGGTGCGAGGTTACTCGGGATACCTTCACCACACATGGGTTTATGTGGACCAGTTCGAGAGCGGCCCTTTCGGGCACCGCCACATTCAGGTGAAAAGTTTCGCTGATATGGAGACCGCGAACGCCTATGTCCGCTCATCTTCCATTCCCGTCTCCGCCTATCTGGCGACAAACGGATGGTTTGCCATAACTCTGCGTGACACCTTCGAACCGGATGTTGCGAGAACTCTGGTCAAGGAAATGAAAGCACGAGGCGCCATTCCCGACGATAGCTTCATGACTTTTGGCAACACTTATGTACGGAAAGTCTGTTGTTGGTGAGACAGAGAGTTGGGCCGTGCACCTCCCTCAGCGCTCTCTGTATGCGCAATAGACGGATTGATGCCACGCGATCACAGAAGCCGGGACGGATATGAGGCCATACTGCCAGGATATATCGCTGAAACTGCCTTCAAAGAGATACATCTCCAGCCTGATCGCAATGGCCTGAATGACAATCAGAAACAGCAGCAGCGACGAGACTGGTCTCAGTTTGAGCGCAGCAACAATGGCCAGCAGAACCGCCCCGCCCACCAGCGCGACAACCAGCGCCACAACGAAAGTCACGGCAGCGATATAGGCGAGTTCCAGACCAATCGAACGGGCCGCTATTCCCACGAGAACCGCATGGGCCAGCGCCGCGAAGATGGATGTCGCGATGGCCGCAGGAAAGAGGCGGCGAAATAGGGGCTGCGTTTCGCGCATGTGTTTCAGATTTCCCGCAATCTTCCCCAGTTTCGCGAAACCTCGTTTCGACAGGCGGTCGCTTCTTCACCCTTCGGCAAGCATTGCCACGCGCAGAACCGCAAGTCGATGCTCCAGTTTATGCAGGTTTTGAAACAGACATATACAGAGAAATCTGCAACCGTTCCTTACAATGCGGTGGCTCGCGGCGGTCAACGGTATTTGGGAGAATGCAGGTGATGCATGGCGGAGGGAGTGGGATTCGAACCCACGAGACGGTCACCCGCCTGCCGGTTTTCAAGACCGGTGCCTTCAACCGCTCGGCCATCCCTCCGGAACTTTCCGGGCGCTTGTACAGTCCGGCCCCGTCGCGCGTCAACTTATTCCGCACGCTGCGAACCGGTTTCTCGCCAGGCTCGACCGTTTGCCCCGCCGCGCCCATAGCTGCATGCCTCGCGCATTTCGGCCATGCGCTTTCGCGCGATTTGCGTCCTGCTGCGCGCTTGCCTAGAAAGGACGCCTGCAGACCAGTCGGGTCGGCCGGATCAAGAAGCGAAGTCATTCATGCCATCAGATATCATTCCCGTTTTCGACGGTCACAACGATGCGCTCCTGCGCCTCTATGAAAGTGGCCAGTCCAATGCCGAGCAGTCCTTTCTGGACGGAACGACCGAAGGCCATATCGACCTGCCGCGCGCCCGCAAGGGCGGACTTGCCGGTGGCCTCTTCGCCATCTTCCCGCCGCCGACTGCCGAGCGCGGACCGAACGGAAAGCGTATCCGTCCGGAAGACGGTGCGTTTCCGCAGCTCTCGCAGGCCGACGCGCTGAGCTCGACGCTCGCCATGGCCGCCATTCTGATGCGGCTTGAACGCGCCGCGCAGGGACGCTTTGCCGTGTGCCGCACCTCCGGCGACATTCGCAGCGCCATGGCTGTCGGCGCGCTCGCGGCGGTGTTTCACATCGAGGGTGCGGAGGCGATCGGCCCCGATCTCGACCTCATCGATGTTCTTTATGGCGCAGGCCTGCGCTCCATCGGCCCGGTGTGGAGCCGGTCCAACATTTTCGGTCACGGCGTGCCGTTCCGCTTCCCCTCCTCGCCCGACATTGGCGACGGGCTCACCGATGCCGGCAAGGCTCTGGTGCGCAAGTGCAATGCGCTCAAGATGATGGTCGACCTGTCGCACCTGAACGAGAAGGGGTTCCGCGATGTGCAGGCCATCAGCGATGCGCCGCTGGTTGCAAGCCATTCCAATGTCCACGCCATCAGCGAGCAGTCGCGCAATCTCACCGCCTGGCAGCTTGACGCCATTCGCGAGACGGGCGGTCTGGTCGGCCTCAATTTCGCGGCCGGTTTCCTGCGCCCCGACGGCCAGTCCAACGCGGACACCGATCTCGAAGTGATGCTGCGCCATCTGGATGCGCTGCTTGAGGCGCTCGGCGAGGACGGCGTGGCGTTCGGCTCCGATTTTGACGGTGCGCTGATGCCGCAGGCGATTGGCGATGCAGCCGGTCTTCCCAATCTGCTGAACGCGATGGAAGCCCATGGCTATGGGCGCGAACTGTTGGAAAAGATCGCCTGGCGCAACTGGCTCGGCCTTCTGGAGCGCACCATTGGCTGATGCAGGCGTGACAGAGCAGAAAGGAACAGGCCGGATGCAACCGTCCAAGGACATCGCCAGACTGCTTGAAATCATGCGCGCCCTGCGCAATCCGGAAACGGGTTGCCCCTGGGATGTGGAGCAGGATTTCTCGACCATCGCACCCTACACGATCGAAGAGGCCTATGAGGTCGCCGACGCCATCGAGCGCGGCGACATCGACGATCTGCGCGACGAACTGGGCGACCTGCTTCTGCAGGTGGTTTTCCATGCGCGCATCGCCGAAGAGGACCAGCAGTTCGATTTCGGTGACGTGGTCGAAGCGATCACGACGAAGATGATTCGCCGCCATCCGCATGTGTTCGGCGACGCCGAGGCCCGCGGCCGCGGCATGGCCAAGGGCATGTGGGACGAGATCAAGGCGCAGGAAAAGGCCGAACGCCTTGCCCGCCGCCTGCAGAGCGGCGCCCCCGACGAGACAATCGCCTATCTGGACGAGGTGCCGCGCGCCCTGCCCGCGCTCATGCGCGCCCACAAGCTGCAGTCACGCGCTGCGCGCGTCGGGTTCGACTGGGGCGAAGCCGGGCCGGTTCTCGACAAAATCGAGGAAGAGATCGGCGAATTGCGCGAAGCGCTTGCCGAGGGCGACGATGCCCATGCGGCCGAGGAATATGGCGACCTTCTGTTCGCCGTAGTCAATCTGGGCCGCCATCTGGGGCATGATCCCGAGGCAGCCCTTGCCGGTACGAATGACAAATTCCGGCGGCGGTTCGACTTTGTGGAGCGTGAACTCAAAAAAGCCGGCCGTTCGCTCGACGAATCCGGCCTCGAAGAGATGGAAACGCTCTGGCAGCGGGCCAAGACCGAAGCGAAATAGGCGTGGCTGCCGGCAGCTTTACCTGCCGCCGGCAAGACGCTCCTGGATTTCAGCGCGCGCGGTCTGCGTCACGCGCACGGTCAGCGTGATGCTGCCATCGTCATTGTCCGTACGCCCGGTCACATCGCCATTGCGATAGATCCAGTCGATCAGCGACATCTGGTGCGGGGCGAGATCGACCGTCATCGGCGCGACAGCACCCGAGATATGCTCTTCGATCAGGTCGAGCAGTTCGGGAACGCCCTCACCCGTGATGGCGGAAATGGCGAGCGGCGCATCGCTTGCGCGCATGCCTTCGAGCAGCGCGCGGCGCTGTTCGGCGTCCAGATTGTCGACCTTGTTCCACACTTCCAGAACCCGTGTGCGGTCCGAGGCGTCAACACCCAGATCGCCGAGAATTGCGGCCACATCGGTTGCCTGAGCCGTGGTGTCGGGGTCGGAAATGTCGCGCAGATGCACGACGAGATCGGCCTCGACCACTTCTTCGAGCGTTGCGCGGAACGCGGCGACGAGATGCGTCGGCAGGTCCGAGATGAAGCCAACCGTATCGGAAAGGATGATGATCGTGCCGTGCGGAAGCGTGACGCGCCGCAATGTCGGATCAAGCGTGGCGAAGAGCATGTCTTCGGCCATCACGCTCGCACCGGTCAGGCGGTTGAACAGCGTCGACTTTCCTGCATTGGTGTAACCGACAATGGCGACGATGGGGAACGGCACCTTGCGGCGCTTCGAGCGGTGCAGATCGCGCGTGCGGCGCACATGCTCCAGCTCTTTCTTGAGCCTTGTGATGCGCTCCTGAAGCTGACGTCTGTCGGCCTCGATCTGGGTTTCACCGGGACCGCCCATGAATCCGCCGCCGCCGCGCTGGCGTTCAAGGTGCGTCCAGCTGCGCACGAGGCGGCCGCGCTGATATTCCAGATGGGCGAGATCGACCTGAAGCCGCCCCTCCTTGGTGCGTGCGCGGCGTCCGAAAATTTCCAGAATAAGGCCGGTGCGGTCGAGCACCTTCGCCTTCAGCGCCTTTTCGAGATTGCGCTGCTGAACCGGCGTGAGCGGATGATCGATGATCACCACTTCCGCCTCCAGATCGTGGACGCGCTCGGCGATCTCGTCGAGCTTGCCCGTTCCGAGCAGTGTTGCGGGGCGCGGCGTGTTGACCGTGACGATATCGGCGGAAACGATATCGAGATCGATGGCCTCGGCCAGTCCGACCGCCTCTTCATGCCGTGCTTCAGGCGCACGCGCAGAAGCCGCGCTGCCTTCGGCAGAACGGCGTTCGTTGGTCAGAACCGGAGTGATGACAAGAGCGCGTGTGGCGAAAGGCTGCGTTGTCAGCCCTTCGTCTTCTCGCTTTCCGTCAGCGGAGTTTTCTGTGTCGTCCAATCAGGAATCCCGATTGTTTTCCTCGGCGTCATAAAGCTGCACGGGCTGGCTCGGCATAATCGTCGAAATCGCATGCTTGTAGACAAGCTGCGAATGGCCATCGCGGCGCAAGAGCACGCAGAAATTATCAAATGAAGTGACAATGCCTGTCAGCTTGACACCGTTGATGAGAAAGATCGTCAGAGGGTTCTTGCTCTTGCGAACGGTGTTCAGGAACAGGTCCTGTAGGTTTTGAGATCGTTCCGCCATTTTTTGGTCTTTCACCCATTCGCTGCACTTTATGCAGCCAGTAGCGCAAATATCACATGCCTCTGTCAAGAAACTCCGCGACAGAAGTTACATGAATAATTGATGCCAGTATTTTTCGGTCGTGCTGAGCCGCTACCACCATGCGCGCTGGTTAACAGCTAGGACTTTTTTCCGCAATCTCAAAAAATGCCTCGCGCAAAGAAGTTGCAACCGTGCCCGGATGACCATTCGCCACAGGCTTGCCGTCAATGTTCACGACCGGCATGACCACGCTCGTGGCGCTGGTCACGAACGCCTCGCGGGCATTCTGCGCTTCTTCCACGGAGAACGGGCGCTCTTCCACCTTGAGGCCGAGACTGTCGGCGACCTTCATGACGGTTGCCCGCGTGATGCCGCGCAGAATGCCGAAATCGGCAGGCCGCGTCACCAGAGAGCCGTCCGCCGTCACGATCCAGGCATTGGTGGAAGCGCCCTCCTTCACGGTTCCATCGGGATCGACGAACCAGGCTTCCTGTGCGCCCGAATCCACCGCCGTCTGGCGCGCAAGCACGTTGGGCAGAAGGCCGATGGTCTTGATGTCCACGCGTTCCCAGCGATTGTCCGGTACGGTGATGACGGTCATGCCCTTTTCGGCCTTCCTGGCCGCAGCCACCGGGTCCATGCGCTTGGCGGTGACCACCAGTGCGGACCGCACCGGCGTGGTCGGGAACGCATGATCGCGCGGTGCAACGCCGCGCGTGACCTGGAGATAGACCATGCCGTTATGCACATGATTGCGGCGGATGACCTCGCGCATGACGAACTCGAGCGCCTTGCGCTCGATCGGCCAGTCCATGCGAAGCTCGCGCAGCGACCGGTCGAGCCGGTCGAGATGGCCCTCCATGTCGATGATGAAGCCCCGGGAAATCTCGCAGACCTCGTACACGCCATCGCCAAGCTGATAGCCGCGATCCTCCACATGAACCATGGCGTCGTTGTGATTCGCATAACGCCCGTTCACATAAGCAATGCGTGGCATGTCGAGTTCTCCATTCTGGGTGGATGCAACCGCCAGGCCCCGGGCGGCGCGAAAAGGCAGACAGTGTTTTGCCGCCGTGCGGCGGAATTTTCAAGCGACTCAGAAAAACTCCAGGCTGACGCGGAACATCTGTTCCACCTGGCGCACCGCGCTTTCCAGCGCAAAAATCACGACCCGGTCCTTCGGCTTGATCTTGAGCGAACCGCTCGGCTTGATGACCGCGCCGTCGCGATAGACCGCGCCAATGCGCATGCCATCGGGAAACTCCACTTCGCTGAGCGGCGGGCCGACCAGCGGCGAGGTTTCCAGCGCCTCGGCCTCGATGACTTCGGCAGCGCCCCGCTGAATGTTGTGGACAGCGCGGATGCGGCCGCGCCGCACATGCTGAAGCACCTTCGAGATGGTCACCGAGCGCGGGTTCACATGCGCGTCGATGCCCAGCGTCTTGGCGAAGTCGTGATAGGTCGGATTGTTGATCAGAACGAGATTGGAGCGGCAGCCAAGCCGCTTCGCGATCACGCTCGACAGGATGTTGACCTGATCGTCATTGGTCAGCGCCACCATCAGGTCGGCATGCTGGATGTCGGCTTCCAGAAGCAGTTTCTGGTCGAGCGCGCTGCCATGCAGCACCACGGTGCGGCGCAGCTTGTCGGCGAGCGCCACGGCGCGTTCGCGCGTGTTCTCGATCACCTTGACCTTGGTGCGGCTCTGCTTCTTTTCCATCGCGCGCGAGACATAGAGGCCGATATTGCCGCCACCGGCAATGACGATGCGGGTCGCTTCGCGCTCCTCATGGCCAAACAGGCCGAGCGTGCGGCGCACCTGTTCCTTGGTGGTGACCACATAAGCAAGATCGCCGGCCATGAGCTGATCGCCGGAATGGGGGATGAAGAGCTTTCCCTCACGCGACACGCCAACCACGGTCGACGGCAGATCCGGAAACAGTTCGGTGAGCTGCGCCAGCGGCGTGTTGATGACCGGGCATTCCTCAAGACACTCGATGGCGACCATGGAGACCTTGTCATCGGCAAAGCTCACCACATCCGTCGCACCCGGCAGCGCGATGCGGCGCATCACCATCTCGCCCACCTCGACTTCCGGCGAGATGATCACGTCGATCGGCAGATGGTCCCGCGAGAACAGGTCCATATAATGCGTCTGGAGATAGGACTGCGAGCGAATGCGCGCAATCTTGGTCGGCACGTTGAAGAGCGAATGCGCCACCTGACAGGCGACCATGTTCACTTCATCAAACAGCGTGACCGCAATGATCATGTCGGCTTCGCTGGCGCCGGCCGAGGCCAGAACGTCGGGATGCGCCCCATGGCCGACGAAACCACGCACATCAAGCGTGTCGCGAACCGCGCGGATCAGCTCCGGCGAGGTATCGATCACGGAAACATCGTTCTGCTCGGCGGCCAACCGCTCTGCGATACCGAAGCCAACCTGGCCTGCCCCGCAAATAATGACCTTCATCACGTATTCCCTGCATTCGCGCAGACCTCTTTCGGTCTGCAGGGTCACTGCTCTAGCGCTTTTCGGGGCGCGTGAAAACCTCGTCCATCGAGATGGACGCGGCCTGGCGGCTCAGACGCCGAGCGACTTCAGCTTGCGGTGCAGTGCGGAGCGCTCCATGCCGACGAATTCCGCCGTGCGCGAAATGTTGCCGCCGAAGCGGTTGATCTGCGCCAGCAGATACTCCTTTTCGAACATTTCGCGCGCCTCGCGCAGCGGCAGCGCCATGATGTGCTGGTCGGACTGCGTCGGCAGGCGCGGCATCACATCGCCGATTTCGGACGGCAGAAGATCGGCGGTGATCGGCGTGTCCGGGCCATCGCCACGCGTCAGGATCATCAGGCGTTCGATGTTGTTGCGCAGCTGGCGCACATTGCCCGGCCAGTTATGGGCCTGCAGAACCGCCATGGCGTCATTGCCGAGCGGACGCGGCTTGATCCCGGCCTGTTCTCCGATCTGCTGCATGAAGTGGTCGACCAGAAGCGGAATGTCCTCGCGCCGTTCTGCAAGCGGCGGAACGCCAACCGGAACCACGGCCAGCCGGTGTAACAGATCCTCGCGGAACCGCCCTTCGGCGATCAGCGATTCGACGTTCTGCGCGGTGGAGGAAATGATGCGCACATCAACCTTCACGCGACGCGTTCCGCCAACCCGCTCAAACTGCTGGTCCACGAGCACACGCAGGATCTTGCTCTGCGTGCCAAGCGGCATGTCGGCCACTTCATCCAGATAGAGAACGCCGCCATGGGCCTCCTCCAGCGCGCCGACCTTGCGCTCGCCGCCATTGGATTCGGTGCCGAAAAGCTCGATTTCCATGCGCTCGGGCGTGATCGCAGCGGCGTTCAGCGTTACGAACGGTCCGCCATTGCGCGGCGAGGCCGCATGAATGGCGCGGGCGACGAGTTCCTTGCCGGAGCCGGAAGGTCCGGTCAGCATGATGCGGCTGTTGGAGGGCGCGACACGCTCGATGGTCTGGCGCAGATTGTTGAGAGCCGCCGATTCACCCACGAGATCGAAGGATGCGCCGCTGCGCTTCTTCAGGTCACTCATCTCGCGCTTCAGTTTGGAGATCTCCAGTGCGCGCTCGCAGATGAGGATCATGCGATCCGTCTTGAAAGGTTTTTCGATGAAATCATAAGCGCCGCGCTTGATCGCCGAAACGGCCGTCTCAATAGTGCCGTGTCCGGAAATCATCACCACCGGAACGTGCGGATGCAGTTCCTTGATCTTGTCCAGAAGCGCAAGCCCGTCGAGCTTGGAGCCCTGAAGCCAGATGTCGAGCAGGATGAGGCGCGGCACGCGCTCGGCGATGGAGGCAAGCGCGCTGTCGCTGTCGAAAGCGGTGCGCGTTTCATGGCCCTCGTCGCTGAGAATGCCAGCAACGAGTTCGCGGATGTCTTCCTCGTCGTCTACGATCAGAATATCGGAAGCCATTTTCTACCTTCTTGTCGTCTCAGCAGCGCTACCGGCGTCTCCGGCAGCAGGAAGTATGATGCGGATCATGGCGCCACCTCCGCCGTGGAAATCGTCTGGCGCGTCGTGGAGTTCCAGGCGGCCGCCATGGTCCTCGATGATCTTCTTCACGATGGCGAGGCCAAGTCCCGTGCCCTTCTCGCGTGTGGTCATGTAGGGCTCGAGCAGCCGCTGCCTGTTCTCGCGCGGCAGGCCCTTGCCATTGTCGATCACCTCGATCTGGATGAACCGGCCATTCATGCGCGCCGCGATGCGGATTGCGCCCGGCTGGCCGTTCTGACGCTCAGCCGCGTCGATGGCTTCGGCAGCGTTCTTGATGATGTTGCCGAATGCCTGCCCCAGGAGGCGCGCGTCGAAACGGCCCATCAGCGGCGTGTCGGAAATCTGCCGTTCAAAGGTGATCTCGTTGCGCGCCACCTCCACAAGGAAGGAAGCCTCGCGCAGCGGCTCGCGCAGATCGAGAAGCTGGATGTCAGGCTTTGGCATGCGCGCGAAGGCCGAGAACTCATCCACCATGCGCCCGATATCACCCACCTGGCGAATGATCGTGTCGGTGCACTGATCGAAAATCTCGCGATCCTGCTCGATCACCTTGCCGAAGCGACGGCGAATACGCTCGGCTGAAAGCTGGATCGGCGTCAGCGGGTTCTTGATTTCATGCGCAATGCGGCGGGCAACATCGGCCCACGCCATGGAGCGCTGCGCCTGCATCAGATCGGTGATGTCATCCACCGTGACCACATAGGAATGCTCGTCATCCTCGTTGACGCCCTCCTCCGTGGTGATCTGTATGTTGAAGGTGCGTTCCACGCCGCCACGGAAGAAGGTGGCCTGCTCGCGATAGACGGCGCGACCGGACTTGCGTCCCATCTCGAAGATGCGACCCACATGGGGCAGCACCATGGAGAGGTTCTTGTTGACCGCGTCATCGGCTGAAATGTCGAGCATCGCCTCGGCGGAGCGATTGACCATGGCGACCGAACCATCGGCTTCCACGCCGATAACCCCGGCGCTGACGCCCGAAAGCACGGCCTCGGTGAACCGGCGGCGCTCGTCGATGACGTCCCTTGCGGTGATGAGCTCATCGCGCTGCGATTTCAGCTGCTGGGTCATCTGGTTGAACGTATCGCCCAGAAGCCCGACATCGCCATCGGAACTGCGTACAGGCACGGAGACGTCGAGATTGCCTGTCGAAACGGCGCCCGCCGCACTGATGAGCTGGCGGATCGGTCGCACAAGACGGTCGGCGACCGCGATGCCGGTCCAGATGGCCGCCAGCACGATGGCAAGCGTCACGACCAGATAGAGCAGCGCGAAGGCGATCTGTGTGTTGCCGCGATTGCCCTCGAGTGATCGGTACTCATCCGTATTCGTGCGCACGATCTGGCGCGCCTTCAGGACTTCGGGATCAAGCAATGCGCCTGTGTAGAGATAGGCGTCCGGAATCTCCTGCAGCTTGTAGACCGCTGTCACAAGATTCGTTCCGCCGATCTCGTTGAAAGCGATCTGCGAGCTGTTGGCGACCTCGATGGCGTTCTCGTTTGGACGCGGCAATGGAATCTCTTCCGGCATCTGCGCGCCGATGATCACCGAGCCGTCCTCGCGCACGAGTTCGGCAACGGCCAGACCGCGCAGCATCGCCTGACGGGTCAGGAAATCGCGGAAACCATAGCGGTCCAGATTGTAGAGCGTGCGCGCCTGATCGAGCCGCACCCCCATGCTCTCCGTCGTGCCCTGCAGGCTGCGGGCATTCTGCTGCACATAGGCATCGGCAATCGAAAGAGACGAGTAGACGATGACCTTGGTTCTGAGTTCGAACCATCGATCAAGGCCCAGATCCAGCGTCACCGAAGCGACAACCGCCACCAGAATGGCAGGGATCGCCGCCACAAGCGAGAACATGGCGACGATGCGCACATGCAGACGGGAAGCTGCCCGCCGTCCCTTGCGGGATTTGTAGATACGCCAGCCTTCCATGAGGATCAGGCCGAAAAGGAGCAGAATGAAGCCAAGATTGATCGCGATCAGAAGGATCGTCGTGGTCGCATCAGGCGTGATCGGGGTAAGGCCAAGCAGAACGGTGAAGGAAATGCCTGCCGTCACGACAGCGCCGATCGCCGCCGTCATACCGATATAGAACGCAGCCGTTCGCCCGCGCCTCACGGGCGCAGCCGCAGCCAAAGGCTCCATCGGCGAACTCTCGGACAAGCTGACCATCACTCCCGCTTCCGTTTTCCAGCATAGCGTTTAGTTGTTGCACATATGCAACGACTGTAACCATCTGGCAACAGTTGCATTTCCTAACAATGCGGCATTGCTGGGGCAGACTGGGGATCGTGCCGGGAAGTCAGGGCTGGCCTGAAACGGCGTGCGGGCGGACTGGCTTCAGTTCGCGCCGCGATAGATGTTCACGCCATATTCGCGGATCTTCTTGCGTAAGGTGTTGCGGTTGACGCCGAGAAGGTCTGCGGCCTTCAACTGGTTGCCGCCCGTCGCGGTCAGCGCCGCAATCAGAAGCGGTTGCTCCACTTCAGCCAGCACCCGCTGGTAGAGCCCTGCCGGCGGCAACTGGTCACCGAATGTCGCGAAATAGCGCTGCAAATGCTGCTCGACGGCCTGGGACAGCGTGGTTTCTTCCGGCAGAGGTTCCGACTGGTTGCCGCGCAAAGCGCCTGCCGCGCGCAGCTCCTGCTCAATCACTTCGGCCGAAATTTCGTCCTGTGGGTAGAGCGCGGCCAGCCTGCGCACGAGGTTTTCAAGCTCACGCACATTGCCGGGCCAGCGATAGCTCTTCAGCCGGTTGAGCCCGTCATTGCTGATTCGCTTGGCCTGTAGCCCCTCCTGCTCGGCGCGGGCGAAGAAGTGGCGCACCAGATCCGGGATGTCTTCCGCCCGTTCGCGCAGCGGCGGCAGCCGCAGCGGCACGACGTTCAGCCGATAGAAAAGGTCTTCCCGGAACAGGCCCTGATCGATCAGCGTGCGCGGATCCTTGTTGGTGGCGGCGACGATGCGCACATCGGTGCGGATCGGCGTGCGCCCGCCAACGGTCGTGTATTCGCCCTGCTGCAAGACGCGCAGGAGGCGCGTCTGCGCTTCCATTGGCATGTCGCCGATTTCGTCGAGAAACAGCGTGCCGCCTTCCGCCTGCTCGAACCGGCCGAAGGAGCGCGCCTGCGCGCCCGTGAACGCACCCTTCTCATGACCGAAAAGCTCCGATTCGATCAGATCGCGCGGGATGGCGGCCATGTTGATGGCGACAAACGGCCCTTTGCGGCGACGGCCATATTCGTGAAGCGCGCGGGCCACGAGTTCCTTGCCGGTGCCCGACTCGCCGCTGATCATCACCGTCAAATCGGTCTGCATCATGCGCGCAAGCAGCCGGTAGATTTCCTGCATCGCCGCCGATCGGCCGATCAGCGGCAGCGTCTCGGGCGCATCCGCACCGGCAAGCTCCTTCTGGCTTGCCTTGGGCTCCGACAGCGCACGCCCGACAATGTTCACCAGTTCGGTCAGATCGAAAGGTTTGGGCAGATAGTCATAGGCCCCGACCTCGGAGGCGCGTATCGCGGTCATGAACGTGTTCTGCGCGCTCATGGCGATCACCGGCAGATCGGGCCGCACCTTCTTGATGCGGGGCAGAAGGTCGAACGCATTGCCATCGGGCATCACCACATCGGTGATGACCAGATCGCCCTCGCCGCCCGAAACCCAGCGCCAGAGCGTCTCTACGTTCGAGGTGACGCGCACATCGTGGCCGGCGCGCGACAGCGCCTGATTGAGCACGGTGCGGATGGCCGCGTCGTCATCGGCCACGAGAATGCTGGAACCGGTCATGACCTGCCCTCCATTTCAGTCTTCAAAGGGTTTGGCCGGGGGGCCGGATGGCGCGCCTCGCGCCAGGCCGGCATCAGGATGCGGAACACGGTTCCACGCTGGCCGGAAGATTCGCATTCGATCACCCCGCCATGCGCGCCCACGATCTTGGCGACCAGCGCAAGCCCGAGGCCAGACCCGTTTTGCTTGGAGGTGACGAAGGGATCGAAGATGATCTGCCGCAGATCCTCGGGGATGCCCGGCCCGTTGTCGTAGACGCAAAACTCCAGCGGAAGCGCCACGCGATCCGGCGAGCCCGGAACCGAAAGCCGGATGCCCGGACGAAACGCCGTTGTCAGCCGGATCTCGCCATCATCCTGATCGGCAATGGCTTCGGCAGCGTTCTTGACCAGATTGAGAAAGACCTGGATCAGCTGGTCGCGATTGGCCCAGACCGGCGGCAGCGACGGATCGTAATCCTCCAAAATGCTGACTTTGCGCGCAAAACCGCTCTTGGCGACGGCTTTGACGTGATCAAGCACCAGATGAATGTTGATCGGATCGCGCTCCACCGGGCGTTCGTCCGAAAACACTTCCATACGGTCGACCAGCGCCACGATCCGGTCGGTCTCCTCGGTGATGAGGCGCGTCAGCGCCCGGTCTTCATCCGAAACGGCGTGTTCGAGCAATTGCGCCGCGCCGCGAATGCCCGAAAGCGGGTTCTTGATTTCATGCGCCAGCATGGCTGCCAGCCCGGTCACCGAACGCGCCGCCCCGCGATGCACCATCTGCCGGTCGATCTTGTCGGCCATGGAGCGCTCCTGCAGGAGAAGCGCAACCGCGCCGGGCACTTCTGAAACCGGGGCTGCGTGAATATCCACCAGCCGCTCCGGCCCAAGGCGCGGTGACGAGATGTCGACACGGTATTCGTTGATCGCCACGCGCTGCTCGCGCACCTGTTCGACAAGCGCGATCAGCGGGCTTCCGAAGGGAACGAAATCCGACAGGCGGCTTCGGGCAAGAATGGACGCGCCGGAGCGGAAGAAATCCTCGGCCTCCGCATTCACCTCGGCGATGAAGCCATCCCGGTCGATCATCACCACGGGGTGGCGCAACGTGTTCAAGAGCAGACTGGCCGGGCCGGTTTCCATACGTGCGCGTTCACCCCTGTCATTCATGCGGCCAGTTGATCCTCTTGTCTGCGAAACAGGTCGCGCAGGAGCCGGCTGACCTCTCTGTGATCGGTCCCCGTCATGATCGCCCTGCGCGTTTCGGGGGAAACCTCGGTGATGTGCCGATCCATGTACCAGCCGAGATGCTTGCGGGCGTGCCGTGTGCCGTGATCCGCGCCATAAAGCGAGAGCATCGCCTCGTAATGGTCGATCACATAGTCGGCGAGGTTGTCCGGGCGGCGCTCTGCATTGGAGGCAACAGCGCCTGCGATCCATGGCGCGCCGTAATGCGCGCGTCCGACCATCACCGCGTCAGCGCCCGAAGCGGCAAGCATGCCTGCTGCATCTTCCGCCGATGTCACGTCGCCATTGGCCACCACCGGGATCGTGACGGCTTCCTTCACCGCCGAAATCGCCTTCCAGTCGGCCCTGCCCTTGTAGAACTGGCAGCGGGTGCGCCCGTGCACCGTCACCATGGCCACGCCCGCCTCCTCCGCGCGGCGCGCAATCTCCGGCGCGTTCAGCGCATTGTCGTCCCAGCCAAGACGCATCTTCACCGTGACCGGCACCTGAACAGCACCCACGACAGCCTCGATCAGGCTCAGTGCATGATCGGGTTCGCGCATCAGCGCCGAACCGGAATAGCCGCCCGTCACCTTCTTGGCCGGGCAGCCCATATTGATGTCGATCACGTCTGCGCCGCGCTCTTCGGCGATGCGTGCGCCTTCCGCCATCCAGCGCGCCTCGCGTCCGGCAAGCTGCACCATGTGCACGTCCACATCCGGACGGCGCAGGCGGCGGGCCGATTCAGCCTTGCCGCGCGCAAGCTCGCCGCTTGCCACCATTTCAGAGACGACCAGCCCCGCGCCATGGTCATAGGCGCGTGCGCGGAACGCCAGGTCGGTAACCCCGGACATGGGCGCCAGAAACACGCGGTTGCGAATCGAAACCGATCCGACCGAGAGTGGCGTGGGCAAAAACGCGGCTGATGAGATGCACAAATTTAAAGCACCCTCTGATTGTGCTTATTATTTAGCCAGTTTTTACCCGATCCCGCAACTGCGTTTTCGCATCTGCGCAATCGCCTGCAAATTCGGCTGGCCTTTCGCGGCATGTATTATTATGCGTCTGCGCTATGGACAAGCAGATGACACAATCCGATAGCCTGACGGCCAGCAGGACCGGTGAGGTCGCCGCCGTCATCGTCGCCGCAGGACGCGGCGAGCGCGCGGGGCAGTCCGTCGAAGGACCGAAGCAATATCGCCAGATCGGCGGCAAGCCGGTGCTGCGTCACACGCTGGAAACCTTCCTCACCGATCCGCGCATCGGGCGCGTGGTGGTGGCGATCCACCCGGACGACGAAGCGCTGTTCGCCGAGGCCACTGCCGGCCTGACCGATGATCGCGTCATCGCCATCCATGGCGGCCATTCCCGCCAGGCCTCCACCCGGCTGGCGCTGCTTGCGCTTTACGATCCGTCTCCGCAGACGGTTCTCATCCATGACGGCGTGCGCCCCTTCATCGACCGCGAGCTGATCGACCGGATCATTGCGGCGGTGGAAGATGGTCGCGGCGCGCTGCCATCCCTGCCCGTGGCCGACACGATCAAGCGCGCAGGCCCCGCCGGCAACATTGCCGAGACGGTGCCGCGCCACGACCTGCATGCCGCGCAGACGCCGCAGGGCTTTCCCTTCGCACTCATCGCGGCAGCCCATGAGCGCGCCCACAAGCTGGGGCGTGAGGATTTCACCGACGACGCCTCCATCGCCGAATGGGCAAAGATCCCGGTTCGGCTCGTTGCCGGCTCCGTCGACAACATCAAGCTCACCTGGGCGCGCGACATCGCGCTTGCAGACGAACGCCTGACCCGTCCGAGCGTCTTCCCGGATGTGCGCACCGGCAATGGCTATGACGTGCACACCTTTGCCGATGGCGATGCGGTCGTGCTTTGCGGCGTCGCCATTCCGCATCACAAGCGCCTCTCCGGCCATTCGGATGCCGATGTGGGCCTGCACGCACTGACCGACGCGCTTCTGGCCACCTGCGGCGCTGGCGATATCGGGACGCATTTTCCGCCCTCCGACCCGCAATGGAAGGGCGCCGCCTCGCACATCTTCCTCGAACACGCAGCCGCCATCGTGCGCGAGGCAGGCGGACGCATCGCCAATGTCGATGTCACGATTGTCTGCGAAGCGCCCAAAATCGGTCCGCATCGCGAGAGCATGACGGCAGCCCTTGCCGGCATGCTTAACATCGCGCCGCACCGCATTTCCATCAAGGCCACCACCAATGAGAAGATGGGTTTTGTCGGGCGCGAAGAAGGCATTGCGTCGATCGCCACGGCAAGCGTGATCTATCCCGGCGAGGTGCCGGCATGAGCGGTTTCGAGACACGCGCCCGCGCTGTTCTTGCCGCCTGCAACGCACGCGGCATCATGCTCGCCACGGCCGAGTCCTGCACCGGCGGCATGATCGCCGCCGCCCTGACCGACATTGCCGGTTCGTCCTCGGTCGTCGACCGCGGGTTCGTCACCTATTCCAATGAAGCCAAGATGGAGATGCTCGGCGTTTCACCAGAAACGCTGGCCGCCCATGGCGCTGTCTCGCAGGAAACCGCGCTGGAAATGGCTCAGGGCGCGCTTGCCCACTCACGCGCCGGCGTGACGGTCGCCGTCACCGGCATTGCCGGCCCGGATGGCGGGTCAGACGAAAAACCGGTCGGCCTTGTCTGGTTCGGACTGGCGATGAAGGGCCGCGCGCCCGTGGCGCAGTCCCATGTCTTTGAAGACCGCGACCGCGCCGGTGTGCGCGCTGCAACCGTCGAGACCGCGCTCGACATGGTTCTGTCGGCCCTTCAGGAAGGCTGAATTCAGGCGCTCACGCCGTAGATCACATCCGCACGGCGCTCGAACGCCTCGGAGAACATGCGGAAGGCGCGGTCGAACATCGCGCCCATCACCGCGCCGAGCATCCGGCTCTTGAACTCATATTCGATGAAGAAATGAATTTCGCACGCGCCCTCGCCGGCCGGCTCGAAGCGCCATTCGTTCTTGAGGAAGCGAAACGGGCCGTCCACATAGCGCACGTCGATTGCCGCATCGGCAGGCTTCAGCGTTACCTGGCTGGTGAATGTCTCCCGCAGCGCCTTGTAGCCGACGGTCATATCGGCCACGAGCAGCGTCACGCCATCGCGTTCCTTGCGCGTGCGCACGCTGAGCGCTTCGCACATGGGCACGAATTCAGGATATTTCTCCACATCCGCGACGAGCGCGAACATGTCCTCGGCTGTGTGCGCCACGCGGCGCACGGTCTCGAATTTCGGCATCAGTTCGCAGCAGCACCAGCGCCTTCAAGACGCGCCTCGCGCGCCGCCCGCAGCTTTGCGAAGTCTTCGCCCGCATGGTGCGACGAGCGCGTGAGCGGGCTGGAAGAAACCATCAGGAAGCCCTTCGTGTAGGCCACGGTCTCGTAGGACTTGAATTCCTCCGGCGTGACGAACTTCTTCACCGGATGGTGCTTGCGCGTCGGCTGCAGATACTGGCCGATTGTCATGAAGTCGACATTGGCCGAACGCAGATCGTCCATGAGCTGCAGCACTTCGTTACGCTCTTCGCCAAGGCCGACCATGATACCCGACTTGGTGAACATGCCGGGATCAAGTTCCTTGACCTGCTGGAGAAGACGCAGCGAGTGGAAATAGCGCGCGCCGGGGCGAACCTTGAGATAATTGCCCGGAACGGTTTCCAGATTGTGGTTGAAGACGTCGGGCTTTGCCGCGACGACGACTTCAAGAGCGCCGTCCTTGCGCAGGAAGTCGGGCGTCAGGATCTCGATGGTCGTTTCGGGCGAAGCCGCGCGGATTGCGCCGATCACATCGGCAAAGTGCTGCGCGCCGCCATCGGCCAGATCGTCACGGTCGACCGAGGTGATGACGACATGCTTCAGCCCCATCTCGCGAACGGCCTTGGCGACATTGTCGGGCTCGTTGATGTCCACGGGACCGGGAATGCCGGTTGCGACATTGCAGAACGCGCAGGCGCGCGTGCAGATCTCGCCGAGGATCATGAACGTGGCGTGCTTCTTGTCCCAGCATTCGCCGATATTCGGGCAGCCGGCCTCTTCACACACGGTCACGAGCTTGTTCGACTTCACGATCTCGCGGGTTTCCATATAGCCCTGCGAGGTCGGCGCCTTCACGCGAATCCATTTCGGCTTGCGCATCACGTCCTGATCGGGGCGGTGCGCCTTTTCGGGATGCCGCGGGCGCGGCTTGTCGGTGACGGTATCGAGAATGGTGACCATGTTTGTCCTATCGCGTGCGGCGCGGGGCCGAACGACCGAATATCCAGAGGATCAGGATCGCGCCAAGAATGGCGACCACCAGATTGCCCCAAAAACCATAGAACGAGATGCCGGCAATACCGGCAATCGTCCCGCCGACAAAAGCGCCGGCTATGCCGACCAGGATATTGGTGAGAAAGCCATGCTCGCGGTTCATGGTCTTTTCAGCCACGTAACCGGCCAGAAAACCGATCACGAGCAGTCCGAAAAAGCCGACACCTGACATTCCCATACCAGGTATTCCCATGAGGCCGTGGCTTTCGCCCATCATCCCGATCCTCGTTGCGTTCCCCCGCATATAGTCCACTTGTCGCGGGGGAAACAGGGGCTTTTCAGCCCTTTTCGAGCATTTGGCGGTCAGGCAGCATCACCAGACCGCACACAAACGCTGATCTTAAGCGCCGATCTCAAGCATTGAGCGTGCGCCCATAGGCGTCGAGAACGCTTTCCTTCATCATCTCCGACAGGGTCGGATGCGGGAAGACCGTGTGCATCAGCTCTTCCTCGGTCGTCTCCAGGTTCATGGCGACGACAAAGCCCTGAATGAGCTCGGTGACTTCCGCGCCGATCATGTGTGCACCCAGAAGCTCGCCGGTCTTCTTGTCGAAGATGGTCTTGATGAAGCCCTGATCCTCGCCAAGCGCGATGGCCTTGCCATTGGCGGCGAACTGGAAGCGGCCAACGCGAATGTCGCGCCCGGCTTCCTTGGCCTTTGCTTCCGTCAGACCGACGGAGGCGACCTGCGGCTGGCAGTAGGTGCAGCCCGGGATCAGGCCCTTTTCAAGCCCGTGAACGCCCGGCACGCCGGCGATCTTCTCGATGCAGATCACGCCTTCATGCTCGGCCTTGTGCGCCAGCATGGGCGGGCCCGCCACGTCGCCGATGGCGTAGATGCCATCGACATTGGTGCGGCCATAGCCGTCCACGGCAACGCAGCCGCGATCAGTCTTCACGCCCAGCGCCTCGAGCCCGAGATTCTCAATATTGCCCTGTACGCCAACAGCCGAAATCAGCTTCTCGGCGGAGATCGTCTCGGTCTTTCCATCCTTGGTCTCGATATGGGCGGTGACGCCGTCCTTGCCCTTCTCGACCTTGGAAACCTTTGCGCCAAGCTTGAACTTGATGCCCTGCTTCTCGAACTGACGCTGTGCGAATTTTGAAACTTCCGCATCCTCGACCGGCAGGATCTGCGGCATCAGCTCGACCACCGTAACCTCCGCCCCCATGGTGCGGTAGAAGGAGGCGAACTCCATGCCGATTGCGCCGGAGCCCATGACGACGAGCGACTTCGGCATCGTCTTGGGAACCATTGCCTCGAAATAGGTCCAGATCCGGTCACCATCAGGCTCGATGCCCGGCAGAACGCGCGGACGCGCACCGGTGGCGACGATGATGTGCTTTGCCTTGTAGGTTCCGGGGCCCTTGGTGTTCTTCGGCGCGGGCGGCTGCGGCTGCATCGCCTTCTTCGCCGTTTCCGACACCACGACTTCGCCAGGCCTGGAAAGCTTGGCCTCGCCCCAGATCACGTCGATCTTGTTCTTCTTCATCAGGAACCCGACACCGCCATTGAGGCGCTGCGAGACCTTGCGCGAGCGGTCGACGACGGCGTCCACATCGGCCGTCACCCTGCCCTCGATGGAGAGACCGTAGTCCTTGCCGTTTTCGGCATAATGCTTGATCTCGGCGGAGCGGAGCAGCGCCTTGGTCGGAATGCAGCCCCAGTTGAGGCAGATGCCGCCCAGATGTTCGCGCTCGACGATTGCCGTTTTCAAGCCAAGCTGTGCAGCGCGGACCGCGGTCACATAGCCGCCCGGTCCCGAACCGATGATGATAACGTCGTAGTTTTCAGCCACAGCTGGTCTCTCCTTGTAGTCGTATCGTTGTTCCAGGGCGCGGGGCAGACCCGCGCCCTGAAAGAAAATCAGGCCCGCTGCGCCCCGCGCAGGCCGAAGGCGATGAGCAGGAGGAAGATGCCGTTCGACAACAGCTCAACCGCCAGCAGAATGCCCAGAATGGTTGCGGCCGCCCACGGCATGTCCGCCAGGATCATCACGCCGAGAACCAGCGAGACGAGGCCCGAGAACAGAACCCAGCCCCAGCCCGAAAGCGGGCGGAATGCAAAGGCGTACATGATCTTCACCACACCGAGCACGAGGAAGATGATCGCCACCAGAACCGTGAGCGAAACAATGCCCGCCGCCGGTTTCATGATGATGGAAACGCCCACTGCGAGCATCAGAACGCCCATGAGCAGCGCCCAGAGGAACCCGCCCCAGCCACGCACGCTGAACGCCTGCACGATCTGCAGCACGCCAAACAGGACGAAGGTCCATGCGGCCAGCATTGCAGCGGTCATCGTGGCCGCGAATGGATTGGCGAATGCCAGAATGCCGCCAATGAGTGAAATGGCGCCGAGCAGGGCAAGCCAGCCCCAGGAAGCGTGTACGCTTCTATTTCCTGCCGTATCGGCCATATGTCTATCCTTCCGCCTTTAAAACCCAAGCATTTCAGTAACGACCGGCGCGATTCCCGCACCGATCGACCTCGTGTTGTCGGCGTCCAGATGAACGCCGTCAAGCGGACTTGTGCGCGCCACACGGCCGGCGTCGAAGAAGCCGACACCCGTGTCCCGTGCGAGCGCTTCATATAAACCGGCGAGCTTTGCCGATTCGGAGCGCGCGTTATCGAACAGTACTGAAAAGTCGGGATCATCCGTCGCGCAGGCCTGCGGCGGCGCCATGACGAGCACTTTCGGAGCCGGATCGCCCATCGGGTAGTCATGGCGGCGCACGATGTCGACCAGACGCTGCATGCCCTGTTTCGCACCGAAGGCGCGGCCACAGATGAACGGCTTCATGTCGTTCGTGCCAAGCATGATGATGACGAGATCAAGAGGTGCATGGCTCGTCAGAAGTGTCGGCAGAACCCGCGAACCATTGCGGTCTGCGCCGGCAGCGTAGTCGTCAAACACCGTGGTGCGGCCATTGAGCCCTTCGGCGATCACCCGGGCGCGGTCGCCCAGAGCGGCCTGAAGCGTGCTTGGCCAGCGGTCTTCAAAGGAATGGCGTCCGGGGCCGGCAGGATCGTACCCCCATGTCAGCGAATCGCCGTAGCACAGGATGGTCTTCATGTTCCGCCCCCGGACAAGATGTTCATTTGCGGCCTATACCAGCATCGCCATCGGGTTTTCGATGACCTGCTTGAAGGCGGCGAGGAGTTCTGCGCCGAGCGCGCCGTCGACTGCACGGTGGTCGGTCGAAAGCGTCACCGACATCACGGTCGCAACCTTCACTTCGCCATCCTTCACCACGGCCCGCTGTTCGCCCGCGCCGACCGCGAGGATCGTCGCATGCGGCGGGTTGATGACGGCGGCGAAGTCCTTGATGCCGAACATGCCCAGATTGGACACGGCCGTGTTGCCGCCCTGGAACTCTTCCGTCTTCAGCTTGCGCGAACGCGCCCGCGCGGCCAGATCCTTCATCTCGTTGGAGATGGCCGACAGCGTCTTCTCGTCGGCGCGGCGCACGATCGGCGTGATCAGACCGCCGGGGATCGACACGGCAACGCCCACATCGGCGTTTTTGTGCTTCACCATGGCGTTCTCGGTCCACGACACATTTGCGTCCGGCACCATGGCCAGCGCCTTGGCGTGGGCCTTAATGACCATGTCGTTGACCGACAGCTTGTAGGCCGGCTTCTCGCCATCCCCGGTCTTCACCTTCGGCGCGGCATCATTGAGCTGCTTGCGCAGCGCCAGAAGCGCGTCGATCTCGCAATCGAGCGTCAGGTAGAAATGCGGGATGGTGGATTTGGCCTCGACCAGACGACGGGCGATGGTCTTGCGCATGCTGTCATGCGGGATGAGCTCGTAGGAGCCTTCCTCGAACAGTTTCAGCACCTGATCGTCGGACATGGCCTGCGGCGCGGACGCAGCGGCGGAAGCTGCTTCAGCCGGTGCGGCTGCCTTCGCACCGCCATCCTTGCCTGCTGCTTCCACATCGGCCTTGACGATCCGGCCCTTCGGCCCCGAACCGGCGATGGCGGACAGGTCGAGACCGGCTTCCTTCGCCAGACGGCGGGCGAGCGGAGAGGCAAACACGCGCTCCCCATTGCCGGATGAAGCAGACTTCGCCTCTGCCGGCTTTGCCTGCGCGGGCGCTTCGGCCTTTTCCGCCGGTGCTACGGCTTCAGCGGGCTTCTCGGCCTCGGGAGCCTTCGCCCCGGCCTTTGCGCTTGCGCCGCCTTCGGCAGCCTTCACGGCGTCGGCAGCGTCCTCGCCTTCCTCGGCGAGAACCGCGATCAGCGCATTCACCTTCACGCCTTCGGTGCCTTCCGGCACGACGATCTTGGCGACGGTGCCTTCGTCCACGGCTTCCACTTCCATGGTCGCCTTGTCGGTTTCGATCTCGGCGATCACGTCACCGGGAGCGACGGAATCCCCTTCCTTGACCATCCACTTGGCGAGATTGCCCTCTTCCATCGTCGGCGAGAGGGCGGGCATGGTGACTTGGATCGGCATGGTGTCCTCCCCCTCAGTTGCGATAGGAAACGGCTTTCACCGCCTCGACCACTTCGGCGACGCTCGGGAGCGCCAGCTTTTCGAGATTGGCGGCATAGGGCATCGGAACGTCCTTGCCGGCCACCGTGATCACCGGCGCGTCGAGATGGTCGAAGGCCCGCTGCATCACCTGGCTGGCGATATGCGCGCCGACCGACGACTGCGGGAACCCTTCCTCGACCGTTACCAGACGGTTGGTCTTCTTGACGGATTCGATCACCGTATCGAGGTCCATCGGACGGATCGTGCGCAGGTCGACGATTTCCACGTCGATGCCCTCGGCAGCCAGTTCCTCAGCCGCCTTGACCGCATAGGTCATGCCGATGCCGAAGGAAACGATGGTCGCGTCCTTGCCCGTTTTGTGGATGCGCGCCTTGCCGATCGGCAGAACGAAATCATCCATCTTCGGAACGTCGAAGCTCTGGCCGTAGAGAATCTCGTTCTCCAGGAAGATCACCGGGTTCGGATCACGGATCGCGGCCTTCAGAAGGCCCTTCGCGTCGGCTGCCGTGTAAGGCATCACCACCTTGAGGCCCGGAATGTGCCCGTACCAGGCGGCGTAGCACTGCGAATGCTGTGCCGCCACACGGGCAGCAGCGCCGTTGGGACCACGGAACACGATGGGCGCGCCCATCTGGCCGCCGGCCATGTAGAGCGTCTTGGCCGCCGAGTTGACGATCTGGTCGATCGCCTGCATGGCGAAGTTGAACGTCATGAACTCAACAATCGGCTTCAGACCGGCAAAGGCCGCGCCAACGCCGACGCCGGCAAAGCCGTGCTCGGTGATCGGCGTGTCGACGACGCGCTTGTCGCCGAATTCCTGAAGGAGCCCCTGGGTCACCTTGTAGGCGCCCTGATACTCGGCCACTTCCTCGCCCATGACGAAGACGTCGCCGTCACGGCGCATTTCCTCGGCCATGGCGTCGCGCAGCGCTTCGCGCACGGTGGTCGAAACCATCTCGGTGCCTTCGGGAATGTCCGGATCGGCAGCGACCTTGAGTTCCGGTGCAGCCGGCACGGAGCCACCGGAAAACTTTTCTTCCGGCTCCGCCTTTGCGGCGCTGTCGTCAGCAGCCTTCGTCTCTTCGGCAGCCGGCTTTGCAGCCTGCCTGTCGAGATCGGAGGCGCTTTCGCCCTCACCCAGAAGAACAGCGATGGCCGTGTTCACTTTCACGCCTTCGGTGCCTTCGGCGATCAGGATCTTGCCGAGCGTGCCTTCGTCCACGGCTTCCACTTCCATGGTTGCCTTGTCGGTCTCGATCTCGGCGATCACGTCACCGGGAGCGACAGCGTCGCCTTCCTTCTTGATCCATTTGGAAAGATTGCCCTCTTCCATGGTCGGAGAGAGCGCGGGCATGAGAATTTCGGTTGGCATGTCGGCCCTCCCCTCAAAGCAGAATGTCGGTGTAGAGTTCAGACACATCCGGCTCCGGATCCGTCTGTGCGAATTCGGCCGAATCGCCGACCACGTCACGCACCTCTTTGTCGATGGCCTTCAGCGCATCTTCATCCGCCCACTTGCTGGCCAGAAGACGCTGCTTCACCTGCTCGATCGGATCGTGTTCGGAGCGCATCTTCTGCACTTCGTCCTTGGAGCGGTATTTCGCGGGGTCAGACATGGAATGGCCGCGATAGCGGTAGGTCTGCATCTCGAGGATGATCGGCCCCTTGCCCGAACGGCACCAGTCAACGGCCAGCTCACCGGCCGCCTTGACCGCACGTACATCCATGCCATCCACCTGGATGCCGGGGATCTTGAACGAAAGGCCGCGATGCGAGAAATCGGTCTCGGCGGAGGAACGCGCGACCGCCGTGCCCATGGCGTAGCGGTTGTTCTCGATGATGTAGATCACCGGCAGCTTCCACAGCGAGGCCATGTTGAAGCTCTCATAGACCTGGCCCTGGTTGGCCGCGCCATCACCGAAATAGGTGATCGAAACGCTGTCGTCGCCACGGTAGCGGTTGGCAAAGGCAAGCCCGGTGCCCAGCGGCACCTGCGCGCCAACAATACCGTGACCGCCGTAGAACTTTTTCTCCTTGGAGAACATGTGCATGGAGCCGCCCTTGCCCTTGGAGTAGCCATTGCGGCGCCCCGTGAGCTCGGCCATCACGCCGCGCGCTTCCATGCCGGTTGCGAGCATGTGACCATGATCGCGATAGCCGGTGATGACCTGATCGCCTTCCTTCATGCTCATCTGCATGCCGACGACGACGGCTTCCTGGCCGATATAAAGGTGACAGAAACCGCCGATCAGGCCCATGCCGTAAAGCTGGCCGGCCTTTTCCTCGAAGCGGCGAATGAGCAGCATTTCACGATAGGCGTGAAGCTCCTGCTCCTTGTCGAATTCCTCGGGCTTTGGAGCCTTTGGTGTCTGGCCGGCACTTGCTGCCGCCCCTTTTCCGGTCGAGCGTGACCTGTTGCCACTGGTCTTGCTTGCGGCTCGCGCCATGCCTCTACTCCCTAGCTGACAATCCGGGGAATTTGTGCAACGGTGGAGCGCGGCAAAATTGCGCCGTGAGCCTCCCGTCATCTCCCGCTTATAGATGACAAAGCTAGCACGTAGTTCACATTTCGGCCATTCAAAATCCGCATAGCTGCCATGCAGCTAAATGCTTGGATTTGCACACCTTCTTATCGATTAACTGAAAGTCGGTTAATTCACCGATCCGCGCCAATGAGGATAATGATCTCATTTTCACGCGCGACATTGAGCGCGCGCCGGGCCTGCTCGTCCAGCATGTCCTTCTCGAGGCTGCCGTCATTCACCAGCGCAACACGATGCTCCAGCTCCCTGCGCTTGGCGACAAGCGTGTCGAGTCTGGCCTGCGCCTCGGCAATGCGGGATTCGAGCTGAATTTTGGAATAGATGCCGTATTCGCCGTGATAGGCATGAAAGCCAAAATAGGCGAGAAACAGGCCCGTGATCGTCGGAACGATCAGGCGACCAGTGTTGCGGCGTTTGTGATGACGTGTCCACATGCGGAAAAAACCCTTCTCCCGCATGTGTTCATATCTTGCTTAATGGACCGTTATTTCGGCGCGGCCATTTGCATTTTTATCCGCGCAGGAACGACTTTCCGGCGTAACGCGCCTGACGGTCGAGCTCTTCTTCGATGCGGATGAGCTGGTTGTACTTCGCGGTCCGGTCGGAGCGCGCCAGCGAACCGGTCTTGATCTGCCCGCAATTGGTCGCGACAGCCAGGTCGGCAATGGTGGAATCCTCGGTCTCGCCCGAGCGGTGCGACATCACTGCGGTGTAGCCGGCCTTGTGCGCCGTCTCCACGGCATCCAGCGTCTCGGTCAGCGTACCGATCTGGTTCACCTTCACGAGGATCGAATTGCCGATGCCCATCTTGATGCCGTCGCGCAGACGCGCCGAATTGGTCACGAACAGATCGTCGCCAACGAGCTGGGCCTTGTCGCCAACCAGATCGGTGAGGATCTTCCAGCCCTCGAAATCGTCTTCCGACATGCCGTCTTCGATGGAGATGATCGGGTAGTTGCCGACCAGCTTGGCGAGATACTCGGCCTGCGCCTTGCCGTCGCGCGTCTGGCCTTCGCCTTCGTAGACGTATTTGCCTTCCTTGAAGAACTCGGTGGCGGCGCAATCGAGCGCGATGCCCACATCTTCACCCGGGCGGTAGCCGGCCTTCTCGATGGAGGCGAGAACGAAGTCCAGCGCATCCTCGGCGCTCTTCAGGTTCGGCGCAAAGCCGCCTTCGTCGCCCACATTGGTGTTGTGGCCGGCATCCTTCAGACCCGCTTTCAGCGTGTGGAAGATTTCCGACCCCCAGCGCACGGCTTCACGGATGGAGGATGCGCCAATCGGCATCACCATGAATTCCTGGAAGTCGATCGGGTTGTCGGCATGCGCACCGCCATTGACGATGTTCATCATCGGCACCGGCAGGACATGCGCCGACGCGCCGCCCACATAGCGGTAGAGCGGCAGGTTGGAGGATTCGGCAGCGGCCTTCGCCACGGCCAGCGAAACGCCGAGAATGGCGTTTGCGCCGAGACGGCTCTTGTTCGGCGTGCCGTCGAGATCGATCATCGCCTGGTCGATCTGCATCTGGTTCTCGGCTTCGAGACCGCTCAGCGTCTCGAAGATCTCGCCATTGACCGCATCGACGGCCTGCTCGACGCCCTTGCCGAGATAGCGCTTGCCGCCATCGCGCAGTTCCACGGCCTCGTGCGCGCCGGTGGACGCACCCGAAGGCACGGCGGCGCGGCCCATCGAGCCGTCTTCCAGAACCACATCGACCTCGACGGTGGGGTTGCCGCGGCTGTCCAGTATTTCGCGTCCGACAATGTCGAGAATGGCAGTCATTTTAACTCTCTCTGATCTGGAGGTTGAACCTGGGCATGAACCCGGGGGCAAGAACCCCGTAAGGTAAGAACCCGGGAGGAAGTGTCCGCGCTTTCTTAGCGCAGACACGTGAAAACTCAATGTCGCGCCTGACGTTCAGGCAGCCTTTGCGATCCGGTCGAACGCCATGAGACGCTCAAGAAGCCCTTTCATCTCGTTCAGCGGCACCATGTTCGGACCATCCGAAGGCGCGTTGTCGGGGTCCTGGTGCGTTTCCATGAAGACGCCGGCAACGCCAACGGCCACGGCCGCCCGCGCAAGCGTTTCCACGAACTGGCGCTGGCCGCCCGACGAACCGCCGAGACCGCCGGGCTGCGCAACCGAATGGGTCGCATCGAAGATCACCGGCGCCCCCATGGCCGCCATCTGCGGCAGACCGCGCATGTCGGAGACGAGCGTGTTGTAGCCAAACGAGGTGCCCCGCTCGGTCGCCATCACATTGGGATTGCCCGAAGCCGTCACCTTGGAAATCACGTTTTCCATGTCCCATGGCGCGAGGAACTGGCCCTTCTTCACATTCACCACCTTGCCGGTCTCGGCAGCCGCGATCAGGAGATCGGTCTGGCGGCACAGAAAGGCCGGGATCTGAAGCACATCGACCACTTCAGCGACGATGCGGCACTGCTCCTCGGTGTGGACGTCCGTGAGAACCGGAACGTCGAATTCCTTGCGCAGATCCGCGAAGATCGGCAGAGCTGCCTCCAGCCCCGCACCGCGCTTGCCCGAAAGCGATGTGCGGTTCGCCTTGTCGAAACTGCTCTTGTAGACGAGACCGATACCAAGCTCGTCCGTCATTTCCTTCAGCGCGCCAGCCATGTCGAAGGCGTGCTCCCGCGTCTCCATCTGGCAGGGACCGGCGATCAGAGCCAGCGGAGCGTCGTTGCCGAAAACGACATTGCCGACCGTGACACGCGGATTGGGTTTCATAGGGAAGACTCCTCAAAGACAAATACTGCGCCCTGCCCGGCCGCCGGCGGCACGATGATGGAACCGGCTTCGTCGGCGAACAGGATCTCACGAATCGAAAATTGCTCGCGCAATCTGGCAATATCCAGACACTCAAAGACGATTGCCGCGAGATCGAACCGGCCATGTTGAGAAACACGGTCTAGACCATAACGCATTGCGTAGCGGTCGGGCGTCATCACCGTCAAAACCGCGTTGCCGAGCCTCAGATCGACTTCGCCATCCACCAGCCGCTCATGCGCTTCATCGGAAAATGCGTCCAGAAAGCCTGCATAATCGTCCGGCGATGCAGCAAGGATGACGATGCGTGCGGTGCCCGTCACGCCATTTGAATGCGTCTCGAGCGCGCCGCGCCCCGCAGTCGGCATGTTGATGCGCTGGCAGATGAAGAAAAAGTGGCCGTCGGCGTTTTCCGGAGCGGCAAAGGCCAGCCGGAACGAAGCCGTGGCCTCACGTCCTTCAGCGTCGCGGAATGGACGCGAGAAGGACAGCGGCTTTCCCGCAGAAATCCCTGCGTCGACAAAGCGTGCGTGATCGGCATCGGCGTCCGCCGTTCCCAGAACCACGGCCGAAAACCCTTCATCGCCATAGGTTTGACGAAAGACGCTGTCCCGCTCAATGAAGACATTGCCGTCTGCTTCCGCCTCAAGGGCAGCCTTCTGGTCCATGCGGGCCAGGGGTTCGAGATAGGAGCCGTCTGAGAGAAAAACGCAGCAATTGCCGGTGCCGAAAGGATGCGCCGCGTCTGCGGCGACCGTGAAGCCAAGCGCTTCCAGCCGTTCCCGCGCGACCGTCAGGCCCGCGGTTGGCAACACACAATGATCGAGGGCGCGATCAAGCTTGCGATCAGGGCTGCGCGGCATTTGCATCTTGTCTTCAGATACCATGCTCCGCATGTGCCCGAAGCCCGGGCGCTTTGCAAGTGCAGAGCCGGGCAAGTGCAGAGCCGGGCAAGGAGGGTTTCCCCGCCATGAAGGCGGGGAAATGAAATCACACGAGACGTGACTGCTCCACCGCAGCTGCGATGAAGGAAGCAAAAAGCGGATGCGGCTCGAAGGGCCTGCTCTTCAGCTCAGGGTGATACTGCACACCGATGAACCAGGGATGGTCGGCATACTCCACCGTCTCCGGCAGAACGCCGTCGGGCGACAGGCCGGCAAACACCAGACCGCACTCTTCCAGCTTCTGACGATAGCCGATGTTCACCTCGTAGCGATGGCGGTGACGCTCGGAGATTTCCTCCGAACCATAGATCTCCGCAATCTTGGTACCCTCAACGAGCATCGATTCGTATGCGCCAAGCCGCATCGTGCCGCCGAGATCGCCAGAGGCCGTGCGCTTTTCGAGCATGTTGCCCTTGAGCCACTCGGTCATCAGGCCGACAACCGGTTCGCTGGTCGGACCAAACTCGGTCGAGGAGGCATTCTCGATGCCAGCCAGCGAGCGGGCCGCCTCGATGCAGGCCATCTGCATGCCGAAGCAGATGCCGAAATAAGGCACCTTGCGCTCACGCGCGAACTTGGCCGCCAGGATCTTGCCTTCCGCACCGCGCTCGCCAAAGCCGCCCGGCACCAGAATGCCATGCACTTTTTCGAGCCACGGAGCCGGATCTTCCTTCTCGAAGATTTCCGCTTCGATCCATTCGAGCTTCACGCGCACCCGGTTCGCCATGCCGCCATGAGACAGGGCCTCGATGAGCGATTTGTAGGCGTCTTTCAGGCCCGTATACTTGCCGACGACGGCAATCGTGACCTGGCCTTCCGGATTGTGGATGCGGTCTGCAACCTCTTCCCAGCGCTCCATGCGCGGCTTCGGCGCCGGATCGATGCCGAAGGCCGACAGCACTTCCGAATCGAGCCCTTCTTCGTGATAGGCGATCGGCACATCATAGATATGCGCAACGTCGAGCGCCTGAATCACGGCTGATTCGCGCACATTGCAGAACAGCGACAGCTTGCGCCGTTCTTCGGCCGGAATCTCGCGATCCGCGCGCACCAAAAGGATATCCGGTGCAATGCCGATGGAACGCAGTTCCTTGACCGAGTGCTGGGTCGGTTTCGTCTTGAGTTCGCCCGCCGCCGGAATCCACGGCATCAGCGTCAGATGCACATAGACGGCGTTGCCGCGCGGCAGTTCATTGCCGAGCTGACGAATCGCCTCGAGGAACGGCATCGCCTCGATGTCGCCAACGGTTCCGCCAATTTCGCATAACACGAAATCGTAATCCTCATTGCCTTCAAGGACGAACTGCTTGATCTCGTCAGTGACGTGCGGGATCACCTGCACCGTGGCGCCCAGATAGTCGCCACGACGCTCTTTTTCCAGAATGTTCTGGTAGATCCGACCCGTGGTGATGTTGTCCTGCTTGTTGGCCGAACGCCCTGTGAAGCGCTCGTAATGGCCAAGGTCCAGGTCTGTTTCGGCACCGTCATCGGTGACGAAAACCTCACCATGCTGATAGGGCGACATCGTGCCCGGATCAACATTCAGGTAGGGATCGAGTTTACGGATGCGAACGCGGTACCCACGGGCCTGAAGCAACGCGCCAAGGGCCGCTGCTGCAATGCCTTTTCCGAGGGAGGAGACCACGCCGCCGGTTATAAAAACATATCGCGCCATGGGACTCATCGCTTATCCGGACACAGGCGATTCCGCCAGCAAAAAATAACGAGACGCAAATCTTTTTGCGCCCCGCGGTGAATAACTCTTGCGCACTGCAAAACCGGCCGCACCATTCAGGCGGCCGGAAAGCCTTGCAAGCGTGGGCTTACTGCCCCGTGGGAACCTGATCTTCAGGATTTGCTTCGGCAGGAGCTGCCGGCTCGTCGGTCGGAACCGATGCGCCTGCGCCGCCAAGCTGGTCGAGAACGCCACCAGTGCCTTCGGTCTGCTCGCTTCCGGCCGGGATGCGGTCCAGAATGTCTGTCGGGCTCGCGCCGTAACGGGCGATCAGCGAAAGAGCAAGCGAGGTTGCGAAGAAGGCTGCGGCGAGGATCGCCGTCGTGCGCGTCAGCGCGTTGGCCGCACCGCGCGCGGACATGAAGCCGGAACCGCCGCCGACACCAAGGCCGCCACCCTCGGAGCGTTGCATGAGGACGACGCCGACCAGCGCGACCACGACGATCAGATGAATGACGATGATAACGGTCTGCATGTTTCCTTCCGGCTTTCCGGCTCGAAGCATCCACTTGAATGCGGACGCGGCTCATTACACGGCTTTCACCGTTTTTCCAAGACCGCTTTTCCAAGACCGCCGGGTGCTCACTCACAGGGTCTCGTCTTCGATACCCCGTAATTTTGCCCTTAAAAGGACCGCACCGCATACGGTTTTGCGGCATTTCAAACGCGTTTTCGCTCAAACCACATCAAATGACGGCATTTGAACGAAGCTCGCTCTCACATAGGCGGTTGAGCGAGCAACGCAAGACTTTTCTCTTCACTCAGCTCGGACAGGCAGCCGCGATGGCAAGAAAATCGACCGCCTTGAGGCTCGCCCCGCCGACCAGCGCACCGTCCACATTCTCAATCGAGAGAAGCTCGGTGGCGTTGCCGGGCTTCACCGACCCGCCATAGAGAAGACGCATCTTGTCGGCTTCGTCGCCGAGCAGCGTCTTGAGTTCGGTGCGGATATGCCGGTGTGCTTCAGTAATGTCCTCGACCGTGGGCGTAAGGCCCGTGCCGATAGCCCAGACCGGCTCATAGGCAACAACGGTGTTTGCCGCCGTGGCTTCCGCCGGAACCGAACCGGCGATCTGGCTGGAGAGGACGGAAAGCGTCTTGCCGCCTTCGCGCTCTTCTTTGGTTTCGCCGATGCAGATCACTGCCGTGAGGCCGGCGCGCCATGCGGCCTTCGCCTTGTCGGCCACGACGGCATCGCTCTCGCCATGATCGGTGCGGCGCTCCGAGTGACCGACCAGCACATGGCTCGCGCCGGCATCGGCCAGCATTTCGGCGGAGACATCGCCCGTATGCGCGCCGGAGGCTGCCGCATGACAGTCTTCACCGCCAAGGCGCAGCTTGCTGCCGGCGAGCGCATCGCTTGCGCGCGACAGGAGCGTTGCGGGAACGCAGATCAGCCCTTCCGCGCCGCCAAAGGCGCCCTCGCCCATCGCTGTGAGTTCACCGAGGTCGGCCGAAAGACCGTTCATTTTCCAGTTGCCTGCAATCAGGGGGCGAATACCTGGCGTCATGCGTCAGCGTCCTTACAAAAATCAAACTCGGCAGCTTCCCTAGCAAAAACACGCGCTAATGCAAAAGCAATTGGGCCGGCAATTCCCACTCAACTATCGACACCCGGCGTCAGGGGCGTTATTGCGCTGTGTTGGGGCCAGTCCCTGAAATCACGCGAGGAACTTCGGAAAAGCCATGCTCGACAGTCTCAGAAACGCCGCCTCTACCTGGATCGCCAAGCTGCTCCTGGGCCTTCTCGTCCTGAGCTTTGCGGTTTGGGGCATTTCGGGCCAGATCCTGAACGATCAGTCGCGCAATGTGCTGACGGTCGGAGATTCCTCCGTTTCCATGCTGGATTACCGGCTGGCCTATGACCGCCAGATCAACACGCTTTCACAGCGTCTGGGCACGCGCGTCACGCGCGAACAGGCTGTTGCCTTCGGCATTGACGAACAGGTTCTGCAGCAGCTGGCCGCCGGCGCGCTTTTGGACGAGGAAGCCCGCAAGCTCGGCCTTGGCCTTTCCAGCGACCGGCTTGCGCAGCTGACCGCCGACGACCCGGCGTTCCGCGGACCGGACGGTCGCTTCAACCGCCAGCAGTTCGATTTCGTTCTGAGCCAGATCGGCATGCGCCCCGAAGATTATCTGCGCAACCGCGAACAGGTGGCCATTCGCCAGCAGATCGTGGAAGCGGCAACGGACGGCATGAGCGTGCCGGACGAGCTGTTCAAGAACCTGGCGCTCTATCGCGGTGAAGACCGCACCATCGAATATGTGGCGCTGCCGCAGGCTCTGGTCGAGCCCGTCGCAACGCCGGACGACGCGACGCTGCAAGCCTGGTTTGACGAGCGCAAGGCAGACTATGCCGCCCCGGAATACCGCAAGTTCAGCTATGTGAAGCTTGAGCCGAGCGACATTTCCGACCCGGCTTCCGTGTCCGAAGATCAGGTCAAGAAGGCCTATGACGACCTGCGCAACCGCTACACGACGCCGGAGAAGCGCACGATCGAACAGATCGTCTTCCCGGATCGCGAAGCAGCCGAAGCTGCGCTGAAAAACCTGCTCGACGGCCAGAGCTTCGCAGACGTGGCGACGGCCGCCGGCAAGAGCGCCGACGACATCGCGCTCGGCACGCTCGCCCAGGGGGAAATCGCAGACAGCGCCATCGCCGAAGCGGCCTTCGCGCTCAGCGAAAACCAGTTCAGCGACGTGCTTGACGGCACGTTCGGACCGGTGATCGTAAATGTCTCGGAAGTTCAGGCCGAGGTGGTTCAGCCCCTCAGCGAGGTGGAAGACGAGATCCGTCAGGACCTGGCGCTTGAGGAAGCGTCGCGCGTTCTGCTCGATGTGCACGATGCCTACGAAGACGCCCGCGCCGGCGGCGCGACCATGGCGGAAGCAGCCGAGCGCATGAACCTGACCATGCGCACGATTGAAGCCATCGACGCCACTGCGCGTCGCCCTGATGGCGCGATCGTCGGTGATCTTCCGGTTTCGGCAGAGCTGATTCGCGAAGTGTTCGAGAGCGATTCCGGCATCGAGAACGCGCCCCTCTCCATGGGCGGCAATGGCTTCATCTTCTACGAGGTGGAAGGCATCACGCCCGAGCGCGACCGCACGCTTGACGAAGTGCGCGAAGAGGTCACGCAGGATTGGATCGCAGCCGAGACGGATCGCCTTCTGGCTGCGCGCGCTGCCGAGCTGGCCCAGAAGGTGAAGGACGGCGTTTCGCTGGACGACATCGCTCTGGAAATCGACCAGCAGAAGCAGGTGAAGCGTGGCGTCAAGCGCACGGCGAACGACGCCGACCTTGGCCAGGCCGGTGTTGCGGCGGTGTTCTCCGTTCCGCGCGATGGCAGCGGCGTGTTTGCCAACCCGGCCGGCGACGGACAGGTTCTGTTCCGCGTCACCGAGGTCTTCGAGCCGGCGAGCGCGACGGCGCAGAGCATTCCCGAAAACCAGCGCGACGCCATGCGCACCGGGCTTGCCGACGATCTTCTCGACCAGATGGTTGCACGCCTGCAGGGCAAGCATCCGGTGACCGTGAACCGGGCTGCAATGCAGGAAGCCCTTAGCTTCTGAGGCCGACGATGAAGGCATTCAAAACCTATATCGCCAAGGCAGCCTCGGGCGAGCCGCTGAGCTTTGACGATGCGCGCGAAGCGTTCGACATCATGATGTCGGGCAATGCGACACCGAGCCAGATCGGCGGTTTTCTGATGGCCCTGCGCGTGCGTGGCGAGACCGTTGAGGAAATCTCGGGCGCAGTCGCCACCATGCGCGACAAGATGCTGACAGTCACCGCGCCGGAAGATGCCGTGGACATCGTCGGCACGGGCGGCGACGCCTCCGGCTCCTACAATGTGTCCACCTGCTCGGCCTTTATCGTGGCGGGCGCCGGCGTTCCCGTCGCCAAACACGGCAACCGGGCGCTCTCCTCGCGCTCGGGCGCTGCCGACACGCTGGCGGCTCTCGGCATCAATATCGAGCTTGGGCCAAACGAGATCGCGGACTGCATCCGCGAAGCCGGCCTCGGCTTCATGTTTGCGCCGGCACATCACTCCGCCATGCGCCATGTGGGCCCGTCGCGGGTTGAGCTTGGCACGCGGACGATCTTCAACCTGCTTGGCCCCCTGTCCAACCCGGCTGGCGTGCGCCGCCAGCTCATCGGCGTTTTTGCGCCGGAATGGGTGGGACCGATTGCCGAGGTGCTGAAGCAGCTTGGAACGGAAACCGCCTGGGTGGTGCATGGCGCGGGTCTTGACGAACTGACCACCGCCGGAACCACGCAGGTCGCCGCGCTCGAAGACGGCCAGATCCGCCATTTCGAGATCACGCCGGAGGATGTTGGCCTCAAGCGCGTGACCATGGCCGACCTGAAGGGCGGCGAGGCAGACTACAATGCGCGCGCGCTCAGGGCCGTTCTCGAAGGCGAAAAGAACGCCTATCGCGACATCTCGGTTCTGAATTCCGGCGCTGCGCTGGTCGTGGCCGGACGCGCCAAGACCCTGAAAGACGGCATCAAACTGGCGGCGGAATCGCTCGACCGCGGACAGGCTCTGGCAACGCTGGAACGCCTCATCGAAGTTTCCAACAGGGGCACGAACAGCGATGACGACTGACATTCTGCGCAAAATCGAGGCCTACAAGCGCGAGGAAATCGCCGCCGCGAAGACGGCCTGCCCGCTGCCTGAACTGGTGGCGCGCGCCCGCGACGTGGAAGCGCCGCGTGGCTTCGGTGATGCGCTGTTGTCCAGGCAGGAGCGCGGGCGCTTCGGCCTGATCGCCGAGATCAAGAAGGCGAGCCCCTCGCGCGGCCTGATTCGTGCGGATTTCGACCCGCCGCGACTGGCTTCGGCCTACGAGGATGGCGGAGCGGCCTGCCTTTCGGTTCTGACCGACGGCCCGTCCTTTCAGGGGGCGCCCGCCTATCTGGAACAGGCGCGCGCCGCCTGCGGCCTGCCGGCGCTGCGCAAGGATTTCCTGTTCGAGCCCTATCAGGTCTACGAGGCCCGCAGCTGGGGTGCCGATGCGATCCTGATCATCATGGCGAGCCTGACGGATGACGAAGCCCGCGCGCTTGAAGAAACGGCGCTGGAACTGGGCATGGATTCACTGATCGAGGTGCATGACGAGCGCGAGCTGGAACGCGCGCTGGAGCTTTCCTCGACGCTGATCGGCATCAACAATCGCGACCTGCGCACCTTCGAGACAAGTCTTGAAACAAGTGAGCGGCTGGCCCCGCGTGTGCCCGAAGACCGCCTGGTGATCGGCGAGAGCGGCATCTTCACCAATGACGACTGCCGGCGGCTGGCGCGTGCGGGCATGAACACGTTCCTGGTGGGCGAAAGCCTGATGCGGCAGGATGATGTGACCGCTGCCACGCGCACGCTTCTGGGGCTCGACGCCGCCAAACTTGCGGGCTGAGCCGATGAGCGAGAAAGCGGCAGGCCTGACCCATATCGGCGCTTCCGGCGAAGCGCATATGGTCGATGTGAGCGGCAAGCAGGAAACCAGCCGGGAAGCGCTGGCGGAAGGCGCTGTGGTGATGAAGGCGGAAACGCTGGAGGCCATTCTGGCGGGCAACGCCAAGAAGGGCGACGTTCTGGCAACCGCGCGCATCGCAGGCATCATGGCCGCCAAGAAGACGCATGATCTCATTCCCCTTTGCCACCCGCTGGCGCTCTCGAAAGTGGTGGTGGACATCGAGCCCGACCACGAACTGCCGGGGCTCAGGGTGATGGCGCGTGTGCGCGTGACGGGACAGACGGGCGTGGAGATGGAAGCGCTTACCGCTGCCTCGGTTGCCTGCCTGACGATCTATGACATGGCCAAGGCGCTGGACAAGGGCATGGTGCTCGACGGCATCCGCCTTCTTGAGAAGACGGGTGGAAAATCCGGCGACTGGCGCGTAGCGGAGAACTGACCATGAGCCTTTTGCCGGTGGATGAAGCGCTGGAGCGCATTCTCGAGGGCGTGAAAGCACTACCCGGCGAAACAGTGCCCATTGAAGAGGCCGACGGTCGGGTTCTGGCAGCCCCCCTCGCCGCCACCCGCACACAGCCGCCCTTCGACGCTTCGGCCATGGACGGCTATGCCGTGCGCGCCGCCAATGTGGCGACGCCGCGCGCAATGCCGCTAAAGCTTATTGGAGAATCTGCCGCGGGCAGCCGGTATCACGGCGCGGTGGCCGACGGCGAAACCGTGCGGATCTTCACCGGCGCGCCGGTGCCCGAAGGCGCGGACACGATACTCATTCAGGAAAATGCGGACATTCTGGACGATGGCCGGATCGAGGCTATCGATACCGTCGCTGCCGGACGCCATATCCGCCGCGCAGGGCTTGATTTTCAAAAGGGCGACAGCGTTCTCGAACAGGGACGCCGGCTCGGACCTGCAGGAATAGGACTGGCGGCTGCGGCAGGCCATGCAACGCTTGATGTGACGCAGCGCCCGCTGGTGGCGGTGATCGCCACGGGCGACGAGCTGGTGCGGCCGGGCGAGCCCTGTGGCCCGGACCAGATCATTGCATCCAACGGCTTTGCCATCGGCGCTCTGGCGCGCAGGGAAGGCGCGCGCATTCTTGATCTCGGCATCATCCCCGACGACAGCGCCGCGATCTCCGACGCGGTGCGCAGCGCCGCTGCCGCCGGTGCGCATGTTCTGGTGACGCTTGGCGGCGCTTCTGTCGGTGCGCGCGATCTGGTGCGGCAGGCGCTGCTCGATGCGGGCATGTCGCTTGATTTCTGGAAAATCGCCATGCGCCCCGGCAAACCGCTGATGTTCGGGCGGCTGGGTGACATGCGTGTGCTTGGCCTGCCTGGCAACCCGGTTTCCAGCCTCGTCTGCGCGCATCTGTTTCTGCGTCCGCTCATTGCCCGGCTTGGCCAGCGCAGCTACGCGCCGGATCTGCGCTCGGCTGTTCTGGCAAAGGCGCTGCGGGCAAACGATGAACGCCGCGACTATGTTCGCGCCTCGGTGGCGCCCGGTTCCGAAGGGCTGATCGCAACGCCGTTCACGCTGCAGGATTCCTCCATGCTGACCACGCTGGCCGCATCCAATGCACTGATCGTGCGCGAGCCCGGATCGCCGGCGGCTGAAGAAGGCGATCGCTGCCGTGTTTTGATGCTCGGGTGAGTGCTTCGCACCCGACGGTTACAGCCAGAAGTGCTGAGAAATCCGGTGGATCGTCGTCAGCACACCGATCCAACCCGGCTTACCGTTCTGCGCGATGCCAGCCCGCTGCGCTGAAGAGAGCAGGCATTAACCGCCCTCGCCTTCGCGCCCGGGGATTGCGACGCGCATGATGCGACCGCCAAGCCCGTGCACGGTGTCATGCGCACGTACAGTCACATGACCGAGCCCCCCTGGCAGCGCGACACCTGAAAGGCTGCGCGTAAAAGGCTGCTCATTCACATGTGGGTGGAGAAGCGTTCGGGAGGCGATGACCCTGCCAGCGTCATCCAGCACATCCCAGCGATCTGCATAGTGATCCCAGCCTTCGTCCTCATGCTCGACCGTCACGTCGAAGCGATGGGTTCCGTCACCGTCAGCAATGATGTCGACCGCGACAACATCTGCTTCACCGGCATTCACCGGCGATGGCGCAAGGGCCGTCGCCACCGCAAAAAAGAAAAGCCCGGCAGGCCTGCTCAGACACGGTGCGGTCGAAGCGGCTCTGCCGGGCTTTTTCATGCGACTGTTCCGCCTCAGAACGGAATTTCGTCGTCGAGGTTCTGCGAGTAACCGCCACCGCCGCCGCCGCTGCTGCCACCGGTGTCGGCGGGACCGGACTGGCCGAAGTCGGAGCTGCGACCACCGCCGCCGCCATAACCGACCTGGTTGTCACCGCCCTGCCCGCGCGCGTCGAGCATCTGCAGCTCGCCACGGAACTTCTGCAGAACGATTTCCGTCGTGTAGCGGTCCTGACCGTTCTGGTCCGTCCATTTGCGCGTCTGGAGCTGGCCCTCGACGTAAACCTTGGCGCCCTTCTTCAGATACTGTTCCGCCACCTTGGCAAGATTGTCGTTGAAGATCACGACATTGTGCCACTCGGTGCGCTCGCGCCGCTCGCCGGACTGGCGATCACGCCAGGTTTCCGAGGTCGCGATGCGGATGTTGACCACCGGATCACCGGAGTTGAGCCGGCGGATTTCCGGGTCTGCACCCAGATTTCCCACCAGAATGACCTTGTTGACGCTGCCCGCCATAACGCTTCTCCACGCTTATCCGAAATCTGCCGCGCACTTTATCGCAAGCAGGGCTGGCGCGCGCTCTCCCGCTGCCCCTGCTCCGGTCTCGTCCACAGCTCATTTGTTCTTCTTATGTTCGCATCTGACGGAATGCCTGTCAATGACCGCCCTCCAGCGCACACATGAAGCCGCGACGGAAACGGAAAAAGCCCCGCCGCTATTCTTCAAGCGCGCGGGGCTTCGGGTCTTCTGACCCTCCGTACCGGGAGTGGTTTACCGGTAATCATCAGGCAGGACGGGTTTCACCGTCCCTGTCTTCAAAGAGATTTGATTTTCATGGGGCAGCCAGCCGCCAGCGTTGTCGTGCCTGCCGACGAAAAAGGTTCTGCAGTGCAGTGTCCTCAATCGTCATGGACCGCGTCGGGAACGCATGATCGTACGAGACGGTTATGCGCTCAGGACCGATCAGCCAGCTGTGGCTTCGCACAAGAGGCGAAGCCCGATGCGTCGGTCAGGTGGAGTCATGCCTCCCTCCTTCTTCGCGTTACGAGGCTTTGCTCGGTGTCAGCGTGCTCAAGCAACCATGCGCGCCCGAAGCGCCCACCGGCGCGGTTTCAAGGGCGGCCAACAGCCACGAGCACTGACGAAAATGATACTGCGCCTTTGGTGAATGGCGGTCAAGGCGATGCGGCGGCGCGGGCGAAATTGTGATCATCTGTAACGGATGCTCACGAGAGCCAGCCCGGCGCAGGACGATAGTGTCAGGAGCGTGTTCGATATTTGTTCTTTTCCCTTGCTCTTTTTTTTAAAACGAGGGACAACCCCCGCAACGTCGAAACGCCCTCGTCTGTCAGCGGGCCGCGCGGCCCATCGACATTTGCGGCGCGTTTCCTACATGAAGCATGGTCCGGCATGCTGCCGGCCACACCAGATAAATGAGACAGGCAGCGACGGGGCATGCCAGAACACAAGTCCATCACAATTCGCGGCGCGCGCGAGCACAATCTCAAGAATGTCGATCTCGACCTTCCGCGCGAAAAGCTGATCGTCATGACCGGCCTGTCGGGCTCGGGCAAGTCTTCGCTCGCCTTCGACACGATCTATGCCGAAGGTCAGCGGCGCTATGTCGAAAGCCTTTCGGCCTATGCGCGCCAGTTCCTGGAAATGATGCAGAAGCCGGATGTCGACCAGATCGACGGGCTTTCGCCGGCCATTTCCATCGAGCAGAAGACCACGTCGAAAAATCCCCGCTCCACCGTCGGCACGGTGACGGAGATCTACGACTATATGCGCCTTCTCTTCGCGCGTGTGGGCGTGCCCTATTCGCCGGCGACCGGCCTTCCCATTGAGAGCCAGACCGTGAGCCAGATGGTGGACCGGGTGATGGCGCTGGAGGAAGGCACCCGCCTTTACATTCTCGCCCCCATCGTGCGCGGGCGCAAAGGCGAATACCGCAAGGAGATGGCCGAGCTTCAGAAGAAGGGTTTTCAGCGGGTGAAGGTGGACGGCACCTTCTACGAGATCGCCGATGTGCCCGCCCTCGACAAGAAGTACAAGCACGACATCGATGTGGTGGTGGACCGCGTCGTGGTGCGCGCCGATCTGGCGACACGCCTGGCGGATTCGCTCGAAACCTGCCTGAAGCTCGCCGAGGGGCTGGCTGTCGCCGAGTTTGCCGACAAGCCTCTTTCGGAAGGCGCGACCGCCAAGGGCGGCGGCGCAAACAAATCGAAGAACGAAACGCATGAGCGCATCGTTTTCTCCGAAAAATTCGCCTGCCCGGTCTCCGGCTTCACCATTCCGGAGATCGAGCCGCGTCTCTTCTCGTTCAACAATCCGGCCGGCGCCTGCCCCACCTGTGACGGTCTGGGCAGCCAGCGCGCCATCGACCCCAATCTCGTGGTGCCGGACGACAATGCGATCCTGCGCGAAGGCGCCATCGCGCCCTGGGCCAAATCCACTTCGCCCTATTATCTGCAGACGCTGGAAGCGCTTGGCCGCGAATTCGGCTTCAAGGTGGGCGACCGCTGGCGCGATCTGCCGGACGACGGCAAGGACGCGATCCTGAACGGCACCGGCAACAGGAAAATCGTCTTCGACTACGATGACGGCCTGCGCAGCTACCGCACCACCAAGCCTTTCGAGGGTGTCGTGGTCAATCTTCAGCGGCGCTGGAAGGAGACGGAATCGGCCTGGATGCGCGAGGAGATCGAGCGCTACATGTCGGCCCATCCCTGCCCCGCCTGTGATGGTCACCGGCTCAAACCCGAGGCGCTTGCCGTCAAGATCGACGGCCTGCATATCGGCCAGGTAACCGCAATGTCGATCAGCAAGGCCGGCGCATGGTTCGAGGACCTGCCGGAGCATCTGAACGACAAGCAGAACGAAATCGCGGTGCGCATCCTCAAGGAGATCCGCGAGCGGCTGCGCTTCCTCAACGATGTCGGGCTCGAATATCTGACCCTGTCGCGCAATTCGGGCACGCTGTCGGGCGGCGAAAGCCAGCGCATTCGTCTGGCCTCGCAGATCGGCTCCGGTCTGACGGGCGTGCTCTATGTTCTGGACGAACCCTCCATCGGCCTGCACCAGCGCGACAATGACCGCCTGCTGGCGACGCTCAGACATCTGCGCGATCTCGGCAACACGGTGATCGTGGTGGAGCACGATGAGGACGCCATTCTGACCGCCGACTATGTGGTCGATATCGGCCCCGCAGCCGGTGTTCATGGCGGACAGATCATCGCTGAAGGCACGCCACAGGAGATCATGGCCAATCCGGCATCGGTCACCGGCAAATATCTCACCGGCGAAATGGCAATCCCGATGCCGGAACAGCGCCGCGAAATCTCCAAGAAGCGGCGCATTCGCGTCGTGGGTGCGCGCGGCAACAATCTGAAAAACGTGACGGCGGATGTGCCGCTTGGCACTTTTGCCTGCGTCACCGGCGTTTCTGGCGGCGGAAAGTCCACGCTTCTGATCGAGACGCTGTTCAAGGCCGCATCGCGCCGCATCATGGGGTCGCGCGAGCAACCGGCCGATCACGACCGGCTCGAAGGGCTTGAGCATCTCGACAAGGTCATCGATATCGACCAGTCGCCCATCGGCCGCACGCCGCGCTCCAACCCGGCCACCTATACGGGCGCGTTCACGCCGATCCGCGACTGGTTCGCGGGCCTGCCCGAGGCCAAGGCGCGCGGCTATCAGCCGGGGCGCTTCTCCTTCAATGTGAAGGGCGGGCGCTGTGAGGCCTGTCAGGGCGATGGCGTCATCAAGATCGAAATGCACTTCCTGCCGGATGTCTATGTGACCTGCGACGTCTGCCACGGCAAGCGCTACAACCGCGAGACGCTCGACGTCACCTTCAAGGGCAAGTCCATTGCCGACGTACTCGAGATGACGGTGGATGAAGGCGTGGAGTTCTTCTCTGCCGTTCCGGCCGTGCGCGACAAGCTCGTCACGCTCTCGCGCGTGGGGCTCGGCTATATTCATATCGGCCAGCAGGCAACCACGCTCTCCGGCGGTGAGGCGCAGCGCATCAAGCTCGCCAAGGAACTCTCCAAACGGGCAACCGGGCGCACGCTCTACATTCTGGACGAGCCGACCACGGGTCTGCATTTCCACGATGTGGCCAAGCTGCTCGAAGTGCTGCACGAGCTGGTGGACCAGGGAAACACGGTGGTGGTGATCGAGCACAATCTCGAAGTCATCAAGACCGCCGACTGGATTCTGGACCTCGGCCCCGAAGGCGGTGACGGCGGCGGCGAGCTCGTGGCCTGCGGCTCCATCGACGATGTGATGGCCGAGCCGCGCAGCTACACCGGCAAATTCCTGAAAGAACTTCTGGAGCGCCGGCCAGCCGGCAAGGCCCAGGCAGCGGAGTAAGACGATGAGCGCAGGCACCATTCGCGCCGGCATGGGCGGCTGGACGTTTCAGCCCTGGGAAGGCACGTTCTATCCGGACGACCTTCCAAAGAAGCGGCAGCTCGAATATGCGGCGCGACAGGTGCCGACCATCGAAGTGAACGGCACCTATTACGGCAGCCAGAAGCCGGCCACCTATGCCAAATGGGCGGATGAGGCCCCGGATGGTTTTGTCTTTTCACTCAAAGGGAACCGCTTCGTGACGAACCGCAAGGTTCTTTCGGAAGCCTCTGCTTCTCTTGAGAAATTTCTGGGTTCCGGCATCACGGAAATGGGTGACAAGCTCGGCCCGCTCGTCTGGCAGTTCGCGCCCACGAAGAAGTTCGACCCGGAAGATTTCGAAGGGTTCCTGAAACTGTTGCCGGCCGAGCGTGACGGCATCGCGCTGCGGCACGTTCTTGAAGTGCGGCACGATTCTTTCTGCACGCCTGAATTCCCGCAGCTGGTTCGCAAATTTGGCGCGGCCATCTGCTACGCCCACCACAACACCTATCCCGAGATTGCCGATGTGACGGGTGACTTCGTCTATGCGCGCCTCCAGCGTGGCGAGGACGATGTGCCCACGGCCTATCCGCCCTCCGAACTGGAGAACTGGGCCAGACGCGCAGAGCAATGGGCCGAAGGCGGACAGCCAGACGATTTGCCGATTGTTGACCCCGGCTTCACGGCGGAGAAGAAGCCGCGTGATGTGTTCGTCTACTTCATTCATGAAGGAAAGATCCGCGCCCCACATGCTGCAAAAGCCTTCATGGGCCTTGTCGGCTGATCTCGCTTCAGGCCGCACGCAAAAGCGCATGTAGAGAGTCAATATAGCGGCGTATCTATCTGTTTTCATTCATTATGCGAACGATGGTGCGCCGCTTATTCTTTGTCTTTACGCCTGTAGGGGCCAAGCCCTCTCGATGCCCGTGAATATTGCCGGTGTTCATGCCAGGGCCGGTATGGCTCGCGGATCGCGAAGGCGATGTGCGGCATCCCGGCGCCTTCCGAAAAGCGGACTTCGGCGCTGCCGCGACGCGCAAGATCGCGCGCCGTGATGATGCGCGCGCCATCTTCACTGCAATGGCGATCAAGCGTTGGATCATTCACCACGACCAGATCGACCGATGCGCAAAGAGCGATGATGCTGCGCCGCACGGTCGCGGCATCGTCCGACTTTTTCACATGCGCGATCCGCATACCCTCTGGATGCCGCAGAACGCAGATCGATTGATTACACAGGAAACGGCCGACGCTCTGATCTGCGAGAAGGTCGGCCAGCGACGCGCCTTTCGAACCGGCGGGCTTGCGCACCGTTCCCGCGCCCGCTGCGCGCAACCAGTTCTCGATAGAAAACCCGTTGGGGCGCGCGCGGTTGACGGCGAGCGTGTCGTCCCCGATCTGGACCGCGACCAGCCGCGCATCTTCAGAAACGAACATGTCGGGCAGATCGTGGTTTGCCAGAAGCACGCCGCCCGCCAGCAGGAACGGAACAGCCGCCAGCCACAAACGGGTGGTTGTGAGGGTGGGAATGGCCAGCGCGCAGCTCAGGCTCAGCGTGGCTGACAGCGGGATCGCTCCCGTTGCATCGAATGGCGTGCGCTCAGAGAACCAGTGCGCGATCGCCATGACTGTCGAGATGCCGCGCCCCATGAGGGCAAGCACCCAGCCATCGAGATTCAAGGGCATCGTCGCCATGGCCGCGACCGCCGATGGCATGACGACAAGAGAGACGACGGGCATGGCCGCAAGATTGGCCCCGAGCGCCAGTGGCGATGCACGCTGGAAATGCCAGACGCCATAGAGCGTGGTCGCCACACCCGCGATCAGCGAAGTGAGCGCCAGACCGCCCGCATAGACCAGAACAAGGCGGAAAAGACGACGCGCGCCCGAAGGTTCGATCTCGGCAGAATTGCGCCCGAATGCCCTTTCACGACGTCGGTTCCAGGCCGCATAGCCGGCAATGAGCGCCGCCGTCGCGGCAAAGGACATCTGGAACCCCGGACCGACCACCTCATGCGGCGAAAACGCAATCACCACCAGCGCAGCGATGGCCAGATTGCGCATGGTGAGCGCGGCGCGGTCGAACAGAAGCGCCAGAAGCATGACGGCCAGCATGAGAAAGCTGCGCTGCGCGGCCACGCCCGCTCCGGAAATGAAAAGGTAGAGGAAGCAGACCATAAGTGCTGCGCCGGCCGCATATTTGCGGACCGGATGCCTTGAGGAGAAACCGGGAAAGAGCGCAAAGCCCAGCCGCGCCGCGCCGATGATGGTGAAGGCTGCGAGCGCCATGTGCAGGCCCGAGATCGCCAGCACATGCGCGAGCCCGGCCCGGCGCAGATCCTCATTGACCTCTTCCGGAATGCCGCTGCGCAGGCCGGTGATGAGCGCCGCGGCGACATTGCCCTCCGCGCCGCCGATCTTCTCGCGCAGCCGGGCGGCAAGCGCTTCGCGCACCGCCTGCAGGCGGGCGGCAAGCCGCTGCAGCAGCCCGACAGGGTGATCAAGGGCGATGCGCGCCGGCTCCCGCATGAAGAAACCGACTGCGCCAAGGCGGTCAAAATAGCTCTCGAACGAAAAATCATAGGCATGGGGGCGCACCGGACCTGAAGGCGACATGAGCCGGACAAGCCCGCTCAGACCCTCGCCGGGTTTCAGGTCTGGCGGGATCGTGCGGGCGGAAAGCCGCGCGCGCTCCGGCGCATAGCGCAGCTGCGGGCGTGCCGTGGACAGAATATCGATGGTCAGGCGGAACCGGCCATCGGCGCGTTGCTCGACCTTGAGCACACGCCCGGTGATGCGTGTGGTGATGTCGGAGCCGACCATGGGCGTGCTGGCGCGCCAGGTCTCCACCTTTGCGGCCACGAGCCCCAGAAGCACGACGAGACCGGCCAGAAGGGCAAGGCGCAGCCGGGGCTTTGCGCCGGCCAGATGCGCTGCCAGAACACAGAGCGCCAGCCCGCTGACCAGTGCATAGGCCGGCGGTTCGACCGGCAGGGCGAAATAGATGAGCGCCCCGCTGCCCAGAAGGACCGGAAGCCATAGAAAAATCGTGCCCCGCGCCACTTCCTGCGCGATGGCGAAGCGGATTCCTGCCGCAACGGGCCTGGCGCCATGGCTCGGGATCTTACGCGCCTCATAAGAGCGAAGCGCGCGCGCCTCAATGGCAGGCGCAGGGCCGCAACTGTCCACTGCGACGGGAGCCGGCTCTGTGTCGGTGAACTGCATGCGTTCATCGGCGCGCGCCGATGCCACCTCGCCCCCCATGGCGTGGTCCCCCGTGCAATGCTTGCGCCCCGAGCGTTGTATGCTACATGACTGCCAGTCGAATGCCACCTGCGGTATCACCTACCCCCTGCGGGCCGGGAGACCGCGACAATTCCCGGGAAAGACCCCATGACAAAACCCGTCGTCACGCGCTTTGCGCCCTCACCCACCGGCTACCTGCACATCGGCGGGGCACGCACGGCGCTCTTCAACTGGCTCTATGCGCAGCATACGGGCGGCAAGATGCTTCTGCGCATCGAGGACACCGACCGTCAGCGCTCCACCGAAGCCGCAACCGCCGCGATCCTCGACGGCCTTGCCTGGCTGGGCCTCGACTGCGACGGCGAGCCGATTTCCCAGTTTGCCCGCGCAGACCGGCACCGCGCGGTGGCCGAGGAACTGGTGGCCAAGGGCGAAGCCTATTACTGCTACAGCTCTCCCGAAGAGCTGGAGGCGATGCGCGAAAAGGCGCGCGCAGAGGGACGCCCGCCGCGCTATGACGGCACCTGGCGCGACCGCGATGCTTCCCAAGCGCCTGAAGGCGTGAAGCCCGTCATTCGCATCAAGACCCCGCAGGAAGGCGAGACGGTCGTCGAAGACCAGGTGCAGGGCACGGTGCGCTTCCCGAACAAGGATCTGGACGATTTCATCATCCTGCGCTCCGACGGTTCGCCGACCTATATGCATGCCGTGGTGGTCGACGATCACGACATGGGCGTGACCCACATCATCCGTGGCGATGACCATCTGACCAACGCCGCGCGCCAGACGGTGATCTACAAGGCCATGGGCTGGGACGTGCCGGTGATGGCGCATATTCCGCTCATTCATGGCGCCGATGGCGCAAAACTTTCCAAGCGTCATGGCGCGCTCGGCGTCGAGGCGTACCGCGCCATGGGCTACCTGCCTTCGGCACTGCGCAATTATCTGGCCCGCCTTGGCTGGAGCCATGGCGATGACGAAATCATGTCGGACGAGGACATGATTCGCTGGTTCGACATCACCGATGTGAACAAGGGCGCTGCACGCTTCGACTTCCAGAAACTGGAGGCGCTGAACGGCGTTCACATGCGCCAGATGGCCGATGAAGAGCTGCTTTCCCGGCTGATAGACACATTGCCGCATCTGGAAGGTGGCGAAGCGCTTCTTTCCGCGCTGGACGAGCAGCGCAAGGCGCAGCTTCTTGCCGCCCTTCCCGGCCTTAAGGAGCGTGCGAAGACGCTGGTTGAACTCGTTGAAAGTGCAGCATTTATCTTCGACCAGAGGCCGCTCTCCTTCGATGAGAAGGCACAGCAGCTTCTCGATGAGAATGCGCGTCAGCTTCTTGCGGAAATTCTTCCCGTATTGCAAAATGTCGGCGATTGGACCCTTGCGAACATCGAAGCAGCTGTCCGCGAATTCGCGGAGCAGACCGAACGCAAGCTTGGCAAAGTCGCCCAACCCCTCAGGGCAGCGCTCACCGGGCGCACCACATCGCCAGGCATCTTCGATGTTCTCTCCGTTCTTGGGCGCGAGGAGAGTTTGGCGCGTATCAGCGATCAGGCTGCCTAGCTTCGTCCCGCAAAGGACCTGGCTTGCGGAACGGGTTTGATCACCGAGTGCGTGCTGCACTGCAATATTTGCATGCTGCACGCGCTTGGCACCACGGGGGAAATGCGTTAGCTATTTCGCGCGCTCGACCGCCAGCCATTATTTTGGGCGACAGATTTCTGGCGCCAAGTTCCTTGAAGTGAGAGGTGATTGCGATGACCAAACCAACTGCGAAGCTGGAAATTGGCGGCCAGGAAGAAGGGCACGAATTCGAGGTATTGAAGGGCAGCGTGGGCCCGGATGTGGTCAACATCGCCTCGCTTTACAAAGACACCGGACTGTTCACCTACGATCCCGGCTTCACGTCGACCGCAAGCTGCGAATCGAAGATCACCTATATCGATGGCGATGAAGGCATTCTGCTGCACCGCGGCTACCCCATCGAACAGCTCGCCGAGCACGGCGACTTTCTGGAAACCTGCTACCTCCTGCTCTACGGCGAGCTTCCGACGAAGACGGAAAAGGCAGACTTCGATTACCGCGTGACGCACCACACCATGGTGCATGAGCAGATGAACCGCTTCTTTACCGGCTTCCGCCGTGATGCGCACCCGATGGCCGTTATGTGCGGCGTTGTCGGCGCGATGTCTGCCTTCTATCACGACTCCACCGACATCTCCGATCCGCACCAGCGCATGGTCGCCAGCCTGCGCATGATCGCCAAAATGCCAACCATCGCGGCCATGGCCTACAAGTACCATGTCGGCCAGCCTTTCGTTTACCCGAAGAACGATCTCGGTTACGCGGCCAACTTCCTGCACATGTGCTTCTCGGTGCCGTGTGAGGACTACAAGGTGAACCCGGTTCTGGCCCGCGCCATGGAGCGGATCTTCATCCTCCATGCCGATCACGAGCAGAACGCCTCCACCTCGACGGTGCGTCTGGCCGGCTCTTCGGGCGCAAACCCGTTTGCCTGTATCGCTGCCGGCATCGCCTGCCTCTGGGGCCCTGCCCATGGCGGCGCGAACGAAGCCGCGCTCAACATGCTCGACGAAATCGGCTCCGTTGACCGTATCCCCGAATATATCGACCGCGCCAAGGACAAGAGCGATCCGTTCCGTCTCATGGGCTTCGGTCACCGGGTCTACAAGAACTACGATCCGCGCGCCAAGATCATGCAGAAGACCTGCCATGAGGTGTTAAGCGAACTGGGCATCAAGGACGATCCGCAGCTCGACATCGCCATGGAGCTGGAGCGCATCGCCCTGACGGACGAGTACTTCATCGAGAAGAAGCTCTACCCGAACATCGACTTCTACTCCGGCATCACGCTGAAGGCGCTGGGCTTCCCCACCACCATGTTCACGGTGCTCTTCGCGCTCGCGCGCACCGTCGGCTGGATCGCCCAGTGGAAGGAAATGATCGAGGATCCGAAGCAGAAGATCGGCCGTCCGCGTCAGCTCTACACGGGCGCAACGCACCGCGACTACGTTCCGATCGCCAAGCGCTGATTGTTCGACATTCAAAAAAGCCCCGCCAGACTGGCGGGGCTTTTTCTTTGAGCTGTTGCTCCTCTCTCAGGGACGGAGAAGCTTCTGCCTATTTTTCGGCTTCGACGCGCAGATGCGGAACGCCGTTGGATGTGCGTTCTCTGGAATGACCATCCGGACCCACAATACCGCGAATGCGCCTGCGGTAGTTGGAGAAGCCTTCAAACATCACCACATCGACGGGCTCGTCCAGATCGAGCACCAGCCTGAACCAGCCCGGCCCCTGCTTCATCTTGGCGATGATGCTGCCCTTGAAGGGTTGGGCCAGATAGGTCCCCTGCACGCGCATGCCAGGCTCCCACGGGTCTTCCTCACGGGCGGAAATCACCGCGCAGAACGTGTTCCAGTCGCGATAGCCATGCTGATGCGCGACCGTTTCCAGAGCCTGCGCATGAGACGTTGCACGTCCCTGGCTCTCCAGATGCGCCCGCAGTTTCTTTGCGAGCGCCTTGGCTTCCGCCATGGTCGGGATCTGGTTCATCATGCCTGCTCCGCTGCACCGGCCTGAAACAGGCCCCATTTCAGAGAGCGCGTGCGCGCCGTGCGGAAGAGAACAATCAGTGTCAGACAGAACAGCAGCAGTTCCGCAAACGGCCCGGCCATCCAGATGCCGCGCTCACCCACCATGTCGGCAAGGACAAAGGTGAGCGGGATGCCGAACAGATAGGGCTTTGACAGACCAAGCAGTGCGGCGCGACTGGCGTCGCCGATGGCCTGAAAATGCATCGCAATCATCATCAGCGGCCCGCCGGCAAAGAGCAACGCCACCATGATCGGAAGAACGCGCTCAACCTCCGAGACCACAGCCGGATCATCAACGAAGCCTCGTCCGATGTCCGCGGCAAAGACGGTCAGCAAGAACTGGACCACCAGCGCGTAGACGAAGGCCGTGACAACGGCGATGCGCAGGCTCCGGTCGGAACGCGCCCAGTCGCGCGCGCCGTAATTGTTGCCGGTGATCGTCTGCATCGCGTGGCTCAACCCCAGAAGCGGCAGGAAGCAGAAGGTCATCACCCGCGTGATGATGCCATAGGCGGACACCGTATCGCCGTAACCGGGCGCGTTCACCCATTGCAGGGCGATGATGATCGCCGCAGACCCGAGCGCCAGCCCCATGAAGTTGAGGCTCTGGGGGGCGCCGAGCGCCAGGATGCGCGTCCAGGCCGTATCGAGCCGGTGGTGCAGCAGAACGCTGGGACGCAGTTGCGTGCGTCCGCGCAGCCGAAACGCCAGAATGATGATGAAAGCCAGCGCCTGCGCCATCGCCGTGCCATAGGCGGAACCGGCGACGCCCATCTCCAGAATGGCGATGAACACATAGTTGAAACCGATATTCGCGACGGACACCAGAAGGCTCATGCCCGCCATGAGGTTGATGAGCCCCTCATTGCGCAGAGCGTCGGAATTGACCGAGAGGATGAACAGAAGCGGCGAACAGAACACCGTGATCCGCAGATAAACGAGCCCCATCTCGGCCAGAGGAACCGAGCCACCAGCGGCAAGCAACGCAACCGGAGCACCGAAGAGCATGAACAGGACGATGAGGACACCGCCCAGAAGAAGGGCGAGACCATGCGCGCCTGCGAACACCGCCTGCGCATCATCCATCGAGGATGCACCGAGGTGGCGGGCAAGCAGGCTGGACATGCCGCTTGCGACCAGCGTCGCCATTGCGACGATGAGCATGTAGACGGGAAACATCAGCGTAACGGCGGCAAGCGCATCCGGGCCGACAAAATGCCCCAGAAAGAGCGCATCGCACACGGCAAGAAGACCGTTCATCCCCATCACAAAGATGATCGGCAGCGCCGTTTTTGCGTAGATCGGCCCCAGTGGGCCTTCCGTAAATGTATTGGAGGACGTTTCAGACAAATCCCCATTCTCCTGTCGCAAAGGCCGCGCTGGAACTGGATGGGGCCCGCATTTCCATCCGCGCGACGAGCGTGGAGGACGAAGAAATCAGTCTGAGGCAGAACTTCACCGGGACATGTGTCAGCGGGCGGCGGGCGTCTGCAGCCAACCGCCATCTAGCGGGAACGCTGGCAAACGTCAAGAAGCCGTTCGGTAATGCGCTGTCTCAGAACACGAGCGCGCCTGATCAAACGGCAAGCGCTCGGCGTCTGACTACACCGTTTTCAGGCCGCGCCTGCGATGTGCCGCATAACGACTTCGGCCGCGATCTGGCCGGAGGGGCGCGGCGTTTCGAGCGCATCTGCGACCTGCTGGAAACCGTCCATCTGTGCTGCGCGCGGCGGCTTGTCCGCCCACAGCCCGGTGAGCTGACGTGCCAGATAGGACGGGCGGACATACTGGTTGAAGTGCTCCGGAACGACAGGCCAGCCGGCAATGAGATTGGGCAGCGCCGCCGACCAGACGGTGATGAGCGGGATCAGCGCCCGCGCAACAAAATCCGTTTTGTAACAAAGGATTGTCGGAACCCGTGAAAGCGCCAGTTCCAGCGACACCGTGCCCGAACAGGCAAGGGCTGCATCGGCTTCGGCGAAGGCCTCCCACTTGCGCGCAGGCTCCAGAATGATCTCCGGCTGAACGGGCCAGTCCTTCACGGCGGCTTCCACCATGGGCGCGACATGCGGCACGGTGGGCATGAGCAGGTGGAAGTCGTGCCCGGCTTCATGGAGGTGCCGCACAGTCTCTCCAAACGGCTCCAGAAGACGCGACACCTCGCCCCGGCGCGATCCGGGCAGGAGCAGCAGCGCGCGCTGCGCATCGCCAGGCTTGGCGGGTCCGGAAAGATGTGCGCTGGCAGCTGCAAGAATATCGGGGTCGGTGGCCAGACGATGTCCGACAAAGGTTCCGGGCGGACCTTTCAACCGTTCCAGCTCCGCCGGTTCGAATGGCAGCAGGCAGAGGATTTCGTCCACATGCGGGCGCATCGCGATGGCCCTGCCCGGTCGCCAGGCCCAAACGCTGGGGCAGACATAATGGATGATGGGGATGGAGGGATCGAGCGCACGGACCTTCTTCGCCACGCGCAGGCTGAACTCGGGGCTGTCGATGGTGACGAGGCAATCGGGCTTTGCCTTGACGATGGCCTGCGCTGTCTGGCCGATACGGCGCAGGAGACGCGGCAAGTCGCGCAAAATGGCGCTGACGCCCATAAGCGCTATTTCCTCGGCACTGAAGATCGGCTCCAACCCAAGCGCCATCAAATTGCGCCCGCCGACGCCGGTGAGTTCGACCTCTGCGCCGCTTTCGACCCGCAGCGCCTTGACCAGATCCGCGCCAAGCAGATCGCCGGATTCCTCGCCGGCGATGATCGCCAGTTTCAATGCCCCGCCTTTCGCGCTCATGCCCGCCCCTCCGGCTCAAGGCCAACGATGAACAGGCCAAGCGCGTCGGCCCGGCCAATCGTGTCGGCATAATCTATGATCAGCGAGCGGCCCGCCTCCAGCCCCACACCGGCAAGGCCGGCTGCATGCGCCGCCTCGATGGTGTTCGGCCCGATGGTCGGCAGGTCTGCGCGTTCATCCTGATCCGGTTTCACACATTTGACCAAAGCGCCCCCGGACTTGCCTGCAAGGCGGCCATGGTTGCGCATGTCGCGCATCCGGTCCAACAGGCCGGCCGTGCCCTCAATGCCTTCCAGAGCCACAGCGCGCCCGCCGACGGCGATGGCGGCCTGTCCGATGTCGAGACCACCGATCATGCGCGCAGCTTCATAAGCGGCGGCGAGATCCTTGCGGTCTCTGGCGCCGGGCTTTGTGCGGGTCATGACACCTTCAGCCGACAAAAGCTCCGGCGCGATCTCATGCGCGCCCAGAACCCGGATGCCTTTCGATTCGATATAGGCGATCACCGCCCGCAGCAGGCCATCGTCGCCCTTGGCGTAAGCGGCGATCAGCTTCGGCAGCGCCCGGAATACGTCCCAGCCGAGCCGCACCTTGCGGATGGGCGGTCGCCGGCTGACGCCGCCGGCCAGAACCAGATGCGTCACGCCTGCGCGCTTGAGTTTTGGAAGAAAGAGCGCCAGACGCTCAACGGGCGTCGGCCAGAGATCAAATGCGCTCTGATCTTCACCGGCCACCCAGTCTGCCTCGCCTTCCATGGCGACGACGAGCGGCCTGTGGCCATTCCTCACCAGCGTGCGCACCACATCGCGTGGCAGACCGCCGCTGCCGGCGACCACGGCAACGCGGGCGCCCGCTGGCAGGACCGACTTGGGGTCAGGCTGTCTCATTTTCCTCGGCCGCGCCCTTGCCGCGCGCCGGTAGCGTGAAGTGCCGCTTGTCCTTTGCACCGACAAAGGCCACCACGTCGCCGATCAGTTCCGAATCGGGATAGGCGCGCAGAACGGCGGCAGCGTTCTCTTCAAGCGAAGCGCCTTCGGCAAAGAGCATCCTGTAGGCCTTGCGCAGCGCCGAAATGTCTTCACGCGGCATGCCCGAGCGCTTGAGCCCGACCAGATTGAGGCCGCGCAGGCGCGCACGGTCGCCCACAGCCATGCCGTAGGGGATCACATCGCCGACAACGGCAGCAAAGCCGCCCAGAAAGGCGTGATGACCGATGCGCACGAACTGATGAACCGCAGCATAGCCGGAGATGATGACGTGATCGCCGATCTCGGCATGTCCGCCAAGACCGGCATAATTCGCCATGGTCACATGATTGCCCACCGCGCTGTCATGCGCGACATGGGAATAGGCCATGAAGAGGCCATGGGAACCGACCGTGGTCTTGCCACGGCTGGTGTCCGTGCCGGCATGAAAGGTCACGCCCTCGCGCACGACGCACTGTTCGCCCACTTCAAGCGTGCTGTGACCGCCCTTGTGGCCGAAATTCTGCGGCGGAGCGCCGAGAACCGCCTGCGGATAGACCTGGCAGCCTGCGCCAAGCGTGGTGTCGCCCATGATAGTGACATGGCCGATCAGCTCCACATCGTCGTGCAGCTTCGCCTGAGCGGAAACATGGCAGAACGGGCCAATCCGCACCCCCTCGCCCAGCTCTGCGCCGGGTTCGATGATGGATGAGGGATGAATGACGGTCTCTCGGGTCATCTATTCTATATTCTTCCGTCAGCCAGCCTGTTCGACAGACATCAGTGCCGAAATCGTGGCCTCGGCAACCTTCGCCTCATCGACCTTGGCCACGCAGTCGAACTTCCAGATGCTGCCGCGCTGCTTGACCTTGGTGACGTGGATCTCCATGCGATCCCCCGGCACGACGGGCTTGCGGAACTTCGCATTGTCGATGGTCATGAAATAGACGAGAGACGGGCTCTCATCACCCGCATTGTTGATGCAGATTGCACCGGCGGTCTGCGCCATGGCCTCAACGATCAGCACGCCCGGCATGACCGGCTGTGTTGGGAAGTGACCGGTGAAGTGCGGCTCGTTGGCCGTCACGTTCTTGATGCCGATGGCAGAGCGGTCGCCGTCAATCTCGATGATCTTGTCGACCAGCAGGAACGGATAGCGATGCGGCAGCAACCGCATCAGGTCCATGATGTCGAGGCTTTCAAGCGTGGTCGAAGCGGAGTCAGTCATCCCCATCCCTCTGTTTCTTCTTCCTTCCACCAACAAGACCGCGCAGCGCGGCCAGTTCGCGGAAAGCTTCCCGCATCGGCTGCGCCGGCGAGCCAGCCCAGCGTTCTCCCGGCGGCACGTCATTCATGACGCCGCTGGAAGCCGCAAGCTGCGCGCCTGAGCCGATGGTAATGTGATCCGCGATGCCGACACGTCCGCCGAGCATCACGAAATCGCCAAGTGTGACGGAACCGGACAGCCCGCAATGGCCTGCAACGATGCATCCCCGGCCAAGGCGGACATTGTGCGCGATCTGCACGAGATTATCGATCTTGGAGCCCTGCCCGATGATCGTGTCGACCAGCGCGCCACGGTCGACTGTGGTGTTTGCGCCGATCTCCACATCGTCCTGAATGACGACGCGTCCGATCTGGGGCAGTTTTTCGAGCCCGGTGGGGCCTGGAAGATAGCCGAACCCATCCTGACCGATGCGCACACCGGCGTGAATGATCACGCGGTCGCCGACCATCGCGCACTGAATGGTGGCGCCGGGGCCGATATAGCTTTCGCGTCCGATTCGCGTGCCCGCTCCAATCACCGCATTGGGGGCGATGATCGTACCGCTGCCGATATGCACGCCGGAGCCGATAACGGCTCCCGGCTCGATGGTGACATCGTCTTCAAGAATTGCGTCGGAGGCCACGCTTGCACGGGCGGAGACGCCGGTTTCGCCGGTCATCGAGCCCGGGCGCATGGCCTGAGGGAAAAGAAGGCGTGTTATCTGCGCGAAAGCGGCCTGCGGTTTGTCGACCACGAGGACGGCAACACCTTCGGGAACATGGCCCGCGATCTCATCCCTGCACAGAACGGCGGAAGCCGTTGTGCCCTTTGCCAGATCGGCGTTGCGCTTTCCTTCAACGAAAACAAGCGTTCCGGCACCGCCCTCAGAGGCTGCGGCAACGCTTTCAATAACAATCCCGGCATGCTCTGCATGCGTGAGATTCGCTCCCGTCAGCGAGGCGATCTCGCCTGCCGTTATGCGGCGCGCGGGAGCAAAGAATTCAGGATCCTTCATGGAAACCTTTCGCCCGGGCCACCGGGGCCCGGGCTAAACAGGGTGTGCCAGAAAACGTCAACCGGTTAGAAGCGGGTCGAAATACCGAAGTTGAAGTTCTGCACGTCGTCTGTGTCTTCTTTCAAGATCGGGTATGCGTAATCGACACGCAGCGGGCCGAAGGGCGAAGCCCAGATCAGGCCTGCACCGACCGAAGCGCGCCACTGCAGATCCGTTCCGATGGCGCCTGCGATATCGCTGCCATAAAGCGTTGCCGCATCAGCAAAGACCGCGCCGCGAAGACCGAAGCTCTCCGGCAGGACCGGGAACGGGAACTGCGCTTCTGCCGAAGCGTTGAAGTAGGTCTTGCCGCCGATGTGGTCGATGCCGCCACCCGAAGCGTTCTGGTACGGGCCGATGCCGTTGTAATCGAAGCCACGGATGATGCGGTCGCTGCTCGAGAAGTGGTCGAACACGCGCAGATCGCCATCCAGAGCCTGGATGTGACCGGCACCAACCGTGAACAGGCCGACGAGATCGAGTTCTTCGGACAGCGTCTGGTAGTAGGTGCCGCGCGCCGTCGCCTTCACGAACTTCGCATCGCCACCGAGACCGGCAACCTCAAGCGTGAGGTTCGCATAAAGGCCCGAATGCGGGTTCTTCATGTCGTCGATCGTGTTGTAGACCAGCGAGCCGCTAACCGAGGACTTGATCCACTTGCCGTCGTCGATGGCGTCCTGCAGAGCCGGGGCCAGATTACAGCTTGCGTCATACGGGTTTTCGCAAACGCCAACGCCCGTATACTCCTCCTGGGAGAAGTTGTAGGCGAGCTGCGAAGACAGGGCTTCCGTGATCGGCAGACCGAAGCGGATCGTCGCACCGGTGGTGTCGCGATCATACTTGTCGTCGAACTTGCGGGTGCGGCGGTAGACGTCGAAACCAGCCGAAATCCGGCGACCGAGGAAATACGGCTCGGTGAAGGAGAACGAGTAGTCGCGCGAGTCCTTGCCACCGCCGGCCGCGATGCGGACGAACTGGCCACGGCCGAGGAAGTTGCGCTCGGTGACGGAGCCTTCAACAGAGAAGCCGCCGCTGCTGCTGTCGCCGCTAGCCGTCGAGTAACCGGCGCCGATGGAGAACTCACCGGTCGACTTCTCAACCACATCAACGACCAGAATGACCTGATCGGGCTGCGAACCCGGAACCGTCGAGATGTTGACGGTCTGGAAGAAGTTGAGGCCTTCGAGGCGACGCTTTGCGCGCTGCACGAGCACCTGATTGAAGGCGTCGCCCTCGCTCAGATCGAACTCGCGACGGATCACGTAGTCACGCGTGCGCTGGTTGCCGCGGATCTCGATGCGCTGGATGTAAGCGCGCGGACCTTCGTCGATCGAGTACACGACGTCGATCTCGCGGGTCTCGAAATTGCGGTTGCCGCGCGGCGTCACCTGGGCGAAGGCATAGCCTTTGCCAGCCACATTCTCGGTCAGCGCAATGATGGAGTCTTCAACGTTCTTGGCGCTGTAGACATTGCCCTGACGGGTCTTGATCTCTGCATTGAGAGCGTCCGTGTCGATACCGGTGACCGTGCTCTCGACGCCGATATTGCCGAAGCGATAGCGCTCGCCCTCGTCCACGGTGAAGGTCACCGTGTAGGCGTTCTCGACTTCGTCTAAGTCGGCGGTCGCCGAGATCACGCGGAAATCCGCATAACCACGGTTGTAGTAGAAACGGCGCAGCGTCTCTTCATCCGCGCGCAGACGATTGTCGTCATAGATGTCGTCGCGCATCAGGAAGGAAAGGAAGTTCGACTGCTTGGTCGAGATCACGTCGCGCAGACGGCCATTGCCGAAAGCTTCGTTGCCAACGAAGTTGATCGCGGCGATCTTCGTGCGGCCACCTTCCTGAACTTCGAAGATGACGTTGACGCGACCGTCGTCAAGCGCCTGCGTGCGGCCGGTAACGGTTGCGTCGTCACGACCGATGCGGCGATAGGCTTCCCGAATCGTCTCCTCGTCAGCCTGGAGCGACTGGTTGGAGAAGGACTTGCGAGGCTGCAGCTGAACAGCGCGCGCCAGATTCGCGTCCTTGATCTTCTTGTTGCCCTGGAAAATGACCTGGTTGACGATCGAATACTCGTCAACGGTCACGATCAGCGCGCCGCCGGACTGGCTGATCGACACGTCGGCAAACAGGCCGGTTGCGAACAGGCGCTTGACGGCCTCGTTCACATCATCGTTCGAGAAAGAGCGCCCCGGACGAATGTCGATATAGTTGCGAATGGTCTCGTCTTCGACGCGGCGGTTTCCACGCACCTCGATACGGCTGACCGTCGCGGCCTCGGCCGCTTCCATGGCGGCGAGCTGGACGGCAACCGTCCCCGTCATCGCCAACCCCGCCGAAAGGGCTACTGCCGAAACGGCGTTCTTAAAGCTAGAAGATGCCTTCATTGGGCCTGAAAACCTCTATTCTCTTTGTCCCCGCAGCGAGAAATAGGAACAATCTAAAAAAGCAGCTATCGTAATAGCCAGATTTTCCCTACACGCAAGCCTTCTGGTTAATTTGCGTTTACGAACCACCGCTTAGTGGCATTCGCGTCACGCGAAATTCAAAGCCATGGTAAATATCGTCTCAATTTTTACACATTCCGCCTTCCCGATCCTCCCTCAGCATCCGAACAGGTCGTTCCAGAAAACGAATCCCATGAATGCGAGAACGGCGAACAAGCCGACGCGGTAAACCGCATCCATGACCCTCTCGGACACAGGACGACGCATTACAGCTTCTATGGCGTAGAACACCAGATGCCCGCCATCAAGGGGGGGAATGGGCAAAAGATTAAGAACACCGATACCGACTGACAATAATGCAACAAGTTGTACGAGCCATTCGAAGCCGAGCTGGGCCGCCTTGCCGGCCATATCGGCGATCTTCACCGGGCCACCAAGCTGACACCTGTCCTCACGCCCTGCGACAAAGCGTTTTAGAAACTGGCCGGTGCGATAGATCACATAGCCGGTTTCCTTGACCGCCTCGCCCAGCGCATCCAGCGGGCCATACTCAACCAGTCGCGGCTGGCCCATTTCCTCATCATTGACGACGCCGATGATTCCGATCTTCACCGTGTTGCCGAGTGCATCCTTCTGCTCGACCATTTCGGGCGTCGCCTTGAGCTCCAGCTCTTCATCACCACGACGCACCACGAAGGAGAGTTCGTCGCCCGACCGCCCGGACACGAGACGCTGCACATCGCCAAAGCTGCGCACCTGCGATCCATCGACGGAAACGAAGCGGTCGCCCGGTTCGAAACCGGCAATGGCGGCCGGCGTGTCGGGCCGAACCTCGGCCACCATCGGCTCCATCACATAACGCCCGAAACCGGCGAACATCACCGCGAAAACCGCAATGGTGAGAAGGAAGTTGAACAGCGGACCGGCAAAAACCGTGGCCGCGCGCTTCCAGACCGGCTGGGTATGGAAGGCGACGCGCAGCTCTTCGGGCGACAGGCGCTCCGTCGATTCGGGATCGGGCGTGCTGGTCACAGACATGTCGCCGGTGAACTTCACATAGCCGCCGAGCGGAATGGCCGACAGCTTCCAGCGCGTGCCATGCCTGTCGTTGAAGCCGAAGAGTTCCGGCCCGAAACCGATCGAGAACGCCTTCACGCCAATGCCGCACCAGCGCCCCACCAGATAGTGCCCCATCTCGTGCACGAACACGACAACGGTCAGGACGAAGAGAAACGGCACGATGGTGCCGATCAGCAATCCGTCCGTGCTGAATATGGTGCTGAAAAAATCGGTCACGGTTGTTCCACTCGATTACGGTTTGCATCAGCGCCTCGATCCGAAATGTCTGCATGACTTTCAGAACGTCAGCTGCACTGTTCCAATAAGCTGCTGCTTAACAGCCTGCGGGATTCCGTCGACGCTGTACGGCGAATCCCGGAATTCGACACTTCAATGCCATTCCGGCATTGCGAAGGCAAACGCCCTCAGCCCCTAGAACCGGAAAAAGGCGTGAGCCGGCATCTCCGGACTGCCGAGCAGCGCCGCCACGAGATATAGGGCGAGCGCTGCCGCCATCAGCCCGTCGACACGATCCATGACCCCGCCATGGCCGGGAATGAGATTGCTCGAATCCTTCACGCCGCTGCGGCGCTTCAGGGCTGATTCGAACAGATCGCCCAGCTGCGAGATGACAGAGAGAACAAGCGCGATGAGCGCCAGCAGAACCACGCCATGGACGGTGCTTTCATGCATGGCAAAAGCCGCGCCTGCGACAACCGCAAAGGCCGCGCCGCCAATCGCGCCGCTCCACGTCTTGCCGGGAGAAATCGAAGGCGCAAGCTTCGGCCCGCCCAGACTGCGGCCGGTAAAATAGGCCATGATGTCCGAGGTCCAGACCACGGCGAACAGAAACAGGATTGCCAGGAAACCGGACTGGTCGTCCGCCCGCAAATGCACCAGGGCGATTGCGGGTGCTGCGGCGTAAGCGACGCCGGCCGTGGTTCCGAGCCCCTCGCCCGACGCCCATCCATGAAGCGCAAGCACGACAAGAATACCGGCCAGCGCCAGAAAAACCGCGCCCGCTGAAAGGCCGAGTATCATCATTGCCATCACCACCGCCAGAAGTGCGATGGCGATGGTCGCGTGAACGCCGGTCTTCGAGCCGGGTCGCATCGCGAGCCATTCATAAAGGATCGCGCCGGCCATGACCGCCGCCATGAGACGGAACGGCAGGCCACCCAGATAGGTGATCAGAAGGACGACGCTTCCAAGAACGAGCGCTGAAACGGCCCGCACCTGAAGATTGCTGCGCGGGCGCCGTGTCGGCCCGCCTTCATCGCCGGGCTTGCTCATAGAGCCGCTTCGCGTGCTCCAACACCGCCGAAGCGGCGCTCGCGCGCGTTGAACGTGGCCAGAGCCGTCTCCAGCTCGCATCGGCCGAAATCCGGCCAGTGGCACGGCAGGAAGACGAATTCCGCATAGGCTGCCTGCCACAGAAGGAAATTCGACAGGCGCTGCTCGCCGCTTGTGCGGATAATCAGGTCGGGATCGGGAATACCGGCGGTATCGAGACGGTTTCCGAAACCATCGATATCGATGTCGTCGGCGGTGATCTTTCCCGCCTGCACATCGGCGAAGAGCGATTTGGCAGCGCGCACGATCTCGTCACGCGCGCCGTAGTTGAAGGCGATCACCAGATTCATGCTGGTGTTTTCCGCCGTCAGATTTTCCGCTTCAAGCAGAAGGGACTTGATGTCCTTCTCGAGGTTTTCGCGGTCGCCGATAATGCGAACGCGAACCCCGTTCTGGTGCAGTTCCGCCAGATCGCGCCTGATGAACAGGCGCAGGAGGCCCATGAGGTCATTCACCTCGGAGCGCGGTCTGGACCAGTTTTCGGAGGAGAAGGCGTAAACGGTCAGCCAGTTGATGCCCAGCTCACCGGCAGAGCGCACAGCCTTGCGCAGCGCCTCCACACCGGCGCGGTGGCCGGCACGGCGTGGCAAGCCGCGCGCTTCCGCCCAGCGACCGTTGCCGTCCATGATGATCGCCACATGCGCCGGCTTCACGTATCTGCCTCCCCTCGCGTTCGAGCAGCCCTGGGGCTGGTAGAGCATCGGACCGAAACGGGAATCCGGTTTTCGATTGTTCCGATGCTCCATCGATGGTCTGGATCGTCCCCTATGCGTCCGGATGGACGCAGGGCGACCTAGACGTGCATGATCTCGGCTTCTTTCTCGGTCAGGAGCTTGTCCATGACGGTGATGGTCTCATCCGTCATCTTCTGCACCTGTTCGGACTGCGTGTGCAGCTCGTCCTGGCTTATGTCGCCATCCTTTTCGGCCTTTTTGAGATGCTCCATGCCGTCGCGGCGCACGTGGCGCGCGGCAACCTTGGCGCCCTCGGCGTACTGATGGGCGATCTTCACGAGTTCCTTGCGCCGCTCTTCATTGAGCTCGGGCAGCGGAATGCGCAGGGTCGAACCGTCCATGATCGGGTTGAACCCGAGATTCGATTCGCGGATCGCGCGGTCCACGGCATTGACCATGCTCTGGTCCCACACCGACACGGAGATCATGCGGGGTTCGGGCACGGACACCGTGGCCACCTGGTTGATCGGCATGGGCGTGCCATAAGCCTCCACCTGGATCGGGTCCAGAAGGTTGGCAGAAGCACGGCCCGTACGAAGTGAAGCAAGATCGTGCTGAAACGCACTGACTGCCCCTTCCATACGTCGCTTCAGATCTTTGAAATCAACGCCGTCGGCCATTCTTAAATCTCCTTACGCACCGGCACGCTGTTCGGTATCGGCGTCATCGGACACGATGGTGCAATGTCCGCCGCCTTTCAAGATGGCGTTAAATCCGCCCTCTTCATGAATCGAGAAAACGATTATCGGAATGTGGTTCTCGCGCGCAAGAGCAATCGCAGCGGTATCCATAATCGCCAGCCCGTCACGTATAACTTGTGCATGGCTGAGAGTGTCAAAGCGCGTGGCGTCCGGGTCCTTGCGGGGGTCGGCGGAATAGACGCCATCCACCTGCGTGCCCTTGAACAGCGCGTCTGCGCCGATTTCCGCAGCCCTCAGAGCGGCGGCCGAGTCGGTCGTGAAGAACGGGTTGCCCGTGCCACCGGCGAAGATGACCACCTTGCCTGCGTCCATGTAACTCATCGCCTGACGCTGGGAGAAGCTTTCGCACAGCTCCGGCATCGCAATGGCCGACATGACCACCGCATCAACGCCCATCTTGACGAGCGAGGTGCGCAGGGCGAGCGAATTAATGACCGTGGCGAGCATGCCCATATGGTCGCCCGTCACACGGTCGCCGCCCTTCGAGGCAACGGCCACACCGCGGAAGATGTTGCCGCCGCCGATGACAACGCCAACCTCGACGCCGATCTTGCGCGCCTCGACGATATCGCGGGCAATCCGGTCGACCACCGAAACATCGATACCGAATCCCTGCTCGCCCATCAAAGCTTCGCCGGATGCCTTAAGGACAACGCGCCGGTAGCGTGCTTCGCTCATCTTCATAGTCTCCAAATTTGCCCCTGCGTTACACGAAGGGCGCCGCGTTGTCACGCGGCGCCCTTTATCATCAAGCAGTTATACAACCAGTCTTAAGACTTGGCGGCTGCCGCAACCTCGGCTGCGAAATCGCTCTCTTCGCGCTCGATGCCTTCGCCAAGAGCGAAGCGGACGAAGCTGACGATTTTCGCCGGTGCGCCGATTTCCTTCTCGGCTTCGGCAAGCGCCTTCTCGACCGAGAGATCCGGGTTCATGACGAAAGCCTGCTTCAGGAGGACAACCTCCTCGTAGAACTTGCGCATGCGGCCTTCGACCATCTTCTCGATAATGTTCTCGGGCTTGCCGGACTGGCGTGCCTGGTCGGAGAAGATGTCCTTCTCGCGCGCTGCGGCAACCGGGTCGACATCGGCCTCGGTCAGAGCCAGCGGGTTGGTCGCGGCAACATGCATGGCGACCTGACGGCCGAATGCACGGGCAGCTTCCGCATTGCCGGTGGTCTCGATGGCGACCAGAACGCCAAGCTTGCCAAGACCGTCGGTCACGGCGTTGTGGATGTAGCTGGCAACCGCACCGTTCTCGACGGAAAGCTTCGCCGAACGACGCAGCGACATGTTCTCGCCGATCGTGCCGATCGCGTCCTTGACGGTGTCTTCAACCGACTTGCCGGTTTCCGGGTAGGTCGCAGCAGCAACGGCCTCGATGGAGCCATCGGTGCCCAGAGCAACGGTTGCGATGTTGCTGACGAGCGACTGGAACGCGTCGTTGCGCGCAACGAAGTCGGTCTCGGAGTTCACTTCGACGACAACGGCGCTGTTTGCGTCGCCTGCAACGCCGACCAGACCTTCAGCAGCCGTACGGCCGGCCTTCTTGTCAGCCTTGGCGATGCCCTTCTTGCGCAGCCAGTCCATGGCTGCTTCCATGTCACCGTCGTTTTCCTTCAGGGCCGTCTTGCAGTCCATCATGCCTGCGCCGCTTTTCTCGCGCAGTTCCTTGACCTGTGCAGCTGTAATGCTCATCGTCGCCTCTTCATCAATATTCTAACAAAAACGGCCGCGTAGCTGGTCGTCTGCCGCGCGGCCGTCGCGGGGCCATAAGCCCCACATTTTCGGAACGGCGCTTGTTAGGCGTCCTTGTTTTCGCCCTCGGCGGCATCGTTCAATGCAGCTTCTTCCGGCGCATCGACCGCTTCGCCAATGTCGAAGCCGAGTGCACCCTGCTGACGCTCGATGCCGTCGATTGCGGCCTTCGCGATCAGGTCGCAGTAAAGTGCGAGTGCGCGTGCGGCATCGTCATTGCCCGGGATCGGGTAATCGACAACGTCCGGATCACAGTTGGAGTCGACGATTGCGACAACCGGAATGCCAAGGCGCTTGGCTTCCTGAACGGCAATCGCTTCCTTGTTGGTGTCGATCACGAACATCAGGTCCGGCGTGGAGCCCATGTCGCGAATGCCGCCCAGCGCGCGGTCGAGTTTCTCGCGCTCGCGCTCAAGGTTCAGGCGCTCCTTCTTGGTGAAGCCCTGTGCTTCCGAAGCGAGCAGCTCGTCGAGCTTGCGCAGACGCTGGATGGAATGAGAGATCGTCTTCCAGTTGGTCAGCATGCCGCCGAGCCAGCGTGCGTTCACATAGTACTGAGCCGAGCGCTTGGCCGAGTCGGCAACGATCTCGGAAGCCTGGCGCTTGGTGCCGACGAACAGGATGCGGCCGCCCTTGGCCACCGTGTCGGACACGGCCTTCAGCGCCTGGTGCATCAGCGGCACGGTCTGGCTGAGGTCGATGATGTGAACGTTGTTGCGGGCGCCAAAGATGTAGTTGGACATCTTCGGGTTCCAGCGGTGGGTCTGGTGACCAAAGTGAACACCAGCTTCGAGAAGCTGGCGCATGCTGATATCGGGCAGTGCCATTCTTTTTCCTTTCCGGTTGAACCTCCACGGACCGTCAGGCGGAAACCGCCACCGGGGGCGCCGACCGGATTTCTCCCGACCGGAACCAAGATCCGTGTGTGGAATGCGCGCGCATATACGAACTAATCGCGCACAATGCAAGCGTTAGGCCGGCAAAAGCGCCTATTCAGCGCAGTCTGCCTCTTCTTCGGCCGTATCGAACAGGGTGAGGTCGACAAGCTGACCGCGAATCGAAAACTCGCCATAGTTCATGTCGAGGCTGCGCGTGACGCCGCTTTCATGCAGCAGGAAACCGATATCGTAGTCGGGCAGCGTCTCGCCCCGCTCATTGCCGGGGTCGAAATAGGCGATGCTCACGGGCCAGTAGGACTGGTTGTCGAGCGGCGCTGCCGCCTGTTTCTCGGCATCGCCCTCCTCCATCGGCTTCGGCTGGCCGATGGTGACCGACGTCATCATGACCCGGTCGGCATCTTCGGAACTGTCATAGAGTGTCGTCTGATAAAAGCCGCCGCCGGCAGCCGCCTTCTCCAGCACTTCAATCATATGCTGAACCGGGAACTGCGTCGCCTCGAGCGTTTCGCTGCGCCGCTCGGGCTTTGACAGTTCGACCAGGGTTTCATCGCCTTCCAGCCGGGCGACGCCCTTCACCTCGCGGTCGAGCATGTTGTCCAGATACATCTTGTTGACGAACTGGAAGACCTCGCCCTTTCCATCCTCATAGGTGGTGGTCTGCTGATCGGAAAGCCGCGATGCCTCATCCGTCTCAAGCCGCATGACGAAGCGGAACGTCGTCGTGTAGCCTTCGCAGGCCGAGCCGGCGAACTCATAGACCATACGCCCCGATATGCCGTTGATGCCCGAGCGGTCGCTCGCCTGTTCCAGCGAGAGATCATAGACCGCCCGATGGGGGAGCAGGTTGGGCTCGGCCGCCGCTGCACTGATCGCGGCGCTCGAAACGGCGGTGAGTGCCAAGGCAAATAAGCGCGATGCGCGCATGTACGACCTCCCGGTATTCGGCATTGTCGCGGTCGGAGAGTGGATTGACCGCCTGGAGCGTTATCGTTTGGACAAGAGTCGTGGCGGAAGCGAGGTAAATATGCAACCTCTCGCCCTGCGGCGCTTTCCCCATCAACGGCGGATTCGATTGCGAAACTGTCACGAGTGACGTTTAGATCTGCCGACAGTGCGGAGCCCGCTCTGTTTGAATTCAAAAAATGCCGGGAGACAATCATGGCAAGCGAGATCGAGAAAAGACTGTTGGAGCTGGGTGTGGAACTGCCCGAGGCGGCAGCCCCCGTGGCGAACTATGTGCCTTACGTCCAGACCGGCTCCCTGCTGATGACCTCCGGCCAGCTGCCCGTAAAGGACGGCAAGCTGATGGCGATGGGCCTTCTGGGCCGCGAGCTCGGCGTTGAGGCCGGCAAGCTTGCCGCCAAATGGTGCACCGTCAACATTCTCGCCCAGGCGCGCGCCGCGCTCGGCGATCTGGAGCGCATCAAGCGCGTTGTGCGCATTTCCGTCTTCGTGGCTTCCACGCCCGACTTCACCGACCAGCATCTCGTCGCCAATGGCGCATCGGATTTCCTCGTCGCCGCTCTGGGCGACCGTGGCCGTCACGCCCGCGCAGCCGTCGGCATGGCGTCCCTGCCGATGAATGCGCCCGTCGAGATCGACGCCGTCATCGAGGTCGCTGAATAATGAGTGCGCTTTCCTGGCTGACCGAGCGGCCGATTGCCCATCGCGGTCTGCACGACATGAACAATGTGCGCTGGGAGAACACCCTCCCCGCGTTTCAGGCGGCCATCAATGGCGGCTTCTCCATCGAGTGCGATCTCCATCTTTCCTCCGATGGCGTTCCGATGGTCTTTCACGATCACGCGCTGCGCCGTCTCACCGGTCAGGAAGGCACCATTGCAGAGAAAACGGCCGCCGAAATGGGCGCAATGCCCATCGGCGGCACGTCGGACTGCGCTCCGACGCTTCGCGAAATGCTCGATCTGGTCGCCGGCCAGGTGCCGCTGGTGATCGAGCTCAAGGGCTCGGAAGGGCATGACGACGCGCTTGTCGGGAAAGTCGTGGAGACGCTTCATGGCTATTCTGGAAAGGTGGTGCTGATGTCGTTCTCGCACCGTCTTGTCCGGCAATTGGCCAAATTCGCGCCGGACATTCCGCGCGGACTGACGGCCGAAGGGCTTTCGCCCGAAGCCATGGAGGCGCATTTCTCCATGCTGGCGCACGATCTGTCCTTCGTGTCCTATGCAGTGAAGGAACTGCCGAACCCGTTCGTCAGTTTTGTGCGCGAGCGCCTTTCGCTGCCCGTCATTACCTGGACGGTGCAGGATCAGGAAGCCGTTGACCGCACCTTCCGGCATGCCGACCAGATGACGTTTGAGGGTTTCACGCCCTGAAGCACCGGACCCGAAGGGAGTTTCCGCCTTTTGGGCAATGCCGCTGCTCCATCCATATGCCCTCAAGGGGCATTGCCCCTTGAAGCGCCCTGCCTCACGCGCTTACTTATCTGGCATGTCATCAGCCCAAACGAGTGCCGCCATGCCAGGCGATGTAACGCTGACGGTTTCGCCGTCCTTCGCCGACATGCCGGCATCCGACTGGGAAGCGCTCGCCGGCGCTGGCCCGCAGGCAGCGGGCGCGCCCTACAATCCCTTTGTTTCCCACGCTTTCCTTTCAAGTCTTGAAGAAAGCGGCTGTGCGGTGCGCGAAAGCGGCTGGCTTGGCCAGCATCTTTTCCTGCGCTCGGAAGATGGCGCACTGCTCGGCGCAGTCCCCTGCTACCTGAAATCCCACAGCCAGGGCGAATATGTGTTCGACCATGGCTGGGCCGATGCCTTCGAGCGCGCCGGCGGACACTATTACCCCAAACTGCAGGTTTCGGTGCCGTTCACCCCGGCAACGGGTCCGCGCCTTCTGGTGCGCGATGGCATAGCGCCCGACGCGGTGCGCCATGCGCTGGCGGAAGGATTGAAGACGCTGACCGACAAGCTTGGCGTTTCGTCTGTCCATGTCACCTTTGCCCGTGACGAGGACATTGCAGCGCTCGATGATGCGGGCTTTCTTCTGCGCACCGACCAGCAGTTCCACTTCTTCAACCGCGGCTATGAAAACTATGACGATTTTCTGGGCACGCTTGCCTCACGCAAGCGAAAGGCGCTGAAGAAGGAACGCCGCACGGCGCTTGAAAACGGCATCGAGATCGAATGGCTGACGGGAGCCGGGCTCACCGAAGCCGTCTGGGACGATTTCTTCGCCTTCTATCTGGACACCGGCAGCCGCAAATGGGGGCGCCCCTATCTCAACCGGCGCTTCTTTTCGCTGATCGGCGAACGCATGGCCGACGACATTCTTCTGGTGATGGCGCGCCGCGAAGGCCGCTACATCGCCGGCGCGATCAACTTTATCGGTTCCGATACGCTGTTCGGCCGCAACTGGGGCTGTATCGAGCATCACCCGTTCCTGCATTTCGAGGTCTGCTACCATCAGGCCATCGAATTCGCCATCGCGCGCGGCCTGTCGACGGTGGAGGCCGGCGCGCAAGGGCAGCACAAGCTGGCGCGCGGCTATGAACCGGTCACGACGCGCTCGGCGCACTACATTCCGCATCCGGGTCTCCGGCGCGCAGTGGCGCAGTATCTCGAACTGGAGCGGCGCGACGTGGCCGAGATCAACCGCGTGCTCGAAACCCACACGCCCTTCCGCAAGGGTTGACGCTTCAGTGCATCACGGATTTTGAAAACAGGTTGATGACCAGCACGCCGGCGATGATCAACGCGACGCCGATGAGCGCCGGCGTATCGAGCGACTGCTGAAACCACAGCCAGCCAATGGCGGTGATGAAGACGATGCCCGCACCTGACCACAGCGCATAGACAATGCCCACCGACATGGTGCGCAGCGTCAGCGACAGGAAGAAGAAGGCCACCGCATAGCCGATCAGCGTGATCAGCGACGGCACAAGACGCGTGAACCCCTCGGTCTGCTTGAGTGCAGTGGTGGCCACGACTTCGAACAGAATGGCCACGAGCAGAAAGAGATAAGTCACGGACGGCACCTTTTCGAAAAGCGCGGCGAATCGCCCGCTCCCGGGAGTTGACGGGCGCGACATTAGCGCAGAAAAATGCGGCCGCAATTGCCCAGACGAGAGGTTTCCATGAGCAGCGCCGCCTATGACAACGACAATGTTTTCGCCAAGATTTTGCGCGGCGAACTGCCCTCGCACAAGCTCTACGAAGACGACGAAACCTTTGCCTTCATGGACATCATGCCGCGCGGCGACGGCCACTGCCTGGTGATCCCGAAGAAGCCGTCACGCAACATTCTCGATGTCGAGCACGATTCGCTCGCCGCCGTCATGCGCACGGTGCAGAAACTGGCCCGCGCCGCGAAGGCCGCCTTTGGGGCGGATGGCGTGACGGTCCAGCAGTTCAACGAGGAAGCCGGCGGTCAGGTGGTGTTTCACCTTCACGTCCACATCATCCCGCGTTTTGATGGCGTCGCCCTGCGTCCCCACACGGGCGAAATGGCGGATCAGGCTGTTCTCGCAGAGCAGGCGGAAAAGATCCGCGCAGCGCTTTAAAGCCCCTGTTCGGCCGGGGCCACTGGCTCCGGCCTTTGCCTTGTGTCCGAAACCCGTGCGAGAACACTCCGGGCAAGCCAGACACTGATCAGGAAAGCAGCAAGACCGCCGAACAGGTCAATCAGATGATGCCCGCCATGGATCAGGATTGCGGGCAGCATGAGCGTGTTGATCACGACGAAGACCGGGAACAGCCCCCTGATGGATCGGGTAAACCAGACGGCCATCAGCGCCATGACAGTGTGGAACGAGGGAAAGGCGATCAGCCCCAGTGCGTCCTGCGGCGACAGACGCTGAGCGCCCTGTGTCATCACGCGGTTGAGCTCCACACCATAGTCAGGCCCCACCACCATTCCGAGACGTTCAGCAGTCTCCACCGGGATCGCAAAATAGGCCGATGGCCCGGAACTTGGGAAAGCCAGCCAGAAGGCCATGGTGAGCGTGGCGGCAAGCACACCGGTCAGGAGGAAAGCGTGGAGCTGCGCCTGACGTTCGGTCATGCCAAGCGTCAGGATGACGATCACGAATTGCGGCAGTGAGCTGACATAGGTCCAGCGAAGCAGGGTTCCAAGCACCGGATGCTCGCTCGCCCACCCCACAAGCCCCGGCCATGAATAGCCCACGAGACCATCGAGCCTGATCAACAGCGGATCGACGCGTTCGGCGCCTGCCGGTATGAGCAGATAATTGAGCGCCGCGCCGACAATGGTGAAGAGGATGAAAAGCCCGGCAGCGATTGCCGCCAGCGCAATCTTCTGGTCACGCCCGCTCCAGCGGTATGCGAGGCCAACCGCAAGTATGACTGCACCACAGGAAACGACAGCGCCATAACCACGCCAGTCGACCGAAATGGCGCTGCCGGCCACAAGCGTCAGATCAGCAATCAGGAAAGCGCCAATGACAAGCGCGACCAAACGTTCAGCTGGAAAAAGCATCGCCCACCCCTTGATGCCGCTCTACCTCAGATTGTTCTAAAAAAGAACTAATCGATCAGGTAGAGACCTGTGAGCAGGATGATCTCTGCAACCACGATGCCGACGAGGATCTGCTTGCGGGAGAAAAGATAGGCGGCGAAGCCGGCTATGGATGCGCCGACCCGCAGGGTGAGCGGTGCATCGGCCAGAGCGCCGCTGGGAAAGACAATCAGATTGGCGATGACGGCGGCGACCAGCGCCGTCGCCACACAGCGCACGAACACCAGAATGTCCGAACCTTCCGAAAGCTTGCCGCCAAGATAGACACCGAGATAGCGCCAGGAATCGGTGGCGAGCCAGCCTGCAAGCAGGATGAAGAGATAAGGCCACCACCAGGCATCAAAGGCGTCGAAACTCATCCGACAGTCTCCCGTCTGACGCGCGCGCGGTGCCAGAAATAGGCCACCGAGCCACCGATAACCCCGGCTGCCAAAAGGTCAAAACCGGGCAGGAGAATGTGAAAGACCGGGCCTACGGCGAGGCCGAGCACCATCGCGACATGCCCTGCCCGCTCCCGCGCAGAACCCCAGAGCGATGTCAGGAAGTAGAGCGGTGTCAGGAAGAAGAGCGCGGCCGTCAGTTGCGGCGGCAGACGTTCGGCCAGAAGAAAGACGGTCGCCACCACGCCCATATTCACCAGAACAAGCGTCGAGCCGATGCCGGTGTAATAGGCCGTGCGCATTGCGCGCGGAACGTTCTTGAAGCTCTCCATCGCCAGCACCCATGAGGTCACGGCAACGAAATGCGAAAGGCAATAGAGCACCCAGGGCCGGGTCTTCTCCGTGCGCATTTCAGGCGTGATCGCCACCACCATGGGCGCAAGCCGGACCGATGACAGCGCCACGGCGAAAGCCGCCGCAAACAGGCTGTTGCCCGCCAGTACGGCGCCAATCAGCACCACCTGCGCAGGCAGGGCCCAGACAGCCCCTGTCATGAAAACGGTTTGGGGAAGCGAAAGCCCGGCCTCGCGCGCCAGACCGGCGAAACCGATAAAGGCGCTGACCAGCACCAGACCCGGAATGGAGAAACAGCGGCGCACGCCCCGCAGATACCAGGTGACGTGCTTTTCCTGACTGTCCGATTCGACTTCCGTGTTCTCGCTCATCGGTCAAATGATTTAGCACAGCGCATGCAGGCCTGCGATACAACGAAGGCGTGAGTGCTTGGGGCACCCACGCCTTCGAAATTGGACCAGTTCCGAGACCGGACTTGCCTGTCAGTACCGGGCCTGCCTGTCAGTCCTTGCGCGGCAATTGCGGCACAAGGCTGCGCTTTGGCGGATCCTTGGGCTTCTGCGCCTTCGGCTTGGCCGCTGCCGCCTTGGGCTTGCGGGTCCGTTTGGCCGCCGGCTTCGCCTTCTTCTCGGGCACCTCGTCGCGCGGCTTGATCGGTGCATCATCGGGAAGCGCATCGAGTTTGAGGTGGCTCTTGCCCGCCTCGTCCTTCTCGACGCTGACGCGGACCGTGCCGCCCTTCTTGAGCTTGCCGAACAGCACTTCATCAGCCAGCGGCTTCTTGATGTGCTCCTGGATCACGCGGCCAAGCGGCCGTGCGCCCATCCGCTCGTCATAGCCCTTGTCCGCCAGCCAGGCGATGGCGTCATCCGACAGGTCGAAGGTGACGCGACGCTCGGCGAGCTGCGCCTCGAGCTGCATGACAAATTTCTGCACCACCTGGTGAATGACCGGAACCGGCAGCGAGCCGAACGGGATGACCGCGTCGAGACGGTTGCGGAACTCCGGCGTGAACAGCCGGTTGATCGCTTCCATGTCGTCGCTGTCGCGCTTCGTCGATCCGAAACCGATGGCCGGCTTGGCGAGATCGGCCGCACCCGCATTGGTCGTCATGATGAGGATGACATTGCGGAAGTCGATGCTCTTGCCGTTATGGTCCGTCAGCTTGCCGTGATCCATGACCTGCAACAGGATGTTGAACAGATCCGGATGCGCCTTCTCGATCTCGTCGAGTAACAGCACGCAATGCGGATGCTGATCGACACCGTCCGTCAGAAGGCCACCCTGGTCGAAGCCCACATAGCCGGGCGGCGCGCCGATCAGGCGCGACACGGTGTGGCGCTCCATATATTCCGACATGTCGAAACGCAGGAGTTCGACACCCAGCGAAGCGGCGAGTTGCTTGGCCACTTCCGTCTTGCCGACGCCCGTGGGGCCGGAGAACAGGTAGGAGCCAATCGGCTTTTCAGGCTCGCGCAGACCGGCCCGCGCCAGCTTGATCGCCGACGACAGCGCCGTGATCGCGGCATCCTGACCGTAAACAACGCGCTTCAGCTCGTCCTCGAGCGTCGCCAGCACCTTCTCGTCATCGGCCGAAACGGTCTTCGGCGGAATGCGGGCCATGGTGGCGATGGTCGCTTCGATTTCCTTGACGTTGATCGTCTTGCGACGCTTCGATTCCGGCAGAAGTTTCTGCGATGCGCCGGTCTCGTCCAGAACGTCGATGGCCTTGTCCGGCAGCTTACGGTCGTTGATGTAGCGCGCCGACAGTTCCACCGCGGCCTTCACCGCCTCGTTCGTGTAGCGAACCTTGTGGAAGTCCTCGAAGTAAGGCTTCAGCCCCTTCATGATCTCGACAGCGTCCTCAACGGAGGGTTCGGCGACGTCGATCTTCTGGAAGCGGCGCACCAGCGCACGGTCCTTCTCGAAGAACTGTCGAAACTCCTTGTAGGTGGTCGAGCCGATGCAGCGGATCGAGCCGGACGATAAGGCCGGCTTCAGGAGGTTCGATGCATCCATCGCGCCGCCCGACGTTGCGCCCGCGCCGATAACCGTATGGATCTCGTCGATGAACAGAACCGCGCCCGGGAAATCCTCAAGCTCCTTGACGACCTGCTTGAGGCGTTCCTCGAAATCGCCACGATAGCGCGTGCCGGCCAGAAGCGTGCCCATGTCGAGCGCGAAGATGGTGGCGTCCGACAGAACATCCGGCACATCGCCCTCGACGATGCGCTTGGCGAGCCCCTCGGCGATGGCCGTCTTGCCGACGCCGGGATCGCCCACATAGAGCGGATTGTTCTTCGAACGGCGGCACAGAACCTGGATGGTGCGGTTGACCTCGGCCGTGCGACCGATCAGCGGATCGATGCGGCCGGCCCGCGCCTTGTCATTCAGATTGACGCAGTAAGCCGTCAGCGCGTCCTGCGCCTGTTTCTTCTTGGCGCCCTCTTCCGCCTCGGCGCCCGGTGCGCCGGCATCATCGTCCTCGGCCCCGCGCGGCGTGCGCGCTTCAGAGCCGCCCGGCCGCTTGGCAATGCCATGGCTGATATAGTTGACGGCGTCATAGCGCGTCATCTGCTGTTCCTGCAGGAAGTAGGCGGCGTGGCTCTCGCGCTCGGCGAAAATGGCCACGAGCACATTTGCGCCCGACACCTCTTCACGACCGGAAGACTGCACATGGATGACCGCCCGCTGGATGACCCGCTGGAATCCGGCGGTGGGCTTGGAATCCTCGTCATAGCCCGTGACGAGATTGTCGAGCTCGCTGTCGATATATTTGACCACGGTCCCCTTGAGCGCATCGAGATCGACATTGCATGCGCGCATGACGGCGGCGGCATCGGCATCATCGATCAGCGCCAGGAGAAGATGCTCCAGCGTCGCATATTCGTGGTGGCGCTCATTGGCAAATGTGAGCGCCTGATGCAGAGCCCGCTCCAAGCCTTGGGAAAAAGCCGGCATTCAGTACCTCATTTCTTTTCCATCACGCATTGAAGTGGATGCTGGTGCTGTCTGGCGAAGTCCATCACCTGCGTTACCTTGGTCTCGGCCACTTCGAACGTGAACACGCCACATTCACCAACACCGTGATTGTGTACGTGCAGCATAATTCGCGTCGCAGCCTCGCGGTCCTTCCTGAAGAACCGCTCGAGCACATGAATGACGAACTCCATCGGCGTGTAATCGTCATTCAACAACAGAACACGATACAGACTCGGCTTCTTTGTCTTGGTCTTCGTGCGCGTGATGACAGCCGTTCCGCGATCGGATTCGTCGCCATCGCCCTCACCATCCTGCAATCGCCAATCGTAACGCTGCATGGCTTCGCTGCCGGTGCTCAAAAATTCCATTCCCTTTGCCGAGCCCTTACGTAGGACATGTAGGTACCCTTCCGACAATTTTAAGACCTTCTCAGTTCCTGACAATACGGCGCAGGGGCTTTTACGTTCAAAACTACGCCATCAAACGGATAGACGATTCTCTACCCCCAATTCCCCTGCGGAATGGCTCAATTTCGCTTCAATGTTAAGAAATTCCGTCAACGTTTGGGTCACCATAAACGGATTGGTAACGCCGCTCGCACTAAAGTTTCGGGAAATGGGCCTGTGGGTTGGGATGCCCCGCGGCCTGAAACCAGGTGCAAATAGGTGTTGTTGTGCGTCAGGCGTTGTTGGGTAGAGCGAATCTTGTGCGGCTCCCGGGCAAGATTCTCACCGCACTTTTTCTTTCATGTCTCATGGTATTCGGTGTGATTGGGCAGGCTTCGGCCAACTCCAAATATGCGGGCATCGTGATGGACGCCAAAACCGGCAAGGTCCTCTATGAGTCCAATGCCGACTCGCTGCGTTATCCGGCCTCGCTCACCAAGATGATGACCGCCTACATGCTTTTCGAAGCCATGGAGAGCGGTCGCATCAACAAGAACACCCGCATTCCCGTTTCACGCAACGCGGCAGCAGAGCCGCCAACCAACATCGCGCTCAAGCCCGGCGACAGCCTGACCGTCGACCAGGCGATCCGCGCGCTGGTCACCCGCTCGGCAAACGATGTGGCAACGGCAGTGGCCGAGTTCCTCGGTGGCTCGGAAGCGAAATTCGCGGCCATGACGACCGCCAAGGCCCGCCAGCTCGGCATGTCCCGCACCACGTTCAAGAACGCGCATGGCCTGCCCAACAGCAAGCAGAAGACCACTGCGCGCGACATGGCGAAACTCAGCATCGCACTGCGTGAGCACTACCCGCAGTATTACAGCTATTTCCAGACCAGCTCCTTCACCTACAAGAAGCGCCGTTACGGCAACCACAACCGGCTTCTCGGTCGCGTCAAGGGCGTGGACGGCATCAAGACCGGCTACACGCGTGCCTCCGGCTTCAATCTCGCCAGCTCCGTGCAGGCAAATGGCCGCAGCATCGTTGCCGTCGTCATGGGCGGGCGCACCTCCCGCAGCCGTGACGCACACATGGCCGACCTCATCAAGCGCTACCTGAACAAGGGTTCGACCGGTCGCGACCGCATGCTGATCGCCAAGGCGCCCGGCGGCGCCCGCACAGCACTTGCCGCGATGATCCCCGGCAGCGATGTTCCGCTTCCGACCGATCGCCCCGAGGCGCAGCCGCAGACCCTGACCGCCTATGCGCCCGAGCCGCCCGTCAAGGCAGCTGCCGTGGTGAACGCTGCCGTTCCGCGTCCGCGTGTTGCCGTCGCAGCCGTCGACCCGATGCCGACGGCCTCCACCAATGCCGCGGCAACCGAGACCGCCTCCATGGGTGGCTGGGTCATTCAGGTTGCGTCGCTTCCCACCGAGGATGAGGCCCTCATGGTTCTCGCCCAGACGGAGCAGAAGGCCGGCAGTGTTCTCGCCCGCGCCGTTCCGATCACCGAGACCTTCGAAAAGGGCGGCGTCGTCTATCACCGCGCCCGCTTCGTCGGCTTCAACAGCAAATCCGACGCCTGGGGCGCCTGTGCGTCTCTGAAGAAAAAGAGCATCTCCTGCTACGCGGTGCAGCAGTGAGAACCAGTTTGAAGAACAGCAAGGAAAGTGTCTTGCCCACCGGGAGTTCAGTTGTGAGTGGAGAGCAGAACGTCGCGCGCCTCGTTGATACGGGCGGCAAGAGAAGAGGTTCCTCCCATGTCGGGATGCAGGCGCTGCATCAGGCGGCGGTGAGCCTGTCGGATCTGCGCAACGGACGCACCGCGTTCAAGACCAAGGATCTCATAGGCCTCCTCCTTGGTCATGGGGCCCGTGCCCGCCGCACGTCCCTGCCCCGCGTCTCCGTGCGTGTCCGCGCTGTCGCGCCAGGCGGGGAATTCTCCGTCAAGGTAGGTTTCTAGGAGCCTCAGGCTCTCTTCGTCGCTGGCAAGTTCAGCGTACAGATCAAGCAGTTCATCCTGCGTCATCTCGCCGAGCCGGCGTCCTTCATGCCGGCCGGCAAGCACCACACCGGATAATTTGCCAGTGTCGTGATCAAGCTCCATTTCGAGCGCTGCCGAACGAACGGTGGACCTTTGCCCAGGCGTTTTGCTCTGCCCCATCTTGAGGCGTCCAGAGCCATACCAGGCGGCAGCGCCCGACAGGAGCATTCCTCCCAGGCCCGCCCTTCCGATGAAAAGCATCGCCACGCCGACCACCGCCATGAGCGCCGGCCCGGCGATCCGCAGCGTGTTTGCGATGCTGCGCGGGCTGGACTTCACAAACGCCATGCCCGCCAGAAGCATGAGCAGGACAAGTGCGAAGAAGAAAAACGGATAGGTCATCGCTCTTGTCCGCCGCGCAGATGCTCCAGCATCCTGCGGTCTTCGGGCCGGTTGCGGTCGCTTAATGCCTTGAGCCCGCCAGTCGCATAGACCGCGACGGCTGAAAGGAGCTTCCCAAGCTCTGCGGCCGCGCGCGCATCGAACCGGAACCATGCGCCTTTGGAAAGCCGCGCGATCTCGCGGAAGGCGCGTTCGGCTGTCGGGTCATGCCCTTCCTGGAAGACGAACACCGGCACGCCGCCCAGCCCCAGCCTGCCCGCCTTCTCGGCAAGGTCATCCACGCTCTCTTCCATCGCATCCCCGATATAAACGAGCGCGTTGACCTTCTCGCGTCCGGTCTCCTTCAGCGCATGCGACAGCACCTTGCCGATCTGCGTGTGGCCGCCACGGCAGTCGATCTTCGTCATCAGCGTCTTGAGCGCATCCGTGTCGCGCACGAAGCGCGAGGCGCGGCTTTCGCCAAACCCGCGAAAATAGACGAGCTGGACGTTGAGCGAACCGGCCTTGCCCACCGCATCGAACATCTCGGCCTGCAGCTTGCAGGCCAGATCCCAGGTGGGCTGCCGGCTCATCGTCGCATCAAGCGCCAGAATGAGCCGGCCACTCCCGGCTTCTCCGCCGCGCACGGGTGCGACGGCGCGCGCATGGCGCACGAAGGCATCAATCGCTCCCGATGACGATCGGGTCTTGGCGATGTCCGATTCGACGCGGCGCGGCGCAGGCGTTTTCTTGTCGTTCATGATGAAAAAGATGGGCTCGTTGAGAGCAGTTGCAAGACTATCCCGCAGCCTGCGCCAGAACAGCGCTTACAGCAAGCCGAGTTCGGTGAGTTCGCGGCGCAGTTCCGGCGGCATCTCCGCATCGTCTCCAGCCGCGCCAAGATCAGCCGGCGCATCCTTGGGATCGAGATAGCGCCAGCCCTGAAACGCGCGGCGCGGCTGAAACTGCGTGCGCACAAGCTTCGGCTCCAGCACCAGATGGCAACGCGACACGCCTTCCGCATCGCGAAACGGGCGGATGTCGATGAGCTTCTGGCGGCACTGCACCGTGCCCTTGATGACCCAGTAGAGCGAACCGCCATCGGTCAGCTCTTCAACGCGCTTGGGCACCATGCGGGTCGTGTGAAACTGCTCCGCCGGTTCGCCCAGCGCCCGCTGTTCCTGCGTGCGCAGCCTGATCCAGTCCTGCAATTGCTCGACGCTTTCGCAGCCGACGCACAGTTTTATGAGATTTAGTGCCATGCTCTAAATGTCGGGCGCAGCTCCACCAAGGTCAAGCACGATAGCCGGCTCTCCACAGCGCGAAATGTCGCTCAGCACTCCACCACATTGACCGCCAGACCGCCAAGACTGGTCTCCTTGTAGCGTTCATTCATGTCGACGCCGGTCTGACGCATGGTTTCGACTGCGGCATCAAGTGAGACGAAGTGCTTTCCGTCGCCCTTCACCGCAAGCGATGCTGCCGTCACGGCCTTTACCGAGCCCAGCGCATTGCGCTCGATGCACGGCACCTGAACGAGCCCGGCCACGGGATCACAGGTCATCCCCAGATGATGCTCCAGCGCGATCTCGGCCGCATTCTCCACCTGTTCCGGCGTGCCGCCCAGAACCGCTGCCAGCCCGGCCGCCGCCATCGCCGAAGCGGAGCCCACCTCGCCCTGGCAGCCCACCTCTGCGCCGGAGATCGAGGCATTGTGCTTGACGATTCCGCCAATGGCCGCCGCCGTCAGCAAGAAGTCGCGGATGCCGTTCTTGTCCGCATCCACGTGGAATTTCTGCCAGTAACGCATGACTGCCGGCACGACGCCCGCCGCGCCATTGGTCGGCGCGGTGACTACACGGCCACCGCTGGCGTTCTCCTCGTTCACCGCCATGGCGAAAACCGCCAGCCAGTCGTTTGCGGCAAGCGGGTTGGGCCGGTTCTGGCGCCAGTCCTCGTCAAGCCGGTCGTGAAGCTGGCGCGCACGGCGGCGCACATTGAGCCCGCCGGGCATGATGCCGTCCTGGGAAAGCCCGCGCTCGATGCACGAATCCATCGCCTGCCAGATCTCGTCGAGCCCCGCGTCGAGCGCGGCGCGATCCATCTTCACTTCCTCATTGGCGCGCTTCATCTCGGCAATGGAAAGCCCGCTCTCGGCTGCCATCGCCAGCATCTCGCGCCCGTTGGCAAACGGATATGGCACAGTGCTGCCCTCGGGCCCGGCCTTCTGGGCCTTGAGGGTCTGAAGCTCCTCTTCGGAAACGACGAAGCCGCCACCGACCGAATAATAGATGCGCCGCAGAAGAAGGCGGTCGTCTGCATCATAGGCGTTGAAGGCCATGCCATTGGCGTGACCGGGAAGCGGCTGCTTCTTGTCGAGCACAAGATCGCTTTGCGGATCGAAACGATAGGCCGGATGGCCCTTTGGCCGCACCATCTTTTCCCCGGCGATGGTGGCCAGTTGCCCGTCCATGCGATCCGGATCGACCGTCAGCGGGTTGAAGCCCGCAAGACCGAGGATCACGGCGCGGTCGGTGCCGTGCCCGATGCCCGTGAATGCAAGCGAACCATGCAGGCTGACCGAAAGACGGTCCACTTCGCTGCCTGCCGGGCGCGGCCAGTCATCGCCTGCAATCTCCGCCAGAAAGCGCTCTGCCGCCGTCATCGGCCCCATTGTGTGCGAACTCGACGGTCCGATGCCGATCTTGAACAGGTCGAAAACGGAAAGAAACATGGGCGAAGGCTCCGGGATTTCACCGCTGGAAGCATTCCAGCGATCAGTTGCCGTGGCGGGCTATCGCGCGGCACGGGCTGGCGTGAACGCGACAGGAAAGATGTAGGCGATTTCCCTGAACAAGCAAAGGGCGCAGCGATTGCGCTGCGCCCTTCAACTTCTGTGAACCGATGTTGTGCGGTTTTGCTGGTTGTTCAGCCTGCCGTTGCTACGACCGCTGCCGTCTCGGCGCCAATCAAGAGCCATGCCAGAAAGATGATTCCCGCAAGCCCGATCACTGCCTTGGCGGTTACGCCCCAGCAGGATCTCTCAACGCTATCGTCCATGCATATCCCGTTTGTTATCCGATCTCCGACCGGGATGATCCCGACCGCCGATCCGTGACGGCGGGAGATACTCCTAAGCACATGCTTCCGCAAGTCCAAAAACGGCAAAATGACGGCATTTGAACTGTTAAAAACCCGCAGAAAACGGGGCTTTCCGTGTCTAATCAGGCACTTGCACGCATAAAGGAATTTTCAATACATGCGACCAAAAAAGGACAATATTGCTGCACTGCACCATCAGACAGGGAAAGCCGGTCCGAAACTCAGTCTGTGCGTGTATCGGAAGCCGGCAAAAACACGTCCGTTCTGCCTGCGAACCAGTAGGCGGCGAGCCCCAGCCATTCCCTTATGCCCACTGTGAGATTGCGCAGGGAATCGAGCGCATTGTCCTCGGCAAGGCCGGGCTTCTCATTGCCGGCGGTCTTGTAGTCGACCGGCCACGGCGTCACAGGGAACCCCGCCTTGCGGAACACGCCCACCGCGCGCGGCATGTGAAACGCGGATGTGACGAGCAGCCATGTCTCGCCTTCGGCCGGTTGCACCATCTCGCTGGAGAAGCGCGCATTCTCATAGGTATCGCGTGAGCGGTTCTCCAGAATCAGGCGTTCCGGATCGACGCCAAGCGCCGTCAGCAGACGCGGCGCCGTATCCGCGTCGCCCTCACCGGCCAGGAAAACGGCTCCCTGTCCGCCAGAAATCAGGATTTTCGCCTGCGGGAAGCGGCGCGCCAGGATGGCGGTCTCAACGAAACGGTCGCCACTGGCATTCAGTTCGTGGCCGCCGCGCGCACTGTTGATGGAACCTTCCAGCCCGCCGCCCAGAACGACGATGCCGTGAACCGTCTCAGGCACGGGGTCGGGCTTCTGGAAGCGGTCTTCGAGCGGTCCGAGAAGAAGCGCGCCGAGCGTCGTCCAGGCCGACAGAAAGAGAACGATAAAAGAAAGGCCGCCTGCCGTCATGGACAGGCGGCGCCAGCCAAAAAAGGCGGTGACCACCGAAACCGCAATCAGGATCGCGGCAAGGCCGAGCGGCTGCAGGAACAGCCAGCCAATTGCGGAGACGAAATGGAACATGACGCGGCCTTTCTCTCAGGAAGCGAGCCGCGCCATGGGCATCACCACCACTTGTTCGGTGCGAAACGCCCTGCGGCCTGTTCGATCACATGTGCTGTGCGGAACAGCGTTTCTTCTTCAAACGGCTTTCCGATCAGCTGCAGGCCGAGCGGCAGGCCCTTCGCGTCAAGACCGGCGGGCACGGCGATGCCGGGCAGGCCCGCCATGTTCACCGTCACGGTGAAGATGTCGTTCAGATACATCTTGACCGGATCGGACGCCATTTCCTGATCGGCGATGCCGAAAGCGGCCGACGGCGTTGCCGGCGTCAGGATCGCGTCGACGCCCTGATCGAAGACCTGCTCGAAGTCGCGCTTGATGAGCGTGCGAACCTTCTGCGCCTTGAGGTAATAGGCGTCGTAATAGCCGGCCGACAGCACATAGGTGCCGATCATGATGCGGCGCTTGACCTCGCGGCCGAAACCGGCGGCGCGGGTCTGCTCATACATGTCGGCAATGTCCTTGCCGGGCACGCGCAGGCCATAACGCACGCCGTCATAACGCGCGAGGTTGGAAGACGCCTCGGCAGGCGCAACGATGTAATAGGCCGGCAGCGCATATTTCGTGTGCGGCAGCGAGATGTCGACGATCTCCGCGCCCGCATCGCGCATCCAGTCAATGCCCTGCTTCCACAGCGCCTCGATTTCCTCCGGCATGCCGTCGAGACGGTACTCGCGCGGAATGCCGATCTTCATGCCCTTGATCGACTGGCCGATGGCGGCCTCGTAATCCGGCACCGGAAGATCGACGGAGGTGGTGTCCTTTTCGTCAACCGAAGCCATGGACTTCAGAAGGATCGCGGCGTCGCGCACATCGCGCGCAATCGGGCCTGCCTGATCGAGTGAGGAAGCGAAAGCCACCGTGCCCCAGCGCGAGCAGCGGCCATAGGTCGGCTTGATGCCGACCGTGCCGGTGAAGGCTGCCGGCTGGCGGATGGAGCCGCCGGTGTCCGTTGCGGTTGCGCCGGCGCACAAAAGGGCGGAAACGGCTGCCGCCGAACCGCCGGAAGAGCCGCCCGGCACGAGATCGGCATTGGAGCCTTCGGCGCGCCACGGGTTGATGACCGGACCGTAATAGGAGGTCTCGTTGGACGAGCCCATGGCGAACTCATCCATGTTGAGCTTGCCGAGCATCACCGCGCCATCGGCCCACAGATTGGCCGTCACGGTGGATTCGTATTTCGGCTTGAACCCGTCGAGAATGTGGCTGGAGGCCTGGGTGTGAACGTCTTCGGTCGCGAACAGGTCCTTGATGCCGAGCGGAATGCCTTCCAGCGCGCCCGCCTCGCCCTTCGCGATCCGCTCATCGCTTGCCTTCGCCATGGCGCGCGCCTTGTCGTGGGTGACGGCGACATAGGCGTTGAGCTTTTCATTGGCCGTGTCGATGGCCGAAAGATAGGCCTCGGTCAGTTCCGTGGCGGTGAACGCCTTGGCAGCCAGCTTTTCGCGCGCCTCGGCAATGGTGAGTTTGGTGAGCTCTGTCATGGAAAATCCGTGAAAATCCGGGGGCCGGTCAGGGCAAATGGGTTTGGAAGCCTATGCCGGCTTCTATTCGACCACTTTCGGGACAACGAAGAAATTGTCCTCCGAAACCGGTGCATTGGCGACGATGTCGTCGGCCTTGTTGCCGTCGGTCACGCCGTCCTGACGCTTCTTCATCGCCATCGGGATGACAGACGTCATGGGCTCGACGCCCTCGACATTCACTTCGTTCAGTTGCTCGACGAAACCGAGAATGGCGTTCAGTTCGCCTGTCATGCGCTCTGCGTCCGCATCGTCAACGGCAATGCGGGAAAGGCGCGCAACACGCTTCACGGTATCGATGTCCACGGACATGGTTCTCTCCAGGCGCTTATTGGCTGCGCCACGGCTATAATCGGCGCGCGGGCGGCGTGCAACCGCCAACGCGCTCCGGCGCACCGGAATTGCTATAGGAAAGGCCTGAAAATCGGAAACGATTTCCAGAATACGTGATGCATCAATGCCCGATGCATCGCGGTCCCTAAAGCGAAATCGTCTCGCCCACCTTCAGCGCCGGCACATTCACGCCGGAGCCTTCCATGCCGTCGATGAATTTCTGCGCCGTCTGATCGATGATCGGGAATGTCCCGAAATGGCAGGGCAGCACGGTATCGAACTTGAAGTAGCGGCGGCAGGCGAGTGCCGCGACGGCACCGCCCATCGTGAACCGGTCACCGACCGGCACAAGACCGATTTCAGGCTGATGGAGTTCGTGGATCAGCGCCATGTCGCCGAAAATGTCGGTATCGCCCATATGATAGAGCGTCTTGTCCTCGGGGAAGTGAAGGACGAGACCGGCGGGATTGCCCAGATAGGTGTTTGCCCCGCCCTCGCCTGCAGACGACGAGGAATGCAGCGCGTTCACGAATGTGGTGGTGAAGCCGCCGCAATCGACGGTCCCGCCGTGATTGCCGGGGTTGATGCGGTTCTGGTCGACGCCCTTGCCGACAAGGAACATGCAGATTTCGAAATTGGCGACCAGCATCGCGCCGGTCTTCTTCAGGATTTCGACCGCATCGCCGATATGATCGTCATGGCCGTGGGTGAGCAGCACATGCGTCACGCCCTCCGCCGGGCCTTCCCATCCATCGTTCCAGGAAGGGTTTCCGCTGAAGAACGGATCGATCAGGATGCGCGCATCGCCTGCATCCACGCGAAATGCGGAATGGCCGTACCAGGTCAGGTCCATGGGAAATACTCCTTGCTGAATGTGGCGCGTTCAACGACGCCTGTCGCGCAGCGACTTCTTTTCGTGTAACCGCTGCAGCGTCATTAGACCACTTTGTCGTCCCGCGGAATCGGCAAAGTCGCCAAGTCATTGTTTTCAGGCAGTTCCGGACGGGAAACCGGTTTCCACTTTCCCTGGAATTGCTCTAGAACCATCCCACAGTCGTAATTGGAGTGTACAGTTTTGTCAGTGGTCGACCTGCAGGAACTCCCCGCTTTTCTCACTGCGGGCCAGACGCTGGCCGGGCTCGACCTCGGCACCAAGACCATCGGGCTTTCGGTCTCCGACCGCGGACTGTCGCTGGCGACGCCGCGTCAGGTGGTGATGCGCAAGAAATTCACGCAGGACGCCGAAGCGCTGCTTGCCGCGTTCAAGCGCGACAATGTCGGTGGCATCGTCATCGGCCTTCCGGTCAACATGGATGGCACGGAAGGCCCGCGCGCCCAGTCAACCCGCGCCTTCATCCGCAATCTAGAGCGGCTGACGGACCTTCCCGTCGCCTTCTGGGACGAACGCATGTCGACGGTTGCCGCAGAGCGGGCGCTTCTGGAGATGGATGTATCGCGCAAGAAACGGGCGGAGCGGATCGATTCGGCCGCCGCCGCCTTCATCCTTCAGGGCGCGCTGGACAGGCTGCGTGCTTCCGGGGCCGCTTCACCGGCCCGGTAGGCCGCGCGCTTGTCCTGATACCACGCCTTGATTGCGCGCCGGCGACGAAACGCGACAATGCCCGCAAGGATGAATGAGTCGACCACGCAGGCCCGCGCGACCATGCCGGGAATCACCTGCGGATCGATGCCGAGAATATTGCCATAAATCCTGAACAGCAGATCATTCATCTCCCGGCTCAGGAATGTGAAGCCGAAGTTCAGATCGTTGTACGACAGGCCGTACCATCCCCAGAACAGGCCCATGGGTAATGCCCATAAGATAAGCAGCAGACGCATCAGTGGCTCCTGTCGTCATTGGCGGGTGGGGAAAACTGAAAGCCCCGGCGGGCGACAAGCCGGGAAGCAAGGCGCGCGGTCATGGCTTCGTGCGCGGCATCGACAAGGCGCATCGCCGAGAAGCGGTTCACCGGAACCGGCTGAAGCTGTTGCTCCGCGCCATTGTCCGCAAGCTCTTGGCGACGCAGCACCAGATGGGTTGCCAGGATGGCGAGGAATTTCACCGTCACCGCTCCCGTTGGCGTCGGAGCCGTCGCATCCGCGACGAAGCCGGCCTGAACCGCATCCACGATCAGCATGAGAAGCGCGCCGGCGCAGGCAAGCTGCGCCACGGTCGCGGTCTCCCGCGTCTCCCCCTTTTCCAGCACGGACACCACGAAGGTCCACAGGAACAGCACCGCAACGAGCGCGTTTCCAAGCACCACGCCGAGCTGGCCAAGGAGATGTGAAAGCTGCAACGCCCCCTCGGCAGCCGACGCACCGACAGGCATCAAAACGCCGTCAGCAAGCGCTGCCGCCCAGGCAGAGGCTGCGAAAGTGATGGTCCAGAAGACCGTCAGGAGGGTTGCGAATGTACGATTCATGGCTCTCATTCTCGAATGCGAACCACAGTGAACTGCGGGAAAATCCGCCGCAACGCTTACCAATTGTTAAGGTTAATTTTCACAAGCGACCGAATCCGCCGTCGCTTTACAGGCGCAGCCCCGGCCACTAGCTAATGAGGCTTCCTCTCGCCTGCCGGATTCTCCATGTTCGCGATCTTTGAAAGTATTCTGCCAATCTTCCTGCTGATCATCGCCGGCAATGTGCTGCGCCGCACGCCGCTGATCAATGATGAGACATGGCCCGGCCTCGAACAGCTCTGCTACTGGTTCCTCTACCCGTCGCTTCTCTTCATAACCATCGCGAACGCAGACTTTTCCGAGCTTCGGCTGGACGCGATGCTCGGCGCGCTGATCGTCTCCGTTCTCTCTTTCATAGCGCTCGTTCTGGCGCTCTGGCCTGCGCTGCGCGCAACCGGCCTCGTGCGCCACGCACAATATTCCTCGGTTTTCCAGACGGCGGTGCGCTGGAACGGTTTCATGGCGCTGGCGGTGGCCCAAAAACTCTTTCCGCCGGAAGGGGCGGCCGTTGTGGCGCTGGTGATGGCGACGATCATCATCCCGATCAACATCGCCTCTGTCTTTGTGGTGACGCGCTTTGCCGACAGCACCGCTTCGCTCTCCAAAGTGATGCTGGATGTCGCGCGCAACCCGATGATCCTGGCGGCAGCGACGGCAGTCCTGCTGCGCTTCATGCCCTTTGATCTCTACCCGCCGCTCAACCAGACGCTCGATCTGGTCGGACGGGCAGCGCTTGGCATGGGGCTGCTGACCATTGGGGCCAGCCTGCAGACGGACGATTTCCGCGCCGCAGGCGCGTCGCTCTGGATCTCATCCTTCCTGAAGCTTTTGTTCTTCCCGGTCTTGATGATTGCCGTGGCGCTCGGCTTCGGTGTGTCCGGGCCGGCACTCAGCTATCTGGCCCTGTGCGCCGCAGTCCCCACCGCCATGAACGGGTTTCTGCTGGCGCGTCAGCTTGGCGGCGACGCGCCGCTTTACGCCAGCATCACGACGGTACAGACCGCCCTCGCCTTCTTCACGATCCCGCTCGTTCTGACGCTCGTTTCTCAGTTCGTTTCCGGATAGAGCACATCGAGAATGGACGCCGCGTCATGGCGCGCGTCCAGCATGCCGTAGGTGCTGCGCCACTGGCCGGCGAGGCGCGTCTCGATGAAGGCGTCGGCGACCCGGCCGCCGCCCATGCGCCGCAGTTCGGCAGCCGCTGCCGCGAGCGCCAGCTGCTCGGTCAGGATGCGCGCAGAGCCTTCATCCGTCTGGCACACGCGGGCCGCAGCCGCCAGCACCTCAAGCGTTGCGCCGCCCTTTTCGCCAAGATCATTTCCGATCATGCCCAGCACATCGTCAAAGAGCCCGGCATTGCGATCCAGCACGCGCAGCACATCAAGGCCCATCACATTGCCAGAACCTTCCCAGATCGCGTTGACCGGGGCTTCGCGGTAATGGCGCGCAAGCGGCGCTTCCTCCACATAGCCATTGCCGCCAAGACACTCCATCGCCTCATAGGTGACGGCTGGCGCAAGCTTGCAGACCCAGTATTTCACGACCGGCGTCATCACGCGGGCAAAGGCTGCCTCGCCGCGATGATCCGCAGCCTCGTCGAAAGCGCGCGCAAGGCGCATGGAAAGCGCCGTCGCCGCTGCCACATCCAGCGCCATGTCGGCCAGAACGCGCAGCATGAGCGGCTGCTCGATCAGCGTTTTTCCGAAGGCGGAACGATGACGCGCATGATGAACCGCCTCTGCAAGGCTCGCCCGCATGATGCCCGCTGATCCGAGCGCGCAATCGAGCCGCGTCAGCGTGACCATGTCCATGATGGTGCGCACACCGGCTCCCGGCTCCCCCACGAGTTCGCCCATCGTGCCGTCGAACTCCACTTCGGCGGATGCATTGGAGCGATTGCCAAGCTTGTCCTTCAGGCGCTGAAGACGCAGCCCGTTGCCGGCATTGTCTTCCAGAAGACGCGGAACGAGGAAGCATGACAGCCCCCGGTCCGTCTGTGCGAGCATGAGAAACGCATCCGACATGGGGGCGGACAGGAACCATTTGTGGCCCGACAGACGGTAAATCTTGCCTTCCAGCGGCTCGGCGCGCGACGTGTTCGCCCGCACATCCGTTCCGCCCTGCTTTTCCGTCATTCCCATGCCGATGGTGATGCCGGCCTTTTGCGCAAGCGGCTTGCTGGTGTGATCGTATTTGCGCACCGCCACGCGCGGCGCCCAGCGCCGGAAGAGCGATGTATCGGCCATCAGCGCGGCCAGTGACGCATTGGTCATGGTCAGCGGGCACAGATGCCCGCTCTCGAGCTGCGCCGTCATGAAAAAGCGGGCCGCGCGAATCTGGTGGCGCATGCCGGATTCGGATGCCGTTTTCTCCCAGATGGAAGAATGCAGGCCGTTCGCCGCAGAACGCCGCATGAGCGCGTGATAGGCCGGGTGATACTCCACCAGATCAAGCCTGTTTCCGTAACGGTCATGGGTGCGAAGCTGGGGAATTTCGGAATTTGCAAGCCGCGCCAGATCAAGCGCTTCCTGATTGCGCACGAAACGGCCAAGCGTGTCGAGATCCTTGCGCACGGGTTCGGAAAAATTCTCCGCCGCCTGCATCAGCAGCGGGTCGCTGCGCCAGGCGTTCGTACCGGCGATCGGAGGCGACTGGTTCATTACTTCGTGCGTCACGGTTTCACTCTATCAGAACTGCGGCGGCGCGTCGGGAATCAACGCACTTTTAACGATGCATGATGGCAACCACACCTTGCCAATCCATGAAAACGGGGGCGATCCATGAAAACAGAAACCTGTTACTTTTGCCGGATTAATCAAGTGCGCGCGTGATGCGCGCTTGCAGGCTTGCCGGGCGGGGCCTATAGCAAACTCTTGAGATGACAAACACTTCTTTCCCGCTCTATCCGCACCGCCACCTGCTTGGCATCAAGGGCCTGTCGCCGCTGGATATCGAGATGCTTCTCGACCGGGCCGACGCCGCTGTTGCCATTTCACGACAGCAGGAAAAGAAAACCGCCACGCTGCGCGGCCGCACCCAGATAAACCTGTTCTACGAAGCCTCGACGCGCACGCAGTCCTCGTTCGAGCTGGCTGGCAAGCGGCTTGGCGCTGACGTGATGAACATGTCCGTCGCCAGTTCCTCGACCAAGAAGGGCGAGACGCTGCTGGACACGGCCATCACGCTGAACGCGATGCGCCCGGACATTCTGATAATCCGCCATGCGGCGGCGGGCGCGGCTGCGCTTCTTGCCCAAAAGGTCTCCTGCTCGGTCGTGAATGCCGGCGATGGCGCGCACGAACATCCGACCCAGGCCCTGCTCGACGCGCTGACCATCCGCCGCGCCAAGGGCCGGATCGGTGGGCTGACGGTTGCGATCTGCGGCGACGTTCTGCATTCGCGCGTGGCGCGCTCGAACATCGTTTTGCTCAACGCGCTGGGTGCGCGGGTTCGGGTGGTCGCCCCCTCCACGCTTCTGCCTTCCGGCATCGACCAGATGGGCGTCGAGCCGTTCACCCGCATGGACGAAGGCCTCAAGGGCGCGGACATCGTGATGATGCTGCGCCTGCAGCGCGAGCGCATGGCCGGCTCTCTGGTTCCGTCCGTTCGCGAATATTTCCGCCATTTCGGGCTTGATGCGGAAAAGCTGAAAGCGGCGAAGGATGACGTCCTTGTCATGCATCCCGGCCCCATGAACCGCGGCGTCGAAATCGCCTCGGAAATCGCCGACGGGCCGCAGAGCCTCATTCAGGAGCAGGTTGAAATGGGCGTTGCCGTGCGCATGGCCGTGATGGATGCGCTGCTCGATCCGCGACGCAACGCGGAAGGAGGCGCAGCATGAGCGCGACGGTTTTCCAGAACGCCCGCGTGATCGACCCGTCGCGCGGCATCGATGAGCGCGGCGCGGTGATCGTCATCGACGGCGCTATTGCCGCCGCCGGCGCTGATGCGCTGAACCAGGGTGCGCCCGACAATGCAACGATTGTCGACTGCCAGGGCCATGCCGTCATGCCGGGCCTCGTGGATTCGCGTGTTTTCATCGGCGAACCGGGTGCCGAGCATCGCGAGACCATCGCTTCAGCCAGCCGCGCGGCAGCCGCCGGCGGCGTGACATCGCTGATCATGATGCCCGACACCAAGCCCGTCATCGACGATGTGGCGCTGGTGGAATTCGTCAAGCGCACGGCGCGCGAGACGGCCGTGGTCAACGTGTTTCCCTCCGCCGCCGTCACCAGAGGCTTTGCCGGCAAGGAGCTTTCCGAGTTCGGCCTGCTCAGCGAGGCAGGCGCGGTGATGCTCACCGAAGGTCGTGCAACAATTGCCAATGCGCTGGTGATGCGGCGCGCCCTCACCTATGCGCGCGATTTGGGCATCACCATCGCCCATGAGACGCAGGATCCGCATCTTGCCTCCTCCGGCGTGATGAATGAGGGGCTTTTTGCAAGCTGGCTCGGCCTTCCGGGCATCCCCCGCGAGGCGGAGACCATTCCGCTCACCCGTGACCTGATGCTCGCAGGCCTGACGGGCGGGCGCTATCATGCGGCGAAGATTTCGACCGCCATGTCAGCGGCTGCCATCGCCCGCGCCAAGGACGAAGGCGCGCAGGTGAGCGCCGGCATTTCCATCAATCACCTGACGCTCAACGAAAACGACATCGGCGATTACCGCACCTTCTTCCGGCTTTCGCCGCCACTGCGCACCGAAGACGACCGGCTTGCCATGGTGGAAGCGCTGAAATCGGGCGCGATCGACGTGATTGTCTCCTCGCACGACCCGCAGGATGTCGACACGAAGCGCCTGCCCTTTGCCGAAGCCGAAGCCGGGGCCATCGGCCTCGAAACCGTTCTGGCTGCTGCACTGCGTCTCTATCACAATGGCGACCTGCCGCTGCTGCGCCTGATCGAGTGCCTGTCGACCGCGCCGGCACGGCTTTTCGGCCTGCCCGGCGGCACGCTGAAGACCGGCGCGCCTGCCGATCTGGTGCTTGTCGACATTGATGCGCCGTGGATCGTGCGCGAGGCAGACATTCGCTCGCTGTCCAAGAACACCTGCTTTGAAGGCGCGCGCATGCAGGGCCGGGTCTTGCAAACAATGGTTGCAGGCCGCACAGTGTTCAGCGCCTGAGCACTCCGAAACACCGGGGGAGAGAGTCGGATGCCAGATCCCATCAGTTGGCAAGTAGCCTTGCCCTATCTCATTGCCGCGCTTGTCTTCGGATATCTGCTCGGCTCCATCCCGTTCGGCCTCATCATCACGCGGCTTGCGGGCAAGGGCGATGTGCGCAAGATCGGCTCAGGCAATATCGGCGCAACCAATGTGCTGCGCACCGGCAGCAAGAAGCTCGCCGCCCTCACCCTTCTGGGCGATGCGCTCAAGGGCACGGTGGCAGTTCTCCTGGCCGGGCTCTACGGGCCTGATCAGGCGGTCGCAGCCGGGCTTGGCGCGTTTCTCGGCCACCTCTTTCCCGTCTGGCTCGGCTTTCGCGGCGGCAAGGGCGTGGCAACCTATCTCGGCGTGCTCGTCGCCATCGCCTGGCCCGGCGCGCTGATCTTCGCCGCAGTGTGGCTCTCCGTCGCCTTCCTCACCCGCTACTCTTCACTGTCGGCGCTTGTCGCCGCCGTCGCGGTGCCCATCGGGCTTTACCTGCTTGGATATGTGCAGGCGGCGGAACTGTTCGTTCTGATGAGCCTGATCGTCTTCATCAAGCACCGCGCAAACATTGCGCGCCTTCTATCCGGCACGGAAACGCGCATCGGGGGCAAGGGGTGAACGCGCCCCGGGGCGGTGTGCGGCTCAGTGACCGACAGCGCCTCGACTGGCTGCAGCTCCTGCGCAGCGAGAATGTCGGGCCGGCGACCTTTCGCCAGCTCGTCAATCATTTCGGCTCGGCCGCAACCGCCCTTGAGATGATTCCCGAACTTGCGCAGCGCGGTGGCGCCAATCGGCGCATCGTGATCGCGACGCGCGAGGACGCCGAACGCGAAATGGAACAGGCCCGCCGTTTCGGCGCGCGCTTCGTCGCTGTGGGCGAGCCGGAATACCCGCCCCTGATGCGCCGCATGGACCAGCCCCCGCCGCTTCTCGCCATGAAAGGCGATCCCGCAATCGCCCAGCGCCCGACCATCGCCATGGTTGGCGCGCGCAATGCATCCATCACCGGCATCAAGATGGCCCAGCGCCTGGCCTCGGACCTTGGCAGCGCCGGCTTCACGATTGCTTCGGGCCTCGCGCGCGGCATCGACGCTGCCGCCCATAAGGGCAGTCTGGAGACAGGCACCGTCGCCGCGCTGGCCGGCGGGCTCGACAAGCCCTATCCGCCCGAGAACGACAGGCTCTATGGAGAGATCGCCGAGCGCGGCGTGGTGATCAGCGAAATGCCGTTCGGCTGGACGCCCCGCGCGCGCGATTTCCCGCGCCGCAACCGCCTCGTTGCCGGCATTGCCTTCGGTCTCGTGGTGGTGGAAGCCGCCAAGCGGTCCGGTTCTCTCATCAGCGCCAGACTGGCAGGAGAGATGGGACGGCTGGTTTTCGCGGTGCCCGGTTCCCCCTTCGATCCAAGGGCGGGCGGCGCGAACGCGCTTTTGAAAGATGGCGCGATCCTCGTGACCGAGATGGATGACGTGGTGTCGCAAATTCTGCCGCTTCTGGACACGCCGCCCGTGAGAACGGAAAGCTTTGAAGAGCCGGAGCCCCTGATCTCCGCTCCGCCCCCAAGCGAAAGCGAGCGCGACCACATCGTCAACACGATGGGACCGACGCCCGTGCTTATCGATGATCTCATTCGCCATACCGGGCTACACCCGGCACAGGTCATGACCATATTGCTTGAACTTGATCTGGCGGGCCGGCTCGAACGGCACTCAGGAAGCGCGGTCTCGCTTGTTCCCACCGACATCTAGCTCAAGACGGCATTCCCCGACCCCGCGACCTTGCCCGACCCGATGCGGTCGTTCGCCACGAATGATGTCGCTGGCCTCAAGATAGGCCATTTCGATCAGGTAGGCGAGCATATCGCACCGTTCGGAAAGCGCCATCGTCCGCAATTGCCCGAGCATCGCCTGAACGTAATCAAGCGTCTCGGTACGTCTCCTTCCATACTGTTCGCCCATTCGCCGACACTCCCTTCCAGCGCGCGGCACCCCTCTTCACAGCCCCGATGCTCCTGTTGTGCAGCCCCAGTGTTGCCTGTTTCCCCGGTACTTCTCCATTAAGGACCCAGATGGAGTATACATGCCGTTATAAACAAATAAACGATAAATTTACGATAAACGCACCGCCGTCCACAGCCCTTCGCCAGCGGACGAAATTCCCATTGGCCCTTGACCGCGGGGTAAAGCACGGCCATGTGACGGGGCTGGATTCGTTCAAAATGCGGGGCGCGGCGACAAAGCCGGAAGCCTGCGGGGAAATCTGAAAGCTTATGGATCTCGTTATCGTCGAGTCGCCTGCCAAGGCGAAAACCATCAACAAATATCTGGGCTCGAACTATAAGGTTCTCGCCTCCTTCGGCCATGTGCGCGATCTGCCGGCCAAGGACGGGTCCGTTCGCCCGGACGAAGACTTCGCCATGTCGTGGAGTGTCGACAGCCCTTCCGCCAAACGCCTGAGTGATATCACCAAGGCCGTGAAGGAGGCTGACACCCTTATCCTCGCCACTGACCCGGATCGCGAAGGTGAAGCGATTTCCTGGCATGTGCTTGAGGTTCTGAAACAGAAGAAGGCGCTGAAGGACAAGCCGGTTCGCCGCGTCGTCTTCAACGCCATCACCAAGAAATCGGTTCTCGATGCGCTCGCCAATCCGCGCGACCTCGACACGCCGCTGGTGGATGCCTATCTCGCCCGCCGCGCACTCGATTATCTGGTAGGCTTCACCCTGTCGCCGGTTCTGTGGCGCAAGCTGCCGGGCGCACGCTCGGCCGGCCGCGTTCAGTCCGTGGCGCTCAGGCTCGTCTGCGACCGCGAAGCCGAGATCGAGCGCTTCATCCGCGAAGACTACTGGCAGATCGCGGCAAAGCTCGCCACGCCCCGCCAGGAGAGCTTCGAGGCACGCCTGACGACGCTTGAAGGCAAGAAGCTCCAGAAGCTCGACATCAAGAGCCAGGAGCAGGCCGACGACATCAAGGCCATGCTGGAGGGCGCGACCTTCCGCACGCTGTCCGTCGAGGCCAAGCCGACGCGGCGCAACCCCGCACCGCCCTTCACCACCTCGACCATGCAGCAGGCCGCCTCCTCGCGCCTCGGCTTCGGCGCATCGCGCACCATGCAGGTCGCGCAGCGCCTTTATGAGGGCATCGATATTGGCGGCGAGACCGCCGGTCTCATCACCTATATGCGTACCGACGGCGTGCAGATGGCGCCCGAGGCGCTTGATCAGGCCCGCAAGGCGATCGGCGACAATTTCGGCGAGCGCTACCTGCCCGAGAAGCCGCGCTTCTATTCGGTCAAGGCCAAGAACGCCCAGGAAGCGCACGAAGCGATCCGCCCGACGGATTTCTCCCGCACGCCCGACCAGATGCGCCGCTATCTCGATCCGGATCAGGCCCGTCTCTACGAGATGATCTGGAAGCGCGCCATCGCCAGCCAGATGCAGCCGGCAGAGATCGAGCGCACCACGGTCGAGATCCTTGCCGAGAACGCTGGCCGCAATGCGGGCCTGCGCGCCGTTGGCTCGGTGATCCGCTTTGAAGGCTTCCTTGCCGCCTATGCAATCGACAAGGACGAGAACGCCGACGACGAAGAGAGCCGCCGCCTGCCCGAGATCCGCGAGGGCGAGGAGCAGACCCGCGAGACCATCGACGTCACCAAGCACACGACCGAGCCGCCGCCGCGCTATTCCGAAGCCTCGCTCATCAAGAAGATGGAAGAGCTCGGCATCGGCCGCCCGTCCACCTATGCCGCGACGCTGAAGACGCTTGAGGATCGCGATTACGTGATCATCGAGAAGCGCCGGCTCATGCCGCAGGCCAAGGGCCGTCTCGTCACGGCGTTTCTGGAGAGCTTCTTCGAGCGCTACGTGGAATACGACTTCACGGCCAGCCTTGAAGAGAAGCTCGACAAGATCTCCGACGGCCAGCTCTCCTGGAAGGATGTGCTGCGCGATTTCTGGCAGGACTTCTCCGGTCATGTGGACGAGATCAAGGAACTGCGCGTCACCAATGTTCTCGATGCGCTGAACGAGGAACTTGCTCCGCTCGCCTTCCCGGCAAAGGAAGACGGCACCGATCCACGCGCCTGCCCGCGCTGCGGCACCGGCCAGCTTTCGCTAAAACTTGGCCGGCACGGCGCATTCGTCGGCTGCTCCAACTATCCCGAATGCGGCTTCACCCGCCAGTTCGGCGAGGCTGGAAACGGCGAGAATGGCGAGAACGGCGTCGACGGCGACAAGGTGCTCGGCAAGGATCCGCAGACCGACGAGGACATCACCCTGCGCTCGGGCCGTTTCGGCCCCTATGTGCAGCGTGGCGAAGGCAAGGAAGCCAAGCGCGCCGGTCTGCCCAAGGGCTGGTCTCCGGCCGACATGGATCTGGAAAAGGCGCTCTCGCTTCTCGCCCTGCCGCGCGAGGTGGGCGAGCATCCCGAAACCGGCAAGATGATCTCCGCCGGCATCGGTCGCTATGGCCCCTTCCTGCTTCATGATGGCGCTTACGCCAATCTGGAAAGCGTCGAGGATGTGTTCACCGTCGGCCTCAACCGCGCGGTGACCGTCATTGCCGAGAAGAAGGCCAAGGGCGGTCGCGGCCGCTCCACGCCATCGGCGCTCAAGGAGCTTGGCGATCATCCCGACGAGGGCGGCAAGATCACCGTGCGCGACGGCCGTTATGGCCCCTATGTCAACCACGGCAAGATCAACGCCACGCTTCCCAAGGGCAAGGACCCGATGGAAGTGACGCTTGAGGAAGCCGTGGAGCTGATCGCGGCAAAAGCGGCCAAGGGCGGAAAAAAGAAGCCGGCTGCCAAGAAAAAGCCTGCTGCGAAGAAGACAACGACGGCAAAGAAAACCACCGCGGCCAAAAAGAAGACCGCAGCCAAGAAAGAGGAATAACGCCTTGGCGCGCAGCATCTCCGGCAAGTCCAGATCCAAGCCCCGTTCGGCAAAATCATCCGGCGCGAAAGGGGCATCTGGCGCAAAAGGGCCTTCCGATACGCGACTGCCCAGCCGCGACGAGGTGCTGCGCTTCATCACCGACAACCCAGACCGCACGGCGAAGCGCGACATTGCCAAGGCGTTCGGCCTCAAGGGCGGCGACCGCATCTGGCTGAAAGATATCCTGCGCGACCTGCAGGATGAGGGGCTTTTGAAGAAAACCCGCAAGCGCCTGCTGCGCCCCGGCGCGCTGCCGCATGTGGTGGTGCTCGACATCTTCTCGCGTGACGCATCGGGCGCATTGCTCGCGCGCCCCGCAGAGAAAGACGATCAGGACGAGGGCGAAGGCCCCCTGCCCCTGGTCGAAATCCGCACCCAGAAGGGCGGCAAGGCCGCCGGCATTGGCGACCGCGTTCTGGCCCGCGTCTTTCCGACCGAAAGCAAGGATGGTCCGGCCTATACGGGCCGTGTCATGAAGGTCTTCGAGAAGCGCCGGCAGAATGTGCTCGGCGTCGTGCGCAAATCGAAGGATGGCGGCTTCCGCATCGAACCGGTGGAGCGCACGCAGCGCGAACTGGTGATCGACGCGGATTATCTTAACGATGCCCAGGACGGCGATCTGGTCGAGGTCGAACCGGTCTCCGGCGGGCGCTACGGCCCCTCGCGCGGCAAGGTCACCTCGGTCATCGGGTCGCTGTCGAGCGAAAAGGCGGTCTCCATGATCGCCATTCACGCCCATGAAATCCCCCATGTCTTCCCCGATAAGGTGATCGCGGAGGCGGAGGCCGCTGAACCGATCACGCTTTCGGGCCGTGAAGACTGGCGCGACCGCCTTTTGATCACCATCGACCCGGCTGACGCCAAAGACCATGACGACGCGGTCATGGCCGAGCCTGATCCGGACGAGAAGAACCGTGGCGGCTTCATCGCCACCGTGGCCATTGCCGATGTCGCGCATTATGTGCGTCAGGGATCTGCGCTCGACCGCGAAGCGCTCAAGCGCGGCAATTCGGTCTATTTCCCCGACCGGGTGGTGCCGATGCTGCCCGAGCGCATCTCAAACGATCTGTGCTCGCTCCGTGAAGGCGAAGCCCGCCCGGCCATGGCCGTGCGCATGCGCTTTACCGCGACGGGCCGCAAGATCGGCCATTCGTTCCACCGCGTCATCATGCGGTCTGCGGCAAAACTCTCCTACCAGCAGGCTCAGAGCGCCATAGACGGCAATCCCGACGACAAGACGGGTCCGCTTCTGGAAACGATCCTCCAGCCGCTGTGGGACGCCTATGGCGCGCTCAGGCGCGGCCGCGAGGAGCGCCAGCCGCTCGAACTCGATCTGCCGGAGCGCAAGATCCTTCTGAAAGAAGATGGCACGGTCGACCGCGTTGTCGTGCCGCCGCGCCTCGATGCGCACAAGCTCATCGAAGAATTCATGGTGCAGGCCAATGTGGCCGCTGCTGAAACGCTGGAAGCCAAGCGTCAGGCGCTTGTCTACCGCGTGCACGATGCGCCCTCGCTCGCCAAGCAGGAGGCGCTGCGCGAATTCCTGCAGAGCTTTGAGATTTCGCTGGCGCGCGGCGCACAGCTGAACCCCTCGCAGTTCAACGCCATTCTCTCCCGCGTGCGCAACACCGAGCACGAACAGCTTGTCAACGAGGTGGTCCTGCGCTCCCAGAGTCAGGCCGTTTACGCGCCGGAAAATCTCGGCCATTTCGGTCTGAACCTGCGCCGCTACGCACACTTCACCTCGCCGATCCGTCGCTACGCTGACCTGATCGTTCACCGCGCACTGATCTCCGCACTCGGTCTGGGCGATGATGGCCTGAAGCCCGAGGAAGAGGCGCGGCTTGAAGAGACCGCCGCCCTGATTTCCGCCACCGAGCGCCGCGCCATGGCCGCCGAACGTGACACGGTCGACCGGCTGGTCGCCGAACACCTCTCCAGCCGTGTCGGCGAGGAATTCGACGCCCGCATCTCCGGTGTCGCCAAGGCCGGCCTCTTCGTTCAGCTGCCGGATTACGGCGCGGACGGTTTCGTTCCCGTTTCCACTTTGGGCGACGAATACTATATCTATGACGAAGCGCGCCACGCCATGGTGGGCGAGCGCAGCGGCCGTGGCTTCCAGCTTGGCGATTCCGTCTCGGTTCGCCTCGTCGAAATCGCGCCGATGGCCGGCGCGATGCGCTTCGAGATGCTGAGCAAGCCCGACAAGCTTCCCGGCTCCATGAAATCCTTCCACAAGGCCAAGGGCCGCCGTCGAAGCAGCCAGGGCAAAAGCCGCCGCGCCAGCCAGAGCAGGAGACGGTAATGGAACAGAAGGTTTACGGCGGCGCAGCAGCCGGGCAGAAGCCGACACGCCCGCTTGGCGAGGCGATGAAGCGCGGTTTTCTGGGGCGCTGCCCCAATTGCGGCCGTGGCAAGCTGTTCCGCACCTATCTCAAGACCGCCGACGAATGCTCCGAGTGCGGCGAGGCCTTCCATCATCACCGCGCCGACGATCTGCCTGCCTATCTGGTGATCTTCGTCGTTGGCCATATCGTGGTCGGCGCGTTCATGGGACTGGAAGCCGTGACCGACTGGGCCGGCTGGGTTCATCTGGCCATCTGGGTGCCGCTCACGATCATCATGTCGCTGCTCCTCATCGAACCGATGAAGGGCGCAGTTGTCGGGCTGCAATGGGCCTATTACATGCACGGTTTCGGTGGCGAGGAAGATATCATCGAAACCCACCCGGAGCTTGATGCTTCCGCCTCAGACGAGATGCGCTGACGCCGCATCGATGCGGCACAGCGATGCGAGCTTTCAGGAGACAGCGATGAGTGATCGGCCAAACCGTATGGACGGTCTCGACAAGGCGGCGGTGGACCGCGCCGAGGCAAAGGACTTTTCGCTTGGCGGAAAGCCGATGCGCCCGCGCGACGCGGCAACGCTCATCCTGCTCGACCGCAGCGGCGATCAGGTGCGCGTTCTGATGGGTCGCCGCCACCACAAACACGCTTTCATGCCCGGCCGCTTCGTCTTTCCCGGTGGACGCACGGACCCCGCCGACAGCCGCATTCCCGTCGCCTCCGGTCTCCACCCGGATGAAGAGCGTCGTCTCATCGGCACCGGATCGCGCGCCACGGCCGCGCGCGCCCGCGCCGTCGCCATGTCCGCAATCCGCGAAACCTATGAGGAAGCAGGGCTTCTGATCGGTGAAAAGGGTGCGTTTTCGACTGCTGCAAAGGACTGGCAGGGCTTTGTCGAGCACGGCGTCTGCCCGTCGCTTTCGGGCCTTCGCTACATTGCCCGCGCCGTGACGCCGCCGCGCCGCGTGCGCCGCTTCGACACACGCTTTCTCGCCGCCTGGCGCGATGACGTGGCCGTCGAACTGCCCGATGGCGGGCCGACCCACGAACTGGAAGAGCTGGTCTGGCTTCCCATTCCTGAAGCCAAGGAAACCGAGGTTCCGCTGATCACCTGCACGATCCTCGATGATCTAGAGGCGCGTCTCAAGGTCGATCCCGACCTTGCCCCCGGCGCACCCGTTCCTTTCTACGCAATGCGCCGCAACCGCTTCGAGCGGACGCTTATCTAGAGCAATTCCAGGAAAAGCGGAAACGCTCTAGAGAATTTTTCTGAGCGGAATCAGATCAGGCTCCAGCCGAAGCGGGCCGCAACGATGATCATGAAGATGCCGAACGCCGTTTCGAGCTTTCGCTTGTCGAGCGCATGGGCGATCCGCACACCGAGCGGCGCAACCAGAAGCGTGATCGGGATGATCAGGAACACCGCAATCCAGTTCACATAGCCGGTCGAGGCGACCGGCAGAAGCGGTTCGCCCCACCCGGCCCACACATAGCCAAACAGGCCCGGTATTGAGATCAGAACGCCGACGCCGGATGACGTCGCTACAGCCTGGTGCATGGGACGGTTGAACAGCGTCATGAAGGTGTTGTTCAGAACGCCGCCGCCAATGCCCATCAGCGTCGACAGGAAGCCGATCAGAACACCGACCATCGAGCGCACGGGATTGCCCGGAAGCTCCGTGCCGAGCCGCCAGCTCTCGCGGTTCAAAAGCAGCCGCACACCGACAAGAAGCGCGATCACCGCAAAGATGGCGCGCAGGCCGCCGCTCGACACATAGGCCGCAACGAGCGAGGCAAGCACCACGCCCACCGGCACCGCGATGACGAAACTCTTCAGGAGGTCCATATCCACCGCTCCGCGCAGATAATGCGCGCGGAACGAGCGCAGCGAGGTGGGCACGATGATGGCCAGCGAGGTGCCGACGGAAAGATGCATGCGCACCGCCTCGTCCACACCGACCAGCCCGAAGACCTGATAGAACACCGGCACGAGGATCGCCCCGCCGCCAATGCCAAACAGCCCGGCCAGAACGCCCGCCACGACGCCCGCAGCCGCAAGGGCAGCGGCAAACATGGCGATCTCGCCAATCGGTAGGTTCATGTCAGTTTCCTCTCCCGCCCCGGTTCGGCCGATCCGCTCGGCTGAAACACCCCATGGCTTGTTGCAGATTATGCGTGATGATTGAACGCGCCTCAGGCCGCGTCACGCTGCGTGCTGAGATCAACGGCGGCAAACGCCGCGCGCAGCACCTCCGGCCCCGCGCCTGCCCGCGTCGCCTCGCTCGACAGGATCTGCCGGTAGCGGCGCGCGCCGTCATAGCCGTGGAACAGACCGATCATGTGCCGCGTCACATGCGACAGGCGTCCGCCTGCTTCAATGTGCCGCCCGGCATAAGCCGCCATGGCGTCGATCAGCCCTTCGAAATCAACCTTCTGCGGCGTGCTTCCGGCAAGGAGCGCATCGACGCCGGCCAGAACGACCGGGTTCTGATAGGCCGCGCGCCCCATCATGACGCCATCCACATGCGCAAGATGCGCGGCGGCGTCCTCCAGCGTTGCAACCCCGCCATTGATGCCGATGAAGCGGTCTGGGTGCGCCGCCTTCAGGCGATAGACACGGTCATAATCGAGCGGCGGGATTTCGCGGTTTTCCTTGGGGCTGAGCCCCTGAAGCCAGGCCTTGCGCGCATGCACCCACAGCGCATCCGCACCAGCCGACCAGGAAGCCTCCGCCAGCGCATCAAGCGCTGTCTGCGTGTCCTGCTCATCCACGCCGATCCGGCATTTGACCGTGACGGGAACCGACACACGCTCCTTCATTGCGGCGACACACGCACCGACAACCTCCGGCGTCTTCATCAGACATGCGCCGAACGTGCCGGACTGCACCCGGTCGGAGGGGCAACCGACATTGAGGTTGATTTCGTCATAGCCAAATTCAGCGCCGATCTCCGCGGCCTGCGCCAGCTTCTGCGGATCGGAGCCGCCAAGCTGCAGCGCCACTGGATGTTCGCTCTCGTCAAAGCCCAGGAGGCGCGACCGGTCACCATGGATCGCAGCATCTGCAACAACCATCTCCGTATAGAGCAGCGCGCGCTCTGTCAGCCGACGATGGAAGTAGCGGCAATGCCGGTCCGTCCAGTCGATCATGGGCGCTACGGCGAATTTTTGATTGTACTCAGCCATTTACGGGTTCTGTCTGCAGTGTTTCATGATGCGGCGCGGTCACGCGCCTCTCTGCGCAGATATGTGCCCCATCGCGCACCATTTTTCAAAGGTAACATGCGCTGGAGCACCGGACCGAAGGATGGAAACCGGATTTTGCCCCGTTTTTCAATCGCCCCCTAACCGGCGATGGCCCGGCGACTGCCTGTCAGATAGGCGGTGAAAGCGTAGACCATGGCCGCGAATGCGCAGCCCACCAGCGCCGCGGAATTCTGATCCACGGTGAGCAGAAGGAGCGTCACAATCACGCCCGCGTTCAGCGACAGGATGGCGGCAGGCGCACTGACCCGGTGGCCCAGGACCGCTGCAAGCACGGTCGGCAGGAACACGGCGAGCGATGAAAAGGCGGCGATGATGGAAGACAGGAGGTCACCGAACAGCGCCCCGATCAGGGCCATGCCGGCGAAAACGGCGACCACCATCAGCTGTAACTGCCTGAGTGGCAGCATCGTGCGCTCAAGCCCGGTCATCAGCGGCATGACAAATGTGTCCATGGTCGACATGACCACGGCGATCAGCATCAGGTCGACGATCCAGCCATGGCCCGCCGGCACAAGACCGTGCAGGCCGCTCGTTATCGCGCCCTCCACTGCGCCGCCGAGCCCAAGCCAGACGATGCCGAGATAGCACAGGAGGCAAAGCGGGGCGCCGGCGAGAAATGCCCTGCGCGCCACCTGCGGATCGCGCGCCGTCGCCATGCGCTGCCAGTTGTCCACCGCCAGCACCGCGCTGACCGGGATGAAGAGCCAGACACCGATAAGGAGCGGCAGCCGATAAGGGCCCAGATCGAAGAATGGCCCGGTCTGCGGAACCGCACCCAGATTGGCGAATGTCAAAAGCGCAATGCCGGCAACGATGATGAGCGACTGCACGACATCCGTTTCCGTGGCCACGCGATAGCCGCCGATGGCCGTGTATGCGCCGGCGCAAAGGGCCGCGAGCCCCACCGCCGCGAGCTGTGATACGGGCAGGATCGTCATCAGGATCGCCGCCAGCGCCAGCAATTGCACGGTCGCGCGCAGCAGAAACACGAACGCAATGGGCAGCCAGACCAGAAGGGGCTGCCGGATGCGGTGGGTGACCACGATCAGATCGATCAGCCCCCTCACCCCGTGCCGTTCAGAGAGCGCATGCACGTTCGGTGCGATGATTGCGCAGATCACGAGGCCAAGCGTGTAGGCGAATGCCAGCGAAACGCCGATCACGGGGCTCGCCGCCGAAAAAAGCATGATCGCCACGAAGGTGCCGATTCCGATATTGCCGCAGACAATGCCCGCAAGCGTGCCCCAGAACCCCGTGCGGCCGGAATTGAAGATGAAATCGTCGCGCGTTCCCGAAGGCGCGCGCCAGAGCGCATAGAGCGCCGGAAGCGCCAGAACCGCGCCGATCAGCGGCAATTGCAGATTGATGTCCATCGTCGGTCTTCTGTCCCGGTTCCCGCCCACTGAAACGCCGATTCGCGTGACGGGAGACTAGGCGTGCCGCCAGACCGGAAGCACCGTCTGAACGGACAGTGTGGCCCCGTTTCGATGCCACAAGCGCCATCTGAAAGTGCTCACTCCCTCAAATGGGAGAGGCGCTTGGTTTCCCCATTTGCTCGATTGCCGGCAGCATTCTGCAGAAAGTGAAAGCCGGCATGACAACCATACTGATCATCGTCCTCGTCCTGTTTGGCGGGTTCGTCTTCTTCCAGAACCGCCTCGCATCGGCCCGCAATTCCGTACTGAACGGCTTTTCCGGCGTTCAGGTGCAGCTCAAGCGACGACACGATCTGGTTCCCGCGCTCGTCTCGGCGGCGCGCAGCGCCATCGCACAGGAAAACCGCCTGTTCGACAGCATTCTGGACGTGCGTGAAAAGGCGGTCGCCGCACTCAATGGCAGGATGGAAGAGGTTCAGGAGGCCGAGGCCGAACTGACGGCGAGCCTGCGCAGCTTCTTTGGCTATACGGAAGATCACCCGGAAATCACCTCGACGGGGAACATACTCGAGCTGCAGAAGCAGCTTGAAGAGACCGAAGACCAGGTCAGCGCCGCGCGCCGGCTCTACAATGGCAATGTCGAGCGCTACAACACCATGCTCGATGCGATCCCCTCAAGCTGGGTCGCCGCCATGCTCCGTTTCGAGCGGGCAGACTTCTTCGCGCTCTCGGATGCCGAACGCAAACATGTCGAGGCCGTGCCGGCCATCGATCTGCCGGGAGCGCAGGCGTGAACGCCGTCAGCGGCCACTGGGATCCCGTTCAGGGGACCATCTCGGTCGAAACCGACGACATCTCGCAGATCAAGACCGGCATCACCCTGCCCGCTCCGGTTCGGCGTTTCCTTCCCATCGCCGCGCTTGCCGCCATGTTGTGGACCTTCGTGCAGGGTTTCCTCGCTGACGGGTTCCCCTTCATTCCGGTCGCCGTCACCACGGTTCTTTTCGGCGCATTCATCTTCGCCGCAGAGCTGGAGAACGAAGATGGCCGAAAGACCCTGCGGCGCGTCAGGCTCGCACGGCAGAAGGGCTGGACCTACACCGGCAAGCTGATGGAGCGGGTGATGGCCTATCAAACGGCCTGGTCCTCGGATGGTGCGGAACGGCGCGCACAACGTGTGAAATCGGAACGCGCCAGAGCCGTCGAGACCCTTGTTCCGGAGCTGACGAAGCTTCAGGTCGGCGCGTTCATGGGCGCTGAGTTCGACGGCGAATTCTGGGGCAAAAGCACCAAAGACGACCTGCCTTTCTGGATGGCCATCGGCGCCATGCAGATGGAGGCCGGGCTTGCGGCAGACAAGTCGCTGCGTGAAGACGCGCATGGCGGCAAAGGCGGCTTCGGCGTCTTCTTCTCATTGCTCGGGGCCTACAGAATTGGCCGCAAGACAGGCGTTCGCGCCGTCATCCGCCCGGAAAACCTGGTCAACAGGGGGCCGCTCGACCGGGACATCAAGACCGAATCCGTGCAGTTCAACGCCGCCTTCAACATCACCGGAACAGCAAAGAGCGGTGATGAAAACGCGGTGGAGCACGACATTCTGCGCATTCTCACCCCCGCGACACAGGCGACCATGCTCGACCTGCTTCAGCGCTACCACAATGTCGGTTTCGTGGTGGATGACGATGTTCTGTTCTTCATGGCGCAGGACAGGCTTGTGGGCAAGAACGCCAACCCCGACCGGATCGACACACTTCTGGCCGGCATAGCGGCAGACTTCGAAGAAGCGAAATTCGCCATCAAGCGCTACGTCGAATAGGCGCGTAGCCATCTGTATCCTGTTCCGGCTGGCATCGCTGATGCCGGCCCGGTCTGCGCATTCATGCGGACGTCTGGTGTTTCCACCTGACTGCAAAATGCTCTAGGTTTCCCCCGTTTCGGGGAATCTGCACGCCCCGTTCAGTGTCGGTTCAGCCGGCGTCTGCCAGAAGGGCATGCAGGAGGAACCCATGGAAGCCAAATACTTAGCGCGTGTGAACGGCCCGCCGCTGTTCTACCGGAAATGGCGCTCGGCATCGCAGCCGCGCACTTCCGTCCCGCGCAGGGCCGTGTTCATCGGCCACAGCCAGCCCACCCATTCCGGCATGCTGTCGGATCTGGCGGAAGGGTTTCGCGCCGCCGGCTGGGATGCCCATTCCGGCGATATTCGCGGCCATGGCAAAAGCACGGACGCCCAGGTGCCGCTCGGCCATCTGGACACCGGCGATGGCTGGTCGCTGGCCGTGGACGACATGCGCCATCTTCTGGAACGCAGCTTTGATGGCGTCGGGTGGGAAGACCGCCTCGTCGTGGTGCCGAACATCACGGCGCTGATGACGCTTGAAGTGATGAAGACCTGGCACGACCTTGCCCGCCACATCGTGCTCATCTCGCCGGTTCCCAACCAGAGAACGCTTGCCCTGTTCGGCAAAGCCTTTTCAAAGGTCCGCATGCGTCTTCGCGCCGCCGACCAGCCGGACGAACAGATCCTGCATCACCTCTATGCCTTTCTCGGCGCGCATCTGCGCGACCGGGAGCATCCGGCAGATGTCATCAGCACCGACCGGGACCTGATCCGCGAGATCGTGTCCGACCCGGAAGGCTGGCCCATTCCCAGCCCCGCCTACTGGTCGAACATCTTCTCGGGCATGCTGTCCGCCTGGAAATGGCCAAACAATGCGCGCCTCAAGCCCGGCACCCGGGTTCTGGTGATGTTTGGCGGTGAGGACGCCATGCTGCGCGATGGCGGGTTCCTGCCGCCCATCGAACGCTTTCTGGCTGAAGTCGGCATTGAGGACGTCGCCGCCGAACGTGTCGAAGGCGTACGCTCCGGCCTGTTTCTGGAAGAAAGGCGCTTCGGCATTTCAAAACGCATTCTCGACTGGGTCGGTCAGGATGGCGCAGCGACCGCTGACGCACGCTACAGCGAAGTGGACGTCGCACAGCTGGCGAGCGATGTGATCGCCCGCCTCGGCGGCGGAGCCGCGCCCGCAGACATGCGCCCCGACGAACTGGTCGAGCTCTGCTACAACGCCATTGATGACGAGACGCGCTGGACCGAGGTGATTTACCGGATCATCTACGAGGCCGAGCAGGATGGCGAGATGACGGAGGCCGAACTGGCCGAGCGCATCGAACGCCTGATGCCCCACTGGGAGCGGGCCTTCAGCCTCAACCGGCAGGTGATGATGAACGCCACGCTGGGCGTCCTGCTTCAGGCGGTCATCGACAAGCTGCAGATCGGCATTGCTATCCTCGATGCCGATGGCGCACTGCTGCACGCCAATACGACCTACCGGGAAACGCTCTTACGTATTTTTCCCAAAACTTCCCCCGGTACCGATGGCGATGCCTTCAGCGCGGCTGCCACCCGCCGACTGTTCGTTTCAGGCGCATCCGCCGAGGACACCGGAAAGGTCAACAATGACCGGATCGTGCTGCACGACAATGCGCCGGTCGGCTTCCATTTTCACCCGCAGGCACTCCGGCAGACCGGACTTCAGCGCCAGGGCCCGGCAAGCATCCTCATCCTGCGGGCTACGGAACGCGACGATGACGACAACACGCGCCGCGTGCTCACCGAGCTGGCCTATGGGCTGACCGGCAAGGAAGCGGAAATCGCGCTCCTGATCGCCGAAGGGATGTCGCTGGATGAGATCGCCGGAGAACTGGGCATTCTTGTCAGCACCGCGCGCGGGCACCTGAAGAAGGCGTTTCAGAAGATGAGCGTTCACAGCCAGGCCGAGCTGACGGCCCGGATCATGTCCGGGCCGGTGGGCTGGCTGAAATGAGGGGCCGCCCGGTTTTTAACGTCGCCCCGGCGCATAGACCTCGCAGCCCTGCCGAAGCGCGGCCCGCCTGTCCGGCTGGCATTCACAGACCGGCGTAATGCCCGAGCCGGTCACGCAGGAGACGCGTTTGACGTAACAACCCTGTGCGCGCACCGTGGCCGCATGATTGAAACGCCCGTCCCGCTGCCGCTTGGGAAAGCCGCGCGTTGAACGCGCAAGCGCCACCGAGAAGCGTCGTCCGTGCTCATTGCGCATCTTGCCCTGCCAGTTGACCCAGGCCCGCGCCACGGCTCCCTTGCCGGTGCGGTGTCCCTTGCTGCTCGCCTCGACCGCCTGAATGGAACAGATCGTCTTGGCCATCGCGGCAGGCGCATGGCCGACGATGGCAAGGCCCAGCATGGCAGCCAGTCCAATCAAAAATCTTCGCATCTGGTTCTCCTTCACCCTGCGTTCTTCAATGCAGGCAGGAGACACGATCATGCGGCGCGTGGCCTCTCCCATTTGGGTGGTTTTGCGACGCAGTACTGCGCAACAATCGCCCCTATCGGCACACGATGAAGCTGAACGCCGCGCAGCCGCCACCCTGACAGTAAGCGCCCACATTGAGCGCCTGAGCTGCCGTCGTCACGCCAAAACAGGCTGCATTGCCATGCTGCCTTGTGAGGCAGAAAGCGCGGGCGGCAGGCAGACCGCAATCACTGAGCGCATTGCCTGCCATCCTGAGACAGAGGGCAACCTTGTACCCGGCCATATGCATGAAATCCGGGTTTTGGTAGACCTCGCCTGCGCAGGGCTTTTCGGCATAGCCTTCAAGCTGCGCGAAATCAGAACCCTCTGTGCTGCTTTTCTTCCGGTCCGGGCCGCCTTCCCCCTCAAACAGATCAATTGCCCTGGACGGTTCTTCGCTGCCATCGAAAAGCTCGATCTCTCCGGACGTCTCGTCCGCGCTGTCGGTATCGAGTTTAACCGGATTGTCGCGCTGGCCTTCCGAGGGAAAGGCGTCTTCCAGATAGGTTTCCGGAAATTCGCTTGCGTAGCGGTCACGCGCAGCGCTCCTGCTTTTCTCGCCCGAAAGGACCAGCGCATCGTCTGGCGAAACAGCCATACCCTCACAGCCAAAGCCCGATGCGCAGCGCAGAAGATCGGCATCCGCCGTTTCCACGGGCTCGGCAGCCGTCTCCTTCGCCGCCTCAAAGGCATCCTCGACATAAAGATCGGGATGATCCTGCGCATAGCGGTCACGCGCTTCCTGCGCCGAGCGTACATCCACAAGGCCAAGCGCGTCCTCCTGCGACACGCCGCCCGCGGGACAACCGAACCCGGCTGCGCATCGAAGCACCTGCGCATCCGGTTCCTGCCCATGGGTCACGGTCGTCATGGCCGCGAGCAGCATTGCACCTGCCAGATGCCGCCAGACCGTGTGGAGCGCGATCATTCCGATCCGGCCTCAATCGTGAAGCGATCAAAGGCGATATGACTTTCGCCCGGACGCGCCTTGTGCCAGTGCCCGGCGAGAACGGCCGGCTGACCGGAAAGACGCAGCACGGTCATCGGTTCTGTCTCGAAGCGGAACGTGTCGGCCGGTCGTCCGTTGGCTTCGGGCAGCTCCATGTCGATGGCCGCCGTCACCTGCCGTCCGCGCCGCTTGAGCCGCAGTTCCGCGCCCTGCGTGCCGAGCGCTTCCAGAACCCGGTCGCCATAAGCGCGGTCGCCGTCCTGACAGAGCCTGGCGACAATCGGCCCGTCAAAGAGGTTCGTATCGAACCTGGCTTCCTCCTTGCCATCGCTCACGCGGATCAGAGACAGGTTCAGATAGGCCCCGCAGCCCTTCCGCCAGACCCATGCCATCGCACCAATCTGGCTGTCCGCATCGTCCTGAACACTGAGCCAGACATTCTCATAACCGGTCTGCTCATGAATCCTGAAATCGAGCGCAAGGTCGAAATCCCCCCCAGGCAAGGCATGATCGAGCACATAGCGGTTCTGAGCCTTCGCATCGTCATGATTGGCATAGCGGCCCAGCACCGAGGTGAAAAGCATGCCATCGCCGGTGAAGGCCGTGAGGTTTTCAGCCGGGTTTACCACCTGCCAGGCCGCATCCAGTTCCGGCCCGTCGAAATTCTCCTCAAACACAGCCTGAACCACCGGTTCAGGCTGTGGCGCAGGTTTCGGCTCGGGCATCTGTCGCTCGGCCTCGGCGACAACCTCGCCAACGGCGCGCGCAAATTCGTCCGCATTGCTGGCAGAGTAGTAATTGCCGTTCCCGTTATCCGCGATGCATTGCAGGGCTGCGTTTTCCTCATCGCTCAGATCGAATCCGACCACATGCACCCGCGTGTTGATACCGCGCTCGGCAAGGGCTGCCGCCGCTGCGCACGGGTCCCCGCCGCAGGTTTCCAGACCATCCGAGATCAGGAGTACATTGGCCGGACGGCCCGATTGCGGCACTGCGTCGGCAGCGCGCATGAGCGCGTCGGCAATCGGCGTCTTGCCGCGCGGCGTGATGCCTTCAATCGCCGGCTTCAACTGCCCGCTTTCATAATTGGCAACCGGATAAATGATCTCCGTATCGCCGCAGTCGCCCTCGCGGCGGTGGCCATAGGCCATCAGCCCCACATTCGTGTTGGCTGCCAGATCGCCCATCAGACCCGACAGAACCTGTCGCGCCGTGGTGATCTTCGCCACACCGTCGATCTGCCCCCACATGGAGCCTGAACCGTCCAGAACGAAAAGAAGATCGCTGCCGCCTTCGGCCAGACCATTGCCCGGCAGGTCTCCCTCTTCCATGCCCGGCACGATGGAAGACCGGTCGTCAGCGCCCGCACCCTCCGGCGTGCGGTCTCCGCCCGATCCGGCGCCGGAAGCCCCCCCGCCCGAAAGCGTTGCCTCCATGGCCGGATCGGAGCGGATTTCAAAACCCTGCCCTTGCGCCAGCTCCGACAGCGACCAGTTGTCATCCTCGGAATAGATGTCGTTGATCTGCCACGCCCCGTCCGGGGCCTCGATCAGCGTGTAGATGAAGTTGCGCGGCGCGCCCATATTCGTGAATGTCACGTGGATCTGCGCCGCACCGCGCAGAATGGGCGCATCCGCATCCGGCGCGATGTTCAGATTGGCTATGTCCGCATCCTGTCCGCCATAAACCGGATCGAACATCAGCGCGCCCTGCAGATCGTCATGGGCAAGCCCGTCCACGAGAAAGCGTCGCGAGGCCTTGCCATCATTGAGAAGCGGCTCTTCATTGTTGTTGAAGCGGCGGCTGTGTTCGGCAAAGAACATGCGCACCACCTCCACGGCGTCATCAATCTCGGCCGCTTCCGCCTGCAGCGCCCCCATGGGAATGCAAACGGCCAGCGCCGTGCCCAGCATGGCGCGCCACAACCCTTGCGCGAAACACGTCTTGCCCATCATTCTGCTCACCCTGCTCATTGCTGCCCCGGACGTTTGATGCTGAACCGGTCGAACTCGGCGAGTGTTTCCCCGCCCTTGGCCTTCTTGCCCTGCCCGACCATGAAAGCGGGGCTGCCGAAACCGGCCATGCGCGCGACCCGGCCGCCGGAAAATTCCTGCACGCCGCCTACCGCCTCGCCTTCACCTGCGGGCAAATCGAGCGTGACCTTCGCCTGGTAGCGCAATCCGCGCCTGGAAAGCGTGAGAACGAATCCTTTTTCATAAAGATCGGCCAGGACCCGATCCCCGTAGGCGCGCCCGGTCTTGTTGCAGATATTCCGGGCTGCCGGCCCGTCAAAGAGGTTGACGGACATCGCAGAAGGCACGGCGGGTTCTTCCGGGTTGAGCGGCTGGTTTGCGACCGTGCTGATATAGAGCGCCGGTCCACAGCCCTTGGTATGAACATAGAGATGCGCGGCGACGAAATTCTCATCGCTCTCGCGCAGTCCCAGCCACACTTCATCAAAGCCGGTCTTGGCGTCGAGGCGGCCGCCAAGCGAGATGTCGAAATCGCCGTCCGGCATGGCGCCCTTCAACTGGTAGATGTTGCGCGCATCCACATTGTCGAAACCGTCCCTGCCGCCGCTGGTGATGGCAAGCAGCATGCCCCGCTCGGCAACATACTGGTCGCGGTCCTCGTTCAGAACCTGCCAGTGCGCGGCGAGCCCGTCATCCTCGAAACGGTCCTCGAAAGGAAGGGCGATGGCGGTTGCGGGCGTCTCGCCTTCATCGGCGGCAGCAAGCCGCGCCTGCTCCTCCTTGCTCAGCGTCTGGGCACGGGCGTCCGCCCCGGCATTCACGAACGCCACGCCCGCAAGAAGCGCCAGAATAAGAGAGGATCTCAGCATTTCCCTGAGAGGGCTGCTGATCGCAAGCGAAGAAGTGCGCGGGATGGCTGCTGCGCCGGACATGAAACGAATCTCCATCAATCGATCAGATTGATTGGTAGTCGCTCACGCTTGTGCTGAACTCCCTCAAATGGGAGAGGCGGAGCTCCCCTCTCGCCTCAGGCTTTCCCCATAAACGCCGCCTTCAGCGCCGCCGGTCCTTCCAGTATCTGCGCCTCGCTCGGCGAGAATCCTGCCGCCAGCATCCGCCGGCCCAGCATGTGTTCTCCGGGCCGGTTCACGGTCTCGACCGCAACAAGCCGGTCTCCTGAAAACAGATAGACGCTGAACGCGCCGCTCTCGGCCTCGCCCGCCACAATCTCGCGATCCACGCCGAAAGGCAGGCCAACCATCTGCAGCTTGCGTTCGCCCTGATCCGACCAGAACCAGGCAACCGCATCGAAAGCGGTCTCCTGCCCCAGCATGGCCTTCGCCGCGCAGCGCGCCTGATCGGTCGCGTTCTGTACCGATTCCAGCCGCAGGAAACGCTCCGCCGCAACATGCGGGAACGAAACACAATCGCCAATGGCGTAGATGTCGGGCGCGCTGGTGCGGCACGCCGCATCCACGCGAATGCCATTGTCGCAGACAAGACCTGCCTGTTCGGCAAGCGTGGTGTTCGGCAGCGCACCGATGCCCACCAGCACAAGATCGGCTGCAAGCTCCTGCCCGTCTGATGTCACCAGCGCCCGCACCCGCCCATTCTCGCCAATCAGGCGCTCGACGCCCGCGCCGGTGATGACTTCGCAGCCAAGGCTCTCGTGATAGGCCAGCATATGCGCGGCAATCCGCGCACTCACCGCACGGCCCAGAAGGCGCTCTGCGGCTTCCACCACCCGGACCCGCTTTCCCGCCATTGCCATGGTCGCGGCAGCCTCAAGGCCGATGAAGCCGCCCCCCACGACGACGACGTTTTGGGCCGTTTCCGCAGCCTCGCGCAACTGCCGCGCATCGGCGCAGTCGCGCAGGTAGAACACGCCATCAAGGTCCGCACCCGGCACCGAGAGAGGCCGCGCATGGGCGCCTGTCGCCAGCAGAAGCCGGCTCCAGTGAAGCACGCTCCCGTCTGAAAGCGTCAGCGTATGGGCTTCGGGGTCAATGGCCGTAACCGTTTCGCCGAGGCGCAGATCGATGCCCTGCGCATCATAAAAGGCCTGCGCCTTGAGGATCTGCGGTTCGGCATCCAGCGCCTTCAGAAAGGCCTTGGAAAGCGGCGGCTTGTGGTAGGGAAGTTCGGGATCAGCCGAAATCAGGGTCAGCTTCCCGGCATAGCCTTCCTCGCGCAGGCTTGCCGCCGCCTGCACGCCGCCATGCCCCGCTCCCACGATGATGATGTGCTCGTCCAGCGCTCTGTCTCCGCTCGTTTCAAGGCCGCAGCCCACGCCCGCCTGACATAGAGACGCCCGGCGGGCGCGGCAAGAGCAGCGCGCCTGCACCAGTCCTCAGACGGAAGCCTCAAGCGTCTCGACGCAGAACACCTCGTCATGGGACGCCACGTAGAGCGCGCCGTCACTGGCAATCCAGCCACGGAACATGCCGGCGGTGTTGTAGGGCGCGCAGACATTGCCCGCCCCGTCCACCGCCACGGCCCCGGCACCGATCCCGTAGGATTTCAGGTCTTCGCGAATGACGCCGTTCGCCGCCATCTCCAGCGTTTCACCGCGATAGGCGATGCGGCTTGCGATTTCGTGGCCAACCACGTGACGGATGAAGAACTCGCCCTGCCCGGTGCCGGAAACCGCGCAGACGCCATCGCGCGCGTAAGTGCCCGCACCGATGATCGGGGAATCGCCCACGCGTCCCTCCGGCTTGTTGTTGTATCCGCCGGTCGAAGTTGCGGCTGCGAGATGTCCGTCTGCATCGAGCGCCACGGCCCCCACCGTGCCGTGCTTCTCGGCTTCCGATGCAGCCGCAGCCGTTCCTGCCTTTGCGTGTTCTTTCATGGCGGCAAGCGCATCCTGCCTGCGCTTCGTGGTGAAATAGTCGGGCGCGACCATTTCAAGACCGCAACGCTCGGCAAAACGATCTGCGGCAGCGCCGGTGAGCAGCACCGCGCCGCTTTTCTCCATCACCGCCCGCGCCGCCTTGACCGGATTGCGAATGCGGCTTGCCGCCGAAACCGCACCCGCATCGAGGTCTGCGCCGTTCATGATAGAGGCGTCGAGCTCATGCTCCGCGTTCTCGTTGAGCGCTGCGCCGTAGCCAGCGTTGAAATGGGGCGAATCCTCCATCACGACAACGGCGGCTTCCACCGCATCGAGAGCCGAACCGCCCTTGCTCAACACGGCCCAGCCGGCTCGAAGCGATGCCGCAAGGTCTGCGCGCGCAGCCTCCCATTCCTCTTCACGCAGATCGCTCTTCGCCATGACGCCGCAACCGCCATGAATAGCCAGTGCAACAGGTTTCATTGTCTCCCTTTCAAAACCATGCCCCGCGCGCCGCAATCGGCCGCCGGGTCTGGCAAATGCGTCGGGCCTGGCTTCATCGCGAGCCACAGGCGCATTTGCCCTAAATCCATCGCCGCGCAGGTCACGCACGGCGTGCTTCTTATTCGACAAGCCCCATGCCGCTGACAAGCCCGTCGCCCCTGAAAGTAGGCGTGATCGACAGGCGCTTTCCCGCTCAGGGAAAAAAGAAGGGTCGCGCAATGCAAAGCCTGACACAGCGCATCGCGCGGCCCTTGGAAAAACTGCCCTCCGGCGGGGCTCGAGAGCCGGAGGGCAGCGCTGCAACAACCCTGCCTAGAACAGGGCCGCGGTCTTCTGCAGCGTTATCCAGACACCCCAGAGGATCGGGATACCAACAACGGCCCATGCCATGAGCGCCTTGCCGTCAAAACCGCCCTTGCCGATGCCGAAGGAACCGGTCGGGCCGGAATCGGCAGCGGCAGACTTCGCCTGAAGCTTGGCCACTTCCTCATCCGACATGTACCATTTGTCCGAAAGCGGCTTGACCAGCATGTTGCAGATCAGGCCGAGCAGAAGCATTCCGGCCAGAATGTACATGGTGAAGTCGTAGACCTGCTCGCGCGGAATGCCCGCATTGAGCTGCGCTTCACGAATGTAGTTCACCACCACGGGGCCGATGATGCCGGCCGTTGCCCATGCCGTCAGCAGGCGGCCATGGATCGCGCCCACGAACTGCGTGCCGAAAATGTCGGCCAGATAGGCCGGCACGGTGGCGAAGCCGCCGCCATACATGGACAGGATGATGCCGAACATCAGCACGAACAGAACCTGGCTGCCCATATGCGCGGCTGAAGGAACGAGCGCATAGAGCACGATGCCGATCAGGAAGAAGGCATAATAGGTGTTCTTGCGGCCGATCTTGTCGGAAAGCGAGGCCCAGAAGAAGCGTCCGCCAATGTTGAACAGCGACAGAAGACCGGCAAAGCCTGCCGCAATCGCTGCAATCGCGGTCTTCTGCGATGCGTCGAGTTCATTGAACGAGAGTTCGGGAAGACCGATCAGACGTCCGCCGAAGATCTCCTGAAGCATGGGCGACGCCATGCCGATCACGCCGATACCGGCGGAAACGTTGAGCGTCAGAACCGCCCAGATCAGCCAGAACTGCTTCGTCTTGTGGGCGTCGCGCAGATGCACATGGCGCGAGGTGATCATGGATTTCGCGCTCTTGGCAGGCGGGGTCCAGCCCTCGGGGCGCCAGCCGGCCGGCGGAATGCGGTAGCCGAAAGCGCCACCCATCATGAACACGAAATAGATCACCGCCATGACCAGGAAGGTCTGCCACACGCCAACGGAATCGGCCGTCTTGAACGTGTTCATCAGCATGTCGGCCAGCGGTGCGCCAATCATCGCGCCGCCGCCAAAGCCCATGATCGCCATGCCCGTGGCCATGCCGCGACGGTCCGGGAACCATTTGATCAGCGTCGAAACCGGCGAAATATAGCCGAGGCCGAGGCCAATGCCGCCGATCACGCCAGCGCCCAGCCACATCAGCCAGAGCTGGTGCATCATGACGCCGAGCGCTGCAACGGCGATGCCGCCGCACCAGCAGAAGGCTGCAACCACGCCGGCCTTGCGCGGGCCGGCGCGCTCCAGCCAGCCGCCCCAGATGGCGGCAGCGGAGCCGAGCAGCACGAAGAACAGCGTGTAGATCCAGCCGAGATCGGAAACGCGCCAGTCGCAGCTCGTGGTGAACAGCGCGCCCACCAGCGTCATGTCTTCACAGACGACGCTCTCGGAAATGCCGATGGCCTGCGTCAGCGGCAGCCAGAACACGCTGAAGCCGTAGGCCATGCCGATGCACAGATGGATGGCGAGTGCTGCCGGCGGAACGAGCCAGCGGTTGAAGCCCGGCCGGGCGATGATTCTTTCCCTGTCGAGAAAGCCACCGGCGGGTGCGCCGGTTAGTGTTTCACTTGCTGCGGACATTAAGTCTCCTCCTCCTGCCGGAAACCCGGCAGCCGTCCTGCTGGTTACTTGTGCGAAAATCCCGCCTGCGCTGGTCCGGCGCCCTGCGCACCAGACACGGTCCCCGCTGCGGGATCAGGTGATTGAAAACGTCCTCCTCTTGCATTACCCATTGGGTAAGCAATGAGCGTGCCAGTCGGCACATCTGAACGATTTCAATTGCTTATCGATTGAAAGAGTTTCTCTATGGACAAATTGTCCATGGGACACGGACAAAATGTCCGGACATTTTGTCCAAAGGCCTCAGCTGGCCTCGGGCAACCAGATCGTGAAGCGCGTGCCCACGCCCTCTTCGCTTTCAGCCGAGATCTTGCCGCCCTGTCGCGAAATCAGCGTCTGGCTGATCGACAGGCCAAGCCCCGTCCCTTCCTGCCGCTTGGTCGTGAAGAAGGGATCGAACACCTTGCTTAGCATTTTCGCCGACATGCCGACGCCCGTATCGGCCACCTCGATCAAGACGCCCGGCTTGCCGTCCAGATCGCTGTCATGGCTGCGCAGCGAGAGCGTGCCGCCATCCGACATGGCGTGGATGGCGTTCACGATCAGATTGACCAGAACCTGCTGCAGTTCCGTTCGGTTCATCAGAACCAGCCTGCTTGCCCGATCATCGCGTTCAACGACGATCTCGCTCTTATTGAGAAGATGCTGCACCAGCGGCAATGTGTCGGAAATCACGTCCGTCGGCGCGTGTCGTTCCAGAAACCCTGCATATTCCTCAGGTCTTGCAAACTGAAGCAGCTTGGTGACGATCTGGCTGATGCGGTGGATCTGTTCGTCCAGCAGGCGAAACTCTGTGCGCGCCTCTTCCGCCCGCTCGCCCATCACCTGCCGCACCACCTCCAGATTGCCCTGCATCACGGCAATCGGGTTGTTGATCTCATGCGCCACGCCAGCAGTGATCTCGCCGATGGCGGCGAGCTTTTCGGAGACGATAAGCTGGCGTGTCGTCGCTTCAAGCTGCCGGTTGGCAAGGCGCAGTTCCCGCGTGCGCTCTTCAACGCGCGCGTTCAGCTCCTCGTTCCAGGCGCGCAATTGCCGGTCGCGCTCCTGTAGCTGTTCCAGAAGCAGGTCGAGATGCTGGGCCACGCGGCCAATCTCGTCATCGACGCCGTGAATGCCCGTGCGCGCGCCAAGATCGCCGCTTTCCACTTCCGAAATCGTGCCGGCCATCCGCTCCAACGGCTTGAAGATGGAGCGCGCCCAGCGCAGGAAAAGCGGGACGCTGAGCGCCGTTATCGCCAGAAAGGCGATGGCGATCGTCAATAGCGTTGCGTATTTCGCCTGGGTGAACGGCGTTTCCAGAAAGCCGACATAGAGCATGCCGACGCGCTTGCCATAGGTGTCCGTGATCGGCTCATAGGCGGAGATGTACCAGTCATTCACGACAAAGGCGCTGTCGAGCCAGACGCGTCCCTGTCCCAGCACAGCCGAGCGCACAATGCTCGAAACACGGGTGCCCAGCGCCCTGCGCCCCTCGAAAAGGCGCACATTGGTGCTGATGCGCACATCGTCCAGAAACAGCGTCGCCGTTCCCTGACTGCCCTCCGGCAGGCTCGCCTCGCGGTAAACCAGATCATTGATCGTATCAATAAAGACGAGGTTCCGATTGAGCAGATTGCCGCCGACAAGTGCTGCCGCGCTTCCATCGGCAAGCCTCACCGGCGTTGCCGAATGCACGACCATGCCGCGCGTCTCCGCTGCGCGCTCCGTGGGAACGGCATTGGCGGTCGGCACCAGTTCCAGCCGGGCGCGGTCGGCAAGGGCGGGCGATATGTCGGCAAGCTCCTCACGGGAAAAGATGTCGACGCCCGTCATGGCCTCACCGGCATAGGCCTTTTCGGTGATCAGCCAGTCACGCCGGGGCGCGCCTGCAAGGTGCGGTGCGGAGGCAAGCACCCCGCCGTCTTCAGGCAGGAGATAGAGAAAATCGAGATCGAGCCTGCGGCGATGCTCTTCCAGAAGGGCTGAAAGTCCCTCACCGCCCGCGTCAAGCGTATCGCGAAAGCGCGCGGATGCGCCAAGCGCCGTCACGCGTTCCCCGGTGTTCTCAAGCAGGCGCGCGAAATACTGGTGCGCAATGGTCAGGTCGCCATTCACCTTGGAGATGAGCGCCGCGTCGAACTTGGCGTTCCAGCGATAAACCGCCATGCCAAGCAGCAGCGGCAGGATCACCAGTGTCGGCAGGAGTGCGATCGCCAGAAGACGAAAGCGGACCGAACCGCCCTTTCCCCTTGGCTGGCGTGTCGCTAATCGCTCAGACATTCCAGGCCGCGCATTTGCGGTCGATTGTCTTGCGCGAAATCCCCAATTGCTGCGCCGCCGCTTCCCGGTCACCGCCGGTGCGCTTCAGAACGGCCAGAATATGCCGGCGCTCGATGTCGGCCAGGCTTTCGCCGCCGACGGTCGCTTCGGGAACAATTGCGCCATTGCCGCCAAAGTCGTCCGGGAAACGCCCCAGAATGAGCGTGCGTTCGATCAGATTGCGCAATTCGCGCACGTTTCCGGGCCACGCATAGGCCGCAAGCGCGGCCCGCACATCCGCGCCGATAGGCACATCCGGCGTGCCGAGCTGCAGCGAGAGTTTGCTCATGAACAAATCCGCCAGTTCCTGAACATCGTCATCGCGATCCTTGAGCGGCGGCAGGTGGATCTGCATCACATTGATGCGGAAGAAGAGATCGGCGCGGAACTGGCCGGCCTCCACCTGTTTCTCAAGCTCTGCATTGGTAGCGAAGACGAAACGCAGATCGACCGGGATTTCACGTTCCGAGCCGACCGGGCGGATGCGCCGGTCTTCGAGTACCCGCAGGAGTTTGCTTTGTGTCGCAAGCGGCAATTCGCCGATCTCGTCGAGAAACAGCGTGCCGTCCTGGGCATGCATGAAAAGGCCCTCGCGACCGCCTTCCGCCCCCGTGAACGCGCCCTTCAGATGGCCGAACAGCTCGGTCTCGATCATGTCTGGCGGGATCGCCGCACAATTGACCGGCACGAAGGGCTTGTCCGCGCGGTCCGACAGCGAGTGCAGCGAACGCGCCGCCACTTCCTTGCCCGTGCCCGACTGGCCGGTCAGCAGCACCGATGTGGGCAGCGGCGCGACGCGCGCAATCGTGTTGCGCACATCACTGATCGCCTTTGATCCGCCGATCAGCTTGTCGCGCAGCAACACATGGTCCGATGTGGATTTCAGCTCATAGCGCAGCACGTAATTTTCACGCTGGAGCCGCATCTGATCGAGACAGCGGGCCACCGCGTTCAGAAGCTGGTTGGAGCGAAACGGCTTCAGGATGAAATCGACCGCGCCCGCGCGCAGCGCCTGGATTGCGGTTTCGAGGTCCGCATAGGCCGTCATCAGGATGGCGTTGGAGAAAAAGCCGATGGCCCGCTGCTCCGCCAGCCAGTCGACGCCGTTCTTGCCGGGCATGATGTTGTCGAGGATCACCACATCATAGTGGTTGGCGTCGAGCTTTCGGGAGGCTTCTTCCGTGTCGGCGGCTTCATCGAGCCGCTTGCAGCGCGGACCAAGTGTGCGCACGAGAAAGTTGCGCATGCCCGGTTCATCATCGATGACGAGAATCGAAGCCTGCGCAAGCCACGGCCCGAATTCCGGATCCGCCGCCATGTTGCGCTGCGCCTTTGCTGCCTGACCGCTCGCCATTTCCTCCCGCACCTCTCCCCGTTTTTTGCGGCATGATTAGCCAAGGATGACGGGAAAGCAAATAGCGCGCCTTCTACTCTCCACCGCCCGCGCGAAAGGATTTGCGCCACTGGTCGAGAAACGCCTTGCGCTTTGCCTGGTCGAGCCCGACCAGAAGGGCCGGTGAAAGCCCGATGGGCCGGAAGGCCGCCGCCTCGGCAGACGGTCCGTCGCCCGTATCGATCCTGCCCAGCATTTCCGGCCCGCTCATCGAGGAGAACAGACGCGACGGGCCGGAAAAAAGCTCCTGTCCCTTGTCGCTGAGCGCCAGGGCGATCAGCGCATTGGCGGCGCGCTTGTTGCGGGCATGGCGCGAGACCAGTGCCGCGCGCGACAGCGCCAGCGTGTAATCGGACGGAAAGATGATGCCGATGCGCGGATCTTCCTGCTGCCGGGCGAGCGCATAGGACCCCAGAACATTGTAGCCGAGCACCAGCCGGCCGGTCCGCACGCCGTCGATCACATCGGAACTGCAACAGAAAAGCTGCGCCCGGTTCTGACCAAGACTCTCCAGAAGCCGCCCCCAGGTGGAAGCCTGCGCGGCGTCTTCGAAGGCGAAGATGTAGCCGACGCCGGAGCTTTCGATGTCATAGGTGCCGATGCGACCGCGAAAACGCTCCGTCTGGCGCAGAAGGTCGACCAGCTCGAAACGGTTGCGCGGCACCTCATCCGGTTCCAGCCCTTCCCGGTCGTAGACGATCACCGCGGGCTCGAAGGTGAGACCCACAAGCTCGTTGCGCCACGAGGCCCAGTCCGGCAGGTCGGGCGGCAGCGCAAAGCGGAACGGCTCCGAACAGCCATCGTTCACAAGGCGCACCTGTTCGGGAATGGCGGACGAAATCACCGCATCGGCAAAGAAGCGCCGCTCCTCGCAGGCTTCCGCCGCAGCGCCATAAAGATCGAGGCTGGTCATCTGGCGATAGACGACCTCTGTTGTCGGATTGGTTCTCTGAAACTCCCGAATGAGCGGTTCGATGTGTTCGAGATCGGTCACGCTGCCGATAACCAGCGTTTCAGCCTTGCCGTCCGGCGCATCGAACACCGTGTCATTGGCGTGGGCCGGCAGCGCATGAAGGAGCGCGAACAGCGCCGAAACGCACAGGATGAAGCGTATCATGCCGGCTGGTCTCCCGGTGTTGCAAGCGGCAGATCGAGGCTGATGGAGAACGCGCCCTCCCCGCCATCAAGCGCGATATGCCCGTGATGAAACTCCGCCACCTCACGCACGATCGCGAGCCCGAGCCCCGCACTTTCCGGCTTGTTGGGGTTGATCGCAAAACGCTGGCCGATCTCGACGGGATCACGCACGGAGAGCCCCCCGCCGCGATCCGCGACGGTGACCCGCGCCCGTTCGCCATGGCTCGATACGCCAAGCGCGATGGGCGGCTTTCCATGGGCGTGCGCGTTGTTCAAAAGGTTCTTCACGGCTTCCCCCAGACTGAACGCATCGCCGCGCACCATCACCGGTTCTTCCGGCAAGTCGAGACGGATGCGCGATCTGCCGCCACCCGCAAGCTGCGTGAACTCGCGTTCAGCGTCGACAGCGATGCGCCGCAGGTCGAGCGGCTCCAGCGGTGCGGTGTCGGCGCGGTGTGTCACCAGCGCATGGCTGAGCAACTGGTCGGTCAGCCGGTTCAGCCCTATGGCGCGGCTGCGGATGCGTCGGTGCAGCACCTTCAGGCGCTTTGGATCATCCTCGTCCAGCGCCAGCTCGCTATGCGCCCGCAGAGCCGTGATCGAGGTGCGTATCTGATGCGCGGAATCGGCCACATAGTCCTGCATGGCGCGCACCCGCCGGTCGAGCCGCCCCATGAAGCGGTTGATGGAGGCGACCAGCGCCGACACCTCGTCCGGCGCATGCATGGAAAAGGGCGAGAGGTCGAGCGGATCGCGTTCGAGGATCGCCGTTTGAATGCGCTCCAGCGGGCGCATCGCATAGCGCATGGCCAGAAGCGCCAGAACCAGAATGGCGACACCCGCACCGGCGATCACGGCGACGGCCTGTGTGGCCATGCTGCGGGCAAGCTGCTCGCGGCTTCCCGTGGTGTGCGCCACGACGATGTAGATATCGCCGCTCACCGCCCGTTCGGCCAGCCTGCGCAGGGTTGCAAGCGCGCGCACCCGCTCGCCGCCAAAATCCACTTCATAGGCAAGACCGCCCTCGGGGACCTCGTCAGTTTCGGGCAGCGGGAAGTCTTCATAGCCCGTCAGCGTCGCGCCATCCGGCTGCGCGACCCGGTAGAAAACGCGTTCGTCCTTGGCAAGCGAGAGAAGCTCGAACGCCGAAACGGGGATATCGACGCGCACCTCGCCTTCGATCACGAAAATGCGCTCCGCAATCTGAAGCGCCGCGCCCTGAAGCAGCCGGTCGAAGGCTTCGTTGGCCGCCTGCCGGCCATAGCCATAGGCCGCATAAATCGTCGCTGCCACGGCGAGCCCGAGCACCAGAGTCAGAGAAATGGCCAGTCGATAGGCAATCGAAAGGCTGCGGTCGGGCGCAGCCTCGCGCCCCTGATGCGCCATCAGCCGCCCGTCTCCATCGTCACCGCCTGATAGCCGAGCCCCCGTAAGGTGCGGATTTCCAGTCCGGAACCCTCGATCTTGCGCCGCAGCCGCCCGACATAGAGCTCCACCGCATTGGGATTGCGCTCATCATCATGGCCGAAAAGGCGCAGGAGCAAATCCTCCTTGTCGAGAACACGATCCCGGTTTGTCAGGAAAATCTCCAGAAGCGTCTGCTCGCGCCGGGTCAGATCACAGGGCTGCCCGTCGATCAGAACCCGCCGCGCCGCCATGTCGAAAGTGAGTTTTCCGACCGAAAGCGTCCGGTCGGCCTCGCCGCTGCGCCGCCGGATGATGGCGCGGATGCGCGCTTCCAGCTCGCCGAGATCAAACGGCTTGATCATGTAGTCGTCCGCGCCGAGATCGAGCGCATCGATCTTGTCGTTGACCGCAAGCCGCGCTGTCAGAACCAGCACCGGGACCCGGTTTCCCGCAGCCCGCAGCGCTTTCAGAAACGCGATGCCCGACCCGTCGGGCAGGTTGATGTCCAGAATGACGAGGTCGTGATGCGCCATCGCCACGAAGTGCCTTGCGTCTTCCAGCGTCTCCGCACGATCACTCACATGACCGGCCTTTTCCAGCCTTCTTTCAATGGCTTCTGCGACATCGCGCGTGTCTTCGACGATCAAGAAATGCATTTTTCCCGACTTTGACAGCTTTGTGACAGGGACACCCTATAGGCTCTCCATCGTCATGAGAACAATCTCATTGGCGCACCGCTCCGGTTTCCGGGAGGACAGCGGTTAAAAAACAGGTTTGAGGAGAGTTCCGTCCACCATGTGGCGGAACTGCTTAACAGGAGGAATTCCATGAAGAAGCTGCTTGGCCTTGCGGCCGTGGTCACACTTGCGTCCAGCCTTTCGGCGTTCGCGTTCGATCCCAACAACACCGAGTGCATCGCGCCTGCAAATCCGGGCGGCGGCTGGGATTTCACCTGCCGCCAGGTTGGCAAGACGCTTCAGGACCTGAAGCTTGTTCCCGGCACCATGCAGGTCGCCAATGTCGCCGGCGGCGGCGGTGGCGTGGCCTTTGCCGAAGTCGTCGGCAAGCGGAATGACGAGAACAATCTGATTGTCGCCGCCTCCTCGGCAACCGCCACCCGTCTCGCCCAGGGCGCGTTCCCCGGCAACACGATGGATCAGGTGCGCTGGGTCGGCGCAGTCGGCGCTGATTACGGCGTGATCGCCGTCGCCAAGGATTCGCCCATCAACACGCTCCCCGAGCTGATGGACAAGATCAAGGCGGACCCGTCCTCCGTCTCCGTGGCCGGCGGCTCTGCCGTGGGCGGCTGGGATCATCTGAAGGTTCTGATCGCCGCCTCCAAGTCCGGCATCGAGGATGTCCGTCAGGTCAAATATGTCGCCTTTGACGGTGGCGGTGAAGCCGTTACCCAGCTCCTCGCCGGCTCCGTGCAGGCGTTCACGGGCGATGCCTCGGAAGCCAAGGGCTTCGTCGATTCCGGCGACATCAAGGTCATTGCCGTCATGGCGCCCGAGCGTCTTGAAGGCGATTTCTCCTCCTTCCCCACGGCCAAGGAACAGGGCATCGACGTGATCGGTGCGAACTGGCGCGGCTTCTATGCCCCCGGCAACATGTCGGACGAAGCCTATGACTACTGGGTCGATGCCGTCAGCAAGGTCTATGCCTCTGACGAGTGGAAAGAGGTCATGGCCAACAATGGTCTCGCACCGCTCGACCTGCAGGGCGCGGAATTCCAGGCCTTCGTGAAGGAATCCATCGATTCCATCACCGATCTGTCCAAACAGATCGGCATCGTGAAGTAACGCACGAGCGAACCTAATCGGGCCTGTCGGGACACCCCACAGGCCCGAATTGTATCAAGAACAATCAGGGGAACACGTCTGTCATGAGCGACCGCATCTTCGGCGTTTTCGGTTTCCTCCTCGCCGCCTTCTATCTCTGGCAGGCGACGCAGATCGAACTGAGCTTCATATCCGATCCGTTTGGCCCCAAGGCCTTTCCCTACATGATCGGCACCGTGCTCGCGATTTCCAGCGTGGTCATTATTCTCAAGCCGGACACCGAGCCGGAATGGCCAGGCTTCGCGCGGCTGTTTGAAATCGGCGTCGCCACCGCCGTGATGATCGCCTATGCGCTGTTCCTGAAGGAATATGGCTTCGTGCTCTGCACGGCCATCGCAGCGAGCTACCTTTCCTGGCGTCTGGGGTCGCACCCCGTTTCCGCCATCATCGCCGGCGTTGTGATCGCCGTCGGCATCTATGTCATTTTCCATCTCGTCCTGGGGCTGTCGCTTGCACGCGGCCCCTGGGGCTTCTGAGACGGGAGGCCCTATCATGGACACACTAGCCTCTTTGGCAGACGGCTTTGCCGTCGCACTGACTTGGCAGAACCTCATGCTGGCGCTGATCGGCTGCTTTCTCGGCACCATCATCGGCGCGCTGCCGGGGCTCGGCCCTTCAAACGGCGTTGCGATCCTCATACCGCTCGCCTTCACCCTCGGCCTGCCGGCCACACCGGCGCTCATCCTGCTGACCAGCGTCTATTATGGCGCGATGTATGGCGGCCGCATCTCATCGATCCTGCTCAACATTCCAGGCGATGAACCGGCCCTCATGACAACGCTCGACGGCCATCCCATGGCCAAGGCCGGCAAGGCTGGCGAAGCGCTCGCCATCTCCGGTCTTGCATCCTTCGTCGGCGCATTCTTCGCCACCTGGGGCCTCGTCTTCCTCGCGCCGCAGCTGGTCAAGGTCGCGCTCCTGTTCGGTCCGGCCGAGTATTTCGCGCTGTTCGTGCTCGCCTTCGCCACGCTTGGCGGCATCGCCAGCCGCAATCAGGCCAAGGCGGCGCTGGCCGCGGTTCTGGGCCTTGGCATCGCCACCATCGGCGTCGATGGCCAGACCGGCGTTCCGCGCTTTTCCTTCGGCGAAGTGCATCTTTATGACGGCATCGACTTCCTCGTCGCCATTGTCGGCCTGTTCGCGCTCTCGGAAGTGTTCATCTTCCTCGAACACCGTGCCGGCGGCGGCGCAGACGACAAGGTGGTCAAGGTGGGCCGCATCGTGCCGCCGTGGAAGATGGTGCGCGAAACCATTCCCGCCATGGGCCGTTCGACGGTCTTCGGCTTCATCGCAGGTGTTCTGCCGGGCGCCGGCGCTTCGCTCGGCTCCTTCATCTCCTACACGTTCGAGAAGCGCATCTCCGACCGCAACGGCACGTTCGGCAAGGGTGATCCGCGCGGCGTGGCAGCGCCCGAGGCCGGCAACAACTCGGCCGCCGGCGGCGCGCTGGTGCCCATGCTGGCGCTCGGCGTTCCCGGTTCCGGCACCACCGCCGTCCTGCTCGCCATGCTGCTCGCGCTCAACATCACCCCCGGCCCCCTGCTCTTCCAGCAGAACCCGGATGTGGTCTGGGGCCTGATCGCCGCGCTCTTCATCGGCAACATCATGCTTCTGGCCATGAACCTGCCGCTGGTGTCGCTGTTCGTGCGCGTGTTGCTGATCCCGACCCGCTATCTGATGCCCGCCGTGGCGATGATCTCCTTCGTCGGCATCTACGGCATTTCCGGCTCCACCTTCGACCTTCTGGTGATGATCGCCTTCGGCGTTCTGGGTTGGGTTCTGCGCAAACTCGACGTGCCGCTGGTGCCGATCATCCTCGGCGTTCTTCTGGGCGACCAGATGGAGAAGAACCTGCGCCGCGCGATGACCATTCATGACGGCGACTGGACGATGCTGTTCAACTCGTGGCTCGCCATCGGGCTCTGGTCCTTCGCCATCATCGGCTTTGTCATGCCGCTGATCGTCGGCCGCTACTTCCGGCCCAAGATCGCCGACGAGGCGATTGCCGAAGGCGCCGATCCCGATTGATCGGCGCTTACAGGCTTCAACTGCCAGAGGCGGCGTGGCTTCTCAGCCGCGCCGTCCTCAATGTGAGAAACGCAGTGGCCGAAACGATGATGGCCGCGCCGATCACCGTGTTGAGGCTGGGCACCTCACCGAAGAAGACATAGCCCACCACGCCCGACAGGATCAGGCTCGAATAGCCGAGTGGTCCGAGAAACCCCGCATCGCCAAGCCAGTGCGCCCGCAGAAAACAGAACTGCGCGGCCTGCGAGAAGATGCCGACGGCCAGCAGAAACGGCCAGTGACCGGCCGCCACGTCCTGCCAGCCCGAAATGGCCGGCCAGGCGGTGATCAGCGCCAGACCGCCCGTATAGAACAGCATCATCACCACCGGCGGCGTGCCCTTGAGCTGACGCGTGACGATGATCGCCCCCGTGCCTGCCAGAACGGCGGCCAGCGCCGCGAGCAGGGCCGGCGTCCATTCCACATTGCCGGGGCTTGCGGCGATGAACGCGCCGACGAGCCCCAGCCCCGCCGCAAGCCAGCGCGAACCGGACACCGCCTCGCGCAGGATCAGCGCGGAAAGCGCCACCAGCACGACGGGCCGCGTGAAATTCATGGTCATGTAAAGCGCCAGCGGCAGATGCGCGACGGCGTAGAAGCCGCCCGTCAGCGCCACAGCCGACAGGAACACCCGGAACAGATGCAGCGGAACGCGGTCGATCGACCACAGAACCTGCCGCTGACGCGCCAGCCACGGCAGGATCAGGCAGAACCCGACCAGTGCCCTGAGAAAAACGAGTTGCCACGGCGGATAGCCCGCGCCCAGCGCCTTGACGATGGATATGGCCCAGATGTTGAGGCCCATATCCGCCAGAAGCCAGGCCCCGGCGCGCAGATTGTCCTTTGCCGTGGCAGGCGCACTCACGGCCGCGCCAGAAGGTTCGCCATCAGGCGGAACGCGCCGGGCACCAGTTTCTCCATCTGGTGATGCAGGATCAGCGCCGCATGGGTGTGCCGCCCCTTGCCGATCCGCGCCGAGAGAAGCGCGCCCTGATGCACATCCTCTTCCGGGTCGGCCATGGACAGAAGCGGTTCATAGGCCTCGTCCCAGCTCTTGGCGAAATAGAGCCCGCGCTCCTTGTGCCAGTCCTTCCAGTCCTCATCCGTGATGCGGTTCGGCGTGTTGAGCAGCGGATGTCCGGGCGCGAGATGGGTCACCTCGGCATTCTCATCCGTCACCCGCCAGCGCAGCGACGGTTTGCCGATCTCCAGCCGGCGCGGCGGCACCGTCTCCGGATCCCACGCATCCCACGGGCGGTGATAGAGCGTGACCAGATTGCCGCCATCCTCGACCCAGGCTTTCACCGCGGGCATCGCTTCTTTAAGCGCCGGACGGGCGCGCATGGCGAAAATGCCCACCACCAGCGTGTCGATGTCCTTCAGCCCCTCAGCCGTCAGCGCCTCATCACTCATGTCGGTGACATCGAGGCCGAGCGCGCGCAGCCACAGTCCGACGCGGTCATTGCCGCCGCCCACATAGCCGACACGCACATCCGGCAGCGCCACGTCGAGCACCCGCACGGAGAGCTTGGCCGGAAAGGCGCGCGCCCGCGCGCCGATATGCGGATAATCGAACCGGTGAACCGTTTCGGCCGTCTGACCGTCAATCTCCAGCGGCAGCTCATAAAGCCCCGGCGCGATGGCCTCAGGCGCTGTAACCCGCAAGCCGCCCGTCACCGACGATGCAGTCCAGCCGTCCGGCAGTTCCAGCGCGGTTTCCGCCTGTGCCGGATGGAGTTCCGAAACACGCAGATCGATCGTGCGCGCGCTGGCTGCAACATTGATCAGCGCCCGGTCAGGCGCAAGCGTGGCCGAGCGCGCGGGCAGAACCACCGGCGCGCGCTCGAGCGGCAGGAGCGTTTCCGCCGAAACCCCGTCAATGGTCACGCCCACACGCACCGCAGGCAGGCGCGCCCTGCCCGGCAGATAATGCGCGGGATAGCAGTCGGTGGGTTGCGCATCCTCCGGCACATGGACGAGGCCATCGGCAGCGCGCCAGCCCTCCGGCACGACGGGCGTCACTTCCGCCACGGGTCCGGCGCTCTCGATGGTCAGCGCCACGCTCTCGCCAGGGCGCAGAATGTCGCGCTCAAGTGCAGCGCGCACCTGCACCCCGCTTGCGATCCGCATCACGTGCGAAAGCTGAACTTCCTTGGCGGCAAGGCGGTGCTGCACCTCGTCATGGGCGTGCGCCGGGCAGGCATCGCGCGCCTCGCGAACGGCCCTGAGTGCCGAGGCTGCCTTTCGCGCCACGCTCTCCCTGTTCGGGAAAGCGGCAATGGCCGCCATGCAGGCCTCATGCGCAGTTACAAGTTGCGCGGCGATTTCCGGCGCACCGGCAAACGCCGCCAGATCGATCAGCGTGACCGGCAGGCCGTCCGTCACGCTGTCATCCGGGCCGGAAACCTCCGAGCGCACCAGATGGAGCGGCCAGTCGTTCGGCGCGCCATGCGCGACCCAGCGGCCCATGCCCTGCGTGCGATGGAACACGCGTGACTGCTCGCCGATCTGCGCCCAGCTCCAGCCCGTCACCGGGTCTTCGCCGCCGCCTTTCACCGTCAGCGTGGCGCTCGGTGGCGGCAGATCGTCATCATAGGCGTCGCCCGCACCGGACCATGCCGGCAGATAGAGCTTCTTCACCTGCCATACCGGCAGATCCACATCGGGAAACGCCGGATCAGCCGCCGCTTCCATCACCGCATGCGCCAGTTCCGTCATCGCCCGGTGATGGCCGTGCTGGCCCGGAATGTCGAGGAAAGTCGGACAGATGATGTCCGGGCGTTCGGTGCGTATGATCTCGACGAAACGCTTCAGCGTGCGTTCACGTCCCCATTTGCCCAGCGTTTCCTTGCCGCTCTTGGAGAAACCGAAATCGAAGACGGCGTCGTCCGGCGTTTCGGAAAGCCAGTAGAGATTGAGGTTCAGCACATCGGCGGCGCGCTCCATCTCGGCAGTGCGCACCACACCCAGATCATGCGTGACTTCCGAGCCGATGGCGTTCTGCCCGCCCTCGCCGCGATTGGCGCAGGCGAATGACAGCGCCACGCCGTCCCGCAGCCCGAGTGCTGCCAGCATCTCGGATGTCTCGTCATCGGGGTGCGCACCCGTGTTCATGAAGGAGACGCAGGATTTCAGCGGCGCCAGCGCGCGCCACAGCTGGACGATACGCGGGTTGCGCATCTGCGCGTCAATACGCTCCTGATCGGACAAGGGCATTCCAAACCTCCCGGAAATTATCAAGTCTTCGCGGCAATGCGCGGGGTAATGGTGTCGTGGATGACGAGGGCTGCCCCGCCAAGGGCGGCGGTCAGGCGGCCGCATGCGCCGCGCTGCACGCGCGGAGAAACGCGCCCCTCACGGGCCGCAACCGAGCCGCCGGGCAGATGCAGCGCGCCGATCAGGTGATCGAGCACTTCGTCGGGCATCGCCCCGCCGAGAATGACGGTTTCCGGATCGAACAGGTTCTCGATCATGCCGATGGCCTGCGAGAGCGGGCCGGCCGCCTCGCCGATCCACTCCATCAGATGCGGATTGCCTGCTTCATAAAGCTTCTCGATGTCGGTCGCGCTGTCGATCTCGACGCCGGCACAGGCCAGTTTGGAGCGCACGGAAATGCGGCTCGCATAGGTTTCCAGACAGCCCTTGTTGCCGCAGGCGCACTGGCGTCCACCCGGCGTCACGATCACATGACCGATCTCGCCCGCATTGCCGAATGCGCCGCGCTGCACCTCGCCATCATTGACGACGCCAAGGCCGAGACCCGCGCCGAAATAGATGAAGCAGAAAGTCCTGAGCCCCGATGCAACGCCGCGCACGCGCTCGGCAACGGCTGCGGCGGTGGCGTCGTTCTCGACCACGACCGCCATGTCGAGCGCATCCTCAAACAGCGCGACGGGGTCCGTCTCCTCCCAGCCATGCAGGGCCGTCTGGCCAGCGCCGGAAATGCCGACCTTTCCGAACGGCCCCGGCATGACGACGCCAGCGCCCAGAATGTCCTGCTTTTCCGCATTCCGGCCATGGAGCGCCACCGTCCTGATGCGCCGGGCCACATCTGCAACCGTCTTGGGATCGTTCTTTGGCAGGGCTTCGCGCGTCGTGAAAAGCGTCTCGCCGGCAAGGTTCACCAGCGCGCCGAACATGGCATCCGGCCGCACCTCGATGCCGAGCGCCGCCGCGCCATCACCGTTCAGCCGGTATTGGAGGACCGGAAGCCCCCGGCCCGCCGACTGGCGACCGGCCTCGACGATGAAACCGTCCTCCTCCAGCTCCGCGATGATGTTGCTCACCGCCTGCGTGGAAAGTCCCGAAATGCGCGCGATCTCGGCGCGCCCGATGGGCTGGCGCTCACGCACATGCCCAAGCACCACCTGTCGATTGTGCAGACGGGTGCGTTCAGCGTTCGATCCGACGATGCGGCGTGGGTGGACAATCTTCATACAGGCTTATTAATTCAACTTACTTGAACATTCAACTTGATTGAGTTAATCGTTAACGAATGAGCCGGCTGTCATTACCGGATGGCCGATCTGAGGGTGAATGCCGAAACCAGCCGGAAAGAGGCGGCTGGCGGTCAAAGGGAGCGAGTAAAATGAAATTGCACAGGTTACGGACTTACATCCTGGGTGCTGCGACGGCAGCGCTTACGGCTGCGGCCACCAGCGCTTCGGCTGTCGAGATCGAATACTGGCAGTACTTCTTCGACGCCCGCGTCAAGGCGATGGACCAGCTGATCGAGAATTTCGAGGCGGCCAATCCCGACATCACCGTCAAGATGACGCATTTCCCCTATGACAGCTATCGCACCAAGGTTGCCGCCGCCATTCCGGCCGGCCAGGGTCCGGACGTCGTGCAGCTGTTCTATGGCTGGCTGAACGACTATGTCGAGGCAGAGCTGATCCAGCCGCTGCCGGCCGACACCTTCCCGCCGGAGAAGATCGAGGAAGAGTTCTTCCCCATGGTCAAGGCGATGCGGATGGGCGACAGCTACTGGGCGCTGCCCACGGCCGTGCGTTCGCTGGCGCTTTTCTACAATGAGCGCATGTTCGATGAGGCCGGTATCGAGAACCCGCCCACCAATCTCGACGAGTTCGTCGAGGCGGCAAAGAAGCTGACCAAGAAGGACGGTGCCGGAAACCTTACCGCCGTCGGCATCACCACCGGCATGACCGCGCAGGACCATCACTGGATCCGTGAAGTGCTCATCCGCCAGTTCGGCGGCGAGCCCTATCTCGATGATTACAAGAAGGTGAACTACGAAAACGAAGCCGGTCTCAAGGCTTTCGGCTTCTACAACGACCTGCAGGCCAAACACGGCGTCACCAAGGCCGCGTTCATGGACGAGCCGCAGGCAGCCTTCAAGGCGGGCCGCGCCGGCATGCACATCGACGGTTCCTTCCGCATCGGCGCGCTGGAAAACGTGCGCGGCCTCAAATGGGGCGTGGCGGAGCTGCCGGCCGGTCCTGACGGCACCAAGTCGAACTATTCCTCCTACTGGGTGAACGCCATCACCTCCAAGGCGGAAGGCGAGAAGTTCGATGCGGCGGTCAAGTTCATGGAATACCTCACCTCCGACGAAGCCATGCAGATTTGGCTTGAGACCGTTGGCGAGCTTCCGGCCAAACCGTCTGCCGCAATGACCGACGAGAATGTCAACCACCCCGTCTACGGCCCCTTCATCAAGGGTCTCGAATACGCAAAGACCACGGTCTTCGCCAATGAGAGCGCCCAGCGCCAGACGATGGTGGACATGATGCAGCGCATCGAGCTGCAGGGTCAGGCGCTTGAAGAGAGCGTCTCCCAGGCCGCCGGGGAAGAGCAGAAAATCCTCGACGAGTATTACAACAAATAAGGCCTGTCGGGCGTCCGGACCATGTTCGGACGCCCTTGCAGCGTTTTCTGCCACCGGGTGAACACATCCGGCTTCGCATCGACGCATCGACAGACAGACAGGGTGGTTTCGCGGGCTTCGGCACGGGCGAAGACACTCTGGCGCCGACCGGGACGGGGCCATGCGCTTTTACAAAAACCTATCCATACCGCAGAAGCAGATCGTCTGGGCCTGGGCTTTCCTCGCCCTCCCCGTTCTCTTCTACGTCGTCATCCGTTTCTATCCGACGGCCAACGCCTTCGTTCTTTCCTTTCAGGAATGGAACCTGCTTGGCGACCGCAAATTCGTCGGACTGGAAAACTACGCAAAGCTGTTCAGCGATCCGGTCTTCTGGAAAGTGTTCAAGAACACCTTCATGTATCTGATCCTCGGCACGCCGATCAGCCTCGTCCTGTCTTTCATCATCGCCTATCACCTCGACAAGGTGCGGTTCATGCACGGCACGATCCGTGCACTGTACTTCCTGCCCTTCATGACGAGCGCGGTGGCGATGGCCTGGGTCTGGCGCTGGTTCTACCAGCCGGTTCCCATCGGCGTGTTCAACAATTTCCTGGCCAGCCTAGGCTTTGCGCAGATCGAATTCCTGAGTTCCACCACCAACGCCCTGCCTTCGGTGCTCGCACCGGCCGTGTGGGCTGGGCTGGGCTTTCAGGTCATCATCTTCATGGCCGGCCTGCGCGCCATTCCGCAGAGCTATTACGAGGCAGCCCGCATCGATGGCGTCTCCACCTGGACGGTGCTGACGGAAATCACCATTCCGCTCCTGAAGCCCACCATCGTGTTCCTGGTCGTCTTCTCCTCGATCGGCTTCCTGCGGATCTTCGATCAGGTGTTCAACATGACCACCAACAATCCGGGCGGTCCGCTGAACTCCACCAAACCGCTGGTGCTCCTGATCTATGACACCGCTTTCAACGGCTTCAACATGGGCTACGCAGCCGCGCAGACCGTTGTTCTCTTCACCATTCTGCTGGTCGTCAGCCTGATCCAGCTTCGTCTCCTGAAGGATAGCTGACATGGCCAGTCAGGACATTGCAGTCAAAGCGTCCACGGACGCGCTCTTCTCCGGCTCCTCGCGCAATTCACGGCGCAATATGGGCCAGTTCATCCGCTGGGTGCTCTTGTTCGGCGGCGGCATCCTCATGGTCATGCCGATCGTGTTCATGATCTCGACCTCGCTGAAATTTCCCTTCGAGGTCTACAATCTGAACCTGATCCCCGAAGAGCCGACAATCGAGAACTACACCTATGTTCTCGAAGACGGACGCTTCTACGGCTGGTTCATCAACTCGCTGGTCATTGCCATCCTCACCACCGTGTCGGCCGTCTTCTTCGACGCGCTGGTTGGCTACGCGCTCTGCAAGTTCAAGTTCCCCGGCCGCTATCTCGTCTTCATCGCCATCCTGTCGACGCTGATGATCCCGACCGAGATGCTGGTCATCCCGTGGTATCTCATGAGCAAGAGTTTTGGCTGGCTCGACACCTATTGGGGCATCATGTTCCCGGGCGTCATGACCGCCTTCGGCACCTTCCTCATGAAGCAGTTCTTCGAGACCGTTCCCGACGATTTCCTGGAGGCTGCGCGCATCGACGGGCTGAACGAATTCCAGATCTGGTGGCAGGTGGCCATGCCACTCGTGCGCCCCGCCCTTGCCGCCCTTGCGATCTTCGTCTTCCTCGGCAACTGGACCGCCTTCATCTGGCCGCTGATCGTCACCAACTCTGCCGAGATGTACACGCTGCCGGTCGGTCTCTCGAGCTTCGGCGACGAGGTGGACGTGGCCTGGGAACTGATCATGACGGGCGCCGCCATCTCCACGCTGCCGACGCTGGTCGTCTTCCTGATCTTCCAGCGCTTCATCATCCGTGGCGTCGTCATGGCCGGCCTCAAGGGATAAGTGAACGATGAGTCTCAACGAGAAATTTCCCCATCCCGTCTACAAGGACACGGTGCTTGCGCCGCTCTTTGAAGGCGTGAAGGCCAATTATGTGGGTGCGTTCCGCGCCATCAACCGGGCGCATCTGGTGATGCTCACCGAAACGGGCATCCTGACGCGTGAGGACGCCGCCCGCATCGCCGGCGCGCTCATCGACATCGACGAGACTGTCGATGTCGACGCCCTCACCTATACCGGCGAGGTGGAAGACTATTTCTTCCTCGTCGAGGCCGAGCTGAAGAAGCGGCTTGGACCGGATCTCGCCGGCATGCTGCACACGGCCCGCTCGCGCAACGACATGGACCATACGGTCTTCAAACTCACATTGAAGGCCCATGCCGACACGCTGATCGAAAAGGCGCAGGCCCTTGCCTCCGCCCTGATCGCCAAGGCTGAAGCCGAGCGCGACACGCTGATCGTTGCCTACACGCACGGCCAGCCGGCACAGCCCTCGACCTTCGGCCACTATCTGTCGGCTGCCGTCGAAGTGCTTCTTCGCGACATCGAGCGCCTTCAGGCCGCGCGCGCCAATATCGACCATTGCCCGATGGGCGCAGCCGCAATCACCACCAGCGGCTTCCCCATCGACCGCGCCCGCATGGCCGATCTGCTGGGCTTCTCCGAGCCGCTGCGCAATTCCTATGGCTGCATCGCCTCGGTCGACTATGTCACCGGCCTCTACAGCGCGATGAAGCTGACCTTCCTGCATCTTGGCCGCCTGATCCAGGACATGCAGTTCTGGTCGGCCTTCGAGGTGGGACAGCTCCATGTGCCCGGCAGCCTCGTGCAGATCTCCTCGATCATGCCGCAGAAGCGCAATCCGGTGCCCATCGAGCACCTGCGCCACCTCGCTTCCATGACCTGTGGTCGGGCCGATGCGGTCGTCAACACGATGCACAACACGCCGTTCACCGACATGAATGACAGTGAGGGCGAGGTTCAGGTGGCCGGCTATGCGGCTTTCCAGAGCGGCGCGCGCGTGCTCGACCTTCTGGCAGCCCTGATCAGCGCCGTTTCCATCGATGGCGAGCGCGTGGCCAGAAACATCGACGCCGCCTGCATCACCGTGACGGAACTGGCCGATACGCTGGTGCGCCGCGAGAACCTGTCCTTCCGGCAGGCGCATGAGATCGCAGCCGCCACGGCCCGCGCCGTCATTGCCGCCGGCAAGCCGCTCGCCGAAGGGTTCGAGGCGTTCTCCGAAGCCTTTACGGGCCTGACCGGCCGCGACAGCACGCTCGACCGCGCAGCCTATGGCGAAGCCGTCAGCGCGCGTCATTTCGTGACGGTGCGCGAACGTTTCGGCGGTCCCGCGCCCAAAGCCATGAACGAGGCGCTTGAAACCTACCGCGCCACGCTTGCCAGCCTTTCAGAACAACAGGCCGCGGCCCTTGCCCGCGCTGCCAATGCCGGGGCCGCGCTCGACGCCGCCTTTGGCGCACTCTTGCAGGAGTAGACCCTTGGCCACACTCAACCTTCGCAAACTCGTCAAAACCTATGGCAAGGTCGAGGTGCTGCACGGCATCGACCTTGATGTGGCGGATGGCGAATTCGTCGTCTTCGTCGGCCCTTCGGGTTGCGGCAAGTCCACCACGCTGCGCATGATCGCCGGCCTCGAAGAGGTTACCGGCGGCGAGATCCACATTGGCGACCGCCTGGTCAACAATCTGGAGCCCAAGGACCGCGACATCGCGATGGTGTTCCAGAACTACGCCATCTATCCGCACATGTCCGTGCGCAAGAACATCGGTTTCGGCCTGCGCACCTCCAAACTCTCGAAAGAGGACAAGGACAGGCGCATTGACGAGGTTGCCGCCATTCTCGGCATGACCGACCTTCTCGAGCGCCGTCCCAACCAGCTTTCCGGCGGTCAGCGGCAGCGCGTCGCCATTGGCCGCGCCATGGTGCGCGACCCTGCCGTCTTCCTGTTCGACGAGCCGCTCTCCAACCTCGATGCGCAATTGCGCACGCAGATGCGACTTGAGATCAAGAAGCTGCATCAACGCGTTGGAAACACGATCATTTTCGTGACCCACGATCAGGTTGAAGCCATGACCATGGCTGACCGTATCGTCATCATGAAGGACGGCTATATCCAGCAGGTCGGCACGCCGCTGGAGGTCTACCACAAGCCCGCAAACACCTTTGTCGCCCAGTTCATCGGCGCGCCCTCCATGAACATGCTGCCGGGCACCTGGAACGGCAATGGCGTGAAGCTCGGCGACGGTCTCGGCATCGAACTGCCCCACCGCAAGGCCACCGAAGGCGCTGACGTGGTGGTCGGCGTGCGTCCGGACGATCTGGTCGTGACCGGCGACAAGGGCCTCTTCTCCGGCAAGGTCAACATCGTCGAGCCGCTTGGCGCGGACACGCTGGTCTATGTCGGCGTGAATGGCTACGAAGTGATCGCCAAGGCGTCCGGCCGTGAGCCGCCGAAGCCCGGCGAGACGGTCAATCTGACGGCAAGCGCCGGCGAGATGCATCTCTTCGACGCGAAATCCGGGGAGGCCCTGCCGTGACGCGAGCCAAACGCTCGGGCCGCGTTTTGAGTGTGGGCCGACTTTACTGCGACCTTATCTTCACCGAACTGCCGAAGATGCCGACACTCGGCGAAGAGGTGTTCGCCGGCGGCCTGTCGATCAAGCCCGGTGGCGGCGCGTTCATCACCGCAGCCTATGTGGCCGCTCTCGGCCGCCCGGTTTCGCTCGCCTCGGCGCTTCCATCCGGCCCCTTTGCCAGCGCCCTGATGGCCGACCTTGAGGCAAGCGGCGTCGACCTTTCGGCATCGGAGGAAACCCCGGCCAATCTCGATCCGCAGATCACGGTGGCCATGGCGTCGGGCCTGGAACGCGCCTTCCTGACGCGCCGCGCCGGCCCCGCCGTACCCGGGGCTTTCGATGCGGCAGTTGCAAGCGGCGCGTTTGCGCATCTCCACATCGGCGAGCTTGCCACGCTGGTCGAAGCGCCCGACCTCATCGAGAAGGCGCGTTCGGCGGGCCTGTCCATTTCGCTGGACTGCTCCTGGGACGATGCGGTGCTCGCGCGCGACGATCTGGCCGGGCTGATTTCCGCCGTGGACATCTTCCTTCCCAACGAAACGGAGGCAGAGCGGCTTGGCATTCTGAAGGCGGCAACCCCGCCCGCCCCGCTCACAATCGTGAAGCGTGGGCCGGACGGCTCCATCGCGATCACGGCGGAGGAAACCGTTTCAGCACCGACAAAGCCCGTGGATGTCATCGATTCCACCGGTGCGGGCGACGCATTCAATGCCGGCTTCATCGACGCCTGGCTTTCGAAACTGCCGCTAAAACAGTGCCTTGAAGCGGGCAATCGATGTGGTGCTGAAGCCGTGATGCGTGTTGGCGGAGCCTCGGACCTGCCAGACCTCAGCGCCCTTGCGCAAGAGGCCGAAGCTTAAGAGAGCCACTCACTGCGCCTAAACCTCGTCGGGCAGCACATCGCCGCGCGCACGCGCCTTGAGCCTTGCATAGCTCATCGCCACATGCGCCCGGCGCACCTGCCCGACCGTTTCCAGCGCCCCGCACGAAACCGCCGTGGCGATGTCAGAGATTTCGCGCAGGAAATAGTCCGTTTCGCTGGCAAGCGCTTCTTCATGGCGCTCAAGACCGGCCACCGTCTTCAGCCAGAAGCGCGTGGTCTGGTAGTAGAGCCGTTCGGAAAACTCCCGCAGCGGCTCGTTCTCCGTGAGCGTCATCAGGAGATCCAGAAAATCCATGTTGAGCTGCGCGAAGGTGCGCTGGTCCGGCGCTTTCGCCAGCGCCTCGCAGCGCCGCCGCATGACATCGAAAGCCTCGATGGTCTCCGCGTCCGGCACGATGGGCGAAAGCCGGCCGATCAGTTCGGAAAGCTCCACGCGCAGCCGGTAGACCTGCTCGAGCGAGGCGCTGTCGATATCGGTCACCATTGTGCCAACACCGTGCACCGAGCGCACATAGCCTTCGTCTTCAAGCCGCGCCAGAACGCGCCGGATCGGCGTGCGGCTGGTTTCGAATTCCTCCGCGAGGTCTTCTTCACGCAGCCGCATGCCCGGCGGGTAATCCAGAAGACAGATCCGGGAGCGCAGCAGCGCATAGATCCGCTCGAACCGCGCCCGTCCCTCGCCTGTCATCGTTTTTGCTCCATCGTCCTCAGCTCATCCTTTTTCCCAGCCGCTCGAGCATCCCAAGACACTGGTCGAGTTGTTCGATGGAAACGAACTCGTCCGCCTTGTGGGCCTGCTCGATGGAACCCGGCCCGCAGATGACGGACGAGATGCCCGCCTTCTGGAAGAGCCCGGCCTCTGTGCCGAACGCCACCACTTCCGCTTCGGTAAGACCGGTCAGCTCCGAAACGATCTGCCGCGCTTCGGATTCGGTCACCGGCTCCAGCCCGTCCACTTCGCCGATCACGTGGGTCACGATGTCGGCGTCCTCAAACACGGCGCGCATCGCCGGTTTCAGTTCCAGCTCTGCATAGGCGCGAATGCGGTCTTTTACAAAGTCCGCATCCTCGTTGCGCACCGGCCGCATCTCCCATTCCACAGAACAGTGATCGGCAATCACGTTGCGCGCAGCACCGCCCGAGATCGTCCCCACCTGAAGCGTCGTCCAGGGCGGGTCAAACCGGTTGCCGAGCGGCGCCCGCGTCTTGAGTTCCTCGGCAATCGCCATCAGGCGCGTGATATAGCGCACCGCATATTCGACCGCATTGACCCCGCGCTCCGGCCCGGAGGCATGGCCCGCAAGGCCACGGAACTCGGTCGTGTATTCAAAACAGCCCTTGTGCCCCTCAATGATGCGCATCATGGTCGGCTCGCCGATAATGGCGACGGACGGGCGGATTTCGGCCCGTTCCAGTTCCTCCACCAGCGCCCGCGCACCGAAGCACCCCACCTCCTCGTCATAGGTGAAGGCGAAATGCAGCGGCCGTTTCAGGTCGAGCCCGGCGTAGTGCGGGGCCATGGCGAGACAGCAGGCGATAAACCCCTTCATGTCGCATGTGCCGCGCCCATAGAGATTGCCGTCGCCCATGCGCAGCGCAAACGGATCGCCGGTCCAGTCCTGTCCGTCCACCGGCACGACATCGGAATGGCCGGAGAGGACGATGCCACCATCGCCCTCCGGCCCGAGCGTGGCGAACAGGTTCGCCTTGTGCCCGCTTTCATCCAGCGTCACCGAAAGCCGCGCGCCCAATGCGCTCAGCATTTCGCTGGCATAGGCGATCAGTTCCAGATTGCTCTCTGCCGAAATGGTGGGAAACCCCACCAGATCGGCCAGAATGCGGGTCGTGTTATCAAGCCTTTCAGTGCGCATGGATCACGACTTCACGATCAGTTCGCGCGGGCGGCGGCACAGCGCCTCGGCCGGACCGTCTTCCGTGATCAGGATGCTCTCGGTGATTTCGAGCCCCCAGTCGGCCATCCACAGGCCCGGCATGAAATGGAAGGTCATGCCCGCTTCCAGCACCGTCTCGTCCTCGCGGCGCAGCGAAATTGTGCGCTCGCCCCAGTCCGGCGGATAAGAAATGCCGATCGGATAACCGCAGCGCCCGTCACGCGTTATGCCGGCCCGCTCCAGCGCGCCATAGAGCGCATCGGCGATCTGGCCTGCGCGGTTGCCCGGTCGTGCGATCTCAAGCCCGGCCTCGATGCCTTCCACCAGCGCCTTTTCCGCATCCAGCATGTGCTGCGGCGGCGTCCCGAGAAACACGGTGCGGCAGAGCGGCGCGTGGTAGCGGCGATAGCAGCCGGCGATCTCGAAGAAGGTCGCATGCCCCTGTTCGAACCGCCGCCCGTCCCAGGTCAGGTGTGGTGCGGCCGCATCGGAGCCCGTCGGCAGCAGCGGCACGATGGCCGGATATTCGCCCCAGTCGTCATCCACGCCGCGAATGGCGTCCGCATAGATCTCGGCCACCAGGTCGTTCTTCTTGAGACCCGGCTCGATGCGTTCGACAATGCCGTCGATCATCTTTTCCGAAATCCGCGCCGCCCGGCGCATGAAGACGATTTCCTCTTCGGATTTCACCGCGCGCTGCCAGTTCACCAGCGCCGTCGCGTCGACGAAGGTGGCGTTCGGCAGTTCTTCCTTCAAAACCAGATAGGCCTTGGCGGAGAAGTAATAATTCTCCAGCTCCACGCCGATGCGCTGACTGCCATAGCCGTGAATGCGCAGGATTTCCGCCAGATGCTGCATGGGATGCAACGTGTTGGCCTGCACATAGTGATCCGGATAGCGCAGCACCCTCTCATCATCCATGTAGACGGTGCGCACCGCGCCGTTTCCGTCCATGGCGCGGCCCCACCAGATCGGATCGGCATCCTTGAAGACGATCACGCCCTGATGGACGTAGAACGACCAGCCATCATAGCCTGTGAGCCAGGCCATGTTGGACGGATCTTCCACGAAGAGAACGTCGATACCCTTCGCCTCCATGGCGTTGCGGGTCTTTTCCAGACGCGCGGCATATTCCTGCGCGCTGAAGGGCATTTCGGCTGCTGGCATGGTTCCTCCACCTGAGAAAAGCCGGACGCTGACGCACCCGGACAAACCGTACACCGATCAGGCTCTCCCACCTTGTGTACAACTAATCCATCATCACATTTTTGAACGCCTGAATCGCACAGAAACGACATCAAATGTCGTTGTTCTATTCTCCACCCGGATGATGATGTGTACAAATCCTCTGATCATCAAGTATTCGCGCATCACGGGGCGCGCATTACGGGGGCCTTTTCATGTGTCACACGACCTCACGCATTCCGGTCGCGCCCAAATGACGTCGCTCACCCTTGCAGACATTCTGGCCGCCCGTAAACGCATTGCCGGCATCGCCACGCTCGACACGCCTTTGCCGCCCTCGCCCTATCTCAGCGCCATCGCCGGTGACGATGTTCTCCTGAAGCTCGAAATCGGTCAGGCGACCGGCGCCTTCAAACTGCGCGGCGCGGCGAACGCCGTCCTGAGCCTGCCGGAGAGCACGAAAGGCGTCACCTGCTGCTCGACCGGCAATCACGGCCGGGCCGTCGCCTATGCCGCCCGTGCGCGCGGCTTCCGGGCTGTTATCTGCATGTCGAGCCTCGTCCCCGAGGCCAAGCTTGCCGGCATCCGCGCTCTGGGCGCGGAAGCGCGGATCATCGGCAAGAGCCAGGACGAGGCGCAGGTGGAAAGCCGCCGCCTCGCCGAGGAAGAGGGTTTCCACGAGATATCGCCCTTTGACGATCTTCATGTGATCGCCGGCCAGGGCACGATCGGGCCTGAGCTTCTGGAACAGCGCCCGGACCTTGAGACCGTGCTGATCCCGCTGTCGGGCGGCGGTCTTGCCGGCGGCATCGCCTTTGCGCTCAAGACGATCAAACCATCGATCCGGGTCGTCGGCATCACCATGGAGCACGGCGCGGCCATGCACGCCTCGCTTGCGGCCGGAAAACCGGTGGCAGTCACCGAAATGGCGAGCCTTGCCGATTCGCTCGGCGGCGGCATCGGGCTCGAAAACCGCCATTCCTTCGCACTCTGCCGCGATTTCCTCGATGAGGTGATCCTCGTCAGCGAGGAAGAAATCTACCGCGCGATGCAGGTGCACTACCATGAAGACCGGCTGGTCTGCGAAGGCGCAAGTACGGTGGGCGCGGCCGCACTGCTTTCCGGCAGGCTGGGCAGGCACCCCGGCCCCACGGCCACGCTCATAACCGGGCGCAATGTCGACATGCAGGTTTTCACCGACATCGTGTCTGGCCGGGCGGTGCAGCTCGGCGACACAACGCTCAAGGGACACATCCATGCCGCATGACATTCTCGTTCTGACCGAAGCCGATCTGCGCAAGGCCGTCCGGCTCGACCTCGAAGCGATCGACGTGGTGGAAGAAGCCTTCCGCGCGCTCGCCTCGGGCGCGGTCATCATGCCGCCCATCCTGTCCATGGACATTCCGCAGGTTCATGGCGAGGTGGATGTGAAGACCGCCTATATTCCCGGCTTCGACGGGTTCGCCATCAAGGTCAGCCCCGGTTTCTTCGACAATCCGAAAATCGGCCTGCCAAGCCTCAATGGCCTGATGATCCTGTTTTCGGCGAAAACCGGGCTGGTGGAAGCGCTTCTGCTCGACAATGGCTTTCTCACCGATGTGCGCACCGCTGCCGCCGGCGCGGTCGCCGCCCGCCATCTGGCCCCGTCGAGTGTCGAGACCGCCGGCGTCATGGGAACCGGTGTGCAGGCCCGCCTGCAAATGATCGCCGCCCATCAGGTACGCCCCTTCTCCCGTCTTCTCGTCTGGGGGCGCGATGCGGCAAAGGCAGAAGCCTGCGCAGCCGATCTGGCCAAAATCCTCGGCATCGACGTGAAAGCTGAAGCAGACCCGGCCCGTCTCGTTGCCGAAAGCCAGCTTGTCGTCACCACCACGCCCGCGCGCGACCCGGTTCTGATGGCCGACTGGCTTCATCCGGGCCTTCACGTCACGGCCATGGGGTCCGATCAGGAAGGCAAGAACGAGTTGCAGCCGGCAGCGCTTTCCCGCGCCGATCTCTATGTCGCCGACCGTGTGAGCCAGTGCGAAAAACTGGGCGAACTGGCGGCAGCGATCCGTGCCGGCGACTGGAATGGCGGCACGCCCGCAGAGCTCGGCGAGATCGTGACCGGAGCCAGATCCGGTCGCACCGGCGACGACCAGATCACCATTTGCGACCTCACCGGAACCGGCGCGCAGGACACGGCCATCGCCACCCTGGCGCGTGAACGGGCCTTGACAGCGGGAGCCGGTACGACGATCCAGAGCTGACCATGCTCAAGCTCGACGACCGCGATCTCAAAATCCTCGGTATCCTTCAAAGGGAAGGCCGCATCTCCAAGGCGGCGCTGGCCGAACGGGTGAATCTCACGCCCGCCCCCTGCTGGGAGCGGCTGAAACGCCTTGAAAAGGCGGGGATCATCACAGGTTACCGCGCCGAAGTGGCGCTGGCGAAGCTCGCCCCGCACATCGCCGTCTTCATGGCGGCGGAGCTTGCCGGCCACCGCGCCGAAGACTTCCAGCGATTCGAGCGCAGCGTTCAGGAGATCGATGAAATCACCGGTTGCTGGGCTGTCGGCGGCGGTTTCGACTACATTTTGCAGATCATCGCCCGCGATATCGACACCTATCAGCGTCTGGTCGACCGGCTTCTGGACATGAATGTCGGTCTGGCGCGCTATTTCACCTACATCGTCACCAAGCCGGTGAAGCAGCCGGGCGCGTTCCCGCTTGGCGTTCTGGTGAACACCGACGATACGACACAGAAGGAATAGTGGGCGCACGGCGCGAAGTTCAGAAGAAACGTTGGCGCGCCATGGCAAGTTCATCAGAAAATTTGGCGGCCCGAACGGCATAATTCCAGTCAATCCAAACACTGGAAATCCGCTTGGGAGTGAGCCGATGTCCGCTATTGCAGCCCTTCAGAAAACCGCCCTTTCCGATCTCGCCGATCCGCGCCTTTTCCGCGAATACGCCTATGCGAACGGTCACTGGATCGCCGCCCCCGGCGACCCGGTCGTGGATGTCTTCAACCCGGCCGATGGCGCGCGGCTCGGCTGCGTCCCGGCACTCGCCGCCGAACAGGTCGATGAAACCATTGAAGCGGCTCACGCGGCGTTTCCCGGCTGGGCGGCCCTCCTTCCGCAGGAGCGCGCGCAGATCCTGATGCGCTGGTACGATTTGATCGTCGCCGCCAAGGAGGACCTCGCTCATCTGATGGTTCTGGAGCAGGGCAAACCCCTTTCTGAAGCGCGTGGCGAGATCGATTACGCCGCCTCCTTCGTCTCCTTCTACGCCGAGGAAGCAAAGCGCGTTTCGGTCGAAAGCGTTGCCTCACACCTGCCGGGCGCCGACATGCAGGTTTCGCGCGAGCCATTGGGCGTTGCAGCCCTCGTCACGCCGTGGAACTTCCCCTCCGCCATGCTCACCCGCAAGGCGGCGGCAGCGCTTGCCGCCGGCTGCACCGTGGTCGCGCATCCCTCTTCCGAGACGCCGTTCTCCGCACTCGCCCTTGCCGAGCTGGCCGAGCGCGCTGGCGTTCCGGCAGGCGTCTTCAACGTGCTCACCGGCAAGGCCGCCGAAGTGGTCGGCGCGATGACCGCCTCAACCCGTGTGCGCGCCGTTTCCTTTACCGGCTCCACCGAGATCGGCCGCCTGCTCTACGCGCAGTCCGCGCCGACCGTGAAGCGTCTGGTCATGGAGCTTGGCGGCCATGCGCCCTTCATCGCCTTTGCCGATTGCGACCTCGATCACGCGGTCGAGAGCGCCATTTCGGCCAAGTTCGCCACCTCCGGGCAGGACTGCCTTGCCGCCAACCGCTTCTATATCGAGCGCTCCATCTATGACGCCTTCGTCGCCGCATTCGCCCGCAAGGTCGAGGAACTGACCGTCGGCAATGGCCTCAGCGATCCCGATATAGGCCCGCTCATCCATGAGCGCGCCGTCGCCAAGCAGACCGAACAGGTCGCCGATGCGCTCGCAAAAGGCGCGCGTCTGGTAACGGGCGGAAACGTGTCGCGGCACGGCCCCACCTTCTTCGAACCCACGGTTCTGGCCGATGTGCCCGAAAACGCGCTCATCTTCCGCGAGGAAACGTTTGGGCCGATTGCCGCCTTCACCCCCTTCGATGACGAAGCGGACGTGCTCAAAAAGGCGAACGACACCGAAACCGGCCTTGCCGCCTATCTGCACACGCAGGACCCGAGCCGCATCGCCCGCCTTTCGCGCGGCCTGGAATTCGGCATGGTCGCGGTCAACCGCACCAAGATCACCGGCGCGCCCATCCCCTTTGGCGGGGTCAAGCAGGCCGGCCTCGAGCGCGAGGGCTCCCGCCACGGGCTGGAAGCCTTCACCAACATCAAATACGTCTGCCGCAACATCGGTTGAGCAGCGCTGACTGACACAGTCTGAGAATAACAGGAGAGTGACATGCTGTTGAAGAACGACCAACTCGACCAGTGGGACCGCGAGGCCTTCTTCCATCCCTCGACCCATCTGGCCCAGCATGCGCGCGGCGAAAGCCCCAACCGCATCGTGACCGGCGGCAACGGCGTCTATATCGAGGACCGTGACGGCAACAGGCTGCTCGACGCCTTTGCCGGCCTCTATTGCGTCAATGTCGGCTATGGCCGCACCGAGATCGCCGACGCCATTGCCGAGCAGGCCAGGGAGCTTGCCTATTACCACGCCTATGTGGGCCACGGCACGGAAGCCTCGATCACGCTTGCCAAGATGATTGTCGACCGCGCGCCGGAGAACATGTCCAAGGTCTATTTCGGCCTCGGCGGCTCCGACGCCAACGAAACCAACGTCAAGCTGATCTGGTACTACAACAACATTCTCGGCCGCCCCGAGAAGAAGAAGATCATCTCGCGCTGGCGCGGCTATCACGGCTCCGGCCTGATGACCGGCTCGCTGACCGGCCTTGAGCTGTTCCACAAGAAGTTCGACCTGCCGCTGGCCCAGGTGGTTCACACCGAAGCGCCCTATTACTACCGCCGCCCGGACCTCGCCATGAGCGAGGAGCAGTTCACCGCCCATTGCGTGGCCGAGCTTGAAGCGCTGATCGAGCGCGAGGGCGCGGACACCATCGCCGCCTTTATCGGCGAGCCTGTGCTCGGCACGGGCGGCATTGTGCCGCCACCGGCCGGATACTGGGCCGCGATCCAGAAAGTGCTGCGCAAGCACGACATCCTGCTCGTCGCCGACGAGGTGGTGACCGGCTTTGGACGCCTCGGCTCCATGTTCGGCTCCATCCATTACGACATGGAACCCGACCTCATCACCATCGCCAAGGGCCTCACCTCGGCCTATGCGCCGCTTTCCGGCTCCATCGTCGGCAAGAAGATGTGGGAAGTGCTTGAGCGCGGCACGGACGAATACGGCCCCATCGGCCATGGCTGGACCTATTCGGCCCACCCCATCGGCGCGGCAGCCGGCATCGCCAATCTCGAACTGGTCGACAAGCTCGGCCTCGTCAAGAATGCCGGCGAGACGGGCGCTTACTTCGTCAACGCCATGCGTGACGCCATCGGCGCACACGCCCATGTCGGCGAAGTGCGCGGCGAAGGCATGCTCTGTGCAGTCGAGTTCGTGAAAGAGCGTGAGAACCGCCGGTTCTTCGACGCTTCCGAGAAGATCGGCCCGCAGATGGCCGCAGCCCTTCTCGAACAGGGCGTCATTGGCCGCGCCATGCCGCAGGGCGACATTCTGGGCTTTGCGCCCCCGCTCTGCCTGACGCGCGAAGAAGCCGACCGCATCGTCGATGCGACCGCCAAGGCCGTGAAGACCGTCTTCAAGGACTGACCCCGAACTTTCGGCGCTTCGGGTCCCTGCCCCGGAGCGCCGGTTCACGCTCTCGCCGGGCTTGCCCCGGAGCGCCAATTGAGCCATCTCTTTCTCCGCAGTCATCTGGGAGAATTTCATGGCCGATTTCGTTTTTCCGCCCGCCAGCCAGCCCTCCGTCGCCGTAGCCGGCGAAGAAGCGCGCTTTCCCGTGCGGCGCATCTTCTGCGTGGGGCGCAACTATGCCGCCCACGCCCGCGAAATGGGCCATGAGCCGGAGCGCGAGCCGCCATTCTTCTTCACCAAACCCGCTGACGCCGTGGTCGATGCCGACACGGTGATTCCCTATCCCGCACTCACGCAGGATCTGCATCACGAAATCGAGATGGTCGTCGCCATCGGCAAGGGCGGCAGCAACATCGATCCGGCCCATGCGCTCGACCATGTCTACGGCTATGCGGTGGGGCTCGACCTCACCCGCCGCGACCTGCAGGCCGAAGCCAAGAAGAAGGGCCGCCCGTGGGACTGGGCCAAGGCGTTCGACCGCTCGTCGCCCTGCGGCCCCATCGTGCCCGTTGCAAAGACCGGCCACCCGTCGCAGGGCCGTGTCTGGCTCGCCGTCAATGGCGAAATCCGCCAGGAAGGCGATCTCGACGAGCTGATCTGGCCGGTGGCCGACGTGATCGCGCTGTGCAGCCAGGCCATGGAGCTGAAGGCCGGCGATCTGATCTACACCGGAACACCTGCCGGCGTCGGCGCGCTTCAGCCGGGCGACCACGTGGAAGGCGGCGTTGACGGCGTCGGCGAGATCGCCATCACCATTGGCGAGGCCTGATATGGGCGAAGTCGTTCTGCACAACTACTTCCGCTCCTCGACCTCCTACCGGGTGCGCATCGCGCTCGCCATGAAGGGCATCGACTATCGCTACGCCGCGCATCATCTGCGCCACGGCGAACATCGCGGCGAGGCCTATCTGTCGGTCAATCCGCAGGGCCTCGTGCCCGCACTCGTGTGGAGCGACGGCACGATGATCGCGCAGTCCATGGCGATCATGGAGTTTCTGGACGAGACGGTGCCCGAGCCCCCGCTCCTGCCTGCCGATGCGCATGGGCGCGCACGGGTTCGCATGCTCTCCCAGATGGTCGCCTGCGAAATCCATCCGGTGAACAATCTGCGCATTCTGAACGCGCTCAAAGAGCGTTACGGCGCAGACGACGCAGAAATTGGCGCATGGTTCCGCCACTGGGTGAACGCCACGTTCGAACCGCTTGAAAAGATGCTCGCCGAGAGCCCGCAGACCGGCGTCTTCTGCCATGGCGACGCGCCCGGCATGGCCGATATCTGCCTCGTTGCGCAGGTGGCGAACAACAAGCGCTTCGACGTCGACATGACGCCCTATCCCGTCATCCAGCGCATCAACGAGGCCTGCATGGAACTGGAAGCGTTCCGCAAGGCCGCGCCGATGAACCAGCCCGACGCGGAATGATTCAACCGGAAGGCCGGCTCAGCCGGCCTTTTCGTCCAGAATAAGCATGATAATGGTTTCGGCCGCGAGCGCGGGCGTGTCCTCGCCCTCGATCTCCACCTCGCCGTGATGACGCACGAGAAGCCGGCCCGGAGCCTTTTCCTCGACACCTTTCAGCGTGCTGCGCAGGCGCACGCGGCTGCCAGCCTTCACCGGCGCCAGAAAGCGCAGCTTGTCGAGGCCGTAATTGATGATCGTGCCCAGATGCACCGGCCACGCGCCACAGTCATAAGACAGGCTTGATAAGAGCGACAGCGTGAGGAAACCGTGCGCCACGGGCCTGCCGAACGGGCTTTCGCGCTCCGTGCGCTCGCGATCCACATGGATCCACTGATGGTCATTGGTGCAATCGGCGAAACGGTCGATCATCGACTGGTCGACAACCACCCAATCGGAAACGGTCGTGCCGCCGCCGATCTGCGCTTCAAGAACATGTGCGTTCATGAGCTGAGCCTTCCCTGTCAAATTCTGCAGCAGCGCGGGCGCATCCGACCGGACACAAGAACGCGGCAGAGTAGTCCTTCATTCAGCGGATCGGCTCGCCGCCAGCCCGTGGGCTGCATGCGGCCGAAACGCCCCTGCGCCCGGTCACACAAAGCAGCCGGGACTGATTGCTTTCACCATTTCAGGCTGGGCACCCATTCCCCTAGCGCCTCGATATTGTGCAACGCAACATAATTCGCATAAACGCACGTTCAGCGCCCTTGCGCGGACACCCGTTCGCAAGGCACATAAAGTTGATTTGTTTTGTCAGATTTTACCAGACTCACTCTGGAATTATTCTAAACAATAAGCCATATTACGGGAACGTTATCTGAAAGGATTGTTATGCGCTTAACGCGACAAACCAACTACGCCATTCGCATCCTCATGTACTGCGCGGCCAATGAAGGTCGTCTGAGCCGCATCTCGGAGATCGCGAAGGCGTATTCGCTCTCCGACCTGTTCCTGTTCAAGATCCTTCAGCCCCTCGTGGAGAACGGTTTCGTGGAAACCGTGCGCGGCCGCAATGGCGGCGTGCGCCTTGCAAAGCCGGCAGAAGACATCACCCTGTTCGAAGTGGTGCGCGTGACCGAAGACAATTTCGCCATGGCGGAGTGCTTTGAGAACGACGATGCGGAATGCCCGCTGGTCGATAGCTGCGGCCTGAACGAGGCTCTGCGCAAGGCGCTCAATGCCTTCTTCGAGGTTCTGGGCAGCTATACGATTCGCGATCTGGCCGATTCCAAGCCCGACATGCGCTTCCGGCTTGGTCTGGACGAGTTACCCGAGCGCGCAGCGGCGCGCTAGAAAAGCGAAATTTGAGAAAAAGGACCGCCAGTTTGACGGTCCTTTTCTTTATTTTGATTCTGCTTTTCCGGCATTTCTCTCAAAGCTGCGCGGATTGCGGCAGGATATAGGGCAATGCGCCCATGGGCGGCACGCCCACCTGTATCCGGCATTCGAACACGTCAGAAATCAGCGTGTCGTTGAAAACCTCCGCCGGCGTTCCCGTCGCCACCAGTTTTCCGCGATGCATCATGGCCACCCGGTCGGCAAAACGCGCCGTCAGGTTCAGATCATGCAGCACGGCCAGCACCCCGCCACCGGCCGCTGCAAACTGGGCGGCAATATCCATGATGATGAGCTGATGCTTGATGTCGAGGCTCGACACCGGTTCATCGAGCAGCAGGTAGCGCGGCTGTCCGTCCAGCACCGGACGCCAGACCTGACAGAGCACACGGGCGAGCTGCACACGCTGCTGCTCGCCGCCTGAAAGCTCCTGATAGAACCGCCCTGAAAAGCCGCCGAGATCGACACGCTCAAGCGCGATTTCGGGCAAACGCTCCTGTTCGGCGCGGGTTGTGCCCGAGCGGCCGCTCAACAGGCCCAGCTTCACGACTTCGCGGACCTTGTAGGGAAAGGACAGCGCGCTCGCCTGCGGCAGCACGGCCCTGTGCCCCGCCGCCTCCCATGGCTTCATGCCGTGAAGCGATGCGCCATTGATCCGCACCATTCCCGTGAAAGGCAGATCGCCCGAGATCGCTTTGAGGAAGGTCGTCTTGCCCGATCCGTTGGGGCCGACAATGGCCGTCACCTCACCGGGTTTTGCACAAAGCGCCACATCCGAGAGGATCTGCTTGCGCCCCACCCGCACACCAAGATTGCTGACTTCAATCGACATCACAGATCCAACAATCCTCTCTGCCGCAGCAGGATCCACAGGAAGAACGGCGCGCCGATGGCGGCGGTCACGATGCCGATCGGCAGTTCTGCCGGCGCGACGACCACCCGGCTGATCGCGTCTGCCACGAGCAGAAGGCTTGCTCCCAGAAGCGCCGAAGCCGGCAGCAGGTAGCGGTGTTCCGGGCCGATGGTGAGCCGCAGGAGATGCGGCACAACGATGCCGACAAAGCCGATGCCGCCCGAAACGGCCACCGATGCGCCCGTGGCGGCTGCCACGGTGACGATGGCGGTGTTCTTCACCCGCTGCACGCGCACGCCCAGATGATTGGCCGTCGCCTCGCCCAGCACCATTGCGTCAAGCCCCCGCGCCAGAAACGGCGTGACCAGAAGCCCCGCCAGGATGAACGGGCCGGCAGCCCAGATTTTCGCCCATGTCGCGCCGGCCAGCGAGCCAAGCCCCCAGAAGGTCAGGTCCCGCAATTCCTGATCGTCGGCGACGAACACGAGTATGCCCGACAGCGCCCCCGCCAGTGCGCCCAGCGCAATGCCGGCCAGAAGCATGGTGGCAACCGAGGTCTGCCCGCGCCGCGTCGCCACGCGGTAAAGAAGCAGCGTCGAGGCAAGGCCGCCGAAGAATGCCGCCAGCGGCAGCGCGTAGATGCCAAGCACCCCGATCACCGGAGCAAGCACGGTGCCGCCCAGAACGATGATCGTGATTGCGCCCAGCCCCGCGCCGGACGAAACGCCCACAATGCCGGGATCGGCAAGCGGGTTGCGGAACAGCCCCTGCATGACCGCGCCCGAAACCGCCAGCGACGCACCCACCAGCGTACCAAGCACGATGCGCGGCAGGCGAATGTCGTTGATCACCACGCGGTCGCGCAGCGACAGTGCTTCGCTGCCGCCGCCAAGCCAGGCAACCGCCGCATCCCAGAACGAGGTGTCAGACGCCCCGGAACCAAGGCTGAACAGGAACAGGAGGACATAGAGAGCGACGAGAGCGAGGATGACCGCTTTCGCCCGCATGGAGCGATCGCCATCCACCGCATCGCGCCAGCGCCATGAGGAAGCTGGCGCCATTTCTTCACGCACAGCCATGTCAGTCGACCACCGGGCCCGCGCCATGCAGCTTCTTAGAGAGTTCGCGGATCGCATCCGCCGTTCGCGGACCGAAGCCAAGCAGATAAGAGCCATCCATGCGGATCAGCGCCCGGTTTTCTCCGGCCGGCGTGGAAGCGATTGCTGGATTGTCCATGATGTCATCCGATGCATGTTCGCTGCTTTCGCCGCGTGACATCATCAGAACCACATCCGGTTTGGCGGCGATCACGGCTTCTTCGGAGACGAGCTTGTAGCCAATAAAACCGTCCATGGCGTTCGTGCCCCCGGCCATGCGGATAATGCCATCGGCGGCATTGTCCCGGCCTGCAGCCATGATCCGTCCCGCCTGAACGCTCAGAATGAAAAGAACACGCTTCTCTTCACCGCTCTGATGCGCCAGCGACTCGGCTTCTTCAAGATCCGCCTCCAGTTCACGCGCCAGCGCCTCGGCCTTGTCGTTCACGCCCAGCGCTGCACCCGTCACCCGCACCTTGCGCAGGATCGCCTCACGGTCGAAACCCTCCGGCACGGTAACCAGTGGGATGCCCGCCTTTTCAAGAACCCCCATGGTCTCCGCCGGTCCGCTGCCTTCGGATGCCAGAATGGCGCTCGGACCCACGGAAAGAACGCCCTCGGGAGACAGGGCGCGCATATAGCCGACATCCGGCAGTTCCTTGACTTCAGCCGGATAGATGCTCGTCTGGTCGCGGGCGACGAGCCTGTCTTCTTCCCCGAGACGGTAGACGATCTCGGTGACCGCGCCACCAATGCTTACAACCTTCGAAGTGTCGGCAAAAGGCTTCGGCAGCGCTTCATCAGCCATGGCCACGGGGGCCACGCCACCCATAAGGCCAGCGATCAGGACCGCGCCGCCCAAAAGGACGCGGCCGCTCATTAATTCGGTGATAGGCATGGGTCAGTTGATCTCCCTAGGCCACCTGGCGGCATTCAAGCCGTGGCAGGCCTTCGACCATGGCGCGCCAGTCATCGCGCTCCGCGCGCCCTTCCAGCCGCTCGCCGAAGAACTGCGCAATCAGCTGGCCATCGGCGCCATAGGCTTCCATGGAGGTCACATGCCCGTCCCTGGTCGGCTTTCGCACGGCCCAGAGTTCTTTCACATGGTCGGTGCGCAGATGAAGGTTGAAGCCGGGATCGAGAATGTTGATCCACGGTCCCATCGGCTTCACGGTCTGGATCGGGCCGGTGTGAATCTGGATACAGCCGCTGCTGCCCACAAAGCACATGATCGGCACTTCGCCGCTCACCGCCTCGTGGAGCATCGTCGTCAGCGCGTCCTCTTCCAGCCGCCAGGCGTAATCCTCACCGATCAGGTGAACGGCCTGATGCCGCGTCAGTTTCAGCTTGCGCAGGATGTTGAAGAGCTGATGAACATCCGTCATCGCGCTCCAGCGCTCGCGCAGCAGATCGGCAGCCGGAAGCTCCTCGCTGACCACGTCATCGACGATTTTCTCGGCCTGCACCTCGATCTGCGGATCCTGCTCTGGATGAAGCAGCTCCTCAACGAGGTTCTGATAGGCATAGAGGTTGGATTTCGGCCGCAGATGAACCTTGTGGACGGCGTCGCCCGCCGCGTCAAAGAATTGCAGGCTGCGCCGAACCGTGTCGCCGTCGCGTTTTTCCACCGCAAATCCGAATGCCCAGCGCCCCGGGAAAATGCGCAGATCGATGTCGCGGCCCAGCACGATCGCATGCTGCGCGCCGCTTGAGCATTTCTCATAAACGCCGACCTTTTCATGCACCGCGCTTTCATTGCGGGTGAGAACCATCACCTCGCCCAGCGCTTCGAGCAAGGGGAGAAGAGCAGCAACATTCGGTTCGATGCGCGTTGCACCCTCACCGATGTGAGCCGCAACCAGTTCCGCTTCGGAGACACCGAGTTTGAGCGCCAGGTCGCGCTCACGCATTTTCGGGTTTTCGTTGCGGGCGCGCCTGATCACCTCAGGCGCGCGAACAGCCTGAACAGTCATTCTGTAAACCTACTTGTTGAGAATTAGCTTTCCCTGACGGGTGATCTTCAGCCGGTAATACGCACCATGGTGCTCGATGCCGATTTCACGGCGACCGCCGAACAGATCGACGCTCGAGATCGTACGGTCAGGTGTAACGGTTCCATGTCTGGCGGCCAGATGCTGCATATCCGCCTGCCCCTGCGGGTCGATCGACAAATAGGTCTTCATTGGAAAAAACCTCCTTTTTGAATGTGCTTGCGACGGCTCGCATCACGGTGAAAAATTCGCCCCTCCGCTTTCTTGACTTTTATTATCATATTTTATAGCCACCGCAATACCGGAGTGAAATTATCAAGATAAATTTCCTAGCCGGTTAACCGTCGACAAGCCAGTGCCAGTCGGCCCGTTGAGTTTGTTTTCTGGAGAAGGCGGGAATGCAGGATAACAGTTTAAACGGACGGCTCGGCCTGTTGTGCGGAACCTCCATCGTGACGCTGGCGCTGAGCATGGGCGCCATGGCGCAGGAAGACCCTTCCATGATGATGGCGGACGCTGCAGGCAGCGTCACGCTTCTCGATCGCATCACCGTGGTCAGCCGCACCGGCGACAGCGCGCTCGACACGCTCGCCTCGGTCAGCCAGATCAGCGGTGAAGAGCTTGAGCGCCGCATGGCGAGCAATGCCAACGACATCTTCTTCGGCGTTCCGGGCATCAAGGTCTATTCGAACGGCCGCCCCGCCGTCAGCAACATCAACATTCGCGGCCTGCAGGATGCCGGCCGTGTCGCGGTCATCGTCGATGGCGCGCGCCAGAACTTCCACAAGGCCGGCCACGAGGTCGCCCGCATGTTCTGGCTGGACCCGGAACTGGTGCAGCAGGTCGATGTGATCCGCGGCCCCAGCGCCAACACGTTCGGCTCCGGCGCCATCGGCGGCGTGGTCTATTTCGAGACAAAAAAGGCCGAAGACTTCCTGCGCGACGACGAGAATTACGCCCTGTCGCTGACCGGCCGCTACGAATCAAACGGCTCCGGCTGGACGACCAGCGCCGTCGGCGCATACCGCTTCAATGAAGCCGCCTCCATTCTCGGCAACATCGTCTGGCGCGACTATGGCGACTACAAGGATGGCGGCGGCGTGCGCGTCGGCCATTCCGGTTTCGACGTGCTGTCCGGCCACCTCAAGGGCACCATCAAGCCAACGGAAAACAGCGAGCTGACGCTTGGCTGGACCGGTTCGCGCGACGAGTGGTCCTCCAAGGCAACCCGCGACTACCGCCTCGACAGCGACATGTTCACCGGAGAGTTCAAGATCTCCGACGCCGGGGAAAAGTGGGTGAACCTCAACATCAAGGGCGCGATCAACAATCTCGACCTGCGCCAGACCGATACCGGTTCACGCCCCGGCACAACCGGTTATGACCTGCGCACGAGCAGCCTCGACATCTGGAACACCTCCTATTTCGAGACCGGTCTGTTCGCCCACGAACTGACGGTCGGCGGCGACTGGGTTTATGACGACTTCACCTCGAAGACCGGCAGCGGGGCCGCCGACACTTACAACCCCACCGGCACACGCTCTGTCTGGGGCGCCTATGTTCAGGACAAGATCACCTATGACTGGCTCGAGATCGTCGCCGGGCTGCGCTACGATTCCTACGAACTGGAAGGCTCCGGAAAAAGTTCTGGCGACCGTTTCTCGCCGCGCCTCAGCATCGGCGTCTCGCCCTTCAGCGAAGGCGCACTCTCCGGCCTTCAGGTCTACGGCTCCTATGCCGAGGGCTACCGCGCGCCCAACACATCCGAAGCCTATATCACCGGCGGACATTCCTTCCCCGGCTTCAGCTTCGCCTTCCTGCCCAATCCGGACCTGAAGCCGGAAACCGGCAAAACCTGGGAAGCGGGCGTCAACTACAAGGCTGACGGGCTCATTCAGGCCGATGACACGCTGCGTCTCAAGGCGGCCTATTTCCACAACGACATCAAGGATTACATCACCATCCCCACCTTCCCGGCGACGCCGGGCAGCGAATGCGTCAGCCTCGGCCACACCATGTGCGCCCAGTACCAGAACATGTATTCGGCCAGGATTCAGGGCTTCGAGCTTGAGAGCCGCTATGATGCAGGGCGTTATTTCGCGGGCCTCAGCGCCTCCATCATCGATGGCCACCAGACCGACCGCAGCGGCGTGCGCAAGGATCTCACCACCATTCCGTCAGCCAGCGTCACGGTGGATGGCGGCATGCGCTTTCTTGAACGTCGCCTGACGCTGGGTGGTGAAGTCCAGTTCAACAAGGCGCCCAGCGGCTCCTCCTTTGCCAAGGACTACACGCTGGTCAATCTCTACGCGAACTATCAGCCCACCGAGAATCTTCGGTTTGATTTCCGCGTCGATAATCTTTTCGATAAGAGATACGTGCTGCCCATCGTCGACACGTCCGATGGCGTCTTCGCGCAGCCCGGCCTGACCGTAAAGCTCGGCGCGACCGTGCGTTTTGGAGGATAGAATGCCATCACGATTATCCGTCTCCGCCCGTTTCCTCGCCGCCAGCCTCGTGCTGGCGGCGGCAGGCGGCAGTCCGGCCCTGGCCGAAAACGCTCCTCAAGGCATGATCGACCTCGAACTCAATGCGCTTGAGAAGAGCGACAAAGGGTGCCGGATCACCTTCGTGGTGAAGAACAGCCTTGGCAGCGACGTCACAAGGACCGTCTACGAGATTGCGCTTTTCAACAGGCAGGGGCTTGTCGAACGGCTCATGAAGCTCGAATTCAAGGATCTTCCGGACGAGAAGACGAAAGTCAGCCGCTTCGATCTGGCCGATACCGATTGCGACGCCATCGGTCGCGTCCTGATCAACGATGCCGACGCCTGTGAGGGTGACGGCGTTCAGGCGGGCGACTGCATCGCCAGACTGAACGCGACGAGCCGCAGCTCCGTCACCTTCGGTAAATAACCAGAAACTGCGACACCACGGGAATGCCAAACATGTTCGACGGCGTCATCAACTCCATCGGCTCCTTTCTCAAGCTGGGCGGCCCTGTCGTTGCCATCCTGCTCGTGCTCTCGGTCTTCGCCCTGGCGATGATCCTTCTGAAATTCCTTCAGTTCCAGCGCGAGCGCGTGGGGCGGCATGGACGGTCCAACCGGGCGCTTCACGCCTGGTTCCACCACAATCAGGGCGAGGCGCGGGCCATGCTCGCCAATGCCCGTTCGCCGCTCGAGGAAACGCTCTCCACCACCATGCGGCTCGCAGCGGCCAAAGCCGACAAGAGCGCCATTGAGGATGAGGTGAGCCGTCTGGCGCTTGGCCGCCTGCATGATCTGCAACGCGGCTTCCGCGCGCTGGACGCCATTGCCCAGATTGCCCCGCTGCTTGGCCTGTTCGGCACCGTTCTCGGCATGATCGAGGCGTTCCAGAAGCTTCAGGAAGCGGGCAATTCGGTCGATCCGTCCCTGCTTGCAGGCGGCATCTGGGTGGCCCTTCTGACAACGGCCTGCGGCCTTGCCGTCGCCATGCCGGTCTCGCTGGTGCTCACCTGGTTTGAAACCCGCATCGAAAACGAGCGCGTCGCCATCGAAACCATGACCGCCACCGTGCTTTCGCACGCTTCAATCGAGGCAGCGGAAGCCGGAGCCACGCCGGTCAGCGGCAGCACGCCGAGGCTCGTGACGGGTGAAGGCCATGCGCATTGACGCAATCAGGGTCAGGAAGCGAAAGCCGCTTTCGCTCACATCGCTGATCGATGTGATCTTCCTGCTGCTTCTGTTCTTCATGCTGACCTCCACCTTCACGCGCTTCGCCAAGGTCGAGATTTCAGGCGGACCGGCTTCGGCCTCCGCCGGCGGCAAGCCGCCGGACGTGCTGATCCGCGTGGACGATCCGGCCGGCTGGCGCATCAATGGCCAGACACTGGCCGAGGATGCCGCCATCCTCGAGCTTGCGCGCCTGCAGGTAGCCGGCGCAGAGACCGCCGTGCTGCTCGTTCGGGGCGAATTAACGTCACAGGACCTCGTCAGCGCCGTCGAGCGCATCCGCCGCAACACACAACTTAATCTTTCCGTCGCGAGGTAATCCCCATGCTGCGCCTTGCCCGTCCCACACAGACACGTCAGCGGGAAAGCACGATTGCCCTAATCAACATCGTCTTCCTGATGCTGATCTTCTTTCTTGTCGCCGGCACCCTCACCCCGCCGCTCGACAATGATGTCAGCCTGATTTCCACCATCGAGGCGGATCGGTCTCAGCCACCGGACGCCCTTTTCGTCACCAGTGAGGGCGAAATGCGCCTGCGTGGAACCGCCACGGATGCGCAGAGCTTCATGCTGGAGCGTGTCGACACGCTCGGCGAAACAGCCGCCCGCGAGCTTGAAATCAAGGTCGCCGCCGATCGCGAACTGCCGGCTGCGAAGCTGGTCGACATTGTCGGCGCGCTGAAAGCCGCCGGCGCAAGCCGGATCAGCATCATCACTGAACGTGTGCCGCAATGAAGATGCGGGCGAAGATGCGGGCATGGAAATGGGCTGCAGCACTCGCGGTCTCGTTGGCAGTGCATGCCGGCGCTGCCGTCTACGTGATGGAGCGCACTCCGGATATCGAGATTGCCGGAGGCGGCGTGACAGAGATCGCCCTTGCCGGCAATGCCTTTGCCGACATGGTGTCCGCGGGCGACGCCGTTGACGAGGCCGAGCCCTTAACGGAAACGGCAACCGAAACGGTTCAGCCGGAAACCGTGGCTGAAATCGTGACCGAGACTGCGGTTGAGGCGACAAGCGCCGCCACCGTGGAAAGCGTAAGCGAAGAATCTCCGGTGCAGCCGGTGGAGGCAGAGGAGCCCGTCGAGCAGGCCCCAGAGGCCGAGACCGCTGAAGAAATTGTCGAACCGGTCGAAAACGCGCAGGTCGTGGCAGCCCTCGCCGAAATACCGGTTCCCACCCCCCGCCCCGCCTATACACCGCCTCCCAAACCCAAGGTAGAACGCAGGCAGAAGGTGGCGAAAGCCGCACCTCCGAAGAAGCGTCAGGCCGGCTCAAGAGGAAAAGACCAGCAGGATGCACGCCGCGGCACCGCATCGGGCAGCCAGAACGCCCGGAAGGCGACCGAGGGCCGCAAGACCGCCCGCGCCACCCAAAGCGGCAATGCGCAGGTTTCCAACTACCCCGGAAAGGTGAGGACCAAGCTTCGTAGAGCGCAGCGCTATCCCAGCGCAGCCAAGCGCCAGCGCCTGAAGGGCGAAGCTCATGTCCGCTTCACCATTGCGCGCAATGGATCGGTCAGCGCCATACGTATCGTTCGCAGCTCCGGCTCGGATATACTTGATCAGGCGGCTGTCGACACCGTGCGCCGCGCCGCCCCCTTCCCCAGAATTCCGGATGGCGCAGGCCGTTCAAGCTGGGGCTTCACGGTGCCTCTCGCCTTCCGGCGCTAACAGAACGAAAAACGGGCGGAGATTTCTCTCCGCCCGTTTTTCTTTCTGCATCAGGCACAATCGCCTGAACTGTGTTTCCGCTAGACAGAAGCCAGAAGGCTCGCATTGCCGCCGGCTGCCGTCGTGTCGACGCAGATGGCGCGCTCATGAGCGTAGGCTGCCGGATAGATCGGCTCGATCACCAGCGGCACGATGGCCCCGTCCCGCCCGGCAAGCGCCCCGCGCAGGCTCTTCAGCCAGGCAGCATCACCGCTGGCCGCCACCAGATCGAGCCTCAGCGCGCCCAGCGCCTCGGGCGCTGCCACACCGTCTGCAGCTTCAACCGGAAGCCCCTGACCAAGCAGCGGCTTCAGGATGCGACGCGCCTCGGGATGAACGGCCAGAACCGCATTGCCCGTGGCCAGCGCCTGCACGACCTGCGCCATCAGCGTGTCTTCATCCGCGCCGAGGCAGAGCGCGCGTCCGCGCGGCGTCAGCATCAGCGAGTTGGCCTCACCGGTCGGTCCGGGCAAATCCACCGGGCCCTGATCGAGCGCTGCGGCAGCCGCCATGGCCGCCTGCGCCTGCCCGCGCAGGATCTTGCGCAGCGCCGGCAGACGGTCCGCACGCGCAGCCCACTTGCCGTCCACCGCCGGCATCAGCCTGTCCAGCGTGCCGGAAGAGAGAACGGCCCCCTCAGGCGCAGCACCCGCGCCTTCCGAACCACGGCGGAAACGGCGCAGATAGTGCGGGCCACCAGCCTTGGGACCGGTGCCCGAAAGCCCTTCACCACCAAATGGCTGGGAGCCAACGACCGCACCGATCTGGTTGCGGTTCACATAGATATTGCCCGCATGTACCCGGTCCACCACATGCTGCGCACGCGCATCGATGCGTGTGTGAAGCCCGAAGGTCAGTCCATAACCCTTTGCGTTGACGTCGGAAATCACCTTGTCGATGTCTTCTGCGTCGAAGGTGGCCACATGCAGGATCGGCCCGAAGATCTCGCGCTCCATTTCGCCGATGCCCGACACCTTGAATGCCGCCGGCGCCACGTAACGCCCGCCAGCCGGCACATCCAGCGCCGCGATCAGCCGGCCCTTGCTCGTCATCTGCTGCGCATAGCCGCCAATGGTCTGAAGCGCTTCGGCATCGATCACCGGCCCCACATCCGTCGACACGTCCCACGGATCGCCAATGCTGAGCGCCTGCATCGCGCCCTTGAGCATTTCCAGAACCCGGTCCTCCACATCCTTCTGGACATAGAGCATGCGCAGCGCCGAGCAGCGCTGTCCCGCACTCTGGAATGCGGAGGCCACGATGTCGCGCACCGCCTGCTCCGGCAGCGCGGTGGAATCGACGATCATGGCGTTGAGACCGCCCGTTTCCGCGATCAGCATCGCCTCCGGTCCGGCATTGGCAGAAAGCTGGCGCTCGATCAGACGCGCCACTTCCGTCGAGCCGGTGAAACACACACCTGCAATGCGTGGATCAGCCGTCAGCGGCCCGCCCACGGTCGGGCCATCGCCGATCAGAAGCTGAAGCGCATCCGCCGGCACACCGGCTTCGTGCATCATCGCCACGGCGCGCGCCGCGATCAGCGATGTCTGCTCTGCGGGTTTGGCGACAACGGCATTGCCCGTCACCAGCGCGGCTGCGACCTGGCCCGTGAAAATGGCAAGCGGGAAGTTCCAGGGCGAAATACACACGATGACGCCGCGCGCATCCGTGTCCTTCTCCACATGTGCCGCTTCACGCGCATAATAGCGCAGGAAGTCGACCGCTTCGCGCACCTCGGCAACGCCATCGGCAAGCGATTTTCCGGCCTCCCGGTTGGCAAGCGCGAAGAACTCGGCGGCATGCTCTTCATAGAGGTCGGCAACCCGGCGCAGGATCGCGCCGCGCTCGGCCACCGGCGTACCTGCCCATGCGGGCTGCGCCTTCAGGCCGATTTCCACCGCCGCCGCAGCCTGTTCGCTGGTCGCATCCTGCACCGAGCCGACGATCTCGCCGAGCTTCGCCGGATTGATGACATCGCGCGTTTCGCCCTTGCCCCCCCTGGCTTGGGTAATGGACGCGGCGTCCCACCGGTGCGGCGCGGCAAAGGGAGCGCGCGCTGCATCAAGTTCGGCCATGGTGACCGGATCGGTCACGTCCCAGCCCTTCGCATTCCGGCGTCCTGCGCCAAAGATCTCCGAAGGACGGCGAATTGCCGTATTCGTCGCCTCGGCTTCCGCCTCGACTGCGGCAAACGGATCGGCTGCAATCTCTTCCGCGCTCACATCGGTATCGACGATCTGATGAACGAAGGAGGAGTTCGCACCATTTTCCAGAAGGCGGCGGACCAGATAGGCCAGCAGATCCTGATGCGCACCGACCGGCGCATAGATGCGGCACCGCGTGCCCTCGCTCTTGCGCACGGCCTCGTGCAGCGCTTCGCCCATGCCGTGCAGGCGCTGGAACTCAAACGCGCTCTTGTCCGTGGCCATGGCGAGGATCGCCGCCGCCGTATGCGCATTGTGGGTGGCGAACTGCGGATAGATGCGGTCCGTCATGCCCAGCAGCTTGCGCGCACAGGCGATGTAGCTCACATCCGTGTTCGACTTGCGGGTGAAAACCGGGAAACCGTCAAGCCCGAGCACCTGCGCGCGCTTGATTTCCGTGTCCCAGTAAGCGCCCTTCACCAGCCGCACCATGATGCGGCGGTCAAGCCGTGTTGCAAGGTCGTTCAGCCAGTCGATGACAAAGGGCGCGCGCTGCCCGAATGCCTGGACAACCACGCCGAACCCGTCCCAGCCGGCCAGATCCGGATCGGACAGAACGGCTTCGATCACATCCAGCGAGAGGTCGAGGCGGTCTGCCTCTTCGGCATCGATGTTCAGCCCCATGCGGGCGTCACGGGCGGCGAGCGCAAGGCTCTTCAGCCGCTCCACCATCACCGGCAGCATATGTTCCTTCTGCGTCGCCTCATAGCGCGGGTGAAGCGCGGAAAGCTTGACCGAAATGCCCGGATTGGCGCGAATGTCGTCACGGTTGGAAAAACGCTTCAGCGATGCGATGGCGTCGCCATAGGCCTTGAGGTAGCGCAGTGCGTCGGCCTCGGTGCGGGCCGCTTCGCCGAGCATGTCGAACGAGTAGGTGTAGCCCTTCTCTTCCATCGACTTGCCGCGCTTCAGCGCCTCGTCGATGGTGCGGCCCAGAACGAACTGCTCGCCCATCTCACGCATGGCGCGCGATACGGCGCGGCGGATCACCGGTTCGCCCATGCGGCGCACCAGCCCGCGCAGCGTGGCTTCCACGCCCTGCCCTTCATCGTCCAGCACCCGGCCCGTCAGCATCAGCGCCCAGGTGGACGCGTTCACGAAGATCGAGGCGGATTCGCCCGAATGCGCCGACCAGTCATGCGGCGCGATCTTGTCGCGGATCAGATCGTCCATCGTCTCCGCATCCGGCACGCGCAACAGCGCCTCGGCCAGACACATCAGCGCAACGCCTTCCTCGGTGGAAAGACCGTATTCGGAGAGGAAAGCCTCCATCAGGTCCATGTCGCTCGATGCGCGGACATTGCGCACGAGATCGGCCGCGCGCTTCGAAATCTGCTGGCGGTCCTCCCGCGACAGTCCGGAAAGCTCGATCAGCCTGCGCAGAGCCTCGGCCTCATCGGCCAGATAATGGGCTCTGATGTCCTCTCGCAAGTTTGCGGGCGCTTTGTTCTGCATAACATCCTCAGATGGCTGGAAAGGTCTTCGCGGCGCTCCCATCGCCGCCATTCGGGCGATCATAGCATAACAAAAACAGCCAATCGGGCTGATTAGTTGCCGTCGACAGCCCAAATGGACTATGTTGATCGCAGCAATAACACCCATAGGGATGGAATTCCCATGTCAACAGAACGTGTGGACCGCATCGACCGCAACATACTGGACGCGCTAACCAAGGATGGCCGCCTGTCCATCGCCGAACTGGCCCGCCGGGTCGGGCTCTCCAAGACCCCGGTTCAGGCGCGCTTACGCCGGCTTGAGAAGGATGGTTACATCCGTGGCTACTCGGCCATCATCGACCGGGCGCGCATCGGCGAGGGTCACATCGCCTTCGTGCAGGTGGAGCTGGAAGACACCCGCTCATCGGCGCTTGCCGCCTTCAACAAGGCCGTTCTCGCGGTTCCCGAAATCGAGCAGTGCCACATGACGGCAGCCGGTTTCGACTATCTGCTCAAGGTGCGCACGCGCGACATTTCCAGCTATCGCAAGATTTTGGGCGAGCGCATTTCCGCCCTGCCCCATGTGGCGCGCACATCCACCTTCGTGACGATGGAGACGGTCAAGGACCGTTAGGGGGACCGCCCAGGGGGACCGCTAAGCGGCTCCACATCCAGCGTCTTCAGAAAGGCGATCAGCGCCCGGCGTCCACGGTCGGTGAACACCACGCCGCGAATCTCGCTTTCCCCGGAAACAGCCTCCGGCGCAGTGCTGTAATGATCGATCACCCCGTCGAGCGTGTTGATCTGGCCCGCATGCATATAGGGCGGTCTGCTGGCCGCCCCGCGCAGCGACGGCGTCTTGTAGGCCCGTTCCATCACCGCCGCATCGCGCTGCATGAAGCGCAGCGCCTCGCAGGCCTCGGGGGCGGCGTCGCTGTAGGGTCCAAGACAATTGAACGGATCGGCCAGAACATCGGCCATGCCTTTGGCGCGGCCCAGATCGTCCGGCAGCCCTGCGACGGGCGGAACGCCGGTATTGTGGAAATGATCGTCGGTGAAACGCGGGCCGTTGTGGCATTCGAGGCAGTTCGCCTTGCCGATGAACAGCCTCAGCCCCTCCTGCTCCAGATCGCTGAAGGCGGCGTCGCCCTTTGCCACTTCGCCCGCCGCCACGGCGCGCGCAAACCGGTCAAAGCGGGTTTCGGGCGGGTGCAGCGTGCGTTCGAACGCACCGATTGCCTTGCCCAGATTGGCGAAAACCCGGTTCACCGCATCACGCTCGTCCTCGCCCATCGCGGCCCAGGCCGCGCGCTCGGCCTCATTGCCAAGCGGGCTGGCATTGGCCGGCAGCCCATCGAGTACCGGCAGCGCGCCAAAAACCTCTGCATAGCCGTCTGGATATGTCGCCGCGATGTAGTGTGCGAAGGCGGTCCGGTTGCCGGCATGCTCGCGCTGGTCTTCCAGCGGCGTCAGCGCCTGTGACCAGAGGCTGTCGCGCCGCCCGTCCCAGAACTGCCAGACATTCCACCCCGTGCCCGCCAGCGGCATGGTGCGCCGGTCGCTTTCGCCCACCGCGACACCGCGCGGCAGACCATCCTGAAACTGCAGATCGGGCATGTGGCAGGTGGCGCAGGAGACATTCCCCTCGCCGCTCAGGCCCTCCTCGAAGAACAGAAGCTGCCCGAAAGCCGCTGCACGCGGATGATCGGCAAACCGGTTGCCGGGTGACGGCGGCAACGGCCCCAGCGCGTCAATGGAAAGCGACGCGATCTTTGCCTTTTCATCCTCGCTCAGTTCGGAGGAATCGCAACCGGCAAGCGCGACAAGCCCGCCAAGGGCAAACGACACGAAAAGCCGTCGCGCCATCCCCATCGTCAGAGATCCAGATTGAACACCGCCTCGTCGAGGCCGGGTTCGGCGTCTATCCCGATGCGGATTTCCCAGTGCCCGCCCATATTGAAGCGCATGCCTTCCACGCGGTAGCGCCCCTCGCCCGGATTCTCGCTGGCCTCGGGCTCGGTCGGCAGGCCATGACCGTGATCCGGCATGCCGCCATCAATGGAAATCTGCGCATCCTCGACCGCAGCCCCCTCCGGCGTGGTGATCACCACCACCCAGTCATGCGTCTCATTGAGCGGAACCGGCTGCGTCTCCGGCTCGAACATCACCTGATAGAGACCATCACGGCTCACGGTGTTGTAGGCAGTGTCCATTTCGGGCGGCGGCGGGGCAAACAGCCGGAATGCCGCATAGATGGCGACAGAAGCCACCAGCAGTCCAGCACCTGCAAGAATGAGGCGCTGTTTTCCGTTCGCGCGTTGCGCCGCCATATCGTCCCTCCGATTCACCAGCATTGCCAGGCCACTACATAACCCGCGCCCTGACCGCAGTTCCACCACCGGGTTGTCGCATCCATGCGCCCACACGAAAAACGGGCGCGAAAAACGGGCAAAGAAAAACCGGCGTCGATGACGCCGGTTTTCGATTTCAGCCGATTGTGGCTCAGAGGCCGAGGCCGCCGATGCACACATATTTGGTGTCGAGATAGTCCTCGATGCCCTGATGGCCGCCTTCCTTGCCCATGCCGGACTCTTTCAGGCCGCCAAACGGCGCTTCCACCGTGGTGATGATGCCTTCATTGACGCCCACCAGACCGTATTTCAGCCCTTCCATCACGCGGAAGGCGCGGCCCAGATCGCCCGTATAGAAGTAGCAGGCCAGACCGAACACCGTGTCATTGGCAAGCTTGATCGCCTCTTCTTCCGTCTCGAAACGGAAGACCGGGGCCACCGGGCCAAAAATCTCTTCCTGCATGAAACGCATGTCGGAGCTGGCGTTGGAAATGACGGTCGGCTGGAAGAACGAGCCGCCCAGCGCGTGGCGCGCGCCACCGGCCGTCACCTTGCCGCCCTTGCCGGTGGCGTCGGCGATCAGTTCCTCGACCTTCTCGACAGCCTTCTCATCGATCAGCGGTCCCTGCTGCGTGCCTTCCTCAAGGCCCGAGCCGACCTTCAGCCTGTCGGCAGCAGCCGAAAGCTTCTCGACGAATTTGTCGTAGATGCCGGCCTGTACGAAGAAGCGGTTGGTGCAAACGCAGGTCTGGCCCGAATTGCGATATTTGGCGGCAATCGCCCCCTCGACCGCGCGGTCCAGATCCGCATCGTCGAACACGATGAACGGCGCATTGCCGCCGAGTTCCATCGAAACCTTCTTCACCGTGCCGGCCGTCTTCTGGATCAGAAGCTTGCCGATCTCGGTGGAGCCGGTGAAGGTGATCTTGCGCACCAGCGGGTTTTCGCACAGCTCGTCGCCAATCTCGGAAGCCGAACCGGTGACGATGTTCACCACGCCCTTCGGGAAACCGGCTTCTTCACACAGAACACCCCAGGCAAGGCCCGAATAAGGGGTCTGCGAAGCAGGCTTCGCCACGGCGGTGCAGCCCGTCGCCAGCGCCGGACCGAGCTTGCGCGCCAGCATGGAGGACGGGAAGTTCCACGGCGTGATCGCGCCAATGACGCCCACCGGCTCCTTGGTCACGAGAATGCGGCGGTCTGCCCAGGGCGACGGCACCACATCGCCGTAAACCCGGCGGCCCTCTTCCGCATACCAGAGGATATAGGCCGCCGAGCTGCCGACCTCGCCCTTTGCCTCGGCAAACGATTTGCCCTGCTCCATGGTCAGCAGTTCGGCCAGCGCGTCCTGATTGTCCATGATCGCGTCATGCAGCCTGCGCAGCAGCGTTGCGCGGTGCGCCGCCGAGGTCTTCTTCCACGAATGGAAGGCCGTTTCGGCAGCCTCGATGGCGCGGCGCGTTTCTGCACCGCCCGAACGCGGCACGGTGCCGATCTTTTCGCCATTGGCCGGATTGAAGACATCGACGGTCTGCCCCGAATCCGCGTTGACCCAGGCTCCGTCGATGAAGTTCGCCTGACGCAGGAAATGATTTGTTTTCTGAAGCATTTGCTTCTCCTTTTGTTTCGCGCGGCAACCTAATGGTCCAGACGTCAGCGACTAGGGGCTGTCTGGCCCTATTGATAGGTCCAGTGGACCACTGACAGCCAGAATGCCGTCGTAAATACGGCAAAGAGCGTGCCTATGGTCATCGCGTTCGACGCCAGAGCCTGTCCGGTGCCGAACCGCGAGGCGATCAGATAAGGGTTCACCCCGGAGGGGAGCGCTGCCGCCACCACCGCAACCTGCGCGCTGAAGGCCGGCAGTCCGACCGCCAGCGCCACACCGAGGGCAACGGCGGGCATGAGGAAAAGTTTCAGCGTCGCGATCACGATGGCCGGACGCACATCGCCCGTAATGCCAAACCGGTTCAGGCCAAGCCCCATGGCAAACAGCGCCACCGGCCCCGCCACATTGGCCAGCGCATCCACGAAACGCGTGCCAAGGGCGGGCATTTCAAGCCCCGAGAAGCGCCACAGAAGCCCCGCGACGATGCCCAGGATCAGCGGGCTTGAGAAAAGCTTCGTCAGGAACTCGCGGGCAATACCGATTGCGCCCGTTCCCTTGCGCCCGACCAGCGAGAACAGAAGGATCGATGCCCCCAGCATCACCGGCAGGTGGATCGACACGATAAGCGACAGCACCTCGAACCCCTCTTGCCCGTAAACACCGAGCATGAAGGGAATACCGAGCAGAACAAGGTTGGAGAAACTGGTGGACAGGCCCGCCACCACGCCGACACGCGCATCGCGGCCGAAAAACCGCATGATGGTGAAGTGCCCTGCGACCCAGGCAACGCCGACGGCGCTGAAATAGGTGATCCAGAGCGCCCAGGGGATGCTGGAGCCAAACTCTGCCCCCGCCATGGTGCGAAACAACAAAAGCGGAACCGCAATGGTAACGGCAAACTCACTCAACGCTTCGCCGGTCTCCGTCTTCAGCAAACCGGTCCACCCGGAGATATAGCCGAAAGCGACGAGACCGAAGACGAAGGCAACAGTTTCGACAAGTGGCGACATGCAGCCTGTTTAGACGCAAACCCAGGTGGAAGGAAAGCCACTGGACAAGCAGCGCGCGAAACTGGCCCAGCAGGCGCGCCTCCCCGCTTCCGTGCCGCCCGGCCGCCCAGCCCCATGCGCCGGGGATCGTGGCGGGGCAGCGACGGCAAGGCACCTTTCAAGCTGCCCCCACATGCCTATATGCTTCAGAAGAAGTATATTTTGAGGATTGCCACATGTTTCGATTGCTCGCCGTCATCGCCCTTCTTCTCGGCGTATTGCCAGCACAGGCGACGGAAGCCGGCTGGGCGCTGTTGCGCAATGGCGGTCAGGTGGTTCTGATGCGGCATGCCATCGCACCGGGCAATGGCGATCCGGCCAATTTCGACATCGAGAACTGTGGCACGCAGCGCAACCTCTCGGAGCGCGGTCGCCTGCAGGCACGCCGCATCGGCGCACTGATCGAGGCACGCGCCGCGCCGGTCGAAAAGGTGCTGACCAGCCGCTACTGCCGCGCTCGCGACACCGCCACGCAGGCCTTCGGCGCAGGCCCGGTCGAAATCTTCGAGGCTCTGGACCTGCCGGCCGACGATGCCGCGCTCGAACAGCAGAAAGCTGAAATTCTGAAGCGAATCAACGAATACACCGGATCCGGAAACCTGATCATGATCACCCATCTTGAGATCATACAGGCGCTGATCGGTGGTCAGGCGCGTGAGGGCGAGGCCATTATTTTGTCACGCGGAGGCGACAATCTGCACGCTTCGGCAAGGATCAAATTCAACTGATACCGGCATCGCCCGGAGCCTTAGCCCTTTTCCTGCCGCGAAAAACCGATTAGAGACCCCCGATCATCCAATTGTAAAAGAATCTCCCCAGACCTGAGGGCCCCAAGTGACGACATTCGACAAGGTTGCTGACATCATCGCTGAGACCAGCGAGATCGACCGCGAGAAAATCACCCCCGAGAGCCACACGATCGACGACCTTGGCATCGACAGCCTGGACTTCCTCGACATCGTGTTCGCAATCGACAAGGAATTCGGCATCAAGGTTCCGCTCGAGAAGTGGACCCAGGAAGTCAATGACGGCAAGGTTTCGACGGAAGAGTATTTCGTCATGAAGAACCTGTGCGCCAAGATCGACGACCTCGTGGCCGCCAAGGCCGGCTGATCGCATTTCCGACACCGCATCGTTGAAGAGGCAGGCATGAGCCCGCGCGACGTAGTTATCACCGGTATGGGCATCGTTTCCTCGCTTGGCGAGGGCGCGGACGCCCACTGGCAGGCACTGACAGCCGGCACGCCGGCTCCCGTGCTCGATAAGGAGCGCTTCGCGCCCTACACCATCCACCCCCTTCCCGAGATCGACTGGGGTCAGCAGATCCCGCGCCGCGGCGATCAGCGGCAGATGGAGACCTGGCAGCGCCTGGGCACCTATGCAGCCGGTCTGGCGCTCGATGACGCCGATATGAAGGGTGACGAGGCGCTCTGCGCCTCCATGGATATGGTGGTGGCCGCCGGTGGCGGCGAGCGCGACGAGACCGTGGATGAGGGCATTCTCGCCGCATCGCTCGAGCGCAGCGATCATGATCTGCTTCTCAACGAAAAGCTCACGACCGAGCTGCGCCCGACCCTGTTCCTGGCGCAGCTTTCCAATCTGGCCGCCGGCAATATTTCCATCGTCCACAAGGTGACCGGCTCGTCCCGCACCTTCATGGGCGAGGAAGGCGCTGGCGTTTCGGCCATTGAGACGGCTGCGGCCCGCATCCGCTCCGGCCAGTCCTCGCACGTTCTGGTGGGCGCGTCCTTCCAGACCGAGCATTCCGACATGCTGCTCGCCTACGAGCTCGGCGGCTTTCTGCACCGTGGTGACTGGGCGCCGGTCTGGCAGCGCGCCAATGGCGAAGGCGGCGGCGTGGTCACCGGCTCCGGCGCGGCCTTCCTGGTTCTGGAATCGCGCGAGCATGCCGAAAAGCGCGGCCGCAAGGCCTATGCCGCCATCGGCCCCGTCGTTTCCCGGCGCAGCCGCCGCAAGGCGGAGCCGCTTGCCGCAGGCGTTTCCGAAATGATCGACCGGCTCGAGCTGCCCGACGCACCGCTCATGGCGCTCTCGGGCGCATCGGGCGCGCATGAGGCAACCGCTGCCGAGCTGGAAGCCTTTGGCAGCCGCGAGAACATGGCGCTGCGTGGTTTCTCCTCGCTCACCGGCCACATGAAGGAGGCGCAGTTCCCCTTCGCCGTGGCGCTTGCAGCGCTCGCCGTTCACCACGGACAGGCCTACCCTGCATTTGACGATCAGCGCGAAGCCGCATTCGATGGCAGCCTCGACGCCGTTCTGGCAACGGCCGTCGGCTATCACTGCTATGAGGGCATGGGGCTCATCACCAAAGCCTGACCCGACAGTCGGGAAGGCCCGGGCCCGTAAGTTTATGAGCCGGAAGATTTAGAGAAAGCGATCACGTGAAAACGACCGACAGCTTTGGAAGACCCGTTATCGCCGTCACCGGCATGGGCGTTGTCACCTCTCTCGGCCAGGGACGTGCGGAAAACTGGGATGCGCTGATCAATGGCCGTTCCGGCATCCATCCCATCACGCGCTTTCCCATCGACCATCTCGCCACCACCATTTCCGGCATGGTCGATTTCCTGTCGTCCAGCACCCGTGGCGCAAGCGTTCACACCCATGAGCTTGCCGATCTGGTTGCGGCGGAAGCCATCGAACAGTCGGGCCTTCCCGCGTCCGATTTCGGCGGCCCCCTGTTCCTTGCCGCGCCCCCGGTGGAGCTTGACTGGCATCACCGCCTGGCGCTCTACGCCAAGGCCCGCGAGCACAATGGCAACACCTCGCTGATCGAGGCTGCCCGCGAGGCGCACGCCACCGAACTCTTCGAGGAAAGCCAATTCGGCACCATCGCCGACCGCCTTGCAGAACGTTACGGCACGCGCGGCCTGCCCATCACCCTGTCGACGGCCTGCGCATCGGGCGCGACCGCCATTCAGCTCGGCACGGAAGCGATCCGTCGCGGCGAATGCGACCGCGCGCTCGCCATTGGCGCAGACGGTTCGGCAACCGCCGAGGCGCTTATCCGCTTTTCGCTCCTTTCCGCGCTCACCACCCAGAACGACGATCCCGAAAAGGCATCGCGCCCCTTCTCCAAGGACCGCAGCGGCTTTGTTCTGGCCGAGGGCGCAGGCGCACTGGTTCTGGAATCGCTCGAAAGCGCCCTTGCCCGTGGCGCCGAGATCCTCGGCATCATGAGCGGCTGCGGCGAAAAGGCCGACGATTTCCACCGCACCCGGTCCAAGCCGGACGGTTCGCCGGCCATTGGCGCCGTCCGCGCCGCGCTCGCTGACGCCGGCATGTCGACCGAAGACATCGAATACATCAATGCGCACGGCACCTCGACGCAGGAAAACGACAAGATGGAGCACATGTCTCTGTCGACCGTTTTCGGCGAGCGCATGAAGACGCTGCCCATCTCGTCCAACAAGTCGATGATCGGCCACACCCTCTCGGCCGCCGGCGCCGTGGAAGCCGTCTTCTCGCTCATGACCATGCGCGAAGGCGTCATTCCGCCGACCATCAATTACGACACGCCCGACCCGGCCATCGAGCTCGACGTCGTGCCGAATGTGAAGCGCGAGGCGCAGGTTTCGACCGTGCTTTCCAACTCGTTCGGCTTCGGCGGACAGAACACCTGCCTTGTCATGGCCAGGGAACCGGTCTAATCGACCGGTTCAGACCGGTGGAATGCGTTTGGCGTTCGGTGCCTGCGCGGTGTGTCGCGCTCCACGAACGCCGAATTTGATCGTTCCGCCGGAAACGCAAACTTGCCGGTGGCCTTCCTTTTTCCAGCCTTGGCGCTCATCCCCGAAACGGATCGAACGCAAATGCCGGAAACAGACCACCAGCCTGAACATCGGAAGACATGATGCGCGCACTTCAACTCGTCGCCGACCGCAAGCTTGAAACCGTCGATCTTGCGCCGCCCCCCGCTCCCGGACAGGGAGAAGTGACGCTGAAGATCCGCGCCGTCGCGCTCAACCACATCGATGTCTGGGGCTGGCGCGGCATGGCGTTCGCCAAGCGCAAGATGCCGCTCGTGGTCGGTGCGGAAGCCTCCGGCGTGGTCGAGACGGTCGGCCCCGGCGTGAGCAACCTGCTCCCCGGCCAGCTCGTCTCCATCTACGGCGCGCGCACCTGCGGCCTCTGCCGCCCCTGCCGCGAAGGCCGTGACAATCTGTGTGAGCACGTCTCCGGCGTTCATGGCTTCCATCTCGATGGTTTTGCGCAGGAAAAGATCAACCTGCCGGCCCGCCTCCTCGTCCCCGCGCCGCCCGGCGTCGACGAGATCGGCGCAGCCGTCGCACCCGTCACCTTCGGCACGGTCGAGCACATGCTGTTCGACAATGCGAAGCTTGAGCCCGGCGAGACGATCCTCGTCCAGGCCGGCGGCTCCGGCATCGGCACCGCCGCCATCCAGCTTGCCAAAAGCATGGGCTGCACCGTCATCACCACGGTCGGCTCCGACGACAAGATGGAGAAAGCCCGCGCACTCGGCGCGGATCACGTCATCAACTACCGCGAAGACCGTTTCGAGGGCGTGGTGCGCAAGATCACGAAGAAGCGCGGCGTCGACGTGGTGTTCGAGCATGTGGGCGCAGACACCTGGGCAGGCTCGCTTCTGTGCATGAAGCGCGGCGGCCGTCTCGTCACCTGCGGCTCCACCTCCGGCGTCTCCACCAACATGAACCTGATGCAGCTCTTCCAGCAGCAGCTCAAGATCTTCGGTTCCTTCGGCTGCCGCATGGAAAACATGGCCGACGCCATGCAGAAGATGGCGCGCGGGCTGGCTTCGCCGGTCATCGACACCGAAGTGAGCTTCGACGACATCGACAAGGCGCTTGCCCGCATGGAAGGCCGCGACGTGTTCGGCAAGATCATCCTGCGCGTCGACTGATCCATCCAGCATGAAGCGCTTTCTTTTCCTTCTCGGCAGGCGTCTGAAGACGCTGGAATACTGGCTGACCGCCAAACTGGTGATCGGCGTTCTGGCGCTGCTGCGCCGCCTGCCGCCTGAAAAGGCGCTCAATCTGGCAGACCGGGTCGCGCGCACATTCGGCCCGAAGGTCGGACGGCATCGCCTCGCTGTCGACAATCTGCGTCAGGCCTATCCCGAAAAGAGCGACGCCGAGATCGAAACCATTGCCCGCGACATGTGGGGCAACATGGCGCGGCTCGCCGTCGAATACGTGTTTCTCGACAAGCTGTTCGATTTCGACCCGGAAGCCGAGACGCCCGGCCGCGTCGAAGTGGAAGGCGTGGAGATCTTCAAGCGGCTGCGCGAGGAAAAGGGTGTCCCGCACATCTTCTTCACCGGCCATATGGGCAATTTCGAGTTCCTGCCCATTGCCGCAGCCCGCTTCGATCTGACCACCACCTCGCTCTTTCGTCCGCCAAACAACCCGTTTGTCGCCGACTACATTCTCGAGACCCGGCGCAGCGCCATGGGCGGGCTCGTGCCCTCTCAGGCCGGTGCGGCCCTCCAGCTTGCCCGCGTTCTCGATGATGGCGGCAATATCGGCGTTCTGGTCGATCAGAAATTCCGCAAGGGGGTGAAGACCCGCTTCTTCGGCCGTGAATGCCGCACCAATCCGCTGCTCGCAAAGCTCGCGCGGCAGTATGAGTGCGATGTCTACCCGGCGCGCTGCAAGCGTCTGCCCGGCGGCCGCTACCGCCTGATCGTGGAAGACAAGGTCGCCCTGCCCCGCAACGCCGACGGCGTCATCGACATCGAGGCCAGCGCCCAGATGCTCAACGACGTGGTCGAACGCTGGGTGCGCGAAGACCCCGGCCAGTGGATGTGGTTCCACAAACGCTGGCAGATGTAGCGGAAGCGCGCCTGCGCTTCCCCGTCATCCCCGTCAGCCCCGTAATCCCCGTCAGTCCGTCACGACGATTCGCGTGTTGCCCGGTCCGATCTTCTTCACCAGCGCGTAGAGCCGCTTCGCATTTGTTGTGTGCAACCGCACACAGCCATGCGAGGCCGGACTTCCCAGCCTGGAGACGGCATTGGTGCCGTGGATGGCATAACCGCCATAATAGAAGATCGAATAGGGCATGGGCGACATGTTGTATTTGCGCGAATGCCACATCTTGTGCATGCGCTTTGGTCTCCACTGACCGCGCGGGGTCACATAACCGCGCCGCGCCGTGGAAACACGCCAGCGATGCAGGACACGTCCGCGATGCATCACCGTCATGGTCTGCTTGGATACACTGACCTTAGCCACCAGGCTTGCAGCGAAGCTTTGGTCCACGCCGCCAGAAAGAATCATGCCTGCAATGGCTACAGCAAAGAAAAATCGTTTCATGAGCGCCCCCCGCTACATGTGTGAAGTTTCTACCCGTAGTCTTGAGAAGCTTAGCTTCAAAACATAACGAAACCCCAAACTTCCCGATTAAAATTGAACTACACGCCCGCGTAACGTGCAAGTTCCGGGGCTTCACAATCGCGTGCGAAGCATCTTGCCAAGCCGCTTTCGTATCGCTCTATTGCTCGCATGAATGAACAGCTTGCCTTAGCCGTACGACGCAGGACGGAAGAACTCGTCGCCCTCACCATCGATCTGATCCGCTTCCCGACGGTCAACCCGCCGGGAGACGCCTACACGCCCTGCTGCGAGTACATCGCACGCCGTCTCAAGGCGAAGGGATTTGCCACCCAGTTCATCCGGGGCGTCGGCGCGCCGGGTGATTCCGACCGTTATCCGCGCACCAATGTGGTCGCCCGCCGCGAGGGCCGCAGCCCCGGTGCGACCGTGCATTTCAATTCCCATATCGACGTGGTGGAAGCCGGCGAAGGCTGGACGCTTGATCCCTATGCGGGCGTGGTTCGCGACGGCAAGGTGTTCGGTCGCGGCGCATGTGACATGAAGGGCGGCCTTGCCGCTTCCATCATCGCCGCAGAAGCCTTTCTGGAAATCTATCCGGATTTCCCCGGCGCCATCGAGATTTCCGGCACGGCTGACGAAGAGTCCGGCGGTTTTGGCGGCGTTGCCTATCTGGCCCGCGAAGGCTTCTTCTCCAAGCCCCGCGTCGATCACGTGATCATTCCCGAGCCGCTCAACAAGGACCGCATCTGCCTGGGCCATCGCGGCGTCTGGTGGGCGGAGATCGAAACCCACGGCGCAATCGCCCATGGGGCAATGCCGTTCCTCGGCGATTCGGCCATCCGCCACATGGGCGCCCTGCTTCACGCCTTCGAGGAGGAGCTTTTCCCCGCACTCGACGCCAAGCAGACCCGCATGCCCGTCGTGCCGGAGGGCGCGCGCCGTTCGACCCTCAACATCAATTCGGTCCATGGCGGCCAGACGGAGGATTTCTTCCCCGGCCTGCCCTCACCCAATGTCGCCGATTCGTGCCGCATGGTGCTCGACCGCCGCTTCCTCATCGAGGAGGACATTTCCGAGGTGAAGGGCGAAGTCGTCTCGATCCTCGAACGCCTGAAGCAGGAACGGCCGAAATTCGACTATTCCATGCGCGACCTGATGGAAGTGCTGCCGCTGATGACCGAGGAAGACGCGCCCGTACCCAGCGCCATCGCCGCCGGCATTCGCGAAGTGTTCGGCAAGGAGCCGGAATATGTCATTTCGCCCGGCACCTATGACCAGAAGCACATTTCGCGCATCGGCCATCTGCATGACTGCGTTGCCTATGGCCCCGGCATTCTCGATCTGGCGCACCAGCCGGACGAGTGGGTCGGCATCGAGGACATGGTGCAGTCGGCCACCGTCATGGCCATGAGCCTTGACGTGCTTTTGCGCGGTGTCACACCGCCGAAATAACCCCTTCCAAAACACGCGATTTACACGTGCCCTGAATCGCGCTTCAATCCATAAAAATGACACGGCCCTGCGGGAGAGACACATGAAAACCATCAAGTCCATCATTGGCGGAGCCGCGCTGTTATTGGCAGCGGGCACCGCTGCATTTGCAGCACGCACCGACCTCGTCATCGGCGTGGTTCTTGAACCGCCGCATCTCGACCCGACCGCCAGCGCTGCTGCCGCCATTGACGAAATCCTCTACGCCAATCTCTTTCAGGGTCTGACCCGCATCGGCCGCAATGGCGAAGTGCTTCCCGCACTGGCCGAAAGCTGGACCGTTTCCGACGACGGCAAGGTCTACACGTTCAACCTGCGTTCGGGCGTCACCTTCCATGACGGCACCGCGTTCGACGCCGAGGACGTCAAGTTCACGCTCGACCGTGCACGCGCCGACGATTCGACCAATGCGCAGAAGCAGCTTTTCGCCGCCATCGACACGGTCGAGGTGGTGGACCCGGCCACCGTCAAGGTCACGCTGAAATCCCCGCAGGGCTCATTCCTCTACAATCTGGGCTGGGGCGACGCCGTCATGGTCGCGCCCGAAACGGCTGACGGGAACAAGGAGAAGCCGGTCGGCACCGGCCCGTTCAAGTTCGGCAACTGGGCCAAGGGCTCTTCCATCACCCTCGTCAAAAACCCGGATTACTGGGGCGAGCCCGTCGCGCTGGAGAAAGCCGAGTTCCGCGTCGTTCCGGATGCCGCAGCCGCCATTCCCGCCCTCTTATCGGGCGATGTGCAGGCATTCCCGCAGATGCCCGCCGGCGATGCGCTCATCCAGATCGAGAGCGATCCGCGTTTCGTCGTCGCCATCGGCGCCACCGAGGGCGAGACCATCCTGTCGACCAACAACGGCAAAGAGCCCTTCAACGACATTCGCGTGCGTCAGGCCATCGCCCACGCCCTCAACCGCGAAGACATCATCGCCGGCAATGGCTCCGGCTATGGCACGCCCATCGGTTCGCATTTCTCGCCGGCCAACGAGGCCTATGTCGATCTGACCGAAACCTACGCCTACGATCCGGCAAAGGCGAAGGAACTGCTTGCCGAAGCGGGCTACCCGGCTGGCTTCAAGGCAACGCTGAAACTGCCGCCGCCGGCCTATGCGCGCGATGGCGGCCAGATCGTCGCTTCGCAGCTTCGCCAGGTCGGCATCGATCTGGAAATCATCCCCGTCGAGTGGGCCCAGTGGCTGGAACAGGTCTTCAAGAACAAGGACTACGACCTGACCATCATCTCCCACACGGAGCCGAACGACATCAACATTTACGCCCGTGACGACTATTACTTCGATTACAACAATCCGGCCTTCAAGGAGGTCATGAACACGCTCGAAGCCACCGCCGATCCGGCACGGCGTGTCGAGCTGTACAAGACCGCGCAGAAGATCATCGCCGAAGATGCGGTGAACGGCTTCCTGTTCCAGCTTCCCAAGATCGGTGTCTGGGACGCCAAGCTCGAAGGCATGTGGGAGAACTCTCCCATTCAGGCAAACGACCTGACCGACGTGAAGTGGGCTGACTGAACCTTCATGAACCGCCCTGCCGTCCGCGTGAGCGGGCGGCGGGCGGGCTGCAATCATATGGATAGGTTCTGACCCCGGACTCATGCTCGTCTATCTTCTCAAGCGCATTGCCATTGGCCTCGCCACGCTGCTCGTGGCGTCCGCCGTGGTGTTCTCCGTCCTGGAAATCATTCCCGGCGACCCGGCCCTCTTGATGCTCGGCATGAACGCCGAGCCCGACACGCTCGCCGCCCTGCGCGAGCAGATGGGCCTCAACCAGCCGGTTTTCCTGCGCTATCTCGACTGGGTGTCGGGTCTCGCCGTCGGTGATTTCGGCACGTCCTACACCTATTCCTCGCCGGTTCTGGAGCTGATCGGCGAGCGCGTCATGGTCTCCCTGCCGCTCGCTCTCATCTCGTTATTCCTGTCCACCGTCATCGCGCTGCCCGTCGGCATTTTCGCTGCCGCCCGCCGCGGCAAGCCCGCCGACACCATCACCATGGGGGCGGCGCAGGTGGGTGTCGCCATCCCCAATTTCTGGTTCGCGCTGCTCCTGATCTACCTGTTCGCCGTCTGGCTCCGCCTTGTGCCCGCCGGCGGCTTTCCCGGCTGGGATGCGGGCATCTGGGCCGGTCTCAAGGCACTCATCCTGCCGGCCATCGCGCTGGCGCTGCCGCAGGCGGCCATCCTTGCCCGCGTCACCCGTTCGGCCATGCTCGAAGTGCTGGGCGAGGATTACATCCGCACCGCCCGCGCCAAGGGCATGCCGCGCCGCATCGTTCTGTGGCACCACGCGCTGCGCAATGCGCTGATCCCGGTGCTCACCATTCTCGGCCTGCAATTCGCCTTCCTGCTCGCCGGCACCATCATCATCGAGAACGTGTTCTACCTGCCGGGTCTTGGCCGTCTCGTTTTTCAGGCCATCACCCAACGCGATCTCATCGTCGTTGAAGGCGTGGTGATGCTGCTCGTCGCCACGGTGATCATCGTCAACATTCTCGTCGATATCGGCTACGCCATCGTCGATCCGCGCCTGAGGACACGCCGATGAGCCAGGACGCAAGCATGCCCCCCGCACCGCCGCAGAACCATTTCCTGCAAATGGCGCTCGCCAACCGTTCCTTCATGATCGGCCTTTTCATAACGCTGATCATCACCGGAATGGCGCTCCTGTCCTTTGTCTGGACGCCCTACGACATTACCCATCTGGTGGTCTCCGACCGCATGCAGGGCCTGTCATGGGCGCATCCGCTGGGCACCGACCACCTTGGCCGCGACATCCTTTCCATGATCATGATCGGCGCGCGCAACTCCATCGCCGTGGCCATTGTCGCCGTTGGCATCGGCATGGGCGTCGGCGTGCCGCTCGGCTGCTGGGCAGCCGCGCGTGGCGGCGTGGTCGATGAAGTCCTGATGCGCTTCAACGATCTGGTCTTCGCCTTCCCGGCCCTTCTCTCGGCCATCATGATCACCGCCATTTTCGGCCCCGGCGCGATCAACGCCATCATCGCCATCGGCATTTTCAACGTTCCGGTCTTTGCCCGCGTGGCGCGCGCCGGCGCGCTCTCCATCTGGCCGCGCGAGTTCATTCTGGCAGCCCGCGCCGCCGGCAAGAACAGGGTGCTCATCACCATCGAGCACATCCTGCCCAACATCGTCGCGCTGCTCCTCGTTCAGGGCACCATCCAGTTTGCGCTTGGCATTCTGGCCGAGGCGGGCCTGTCCTATCTGGGGCTTGGCACGCAACCGCCCATGCCCTCCTGGGGGCGCATGCTGTTCGAGGCGCAGACCCGCATGATGATCGCCCCCCATCTGGCCATCTTCCCCGGCCTCGCCATCGTCATCACCGTGCTCGGTCTCAACCTGCTCGGCGACGGCCTGCGCGACCTTCTCGACCCAAGGCTGAGGCGCGAGCGATGAGCCTGCTTGAAATAGAAAACCTGTCCCTTTCCATCGCCGGCCACCCGGTTCTGAAGGATGTCGACCTTCAGATCGCTCCCGGCGAAGTGCTCGGCGTCGTCGGCGAATCCGGTTCCGGCAAATCCATGAGCGCCCTCACCGTGATGCAGCTCCTGCCGGAGCTCACCCGCGCTCAAGGCCGCGTCACCTTTGACGGGATCGACATTCTCGCCGCCCCCGAAGAGGCCATGTGCCGCCTTCGCGGCGATGATCTCGGCATGGTCTTTCAGGAGCCCATGACCGCGCTCAACCCGGTCAAGACCATCGGCGAACAGGTGGCCGAGGGCATTCGCTGGCACACCGGCGCCAACCGTCCGGACGCCGAAGCGCGCGCCCGCGCCATTCTCGACCGTGTCGGCCTGCCCGAGAGCAAGTTTCCGCTCTCGCGCTTTCCTCACGAGCTTTCCGGCGGCCAGCGCCAGCGCGTCGTCATCGCCATCGCCTGCGCGCTCAAGCCCAAGCTCCTGATCGCCGACGAGCCCACCACCGCGCTCGATGTCGTGCTTCAGGCGCAGATCCTCGATCTGCTGCGCGACCTGGTGGAAGAAAACCGCATGGGCCTCATGCTCATCTCGCACGATCTGGCCGTCGTCGCCGACATGGCCGACCGTGTGACCGTCATGCGCCATGGCGTGGTGATGGAAAGCGGCCCCACGGCCACCGTTCTGCGCGAGCAGAAACACCCCTACACCCGCCAGCTCGCCGAGGCCTCCACCCATGTGCCGGCCCGCGCCCGCCCGCAGGAAGAGGCCGGGAAGGAGGAGCAGACGCCCCTCCTCAGCGTCTCCAGCGTCACGCGCGACTATCCCGGTCGCCGCAAGGGGCTTTTCTCCAAGCCGGAACCCTTCCGCGCCGTCGACAATGTCAGTTTTTCGCTGGTTCCCGGCCATGCGGTTGCGCTGGTGGGACGTTCAGGGTGCGGAAAGTCGACGCTTGCCCGCATGATCCTTGCGCTCGATCGTCCCACATCCGGCGAAATCCGCCTCGACGGCGAAGCGCTTGGCGGCAAGAGCGAACATGAACTGCGCCACGCCCGGCGCAACATGCAGGTGGTCTTTCAGGACCCCTATGGCTCGTTCAATCCGCGCCATCAGGTGGAGCGGCTGGTGGCCGAGCCCCTGCATCTGCTCGACACGAAACCGTCCGTCACCGAACGCCGCGAGCGTGTCGCCGAAGCGCTCGAATCCGTCGGCCTCAAGGCCAGCGACATGCAGAAATACCCGCATGAGTTTTCCGGTGGCCAGCGCCAGCGCGTATCCATTGCCCGCGCCATCATCACCCGTCCGAAGCTGATCGTGGCCGACGAGCCTGTCTCCGCTCTTGACGTGTCGATCCGCGCGCAGATCCTCGACCTGTTCGCCGATCTGAACCAGCGGCTCGATCTCACCTATCTCTTCATCACCCATGATCTGACGGTGGCGCGCGCCATCACAGACGAAGTCATGGTCATGCATGACGGGCGCATCGTGGAAAGCGGCCCCACCGCCGCCGTTCTGGAAAACCCGGAATCGGAAGCGGCAAAGGCGCTCGTCGCCGCCGCGCCCGATCTGGAACGCGCCATCGCGGCACGGCTCGCCCGGGAGAAGGCCTGAGCCCGGTCATAACGCCAGACCGACGGCATTGCGCAAGCGCCCGCCCCGGTCTGGCGTCACATCATCAAACATCAGAGGATTCTCTCTGCCGGCCACATTTTGACCGATCCGAAACCGCATCCGGTTTGAATGAAAAAGATTCTGAAAACAGCCTCTACCCTCATCCTTGCCATTTTCGCCGCCGCGCTTGCCTATGGGGGATGGGGCTATCTCGATGCAATCAAGGATGCCGATGCCCTGAAACTGCGGGCAGATGCGCTCATCGCCGAGAACCGCGGCGGGCAGTCGCTTGGAGACGCCCGGTTGCAGCAGTTGCTGCAGGTGCAGGATCCAAACTTCCAGGGCCATTCCGGTGTCGACATGATCACCCCCGGCGCAGGCGTCACGACCATCACCCAGTCAGCCGCCAAACGCCTGGCTTTTGAGGCGTTCAAACCCGGCATCGGAAAAATCCGCCAGACCGGCTATGCCCTTGGGCTGGAAAGCGAACTCACCAAAGAGCAGATCCTCGCGCTCTGGCTCGACACGCTGGAGATGGGCAAAGGTCCCGATGGCTGGGTCACCGGCTTTCACCGTGCAAGCGAAAAAGTTTTCGGCAAAGCGCCCACAGACCTTCAGGAAACCGAGTTCCTGAGCCTCGTGGCCGTTCTGATTGCGCCTGCAAAATACCGGCTTGGCACGGACGATCCGGCCCTTGCCGAACGCGTAGAGCGCATCGCACGTCTTGTTTCAGGATCGTGCAGCCCGCTGGACAATGGGGACGTCTGGCTGGAGGGATGCCGTTGAGCCTCGGAGCCGCGCTCTAGCCCGACAGATGCGCCACTTCATCTGCGCCGAGCCCCAGTACATCGCACACCCGCGCCGTCAGCCGGTCAGCGCGGGGACCAAGCTCCGCGTCGCGCGCGGCCAGATCAAACAGTGTCTCGGCAAGGATCAGCCGCCGCTCGTGGCTGGTCTGGCGCAGGTTCGCGCGCGCCTGCATCACTTCGGCCTCCGTCGCCAGCGCCGAAAGCGCGGCGACAAGCTCTGCAATCTCGTCTTCGGATAAAGCAAGCGCGCCAGCGGCGACGCGGCCAAGGAGCGTCTTCTCACGCTCCCCCAGCGGCTCGTCGGTCAGTGCCAGCCGTAAGAGCAGCAGCACGTCGCCGGCCATGGCGTTCAAAGCGGCTGACATCTCATGGCCCTCCGCCCCTGAGCCGGAGTTTGGCCCGGACTCTGGCCCGGCATCTGGCCCGGAATCTGGCGAAGTAAACATGGCTTGCTCCCGGTCTCTCTGTTCCTGACCACAATACGGTGCCACTGCCCAACTGGATCACCGGGCCGGGCATCGCGCCATAACGCAACCGCCACGAAAGTGCTCAAACACAACACTTCCGGTGAGGGTCGACACGCATCGTCGTCAAGGCCGTTCCTTCATTGATTGCGCCACAGCGCAAAGCTTCCTGTACAACTGCCGAAACCGCCTTGCGGAGCGCATCCGGTTGTGATGCAAGAAGCCATCCTTATCGCTGGCTACTCCGTGAACATGTTTGAAGCAAGTCTCGAGATTCTCCTCCTTCTGACCCTGGCAGCCTTTTTTGCCGGCTTTATGGATGCAATCGCCGGTGGCGGCGGTCTCGTCACCATACCCACCCTGCTTCTGGCCGGCTTTCCACCGGTGCTTGCACTCGGCACCAACAAGCTGCAGGGCATGTTCGGCAGCGGAGCCGCAGCATACGCCTATGCCAAGGCGGGGCATGTGCGCATTTCCGACCAGATATGGCCCGCGATCTTCTCGTTTCTGGCCTCGATAGCCGGCGCGCTGGTGGCAACGATCCTGCCGGCCGATCTCCTGCGCGGCATGCTTCCCGTGCTCCTGATCGCGGTCGCGCTTTATTTCGCGTTTAAACCCAATTTGAACGACATCGACCGCGCGCAGCGCATCACGCCCTTCGTTTTCGGCTTAACCGTCGCGCCTTTTCTCGGCTTCTACGACGGCGCATTCGGCCCCGGCACGGGCTCCTTCTTCATGCTCGCCTTTGTGGGCCTCGCCGGTCAGGGCCTGCTCAAGGCCACAGCGCACACCAAGTTTCTGAACTTCGCGTCCAATGTCGGTGGCTTCGCAGCCTTCGCCATGGTCGGCGCCATCGCGTGGAAGGTCGGGCTGATGATGGGACTGGCGCAGATCGCCGGCGCGCGCATCGGTGCAGCCTTCGCCATGAAGAAGGGTTCTCGCGTCATCAAGCCGCTTCTGGTGATCACCTGTCTGGCGCTTGCGGTTCGTCTCCTGATGGATCCCGAGAACCCGCTGCTGCGGTCTATTGGCCTATAAGCCCGATCCGGCCCTAACCTGATCCCCGCTATCATCACCATCGGGGATTCCCATGACACTCAACGCACCCACAAAAGTCGTCTTTCTGCTCAGCCTGGTCATCGCGATCATCGGGGTCGTCGCAGCGTTCAATCTCCTGACCTTCGTGCCGATCCCCGCCTTCTGGATCATGACGCTGGCCTATCTTCTGATGGTCGGCGGCTCGCTTTTGAAAGGCGTATAGGGAAAGACATCAGGAGCCACCGGCCTGAAGAGCAGTGTATGATAGCGTAATCGGGGTGCGTTCAGGGTCAGGACCCTAGCGGGCGGCAGCAAGCAGCGCGTCGCAGTCCAGATGCTCTTCAAGTTGCATGGCGATGTTATCCAGCGCCTGCTCGACCTGCGCGCGATAATTCGTTCCCCCCGTCTCGATGCCAAATTCCCTGAGGAATCGCGCCCGAAACGCGTCGGAGCCGAACAGACCGTGCAGATAGGTGCCCGTGACAAGGCCATCGCTGGATGTCGCACCGTCCGGGCGGTCGCCGATCATGGCCACCGGGCGGGCGCAATCCGCCCCTTCGGTCCGGCCGATATGGATCTCATAGCCGGACAGGGCCACGCCGTGGCGCGGAGAGAGCGCCTCCACCTCGCGCAGCGCCTTTTGCGGCTGCATCACCGTCTCCACATCGAGCAGCCCCAGCCCCTCGAAGCGCCCGGCCTCGCCCTCGAACCCTTCCGGATCATCGACGCTGCGGCCAAGCATCTGATAGCCCCCGCACAGGCCGACAATGCGCCCGCCGCGCGCGTGATGCGCTTTCAGATCCTCATCCCAGCCCTGCCGGCGCAGAAACGCCAGATCGCCGATGGTCGATTTCGACCCCGGCAGAACGATCAACCCCGCATCGCGCGGCAGACGCTCCCCCGGCGGCACGAACACCACCTCCACCTCCGGCTCCGCCGACAGCGGATCGAGATCGTCGAAATTGGCGATGCGTGAGAGCATCGGCACGGCAACCTTGAGCTTCGCCGGCAAATGGCTCGCCCGTCGCGCCAGCGTGACGGAATCCTCCGGCGGCAGGCGGCTTGCGTCGGCCAGCCACGGCACCACCCCGAAGGAGGGCCAGCCGGTGAACCGGCCAATCGCGGCAATCCCGTCATCGAACAGCGAGAGGTCACCGCGAAACTTGTTCACGATGTAGCCGACGATCATGCGCCGGTCTTCCTCGCTCAGGATCAGATGCGTGCCCGCGAGTGCGGCGATCACCCCGCCCCGGTCGATATCGCCGACCAGCACCACTGGCACGTCCGCCTGCGTGGCAAACCCCATATTGGCGATGTCACGGGCGCGCAGATTGATCTCGGCGGGCGAGCCTGCCCCTTCGACGATCACCAGATCGGCTTCTTTGCGCAGCCGCTCGAACGATTCGAGCACCGGCCCGATCAGCGCGCCCTTGCTGCGCTGATAGTCGCGCGCTCGCGCCGAGCCGCGCGAGCGGCCCTGCACCACGAGCTGCGCGCCCATGTCGCTCTCCGGCTTGATCAGAACGGGGTTCATGTCCACGCTCGGCGCGACCCCGCAGGCCAACGCCTGCAGCCATTGCGCCCGGCCGATCTCGCCCATCTCGTCGCCACCGCCCGGCATCGCGGCAATCGCGGCATTGTTCGACATGTTCTGCGGCTTGAACGGGCGCACATCGAAACCCCGCCGCTTCGCCATCCGGCAGAGCCCGGCCACCAGCACCGACTTGCCCACATCCGAACCCGTGCCCTGCAGCATGATGGCGCGCGCCATGGTCATCCCCGTCTTCATCCTGTCCGCGCCCCAATCCTGTCCGCGTTTGATGCACAGCGCCTGTGCCGCACCTCGCATTGCGCGGCCCACTCAATGCACTAAACTGATCCGACTGGGAAGATTTTCCATTTCGGGAGGACGTCATGGACGCCAATGCTTCGTCTGGCGCAGAGCAGTTCGAGCTCAACGCCGATCAGCGCGCCATTCAGGAAATGACGGAGAGCTTCGCCGCCGACCGTGTTGCCCCCAACGCGCTCGACTGGGACCGTGACAGGCATTTCCCTGCCGATGTGGTGCGCGAGACCGGGCCGCTTGGCTTCGGCGGCATCTATGTGCGCGACGATGTGGGCGGCTCAGCGCTCGGTCGGCTCGACGCCGTGCTCATCTTCGAGGCTCTGGCCGCCGCCTGCCCCGGTTTTTCCTCCTTCATTTCCATTCACAACATGGCCGGCTGGATGATCGACACGTTCGGCAGCGAGGAGCAGCGCCAGCGCTTCCTGCCGAAACTCACCTCCATGGAGTGGCTGGCAAGCTACTGTCTCACCGAGCCCGGCTCAGGCTCCGATGCCGCAGCGCTCAAGACCAAGGCCGTCAAATCCGGCGACCACTATGTGCTGAACGGCACCAAGCAGTTCATTTCGGGTGCCGGTGAAAACGACATCTATGTCGTCATGGCCCGCACCGGCGAGGACGGCCCCAAGGGCGTTTCAACGCTGATCGTGCCCAAAGACGCGCCCGGTCTCTCCTTCGGCCCGGCCGAGTTCAAGATGGGCTGGCACATGCAGCCGACCCGTCAGGTCATCTTCGAGGATTGCAAAGTGCCCGCCGAAAACCTTCTCTCCAATGAGGGAGCAGGCTTCAGCATCGCCATGGCCGGGCTCGATGGCGGTCGCCTCAACATCGCCGCCTGCTCGCTGGGTGGCGCGCAATCGGCCCTCGACAAGGCGCTCGCCTACACGGCAGAGCGCGAGGCGTTCGGACAGGCCATCAACCGCTTTCAGGCGCTCCAGTTCAAACTCGCCGATATGGAGACCAGTCTCCAGGCCTCGCGCATGATGCTCTACACCGCCGCCGCCCGGCTGGACGCCAAGACACCGGACGCCTCCAAATGGTCGGCCATGGCCAAGCGTTTCGTCACCGATACCTGTTTCGATGTGGCCAATGACGCGCTGCAGCTTCATGGCGGCTATGGCTATCTGCACGAATATGGCGTTGAAAAACTGGTGCGCGATCTGCGCGTCCACCAGATCCTTGAAGGCACCAACGAGATCATGCGCCTGATCATCGCAAGACAGTTGGTCGGTCGCTCCTGACCCCAAACGAGAACACGACGCTCAGCCCGCATTTCCGGAGGAACCCCAATATGGCAACCATCGCATTCATCGGTCTCGGCAATATGGGCAACCCCATGGCCGCCAATCTGGTCAAGGCCGGGCACAGCGTTCAGGGCTTCGACCTGATCACGGAGAACCTCGAAACCGCCGCCAGCAATGGCGTCACCGTCATGGCCAGCGCCGAAGCGGCGGTGAAGGATGCTGCCGTGATCATCACCATGCTGCCGGCGGGAAAGCATGTGCTCTCCGTCTATGCCGACATCGCCCCGAAAGCCGCCCGTGGCGCGCTCTTCATCGATTCCTCCACCATCGACGTGGAGTCGGCCAGAAAAGCCCACGCCATCGCCGCCGAAAACAATCTTCTCTCCATCGATGCGCCGGTCTCCGGCGGTGTGGGCGGCGCGGAAGCGGGCACCCTCACCTTCATGGCCGGCGGCTCTGCCGACGCCTTCGCAAAGGCCAGCCCCATTCTGGAGCCGATGGCCGGCCGCGTCGTGCACTGCGGCGAAGGTGGTGCGGGCCAGGCCGCCAAGATCTGCAACAACATGATCCTCGGCATTTCCATGATCGGCGTCAGCGAGGCCTTCGTGCTGGCCGAAAAGCTCGGGCTCTCCCATCAGGCGCTGTTCGACGTGGCGTCCACCTCGTCCGGCCAGTGCTGGTCGCTGACGAGCTATTGCCCGGTGCCCGGCCCCGTGCCCGCCTCACCCGCAAACCGCGACTACAAGCCCGGTTTCGCCGCAGGCCTCATGCTCAAGGATCTGCGCCTTGCACAGGAAGCCGCGCAGGGCGCCGGCGCAGTTACGCCGCTCGGTGCGGAAGCCACCCAGCTCTACGCACTTTTCAACGCCATGGGCCACGAAGGCACGGATTTTTCAGGCATCGTGAATTTCCTGCGCGGCAAGGAAAGCTGAAAAAAAATAGTCTGCCGGCAAAAAAGATGCGTTTTTATACTTCCCGCTAACCTCCCGGTAACCATGAGGGGCTAGAAATGACGTCGAGGCGGATTTGAAGCCTCCCCGACGCCGGAACAGGTCTCGCGTACCGGTACGGGAAGTTTTCGCAGCGTAGCGTATTTGCGAAGACAGCGTATTCGAGTAGCAAAAAACCGCGTCTCTTCCCGCCCGAAGAAACGCGGTTTTTTTTTGTGCTTGTGAGAACGCCGGGTGCACACACCCGGCTGCAAACCTCTCTACCCCTTCCGCAGATCCGCTTCCGCGCGATCAAGCGCTGCGCCGATCCGCTCGCAGGCCATGTCGATGGTCTCCCGCGTCCAGATCAGCGGCGGCGACAGGATCATCGTGTCGCCCACGGCCCGCATCATCAGCCCGCCGGAAATCGCATGATCGCGCACGCAGGAAGCCGCCGCGCCATCACCTGGAAAACGCGCCCGCGTTTCCCGGTCCGCCACGATCTCGATCGCCGCCATCAGACCAAAGGCCCGCACCTCGCCGACAATGCCGTGATCGCCCAGCCGCGCCTGAAGCGCTTTGGCAAAATAAGGCCCGGTGTCCGTGCGCACCCGTTCGACAAGCCCTTCACGCTCGATGATCTCCAGGTTCTTCAGCGCCACCGCACACGCCACCGGATGCCCCGAATAGGTGTAGCCGTGATAGAACTCGCCGCCCTTCTTCACCAGCGTCTCGGCAATCCGGTCGCCGACCAAAAGGGCCGAAAGCGGCTGGTAGCCGGATGTCAGCGCCTTGGCAGTCGTGATGGTGTCGGGCTCAAGCCCAAGCCGCTCGGCCGCAAACCATTCGCCCGTGCGGCCATAGCCCGTGATCACCTCATCCAGCATCAACAGCACATCATGTTTCTTGCAGATGCGGTCGATCTCCGGCCAATAGCTTTCCGGCGGGATTTTCACGCCGCCGGCCCCCATCACCGGCTCACCGATGAAGGCGGCGACATTGTCCGGCCCGGCTTCCAGAATGGCGTCCTCCACGGCCTTCGCAGCGCGAAGGCCGAAATCATGATCGCTCTCGCCCTCTTCCCGCAGCTCAAACGCATAGGGCGGCATCACATGGGCGATGTTCGGCACTTCGCCATAAAGCTGGCCATGCATCGCCGACATGCCACCCAGCGACGTCGCCGCCACGGTTGAGCCGTGATAGGCCCAGTTGCGCGAGATGATGCGGTTCTTTTCCGGTCTGCCTTCCAGCGCCCAGTAATGACGCACCAGCCGCAGCGCAGTGTCATTGGCCTCCGAGCCCGACGATCCGTAGAATACCTGGTTGATGTTGGCGGGCGCGATCTCCGCCAGTTTCTGCGCCAGAAGCACCGGCGTCGGCGTCGTGCAGCGGAAGAAGGAATTGTAGTAGGGCAACTCCTTCATCTGTTCACAAGCGGCCTCGGCCAGTTCGTCCCGCCCATAGCCCACATTCACGCACCACAGCCCCGCCATGCCGTCGAGGATTTCATTGCCCTCCATGTCATAGACGAAAGGCCCGTCCGCGCGCGTCACGATGCGCGAGCCCGCAGCCCGCAGATCCGCGTGGTCGGTGAACGGATGCAGATGGTGCGCAGCATCCATCGCCTGAAGCTGATCCAGGGAAAAATTCTTGTATGTCATAGACTTGCTCTCTTCGCTTGAATTCATTCGGCAAGGCCGAAAACCGGTTCAGGCGAAGAGCGGCGGTGAGTACCCTATGCGCGCGCAAAGCCGCAGAAGCTCCGTGTGCCGTGTGCGCGGCGACGGTCTGGCGGTCGGCAGTTTGGCGCTTGTCAGTGTTTGACGACGGCTCATGGCGCAAGTCTATCCCCGCCATCATTCACCTTGCAAGATGCCTCCGCCAGCACGGCGCGCAGCGCAGCCCGTGTCTGCGCATCCGTCGCAAAGCTCGTGATATAGGGCAGCCCCGGCCGCCGCGCCGTCCACCCCGCCACAAGCAGGAGATCCATGCCCGGCTCGAAACGCTGCGCCAGCGCCCAGCTTCGACAGTCTACTGCACACAAATCCGCACGCCCGTCGCGCACGGCCCGAAGCGACTGGCGATGCCCGCCTGTTTCAAGACATTGTGAAAACAAATCAATGCCTTCTCCGGCCTCTCTCAGATCCTGAATCAAGCCTAGACAGCCCGACCGGGAGACCGGATCGTTAAACGCAAGCCGCATCCCGCCCATGCGATCAAGCGGCAGGCGCGCCATGCCGTCCTCCGGCGAACGCACGCTCATGGCTCCCCCCGCAGCATCACGGCGCATCACGATGGCGCTCGAATAGAGCGGCCCCGCACCGCCCTCAAAGGCGGAATAATCCGGCTGCGCCAGCACCTGCACGTCATTCGCCAGCCCCGCCTCCAGAGGCCCCCAGCAGGTCTGCGCCAGAAGCAGGTCCGGGTCCCGCCAGATCGCCTGCACATCGCCGCCGCGCGTCAAAGCATCCGGCGCGGCCACGCCACGGGCGCGCAGCCCGTCACGAATGACCCGCCACAGCGCATCGGTTTCGTCCCGGCACTCCGGCCAGTCATACATGGGAAGGGCTGCCAAAGGTTCGCTCATAAAACCTTATCCGATGGCTGGAAGGATGATGGCAAGCGCCCTACTCCTTCACGGGCCTTGCCGGAACCGGCACACTTCCCGTCCCGCTCATCGAACGGCCATGGGCGCGCGGACGAAACGCGCTGGCGGCTTCCCGTGCCCGTCGAAGTGCGGGATGCGGCACCGGCTCCTTCGTGCGAAAGGCAAAGTCCTTCGCCAGCGCAAAATAGCCCGGATAGCTGTACCCGTCATTCATGGCGAGCCACTCCGCCCGTCGCGCACGATAAAGCGCCGGCAGCCGATACCACGGCGCACCCGGCATCTTGTGATGGACCAGATGCAGATTGTTGTTCAGAAACAGCAGCGCCAGCGGCGAGCGCTCCACGATGATCGTGCGTCCGTCCGGCCGCTCGGACCATTGATGCTCTGCAAAGGTGCGAACCGAGATCAGCGATTGCCCCAGCCAGGCCGGCCCCAGCACATAAAGCCACAGCGGCATCCCGAACCCGAAAACGACCACCGGCAGCAAAACCGCCAGCCCCGCCGCATGCAGAAGCCACGCCCTGCGCACACCGGGGGCATCTTCCCGGATCAGCTTCATCTCCGCAGCGAGAAAGCCTGCCGTCATGATCGCCGGTCCCAGCACGAACCGACCGGCCATCGTGTTGTTGATCCCAAGAAGACGCCGCGCCCAGCCCGGCATTTCCTCATAGCGCCACCGCGCCCGGTAATAGCTCTCCGGGTCCTCGAACGGATCGGTCAGGCGCTCGTCTGCGTGATGGCGCAAATGCAGCGCCCTGAAACGGCGATAGGGATAGACAAGCCCCAGCGGCAAGAACACCAGCGCCTCGTTCACCAGCGCCCGCCGCGTCGGGTGGCCGTGGAGGCATTCGTGCATCAGCGAGCTCTGCAGCGCGACCGTCAACGCCAGAAGCGCCAGTGCCGTCAAAGGCCAATCCGGCCACAGAAAAAGCCCCGCCGCAGCCCAGGCTCCGTAGCATAAGAAAATCAGCGCAAGCGTCGGCCATTCCACCGCCGCACGGCCTGCGCCCCGGCGTCTGGTTGTCATATTCATCTCTATCCCGGTTCTGCGCCGCACGGCCCCAATCGCTCCCCGCTCTCGGCCCGGAAACGCGGCGCGCCGTGCATCCTGACATGAAACTGTCAGGAGGGCCCCGGCACACGCAATGCGAGAATACGCACAATGCGTTGACTTTGCGCACCAAGAGCATCAATTGTTTACAAAACTCATCAGTCGACGATTGAGCGCATCATGGACAGGATTGTCATCGACAAACGCGATCTCTCCGGCACGTTCCGCGAGCGCCTGAAAACCCTGCTCAAGCGCTCGGGCCTCAACCAGTCGGCCTTCGCCAGCGCCGTCGGCATAGACCGCTCGGCCCTCTCCCAGCTTCTCTCCGGCGCGTCCACACGCCTGCCGCGTGCCGAAACGCTCATCAACATCGCTGCCGAACACAAGGTCTCGCTCGACTGGCTCCTTGGCCTCAGTCAGGATGAAGGCATCACCGGCGACCTGCGCGAAAGCCTGGAGATCGCCGAGGCGCAGGGCGGTTTCAACGACACGCTGCTCGCCAAATGGCACGCCGAGGCCGTCGGCACCAAGATCCGCTACGTGCCATCGGGCATTCCGGATCTGCTGCGCACCGAAGCCGTCATCCTCTACGAAGCCGAAGCCATGCCGCAGCGCCGCGCCACCCAGATCAGCGAAGCGCAGTACCGGGTCGATTACAACCGCAGGCCGGAAACGGACATGGAAGTCTGCATGCCGCGCCAGACACTCGAGCTCTTCGCCAAGGGAGAAGGCGTCTGGCGCACCCTGCCCGAAAAGGTGCGCGCCGAGCAGGTCGTGCACATGGCCCGCCTGCTGGACGACCTCTACCCGACCTTCCGCCTCTTCCTGTTCGACGGGCGCAAACGCTTCTCCGCGCCCTACACGATCTTCGGCCCCTACCGCGCCGCGCTCTATATGGGCGGCGTCTATCTGGTCCTCAGCGCCACCAGCTCCGTGCAGCGCCTGACGCGCCATTTCGACGGTCTCATTCGCGATGCCGAGATCAACGCCCATGAGGCCGCCGGTTTTGTAAAGAGCCTGCGGCTCGGCTGATCGCCTTCCCGCGTCCCGTCCGGGCCTTCCGGGAGGATTGACGGGCATAAACGCCTCTCTATACCCTCAACGCCTGAAACAGCGCCGCCCGAATGGAGGGCACCCGATGCAAGCTTCTTCGATCCCCAATCCCATCGATGCCCTCATCGCCGAAAAAGGCGTTCTCCTCGCCGATGGCGCGACCGGAACCAACCTCTTCGCCATGGGGCTTGAGTCCGGCGATGCGCCGGAATTGTGGAATGAGGATGCGCCGGAAAAGATCGAGGCGCTGCATCAGGGCTTCATCGATGCAGGCGCCGACATCATCCTCACCAATTCCTTCGGCGGCACCCGCCACCGGCTGAAACTGCACAATGCGCAGGACCGCGTCTTCGAGCTAAACAGGAAAGCCGCCGAAATCGCCTGCCGCGTCGCGGAAAAGGCCGGCCGCCGCGTCATCGTCGCCGGTTCCGTCGGCCCCACGGGCGAGCTTCTCGAACCACTCGGCGCGCTCACCTACGATGAAGCGGTCGAAGCCTTTGCCGAGCAGATGGAAGGCCTCAAGGCGGGCGGCGCGGAAGTCGCCTGGATCGAGACCATGTCTGCGCCTGAAGAAATCCACGCGGCTGCCGAAGCCGCGATCCGCGTTGGCCTGCCCTACACCTATACCGGCTCCTTCGACACTGCCGGCCGCACCATGATGGGCCTTGCGCCGAAGGACATTCACGGCGTTGTCGACGATCTCGGCCAGCCGCCTGTCGCCGTCGGGGCCAATTGCGGCGTCGGTGCACCCGACATCCTCGCCACCCTTCTCGACATGACCGAAGCCCGGCCAGACGCCACAATCGTGGTGAAGGGCAATTGCGGCATTCCCGAATTTCGCGGCACGGAAGTCCATTATTCCGGCACGCCTGAATTGATGAGCGAGTATGTGCGGCTTGCCGTCGATGGCGGTGCAAAGATCATCGGCGGCTGCTGCGGCACCTCCTTCGAGCATCTGGCGGCCATGCGCACGGCGCTCGACGGCCACAAAAATCCCGAACAACGCCCGACCATCGAAGATGTCGTCGCCCGCGTCGGCCCGCTGCGCAACAAGTCCGCCTCCGAAAGCGGTTCCGCCACAGGCACGCGCCGCTCCCGCCGCGCACGCTCCGGCGAGAGCTGAACGCCGCCAGACCCTACGCCTTTTGGACGATATGTCCGCCGCCATCAGCGGACATTGATTGGTGTATACTGATCGGCTCAAACCACATCGCACCTCTCAGACAAGATCCGGAGGGCGCCATGAGCAAACCCATTGGCCTCTATTGGTGGCAGGCTCCAAAAGGCAATTTCGGCGATGATCTGTCGCCGCTCATCGTTGAACACTACGCACAGCGCCCCGTTCGGCACGCAAGCATCAAGTCCTGCGACATGATCGCAATCGGCAGTCTTCTGGGGCAGGCAACCAAGCGACGCTGGCAACGCGCAATCCGCAAGCCACTGCGCAGAACACACATCTGGGGCACCGGCTGCTTCGGCGACATTTCCGGTCGCTACCATCATGCAAGCGTCAGCGGCGTGCGCGGCCCGCTCACCCGCCGGATGATGAACCTCCCCGCAGAAACGCCTTTGGGCGACCCGGCCCTTTTGTTACCCAGAATTCTTGACCGACCCGCCAGAAAGCACCGCTGGGGCCTCATCCCCCACATTCACCATCAGGAAAGCCCGCTCATTCGGGAACTGGCCAAGTCTTCCGGCGTCCACCTGATCGACCTCACCAGCAAAGACACACTCGAAATCGCCTGTGACATCGCACGCTGCGACTTCGTGCTCTCCTCCAGCCTGCACGGCCTCATCGCCGCCGATTCCTTCGGCGTGCCCAATGTCTGGCTCCAGGTCGGCGCGTCGATGGGAAACTGGAAATTCGAAGATTACTTCCAGAGCGTGAACCGCACGGCCTCTCCCATCACGCAACCCGTGGACCTCGTTTCCCTTGAACAAACCGCAACCGCAGCCGATCCGGGAATCGTCTCACGACTGGCAGACGGTCTGGAGCGATCCTTTCCCTATTGAAAGCGTCCGCTGCCGCCTCCGTCGTCTCCCCGTCACACGCCCCCGTTACACGCCCCCGTTACACGCAAAGCTTGCTGGACCAAACGAAACCGCCTTGCCTGTCAGGCTGGGCGCGTTAAAAGCGATGCTTCGCCGAAGGCATCCTCCTTCCGCGATTGATTCCGGCAGGCGTTGAACATTCCGCCCGCCGCAAGGGGTAGACGACATGACGGTTTTTGCTTCCGGCGCACGCGCGCCGGTCAATCCGTGGATCGCGGAAGCGCGGGCGACACTCTCGCTCGCCTGGCCGATGGTGCTCACCAATCTGGCGCAGAACGCCATGACCACCACCGACGTCATGATGATGGGCCGTCTGGGACCGGATGCGCTGGCTGCCGGCACGCTCGGCTACAACCTCTATTTCGCACCGCTCATCTTCGGCCTTGGCCTGCTTCTTGCCACCTCACCCATGATGGCGACCGCGCTTGGCCGCAAGCTGCATGCGGTGCGCGATGTGCGCCGCACCGTGCGTCAGGGCCTGTGGCTCGCCATTGCCGTGTCCCTTCCCATCTGGCTGCTTCTCTGGCAGTCCGAGAGCATCCTTTTATGGATGGGACAGGACCCGGAACTCGCCCGCATCGCCGGCAGCTATGTGCGCACGCTGCAATGGGCGGCCCTGCCCTTTTTCGGCTACATCATCCTGCGCTCCTTCATCTCGGCGCTGGAGCGCCCCGGCTGGGCGCTTGGCATCATGTTCGTCATGGTGGCTTTCAACGTGCTGGCCAACTGGGCGCTGATGTTCGGCAATCTCGGCTTTCCGGCCCTTGGCGTTCCAGGCTCCGGCATCGCCACCACGATTTCGAGCACGCTCATGTTCCTCGGCCTTGCCCTCGTCGTTTCGGTCGAGCGCAATTTTCGCCGCTATCAGCTTTTCGGCCGTTTCTGGCGCGCCGACTGGCCGCGCTTCTTCGAGCTGATCCGGCTTGGCCTGCCAATTGCCGGCTCCATGACCTTCGAAGTCACGATCTTCAACGCCGCAGCCCTCTTGATGGGCCTCATCAGCGCGCCCGCACTTGCCGCGCACGCCATCGCCATCCAGATCGCGTCGATCAGCTTCATGGTGCCGCTTGGCCTCAGTCAGACCGCGACGGTCCGCGTCGGTCGCGCCTTTGGCGCACAGAATCTCGACGGCATCACCCGCGCCGGCTGGACCGCCTTTGTCATGTGCATCGCTTTCATGGCGCTGATGGCGCTTTTGATGGTCACGATACCCGAACTGCTCATCGGTGCGTTCCTCGATCTCGACCTGCCGGAAAACGCAGAGGTGATCGGTCTGGCCATCACCTTCCTGGCCTTTGCCGGCCTGTTCCAGATCTTTGACGGCGCACAGGCAGTTGCGGCGGGCATGCTGCGCGGCCTGCACGACACCAAGGTGCCGATGGTCTATTCGCTTCTGGGCTATTGGGGGCTCGGCATGACATCGAGTGTCGTCCTCGCCTTCACGCTCGGCATGGGCGGCCCCGGCATCTGGATCGGCCTCGTCAGCGGCCTCGCCATCGTCTCGGTGCTGCTCTACGTGCGCTGGCTCCGGCGTGACCGGCTCATCCCCTGGCTTCGACCGAACGCGGCAACCTGAATTTGCCGCGTTTGGCCTCATCGATCAGCATGTTCGCCACCTGCATGCGCTCCATCGCATTGGCGCGCAGATGTGACGGCACACGGTCGGGGTGATTGTTGAAGGCGAAGTCGCGGCGAATCCGGCCAAGCAGGCCCGCATCAATGTCCGCATACAAGCCGAGCTCCCGGGCAATCTCGTCGGGATCGGTGGAAAGCGGCAGCGCTGCCGGTGGCTCGTCTTCCGCGGCGGCCTTGACCTCATCAACCGCGTCGGGCGTCTCGTCCGACGCAAATGCTTCCTCGGCGTCATAGGCGTCCTGCGCCCGCTTGTCGGTGAAGTTGATCCGGCCCGAATGCAGCTCTTCGGCGACCGACAGATAATCGAGCGAGTTGAGGCTCGTGGCCGCACCGCCGGTGCGCTCTGCCTCCTCGCTGATCAGTTCGTCCAGTAAGGCCGCAAAATTGCGGTTTCCTCCGATCGCCATGTCTCTCTTTCCGGCCACCTTCAGGCCCGAAGCGCACAAACGCCTCCCGTTTGCGCAAAGCCTGCCAGCTTCAGCCTTAGCCGGCTGCGGTTAAGAAATCCCCCAGCGAAAACACACTATTTGAACGAGCAGCGCAACGCACCCTGCGCGAGAGCTGCGCGACGCAGCTGCCTCCCCATCGCCCCGGACACAATCCGGGCAATCTTGGAACAGTAACATCTGTCCGAATCGACGCACGCCGCGTTACTCTCCCGCCAGTTTCAAAGCCGAGGAGGCCATGATGAGACCCGTTCTAACGACCGCCGCAATCCTTGCCGCGCTTCAGGCTCCGGCCTTTGCCCAGCAGCAGGACGCCTATCTGGACGACCGTTCGAGCCCCGAAACGCTGCTGCGCTCGCTCTACAACGCGGTCAACCGCAAGGAATATGCGCGCGCCTACGACTATTTCTCAACGCCCCCGGCAAAGAGCCTCGATGCCTATCAGGAAGGCTACGCCAACACCGCCAATGTCGAGCTCGCCACCGGCGCGGTCAGCTCCGAAGGCGCAGCCGGCAGCATCATCTATTCGCTTCCCGTCGCCATCCGCGCCACCGACAATGACGGCAAGGAGCAGGTTTTCGCCGGTTGCTACACGCTTCGCCTCTCCAACCCGACAATCCAGGGAACGCCCTACAACCCGCTCCACATCGAGAAGGCATCGCTCAAGCCCGCAAGCGGCGAATTGACGGATGTTCTGCCGGCAAGCTGCGGCGATGGTTCCCCCGACGAGACCGACAGGGTTCTGGCCGAGGCCAAGGCGATGTTTGCTGCGGTCTACGCCGAAACCTGCCCGCCACCGCCGGAAAATTTCGATCTGGTGGACAGCTACACCATCCCCTTCAACTATTCCTACGAGACCCCGGACACGCCCAAGCACGAGGCGCGGCTCTTCCGCTTCTATTGCGGCACCGGCGCCTATAACGAGATCCACGCCTATATTCTGGCCAGCCCGCAGGGCGGCGTGTCGCCGGTCCAGTTCGCCGTGCCGGAAACCAGCGTTCAGTACGAGAATGGCGACAGCGACGGCAAGGTCGAGGATATCCGCATCGTCGGCTACACCGCCGAGAGCACGCTGGTGAACTCGGACTATGATCCGGGAACGCAGACACTTACCAGCTACAACAAGTGGCGCGGCGTCGGAGACGCCTTCTCTGCCGGTACATGGATCTTCCGCGAGGGCGCGTTCACTCTGGTGCGCTACGATGTGGATGCGTCCTATGACGGCGAGCAGAACCCGGTCACGATCCTCGACTATCACACCGGCCCGTAGGCCAGGGCCTCACGCATCACGGCTGCGCGAGCATCCAGTTCAGGGTCTCGCGCCAGTCGCTCATACGGATCGGCGTGCCGTGCGTCCCGCTCTCAAAGCGCACGAAGCGCGCCGGATAACCCTTTGCCGACGAACGGATTTTCCTGAAAAACGCTTCCTGGCTTCCAACCGGGAAAACCCGGTCTTCGCTGCCATGCCCGAAGAAAACCGGCACCCGTTCAGCAAAGGCCGGGCTTTGCAGGAACGCATCGTTCCACATCGAACCGAGCAGCAAAAGTCCGCCCAGCCGGTCGGCTGTTACCCGGTCCTGCGCCAGCCGCCAGCACAGCGCGCCGCCCATCGAACCACAGGCCACGAACACCCGCGCGCCGGGTGAACGTTCCGCATAATACGCGATCAGCGCCGCGATTTCCTGTGCGCCCCGCGCCTCGAAATCCGAGAAATCGGGCGACAGGTAGAGCCCGCCGCTCTTTGCCATAAGGTTCTTGATGCGGTTGAAATTGCCCCCGAAGGTGAAGTCGTCCACCCCCTGCCGACGGTTGCCGCCCTGACCATGCAGGTAGAGCACGATGGCGCTCGCACCCTCGGTCTTGCCGACCGCGACATGGCGCACCGTGCCCGCCTTGGTCTGCAGCGCCAGATCCTGCTGCGCCCGCCGCACACCGGTGGAGATGTAGCGCCCGTCCACGCGGCGCTCGGGCACCGCGTCGCGCCCGTTGATGTCCCGCATCTCCCGATAGTCGACCACCCGGTAAGCGCCGCCATCGCTCGATGACAGAACCGCCGGATAGGCAAACAGCCGGTCCTTCTGCGAGGCAAGCTCCAGCGCCTGTGCGTTCACACCAGAGAAAGCCACCACAAATCCGGCAAAAGCCAAGCGAATACAGCTCCTTGCAAGAGACATCGCACTCATCGATTCAACACGCCGCCTGCCTTTTCCAGCGCCTCCGGCGTGTCCACATCCAGATGCGCGGCAGCGCCCGTCTCCACATCGACAATGCCGACCAGCTCCTGCTCCACCACATGCCGCGCGCCGGTGTCGCCCTCAAGCCGCGCCACTTCGGCAAACAGCGCGCGCGGCAGGATCACCGGATTGCCCCGCTTGCCGTTATGCGTCGCCCTGACCACCGCATTGCCGCCTGCCTTCACAAAGGCCTCCACCAGACGGTCGAGATCCGCAGTGCTGATTTCCGGCATGTCGGCCAGCATCACCAGCGCGCCCGCCGCCTCCTCCGGCAGCGCCGCAATGCCGGCTTTCAGTGAGGTCGACAGTCCTTCCGCATAAGCGTCATTGACCGCCACCGCCATGCCAAGCCCGTCCAGCGCGCCCTGCACGCGCTCCGCCTCATGCCCGAGCACGGCGACAGCCCCGTCGACACGGCTTTGCGCCAGCGCCGCTCCCGTGCGCCGCACCAGCGGCACGCCGTCGAACGACGCCATAAGCTTGTTGTGTTCACCCATGCGCCGCGACTGTCCCGCCGCCAGAAGCACGCCCCAGACAGAGGGCGCACGCTCCGCTATCCTGCCTTCACGCGGCTGCGGCCGCGTCGGAATTTCGGCCAATAGCCCGCCAACGCCCATCCCGGCAATGTCCGCCGAGGAAAGGTCGAGCCCCGCCATCAGCCGGTCGAGCACCCAGTCGAAACCATTCGTCTTGGGGCTGCGTGCGCATCCCGGCGCGCCGATCACCGGCCGCCCCTCGATGGCCCCCAGCACCAGAAGATTGCCCGGATCGACCGGCATGCCGACCCGCTCCACCGTTCCACCCGCCTTGCGGATGGCGGCGGGGATCACGTCGTCGGCGTCGCACACGGCCGAAGCGCCGAAGACGAGCAGCATGTCACTCTCATCCTTGAGCGCCGTAATGGCGCGCGCCACCGCATCCGGCTCATGGGCAGGCCGCAGTTCGCGCGTCACATGACTGCCGGAGCGCTGCAACCGCTCCACCGTAATGCGCGCCGTCTTGTCGAGCACGCTGTCCTTCAGGCTCGGCAGCGCCGTCTGCACCACGCCGACGCGCATGGCCCTGAAGGGCCGCAACGAAAACACCGGCCCGTGCGCGGCAGAAGCCGCCCTGTCCACCTGCGCGGCGGAAACGGCAAACGGGATGATCTTCACCGTCGCCACCATCTGCCCTTCGCTCACCGCGCTGTAATCGGGCAGTGTGGCCATGGTGATCGCCGGATCGACGGCGTTCACCGCATTGACCGCCTGCCGGTCCACAATAAAGAGCCCCGCCTTCTGCGCATGCAGATTGACCCGCCCGGTCGTGGGCGCGCGCGCAGAAATTCCCTCCACCGCAAGCGTTGCCGCAAGGCGCTCTGCCGCCTGATCCTCGTCCAGATCGCCAGGCTCCAGCCGCGCCGCGATCACCGTCCTGACGCCTTCCGCCCTCAAAAGCGCGATGTCGGCGGCGCCAAGCCGGTGCGCCTTGCGCAGCCGCGTCTTGCCGGCCATCGTGGCATGCGCCAGCACCGCCCCTTCGGCCTCGTCAATGGATAGCGGTCCGAACTTCACGCCGATACGCTCCTGTCCCCCGGCCCGCGCGAGCGCAACGCCGCAATCACCGCGCCCAGCACGGCAACCGCGATCTCCGCCGGCGTCGCCGCCCCAATGTCGAGCCCGATGGGCGCATCGATCCGCTCAAGCGCTGCCGGCGAAACGCCAGCCTCCGTCAGCCGGTCGATGCGCTTTGCGTGGGTCTTCCGGCTGCCCAGCGCGCCGATATAGAAGCAATCCGCTTCAAACGCCGCCCGCAGCGCGGGATCATCGATCTTCGGATCATGCGTCAGCGCGGCAAGCGCCGTGTAGGCGTCAAGCGGCTGGCGCGCCAGCGCCTCGTCAGGCCATTCGGCATGCAGCGCGACACCCGGAAAGCGCTCCGGTGTGGCAAACGCCGTGCGCGGATCGATGATCGTCAGATCGAAACCCGCAATCTTGGCCATCGGCGCCAGCGCCTGGCTGATATGCACCGCCCCGATCACCACGAGGCGCGGTTCGGGCAGGTGCACGTTCAAAAAGAAAGTGCGCCCGTCGATCTCGACCACGCCGGACTTGCCGGAGCGAAAGGCGCGCGCCACCGCCTCGCCAAGCGCACCGGCCACCGTGTCGCCCTCGCGGATCACCCGGTCGCGCCCGTCTTCCAGATCGGTGAGCAGGATCGCGGCCCTGCGTTCGCGCCGCAGCGCGTTCAGTTTCTTCAGCGACAGCGGATCCACTAGCCGAGCCTCTCCACATAAACCCTGATGCGCCCGCCGCATGAGAGGCCCACTTCCCAGGCCGTCTCGTCGGCGACGCCGAATTCCAGCATGCGCGGCCTGCCCTCGGTCAGCACATCGGCGGCCTCCGCCACCACCGCGCCCTCCACGCAGCCACCCGACACCGAGCCCTCGAAATTGCCATCCGCATCGATCACCAGATGGCTTCCCACCGGGCGCGGTGCAGAACCCCAGGTCTCCACGACCGTGGCAATTGCCACATCGCGGCCTGCCTGCATCCAGTCCTCGGCGATCATCAGCGGATCGCGTGTCTCATCGGATTGTTTCAGCTCAGACATTGGCGTTTCTCCCGCCCTTCATATGGGCACGCTGAAAGTGCCGTGCCAAGTCCCCGCCCTGTGCGGGCGCATCCGTCAGCGCGGCGCACAGATCGCCAAGCGCATCGAGATTGTGCACCGGCCGCAGCTCGTCCACATGAGGCAGCATCGCCCGCATGCCGCGTGCGCGCGGCTCGAACCCGTCAAAGCCAAGCAATGGGTTAAGCCAGATCAGCCGGCGGCATGATTTCGAAAGCCGCTCCATCTCCCGCGACAGAACCTCGATATGATCGCGCTCCAGCCCGTCGGTGATCAGGAGCACGATTGCGCCCTGTCCCAGAACCCGGCGCGACCACAGCCGGTTGAAATCGCCAAGCGCCGTGCCGATCCGCGTACCGCCGGACCAGTCGCGCACCGCTTCAGACGCTTCTTCCAGCGCCTCGTCGGGGTCACGCCGGCTGAGCGGGCGCGTGATGTTGGTCAGCCTTGTGCCGAAGGTGAAGCTGAAAACCCGCCGCCGCTTTTCCGTCAGTGCATGCAGAAAATGCAGGAAAACCCGCGAGTACTGGCTCATTGAGCCGGAGATATCGACCAGCGCCACCAGCGGCGGCGCGATCGGGCGCGGCGAGCGGAATTTCGGCAGGATCAGGTCACCGCCGGTGCGCAGGCTCGCCCGCAGCATCGCATGCGGATCGATCCGCGCCCCATGCGGGTCCGGCCTGAACCGGCGCGTCGCCACCCGGTCGAACGGCAGAACGAGATCGCGCATGGCGCGCCGGGCCTCGGCCACTTCCTCAGCCGACATCTGCGCGAAATCCTTCTGGCGCAGAACCTCCATCGCCGTGAAGGAAAGCCGTGCGTCCAGTTCAAACTCCGGCCGCTTCTTGATGATCGCCCGGCGCTCCTCGTCCAGCGCATCCTCGGCGCGGCGGTCGCCGGCGCGTTTCTTCTCGCGCAGCACTTCCGCCTCGTCGCCCTCGTCTTCGGTCCGCCCTTCATCGCGCTCGTCGCGCCGCGCCCAGTAGAGCCGGAACGCCGCATCGAACAGCGCATGATCCTCATGTCTGGAAATCAGGGTGGCGTGCAGCGTCCAGTAAAAGTCGTCGCGCCGCTCGACGCCGACCGTCACCACCGCCTGAATGGCGTCCATAACGGCGGCCGGTCCCACGCGCAGCCCCGCGCGCCGGAGCATGCGGGCAAAACCGACGATCCTGTCGGCCAGCCGCGCGCCCTCTTCGCGTTCCGGTGCTCGTTTGTCCGCGTCTGGAGCAGCCGGCATGTCAGCTGGCCTTGACCTCTTCGAGAACGCGCGCGCCCTCGCCGTCTTCCAGCCGCGCAATGTCGTCCTGGTATTTCAGCAACACGCCCATCGTGTCCGACACCGCATCCGCATCAAGGCTGTCCTTGCCCAGCGCCGTCAGCGCCGTTGCCCAGTCGATGGTTTCGGCCACGCCCGGCGCCTTGAAGAGATCGAGCTCGCGCAGTTTCTGCACGAATGTCACCACCTGTTTCGCCAGCGTGGCGTTGGCGTTCGGCACCTTGCGGGCGAGAATTTCCAGCTCGCGCTGCGCATCCGGGTAATCGACCCAGTGATAAAGGCAGCGCCGCTTCAGCGCATCGTGGATTTCGCGGGTCCGGTTGGTGGTGATCACGACAATGGGCGGTTCATCCGCCTTGATCGTTCCCAGCTCCGGCACGCTCACCTGATAGTCGGAGAGCACTTCCAGAAGATAGGCTTCGAACGCCTCATCCGCCCGGTCGAGTTCATCGATCAGGAAGATCGGCGGCCCGTCAATGCCGCTTTCCAGCGCTTCCAGCACCGGGCGGCGGATCAGGTATTTTTCGGAGAAGACGCCGCTCTCCATCTCGGAGCGGTCGTGAATGCCCGCAGCCTCGGCCATGCGGATCTCGATCATCTGCGCGGCATAGTTCCACTCATAGACGGCAGACGAAACGTCGAGCCCTTCATAGCACTGAAGCCGGATCAGCCTGCGCCCGAGCCCCGCCGCCAGAACCTTGGCGATCTCCGTCTTGCCGACACCTGCCTCACCTTCCAGAAACAGCGGGCGCTGCATGGTCAGGCTCAGAAACAGCACGGTCGCCAGTGCCCGGTCGGCCACATAGCCGCCTTCCGTCAGAAGCGTAAGCGTCTCGTCGATGGATTGCGGCAGGCCGCGGGCTGTCGTTTCGGACATCATTCCCCCATTGCTTCCCAAAGGGCTCCCCGGGTTTCCCGAAATACTCCCGGGCCGAGAGGCTACAATACCCGGTAGCCCCGCTCATGGTAGAGGAGCGGATTGCTTTTGTCGCCGATGCTCAGGCCGGCCACGCGGCCGAAATAGACCCGGTGCGTGCCGATTTCCACGGTCTGAACCACATGGCAGTCAAACACCGCCAGCGCATCCGGCAGCGTCGGCGCGCCCGTGGCGATGGTCTCCCACTCGGTCAGCGCAAAACGCTCTTCGGGCGAAAGCCCCGTCAGGCCGGAAAAGGCGTTGGAAAGCGCCTGATGGTCCGCCGTCAGCGTGTTGAGCGCGAAGATGCCATTCTTCACGAAGGCCTCATTGTGCGGGTTTTCGCGGTTGAGGCACACCAACACCGTCGGCGGATCGTCCGAGACGGAACACGCCGCAATCGCCGTCACGCCGCGCAGGCCAGCCGGCCCGTCGGTCGTGACCACATGAACGGCCCCTGCAAAGCGGGCCATGGCATCGCGATAATGACGCGGTTCGATCTCGTTGGTCTTCAGCACAGTCAACTCTTTTCAACTCACATGTGCGATATAGGATTGCTGCAGAGCCTTACCAAGGCGCACCATCGCCCAACAGTCCAAAAAAGGAAAAAGGACTGCGCCAGAAAGTCTCCATCGCCGGAAGCACTTTATGGCACAGTTATTTACCAGTTCCGCAGCTTTGCGGTTAACTTCGGATGCGGGCGGCCTGATTCTCATGCTAGTGCGTGACCGTGAAATGGGTGATTGATCTCCAGATATGCGTTGCCTCGCTTGCCTTCTCGTCTCCAGTTTTGCCGCGTTGACCGCGCCTTCCGCGCATGCGCAGGAAACCTCCATCGGCATCGCCGCGCCACTCAGCGGCAATTTCTCCATTCTTGGCCATCAGTTGCGCGACGGTGCCCGCCTTGCTGCTGAAGCCGGCGGCGCCACCGCCATCGAGGCTGACACACGCTGCACCACCGAAGGTGGCGAGGCGGCAGCCCGCGCGCTGATCGCGCAGAATGTCGCCATCGTGGTCGGCTTTCTGTGCACCGACGCCATCGAGGCCGCGCTGCCGCTCTTTGCCGAGGCCGGCATTCCCGTCGTCACGCCCGGCGTGCGCACCGCCACGCTCACCGACCAGCGCGAGCGCACCGGCTGGCCTGTCTTCCGCACCGCGCCCCGCGCCGACGCAGAGCGCGACGCCGTGGCCGACATTCTCGTTCCGCGCTGGCGCGAGAATTTCTTCGCCATCGTCGATGACGGCACGATCTACGGGCGTGAACTGGCCGAAAACATGCGCGCCGCCGCCGAGCTTCAGGAACTGAACCCCGTCTTCATCGACACGTTCCGCCCACAGCTCGACAACCAGATCGGCCTCGCCGGACGCTTGCGCCGCGCCGGAGCCACCCATGTCTTCGTCGGCGGCGACCGCAGCGACATCGCCATTCTGGCGCGCGATGCGCGCGGCATGGATTACGAACTCACCATTGCCGGTGGCGAGGCGCTGCGCGCGGAAAACAGCAGCGTCCCCCTTGCCACAGGCACGCTCATGGTCGGCCTGCCGCACTGGGCGGACATCGTCTCGGATGACGTCAGGCAGACGCTTGAAGTCGCCGGCATCGTGCCGGACGGCTATGTCATTCCGGGCTATGCCGCAACGGAACTTGCCATTGCCGCCGCCCGTCAGGCGGACGCGGAAGCAGGATCGGTCTTCGACGCCCTTTCTTCCGGCACGTTCGGCACCGTGCTCGGCTCTCTTTCCTTCGACGCCAAAGGCGATCTGAACCAGGGTTTCTATCGCCTCTTCCGCTTCGAAGACCAGACATTCCAGGAGGTTGAATGATGTGGCGCACCGGCCCGCGTAATCTGCTCACCGATGTGGCGGGCATCACTGTGGGAAACCACACGGACGAGACCGTCAAATCCGGCGTTACCGCCATTCTGTGCGATGAGCCTGCCGCCGCCGGCGTTCAGGTGCTGGGCGGCGCGCCGGGCACCTGCGAAACGGACGCTCTGGAGCCGCACAATCTGGTCGATGGCGTCGACGCCATCTCGCTGTCGGGCGGCTCGGCCTTCGGCATCGACGCCGCAGCCGGCGTGCAGGCGGCTTTGCGCGAGATGGATCGCGGGTTCGAGATCCTCGGTTTCCGTGTGCCGATTGTGCCGGGGGCTATCCTGTTCGACCTGCCCAATGGCGGCGACAAGAACTGGGGCCGCTTCTCCCCCTATCGCGATTTCGGCTTCGAGGCCGCCATGGCCGCCTCGCAGGAGTTCGAGATCGGCAGCGTCGGCGCAGGCGCAGGCGCAACCACCGCCGCGCTCAAGGGCGGGCTCGGTTCGGCCTCGACCGTGCTTGAAAACGGCATCACCGTCGGCGCGCTCGTCGCCGTCAATGCCGTGGGCTCCGTCACCGTCGGCGGCACGCCGCATTTCTGGGCAGCGCCCTTCGAGATCGGTGACGAGTTCGGCGGTCTCGGCCTGCCTCACCCGATGCCCGACGACGCGTCGAAAGTGTTGACCAAGCTGCGCGCCACCGCGCGCGGCAACACCACCATCGCCGTCATCGCCACCGACGCAAAGCTCGACAAGGCAGCCGCCAAGCGCCTCGCCATCGCCGCCCATGACGGTTTTGCCCGCGCCATCTGGCCGACCCACACGCCGGTCGACGGCGATCTCGTGTTCGGTCTTGCTACGGGCCGCAACGACACGGTCCTCGACATGGAAGGCGTGATCGACCTGAACGCCGCAGCCACCGCAACCATGGCCCGCGCCATCGCACGCGGCGTCTTTGCCGCAAAAAAGACCAATCGTGATATATTCCCGGTTTGGGAAGAGCTCAAAGCCACCAGCAAGCGCGACTAGTTTCAGTTTAAAAGGATTTTCAGCATGAAATCTCTTCATTCAGGGTTTTGCGCCATCGCCCTCGCCGCCACCTGCACCATGGCGCAGGCGGGCGACACCGCCTCCGTCAACATTCTCGGCTTTTCCGCCGATGGCTCCACCTTCGCCTTTGAGGAGTATGGCATTCAGGACGGTTCCGGCTTTCCCTACGCAAACCGCTATTACATCAACACCGCCAATGACAGTTTCCTGCCCGGCACACCGGTCCGTGTGCGCATCGATCAGGATGGCGCAAGCCTCGCCGACGCCCGCGCACAGGCCAAAAGCCAGTCCCAGTCCGTCATCAGCGACGCCGTGCTCGCCGAAAATCCCGGTTTCACCGCCGGCTGGAACGCGGTCACGGAAATTTCGGCCGATCCCTATCGCATCGAGGTCAATCCGCGCCCGGTCTTCCCGTCGATCGACGGCACCCTTGATTTCCGCCTCGCCGAACTGCCCATGCCCGATGGCGCGGAATGCTACGGCTTCGGTGAAGCGGCAGGCTTCCGCCTCACCCGCATCGCCACCGAACCGGGTGCGGAAACCACGCTCGTGCATGAGGACAATTCCATTCCGAAAAGCCGCGGCTGCCCGCTCGGCTACCGCATCGCCGGCGTCCAGACTTTCTACCCTCAGGGCGGTTCGCCGGTCTTCGCCGTCATGATCGCCGTGCGCGGTATCGGCTTTGAAGGGCCGGACCACCGTTTCATCGCCGTGACCGGCCAGTACTGACCTGTCATGTCCGGGGGCGGTGAAAGCATCGGGATCTCATGAGACCGGCTCTCGCCGCCATCAGGCGCGCACTGCCCGCCCCCGCCACGGCTCTTCTGGGCGCGCTCCTCTGGGGCGCGCTGATGGGGCTCAACGCCTTCGCCTTCTTCTGGCAGCTCGAATGGCAGACCGCGCCGCGCGTCACCGCCCTCACCGTAATCTTCGCGCTGGGCGGCGTGCTCGCCTTTCCGCTCGGCCACACGCTTCAGGCGCTCATCGCGCGCCATGGCCGGCCCGAACAGCGCTTTGCCGCAGCCTTCCTCGCCTTCGCGCTGTGCACCCTGTGCATCACCGCCGCCCTCTACGCGCTCGAATACCGCGCCTATTACGCCCAGTGGCACGGCCCGATCCTGTCGCTTCGATGGGCGTTTGAGTTCGTCTTCACGATAGCCGGCGCACTATACCAGTTCGCCGTTCTCGGCCTGCGCATCTATTTTCCCTGGGGATTGGCCGCACTTTTCGCGCTCTCGCTCGCCTATGCCGTCAAGCCGCGTTGAGCAAAACGCGCACCTCTGCTAGTGAAGCGCCAACCCCACACCTATGGAAGGCAAGGCACGCATGATCCCGCGCTATTCGCGGCCTGAAATGGCCGCAATCTGGTCGCCTGAGACCAAGTTCCGCATCTGGTTCGAAATCGAGGCGCATGCCGCAGACGCGATGGCCGAGCTCGGCATCGTGCCCAAGGACGCCGCGAAGACCATCTGGGACAAAGCCGGCGAAGCCACGTTCGACATTGACCGCATCGACGAGATCGAGCGCGAAACGAAGCACGACGTCATCGCCTTCCTGACGCATCTGGCAGAGATTGTCGGCCCCGAAGCCCGCTTCGTGCATCAGGGCATGACCTCTTCCGACGTGCTCGACACCTGCCTCAGCGTCCAGCTCGTGCGCGCCACCGACATCCTGCTTGACGACCTCGACAAGCTACTCGCCGCCCTCAAGAAGCGCGCCTTCGAGCACAAGGACACCGTCACAATCGGCCGCAGCCATGGCATCCATGCCGAGCCGACCACGTTCGGCGTCAAGCTCGCCCAGGCCTATGCCGAGTTCGAGCGCTGCCGCCAGCGCCTCGTCAATGCGCGCGAAGAAATCGCCACCTGCGCCATTTCCGGCGCTGTCGGCACCTTCGCCAACATCGACCCGAGCGTCGAGGAGCATGTGGCCGAGAAGATGGGCCTGAAGCCGGAGCCCGTCTCCACCCAGGTCATCCCGCGCGACCGCCACGCCATGTATTTCGCCACGCTCGCCGTGATCGCCTCCTCCATCGAGCGGCTCTCGGTCGAGGTGCGTCACCTGCAGCGCACCGAGGTTCTGGAAGCCGAAGAGTATTTCTCGCCGGGCCAGAAGGGCTCGTCGGCCATGCCGCACAAGCGCAACCCGGTTCTGTCGGAAAACCTGACCGGTCTTGCCCGCATGGTCCGCGCCTATGCGACGCCGGCCATGGAAAACGTGGCGCTCTGGCACGAGCGCGACATTTCGCACTCCTCCGTCGAGCGCATGATCGGCCCCGACGCGACCGTCACGCTCGACTTCGCGCTCGCCCGCCTCACCGGCATGATGGAAAAGCTGGTCGTCTACCCCGACGCCATGCAGAAGAACATGGACCGCTTCCGCGGCCTCGTTCACTCGCAGCGCGTTCTGCTTGCCCTCACCCAGGCTGGCGTGTCCCGCGAGGACGCCTACCGCCTCGTGCAGCGCAACGCCATGAAGGTGTGGGAACAGGGCGCCGACTTCCTCACCGAACTGCTCGGTGACGACGAGGTGCGCGCCGCCCTCTCCGAAGAGGTCATCCGCGACAAGTTCGACCTCGGCTACCACACCAAGCATGTGGACACGATCTTCGAGCGCGTTTTCGGCGAAAGCTGATCTTGACGCCCTGAAACGTGAAAACGCCGGCGCATCACCCGATGCGCCGGCGTTTTTCTTTGTTGGCTGGAGCAATTCCACAGGAAGCGGAAATGCTCTGGCTGAATGACGGCTTCCTTCTCCCCGCCAGCGGGGAGAAGGTCCCGGCTGGGGGATGAGGGGCTGACGCCGCGCATGAAAATCTCTCCATATTTTGGGTTCGCAGAACGCGGTGCCCGCCCCTCATCCTCACCTTCTCCCCGCCAGCGGGGAGAAGGGGGCCTCGAAGTCGGCGTCTGGATCAGTTCCGGGAGAAGCGGAAACCGGTTCCCCGCGTTTCAGCGGAAAACGGAAATGCTTTAAAATCGCGCCGCGTCAGTTCGACGGTGCGACCCGCACGACCGTGCCCCACGGATCGGCGAACTCGGTCTCCGCCGTAGCATTCCTGCTCTTCAGTTCAAGCCAGGAGAGCCCCGTGCGGTTCGGATTGCGTTTGCCCGCCCCGGCGCTGCGCCAGCTGTTTGCGCCGATATGGTGGTGGTAACCACCCGTCGCCAGAAACACCGCCTGCGATCCATAGCGCGTCATCGTGTCGAAGCCCTGCGCCTCATGCCACCAGGCTTCCGCCGTCACCGGGTCGCCGACGCGCAGATGCACATGGCCGATCACCGTGTTCTCCGGCGCGCCCTGCCAGCCCGCATCGCCATCGGGCACGGTGGAGAGCAGGCTGCCGAAATCGAGACGCTCGGTCGCCATGGCGATCCCGTCCGCGGTTTTGGTCCAGCTTTCGGGCGCACGGTCGGCATAGATCTCGATGCCGTTCCCTTCCGGATCGGACAGATAGACCGCCTCGCTGACCAGATGGTCCGACGCGCCCTCAAGCCGCATGTTGCGGTCGCGGGCAAAGAGCGACCAGCGCGCCAGATCGGCCCGCTCCGGCAACAGGAACGCCGTGTGAAAGAGACCGGCCTCGCGCGCATCGTCCGGCTCGGCAGACCGGTCCTCGGCAATCTCCAGAAGCGTGCGACCACCGACACCAAGCGCAATCACGCCATTGTCGCCGTCCATCTCCTGAAGGCCCAGAATATCCGAATAGAACGCCGCCAGATTCTGCGCGTCGCGCGCTTTCAGGCCGACACGGCCAATGCTGACCGGCGTGGTTGCGGCAAAGGGAAACCCACTCATCGCTTTATCTCCTGCGAAGCGGCAGCCAGCCCCTTTGGCGGGCCGCCTCATGTCCCCCTGAAACTGGCGCGCCATCCCCTTCCGCACAAGCACCTGCCCGGCGAACACGCTGTTCACCAAATAAAATACAATCTTCAAAAATCGTTCGAAAACACGCGCAATTCGCGCCGCAGATCATCCCAGCGCTTGCATGCCTCCGGCACGATGGCTACATGCCCGGCCATGAAAGCTTCAGACGCCGATATTCTCATCATTCCCGGTTACACCAATTCCGGGCCCGATCACTGGCAGACGCGCTGGCAGTCGCGGCTGTCGACGGCGCGTCGCGTCGAACAGGAAGCCTGGTCGAAGCCGGTCCGCGAAGACTGGATCGCCAATGTGGTGACGGCCGTCAACGAAGCGGAAAAGCCCGTTGTGCTGGTCGCCCATTCGCTGGGCGTCGCCACCGCCGTTCAGGCCATTCCCGAGTTCAGGAAGCCGGTTGCGGGCGCATTCTTCGTCGCCCCGCCCGATGTCGCAAACAGCAAGATCAGGCCCAAACACCTGATGACCTTCGGGCCGTACCCGCGCGATCCGCTGCCCTTTCCGTCGATCACCATCGCCAGCCGCAACGATCACTTCTGCTCCTACGAAGTGGCTGAAGACATCGCCGCCGCGTGGGGTTCGCTGTTTATGGATGCGGGTGACGCCGGGCACATCAATGCCGAATCGGGCTTCGGCCCCTGGCCGGAAGGCTCCATGACCTTCGCCAAATTCCTGCAGCAGCTCTGAACAGCCTCTCCGCAGACCGCGTCTTCTGCCGGTGCGCCTGAAAAGCAAAGGGCGGCTCATCGTTCCTGAAAAACGAAGAACCGCCCTCAATCATTTGCCAGACCGGCTGTGGCCGGATCAGCCCTTGATCGAACCGCGCGCAGCCGCAAGCATGGCCGGTGCACCGTCGGTCATGTAAGCGCCCTCGGACCCGAGCGCGAAGAACCGGTATCCCATTGCATGGAAACGGCCGACAAGCAGCGGATCGACCACATAGATGGCCGCATGCTTGCCCGCTGCGCGCGCTTTTTCCGCGATGGAGGCAATCGCCGGCATCATGTCTTCAAGCGCCGGGTCCATTGTCGCGCCATTCGACCACGCAATGGAGAAGTCCGAAGGACCGACCAGAACACCGTCGATCCCGTCCACGGCGAGAATGTCATCAAGTGCCGCCAGCGCCTGCCGCGTTTCGATCATCGCGAAGGCGACCGTGTTGGCGTTCTCGTTCGCCAGCCAGGTCTGCGCATCGGAGGCCCCGGCGCGCGGCATGGCGAAGCTTGGTCCCCATGAACGCAGCCCGACGGGCGGATATTTCATGGCGGCGGCAAAGGCGCGCGCATCCTCTACCGAGTTGACCATGGGCGCGATCACGGTTTCCGCTCCCATGTCCAGCGCGCGGCTCGCCATGTCGAAACGGCCGACGGGAATGCGCACCACCGGGTGCTTTCCCTTCAGCCGAACGGCGCCCACGCCGCGCAGCACGCTGTCCTCGTGATGACCGCCATGCTGCATGTCGAGCGTGACGGCGCCGAAATCCAGTCCGGCAACCAGTTCGACGGTCTGCGAATCGGGAATCAGCGACCAGGCGGAGAAAACGCTCTCCCCCGCCCTGAGGCGTGCTGCCAGCGACAAGGACGCCAAGACGCTTACTCGCCGTTCTTGATCTGCTCGAGCGCCGTGGAGAGCAGCTCTTCCATGGTGCGGCGAATCTGGTGATCGGACTGCTCGACATTGGCGGCGTCGAAGTCCTTGCGCACCTTGCGGAACACGTCCTCGTCACCGGCTTCCTCGAAGTCCGAGTTCATCACTTCGCGCGCATAGGCCTCGGCCTCGTCGCCGCTTTTGCCAAGCTTTTCTGCGGCCCACAGGCCCAGGAGCTTGTTGCGACGCGCCATCGCCTTGAACTTCTGGGTTTCGTCGTGGACGAACTTGTTCTCAAAAGCGTCTTCGCGGTCTTTCATGCTGGCCATACTGAATGTCCTCCGGCTCGGGCATCGCAAACGATGCGGATACAACTGGGTTGGCAAGCAAAAACCAGAACCCCCGCTCCGGGTCAATACGCTCTATGGGCGCATTTGCCCTTTGGCTGCGGCCATAAACCGGTTGGCTTTGAGAAATGGCAATTGTGGTATGGACGGGTTTGCGCTAGAGACCCCGTGAAACGATGCATCTTTGAAACTGCCGCGTTGCGGAACTTCCGCGCGAAGTTTCCCTGTCAAGGCAACGGACCAGGAAAAGCCATGAACCGTCGTCGCCGCATTTATGAGGGCAAGGCCAAGATTCTTTATGAAGGCCCGGAGCCCGGCACCTTGATTCAGTTCTTCAAGGACGACGCCACCGCCTTCAACAAGAAGAAGCATGAGATTGTCGATGGCAAGGGCGTGCTCAACAACCGGATCTCGGAGTACATTTTCGAGCATCTGAACCGGATCGGCATCCCGACCCACTTCATTCGCCGCCTCAACATGCGTGAGCAGCTGATCAAGGAAGTGGAGATCATTCCGCTCGAGATCGTGGTGCGCAATGTTGCCGCCGGCTCGCTCGCCAAGCGTCTGGGCATCGAGGAAGGCACCGTGCTGCCCCGCTCGATCATCGAATTCTACTACAAGGCGGATGCGCTGGACGACCCGATGGTCTCCGAAGAGCACATCACCGCGTTCGGCTGGGCAAGCCCGCAGGAGATCGACGACATGATGGCGCTCGCCATCCGCGTCAACGACTTCCTGACCGGCCTCTTCCTTGGCGTCGGCATCCAGCTCGTCGACTTCAAGATGGAGTGCGGCCGCCTTTGGGAAAACGACATGATGCGCGTCATCGTGGCGGATGAGATTTCGCCTGATTCCTGCCGCCTGTGGGACACCACCACGCAGGACAAGATGGACAAGGACCGTTTCCGCCGCGACATGGGCGGGCTGGTCGAGGCCTATCAGGAAGTCGCACGCCGTCTCGGCATCATGAACGAGAACGAACCGCCGCGCGGTGGCGGTCCCGTCCTCGTATCCTCCAAAGACAACAAGACGCGCCACTAGGGCGCGTCGGGAAATCAGGGAGCACTACCGTGATCAAGGCGCGCGTCACCGTGACGTTGAAGAACGGCGTTCTGGACCCGCAGGGAAAAGCCATTGAAGGCGCGCTCGGCGCGCTCGGTTTCTCCGGCGTCGGTTCGGTGCGTCAGGGCAAGGTCTTCGACCTGGAGCTCGAGGGCTCCGACAGGGCCAGGGCCGAGAGCGACCTCAACGCCATGTGCGAAAAGCTTCTGGCGAATACCGTGATTGAGGACTACACTATCTCCGTTACCTGAGGTTGTGGAGAAAGACTGTCATGGGCGACGTCACCAACGAGCTGCTTTATGAGGTTCTCAAAAGCATGCAGGGTCGCCTGGACAAACTTGAAGCCGGACAATCGGAGATCCGTCAGGAGCTGATCTCCATCCGGGGGCATATGATTGCGATCCAGCAGGACACCCACAATATCTACGGTATGCTCGGACGCCATGACGACCGCCTTGAACGCATAGAACCCCGCCTCGAGCTCCGCGAATTGGCCGAAGGCCCTCAGAAACCGTACGATCCCAGCCCGAACGATCAGAACCCATGAAATCAGCCATCATCCAGCTTCCCGGCCTCAATCGCGACCGCGACATGATCGCCGCGCTTACCAAGATTTCCGGAAAAGCGCCGATCACCGTCTGGCAGACGGAGACCGAGCTTCCCGATGTCGACCTGGTGGTCATTCCCGGCGGCTTCTCCTATGGCGACTATCTGCGCTGTGGCGCAATCGCCGCCCGCATGCCGGTGATGCAGGCCGTGGCCGAGAAGGCCCGCAAGGGCGTTCTCGTCATGGGCGTCTGCAACGGTTTCCAGGTTCTGCTCGAAATGGGCCTCCTGCCCGGCGCGCTGATGCGCAACGCCTCGCTGAAATTCGTGTGCCGCGAGGTGAAGCTTGAAGTCACCAACGCCAACACGCCCTTCACGCGTGGTTATCAGCAGGGCGAGATCATCCGCTGCCCGGTCGCCCACCACGACGGCAACTATTTCGCGGACGCCGAGACGCTGAAGCGGATCGAGGGCGAAGGCCAGGTTGCTTTCCGTTACGCCGAGGGCACCAATCCCAACGGCTCGGTGAATGACATTGCCGGCATTGTCAGCGACAGCGGCAATGTGCTTGGCATGATGCCTCACCCCGAAAACCTGATCGAAGCCGCCCATGGCGGCGATGACGGTCGCGCGCTCTTCGCCGGCGTGCTTGGAAAGGCCGCCTGATGGGCCGCGCCGGTCACGCCGGTTCACATTTTCAATTATGCTCCCGGCTTGCCGCCGGCGCAGCCCTTGCAGCGCTGACATTTTCCCTCGCCGCCTGCCAGACAGAGCCGGCGGGCGGGCCGCTCACCCTCGAAGTCGAGGAATCGAGCGCGGTAAAGGCGCTTCAGACCATCAACAGCGCAGGCCTCAAATGCTGGATACGCTCCGGTGACCGCCGCTTCCGCGATCTGCGCATGGTTCCCGAACTCGACACGCGCGTCGGGCGGCCACGCCTTCTGATCGTGCGCAGCAACAAGCAGCAGGGTCTCCCGCTGCTTGTCATCGAAGCGTCAGGGTCGCCAGCGACGATCAGCACCTATGGCCCTCTGGCCTCCACACGCACCGGCGCACGCATAAACACCGACATCATGCGCTGGTCCAGCGGCGGCTCTTCGTGCTGATTTTGCGGTTTCAATCGCTTTAAATTTAAACCTGGAATTTAGATTCCGGGCTTTATTGCATCTCCCTGGGAACTCAAGAGCATCGGGCCGAAATGTGAATTCCGGCTATTCCGATGCTCCATCGCTGGTTTAGATCGTCCTTTGTGCGTCCAGACGGACGCACGGCGATCCTGGGGGGATTGCATGGCCAGATTATTGAACGTCGCAGGCCTGACCATAGGTCTGTTCGCGCTCATTCTTCAGTTCGGTCTGACCATCCCCGACGCCATGGAAGCCGGGCGCGGCCTTGCAGGCTCGATTGTCTTCTATTTTTCCTTCTTCACCATTCTGACCAACATACTGGCCGTGCTGGTTCATGGGGCGGCCCTGTTTGGTCGACAGGGCTTTTTCACGCAGGCATGGGTGCGCGCCGGCGTCGCCGTTGCGATCACCGTGGTTGGCACCATCTACTGGCTTCTGCTTTCAGCGCTCTGGGAGCCGGAAGGCCTGTTCCTCGTCTGTGACATCGTGCTCCACTACGTCGCGCCCGCGATCTACCTCGCCTGGTGGCTTTCGGCCGGCACGGATGGAAGTCTCGGCTGGCGACACGTTCCGCTCTGGCTCGCCTATCCGCTTGTCTACATGATCTACGTGCTCGCCCGCGCCCAGATCACCGGCGAGGTGCCCTACCCGTTTCTCGATGTCGCGCTGAACGGCTGGCCGAGCGTTCTCGTCACATCCGCCGCCATTCTCCTGCTCTTCGCCTTTCTTGGCCGTCTCGCGATCCTCGCAGACCGCCTCACAACCGAAGGCAGCGCCACCCGCGAAACGGGCGGCGGCAGCTAGAGCAATTCCAGCAAAAGTGGAGACCGGTTTTGCGTTCGCAATTGCGTCAAATCATAAAGACAGAGCGTTTCCGGTGAACCTGTTTTCACCGGAAACACGCTAATCCCAGAAGGGGCGCAGCCCTTCACGCCGCGCCTCACTGCGCGTCACGCCAATGTCGCACAATTGCTCGTCGGTCAGCTCCAGAAGATCCAGCCTGCTGCGGCGCTTGCTCAGCCATGCCGCAAGCTTTCCCATCACATAAGCGAGGCCGAACCCCGCGCGCTCGTGCTTCAGACGCGGCGCAGCGGGACTGCATGCACCACGCATTGTCTTACTTGCACCCATTGCAATGCCCTCGATCCGTCTTTATTTGAACGATTGAACCTATGCATTGACTCAAAAACAGGTGCAATATACACAATTGTCACCATGACAAATTGGCTTCCAAACCTCGCGCGCGGCACCGGCCCGCTCTATGTTCGCCTCGCAGACCAGATCGAGCGGGACATTGAGAGCGGACGTCTTGCGTCCGGAACCAAGCTGCCGCCCCAGCGCAATCTCGCCTACGACATCGGCGTGACCATCGGCACGGTCAGCCGTGCCTATGCACTCCTGCGGCAGCGCGGGCTCGTTTCCGGCGAAGTCGGTCGCGGCACCTATGTGCTCGAACGCGTTGGCACGCAGCGCACCGGCCCCTCTGCCGCACAGGCGTTCGGCGGCACGCGCGACATGGTGGTTGCGTCCGGCAAGACGCGCATGGATTCCTCCGCTGCCCCCGATATCGGCCAGGCCGCGGCGCTTGAGCGCATCACCACGCGCATCGTTTGCGAGCACCCCCACAGCATCGCCAGCTACACGCGCAGCCTGCCCGATCACTGGTTTGACGCAGGCCGCCAGTGGCTGGCGCGCGAGGGCTGGAGCCCGCCGCCCGAAGGCATTGTCCCCACGCTTGGCGGCCATGCCGGCATTCTCGCCACCATCGCCGCGATGACCACGCCGGGCGACCGCATCGCCTTTGAAGAACTCACCTATTCCCATGTCGCGCGCAGCGCCACGGTCATCGGCCGCCGCCCGCTCCCCATCGCCATCGATGAAGACGGCATGATCCCGGAGGACTTCGAGCGCGTCTGCGCCCAGCAGCATCCCCGCATGGTGTTTCTGGTGGCCTCGCTCCACAATCCCACACTCGCCACCATGCCCGAGGCGCGCCGGCGCGCCATTGTGGATATCGCCCGGCTCCACAATGTCTGGCTGATCGAGGACAACATCTATGGCGCGCTGCTTGAGGAAACCCCGCCTCTCTTCGCCTCGCTTGCGCCGGAGCGCACCTTTCATGTGGGCGGCCTTTCCAAATCCGTGGCCGCCGGCGTTCGCGGCGGCTGGGTGGCGAGCCCGCCCGCCTATGCCTCCCGCATTCTCACCGCCCACAAGATGATCACCGGCGGCATGCCGTTTCTGCTGGGCGAACTGGCGGCGCAGCTCGTCCTGTCCGGCGAGGCGCAAACCCTGCGCAATCAGGTGCTTGAAGAGATCGCCGCACGTCACGCCATTGCAGCCGAAGCGTTCGCCGGGGCCGATTTCACCAGCCATCCCCGCGCGCCGTTTCTCTGGCTCAAACTGCCCGAACCCTGGCTTTCCAGCACGTTCAAACAGGCGGCCTTCGAGGAAGGCGTGCTGATCGACGACGAGGACGAGTTCCGCGTCGGGCGCTCCGGCGCGCCCCTGCACCGGGTGCGCATCGCCTTCACCGTCCCCCAAAACCGCGACCTGATCCGGCGGGGATTTGCCACGCTCGCAGGCCTTCTGGACAACCCGATCAGCGGATTTGACAATTACGGCTGATGAAAACCGGCATTGGGAAGTGGATTATCGGGCCGCAATACTGTAACGCAGCCTCGAGACACCCGTTGCCACCCTTTTGCAGGGAACGCCGACCCGATGACCATCCCCAATCACATCCCGATCACCGAAGACCTCATTGCGGCTCACGGCCTGAAGCCCGATGAGTATCAGCGCATCCTGGAGCTGATCGGCCGCGAGCCGAGCTTTACGGAGCTGGGCATTTTCTCGGCCATGTGGAACGAGCACTGTTCCTACAAGAGCTCCAAGAAATGGCTGCGCACGCTCCCCACAAAGGGGCCGCAGGTCATCCAGGGCCCCGGCGAGAATGCCGGCGTGGTCGACATTGGCGATGGCCAGTGCGTGGTCTTCAAGATGGAGAGCCACAACCACCCCTCCTTCATCGAGCCCTATCAGGGCGCAGCCACCGGCGTCGGCGGCATCCTGCGTGACGTCTTCACCATGGGCGCACGCCCCGTCGCCGCGATGAACGCGCTGCGCTTTGGCGCGCCCGATCATCCCAAGACGAAGCATCTGGTTGCCGGCGTCGTTTCCGGCATTGGCGGCTACGGCAATTCCTTCGGCGTTCCCACCGTCGGCGGCGAGGTCAACTTCGACGCCCGCTATAACGGTAACATTCTGGTAAATGCCTTTGCAGCCGGCATCGCCGAGACCAACGCGATCTTCTATTCCAAGGCCGAAGGCGTCGGCCTGCCCGTCGTCTATCTTGGCGCAAAGACCGGTCGCGATGGCGTCGGCGGCGCGACCATGGCGTCTGCCGAGTTCGACGAAGGCATCGACGAGAAGCGCCCCACCGTTCAGGTCGGCGATCCGTTCACCGAAAAATGCCTGCTCGAAGCCTGCCTTGAGCTGATGGCCACCGGCGCCGTGATCGCCATTCAGGACATGGGCGCCGCCGGCCTCACCTGCTCGGCTGTTGAAATGGGCGCCAAGGGCGATCTGGGCATCGAGCTCGATCTCGATTGCGTGCCCGTGCGCGAAGAGCGCATGAGCGCCTATGAGATGATGCTGTCGGAAAGCCAGGAGCGCATGCTCATGGTGCTCCGCCCCGAAAAGCGCGACGAGGCCGAGGCCATCTTCCGCAAATGGGGTCTCGACTTCGCCATCGTCGGCAAGACCACGGACGATCTGCGCTTCCGCATTTTCCATCAGGGCGAGGAAGTCGCAAATCTTCCCATCAAGGAACTGGGCGACGAAGCGCCGGAATATGACCGCCCCTGGGTGGAGCCGAAGCTTCAGGCCCCGCTCGAAGGCCCGGCTCCCGAGGCCGACATCGCCGACAGCCTCGTCAAGCTGCTCGATTCGCCCGATCTCTCGTCCCGCCGCTGGGTCTGGGAGCAGTATGACACGCTGATTCAGGGCAATTCGCTTCATCTTCCCGGCGGCGACGCCGGCGTGGTGCGCGTCGACGGACAGGACAAAAAGGCGCTTGCCTTCTCCTCCGATGTCACGCCGCGCTATTGCGAGGCCGATCCCTATGAGGGCGGCAAGCAGGCGGTTGCCGAATGCTGGCGCAACATCACCGCAACCGGCGCCGAGCCGCTGGCGGCCACCGACAATCTGAACTTCGGCAATCCGGAGAAGCCCGAAATCATGGGTCAGCTCGTCCATGCCATCAAGGGCATCGGCGAGGCCTGCACCGCGCTCGGCTTCCCCATCGTTTCCGGCAATGTCTCGCTCTACAACGAGACGCTGGGCGAAGCGATCCCGCCGACACCGACCATGGCCGGCGTTGGCCTCATCCCCGACTGGCAGAAGGCAGCCCGCGCCGCCTTTGCCGCCGAGGGCGAATCCATCGTGCTCATCGGCGCACCGGAAGGCTGGGGCACGCATCTCGGCCAGTCCGTCTATCTGCGCGACATTCATGGCCGCGCCGAGGGTCCGCCCCCGCCGGTCGATCTCGCGCATGAAAAGCGCACCGGCGACATGGTGCGCGGGCTGATCCGCGCCGGTCAGGTCTCCGCCGTCCACGACTGTTCCGATGGCGGGCTCGCCGTTGCACTCGCTGAAATGGCCATCGCTTCGGGCATCGGCGCGACCATCGATGCGCCTGAAGACGCCATCCCCGCCTTCTTTGGCGAGGATCAGGGCCGCTACATCGTCACCACCAGCGATGTCGAAGCCGTGCTCGCCGCCGCCGAAAAGGCCGGCGTCTCGGCATTCGAGATTGGCGAGACCCGTGGCGACACGCTCGAGCTCGGCGACGCCGGCGCTGTCTCCGTAGAAGTGCTGAAGACGGCGCACGAGGCCTGGTTCCCGGGCTTCATGGACTGATATCGCACTGTCCCGCCCCGGCTCGTTTTTAAAACCGGGGCGGACATTCGGCCGCTGCCTTCGCGGGCTCACTGCGATTGACCTTGTCTGCCGGAACAGCCATATCTCGTTAAGACAGACTGTTTTGGAGACTCGCCTACCCATGGCTATGAATGCTTCTGATATCGAGCGCCTCATCAAGGAAGGCATCCCGGACGCCCAGGTCACCATCCGCGACCTTGCCGGCGACGGCGATCATTACGCCGCAGAGGTTGTGGCGAAGAGCTTCCGTGGCAAGTCGCGCGTGCAGCAGCACCAGATGGTCTACAACGCGCTCAAGGGCAATATGGGCGGTGCGCTCCATGCGCTCGCCCTGCAGACCAGCGCTCCGGACTGATTTCATCCGGAAAGTTTGACGCGTGGCGTTGCGCCATGGAAAATGGTGCAATACATAACGTTTGATGATGAAAATGCCGGGCCTTGAACCCGGACATGAAAGGACTTGCGATGAGCGGTATCAACGAATTCATCGATAATGAGGTCAAGAGCAGCGACGTTGTGCTGTTCATGAAGGGCACGCCCGGCTTTCCGCAGTGCGGTTTCTCCGGTCAGGTCGTCCAGATCCTCGACTATCTCGGCGTCGAGTACAAAGGGATCAACGTCCTCACCTCCGACGAGCTTCGTCAGGGCATCAAGGATTATTCCAACTGGCCGACCATCCCGCAGCTTTATGTGAAGGGTGAATTCGTTGGCGGTTGCGACATCATTCGTGAGATGTTCCAGGCCAGCGAGCTTCAGGCTTTCCTGAACGAAAAAGGCGTGGCAGCCAAAGGCGCCGCCTAAAAAGCTTTTCAGGACCGCGCCTGCTTTCACGCTGGCGCTCTCCTCTTTGGAAATGCGCTGGTTTTCGCCAGCGCATTTTTTCGCGTCTGAACATGCTTTTTCGCCCGCAGGGCAACTGGTGTTTTGACGCAGGAGATAAGCGCGCCTCGCCATGCGAGAACCCTCATGGATATTTCGGGGGATTCTCCTGGGCGGAACTGTTCGGGCGGACGCGCTGAAACCTTTTGCAGACGCGCGCCCTGACGGCGCGGACGCCTGCCCCTGTTGACCGGCCCACCTGCCTTTTTACTGCGAGGGGGCGCGACCGGCCATTTGATTGCACGCATTGACGACCGCTGGAGAGATATATGCAGAAACCCGTTTCAGAAACCGCCCTTAAACCGCAAAGATCCCTCGGTCGTGTTGAATTCGTCGCGCTGACGGCAGCGCTCATGTCCATCAACGCGCTCGCCATCGACATCATGCTGCCCGCCCTTCAGCAGATTGGCGCGGAGCTGGGCGTCGATGACGAGAATTCGCGCCAGTATATCGTGACCGCCTATCTCGCAGGCCTCGGTGCGGGACAGCTCTTCTTCGGCCCCGTTTCGGACCGTTTCGGTCGCCGCGCGCCGCTCTTCTTCGGTCTCACGCTTTACGTGGCGACGTCGCTCATCGCGGCCATCTCGCCCAGCTTCGCCTTCATTCTGGTCCTGCGCTTCCTTCAGGGCGTTGCCGCTGCCGCGACGCGCGTTGTTGCCGTCTCCGTCATCCGCGATGTGTTTGGCGGTCGCCAGATGGCAGAAGTCCTCTCCATGGTCATGATGGTCTTCATGGTCATCCCCGTGATCGCTCCCAGCATCGGCCAGATCATCATGATCTTCGGCGACTGGTCGGAGATCTTCGTGGCGATGGCCGTTCTCGCTATCATCTTCGGCACCTGGGCGGCTTTCCGCCTGCCCGAAACGCTTGCGCCGGAGAATCGCCGCCCCCTCACCGTCTCATCGATCACGAAGGGGTTCGGCATCGTTCTGACGAACCGCATCTCGCTCTGCTACACGCTGGCCACCACCAGCGTCTTCGGCGCGCTGTTCGGCTTCATCAGCTCCGCGCAGCAGATCTACACCGACGCTTTCGATCTGGCGGACTGGTTCCCGATCCTGTTTGCCGTCGGCGCCGGTCTGATGGCCGTCTCGTCCTTCACCAATTCGCGCCTCGTGGGCCGCATCGGCATGCGCCGTCTCTCCCACGGCGCACTGGTCGGCTTCACCACGGTCAGCCTGCTCTGGCTCGTTCTGGCAAGCATCGGCTTCATGCCGTTCTGGCTGTTCTTCCTGCTGTTCTCGGTCGCCATGTTCCAGTTCGGCTGGGTCGGCGCGAACTTCAACTCCATCGCCATGGAGCCGCTGGGCCACGTGGCGGGCACGGCAGCCGCCACGCAGGGCTTTCTCACCACGCTGGGCGGCGGCCTGATCGGCGCCTTCATCGGCCAGATGTTCGACGGTTCAACCGCCCCGCTCGCCACCGGCTATTTCATAACCGGGGCAGTCGGCATCGTTCTGGTGCTGGTCGCCGAGCGCGGACGCATGTTCCACGCGGTCAATCAGCCCGTGTGAGACCCGCAAAGTCGAACAGTTTGCGATCCAGAAGATGGGACGGGCGCGCATTGGTCAGCGCCCGGATCATCGTGTCCTTGCGGCCGGGCATGCGGGCTTCGATGTCGGTCAGCATCGACTTCATTGCATTGCGCTGCAGCCCGTCCTGACTGCCGCACAGATCGCACGGAATGATCGGAAAATTCATGGCGTCGGCAAACTTCGCCATGTCGCTTTCCGCACAATAGCTGAGCGGGCGCAGCACCATCACATCACCTTCATCGTTCAAAAGCTTGGGCGGCATCGCCGCCAGCCTGCCGCCGTGGAACAGGTTCATGAAGAAGGTTTCGAGAATGTCTTCCCGGTGATGACCGAGAACAAGCGAGGAGCAGCCCTCTTCGCGCGCGATCCGGTAGAGGTGCCCGCGCCGCAGCCGGGAGCAGAGCGAACAATAGGTGCTCGATTCGGGCAGTTTCTCGGTCACCACCGAATAGGTGTCCTGATACTCGATCCGGTGCGCGACCCCGAGACTGTCCAGATAATCCGGCAAAATATGCTTTGGAAAGTTCGGCTGCCCCTGATCCAGATTGCAGGCGAGAATCTCCACCGGCAAAAGGCCGCGCCACTGAAGATCCATCAGCACCGCCAGAAGCCCGTAGGAATCCTTGCCGCCCGAAAGCGCCACAAGCCAGCGCTCGCCGGGCTTCACCATGGCGAAATCCTCGATCGCCTGACGCGTGTTGCGCAGCAGGCGTTTGCGCAGCTTGTTGAACTCCACCGAAGACGGCATACCCTTCATGAAAGGTGGTGTGTCCTCGCCGGTCGGCGTTGCCATTTCAACGGTTTCCGCCGGTTCTTTCGGTTGCGCCAAGGTGCTATGCATGGGCGGGCCTTTGTCGGATCGTGTGATTTCGCGCCTTCCTATCAGAAGCCTTGCGGCAAGGCGACTTAACGAATAGGCATTTTCAACTTTCTGTTGGCAAATCACCTTTTTGATCGTGTCACCTTTTTATGGAGATTGCGCGCGTGGCCAAACGGCTCGACATTCTGGTCCCGTTCCTCAACGAGCGGGAAAGTGTAGCCGGCTTCTGCGCCCTGGCTGGCGATTTGGCTGCGCAGGCAAAAGAACGCTTCGGCCTCGACGCCAATTTCATCTTCATCGATGACGGCAGCACCGATGGCGGTGGCGCGCTCTATGGCGAGCACATGACCGGCGACTGGTCGCTCATCACGCTCGCGCGCAATTTCGGCAAGGAAACGGCGATCCTCGCCGGTCTCGACCGGAGCGAGGGCGATTACGTCCTGCTCATGGATGCAGATCTCCAGCACACCGCCGATGTCGCGCTCGACATGATCGGCCGCATCATCGCCGATCCCGATCTCGACATGGTCTATGCCATTCGCGCCGACCGCGCCGAAAGCCGCACGCTCGGGCGTTATCTGGCCAACGGCTTCTACTGGCTCATCAATATGGGGCAGCGCTACGAAATCCCGGCCAATGCCGGCGACTTCCGCATCATGACCCGGCGCTTCGCCATGGCGCTCCGCCAGCTGCGCGACCAGCGCCGTTTCAACAAGGGCCTCTATGCGTGGACCGGCTTCCGGCAGGAACGCATTCTCTACAAGCCGGCAGATCGCCAGGGCGGTGAAAGCAAGTGGTCGCGCCGCAAGCTGATCGCCTTTTCACTTGAAGGCTTCACCTCCTTCTCGGTCGTGCCTCTGCGCATGGTGTCGCTGTTTGGCGGCGGTGTTGCAGCACTCGGCTTCATCTACGGCATCAAGATCCTTCTGGAAGTGCTGTTCACCGGCGTCGCCGTTCCCGGCTATCCGAGCCTCATCGTCGCCGTCCTCGTGCTTGGTGGCCTCAACCTCGCCCTGACCGGCCTTGTCGGCGAATATGTCTGGTCGGCGCTGAGCGAGGCCAAGAACCGGCCGAACTACATCATCAAATCCATGTCCGGTCCGAGCGCCGTCCCGCTGGCCCAGACGCGCAAGACCGGCAGAGCGTCTCACGATGACTGAGCCCGCCGCCCGCTCGGTCTGGTTGATCGCCGACGATTACGGTTTCTCCCCTGCCGTCAGCGAAAGCATCCGCATGCTTCTCGCCAATGGCCGCCTGAGCGGCACGGGCTGCATGACGCTGTTCGATGACTGGCGCGACCACGCCGCCGCGCTGACAGCCACCAGCGGCAGCTTTGCGACCGGCATGCACCTCACCCTCACCGATTTTCCGGCCCTTTCCAGCGCTCGGAAAATGCCGGAGCTGAAACGGCTTCTGGCCAGTCATGACGATGATGCCGCCATCGCCGCCGAGGCCGATGCGCAGCTTGACCGTTTCCGCGAGGCGTTCGGCCGCAATCCCGATTTCATCGACGGGCACCAGCACGTGCATTTCCTGCCGCCGGTCCGGCGCTGGCTGGCCGCGCGCTTTGCCGATGCTCCCGCAGCCGAGCGCCCCTGGCTTCGCGGCGCACCGACGCTGCGCGCCGCCCCGGCGCTCATCAAGGCCAAGATCGTGGTTGCCCGCCTGCTCGCACGCGGTTTCGATGCCGAAATGCGCCGGCACGGCTTCGCCGTCGAAGGCCCGCTCTGCGGCTTCTATGACTGGCGGCGGAAAGGCGCATTCTCCCGCGCGCTCGATCTCTTCATTGACAGGGCGCCCGACGGCAGCGTCATCATGTGCCATCCCGGCACGGTGGATGATGTGCTGCGCAACCGCGACGTCTTCACCGACGCCCGCGCAGAAGAGCGCGATGCGCTCGCCGCAGACGCCTTTCCCGCCCGCCTTGTCGCCGCCGGGCTTTCCCTGAGACAGGCCCGCTCATGAGCGAAGGCGAGAACCGCACGCTTTCCGCAAAGCTGGGCCGCTTCGCGGTGGTCGGCGTTTTGAACACGGTGATCGACTTCGCCACCTTCACGGCGCTGATCGCCCTGTCTTTTGCGCCGCTGCTCGCCAATTTTCTCGGCTGGGCGGTGGCGGTGATCTTTTCCTTTGTCGTCAACTCACGCTGGACATTCGAGCGGGCGGAGCGTTTCAGCCTGCACAGGGCGTTTGCGAAATTCGCCGTCAGCGGCAGCATCATCTCGCTTGGCTCGTCGACGCTCGCCGTCTATCTCCTGCCCCCGCTCACCGGTCTTTTCGCGGCCAAGCTGATCGGCATCGTGATCGGCGCGATCCTGAATTTCTTCGCCGCGCGCTGGTCCATAGAAGACCGCATCATTTGAGGGAATTTCGGGTAAAACGAAGAAATTTCGTCCCGAATTTCCCAAAAACAGACCGTTTTTCCGAAAAAGAAATCAGGAGCCCTGAGCCGCCGGCGGCATGAAGAACAGCTGCACCGTCCAGCTGCGCTCACCACCGAAACCGGGCACGGTCAGAACCTGCGTCTCCGCCCCTGCGCCCGCCAGTTCTTCAGCCTTTGCAAGACATCCCGACTGACCGTCAAAACAGGCGATCGCCATGCCCTTCTCGGCCACCGCCTGCGGCGAAATCCATGGCGTCAGCGCATAGGAATTGCCCTGCATGGAGAAGGGACGCGAGGCGGTGTAGAACGTGGTGCCGCTCGCCAGGATCTTGTCGCCCGCCACATGGGTAAGCGGCGTGTCGAACCGGTCGTTCCAGGCCGCCTCGATCTCCGTTGCAATCGCGCGAACCGGCACATTGTTGTAGTGCGAGGTGTTCTTCGCCTCTTCCGCATAGATGAAGGGCGACAGCGCAAGAAGGGACGCGCCGTAGATCACCACGGCAGCGGGAATTGCCAGTTTCTGCGCCTCAAGCCGCCCCGGCTTGATGAGCAGAATCAGAAAGATGGGCGCGGCGAAATAGAGCGGCAGCGCCCAGACGGAGCTGAACTGCACCGTGAATGCAATGCCAAGAACGAGCGTCAGCGCCAGCGAACCGAAGCCGGTCCACAGAAGCGCCCTGCCGGCCAGCGTCTTGCGCAGCGCCAGGAAGGGCGTTGCATCAAACCACGGCCCGCGCCCGTTGCGCAGTATGGCGATCAGAAGCACCAGCACCACCGGCAGCATGTAGGCCAGAAGCGCGCCAAGGAAACGGGGGGCGGAGGTGATGCCGATCAGCGCGGAACCATCGCCCTGCTCCGACACATAGGTGAGCGGCAGGAAATCGTTGCCAACAAGCCAGATCAGATGCGGTGTCACCAGCGCGACAAAGACGAGGCTGGCAACCCAGACGCCCGGGCGCAGCAGCAGCGCGCGCGCTTCCCGGTCGATCAGGACATGAAGGACAATCGCGCCCAGAAGCGCGCCGGAGAAATATTTGATCAGCACCGAAGCCGCAGCCAGCGCGCCCAGAATGATGGCGTCGGAAAGCCGCTGCTTTTCAAGAAAGCGCAGATAGAACCAGACCGTCGCCGCCCAGAAAGGCAGCATCGCCGAATTGGCGTTGTACTTGATGGCTAAAAAGGTGACCGGCGGCAGGAAGAAGAAGAGCGCGGTGCTCAAAAACGCGCGCCACGGATCGAGAAACCGCACGGCGATGCGCCAGCTTGCAAACATGAGCGCGGCGCTGTTGACGGCCGACAGGAGATAGTAGGCCCAGTCCACATTCGGGAAGACGGAGAACCAGGCGGCCGTGATCCAGGCGAAAAGCGGCGGATGCTTGTAGTAGCCCTGCTCCCAGGCGATGCCCCAGGAGTAGTTTTCCAGCATGTCGCCGAAACCGTCGAGATTGAGCTGCGTCAGGCTCGCATAGACCGTCCATAAGCCCACGAAAAAGGCCAGCAACAAGCCCATCCGCAACCCGGACGCCTTCGCCAGTCCCGTCATGCAAGCACCTCGCCTCTTCCCGAAAAAAGACAAAAAAGAAGGCGCCCGGCCACTGGCAGGACGCCCCCCAAAAATTACCTGCCGAAAGGTATCAGCGCGAGTAATACTCGACAACCAGGTTCGGCTCCATATGCACGGCATACGGCACATCGGAGATGGCCGGAACGCGCAGATAGGTGGCAACCATCTTGTTGTGGTCGACTTCGACATAGTCCGGAACATCGCGCTCTGCGAGCTGCGTTGCTTCCATGACGATGGCGAGCTGCTTCGACTTTTCCTTGACCTCGATCACGTCGCCAGCCTTACAGCGGTAGGACGGGATGTTGACGCGGCGGCCGTTGACCAGGATGTGACCATGGTTCACGAACTGGCGCGCAGCGAAGATCGTCGGAACGAATTTGGCGCGGTAGACCACGGCGTCGAGACGGGACTCCAGGAGACCGATCAGGTTCTCGTTGGTGTCGCCCTTGCGACGGTTCGCCTCGTCGTAGGTCTTGCGGAACTGCTTTTCCGAAATGTCGCCGTAGTGACCTTTCAGCTTCTGCTTGGCGCGCAGCTGCAGACCGAAGTCCGAGAGCTTGCCCTTGCGGCGCTGACCGTGCTGGCCGGGGCCATATTCACGACGGTTGACCGGGGACTTCGGACGGCCCCAGATGTTTTCGCCAAGACGGCGATCAAGCTTGTACTTTGCAGAATGGCGCTTGCTCATCGCATTCCCTTTCATATCAAAAACACCGAAGCCGAAGCTCCGGACGAAGGAAACGCGCCCTCCTCTGGCCTCCGTTTTCGAGACCTGACAGGACATGCCACGCACGCTAATGCGGCTTGCCCACGGGACACGTTAAAAAGCGCGGCAGCCAGAAGCCATCGCGCTTGAGCGGGTGATTATGCCAGCGCGCCCCGAATGTCAACCGAAACGCGATATCTTGACGAAAGACGGGGCCGGGCCGGTTCCGCAAATTCCGGGCCCCCGAAGAAAGCGCGGATGCTCAGCGCATCCTGAAGCCGAATCCGGACAGCAGCCGGCGATAGCCTTCTGCGGGTGCGCCGGAGGTGAAATGGGCGATGTCCGCGCCATTGCCGTTTCCATCGCCGCCGCCATGGGCAGCGGATGATGGCGCGGGCAGATTTGCCGACAGCGCCAGCGCGCGGCGGGCAATCGCCTCGGATGTGTCGATCCAGTCGACCGGCCATGGCGCGGTCTTGCGCATGCGGTTGACCAGGAAGGGATAATGCGTGCAGGCCAGAACCACGATATCGGTGCGCCCGCCATCCTGATCGACGAAACAGGGCGCGATTTCGGCCTCGACGGCAGCCTCGTCAACGAAGCCTTCGCGCATATATTGCTCGGCAAGGGCTGCGAGATTTTCGCTGCCCACGAGCCGCACATGGCACTTCGCAGCATAATCGCGGATGAGGTCGCGGGTGTATTGCCGCTTCACCGTGCCCGGCGTGGCAAGAACGGAAACGAGGCCTGAGCGGGTGCGCTCCGCAGCCGGTTTGATGGCCGGAACCGTGCCGACAAAGACCTCGTCTGGAAACGCCTCGCGCAGACGATGGATGGCGAGCGTGGATGCCGTGTTGCAGGCGATGACCGACATGACCGGCCTGTAGGTGTCGAGGAGATCGGCAAAGAGGCCGACCATGCGCTCCAAAAGCGCCTCCTCTTCCCATGCCCCATAGGGAAAGGCGGCATCGTCCGCCACATAGACGTAAGGCCGCCCCGGCAGAAGAATGCGCGCTTCCTTCACGACCGAAAGGCCGCCAATGCCCGAATCGAAGAACAGGATCGGCCGCGTTTCCATCTTCATCTCCGATCCATCTCTATCGCTGCCACTCTATCGCCACCACTTTGCGGTCAACGCTCAGGCGCGCCAGAACCGCGCGGATTCCTGGGCGAAAATTTCTCAAGCGACGTCAACACGCCGCGCAGCACGGCAAGCTCCTCGACGGTGAAACCCGGCCGCGTGAACAGGGCGCGCAGGTTCTCCATCATCTTTGGCTTCTTGTCTTCCGTGCGGAAATAACCGCGCTCGTCGAGCACATTGTCGAGATAGCCCATCAGGCTCTCGATATGCAGCTTCTGGGCGGGCGCAAGCGCCTGCTCCGGCGGCGTCACGGCCTGATCGCCGGTTTTGATCCACTCATAGGACATGAGAAGCACGGCCTGCGCGATGTTGAGCGAGGCGAAGGCCGGATTGACCGGGAACGTGACGATCTCGTCGGCGAGCGCCACTTCTTCATTGGTGAGGCCCCAGCGCTCGCGCCCGAACATGATGCCGGTCTTCTGGCCGCCGGCAAAACGGCTGCGCAGATCGCTTGCCGCTTCGACCGGCCCGCGCACGGGCTTGAAATTGTCACGCGGACGGGCCGTCGTCGCCAGGACGAAATTGAGATCGGCCACCGCTTCGGCCGGCGTCTCGTAGACGGTCGCCGCGTCGATGACGTGGTCTGCGCGGCTTGCAGAAGCGCGCGCCTTTTCATTCGGCCAGCCATCGCGCGGGGCGACGAGCCGCAGCTCCGCCAGACCAAAATTGGCCATGGCGCGCGCCACCATGCCGATGTTCTCGCCCAGTTGCGGCTCCACCAGAATGATCGCCGGGCCTTCCGCGAGCATGTCCTGCTGTTTGTCTGTTCCTGCCATAATGCGGTGCTGTTACCCGCTTCACGCGCTGCGGTAAAGCGCGCAGTTCATCCATTCACGAACATGGCGTTGCGCACGAGCTGCGGAATGATGGCCACGCTCTTCAGCGCATCTTTCAGCGTTTTCTGCTGACGCGCGGTGAGACGCTCGGGCGCGACATTGTTGGAAAGAGGAATGCCGAGCGCGATGTCGTCCACCTGCTGCTCCAGAACGAGGGTGAGGAAAAAGCGGTGCGCATCACGCAGCGCCAGAAGATCGTTGCGCGGCATGCCCGGATGTTCGGCCAGCGCCTCAAGCCGCGCACGGGTGGAGGCGCACGGCAAGTGGTGCCGGATCGCCAGCGCGCGCGCCATCGCCGCAATGGGAAAGAGTCCATGCATTTTGAGATCGACCCGTCCCTCCTCCAGCCTGAACCCACCGAACAGGGTGAAAGGGTTGTTCATGTCGCGCACGCTCTCGCCCAGAAGCTTGGCGAACTCGATCTGCTCCGATCCGCGTTTCCATGCATGGGCGCTGAGCGCGCTTACGAGGCGTTCTTCGCCATGGACGGCGCGCAGGTCGTAAAAGATATCGACGTTCAGAAGATCCTGCGGGCGCGCCTTCGTCACCCATTCATCCACGCGCTGCCGCCAGGTTTCCGCCGAGCCGCGCCACAGCGCATTGCGCGCCATGACCCCGCCCTTGCAAAGGGGGATTGCGGCGGCGTGAAGATGGTCGGCGAAACGGGCTCCCAGTTCCGCAAACCAGCGGTCCTGCGGGCCATCGGGTTCGCCTTCGGCGAAGATCAGCGCATTGTCCTGATCGGGGGCAAGCAGGCTTTCGCCGCGCCCGCCAGAGCCCAGAACCATGACCGCGAAGGCACAGGGCGGCTTGCCCTCGCCCGCCTCCTCCATGTCGTGAAGCGCCATCTCGCAGGCCCGCGCGGTCATCGCGCACAGGACGCCGGAGATGATTTCCGTTATGCTGCGTGTGTCGATCTCCTCGTCAAGCAGCGCCGACGCCACCACGGCGACGCGCGACCACGCGCCGGCAAGATCGGCCGGGGTTCCGGCGTTTTCGATGCGCGCCTGAAGATCCACCGCAGCGCCGGCGCGAAATTTCAGAAAGTCGCGCGCGGAGATGACGCCCGCCAACCGGCCATCGGCATCGCTGACGCCCAGATGGCGGATCTTTCTGCGGTTCATCAGCCCGAGCGCCCGGTAGAAGAAAGCACTGCCCTCAATGGCGATCAGCGGGCCTGCGGCAATGCCCGAGACCGGGCCGGCAAGCGCCTTGCCGCCGGACGAAGCCACCGCGCGCAGAACATCGCGTTCCGTCACGATGGCGTATCGCTCCGCCGGGCCGCCCGGTGCGCCATCGGATGAGAGAAGCAGCGAACTGATGCGGCGCTCGGCCATGATGCAGGCGGCTTCCTGCACCGAAATGTCGTCACGCGCGATGACCGGCCCGGCGCTGGCCGCCTCGGCCACGCGATGGCTGAACGCGTAAGGGTCGATGGCCTCGAGCGCGTGGCGGGACGCGCCATTGCGGCGCAGGAAGGGCTCGCTCCAGCCCGCCTCGGCCTGCTGGCGCAGCGCCTGTGAGCGCAGGCTCGACGCGCGCTCCGCCTCCGCCACGGTGCGGATGCCGCGCCCGGCAAGATGCGGGGCGAGTGCTGTGAAGACCTCCCCGGCAATGCGCGCATCGGCAAGCGCCGAATGGCGGCCCGAAGTCTCCACCTCGAGCCAGGCGGCAATGGCGTCGAGCGAGGCGTCCGGCAGGTCGGGATTGACGATGCCGGCCAGCATGCGCACGCAAAGCGTTCGCGGGGCCTGCCATAAAAGGCCGGCGCGATGCGCCTCGCGCTCCAGAACCGCCAGATCGAAGCCCAGCGCATAGCCGACCAGAAGCCGGCCGCCGCGATACTCTTCGAAACGCTGCCACGCATCGGTGAAATCCGGCGCGGTGCGCAGCATCTGACCGGTGATGCCGTGAATGGCGGTGGAGCGCGGCGGGATCGGAACGCCCGGATCGACCAGCGTTTCGAACGCATCGTCAACGCGCAGCCGCCCTTCCACCAGCGCCATGCCGCCAAGCTGCAGAATGCGCGCTTCCTTGACATCAAGGCCGGTGGTCTCGGTGTCGAACGCCACAGCATTGGCCGCGATAAGGGGCGTGGCGTCGGTTACGGCTTTCACGACAGATCCCCCTCTTTGCGCCGGAATGGCCGGTTTTGGCGAATTTTGCCTCAAACCAAACCCGATTTCACGCCAGAATGCGCCATTCTGGACCAAAGTCTGATGGATGATACGCGCGCGCCGTACGGGAGCGGGACGGCTGGCGCAAAACATTCCTCCCCGCTTTGCGCTTTCTGCAAGGAGTGCTATAGGGCAGCCGACCTTTGCGCGGCCGGTCTTCGCCGCGTCGTTTCACACTCTATAGTTGGGAGCTTTTTCATGGGTAAGATCAAGGTGGACAATCCAGTCGTCGAGCTCGACGGCGATGAGATGACCCGGATCATCTGGCAGTTCATCAAGGAAAAGCTGATCCATCCCTACCTCGACATCGACCTGAAATATTACGATCTGGGCATCGAATCCCGTGACGCCACGGACGATCAGATCACCGTCGATGCAGCCAATGCGATCAAGGAACATGGCGTCGGCGTGAAATGCGCGACGATCACCCCGGACGAGGCGCGCGTCGAGGAATTCGGCCTGAAGCGCATGTACCGTTCGCCGAACGGCACGATCCGCAACATTCTCGGCGGCGTGATCTTCCGCGAGCCGATCATCATGAAGAACGTGCCGCGCCTGGTTCCGGGCTGGACGCAGCCGATCATCGTTGGCCGTCACGCATTCGGCGACCAGTACCGCGCCACCGACTTCAAGTTCCCCGGCAAGGGCAAGCTGACGATCAAGTTCGTTGGTGACGACGGCCAGGAGATCGAGCACGAAGTGTTCGACGCCCCCTCCTCCGGCATCGCCATGGCCATGTACAACCTCGACGATTCGATCCGCGACTTCGCACGCGCCTCGATGAACTACGCGCTGATGCGCAAGGTGCCCTGCTACCTCTCCACGAAGAACACGATCCTCAAGGCCTATGACGGCCGCTTCAAGGATCTGTTCCAGGAGATCTACGAGGCCGAGTTCGAGGCGAAGTTCAAGGAAGCCAAGATCTGGTACGAGCATCGCCTGATCGACGACATGGTCGCTTCCGCTCTCAAGTGGTCGGGCGGTTATGTCTGGGCCTGTAAGAACTACGATGGCGACGTGCAGTCCGACACGGTTGCGCAGGGCTTCGGCTCGCTCGGCCTGATGACCTCGGTTCTGATGACGCCGGATGGCAACACGGTTGAAGCCGAAGCCGCACACGGCACGGTGACCCGCCACTACCGCCAGCACCAGAAGGGCGAGGAAACCTCGACCAACTCCATCGCTTCGATCTTTGCCTGGACGCGTGGCCTCGCCCACCGCGCCAAGCTGGACGACAATGCAGAGCTGGCGCAGTTTGCACAGACGCTTGAGCAGGTCTGCATCGACACCGTCGAATCGGGCTTCATGACCAAGGATCTGGCGCTGCTGATCGGTCCGGACCAGCCGTGGCTCTCGACCACCGGCTTCCTCGACAAGATCGACGAGAACCTGCAGAAGGCAATGAGCTAGGCAGCTCTTCGCGCATTCTGCGCAGCTTGAAGATCAAGACGGCCGGAACCTCGCGTTCCGGCCGTTTCTTTTTGGGCATAGACAAACGAACAATGGGACGGGCCGGCGACGCCGAAATGGTCAACAGGTCATGAGGGAGGATGCCCGTCGAAGGGCGGAGCATCGTCACGGATCTCATGCCAACCGGGGTTTTCGGATGTGAACGCGTGGAACCTGACCGTGAGGTCGATCTCCGTGTCCAGCGCGTTCGCCGGGGACGTTCCGCACACCCAGCGTAAACAGCGGCCATGCCGGCAAGGCGGCCCCGGCGAAGCGCGGAAACGCATAACGTCGAAAGCCAGGTGCCGGGCCTCTTTACGCTCGACAAACATGCCCCATCCCTGCGAGATAAGGTCAACGGCAAACACTCTGGGGCGATGAATGCGCGGCGCGATAAAATCCCTGTGGCAGCACAACAGGCTGCTCTTCATCGCTTTCTGCGTCGCCCTGCTCGTCACACTGTTTCTGGCCGTGCGCACCGTCGCCTTCTACGCCTACTGGTCAAGCCATCGTTCGGTGCCGGTCGAGGAGTGGATGACGATTGGCTATGTCGCCCGCTCATGGGAGGTGCCGCCGCAGGAGCTGCGCGGCCTGCTCGACCTTTCGGTGGAGAACCATGACCGGCGCAGCATCGCGCAGATCGCGAGGGAGCGTGAGGTTCCGGCCACTGCCCTTGTCTGCGAGGTGGAGCAGGCCGTGGAGACACTGCGCGCCGAGGGCGGGGAAACGGCGCAGTGACAGAGGAGATCCTTGCTCTTTTCGCGCTTTACGGCCTGCCCGGCATCTGCGTGATCCTGGCGGCTGGCCAGTTTGGCGTTCCGCTTCCCACCTCGATCCTTCTGATGACAGCGGGCGCGCTGATTGCCGATGGCGACCTGACGCCGACCCAGGTTTTCGCCTGGGCGCTTGCGGGCGCGGTGCTCGGCGACCAGTTGAGCTATGCAGTTGCGCGCTTTGGCGGACGCAGCCTGCTGGACCGCGTATTCAAAGGCGGAACGTCCGAAACCGGAAGCTTCGCCCGGGCGGAGCGTTTTTCGGCCAGATGGGGCGGGTTCGGCGTTTTCTTCAGCCGCTGGCTTGTGAGCCCACTCGGGCCATGGATCAACCTGACCAGCGGGCTGGCGCGCTATCACTGGGGCAAGTTCCTGTTCTGGGATGTGGCGGGCGAAAGCGTGTGGATCATCGGTTATCTGTCGATCGGCTATGCCTTCAGCCGCTCCATCGCCGGAATTGCCGAACTTCTGGCCAATCTGGGCTGGCTGATCGGCGCGGCCGCCGTGACGCTGCTGCTGGGCGTTCTGATGTGGCGCGCGGTGAAAAGGCACCGCGCGCGCAGCGCCAACGGAACACGCAACGCCTGAACCGGATACGAAAACGCCGCGCATCCGGTGGGACGCGCGGCGCTTGATGTTCGTGCAATTTCAGAGATGGCGGCCAGTCAGCCTTCCATCGCCGCCTTGACTGCAGCAATGGCTTCGGCGGCTTTCGAGCCATCGGGACCACCGGCCTGCGCCATGTCGGGGCGACCGCCGCCGCCCTTGCCGCCAATGGCGGCGGACGCAACGCGCACGAGATCGACAGCGCTGAAGCGCTCGACCAGATCCTTGGTGACGCCCACCACGACGCTGGCCTTGCCTTCATCCGACGTGCCGACGAACACGGTGACGCCGGACCCCAGCGACGCCTTGCCATCATCGGCAAGCGGCTTCAGATCCTTGGGCGAAATGCCATCGACCACGCGGCCCATGAAGCCGACGCCGGCAACGGTCTCCGCGCCGCCATCCGATGCCGATCCACCGCCGCCAAGGGCGAGTTTGCGCCGGGCTTCGCTGAGCTCGCGCTCCAGCTTGCGGCGCTCTTCAAGAACGGCTTCCAGACGGGCGGGCACATCGGCGGGCGCGACCTTCAGCGCACCGGCGGCGCGCTTCAGCTGCTGCTCCTGCTCGCCCAGATAATGGCGGGCAGCTTCGCCCGTGAGCGCCTCGAGACGGCGAACGCCGGCAGCGACCGCGCCTTCAGAGACGATGCGGATCAGGCCGATATCGCCGGTCGCCGTCACATGGGTGCCGCCGCACAGTTCAAGCGAATAGGTCTTACCTTCCTTCTCGCCATCCTGCGCGGTGCCCATGGAAACGACGCGAACCTCGTCGCCATATTTCTCGCCGAACAGCGCCATTGCACCGGCCTCGATGGCGTCATCGACGGCCATGAGGTGCGTTTCGACTGGCGCGTTCTGCAGAACGATGCGGTTTGCAATGTCTTCCACGCGGGCGAGCTCTGCCTCGGTGATGGGCTTGGGATGCGAGAAGTCGAAGCGCAGGCGCTCCGGCGCGACCAGCGAGCCCTTCTGCGCCACATGGGAGCCCAGAACCTCGCGCAGCGCCTCGTGCAGGAGATGCGTTGCCGAATGGTTGGCCCGCACGCGGCGGCGGCGGACGTGATCCACTTTCAGCGCGACGACGTCGCCAATCTTGACCTGACCAGCCTCAACGCGGCCTACGTGAACCAGCAGGCCGTCGCCCTTCTTCTGGGTGTCGGCAATGGCGATGGTGAAGCCCTCACCCGCAATCACGCCGGTGTCGCCCACCTGGCCGCCGGACTCGCCATAAAACGGCGTCTGGTTGGTAACGACGATCACCTCGTCGCCATCGCTGGCGTGCTCGACCATCGCGCCATCGCGCACGAGAGCCGAAACCACGCCCTCGGCCTCTTCGGTTTCATAGCCGAGGAAGTCGCTGCCACCGGTCTTGTCCTTGACGGCGAACCAGACGGCCTCGGTGGCGGCCTCGCCGGAACCGGCCCAGTTGGCCCGCGCCTCGGCCTTCTGACGCTCCATCGCGTCATTGAAGCCGGTGAGGTCCACATGGATGCCGCGCTGGCGCAGCGCATCCTGCGTCAGATCGAGCGGGAAGCCATAGGTGTCATAGAGTTTGAAGGCGGTCTCGCCATCGAGCCGGTCGCCCTCGCCCATGTCGCTTGTGGCGTCGGAGAGCAGCGTGAGGCCGCGCGCCAGCGTCTTGCGGAAACGGGTTTCCTCAAGCTTGAGCGTTTCTGTGATGAGCGGCTCGCCGCGCACCAGCTCGGGATAGGCGCGGCCCATCTCGCGCACCAGCGCCGGCACGAGACGCCACATGAGCGGCTCCTTCGACCCGAGAAGCTGGGCGTGGCGCATGGCGCGGCGCATGATGCGGCGCAGCACATAGCCGCGCCCTTCATTGGACGGCAGGACGCCATCGGCAATGAGGAAGCTTGCGGCGCGCAGATGGTCGGCGATGACCTTGTGGCTCGCATGCTGCGCGCCCTGCGCCTTGACGCCGGTGGCCTCTTCGGAAGCGTGGATGAGCGCGCGGAACAGGTCGATGTCGTAATTGTCATGCACGCCCTGCAGAACGGCTGCGACGCGCTCAAGCCCCATGCCCGTGTCGATGGAGGGACGCGGCAGGTTGACCCGCTCTTCCGGCGTCAGCTGCTCGAACTGCATGAAGACGAGATTCCAGATCTCGATGAATCGGTCGCCATCCTCATCCGGGCTTCCGGGCGGACCGCCGGGAATGTCCTCGCCGTGATCGTAGAAAATTTCCGAGCACGGACCGCACGGGCCGGTATCGCCCATGGCCCAGAAATTGTCGTTGGTGGCGATGCGGATGATGCGCTCATCCGGCAGGCCGGCGATCTTCTTCCAGAACTCGGCGGCCTCGTCATCCGTATGGTAGACGGTGACCAGAAGGCGCTTGGCGTCGAGGCCGAATTCCTTGGTGACCAGGTTCCAGGCCAATTCGATGGCGCGGTCCTTGAAATAGTCGCCGAAGGAGAAATTGCCCATCATCTCGAAGAAGGTGTGATGGCGGGCCGTGTAGCCGACATTGTCGAGATCGTTGTGCTTGCCGCCGGCGCGCACGCATTTCTGCGCCGTTACCGCGCGATCATAGGGCCGCGTTTCCAGACCGGTGAACACGTTCTTGAACGGCACCATGCCCGCATTGGTGAACATGAGGGTGGGATCGTTGCGCGGCACGAGCGGGCCGGAGGCCACGATCTCATGACCGTTTTTCTTGAAATAGTCGAGAAAGGTCGACCGGATGTCGTTGACGCCACTCATGTTTCAGCCTTTGCGAGAAGCCCGTCCAAGGGTGCGGGGAATAGAAGTCCGCCTTTTAACGCCAGCACCGGGACGTGTCCAGAAATCCCGTGCGCCAGCGCACATCATGCGGGCTTTACACAAAAAAACACCGCCGGCGAGCGGCGGTGTCTTGTCTTTCACGGTCAGCCAACGGTCACATCCGACAGTCGGCGTCACTCAAATGATCAATCGTCAGCGCCATCCTGGTCGCCGGGGCCACCATCCTCGAGGAATTTTTCGGCGATGAGACCGGCATTCTGGCGCAGCGCCAGCTCGATCTCCTGCGCCGCCTCGGGATTGTCGCGCAGGAACTGCTTGGCGTTTTCACGCCCCTGCCCCAGACGCTGGGAATTGTACGAGAACCATGCGCCCGACTTCTCGACAATCCCGGCCTTCACGCCAAGGTCGACCAGCTCGCCGGTCTTCGACACGCCCTCGCCATACATGATGTCGAACTCGACCTGCTTGAAGGGCGGAGCCATCTTGTTCTTCACCACCTTGATGCGGGTCTGGTTGCCGACCACTTCGTCACGGTCCTTGACGGAGCCGATGCGGCGAATGTCGAGACGGACCGAGGAGTAGAATTTCAGCGCGTTACCGCCCGTCGTCGTCTCGGGCGAGCCGAACATCACACCGATCTTCATGCGGATCTGGTTGATGAAGATGACCATGGTCTTGGAGCGCGAAATGGAAGCGGTGAGCTTCCGGAGCGCCTGGCTCATCAGACGGGCCTGCATGCCTGGCAGGGAATCGCCCATCTCGCCTTCGATTTCGGCCCGCGGCGTCAGCGCGGCGACCGAGTCGACCACGATCACGTCGAGCGCGCCGGAGCGCACCAGCGTGTCACAGATCTCAAGCGCCTGCTCGCCCGTGTCGGGCTGCGAAATGAGAAGGTTTTCCAGATCGACGCCCAGTTTGCGGGCATAAACCGGATCGAGCGCATGCTCGGCGTCGATGAAGCCGCAAATGCCGCCCTTCTTCTGCGCCTCGGCCACCGTGTGCAGCGCGAGTGTCGTCTTACCGGAGCTTTCCGGGCCATAAATCTCGATAATACGGCCGCGCGGCAGACCGCCCACGCCCAGAGCAATATCGAGGCCCAGAGACCCGGTGGAGATGGTCTCGATCTCGACCACCTGATCGTTGGCGCCGAGCCGCATGATCGAGCCCTTGCCGAAGGACCGTTCAATCTGCGATAGCGCCGCGTCCAGAGCCTTGGTTTTGTCCACCGAATTATCCTCTACAAGCCGCAATGAATTCTGAGCCATGATACAACACCCCTTCGAGGTCAATGGAGGCGGTTCCGCCAAATCCGCGATGATTATCTGTACCTCTTTTGTTCTATTTTTGCAATAGGCACCAAAATATTGAAAAACATAGACAAACCAGATTTGTTCTATTTTTGTACGCGCAACGACATGCCGGACAGCCTCTCTGCCGCTCAGGAAGGCCGTGGCGGCGAAGGGGATTGCGGGGGTGCATTTCGATTCGCGGGAGAGCGCCATGAACGCGGATAAAGCCCCTCGCCTGCTGGCCATTGGCGGCGCGCATCCAGACCGGCGCGGACGCCTTAATGCGCCGCACATTCCCGCCACATCCAACCCCGGACGGATGAGCGAAGAAGTGGGCGGCGGCATATTCAATGCGGCGCGCATCGCCAGCCGACGCGGCGCTGCGGTGTCGCTCATGTCTCTGCGCGGCGGCGATGCAGCCGGCAGCGCCGTGGCGCGCGCCATCGAGGATGCGGGCTTTGAGGACCTCTCCGCCACGTTTCTCGACCGCGCGACGCCCAGCTATACGGCGATCCTCGACCATGATGGCGAGCTGATCACCGGGTTCGCGGACATGGCGCTTTACGATACGGCCTTTCCCAAACAGATGCGCCGCTCGAAGGCGCGGCATGCCGCCGAACAGGCCGATGCGATCCTGTGCGACGCCAACATGCCTGAAGATGCGGTGGCCAGACTTGCGGAGATCCGCGCCGGCGCGCCGCTCTACGCCATCGCGGTCTCGCCTGCAAAGGCGGGGCGGCTGACCGCCAGTTTTCCGCAGATCGCCGTTCTCTTCATGAATGTGCGCGAGGCGCGCAGCCTTGCAGGCGTCGATGACGAGGCCGCCCTTCCCCGCGCCATCGAGGCGCTGCGCGCGCTTGGCCTTAGCGCCGGCGTGATCACCGGGGGTGGCGGATCGGTCATGATTTTCACCCCCGAAGGGCTGTGGCAGATAACGCCGCCGCGCATCGAGGAGATCGTGGACGTGACCGGTGCCGGCGATGCGCTGACCGGCGCGACGCTGACGGCGCTGATGCGCGGAACGCCCTTGCCGCAGGCCGTGCGCGAGGGCGTCGCGGCCTCCGGACTTGTGATCGCCAGCGCCTCGGCAGCGCCGGAATTCGACGATACCGCCTTCCTTGCGGCGCTTGAGCGGGTGCCCGCGCCGCAACCAGTTTCATAAAGGAGCCTCCCCCGTGCAGTCCAAGAACATTATCGACATCCACGCGCCCGTCGCCGAAGCCCTTGCCGCCGGCAAGCCGGTGGTGGCCCTGGAAAGCACCATCATCACCCATGGCATGCCCTGGCCGCGCAACAATGAGATGGCGAGCGACGTGGAGGCTCTGATCCGCGAAGAAGGTGCTGTTCCCGCCACCATCGCCGTGATCGACGGGCGGCTGAAGGTCGGCCTTTCCGACCATGAGCGCGAGGCGCTGGCGCAGGCCAAGGATCCGATGAAGCTGTCGCGCGCCGACCTCGCCTTCGCCATTGCCGAAGGCAAGAGCGGCGGCACCACGGTGGCCGCGACCATGATTGCCGCACAGATGGCCGGCATCCCGGTTTTCGCCACCGGCGGCATTGGCGGCGTTCACAAGGGCGCGGAGACGAGCTTCGACATTTCCGCCGATCTGGACGAGCTGGCGCAGACGCCGGTGATCGTCGTTTCGGCTGGCCCCAAGGCCATTCTCGACACGGAAAAGACGCTCGAGGTTCTGGAAACGCGCGGCGTGCCGGTCGTGGCCTATGGCACCGACACGATGCCGGCTTTCTGGTCGCGCCAGTCGCCCTACACCGCGCCGCTGCGGCTCGACACGGCCGAGGCGATTGCCCGTTTCCAGGCGACGCGCAGGGCGCTTGGCATCGACGGCGGCATGCTGATTGCCAACCCGGTTCCGGCGGATGAGGAAATCGCTGCCGACGTGATGGCCGGATACATCGCCACCGCCCAGAAGGAGGCGACCGAAAAGGGCATCTCGGGCAAGGATGTGACGCCGTTCCTGCTGGCCCGCATTCTGGAGCTGACCGATGGCGCAAGCCTCACCACCAACATTGCGCTGGTGAAGAACAATGCCCGCCTTGCCGCGCGGATCGCTGCCGCCATCGCCGCCGGCTGACCGCGCGACCTTATAACGGACACGAAAAAAGCCGCCGGCGATGCGCCGGCGGCTTTTCTTTTTGCGTATGACCGCTGTGTGCTCGATCAGGCGCCGGTGAGCGGCGACAGACGGATTTCCACGCGACGGTTCTGTGCGCGGCCTTCCGGCGTTGCGTTGGACGCAATCGGCTGGCTCTCGCCACGACCGATGACCGCGAAGCGCTGGCTGGCCGCGCCCTGCGAGATCAGGTAGCTGGCAACTGAGCTGGCGCGACGCTGCGACAGGTCCATGTTGTAGCTCGGGCTGCCGGTGGAATCGGTGAAGCCGAACACGTCGACGAGGGTGCGGTTGTACTTGTTGAGCACCAGCGCCACCGAATTCAGCGTGGAGTAGAACGCCGGCTGGATGGTCGACGAATCGGTTGCGAAGGTGATGTTCGACGGCATGTTGAGGATGATGTAGTCGCCCTGACGGGTGACGCTCACGCCCGTGCCCTGAAGCTGGCCGCGAAGCTGCGCTTCCTGCTGGTCCATATAGGAGCCAATGGCGCCGCCGGCGAGCGCACCGATGCCGGCGCCGATCAGCGCGTTGCGGCGGTCATCGCCACCAGCCAGAAGTCCAATGCCCGCACCCGCCAGCGCGCCGAGCCCTGCGCCGCCGGCCGTGTTGGAGATCTTCTGCTGACCGGTATACGGGTCTGTGCTGGTCACGCAGCCGGCGGCAAAGCCCGCCACGAGCGCAACAGCGATGGATTTCTTCAACATGGTCAGTATCCTCACTTGAATGGAAAGCAGCGACATGAATCGCGCGCAAATCGCCCCTTGCCTCTCCGTTTAGCACAGATCGGTTGGAATTCGACGTCTTACCCGTCAAAGTGTAGGCAAAATTTAACAAAATGCGTGCGGCGGAATGCCCGGACTTAACCCTCAGTCCTGCCTGTAGAGAAGCCAGTTCTTCGTGAACTTCCCCTTGGGGATACGCGAGAAGAGCGTTGCCCGGTTTCGACCATCGACTTTCGACGCGTAGAGCGCCTGATCGGCCTTTGCGTAGAGTTCTTCTGCATCGCCGGCGTCTGCCGCCATGCACACGCCGAGCGAGATGTGAATGGGGCCGTAATTGCGAACGCCGGCCCCGATGACGAACTCCGCCTTTTCCACGGCAAGGCGTATGGCTTCTGCAACCTTCATGGTCGCTTCTTCCGATAACCCCTCGACAATAATGGCGAATTCCTCGCCGCCGGTGCGCGCAACGAAGCAGTCGGCTGTCGACTGTGTCTTGAGGATCTGCGCAACGCCCTGAAGGATCCGGTCGCCCACCGGGTGACCATAGTGATCGTTGAACGCCTTGAAGCCATCAATGTCTGCAAGGATCAGCGCGTGGAACATGACCGAGCGCTGGTCGTCATAGACATCCGCCATGCGCTTGTCGAAGGCGCGCCGGTTCCAGATTCTGGTCAGCGGATCGGTGTCGGCGAGCTTCTTGTACTGGGCGAGCTTGGTGCGCATCTCTTCCAGCTCGTTGGACTTCTCCTCCATCGCCTGGCTGATCTGCCGCCCCTGCTGGATCGTGGTCTCGGTGGCGGCCGCCATGATGCCGACGATCTTGCGCAGAATGTCGTGGGAGAGATCGCGCCCGCTCAGGCCATTCGAGGTCTGATCGAGAATGACGCCGAATTTTTCCAGCGAACTGCGCTCGCGCCCCAGAAGCGAGAGAATGTCCTGCGCACGGGCTGCGATCTGCTCCTGTGCGCTCTCGACAACGGCCTGTCGCTTGTTCTGGGTGAAATATTTCAGGGAAAGCTTGTCCAGCGCTTCCTGCGTGGGACGGCCGTTCAGCGCCTCGAACTCGCGCACGAGATCGCGGTTGGAGCCGGTGAACACCTCATAGAAAATCTCGTAGTTGCGCGGCAGACCGCTAACCCCCATGCGACGCATGGAACTTGCGATCGTGCTGGCAATATCGGTGGGCCCCTTTCCCGGGACGTCTGACACCTGCAACATACGCCGTCCACCTTCCCCCAAAGGCATGTTGTCTCTCGCCGCGCGGACGCGTGACCGACGACAACCGCAAGTAAACTATTCAAGACCAGCTAACGCAGGGTTAACCCGTTGCGCAAGGCCGTATTCAGGCCATATCCCAGACCGGTGAGAAGTCATAATCGCATATGCGATACCCGCGTTTACGCAGTGCGGAAACGGCAACCATTTCTTCACCGCTCAACGCGAAGTCGAAAATGTCTGCATTCTCGATCAGGCGATCCGGATTGGTGGTGCGGGGAATGGCTACGACGCCTTCCTGCTGGACATGCCAGCGAAGCACGATCTGCGCCGGGGTCTTGCCATGACGCGCGGCTGCATCGGCAATTGCAGGCTGTGCGAAAAGATCGCCACCACGCGACAGCGGACAATAGGAGACCATGGCCATGCCAGCCGCGCGGCATGCCTGATACACCTTCTCCTGGTCGAGATAGGGGTGATACTCCACCTGATTGGCCACCAGCGGCGCATCCGACAGGCGCACGGCTTCGGCAAGAAGCGCGGTCGGGAAATTGGAAACGCCGATATGGCGGGCAAGCCCGCTCTCACGCACACGGTTGAGCGCCGCAATGCTTTCGGACAGAGCGACATCCGGGTTCGGCCAGTGAATGAGCAAGAGGTCGACATGGTCGAGACCGAGCCGCGCACAGCTCTCTTCTGCAGACCGTTCGAGGTCGCCAGCGCCGATATTGGTCCACCAGACCTTGGTGGTAACGAAGATTTCGTCGCGCGCGAGCCCCGATGCGCGCAGGCCGGCGCCCACGGCTTCTTCGTTTTCATAAGCCGCTGCGGTGTCGATGTGCCGGTATCCGGACTTCAGCGCATGGGTGACGAGATCGGCGCAGGCCTGCCCCTTCAAGGTCCAGGTTCCCATTCCCAGAGCAGGAATGGACGCGCCGTTTGCTTCAACCATGTGCATAGAAAACCTCTCCGTCTTTCGGCCACTTTTAGCGCCGACTAATATAAGCACAACACATAACAGTCATTTTCCAGGGGCGGAGCATATATGCGGCATCGGGCGGCAGGGAAGACGCGCATCGAAGCCATCGACATTGCACGCGGTGTCGCCCTCTTCGCCATGGCGGTCTACCATTTCGGGTGGGACCTCGAATTCTTCGGCTATATGGAGCCGGGTACCACCGTGACCGGCGGCTGGAAGCTTTTTGCGCGCAGCATCGCCACATCGTTCATCTTTCTGGTCGGCGTGGGTCTTTTTCTCGCCCATGAGAAGGGGATTCGCTGGAGGAGTTTCGCAAAGCGGCTTTTGATGATCGTCAGTGCGGCGGCTGCCATTTCGCTTGCCACATGGTTCGCCTTCCCCTCGGGCTTCATCTTCTTCGGCATTCTCCATCACATCGCGCTTGCGAGCCTGCTCGGCCTGGCGTTTCTGCGCTTTCCGGCATGGAGCCTTCTTGTTCTGGCAGCACTTGTGGCGGCGGCACCCCATTTCCTGCGCTCGGCTTTTTTCGACACGCCGGCGCTTTGGTGGGTTGGCCTTTCGACGTTCCGCCCGCCCTCCAATGATTATGTGCCACTGTTCCCATGGTTTGCGGCCACGCTCGCCGGGATCGCGGCGGCGCGCATCGCCCGTGACAGCGGTTTCCTCAGCTGGCTCTCGCTGATGAAGCCGGCGCGCTGGCATACGCCATTCACCTTTGCGGGCCGGCACAGCCTCGCCTTCTATCTGCTGCATCAGCCGGTGCTGATCGGCTGCGTATGGGTGCTGGTGCAGATCTGGCCGCCGGCAGTGGAGCCCGCCGAGATCCGCTTCACCAAGGCCTGTGCGAGCCAGTGCCTTGAGAGCCGCGACGAGGCTTTCTGCACCGCATATTGCGCCTGCTTTACCGATACGCTGAAGGTGGAAGGCCGGCTGGATGCGCTGATGACATCAACGCCGGGAATGGAAACGCAAAGCCGCTTGAGTGAAATCGCTGCCGAATGCACTATGACCGCTGAAACGGGGAGCGATTTTACGGAGCGGGACACTTCGAATGAACGACCATGAACAGCGACCGGCGCGCTTTCCCTGGCCACCGGTGATTTATCTCTCGGCCATCGTGATCGCGGCGGTGCTTGGCATTTTCTATCCCCTGCCGTGGATCGGGCCGCCGCTTTCCGATCTTCTGTTCGCCATCGGCTGGCTGCTGATCGCAGGCTTCGTGTTCATCGACCTGCAGGCCATGCGCACGCTGCACAGGGCGGGCACGGCGATCCTGCCGACGCGCGGCGCAGACACGCTGGTGACGAGCGGCCCCTTCTCGTTCAGCCGCAACCCGATCTATCTCGGCAATTCCATGCTGACAGCGGGCATCGGGCTTGTGGCGGGCAATGCGTGGTTTTTCGCGAGCCTCATCGTCGCCTGCTTCCTGACGCAGAAACTGGCCATCGAGCCCGAGGAAAAGCATCTCGGCCTGCGGTTCGGCAAGAAATACCGGGATTATCAGAAGCGGGTGCGCCGCTGGTTCTGAGGCGGGTTGGGCGTCAGGTGTTGACGCCGAGCTCGGCAAGGCGCTCCACGCAGGACTCTTCCGCGCGGCTTAACTCATCGAGCGTGTCTTCCAGATCACGGCGCTTCTGGCGCAGATCCTGCTGCTTTTCCGAAATGCGCGCCAGCATGAGCTTGAGCTGGCCAATCTCGCCGGGCGGCGCCTTGTAGACATCGATGATCTCGCGGATTTCGGCGATGGAAAAACCGATGCTGCGCCCGCGCAGGATCTGGCGCACCAGATGCCGGTCGGACGGGCGGTAAAGACGGGTGCGCCCACGACGCACGGGCTTGATCAGCCCTTCATCCTCATAGAAGCGAAGCGTTCTGGTGGATATGCCGAACTCACGCGTCAGCTCGGTGATGGAATAATAGTCGCGCATGGCTTTTCGCCCTTTGCTTCCGGCCCCCTGCCCGGTCGTTCATCAACCGGCGCCCCCAGGAATATGCCGCGATTTATCGTGTTCGACAGAAAGCCGATCACACCGGACCGGTTCACCATCAAGACCCGCCATCCATTTCGGTCGATTCCCTTAAAGCATGCAGCGGGCGCGTAAACTGCCACGGCCCTTACGTAAAAGTCAATTTTTCGTTGTGCACCATTACTCTTTAGACAGGAGAGACACTTGTGCTGTCGTGCTCCAGGCTTTGTGCTGGCGGGACATACGGCCCGTATGCCATGGCGGGGCGCGCGGGCATGGACAGGCATGACAGGGCGACTGGCCCTACGGTGGCGCATCGCCACGCGCTATGAGAATAACTGTTCAGGATCGAGCCTGTTTCGGCAGGCGCGCATGAACGCCTCTCACGAGCAAGGATGACAAGACGTGCATTTGCGCAGCTTCTACAGCGCCGGCGACAACGCGATCGACGGACCCTATGCCTGGTTCCGGATGACGATCGCGATCCTGATCGGCACCTTCGGCACTGTGGGGCTCTGGGCCTTTGTCGTGGTTCTGCCGCCCATTCAGGCGGAGTTCGGCGTTGACCGCGCGGCGGCATCCCTGCCCTATACAAGCGCGATGGTCGGATTTGCGCTGGGCAATGTGCTTCTTGGGCGCTTTGCCGACCGGACCGGCGTGGCGATGCCGGTGGCGATTGCCGGTGCGGCGCTGGGCGCAGGCTTCATCCTCTCCAGTTTCACGACCGCGCTCTGGCAGTTTGTCATCCTTCAGGTTCTGATCGGACTGGGCGGCGCGGCCTGTTTCGGGCCGCTTCTGGCGGACATTTCGCACTGGTTCGAAAAGCGCCGCGGCATCGCGGTGGCGGCTGTGGCCTGCGGCAATTACCTGTCCGGTGTCCTGTGGCCGACCGTCATCAAGCTTGCGCTGGAACACACGAGCTGGCGCGTGACCTTTCTGGGCATCGGCATTTTCTGCATTGTCAGCATCGTGCCGCTGGCGCTCCTGATGCGCGCAAAGCCTGTCGTGCAGGAGGCGGATGAAATGCCGGGCGCACAGGCGCGGCGGCCGGGCGGACGACGCCCCATCGACCTGTCGCCCCGCGCGCTTCAGAGCCTGCTCGTTTTGGCCGGTCTCGGCTGCTGTGTCGCCATGTCGATGCCACAGGTGCACATCGTCGCCTACTGCATCGATCTGGGCTACGACATTGCGCGTGGCGCGGAAATGCTGTCGCTGATGCTGGGCGCGGGCATTGCAAGCCGCCTGATCTCCGGCGTGCTCGCAGACAAAATCGGCGGCGTGCCGACACTGTTGCTCGGCTCCGTGCTACAGGGCCTTTCGCTGCTTCTCTACATTCCGTTCAACGGGCTCGCTTCGCTCTACATGGTGTCGTTCATTTTCGGCCTGTCGCAGGGCGGCATCATTCCGAGCTACGCGATCATCGTGCGCGAATATCTGCCGGCGCGCGAAGCGGGCCAGCGCATGGGCGTGGTGATCATGGCGACCATTATCGGCATGGCGCTGGGCGGCTGGATGTCGGGCTGGATCTACGATCTGACCGGCTCCTACCAGGCGGCGTTCCTCAACGGGATCGCATGGAACCTGGGCAATGTGGCCATCGCGTTTTTCATTCTCTATCGCGCGCGCCGCTCGGCCATGGCAGCCGTTCCGGCCTGAGCAATACCGGGCGGAAAAGCGGTTCCCACTTTTCCTGGAACTGCTCTATTAGACGCCGAACCACCAGGTCGCCAGACCAAGGAAGGCGAAGAAGCCCACCACATCCGTCACGGCCGTCACGAAGACGGCCGAGGCGACGGCCGGATCGGCGCCCACCCGGTCGAGCAGAAGCGGGATGAGAATGCCGCCAAGCGCCGCCACGAACATGTTGATGATCATGGCGGCGGCGATGATGCCGCCCAGATTGTAATCCTGGAACCATGCGGCGGCGACAGCGCCGATCAAAATCGCGAAAACGATGCCGTTGAACACGCCGACGCCCATCTCACGACGGATGATGCGGCCGGCATTGTAGATATCGATGTCGCGGGTGGCGAGCGCGCGCACTGTGACCGTCATGGTCTGCGAGCCGGCATTGCCGCCCATGCCGGCGACGATGGGCATCAGGATGGCGAGCGCCACCACTTTTTCGATTGTGTCGTCGAACAGGCCGATCACCGACGCAGCAAGGAAAGCGGTGATGAGGTTCACCATCAGCCATGGCACGCGCGAGCGCGCAGCCGTCCACACGCGGTCGGAGAGTTCTTCATCACCCACGCCGCCAAGGCGCAGAAGATCCTCCTCGGCCTCCTGCTGGATGACGTCGACCACGTCATCAATGGTCAGGACACCCACGAGGCGCTCATTGTCGTCCACGACGGCGGCGGACAGAAGATCGTATTTTTCAAAGATCTGCGCCGCCTCTTCCTGATCCATCGTGGCCGGGATGGCGTGGCGCGTCTCCCGCATGATGTCTTCGATCTTGGTGCCCCGCCCGGTGCGCAGGATGCGGTCGAGATCGACGGCGCCCACGAGGCGGAAGGTCGGATCGATGACGAATATCTGCGAAAAGCTCTCCGGAAGGTTCTGCTCCTCGCGCATGTAGTCGATGGTCTGGCCGACGGTCCAGAACGGCGGCACGGCGACGAATTCCGTCTGCATGCGCCGGCCGGCGGTTTCATCCGGGTAGCCAAGCGACCGGCGCAGCCGCACCCGCTCGGTGAACGGAAGCTGGGCGAGAATCTCGTCCTGATCGGACTGTTCCAGATCTTCCAGGATATAGACGGCGTCATCCGAATCGAGCTGTTCGACGGCGCGCGCGACCTGCGCATTGGGCAGGTTTTCGAGAATTTCGAGACGGATCGCCTCATCGACCTCGGTGAGCGCCGTATAGTCGAAATCGTCGCCCATCAGCACGACCAGCGCGAGGCGCTGATCCGGCAGGAGGGCTTCGAGCAGATCGCCGATTTCGGACTGGTGGAGCGAACTCACCTCTTGTCTGAGGGTGATCGTGTCTCGGTCGGCTATGGCTGCGCCGATATGGGCCAGGAACGGCGCGGAGACGACGCCATCCTCGTCATAAATGCCCAGACCGTCGGCGGCTTCCGCCCCGGTTTTCTCGTCCAGTCCTTCAGGCTCGCTCAAATGGTCCTCCCTGGCTGGGAATTGCGGCTTTGTGAACGGGCACGGCCCTCATCCGGCAATACAGAGGCGCGCGCCGCACGGCAACCGCGACAGGGCGCTTTCCGCCAGAGAAATTCCGCCCGGGCCCCGCCCCTGCCTGAGGAGCGGTCACACGTCTGCCAGAACAATAATGCCGGTGAATTGGCATTGTTCCCCCTGGGGTTCCCCCTGGGTTTCCCCTTGGGGTTCCCACCGGGGACGGGGCAAAACACTCTTCTTTTGCATCACCTCGCCTTGAAATCCGCAGCGAAACGGACATGTGATCTGCACGGAAGCACGCAGCCACCTCCCCTCAAGAACATCAATACGGATCAAACCATGCCCATCATTCGCGTCCTGCCAGTCTTTCTGCTTCTCGTTGTCGGCGCGGGTCTCGCCATCGGATACATCACCGCGCCCGGCCCCTGGTATGCGGCGCTGGCAAAGCCGGCCTTCAACCCGCCAAACTGGGTGTTCGCGCCGGTCTGGACCATTCTCTATGTGCTGATCGCGGTGGCGGGCGCACGGACATGGCAGCGCGCACGGCATGGCATGGCGATGCGGCTCTGGTGGCTTCAGCTCGTCTTGAACTTCGCCTGGTCGCCGGCCTTCTTCGTGCTGCATCAGGTGGGGCTCGCCCTGCTGATCATCCTGCTTCTGGCGGCAACGATCACCGCCTTCATTGCAGCAAGCTGGCGCTCGGACCGTGCATCGGCGCTGATGTTCCTGCCCTATGCGGCATGGGTGTTCTTCGCGGCCCTTCTGAACGGGGCCATTCTCTCGCTCAACTGAGCCTCCCTGTCGAAACGCGGCCCGGCACACTACATAAGGGCCATGAGCGCATTTCTGAAAGACGGGTTACGCATTGCCGGCATGGCCTTCGCATTGGCAGCGGCGGCCGTGGCGGCTGCAATGTCGGTTCATGCGGCAGAAGACACGAAGACGCTGAGCGAGGCGGAACGCGCCCGACAGGAGCGCGCCGAAAGCGAGGCCGAACGGACCCGTGACCTGATGGACGACCAGCATCGCGATTGGCTGCGCCAGCAGCAGGACCTCAAATACCGCATCCAGCCGGTGCAACCGGATCTGGATGTTCCGATCTACACGGCCCCGCCGCGGCTTTACTAGATCGCCGCGCCTTCATCCGGACCCACAAAAAACCACGCGCCGTTTCCAGCGCGTGGTCTCGAATTGTGCCGTGTCAGGCAAGCGCGCCTGACTGCGCCGATTTCTTAGTCGACAGCCTTGCGGGCTTCTTCGAGCCAGCCATCAACCATTTCGCGGTTCTTCTCAATCCAGTCCGAAGCCTGCTTCTTGATGTCTTCGGGGCTGTCCGCACCGTCATTCATCGCAGAGTTCTGGGCGAAGATGTCTTCAAGCGGGATCGAAGCCGTCTTGAGAACCGCGGCAACAGCCGGGTTTTCCTCAAGGAACTTGGAGTTTGCGACCGGCACGATGTCGTTCGCCTCAAAGCCCATCACGCAGGGGTCGGCCACACAGGACGCGATGCCGGCAGCTGCGTTCTCTTCGGTGGCTTCCTCGGGAACCTGAATCCAGACAACGTCTTCACCGAGCTTCAGCTCGTTGACGGTCCAGTTCGGCGTCCAGGTGTAGAACAGGATCGGCTCGCCGCTGTCATGGGCGGCAACCGCATCGGCCATGGAAGCCGAATAGCTCGCCTTGATCTCGTTGATGTGATCCTTGAGGCCGTACTCGGTCAGGTGACCTTCAATGGCAACCTCACAGCCCCAGCCGGGCGGGCAGGCAACCAGATCGGCCTTGCCATCGCCATCACGGTCGAACGCTTCCTTGACCTCGTCGCGCTTGAAATCGTCAAGCGTCTTGATGTCGAACTTCTCGGCGGACGCCTTGTCCACCAGATAGCCCTGAAGCGCGCCGCCAGCGGCAACGGCGCCGATGATCTCGGCGGACTCTTCAAAGGCCGGGCGATAGGTGTCATGGATCGGGAACCAGCCATTCACCCAGAGATCGACGTCGCCATAGCCGACGGCCTGGTAGAAGGGCGGGTTGTCGAGCGTGGTCGGGCCATCGACAGTGTAGCCGAGCTCCTCGAACAGCTGCTTGTAGATCTCGGAGTGGAACCAGCCGGTGTCCCAGGTGGCCTGGGCCATCTTGATCGTCTTGCCTTCGCCAGGCGCGTCTGCGGCCATTGCCGGCATGGCGACGGAGCCGAGCAGCGCCAGGGCTGCGATTGCGGGGATGCTTTTCTTAAGACCAGTCATAACAAGCAGTCTCCTTTATGTGATTTTCAGTGGTGGCAGCGAATGGAGCCGCTGCCGCAAGAGCGGAACGCGCAATTGCGTTCCGCAGAGCGGGTCTCGCCTCAGGCGGCTTTGCCCGCTTGCTCTTCCTTGACCGGCTTGCCGAGCCCGAACATCGAGCGCAGCGTCTGCCAGAGCGAAGGCGTCTGCACGGCTTTCTTTTCGCCGAGCGACTGAGTGATGCGATCGAGAATGATCGCGAGAAGCACGATGCCGATGCCGCCGGCCGTTGCCGCGCCCACATTGAGGCGTCCAAGGCCGGTGTAGACCGTGAGGCCGAGACCGCCCGCGCCGATGAGCGCGGCGATGACGACCATGGAAAGCGCCAGCATCAGGGTCTGGTTGAGGCCCGCCATGATGGTGCGAAGCGCCAGCGGGAACTGGACCTCCCACAGCATCTGCGAACGGGTGGAACCGAACGCCTCGGCCGCCTCGATCAGGTCGGCGCGCACATTGCGGATGCCGAGATTGGTGAGACGGATGATGGGCGGCAGCGCAAAGATGATGGTGGCGATGATGCCCGGCACCATGCCCACACCGAACAGCATCACGATCGGCACCAGATACACGAAGGACGGGATCGTCTGCATGATGTCGAGGATCGGACGCACGACAAGCAGGACACGGTCGCTGCGCGCCGCCCAGATGCCGATGGGAATGCCGATCACGGCGCAGAAGAACACCGAGGTGATGATCATGGACAGCGTGGTCATCGTTTCCGCCCACAGGCCGATCATGTCGATGAAGACCAGCGCGATGAGCGTGAAGATTGCCACGCCACGACCGGCCGTGCGGTCGGCGATCACGGTCAGGATGGCCGTGAAGACCAGCATGGGCAGCCAGTGGAAGAAGGCGTCGAGCCAGCCCAGAACAACGGTGACCGGCACCTGCAGGCTTCTGAAGAAGGGGCGGAAATTCGGCACGAGGAAATCGCGCACGAAGCTGTTCACCCAGTCGTCGAGCGGGATCTGAACGAGGTCAGCGGGGCTAATCATGGGCGGTCTCCTTCGCTGGCGGACTGCCGGGCTTCGGCGTCTTCCGCCGGAACCGCCGTTTCGTCGTTCTCGTCGCCCGAAAGCTGCGAGAACACCGCCTGCGCCTCGATGACGCCGGCAAGCCGGCCGCGCTTGTCGGCAACGGCGATCGGGTAGCCGGCGCTCGCTGCGCCATAAAGTTCGTTGAGCGGGGTTTCGCGCTCGACGGTCGGAACCTCGGTGACCATCACTTCGGAAAGATCGGTCCGGCCCTCCTCGCGTGCGGCAACCGCCAGCTCCTGATAGGTGACGAGGCCGGCGATGCGGTCCTTGTCGACCACGTAGAGCGCATTGCGATTGTGCTCTTCCATGAGCTCAAGCGCCTTTTCCGCCGCGCCCTTTTCACCAAGCTCGACCGTGATCGGGCGTTCTGCCACATGGGCGGCGTCGAACACGCGGCCGCGATCAATGTCGGCAACAAAGGCGGCGACGTACTCGTCAGCCGGGTTGTCGACGATTTCCTGCGCGGTGCCCACCTGGACGAACTCGCCATCCTTCATGATGGCGATCTTGTCACCGAGGAGCAGCGCCTCGTTGAGATCGTGGGTGATGAAGATGATGGTCTTCTTGAGCTTCTTCTGAAGGTGCAGGAGCTCTTCCTGCATCTCGCGGCGAATGAGCGGATCAAGCGCGCCGAAAGGCTCGTCCATGAGCAGGATCTGCGGATCGGTGGCGAGACCGCGCGCCAGGCCGACGCGCTGCTGCATGCCACCCGACAGTTCGCTGGGGAAGCTGTCCGCATAGGCGGCAAGCCCGACCTGCTCCAGCGCCGCCAGCGCCTTCTTGCGCCGTTCGGCAGCGCCCTCGCCCTTGATCTTGAGGCCGTATGCGACATTGTCGGCAACGGTCTTGTGCGGGAAAAGCGCGAAATGCTGGAAGACCATGGTGATCTTTTCGCGGCGCACCTTGCGCAGCCGGTCTGCCGAGCAGCTGGCGACGTCATCATCGTCGATGAGGATCTTGCCGTATGTGGGGGCAATCAGACCGTTCAGCGTGCGGACAAGTGTCGACTTGCCCGAGCCGGACAGGCCCATAACCACAAAAATTTCGCCCTCACCAACATCGAAACTGACATCCTGGACACCAACGGTTTGTCCCGTTGCTTCGAAAATCTCGATTTTCGACTTGCCCTCTTTCAGACCTTCGAGCGCCTGTTCTGGATTATCTCCAAATATCTTGTAAACATTCTCGACCCTTAGCTTGGGTTTCATGGTTCCTCTTGATTGATTATTTTATGGAAAATGAAATACAGGTAGAACACCTGCTCAATATTTCACATATCCCTGCACTCAGGCGGAGCGCTGAGAGACTTAAGTCTTCCTCGCGCATGATGTGAAAATACCATACATGGCTAAAGACATAACGTGCGATATTACGAATCGCAACAGTGAGTGAAAATTAATTCAGCATCGAATTATCCTGAACCATGCTCAGAAAGCCGGAACGCGCCGCGCTGGCGGGCGTTCCTTTCGGCCAGATGAACTGTTAGGGATAGACACGCGGGGGGCGCCTGCGACGCAGCAAACGCACCAGTGAAGGGATGAAGAATGAACGACCGCTACGACGCTTATGCCGCTGCCACCATCGTGATTTTCGGCGCAATCGTGATTGGCGGCCTGATGGCTGCATCGCTGTCATTTGGCGAGCGGGATGCGTTTTTCTTCGCACTCGGCGCGGCCACTTCCGCGTGGTGTGCCGGCTATGCGATGTTTCTCGACAAGGCACGTGTGTTTGTGGCGCTGACTGCGCTGGCGGTGGCCATGTCCATTGCCGCGGCTGTTCTTCTGGGCTTTTAGCGAGCCCTCCCTCCCGATCAGAGGCTCCTCCAGAATTCCGGGGCTCTTCCAGAACTGAGAAAGGGCAGGTTTCCCCTGCCCTTTTCCATATGCCGGCGCCTGAAACGACCGCGCGCTACGCCGCCTCGCGGAATGTGCGCACCTTGCCGGTCCATGCCGTGCGGTCGATATCGAGATCCGGGAAATTGTCGGGGTTGAGAACCGGGCGGTCCACCCCTGCCTTCAGCTGCTCGCGGAAGTCCTTCAGAATGCGCAGGCAGATGGGTAAGAGCATCATGATGGCGATCAGATTGACCAGCGCCAGAACGCCCATCAGCGGATCCGAGAAGAAGAACACCGCCGTAGCGCCGGGCGCCACCGCCCCGAGAAACACCATGCCCATGACGGTCAGGCGCAATATGTTCACCGCGACATTGCTTTCGGTAATGATGGTCAGGGCGTTTTCACCCAGATAGTAATTGTAGATGATCGAGCTGAACGCGAAGAGCAGCAGAATGAAGGTCAGGAAATACTGGGTCCATTCACCCAGATGCGAGACCAGAGACTGCTGGGTCAGCACCACGCCATCAATGCCTTCCGCACCCGGCGTATAGACATCGCCCAGAAGGATCACGAAGGCCGTGCAGCTACAGATCACGATCGTGTCGATGAACACGGAGAAGGACTGGGTGATGCCCTGACTGATGGGGTGACGCACATCGGCCGTGGCCGCCACATTGGGGGCGGAGCCGAGCCCCGCTTCATTGGAGAACAGGCCGCGTCGTAACCCCTGCGCCAGCGCCGCGCCCATGCCGCCGCCAACCGCCTGCTCGAAGCCAAAGGCGTTCATGACGATGGAATAAAGGACACCCGGTAACTCGGTGATGTTGATGACGATGATGAAGATGGCCATCAGCAGATAGGCCAGCGCCATGACCGGCACCACAACATCGGCTGCAAGCGCGATGCGGCGGATGCCGCCGAAGACGATGAAACCCGCAATGACGGTGAGCAGAATGCCGGACCACATCCGGTCGATGCCAAGGCTCTCCTGCGCTGCGCCGGCGACCGTGTTGCCCTGAAACGCGTTGAAGCCGATGGCGAAGGCCGCGATCAGACAGACCGCATAAAGAACGGCGAGCCATTTGTGCTCATGGCCAAGACCGTGGATGATCGAGCGGGCCGGTCCGCCGCGAAACGTGCCATCGGGCTCGCGCCGCTTGTAAAGCTGGGCGAGCGAGCATTCGACCAGGCTGGTGGCCATACCGACCAGCGCCACGGCCCACATCCAGAACACCGCGCCCGGCCCGCCAAGCGTGATCGCCACCGCAACGCCGGCAATATTGCCGCCGCCGACGCGACCGCCAACGGAAACGAGGAGCGCTGCGCGCGCGGAGATCGCATTTGGATCCCCGCTCTGGTTTTTGGAGGAAAGCACACGGAACATGCGCTTGAAGAACTGGAACTGCACAAAACCGGTCAGCGCGGTGATGAAAATGCCAAGAACGATGAGGATCGGAATAAGCGCCCACCCCCAGGTTAAGTCGCCTATGATGCCAAATAAGTCTCGTATGAATGTCATTTCCGTATCCTCACTTTCAGAAATAGACTGCTGCCGACCGGCCCGTGCGTAGCCACGCTTCCTCCGGGAGGCCAGTGCAGACGCGACATGATAGCGCGCAAACGCAATGAGCGCACGCGCGCGTCAGGCATTGCTTCGCCCCCTACCCGCCTGAATTAACACTTTCATAACGCTTGCACGCGTGAGTTGGGCACTACCCCGATTGGACGACTCGTCGGAACGCTGTGGTTGTGGTAGTGAACCGCCAAAATTCAGCATGCCAAACAAAAACAAGTCCGTTTTCACGCTTCCCGGGGGGAAAGCATGTCGTTTGCATATGAAAACTGTGTGCCCGCAGATTTCGTGAGCGAGGCGCAGACATGTCGTGACGCCATTGAGCCGGCGTTAAGGCAGGTGCTGGTTTCGGCACGGGAGCGCGGCTGGAGCAGCCAGCAAGTCCATCTGGCCATGATGGAAATCGCCATCGCATCCATAAAGACCGACGGCCTCGACATCACCACGCTCGCCAAAATGCGGCGCGCGGCCTGGCGCGGCGACTTCGTTGCCGGACGGAAGAGCCAGTAGACCCGCGTGAAGAATTTCGGGAATTGGCAAGCGCTCGATTGCATCGCGCCGGGCGAGAGACGATGATTGGCGCATCGCACACACGCACAGACGAGCACAGCCAAGATGACCGCAATGCTGCAGACCCCGCAGCCCAAAACCCCAGGGCCAAAAACCCCACTGCCGAAAGACCGCAAACGGGAGGCGCCGGGGCCAGTCCGCTTCGATGACGGGCGCAATGCCCGCGCCAAGCTCGGTTTCGTGCTCGTGCCCAATGACCAGCTGGTCGAGGAAGACATGGTGCGCATGGCCCCGCCCGGTGTCAGCACCTATTTCTCGCGCGCCCGCATGCCGCATGAAATCTCCACCGGCTCACTCGCGCAGCTCGCCGACAGCCTCGCGGAGACGGCCGGGCGCATCCTTCCCGACGATGCGCTGGATGTGCTGTGCCTCGCCTGCACATCGGGAACGGTCGCCGTCGGCGAAGCGCGGGTGCGTGAAGAATTGAACCGGGGCGCACCCAATGCGCGCGCAACCTCGCTCATGGGCAGCGTCCACAGGGCGCTTGAGGCGCTGAATGTCCGGAAACTGGCCGTTGCCACGCCCTATGCGGAAGAGCTGACGGAGAACGTCGTCCGCTATCTGCATGACGCGGGCTTCGACATCACCGCCTATGCGGGGCTCAATCTGGACTATGACAGCGAGATGGTGCGGGTGACGCCGGAATTCCTTCTCGAATTCGGCGCGTCGATCGACACGGCCGACGCCGATGCCGTGCTGATCAGCTGCAGCGCTTTGCGTTCGCTGGAGATCGTCGACGCGCTGGAACAGAAGATCGGCAAGCCGGTGGTCGTGAGCAACCAGGCAATGATGTGGAACTGCCTCAGACTGGCCGGCATCGAAGACCGGATCGAAGGCTACGGAGCCCTGCTGCGCGACCTGTGAAGCAGATCAATACCGGCTTCACACCTCTATTTTGAAACATTCTTTCGCTGGTCGGCTTGAAACGGAGGGCGAAACCGGTCGATCATTTGCCGCCTTTCTTTTCAAGGAGTGATTCTGATGCAGGGCATTGGCTGGATCGCCGCCATCATCATCGGCGGCATTGCCGGGTGGCTGGCAAAACAGTTCATGGACACCAACACCGGCCTTCTCATGAACATCGTTCTGGGCATCGTCGGCGCGGCCGTCGCAAACGCCCTTCTGGGCGTGGTGGGAATTTCGTTTGCCGGCTGGCTCGGCAACCTGATCGCCGGTTTCATCGGCGCGTGTATTCTCATAGCCATTGTGCGCGCCGTCGCGAAATAGCGGCGAGCGCACAGGGCCAGACAATTGAAACCGGCAGGGTCCTGCGCCCTGCCGGTTTCTTAATGGGCGGAAGAATTCGTGATGCATCGCTTTGCCGGGCAACGACTTATCGTCATTGTTGCCCTGCAAGGTCGAAGACCATGGATACCCTGACCGAAATCATGAATGCGCTGGCGCTGGCCATCTCCGTTATCGTCGTTTCGACCGCGACGGTGGAGCTGCTGTCACGCGCGATCAGCCGCAGATACATCGATGGCCGCCATATCGATGACCGGGCAGCCAACCGGCACCCGGCGAGCCGGCTTTCGCCGCACGGCTGAGCCTCCGCCTCCGCCCCCACCAACAGAAACAAGATCGCCCGCCCCTCGCCCGGCTCCAATCCAGTGCGCAACCGGGTGACCAATCCTTCTGTCATCAAGCATTTATACCGGGACAATTATATCAGCCCCGTTGATGATCTTTTGGATCGGATGCTAGCAATTCATTTGGCATTTCGCTCAATCTGAAAATGAAACGCCATATAAAAACTAGAAATTGAATATACCGGGGCAATTCAACGTGAAAAAACTATTCGGATTTACGCTTCTCTCCGCCGCATTATTGGCTGGCGGGAGCGCGCTATCCCTCGCTCAAGAGAAAACAGATCCAAACAAGTTTCTTGAAGCCTTCCCCGAGGATGGCTCATGGTTCAAGGCGCAGTTTCATATTCACGCAAATTGGGGCCTGCCCGACCTCATCCCCACCACGCCGCCGGATGTCCCGCTCAATTACTATTTCAGCCGGGACTACAACATCGTTTCCTTCACCGACCTGAACTACACCACTCCCGTCTTCGAAGGCGTGAAACCTTACTGGGACCGCCCGGGACGCACGCTTGTAATGGCCGGCAACGAACTCAACTGCGAACCCGTGGGCGAACCGCCCTATGGGGTGATCGACACGATTGTCGTTGGCCTGCCGAGCGACGACCAGCTGGAGGTTCCCTGCGACACGTCGTGGAGCACGGCGGCGGTGCTGAAGGCGCAGGCCGAAACCGGCCGCGCCGCGGGCGGCATTCCCGTCATCTCGCACCCCAACATGTTTTACAGCATCACCGCCAAGGACATTCTTGAAACCGACCCGATGGCCAGCCGCCATGTCGAAATCCGCAATGGCGAACCGGGCATGAACGACTTTGGCGGAAACGGGCACGCCTCGACCTTCGAGATCTGGGACGAGGTTCTGTCCACCGGCCGCCAGATTTTCGGCTGGGGAACGGATGACAGCCACCACTTCCCGCAGCAAAGCGCCCCGAACCATCACAATCCCCGCAAGCAGGCCCTTGCCGACCGGGTCTGGATGTATGTGTTCGCGAATGAATTGAGCGACGACGCCATTCGGGCCGCACTCGACAAGGGGCATTTCTATGCCTCCACAGGCGTGACCTTCACGGACCTTCAGATGGGCGAAGGCAGGCTCTCCATCACGCTGGACCCGGCCTCCAGCGACATTGGCTGGCATGGCTTTTACCTGAAGGAAGGCGACTTCAACCCGACCAGCTACCGCACACGCTTCATCGGCCGCGATGGCGAGGTTCTCGCCATGGATGACAGCTATTCACCCGAGTATAGCTGCAAGACCGACGACCTCTATGTGCGCGCCGAGGTCACCAACAGTGATGGCTGGCAGGCCTTTACCAATGCGGTGTTCTGCCCCTGACGGGCCACCCGGCCTGCAGCCTCGCCAAGAAAGCGATCATATGCGGGCGAGACAGGAAACGGGGCCGGCAACTGCGGCCCCGCTTCAAGAATCCCGATGGACGGCAGGGCAGATGCGTGATTTCTGGAAAGCGCCTGACTCACCTGAGCCGGCGCGTTCTGCGCGCCGGGCCGTGTTCACGGGCAATATGACGATCTTATCTGCATGCTGCGCCCATTGCCTGCACATTGCGGACAACAGCGAGGTGATCGCATGACATTCTACTGGATCGATCTGGGTCTGATCGTGGCCTTTTCGGCCGTTGTGCTCGGCTGCCTCTATGGCATGCGCAGGAATGGAAAATGGTCGCACAGCATCGTCGTCCATGCGATCTATCTGCTGTCGGTCACAGGCCTGTTGCTGACCGTCAACACGGTCATCGATCAGTTGCTGGTGCACTACAAGGTGACACTGATACAGCCTGATTTTATTGACGATTTGACCTATGTGGCAATCGGCCTGGCCGTGATTGAGGAGATGTTTCACCTCATCAACCGACTGACCTATGCCCAGGTACAGAAAGGCAGCGACCGAACGTCGGCGACCAGTGTTGCACGCGTTCTCAAAATGGCGATTGTCCTGTCGCTCGTTCTGCTCTTTGGCGAGCATCTGGGGCTGAGCCTGTCCGGCCTGCTCGCCTTTGGCGGATTTGGCGGCATCGCCATCGGCATTGCCGGCAAGGATGTTCTGAGCAATGTCTTCTCGGGCGTGATGCTTTATTTCGACCGCCCGTTCAACCTGGGCGACTGGATCCGCTCGCCCGACCGCCAGATCGAGGGCTCCGTCGAGGAGATCGGCTGGCGCATGACCCGCATAACGACGTTCGACAACCGCCCGCTTTACGTTCCCAATTCGCTCTTCTCATCGATCAGCGTCGAGAATCCCGGCCAGATGCGTAACCGGCGGATCAGCACGTCCATCAATGTGCGCTACGAGGATGCGGCGAAGATCAATGCCATCATCACGGACATACGGGCGATGTTGCGGGGGAATCCGAGCATCGACCTGAAACAGGACCTGCTCATCTACTTCAACGAGTTTGGCGAGTATTCGCTGAACATCATGGTCTACTGCTTCACCAAGACCACCAACTGGGCGGAGTGGCTGGACGTCCAGCAGGACGTGTATCTGAAGATCATCGAGATCGTGCACAACAATGGTGCTGACTTTGCTGATCCGAAGCAGGTCATCTCGATAGAGAAGGCCGAGGCCGCAGGGTAACGCGAGGAGCATCGACCTCTAAAGGGCGCCCGTTTCCGGCTGACCGCCGCCTGCGGCGCGCCCCCTTCCATACGCTGTTGATGCTCCCTTGATGTGCTCTCGATGCGCCCTGCACCGGCCAGAATCCGGCGCGCGGCTTGCCAAATCGTTTCACCGATAGTGCAATGCTTATGAGTTAAAGCAATCCGGCCTGACGATTCGGCTGATGGAAGGAGCAGGCGCGCGCAATGGAGCAGTCGATCCCCAACACCGATCAGCTCATCCATATTCGCGTTGTGCTGGGTGTTGTGATGGGGTTGAGCCTCGCGCGGCTCCTCAACGGCCTGGCCCATTTCGTTCAGCATCCGGGCAAGATCCGCATCTATTCGGTGCATATCGGCTGGGTTCTGTTCCTGTTTCTGGCCGTCGTGCACTTCTGGTGGTTTCAGTTCAGCCTGATCTACATCTCGCACTGGACCTTCGAGCACTACATCTTCGTCATCATGTATGCCGCGCTGTTCTTCTTCATCTGCGCGCTGCTTTTTCCCGACGACATGAAGGAGTATTCGGGGTTCGCCGACTACTTCCATTCGCGGCAGACGTGGTTTTTTGCGCTTCTGGCTGCGCTTTATGCGGTGGACATCATCGACACGCTGGCCAAGGGCGTTGAGCATTTCAAAAACCTCGGGCCTGAATATCCCCTGCGGCAGGCGGTGATGATCACCCTGTCCATCGTGGCCATCTTCGTCAAAAGCCGCCGCTTCCACCTCAGTTTCGTGACGGCAGCGCTGGCAATCCAGGTCCTCTGGATCATCCAGTATTTCCAGGTTCTTGCCTAAAACCTTAAAAGCGCAGTGCTTTTACAAACGCCTGCGGCGATGAACATGGGCCTTCCACTTGGCTTTTCGCCCACTTCACATCTCGGTGATGCAGGCGCGTGTTCCCTTCTCCATGTGGTAAAATCCCCGCCTCAACAGGCTGGGAGAGCCGGCAATGAATGAAGGATGGTTTTCCAAACCCGTACCGATTGCAGAATGCATCACGGGCGATATTCGATACATTTCGAGCGCCAGACAGGCTCTGGAACTGCTGGACGGCCACTGGCGGCAACCGGGCAGCGAAGCGCACCGGGAAGCGCTGATCGTCTGCCAGCGGGCCATGGATGGCAGAGCGACCGGCGATGCGGCAATGCAAGCGTTTCTCACCGCCGCGACGGAAGCACGCGTGCTGACATCGTGATGGTGGACTGCTCGGATCGAGAAACAAAGCGCCGGACAGCAAGCGCGGCTTGTTCTAAAGACGTCTAAAACTCTGAGGGAATTTAAGCGTTCGCGGCTTTGTGCGCGATACATTCCGAAGATGACCGGGAGGAACAGCTTTCTCGGAAGAGAGCTTGGTGCGGTCGAGAAGACTCGCAAACAGGCCGCAACGCCTTATTTTCCGGGCTTTTGGTGTCCCACGCCGCTGTTTTTGCGTTCTATGCATTTCAATGGGTTACGAGCGAGGTGTCCCACGCTCCGAGCCGTGTTTCCGTCCACAAAAATCGCATCCTGTGAACAACCTTTCCAAACGGTTCGGGCTCTTACGCTCTCGCCCCATTGAAGAGTGAGCCCCGACTTGCTCACATGCGGTCTGTTTTGGAGCTCTGAATGATCGCTTTCGCCGCCACCCTCATTTCCTGCTTGTCCCTGTCTGCAGTCGATGGAGACACCATCAAGTGCAATGGACAGAACATGCGCATCATGGGACCAGGCGCGCCGTTCAAGTCCGGGATCGACACTCCAGAGATCCGCAATGCGAAATGCCCGAAGGAGAAGCTTCTCGGCAAACAGGCCAAACTGCGGCTGGCCGAGCTTCTGCGGGAGGACGTGAAGATCGAGGACAGCGGCGAGCGTGACCGCTGGAAGCGTCCACTTGTGTGGGTGCGGATGCCAAACGGGAAAACTGCGGGGGAAATCCTGATGGCGGATGGCTATGCCGTTCGCTGGAAGCCGGGGTACAGGTCCGCATGGTGCGAATGAGGCCATTCAGCATTTCACTGAGGGACAAGAGGTAACGAGATCGGCAGGCTACCGGGGGGATGGATTTGCCAGAGACATCGCGAAATCGCGCAACACGTTTATTGTGCTGGAACACTGCCTGGAACCGCAAGACATCACAAAAAGGCACTCTGCAAAGGCAGCGGATACTGGAAGCGGATGCAGATATTATCTGCTGCCCAGAGGCCTATGATGACTTTCTTCCTGACGAGTGGTTCAGGATCACCAGTGCCGCAGACCACGGGTATTCAATCACCAAAGGTCGATACAAGGTGGCGCTCTGGAGCCGCTCGCCATGGACCGCAATCGATCATATTGGTGACACAAGACTGCCGCCTGGTCGTTTCGTTGCGGGTGTGACAGAGACCCCGGCTGGCCAGCTACAAGTGATTGGTGTCTGTATCCCGTGGAGCATGGCTCACGTAACGACTGGCCGAAAGGACAGTGCGAGGTGGGATGAGCACATGCTGTACCTTGAGGGGCTTACCGCCCTGCTCAGGAAACAGCACGACATTCCGACCGTAGTCATCGGTGATTTCAACCAACGCATGCCGCGCAAATTGGTGCCTGCGATGGCCGCCGATGCTCTCGAAGATGCAATGCAAGGGTTGAACGTGTGGACGGCCGGCACCTCGATTGAAGGACTGGAGAAGCAGCCTGTTTGCCATATTGCGGGCTCGCCGATGCTTTCGCCAAGGGCAACGTGGGGCATTTCCAGAGACATTGACGATGTGACCGTGAGTGATCATGACGGCCTCATCGCCGAAGTAGAGGCCCCTTAGGCATTGCGACGTCTCTTCACATTGGACTGGTGCGAACTTGAATGGTCAGAGTAGAAAACGCGCTCGCTGAGCTCCGAGAAATCTGTCAACGGCGGAGTAAAAGTCGGCCATTGGGCGGCGCAAAAGTAGTCCACTTTGCGCTGCAAGCGGGGAACGTCGGGAGGGCGTAGCCCGACCAGAGTTTCCCGCTTGCAGCGTCGGC
>NZ_JAFKDE010000004.1 GCF_017255295.1 Nitratireductor aquimarinus
TGGCGAGGTCGATCGCCAAAATATGCACGTCTGACATAGTGTCCTCCTTCGAATGTGCCGCAGCGGCGAAGATGGCATCATACGACGCCGCTCGAAGGGGCATCCACCGCATCAGTTCAACTTGATTGGGGCGGTCGATCTGCATCTTCCTCAGCAAGTACGGATAGACAGGATGCTGGGGATGCGGCTGACTGGTTCTGGGCCGTTTGTAGATCGCCTCCAAGCCCATCTTTGCCATCAACTGCCTGACGCGATGACGGCCAATGGTCGTTCCTTCTCTTCGCAGATAAGCTGCGATCTGGCGGCTACCGAAGAACGGATATTTGGTGAACACGCGGTCGATCTCTTTCATCAGCGCCAGCGTGTCCGGATTGACGCCGACCGGTGTGTAGTAGAAGGCCGATCGTGACAACCGCACCAGCTTGCATTGCTGGCTGATGCTCAGTTCAGGGTGATCCCGTTTGATCATCGCGCGTTTCTTCTCCGGGCTCACCGCTTCAGCCCTTCGGACAAAAAATCATTCTCGACAGCCAACCTCCCGATCTTGGCGTGCAGCTCTTTCACCTCGGCCTCGGTAGGCCCACTCTGCTTCCCGCCCGAGAACACATCGGCCATGCCTTCGATGGCTTGACGCTTCCATGTGCTCACCTGGTTCGGATGCAACTGATGCTTTGCCGCGATCTCTTGCACGGTCTTGTCACCACGCAGCGCTTCCAACGCCACCTTGGCCTTAAACTGGTCTGTAAAGTTCCGGCGCTTCGCCATGCTCGTATCCCTTCAAAGGCTTGGGATACACCTTAGCTGACTGTCCGATTTTCCGGGACCACTTCAGTGTGGCCGGGGTAGGGTCGCCAAGCCCGCACAAAAATTAAAGGTAGGTACTTGCGCTCAGGAATATTGGGGCGGTGCAGTCAGCCATTCAAAATGGACAGGCACACTCTACCCCGCACCGCAACGCAAAACCGCTGAAGCGAACTCAAAACTGGGCAGAACTCGGCGGCAAGGTTACCTACGACGACGATCATACCGATGACCACACTCGACGGACGCCCGAGGCTCATCTAATAATTATGGCAGTTAATTAGGAAGTGGATGGGCGTCGTGGGATATTTTGATCTGTCAGCAAGTGTCAGTGCAGCGCTACTGTTGTCAACCATTTCATCGACCTCGGTTTCCGCCAACGACACAATCAATAAAATTGCACTAAATCAAAAACTCCAAACGCAGGCGACAATCCTAAGTGAATGGCTGCAACACTATTCTTCGTTACTTCCTCCTATAGACTTAACCCAAGGGAGCAATGAGAACGCCTTTCCCGAAGAGGCCGCAGATCCCTATACTGACCAAACGGCGAGCGATATTGGTCTGGTTTCTGAGGGGAGCGATTATGAGATTGTCTTCTCGTGCGACTTCACCAGCATGCGAGTGACTCTGGCGGCCATCGGCAAAAATCTACCCGCAATGAAAACGGTGGAGATCGGCTTACTTCCGAACCCGCTTACTGATGTCACCCGGGATTCATTCAACCCGGACTTCTATGCGGTGCGCGGTGAGTGGGCGGTCGCAACGAAACGCGTTATACCGAATGGAGACCACGGCATTATCATCGGGCAATGGGGAGGCAAGTACGTAAACGCCTGTCGGGATAACGGCGAATTTCGCGATGTTGACGCACTCTACTGTTCGCGCTCGAGTACGGGCAAGCTCAATAGCAGCTACGACAGAGCCAGCCTATCATCTGCGGGTGCACCGACACAGTTTTTTGACTTCAGAAACTGGTCTGATTTTGAAACGATAAAGATATCGCTGCTGAATGGCACCGAATACATCTTTACGCAGGATTTTGCTCCGAATCAGGAGCCTTTTAGGAGCTTTTTCAGCTCCTGCTCGCCGGAACGAGCCAAGTTATTCGGCGAGGGTTTCTACAAGGGTGCAGTAATTTTTAGTCCGGATTTAGCAGGTCGGTTCAGAGATCGCCCCGAGGAGGCGAAAGCATTCTTTGAGAACGAATTGCTGACAACTCGTGAGTTCAGGAAGCTGGTAGAGTGAACGCGTTGGGCGGGGAAGGCATTCGGGAAGCGGTTAGTAACTACTACGCATATGTGCGAGAACCGAATCATAGATACAGATCGTGGGAGCACTGCTACCGCTTCTTTTCCCAACGAGCAGACATTGATAGAGATCGCGCATGCCTCCATCTTGGGTTCTATCTTGCCAGCTGGGGCATGCTTCGTGGTTCTACGAAACTTCTCCAAAAAGACTATAAAGTCCACGAAGAAGCGGTTGATATTATACTTTCACCCCAATATGACTGCCTTCATGGACTACCCTTGGAAAACGCCTGTATTCTTCAGAGTCATTTATTCAGTCTTATATCAAATCTTCGCGAAGCATACAGAATTCTATTACTAACAGAAATTAGAGGAGGGATATCTGACACCTTAATAACAAAAATCCTTCTTGGAACTATGGGATGCATACCGGCATACGACCGCTTTTTAGTTAGAGGACTACGCGATGCGGGGCTCCCCTACTCTGGCTTAAAACAGAGAAACTTCAGTAAAATTATTGAGTACTGTAACATCCATCAAGAATGCTTCAATCTCGCACGCTCTGAAGTCAATCAGAGCTCACAGAAAGAAGAAGTAAACTACCCCATAATGAAGGTGGTTGATATGTACTTCTGGATGCGCGGAGCGAACCTTGCGGCATCGAACTAATCAAACAGCAGCTGACCGTGATTGGTAAAGATCGAGCGCACTCCCTATAGCAAATCATGAAGCCCCGCACACATTCTAGATCGCGCGGACAAGTTGAAGCATTCTCGAAGCTGAATTTCTTATAAGGCAATGAATTCGCAAGAAGACTGATTACCCCCCTTCATAACCCACCAACCATCTAAAGTAAGCGGTGCGCCGGTCACACTGCCTGGTCGTAGTTCCATGGCAGGAGTTCACCGATCCGGGATTGTTTGTGGCCATTAGGGCTGAGACTCAATCATAGCCAGAATGCGACGAGTGTTGCGAGGGCGACGGCGGACAGGAAGTTCCTGGCGAGTTTGTCGTAGCGAGTTGCAACGCGTCGGAAGTCCTTCAGGCGGCAGAAGGCGTTTTCGATGAGATGGCGGCTCTTGTAGCGTCTGGTGTCATACCGGATGGCGCGCTTGCGGTTTGACCGGCCCGGTATGACCGGGACAATGTGAGATTGGCGCAGGTGCTTTCGCAGGCTGTTTGCTGCGGAGCGACAAACAACGTGAGAGTTCAGCGTCAATCAGGATGAGAATGCCGACGGGTTGGAACGCAGGGAGGGCGTAGCCGGGACTATCCTGATTTTTGTGCCCTGACGTGGTAACTGCTCTGAGAGGAGACCCACGTATGAGCATCGACAAAGACCTTCTAGACCGGCTGATGGAAGGCCGCTCGCCTGGCGATCTGTTTGGCAAGACCGGCATCCTGGCGGAACTGACCAAGGCGCTAGCGGAACGTGCGCTGAGCACTGAGATAGACGTCCATCTGGATGAAGAGCGTGCAGAAGAAGCACCTGAGGGCCAGAACCAGCCCCCCAATCGCCGCAACGGGCGCAGCCAGAAGACGGTTACCACCGACAGCGGCAAGGTTGTCCTGGACATTCCTCGTGACCGCAATGGCACCTTCGATCCGGTGCTGATCGCCAAATATCAGCGGCGCTTCGCCATGCTCGTATCCCTTCAAAGGCTTGGGATACACCTTAGCTGACTGTCCGATTTTCCGGGACCACTTCACATCGGCTGGGGCTGGTTCTATCTGTCAACGATCCTCGACGACTACAGCCGGTATATCATCGCATGGAAGCTCTGCACGACGATGAAGACCGAGGATGTGACCGACACCCTCGACCTGGCATTGCAGGCATCGGGGTGTGATCAGGCAACGGTGCTGCACAAGCCGCGCCTGCTCTCGGACAACGTCCTATATCGGGAAGATTTTGGCTGCTTAGGTCAGCAGGTCATGGGGCATCCGGTGTCCCGGATGCCCTGATATGGTTGCCCAAGCGGTCTCCGCCGTCAAGAAGCGGTCTCTCCCATAGCAAACACAGGGTACGCACGATTGCGGCCCTCACCGTCCTTAAGACGAGATCCAAATTCCAAGCGGAAGACCTGAACATTATCTACGAGGTCAGCGAACTGCCTCCACCTGGGCTCACCCCCTCGAAGAAGGGGCGATAGGGTTCGCCGTGCTTGACCACAGCGTGTACGGTGCGCGCCATCTTGGCCGCGATGGCGGTGTAGGCCTTGCGGCGCAAATGGGCGTTATGTCGATCTCGTGCGATGTAGCGTTCGAACTTGTCGCGGAAGCTGTTCGTGCGTTTGAGTACGGCAACCTGCCCAGCCATCCAGAAGGTTCGGCGGAGTCGGGCATTGCCGTATTTGGAGATCCGGCTCTGGCCGCGGAACATGCCGGACTGGACGGTGGCGAGGTCCATGCCGCAGAACTTCAGGAATTGGCGGTGATGGCGAAAACGGCGCAAATCCCCGGCCTCTGCCAGGATGGTCAGGGCGTTGATCGGGCCGATCCCGGGGATGGTTGTCAGAAGCTGGTAATCGGGATGATCGGATAGAAGCTCGACGGCCCGCGCCTCGATCTCGTTGCGTTGGCGAACCAGGCTTCGGCCTTCGGCCAACACGAGGCGGAACATGCGCACGGCGTCGGAATCCGGGTGAACCGGCAGGCCCACAGAGCCAACCGCCGTTGAGTAAATATCTGAGAGCAGGCGCTCTTTGGACACCTTGCGGCCGACCACCTGCCAGGCGTCGGCGACGAAGACCTCCTTGCGCATGGCCGTGATCATGCCGGGCGTTGGATACTTCTCGAGAAAGGCGAGAAACCAGTCGGTTCGCGAGCTTCGATGAAACCGTTCGGCCTCGGGAAAGTAGAGCGGCAGGTAATGCGTCAGAATGCGGTGCCAGAGCTCGGTCTTCGAACGCGAGACGATCTCATGGGTCTTCGACAACTCCTGGATGTCGGCAACGCCGGTCGCAAGCGGATCGTGGAAGAACTGCACCGCGCCGATCTCCAGCATGCGCAGGATGACCTGGGCGTCCTTCGGATCGTTCTTGTCCCAGCTGTTGTGCAGGGCCTCACGCGTTCGAGCCAGGCCAACAGAGGACACGAGCTTCAGATCGAACCCGGCCTGGCCGAGATGATGCGCCAACGGTCGATGATAGTTGCCGGTCGCCTCGAACCCGATCCTCACAGGCAGACCGTAGTCCATAAGTATGGCGGCCAAGCGCCGAAAGTCGTCGAGTGTGTTTGTGATCGTCAATCGACGGCGGCGCTTCTTGCCAGGCGCGCCGATCAGCACCTCATGGCGGTGCTTGGAAATGTCGATGGCGACCAACAAGGTCGAGGCGGTAGTATCGGTGGCGGTCATAGCCGGTCTCCTCAGCGGTGTGATTTGTGCAAAACCACTGTTGAGACCTGAGACCCGGTTATGGCCACCCGCTGCGCTATTTGGGGGCTGCGCGCGCGGCCATAACCTCAAACAAGCGCTTCTTCCCGAGGTGCTACGGGTCGAGCTACATCTCCGGCGAACTGGCGGATTGGCTTGAAGATCAAAAGATGGATCACGTCCGAGGCGCGCCGTATCACCCGCAAACCCAGGGCAAGATCGAGCGCTGGCATCAGACCCTGAAGAACCGCATCCTGCTGGAAAATTACTATCTGCCGGGCGATCTTCGGCAGCAGATCGAGGCCTTTGTCGAGCACTACAACCATCGCCGCTACCACGAGAGCCTGCAGAACCTTACCCCGGCAGACGTCTACTTCGGACGCGGCCAGACCATCTTGAAACAACGAGAAAGGATCAAACGGAAGACCATCGAAACCCGGCGCGTGCTTCACCGCAAATCCGCCGCATAATCAAACCAACCAGATGCGCCAGACCCTCTCTTAGCTCAGGCTGCCAACTGGCCCAAAATCTCTGACGACGGACATACTCCGCCGTTGACATCGTGGACATCTTCCAGCCCGACGAATGCGCCAATTACTTCAGCTCCTGCGGGTATGAACCAGAATGATCGGAAAACGCTCTAATGCAACAGACCCGACAGGACACTTGGCAAAAAACACGAGGTTGCGACAAAGCCATCCGGTTCTAGTTCACAAGTTCACGCGACATGGTACTGGACGATCCATGATACGCATCAAGCTTTTGGGCAGCTATCACGACCTCAACCCTATTGCGTGCGTTCAATTTCTGCATCAACGTTGTCATGTAGTGCTTCACGGTTTTTTCCGCGATCTGGAGCTGTAAGGCGATTTCCTTGTTTGTTCGACCGCACAGTAGAAGCCTGACAATCTGATCTTCGCGAACCGTGAGCTTGAGTGGTTGAGCGGACCTTTCCAGCGATTGGTTTCGAAGCGACGCAATCACCTTCGCCGCCAGGCTGGGAGTGATGAATGTTTCTCCGGCCACAATACTGTCGATTGCGGCAAACAGATCTTCATCGGTGCTCCCCTTGAGCACGTAACCACGAGCGCCCGCCTCCAAAGCCCTGACAGCGTGATCGATTCCGGAAGATGCGGTAAACACCAGCACTTTGGTGTCAGGAGCGACCTCTTGAATTGTCCTTATCGCGCCAAAGGCATCGCCTGGCATATTGAGGTCAATCAGCAATAGATCCGGATGGACGCTGGTTGAGATTGAAACGGCATCCTGAGCGCACTGTCCTTGCTCAACGACCTTGAAGCGCCGAAGCGAGGCAAACATACCCACTAAGCCCTTCAGCAATACAGGATGATCGTCGATGAACGCGACGGAAACTCTACTAACCATGCAGCACCCCCTTAGGCTGCCCAGTTCAATTTTATTCACTTTTTTGGGGCAGCAGCTACCCAAGCAACATCACCAGCAAACGCCCTTCGCTTCACCGGACCAATTACCTGTTTGCTAATTCTCGACCCAAACAGCGCTGTTGATCTTCATTCGTTGCCTCTGCCATTTCAGCGGAACCGATATTTGTTGTCCACTAGTCCATTTGGCGGATGCGAAGCGTCTTGACGCTAACAGAGCACCTTATCACGTATACCCAGTTTACCATAACCGACAGTGATACCCCCTGGCCACTACGTTTGACACCAAGAAACAGAACTCCCAGGGTATGTTCTCAAATCAGCCTCAAGCTGAGCCTGTGAGAAACGGAGGCATTTTGATAAAAACTTCGGTCGGGATAGTCGCATGTGACGATGCTGTCGCTAAAGTCTTAAGAAGCCGCCCACCAATCCAGAGGGCATTCCCCATTTGCGCAAAGTCAAGAGAGTTACAACAAATACGATCACGAATTCGCGGTCGCTGGAAACGTAACCGATACGGTTGTCCCCGCCTGTGGTTCTGAACGAATTTCAACGCGTCCACCGAAGGCCTGCACCCGGTTATGAATCCCGCGCAGACCAAGTCCCGCAATCCTAGGCGACTGCCCCTCCTCCGAACCGATACCGGGGCCGGCATCGGATATCTCCAGTCTTAAAACACCATTGATAAAATGGGCGCGCACCCTTTGGCCTGCGCCATGAGCATGCCTGAATGAATTGTTCAGCGCCTCCTGAACAATCCGGTACAAGCAAATTTTCATGGCTGTGGAGACCCTTGCCGGCAACATTCCTATGACCGTTTCGACCTTGCTGCCCGTCAGGTTTTCATGCCGGTACGACGCCAAGCGAATGGTGTCCTCGGTGGAGATATCGCCGATCTCCGGAAGAACAAGGCCCGTTGACAATGTTCGGAGTTCCTGAACCACGCTTGCCGCTAAATCACGCATCTCCAGGACAGTTTCACGACCTTTGGCAGAGTTCCTCAGTTTGAACGTCCCCAGCCTCAGGACCAATAGAGTAAGAAGCTGAATGGGTCCATCGTGCAGATCCTGACCGATTCGGCCAATCAATTCTTCATTCGCCTCATTCGCTTCCAGCCTTGCTCTCTCAGCGGCAAATCTGAGCGCCTCATTTTGCGATGCCATTTCCTGGTGCACGGACATGCGCCGCTGCAACTCTACCTGTTGCGCCGCGATCTTTCTGCTTCCTTTTTTGACAATGGAGTAGAGCACAAACAGCATAACCAAGGTGGTTAGGCAAACAACTATCCATGTTTTTATGCTGCTTAGGCGCAGCTGCTCCGCCAAGGCAGTGGAATTTTCATATATTTCTCCAACTGCGATCACATTGCTCGTCCCCTGCTTAAACAGGGGGGCATAGACTTCGATGATTGAAAAACTGAGCGCCTGCTCATGCAGGCTTTCAGCACTCACCATGTCTTCAAATTCAGAAACTATCTCGCCTCTGGCTGCTCGTGCCACGTCATTGGATACATGCTTCTCTCCGATGACTTCAGGCGCCAAGCTGCTGTAAAGTATCTGTCCGTCAGTACTCCATATTTTTGCCGAAACGATGCTCTTGGCGATTGGCGTATCCACAAAGATCTGGTCGAGCATTTCGATGCTTTCGGCGGACAGGTGTCCACCCGGTTCAAGGCCCTGGGTGGCTGGTTCCAGGAAGGCGTTGATGAGGGCAACGCCCCCCTCTCCCGATGCGGCCAGCACACCGCGCGTAATCTGTCGATTGATCCATGTCCCCAAGATGGCCATCGACAAAAAAAGTACGATTGTCGCAGCAATCAGGAATTGACTTGCAAGGCTCAGCCTCCGGGTACCGAACTGGCCGGCAGAAAGCCATCTCTGCAAACAAGTTTTCTTTAGCCCAGCCTGTCTATGCACCACTCTGGTTCCCGCTGCTATCAAGCCACCCGCAACCAATCCACAGAACCGTAACACTGTCCAGCTTGCTGCCAAGTATGCAGATCAACCGCAATTCCCTGTAAATGCCAAGCTGACGCAGGGCTTTACCTTTCTCTAAAGGCCCGCTGGAATTGGTCGGTGAGAGGCTTAACCAGATAGGATATGGCGGTACGGTTCTCAGTCGTGACATAAACTTCAACTGGCATGCCAGGGAGTAATTTTTCCGCGCCGAGCTTTTCCAACTCCGCCGTCGGTACATGGATGTCACCGAGATAATGGACTTCCCCAGTGGCAGCATCGCGATTGGTGGCGGGAGAGACATGGATGACTTCACCAATCAACTCGGGGGTGGTTCGCTGATTGAATGCGGAAAAGCGGAGTCGTGCCGGCTGACCGGTTACTACCTGATCAATACTCACCGGTGCGATTTTTACCTCCACTTTCAGCCTTGCATTGTCCGGCACGATGGTCACAAGGACCTCGGCGGGAGTGATAACCCCACCAATCGTGTGCACGTTGAGCTCGTTCACGGTCCCTGAGATGGGTGCTCGGATGTCAGTTCGAGCAAGGCGATCCTCGATGGCAATCCTGCGATCATTTAGTTCCGACAACTTGGTTTCAACGAGGCTGAGCTCGCGCTGTGCTTCGGTGCGGGCTGTTTCGTCAATGGATATGATCTGTAGTCTGACCTCTCCGATACGGGTCTTGGCCCTGGCTATGGCTGCGCCGATCTCGCCTCGCTCACCCATCAGGCGTGCCTTTTCACGGTCCGAAGCGTAGAGACGATTGCCTTCGATCAGCTGCTTTTCTACAAGGCCCTTGATCTTTCTGTGCTCGATGTCCAACAGCGCAATCTCGTCATCCTTGGAGCGGCGTTGGGCTTCCAGGCCATTGATCTCATCGCCGATTTGTTCGATTCCCAATTCAAGCTGCTGCTTCTGGCTTTCACGATGCGCCCTGTTGCCGTCGAAGAGCCTGGTTTCGCCATTCATGGCCGAGGTTGTCTCTGCCTCAAGGAGATCCGCCATGGTGGGAAATTCGATTTCCGCCAGCAGATCTCTTTCCGCCAGCAATCGGGCCTTTCTCACCTTCAGTTCCACCAACTGCGAGCGCACAATAGAGCGTTCCGCCTTGGTCTGAGCGTCTTCAAGTCGTATCAGAACCTGCCCTTTTGCCACCTGATCGCCTTCGCGAACTGCAATGTCGCTGACAATGCCACCATCACGATGCTGGATCGACTTCAGGTTCTGATCCACGACGACAGAGCCCTGAGCGATAACCGCGCCCGTCAGCTGGGCGGTGGCAGCCCATCCGCCAACGCCGCCAACAAGCAAAAAGCCAAGCGTCACCCCCATGATGACGCGCGGCCCGACCCTGAATGTTTTTTCCCTGTCCCGTTGCGGTGTTCCAGCCGGTTCTGTTCTGTTAGCCATACTCCTGCTCCCCATCATGCGTGCTCGACGAACACCATAACGTGGTGCCCCTGAAGAGTGACTGTGATCTCGTAGATGTCATCTTCATCGAAGTCTGTTTCGACAAAGGTTCGCCGCCTGTCGTCTGTATCGTCATGGGAGAACCTGATGGGACCGTTATTCGCCTCGCGCTTGTCGCCATAGATCTCCTCAAACTGGTCCTCGAGTTCGTCACGGACCTCTTCGAAGAGATCGTACTTGGACATGCGGATGCGGTCTCCCACCTTGAAGTCCAAAATCTCATGCATGACCGAGAATGTGGCAGCCGTACTTTGATGAAACTCGAAGATGTTTTCACCATCTCCACCGGTCAAAATGGTAGGCACACTATCCGTGATGAAGTGGTCGTCACCCGCACCGCCAACCACGTTCTCGAAACCGGAAATCGCATCGTCCCCGATCTCAATGCCACTTGCGGTCCCGGTAAGGAGATTGACAGTGACGCCTTTGGACGTTGTCGAATAATCAAGCGTGTCGCAACCAGCGCCGCCATCATACACATCGTCGTCACCGTCGGCGGTGGCCATGACGATATCGTCACCCACGCCGCCATGGAGAGTGTCCTCGCCATCACCATCGGCCAGAACATCATCGCCCTCATAGCCATACAGGGTCTCGGCTTCGCTGCTGCCGGCCAGATCGTCATCGCCGCTACCGCCTCGAACGACTTCGAAGCCAGCCACACTGTCACGGCCAGTTTCGGAACCGAAGACCGTACCTGCAGCAAGGTCAACGATCACGCCCTCCGAAGTCGCTGAGTAATCGAGCGTGTCGTCGCCCTCTCCGCCATGATAAACGTCATCGTCACCGTCTGCGGCCGCCACGATGACATCGTCGCCCGCGCCGCCATGGAGAGTGTCCTCGCCATCACCATCGGCCAGAACATCGGCGCCCTCATAGCCATACAGGGACTCGGCTTCGCTGCTGCCGGCCAGATCGTCATCGCCGCTACCGCCTCGGACGACTTCGAAGCCAGTCACACTGTCACTGCCAGTTTCGCGACCGAAGACCGTACCTGCAGCAAGGTCGACGATCACCCCCTCCGAAGTCGCTGAATAATCGAGCGTGTCGTCGCCCTCTCCGCCATCATAAACATCGTCGTCGCTGTCGAGGGCAGCAACTACCAGATCATCACCCGCTCCCGCTAGAACGGTGTCGCCACCGTCTCCGTCAAGAATGGTATCGTCTCCCTGGCCACCCGACAGCAAATCGTCACCTTCGCCACCACTCAACCTGTCGTCCCCGGAGTCTCCGAAAACGATATCGTTGCCCTGTTCTCCAAAAAGGCTGTCATCACCGTCACCGCCAGATATGTGGTCGTCTCCCGCACCGCCGAAGATTATGTCGTTTCCCTCACCACCGATGATGGTGTCATCACCCGCTCCTCCAACGATGTGATCGTTACCTCCACCGCCCGAAATGACATCATTTCCGGCACGTCCATCGATATTGTCGTGACCGTTACCACCATGAATATCGTCGGCGCACATCGTCCCCAGAAGCATATCATCGGTTTGCCCCCCCTGAATGGGGACCCTGACAACCGAAAAGTGTGCCGTTTGAGCGATATTGAATTCGCCATCAGAGATCTTGTAGCTGATCGTGACGGGACCCACGAACTGCTGCGCACTCTCATAGATCCAGACGTCCCCCGACCGGGTCAGGCTTCCCGACGAGACCGTCAATGCGCTGATCGTCAGCTTGTCGCCATCAGGATCAGTTGCGTACCGCAAAAATTCCGCCAGCCCGATCGCCAATACTGCACAGCTTGATACATCCCTCAGATAGACGGGCCCCGAGACCCGTGGGGCACGGTTTGCTGCGGGGGCTTGTTCCTCGCCGCAGGGTTCCGTGGGGCTGTTTTCTTCGCAGCTTGAGTTGCACGGCGCTGGAGGTTCATCGTTATCTGAACCAATATCACCTGAGGCAGGATCATCCAGGCTGCCGTCAATCGAGTCAGCTGGATCCGTGTCATCATGGCTGATCGGGCCGGAAACGCCCGAATCGAAACCAACGTGGCGCGGACCGTCGACTGAAGTCCAATTGCCGTCACCCAAATTGTCATTGGCGGCCCGGTCGCGGAGAGAAAGCGGCATGAAACCGCTGAGGAAATTTTCGACTTCAGACGGCGCGAATTCAAAACTTGGCGTTTCGATCGACATGAAGTCGATCGGCTGCACCGGCCGGAGACTGCTGCTGTCAGACCCGACAAGACCGTCTGCTGCCGCCACACTTCCTGTAGGTTTGTGATCGAGCGCAGGTTCCGCTCCCTTGGACTGCGCCATTGCGGGCTCGGCTTTTCCTGCCGGCTTTTTTTCCTCGCCAGGCTTTTCCGTCTTGGTTTCAACGAAACCAGGAAAGATCGTTTTAAGATAAAGCGCTATACTGGTCAGAAACAATCCGAACACGTATGGCGTTTTTGATTTCTTCTCGGTGTTCTTGAGAACATAGTGCTGGGCGGGATCCGTTTCCCGCGCCTGAGTTTTACTACCCTTGACATCGATCATGTCGTCACCCGCGCGGACAGGCGTGCGCCCGTCGCCTTATGTTGCTGGTTTTCGGCAGCGGTCTCATCGCGACGCACCGTCTTCCCGATTATCTCGTCCTTGGGCCCAAAAGCCGTCATCTTGCCGTTCTGGATGACGGCCACGAGATCCACGGCCGCCAACGCGCTGGGACGATGGGCGATCACCACGACAATACCACCGCGGTTCTTGACCCCTTCTATAGCCGCAGTGAGAGCGGCCTCCCCTTCTCCGTCCAAGTTCGAATTCGGTTCGTCGAGGACGACCAGAAAAGGGTTGCCATAGAGTGCGCGCGCGAGACCAATGCGCTGGCGCTGGCCGCCTGAAAGCGAGACACCGAGCGGCCCTAGTTCGGTGCGGTAGCCATCCGGCATACGCACGATCATTTCATGCACCCCCGCCGCATTGGAGGCCTCAACGATTGCGCGCGCATCAGGAACTTCCTCCAGGCGGGAGATGTTCTCATCGATGGTAGCGTCGAGCAAAGCCACTTCCTGAGGCAGATAACCGAAGAATTTTCCCAATGCCTCGTCATCCCACTGCGTCAGCTCCGCGTCGTCCAGGCGCACGCTGCCGCGTAGCACCGGCCAGACGCTGGTGAGCGCACGCACCAGTGTGGTCTTTCCGCCACCACTTGGACCAACGATCCCGAGCGCTTGGCCGGCCTTCAGTTCGAATGCGACTTCGCTCAGCAGAACGCGTCCCGATCCGGGCGCAGCGACGGTGATGTTTTCCACCTTTAGCGAGGCTTTCGGAGCCGGCAGTTCCAAAGGTTTGTCACTGTCCGCTAGCGCCATCGCGGTTTCCTTGAGCCGGGCAAAGGCAGTGCGGGCGGACACCACGCTCTTCCAGTTGCCGATAGCGAGATCAATGGGGGCCAACGCCCTGGCCGAGGCAACCGAGGCTGCGATGATTGCACCCGCAGAAATCTCGCCCTTGATAGTCAAGAACGCGCCAAGGCCAAGAACCGCCGACTGCAGGATCATACGCAGGACGCGCGAGATTGCGCCGAATGTACCATTGATATCGTTTGTGCGAGTCTGCAGTTCGAGATGATCTTCATTGGCGCGGCCAAAGCGCGCCACTGCACGCCCGGCAAAACCCATCGCCTTGAGAATCTCAGCGTTACGGGCGTTGGAATCGGCAATAGCGTTGCGGGCGATCACGGCCTGATTGGTGGCGCTACTCAGCCTGCGGGTCATCAACTCAGTGACGATGGTTAGCACCGTCAGCACAAATGCCCCACCCGCCGTTAGCGCGCCCAACCAAGGATGGAGGCTATAGACGAAAATCAGAAACAGCGGCATCCATGGCAGATCGAACAGTGCCATCGGCCCCTGGCTACCCAGAAAACCGCGTACCGTGTCGACGTCCCGGCCACGCTCAAGCGCCTCGGCCGTCGAGAACCCGAAACGCGGCATGTCAACTGCGACCTGATGGGCAATTGGAGCTACCTTGCGATCAAGGCGTGCGCCGATGCGCACCAGTATCTGCGAGCGTATCACGTCGAACAGGCCCTGGAAGAAGTAGAGCCCGATGGCGAGTGCCGAGATGGCCAATAGGGTGGGAATGCTGCCGCTGGTCAGGGCGCGATCATAGATCTGCAGCATGTAGAACGCTCCGGTGAGCGCAAGAATGTTTATAATCCCCGACAACCCGAACAAGTACAGGAAGATGCTTCTGAAGCCCTTGGTCAGTTGCTCGGCAGTCTTACGCCTGGTGGAGCTCATCGAATCTCTGGATCGCATGGCTGCTTCCCCCGCAGTGCCCATATGTTTGCGTCCGGGGCAAGGAATGCTGCCCCGGACACTCAAAGCTAGAGATTGAAGTCACTGGCGTTCAGCTCGTGCGACCCCTTGATGCTCAACTTGAAGTCGGCATCCGGGCCTCCCGTCGTGTTGCCCTCGACGACGGTATAATCCTCGCCGTCCCGGATCTCTTGCTTGATCATCAGCTGTCCGCGCCCACTGAAGGCGTCGGAAACCAGCGTGAAACTCTGGTTACCCGAAGCGCAGCCATTGGCGTCCATCGCGCTGAAGTCGATCTTGTCTCCCGGTTCGAAGCCGATGATTGTATCGCCATCAGCGTGGGCTGCTGACAGAAAGCGGAATACATCCTCGCCGCCACCACCATCGATCACATTGACCGCACCACTGGCTGTAATCCTGTCATTACCGGACCCGGCTATGATGTTCTCGATCCCCCAGACCGTATCACTTCCGGTCTGGATGCTCTCGACACTGCCTCGCCCAAGGAAACCGGTGCCCAGGTCGGCGGTGATGGCTGCCGTGATTGCCGACATATCGAGCGTGTCGTTGCCATGCCCGCCAACCATGTCATCGCCATAATAGGTGTCGTCACCATCATCCTGTTCAGCCACGATGATGTCGTCGCCACTGCCGCCGAACACAGCGTCTCGGCCCGCCCCCCCATTGATGAAGTCGTTGCCGTTCTCACCGAGGATGCGGTCATTGCCATCGTCACCGTAGAGCATGTCCGCTCCACCGCCACCCATCACATCATCGTCGCCAGCCCCGGCAAAGACCACGTCACGATCGCCAAGTCCCATAATCGTGTCATCAATCGCCGTTCCGATCAGGGGATCAGCCTGCTCCGTCCCGACTGAAGTCGAAGGCGGCGTATCGATACCATCTTCTCCACCCTGATCGCCCTCATCGTTGTTGCCAACGGGCTGCGTGTCGTCGTTCTGAGCAGCATTTTCTTCATGACCGACGCTGAACTGCGGCAGGCCACCTACGCTGGTAAACGTGACCGTGTGGCCCGCACCATGAAGCGAATTGGTGCCATTCAGATTGTCGATGATCTCGTAATCGTCGATGGCCGTGCCATCAGGCAGCACCACGACATCCTGTGGGCGCAATGTTCCGACAATAACGTCGTTGCCGCCCTTGGTCTTGAATACGATACGGTGCGCTGAAGTCAGGGATGAGATGTCGACACTATCGTCGCCGCTGGTGCCCGTGATGGTGATGGTGTTGGGCCGGAGGCTCGTCGCAGTGTCGAAATTGCCATAGATCTCGAAAGTGTCTCCGCCGGCGGCTCCATTGCCAGACACATTCGCGCCATTGACTACGATCTCTTCGATCTCAACAAGGACGGAGATGACTGTTTCCGCCTCGCCGGCCGTCTGGCGCGTAACCACGATTTCCGGCTCAAAATCTCCACCTGCATCCTCTTCGGAGAAGCCGATCCGCGCGACTGCTTCCTCGAGTGTGTAGATGCGATAGGTTTCGCTTTCGCTATTGCCAGTAATCACAAGCGTGTCGCCGTTGGGACCTTCAAAACCGCCATGGATGGTGTCGGTTCCGTCGCCGGCGTTCCAGATGAAGGTGTCGTCATCGGTCGCACCGGACGTGGCGTTGTCGCCCTCTGCAAGGTCACTGCCGAACAGATTGTCATCGCCGAGACCACCTACAATCACGTCATTCGCGGCGCTGCCCCGGATTTCGTCGTTGCCGTCGCCACCAAGAATGATCGACGCTTCGGTCGCTTGGAGTGTGCCGTTGGCGCCTGGAGCATCTGCCACGATTGCCATGCTGGCCCCATCTGCGAAGGCCAGCCCTTCGATGTTCGTCAGCGTATCCGTACCGCCGAAACCGGAGAGGTCCGTCATTGAAGTTAGACCGGTGCCGGTAATGTTAAACGCATAGTCAGCTGCTGACCCGGTAAACACCGCCACATCCGTACCGCCCCGGCCGTTCAGCGTGTCGTTGCCAGCGCCGCCAGCGAGACGGTCATTGCCGGCACCGCCGTTCAGGATGTCGTTACCAGCGTTGCCGACCAAGGTGTCGTTGCCACCCCTACCGTTCAGGGTATTGTTTCCGGAGTTGCCAATGATGACATTGTCCTCACCATTGCCTACGCCATTGATGTTGGCCGTTCCGATCAGGGTCAGGTTCTCAACGATGCCCGTGACGTGCTGGTTGTTGCTAAGATTCCGGGAGACCGACGAATAGATGGTGTCGAGGCCGCTCCCACCAGTTTCATTGACGAAGTCGCCACCATTGTTGACGACGTAGGTGTCGTTGCCGACGTCACCGACCATCGTGTCAGCGCCGGCGCCGCCGATAAGGATGTCGTCTCCGGCGCCACCCAGCAACTCATCAATCCCGTTGAAACCGAGTAGGACATCGGAACCGGATCCACCGGAAACCGCGCCTGCCCCGACGTTCGAAGCATTGTTTCCGCTCGCAATAGCGTAGGTTATGCCACCGACCTTGATCTGCTCGATGCTGGTCAGGGTGTCTGTCCCACCAGCCGCGCTGGTCACAGTGATGTTGCCACCACCGATGAACGCGAACTGATAGTCGGTGATATCTCCGTTGAGGACCACGGTGTCGATTCCGCCGCCGCCATCAAATGTATTGTCGGCCGCATTGCCTGTGAATTCATTTTCACTGGCATTGCCCACGCCGCCGGTCGCGCCGTCGAGCAGGACCAGATTCTCAACATTGGCTGTCAGTATGTAGCCCGAGAGCGCGGTGCGAACCGTGTCATTGCCTTCTGACGCATTTTCCATCACCACATCACCGAGAACATCGACGAGATATGTATCGTCACCCACACCCCCGGCCATGTTGTCCTCACCCGCACCGCCGTCGATCAAATTGTTCTCGCCGTTGCCGCTAAGTGTATCGGCAAACCCGCTGCCGACGAGATTTTCAATCCCAATGAGGGTGTCATTGCCCGAACCGGACGTATTCTGCTGCTCATTTGAAGCGAGCGTAACGGTGACCCCCGCCGCGGCATCAGAATAACTAGCGGTATCGATACCGGCGCCGCCATCAATATGATCATCTCCGGCTCCGCCATTGAGTAGGTCGTCACCCTCCTCGCCAAAGAGCCGGTCATTGCCGCCATTGCCTTCGAGCAAATCATTGCCGAAGCCGCCGCGCACTGTGTCGTCGCCGCCCTGGCCGGTCATCACATTGTCAAGACCGTTGCCCAGCAATAGATCAGCGTGAGCGCTGCCATTAACGTTCTCGACACCTCGGATGAAAGAGAAGCCCGTGGCCAGCCCCGCCAGCAGGTTCACCGACACGCCGCTATCTGTCGCAGCGCCATAGGTCAGGGTGTCGTTGCCAGAACCGAGATCGAGTTGCGCGCTTTCAACGGAATTGATCGACGCCCCGGCCGCGTTGTTGATGACGCCGCCAGATACCGTGACCTCGGCGTTGGCGTCGCCGGCGCTCTTGTCGATAATGCTCAGCGTATCCTGGCCAGCGCCGCCATCGATCGTTGCGCCGCCTTCTCCGATCGCGTGGACAATGATGTCGTCGCCGGCCCCACCGTGAATGGTGTCATTGCCGGCTCCGCCGTCAAGCGTATCAGCGCCCTCACCACCATCGATTGTGTCGTCACCATCGCCACCATGGATGATGTCGGCGCCTGCGAGGCCCTGAATGGAATTGGCACTGTCACCACCGAAGACTTCATCGTCACCGACAGTTGTGCCGCCTTCAGCATCCCCGGAAGCACCATCGATTTCTATGGCATCGGACAAAATAAAGTTGCCGACCGTTGCCGTGACTGCCGACTTGACTTGATGGGTGAAGCCGAGATCGTCGGTGTAGTCGACGACGACCTGAATATAGTGTCCCACCTGCTCCCCAGCAGGCGTAAAGGAACGGCTGTTTCCTCCCTGGTCGGCAGGCACATCGATCCAGGGTCCCGAGCCTGTGACCGAGTATTGCCACTGATAGGTCAGCAATGACTCTTCAAATGCGTCGGAAGTACCATCAGGGTCAATGAAGGCCACCGTTGCGGTCAGTTCCTGCCCTTCGGTAGGGGTCATATCGCTGATCAACAACGGGCCGACCGGCGTGTCATTGAGGCCGATAACCACATCAGTGGGCGCCGAGGTAACGGTCTCGATCACGCCACCGCCATCGATATAGGTGCCGATGACACGGATGCGCAGCCCTACATGCGCATCGTCCGGGGTGAAACTGTCGCCCGAAACATTCGCTATGTTCACATAGTCGCCAGTGCCGTCATTGCGCTCGACTTGCCAGCGATAAGAGATGTTGGTTACGACCCCGTCCGGATTGTTGAGATCGTAGATCTGCGCGGCCGAAACCGTGAGCGGGTTGCCCTCGGTGGCGGGCATGCCGCTGATTATCAGCCGGCCTGTCGGGTCGACGTTACCGGTCTGCCGGATTGTGACGATCTGGTCGGCGAACTGGATGCGTTCGATACCGACGAGTGTATCGGTGCCTTCACTGATTTGAGGATCGATCTCCTCCATCTCTCGACGGGCGACCTTTATGATGCCGCCATCAAGCTGGGTGATTTCGTACCAATCCCTGTTGCCGGCAAAGACCGCAGTATCAACATCACCGGTCGGATCTTCGTCGTATTTGATCTCGCGCACAATATGCATCTGGCTTGGCTTGATCGTACCCGACAACAGCAGTTCCGAAAGCGCCTTGCCTTCCCATGATGGATCGCCCGCATCTTGCTCAGTGAATACATGCGTCAGCGTGTCGACAGTCGCGATCTCGTTTTCTTGCGTGTTCTCTGCCCCAACGTCGACCAAGCGGATGCGCACATTGAGCCAGGCGTCGCCATGGATGAAATCATCGCCGCCACGACCTTCGATGACGTCGCTGCCATCGCCGCCGATCAGGATATTGCCCGCCTTGAAAGCGATCAGATCCTCGAAATCACCTGCATAGTCTTCCGGCACCGCCGCGACCAAATCCCCCAACAGCTCCGCCAACCCCGCAATGCGGTTGACCCCGGCCTGCGTGAGTTCGTGGTTCGTCATGTCGAACTCAGCCTCGATCTCCTGGCCGTCACCACGGTCGTCCCCACGTAGGGTGTCATTGTAGATCCAGCCTGAAAGACCTTCGGTCTGGTCAAACCGGTCGCGCAGAATATCGTCGGCTACATTGGTGAAGATTGGGATGCGCATGTCGGAATCCGCTGCGACCCGGCTGCCTTTGTGGATCGCCCAGTCGAAACCGAACATGCCTTCATTGCGCATGACACTTTCGCCCTGAACCATAATGTCGTCACCAGACTCGGCGTCGAAATCATTCTCGTTCTCGCCAGCGAACAAAACGTCATGGCCTTTGATGGTTGAGTTGAAGAAAAGCTCCGAGTTGTCGCCGGCAAGCGTATCGAACCCGTCGCCACCTTCGATCCAGTCGTCGCCTTCGTTGCCCATGAGGAAATCGATGTCGGCGCCGCCCAAAATGAAGTCGTCCCCTTCACCGCCGAACACTTCCGTGCCGTCGACGCCAACCAGGAACACATCTTTGCCATCGCCACCCATCAGCACATCGAGGCCGTTGGAGTTCGCGATGACGTCATCACCATCCTCGCCCTTGATGAAGTCGCCGCTATCGCCAGAATCGGTGATGATGTCGTCGCCCGCTCCTCCAAGGATAAAGTCGACGCCAGCGCCACCTTCGATGCGATCGTTTCCAGCGCCGCCCCAGATTGCATCATCACCGTAGTCGGCAATGATCGTGTCGTCGTTTGCCGAGCCGGCAATGACCGTGTGCTCGCCACCGATGAAGCGGATGTAGTTCTTTGTCGCAGCTTCATCGGCATCGGTAAGGAAATCATCGCGCTGCACCTTGGTCATGCCCATCGCATTCAGCGCGGCGTCATCATGCTCCGGATCCGCCTCGATCTGCTTGTCCGGATCGATATTGAGCACATAATCATGCTTGGCGAAGGGATCGATGCCGGTCGGGAAATTGATCTCGCCATCATCCGCGGTACCGCGGATTCCATCGGCACCGGGATCGATCATGTCACTGTTGGCGGCGATCATTTTTGAGAACGCGTTGTTCTCAAGCTCATTCAGGAGGTTAAGGCCCTGTGTGCGGGTCAGATAGTAAAACCGGTCGAGATCCTGCAGCATCTCCAATTGGGCCTCAAACACCGCGTTAAAGGTTGAGCCCAGCATACCACCGAAAGGCATCTTCTTTTCAGCCAGCCCACCGATCCACATGTCGATCTCGTTGAGACCACTGTTTTCCGGGTTCCATGCACCGGTACTGTTTAGAAAGGCGAGCCGGTCCGTCGGTGCACCGCTGCCTCCCATCACGAGCAGCGTCGCCGCCTCGCGCAGTTCCTGCATGGTCTTGTCACGGAATTGACCGCTGTCCGGCGACGTTTCCACCTGACTGGTCAGCGTCGGGTGCTTGCCATAAGCTGCAATAAAATTGATTACTGAGGCTGGCGTCTTCAGATTGCCGGCAAAATCCGCCCAGCTCGCATAGGGTTTCACGAAGGTCGAGTTACTTGCCTCGTAAAGCTGCTCGCGCGCCTGGTTTAGGCTGGGCATACCCGCATCGCGGCCACGCGCAATGTTAATCGCGGCGAGGTCGAGCGGTAGACCGAGCAGGTTGGTGCGCAGTGCATCGACGATAAACTCGTCGATCTCGTTGCCATGAACCAGGCTCATGCCACGGAAAATCGCTCCTGCAGCCTGGTCGTGAGTGATCACACCGTCCATGTCGAAAGCGACCGGGTTCAGGAAGGCCTCGATCAACCCGGTGTCCTGTCCCCATCCGCCCAGTTCGGCGGGTTCGACCGCAACCGCTGTTCCGTTCTCGTAGCGGATGGGCTCACCCTCCGTGTTCAGGAACAGACGCGTGATCTCTTCGGTCAGCATCGAGTGGCCGAAGCGGTACACCACGTGGGCGAACTCGGCGAAGATCGCCGGGTCTATGTCCGTGATCGTATTGAACACGAACACGTCGATCATCGGCTGCACCTTGCGGCCGAACTCCTCGAAGACGAGATGCTGATACTGCATCTCCGTCGCGAAACGAGCAGTCTGGAACAGACGTTCGCCATCCCAGGAAAGCGCCACCCCATTGAGGTCCGCACCGCTCAGATAGTGCTCCAGATTGCCGGTCATTCCGGCAAGCACAGCATCAAGTTCATCCTGCGTGATATCGTTCAGAAGCCACTCATTGATGAACTCCAGATCACCGGTCTTCAGGATCTCCAGTTTGTTCGTGACAACCTGGCGATTGTGTTCCGAATGGAACACATGATGGACGGCTGTCAGACCGAAATTCTCATTGCCGCGCCCGTCGCCGGTAATGAAGTGCCTGTCGAGCAACTCATTGTCATATTCGGTGTTGCGCCCCGTCAACGGATCGAACTGAACCGCGTTGCCTGCCGGATCGACGCCGGGAACGTCGTCGCCATCGGTGATCAACAAACCTTCCGTGTCGAGCACTGGCACAGCGTTGTGGGCAATATCATCAAGGAATGAATGCGATGTGCGGATAGGCTCCGTACCACCAACCGATGGATGAGGGTTGAGCTTGACCGGATCACCCGGCGTACCACTCATCGTGATGTCGTCGTCAGTGTTGGGAATTCCGTCCGGTCCAAGACCGATGATCACTTGCGCGAAACCGGTATCCGGGTCGCGAATGAACTCGCCATAGAGGTCGGTTCGGACCATCGGGATGTTGAAGACATCGCGATCGGTGAGTTCAATTCCGAGCAGGTTCTTGGCCTGCGACTTGATATCGGCCCATGTCGGCAGGCCGCCATCGGCGCCGTCAAGCAGGCGACCCGTCGCCAGTGGCTTGCCGTCAACGAGCGTGTATTCACGTAGGAACACCTGATGCGATGGGTGCGATGTATAGGTCTGGTTCTGGTCGACGAATGGCGTGGTGACGTTTATCGCCTCGCGCTGGGTGTCATCCGCCGTGCCGAGCACACCGTCGGCACCGGGGCCTGCAACCTGCGTCGCGCGCGTCAGCACCATGAAATTGGTAAAGCCACCCGGCACATAGAGCGGATCGTCCGGCTCCAGCGGCACATAGATAGTGCCGTCTCCACCCTTGGAGATCAGGTCAAGACCATGGTCAAAAAACTGGCCGAAGAAAGTCATCCAGCCGTTGAATGGTGCAGACAGACCTTCATCCGGCGCGACATTCGGAAGCTTTAGGGAGGTGCCGTCGATTTCGAACTCGATGCCAAGTTGGGAGGCAACGTGATCCAGGACATTCTGCGCCCCGGTGATCGTGACGGGCGCGGTGCCGGGGTCTCCATCATCATCTACATTGGGTAGTGAATGAGCCTCAGCGTCCTGAAGCGCGGCCGCCGCAGCCGTCTGGGCTGCCGCAAGGTTGCCCTCCAGAGCTGGCTTTAGGATGATAAGGTCGGGGCTCGGAGACTGCCCGGCGTCTGTGGCAGCCTGTATGGCCGCTTCGACATCATCGAGCGTCTTCTGCCAGCTGTCGACGCGCGCATTCGCCACCTTAAGGGCATGTATCAATGCGAATGGCTCGGTTATGGACGCCATTTTCGCCGTCAGGTCACCTTCATGACCAGCGTGACGCAGCGCTGCGATCAGAGCTGCAGGATTGTTAGGCGTCTGGTCGGCAATCAAATTGGAGATGATGCGGGGATCGGCATCGGCGATGCTGCCACCAGTACTTGGCGTTTCGCCGCCACTATCATAATTGCCATCGACAATTGGGGGAGCGGGTTGTGTCGGGCCGTCCGGATCGAAACTGTCGCCATCGGCCTCGTCGCGCCAGTATGGGTCAAACATACGCGGCATAGTTTGATCCGCCGCACCCCACAACTCGCGACCAGGCAGAATGTTGTTGTAGGTGCCATCAACTGTGCGCAGCCCGTATGGCAGATGCGGCTGAACGATCATGTCGGTCAGCGGCGTGCCCGCGCTATGCGCCTCGGCGATCTTGATCTGCTTTAGAATGAATTCCAGGTCGTGCTTATTGAGTTTGACAGCCATGACACCCTCCGTCCGATGGCACCTATGCTTCCAGCGCTGCTGGAGCGGTCGGCACTGATCCCTTGTTGGGATCGCGCCCTCCCTAACCATTCGGTTTTCCTGCTATGGCCTGCCCATCAGGCAGTGAATGAAACGATAAAAACCGAATGAGCCTGATGCTGACAGAGTGACGGGAGCAGCGAACAACCGGTAGATCGGAAGGTCCAACAACTAATGACCCCTTTGGTCCACCATCGGATCGGACCAAAGTCCCAATTAAGATCAGACTATGGTCTACACTTGGCCAATGAACTGGCCCCCTTTTCGACTGGACACTCGGGCATGACCATGGAGGCTTATGGATATCCCTAAGCGCGTGCTTATGTCTGACTATGAGATCATCACCGATGGCGGTCGCCGACGCCGCTGGGCTTCATCTGAGAAGCTACGGATCGTCGAGGGGCGCTGGAGGAGAACGCCAGCATCTCGGTCGTGGCGCGCCGCAATGGCGTGGCACCGAACCTGCTGTATCGTTGGCGGCGTCTGATGTTGGAGGGAGGGGCCGTGGCCGTGTCTGGAGACGATGACGTCACAAGCAATCGCGCCGTCCGCCAGATGGAAGAGCGCATCCGCGAGTTGGAGCGCCAGCTCGGGCGCAAGACGCTCGAGGTCGAGATTCTGAAGGAGGCGATGGGACTATCCTGAATTTTGTGCCCTGACGTGGTAACTGCTCTGAGAGGAGACCCCACGTATGAGCATCGACAAAGACCTGCTGGACCGGCTGATGGAAGGCCGCTCGCCTGGCGATCTGAACTGATGCGGTGGATGCCCCTTCGAGCGGCGTCGTATGATGCCATCTTCGCCGCTGCGGCACATTCGAAGGAGGACACTATGTCAGACGTGCATATTTTGGCGATCGACCTCGCCAAGCGAAGCTTCCAGGTCTGTGGCACCGATCGGGGTGGGGCGTGTGTGGATGCCCCCTGTTTGGCAAGCAATATCTTCGGTTTGTCGGCGGGGTCTTCGATCGGACGTGTGTTAGGCCTCTGAGCGTGGCCTTCCATGACGCCACGGGCCGGTATGCTGTTCGGAAGGCTGGGTTCACATCGGTTCAGAGAGCTGCAAGCGCTCGAGCCCCGGGACTGAATCTCCCGCCTTGAACTTCGAAGTCCGTGTCGCCTACTCCTCGTCGATCGCTCACCCCGGCCTTGCGGCCATGCCGTGTCCAGACCCTGCTCGGGCTCAGATCACGCCATTCGATAATCCTCGTTCTTCGTTGTCATGGCCCAGATCATGCGAGCCATCTTATTCGCTAACGCGACGGCCGCGACCATCCTGGGCTTGCGCGCCACCAGCGCAGCCAGCCAGCGGTTCGCACTGCCGCCCTTGCGAACCACCCAGCGGATCACGCTCATGGCGCCGACAATCAGAAGGCGGCGGATGTCGGTCTGGCCCATTTTGCTGACCGAACCCAGCTTGGTCTTGCCACCGGTGGACCTCTGCCGGGGCACCAGGCCGAGCCACGCTGCGAAGTTTCGCCCGCTGTCGAATGTGTCGAGGTCCGGGGCGAACGCCGAGACCGCGCCAGCGGTGACCGGGCCGATCCCGGGGATGGTACACAATCTTCGCAGCTGTGCATCTGTCTTCGATGCCGCCTCGAGTTCGCCCGCCAGCTGTTCAATCACCTCGGTGAGCCGCGCGATTTGGCCAAGGTAAATCGTTCCCATTTCCCGAACCGGGTGTGGCAGGTCCGTGGCCTCGTCTTCCAGCGCGTTGTCCAGCACCTTCAGGCTCGCCGGTCCCTTCGGCGCCACAAGGCCGAACTCGGCCAGATGTCCTCGAAGCGCGTTGATGAGTTGCGTGCGTTGCCGGACCAGACATTGATGCGTCCGGAATGCGACCGCGCGCCCCTGGGTCTCGGCGCTCTTGACCGCCACGAAGCGCATGGTCGGGCGCAAGGCCGCTTCCGCGATGGCTTCCGCGTCCGCCTTGTCGTTCTTCTGACGCTTCACAAACGGCTTCACGTAGGCCGCCGGGACAAGTCGAACCTCGTGGCCGTGCCGTTGTGCCACCCGGCCCCAGTGATGCGACGTGGCGCAGGCTTCCATCGCAACGATGCACGCGGGCTGCTCGGCGAGAAGCGTCGCCAGACGCGTCCGCGACAAACTTCGGTTGTATAGAACCGTCCCCTCCGGCCCGACGGCGCAAACCTGAAAGCTACCCTTCGCAAGGTCGATCGCCAGCATGCTGATATTCGTCGTCATCAATGTGCCCTCCGTTCGGTTCCAATGGAACCATCATGGCATATGAGATGCCGTTGGTGGGGGCATCCACCGCATCAGTTCAATCTGTTTGGCAAGACCGGCATACTGGCGAAACTGACCAAGGCGCTAGCGGAACGTGCGCTGAGCACTGAGATAGACGTCCATCTGGATGAAGAGCGTGCAGAGGAAGCACCTGAGGGCCAGAACCAGCCCCCCAATCGCCGCAACGGGCGCAGCCAGAAGACGGTTACCACCGACAGCGGCAAGGTTGTCCTGGACATTCCTCGTGACCGCAATGGCACCTTCGATCCGGTGCTGATCGCCAAATATCAGCGGCGGTTCCCCGAGTTCGACCGCAAGATCGTCAGCATGTATGCCCGCGGAATGACCACCCGCGAGATCCAGGGTCATATCGAGGAAATCTATGGCGTCGAAGCCTCGCCCAGCCTGATTTCCGCGATCACCGATGCGGTAATGGAGGAGGTCACCGCCTGGCAGAACCGCCCTCTGGAGCCCTGCTATCCGATCGTCTTCATGGACGCGATCCGGGTCAACATCCGCAGCGATGGAGCCGTCTCGAACAAGGCGGTCTTCGTGGCCCTGGCGGTTTTGCCAGATGGAACGCGCGACGTTCTGGGGCTGTGGTTCCAGGCCAATGAGGGCGCGAAGTTCTGGGCCAAGGTTCTCAGCGACCTGCGCAACCGAGGCGTCCAGGACATCCTCATCGCCGTCGTGGACGGGCTGAAGGGCTTCCCTCAGGCTATCGAGGCGGCCTTTCCCCAGACGCGGGTTCAGACTTGTATCGTCCACCTGTTGCGCCATTCCATGAACTTCGCCAGCTACAAGGACCGCAAGGCCGTCGCCGCCGGTCTCAAGGCGATCTACACGGCGGTGAATGCCGACGCGGCCGAACTGGCTCTGGCAGAGTTCGAGGATAGCGATCTGGCCAGGCGGTATCCGGCGATCGCGCCCAGCTGGCGACGGGCCTGGAACGAGGTCATCCCGTTCCTCGACTACCCGCCCGAGGTGCGCAGGCTGATTTACACCACGAATTCCATTGAGGCCTTGAACGCGAAAATCCGCCGCGCCGTCAGAACCAGGGGCCACTTCCCAAGCGACGACGCAGCGGCGAAATTGATCTATCTGGCACTCAATGCTACATCGACCGAGTGGAAGCGCTCGGTGCGCGAATGGCACGCCGTCAGAAGCCAGCTCGCCATCATGTTCGAAGAACGCTTCCCAATGGCGTAAAAAAACGCGTCAGGCACAAAATTCGGCACAGTCTCGCTCCTATGGCGGCAAGCCGTCAGTCGTGATCGACAACACCCTTGCCCGGCAGTTCGATGTCGATGCGCCGGACAGGGCGTGGGTGACTGACATCACCTATATCCGGACCCAGGAGGGCTTTGCCTATCTGGCCGTGGTGATCGACCTGTTCTCGCGCCGCGTCATCGGCTGGTCGCTGCAGAGTCGGCAGACCACTGATGTCGTGCTGCAGGCGTTGCTCATGGCGGTGTGGCGTCGAAAGCCGTAGAGCAAGATTCTGGTCCATTCCGATCAAGGATCGCAATTCACCAGCATGGACTGGGCGGCGTTCCTGAAGCAGCACAATCTTGAGCACTCGATGAGCCGTCGCGGTAATTGCCATGACAATGCCGTGGCGGAGAGCTTCTTCAATCTCCTCAAGCGCGAGAGGATACGGCGCAAGACCTACCGAACACGCGAGGCGGCAAGGAAGGACGTGTTCGACTACATAGAGATGTTCTACAACCCCAAGCGCAAGCACGTCAGGAACGGGATGCTGTCACCCGTCGAATTCGAACGGCAGCAGGAAATGTAACCCGAGGGCGTCCACGAAACTCGGGGCTATTCACTCTGCTGCAAATTCGCCCCTTTGGTATAGGGCAAGAAAAGGCCAAGATCAGAAGCCGTTGGGGGCAGGATCATGCATTTTGAAGGCATTGCCCTCCACCCGGTAGATGGAGCAGTTGCGCTGGACCGCACCCGATGACGAGAAACGGAACGAGCCCAGCACGCCCCGGAAACCGGAGCGCGAGGTGAGCGTGCCGCTTGTCAGCCCGGCAGCCCCTCTGGCGCGGGCGATGCCGATGGTGAGGGCTGCCGCATCGAAACCATAGGCTGCATCCCGCGACATGGCCCTGCCGAATTCGGTGCGGTAGCGCTCGGTGATTTCGCCGACGGCCAGCTGTTCGACACGGCACATGAGAACGCCTGCGCCTGCGGGACCGGGCGGAAAGTCAGGCGTGGCGAGAATGAGCGCGCTGGCCGGCAATGTGCCGGTGGCGCGAAGCCCCGCCAGCGTGGCTGCCGGCGAACGCAGGCCGGGCGCAAGAACGATGGCCTGCGCCCCCTGAAGCAGCGCGGCTCTGGATGCCAGTTCGCTGGTGGAATTTGCCGAGACCGGAATGTCTGCGATGACCGTTCCGCCCCTGGCCGCAATGCCGGAACGCAGGCGCGCAAGACTGGCCTGATCTGCATCGGCGGCGTGAACGATCACGATCTTCTTGCGGCCAGCGCCAATGGCGTAAGCCGCAGCCTCAATGCTGCTATCGACCGCATCGGACAGGAAGGCGAAGACGCCGTTTTTGCGCTGAGCGCCATTGGTGACGAACGCCACCACAGGCGGATTGCCGCCCGATGGAACAGCGTTCAGAAGACCGGCCTGCGCCGGGCCGATGATGATCTTCGCGCCGCGTTCAACGAGCGCATCGACGCCGGTTTTCGTACCGGCGGCATTGGGCTTTGCATTGTAGATGGCCAGCGTGACCGCATCTCCGCCAAGCTGCTGCGCGGCGAGCTTCGCGCCATCACGGTAATCGCGTTCAGAGGCGCGCGCGGCGCCTGCAAGCCCGGTGACCATGCCGATTGTCACGGGCCCGGAGCCGATGGTCTCAAGCCCGGCTGCGGAGGATGCAACCTTGCTGTCTTCGACCTTGAGTGTGTCTTCCACGCCGGACGACTGGCACGCGGCAAGAGCCAGCATGGCGCAGACGGCAAGAGGCCGCGTCAGACGCGCGAGCGAAAAGACACAGTCACCAGAGCGTTTTTGCGCAATTTCGGACGGAAAACCGGCTTCCACTTCTCCTGGAATTGCTTCAGGGCGCAGCAACGGCTCGGCAGACACTCTCATCGGGACACCAGGCACCCGCATCAACGGCAGATCAATACATGTACCGAACCATGCGAGAGTGGAAACACTCGCACTTGTTCAGATAGTCCTCATCTCGGTAGGCGGACTGGAGGTAGCCATAGGCCTTGCCGCAGGCGACCTTGGCCTCGGAGGCCCAGACGAAGGCGGGGCGGCCCGAATTGATCCATTGCGGGCTGTCGGCAACGGCGACGGCCTCATCCATGAGGCGGACGACCTCATTGGTGAGGGTGGCGTTGCTTTCGATGGTGAGAAGTTTGGCATTCCCGGCCACAGGGCAATAATCGCCGGTGGAGAGATCGGCAGACTGCGCCCCGCCGGCCAGAATGGTCCCGACAACGACAGCAAGCCCCAAAGTAAGCTTCTTCATAAGTCCCCCGTGGCGTTGCCGCCTGTGGTGTGTTGTGTTCCCTAGCCGGGAAATTACACGGTTCCCGGCGGTTTATCAAACATGCGGCCGCGCAATGGCGGCCGCATGTCGTGTCATTTCACTCAGAATGTGCCAGAAGTGTCACTGCCATTATCGTCCTTGTAGAGGATCGTGATGGAAGCTGGGGGTTGCACATCAAATGTGGCGACTGTCACCCAGTCATCTCCGCCGGCGGTTCCGTCCGCATCCACCTGCAGTTCCTTGCCGTCGCCGGGGTTGAGCCTGACGAAATCACCGATACTGTCGTCGGGCGTGGTCGAGAGCGAAACCAGCTCGGAGATATCCACGACGTCTTCGGAGCTGAAGCCGATGATCTCATCCGGGTTCATGCCGGTGAGTGCGGAAGGATCGAGCACCACCGTATCGATGGCGCCGTCGGTATCGGTCAGATCGTAGGTGTTCTGCCCTTCGCCGCCGATCAGCACGTCCGCACCATCGCCGCCGATGAGGAAATCGTCACCTTCGCCGCCATCCAACAGATCGGCTGCATCGCCACCGACGAGAACCTCATCCGCATCCGTTCCGGTGATGGTACTGCCCGAGACGCCGGTGACGCTGACATGTGCATCGTCGGTGAAGCCGCTGCCATCGGAGACCGAGTAATCGAACCCGCCGCTGGTGAAGGATGGCGTCGGCGTGTACTCGACGTTGACATTGTCGAAATAGACTTCGGCGAATTCACCGCTTTTCGTTTTCTGAGTAAGCAGACCGCCCAGCGCCAGTGTGTGATCACCGGCAGACAGATCGATCGTCGTGGTGAAGGTTTTCCAGCCGGTCACGGCGTCGCCGCCGCTGCTGCCGGATGCACCCAGAAGTTCATCAACGACGCCGCCCGATCCAAATGCTTCGCCATCGACACCGGCCAGAACGCGGACATCTTCGCCCACATCCGTTTCGGCCGTCAGCATTGCGTAATAATCGAACGTGATCGTCACGGTCGCTGCCGATGCAAGGTTGAAGGCTCGCGTGAACGCGCCATTCACATTGTAGCGGTCGCTACCGCCGCCATCGCCGAGCTCGATCTTCATCGCACCGCCACTGGCCGGCCCGCTTGTGGAGCGGAACCCATCGGCTTGCGAACCCGTGCCCGGATAATAGGCGTCACGATAGATGAAGGAGCCTTCACCGCTGCTGAAGTCCTCATCCACGAACTCTACCGGCGTGCTGGATGGTGTGAAGGTGACATCGCCGGCCAGGCTCACACCGCCATTTTGCGGATTGCTCGCCCCGTCGACACTGAGCGGGCTCGCCGGAGCCGGATCATTGTGCAGCAGGGCTGCCGTCGGGATATCGATTGCCGAGTAATCGGTGATATTTGTCAGCACCACGTCATCCGTTGCGCCCGGAGGCGGCAGGATATCGATCGTCAGCGATGCGCCGCTGGTGTCACCATCATTGTCGACCAGAACATAGTCGAAGCTCTCGGTTCCGGGCGTTGTGCCGCCATCGGCCTGATAGCTCCACGCGCCGGTCTCGAAGTTGAACGAGAGTTCGCCGCCAAGTGCACCGTCCACGACAAGGCTCGACCCGCTGATGGCCGGCTGGCCGCCATCATTGAAGATTTTGTCCGGGCCAACCTGGTAGGTGTAAGTGACGCCATCCACCGTGATGGAGAGAATACGACCGCCATCGGCACCAAGGATGTCGTCGTCACCACCGCCAACGGCATTGTCGTTGCCGAGCAGGACATTACCGGAGACATCCACCTGATTGGTGAGATCGAGCAATGCAGTGACCAGATCATCAAAGTTCGAAACCGAGACCACCACATCGCTGCCATCGGCCTCATCGAGATCCTGCAGCTGTTCGTTATCAATGTTATTGCCAATACCGACCGTCTGCACAGTCACGTCATTGTCCTGAACGAAATTGTTCCAGTCCGTCTGCGTACTACCATTGAGCGAATGTCCATCAGTGCCAGTCTGGTCATTCGGATTGCCATCGCTCAGGAAGAAGACCTGATTGTTGTGATCCGAAAGCGGCGTGTAGACGGCCATGGTCTTTTGGATGGCCGCTGTGAAGTTGGTGCCGCCGTTGTAAGGGCGGGAACCGCCCTCATCAGGGTTCCAGGCATTGATCTGCGCTGCGAAGGACACATAGTCGGTGAACGGTCCTGCAGCCCTGGCGCTGGATGAGAAAGCGACCAGCTCGATCTGCACATTGCCCGAGGTTCCATCGAAGAAGGCCTGACCGGCCGCCTTGACCGCGTCGAGCATCGCATCGAGTTCGTTCTTACTCACGCTGCCGCTGAAATCGAGGACGAAAGCGATGTTGAAGTTCTCGGTGCCGAGCGTCAGGCTTGCATTGTCGGCAACGGCCTCCGGTGCATCGTCGAGCACATTGACCTTCAGCGTATCGACGGCCGAATAGTCGCCATCATTGTCCTTTGCACGAACATTGAAGCGTTCCGCCACGCCTTCGGGCGTGCCCTTGCCGGGTCGCACATTATGGTCGAGCGAGTTCTGATTCAACTGGTAAGAGCTGGAGTAACCGCCACTGCCATTCGCCGTGACCGTCAGCAGGCCGAACTTGCCCTGCACCGTGCCACCGCCCGTGACATCGACCCAGTTGCCATTGACGTCGCTCACCTCGAGCGTGTCCAGCGTGTCGCCCGATGCGAGCGCGATGCTGAGCGCGCCCGTGTCCATCGTGCTCGCCGCACCCTCTTCAGAGCCCCCCGCAAGACCAGCCTCGTTGACCTCGGTGGTGAACGCACTGATCGTGGGGGCTGCGTCGGGCTGAAGCGTGATGTCGATCTCGGCAGGAGCCGTATCGCCATCTCCGTCAACGATCTCGATGGGCAGGGTGAAGTCCACCGGATCCGTGCTCACCACGGATGTGCCGAACCCGGTCATGGCGAAGTCGTCGCCCGAGATATAGAGCACTTCGAGGCTGTTATAGCCATCCGCCGTGAAGCTGGTGATTGTGACCCGCGTGTCCAGAACGCCCGTGACCTCTGCCACACGAGCGCCACCCACCATGACGAAATCGACCGTGTAGCTGCGGTCGGCAAGGCCGCCCGAGCTGCCAACCGTGACCGTGGTCGGGTAGGTGTCCTGCTGATCATAGGTGATGACCTGGTTTTCACCGTCATAGGCGATCACGATGCTCGTGATGTCGTCGCCTGTTCCGTCTCCAACCGTAGTGTTGCCGTCCGGGTCATCGAAAGCGCTCAGCTGGATTGTGGTGTCTGACGAACCATCTCCGAAAGTGACCGCTGCGCCATTCACCGTGTAGTGGCCATCGAACAAGTGATCCTGCTGACCGACGTTGCCCTGGTAATCCGCCGGCGCACCGGCCGGATCGCCAGTCAGATCGTGAACGAAGTCCAGCCGGATGCCCTCACCGGTACCAATGTTCTGGCCGCTGCTGCCGCTCCCGCCAACACCAGCCGAATTGGCATTTCCATTGATCGAGGAGCCACTCGCGCCGATCGGCGTCAACAGCAGATCACGGGAGTTATCATCGACCGGCGAGCCGCTTTGCACACTCCCGTCCTGTCCATTGGGCACGAAACCGGCCCACGGATCGTTGCCGCCGACGAAATCATAGATGCCCGGATCGAAATCGACCTGGGTAAAGGCATCGACCGGACGATCCATATCCACAGTGTAGGTGCCATCTGCAGGATCAAGCGTGACCGTGAAGACCGTCGTGCCCTCTGCCCCGCCGACCTTGGCGGTCAGAGCCGTGCCGCCGGCAGACAGGTGGTAGGTGATCGGCTGGCCGCCTGAAGTGAGGCCGCTGTCCTGCCCGTCCGTCACAGTAAAGCGCACCGTACCTGCGCCATCGGTACCGTAATTGTCGGTGACCATGCCATCGAGATCCAGATCGAACTCCCGCGGGGTGCCCGCCGAGTTGCTGAGAACGGCATCTTTCGGGACGATAATGGTAGGACCGTCATCCTCGATCTCGAACACACCACCCGACAGATCGAGATCCGCCGTCACGCTGTCGCCGTCCTGATCCGTCACCGTCTGCTGCAGAACAAGCGTGTCCGCTGCAAGCGACAGCACCTCGGCATCATCCGCATCTTCGACATCGCTGTGCCAGATGTTGTTCAGCTGCGTGAACGTCACCGTGCCCGTGTCATCAACCGTGATCGTGAAGTAATCCTCGCTATCGGCCGAGCCGGTGATCGTCTGGCCGTCCGCGCTCAGGCTGAGCGTGATCTCCGTGCCCTGCGTGAACGTGCCATCGACGCTGTTCAGCGCATAAAGGCCAGACGCCACAGGATCGCCTGACCCTGACAGCGCAAAGCCATAGGTGGTCGTGCCGGCACCATCCGTCCCGTAGTTCACCGCCGCGAAGTGGCCGGCAAGCGCAAGCGTATCGCTCGCAAGGCCGCCGTCAGAAGCCAGGCTCTCATCCAGCGTCAGGGCGCCGGCGGCAACAGCCGTCACTTCGCCAAGAACAGGACCGTCATCCTCGATCTCGAACACACCACCCGACAGATCGAGATCCGCCGTCACGCTGTCGCCGTCCTGATCCGTCACCGTCTGCTGCAGAACAAGCGTGTCCGCTGCAAGCGACAGCACCTCGGCATCATCCGCATCTTCGACATCGCTGTGCCAGATGTTGTTCAGCTGCGTGAACGTCACCGTGCCCGTGTCATCAACCGTGATCGTGAAGTAATCCTCGCTATCGGCCGAGCCGGTGATCGTCTGGCCGTCCGCGCTCAGGCTGAGCGTGATCTCCGTGCCCTGCGTGAACGTGCCATCGACGCTGTTCAGCGCATAAAGGCCAGACGCCACAGGATCGCCTGACCCTGACAGCGCAAAGCCATAGGTGGTCGTGCCGGCACCATCCGTCCCGTAGTTCACCGCCGCGAAGTGGCCGGCAAGCGCAAGCGTATCGCTCGCAAGGCCGCCGTCAGAAGCCAGGCTCTCATCCAGCGTCAGGGCGCCGGCGGCAACAGCCGTCACTTCGCCAAGAACAGGACCATCATCCTGGAACTTGATCAGCGCGCCGAGTTCGGCCGTGTCGCTGGCGGTGTCGCCATCGCCATCGGTCAGAACAACGTTCAGCGAAACGAGACCGCTGTTCATCACCTCCGGCGTCAGGCTTTCGTCATGAGCTTCAGCGTCCGAGCCGGGATTCTGGTCGTGGAACAGCGCACGCGACTGGGAAACGGTGATATCGCCCGTGTTTGCATCCACGCTGATGCGGAACACTTCGTCGCCGCCCGTCTGCGTGCGACCAACGATTGCGCCGCCTTCTTCGCTTAGAACGACCGGCTCGCCCGAGAGCGTGTCGGTGAGGCCGGTCGCGCCGGCGTTCAGGATGAGCGAGTAGACCTTGGACTGCGCGCCATCGGCACCCGGCGTCGCCGTTTCCGTGAAAAGAGCGGAGCCAGGAACGGTGAGGTCAGCCAGAAGGCCGCCCACATCGCCGTCGTCGGCATCATTGTCCGTTTCATCAAGGACAATCTCGCTTTCTGCCGCAGGCGCGAGGTCGATGGCAGGCCCGTCATCCGTAATGGTGATGGTGAGCTCGTCGGACGCCGTGTCGCCATTGCCGTCGGTGACGACGAAATCGAACGTGTCGGTGACCACATCGTCTGCGCCAGTCTGGCCGGCATTGGCGTGATCGATGGTGTTGGTGGTCAGCACATATTCGAAACTGTAGGTGCCATCGCCATTCGGCGTGACGATGAGCTCGCCATAAACACCCTGAATGCTGCCGCCATTGGTGACGTCGACGCTGACGCCGGACGCATTGGTGACGACAAGCGAGCCAAGGCCATCATCGCCCGGATCGACCAGAACATTGCCCAGCGTGCTGGTGGTGCCGCCACCGGATCCACTGGCAAGCGCGCTCTCATTCACCTGTCCGGGCGGCGTTCCGAGGCTCACAATGCTGAGCTCGGGGAAATCGTTCTCCCGGTTCGAGGGGAACAGCTCGCGCCGCTCCAGCGTGCCGAACTGCAATGCCGTGGGAGGCAGAAGATCGATCACGGGGCCGGCATCGCCGATATCGCCATTGGGCGTGTTGAAGCCGCCGCCGCCGCTCTGGGAGGCGGCGGACACCACGGTCAGCGCGCCATCGGGACCGGCCGCGACGTCGATGCCGTTGGCCTGAAGGGCAGCGGCGAGCGCGAGTTCGGGGATTTCCACATCGCCGATCAGGAAGGTGGGCACCTTGAGAGCGGCGTTGAGAATGGTGACGGTCGAGCCGTCGGGCTGCACGAGAACCAGATTGTTTCCGTCGAGCCTGATCTCGTCGATCGAGACACCCTGCGGAAGGCGGACAACATTGTCTGCATCAGCCGCCAGCTCAGCTGGAAGGGACGCAGCGGGCACTTGCGCATCAGGCTGCCCATCCGACTCGACCGTTGCCGGATCCACTGGAACCGGCTCTTGGGCATCTTGGGCCAATAAGACAGAGGATGCATTCTCATCACCAACTGACGAAGGCATCCCCTTGCCAGATGTGATCGTACCACCCGTGAACTTATGATTGGCCATGACAAACCCCCATGTTCGATTTTCTAAAAATCAAGCACGGCAATCATCAACAGACAATGCTAGGGAGTTTCAATTGATATAATCAGATATACAAAATAGAAATAAATTTAACTTGGTTAATGAGGTGAAATAATATTATATATCAATTCTTCTTCGATCGCACCGTTACTAGACCATGAAGCCAAAAGCCGAGTGGACGATGAACGATAAAACCCAAAGCCCAGAACAGACTTTAAGATAAATCACTCTCCCCTCCATCGATACAACGATCAGCTGCGAGGAACCAGTCATCGCGATCATTTTCGTTCACGGTCTCAGCCGTCAATTGGGTAAAACAAAAGCGATGATAGCATCCCTATCTATCATGGGGGCCAAAATTGCGTTGAGCTGCCCACGGACCGTTTGTCCGGCAACCCCAATGACGAAGCCAACTGTCGCCAGACCAGTTCCTTCGGCCTTCAGCCTATCGATCAGTTCGGCAAACGGCATGGCAAGGGATAAGTGCACGCCTTGATTAGCCTTGTGTAACGGAAACCGCGTCTGCACAAAATGAATGAATGCCGGATTTTGTGCGATCAGACGCTTATCATCCGAAAGCGCAAAGCAGGGTGTTGGGCAGGCTTGGACCTGATTTTCTACCGCGTTCAGTTCGCTAACGGACCGGATAGCTTCGCGTTCATTGCGCAGATACTCTACCGCTTCTACACGCAGGGCGGAAGTAAGATTGGCACCTTCATTTAAGCGGCCCTCACACTGGGCAATGACCTCTCCAAGGGGTTCGCCTCTGGAAGCGGCAAGATCATCAAGGGCCTCCCAATAGACTTCTTCCAAACGTATTCCGCGACGTTTCCCGCCGACCCGAACCAAGCGAAAGCGCGGCGCGAGGGCCCATTTCTCATTTGATTTGTGATCATCGCTCATCGTCGCGCACCGCCCCCAAAGCGTTTCATGCAGCTTCTTCTTTTCCGAATTCTCCAGTCAAGCGCGAATGCCCCCTAACTACAATCATATCAACATGGGTGGAGTTGCCAACTTGTTTGCGCATGATTGAGAAGAGCGAGCCCTTCGCTTGTGAGATAGTCCATAAACATCCGGGAACGCCCCCCTCTTCTTGAAGCAATTTCAAGCGCGACAGGGTGCCTACCACTGACCCAATCCGCCAAATGATATCCCGAACAACCCAAAATGCCACCGGCAATGATCAGCCGCCATGCACGGGGCGTAACAGTGCACCTGTTGCCCGACGCAACGAAGTTCACTGGGCCAGATTTTCCGCTGGTGCAGATTACCATCGCACGATGTATTGACGGCGGCCGACCTTACCTTGCGGAACCGTCCGAGTGTCATGCGGTTATTCAGGAGCCATTTTTGATGCAGCAGGAACCGCCGATGAGCCTTTCGAGAATGATCTCGGCGGCCAGTTATCGTTGCGCCATGCGGTCGATCACTTGACAGTTTTTTCTGGTCCCGGTACGAGCGTACAAGATGACTAAACGCGAATGTCAGATATTTGATTGCGAAAATCAATGATTTAGAAGGATTGGAGGTTCGAATCCCTCCTCCGCTACCATTCCAAACAAGCAAGCAATATTGACGAGCTTTATGGAACAGAATTCCCTTGGGCTCTGGAACCTCGCGCACATGTGGGCGCAGGATCCCATCACTTGCGGTTCTGGGGAGACGTTTGGGCATTCTTACGGTTTATCTGGGGCTGTTCCTCAGCGCCTTTGCAGCGGCCACTCTGTTTCCGATGCAGTCAGAGGCTGCTCTTGTCGGCCTGCTACTCACCGATTCCCACGCGGTCTGGGCACTGGTGGCTGCGGCAAGCTTCGGCAATGTGGCGGGATCGTTCGTTAACTGGGTGCTCGGACGCAGCATCGAGCGATTCCGCGACAAGCGATGGTTTCCAGTATCCGAAAAAGCGCTTCAGCGTGCGCAGCGATGGTATCGTCGATACGGAAGATGGTCTCTGCTGTTGAGCTGGATGCCGATCATCGGAGATCCACTGACGCTGGCCGCTGGAATAATGAAAGAGCCGCTGTCTGTGTTCCTCGTGCTTGTCACCATTGCTAAAACTGGACGATATCTGGCGCTCACCGCAGCGACCATGAATCTCATGTAACTTCCGCTCCCGGTCCCTGGCGAATGCCCGAACTCAGGCATTTTGCCGCTCGAACCCGGATGAGCTGAACAGATTGGCGCATCGCCGCTGGTTCGGGTCCCGAGAGGTCATGCGTCAGCTCGATCCAGTCAATCCCGTTTGCACGCTGAAGCTCGCGCACATAGGCAATGACAGCGCTCAGATCGGCATCGGTAAACTCCGGCTGAAGAGGCGTGTTTCCAAACTTCCAGTGATGCGCCCGCACACCATTCTTGACGGCGAGTTCAAACGCCTCGTCTCCATGATGTGATGGCTCATGAATTCGGTGAACCAGCGGCGGGCCGGCATCACTTCCAGCGGCATTGGCCCCATGGCAGGCAGCGCAGGTCGAGTTGAACGCCCTTTGCCCCATAAGCGCGGCCCCTGAAAAGGTATCCGGGAGGGTGACGTTCACCACCGTTTACGTTGTCGTGGCGGACCCGCCCGGATCGCCGCGTCCCCAGATCGTAGCGGCACCGACACCGGCTGCGAGCACCGCCAATAAGACCGTGTTTCTCTTGTTCATTGGACGTCCTTCATTTGAATGCCAGGACCGACGACAGGGCCATGCCACGGACAGATTGCGTCTTTATCGCGTGTCCGGTCGAATGGTTCATCCAGAGCCGCCTGTTTTAAAAATAGCCACGGGACACTCCCCGTGGCTATCGCGATCAACCATCAGGTTGAAACGTCACTCTGGCAGCCGCCACCTGAAGCCGCTGCGCCATATGTGGCAGGCTTCATCATGCTATGGAGCCGGCAGGCGACCATTTGCTGACGGCCCGCCGGGTGCGGTTCATGAGGCACTCACGCGGTCACCCTGAACTCGGTCATCATGCCCGACTCGAGATGAGGCATGTGATGGCAATGCAGCATCCAGTTCGCGGCCTCCCCCGCATCCAGAGCCACTGTGACCATGGACATTGGTGGCACATAGACCGTATCGCGCCGCGCGCCCGCAAAGCGGCGGTTGTTGATGCCAACAACCTGGAAGGCATGACCATGCAAATGCATCGGATGACCCATCATCGACATGTTGTGGAACATTAGTTCCACTCGTTGACCGCTGGTCGCCTGTATCGGCCGATGCCTGCCCCAGGTAGCGCCATCGATGGTCCAGATATAGGGCTGCATGGAACCGCCAAGCATAACCATATGGGTGCGATCCGCCTCACGGGCCGGCAATGTATCGATGGCCCGCAGACGGGCTTCCTTTCCCAGATCGATATCGAAGGCAGGGGCCTCCGTTTCCGCCAGAGAGCTTATCTTTTTGACGGCGGCGCCCGATGTTGCAAGCACGATGCCGGTGCGCTCGCGCGCGCCCTCTCTGCGTGCGAGAACAGGCCACGCACCGCCCTCATTCGGCAGATCGATTTCAATGTCGAGCCGCTGGCCCATGGCCACGCCGAAGCGGGAGCCTGCGACCGGCTGCACCTCATGTCCATCCACCGCAACGAGCCGCCCCTCGACCGCACCCGTGTCGATCCAGAAGACGGTGGCAGATGCTCCATTGATGATGCGGAGCCGCACGCGACCGCCCTTTTCCACCTGAACAATTTCAGGATCGGACAGGGTGCGGTCGTTGGCGAGATAGGCATCCCAGTCATAGTCATTCAGGTCCATGGCGCTCATATCCATCGAACCCATATTGTCAGACATATCGCCCATGGCTCCCGCGCCATGATCCATTCCGCTGTGGTCCATACCCAACATTGCATCGGCGTCGCCGCTTCCGTGCTTGCCTCCATGGCCACGAAGGATTTCTTCCATCACCTCTTCGGGTGCCTTGAAGGAAAAATCATGCAGAAAGAGAACCGCTTCTTGCCGGTCCGCAGCCACGTCTTCCGGCCGGCGCACGATCAAAGGCGCAGCAAGCAACTGCATTTCCTGCATTGGCACATGGCTGTGCATCCAATGGGTTCCAGGTAGAGGCGCGAAATCAAAGCTGCGTGTTTCGCCGGGAGTGAGCAGGGGTTGCGGCATGTCAGGCACTCCGTCCTGAACATTCGGCGGAATCTGACCGTGCCAATGGACAATGGTCGGAACCTCAAGCTCATTGGTCAGATCCACACGGAAATGCTGGCCGGGATCAAGGGTCAAGCCTTGTCCTTCAGGACCGGCAAGGCCGAAGACCGTGGCTGCGCGTCCGTTGATATCAAGCGTGCGGCTGGCCGCAGAAAGCCCCAAAGAAGGCGCCTGTTGGGCGTGGGCCCGGGTCGGAAACCGGGATGCAGCAAGCATGGCTGCGCTTGCGGTCAGAAAACCGCGTCTGGAAAACGTTTTCATATGCGTCACCTTGGGACGACCTGTCCCATTCAAAGCTTCTAAGGATCGCGGCAGGCTGGCCCGCCGCGTGTTCAGAGGAGACGCAATATGGGAGGTCGGTAATTCGACCCAGGTGTCGTTGAAGGCAGAGTTTCGTCTGGAGAACGGAGATATTTCCCCCGCCGGGTCGCTTCGTTCAGCGCGATACGCTCAAGCGATGGCAACACCGACACCCCGGCGCAGATGAAATCACACAGGCCGATGTCGGCTTCATGCTTCTCTTCGCCGCCGCAAGAAGCCTTCGATGACGAGATGTCTTCCACGTGCTGAGAGTGGGCGCTGTAGCCGCCCCCGCCGATCATGCCAGCCTCATGCGCCTGCGCCGTAAAGAGCACAGCGGAAAGCGAAAGCACCGTAGAAATGATCATCAGGATTCGAACCATGGCGACTGGATAGAGGGTCGCCATGGGTTTGTCAGCATCAGGAAATCATGTCTTGGAGAGCTGCGGCACAATGCAGCACACGCTCCCCGTCGGCACGCGGGTGCACTCCACCATGCATCATGTCTGCGTGGCGCTTCAAACGGCCCACGAGGAGTTGGCCTATCGTGCGCCCCAGGTGTCGGAGAGGCGGTAGCCGCCGGGCCAGGGGTCGTCGGGGTCCAGCATGTGCTGGTGAATGCCCGTGACCCAGCCACGCCCGGAAATTTCCGGCAGGATGGCTGGCACGTCGCCCACACGGGTCTCGCCGAGAATGCGGCCGGTAAAGGTCGAGCCGATCAGCGAAACAGCCGTCAGCCGGTCCTGTGGCCCCATTTGCCCACGCGCCGCCAGAACCGCCATGCGGGCGCTGAGCGCAGTGCCGGTGGGCGAGCGGTCGATCTTGCCGGGGCGGATCGCCACCGCAGCACCTGCGCGCAGACCGTCCGCATCGCGCTCGACAGGGCCGGCGAAAAGGCAGAACGAGATATGCCGCCAGTCCGGGTTTTCCGGATGATGGAACCCCAGCGCCTCATTGGCGGCGGCGGTGATCTTCACACCAAGCCGCGCCAAATCATGCGCCTCATCCGGTTCCAGCGAAAAGCCGAGCGCCTGCGCATCCACGAAGACGAAACTGTCGCCGCCATAGGCCGTGTCCACGCTGAGCGTGCCAAGGCCTTCCACTTCCAGCGGCGCATCGAGCCGTGCGGCAAAGCTCGGCAGGTTCTGCACGAAAATGCGCTGCGCCTTGCCATTGGCGCACTCGGCCCGCACCCGGACCAGACCACCCGGCGCTTCAAGCACCAGCTCGGTGACCGGCTCGGTCATCGGCAGAATGCCGCCATCGAGCAGCACCGTGGAGACGCAGATTGAGTTCGAGCCGGACATGGGCGGCGTGTCTTCCGGCTCCATGATGATGAAGGCAGCGTCGGCGCGCGGGTCTTTCGGCGGCACAAGCAGGTTCACATGGCGAAAGACGCCTCCCCGCGGCTCGTTCAGAACGAAATTGCGCAGCGTCTCGTCCCGCGCGATCCACCGGCTCTGTTCCCACAGCGTGTCGCCCGGCGGGGGCGTGACGCCGCCCACGATCACGTCACCCACCTCGCCCTCGGCATGGGCGGAAATGACGTGAACCGTCTTGCTGCTGCGCATCTCATCGTCTCCTTTGCATAAAGTGTCAGGCGAGCCAGTCGGGAAGCGCCGTGCGCGCCCGACCACTCACCGCAGCTTCTGCGCAGTCGCGCAGAGAGCCGAACCGGACGCTGCGCCCGGAAAGGCCGGGCGCGTAATGGGCGTATTTTCCGGAATTGGTCATCAGCGTGCGGGTCTTCGGCGGGAAAACCGGCTCGGAGATCGAACACCAGCACAGATCCGCCACCACCTGCACGCCCGAGGCTTCAAGCCGGGCGATGACACCCGCCTCTCTGGCCTGCGCCAGCGCATCACGCCCCAGCGTGACAATCGCCGCCGTGTCGGCGTGGCAGACATGGCCATCGAGAAGCTGCGCCAGCGCCGCGCACTCGGCGAACGAAAAATGCGGACTGCCAAAGGCCACCAGATCAACCTGCTCGCCGCCGGCATTGAAGGTCTGCCACGCACCGGCCAGATCGGCGGAGCCGATACGCGCGCTGTCGGCATCCGCCGCCACAGGTCCGTCCGCCTCAGGCGTGACGCCAGCCACATGCAGCATGGGTGCGGCCGAGGTCGTGCCGAACGCGGCGCACAGCGCCTTCAAATCGTCTTCGGACGGGTTGGTGCTCTCCAGCCCCGTGAGGAGTGGAATGCGGTCCGGCGAAAGCCGCCCGGCCAGCCAGCCAAGCAAGGGCCAGAGCGCATCGTCATATCCATGGGGCAGATCCACATGGATCACGCGGCGCGGGGCGCGGTTATCGTCGAGATAAACGCCGGAAAGCGGGGCGCGACCGGTCAGCGCAATGCACAGATCGAGAAAATCGGGGTGTTTGACCGTGCGTGCGCCCAGAACACTGTTGGCGTAGATCACCGCGTTGGATTCGGCCCATGCGATGGCCTCGCCCTCACCCGGCGCTTCCGGCAGAAGATAGGGCGCACAGGTGAAGCTGGGGCGTGCGCCCATGTCGACATAGGCCTGCGCCAGACGCGCCGCCGGCTGTCCGAAATCGGGCGAAACGCCCTGCGCGCGCCAGTTTGCGAAATCGACGGAAATCGCGTTCATCGTGGTGGGAATGCGCACCCGCGCGCCAAGCTTCACCATCGCCTCGGCAAAACGCAGATTTGCGGGGCTGGCATAGATGCAGCCATCGATATGGCCGCGCGTGACATCCACCAGCCCTTCCGCGCCCTGGCTCGCGGCCATGGTGCAGATCATCTCCATGGCCAGCTGTGCTGCAGCGCCCTGCCCGCCGGAGAGCATCTCCCGGTCGTCGTCGCCCAACACAAGATCGGCGCCGTCGAGAGGTTTCAACGGCACCGACAGCGCACCGGCCTCAATGCGCTCCGCGTCGATCCGCGCAAATGGTGCGGCGGCAAGGGCGTCGTAGTCCGCCGGCCCCAGCCGCACCACGGAAAGCGGCCTGTCGAACATGCGCGCGGCAATCAGCGCGCCAAGCGTCAGAATGTCCTCCGCCTCGCGGAAGACCAGCGCTGCCGGCGCGTGGCCATTGAGCGCGAGTTCCAGCAGCACGCCGCTGCCGGTGCACGAGCCACGGCTCGTCGGCATGAGCACCACTTTTCCCGCGATGGTCTCGCCACACAGCGGATGATGCGCGTCGATCACACGGCCAGTGGCCGGATCGACCCCGCCCCAGAAGCTCAGGCCCTCGGAGAAGGCGAGCACCGGCCCCTCGGCCACGGCAGACAGAATGAGCTTTTCCATTGGTTCGCGCCGATCAGGTAACAACAAAGCCGTGCGCGAACGGGTCGCGATCATCGATGAAGAGCGTATTGAAGCCGGTCACCCGCGCCCAGCCGGCAATCGACGGCACGATTGCCGCGCGGTCGGCCACCTGCGTCGCCCGCTCGACACGACCGCGAAACAGCGAACCGATGATGCTTTCATGCACGAAATCATCGCCGGGCCTGAGCTTGCCCTTCGCGGCGAGCTGCGCCATGCGGGCCGACGTGCCGGTGCCACAGGGCGAACGGTCGATGGCCTTGTCGCCATAAAAGACCGCATTGCGCGCATGGGCCTCGGGATCGCGCGGCGCGCCAGTCCACAGAATGTGGCTCAGACCGTTGATCGCCGGATGCTCGGGGTGAACGAACTCATATTTCGCATTGAGCGCCGCACGCAGTTTCGGGCTCAGGCCGATCAGCTCGGAGGCAGTGAAGTCGGCCATGTCGCGAAAATTCTTTTGCGGCTCGACAATGGCGTAGAAATTGCCGCCATAGGCAACGTCAACGACGATCTCGCCAAGCCCTTCCACCTCGGCGGAAAGCCCTTCGGCATAAAGGAAGGCGGGCACATTGGTCAGCCGCACTTCCTCGATGAAGCGGCCTTCCTGGCGATAGGTGACATCAACGCGGCCAGCCGGCGTTTCCAGCCGCAATTCGCCCGGCGTCTGCGGACGGATCAGGCCGTTCTCCAGCGCGATGGTGACCGTGCCGATGGTGCCATGCCCGCACATGGGCAGGCAGCCCGACGTCTCGATGAAGAGAACCGCCACGTCGCAATCCTCGCGTGTCGGCGGATAGAGGATCGCGCCGGACATCTGGTCATGCCCGCGCGGCTCGAACATCAGGCCGGTGCGGATCCAGTCATATTCGGCCAGGAAATGCGCACGTTTTTCCAGCATGGTCGCGCCACGCAGCATCGGCGCGCCCCCTGTCACCAGACGAACCGGATTGCCGCAGGTGTGGCCGTCGATGCAGGGAAACGTGTACTGGGTCATGTCTACCTCGTAAAACGCGCCGGCGAGAATGGCGCAATGTCGATGCCGGGCTCCTGCCCCGTCAAAAGATCGGCCACGATATCGGCCGTGCCGGTCGACTGGGTCAGCCCCAGATGACCGTGACCGAAAGCGCAGATCACATCCGGACGGCCCGGCAGCGGGCCGATGGCCGGCAGCGTGTCGGGCAGCGAGGGCCGGAAGCCCATCCACTGCCTGCCGCCGGAAATGTCCAGACCCGGCAGGAACGCGGACGCCTTTTTCAGCATCGCTTCGGCGCGCGCATAGTTTGGCGGCAGGTCGAGCCCGCCAAGCTCCACCGCGCCACCGACGCGCAGGCCCGAGCGCAGGCGCGAAATCACGAAGCCATGTCCGCCGAAGGTGATGTGCATGCGCAGGTCGAACCCACCGCCGGGAAAGGTGGTGTTGTAACCGCGTTCCGTCTCCAGCGGGATGCGCACCCCGGCGGTGCGCGCCAGGCGATGCGAGAATGCGCCGGCTGCCAGAACGACAAGGCCCATCCGGTCACCGGCGGTGGTGCGCACGCCACCCGGTATCAATGCCTGCGCTTGGGCAATCTCGATCTCGCCGCCATTGGCGCGAAACCGCTCGGCCAGCGCCAGCGTGTAATCCTTCGGATCGTCGATGGTCGCCCAGCCCGGCGTGAAGGTGGCGTGGGTGAAGCGCGGCGAGAGCCCCGGCTGATATTCGGCGATCTCGTCGCCCTCAAGATGACGGAAAGCAATGCCCGCGGCCTCGCGCGCCTGCCAGCCGGACAGCGAAGCGCGAAACTCGCGCGCGCCTTCATAGACCTGCAACTGCCCCTCGCGGCGCAGCATGCCGGTCAGGCCAGCCCGCTCAAGGAAAGGATCGAGCGTTTCCTGCGCGCGGCGCATCATCGCCGTCTGCGCGACGATGGAGGCGCGCACCTGTGCCGGCCAGCTCGCCCGCCAGAAACGCAGCATCCAGGGCGCGATGCGCAGCGCATATCCCGGCCGGATGCTCAGCGGCCCGAGCGGATCGAGCAGCCATTTCGGGGCCTGGCGAATGATCCTCGGTGAGGCCAGAGGCAGGATGTCGGGAAAGGCGAATGCCCCGGCATTGCCGGCGGACGCACCCGCCGCCGGCCCTTCACGGTCGATCACCTGAACCTTCAGGCCGCGCGCCTGCGCCGCCAGTGCAACCGAAAGGCCGATGACCCCGGCCCCGACAACAACAACCTCAGGCCGGCTCATTCAGCGTACACTCGAAAGGAAATTGCGTGTCTCTTCATGCTGCGCATCACCAAAAATCTGCTCGGGCGGGCCGATCTCGGCCATGACGCCCTTGTGGAAGAACGCGACCCGGTTCGACACGTCGCGAGCAAAGCTCATCTCGTGGGTCACACAGATCATGGTCATGCCATCGTCTGCCAACATTTTCAGCGTGTCCAGCACTTCACCCACAAGCTGGGGGTCGAGTGCGGAGGTCACTTCGTCAAACAGCATGTAGTCGGGCGACATGGCCAGCGCACGGGCGATTGCCATGCGCTGCTGCTGCCCGCCCGAGAGCCGGTTGGGATAGACCTTCAGCTTGTCGGCGAGGCCGACATGGCTCAACTGCTGAACGGCGATCTCCTCGGCATCGCGGCGCGACATGCCCTTCACCTTGCGCGGGGCGAGCGTGACGTTTTCCAGAACCGTGAGATGCGGGAACGCGTTGAACTGCTGGAACACGATGCCGATCTTGCGGCGTAAGAGGTTCAGGTCCGTTGTCTTCGCGTGCACCTCCGTGCCGTCAACGAGGATGCGCCCGCTGTCGATGGGCTCAAGCCCGTTGATGCAGGTCAGAAGCGTCGACTTGCCGGAACCGGAACCGCCAATCACCGACACCACCTCGCCCTTGTCGACGGTCAGGTTGATGCCTTTCAGAACCTCCAGCGCGCCGAAGGATTTGTGAACGTTTTCAATCTCAATCATTCTCTTGCCACCTTTTCTCCAGCCGGCCTCCCAGGCGGGCGATGGGAAAACTCAGGGCGAAATAGATCGCGCCGGTAATGAGCAGGATGAACATGGGCTCCTGCAGGCGCGTTACGAGGATCTGGCTGGCGCGCAGCAATTCGATGATGCCGAGCCACAGAACCAGGGCGCTGTCCTTCATCACCCCCAGGGTGAGACCGATCCAGCTTGGCAGGGCCACGCGCAGCGCCATCGGAAAGACGATCTGCGTCATGTCCTGTCCCCAGCTCAGCCCCAGCGAACGCGCCGCCCGGCGCGTCACCACCGGCACTGCATCGATCGCGCCACGCACGATCTCGGTGCAATAGGCCGAGGTGTAGAGCGCCAGCACCACGCAGGAGGTGACGAAGGGCGAGAGTTGCAGGCCCGCAATGGCCTGAAAGGCGTTTGCGAGGATCAGCTGGATAAGCAGCGGGACCGAGCGGAAAATGTCGAGCACGAAGACCAGCGGCAGGGTGAGCCAAGGGCTGACATGGCTTCGAAGGACACCGAACAGCAGACCCAGAAGCGTGCCCCCGACCACCGCCAGAATGGTGATAGACAGCGTGACGCCTGCGCCCCTGATCAGGAACAGAATGTCATTGAAGCTCAGAGAGGTTTCAAACATCGCCTTTCCTCCTCAATACCGGAACAGGCGCCAGGCGACGAGCCGCGCTGCGAACATCACGGCCTTGGCGATGCAGTAGTAAAGCACGGCGGCCAGAGCGAAGAGCTCGAAGGTGCGGAAGGTTCGTGCGTTGAGATCCTGCGTCACACCGGTCAGATCGGTGCTCATGCCGACGGTCACACCGAGCGAGGTCATGAGGATCGCCCAGACCATCTGGTTGGTGGTCGGCAGAAACGCGATGCGAAACATCTGCGGCATCACGATCAGGCGAAACGCCTTGGCCTGCCCCATGCCGAGCGAGCGGCCCGCGCGCACCTGCGTGCCGGGGATCGCCCGCAGCGCGCCGCGAAAGGTCTCGCACAGATATCCGGCATTGTTGAAGGTGATGCCGGCCAGAAGCGCGACGAAGGGGCTGAGATAGATACCGAAGGAACCGAGGCCGAAATGCGCCATGTAGATCTGAAACAGGGCGGGCGTGTTGCGCGCCACCTCGACCCAGGCCATGGCCGGCCATTGCAGCCATTTTGAACCGGAGTTGCGCGCCACCGCCAGAAGCACCGCAATGGTTATGCCGATCACCATCGACAGAACCGCGATCTGCATCGTTACAAGCGCACCGTCCAGCATCTGCGGCAGGGCACGAAAGGCCTGCCGCCATTGAAAGGTGTAATCGAACATCCTGCGCTCCGCTTTGTGTCCGTATTGGGCGGGGGGGCGCAAAGCCCCCCTTCCCGGATCAGCGGTAAACCTTGTTGACCGTCAGGTCCGGTGCTTCGCTGCCGACCCACTTGTCGTAGAGTTCCGCGTAACGGCCCGTGCGCACCTGCTGGTTGATGAACAGGTCGAGATAGTTCAGCAGGCCGTATTCGCTGCGCAGCGTGATCAGCGACACATAGTCGGGCAGGTAAGGCGCGTCGCCGCCAATGGTCAGGCCCTCATAGCGGCCGCTCTCCACGATGGAGGAGGCAACCGTGGAAGTCACGACAGTGGCGTCGATCTGGCCCTGCGACAGCGCGAGGAACACATCGGCCTGCGACTGGTAGGGACGGAAGCTGCCGCCCTCACCCCACTTCTTGATGTCCTCTTCCAGAGCGATGGCCTCATAGGTGCCGGCAACCGATCCGACGGTGCGGCCCTTGAGCGATTCATAACCGTCGATCTCGGTGCCATCGCGGGTCAGGACAACATTGGTGAAGGCGAAGTAGGGAATGGTGAAGCCCGCCGTCTTGGCGCGCTCAAGCGTGTCGGACGTCGAGGCGACACCCACATCCGCACGGCCCGAAACGAGTGCGGGAATGCGGTCGGGGAACGGGGTTTCGACGATCTCGGCCTCAACGCCCAGCGCCTTGGCAAGGTCGTTGCAATAGTCGACGTCGAAGCCAATCGGCTCGTTGTTCTCATCGCGCGAGCCCATGGGCGGGAAGTCCAGCACCACCGCACAGCGCAGCGTGCCGGAGGCGATGATGTCGTCCAGCTTGTCGGCCTTTGCCGGGCCAGCAACCATGGCGGCAGCCATCAGGCCACCAGCGATAATCTTGAAGTTCATGTCTCTCTCCCAGGTTTTTGAGTTTCAGCCGGCCGGCACGCAGCGCGGCTGAAACCAGTGCAGGCAATCACAAAACCTACAAAAATACAATTTGCATATTTATTGCCGACAGAAAAAATTTTCCATTGTTTGTCAGAATCCCACGATCCTGTCGGGAAGCCATGTGGCGAGCGCGGGGAAGGAAGCGACCAGCAGCAGGGTCAGAACCTGCAGGGCGATAAAGGGCAGAACGCCACGGCACATCTGGCCATAGGTCATGCCCGGCGGCGCGATCGATTTCAGGTAGAAGATCGACGATGCCATGGGTGGCGTCAGATACCCTGTCTGGATCACGATCAGCACCAGCGTCGCAAACCACACCGGATCAATGCCGGCCGCACGGATGAAGGGCGTGAAAAGCGGCACGCAGATCAGCACGTTCGCGGTCCAGTCCAGAACGAAGCCAAGGACGAAGACCACCAGCAGGAAGAAGATGATCATTCCTGTCGGGCCAAGCCCGGCGCTGTCGATGAACTCGCGGATCAGCCGAGCGCCGCCATTGGCCGCGAACGCTCCCATGAACATCGTGCCGGCTGCAACGATCAGCAGGATCATCGCCGAAATCCGCACCGTGATCGCAAGCGCGTCGCGCAGCATCGGCACGGAGAAACGCCCATTGAGAACACAAAGGGCCAATGCGCCGGCAGCACCCACTGCGGCTGCCTCGGTCGGCGACGCGATGCCGGCCAGGATCGATCCCAGAACGGCAAGGATCAAAAGCACCACCGGCAGCATGACCGTGACCGTCAGCCACAGCTTTTCTCCGAGCGCGACCGTTTCCTCTTCCGGATCACCGGGCTCTGGCTGCGGCGGATTGATGAGGCCATGGATGAAGATGTAGCCCAGGAACAGGACCACCATCAAAAGTCCGGGCACCATCATGCCGGCGAGCAGCTTGCCCACCGACATCTGCGCGAGCGAAGCGTACATCACGGCAATGACGGAGGGCGGGATCATCGTCCCCAGCGAGCCGCCAGCGCAGATCGTGCCTGCGATCAGCGAGTTGCCGTAGCGCGCCCGTTGCATTGCCGGGATCGCCATCATGCCGATCATCACCTCGACCGCACCGACAACGCCGGCGGCAGCAGCAAAGATCGCGCCCATGGCGACGGTCGCCAGCGCCAGTCCACCCGGCAGGCGGGCAAGCCACAGGTTCATGACACGGAACAGGCGTTCGGCGATGCCCGAACGCTCCAGCAGCGCGCCCATGAGAATGAACATCGGGATCGCCGACAGGATAAAATTCGTCGAGGCGGAATAGAACGAGCCGTAAAGCTGGTTGAAAGCCACCTCGCCGAAGGCCGCAAGCCCTGCCCCGACTGCCACGACGATCAGGGAAAAGGCGATGGGCAAGCCCAACAGGATCAGCGCGAACAGCGCCGGAAACATAAGTCCTGCAATCAGCATGTCAGGTCTCGATCTTGAAACTGTCGTCGCTACGCGGTGCGGTCAACGCCCGCAGCCCCTCGGCGACAAGTTGCAGCGCCAGCGCGGCAAGGCCGATCGCCAGAGCGCTGTAGAATGGCCACATCAGCGGGGCCCACGGGCTGACATGCTCCACCTCTCCGGTCTGCCAGGCGCGCAGCGCACGCTGGCCGGCGATCAGCGCCAGCCATGTGAAGACCGGGCAGAGCACCGCAAGAAAGGCAAAACCGTCGATAGCGCCACGCACCCGCACCGGCATGCGCGACGACAGGAAGTCGATGCGCACATGGGCGTCTTCGCGCAGCGCCTGCGCCGCTCCGAGAACGAAGAGCACGCCCGTGCTCATGTAAGCGATATCGAAGGCCCAGAGCGTCGGCGCGCCAAAGACATAGCGCGCCACCACCTCATAAAGCATGGAGGCGATCAGGATCAGCACCATCGCCTGCGCGATGTAGTTCAACCCGAGGGAAATCCGGTCTGCGACGGAGAGCAGGAAGCTCTTCATGATCGCCTCCCCGCGTCTAGTTGCCGTTGCGGATCAGATAGCCGCTCTGCTCCGCCCAGCGATTCTCATAGGCGAAGTACTCGTCGAGGATTTCAGCCATGAGCGGCTTGCCGTCGGCCTTCTGCGCTTCGGCGGTCTTGCGTATCCAGTCGCGCCCGGCATCGGACAGTTCCTGCTGGAAGGCAGGTTCCAGCTCGATCACCTCAGCCTTGCTGGAGCGAAGCGTCTCCATCGCCTTCATGTCCTGATCATAGAAATGGATCAGCGACTGCATCGTGGTCAGCTCGGATGCAGCTTCGATCTTTGCCTTGAGGGCATCGTCGAGTGCGTCCCAGGTCTCCTGCTTGACGACCACTTCCCACAGGAAGGTCGGCTGATGCACGCCCGGCACGACGATATACGGCGCGGCCTCATGGAACCCTTCCGGCAGATTGCCCGAGGGCGGGCCCCACTCAATGGCGTCGACGCCCTTGCGCTCCAGAAGCGTGTAGATTTCACCCGGCGGCACGACGGTCGGAACCGCACCGAAATAGTCGCGCATCACCTCGGCCCAGGGACCGGATGTACGGTATTTCAGGCCCTTGAGGTCGGCAGCGCCTTTGATCGGCTTGTTGGCGTGCGCCATGATCTCGGAAGAACCAATACCGACGACCAGCGACTTCAGACCTTCTTCGGCGCGCAGTTCGGAAAGCTTCTCACGGCCACCGCCTTCGAAGATCCAGGTGGAATAGGCTTCGGGGCCCATGCCGCCAGGAAAACCTGCGAAGATCGCATTCACCGGGTTCTGGTTGACGAGATAGCTCGGCGTGGAGTGGCCGGCCTCGACAATGCCGTCCTTCACACCGTCATAGACCTGAAGCGCCGGAACGAGAATGCCCGCGCCGAATGGCTGGATCTCGACAGCACCATCCGTCAGGCGGTCGACATTGTCGGCAAAGCGCTCAAGGAAATTCACATAGAAGGGAGAACCTTCGGGCACCGAGGTCGGCACGCGCCAGGTCACTTCCTGCGCCTGTGCGGCCGTGGCGGCCAGCGCCACTGCTCCGGCAAAGGCCAAACCTTTGAGATCAAGAAACATATCAACTCCTCCTTTGACGTTCTTGGTGGCATCCAACCAAAGCCGGCTATGGATGCACTCAAAATTTATACAAACTCAATTCTCCATGTCGACAAAAAAAATAATTAAATTTTTGAAGGCGCGCGCCCCCTGTTCCGAAAGCCGGTGGAACCGGTTGAACCCAAAAAAGAAAAGGCGCGGCGCGCATCCATGATGCACACCGCGCCCCTTCAAGGACGATTGGAGCCAAGCTCCCTGAACCGCAGTGCGGTCAGCCGCGCGCGTCTTCCGGCAGCAGCGCCTCGGGCATGTTCTGGTAGCAGACCGGCCGCAGGAAACGCCGGATCGACAGCGTGCCGACACTGGTCGCTCCGAAATTGGTGCTGGCCGGATAAGGCCCGCCATGCACCATCGTGTCGGAAACTTCCACACCGGTCGGGAAGCCATTGACCAGCAGGCGACCGGCCTTGCGTTCAAGGATCGGACGCAGCGCCTGCGCAGCCTCGATGTCGGCTTCGTCGATATGCAGCGTCGCCGTGAGCTGTCCCTCCAGACCGCGCGCGATGGCCTCGAACTCCTCAGCCGAAGCCGCACGCACGACGAGGCCGAGCGGGCCGAACACTTCGTGATGCAGCATCGGGTTCTCGAGGAACTCCGCCGCCGTGGTCTCGTAGAGAGCCGGCGAGGCGCTGCGCCCCTCGGCCTCGGTCACCATGACCGGGCGCGCGGCGCTGCTTTGCGCAATCTGATCACGGCCAGAGCAGAAGGCCTGCGCGATGCCGTCCGTCAGCATCACCTGCGCGTCGATCTGCTTCAGCCCATCGGCGGCGGCCGCGATGAAACGGTCGGCAGCTTCACCATCAATGACAAGGGCGATGCCGGGATTGGTGCAGAACTGCCCTGCCCCCATGGTCAGCGACCCGGCCCAGCCGCGTCCGATTTCCTCGCCGCGCGCCTGAAGCGCCTCCGGCATCACGAACATCGGATTGACCGAACCAAGCTCGCCAAAGAAGGGGATCGGCTCGGGCCGCGCGGCGCACAGATCGAACAGGGCGCGTCCGCCGGCAAGGCTGCCGGTGAAGCCAACTGCCTTGATCAGCGGGTGCTGCACAAGCGCGGCGCCAACCTTGCGGTCGCCGCCCTGGATGAGCGAAAAGACGCCAGCGGGCATGCCGCATTTTTCAACTGCCGCAAGGATCGCCTCGGCGACGATCTCGCCGGTGCCGGGATGCGCCGAATGGCCCTTCACCACGACCGGGCAGCCTGCGGCCAGCGCGGCGGCCGTGTCGCCACCGGCGGTCGAGAACGCGAGCGGGAAATTCGATGCGCCGAACACCGCGACCGGCCCGATCGGGCGCTGCACCATCACCAGTTCCGGGCGCGGAGCGGGCTGGCGATCGGGAAGAGCCGCATCATGCCGACGGTCCAGATAGTCACCCTTGCGGATGTGATCGGCGAACAGGCGAAGCTGGCCGACCGTGCGTCCACGCTCTCCTTCGAGCCGACCGGCGGGCAGGCCCGTCTCCTGCGTTCCGATTTCGGTGATGTCTGCGCCACGCGCATCGATCTCGTCAGCGATGGTCTCGAGGAAGACGGCGCGCTGTTCGCGCGAGGTCGCCGAATAGGTCTCGAACGCCTGCTCGGCAGCCTGAACCGCGCGATCCACGAGATCGACGGTGCCCACCGAATAGTGATGGCTGGGACCGTGCGCGGGCGATGATTCGAACGTGTCGCTGCCAGCGATCCATTCACCTGCAATCAGGTGTTTGCCGTGAGGTTTGAAGGGCATGAGTCCCCTCCTTCTTGCTGTGGGTTTCAGTCCATCGCGAGGGTGTCGGAAAGCCGCAGGTCTTTGCTGCTGCATGGCTTGCATCCGCCTCTTTCTGCATACAATATGTATACAGGATTGCAACCCAGCAACCGGAGGAAAGGACATTTTATGACGGAAACAACGCTGGCCATCGGCGAACTGGAACAGCTCGTCGAGGAGATCCTGCGCAAGGGAGGGCTGTCACCGCTGCATGCGGGGGCGGTTACGCGCGTGATCGTGGCGGGTGAGCGCGACGCCTGCAAATCGCATGGCGTCTATCGCATCGAGGGCTGCCTGCGCACCATCAAGGCCGGCAAGGTCGTGCCGGATGCCGAGCCGGCGCTGACCAGCGACGGGACCGCGATTGTTCGCGTTGATGCGCGCGGCGGCTTCGCCAATGCCGCGTTCGAGCTTGGCGCACCGGTGCTGGCGGAAAAAGCCCGCACGATGGGGCTGGCCGCGCTCGTCATCAACGACTGCACGCATTTTGCGGCCCTCTGGCCGGAGGTCGAGGCACTGGCCGAACAGGGCCTTGCCGCCATGGCCATGTGCCCGAGCTATGCCAGCGTCGCACCCGCCGGCGGCAGCGCCCCGCTTCTGGGAACCAACCCGTTTGCCTTCGGCTGGCCGCGCCGCGACAAAGATCCCTATGTGTTCGATTTCGCCACCAGCGTCGCCGCGCGCGGTGAGATCGAGCTGCATCGACGCGCCGGCAAAACCCTGCCCGAGGGCTGGGCCATCGATCCGGACGGCAACCCGACCACCGACCCGGAAGCAGCACTTGCCGGTGCAATGCTGCCCTTCGGCGGACACAAGGGCTCGGCCATCTCAACCATGGTCGAGCTGCTGGCCGGTGTGATGATCGGCGACCTGACCAGCCCCGAGGCGCTGGAAGCCCTGGGCACCACCACACTCGCGCCCGCCCATGGCGAACTGATCCTCGCCTTCGATCCCGCCCGTTTCGCACAGGGGCGCGCAGGCGACCCGATGGCGCGCGCCGAGGTGCTGTTCGAAGCGTTTGCCGGACAGGGCGCACGCCTGCCATCGCAGCGCCGTTTCGCGGCCAGGGCAAAGGCCCGCGCGGAAGGCATTCGCCTCAGTGCAGACGAGATGGCGCTGCTGGAGCGGCTGCGCGAACAGGGGCTGGACGCGGTCTAACCCCTTAGGGTCAGCCTTCATAACATCGAAAAAAAGCCCTCCCGGAACCAGCCGGGAGGGCTTTATTTGTCGTCACAGGCCTCAGGCGGCGTATTTGGTCACCGCGCCGGGCAGCTTGCTCCACTCCGCATACCATTCGCGGAACAGGCGATACTGCGCCTCGGCATAGCCGCGCTGGCTGTCGGAGAGCTCGTCCGTCTCGTTGAAATGCAGGGTGTATTCCTTGTCGCCGTTCAGCACCATCATGTGCTTGTAGTAGAGGACGAGATCCGGCCCTTCGTCGAAGGAAGAGAGAACGGCCAGCGCCGCATCCAGCTCGGCGGCCCGCTGGCGCGCATCGGCGTCACCGGCAGCGGCAGCCTGGCTGAGCGCAACCAGATGCAGCACTTCCTTCGGCAGCACATTGCCGATGCCGGTGATCGCGCCGCTGGCGCCGCAATTGACGAAACCATGAACGACAGTCGTGTCGACGCCGATCATGAGCTTGATCGTCTCGTCACCGCTGGTGATGTTCTCGGCCGCGTAACGCAGATCGGCAGCGCCGCCGAATTCCTTGAAGCCAACCAGATTGGGATGCTCGGCGCGCAGCGCGAAGAACAGGTCGGCACGGGTGGCGAAGCCATAATACGGGCTGTTGTAGATGACCGCCGGCAGGTCGGGCGCAGCCGCGAGAATGGCCTTGAAGTGGTTGCGCTGTGCTGCGGGCGAATTGCCGCGCGACAGGACACGCGGGATGACCATCAGACCATGAGCACCCACCTTGGCCGCATGCGCCGCATGCTCCACTGCCTTGGCGGTGTTGACCGCACCGGTGCCGACAATCACGGGAACGCCAGCCTCGACCAGACGCGCCACGCCCTCCATGCGCTCCTCATCCGTCAGAAGCGGCCAGTCACCCATGGACCCGCAATAGACAACGCCGCGCATGCCTGCCGCGATCAGCTCTTTTCCCTTGCGCACCAGCGCGTCGAAATCCGGCGTCCGGTCGTCCTTGCACGGGGTCATCAGCGCGGGAATGCAGCCCGTGAAAATATCGTTGCTCATGCTCGTCTCCTTCGAATGCATGGTTTCGCGCGGCGCACGACATCCGTCCGCACCTGATTCCAGATTGGATCAAGAAGAAAATATCACTTGTATTTTTTTTGTCGACACAAATTTTAGGCAATGTGTTTCCCCCGCCCCAGACATTGAGGCGCAGGGAAAACAGACATGCATTTGACAGGCCAGCGTCCCGGACAAAGGACGCCGACATTGGCCTAAAGCGCGATTTGCTGACGATGATCCCGGGCGATCATGTTGCGGATCTGCGCAACGATCTGATCGGCATGCTCGCTTGCCAGCTTGTCGGCCGTTTCCACGTCGCGGGCTTCGATTGCGGCGATCATGTCCTCGTGTTCGATGACATAGCGCTGCGGCAGCCGGTCGTTGAAAGACGAGTAATAGAGCCGCAGAAGTCGCCGTCCCTCGTCAAGCAGGCGCAGGAACAGGCTCTCATAATAAGGGTTGCGCGCGGCTGCAGCGATGGCTGCGTGAAATTCACGATTGGTGGCGATCATCGCCAGCGCATCCTGATCTTCCACCGCCTTGGCGAACTCCGCCTGGCGGGCGCGGATCGTGACCAGGTCTTCGGGCTGGTAGTGCAGCGCCGCCAGCCGCGTGGTCACGCGATACATCAGCGTGATGGCGTCAAAGAATGTGTGCAGGTTGAGAAAGTCGATATTGGCGACGACAGTTGAGCGGTTCGGAAGCGTGGTCACCAGCCCGTCACCGGCCAGACGCACGAGGGCCTCGCGGATCGGCGTGCGCGACATCGACAGGCGCTTGGCCAGTTGGATCTCGTCGATGGGGCTTCCCGGAGCCAGCGCGAGATCCAGAATTTCGTCCCGCAATACGTCGTAGACAAACTGTACGCCGGAACCGCGCTTGCGTTCAGTAGTTTTGCGCGTGGCGCTATCAGACATTTTCGCTCCTCGTGTGCACAAGAAAAATACTGTTAGATGGCAGATGGATTAATCGTCAAGTTCAGTTGAGGCCATAAAGTCAGTTTGTGGCTGGCAACACATGCCGCCTGCGATCCGTGACAGTAAATCCGCAGATCCGGGAAAGATCGGCTGGCGGGCGCGTTTCAAAGCGGCAGCTCCTCAAACACGGAAACGATGGCGTCGCGCACAACGAGCACCGCCGGATCGCGCAGCACGTCTGGCCGCCATCCCAGTTCAATGCCATAGGCCGGAAGTTCCAGCGGGCAGGACAGGACTTCCAGACCAGCCAGGTCGGCCACGGCCCGCGCCGCGTGGGTCGGCATCGTCGCGATTGCGTTTTCTCCGCTGAGAAGAAACGGCACGGCGGCAAAATGCGTCGTCGAGACCTCCACGCGTCGCCGCAGCCCAAGGGCGAACAATGCATCATCGACGATCCCGACATAGCCGCCCGACGAAATCAGCAAATGGTCGCGCTGCAGAAAGGCCTCCAGATCCAGTTCTCCCGCCCCGCCGCCGGGGCGTTTTTGGGCAACACAGGAATATCCACCGGTCATGACCGTCTGGCGTCCAATGGAACGCGATGTAAACCCGCCCGCCGCCAGCACAAGATCCACCGTCCGGCCGGCGAGCATATCCGTCGCCTGATAGCTGTTTGTCTGCCGCAGCAGCAGGCGAAGCCCCGGCGCATCGACCCGCAGTCTGTCTGCCAGCGCTCGGCCAATGGCGATCTCCAGATCATCCGAGAGGCCAATGGATATGGTGCGGTCGCTGAAGGACCGGCTGCCTTCGTCCGTGGCGAGCAGGGTCTTTCGACACAGGTTCAGCGCCTCGCGCACCGTTGCGCTCAGTTCATGCGCCCGCGCGGTGGGCACCATGCCCCCGCCCCCGCGCTCAAACAGCCGGTCCTGATAGACCGTTCGCAAACGGGAAACCGCGGCACTCACGGCAGACTGGGTGAGTCCGAGCCGTAGAGCCGCCCTGCTCGCGCTGCCTTCCTCGTAGATCGCCTCGAAAACCTTCAGCAGGTTCAGGTCCACATCCAGAATATGAATTTCATTCATGATGGTTAGTTCCGACTCGATCTTGATTTATATTACGTCAGGAACCTAGGGTCAGGCCCCATTAATATGGAGGCTCGCCGCTCATGACCAAATCCATCATTTCCGCGTTGCAGATCGGCTCATCACCAGCCGGAAAGGCTGAGACGCTGTCAGCGATCCTGAGCCATGAACAGGAGATCCGCAGCACCGGCGCAAACCTTGTCGTCATGCCGGAAGCCGTGCTTGGCGGATATCCAAAGGGAGAGACATTCGGCACCCGGCTTGGCTACCGGCTTCCGCAGGGGCGCGAGGCCTTTGCCGCCTATTACGAAAATGCCATCGAGCTGCCCGGCCCGGAGACGGAAGAACTGGCCGGCCTCTCAGCCCGCACCGGGGCAAATCTGGTTGTCGGCGTCATCGAGCGTGGCGGCAACACGCTTTACTGCACGGCCCTGTTCTTCACCCCCGAAGAAGGGCTGGTCGCAAAACACCGCAAGCTGATGCCGACCGGAACCGAAAGACTGATCTGGGGTCAGGGTGACGGGTCCACCATGCCGGTCATCGACACTGGCGCAGGACGCATCGGCGCGGCGATCTGCTGGGAAAACCACATGCCGCTTCTGCGGACAGCCCTTTACGCCAAGGGGATCGAGATCTGGTGCGCGCCGACCGTGGACGAACGCGATGTCTGGCAGGCTTCAATGCGCCACATCGCCCATGAAGGGCGTTGCTTCCTTGTCAGCGCCTGCCAGTATCAGCCATCCCCGAAAGAGCTGGGCGTAACCGTCGAAGACTGGGACGATGCGCGCCCGTTGATCAATGGCGGAAGCGTGATCGTCGGCCCTCTGGGCGATGTTCTGGCTGGCCCGCTCACGGGGCGCGAGGGGCTGGTAACGGCCGAAATCGACCGCGCCGAGCTTGACCGCGCACGCTACGATTTCGACGTGGTCGGCCATTACGCAAGACCGGATGTCTTCAGCCTCAACGTGGATGAACGGCCAAAGGCGACGGTGCGGTTTACCGGTTGACCTGATGGGTCGAAAGAGCCGACACCCGCAACCGCTGCCGGCTCATACACCAGCGCCGGGACGAGAGGAGCAGATGGCCAGTTTCGAATTCTACGGCGTGATCGTGGCTGCCGCTCTCCTCGCCACGCTGGTGGGGATCGGGTTTCATTCAATCATTGCGGAGCCATCCGAAGACCGAAGCTCCAGAGCACTCGCCGCCGCGATAGCCGTCGGCGTGGTGGTTCTGGGATCGATTGCGCTCGTGTTCGTGTAGAAGTGGCGTCGCCGGCCACGCGCGGCGAACGCCTGCCTCATCAAAATGCCTTGCCCATCCGGAAGAATAGCCGCGCGCCCGGATCTTCCTGCTCCTCCGGCCTGGTCCAGGGCAGTGCTGCGCCCACTTCAAACAACAGGCTCTCATTCAGCACGCCGCCCATGGTGAGACCATAAGAGCCCAGTCCCTGCTGCACGAGCACATCGCCCGTCCCGTGGTTCCACGCCGAAGCGTAATCGGCAAAAGCCGTGAAGGACAGGAACGGCAGCGCCGAGAGCCCCGTATCCACCCGGTGGCCAAGCTCCACCGCCGCCGCAGCCACACTGTCGCCCATCAGGGCGCCTGCATCGAAGGCACGCCCATAGGCCTGCCCGCCCAGCGCGAATTGAACGGAGGCCGGCAATGCCGTTGGTGAATACTGGCCGGCAGCGCGAACACGAAAGCTGAAATGCTCACCCAGCGGGCGGGAATAATCCATCGAGCCGCGCAGATAGTGATAACTCCCCGGCACATCGCCAAGATCGAGATCGGAAACCACACCGAAATTGATCCCGGCCTCGGCGGAGAGCGAACCTTCACCCAGAACGCGGTCATAGGTCAGGGAAAACCCTGCCCGGCGCACACGGCTGCGCGAGACCGGCATCCCCATCACATCCACATGATCGTTGTGAATGACGACCTCGGCCCGCCCGACAAGGCTCTGCTGCAGGCTTCGCAGGAATGGGAAAGAAAGATAGCCCGTGCCGATCACCGATGCGATGCGGATATCCTGCGCACTGAGATCACCGCCCGGTTTCTGACCGATATAGGCAAGGCTGTAGCCTGCCTTCAGGCCATCATGGCCTATCGGCATGTCCTGTGCGAGCTGAAGAAAGACCATTTCCTGCGGATTGTCGGGAATGGTGAGCCCCAGAAGACTCGTCGTTTCAAAACGACCGAACAGATCGTTGAACTCTGCACTGGCGAGCAGTTCCAGCGGCCCGACACTGCTCGACCCATAATTATCAAGAGAAATGACACCGGAGCGTGGCGAAAAGCCGACCTTGAGCTTCAGGAGACCACCGGCGCTCGGTGTTTCAGGGCGTACGAACGTGCCCTCGATCTCCAGCCCGCCCAGATCACTCATCAGAAGGAGAACCCGCTCCGCCTCTTTCACGCGGATCGGCTGCATGGCGAGAATACGATCGATATAAGGCGCCAGACGCTGCTCGATCCCGGGCAGATCGCTCGTGATCTCCACGCGCTGCACATAACCTTCATAGACCTGCAGGCGTACGCGCCCGGAGGCGAAATCCTGCACCGGTACGACGGTCATGGAGTAATAGCCGGCGGCGAGATAGGCCGCATCCACCGCATCGGCAATCCGGTAAAGCTCGGCCATGGAGATGGTCTTGCCAAGCTGGTCCTGCCAGATTGGAGCCAGCGCTTCCAGCGGCAGGCTGCGCGCGCCATCAACACTGACCGAGCGAAGTTGAATGCGCACGCCTTCCGCATCGGCATCGGAAACGCGTTTGCGCTGATCTTCAACCCTGATGTCCACCGTGCCCAGCGCCTGAGGCGGGGTGAAACGCTGCAGAATGACCGTTTGGCCGGCAACCGTGCGTTCAACCGGCGTTGACTGGGCGAAAGCCGTCTGCGGCATCAGCACCGCAGACAGGAGTAAAGCCGCAAGAAATGCGTGACGGCTCCTGCCACGCACTGAAGACATCGCCTGCATTTCGTTCAACGCTTCCAATTATTCGGCGGGGGTCATGGAGAAGGGATGTCCCAGCGCCACCGAGACCGCATCAAAAATACGGGAGGCAGGCGACGAGCAGCTCACATCGGTCGGGTTGTCCGGCAGCACATCTTCATCCGCGCAATCGCCCGAGCGGATGTCGCTGTTGCCCTGAACGACGACCGTGATGTCATGCGCCGTATTATAGAAGAGCGTCGTGTTGTAGCCCGGAAGCTCACCGGTATGGCCAACCCAGCCGCCCGTGCAGCCCATGCCGATGCCGTAGCCCATGGGTTCGGGGAACGAGCGCAGACGAACCTCCTGCGCCTCTTCTCCCAAAAGCCCCTGCCCCGTGCCCAGGGCACGCCCATAAGTGAGGAGATCGTCGAGGTTCGAGATCATTTCACCAGCGGTCCAGCCCCAGGACGGGTTCCAGTGCGTCGCGTTGGAAGGGTTCTCCGGCGTCGCCGCATTGCCCTGCAGGGTAAAGCCCTGCGGGAAGGGTTCAGGGATCTCCGTGCTGTCGCCCGGCCAGACCGTATTCTTCAGACCCAGCTTGTCGAACACCATGGTCTTCAGGGCTTCGGCGATGGGCATCCCGGTCACCTGTTCGATGACCATCCCCAGAAGAACCGTGTTGGTGTTGGAGTAGTCGAAGGCCTCGCCCGGCTCGAACACCGGCGAATCGGGAATGGCGAAAGCCAGAAGCTGCTCGGGCTTGTAGACCACCTGCGGATGCTCAAGGAAAACCTCCAGAAAAGGCTCGGCCCGCGTGTAGCTGGAAACGCCACTGGTCATGTTGGCCAGATGACGAAGCGTGATCTTGTCGCCATTCGGAACGCCCGGCACATAGGTCTCGATCCTGTCGTCGAGGGAGAGCTTTCCCGCTTCCACGAGCTGCATCAACAGCGTGCCGGTGAAGGTCTTGGTGATCGAACCGATGCGGGTGTGCATGCCCACTTCCATCGGAGCACCGGTTGCGGGATCGGCCACGCCCCATGCCCCGCTCCAGTGCCCCTCAGGCGTGCGCACGCCAACGATGAAGCCCGGCGCTGCGGCTTTGCCCAGCGCATCGCGAACCGCCGCATCGAGCTTTTGCGCAAGTGCGTCCGGCAGCGGCGTCTGCGTCATTGCGGCGGTAGGCGCTGCAGCGATGACGGCAGCCGGATCGGCGACACAGGCCTGCGCCGCCGCGGCCCCGGCGGAAGCGCACAGCGCTGCACCTGCCGTTGCCGCGAGCAGCGTTGCACGCCCCGTGATCTTTTTGGAGATGCCGGATTTCGTCATGTTGCTCTGCCCCTTGATGTGCGAAACGGCCCCGTCCGTCTTGCCAGAGGGGCTCGGCTCCACCAGTCTGAATCGGGTTTCGGTATGACGCGGGCTCGCCGGCAAACAAAGTGATGAAACGGTTCAATTTTGGTATAAAACCATCCCCGGACACGTGAAATCGGCGATGCGCGGATTCGCTTCTGAAGGGCGAGCATGACCAGCGCCAGAAGACAGGCAACTTATTGACACAGGTCGAACTCGACATCGCTGGCGGCGCGCTGCGGCGGGAGGGCGAAACCCTGCCATTGCGCCCGAAGACCCTGGCCGTTCTTCTTGCGCTCATCGAGCGGCAGGGCGAGACGGTCAGTCAGGACGAGTTGCGCCGTCTGATATGGGGAAACCGGCACGGCAGCGATGCCGGCCCGAAACAGTGCATCCGGGAGTTGCGCCGCCTTCTGGGCGACAGCGCCACCGCCCCCCGCTTCATTGAGACGGTTGGTCGCTACGGCTACAGGCTCTCCGGGCAAATCGACATTCCCGGCGCGAACACACCTTCCCCTTCCAGCGAACGTCCCCTATGCGTGGGGCGCGAACGAGAACTGGAAGCACTCACCAAAAGCCTGACCGCCGCCCGCCGCGGCAATCGCGCCATCGCGCTGATCGCCGGAGAGAGCGGAGCCGGCAAGACGCGCCTCGTCGACAGTTTTCTGGCCACCCTGACCGGCGCAGCCCCGGCCATGTGGATCGCGCATGGCCAGTGCCTGCCGCATCCGGGCGCCCGCGAGCCCTACGGCCCATTGCTCGAAATCCTCTCGCAGATCGTCAATGCCCGCCCCGTCGCAAACCTGCCGCGCCTCCTGCGTGAAACGGCCCCCACCTGGCTGGGGCATCTGCCCGGAGCCGATCACGGCCACGACCCGGCAACGTTCGACCCCGGCCAGAAATTCGGCCCCGACCGTCCGGACCCGATGCCGCGCGAATTCACGCTTCTCATGGAGCGGATCACCCGCGAACAGCCGGGCATACTGGTTCTGGAGGATCTGCACTGGTCCGACCAGAGCACACTCGCCTGGCTCTGCGCCTGGGGGCTGCAGCGCACACCCGCGCGCCTGATGGTGCTCGTCACCTATCGTTTCGATGAGGTGGATACTGCGGACGAACTCGCCACGACACTCAGCCACCTGAACCGGCAACCGGGCATCCAGACGCTGGCTCTGGAGGGGCTTGGCGCAGAAGCCGTGCATGACTATCTGGCGCAGCGCTTTCCCGGCAACGCGTTTCCGCCCTCGCTCGCTGCCGCTCTGGCCCACCGCACGGAAGGTCACGCCATCCTCGTCGAAGCGGTCACGGAGCAATGGCTGCGGAATGGCGATATCGGTCGGGCGGCCGGACGCTGGCAGTTGAACCGCCCCGAGAAAGAACTGGTTCTGGCAATCGCCCCCGGCGTGCGTGACGTGATTTCAGCAGAAATTGGCCGCCTCACACCGGCCGAGCGCCAGCTTCTGGAAGCTGCAAGCGTCGCCGGACCACGTTTCTCTGCCGCTGCCATGGCCGACACGCGGGAAGCACGGGAAGACGTCGAACACAGGCTGGAGAACCTTGCCCGCAATCGCCGCTTCATTGAACAGGCCGGCGTGAGCCAACAGCCCGATGGCACGCTCGCCACGCGCTATGCCTTCCGGCATGCGCTTTATCATGAAGCGATCTATGACGGCATCCCCGCCGCCATCCGGCAGGGCCTGCACCAGCGCATCGGCGACCGGCTCGAGACCATCTTTGCATCCGACACTGCCGAAGTGGCGACAACGCTTGCAGACCATTTCGAGCGCGCGGCAGACTGGCTGAAGGCAGCCCGGTATCGCGGGCTCTCCGGCATACGCGCGCTTGATCGCGGCGCAGCCCATGACGCCGCCACGCAGCTTCGTCAGACGCTTGCGCTTCACGAACGCTGTCCGGATGCCGACAGAAGCCAGAGCTCAGCCGAACTCAGGACACTTCTCGGCCTCGGCGCGGCGCTGATCGTCTCCGAGGGTTTTACGCGCGAAGAACTCAGGGCCGTCTACAAACGCGCCAGCACGCTCGCCCTTGAGGTTGGCGACCCTGCCGAAATCGCCCCGGTTCTGGCCGGCATGTGGAACTACCATCTCTCGCGCGCAGAATTCGGCAAGGCCGAAGAGATCGCCCTCGGTCTTCGCAACCTTTCAGCAAACGTCCCCGTGCAGATCGCCATGGCAACGCACAACGCCATTGGTCAGACCGCGTTTTTCACTGGATCCCTTGCGGCCAGCCTGCCTGAGATCGATGCTGCATTGTCCCTGCATGAGGGTGCCGAAGAGGAAGCCGGCGACACGCTGCTCGGCGAAAATGCGGGCATTGTCTGCCGACAATACGCCGCCTGCGTGCAGCAAATTCTCGGAAATGATGCAGAGGCCGACGCGCATTTGACGGCGGGCATGCGCGAAGCCGAAGCGCTCGATCAACCGTTCGGACAGGCCCAGATGTTCTGGGCAGGCGCGATCATTGCCCACGAGCGTGGCGATGCGGCGCTCACGCTGGAGCGCGCGCAGCGCATGATCGAGACCTGCCGGCGCGCCGACATTCCCTACTGGATCCCTCCAGGAAACATGCTGGCTGGATGGGCGCGCGCAATGCTCGGAGACCCCGCAGGCGAGGAGCAGCTGCGCAATGGCCTCACCGCCTATGAGGCGATGAACGCGCGCCTGACCCTGCCCTATGGTCTGGGGCTATTTGCCGAAGTTCTACTCCACGACGGCAGGATCTCCGACGCGCTCAACACGCTCCGCCGCGCGCTGCGCCTCGTTCGCTCCACCGGCGAGTGCTGGTATGAAGCCGAGCTTCACCGCCTCTGGGCGAAGCTGGCGCAGCAGACAGGACGGCCCAAGAACGCGCAACGCGCCCTCGAAAGAGCGCTCAACATTGCCCGTCGTCAGGGCGCAATCGCCTTTGAGAAGCAGGCTTTGGCGCAACTGGCGGAAATCAGCCTGAAAGCCTAGCCAGCGTTGATGCGGGATTATGCGCAGGCAGCGCGCAGACCGTCGCCCGGACCAAGAAAATCGGGCACGCAGATCCGATTGCGCCCGTTGCGCTTTGCCCGGTAGAGCTGGCTGTCCGCAATCGTCATAAGCAACGAGAAGTCAGCCCTGCTTTCCGCAAAGGCCACACCGATGCTCACGCTTAGCGGCACGACCATGTCAGACGGCGTGCGCAGCCCCAGCCGCTCGATATCGGCGCGCACCTTCTCAGCAAGCTGCACCCCGTCATCAAAAGAAGCGGCTTCAACAAACACACCGAATTCCTCACCACCGATGCGCGCCGCAAGCCCGGTCTCGCCAACCACGTTTCGGATAACGCTGGCAATGGCGCAAAGCGCCTGATCGCCGACCAGATGACCGTGCGTGTCATTGATGTTCTTGAAGTCATCCGCATCAATGACCAGCAGAACCCCGCCTGCCCCGCGCTGACCGATCTCATCCAGATCGGTGACAAACGAGCTGCGGTTCAGCAATCTCGTCATCCCGTCCGTGCGCGCGGCAATGGCCAGTTCGTCATATACATCGGCAAGCTCTGTGTGCGCCGCTTCCAGCTGCGCATGCGCAAGCGCGATCCGGTGGTTCTGGTAGAATGTGTAGGTGCACGTGGGAAATGCGATCAAAAGCGGACACAGAATGCTCATGATCACCGGAAACCAATTGATCCCGCCGCCAGCCAGGCTGAGCACAGCCCAGCAGATCACCAGCGAGGCGATGATGGACATAAAAGTGGCGACTGCCGCTTTGAACAATACGAGCTTCATGCCCGCGGCGATTATCAGCGCATGTGTTGCGAGCCGGTTAAGAACGCAAACTGCCCACAGGACAAGCGATGGGCCATGCGTCCAGCACGCTTCCCTGCATCAGAACCTGTAGGACGCGCCCAGACGCAGACCGTGCGTTTTCAGCCCGATGCGCGAGGGGTTTGCGCCATCGTTGAAAACACGGCGACCAAAATCGCTGTAGCGATACTCACTTTTCAGAATGAGCCTGTTTCCCACGGCAAAGTCGACGCCGCCACCCAGCGTCCAGCCGACATGGATTTTCCGTCCACCCGGATCGAACACACCGTTGCCATGCATTCCCACAAAGCGCACGTCAGCGATTGCCGGACCAGCCGCAAGATAGGGCATGCGCCGATCCACCACATAACCGAGCCGTCCGCGCAGCGCCGCTATCCAGTCGAGCCGGGAACGCGCGACGTAACCCGGCGAAATCTGAAATCCGCCCCGCGTGTAGAAATGGCTCCTGCCTTCGGCACGCAGCCATGCCCCATCCAGCTCAACGCCGGCAACGACATTGCGGGTGACCTGTCGCTGATAACCCGCATGGAGGCCCGCAAAGAATGCGCTGACATCCGCCCGGGAATGGTCACCGACCGCGTAGGCCTGATGCAGAGCGCCGCGCAAATTTCCCACCTGCACCCCGGCATAAAAGCCATTCCAGTCAGACGCCGTTGAAAAAAACGCCGCGTCGGGTTCGGCGGACAGCGCCCTTGAAAGCGACAGAAAAAGAACCGCCGAAACGAGACATACCGTGCGCATTGTCATGCCTCTCTGCGCGTGCATTCACGACGAGCAAGTGCATGCGCAAAAAATGAAAATTTAGTTGCACGGCAAATTAAGTAGCGTCGCCTCTCCCTCTCTGCTCCGGCCCGGCGCGCGATTTCACACCCACGCGGTGCGGCAAAAGGGAGCGCTGCGCAGGAACCGCTCGTCAGGCTTCGCGCCTGTGGATATGATCGATAATTATTGACTCATACCCAAACGATCATTATCGATCACACCAGGGAGGATAAATTGACAAGTACGCGCCACCGTTTTCCGCAGGAACGCCAGCAGCAGATGATCGACGTGATCGTCGAGCGTAAGCGCGTGGGCACGGCCGAGCTTGCCAAACTCCTCAAGATTTCACTGCCGACGGTTCGCCGTGACCTGACGGTCCTGGAGCAGGCCGGCATCGTTGCCAGAACCCATGGCGGCGTGGTCGCGCGCGGCATTGGCGAGGGCGACACCGAACCGCTCTTCCTGGAGAAGGTGCGCCACCATCAGACACTCAAGCAGCGTATCGGCCAGAAGGCCGCCGCCAGCATTGAAGACGGTCAGGTGGCGCTGCTCGATTCCGGCACCACGGCGCTGGCCACCGCTCACGCATTGGCGGGAAGGCGCATCACCGTGGTGACGATGGACATAAAAGTCGCCGAGGCAGCCGCCGTCGGGCCAACCGAGGTCCACATCGTCGGTGGGCGTGTGAGAAATGGCTATTTCAGCCTGGTCGGCAACTGGGCGAAGACCGCGCTCGCCACCATTCAGGCCGACATCTGCTTCATCGCCGCCGACGCCATCGATGAAGGCGGCGTGACGACGGCAACCTTCGACGAGGCCGAGACCAAGCGGCTCGCCATGTCACGCGCCAAGCGCACCGTGGTCATCACCGATCACAGCAAATTCGGCAAACGCGTGTTCGCAGAAGTCTGCGGGCTCGACGCCATCGACGAACTCATCACCGACAGGGACGCGGAGGATCTGATTGCGCCCTATCGGAAGCTGATACCGGCCATAACGCTCGCCTGAGGGGGGCGGCCGACAACAAGAAAGAAAGGCACGGAATGTCAAAGTTCAAGCAGCTCTTCGGCGACAGGAAACCCATCATCTCGATGGTGCATCTTCTGCCGATGCCCGGCTCACCGCTCTATGATGCGGATGCCGGCATTGACGGCATTGTCGCCGCAGCGCGCAAGGATCTCACCGCCCTGCAGGAAGCCGATGTCGATGCGGTGATGTTCGGCAATGAGAACGACCGCCCCTATGAGCTCAAGGTCGACATCGCCTCCACCGCCGCCATGGCCTATGTGATCGGCCAGCTGCGCAGCGAGATCAAGAAGCCTTTCGGCGTCAACGTTCTGTGGGATCCGATGAGCACCGTGGCGCTCGCAACGGCAACCGGCGCTTCCTTCGTCCGCGAAATCTTCACCGGCACCTATGCCTCCGACATGGGCCCGTGGACGCCGAATGCCGGCGAGGCGCTGCGCTACCGCAACCGCCTTGGCCGTGACGATCTGGTGATGCTCTACAACGTGTCGGCCGAATTCGCCGATTCCATGGACAAGCGCCCGCTGGCCGACCGCGCCCGCTCTGCCGTCTTCTCCTCCATTCCCGACGCCGTCCTCGTTTCGGGCGCCATCACCGGCGAGGCCGCCGAGATGACCGATCTCAAATCGGTCAAGGAAAAGGTCACCGACACACCGGTTCTGGCCAATACGGGCGTTCGCCACAACACCGTGGCCGACATTCTCAAAATCGCCGATGGCTGCATCGTGGGCTCGTCGCTCAAGGTCGACGGCAACACCTGGAACCCGGTCGATCCAGAGCGGGCCAGGGAGTTCATGCAGATCGTAAAAGCCGCCCGCGGCGGCTAACCATCGGGACCTGGGGAGGAAGACCATGGACGCAAGACAGGACACCACAGGCTCACACTTAAAGAGCCTGGGAATATTGACGGCGCTGATATTCGTTGCGCTTGCAATCGCCAGTCCGACATTCCTGTCATCGTCAAACCTCAAATCCATGGGCTTCCAGTTCCCCGAATTCGGGCTTCTGTCCCTTGCAGTCCTGCCGACGATGATTTCCGGTGGCATCGACCTTTCGGTCGTCGCCATCGCCAATCTGGCTTCCATCGTGGCCGCAGTGACCATGAAAGCCGGACCGGAAGTGGCATGGCTCGCCATCCCCGCCGGTCTCGCCGTGGGGCTCGTCTGCGGCGCGTTCAACGGCTTTCTCATCGCCTATCTGCGGCTGCCGCCCATCCTCGCGACGCTCGGCAGCATGCAGCTCTTCGCCGGCATCGGCATCATCATCACGCGCGGCCCGGCCATCACCGGTCTTCCCGACTGGTACACGGCGTTCGGCAACTGGACGATCGGCGGCGTGCTCCCGCTTCCGCTTGTGCTGTTTGCACTGGTCGCCTCGGGCCTTGCCTTCCTTCTGCGCCGCACGCCGGTGGGCATGCGGCTGCGCCTGTTTGGCGCAAACCCGGTCGCCGCCGATTTCGCCGGTGTGCCCGGCAAGAAGCTGATCATCCAGATCTACGCAATCGCCGGCTTTATCGCCGCACTTGCCGGTCTGGTGGTTCTGGCGCGCGTCAACTCGGCCAATGCCGACTATGGCAGCTCCTATCTGCTGCTCGTCATCCTCATCAACATCCTTGCCGGCGTCAGCCCGGCCGGCGGCTTCGGCACCGTCACCGGCGTGGCTCTGGCCGTGATCTGCCTGCAGTTCATCTCCAGCGGGCTCAACATTCTCTCCTTCAGCGCCTTCTCCCGCGACCTCTTCTTCGGCGGCCTGCTCATTGCGGTCATGTCCTATCGCGCGGCTTTCGGTTCCTTCGATGTGAAGGCGTTCTTCAAACGAAAGGCTCACCAATCATGAAAGAGCGTCTCCGCTCCCTGCTCAAAACCCTGATGCTGACACCGGGCCTGTCCGGGCATGAAGACCGCGTGCGCCGCCGCATCGAGAAAGAGCTCGCCGATCTGCCGCTTTCCATGCGCACGGATCGCCTCGGCAATCTGATCGCCACACTGGAAGGTGACGAAGGTGCGCCCTCCGTCATGCTGTTCGCCCACACCGACCAGCTCGGCTTCATGGTGCGCAAGATCGAGGATAACGGTCTGGTGCGCATCGAGCGGCTGGGCGGCATCCCGGAAAAGGCCCTGCCCGCGCAGGCCGTTCTGTTCTGCGTCGGCGAGGGCCGCGATGTGCAGGGCGTCATTGCCAACAAGAGCCATCACGCCACGCCGCCGGAAGAGAAATACAAGGTCACGCCCTATCAGGAAGTGTTCATCGATGTGGGCGCGGAAGACGCCGGGGGCGTCAAGGCGCTGGGCATCGAGATCGGCACGCCGGTGGTCTATGATCCGCGCGTCATTGAACTCAATGAAAACCGCCTGATCGGCACTTCGGTCGATGACCGGGCCGGCTGTGCCGTCATCGTCGAGGTCGCCCGCGCACTCGCCGCGGAAGGCCCGCGCCCCACGGTGCATTTCGTCTTCGCCGTGCTGGAGGAGTTCAATCTTCAGGGCGCAATGGTCGCGGCCCGCGCGATCAACCCCGACATTGCCATCCAGCTCGATCTGGCGCTCAACGCCGACACGCCCGACATGACCCAGCGCGGTGAAGTCGCGCTCGGCAACGGCCCGGCGATGAGCCTCTACTCGTTCCACGGACGCGGCACGCTGAACGGCACGATCCCGCACCCTGCCCTGCCAAAGCTCTTCTCCGACACGGCTTCATCCGAGGGGATCAATCTCCAGCGCACGGCCCACACGGGTGCACTGACCGATTCCTCCTATGTGCAGCTCGTCAATGAGGGCGTGGCCTGTATCGATATGTGCTTCCCCTGCCGCTACACGCACACCTCGCTCGAAATGTGCGACCTGCGCGATCTGGAAGCCCTCACGAAACTGCTGATCGCCGCGATCCGCCGGGTCGACGCCGGTTTCAGCCTCAACCGGGATGACTACACCTGATGGATTGCTACCTCGGCATCGACATCGGAACCTTCGAAACAAAGGGCGTTCTGGCCGACGGTCAGGGACGCATTCTGGCCACGGCAAAGCGACGGCACGACATGATCGTGCCGCAGCCCGGCTGGGCCGAACATGACGCCGAGAAAGACTGGTGGGGGGAGTTCTGCGCCATAAGCAAAGAACTGATCGCCACCACCGGCATCGCCCCCGGCGACATCAAGGCCGTGGCGGCAAGCGGCATCGGCCCCTGCATGCTGCCGGTCGATGAAGACGGCAAGCCGCTGATGAACGCCGTGCTCTATGGCGTCGACACCCGCGCTTCCGAGGAGATCGAGGAACTGACCGCCGAGATCGGCGAGGAGACGCTGCTTGCCGAATGCGGCAACACCCTCACCTCCCAGTCGGTCGGCCCCAAGATCCTGTGGCTGAAGAACAACCGGCCCGAGCTTTATGCCCGCACCCACAAGGTGATGAACTCCTCATCCTTCCTGGTGCACCGGCTGACGGGACGCTTCGTCATCGATCATTATTCCGCGTCTTCCTCAAGCCCGCTCTACGACATCCACACCAACCGGTGGAGCGACCGTTACGCCGACCGCATCATCGCGCCCGAGCGTCTCCCGGAGCTTCTCTGGAGCACCGAGATTGCGGGCCATGTCACGGAACAGGCGGCGAAGGAAACCGGACTTGCACCCGGCACGCCGGTTACGGCGGGCACCATCGATGCGGCGGCGGAGGCCGTCAGCGTCGGTGTTCTGGGAACCGGCGAAATGATGATGATGTATGGCTCGACCATGTTCATCATCCTCGTCACGGATCACCGCGTGGAGGATGGGCGGCTGTGGTATGCGCCATGGCTTTTCAAGGGACAGCACGCCTGCATGTCCGGCACCTCCACCAGCGGCACGCTCACCCGCTGGTTTCAGGAGCAGTTCGCCCGCGAGCTGGATGCCGAGGAGGCGCTGCGGCTGCTCGCCGAAGAGGCGCAGGGCGCGCCGGTCGGCGCAAATGGCATCGTGGTCCTGCCCTATTTCTCCGGCGAACGCACGCCGATCCACGATCCGCATGCGCGCGGCGTCATTTTCGGCCTCGACCTCACCCACACACGGGCAGACATCTATCGCGGTTTCCTTGAGGGCATCGCCTATGGCGTGACGTCGGTGATCGAGACCTATGAGAGCGCCGGCGCAGCGATCGAGCGCATCGCCGCCGTCGGCGGCGGCACCAAGAACGCCGTCTGGTCGCAGGCCATCTCGGATGCGAGCGGCAAGACACAGGACGTCGCCGCCAACACGGTCGGCGCAGCCTTCGGCAACGCATTTCTCGCAGCCGTCGCCGTGGGAGCGGCCGGGCGCGACGATATCCGGCGCTGGAACCCGATGGAGCGGCGCATCGCGCCGCAGGAGGAGAACCGCGCCGTCTATGACGCGCGCTATCGCACATTCAAGGAATTGTACGCCCGCAACAGCGATCTGATGAGGGGAGCGGAACAGCGGACGTCCGATGAAGCCTGACTGACGGCCATCCCGGTCGACGGGGCGCACTGGAAGTGTATCAAGAGGAGGAAAACATGGCTTTGAATTTGAGGAAACTGACCGCCGGCGTGGCGCTCGGCGCCGCGCTGATCGTCGGGGCCGGCGCCGTTACGCACGCGCAGGATGCCAAGCACTCCATCGTGACGGTGGTGAAGCTTTCGGGCATCGCCTGGTTCAACCGCATGGAAGACGGCGTCAATGAATACGCCGCGGAAACCGGCCACGATGCAACGCAGGTTGGACCGGCTTCCGCCGACGCGGCGCTACAGGTGCAGATGATCGAAGACCTGATCGCCAAGAAGGTCGACGCCATCACCGTCGTGCCGAATTCGCCGGAGGCTCTGGAACCGGTTCTCGGCAAGGCGCTCGACGCCGGCATCAAGGTCATCGGCCACGAGGCGTCCAGCCTCCAGAACATCACCTATGACGTGGAAGCCTTCGACAATGCGGCCTATGGCCGTCACCTGATGGAAGCGCTCGCACAGGCCATGGGCGGCGAAGGCGAATATGCCGTGTTCGTCGGCCATCTGACCGCCAAGACCCACAATGAATGGGTCGACGCCGCCATCGAGTACCAGAAAGAAAAATACCCGAACATGACGCTTGTCACCGACAAGCTGGAGAGCAACGAGCAGCAGCAGACCGCCTACCAGAAGACCAAGGAGCTTCTGCGCACCTATCCGAACCTGAGGGGCATTCAGGGCTCGGCAGGCGAAGATGTCGTGGGTGCGGCTCTGGCCGTTGAAGAAGCCGGTCTCGACGGCAAGGTCAAGATCGTCGGCACCAGCCTCGTTTCGGTTGCCGGCCCTTATCTGGAGACCGGCGCCATCGAGATGATCTCCTTCTGGGATCCCGCGAAGGCAGGCATCGCCATGAACAAGGTCGCTTCCATGGCCATCGCAGGTGAAGAGATCACCGATGGCATGGACCTCGGCGTCGAGGGCTACAACGCCATCAAGCTCGACGGCAAGGTGCTCTACGGCCAGGCCTGGGTCGATGTCACCACGGACAACATGAGCGAATACGATTTCTGATCGTAGCGTGTTGACGTGACCGGAAACGAGAGACGCATGGAGCCCGCCTGCGGTCCTGGCATCAGGACCGGCAGCCGTCTGCGCGCCTCTCGATCCAACCGCCGCCGGGCCTTGTCCGCCCGGCGGCCTTGCCTGAACAACAGAGATTTCCCATGAACGACGAAGCGAGCGGAAGCACGCCCATCCTGCAGATGCGGGACATCCGCAAGGCCTACGGGCCGGTGCGCGTGCTCGAAGACGTCAATCTCGAACTGAGCACCGGTGAGGTGCGCTGTCTGGCCGGCGAGAACGGCTCGGGCAAATCGACACTGATCAAGATCCTGTCAGGCGTGGTGAGCGCCGACGCAGGCCAGGTTTCGCTGAACGGCCGCCAGTTGGGCAACGACCCGATGGGCGCCATCACCGCCGGCCTTTCGGTCATCTATCAGGATTTTTCGCTGTTTCCCAATCTGAGCGTCTGGGAGAACATCGGCTTCCTGACCTCGGTTACCTCCGCAGACGTGCTGCACAAACGCAGCGCGCGCCGCAGACTGGCCATCGACACGCTGAAGCGCATGCAGGTGGAGATCGACCCCGACACGCCGGTCGAACTCCTCCCCGTCGCATCCAAACAGCTCGTCGCCATCGCCCGCGCGCTCGCCAACAGGGCGCGCATCATCGTCATGGATGAGCCGACCACCGCGCTGACGCGCAGCGAGGTCGCCCATCTTCTCGAGATCGTCGGCGCACTGAAGAAGGAAGGCGTTTCCTTCCTGTTCGTCAGCCACAAGATCGAAGAGGTTTTCGCCGTCTGCGACACGGTCACCGTGCTGCGCGATGGCTCCGTGGTGGTGGAAGGCCCCATCGGCGAATTCGACACCGAGCGCCTGGTCGAGGCCATGACCGGCCGTTCCGTGGACAGTCAGCGGCTCCCGCGTGAAGAAGGCGCGGTCCAGCGCCCGTTCCTCGCCGCCAGCGGCCTCGGCCGTCGCGGCAATTTCGTCGATGTCGATCTGGAGCTGCGTCCGGGCGAGATCGTCTCCGTGGTCGGCCTTCTCGGCTCCGGCCGAACCGAACTCGCCCAGACCCTGTTCGGCTACATGAAGCCGGATGCCGGGCGCATCGAGATCGATGGCGAGACCGTCACCTTCAAAAGCCAGCACGACGCCATCGAGCGGGGCATCGCCTATGTGCCGGAAGACCGGCTGACGGAAGGTCTCTTCCTCAACCAGTCGATCCGCGACAACATCACCGTCTCCAGCCTGGAAAAGTCGACCCATTTCGGCATCGTCAGCGCCGCAAGCCTGTTGCAGCGGGCACGCGACGCAGTGAAGAATCTCCGGATCAAGACGCCTGACGTCACGCCCGCCGTGGCGACGCTTTCAGGCGGCAACCAGCAGCGCGTCGTGCTGGCGCGCTGGATGGAGATCGATCCCCGGCTTCTCATCCTCAACGGGCCGACGGTCGGCGTCGATGTGGGGTCCAAACGCGAGATCCACGAACTGCTCGTTTCGCTCAGCCGCAGCGGCACGGCGGTCATGGTCGTCACCGACGACATCGCCGAGGCCATCGCTTTGTCCGACCGCATTCTGGTGATGGTGCGCGGGCGCATCACCGCAGGCTTCGACGCCGCGACGGTGGACGAAGACACACTCTACAACGAAGTCATCAGGGAGGACCGGACATGAACGCGCTTGCCCGCATCTTTGCAACCCCGCAGGGCATCGTGTTCCTCGTCGCGGTGCTTTTCGCAGTCGTTCTCGGCCTGCTGAATCCGGCCTTCTTCACGCCCTCCACGCTGATCGACCTTGCCCGCAACGGGCTGGTGACCGGTATTTTCGCGATGGGCGTGATGATGGTCCTGGCCTCCGGCGGCATCGATGTCTCGCACACCGCCATCGGCGCCTTCGCCATGTATGCGACCATGAAGATCGTGCTGGGCATCGATCTCGACCTGCCGATCATCGCCTATTTCGTCATCGCCGCCGCCATTGGCGCGGGGCTCGGGCTCGTCAACGGCCTGCTCATCGGCGGGCTGGGGCTCAACACGCTGATCGTCACGCTCGGCACGCTTTCCTTCTTCCGCGGCGCGCTGCTCACCTTCCTTGGCACCACCTACATCACCTCGGTGCCGCGTGAAGTGATCAATTTCTCCCGCACCATCCTCATCCGCATCGAGAACGCGGTCGGCCAGATGGTGTCGCTTCCCGCCTCCTTCCTCGTGCTCGTGGCGGTCACCATTGCGCTCGCCATCATCATGAACTTCACCCTGTTTGGGCGGAAGGTCTACGCAATCGGTGGTTCGGAAGAAGCAGCCCAGCGCATCGGCATCCGCATCAAGCGGGTCAAGGTGCTGATCTATGTGATCGCCGGCGCGATTGCCGGTCTTGCCGGCATGACGCATGTGACGCTCTCGCGCATGGCCAACCCGTTCGATCTCGTCGGCATGGAGCTGAACGTCATCGCCGCCGTGGTTCTGGGCGGCGCGCGCATCACCGGCGGACACGGTACCGTGCTCGGCACGCTTCTCGGCGTGTTCGTGATCACCATGATCAACACCACGCTGCTGATGGCCGGGGTTCCATCCTACTGGCAGAAATTCGTCATCGGCTGTCTGATCATCGTGGGCACCGGCCTGCCCATCGTCTTCGACCGTCTCGCAAAACACCGCCAGCGCATGGCGCGCCCGCTGGAAGCCTGAACGCAATCCCCTGGGAGGACAAGGCATGAAAAAGATCCTGAACAACCCCGCAGACTATGTCGATGAAATGCTCGAAGGCATGGTCGCTGCCCATCCTGAAACCTATGCGCAGCCGGTGCGCCGCGTGATTGCGCGGGCAGCGGGCGCGAAGAAGGGCAAGGTCGGCATCGTGACGGGCGGCGGCTCCGGCCATCTCCCGATCTTCACCGGATATGTGGGCACCGGCCTGCTCGATGCCTGCGCCATTGGCGACGTGTTTGCCAGCCCCTCCGCCGAGCAGATGGCCGAAGCGATCCGGCTGGCCGATGGCGGCGCGGGCGTGCTGCGCCTTTATGGCAATTACGGCGGCGATGTCATGAATTTCGACATGGCCGGCGAAATGGCCGAGATGGAACACGACATCCGCACCACCACCGTTCTTTTGACGGACGATGTGGTTTCGGCCCCTAAGGAGGAGGCCGAGAAGCGGCGCGGCGTGGCCGGCATGGTCTATGCCTTCAAGATCGCTGGCGCTGCCGCCGAACGCGGCGGCGATCTGGATGAAGTCACCCGCATCGCCCGGAAAACCGCCGATGCCTGCCGCTCCATCGGCATGGCACTGACGCCCTGCACCATCCCGCAGGCAGGCAAGCCGACCTTCGAGATCGGTGAAGCGGAAATGGAAATGGGCATGGGCATCCATGGCGAGCCCGGCATCTGGCGCGACGCGATCAAGCCCGCCGACGAGATTGCAGAAGAGATGCTGGAGCGCCTCATGGCCGACCAGCCTCTGGCAAAGGGCGACCGCATTTCCATTCTCGTGAACTCGCTCGGCGCAACGCCCGCCGAAGAGCTCTACATTCTCTACCGCCACGCAAAGCAAAAGCTTGATGCGCTCGGTGTCGAGATCGTGATGCCGCTGGTTGGCCGCTACGCGACCTCCATGGAGATGACGGGCGCGACCATCACGGTCATCAAGCTGGACGAAGAGCTTGAAACCCTGCTCAAGGCTCCGGCAGACTGCGCCTTCTGGCGCGTATAGGGAGAGGACGCGATGATCGACAGTTCAGCCATCGCGAAAGCATTGAGCGGCATTGCCGCTCACACCGCGACTGCCAGCGAGGAGTTGTGCAGCGCCGACGGCGCACTCGGTGACGGCGATCTCGGCATTACCGTATCCAAGGGGTTTGCCGAAGCCGCAGAAACCGAGCTTCCCGACGATGTGGGCATGGCGCTTTTTGCAGCCGCCAAGGCCTTCCAGCGCGTCTCGTCATCCTCTTATGGAACGCTGCTGGCCACCGGTTTCATGGCTGCCGCGAAGCTGGAGAAGGGAAAGACGGAAATTGCGCCGGACGACATTCCGGTCCTCGTCGCCGCCGCCCGCGACGCCATGATGGCGCGCGGCAAAGGCAATCTCGGCGACAAGACGGTGCTCGACAGCCTCGACGCCATCGCAGAGGCGCTCGAAGGCGCAACGCCGGAAACCATGGTCGACACGGCCATCACCGCCGCCGGCGACGCCGTTGAACAGTTCCGCAACCAGCCCAACAGGCTCGGCCGCGCCCGTATGTTCGGCGAGAAGAGCATCGGACTGGCCGACCCCGGCCAACTGGCCTTTCTGCGCATCGTCGAAGGGCTGAAACACGGCTAAAGCAATTCCAGGAAAAGCGGGAACGCTCTAGCCACATGCCGGCGGTGCGCATCACCGCCGGTTTCCCGGCGACAGGCAAAACTGCCTGCCTCCGCAACACCCTATCCGATAGTGGTGCTGGCTCGGGTTTCGCCATTCAGGCATACTGCCCCTCCTGACTGGTTCATTCCACAGACCAGATCATTGAGGGGCGCATGTGCTTTGTTAAGCGGACATGGCGATTTACCATCAAGGCGATGGTGCTTTTGTTCGCCCATAACCGCCCCTTCCCCATGAGCAATAACCGGCACTTCGGGCAGGTTCGCCAGATCTGCATGCCCGCGAACAAGGTGTGGACGCACAACACGCATTCAGCCGCAATGCATAACGCGCCAGCAGAAATGGGAGGCTAGCATGTCGACGTCGTACGACCAGATTATCGCCCTGATCATCGCGCTCTCCAGCGGAGAAGCAGATGACATGCATTTCCGCACGATCATGGAAGGTGGCGCACAGAAGGCCTATCCGGTCGCGCTTGCGCCATGCCCGCGCCCCCTTGGAAGAACGGAGATCGAAGGCAAAACCATCGTCTGTGGCACGGTGACGGTTCCGGAGGATCACGCGCAGCCCGAAGCGGGAACGCTCGATCTGGTCTTTACGGTTCTGCGCTCCAATTCCTCCTATCCCGCCCCCGATCCCGTCGTGCATCTGCATGGCGGCCCCGGAGCGGGGGTGCTTGGCGGACTACGGAAATTCGCGGAGATATTCGATCCCTGGCGTGACACGCGGGACATCGTGATCTTCGATCAACGCGCCGCCGGTCTCTCGGCGCGTTCCACCACCTGCTATGACGCACTCACCATCAATGTGATCGACATTGCCAAGGAGACAATCACCTCCACCGAAACCGAGGAGGATACGGTGCGGCCATCGAAACTGGTGGCGGACTGTGTGCGGGAACTGCAGGAAGCAGGCGTCGGACTTGAGAACTTCAACACCTATCAGAATGCGCTCGACGTGCGTGCGGTGGTGAAAACGCTCGGATATGAAACCTACAATCTCTACGGCATATCATACGGCACGAAACTCTCACTGGAAGTCATGCGCAGCGCACCGGAAGGACTGCGCTCGGTCATCATCGATGGCGTCGCACCGCCCGCAATCCATCTCTATGACACGCTTGCGGTGCCGGAGCATGAGGCTATTCTCGCCTTCCTGGCGGAATGCAAGGCAGACGAAGCCTGCAACCGGGCTTATCCGGACCTCGGGCAGAAGCTCAACGAAGCCTATGACAACGCTCTTGCCGGCAAGGTCCGGATTCAGGGCGCGACCATGCCGCCACAGATCGTTTCCGTCCTGCTCAGCAAGCGCAACGGGCAGTACGGACAGGGCAGCTACACGGCCTATATACCCGCAGCGATCTATGAGATGGCGCGCGGCGAAGAGATGCCGACGGTGGCCATGCTTGTCGAAAAAGAGCTGAGCTTTCCCCTGCCCGGCGCCACAGACGCCCGCAATGCAGCAAAGAAACTGACAGATGCAGAAGAGCGTCTCGTAAACATCGTGCTGGCCGAAGCGGAAGCGCTGAAAGCAAGCGACAGCGCGCTCGACCTGACCATACAGGAACTCAAGGACGCACTGTTGCGCGACCGCACCTTCGGTCCTCTTGCAGCCCTTTTCGATGAAGAGATGTCAAAGGCGATCGGCCCGCTTACCACCAACCCGGAACGCCTGCGGGCCGCGGTGATCGACTATGCCGCCATGCAGAACGCAACGCCCTCGAAGGATCTTCTGCGCAATTTTGTCAGCCAGTATTTCGATGGCGCGGCGCAGCAACGACTTCAGGCGCTGGTCACGGCAATGTCGGATAGCGAGGTGCAGAAGGCCTTCGACGCCATCAGGGCCGCGACAGCACGTCTGGAGAAGGACATTCTCGGCAGCTCGCACCTGTGGATCTACGCCTGCCAGGAAGACCGGCCCTACAACAGCCTCGAGCGCTACAGGGAGGTAACGGACGGGCTTGAGTACGGGCGCATCATCCGATCAGGCTGGGACAGGATGGCCCAGGATTTCTACACGGTGTGCGAACTCTTCGAACCGCAGCCGCGTGAGGGGTTTCACGACCCGGTCGTCAGCGACATTCCAACCCTCTCAATCGGCTCGACATGGGATGTGCAGACTGCGGCAAGCTGGGCGCAGCTGGCCGCCGAGACGCTGAGCAACAGCCAGTCCTTCATCATTCCCGAAGCCGGACATGGCGCGGTGGTCTATCAGCCCTGCGTCGTGGATATGGGGGTGGCTTTCATCAACGACCCGAGCCGCAAGCTGGACAATAGCTGTGCGGAAAGCGCCAGACCGACATTCTACATTGCTCCCTGGGTAGAAGAAGCTTCGCAAGCGCAGGACCCGTGAGGCGCCAGCATCTCATTCACCTGCGCTTCACAGGGCGTTCATGCGCAGAACAAGGGAATGAACCGCGCTAAGGCCCGGCCGCTTCAACCAGATAGCGTCCATTGACCCAGCCAGTCATGCTCTGGTCGCCGCCAAGTCCGATGCGGCACCAGCGGGACTTGGCCACCATGCGGCAGCCGAGATTGCGCACCCGGTCGCCATTGGCCAACTGGCCGATCACTGCGGACTTCGTGCCGGGCGCGGTCCGCACATTCAGGAGATCGTTGCGCGCAACACCGGACACCGCCCAGTAATCGGGACCACCGCTCAGACCGTCTGCAAAATCGGGATTGGCGCTGCGTCCCGCACCATCGGCTTCGATGTCGACGGAAAGCCGGTAATTGGCCACTTCATCGCGGCGGGCCGCACTGCGCATCATGTAGACGCGGATGCGATAATCGCCATCGGCCGGCAGGACGCCGGTATATTCGTTCCCGGCGACCGATCCCGTGTGAATGGCCGTCTCGCTGCCAGCCGGCAGCAGGTTGAAGTAATTCGCCAGATTGTCGGTGCCGAGATCAATGGCAATGCGCTGGCCGCGTCTTGCGCCCAGAACGTAATCGACAATCTCATATCCCTTGATCCGGCCATTGATCGTTGTGCCGGAGCGACCCGCCTCGAACTGCACCCGGACCTCACGGAGGTCCTGCGCGGACGCCGGCGACCAGGCAAGCGCCGCAACCAGAAGAACAAAACCCAGAATGCGCATTGCAGATCTCCTTTATCGGCGCACAGAAACCGTGTCACCCGATCCTCAGGGTACCGGCCAGGTCCCCGCTTCTCAACCGAACCCTGCCGCTTCAGGCCCTGCAATCGGCGGCGCTGGCCGCCGCCACCGTCTGATAGCGGCCATCGGCCGTGACAACCCGGGCGCATGTGCCCGTGGACGCCTTCCACCAATAGGCCGTCAGTCCCTGGGTTCTGGCCAGCGTGTAGCCACGCGCCATGAGCTGGGTCTCACCGCCAGCGCCCCGCGCGCCGACCAGATCTGCAATGTCTGCCGGCGGCCCGCCAGCCGGTGCAGACGCAGCCATCGAAGCCTGCCCGCATTCGGCCGGACCAACCGGATCGACGCTCTGATAGCGTCCATCGCTGGTCACCACCCGTACACAGTTTCCGCTGGCCGCGTTCCACCAATAGGCGGTCAGTCCCTGCGTTCTGGAAAGCGTGTAACCGCGCGCCATGAGCTGCATTTCACCGCCAGCGCCCCGTGCGCCAACGAGATCGGTAACACCGGCCCCGCCGCCCGCAGGCGGCATGGTCGTCATGGGTTGTGATGTCTGGGTGTCGGACTGACACCCCGCGAGCCCGACAACGAACAGGCATGCAAAAAGTCGCTTCATCATGGAAATACCCTCGCAAATTTCCCTCGCCTGCCGAGAGTATAAAATGCCGGCAAAACGTCTGCGACCGCGTAATTAGTGGTACGGAACACCGCTTCTTACTGCGGGAATACGTGGGTTCACACGCTTTCGCGGAGGCGTTCCTTTTCCTGCGAGCCCGGCATGAACCTGTTTTCAGCGGCCCGTTTCCTGCCCTTCTTTGCTTCTTTCTGCTGCGACAGGAACCACGCCACGCCATACTGGATGGCGATGCCAATGCCCAGCAGGGCAGCGTCCGACGCAAAATCGGGCTCATAGCGCAGCTTCAGCACCTGAAGCACGATTGCAAGAACCGAACCGGTGGCGAAAACGGCAAGCCCGTTCTTGCCCATCAGCTCAACGGGGCGGAAGACCGGCCACTGGAAGATGCGCAGAACCCAGGCGACATTGGTCAGCACATAGGCCAGCGCCAGCGCATGCAGAAGACGCGGGAGCGACAGGAAGGTCTTGTCGAAACCGGCAATGAAGAAAGGCAGCATCTTGCGGCCCGGCAGCGCCCCTGCCCTGAGCGACACCCAGATGCAGGAGAATACGAGGAAGGCCGTGCAGAGCCAGAACAGCCATGCGCGGTAAGGCACCAGCTTGCGCCCTTCCATCATGGAGAGCCCACCGGCAATGCCCACGGCATAGATCAGCTGCCAGGCGACAGGGTTGAAGAACCAGCCGCCGGGATTGGGGTAATTGGGCAGGTTGAGCCGGAAGGTTCCCGCCAACAGCCACACGCCCACCGCAACACCGATCAGCGCCAGCGGACTGCGCAGGCCGATCATGATGTAGAGCGGCGAGATCACAAGTAGCACGGCATAGAGCGGCAGAATGTTGAAATAGCCAAGCTGGTGCCCGAGAAGCGGCAGCCCAACCATGGTCTCCAGCGGCTTTGCGAGCAGCGGGCCGAAATTGATACGGGTCAGCATCTCATACACGCCGAGATAAAGCGCGCCGGCCGCCACAATGCCGATGGCGATGACCGAGGTCACGATGTGCGTGACGTAGAGCACACCGGCCCGCCGCCACACTTTCATGCAGGCCTCAAAGAACGGACCGCTGCGGAAACCGCGCGAATAGGCAAGACCAACCGCAATCCCGGACATGAGAACGAACGCCTCGGCCGCATCGGAAAAGCCGAAATTGCGCGACGTCAGGTTCTCATAAAGATTGCCCGGCACATGGTTGATGAAGATCGTGATCAGCGCGAGACCGCGAAACACGTCAAGGCGCTGGTCTCGGCCAACGCTTGCGGGAACGAAGGGTGCGTTCATGGCTGGGCCTTACCGCTCCGCGTCGGCGGCTTCAAATGCCGGCTCAGGGACCGGCCGGAATGCCGGCGCAGACGCCTCGGCGCCACGCCAATGCGCGAGAATGGCCTCCTGCCGCAGCACGACGGGAGACGGGTTGCGGTCATCGGCGGTTTCAAACAGCCCCGCCTCGGCCGTGCCCAGCGCGCTTCGCGAACTCACATGAATGAGGATCGGCGCAAACACCTGTGGCCCTGCCACCAGAAGAAGCCAGCCGACATATTCAGGCGCAAACTGGAAAGCAAGGCCCAGCGTCACCAGACCCGTCGCGCTGATCCACCAGCTCGCGGACCAGGCTTCCGAAAGGCTGACGGACCCCGCCTCGCGGTCCGTCGCCGGCCAGCCGCCATCCATGCCGAAGAAAACCTCAAGCACGGCGCGGCACTGATACATGAGCATGATCGGTGCGAGCAGGCTCGTCGAAAGGATCTCGGTCAGCGTGTTCAGAAGCGCGCGGCCTGTGCCGCCAAAAGTCTCATTTACACCGCTGATCGCCCCGCGCGCCACGATCAGAAGCTTGGGCCCGATCAGAAGGCCGAACACACCGACCAGAAGCGTCAGCGCCAGCCCCTGCTCCACGCGCGGAAAGACAGCGGAGAGGCCAGGCTCCGGGAAATAGTCCGGCACGCCCTTCAGCGTGGGTGCTGCAATGGAGGCGATGATGAACAGCGCCCAGAGCGGCGACGCCACATAGGCCATGATGTTCTGCACGAAGACGAACCGGCTCCACGGCTTCAGGCCCGGGGCCACCATCACGCGGCCATGCTGGAGATTGCCCTGGCACCAGCGGCGGTCGCGCTTGGCGAAATCCACCACATTGTCCGGCCCCTCTTCATATGAGCCCGTCAGATCGGGATCGACCCGCACGGTCCAGCCATTGCGGGTCAAAAGCGCGGCCTCGACATAATCGTGGCTCAGAATATGCCCGCCAAAGGGCGGACGACCCGAAAGCTCCGGCAGACCGCAACTCTGGGCAAAGGCGCGGGTGCGCACAATCGCATTGTGGCCCCAGAAAGGACCGGCCGTGCCCTGCAGCGCGGCCAGGCCGCGCGTGTAGATCGGGGAATAATAGCCGGTCGAAAACTGCATGGCGCGACCGAAGAAAGAGCGTGCGTGCACGATCTTCGGCAGGGTCTGCAGCAGGCCAAGCCGTGGATCGTCATCCATGCGCCGCACCATCTCGGCCATGGTCGCGCCTTCCATCAGGCTGTCAGCGTCGAGCACGATCATGTACTCGTAGAGCGCGCCGGATGTGCGGATGAAATCGGCGACATTGCCGGCCTTCTTGCCGGTGTTCTGCTCACGCCGGCGATAGAAGATGTCGGTATGCGCGCCGCATTCGAGTTGCAGCCGCTGGAACCAGCGCTCTTCCTTTTCCGCCACTTCGGGGTCGCGCGTATCCGACAGGATGGCGAAGTCAAAACGGCCCGCCACGCCCAGTGCATGCAGGCTGCCGATCATCGCCGCCACATGCGAGAAGGTCTTGACCGGATCTTCATTGTAGACCGGGACCAGAACCGCCGTGCGGGCGCTGGTCGGCACAAGTTCAAAGGTCTTGTCCTCACGCTTGAGTGGCAGGCTCAGAAGACCGTTGAACGCATAGGCAGCGCCCCATGCGAGCCAGCCAGTGCTGGCCGCCAGAAGCACGATCCTGACCGCGTCGATCCACTGGATGCCGTCAGCGGAAAAATAGCCGACGGCAAGCGAGGAGACGAGGCCAGCCATAAGCAGGCAGAACAGGATCGATAAAACGCGTCTTACGCTGACCATCACTCACTCATAATTGCCGGCATCATTGCAGGGCCGGACCGATGCCGCGCGGATGCGCGGCATGTCGGGTCACTTCCAGGCGAAGCGTTTCAGAAGCATCGAGAAAAGCGCCGGACGGGCGCGGCGGCGCTCCAGCACCTGATCGGGCATGGCCATGGGGGCTGCCGGCAGTGCATGGCGTGCGAGCGTCACGTGCCTGCTATCCGTCTCAAGAACGTGCGTCATCTGTCTCTCTCCACTGATAGCTCCAAATTTCCGAAAGCCGTTTGTCATCCAGCTTGAGATGACCATTCATCTCCACCGGCCCGGAGCCGTTTGGCTTCAGGTCGATCACCAGCCGCCACATCCCGTTGCTCCCGATGCGGGAGACGGTGGAATGGGCGATCTCGCCACGGCTGACATTCACAACGGCTTCAATGTTCGAGTCACCCGGAAGGTTCCGCAAAACCTCACCGTCAAAGTCGACAACGAACTTGCGCAGCCCTTCCTCGTTCTTCACGCCGGAGACACCGCCCTCGCCGCCGCGCAGCGCCATGACGCGCGCAAAACGGTTGGTCGGCTCTTCGATCGCGCCCCAGGTCAGGCGGTAGTTGAATTCCAGCTCATCGCCGGCCTTCACCGCCTTTTCGGGAACCCAGAAAGCGACAATGTTGTCGTTGACCTCGAGATCCGTCGGGATCTCGACCAGTGTGACATTGCCGCGTCCCCACGATTCCAGAGGCTCGACCAGAAGCGAAGGCCGCTCCTCATAGTGCGCACCGGCGTCCTGGAAGTTCGCGAAATCGCGGTCGCGCTGGAACAGGCCGAATGCCTGCGGGCTGTCCTCGGTGAAAAAGGATGTCGCCAGCTCGGACGGGTTGTTCAGATTGCGCCAGAGCTCATCGCCATCCTGACGCACGATCTTCAAACCGTCGCTGTCATGCACCTGACCGCGATAATCGTCGAACGCGCTGTCATTGTTCTCGGCGAACAGGAACATGGAGGTCATCGGCGCAACGCCCAGACGACCGATATCCCTGCGCGCAAAAAGACGCGCCGTCACATTCATCACCGTGTTGCGGCCGGGCGAAATGACAAAGCGGTATGCGCCGGTCACGCTCTCGCTGTCCATTGCCGCGTAGACGGTCACTTCCTTGCTGCGGCGATTCGGCTTCTCGATGTAGAAATCGGTGAAACGCGGGAACTCTTCGCCATTGGCGGTCGCCGTATCAATGGCGAGGCCACGCGCCGACAGGCCATAAAGCGTGTCGCGGCCGAGCGCGCGGAAATAGCTTGCGCCAAGGAAGGAGACGAGTTCGTCCATCACGTCCGGCGCATTGAGCGGGTAGTGCAGACGGAAACCCGCCTCGCCTTCCATCACCAGATCTTCAAAAGCGGTCGGGTCGAGCGGTTTGCGATACTCGAAATCGCGGCCGGTGAAGAGGATCGGTTCAGCCGTCTCACCCTCGACGGCGTAAAGGCGCACCGGCTCCTTGAAGAGCCAGCCCATGTGGAAGGCCTGAAGCTCAAATGGGGCCTCGCCCTGCCACAATGCGTGATCGGGGCGGAACCGAATCGCACGGTGCTGATCGTAGGTCAGTTCGGCGATCTGCTGCGGCAGTTCGAAATCGGCCTTTGCAAAAGGTTGGGAAGCCTTGTTCTTCATGGCCTCCGTCAGCGCATCGAAGGAGAAGGGCTGCGCCCCGCTCTTCACCCCGCCGCCTTGCGCGGCAACGTCTTCGGCGCGCGCAGAGGTTGCGATTGTCATCAAGCTGGAGGCGCCCAACAGCGAGGCTGACAGGCAGGAAACAAGAAAGGATCGTCGGTCCATATATGGAACTCGTATGCAGAAAGTCTCAGGGTGAAGCCGCGGCACAAACCACGCGCTTTCAACGCATCAATTGCGGTTTAGTTTCGGCAGGGCACATAACATTCCAAGACTGCGCGTTACCAAAATTTGAAGGGACAGCGCCAAGCGGCGGATCGCTTTACAGCGTCCCATACCGACTTGCAATCCTCATCTGAATCGTGCCCAATCCCCCACCTCACCCAGGGTGAGAGAACCCACCAAAAGCCGCTGCACCCCAGGCATGTCAGGGCGAACCGCGGCGCAGAAATCCGGGGAATTTGTCAATGGATCTAGGACTTAACAACAAGCGCGCGCTGGTGCTCGGCGCAAGTCGCGGCCTCGGCGCGGCCATCGCGGAAGGGCTGGCGCGTGAAGGCGCAACCGTGATCGCCGCCGCGCGCAGCAAGGACAAGATCGAGGCCTGGGCCGGCAAACTGCCCGATGGCGCAGGCACGGTGGAAGCCTGCGCGCTCGACATTTCAGACCTTGCCGCCATCGATGAGCTCGCCGACAGGCTTCTGGCCGAAGGCGGCGTCGATATTCTTGTGAACAACACCGGTGGCCCGCCCCCGTCATCGGCTGTCGATGCCGGTCGCAGCGACTGGATCTCCAATTTCGAGACCATGGCGGCCAATGTCTTCCACCTGACCGGGCGTCTTCTGCCACCAATGCGCGAGCGCAAATGGGGCCGTATTCTCACCGTCACCTCTTCGGGTGTGGAACAGCCGATTCCGATGCTGGCGCTTTCGAACGGCATCCGCTCGGCCATTGTCGGCTGGTCCAAGACGCTCGCCACCGAAATTGCGCGCGACGGCGTGACGGTGAATGTTCTCATGCCAGGCCGCATTCACACGCAGCGTGTGGTCGAACTGGACACCGCCGCCGCAAACCGCTCCGGCAAGCCGGTGGAAGAGGTTTCGGCTGCTGCCGCCGATACGATTCCCATGGGGCGTTACGGCGATCCTGAGGAATTCGCCAACATGGCCGTTTTCCTCGCTTCCGAACGCGCGTCCTATGTCACGGGCACCAAGGTCCGCATCGACGGCGGCGCGACCCGTTCAGTCTGATCGCCTCGGGTCAGGACCTAGCGCTTCAGCGCGCGCCCAAGAGCATACCATGATGCCTTGGGCGTGCGCTCCAGCGTTTCAAAGTCCACATGGACAAGCCCGAAACGCTTCTCATAGCCGAGCGCCCATTCGTAATTGTCCAGAAGCGACCAGACGATATAGCCTTTCACCGGCGCGCCCTCATCCAAGGCGCGCCGCACCGCCCCCAGATGCCGGTTCAGAAAATCGATGCGCGCGGGATCATCGACCCGCCCGGCCGACAGCCGGTCCGGCGCGGCCATGCCGTTTTCCGTCACATAAATCGGCAGGCCCTTCGTGTAGTTCTCATGCGCCCATGTGATGAAATGGTGCAGGCCCTCGGGATAGATCTCCCAGTCCATGAACGTTTTGGGCAGCGGCCCCTCGACCTCTTTCAGCGCCGGAAACCGGCCTGAACCGTCCGGGGCGATCAGCTTGCGCGTGTAATAATTGATGCCCAACCAGTCGACCGGCGTGCCGATCACGCCAAAATCCTTCTCAAAACCCTGCGGCATGTGAGGCCCGAGCCCTTCCAGCACATCCTCGGGATAGGCCTCGTCAAACACGCCGCCAAGGAACCAGCGATTGTAAATGCCGTCGTAAAGACGGGCGGCCTTCCGCGCCGCCTCGCTGTCATCGGCGGGAGCGGCGTATTCGAAATTGGTGACCAGCCCAAGATTGTCCATGCCGAGCGCGCGCATCGCCTGCGTCGCCCGCCCATGCGCCAGAAGCACGTGGTGCATGGCGCGGGCGGCGGCGCGAATGTCGCGCAGCCCCGGCGCATGTGCCCCCATGAAATGGCTGAGCCAGGCCACGCACCAGGGCTCGTTGATGGTCGCCGCCGTCGCCACCCGGTCTCCGATGCGCTTCATCACCAGTTCCGTATAATCGGCGAACCAGTCTGCAATATCGCGGTTGCGCCAACCGCCCAGATCGGCAAGCGGCGCCGGCAGATCCCAGTGATAGAGCGTGGCGAAGGGTTTCAGCCCGCGCTCCAGCATGCCATCGACAAGGCGGTCGTAGAAATCGAGCCCCTCTGGATTGGCGTCTCCCCTTCCATCCGGCAGCACACGCGACCAGGAGATCGAAAAGCGATAGCAGTCGAACCCGGCGTCACGCACCAGATCGAGATCGCTTTCCCAGCGGTGATAGTGGTCGCAGGCCGTGGCCCCATCCTCGCCGCGCACCGTGTTGCCGGGCGTTGCCGCAAACGTGTCCCAGTGCGAGGTTCCGCAACCGCCAAACCGGCTGCCCTCGATCTGATAGCTCGAAGTGGCCGTGCCAAAGACGAAATCCCCGGGGAAATCGTCGCGTGAGAATTCAAGCTCCATGGCTTCCATTCCGTTGGCGGGCATGAGCCTCTCCCCGTTCTTTCTGGACCCGTTCTTTCTGAAAATGCCGTCTCCGCCCTTTAGCGGCGGCGTGGCGGTGCGGTCGTCTGGCCGATCACGAAGTCGGCCTCCCAGAGCTCGCTCAGAGGCGGCCCGTCCGGGGTCTCGATGCGCTCAAGAAGTAACTGCGCCACCCGTTTTCCCGCCTCCCGGATGGAGGAACGAACCGCCGTGAAATAGGGAATGTCCGGCGCGCTGCCCTTGTAGCCCGACTGAAGAAAGGACAGGCAGTCATCAAAGGCGATCACGGAAACGTCTTCGCCAGCCCGCAGGCCAAGATCGACCAACGCCCGCGTTACGCCCATGGCCGGCAGAACACTCGCCACCAAAATGGCCGTCGGCGGCTCATCCAGTTCCATCAGCGCCCGCGTCGCCTGATAGCCATAGGGCTCGACCATATCGGCGCTGTGAAGCAGGCGCTCGTCAAGTGCGACGCCGGCCTCTGCCAGCGCCGCCTCATAGCCCTGCCTGCGCCGCTCGGCAAAGTTCATCGTCTCAAGACCGTTGATCAGCGCGATGCGCTCATGTCCCAGATCCAGCAGAAACTTCGTCGCACGATGGAAAGCCCGCCGGTTGTTTACGTCCATCCAGCAATAATCCGCCCCCTCCTCATCGCAGCGCCCATGAACCACGAAAGGCATTCCCAATGCATTCAGAATGCCGATGCGGCTGTCGCCGGTCAGCGGTCCATGAACCACCACGCCATCCACACGCTGGTCTTCGGCAAGGTTCAGATAGATGCGCTCCTGCTCTTCCAGCGGCGCGAGCCGAAGGAGAATGTCGTAGCCGCTCTGCGCATAGATTTCGCCCGCCCCGGCGATGAAATCGGCGAAATGCGGATTGATCATGATGTGTTCGGAAAGGCTCACCACATGCCCGATCATGCGTGACTTGCCGGTCGCCAGACTTGCCGCGCTGGGGCTCGGGCGATAGTTCAGCCGCTCCGCCGCCTCGACCACGCGGGCGCGCGTTTTCTCCGCCACTTCCGGAAAGCCGTTGAGCGCGCGCGAAACGGTGGTCTGCGACAGGCCAAGCGCCTCGGACAGCATCTTCAGGTTCATGGCTTTGCGGGTAGCCAAGGCGGTTCCTTTCCTTCAAAGCGCTTTAAAAAAATTGGTGTCACAGCGTTTTGGGGAGATCAAGCCCTTCAGGCGGACAATTGGTCGTTTTCATATCAATACGGCGGTGAAACCAATTTTCTTCATGAATCTTCGCGCTGGCAGCAAGGCGCTCTTGACTCAAAGGCTTCCCGGATTGATGCTGCCAAAATCCAAAGCGCTTTGAATTTCGTTTAAAACGTTAGCAATGCGCCGGACCCGCAAAGACCTGAGGAGGAGCGGCTCCGGCCGCAATTGGAGGAACCATGAAGACGTCCATGCTTATTGGCGCGTTTGCCCTGGCACTGTCCGGCAGCGTCGCCCATGCCGCCGATCTCAAATTCGCCCCGGGCGAGGATGCCCGTTTCAACTGGCAGAGTTTCGAAGACTTCAAGGCCGCGCACGATCTCTCCGGCCAGGAGATGAGCCTGTTCGGCCCCTGGCTCAGCTCCGACAAGGATCTGATCGAATCCGTCACCGCCTATTTCGAGGAAGCGACCGGCGCAAAGGTCAATTACTCAGGCTCCGACTCCTTCGAGCAGCAGATCGTCATCGACACGCAGGCCGGCAGCGCACCGAATGTCGCAGTCTTCCCGCAGCCGGGCCTCGCAGGCGACCTCGCCTCCAAGGGCCTGCTCGTGCCGCTCGGCAACGAAACTGCCGGCTGGATGAAGGAAAACTATGCTGCCGGCCAGTCCTGGGTGGATCTCGGCACCTATGCCGGCAAGGACGGGGCGAAGGCCTTCTTCGCCTTCCCCTACAAGGCAGATGTCAAATCGCTGGTCTGGTACGTGCCGGAAAACTTTGAGGATGCGGGCTATGAAGTGCCGCAGACCATGGAAGAACTGAAGGCGCTTTCCGACCAGATCGTCGCCGATGGCGAAACGCCCTGGTGCATCGGTCTCGGTTCGGGCGGCGCAACCGGCTGGCCGGCCACCGACTGGGTGGAAGACCTGATGCTGCGCACCCAGTCGCCCGAGGTCTACGACCAGTGGGTGACCAATGAAATCCCGTTCAACGATGAACGCGTCGTTGCGGCCATCGAGGAATTCGGCGCGTTCGCGCGCAATGACGACTATGTGGATGGCGGCGCGGGCGCCGTGGCCTCCACCGACTTCCGCGACAGCCCCAAAGGCCTCTTCGCCGTCCCGCCGAAATGCTACATGCACCGGCAGGCGTCCTTCATCCCCTCCTTCTTCCCCGAGGGCACGCAGCTTGGCCGCGACGCAGACTTCTTCTACCTGCCGGCCTATGCGGAAAAGGATCTCGGCACCCCGGTTCTGGGTGCTGGCACCGTGTTCGCCATCACGAAGGATTCGGATGTGGCGCGCGCCTTCATCGAATTCCTGAAGACGCCCATCGCGCATGAAATCTGGATGGCGCAGGCCGGCTTCCTCACCCCGCACAAGGGCGTGAACCCGGAGGCCTACGCCAATGATGCGCTGCGCAAGCAGGGCGAAATCCTGACCAATGCGACCACATTCCGCTTTGACGGCTCCGACCTGATGCCTGGCAAGATCGGCGCAGGCGCTTTCTGGACCGGCATGATCGATTATGTCGGCGGCCAGTCCGCCGAAGAGGTCGCCGGCGAGATCCAGAAGGAATGGGACGCCATCAAGTAGGACTGCGCATGCAACACCGCCCCACCCCGCCGCCATTGAGCATGCGGGGTGGGAGCACCGGCACAGCCGGCATGCGCCCAGGAGGCTGACATGGCCATCTCCTCGACCGAAGCCGCCCCGCGGTCCCGTCCACCGGGCCTCGGCCGCTTCCTTTTCAATATGGCGATTGCGCTTGGCATCATGATTGCCGGCATCGTCTTTGCGGTGCTCTGCGCCGTCGCCGTCTTCACCGCGCTCAACACGGTCCTGCCCGATATCAAGCTCGTCCAGGCAGTGCTTGTCATGGTGCTCGGCGTGGCCGCCTGCTTCGGCTATTTCTGGGGTTCCAACCGGCTCCTCGACCTGATCTATCCGCCACGCGGCAGCCGCGTCGCGGACAACATCAACGCCGCCAACGGCATCCGCCCCTGGCTCTTTCTGGGGCCGGCCATCGTCATTCTCGGCATTTATCTGGTCTATCCGGTCATCAACTCGATCTTCCTGTCGTTCCACGGGCCGAGCGGCGAAACCTGGGTCGGCGGAGCCAATTACGCCTGGCTTGCCAAGGACGCAGCCTTCCGCGAGAGCATGCGCAACAACATTCTGTGGCTCATCGTCGTGCCCGCCGCCGCCACCTTCTTCGGCCTCATCGCCGCCGCCCTCACCGACCGCATCGGCTGGGGCAATGTCGCCAAGAGCCTCATCTTCATGCCCATGGCGATCTCCTTCGTCGGCGCGAGCGTGATCTGGAAATTCATCTATGATTACCGCGCCGAAGGCTCCGAACAGATCGGCATCCTCAACGCCGTCGTCACCTTCTTCGGTGGCGAGCCACAGGCGTGGATCACCATCCCCTTCTGGAACAATTTCTTCCTGATGGTCATCCTGATCTGGATCCAGACCGGCTTTGCCATGGTCATCCTCTCGGCCGCGCTGCGCGGCATCCCGGAAGAGACCATCGAGGCGGCCATCATCGACGGCGCCTCGCCCTTCCAGATTTTCTACAAGATCAAGGTGCCGCAGATCTGGGGCACCATCGCCGTGGTCTGGACCACCATCACCATTCTGGTTCTCAAAGTGTTCGACATCGTGCTGGCCATGACCAACGGCCAGTGGGGCAGCCAGGTGCTCGCCAATTACATGTTCGACTGGATGTTCCGCGGGCTCGATTTCGGCCGCGCCTCGACCATCGCGCTGGTCATCATGGCCATGGTCACGCCGATCATGATCTGGAACATCCGCGAAGCACGGAAGGACATGAAATGAGCACGCCCGTCGGCTCGCGCCCTGCCCTCTCATGGGTTGTCAACATATCCGTCCTCCTGCTCGTGGCGCTGTGGACCCTGCCGACCTTCGGCATTCTCGTCTCATCGCTTCGCGACAAGGACCAGCTCGCCGTGAGCGGCTGGTGGACCGCCCTCACCGCGTCCGAACGCAACGTGGTCGCACGCGCAGCCCCGCCGGAAAACGCCACGCTGGAAGACGGCCGCTACGTGCTCACCGGCAATGTGTTCGAGGATGGCAGCGGCAAGGCCGTCGGCTTCGGCATATCATCGCGCGCGCCTTCAGCCTTCGCCGTCGGCGAGAGCGCTGAATTGCGCGACGGTGGCATGCTCACCGTCGAGGCCAGTGGCGACTACACCATCACCTATGCCGAACAGCCCGAACCCGGCCGCGGCCAGCGCATCTTCGTGAGCTCGGTCGAGCCGCCGCGCTTCACCACGGAAAATTACAAAAACGTCCTGTTCTCCGAAGGGCTCGGCAAGAGCTTCATCAACACGATGACCGTGACCATTCCGGCGACCGTCATTCCGATCCTGATTGCGGCCTATGCGGCCTACGCACTGGCATGGATGGAGTTTCCGGGCCGCGCGCTTCTGCTTGCCGCCATTGTCGGCCTGCTCGTCGTCCCGCTACAAATGTCGCTGATCCCGCTTCTGCGTTTCTACAACACGATCGGCATCGGCAAGTCGTTCATCGGCATCTGGCTCGCACATACGGGGTTCGGCCTGCCGCTCGCCATCTATCTCCTGCGCAACTACATGGCCGGCCTGCCGCGCGAGATCATCGAAAGCGCGCGCGTCGATGGCGCGTCGGATTTCGAGATCTTCCGCAAGATCATTCTGCCGCTGTCGTTTCCCGCACTCGCCTCTTTCGCCATCTTCCAGTTCCTCTGGGTCTGGAACGACCTGCTCGTCGCCACCGTCTTCCTTGGAAACAATGAAGAACAGCTGGTTCTGACCGGCCGGCTGCGCGAACTGCTCGGCTCGCGTGGCGGCAATTGGGAAATCCTCACCGCATCGGCCTTCGTGGCCATCGTGGTGCCCATTCTCGTTTTCTTCGCATTGCAACGTTACCTGGTCCGCGGCCTTCTGGCCGGGTCCGTCAAAGGAGGCTGACCGCTCCCATGAATGTCCTTCACGATGCTCCCTTGGAACATGCTCCCGGAGCCGTAAGCCGCCACGCCGAAGACGCCGACTGGTGGCGCGGCGCGGTCATCTACCAGATCTATCCGCGCTCCTTTCAGGATTCCAACGGCGACGGGATCGGCGACCTCAAAGGGATCACCCAGCGTCTGCCCTACATCGCTTCGCTTGGGGTTGATGCGATCTGGCTGTCACCCTTCTTCAAGTCGCCCATGCTCGACTTCGGTTATGATGTCTCCGACTACACCCAGGTCGATCCGATGTTTGGTTCGCTGGCCGATTTCGACGCCATGATCACCGAGGCCCACCGGCTCGGCCTCAAGGTGATGATCGATCAGGTGATCTCGCATTCTTCCGCACGGCATCCCTGGTTCGTGGAAAGCCGGCAGAACCGCACCAATCCACGCGCCGACTGGTATGTCTGGGCCGATCCGAAACCCGATGGCAGCCCGCCCAACAACTGGCTGTCGATCTTCGGCGGCTCCGCATGGGAATGGGACACGAGCCGCTGCCAGTATTATCTGCACAATTTCCTGGCCAGCCAGCCGGACCTGAACTTCCACAATCCCGATGTTCAGGACGCGCTGCTTGAAACGGTGCGCTTCTGGCTGGAACGCGGCGTCGACGGTTTCCGTCTCGACACGATCAATTTCTATGTCCACTCGGCCGGTCTGGAAGACAATCCGCCGCTTGAGCAGGACCAGCGCAACGCCTCCATCGCGCCTGCGGTCAATCCCTACAACTTCCAGAACCACCTTTACGACAAGAACCAGCCCGAGAACCTGGAATTCCTGAAACGCTTCCGCGCGCTGCTCGATGAATATCCCGGCACCACGGCTGTCGGCGAAGTGGGTGATGCGCAGCGCGGCCTCGACATCGTCGCCGAATATACGAGCGGCGGCGACAAGGTTCACATGTGCTATTCCTTCGACTTCCTGTCGCAGGAACCGCTCACGCCGGGCCGTGTCCGGCGCGTCATCGAGGCATTCGGCGACAAGGCGCCCGATGGCTGGTCGTGCTGGAGCTTCTCCAATCATGACGTGGTGCGCCATGCCTCGCGCTGGGCCGATCAGGTCCACGACCGCGACGCCTTCCTGAAGATGACCACGACGCTGCTTCTGTCGCTGCGCGGTTCCGTCTGCCTCTATCAGGGCGAGGAGCTGGGCCTCACCGAAGCCGTACTCGACCTGAAAGACCTGCAGGACCCGTATGGCATCCAGTTCTGGCCGACCTTCAAGGGCCGCGATGGATGCCGCACCCCGATGGTCTGGTCGGAAACGCAGGTCAATGGCGGCTTCTCCGGCGCAAAGCCCTGGCTGCCCGTGCCGCCGGAGCACCTCCATCTGGCCGTGTCGGCGCAGGAGGGGCAGGACACGCTCCTGTCGCACTATCGCAATGCACTTGCCTTCCGCGCCCGCCATCCCGTTTTCGCCAAGGGCGAAATCACCTTCCGGGAAGGCACTGAGGAGGTGCTTGTCTTCGAGCGCTCCATGGCCGGCCACGCCATTCTGGTGGCGGTGAACATGAGCGACGGGCCGGTCACGCTGAAGCTCGATGTCCGGGATTATGCGACCATGGCCGATTCCGGCGCAGCCGGAACGGTGGAGGACGGCATCGTCACGCTGCCGGCCTATGCAAGCTGGTTCGGCAGCAAGGGGATGGAGACATGACGGATCTCTCGCTCAAGAACATCCAGAAGAGCTACGGCAACACCAGGGTCATCCACGGTATCGACCTGGACATAGAGGAAGGCGAGTTCATCGTCTTCGTCGGTCCTTCGGGCTGCGGCAAGTCCACGCTCCTGCGCATGATCGCCGGGCTTGAAAGCATCACCGGTGGCGAGATGTTCATCGGCGGCGCGCGCGTGAACGACATCCCGCCATCGCAGCGCGGCATCGCCATGGTGTTCCAGTCCTATGCGCTCTACCCGCACATGACGGTCTACGACAACATGGCGTTCGGCATGAAGATCGCCAAGGCCCCGAAGGAAGAGATCGACAAGCGCGTACAGGAAGCGGCCGAGATCCTGCAGCTGACACCATATCTTGATCGCCTGCCCAAGGCGCTTTCAGGCGGTCAGCGACAGCGCGTCGCCATCGGCCGCGCCATCGTGCGCAATCCGAAAGTGTTCCTGTTCGACGAACCGCTCTCCAATCTGGATGCAGCGCTTCGTGTCGCCACCCGCATCGAGATCGCCAAGCTCAAAAGCTCAATGCCCGACACCACCATGGTCTACGTCACCCACGATCAGGTGGAGGCCATGACGCTTGCAGACCGCATCGTCGTCCTGTCGGCGGGACATATCGAGCAGGTCGGCGCGCCCATCGCGCTATACGAAAAACCCGCCAATCTTTTCGTCGCCCGGTTCATCGGCTCGCCCGCCATGAACATCCAGCCGGCCCGCATCGAAAAGACCGGCGGGCAGACCGTGATTTCCCTTTCCGGCAGGCAGGTCGCCGTTCCCATCCCTTCTCCCGAAAGTCTGGCAGGCGCGCCGGCCCATTTCGGCGTAAGGCCGGAAGACCTGCGGGTTGCAGATGGAGATGACTTTCTCTTCGAAGGCGAAGTGCACTTTGTCGAACGGCTCGGCGAGGTCACGAATGTTTACGTAAATGTGAAAGATGTGGATGAACCGGTCGTCGTGAAGATCGCCGGCGTCCAGAAACATGCCAGGGGCGAGCGCCTTCGCCTCACCGCATCCGCAGAAAAGATGCATCTTTTCACTAAAGAGGGGCGTTCTCTGTTCTACATTTGAAGCATTTCAACCGGTTTGAGCTTTTCTTGACCCGAATCGAAACCTTACCTAACGATTAACGAGGTGACTGGGGGGCCACTGAATGACAAAGCTGTTCTGGCCCGAGAGCGCTGCCCGTTTCAAAGCGTATTTATACGGTCATGCCGGTTGTACGGACACCGATTTCGACGCTGGGCGGGGGACGTTGCGGGCCTCGTATTGCGTATCCGCAAAACCAACAATACCGGCTTCCCGCCGGTGGGGATTTGCGATGAGAGCGAATGGCAACTGATACACGCGAAAAGCAATCCGTCCGGCCCTTGAGGGCCATATCGCGGCGCGACCTCGCCAGCCTTGCCCGCAGCTATTGCCCCAACAGTGGCAACACCTCCTACCTGATCGCCGAAGCAGCACCCGACAGTTCCACCGGCATGGCCCGGATCCTCGTTTCCAACTGGAGCTTCGACACAATCGAAGATGTCGGGATGACGGCCATATCCCGGCTTATCGAAAGCTCTGCTTCCACCTTTCCCGGCCTCACCTCACGCCCCTGGCACCCGGCTGCACTTGCCGCCCTTCTCTCCTGCGAAGACATTGCCAATCTGAGCCTTCATGATCATCAGGAAATCTTCCTCCTCAAACTGCCAGCGGGAAAGAAGCGCTACATCGCGCTGATTTCCGGGGATCGGCCAGGCGCTCTCGATCCGGCGGACCTGCGGCGCATGCACATCAATCTGTGCCACCACCTTTCAGGCTTCAGAACAAAGACCAATGCGCTCGGCGAACCCTTATCGGAACGCGAGCGCGAGTGCCTTTACTGGGTCTCCGAAGGCAAGACCGCGGATGAGGTCTCTCTCATCCTCAACGTGTCTTCCAACACGGTAAACAGCTATGTCGCCCATGCGATTCACAAGCTGGCAGCAAAAAACCGAGCCATGGCCATCGCAACGGCCATTCGCAACGGGCTAATCTAGAACGGCAGATCAATGACGCTTTCGGACATCGCACAGGAGCTGCAAAAGCTCACCGAAAGCACCGGTGCCGACCGGTTCCATCTCTATACGGTCAAGGGCCTCACAAGACAGCGACTGTCCCCCGCCCTCACCGGTAGAAGCCCGCAGACAGATGATGAAGCGCAGGAACTCGCCGGTCGATTACCAAAGCGTTTCTGCAAGAAAATCGCCGAGGCCTTTCACCCCTTTCACTGGGGCATCGCCATGCCCGGTGACGACACCGGCATGCACAGCGAGGAAATCCCGCCTGCGCATGAGGCCGGCGGGCTTGTCCTGCCGCTCACCACAGAGCAGAGACACCTTGGCGCGGTCATCATGGTCGGTCAGAACATCCAGATCGAGCGCGACGCGCTGCTCGACCTGCACAGCCGGTGCAACGCGCTTTTTGCACAGATCATGGAGCAGGATCCGCTCCCCGAGGACAGCGAAGGCGCGTCGATCTCCAAACGCGAGCTGCAGTGCCTGAAGCTCACCGCCAACGGGCTGACCAGCGAAGAAATCGCCAAACGCCTCGGCCTGTCGGTGCACACTGCAAACCAGTATCTCGCAAACACCACGCAGAAGCTGGATGCGGTCAACCGCGTTCACGCGGTCGCCAAGGCGCTCCGCAACGGCCTGATCGACTGAAGAAGGCTAACCGTTGATCAGCGGTCGCTCGCTACGCACGATCCGCGAAGCCTGCAGCGCATCGGCCAGGTAGCGCGAATTCACTTCCGGGTCTTCGGCCGGATCATCAAAGGCCACGTAATTGACCTCGACAGCCGCATTGTCGTCGCTCAGTTCGAGCGTGAAATAGACGGTCACGCCACCCGGGCGCAGTTCCAGATCGAGCGAAATTTGCGGGCTTCCGCTCCACGAAACACGCGCATCGCAGCCATGGCCCAACCGTAATGTGCCCGGCATGAAATAGAGTTCGGCAGCGGACTCCACGATATCCGCAACACTCGCCAGGCTCTCAAGCCTGATGAACGCGATGTAGTCGGCAACATCGACAAGACGCAATTCGTTCGCCACCGCGCGAATGGCATTGGCGACTATGATTTCGCGAGCAGGCGAATGCGGCTGCTTATCCATAATATAATCCTGCTGACTACGGTTTATCGCCAGTTCTGTAGATGCGGCGGATCAGCTCCGCGACAGCCTTGTAGAACTGTGATGGAATCAAACTATCAACCGAAACTTGTTTGTACATGGATCGGGCGAGCAGTGGCTCTTCGAAGACGGGGATGTTATGATTCGTCGCTATCTCCCTGATTTTCAGCGCAATGAGGTCCTGCCCCTTCGCAACCACGACGGGCGCTGCGTCCTCGTCACGGCGATATCGAAGGGCAATTGCAAAGTGCGTCGGGTTCGCGATCACAAGCGTGGCCTGCGGCACGGCCGACATCATGCGCTGGCGTGCGCGGTCGCGGGCGAGTGAGCGCAGGCGAGCCTTGACGATCGGATCGCCCTCCACCTGCTTGTGCTCATCCTTCACTTCCTGCTTGGTCATGCGCAGGTCGACACGCCACTGATGGCGGGACCAGAACAGATCGGCCACCGCGATCACCGCCACCACGAGCGTGACAACCACGAGGCTTTCCACAGCAATGTCGCGAATGACCGTGCTGAACTCGACCGGATTGGTGATCATCCCGGCAAGCAGGCGGGTCTCCGCCTCACGCATCGCAAATATCAGGAACCCGCCCGCCACAAGGATCTTGCCAAGGGATTTGGCGAATTCGACCATGCCCTTGACGCCGAAGATGCGGCTCCAGCCTTCCTTGAGCGAGATGCGCGAGACCTTCGGCTTGATGCGGTCGAGCACGAAACGGGGCGTGTTTTGCAACACTGAAGCTGAAATGCCGGCGGCCACCAGAAGCAGCATCACGACGCCGACCACCTTGGCGATCTCGAAGAACACCAGCTGATAGATCGCCATCGCATCCGAGCGGGTTTCGAGCGCCCAGCCATCGGCCCGTTCAAGGAAGGTCGACAGGAAGCTGCTCAGCCGCACCGCGCTGTCCTGAGCGAAGAAGATCGTAAAAGTAAGGATCGCCAGAAAGGACGCGAAAACAGGCACCTCCTTCGAGAAAGGCAATTGTCCCTTCTCGACGGAGTCACGGATTTTCTTCTCCGTGGCCTCTTCTGTTTTGCTTTCCTTGTCAGCGCCTTCCGCCATCAGACCCTTCGCTCAAACGCATTCAGACCAGACCGGCCGCCCGGAACGCCTTGTCAGGCGCGACCCGGACAGGCCTTGCGAAAAGCGTCAGGCGGCGGCCTGCTGCTGCATTCCGGGCAGTTCGAAACTGCCCTGCTGCGAAAGCTGAACCGCCATCGCGGAAATGCGCTTGCGGGCCTGATGGATCTCCGTCTCAGGCACATCCTCGGAACCGACACTGAGTTCCGCCTCGATCATGCGCCGCGTGCGCTGGCCAAGAGCGGAAAGAACCGCCTCCACCGCATCGGGCGAAGCATTGCGCAGCGCGGTCGTGACAAGATCGCTCGAAAGACCGTCGAACAGGGCGACGCGCGCCTTCTGGTCGAGAAGAACGATCTCCTCGAAGCTGAAGAGCTGCGAACGGATGGCTTTCACATCGCTCGTGCCGCTGCGCTCCAGCTCGTGGATGACCTCGTCGGCCTGTTCCTTGTCGAGTTCGTTGAGCAGCGAAGCCACGCGCGCCAGACCCACGGTGGAATCCTTGCCGGCGCGCATGTCGCGCAGCAGATCGGCCATGCGGTTCTCGATCAGCTTCTTGGCCGCCGCCGGCATGTCGCCGGTGGCCGCCATGCGCGCCACAACGGCGGTGCGCAGCGCCTTTTCCAGGCTCACCAGAACCTTGGCCGCAATCGCCGGCGAAATACCGCTCAGAATGGCGGCGATCACCTGCGGATGCTCGCTCGAAACCAGCTCGATCAGCTCTTCGGATTTCAGCTTTTCCAGCTCGGCCCAGATTTCCTCGGCCTCGCCGGCCTTCGGGTCGTTGCGTCCCATGAGGAGGTTCATCTCCTCCTCGGAAAGCGTCTCGGTCAGAATGGTGTCAATGCTGTCGGCAGAATCCAGCAGGCCGGCGCCTTCGGTAAACTCGGCCTCGAATTCGCCGACCACCTTTTCCAGCTCCGCCTGCGGAATGGTCCGCAACAGGCGTGCGCCTTCCATCAGCGCCTTGAGCTCATCCTGCTTGAAGAATTTGAGCAGGCGGCCCGCTGCGGGCTTGCCCATAGCCACCAGAATGGTGGCCGCTTTCTGCGCCTGTGTCAGAGCCAGAGCTTCCGTCATGACCAATCCGACCTTTCTCTTCGCAATCCAGTTTACTGGGCAGAAGCCCTGCCGGCAATTTCCGTAAGCTTCACGCCAAAGCGAGAAGGATCATCCTCGACCAGCGTGATCTCGCCGCGCGCGATGCGCCGGCCGTTCACCACGATCTCCACCGGCTCGCCGACACGACGGTTCAGCGAAACCGTCGATCCCTTCTTGAGCGCCATCAGCTGGGAAACAGGCATTTCCGCACTGCCCAGAACGATCTGCACCTCGACCGGAATGCTCATCACCAGTTCGGGATTGCTCGCAAAAGACCCGGCTTCGCCGCTGGTGCCCGACGTTTCCTCGTGGAGAACGTCCTTCAGCTCCTCAATGGCCTTGTTGAGCTCTTCCTCGCCGTTTTCCTGCGGCTCAGGCTCGGCATTGGTCATAGTCATTCTCCTTCACCGCGTTCCCGGCGCATCATTGCGCCAGAAGACCTTCGACGACGTCCTTGCGGGCATCGAAGGGTTGTTTGATCCGCACCGTGTAGTGATGTCCGGCCTTGCCGAAATCACAGGTGAACACCGTCTTGTCGCGCACCGCCAGCCGCGCCTCGGGCTGCGCGCCGTCACCGAACTCAATGACCTGGCCTTCGTGCAGCGAGGCAAGCTCGCCGAGCGCCATGCGCATCAGCGGGATGGTCGCGCGAATGCGCACATTGGAGCGCATCACTTCATCGCTGAAACGATTATGCCAGTCGGCCGCCTTCGCATTCTGCTGGCGCTGGTCGCTGCCTTCCAGCTCCCGCGCTTCCAGAAGCAGGCGCTGCGGCATCCAGGCCGTAAGAACGCCGCCGCTTTCCTCACCGCCGATAGCGAAGCGCATCCGCACGCCCGGCCCGTCGCGAACGACGAAACGGCGGAAATCCGCTCCCGATTGAACGGTCGGCAGCAAAAGGCGCAGGCCAAGCGAGCGAGCGCCCTTGCCATTGAGAGCCTTGGCGAAAATATCAAATGTCAGCGCCGCCACATCGCGCTCAATCGCCGATGGCGGGCGCTGCAGCGGAACAGCCGGCAGTTCCGGATTGCCGCCAAACATCGTCCCCACGAGAATGGAGATGGCCGTCGGGTCAAGACGCATGGTCAGCGCATCGCCCGAAACTTCGCCGGCGATGACCGCGAGCGCGTCGCAGCAATCTTCCTTCGGCTTCAATTCCGCCAGTCGAACGATCTCCACATCGATCAGCTCAACCTTCACCGCTGCGGGGAGTTTTTCTTCCAGAGCGTCCATCACGCGCGTCAGGGCGCGGGTCGCACAGGAGCCCGCTGCTTCCGACACGCGGCGCGGATCGCCGGTGGCTCCCACCAGACGCTCCACGACGAGCGCACGCATCAGTTCTGGATCTTCGGTCAGCGCCATGGTCGGTTGTTGCTCCGTTGACGATCGCGCATCACGCGGCCTGCTTGTCACCGGCCCCGCCGGTATTCATCGTGCTCTGCTCCACCGCATCGATGGTCGGCCGGTCATGGGCCGAAATGGTCTTGCGGCCGAACTCCAGCGCCACCTGCGGCAGCGAGCCGTTCATGTAGGCAAGCAGCGTCTGCTTCACGATCACGTAAAGCCGGTTCTTCTTCTCACGCACGATCTTGATCTTGGTGGCGATCGGACCGACCACCGCATAGGACATGAAAATGCCGAGGAAGGTGCCGACGAGCGCCGCGCCAACCAGGCCACCCAGAATTTCAGGCGACTCGTTGATGGCGCCCATGGCCTTGATGACGCCCAGCACCGCCGCAACGATGCCCAGCGCCGGCAGACCTTCGGCCACCGCAACGAGCGCATTGTAGGATTTCAGCTTGTCGCGGCGGATGGTCTGGATTTCCTCATCCATCAGCGCCTCGATCTCGAACGGACGGGCATTGCCGATGATGATGATGCGGCAGTAATCGCAGATGAAGCTGGTCAGATCCTTGTTCGCCAGCACCGTCGGGTAGGACTGGAAGATCGCCGATTCCTCGGGATTGTCGATATGCGCTTCCACTTCGCTGCGCGACTTGGTGCGCAGTTCCCGCATCAGGCTGTGAAGAACGCCCAGCGTCTCCAGGTAGTCTTTTTCCTTGGGAACCGAGCCCTTCAGGGCTTCGACACAGGCTTTGCCGGCGTCCTTGACCGTCGACATCGGATTGGCGACCAGAAACGTTCCGAAAGCCGCGCCGCAGATGATCACGACTTCCCAGGGCTGGAGAAGCACGTCCACATGGCCGCCCATCGCCATGTAGCCGCCAATCACGCAGCCGAGCGTTACCACGAGTCCGACAAGAATACCCATCTATACCGCCATCTTTTACAGGCCTTTTCTCCTGTGTACCCGCCGTGGCTTGCGTGAGGCTTGAATCCCGGAACGGCGTGCGGAAAGCCTCGCGCAAGATACGCAGACTAATTTGGCGCAACCGAAGATGGCGGAGGGTGCGCCTTGATCAACACGTTCACGAGCTACAACCTGATCAACCGCGACTTGTCGCGCTCGCTGGAGCGCGTCCAGTCCCAGCCAATGGTGCAGCGCGAAACGGAATATTATCAGCAGAACATCGGCCGGGTGACCTCCATCGAGGAATTCGTCAATGATGACCGCCTGTTCCGCTACGCCATGAAGGCGCACGGTCTGGAAGACATGGCCTATGCCAAGGCTTTCATGGTGAAGGTGCTTGAAGAAGGCATCAGCGACCCGGAAAGCTTCGCCAACAAGCTGACCGACAAGCGCTATATCGAGTTCGCCCGCACCTATAATTTTGCCGCCGGCGGCCCCGACACCACGAATTACAATCCGGCCCAGAAGGGCACCGTCGACAAATATCTCACGCGCGCCATCAAGAATGGCGTCCCGCCAAACGACCCGACGCTGATCGCCAGCCTCAACAACTATCTGGCGAAGATCCCCGACATCAAATCGGTCGACGATCTGATGGGCGATCAGGAGATGCTGACCTTCGCGCTCATGGCGCATGGCTTCGATGTCGAGGAGGTGATCGACCTCCGCTTCCTGCGCTCGGTGCTCGAAGGCGGGATCGACGATCCGCAAAGCCCGGCCAACCAGACCGAAGACAAACGCTACAGGGCACTGGCCGAAGCGTTCAACTTCGCCCGCTATGGCGAGGACGCGACGACCTACAACATCGCCAACAATCTGGCCGTCGAGCGCTATATGCGCCAGACGCTCGAAGAGGATGCCGGCAAGGAAAACGAGGGCGTGCGGCTTGCGCTCTATTTCCAGCGCAAGGCCCCCGAATTCCGCTCCTACTACGAATTGCTGGCCGACAAGGCCATCGCGCAGGTGGTGCGCACCGCGCTCGGCTTCCCCCCTGCGCTGGCGCAGGCCGACATCGACAAGCAGGTCGAGATGATCAAGGAGCGCGTCGAGATCGCGGACTTCAAGGATCCCGAGAAGCTTGAGGATTTCCTGAAGCGTTTCACCACCATGTGGGAGCTGGAAAACCCCTCCGGCTCGCAGCAGACCTCCATCGCCGCGCTGTTCAGCCAGCCGGCGGAGTTCGGCATTTCCACCGACATGCTTTTCACCATTGCGCAGTTAAAGAGGTAGCAGACCAGATGCAGACCGGACTTTACGTCGCTCTTTCTTCTCAGGTCGCACTGGAAAAGCGCCTTGGAACACTGGCCGACAACGTCGCCAATGCCGGCACGGTGGGCTTTCGCGGCACATCGGTGAACTTCCGGGATCTGGTGAGCGGCGACGGGCCGGATTCCGTCTCTTTCGCCGCACCCGGCTCCCCCAACATCGACACCCATCAAGGGGGCCTGCGCGAAACCAAGAACCCGTTCGATTTCGCGGTACAGGGGGAAGCGTGGTTTGGGCTCGAAACACCGGCGGGAACCGTCGTCACGCGCGATGGCCGCTTCACCATGCGCGAGACGGGCGAACTGGTCAGCCTCGACGGGCACCCGGTGCTTGATGCCGGCGGCGCGCCGCTGCTGCTCGATCCGCTGGCCGGCCCGCCGGAAGCCAGCGCCGATGGCACACTGCGCCAGAATGGCCAGCTTGTCGGCGCCATCGGCCTCTATGAGTTCGCCCCCTCGCAAAACTACGCCCGCTTCGGCAATTCCGGCTTCGTTGCCGATGACGCACAGCCCGTTGTCGATCAGCCCGGCGTCGGCGTGGCGCAGGGCTTTGTGGAAGAAGCCAACGTCAATCCCGTGCAGCAGATGATGAACCTCATCGAAGTGCAGCGCACCTTCGAGCACGTGTCGGCGCTCATGAGCGATAGCGACACCGCGCTCAAGGACGCCATCAAGCTTCTGGGTGGGTGAGCATCACCGTGACAGAACTGCCCTCCTCCGCAACGCCGCCACGGGAAACCGTGCTGACCGCCCTGGAAGAAGCCTATCGGCGGATTGCAGGCGATGCGCGTTTTCTCGTCAGCCATGGCGGCCGGGTGAGCGAGGTCTCGCCCAGCCATTACAGCGTGCGCGGCCTGTCGGAAACGGCAAGGCTTGGCGATCTCGTGTCGCGTCGCGGCCGCAATGGCGGCGCTGCGGGTGCGGGCGAAGTCGTGCGGATTGCCCGCGACGGCGTGGTGGTTGCGCCTTATGAACGGGCCGGTGAAGTCGGGCTCGGCGAAGCGGTCTTCAATCGCGGACCGCTCAGCCTCGCCCCCGGCCCCTCATGGCGTGGCCGCGTGGTTGATGCGCTCGGACGCCCCGCAGATGGCGGCCCTGCGCCCGCCGGTGGACCGCTCACCACGGGCCAGGCCCCCGTCACACCGCCCGCCATGCAGCGCCAGCGGGTTTCGGAAGGTTTCCGCACCGGCGTGCGCGTGATCGACATTTTCACACCGCTCTGCCACGGGCAGCGGCTCGGCGTTTTCGCCGGTTCCGGCGTCGGCAAATCGACGCTTCTTTCCATGCTGGCGAATGCCGACGCATTCGACACCGTGGTGATCGCGCTCGTTGGCGAGCGTGGCCGCGAAGTGCGCGAGTTCCTCGAAGACACGATTGGCCCGCAGGGCATGGCGAAATCCGTGGCAGTGGTCGCCACCAGCGACGAAAGCGCCATGATGCGCCGCCGTGCGCCGGACACGGCCATGAGCATCGCCGAATATTTCCGCGACCGTGGCGACCGGGTTCTGCTCATCGTGGATTCCATCACGCGCTTTGCCCACGCCCTGCGCGAGGTCTCCATCGGAGCCGGCGAACCGCCGGTCGCGCGCGGCTACCCGGCCTCGGTCTTCACCGAACTCCCCCGCCTTCTGGAACGCGCCGGCCCCGGCGAGACGGGAAGCGGCTCCATCACCGCCATCCTGTCGGTGCTGGTCGATGGCGACGATCACAATGACCCGGTGGCCGATGCAGTGCGCGGCATTCTCGACGGTCACGTGGTGCTCGACCGCGCGATTGCCGAACAGGGGCGCTTTCCACCCGTCAATCCGCTGGCCTCGATCTCGCGTCTTGCGGACCGGGCCTGGACCCCGGACGAAAAGCGCCTCGTCACGCGGCTGCGCGCCATGATCGCCCGCTTCGAGGACACACGAGACATCCGCCTGCTCGGCGCTTATCAGCCCGGTCATGACCCCGAGCTCGATCAGGCCGTGCGGCAGATCCCGCTCATCTACGACGCCCTCACGCAGTCGCCGAACGATCAACGCTCCGCCGATCCCTTCACGGATCTGGCGATGAAACTGAAAGCCGGGGAGCCGGTACAATGACAATCAGACTGGCAAGTCTCGAACTTCCGGACGGGCGGCGAACGGAGCCCAACCCGACCGCAGCAGACCCCGCGCCCGAGCCCCCGCAGGCGGCAAAGGCAGCGCCACGGCGCAGGTCCGGTTTCCTGCCCCGGCGCATACCAAAGCCGGGCATGCTGCACACGCCGAGCAGCAGCCGCAGCGACTGGATGATCATGCTGGGCGGGATCGGCCTCGCCGCCGTCTGCGCCATGTTCCCCTGGTACATCTTCTTCAATCAGGAACAGTTCGGCGTGCGCCCGATGACCTTTGCCGGACGTCCCACGCCGGAAGGCCCATCGCGCGACGCCCTGCCCGCGCTCATTGGCGCGCGTCTGCCCACCAACATGATCCCGCTGCCGCAGGTGGATTACACCGCCACCGGCACCGTGGACCGTGGACCGGCGGCGGTGCTCGAGGATCAGCCCTTCCCCGGAGACGAGCCGGGCTTTCGCCTGGTTCACGTGGTCGGCGGCCGCGCCATGATCGAAGACGAAGATGGCTACTGGATGCTCCAGCGCGGTTCGCGCCTGCCCGATGGCAGCCGCATCTCCCGTATCCAGTGGAAGAATGGCCACTGGGAAGTGATCACCTCACGCGAACTCGTCATCACGCTTTCCGCCGACGCCGGCAACGGCACGTAAGGCCCGCACAAGACTGGCTGCCTAAAGTGCCGGAAGACATGTTCGCATAGACCGAGAGACTTGCCAGATGCAGCCCGTCAATCTGTTCGACCTCGCCACACAGCAGGCCAAATGGCTGTCCGTGCGTCAGACGACGGTGGCCAGCAACGTCGCCAACATCAACACGGCCGGCTACAAGGCGCTGGAAGTGGAGCCGTTCGAAAACGTTCTGAACGGCACGCGGGTGGCGCTCCGGAACACCAATCCGAACCATCTGCAGTTTGGCGCAACGAATGCCTCCTTCTCCGTGACCAGCAAGGATGACCCGGCAGTCCTGCCATCGGAAAACACGGTGAACATGGAAGACGAGCTGTCCAATGCCGGCGAGGTGCGCCGCTCGTTCGAGCTCAACACCGCCATCGTCAAGGCGTTTCACCGCATGCTCATGACCACGTCGAGGGGGTAAATCTTGGATCCGCTTTCCGCTTCCCTGAAAGTCGCCGCATCCGGCCTGCAGGCGCAGTCCGAACGCATGCAGGTGGTTTCGGAAAACCTGGCGAACGCCAAGTCCACCAGCGACGTCCCCGGGGGCGATCCCTATCGCCGCAAGACGATAAGCTTCGTCGCGGAACTCGACCGCAATATCGGCGGCAGCGTCGTCGAGGTCGGCTCGGTCGCCCGCGACCCGTCCGATTTCACGCTGCAGTTCGACCCCGGCCATGAGGCGGCGGACGAGCGCGGCTACGTGAAAATGCCGAATGTGAACGTGCTGATCGAAATGGCCGACATGCGCGAGGCCAATCGCGGTTACGAAGCGAACCTGCAGGTGATCAAGCAGGCGCGCGAACTCATTTCCATGACCATTGATTTGATGCGGAGCCAGTCATGATCCCTCCAGTCGGCAGCATTGCCCCTTCGACCCTGACCGAGACCACGGGCCTTCAGCCCACCCGCCAGATGCCCGCATCCGAAACCGGCGAGGCTTTCTCCGCCATGCTCGGCGAGGCGGCGGCCAGCACGGTTGCCAAGCTCAACCATGCCGAAGGCGTTTCGCTCAAGGCCCTGCAGGGCGAGGCCGACACCCGCGAAGTGGTGGATGCCGTGATGAGCGCCGAACAGGCGCTGCAGGCCTCCATCGCCGTGCGCGACAAGCTCGTCACCGCCTATCTCGACATCAGCCGCATGGCCATCTGAGGAGCCTGATCCATGAAAGCCCTTTCGATCGCCGCAACCGGCATGAGCGCCCAGCAGCTCAACCTCGAAGTCATCGCGAACAACATCGCCAATATCAACACGACGGGCTTCAAGCGCGCCCGCGCCGAGTTCTCGGATCTGCTTTATCAGACCGAGCGCATGCAGGGCGTGCCGAGCCGCGCCAATCAGGCCATCGTGCCGGAAGGCGCGAATGTCGGTCTTGGCGTGAAGGCCGCAGCCGTGCGCAACCTCCACATTCAGGGCCCGATGAACAACACGGGCAACAAGCTCGACGTGGCGCTGGTCGGCAAGGGCTGGTTCGAGATCGAAGGCACCGATGGCGAGCCACTCTACACACGCGCCGGCTCCTTCAACACCAATGCCACCGGCCAGCTCGTGACCACGCAGGGCTACAACGTCAACCCGGCCATCATCGTGCCGGAGGACGCCATCGAGATCGTGATCAACAAGACCGGCCAGGTCTTCGCCCGTCTCGACGGACAGGCCGACCTTCAGGATCTCGGTCAGCTCACGCTTGCCAATTTCGCCAATGAAGCGGGTCTCGATCCGATCGGCGACAATCTCTTCCGTGAAACGCCGGCTTCCGGCGAGGCCATTCAGGGCGTGCCGGGCGATCCGGGCTTCGCCGTCATCGAACAGGGCTATCTCGAAGGCTCCAACGTGGACCCGGTGAAGGAAATCACCGAGCTGATCTCCGCGCAGCGCGCCTATGAGATGAATTCCAAGGTCATCCGCGCGGCCGATGAAATGGCCGCAACCGTCACCCAGTCGATCCGGTAGGTTCGCATGATACGGCACAACCCCATCCCCGCGCTTTTCCTCGCACTGGCAAGCCTCTTCGCCACGGGCCTTTCGGCTGTGGCGCAGGAGCAGGCGGTTGTGTCCACCCGCGTCATCTATCCCGGCGAGACGATCTCCGTCGATGCGCTCAACGAGGTGATGCTGCGCCGCCCGCCGCGCGGCAACACCGCCGTTGCCCGCATGCTGGAAGACATTGACGGCAAGGTCGCCCGGCGCACCCTGCTGCCGGGCCGGCTCATTCCCATCAGCTATGTCCGTGAGGCCTATCTGGTGGAAACGGGCAGCCCCGTCACCGTCACCTTCAATGAAGGCGCGCTCTCCATCTCGCTGCGCGCCGTGCCGCTTGAGCACGGGGCAGCCGGTGACATGATCCGCCTGCGCAATATCGAAAGCGGCCGCACCTTCACCGGTGTGGTCCTCGCTGACGGAACCGTCGAGGTCGGCGCCATATGATTTCCCGTCTCCTTTTCGCAGTGATGATGAGCGTCACGCTGGCCCTCCCGGCCGGCGCGGCTTCGCGCATCAAGGACATCGCCGTCTTGCAGGCCGCGCGCGACAACCAGCTTGTCGGCTACGGTCTGGTTATCGGCCTTCAGGGCAGCGGCGACAGCCTGCGCAACTCGCCCTTCACCGAACAGTCCATGCGCGCCATGCTCGAAAATCTCGGCATCGCGTCCGAAGGCGTGCGCTCGCGCGCCAAGAACGTCGCCGCCGTCATCATCACGGCAAACCTGCCGCCCTTCGTTCAGTCGGGCGCACGCATCGACGTCAACGTCTCTTCGCTGGGCGACGCCACATCGCTTGCCGGCGGCACGCTGGTCATGACGCCGCTGCGCGCTGCCGATGGCGAGATCTACGCCGTGGCGCAGGGCTCCGTCATCGTTTCCGGCTTCAATGCGCAGGGCCAGGCCGAAACGCTGACCCAGGGCGTGCCCACATCCGGACGCGTGCCCAGCGGCGCAATCATCGAGCGCAAGGTCGAGGCCTCCATGTCCGACAGCGCAACGCTGGTGCTTCAGCTGCGCAATGCCGATTTCTCGACCGCCGTGCGTGTTGCCGACGCCATCAACTCCTACACCGGCCCGCGTTTCGGCGCGCAACTCGCCAAGGAAGAAGACGCGCGCACCATCCGCATTCGCCGGCCCAAGGGCGTTTCCTACGCCCGTTTCTACGCCGAGATCGAAAACCTGATGGTCGAATCCGACGGACCGGCCCGCGTCGTGGTGGATGAGCGCAGCGGCACCGTGGTCATCGGCAATGATGTGCGCATCTCCCGCGTCGCCATCAGCCATGGCGCGCTCACCGTGCGCATCACAGAAACGCCGCGCGTGGTTCAGCCCGAACCCTTCTCGCGCGGGCAGACGGCTGTCGAGCCGTTCACCGAAATCGAAGCCACCCAGCCCGACGCCAGAGTGGCGGTGCTGGACGGCCCCAACCTGCAAACCCTCGTTTCCGGCCTCAACCGGCTGGGCGTGAAGCCCGATGGCATCATCGCCATTCTTCAGGGCATCAAGTCCGCCGGCGCGTTGCAGGCCGAACTCGTGCTGCAATAGGTGCGCCGCATGTCTCGCAGGAACCCATTGAAGAAAATCGCAACGGGCGCTTTCGCCGGCGTTCTCCTTGCCGCGCAGCTTGCGCCGCTGCACGCGCTGGCAGCAGAAAATCCCGCCACCATGAAGCCCGCCGAAGTGGAACGCTTCTGCGCCAACATCGCCGATGCGGCGCGCGATCGCCGTTACGCCCTTCAGGCCATGGAGCTGGAAAAGCTCAAGGGCGAGGTGGACGAACGCATCGCGGCTCTTGAGCAGAAGCGGGCCGACTACGAAGGCTGGCTCCAGCGCCGCAACATCTTTCTGGCGCAGGCCGAGGCAGGCATTGTCGAGATCTATTCGTCCATGCGGCCCGACGCCGCCGCAGAACGACTGGCGGAAGTGCGCGTCGAACTCGCCGCCGCCATCCTGATGAAGCTCGAGCCACGCACGGCCGGCATCATCCTCAATGAAATGAACAGCAAGTCCGCAGCGACGCTGACGACCATCATCGCCAGCGCCGCGCGGCCGGAGGACCCGTCATGACGTTCCGGCCCCTACTGATTCTGCCGCTGGCGCTGGTCGCCGGCTGCTCGCAGTCGATGAAGGAAATCGGCAAGGAACCGGCCATGACCCAGGTCGGCGCGACCATCGACCCGGAAGTCATGGCCGCCTACAATTATCCAAAACGCCCGGCCCCGGCCCTCACCCGCTATTCGCTGTGGGACGACAAGCAGAGCCGGCTCTTCACCGATGCCCGCGCGCTCAATGTGGGCGACATCCTGACGGTCGAAATCTCGATCAACGACAAGGCGCGTTTCAAGAATGAGTCGGAGCGCTCCCGCGACGCCTCGCGCAGCCTTGGCCTGTCCGGCTCCTATTCGGTGGGCGGTGCCGGTTCTTCGGCAGCAGCCGAAGGCCAGATCGGTTCGGGCACCTCCACCACCGGCGGCGGCCAGACGGAGCGCTCGGAAAACATCCGCCTGCTCGTTGCAGCCGTCGTCACGCAGGTTCTGTCCAACGGCAATCTGCGCATCCGCGGCACGCAGGAAGTGCGCGTCAACGCGGAACTGCGCATCCTCACCATTGAGGGCATCGTGCGGCCGAGCGACATCAACCCGCAGAACATGATCTCTTACGAACGCATCGCCGAAGCGCGCATCTCCTATGGCGGGCGCGGACGGATCAGCGAGGTTCAGCAGCCGCCCTACGGCCAGCAGTTCCTCGATCAGGTGCTTCCCTTCTAACCCGCCGCTGGAGCCTCAACACGCATGGCGCTGCTCGAACAACAACCACCGGAAAGCAAGGGACCATCCCTCGTCCTCCAGCTGGCCATCCTGCTGGTCATGTCGGCGCTTGCCGGTGGCGCTGCCTGGTTCGCCGGCAGCTATCTGGAAAGCAGGACCGCCATCGAGGAAAGCGGCACGGCGGAAAGTGAAGACGCAGCGCACGGCAATGCCGGCAGCGAACAGGCTGCCGTTCCCGGTCCCGTTGGCGTCTACACGATCGAGCCAATCACCACCAATCTCGCCGAGCCCAGCGAAATCTGGGTGCGCGCGGAAATGGCGCTGGTCTTCGAGGGCGAACCCGACCCGGTTATTGCAGAGGCCGTCCATCAGGATCTCTTTGCCTATCTGCGCACGATCAAGCTGCGCCAGGTGGAAACAGCCAGCGGCTTCCAGCATCTGCGCTCCGATCTGGAAGAACGCGCCAGAGTTCGCAGCGACGGCGCCGTCAAGCAGATCCTCTTCAGGGCGCTGTTGTTCGAATGAAACGTTTATTCCTGACCCTTGCCGCCGTGCTTGCGCCCTCCGCAGCGGCGGCGCAGTCCATCGATCTTGGCGCGCTGACCGGCGCGGACGGATCGACCATCGGCACGATCATCCAGCTTTTCGGCCTGTTGACGGTTCTCTCTGTCGCGCCCGGCATCCTGATCATGGTCACAAGCTTCACCCGCTTTGTGATTGCCTTCTCGATCCTGCGCGCCGGCATGGGCCTGCCGACCACACCGGCCAACCTGATCCTGATCAGCCTTTCGCTGTTCATGACCTTCTACGTGATGGCCCCCACATTCGACCGGGCCTGGGCGGACGGCATCCGGCCGTTGATGAACAACGAGATCAGCGAACATGACGCGGTGCAGCGCATCACGGAGCCGTTCCGTGGCTTCATGGTCAACAATGTGCGCGAGAAGGATTTCGCCCTCTTTGCCGACCTCGCCGCAGAACGCGGCAATGCCGACATCGACGTCACGGTCGAAAGCGCCGATCTGCGTGTGCTGGTGCCTGCCTTCATGATCTCTGAAATCCGGCGCGGTTTCGAGATCGGTTTTCTGATCGTTCTGCCATTCCTGGTCATCGATCTGATCGTCGCAACCATCACCATGTCGATGGGCATGATGATGCTGCCGCCGACCGTCGTCTCGCTGCCGTTCAAGATACTTTTCTTCGTGCTGATAGACGGGTGGAACCTGCTCGTGGGCAGTCTCGTCCGGTCATTTGTTTAGGGCTTTGATCCGGCAATGCAGGGCGGCGTGATCCGCCCTGCCTGAAAAGCCGACAAAAATTTTCCAGACTCTTCCAAATTAACTTTCCCGGTTATCCTTTTGGTAGGAAATCGCCGCCATAAATGCTCGTGCATGGCGGACAGATCCTGCAACGGGATCAAGGGCATGATGCCACTCCGTCAAACCGGTCAGCCCGGTATGTCCCTCGTTTATTTTGTATTTCAGGGGCGTTTATCCCATGTCTAGTCTTATGACCAATGCGTCGGCAATGACCGCGCTGCAGACCCTCAACACCATCTCCAAGAACATGGCCACCACCCAGTCCCGCATTTCGACGGGCCTGCGCGTTGGTGAAGCTGCCGACAACGCAGCTTACTGGTCGATCGCGACTTCGATGAAGTCCGACAACAAGGCCCTGTCCAGCGTTCAGGATGCTCTGGGTCTCGGCGCCGGTAAAGTCGACACGGCTTACACGGGCATCAACGAAGTCATCGACACCGTCGACAAGATCAAGCAGAAGCTTGTCACGGCACGCGGCGCTTCGCAGGAAGACCAGCAGAAGATCCAGGGCGAAATCAATTCGCTTCAGGAGCACATCACGTCGGTCGTCGGCAACTCCAACTATGCCGGCTCCAACATCATCCAGGACAACGCCGATGTTAACATCGTCGCTTCCTACAACCGCACCGGCACGACCGTCTCCATCGACGAAGTCACGCTGACGGGCGCCGAAGTTCTGGTGCTCGATGCAGCCGGCACCGCCGGTACTGCAGCAAACGTTGTTGCAACCGCTCTGTTCGACGCTTCCGGCGGCCAGGTTGCCGACGCGGCAGTCGACACGGCTCTTGGCACCGTCGAGACGGCTCTTGCCGCCCTCGCCGACCAGGCAGCAGAGCTCGGCGCAGCCAAGTCGCGCGTCGATCTGCAGAAAGACTTCGTTGGCAAACTCTCCGACGCCATCGAGCGCGGTGTTGGCCAGCTGGTCGATGCAGACATGAACGAAGAGTCGGCCCGTCTGTCGGCCCTGCAGGTTCAGCAGCAGCTGGGCATTCAGGCGCTGTCGATCGCCAACTCCAACTCGCAGAACATCCTTTCGCTGTTCCGCTAATGGATTGATCCCGGTGCTCAGGCACCGGTATCTTTCACAAGACCCGCGGGCCGTTCGCAAGAACGGCCCGTTTTTTATTGGCCTCATCCATAACAGTTAACCTGCGTTAACAGCCTGTTAACCATGTGTGCCTACCTATTGTTAACCATACCCGGCGTCATCGCATGGCGCTGATCGGGGGCGGCTGAACAAAGGGGTGATCACGTGGCCAGCATCATGACCAACACATCTGCAATGGTTGCATTGCAGAGCCTGAAAATGACCAACAAGTCCATGGACGTGGTTCAGGGCCGCATTTCCACCGGTTATCGCGTCGCCGAGGCGAGCGACAACGCCGCCTACTGGTCGATTGCAACGACCATGCGCTCCGACAACAAGGCGTTATCCGCCGTGCAGGACGCACTCGGTCTGGGCGCGGGCAAGGTCGACACCTCTTACACCGCCATGAACAACGTGCTGGAAGCCGTCGACGCCATCAAGTCGAAGCTGGTCACCGCACGCGGCGCAAGCGCCGAGAACCAGGGCAAGATCCAGGCCGAAATCAGCATCCTGCTTGACCACATCAAGAGCGCCGCCACGGGCGCAAGCTATGCCGGCACCAACATTCTGGCGACCGACGACACCGGCGACATGGAAGTGGTTTCCGCCTACAACCGCTCCTCCGCAGGCGCTGTCACCGTTGGCACCATCAAGATCGACATCGGCAGCGTCAAGCTGTTCGCTGCCGGCGGCGCCGCCGGTGGCCTGGCTGACGACATCATGCTGATCGACATCGTCGCCAACGGCACGGACGCCCAGATTGACGGTTACCTGACCGACATCGAAACCGCCCTGTCGGCAATGTCCAATGCCGCAGCCGATCTCGGCGCGGCGAAGACCCGTCTCGACCTGCAGAAAGACTTCGTCTCCAACCTGATGGATTCCATCGAGCGCGGCGTCGGACAGCTTGTCGATGCCGACATGAACGAGGAATCCACGCGCCTGCAGGCCCTTCAGGTTCAGCAGCAGCTCGGCATTCAGGCCCTGTCGATCGCCAACCAGAACGCCCAGAGCATTCTCGCGCTGTTCAAGTAAGACACCGCACCGCACATCCCGGTATTCTTTCCAATGGGGCCGCGAAACGGCCCCATTTCATTTTCGCACAAGCTTCGGCGTCTACTCTCCCATCAGAATTCGTATGGGAGCATTGGGCGTTGCCTGAGCAGATTCAGACCGTTGTCGCTAACCTGAAAAGCCTCGGCCCCCGCCGGCTCGCCCTTCTGGGCGGCATGCTGGCGCTGGTCATGGCCGTCGTTGTCGCGGGCGCGGCCTATCTCAACAAACCCGCCTACGAAACGCTCTATGTCGGGCTCGACCGGTCCGACGTGAACCAGATCGGTCTGGTGCTTGGCGAAGCCGGTATCGGCTTCGACGTGGTGTCGGACGGAACCGCTGTTCTGGTTCCCGCCGGCAAGACCGCGCAGGCGCGCATGCTCCTCGCCGAAAAAGGCCTGCCGAGCAGCACCAATGCCGGTTACGAACTTTTTGACAATGTCGGCTCGCTTGGCCTGACCACCTTCATGCAGCAGGTCACGCGGGTGCGCGCGCTGGAGGGAGAAATCGCCCGCACCATCCAGTCGCTGACCGGCATCAAGGCCGCCCGCGTCCACATCGTCATGCAGGAGCGCGGCACGTTCCGCACCGAGGAGCGCCAGCCCTCCGCATCCGTCGTCATCCGCGCCTCCAGCCTCGACGCCACCAACGCCGCCTCCTCGATCCGCTATCTGGTGGCCGCTGCCGTGCCGGGGCTCGACGCGGAAAAGGTAACCATTCTCGATTCCACCGGCACGCTGCTCGCTTCCGGCGACGATCTGTCAAACAGCACCGCACAGCGCTCTATCGGCGTTGAACGCACCGTGGAAAACCAGATCGAAAAGAACATCCGCCGCGCACTCTCTCCGTATCTCGGACCGGACAATTTCCGCGCCAGCGTGAAGGCCGACGTCAACACGGACGCGCGCCAGATCGAAGAAGTCATCTTCGATCCCGATTCCCGCGTCGAGCGCTCGGTTCAGGTGGTGCGCTCCAGCGACAGCGCCAACCGCGAAACAGCAATCCAGCCCACCTCCGTCGCCCAGAACCTGCCCGAAGACGAGGCCGCCGCAAGTGCCGGACCGAAATCGTCCGAGGAGAGCGAGCGCCGCGAGGAAACCACCAATTACGAGCTGAACACCAAGCGCATCGCCACCACCAGCAACGGCTACAGCGTCGACAAGATGTCCATCGCCGTCGTGGTCAATCAGGCGCGCATCATGGACATTCTCGGGCCGAACGCGACCCCTGACCAGATCAATGCGCGCATCGCCGACATCCAGAAAGTCGTCGCTTCGGCCACCGGCTTCAACGAAACGCGCGGCGACGTGATCAACGTTTCCTCCGTCGAGTTCATCGATGGTCTGGATGGCGTACCGGTCGCCGAACCCGGCATCATCGACGCCGTCGGCCAGCACACCGGCACGCTCATCAATGCAGCCGCCTTCATTCTGGTCGCCTTCCTCGTCACCTGGTTCGGCCTGAAGCCGCTCGGCGCAAACCTGATGCGCCCGGCAATCGCGCAGGGGCCTGCCGATGAAGAGATGCAGCGTTCGCTGCCCAACCCGGAAGAAGAGCAGGCCCGCCTCACCGATGGCGGCTACTCCGAGACCGAGTTCGAGGAAGACGACACATATGGCACCCATCGCCTGAAAATCCGTCCCGCACCGCAGGAGCGTCTGGCCCGCATGGTCGACCTCAATGAGGAGCGCACCGCGCACATCCTGCGCAAGTGGGCGCGCGTTGAGGCGGAGGCGAGCTGATGCCCCCCGCCCTCTCGCTGTTCGACGTTCTGCCGGATTTCGGCGCGCCAACGCCGCCGCCTTCTCCCGGCGACCATGCGGCGGATCACGGTTTCAACCCGCTCTCCCAGCCGGACGAGCAGCCGGTGGCAGCGGCAGAGCCCGTCCGCCCGCTCCAGACCCAGACGGACGAACTCATCGCGGCCGCACAGATTGCACTGGCGGAGCGTCTTTCACGTGAACATGCCGAGGCCATGGAGCAGGAGCGCCAGCGCCATGCCGACGAGATGGACGCACTGCGCGCCCAGCTTGGCGAGGCCGCCGGCCAGACCATCACCCAGCACTTCACCGTTCTGGAAAATCAGGTGGTCGAGCTCGCCACGCAGGCAACCGCGCGCATGCTTGGTTCGGTTCTCACCGAGGATCTGCAAAAACGCTCCATCGCCGAGCTGGAACGCGTCGTGCGCAGCGCCATCGATGATCGTGAGGCCCTGCGCATTCGCGTCAGCGGCTCGCCGGCCCTCTGGGAGGCGCTGAAAACCGGGCTCGGCGAAAAGGCCAGCCACGTGGATTTCGCCGAAGCGCCGGGCTTCGACATAAGCGTCACAATCGATGAAGAGCTGTTTGAAACGCGGCTCACCGAGTGGTCGGAAACACTGGCAGGATTGATCTCATGAGTTTGGCCGAGAACGAGGATCGGGCATCCGAGATCATTATCGTTCGCCGTGGCGGCGGCGGCGAGGACGAGGGCCATCATGGCGGTGCATGGAAGATCGCTTTTGCGGATTTCATGACCGCCATGATGTGCTTCTTCCTGGTCATGTGGCTCATCAACGCTACGGATGACGACACCAAGACCGCGCTTGCCAGCTATTTCAATCCCGTAAAGCTGATCGACCAGAGCACCAACAGCAAGGGTCTGGAAAGTCTGGACGGCGATCCGGCTGATCCCGCACCGGAGGATGTCGAGGTCGATGCGCCCGGCGCACCCTCGCAGGATCACGACCAGACCTCCGGCCCGATGAGCTTTGAAAGCGCCGTCGGCACCTCCGACACGCGCGAACTCTCCGACGAAAACCTTTTCTCCGATCCCTATGCCGTTCTGGCCGAGATCGCGTCGAACACCGACACCATGCAGAACGTGTCGACCAAGGGCGAAGGCGGCGCGCAGAATGCAGGCCCGTCATCGGGCGCGTCGGGTGGTGAATCCTACCGCGACCCGTTTGCGCCCGATTTCTGGTCGCAGCAGGTTGCCCGTCCCGGCATCGGCGTTCAGGGCGATCCCGACGATGTGCGCGAGAATGCGGCCGGCAGCGATGTCGATCTGCCCACGAATGGCAAGAATGCGCCTCCGACCGTCGCCCGCGAAGCGCCGAAGGAGGGCGACGGCAACGCCATCGCCCTGACGCCCGTTCCAGACGTCCAGCCCCTCAAGCCGGAAGAAAAGGCAGAGGCCGAACCGGTCGAGGCCGTGCCGCCCGTCGCGCAACAGGCAGACGCGACCGCCGAGGCTGAAACCGCTGCCCCTGAGGAAACGCCAGGCGAGCGCGGCCAGAAGCTCGCCGACCAGATCCGCGAGCAGCTTGCACAGCAGTTTGCCGGCAGTCCTCTGGAAGGCTCCATCTCGGTCGTCGCCACCGATGAAGGTGTGCTCGTCTCCATCACCGACGATCTGGAAAACGGCATGTTCCCGGTCGGCTCCGCCGTGCCGCAACGCGATCTCGTGCTCGCCATGGACAAGATCGGCCAGACCCTCTCCGATCAGTCGGGCAATGTCAGCGTGCGCGGCCACACGGATGGGCGTCCCTTCCGCAGCGAGACCTACGACAACTGGCGTCTTTCCAGCGCCCGCGCGCAGGCAGCCTATTACATGCTGGTTCGCGGCGGTCTCGACGAGCAGCGCATCGAACAGGTCGCCGGCTTTGCCGACCGCAAGCTGAAAGTGCCCGAAGACCCCTATGCGGCCGCCAATCGCCGCATCGAAATCCTGCTGGAAGTGCCGCAATGAGAGTGATTGCGAAACTGGCCGCTGTCCTGGTGGCGGGCATGTTTCTCGACAACAGCGCCCAGGCAGCGGCCATGCAGCCCTATCAGATGGTGCGTTCGCTCCAGCGCGTGCAGGACCGCATCGCCGATGGCGATCACGCAGCACTCCCCATGCAGCAGAAGCTTCTGGGCATCATCGACGGCCGCATGAGAAACGCCACGCCTGAAGATTTCGAAGACGAGCGAAACCTCCAGGCGCTGCTTATCTACGGTCTGAGCGGCGGCAATCCGAAGACGCTCGAACTGCTTTTCTCCAGGCTCACGCTTGAGGGCAAGAAGGCCGAACTCGGTCAGGCCATCGTGCACTACGCGCTTGGCGATTATGCCTCGGCCCGCGCCACATTGCAGACGCTCGATCCAAAAACGCTGCCGCCGGAAGTCGGTCCGTCGGTCGCGCTTGTCAGCGCAACGGTCACGGCGCGTGACAATCCCCTGTTCGCCGTGAAGATGCTGGATCAGGCGAGGCTGTTAAGCCCCGGCACGCTCATCGAGGAAGCAGCCCTGCGCCGCAGCATTCCGCTGGCCGCAGCACTCAACGATACCGAGCGCCTCTCGCGCGCGTCCGAGCAATATGTCCGGCGCTATCTGCGCTCGCCCTATGCGACCCAGTTCGTCGACACGTTCGTGGCCGCCGTGGTGGAGCTGCACGACACGGTGGATCCGACCATGGTCGATGAAGTCACCGCACAGATGTCCGACGAGCAGGCGCGCATCGTCTATCTGCGCCTCGCCCGCAAGAGCGCCATCGAGGGCTACGACCGGCTTCTCTCCTTCGCCGCCATGAAGGCCATGTCCTACAGCCAGACGACTGAGGGTGAGAGCGATCCCCGCGCCATTCTATACGCAAACATGGCGTCGGTTACCTCCGACAATGTGGACGAGGTGCTCGCCGCGCTGAATGGTCTGGATGCAGAACGCCTCTCGGCCCCCGACCGTGAATTGCTAGACGCGGCCAAAACCATCGCCAAGGCGGTTCTCGATGAGCCCCGCCACACCTCGGCCGTGTCCGAAGAGCCGGCACCCACGCCAGCACCTGCCGCCGTGCCCGTCGTCACACCTGCCGCGGCGCCCGTCGCCGTACAACCGGAGCCGCAGAACGACCCGCTTCTGCCGGATATCATTCCCGACGCCGATCTCATCCCGGACCTCGTGGAGACGCAGCCGGAGAGCGCGCCGCAGGAGCCTGTGGAGGCCGCATTCCCGGGCGACCCGATCAACGAAGCCGCCGACGCTTACATGCTGGAAATGCGCAGCAAGCTCGATGACATCGACGCGCTGCTTGAGAAGGAAACCGGTCAATGAACGCTGCCATCAGTCGCGGACTGCCCGCTGCCGCACAGGCACTCGATTCAGCACCGAACAAGCGCGCCAATGGCGCTGCTGACGAAGCCGGGTTTGAAGAAGCCCTGCAGGAAAGCGCGGCCAAGAAAACCAAATCCGCGCCCGGTGAGGAAACGCCGGGCGAAGACAGCGCATGGCGTCCCATCCGCTGGACCCTGCCCCACCAGATGGACACGCAGGAAACCGAGACTGCAGAGGGCGACGCCAGCGCGACCGACCCTGCCCTTACCGACCCTGCCCTTCCGGCCAATCCGGCTCAGGCGACCGAAACGCCTGCCGCGCCGCCAGCAGCCGCCACACCAGCCAAAGCAGACCATGCCGCCATCCCGGCGAATGCCGATACAGAAACCACCGGGGAGCAGGCGAACACCGCCGGCAAAAGCGGAACGACCCCGGCGCAGCCCGAACTGCCCGCAAATGCCGCCGCAGCAGCACAGACGGCAGGCGCTTCGCAGGCAGCCGCCGCACAGCCCGCGCCACAGGCAGGCGACCGTGCGCGCGAGCGCTACGCTCCTGCATCCGCGTTAAACCAGCCCGCCCGCGCCCTGCCGGAAGCCGCCAGCGCAACCGCAAAGGCCCATGCCGCACTTGGCGAAAAGGCCGTTTCCCGGACGCCGGAAGAACAGCCGGTCCAGACCGGCAGAGGCGAAAACCAGACGCGCGGCGGCGGCGAGACGCTGTTGCGCGATGGCCCGCAGCAACAGCAGCAGCCCCAGCCCGAAATCCGCGTTGTGTCGATCCAGCGCGCGCCTGCACCGGCAGCGAGCAGCGAACAGGCTGCAGCCACCCAGCGCGCCGCAGCCGGTGAAGCCGCACATCTGCAAACCACGCAGCAGGGTGAAGCCGGCCGCATGGTCCAGACCCTGAAGATCCAGCTTCAGCCGGCAGAGCTAGGCCTTGTCACGGCGCGTCTGCGCATTGTCGCCGATCAGCTCACCGTCGACCTGCAGGTGGAGAACGCGGAAGCCCGCCATCGCCTCAGCACCGATAGCGAGAGCATCGTCAAGGCGCTGCGCTCGCTCGGCTATGACATCGACCGCGTGACCGTCCAGCAATCCGCATCCGGAGGCCAGAGCAACACCGCCACGGGCGGCAATACGCGCGATGGCAGTTTCCAGTCCATGAACGGCCAGAACGATGGCGACCTTTCGCGCGGAGGCAATGGCGAACGCTCCTCACGCGAACAATCGGGCCGTGAGGGACGGCAGACGCAGGATGGCGGCGATGCGGCGAATAACGGCCTTTATATTTAGCCTCGCAGCTCTCACCGCAGGCGCTCAGGCCGCGACCAATGCCTGCGAAAGCGAAATCCTGCGCGCCGCCGAACGCTACCATGTTCCGCCTGGCATTCTTTACGCCGTCGGCCTCACCGAGACCGGCGTGAAAGGAAGCCTCCAGCCCCACGCACTCAACATCGAAGGCAAGGCCGTGTTCGCCCGTAGCACCAGTGAGGCGATCCGCACCTTCGAGAAGGCGCGCAGGGAAGGCAGAAAGCTGATCGATCTGGGCTGCATGCAGATCAATCACCACTACCATGGCGATCAATTCAGGAATCTGAACGCCATGCTCGACCCCCGCCAGAATGTCGATTATGCCGCCCGTTTTCTGGTTCAGCTGAAGAAGCGTCACGGTTCCTGGTCAATGGCGGTGGCCCGCTATCATGCCGGGCCGAATAACGACCCGGCACAGAAACGCTATGTCTGCCGCGTCATCACAAACATGGTCGCGACCGGCTTCGGAACGTGGACGCCAGAGGCACGCAGTTTCTGCAACCCATAATTGAATCTACTGAACAGCGATACCGGAAGCCGGACCGCTCTCCGGACTCCCCATTATTGACTCCTGAGAATTCATAGTTGTGCGCGATTCGCCCGACCAGTTACCACTTGACACATTAGTTGATTCGGAGGGCGGGCCGGTGATTGTGGTGATAGACGAGCGTGAGCTGGTGACGGAAGGTTACCACTCACTTTTCAATCGAGAAGGGGTGGCGAGCGCGGGTTTCGCGCCGCAGGAATTCGGCGAATGGGTCGAAACCGTTGCAGATGATGAGTTGAAGGCCGTCAGCGCCTTTCTTCTCGGTCAGTGCGACGAAGGCGACATCCGCGCCCAGCGCATCCGCGAACGTTCGGCAGCACCGCTGATCGCGCTCAGCGAGCGCAATTCGCTCGATGACACGCTGCGCATGTTCGAATGGGGCGTCGATGATGTCGTGCGCAAGCCCGTTCACATCCGCGAAATCCTGGCGCGCATCACGGCCATTCGCCGCCGCGCCCAGCAGGATACGGCAACCTTCACCGAAATCGGCGCCATGCGCATCTATTTCGACGGGCGCGACCCGGAAGTGTCCGGCGAGCCTCTTCCCCTGCCGCGCCGCGAGCGCCGCATTCTGGAATATCTGGCCGGCAACCCGACGCGCCGCGTGACCAAGACCCAGATCTTCAACGCCATCTACGGCATTTTCGACGAAGACGTCGAAGAGAACGTCGTGGAAAGCCACATCAGCAAGCTGCGCAAGAAACTGCGCCAGAAGCTCGGCTTCGATCCCATCGATTCCAAGCGGTACCTCGGTTACAGGCTGGCGGACGGATAATCCGCCAGTTTTCTTCCTCAAAACGCGCCACCACCAGTTTCACGCAAGTCACATCCCCTACCGTGATTGCAATCGGCGTAGACTACGAGGAGACTTCCGATGGGCCTTTACGGCATGATGCGTACCGGCGTTTCCGGCATGGCGGCACAATCCAACCGGTTGTCCACCGTTGCCGACAACATCGCCAATTCCAGCACCAATGGGTACAAGCGCGCGAAGGCTGAATTCTCCTCGCTCGTCCTGCCATCGTCCGGCGGGTCCTACAATTCGGGCGGCGTCACCACGTCGATCCGCTACGAGATTTCCAAGTCCGGTCCGCTTCAGTACACGACGTCGGGCACCGACCTCGCCATTGAGGGCGGCGGCTTCTTCGTCGTTCAGGGCACCAACGGACAGCCCTTCCTGACCCGCGCCGGCTCCTTCGTTCCAAATGCCCAGGGCGAACTGGTCAACGCCGCCGGTTACAAGCTCATGGGCTACAGCTACGCCAACGGCACGCCCGCAGTCACCGCAAACGGCTATGCCGGCCTTGAAGCAGTCACCATCGCCCAGTCGGAACTCGTCGCAACGCCCTCGCGCAACGGCAAGCTCGCAGCCAACCTGCCGGCAAGCTCGACTGCGGTTGCAGCAGCCGATCTCCCCTCCGCCAACGCCGCGACGGCGCAGTACACCCACAAGAGCTCGCTGGTCGCCTATGACAATCTCGGCGGCAAGCAGCTGCTCGACGTCTACATGACCAAGACCGGCCCCGACACCTGGGAGATGACGGTCTACGACCGGGCGGATGCAGCGCCCAACACGTCGTTCCCCTACGCCAATCCGCCGCTTGCAACGACCACGCTCACCTTTGATCCGACAAACGGCAAGCTGGCCGGCGGCAGCCCGACCGACATTTCGCTGACGGTGCCCGGCGGCGATGCGCTGACCATCGACCTGTCCGACATGACCCAGCTCGACACCGGCTTCTCGGTGACCGGCGAAGTCGACGGCAGCGCGCCTTACGCCATCGACAGCGTGGAGATCGCCGAAGACGGCACCATCTTCGCGCAGTATGCGGACGGCTCCATGCGCGCTCTCTACCGCATCCCGCTCGCCAATGTGCAGAGCCCCGACCAGCTCAACGTGATCACCGGCAACGTGTTCTCCGAAAGCGCGGATTCGGGCGGCGTACAGCTCGGCTTCTCCGGTTCGGGCAATCTCGGCAAGGTCGTCGCCGGCGCGGTCGAAAGCTCCAATGTCGACATCGCCCAGGAGCTTACCGACATGATCGAGGCGCAGCGCAACTACACCGCCAACTCCAAGTCGTTCCAGACCGGCTCGGAGCTGATGGAACTGCTGGTCAACCTGAAGCGATAAGCGTCGATTTCTGGAACGGGGAAGTGGAAGAATATAAATGTCACTGACATCCGCACTTAGCATCGCACAGACCGCGCTCTTCAACACCTCGCGCCGGACATCCGTCGTCTCACGCAACGTTTCAGAAGCCAGCAACCCCGATTACGCACATCGCAGCGCGCTGTTGACCAGCATGGTCCCCGGCGCGCGCATCGCCCAGATCCGGCGGGCAGCCGACGAGGTCCTGTTCCGGCAGAACCTCTTTGCCATCTCCGCATGGCAGGGGCAGAAAGCCATGTCCGGCGGGCTCGACACGATGCGCCTGACGGTCAATGGCGTGGACGACGCCAATGCGCCGGCCACCGCCATCAGCAAATTGCAGGAGGCGATGCAGCTCTACGCGGCAACGCCTTCCAACGCCACGCTCGCCGAAAGCGCGGTACAGGCCGCGCATCAGGTCGTGCGCTCGCTGAATGACGGCGCCAATAGCGTCCAGACATTCCGCGCCGACGCCGACCGCGACATCGTCACGGCGGTCGACGACCTCAATTACCTTCTGGGCGAGTTCGAAACGGTCAACACCGAGATCGTCAACGGCACCCGCGCGGGCCGCGACATCTCCGACGCGCTGGACCGCCGCGACGCGCTCCTGAAGAAAATCTCCGAATATGTGGCGATTTCCACCACGACGCGTGCGGCCAACGACATGGTCATCGTCACCGCAGACGGCGCGACGATGTTCGAGACGGTCCCGCGTCCCGTCACCTTCACACCGAACACGGCCTATGGCCCCGGCACGACCGGCAATGCGGTCTATGTGGACGGTGTTCCGCTGGTGCCGGGCAGCGGCGGCAACACCGACGCCAAGGGCTCAATCGCGGCAGCCCTGCAGCTGCGCGACCAGACCGCCCTTCAGATGCAGCGCCAGCTCGACGAAGTCGCGCGCGGCCTCATCACCGCCTTCGCCGAAACCGATCCGAGCGGCATACAGCCGGACATGGCCGGTCTCTTCAACTGGGCAGGCGGCCCCGGCATTCCGCCGGCTGGCACACTGATCGACGGCCTGGCGGGCGCAATCCGCGTCAATGCCGCCTTCGACAAGAATGCCGGCGGCGACCCGTCGCTCTTGCGCGACGGCGGCGCGAATGGCGCGGTCTATCTGCACAACACCACGGGTGCTGCATCCTATTCGGATCTGCTCCTCAGCTATTCCCAGCGCCTCGACGAGCCGATGACCTTCGACCCGCTGGCCGGGCTCGATACGACCCGCAGCGTCACGGCCTTCTCGTTCGATTCCGTGAGCTGGCTGGAAGCCACCCGCAAGCAGGCGGCGAGCGGAGCTGAAGGCAAACAGGCGCTCGCCGTGCGCTCGGCGACGGCCTTATCCAATGCAACCGGCGTCAATGTCGACAATGAGATGGCGCTGCTGCTGGACCTTGAAAACGCCTACGAAGCGTCCGCGCGTCTCATCTCGGTGATCGACGAAATGCTCAAAACCCTGATGCAGGCCACCCGGTAGAGAGAGAGCACATGAAAACCTCCTTCATCTCATCGCTCGCCATGTCGCAGACGCTGCGCTATCAGACGATGCGCATGCAGTCGGAGCTGGCCGAGAGCCTGAAGGAGTCGCAGACCGGCCGTCACTCCGATGTTGGCATCGCCCTTGGCGCGCATGCCGGCCGCAATCTCTCCATGGACCGCAACATCGACCGGCTGAAAGGCCTGATCGACGCAAACGCGCTCGCCGCCAACCGGCTTTCGGCAACGCAGAACGCCATGTCGCAGATCGGCGACATGGGCCAGAGCCTGCTCGTCTCGCTGACCGCAGCAAAATCCGACATCGATCAGGTCGCCGTTTCGCAGGCCGAGGCGGAGCGTGTTCTCAAAACGCTGACCGGTGTGCTCAACACCAATCTGAACGGCGAATATCTGTTCGCGGGCATCAACACCGATGTGAAGCCACTGACCGATTTCCACGATGCAGGCTCGCCGGCAAAGACCACCTTCGACGCCGCCTTCATGGCCAAGTTCGGCTTCACGCGCGACGATCCGGCAGCCGCCACCATCAGCGCGGCCGACATGGACGACTTCATCACCAATTATGTGGAGCCGCAGTTCACCGGCGCGGGCTGGGAAACCAACTGGTCCAGCGCATCGAACCAGAAGATCACGAGCCGCATCGCCATGAACGAGATGGCCGAGACCTCGCTGACAGCCAATGAGAACGGCATCCGCAAGCTCGCCATGGCAGCCGCCACCATCTCCGACCTCCTCAACGGACCGCTTGGCGAAGAAGCCCGCAACGTACTCTACGAAAGATCACTCACCATGGTCGGCGAGGCCATTGCCGACATCGCCAATGCGCAGGCGCATGCCGGCGTCGTGGAGAACCGCGTGTCAGACGCCAGCGCGCGGGTTTCCGCGCAGGTGGATCTCTTCAAGACACTCATCAAGGACAGCGAGGGCATCGACCCTTATGAAGCCGCGACACGGGTCAACGACCTGCGCGCTCAGCTTGACGCATCCTATGCACTGACCGCCCGCCTGCAGCAGCTCAGCCTGCTCAACTATCTGCGTTAACCGACAGCCGGAACCAAACGAACGGGAAGCACATGTACCAGTTTTCCTACAGCGAAGTTCAGACAGACTCGCTTGCCGACGCCCGGGACAGGGAGGAGCAGGTTCTGAGCCGATCGATCGAGCTTCTTCAGAGGGCGCGCGAGAAGGGCCTGAACTCGCAGGAGGCTGTCGAGGCCATTCACTTCATGATGCGCGTCTGGACCGCCTTCATCGACGATCTCGGCAGCCCGGACAACGAACTGCCCAATGAGTTGAGAGCCAATCTCATCTCCATCGGCTTATGGCTTCTGCGCGAAGGTGAAGAAGTCCGTCAGGGGCGTTCCCAGAACCTGGACGGCCTCATAGAGGTGTCGCAGATCATTCGCGACGGCATCCAGCAATGAGCACACTGAAAATATCCCTGAAGGCGAATGAGAAGATCTACGTCAACGGCGCGGTCATCAAGACCGACCGCAAGGTGACGCTCGAATTCCTGAACAATGTCCAGTTCCTGCTCGAGAACCACGTTCTGCAGGCAGAGGATGCGCGCACGCCGCTGCGCCAGGTCTATTTCACGGTGCAGATCATGCTGATCACGCCGGAAAACGCCGATGATGCGCGCCGGCTCTTCAATCAGCTTCTGCCGCGCCTGCTCGACAGCTTCACCAATGAACGCATTCGCGCCGGCCTCAAGCATGTCGAGGAACTCGTTTCCAACGGGCAGGTCTATGACGCCCTGAAGGAAATCCGCGCGCTCTATCCAATCGAAGACGAGATCATCGCACAGCCTGCCGCGCCCACCGGGGACAACAGGCTGGCTGCAATGGCAGGGGAGTAAGTCATGAACGTCGAAGCGACTTCGGGCGCACAGCAGGCCCAGAAGGCCGGCGCCGCCCGGCAGGCCAACGCGCCGCAGACCGTCGACTACCAGTCGTTTCTGCGCCTTCTCGTGGCCGAGATGAAAAACCAGGATCCCACGAGCCCGATGGAGTCCACCGACTACGTGGCCCAGCTCGCCAGCTTCTCGCAGGTGGAGCAGTCGGTGCAGGCCAATGCCAAGCTCGACCAGATCCTTCAGGCCTCGGCGCTGGCGCAGGCCGGCAGCCTGGTCGGCCGCGAAGTCACCTCCGCCGATGGCGAGATCACCGGAACGGTTGCCGAAGTGCGCCTCTACAGCGATGGCGTGATGGCCGTGCTGGAAAGCGGCGACAAGATCCCCGTCGGCCCCGGCGTTGTGATACGCTAGGCCATGAACGAAGCCGACGCCCTCGATATCGTCCAGTATGCGATCTGGACCGTTCTGGTGGCATCCAGCCCCGCGGTCATCGTCGCCATGGTGGTCGGCGTCGGCATTGCGCTTGTGCAGGCCCTGACACAGGTGCAGGAAATCACCCTCACCTTCGTGCCCAAGATCGTTGCGATCCTCGTTGCGGTGGCGTTTTCCGCACCTTTCGTCGCCTCGCAGATCTCCGGCTTCAGCAACGTCATCTTCCAGCGCATCGAGGGCGGGTTCTAGACCCAGCCTTAATTACAGCCGGCAATCCTCCCACGCTCCTCTTTCGCGCAAGCTTGAGACGCTAGCTTCGGCGCAAAGGCGTGCGAACGCCTTCCATCGAGTGGGAAGACCGGCATGGCGTTAAGCGAAGCAATCACAGGCGCAGAGACCCGAAAGCACGGCCGCGACATCGGCTTCGCAATCGGCGTCGTCATCATTCTGGCGGTGCTCTTCCTGCCCATCCCGCCATTCCTGATCGACGTCGGCCTGGCCTTTTCCATCGCTCTTTCGGTTCTCATCCTCATGGTGGCGCTGTGGATCCAGCGGCCGCTGGACTTCTCCTCCTTCCCCACGATCCTGCTCATCGCAACCATGCTGCGCCTGTCGCTCAACATCGCGACAACCCGCGTTATCCTGTCGGAAGGCCACGAGGGCGCGAATGCAGCCGGCTATGTCATCGGCGGCTTCTCGCGCATGGTGATGAGCGGCGATTTCGTGATCGGCCTCATCGTCTTCACGATCCTTGTCGTGGTGAACTTCGTCGTCATCACCAAAGGCTCGACCCGTATCGCAGAGGTGGGCGCACGCTTCACGCTGGACGCCATTCCCGGCAAGCAGATGTCCATCGACGCCGACCTCTCCGCCGGCACCATCGACGACAAGGAAGCCCAGCGCCGACGCGCAGAACTCGAAGAGGAAAGCTCCTTCTTCGGCGCCATGGACGGTGCATCCAAATTCGTGCGCGGCGACGCCATTGCCGGCCTCATCATCACCGCCATCAACATCGTCGGCGGCATCGCCATCGGCTATGCGCGCCACGACATGAGCATCGGCGAGGCAGCCGATGTCTTCACCAAGCTTTCGGTGGGTGACGGTCTCGTCTCGCAGATCCCGGCGCTGATCGTTTCGCTCGCCGCCGGCCTGCTGGTTTCCAAGGGCGGTACGCGCGGTTCTGCCGATCAGGCCGTGTTCGGCCAGCTCAGCGCCTATCCCCGCGCGCTGTTCGTCGCCGCCATGCTGCTCACCGTTCTCGGTCTGGTGCCCGGCCTGCCGTTCCTTCCCTTCATCACGCTTGCCGTCATCATGGCCGCCATCGGCTACACGCTGCCGCGCCGCGCGCGTCAGCGTCAGGAAAGCGCCGACGAGGCCCAGCGTCAGGAGCAGCTCTCGCAGGAAGAAGAAGAGCGCAACTCCGTCAAATCCTCGCTCAAGACCGCGGAGATCGAACTTCTCATCGGCAAGCAGCTCTCCACGCGGCTTCTCGCCTCGCATCAGGAGCTCGCCTACCGCATGGGCAAGATGCGCAAGAAATTCGCTGCGCAATACGGCTTCGTGGTGCCCGAAGTGCGCCTGACGGATGATTATACGATCCCGCCAAAGAGCTACCGCATCAAGATCCACGGCACCGTGGTGACCGAATATCAGATGCGTGTAGGCGAGTTGCTCGTGCTGGTCGGCAACAACCGGATGCCGGACATGCCCGGCGAAGAGGTCAAGGAACCCGCCTTCGGCATGCGCGCCTTCTCCGTGCCGGAGATGTTCGCCGACGATCTGAAGCGCGAGCGCTATGCGTTCGCCGACAACATGTCGGTGTTACTCACCCATCTGAGCGAAGTGATCCGCAACAACCTGCCGCAGCTCCTGTCCTACAAGGACATGAAGGCGCTGATCGAGCGGCTTGATCCGGAATACCGGAAGCTTGCCGACGAGATCTGCTCCTCGCACATCACCTATCCGGGTCTGCAGGCAGTGCTGAAACTGCTCCTTGCCGAGCGCGTATCGATCCGCAACCTGCACCTCATCATCGAGGCCATTGCCGAAATCGCCCCCCATATCCGCCGCACCGAGCAGATCGTCGAGCATGTGCGCATCCGCATGGCGCAGCAGATCTGCGGCGACCTGACGGAAGGCAACACGCTCAAGGTGCTGCGGCTCGGCGGCCGCTGGGATCTGGCCTTCCACCAGGCGCTCAAGCGCGACGCCAAGGGCGAGATCCGCGAATTCGACATCGACCCGCGCCAGCTCGAAGAGTTCGGCCAGGATGCGAGCAAGGCAATCCGCAAGCATCTGGACGCCGGCGAGCGCTTCGTTCTCGTCACTGCGCCGGAAGCCCGCCCCTATGTGCGCATGATCACCGAACGCCTGTTCCCCACCCTGCCGGTGCTCAGCCATGTGGAAATGGCCAAGGGCGTCGAGCTCAGCGTTCTGGGCTCCATCTCCTGATGCGGCGTCCGCCCCTTCCTTCATGCAGACCCGGCGTCCACCGCCGGGTCATTCCTGCCACGGGCTGACGCGATGCTTGAAACGCCGCTCCTTGCAGCCTTTCTGGCGTTCTGCCGCATCGGCGGCTGTTTCCTGTTCATGCCGGGCCTTTCCAGCGTGCGCGTTCCCATGCAGGTGCGGCTGTTCGTGGCCGTTGCCGCCACACTTGCCATGCTCGCGCATCTGTGGGACCTCATCACGCCGCATGTGTCGAGTGAGCCCGGACCACTTTTCCTGCTCATCGCTTCGGAACTCGCCATTGGCGCGCTGATCGGGCTCATCGCCCGGCTTTATGTCCTGTCGCTGCAATTCATCGGCACATCCATGGCGATGTTCGCCGGTTTCGGCATGGCTGCCGGCGGCACCGCAATCGAAGAAGCCGAACCGCAGCCGCCGCTTACCGCGCTCATCTCGCTGTCGGCGCTGATGCTGCTTTTCGTTCTGGACTTCCACCACGAGATCATCCGCGCGCTCGTCGTGTCCTATCAGCTCGCGCCGATCGAAAGCCTGTTCGATCCGCAGTCGGCCCTGACCGACATCACCGACACGCTCTCCGACGCCTTCTACGTGATGATCCGGCTTGGCAGCCCGTTTCTCGCCTACGCCATTCTGGTCAATCTGGGCATCGGCTTCATCAACAAGCTCACGCCGCAGATCCCGATCTACTTCATCTCCCTGCCCTTCGTGATCGCGGGCGGCCTGATCCTGCTTTATTTCGCCATTCCCTCGCTGCTCGGCCTGTTTGCCGAGGGCTTCTTCCCGATTTTCGAGGGGCGCTAGCCATGGCGACGCCACGACAAAAACGCCTCCAGAAACTGGTTCTCGTGATGCAGCGCCTGAAGGACTACCATCAGGCCCAGCACGCGACCCATCTGGCGCAAGCGATTGCCGCCGAGGAAGAGGCAAAGGCCATCACCGACACGCTCGACACCGGCACGGACATGACCAACCTCTTCCCGGAACTCTATCACCGCCGGGTGGCCAGTGCGATGGAGCGCAGGCAGGCCAGCGCCGCACGCGCCCGACAAGAGGTCGGCAACATCATGCAGGCGGATGCGCGCGGCAACGCGCTGGCGCGCGCCTATCGCGAAGCCACCGACCTCGAAGAGCGCAGCGCCGCCGACAAGGAACGTCTCGAATTCATCGAGCGCCGCAGGTCAAACGAGGCTTAAGCCTCCCACAAGCTTGATCTGGGAATATGCCGGTTACAGACACGAGCGATGGAGGACGCCTTGGCGATATCGCCTCCCGGCGACATTGTTTTGAATGTGGCGCGCGCCGCAGATCCGGCCAAAGCCGCCGCCGCGAAGGAGCGGTTGCAGGCAAAGTCGGGCGCGACGGCCAGCTTCCAGGCAGTGTTCGACGCAAGACCCGTCGGCGCAACCAGAACCGACGCCAGCGCACCTTCCGATGTGGAGAAGAAGTTCGAGGCCATGGTGCTTCAGAACTTCATGCAATCGCTCCTGCCGGAAGAGACCTCCTCCGTTTACGGCGAGGGGCTGGCCGGCGAAATGTGGCGCTCCATGCTCGCGCAACAGCTTAGCGAGTCCCTCGCCGAGCAGGGCGGGCTGGGCATCGCGCGCAATGTGCTGCGCGACTACACGGTCGAAAACGAAGAACGGGTTCCAGTGGGCGCAGTCTCGCAGACACCCGAGCAGGAAGAGGCAGGCAGGCGGGCTCTCATGTCCACCGCCATGGTCGAGGAAATCGAACGGCATGCAGCCAGGACACTCGGGGTAAACCCAGCCGCTGCCGCACGTGACGAAAAAGAGAGCTGAAGCTCAGAAACGGAACGAACCCATGTATGATATGACCTCCGCAGCCAATTCCGAGAAAGCCGCCCTGGCCATGAACCAGCATGGAGGCGCGAGCGCCTTGGCAATCATGCGCCGCATCGAGGAAACCATCGACGCCGAGACGGACGCGATCCGCAACAATCCCGGCTTCGACATCAAGGCCTCCAATGCGCGCAAGAGCCGTCATCTCTACGAACTCACCCGCGCCCTGAAAGGCGCAAATGAAGCAGGCCTCGCCAACGCACACCGCGATGCGCTGGAGCGCCTGCGCGACAAGCTCGCCGTCAATGAAGAGACCATTCGCGCCCATATGAGCGCCGTCAACGATGTGGCCGACCTCCTGCAGGAAGCCATCGAACGCGCCCAGACCGACGGCACCTATTCCGAACGCGAATTCGGGCAGGCCTCACCCGCATGATCAAGTTCGTCCTTGCAGCCCTGTGGATCTGCGCCGTCACGGTGGGAACGATGCTTTATTCGTTCCAGTTCTCACAGGCCAAGAACAGCGCCGAGCCGCCGCCCGCCTTCTTCGGCGGCCTCGACTATGTGAGCACCGACGTGATCTCGGTGCCGGTCGTGAAGAACGGCGCGGTGGATGGCTATTTCCTCGCGCGCCTGTCCTATTCGGTGGATTCCAAGAAGATCAAGGCGCTCAGCATTCCCATGGACGCCATGCTGGTGGACGAGATCTACTCCCATCTCTACGCCAACCCCACCATCGATTACGCAAGCGAAGACGGTTTTAACGTAAACGCCTTTCGCGACGGGCTGATCGAGAGCATCAATGCCCGGGTCGGCGACGAACTCGTCCATGAAGTGTTTATCGAGCAGGCCGACTATCTGTCGAAAGCGGAAATCCGCAATCAGGGAGCACGGAGCCGGCTCGGTCCGGATTCCGAGAGCAGCGCACCCGCATCAAAAACCGATCACTAGGGACACGACTGACACTGTCGTCCTGCTCCTGAAACACCTTCTGCGAGCCAAATATCCCAGACCCTGAAAATCGCCATGGTTTTCAGGGCTTTTGCTTGTCTGAGATCAGGCAAAGCCGATGGATCGCCCCCAAAAGCTTCAAGCCTCAGCACGCCGAGAATAGAGATTATAACTTTAAAACTTGAAATATTATAAAGAATAAAAGCTATCGCAGGACGGCCATTTTTTGCGAAATTAGCCTAATTCGTGAACTTTTGTTTCCGAACGCCTCATTCCTGTCCAAAATCGATTTGTTTAATGCAGATATAAGGCGTTGCCTTATACAGCGAACCTATGCAAACAGTCTTTTGCTACTGCGATTATCCCGGTCATTTTTCGTCCGGGGTGCAGAGCGCTGTTTCGTTGCCGCCCTTCGCGCGGGCCGAAAGAGTATATTTTGGAGATTTATAGTGACGATGACGCACACCACGGTCGATATTTCGCCGCCGACCACGGATAAGGAATATATCGAAGCTTTTGACACCGACACCAACGGTTCGTGTTTACCGCCCCTGGCAACGGCCATCGGATACAAGCTGCGTCGTGCGCAGCTTGCAGTCTTCCAGGATTTTCAGAAGTCGTTCGCTTCGGTGAAGTTGCGTCCAACCGAGTTTGCGGTGCTTTCCCTGATCGCCGCAAACCCCGGCCAGAAGCAGACCGAAGTTGCAGAACAGCTCGGCATCAAGCGCGCCAATTTCGTCGCATTGATGGACTGTCTGGAAAACCGTGGCCTTGCCGAACGCCGGAAGGGCGACATAGACCGCCGCTCCCACTCTCTGCACCTCACCGAGAAGGGCGCGGATTTCATCACCGAAATCTCGAAGCTCTGGGCACAGCATGAGAAGCGGATCATCGACAAACTGGGCGGAGAGGACAACCGCAACGCCCTCATAGCACTGCTCGACCGCCTGCTGGCCCCCAAGAAAAGAACCCCGCTACCGCGCCGGTGAACGCCAGAAAAACATTGACGTAAACGTCAACAAATGACTAGTGTCGCCATGTCAGGCCGCACGCTCTCAGAGCGGGTGAAGCCATCGAAACAAGAAAGCGCATCCGGGTTACAGGGAGAATACGCATGGGGATGGACGCAATTGCCGAGAAGGTGAAAGCACGTGTCGCAGATTCGGGCTTTGGCAGCTCGGTGAAATTCGATTGCGGCGATGACGGTGTCATCGTCATCGACGGAAACAGCGTCTCCACCGAGAACGGTGATGCCGATTGTGTCATCAGCCTCGCCAAGGAAGACCTCGAGGCCATGATCGCGGGCGATCTCGACCCGACAGCCGCTTTCATGCAGGGAAAACTCAAGGTGGCCGGAGACATGTCCGTCGCCATGCAGCTCAGCCAGGTGCTCTAAACGACAGCTGAACAGCAGGTCTCCTGCACCATTGCAGGAACCATAACGCATCAGGGCGGGTCGCTTTTGTCAGGAAAGCGCTCCGCCCTTTTTCATTTCGGAATGGCACGCAGGTCTTATCCCCAGGATCAGAACCCTAGACAACCCGCCCATGCGCCCCGGCGCGCGCGGCAATCAGGCGGCCACTCGCCTCAAGCGTCCCGGAAGCACCGGCAAGCACGCCGGGCCTGAACTCGAGCGCCTGAAAGCGTTCCGCCTCATAGGGTCCGGGCATGGCAAGCGCACCCGTCAAACTGGCCGAAAACCCGAAGCGCTCATAATAGGCGGCGTCTCCCACCAGAAGAACGGCTGCGTGCTCCAGCCGCCTGGCCTCGGCCAGCGCATGGCGCATCAGGGCCGCGCCCACCCCGCGCCCGGCAAGCGCCGTTTCGACAGCAAGCGGCCCGAGCAGCAGCGCGGCAGGACCGCCCTCGCCGAGACGCACGTCCCAGAGACGCACCGACCCGATCATGAAACCATCCGCATCGCGCGCAACAAATGCCAGCCCCTCGGCCGGCACCCGGTCACGGCGCAGCGCCTCGGACGATTTCAGCCTGCGTTTCGGTCCCATGACGCGGTCGAGCAGCGCCTCGCGCTCGATCTCGTCATGCGCTGTTTCGCAATGAATGGAGAAGGCAGGCGCAAGCGCCCCACCGACAACAGCCTGTGTCATGGCCCTGTCCTCGATGTTCTGTCGATCGCACAGATCGTCCCTGCGCATCCGAATGGGCGCAGGGCGATCTGGAGGCAGTGTGGAATGGGAAGCCCGCGCGTTCCTGCGCGGGCCGGATGTCCGATGCGTCAGATGACGTAGGATCGGAGCGGCTCAAACCCGTTGAAGGCCACCGAAGCATAGGTCGTGGTGTAGGCGCCCGTGCCTTCGATCAGCACTTCATCGCCAATGGTCAGCGACAGCGGCAGCGGATAGGGCGTCTTCTCATACATCACGTCTGCGGAATCGCAGGTCGGGCCGGCCAGAACGCAGGGTGCGGTCTCACCGCCGTCATGCGGCGTCACCAGCGGGTAACGGATGGCCTCGTCCATCGTCTCGGCCAGACCGCCGAACTTGCCGATGTCCAGATAGACCCAGCGCACATTGTCGTTGTCCGCCTTCTTGGAGATCAGCACGACTTCCGACTTGATGACGCCGGCATTGCCGACCATGCCGCGGCCCGGCTCGATGATGGTCTCGGGAATGCGGTTGCCGAAATGCTTGCGCAGCGCCGAGAAGATCGCCTGGCCATAGGCCTGTGCGGCCGGAACGTCGCGCAGGTAGCGGGTCGGGAAGCCACCGCCCATATTGACCATGCGCAGCACGATGCCTTCGTCAGCCAGCGCGCCGAACACGCCACGGGCGTCTTCCAGCGCGCGGTCCCATGCATCGAGATCGGTCTGCTGCGAGCCGACATGGAAGGAAACGCCATAGGGGTCGAGGCCAAGCGTGCGGGCATGGCGCAGAACGTCCACGGCCATGGCCGGCACGCAGCCGAACTTGCGCGACAGCGGCCATTCAGCGCCAGCGCCGTCCGTCAGCACGCGGCAGAACACGCGCGAGCCCGGTGCGACGCGCGCAATCTTGTCCACCTCTTCCTCGCAGTCCACCGCGAACAGGCGAATGCCAAGCTCATAGGCGCGCGCAATGTCGCGCTCCTTCTTGATCGTGTTGCCGTAGGAGATGCGGTCGGGCGTCGCGCCGGCGTTCAGCGCCATCTCGATTTCGGCCACCGAAGCGGTGTCGAAGCTCGAGCCCAGCTGGGCGAGCAGGCGCAGGATCTCCGGGGCCGGATTGGCCTTCACGGCGTAATAGATCTTGGAATCGGGCAGCGCCTTTTCAAAGGCGCAGTAATTGTCATGCACGACGTCGAGGTCGACGACCAGGCAGGGACCATCGGGACGGCGGGTGGCGAGGAAGTCAAGAATGCGCTGAGTGGCCATCAGTCTCTCCAATTGCGGCCCTGCTGGCCGCATTACCGAAGCTTCGAAACTGCAAATGCCGTCAGGCATCCGCGGTGGACAAAGGACGCGGCGTGCACACACTGGGGCCGGCAGGTGGAGAGCACCGGAACCAGGTCATGCGTAACGCGTATCGATGCATTCCCGCCTTGCGGCGAATATGCGCTTTGTCTGCCTCAGCTTTGGATGGGAGACCCCAACCGCACTGCCGGCAATGAAGGTGTGCCTCTTCAGTAACCCCGGCTTTTGGACAGCCGGCAGACACCAGAAAGGCCCGCACCGTCGTTGCTTCAAGATGTCCTCGATCTATCGGTTGGCCGTAAGATCGACTGGAGCGGTTAGGTCCAGGTACCGTACCGGTTTCCTCGCCATTTTCGAGGTCCGGCGGACACCCACAGGCACGTGCGACTTTGGGCAGCGCGGATATAGGGGCAACGCCTGTCACAATCAACGAAAATTTTTGTGTGCTTGAAAAAAAGTTCCTGAATGCCAACCTGTTGCCGCAAGACCCAGCGAGGAAAAACAATGACAACGACCCGCGACACGCTGAATGCTTTCCTCGACTACCCGAACATCCCCCTTCCAGCCTCCGGCGAAGGCCCGCTCAACGGGCTGACACTCGGCGTCAAGGACATCTTCGACGTGGAAGGCTACCCGACTGGCGGCGGCAATCCGGATCGCGCCAAAGCCTTTCCCGAAGCGACGGGTACCGCGCCCGCCATCCAGCGCCTGCTCGACGCCGGCGCGCAGTTCATCGGCAAGACCCAGACCGACGAGCTCACCTTCTCCATGATCGGGCTCAACGCCCACTTCCCGGCTCCGGTCAATCGCGCCGCCCCGCAGCGCTTTACCGGCGGCTCCTCTTCCGGCTCGGCTGCGGCCGTCGCCGGCGGGCTTGCCGACATCGCCGCCGGTTCGGACACCAATGGCTCCATCCGCGCGCCCGCTTCCTATTGCGGCCTGATCGGCCTGCGCACCACCCATGGGCGCATTTCACTTGAGGGTTCGATGCCGCTTGCCCCCTCCTTCGATACGTTCGGCTGGTTTGCGCGCGACGCCTCGCTCTATGCCCGTGTGGGCGATGTCCTCCTCGGTGAGGACACGCACCGGACACGCCTGACCAAGCCGGTCCGGATCGCGGAACTCGAAGCGCTTCTGTTCGGCGAGCAGGAGCGCGCCGCCTACACAAGCATGCTCCACGCAACAGGTCGTCATTTCCAGCGCGAAGCGGCGTTTCTCGCCCTTCCCGGAACGGTCGATGCGCTCTTCTCCTGCTTCCGCACCATTCAGGCTTACGAGGCCTGGCAGTCCCATGGGGATTTCATCCGCAGGGAAAAACCCCAGCTTGGCCCCGGCGTGAAGGACCGGTTTGAATTCGGCAGCCGGATCAGCGCCGAAACCGTTGCCGGGGCCCGTGCCGAACGCCACCGCTTCCAGCAGGATTTCGCAGCGCTCTTCGAAGACGACATGGTGCTGGTCATGCCCACCCAGCCAACGGTCGCCCCGCTCAAAGGTGCGACCGAGGAGGAGCTGGACCGTTTCCGCGGCCTCGCGCTCAGCCTCACCTCCATTGCCGGCCTGCTTGGCTGGCCCCAGATCACCCTCCCCCTCGGTCACGTGCATGATGCCCCCTTCGGCATCTCGCTTCTCGGGCCAGCCGGCAGCGACCGGCAGCTCATTCGCATGGCCGCAGACATTCTCTCCGGAACCTGAAGGATACGCCCTTGGACACCCTCAGCCGCATGCGCGCCTTTGTCGACGTGGTCGAAGCGGAAGGCTTCTCCGCAGCCGCCCGCAAGGTCGGCAAGTCGAAGGCCCTGCTCTCGAAATATGTGCGTGAGCTCGAAGACGAACTGGGCGCGCTGCTTCTGAACCGGACCACAAGGCAATTGTCGCTGACGGAAGCCGGCCACACCTATTACGCGCGCGCCGTGGAGCTGCTGCGCGATGTGGAAGACCTGGCTGAATCCGTGCGCGATTCCTCCGGTGACGTGCGCGGCCGCGTCCGCCTTTCCGCCCCGCGCACCTTCGCCGACGCGCCTGTCGGCCAGTCGCTGATCGATTTTGCCAAGGCGCATCCCGACATCACGCTGGAGATCAATCTGGATGACCGGTTCGTCGATCTCGTGGAAGAAGGTTTCGACCTTGCGATCCGGATCACGAAGCTCTCCGATTCCTCGCTCATCGCAAAGCGCCTCGCCCCCTTCCGCGTCGTGCTCTGCGCTTCCCCGGAGCTGATCGCCACCCATGGCGAGCCCAAGAGCCCGCAGGATCTGACCCACCTGCCCTGCATCGTCGACACCAACAGCCGCTATCGCCAGAACTGGCCCTTCCGCGACGAAGATGGCGAAATCGTCAACATCCCCGTCACCGGGCGCATCGAGGTCAACAGCCCGATGACCGCGCGCGCTGCCGCGATCTCCGGGCTGGGTTTCGCCGTCCTGCCGGACTTCATCGCCGATCCCGAGGTCGAGGCCGGCCGTCTCGTGCCCCTGCTTCAGGACAATGCCGCCAATGGCGCGGGCATCTACGCCATCTACCCGCATCGCCGATACCTTCCGGCAAAGGTGCGCGCTTTCGTCGACTATCTGGCGCGCTGGCTGAAGGAAAATTATCCCACGCGCTAACAATTGGTCTAATTTCCGCCGGGTTCGTGTAAAACACAGCACAAACGAGACGGGAGCAGACATTTCAAATGCCGACTTGCAAAAAATCCATGCTGAGAACCGGCATCGCGCTTTTGGCCATCGCCTGCGCGGCTCCCGCATTCGCGCATCCGCATGTCTTTGCCGAAGCGCGTCTCGACGTGAATGTCGACGATCAGGGCAACATCGCATCGCTGCACCATGTGTGGCGTTTCGATGATCTGTTCTCCAGCACCGTGCTGGTCGAGTTCGACAAGAACCAGGACCTAGCGCTCAGCCAGGAAGAGCTGGACGAGGTGGCAGGCGTCGTTCACGCCTCGCTCGCCGACTTCAACTATTTTCAGCTCGTAACCAGGGACGGCAAGGATGTCGCGATGGAAGCGCCGGACCGGCTCATTGCCGATTTCGTCGACAACCAGCTCATCATCCTGTTTGAATCGAAGCCCGAAGCGCCGCTCGCCCTCGACGGCAAGATTTCGCTCGGTGTCTACGACCCCACCTTCTACACAGCCATCGACTTCATCGAAGACAGCTACATGACCGTCAACAATCTGCCGGCCGGTTGCACGCAGAGCGTCGTCCGTCCCGATCCCGATGAAGCGCTCGCCCAGAACCAGCAGACGCTGACCGAGGCCTTCTTCGAAGATCCGACGGGCAACGACATGAGCAAGATTTTTGCGACCCGGCTGGAGATCGCCTGCAACAAGGACAGCTGACCAATGCTTCCATCCCGCCGTGTTGTCATCGCAGCCGCCGCGCTGACCGTTCTGGCCACGGGCGCGGCCCTCGCGCAAAGCTCGCTCGGCATCGGCGCGGCAGAGCCGGCAATCACGCCGACAGGCCCCTTCGCCGGCACGCTGCAATGGATCAACACCCAGCAGCAGGCGTTCTACCGCACGCTCACCGGCGCGCTGAAAGCGATGCGGGACGATGGCAGCAATCTCTGGATCCTGATCGGCCTGTCATTTGCCTATGGCGTCTTTCACGCCGCCGGCCCCGGCCACGGCAAAGCCGTCGTCTCGTCCTACATGCTGGCCAATGAAGTGGCGCTTCGGCGCGGCGTGGTTCTCTCCTTCGCCTCCGCGCTCCTGCAGGGGCTCACCGCCATTGTCCTCATGAGCATCGTCTTCCTCGCGCTGCGCGGCACCTCCATCTCCATGACAGACGCCGCCCGCTTTCTGGAAACCGTCAGTTTCGGCCTCATCGCCGTGTTCGGCGCATGGCTCCTGTGGCGCAAGCTCTCGGGCATGATGCGCAGAAGCCCGGCGCCAGAGCCCGCGCCGCAGGCCATGCACAGCCTGTCTGCCGCCCGTGCCGGCAACCACGCGCATGACCACCACGATCATTCCACCTGCGGCCACGCGCATCATCACGATCACGCACATGATCATGACCACGGACATGACGGACACAGCCATGACTGTGGCCACGACCATGCGCACACGCATGACCATGGGCATGATCATGAACATGACCACGGGCACGCTCATGGTCCGGGCGAAGTCTGCCCCTCCTGCGGCCATTCGCACGCACCCGATCCCGCCCTGCTTTCAGGCGAGCGGTTCGACTGGAAGACCGCGAGCACGGCCATTGCCGCAGTCGGCATTCGCCCCTGCTCGGGCGCGCTCATCGTGCTCACCTTCGCATTCCTGAACAGCCTGTGGCTCGGCGGCATGCTCTCGGTCATCGCCATGTCCATCGGCACGGCCATCACCGTTTCTATTCTCGCGACACTCGCGGTCACGGCCAAGAACTGGGCAATCGCGCTGTCGGGCAGCGACCGCGCAAGCAATCGCGTTCACAATGTGATCGAGATCGGCGGCGCAGCCATGGTCATGCTCCTGGGGCTCACGCTTCTGGCAGCGAGCCTCACCGCCTGAGATTTCCCGTCTGACGAAAAGGGAGCGGGGTCAGTCCCGCTTCTTCTTCTGGGCGCGCGCGCGAAGCCAGAACACGCCGAAAAACGCGAGTACGAACAGCGCCGCGAAAGTGCCCGCCGCCCAGGGCGAATACTCGCCAATGGCCAGCATGATGCGTGGCATCAGATACGCCACGACGCCAAAACCGATGAGGATGAGCGCGGCCGCGATCGCCGCCTTGCGATTTTCCGACAAGTGATCCCGTCCGTCTTCCAGATCGTCCCGCGTCCATTCCGACGCACAAAGGACCATCGCAATCATTGATGCAGCCCCGGGCATTCCCGCCCGCCTGCACGTTGCCACAACAAAAGCGCCTGCAATCAATCCGCCCCGGATCAGTCCCGGAACGCTTCCAGCCGCTTCCTCTGTCGGCCTTCCTTATCGAAATTGGCCGGATCAAGCCATCCGTCAAATGCACTTTTTAGGGCCGGCCACTCGCTGTCGAGCATGGAAAACCACGCCGTGTCGCGGTTCTCACCCTTGACCACCATATGCTGCCGAAACAGCCCCTCATGGGTGAAGCCAAAGCGCTCAGCCGCCCGCCGCGAGGGTTCGTTGGCATTGTTGCACTTCCACTCGAAACGCCGGTAGCCCAGATCCTCAAACACATGGCGCGCCACCAGATAGAGCGCTTCGGTCGCCCGCACCGTTCGTGAAATCCCCGGCCCCCAATAGATGTTGCCCACCTCGATCACGCCATTGGCCGGATCGATGCGCATCAGCGCCTGTCGCCCGCCAACCGCGCCCGTCTCCTGATCGATCACCACATGGAAAAACGGATCGGCGCTGGCAGCCTCCTGTTCCAGCCATTCCTGAAACGCCTCACGGCTCAGCGGCGGATAATCGCCCAGCCAGCGAAACCGTTCGCCAGCATCGGGGACGGTCGAAACCGCGTAGAGCCCGTCGCCATGGCGCGCCGGATCAAGCGCCTCCAGCCGCACGGTGCGCCCCTCCAGAGCGGCGCGCCCGGGACGCGGCCTTGCTGTCCAGCCGGAGAGATCGGTCTGCATGTCGGTTTCCTCCAAAAGCGCCTTTTCTCCTGAAAAGCACGCCCGCCCTGCACAGAACAGACCCAGCTCCAGACGCAGGCTGCGCCAGAAACACCAAGAGCACCTTGGAAGAGGAAATATCAGGGTGGAAAACGGGCGGAGCGGCCACTGGTCGGCCGCCCCGCTTCGAACCGTGCTTGGGAGGAGGAAAGCCGATCCGACATCCAGAATCCTAAGCGCGAAATCGTTAACGTTTACTTAACGCAACCCCTCAAATCCCGATTATCGCGTCACGATCTCAGGCCCCATAAGGCTATAGGGCAACCATGTTGACATAAACGGTACATAGGTGACGAGGATCAGGAAGACGAACAGCACCAGCACGAAGGGCGCTGCCGCCCGCACCACCTGGATCAGACTCATGCCGGTGATGCCGCTCGTCACGAACAGATTGAGCCCGATCGGCGGCGTGATCATGCCGATCTCCATGTTCACCACCATGATGATGCCGAGATGCACCGGATCGACCCCAAGCTCCATGGCAATGGGAAACACCACCGGCGCAACGATCAGAAGAAGCCCCGACGGCTCCATGAACTGGCCACCCAGAAGCAGGAGCAGGTTCACGGCAATCAGGAAGGTGAACCAGGTGAAGCCCGCATCGACCATGAGGGCGGTGATCGCCTGCGGAATGCGCTCGGCGGTCAGCACATGGGCGAACAGCAGCGCGTTAACGATGATGAACATCAGCATCACCGTCGTGCGCGCGGCGTCCACCGTCACCTTGCGCGTTTCCTCGTTGAAGAAGGCGCGCAGGAAATTGCGCCCCATCAGCCCCAGATTGCGCCGCCAGATCGGCAGGCTGGCCACCAGAAGCCCCGCAAGGCCCCGGGAACCGGCCTGCTTGCCGCGCCACAGCGCATAGGCGACCATCGCCACCAGCGACAGCACGACGCCCGTCAGCGTGCGCCCCTGAAGCGTGACGCCCTCCCAGTCCGCCGTCAGGAAGAAGGTCAGGATCATCCAGACGAAGAAGAAGGCCAGCGCATAGACGGTCGCGGAGAACCCGATGCGCGCATTGACGCCATCCTCATCGCGCACCCATTGCTCGCCCTTCATCGGCCCCATGTCACGGTAGACGAAGACCGCCACAAGGAAGGAATAGACAGCGGCAACGGCCGCCGCCTCGGTCGGCGTGAAAACGCCGCCATAAATGCCGCCCAGAATGATGATGATCAGGAACAGGCCCCAGCCGGCTTCCTTGCCGCCCGCGATGATCTCGCCAAAGCCCTTCCAGTCTTCCGCCGGCAGGTTGCGCACCCGCGCCATCACATAGATGGCGATCATCAGCATCAGGCCCGCCACCAGCCCCGGCACCACACCGGCCAGGAACATGCGGCCAACCGAAACATCCGTCGCCGCCGAATAGACGACCATCACGATGGACGGCGGAATGAGAATGCCGAGCGTGCCCGCATTGGCGATGATGCCGGCCGCAAACTCCTTGGTGTATCCGACCTGCCGCATGCCCGCGATGGCGATGGTGCCAATGGCCACCACCGTTGCCGGCGACGAGCCGGAAAGGGCCGCAAACATCATGCAGGCCAGAACCGACGCCATGGCCAGACCGCCACGGAAATGACCGACCGAGGCGATGGCGAAGCGGATGATACGCCGCGCCACACCGCCCGTCGACATGAAGGCGGACGCCAGAATGAAGAACGGAATGGCAAGCAGCGTGTAGTTCTGCGACGCGGTGAATAGCTGCAGCGCCACCGACGATATGGAATCGCTGGAAAAGAACGCGATGATGATCAGTGACGAAAGGCCGAGCGCCACCGCCACGGGAACGCCCATGAACAGAAGGAACAGGACGAGGATGAACAGAATGGCTGGTTCCATCGCCGCTACTCCTTCAACGCGTCTTTGTTTTCGGCGACCAGATCCTCGGCCTCATGACCGGCAATGATCAGATCGCGCTCGCCACGGGCGATGCTCACCACGCCCTGCAACGCGCGGAAAGCGAGCAGCGCAAGCCCGACCGGCAGCATCAGATAGGCCACCCAGCGCTGCACACGGTCCTGCAGCCCAAAGGCCTCCTGCATCCACAGGGGATAGCGCAGATCATCGAGGCCGGTGCCCCGGTCGAACATGAATTTCCAGTAGCCGATGGCCCCGGTCTGCCGCCAGTTGGTGGAGACATCCGCGCCGACCAGCGTCATCCAGCCCGCATAGAGCAGGATGAAGGCATAGAGGAAGACACACACCGCCCCGAAGATCGCCGCCAGCTTGAAAAGCCGCGACGGCATCATGCGGATAAAGGCATCGACCCCCAGATGGATGCCGTTCTTCACGCCATAGCTCATGCCGAAAAGGATCATCCAGGCAAACAGGATGCGCGTGAATTCCAGCGCACCGCCCCAGCCACTGTTGAAGCCGTAACGCGCGATCACCTGCGTGAACGAAACGAATGTGATGGCTGCCAGAAGAATGGCGAGAATGTTTTCCTCAAACCGCCCCACCGCATCGGGATAGCGCCGTTCCAGAACGAACAGCACAATCACGAGGGCGACGAGTCCGAGCGCCGGCCACAAGAGCGCCATGTTTTCCTCCCGAAAACACCTGCCACAAGACCGCCCGCTGAAAGCGGACGGCCCTGCAAGGCGCGGCGAGGGGAAACGCCGCGCCGGGATTGGTTATGGGATCAGGAGCCGCTGGAAGCAGCAGACTCGATCAGCTCCGCGCCGATGTCGCCTTCGAACTGCGTCCATACCGGCTTCATGGTCTCAACCCATACGGCGCGCTGCTCGGGCGTGAGCTCGCGGATCGTGCCGCCTGCATCCAGAATGTTCTGGCGGCAGGTCGCTTCCTGCTCGGCAACATTGTTGTTCGCCGTCGTGGTCACCTCTTCCACGATGGCCACGAACTGATCGCGCACCGCCGGATCGAGACTCTCAAGCCATTCGGTCGAGGTCACGAGAAGATAGGCAAGGAGCTGGTGGTTGGTCTGGGAGATGCCGTCCTGCACCTCGAAGAATTTTTGGGTGTAGATGTTGCACCAGCTGTTTTCCTGGCCGTCCACAACGCCCGTCTGCAACGCGCCATAGACTTCCTTGAAGGCGAGCTTCTGCGCCGATGCACCCATGGCCTCGATCATGGCGACGGCCACGTCGGAGGTCTGCACACGGAACTTCAGCCCCGCCGCGTCCTGCGGCTCGATCAGCGGCTTGCCAGCCGAAAACTGCTTGAGGCCCGAAGACCAGAAGCCAAGACCCTCATAGCCCTCGTCTTCCATAACCTTCAAAAGCCCGTGCCCTTCCTCGGAGCCGATGAAGCTGTTCACCGCATCCAGTGTGGGGAACAGGAACGGAAGGTCAAACAGGCGGTATTTCAGCGTGTAGGCCTCGAATTTCGCAAGCGAGGGGGCAGCGAGCTGCACATCGCCCAGAAGCAGGGCTTCCATCACCTTGTCATCGTCGTAAAGCGTCGAGTTCGGGAACACTTCCATACAGGCGGTTCCGTTCATCTCCTCATTCACGCGCTCGGCAAGAAGCGTCGCTGCATCGCCCTTGGGGTGGCCCTTGTCGGCAACCACATGGCTGAACTTGATGACCATTTCGCCATCGTCACACTGGGCCTGGGCCTGCGTGGCTAAAGCGGTCAGGGCAAGCGCCGACACGGCGCCAATCAGAAATCGCATGAGTGTCTCCTCCACTGTGCACGCCCCGTCATGCGCGTCATACGCGACGGGTCATCCAATGCGGCCTTTTCCGGCCGCCTCATTCTAGTTCTTGGGTGCTACCTTGTTCTTGGGCATTGCACGAAAGGCACACGCCATCCGAGCACCGCTATAACTGTATCCTGTGATACGGGTGCCCTGAAATCAAGCGAGAGGAGGAGCCCTCAATGGGTTTCGCTCTTATGCTTTAGTCTGAGTAGTCGCGTTCGTCGGCGATCACCTTGCCGTCGCGCGGCAGGCTTCCGGGCTCCGCCAGATGCACCTGTCCGCCAACCTTGGTCACCTCGCGCAGCGTCGCCTCAATGGCGGCTGCGTCCGGCTCAGCGCCCGCATGCGCCTCCACATGCAGGGCCATCGCATCGCTTGCGCCATCGCGCGTCACCACCAGCCGCGCCCGTTCAACCGCGCCATGCCGGCGGATCAGCTCCGCGATCTGCTTCGGGTCGATGAACATGCCCTTGACCTTGGTGCGCTGGTCGGCGCGCCCCATCCAGCCCCGGATGCGCATGTTTGTGCGCCCGCAGGGGCTTTCCCCCGGCATGATTGCCGAGAGATCGCCAGTGCCCAGCCGCACAAGCGGATAGGCAGGATTGAGCGATGTGACCACCACCTCCCCGACCTCGCCTTCCGACACCGGATCGTCTGTGCCCGGCCGCACGATCTCCACGATCAGATTCTCGTTCAAAACCATGCCCGGCAGCGGCGCACCGTCCTGCCCGGAGGTTTCATATGCGATCACCCCGAACTCCGCCGTCGCATAGCATTGCAGCACCGAAATGCCGCGCGCGCGATAGGCTTCCCGCATGGAGGGAAACAGCGCACCACCGGAAACAAGGCCGATGCGGATGGATGAGAGGTCCCTGCCATCCCTGTCCGCGCGCTCCAGCATGATCTGCAGAAAGTCGGGTGTTCCCGCATAGACGTCGGGCCGAAACGCCTCTGCCGCCTCCACCTGCATGTCGGTGTTGCCGGTGCCGGCGGGAAACACCGCACAGCCCAGCGCCCGCGCGCCCGTGTCGAGCACGAAGCCGCCCGGCGTCATGTGATAGGCAAAGGCGTTGTGCACGCGCGCACCCGGCCGCACACCGGCGGCAAAGAAGGCGCGGGCCGCCTGCCAGGGATCGGCCCCGGCTCCCTGAATCTCCCAGATCGGCCCCGGCGACATGAACACCCGCGCGCCCTCAAGCGCATCCGGGTCGACAAACCCGCCAAACGGCGGGTTCTGCTTCTGTCGTTCCAGAAGCTCCGGCTTGCGCAGCACAGGCAGGCTGGCAAGAGCCTGCCGATCCACGATTTTTGAGAGATCATGGCCGGAGAGCCAGTCCGCAAGGCCTTCAGCTTTGCCAACGGCGTCGCTCAGAAAGCGCGGCAGGCGTGAAAACAAATCATGCTCGCGCTCCGCCGGATCGCGGATTTCCAGCGCATCGAAATGCGGTGACATGGCTCCTCCCCCATGGGTTCAGGCCATGTTATCGCAACAATCGCACCCAGCGGGCAAGATCGACCAAGGTAATGAGTGCCGCCGCCAGATAGGTCAGCGCCGCCGCCTTGAGCACCGAGCGCACGGCCGGCATATCCGTCTCTGAGACATAGGCCCCCTTCTCCAGAACCGGCAGCGCCTTGCCGAAACTGGCGTCCAGCTCTACCGGCAGCGTGGCGAGCGTCACCAGAACGCGCACCGAAAGGAGCCCTACCCCGACCGCGAGAAGCGCCACCAGCGCCATGGGCGTGCGGGCCAGAATGGCGAGAAAAGGCGCAGCGATGAAGAAGATGCCCGCCGCCTTGTCCGTCACCATGGCAAAGCGCGCAAGCCCCTGCCACGCCCTGAAGGAGCGTTCGCCATTTGCGTGCTGAACCGCGTGCGAAACCTCATGCGCGGCAACGGCCACCGCCGTCAGCGAACGCCCGGAATATACATTTTCGGAAAGACGGACCGCCCGCGCCTGCGGGTCGTAATGGTCGCCCCGATCACTGGTTTCGACGGGAACATCCGGCAGCGAGAAGCGGTCGAGCAGATGGCGGGCAAGCTCCCCGCCGGTTCCGGGAATGTCCGGTCGGTCATCCCCGTGCTTTGCCAGCGTGTGCCGCACCCAGAATTGCGGCAACACGATCACGGCAAGCAGAAGAAGGGCGAGGACGGCAAACAGCATGTGTCGCGGCTCGCCCCCGCCCCTTCAAGGTTCAGGAAACGCCGGAGGCGCGGTTGAGAACGAAGTTCGTTCCGTTGGCCAGCGTGCAGTTCATCCGGTCGCTTGAGGCCAGAAGGCATGTGGCTGCCGTCTGCTGCTGGCTCTTCAGCGAATAGAAGGAAAGCTCGATGGTCTGCCCGCCACGGTGCGAGTACGACCCCTCGGTCAGCACTTCACCGGTCTGGATCGAGCGGGAGCTGAAGCGTCCGCCCTGCAGGGTCGAAACGGCCACACCGTCCGTGCCCATCCACTGCCCTTCGACGCCGGTCTGCCGCGCCATGCGCGGGCCGCCGCCGCTGCCCATATCGGTCTGACAACCAGCCACCGCCAGTGCAGCCGCCACCGCTCCAAGCGTCAGAATATTACGTGTTCTCATAGCCTTGGCCTCCTGTCGCCAACCGGCTCCTGCCGGTCGCGCACCGTCTTTTCATCAGGCCCGGCCCCCGGCGGGGACCGAACTATACCCGTTTCAATTGCCCGATTTTGCCGGCATTGCAAGCGCAGCGCGCCGCCTGACGCTCAGCGCACGAGAATGTTGCGGAACTGCCACGGGTCGGATTCGTCCAGATCTTCAGGGAAGAGGCCCGGCCTCCCCTCAAGCGGCGTCCAGTCGGTGTAATAGCCTTTCACCGGTCCGAGATAAGGCAGCTGCACTTCGAGACAGCGGCGGTAATCCACCTCGTCCGCCTCGACGATGCCGGCTTCCGGGTTCTCCAGCGCCCACACCATGCCTGCGAGCACGGCGGAGGTAACCTGCAGTCCCGTCGCGTTCTGGTAGGGCGCGAGCTTGCGGGCCTCTTCCAGCGTCAGCTGCGAGCCGAACCAGTAGGCATTCTTGTCATGGCCGTAGAGCAGCACGCCCAGCTCGTCCATGCCGTCGACCAGCTCGTTCTCATCCAGCACATGCTGCTCGGGCTGCGCCTTGCCTTCCGCACCGAACATCTCGTGTAACGAAAGCACGGCGTCGTTGCAGGGGTGATAGGCGTAATTGCAGGTCGGGCGGTAGACCAGCTTGCCCTTCTTGTCGCGCACGGTGAAAAAATCCGCGATGGAGATCGATTCATTGTGCGTGACGAGGAAACCGTATTGCGGGCCGGGCGTCGGGCACCAGCTGCGCACCCGCGTGTTCGCGCCCGGCTGCTCCAGAAAGATGGCCGCCTTGTTGCCCTTCTTCTGCTTGCGCGCGTTTTTCGGCGTCCACTTCTCATGCGTGCCCCAACCCAGTTCCGCCGGCTGCAGCCCCTCGGCCACGAAACCTTCCACCGACCAGGTGTTCCAGAACACGTTCATGGGCTTCGGGTTCTTCGCGCGCTGGGTGTCGCGCTCGGCGATGTGAATGCCCTTCACACCGCATTTCTTCATGAGCTTCGCCCAGCCCTCACGGTCATCGAACGCGGGCTCCTCGAATTTTAGCCCAAGATCGCCGGCAAGGTTCACCAGCCCCTGCTTCACGAACCACGAAACCATGCCCGGATTGGCCCCGCAGGTGGAAACCGCCGTGGTTCCGCCCGGGTTCTTGGCCTTTTCCCGCCGCACCGTCTCACGCAGCGCATAATTGGTGCGCGAGGCATTGTCGGCCTTGTCGTCGAAATAGAAGCCAAGCCACGGCTCGACCACCGTATCGACATAGAGCACGCCGAGCTTGCGGCAGAGCTTCATAAGGTCGAGCGAGGACGTGTCCACCGAGAGATTGACGCAAAAGCCCTGCCCTTCGCCCTCGGTCAGAAGCGGCTTGAGCAGCTCCTTGTAATTGTCTTTGGTGACATGCGCCTGCACGTAGCGGATGCCGCGGTCGTCCAGCAGCTTGCGGTCGGTATCGACCGGGTCGATCACCACCATGCGCGTCTTGTCGAATTTGAAATGGCGCTCGATCAGCGGCAGCGTGCCGCGCCCGATAGAACCGAACCCGATCATCACGATCGGTCCGGTGATTTCACCATGGATGGGCCAGTCGTTAGCAGCCATTGCACGCCTCTCCGAAACAGAATGTCTGAATTTCCAAAACATATAAGCCTGTCATAATAAAGAGCAAAAACGGTTCTGGTTCAGACAGGCTTTGTTATTCCTTAAGAGCATCCAGCCTGTCGACCGTGCGCGAGATGGCGCATTCGATGATCTCGAATTCGGCAACCCCGTGCACCGCGAAGGGATCTTCCGCAAGACACGCTTCCAGCGCCGCGCGCTCGCCCCGCGCGAGGATCACCCCGCCGGTGCGCGGCACCTTGCGCCCGGAGGCAATGAAAATGCCGTCGGCATAGCAGCGGTCCAGCCACGCCATATGACCGGCCATATGCGGCTCGACCTCTTCGACCGGAACCACATAGCGCAGCGAAACAATGAACATGCCCTGATCTCCAATAACAATTCCAGGAAAAGCGGGAACCGCTCTAATTCTCGATTTTCGCGAAGCGCGCCTTCACGAGCGCTTCCTCATATTCACCCCGGGCAGTGGAATCGAACACGACCCCGCCGCCCACATTGTAGATCGCAGACCCGTCTTCAAAGAGCGAGACCGTGCGGATCGCCACGTTGAACCGCATCGTGCCATCGGGCGCGACCCAGCCGACCGAGCCGCAATAGGCCCCGCGCGGCCCCGCCTCCAGCGCATGCAGGATTTCCATGGCGCGTATCTTGGGTGCGCCCGTCACCGAGCCGCAGGGAAAAAGTGCGGAAAAGATCTCGCGCAGCCCCGTTCCCGGCGTCAGCCGCGCCCGAACCCGGCTCACCATCTGGTGCACCGTCTGATAGGTCTCCACATGGAACAGCTCCGGCACGTCCAGCGTGCCCACCTCGCTGATGCGCGAAATGTCGTTGCGCAGCAGGTCGACGATCATCCGGTTTTCGGCCTGGTTCTTCGGATCGTTGCGCAGAAAATCCTTCAGCGCCGCATCCTCGTCCGGCGTCTCGCCACGCGGCGCGGTTCCCTTCATCGGCATGGTCTCGATCCAGCCATCGCGCGAAACCTGAAAAAACAGTTCCGGCGAGCGCGAAACGATGACCGGCCAGCCAAGATCCAAAAGCGCCGCATAACGCACGGGCTGGCGCGCGCCGAGCGCATCGAACAGCGCCGCCGGTTCCCCCTCCCAGCGCGCATGGACCGGAAAGGTCAGGTTCGCCTGATAGCAGTCGCCTGCGCGCAGATGCGCATGCAGTCGCTCAAAACGCGGAGCGTAATCCTCAAAGGTCCAGAGCGGCTGCGCATCGCCAAGCGCCGCATCGCGCACATCAAGCACGGGCCGCACTGCGCGTTCTTCCGGCGCGTCAAACACGCCGAAACACAAAAGCGGCCCCCGCCGCCCCGCTTGCTGCCGCCCTTCCGGCAGGAGCGGCTTCAGCTTCGGCTCCAGCAGATAACCGGCCTCGTAGGCCATGTATCCGGCAAGCCAGAACCCGTCGCGCCGCGCCTTCTCGGCGCAGGCGAGCATGTCGTCAAATGACCGGCCGTCCCATGCGATCAGAACATCGCGCGGGCGGGAGAAGAAAAGCTCCCGCCCGGCCATGTCGTCTCGAAAAAGAGCCTGCCCCCGAAGGTCCGTCAGCATCGGGTCGAACGCGCCCGGATTAGCCGTCGAGCGTCTCGAGCTCGTCGATCAGCCCCTCGATGACCGACAGCCCCTTGCTCCAGAAGTCCGGATCGCTCGCATCGAGACCGAACGGCGCGAGAAGCTCGGAATGATGCTTCGTGCCGCCTGCCTCGAGCATGGCGAAATACTTCTCCTGAAAGCCCTCCGGCGCCTGCTGGTAGACCGCAAAGAGCGAGTTCACCAGGCAATCGCCGAACGCATAGGCATAGACGTAGAAAGGCGAATGGATGAAGTGCGGGACATAGGCCCAGAAGGTCTCGTATCCCTCGCGCAGCTTCACCGAAGAGCCAAGGCACTCGTTCTGTGCCTCAAGCCACAGCTCGCCGATCTGCTCGGAGGTCAGCTCGCCATCGCTGCGCCGCCTGGAGTGCACCTTGCGCTCGAACTCGTAGAAGGCGATCTGGCGGACAACCGTGTTCAGCATGTCCTCCACCTTCTGCGCCAGCATCGCCTTGCGCTCGCGCTTTTCGGTGGTCCGGTCAAGCAGCGAACGGAAGGTCAGCATCTCGCCGAACACGGAGGCCGTCTCGGCCAGCGTCAGCGGCGTCGGCGCCATCAGCGCGCCCTGCTTTGCCGCCAGCACCTGATGGATGCCATGGCCCATCTCATGCGCCAGCGTCATCACATCGCGCGGCTTGCCCAGATAGTTCAGGAGCAGATAGGGATGCGCGGAAGGCACGGTCGGATGGGCAAACGCCCCCGGCGACTTGCCCGGACGCACCGGCGCGTCGATCCAGTTGCGGTCGAAGAAGCGCCCGGCGATCTCCGCCATGCGCGGATCGAACGCCGCATAGGCGTCGAGCACGGTCTTCTGCGCTTCCTCCCAGTCGATCACCGCCTGCGGGGTTTCCGGCAGCGGCGCATTGCGGTCCCAGTGGTTCAGAACCTCCATGCCCAGCCATTTCGCCTTCATGGCGTAATAGCGGTGCGACAGTTTCGGATAGGCCGTGCGCACGGCTTCGGCCAGCGCGTCGACAACCGGGCGTTCAACGCGGTTCGCCAGGTGGCGGGAGTCGGCAATGTCCTCGAAACCGCGCCAGCGGTCGGAGATTTCCTTGTCCTTGGCGAGCGTGTTGGTGATCAGCGTGAAGGTGCGCAGGTTCTTGCCAAACGTCTCCGCCAGCGCTTCGGCGGCCCTGCGGCGTTTCTCGCCATCGGCGTCCTGCAACAGGTTGAGCGTCTGCTCCAGCGCCAGCTCCTCGCCATCGACCGTAAAGCGAAGCCCCGTCAGCGTCTCGTCAAAGAGACGGTTCCAGGCACCGCGTCCGGTGACCGACTTTTCATGGAAGAGCTGTTCGATCCGGTCTTCCAGCTCATAGGGCTTGTCGCGGCGAATATCGAGCACCCAGGGCCGGTAATGAGCCAGCCGGGCATCCGCCTCAAGCGCTGCCTCAATGGCCGCATCGTCAATCTTGTTGAGCTCCAGCGTGAAGAAGATCAGATGCGCGCTCGCATCGGTCAGCTTCTCCTGCACGTCGCCATAAAGCTTTGCGCGCTTCGGGTCGGAGGTGTCGCCTGCATAGAGAAGCCCCGCATAGGACACGATGCGCCCCATGAGTTCCTCAAGCCCCTCATAGGCCTCCACGGCCTCGCCCAGCCGGCTCTCCGCGCCCTTGGCCACCTCGTCGGCGAGCTTGCCCTTCCAGGCCCTCTCAAAACCGGCAGCCTCTGCCGCTGCGCGGTCCAGATCGCGCTTCAGCTCAGGCGACTCGATTGCGGGATAAAGATCCGTCAGATCCCATTCTGGCAGCTTGCCGAATTCCGAAGCGGCCCTGTCAGCCACAATTGCCGCATCCGTTGCCGCAGGGCGCGCGACCCTGCCAGTGTACTTGGCCATGTAATCCTCGTTCTGCCGAATTCGGTCATTTCTCCGCGACGACGAAAGGTTTCGTTCACCGGGATTCTTGAACCCTTGTTTAGAAGCCTATGCCATTTTGATCCAGCCCGTGCGCGGAAAGCGCGCTCGATACTCTAACGCCATTGCATAAATGCGACATGTCGGAAGCCGTTCTCATAGTCGATGATGACCCGGTCCAGCGCCGCCTCCTTCAGGCTGCGGTGGAGAAACTCGGGCACACGGCGCTGCTTGCCGAGAACGGACGCGAAGCGCTTGGCGTTCTGGAGCGCACCGAACAGACGCCGCGCACCATCGTTCTCGATCTCATGATGCCGGAGATGGGCGGGCTTGAAATGCTCGAACACCTCAATGGCGACGGAACAGACATTCCCGTCATCGTCCAGACATCGCGCGGCAGCATCGACACGGCTGTCGAAGCCATGCGCGCCGGCGCGTTCGACTTCATCGTCAAGCCCGTTGCCCCTGCGCGCCTTGGCGCCGCCATCGGCAATGCGCTCAAGGTCCGCGCGATGGAGACGCGCCAGCGCAGGAGCCAGAAGCCCGCCGAAACCGCCTCTTTCGAAGCCCTCGTCACCAACAGCCCCTCCATGGCGCGCGTCATGAAGCTGGGCGAAAAGGCCGCCGCGAGCGACATCCCGGTTCTCATCGAAGGTGAATCCGGCGTCGGCAAGGAGCTGATCGCCCGCGCCATTCAGGCAGCAAGCGCCCGCCGCCGCAAACCTTTCGTCACCGTCAATTGTGGCGCGATCCCCGACACGCTGGTGGAGAGCATCCTGTTCGGTCACGACAAGGGCGCGTTCACCGGCGCAACCGAAAAGCGCGCCGGCAAATTTGCCGAGGCCGACACCGGCACCCTGTTTCTCGATGAGATCGGCGATCTGCCGCTCGACGTGCAGGTCAAGCTTCTGCGCGCGGTGCAGGAAGGCGAGATCGATCCGGTCGGCGGACGCGGCACGCGCAAGGTGGACATCCGCCTCGTCTCGGCCACCAATCAGAACCTTATTGAGCGGGTGAAGGAGGGCCGCTTCCGCGAAGACCTCTTCTACCGCCTGAACGTCTTCCCGATCATGGTTCCGCCGCTGCGCGACCGCAAGGAAGACATACCGCTTCTCGTGCAGGCCTTCATCGCCCGCTTTGCAGACAGTGCGGCAAGCCGCGTCACCGGCATTGCGCGCCCGGCCCTTGCGCTTTTGGAACGCTATGACTGGCCCGGCAATATCCGCCAGCTCGAAAACGCGGTCTTCCGCGCCGTGGTGCTTTGCGAGACCGGCGTCCTCGATGTCGCCGACTTCCCACAGATCCGTGCGCAGGTGGAAGGGATCGACCCCTATGAGGCGCAGTTCGAGGCTGTCACCGCCTCACCCGCACAGGAAGCGCTGGCCCCCGAGCACCGCCAAGAGACAACGGGCGGGACAGCAGCAACGCCGGCAGAGCGGGTTCGGAAGGGTTTCATCAAGGCGTTGGACGGTCACAATGAGATCCGTCCGCTGGAAGAGATCGAGAACGACATGATCCGGCTCGCCATCGAACATTATGGCGGCCAGATGAGCGAAGTAGCGCGCCGTCTCGGCATTGGTCGCTCGACATTATACCGCAAACTCAAGGATCTCGGGATCGATCCGACCGGGCGCACACGCCCGAATGAAGACTGAGGCCAATAGAGCACAGTCCACGCATTAACCTGGCGTTTACCCTGCGGCGCGTCGTCACGCTTCGCCACGATATCGCCATCGTCTTTGCGCATTCCTACTTTAATAAGATGGAATTAACCATTAAATCGAATACTCGTAAGGTGGGAAGATAGAGTTCCGGGCCAAAGGCTCGGGGGACAAACACCAGCCTGTAAGGCCACGGACCTTGAGACAGAACGACGTTCACGCACCTGTATGGCGCTTGGCTTCACTCGCACGCGTGAGGTTCCTCGCCGGATTGATGCTCGCAGCCAGCGCGCTTTTGGCAGCAGCGCCTGCCGCGCACGCTGAAACGCGCACGCTGAAGCTCTACTTCATCCATACCAAGGAGCGCGCGGAAATCACCTACAAGCGCAACGGACGCTACATCCAGAGCGGCCTGAAGCAGGTGAACCGTTTCCTGCGCGACTGGCGTCGAAACGAACCAACCAACATGGATCCGCAGGTTCTCGACCTGCTTTGGGAGACCTACCGCGCCGCCGGTGCCCGCGATTACATCCATGTCGTGTCCGCCTATCGTTCGCCGCAGACCAACGCCATGCTCCGCAGCCGCTCCAGCGGCGTCGCGAAAAAGAGCCAGCACATGCTCGGCAAGGCGATCGACTTCTACATTCCCGGCGTGAAGCTCTCCACCCTGCGCAATTCCGCCCTGAAGTTTCAGGCTGGCGGCGTCGGCTATTACCCGCGTTCCGGCTCGCCCTTCATCCATATCGATGTCGGCGGCGTGCGCCACTGGCCGCGCATGAGCCGCAAGGAGCTTCTCGCTGTGTTCCCGAGCGGCAACACGATCCACGTGCCGACCGACGGCAAACCGCTCCCCGGCTACAAGCAGGCGCTCGCCTCCTATGAAGCGCGCAAGCGCAAGGGCAGCACCATTCAGGTCGCCCGCGACACCGGCAGCAAGAGCAATAGCGGCGGTGGACGCGGTCTTCTCGCCACGCTGTTCGGCGGCGGCGCCGACGAGGAAGAGGATAACGCAGAAACCACAACGGTTGCTGCGCGTCAGCCGGCAGCCCGCCGCGCGCCTGCCCCGGCAGCCGCACCTGAGCCGCAGCCCGAAACGCCGGGCACGATCCTTGCCGCCCTGCCCCAGCGCAGCGTTCCCACGCCGCGCGCCGCACCGCGCCCTGCCGCCGAAGTTGGCCAGCAACCCCTGCCCTTCGAGGTAAAGCCGGTTGAGGAAGCGCCGACCATTGAGGAGGCAACGCCGCAGGATGCAGGCACTGCCGTTCTGGTCGCAGCGAACATTCCGACGCCCACGCAGCGTCCGGAATACGCGCCTGAAACCTCGACGCAGGAAGCGCTTGCACAGATCGCCGCTGCAGAACCCCAGGCCTCCGACGCCATTGCCGGCGTGCTGGCCGATGCCGCGCAGGAAGAAGAACCGATCACCACGGCCGCCTACATGCCGCTGCCGTCCAGCCGTCCGGCTCAGGCTCTTGCGCCGTCCGACGAGTTCACCCTCGCCGCACAGCCCCAGCCGCGCCCGCAGCCCGCAGCAGTCACCGCGCCTGAGAGCGACTTTGCGCTCAAGGTCGATGAGCAGGCTGCCGTCACGGTTGCCGCGGCTCCGGCACAGCCTGAACGTGGCCAGCCGGTCTCCGCATCGCCGCGTCAGGCGCTTCTGGCCCGTGCGGACCAGCAGGCTGCCCCGCGCCCGGAAATCCGTTCGCGCAGCACGCGCAAATCGGCCAAGCCCGGCCCCAACGACATCGCACCGGGCGCACAGCCCGTCGTCGTTGCGGCAACCGGCGAAGCGCCGATCCGCGCACTCAGCCGCAACTCCATGCTGAACGAAGCCGTAAAGCCGACACAGCCGCCGGCATTCGACAGCGAGTTCGTCCGGTCGCCTGAAACCGTCTACACGACCGGGTTCCAGCAGGACGTGACCGTCGCCGACGCCACGCGCTTCACCGGCAAGGCCGTGAACTTCATTTCCATGGCCCGGTTCCGCACCAACTGACGAGCCGAAAGCAGACATGAAAAAAGCGGGGCCAGGCCCCGCTTTTTTTGTGCGTTGGTTTTCGCGAAAAGGCATTCAGTTCTTGAGGCCACTTGCCTCACGCGCCAGCGCTTCGATGGCGTCCCAGTCGCCTGCGTCAATCGCCTTGTCGGGCGCAACCCAGGAACCGCCCACGCAGATCACGTTGGGCAGCGAAAGATAGTCACCCACATTCTTCGGCGACACGCCGCCCGTCGGGCAGAAGCGTATGGAAGCCAGCGGGGACGAAAGCGCCTTCAGGAAGGGCGCGCCGCCCGCCTGTTCGGCCGGGAAGAACTTCAACAGGCTGTAGCCTTCCTCACGCGCAGCCATCACCTCGCTCGGCGTCGCCGCGCCCGGCAGGAAAGGCACCTCGGACATGGAGGCCGCATCAAGCAGCTCCTGCGTGATGCCGGGGCTCACGATGAACCGCGCGCCCGCCGCCACTGCATAGGAGAAGTCCTTCGAGGTCAGGATCGTGCCCGCGCCGACAATCGCCTCCGGCACTTCCTCGCAGACGAGGCGGATCGCATCGATGGCGTCCGGCGTGCGCAGCGTGATCTCGATGGCGGGAAGCCCGCCCTTCACCAGCGCGCGGGCCAGCGGCACGGCATCTGCCAGACGGTCGATCTTCAGAACCGGAATGACCGGCTGTCCTTCAAGGATCGCCAGCAATACGTCGTTCTTCTTCTGCATGGCAGCGTTCATGTGCACACCTCTCCTCAAGGCCTGTCCGTTTCGTGCGAAACCGCACTTTTAAAACGGTTCAATACATCGATTTCGCCGCCCATGAACACTTTTCTTCCGAAACTGGCAAGCCGCAACGCTCAAAACGCCCGTGGCAAATCGCGCCAGAGGCGCAAAACAAACGCTTTTGCGCGCGTGAAAAGCCCGGTGAGCGGCAGGCTCCGACGAAGCGCCGCACGCGTCACCGGCCCCGCGATGCCATCCACCCTGATACCCGCCTCCGCCTGAAACCGCTTCAGCGCCTCCTCGGTGCGCTGCCCGAAAACGCCATCCGCCGCCACCGGATAGCCCTGCGCCGAAAGCATGGTCTGCACGCTCTCGACCGCCTCTCCCCGCGCGCCCATTTTCAGCAGACCTTCAGCAGCCTGCCTTCCTTCGACACGCTTCCCCGCATATGCGCGATAGGCCTGCGCCAGCTTCCGGTCATAGCGGTTTCGCCGGTAGCCCGGCCCGTTATAGCCATGCGCGAACCGCGCCCAGTCATGCGCGGCAAGCGGCTCCTTCAGCCCGGCCTTTTCGATGTAGCGCAGCATCAGACGCATCTGCCCGGCAAGGCCGTCGCGCGCCTCGGCCACCAGCGCCTCCACATCGGCAAAGCCGAGCCAGCTCCAGTGCGCGCCCATCACCTGCCCCACGCCCCACGACACCGACTCATACGCCGCCTTGCGGTCGATGCGCGCCGCCTTTTGCAAAAGCGCCCAGCGCGCCGCCTGGCTGCGTGGATTGGCAATCGCACCCGCCTCGGGCGAAGCCAGTCCCGCCGCCCGCGCCGCCGCCTGCTTCGCACCGGAAAGCCGACGGTCGAAATAATGCCCCTCAAACCGGATCGGCGGCTCCGCCCTGCCGCGCACCATCGCCGACACCTGCCCGCCGCTTTCCACCTGCGCCACCGCCAGAAGCAGCGCAGGCTCCAGCCCCGCCGCCAGCGCCGCATCCCAGATTTCACCGATCTCCGCGTCCGAAAACATCGCGCTCATCCCTCTCCGTTTTCAGGAATTATCGCCCCGCCCCCGCAGCCGGGGAGAAAACGCGCTTCAGGAAAACCCGCGCAAACCCGCATCCGCCCCCTCAAACCGAGGAAAACGCGGCTTTTTCTTGCAAGCTGAAAAGGAGAAGCGTAGGAGACCGCGCATGATTTCATCCTCGCCAGACCAGACGTTCCGCGTCGCCGCTCTTTATCGTTTCGCCGCCCTGCCGGATTATGAGGCGCTGCGTCCGCAGCTTGCCGCCTTCTGCGAGAAGAACGGCATTCGCGGCACGCTTCTGCTGGCCGCCGAGGGCATCAACGGCACCGTTGCCGGCGCGCCCGAAGCCATCGACGCGCTGATCACCCATCTGGAAACGATCCCCGCCCTCAAGGGCATCGAGGTCAAATACAGCACGGCCTCCGAAATGCCCTTCCACCGCATGAAGGTGCGGCTGAAGAAGGAGATCGTCACCATGGGCGTGCCCGAGGTCGATCCCGTCAATCAGGTCGGCGCCTATGTTGAGCCTGCCGACTGGAACGCGCTGATCGCCGATCCCGACACGCTGGTCGTCGACACCCGCAACGCCTACGAAACCGCCATCGGCACGTTCTCGCGCGCCGAGGATCCGGAAACGGAAACCTTCCGCGACTTCCCCGCCTGGGCCGAGCGCAACCTCAATCGCCTCAAGGGGCGCAAGGTCGCCATGTTCTGCACCGGCGGCATACGCTGCGAAAAGGCCACCGCCTATATGAAGCTGATCGGCGTCGATGACGTCTATCACCTCAAGGGCGGCATCCTGAAATATCTGGAAGAGGTTCCGGCCGAAGAAAGCCTGTGGGAAGGCGAGTGCTTCGTGTTCGACGAACGCGTCTCGGTGCGCCACGGTCTCGAAGAGGGCGACGCCACGCTTTGCCGCGCCTGCCGGCATCCGCTGACGCCTGAGGAGCGCGCCTCCCCGCTGTTTCAGGAAGGCGTTTCCTGCCCGCATTGCGCCGAAACCCGCAGCGAAGCAGACCGCGCCCGCTATGCCGAGCGCCAGCGCCAGGTGGAACTGGCCGAAAAACGCGGCGAGAGCTTCCCCATCGGCGCACCGTCAGAGAAGCACAAAGCCTAAAGCAATTCCAGGAAAAGCGGATTGCTCTAGACCGCTGCGGCCAGATCCTCGAGTATCGCGTCCGCATTGCTCCACAGAATGGCGCTGCCCTCGCCTTCAAGCCGGTGCAGCGTGCTGTTGACGAAACGGCCATCCAGCGTCGCGCCGAAGTCCGGCGAATGCACCGGGCTCGTATCGGCAAGGCCGAACCACAGCGCCACCCGATGCGCGAAATGTCAAAGTTCGATCATCAGGACTGACGCAATGCCGCAGCCACGCCGGCGCGCGCAAAGCGCTTCAGCGCCGTCTCGTCAACACCCGCACGGGCCTGAACGGCAATGCCGATCAGAACCGACACCATCAACTGCGCAAGCCCCGCCACTTCACCGTCAGCCGCTTCCCGCGCAATCCGCGCCGTAAGCTGCGCCTCGATCCCGCGGATCGTGTCCGCCAGCGCGGCTGCGATCTCCTCATCGGCCGGCGCTTCCGCCGTTGCCGTGCACAGAACCAGACAGCCAGGCGCAGCACCCTCGCCATAAAAGCCGACCGCCGCGTCGAAGAACCCCGTCAGCGCATCGCCCAGAGGCCCCTCGCGCTCCAGCGCCGGCGAGACCGCCCGTTCCATCCGCCGCCGGTAATCTTCAAGGGCGGCCAGATACATGGCCTTCTTGTTGCCGAACGCGGCGAAAAGGCTGGGCCGGTTCATCCCCGCCGCCCGCGCGATCTCGTCCAGCGAGGCAGCGGCATAGCCGCGCAGGCGAAACGCTTCTGCAATGGCCATCAGCGCCGCTTCGCGGTCATAGGCAGGCGGACGTCCTCGGCGTGCAATCATTTTGTACCATCTTGCATAAAATTCATCTCCGTGCATTTTTATGCGAAACAGTACAAATATCAAGGCACATCACAATGACCCAATCCAAACATCCCGGAAATGCAGCCATGGGCACACTCGCCTGGGGCCACGGAACGGATGGAACACTGAGCGGCGGCGAAAAAATCCGCCTCATCGGCAATCTCGCCTTTGTGCAGGTGCAGCAGGCACTCGACACGGTTCGCCACCGCCTCGGCCTTCTCACCCCGGCCCCGGTCTCGCTCGACGCGCTGATGCCGCCGCAGACCGCGCTGGTCGAAGATGCGCTTCAGCTCGCCACGGAGACCCATCGCGATGCGCTGCTTTTCCATAGCTGGCGCACCTATCTGTTCGGCGCGTTGATCGCGGCCCATGAGCGCCTCGACCACGATCCCGCCCTGTTCTTCGCCGCCGCCATCCTGCACGATATCGGCCTGACCGAGCGCCACGAGCCGTCACTCTGCACGCGCTGTTTTGCGCTCAGCGGCGGCGAGCGGGCGCGCGATCATCTCTGCACGAAGGGACATGGCGGCGAGATCGGCCGGAAGGTCGGTGACGCCATCGCGCTCCATCTCAACGGATGGGTGTCCGCCCGCGCCCATGGCGCGGAGGCGCATCTGGTGTCGCGCGGCGCGGTCTGCGATCTTTTCGGCGCTGGCCGCCACCGTATCGCACCCGCCACGCTCGCAAAGGTCCTGGAGCGTTTCCCACGCGACGGCGTGATCGAAGCCCTCCGGTTCGAAACCGCCGAACACAGAAAGGGCACCCGCCCCGCCATCATGACCGGGCTGTCAGGCGGCAAGGCTCCTGCCGAACCCTTCGGATGACATTGGACTTTCGTCGCCCCATGCCGGTTGCAGCGCCCTGCAACATTGCAATGCCGCAAATGCCTTCCTACCTTTTCGCCAACGCTACGGCGCGACAGGCGCGAAACGAGGAGATGCGGATGTTTGATCCAAAGAAGCTGCTGAACGACCTTCTGGGCTCACAGGTGCCCGGAACGCAGGGAACCGTGCGCGACAAGGCGGGCCAGGCGGTTCAGCTCGCCAAGGACAATCCGCTTGCAACCGGCGCCATCGCGGCTGTCCTTCTGGGCACCAGCACGGGGCGTTCCGTCACCGGCAGCGCGCTCAAGCTCGGCGGCATCGCCGCCGTGGCCGGCATCGCCTACAAGGCCTATCAGAACTATCAGTCCGGCAAGGAGCCTACCGAGGCTGCGAAAGAAGGCGAGCTTCTGCCGCCGCCGGAAGACACCAGCTTCAACCCCGCCCAGGCCCCGCAGGGCGAGGGCGAATTCGCGCTGGCGCTGGTGCGCGCCATGATCGCCGCCGCCCGCGCCGACGGTCATATCGATGAAAGCGAGCGCGCCAAGATCGCCGACAAGCTCAAGCTTTCCGGCATCGACAGCGAAGAGGAAGCCTTCCTCATGCGTGAGCTGGAGCGCCCGGTCGATCTCGATGCGCTGGTCGAGGCCGCACAGACCGACGCCCAGAAGATCGAGCTTTACACGGCTTCGCGCCTCACCATCGAACCGAAGACCCGCGCCGAACGCGGCTATCTCGACATGCTCGCCGGCCGCCTGCGCCTGCCCGACCCGCTTGTCGACCACATCGAGGCAACCGTCTCCCAAGCAACGGCCTGACCGTTTCTCGACCGTCCGGTCATGATCTTCCAGTCATGGCCACCCCGACGAAAAGCCGACCTCAACGTCAATGCCCCCTTCTCCCCGCAAGCGGGGAGAAGGGGGCTGCGCAACCGCCCCGCCTAAAGCCCAAAGGCCGCACGCCGCCAAACGACCCGGCCCCACCGTCGAGGCCCCCTTCTCCCCGCATGCGGGGAGAAGGTGAGGATGAGGGGCGGGCACCGACATCGCCGCAGCCCCCACGGCCAAACCAACGCCAATCCACAAACATTGCCGCACGCCCCTCATCCCCCTGCCGGAACCTTCTCCCCGCAAACGGGGAGAAGGAAGCTACGCAACCGCCCCGCCTAAAGCCCAAAGGCCGCACACCGCCAAACGACCCGGCCCCGGCGTCGAGGCCCCCTTCTCCCCGCATGCGGGGAGAAGGTGAGGATGAGGGGCGGGCACCGGCATTCGCGAAACACACACCCCGTCACCAGGCGCGCCACCACACCACCCCCATCCCCAGAGCTTTGCCCCATCCTCCCTTGACCCCGCCGTCACCGCCCTCCTAATATCCAAACCGGGCAGCGCGTGATGGCTGCCTCTGTCCCAAGGTTCGGGCGGCATTCGGGGCGCGAATGTCCAGACCTGACCACCATGCATTCCCGTTGACCGGCGCGCGGCACCCGTCCGCGCCAATGACCTATGGTGGTTCCATGTTCAAACGTGCTCTTGTGAGCCTCGCCCTCCTCGCTTCTCTTTCCACGGCGGCTACCGCCGAAAAACTCACCGTCTTCGCCGCTGCCAGCATGAAGGACGCCATTGAGCGCGCCGCAGGCGAATATCAGGCAGCCGGTGGCGACGAAGTGGTCGTCTCCTTTGCCTCCAGCTCCGTTCTCGCCCGCCAGATCGAGGCCGGTGCGCCGGCGGATGTCTACATCTCCGCAAACACCGACTGGATGGCGTATCTGGTCGAACGCAACCTGGTCCGCGCCGACAGCGAGACCATCATCGCCGGCAACAATCTCGTCATCGCAGCCGCAGAGGGCACAGAGCCGGCCGACAGCCCCGACGCCCTGCTTGACGAGCGCTTCGCCATGGGCGATCCGAGCCATGTGCCCGCCGGCAAATATGCCCGCACGGCGCTCGAAAACCTCGATCTCTGGAAAGACGTCGAGAAGAACGCCGTGTTCGGTGAAAACGTCCGCGTGGCGCTGGAGCTCGCCAGCCGTGGCGAGGTCAAAGCGGCCATCGTCTACGGATCGGACCAGAAAGCCGCCGGCGATCTGGTGCGGGCCTATGTCTTCCCGGCAGACAGCCATGCGCCGATCCTCTACCCCGCCGCCGCCACGAAGGATGGAGCCGAAAGCGCCGAAGCCTTCCTCGCCTTCCTGAAAAGCGAGGCCGGTCGCGCGATCTTCACCGATCTCGGTTTTTCCGAAGCTACGGAATAGACTGCCGACATGGGCGAGACCGAACTTTCGATCATACTCCTGTCCGCGAGGGTGGCGTTTACCGCCATCCTCTGCGCGCTCGTTCCGGCCTTTGCGGTCGCCTGGCTTCTGGCCCGCAAGCAGTTCCCCGGAAAGGGCGTCGTTCAGGCGCTGGTCACCCTGCCGCTCGTGCTGCCGCCGGTCGTCACCGGCTACGGCCTGTTGATCCTGTTCGGCTCCAAAGGGCCGCTTGGCCAGCTCTTTGAAAACCTGTTCGGCATTAGCTTCGCCTTCCGCTGGACGGGCGCGGCGCTCGCCGCCGGCGTCATGGCGTTTCCGCTCCTCGTGCGGCCCATCCGCCTGTCGCTCGAAGCCATGGATCAGGGCTTTGGCGAGGCCGCGCGCACGCTCGGCGCATCGCGTCTCACCGTATTCTTCACCGTCACCCTGCCGCTCGCCCTTCCGGGCGTCATAGCAGGCGCCGTTCTCGGCTTCGCCAAGGCGCTTGGCGAGTTCGGGGCGACGATCACCTTCGTCTCAAACATTCCCGGCGAAACACAGACCCTGTCGCTCGCCATCTATGCGCTGCTGCAATCGCCATCGGGCGATGCCGCCGCCCTTCGCCTGATCGCAATCGCCGTCGCCCTGGCGCTCGCCGCCATCGTAGCGTCCGAATATCTGGCCCGCAGGCTCACCGCCGGAGGACGCGCATGAGCACTCTACACGTAGACATCAGGGGCCGCGCCGGCAGCTTCGAGATCGAAACCGCCTTTCAGGCCGGCGCAGGCGTCACCGCGCTGTTCGGGCCATCCGGCGCGGGCAAATCGACCCTGCTCAAGATGATCGCCGGCACGGCACGGCCGCAGTCGGGACGCATCGTGGCTGGCGGGCGCACGCTGTTCAATTCGGCCACGGGAACGAACCTCCCGCCGGAAAAACGCGGCATCGGCTTCGTCTTTCAGGATGCGCGCCTCTTCCCGCATCTCTCGGTGCGCAGAAACCTCACCTATGCCCGCTGGGCCGGTCGCCGTCCGGCATCCCGCGCCTTCGATGAAGTGGTGGCCCTGCTTGGCCTTGAAGACCGGCTCGACGCTGCACCCGCCACGCTTTCAGGCGGCGAGCGCCAGCGCGTCGCCATTGGCCGGGCGCTGCTTGCCGACCCCGCGCTGCTTCTCATGGACGAGCCGCTCTCCTCGCTCGACAAGGCGCGGCGCAACGAGATCCTGCCCTATCTGGAAGCGATCCGCACCGAGGCCGGCATTCCCATCCTCTATGTGAGCCACGAAACTTCGGAGGTAGCGCGTCTGGCCGACACGGTGGTGCTGATCGAAAACGGACGCGTTTCCGACAGCGGCCCCGCCGCCGCCATCCTCGCCCGCCTCGGCCTTGCCGCCGGCGGCGATCCCGACGAGGCCGGCGTCATCCTTGAAGGCCGCATCACGGATGTTGACCCCGCTTACCACACCGCCGTCATCGCGCTTGATGACGACCGCATCGAGCTGACCGGAAACGGGTTTGCACCCGGCATGACGGTGCGGCTGCGCGTGCGGGCGGGCGATGTCGCCATCGCCAATGCGCCCCATGACGGGCTGTCGATCCGCAACCAGCTTCCCGCAATTGTCGAGGAGATTCGCCGTGACGGCGCGTTCGCCACCGTTGCGCTCGGCTTTGGCGGGCAGCAGCTTCTGGCCCGCATCACGGCGAAGTCGGCGGATGCACTCGGCCTTCAGCCGGGCAGCCGGGTCCACGCCCTGCTCAAGGCCGTTTCCGTCGAGATGGCGCGCATCGAAAGCCCGCGCGGCGGGCTCACATCCGCGTCATCGCCACGCTGAGCGAAGGGCCTTTCGCAATCGTCTGGTAGACCACGCAGTAGCGCTCGGTGAGCTTCAACAGCTGATCGAGCTGCTCCTGCGATGCATCCGTGTCGAGATCGAAGGACAGCCGGATTTCCGCAAAACCCACCGGCGTATCCTTCACCACGCCCAGCGTGCCGCGAAAGTCGAGATCGCCCTCGGCTGAAACCACGCCCGCCCGGAGTGGTATCTCCAGCGCCGTGGCCACGGCCTTCAGCGTCACGCCCGCGCAGGCGACCAGCGCCTCCAGAAGCATGTCGCCGGAGCACAGTTCCAGCCCTGTTCCGCCTGTCGCCGGATGCAGCCCGGCAATGGCGATCGCGCGGCCGGTCTCCACCTTGCAGGCAATGTTCTGATCGTCGAGCGCGCCCCTGGCGTGAAGCGTGATGAGGGCTGCGCCCGGCTCACCGCGATAGCGGTCCTTGATCGGCGCCTGAATGGCGCGCAGTTCTGCAGCGTCCATGGCATACACCTCCTTCGAGCCCACCGGGCTCGCCATCAAACCCCAGAATAGCACCATAAGCACGAGCCCGCGAACTTACGGTTTGCCACCCAAGTTTCACTTGCATCACCTTCAAGCCGGTGGAAACATGCCGCCGGGTCCGTCTTCAACGGGACGTCACAATGCGGCGCTAGAGACCGCGAATTGCCATTCGGGAGAAGTCACTATGCGAACTACCATATCCAAGCGTCTTGCCATTGCCTCGCTGACCGCATCGGCACTGGCCCTGAGCGCAGGCGCGGCGTTTGCCGATTACACGCTCAACATTCTCCATATGAACGACTGGCACAGCCGCATCGAGCCAATCAACAAATACGATTCCACCTGCTCGGCTGAAGACGATGCCGAGGGCAAGTGCTTCGGCGGCGCTGCCCGCCTCGTCACCGCCGTGGCCGAAGCGCGTCAGGCGCTGGGCGGTGAAAACGTCCTGCTGCTCAACGCCGGCGACAATTTCCAGGGATCGCTCTTCTACACCACCTACAAGGGCGCGGCCGAAGCCGAGTTCCTGAACCTCATGAAGACCGACGCCATGGTCGTCGGCAACCATGAGTTCGACGACGGCGAAGACGGTCTGGCGACCTTCCTTGACAAGGTCGAGTTCCCCGTGCTCGGCTCCAACGTCAAGGCCAGGGAAGCTTCCGCACTGGGCGACCGGGTGAAAGAATATCTCCTGCTCGATGTGGGCGGCGAGACAATCGCCATCGTCGGCGCGGTCGCCAATGACACGGCCGAGCTTTCCTCGCCCGGCGAGAACGTCTCCATCATCGAGGATGTGGCCGGCATCACCGCTGCCGTTGAAGCCGCCACCGCCGAGGGCGCAAACAAGGTCATCGCACTCACCCATGTGGGCTACCCGCGCGACCTCGAAGCCATCGCGAAGATCCCCGGCGTCGACGTGGTTGTCGGTGGCCATTCCAACACGCTGCTCTCCAACGCCATCGAGGGCGCCGAAGGCCCCTACCCGACCATGGTCGACAATCCCGACGGCCATCAGGTGCCCGTCGTGCAGGCCGGCTCCTATTCCAAATATCTCGGCGAACTCAAGCTCACCTTCAACGATGACGGCGTGGTCACCGCCGCCACCGGCGACGTCAAGCTGATCGATGCTTCCGTCGACAAGGACGAGGCGGTCGTCGCCCGCGTGCTGGAGCTGGGCGGTCCCATTGAGGAGCTGAAGAACAAGATCGTCGCCGAAACGGCAGCCCCGGTGGATGGCAGCCGCGAGACCTGCCGCGCCGGTGAGTGCGAGATGGGCAATCTCGTGACCGACGCCATGGTCGCGCGCACCGCCGATCAGGGTGTCCAGTTCGCCATCACCAATGGCGGCGGGCTGCGCGCCTCCATCGATGGCGGCGAAGTCACCATGGGCGAGGTGCTGGGCGTGCTGCCGTTCCAGAACACGCTCGCCACCTTCCAGATCAAGGGCGAAGATGTCGTTGCCTCGCTTGAAAGCGGCGTGAGCCAGATCGAGGACGGCGCCGGGCGTTTCCCGCAGGTCTCCGGCCTGCGCTTCAGCTTCGACCCGTCCGTCGCCCCCGGCGAAGGCCGCATCCAGTCCGTCGAAGTGAAGGATGGCGACGGCTGGACCGCAATCGACCCGGACGCCACCTACACGGTCGCCTCCAACAACTTCACGCGCAATGGCGGTGACGGCTACAAGCTCTTCGCCTTGAACGCCCAGAACGCCTATGACTACGGTCCGGGCCTCGAGCAGGTTCTCGCCGATTATCTGGCCGCCAACAGCCCCTACAAACCGTCTCTGGATGGCCGCATCACCAAGGTCGCCGCATCGACGATGGACAAGGCCGGCGAGACGATGGAAAAGGCCGCCGACGACGCCAAGACCATGGCTGAGGGCGTTGCCGAGAAGGCAAAGGAAGCCGTCGAAGGCGCTGTCGCAGGCGCAAAGGAGATGGCGGAGAAGGCCGCCGGTGAAGCCGACGCTGCCATGAAGAAGATGACCGAGGGCACAGAAAAGGCCACGGAAGACGCAGGCAACGCCGTCGAAAAAGCGGCCGATGATGCAGCCTCCATGGCCAAAACGGCAGCCGACAAGGCCGCAGAAGCCGCCGAGAGCGCAACCGAAAGCGCGAAGAAGATGGCGGACGACGCCGGCGAAGCCATGGAGAAGACCGCCGATGATGCGGCCTCTGCAACCGAAGGCGCAGCCGTCAAGGTCGAAGAGGTTGCCGAAAACGCAGCCGAAGCCACCGGGGAGATGGCCAGCAAGACTGCGGAAGACGCGGAAAAGATGATGGATGGTGACAAGAACACCTACACCATCGCCCGCGGCGACACGCTGTGGGAGATCGCCCGCGCGCAGTATGGCGACGCCACCAAATGGCGCGACATTGCCGATGCAAACCCGCAGATGGATCCCGGCCGGCTCAAAGTGGGCATGGTCATCACCCTGCCTGCGGCCAACTAACCGCATGAACCCCCTGAAAGCCCCGCCAATTGGCGGGGCTTTTTCATTTTTTCGCCCCTGCGGCCACGCGCTGCATTGAAAACCCGCCCGGCTTCGCTAGCTTCCCCTGCATGATCGGAGCCAAAGCATGAATCTCCCCACCACTATCGACCGTTCCGCCGCAAAGGCGGTCGGCCCCCTGCCAGCAGACCACCCGCCGGTGCGCATCGGCAAGGTTGGCGTTCTGCTCGTCAATCTCGGCACGCCTGACGGCACGGATTACGCCCCCATGCGGCGCTATCTGAAGGAATTCCTGTCGGATCGCCGCGTCATCGAATGGCCAAGAGCCATCTGGTATCCGATCCTTCACGGCATCGTGCTCAACACGCGGCCCAAGAAGTCCGGTGCGGCCTACGCGGAAATCTGGAACCACGAGCGTAACGAATCGCCCCTGCGCACCTTCACCCGCGCCCAGGGCGAAAAGCTCGCCGGGGCCCTGTCGGAGCATGAGCATGTCGTCGTCGACTGGGCCATGCGCTACGGCCAGCCCTCAATCGAGACGGTCACGAAGAGCATGATGGAACGCGGCTGCGACCGCATCGTCATGTTCCCGCTCTATCCGCAATACTCCGCCACCACCACGGCGACGGTGAACGACAAGTTCTTCGAAGCGCTCATGAAGATGCGCTTTCAGCCGGCCATCCGCACCGTGCCCTCCTATCAGGACGAGCCGGTCTATATCGAAGCGCTGGCCCGCTCCATCGAAACGCATCTGGCGAGCCTCGACTTCGAGCCGGAAGTCGTCATCGCCTCCTATCACGGCATCCCGCAGAGCTATTTCCAGCGCGGCGATCCCTATCACTGCCATTGCCAGAAAACCTCGCGCCTTCTGCGCGAGCGCCTCGGCTGGGACGAGAAGAAGCTGATGACCTGCTTTCAGTCCCGCTTCGGCCCCGAAGAATGGCTCCAGCCCTACACCGACAAGACGGTCGAGAAGCTCGCGAAGGAAGGCGTCAAATCCATCGCCGTCTTCAATCCCGGCTTCGTGTCCGACTGTCTGGAGACGCTGGAAGAAATCGCCGGCGAGGCCGGAGAAATCTTCCACGAGGCCGGCGGCACGAACTTCACGCACATCCCCTGCCTCAACGACACCGAAGAAGGCATGGCTGTCATTGAAACGCTGGTGCGGCGCGAGCTGGCAGGCTGGGTATAAACCCGGCCTCGCCATCCACGCGTCACATTTGGCGCAACATATGCGCGGCGTATTCCGCCCGCAGAGCATGCATGCCCGACAATTTGAGCCGTTGGGTTATGGTTTTGCCTGCGGTTAAGGTCTTCACAAAGCGGGTTACAACCTTACAGTGCGCCACGCGATTCAATACAAGCCCCTCCGGGGCGGTTTCAGGAGCCGATAATGCCCTTCTCCGGTTTTGACATACTCATCCCCGTCCTGGTGGTCCTCGTTGTCCTGCTGCTTTTTGCAGGCATCAAGACGGTGCCGCAGGGCTTCAACTTCACGGTGGAGCGGTTCGGGCGCTACACGAAAACCCTCACCCCCGGCCTCAACATCATTGTCCCGTTCATCGACCGCGTTGGCGCGAAGATGAACATGATGGAGCAGGTGCTTGACGTCCCCACCCAGGAAGTCATCACCCGCGACAACGCCATCGTCGCCGTCGATGGCGTCGCCTTCTATCAGGTGCTCACCGCCGCCGAGGCCGCCTATCAGGTGTCCGGACTGGAAAACGCCATCCTCAACCTGACCATGACGAACATACGCTCCGTCATGGGCTCGATGGATCTGGATGAGCTCCTGTCCAACCGCGACGCGATCAACGAAAAACTTCTGCGCATTGTCGATGACGCCGCAAGCCCGTGGGGCATCAAGATGACCCGCGTCGAGATCAAGGACATCAACCCGCCGGCAAATCTGGTGGAGTCGATGGCCCGCCAGATGATGGCCGAGCGCAACAAGCGCGCGCAGATCCTCGAGGCAGAAGGTCTGAAGCAGGCTGAAATTCTCGAAGCCGAAGGCCGCAAGGAAGCCGCCTTCCGCGATGCCGAGGCCCGCGAGCGCGCCGCCGAGGCAGAAGCCCGGGCAACGCAGGTCGTGTCCGACGCCATCGCCGCCGGCGACGTGCATGCGGTGAACTACTTCGTGGCCCAGAAATACACCGACGCGCTGGCGACCATCGGTTCGTCCAACAACAACAAGGTGGTTCTGATGCCGCTCGAAGCCTCCTCGCTGATCGGCTCTCTCGGCGGCATCGGCGCCATCGCCCGCGAAGTCTTCAGCGATGGCAACACGGCCCCCGCCCCGAAGAACCGGGCCTCCTCAGCCCGCCCGCCGCGTACGGGTCCCGCACAGGAATAGCCTCATGATCGAGCATGTCGTCGCTGAACTCGGCCCCTGGAACTGGATGCTGCTTGGCTTTGTGCTGCTGGCGGCGGAAATCCTGGCGCCCGGCGTTTTCCTTCTGTGGATCGGCATCGCCGCAATCCTGACCGGAACGCTGTCGCTCCAGTTATGGGATGCGGCGATGTGGACCTGGCACGTGCAGGTTCTCGTCTTCCTGGCGCTGTCCCTGCTCTCGGCCTATGGCGGCAAGCGTTTCATGGATTCGCGCAGAAACGAGGAGACGGATCAGCCGCTCCTCAACCGCCGCACCGAGCAGCTTGTCGGCCGCACGGCAACGCTCGAACAGGCCATCGAAAACGGCTTTGGCCGCGTCCGGCTCGATGACACGGTATGGCGTGTCGCCGGCCCGGACCTCCCGGCCGGCACGCGCGTGAAGATCGCAGCGGTGGACGGCTCCACATTGCGCGTCGAGGCAGTCTGAATCACAAAAAGCCCCGGAGCCGATGGCGTCCGGGGCTTCTTTTTATCTGCCATCAAGAACGCCTCTGCCACCGCCTGTTTCACAACAGGCAGCGCTCCGGCCATCATGATCGGGACAGGAGCAGCCTGAGACCGGCATAGCCAAAGACCAGAGCCAACACGCCTTCGATCCACTTGCTGAACTTCTGGTAGGCCCGCCCCAGAACGCCGGTGGAGAAAAGTAACGCGTAGCCAACATTCACCGTCAGGCCCAGAATGGCGCATCCCACGATGATCGTGAGCAGAGTGTATGACGGTGCATCCGGCCTCAGCCCAAGCGCCATGATCGCGACCCAGCCAAGAACGGCTTTGGGGTTGGACAGGTGCAAAAGCACCCCTCTGCGATAGAACATCACCTTCCTTGCCGGCGCCATTGGCTTCAACTGTCCGGCCTTGGCCGTCAGTGCCGACCTGGCGGACTTCCAGGCCAGAAAAAGAAGATAGAGACCACCGGCGACCTTGATGAAAAAGACCGCTTCAGCATAGGCGGTCAGCACCGTCGCAACACCGGTCGCGGCCAAAACGGCCCAGAACATGCTTCCCGTCACCACCCCGAGCGCCAGAAGGACCGCGCTTTCGCGGCCCTGCTTCATGGCAACGCCCATTATCGCCATGGTGCTGGGGCCGGGGCTGGCAATCACAACGAGATAAGCGGCGAAGACGACCAGAAGATGCTGAACGTGTTCTGCAAGCATCGGAACTCCTTCACATTGTGAGGCCTACTGGGGCCGAACAGTGGACGCTTGAGCGAAGCCGGTCTCATTCGGCCAATATGACACGCGATGGGTTCGCCCCCAATTGCAGAATTGTACCCCTTGGCATCATCCCCGCTGGCGGCACACAGCCCTGAAACAAGCAAACCGGTCAATCCTGCAAACCCTGCAGCCAAACAAAAAACGCCCCGTTTGAAACGGGGCGCCTGTCAATTTCACATGGTCCTGAATCACAGCCTGTCAGATTCAGGCAGCGCCAATCCGCAGCAGGTCGTGCAGATGCACCACGCCGCAGGGCTTGCCGCCCTCCACCACCATCAGCGTGGTGATCGACGAGGAATTGACGATCTGCAGCGCGCTTTCGGCCAGCGTTTCCGGCCCAATCGTCTTCGGATCGCGGGTCATCACCTGATCCACCGTCATCGCCAGAAGCTCGCTGTCGATGTGGCGGCGCAGATCGCCGTCGGTGATGATGCCGATCAGTGCGCCATCGCCGTCGGTGATGCCGACGCAGCCAAAGCCCTTCTGGGTCATTTCCAGAATGGCCTCGCGCATCAGCGCACCGCTTTTCGCCAGCGGAAGCTCCGCGCCCGAATGCATGATCTGGCGCACCTGCGTCAGCTTTGCGCCCAGCTGCCCGCCGGGATGGAAGGTGCGGAAATGGTCAGCCGTAAAGCCGCGCGCCTCCAGAAGCGCCACGGCCAGCGCATCGCCGATCACCAGCTGCAGCACGGTCGAGGTGGTGGGAGCGAGCCCATGCGGGCAGGCTTCGGGAGCCCGGGGCAGACCGAGCACCACCGTTGCTTCCTTCGCCAGCGCCGAAGCCTTGCCGGCGGTGATTGCGATGATCGGAATGGCGAAGCGACGCGCATAGGCGATGATGCCATGCAGCTCGGTCGTCTCGCCGGACCACGACATGGCAAGGATGACATCGTCGCTGCCGATCATGCCGAGATCGCCATGATTGGCTTCGGCGGGATGCACGAAGAATGCCGGCGTTCCCGTGGAAGCCATGGTTGCGGCAATCTTGGAACCGATATGCCCGCTCTTGCCCACGCCGGTAACGATCAGGCGGCCCCTGATCCCGGCAACGGTGCGCACCGCTTCGGCAAAGGGTTCGGCAAGCCCGTTGTCGAGGGCTTCGGCCAGTTCTTTAAGTCCGGCGCGTTCGGTTTCAAGCGTGCGAACAGCAGAAGCGATAACGCTTTGCTGGTCCAGGTTCATGGAAGAGTTTTTCAGCATGGCATTGCCATTACCGCCTTGATGCCGCGCTGTCCATTCAGTTTGTCCATTGTGCCCGCCCCAGTCGTAGACGTCCGCACACAAGGTTTTGTTAACCACGATGATTTACTGCTGGGTAAGTACAATTGTGGCGCGTCTTTATAGTCTGGATCTGAATGTCTTCTCCCGGTTTCAGAGTGGGTTGGAATACGCGCATATGGCGCAGATCCACTGCGCTGGGTCTCAGTCTTTCAGCATGTGTCTACGGCGTCGCTACGGCGCAGGAAGTCAGTGGTCTGCGCGGGCTCGTTTCCGAAACAGACATCACCTCTTCCATACAGAGTGGCGCTGGTGCGGAAACGGGCCTGCCCGCCCCGCGCTATGAACCCGTAACGCCGAGCCCCTCGGGCGATCCGGCTTCTGCGGAAGCGCCAGCCGAAACCAGCAACAGCCGTTCCAGCCGCACACCATCGACCGCCATCGCGCGCGAGCGCGCCCGCGAGGCGCGCAACGTTCCCGCGCAGGCCGGCCAGACGCCGCTTGACGGTGTCGTCACCAATGGCATTCCCGAAGGCGATCTGGACGAGACCGACGGCGTCGACCGGGCTGACAGCACGGACGCCCTCAACCCCCGCGTCGGCGCCATCGAGAGCAATTTTCAGGCTTCGGAAGAAAATCCCTATGCACCGCTCGGCCTGCGCGTCGGCACGTTCACCGTCACCCCAACGCTCGAACAGGGCGTAACCTGGACCACGAATGCCGATTCCAGCCCCGGCAGCGGCGAGGCGGCGATCTCGGAGACCACGCTCAGGCTCAACGCCGTGTCCGACTGGTCGCGCCACGCAGCCACCATCGACGCTTACGGCATCTACCGCAAATCCGTTTCGGGCGAAGCGGTCTCGGACATCGAAGGCGGCATCGATGGCGCGCTGCGTTTCGATCTGGCGGGCGACTATACGGCGCTTGCAAGCCTTGGTTACACGGTCAGCCCGGAATCCGCCTCCTCCCCCGTCGTCATCGTCGGGGTCGAAGACCGGCCAATCCGGCACATCATCGACGGCAGCCTCGGGCTCTCCAAGGATCTCGGCAAGCTGCGGCTGAGCGCCACCGGCTCGCTGACGCGCGAGCATTATGGCGACGCCACGCTCATCGATGGCAGCACGCTTTCGCAGAAAGAGCGCAACTCGACGCTGGCCACGCTGCGCCTGCGCACCGGCTATGCCATCTCGCCAGCCCTTGCCCCCTTCATCGAAGGCGAGATCGGTCGTCGCTTCTACGATGAAGAGAGAGACAGCGCCGGCTATGAGCGTTCGGCCACACGCTTCGCAGCCCGCGCCGGCGTCATGGTCGACATTGAAGAAAAACTGTCGGGCGAAGCCTCCATCGGCTGGGTCGCAGAAGACATCGACGACGACCGCCTCAACACGGTTTCAGGGCTTGCACTTGCCGCCGCGCTCAACTGGTCGCCGCAGCGCGGCACCGATGTGCGCCTCGACGCCTCGACCACGATTGAAGGCACCACCGATCCCGGTGACAGCGGCTCGATTCTTCACTCGGGAACTCTTCGGGTGGAACGCCAGATCCGCGCCAATCTGACGGCCGAAGCCGCCGCCGGACTTTCCTGGCGCGACTATGAAAATGGCGGGCACGACCTGACCATGAACGGCGAAGCCGGCATGACCTGGTGGCTCAACCGCACACTCGGTCTCACCGGTCGGGCGCGTTACGAGAAACGCACCAGCAGCGTTCCCAGCCGGGAGTATGACGCAAGCAGCGTGTTCCTGGGCGTGCGCATGCAGCGCTAGACCGTTGCGCGACCTGGAAAATCAGTTTGTTAGGAATTCGGTGCGGAATTTCCGCAAAAAAGACGAAACGCCGCCATTTCGGAGAAAATGGCGGCGTTTTTCGAAATTGCGTCAGACGCGGCCGGAGGCCTCCACGACGCGCAGCACATGCTCGCGCAGATCGGGGCGTTCCAGCGCGAAAGCGAGGTTCGCTTCCACGAAACCTTCCGGCGAACCGCAGTCAAATGTGCGGCCCGTGAAGGGGAAACCGTGGAAGGGCTGATTCTTCAGAAGCTTCAGCATGGCGTCGGTCAACTGGATCTCGCCACCCGCGCCGCGTTCCTGCTCGGCGAGAAGGTCAAAGATCTCCGGTCGCAGGATGTAACGGCCATTGATGTAGAAGTTCGACGGCGCATCCTCGGGCTTCGGCTTCTCCACCATGGCGTTGATTTCGAACCCGCCGGCAACCGTATCGCCGCGACCGACGATGCCGTATTTGTGGGTCTGCGAGGGCTCGCACTCTTCGACGGAGACAACGTTTCCGTCCGTCTTTTCAAAGAGTTCCACCATCTGCGACAGGCAGCCCCTGGGCGACTGCATGATCATGTCGGGCAGAAGAAGCGCGAAGGGCTCATTGCCCACCAGTTCGCGCGCGCACCAGACGGCGTGGCCAAGGCCCAGCGGCTCCTGCTGACGGGTGAAGCTGGTCTGGCCGGGCAGCGGCTGCATGCTGTGCAGGCGGTCGAGAACCTCGTTCTTGCCGCGCCGCTCCAGTGTGTCGTACAATTCGACCTGAATGTCGAAGTGATCTTCAATGACCGCCTTGTTGCGCCCGGTCACGAAAATGAAGTGCTCAATGCCGGCTTCGCGGGCCTCATCGACGACATACTGGATCACGGGCTTATCGACGACAGTCAGCATTTCCTTGGGGATTGCCTTGGTGGCCGGAAGAAAACGCGTTCCCAGACCAGCGACAGGAAATACCGCTTTGCGAAGTTTCGTCATCAGAAATCTATCCCCGAAAGGTTGAAATGAAGGCGTTTGGCGCTGCCTTAGCAACGTCGGATTGATGTTTCCTGAATGAATGCGCGTATATCGTGACAAGTTCCGGAGAACCCGATCACGGACATTAACAGCATGGTAAACGTTTTTCTAACCGGGACCTGCCATGGAAAGGCTGGACTACCTGTAACGGAGATCGTGATGTTGTTCCGCTTGCCCCCACGAAACCTCGTCGCGACGTTGATCGCTTCTTTCGTGCTCGCATTTACCGTAACCCTCCAGCCGGCCAGCGCCGATGCCGGCTTCCAGCGCTGGGTCCAGCAGTTTCGCGCTGTTGCGATCAAGAACGGCGTTTCCGGCGCCACCTATGACCGCGCCTTTCGCGGCATCACCGCCCCCGATCCGGAGGTGCTGGAGAAAGCCCGCTACCAGCCCGAATTCCGCGCCGAGGCGTGGGAATATTTCGACAACCGCGTTCAGGCCGACGCCATCCAGCGCGGTCAGCAGCTCGCCCGCCAGTGGAAACCCTGGCTCGACCGCATCGAAAGCCAGTACGGCGTCAGCCGCTATGTGCTGCTCGCCATCTGGTCGATCGAATCGAACTATGGCGAAGTGCTGAAGAACGAACGCGTCATGCGCAGCGTGCCACGCTCGCTGGCCACGCTCGCCTATGCCGACAAGCGCCGCGCCAAATTTGCCCGTCAGCAGCTCATCGCCGCGCTCAAGATCCTGCAGAGCGGCGACATTGATGTTGGCCACCTGACCGGCTCCTGGGCCGGCGCGATGGGCCACACGCAGTTCATCCCCACCAGCTATCAGGCCTATGCTGTCGACATGGACGGCAATGGCCGCCGCGACATCTGGACCTCAATCCCGGACGCCCTTGCCACCGCAGCAAACCTGCTGCGCCGCAATGGCTGGCGCACCGGCGAAACCTGGGGCTATGAAACGGCTGCGCTGCCAGGCGGACGCAAGTTCCCGGGCGGCAACATGTCGCTTGCCCGCTGGGCTTCCATCGGCGTCGTGCGCGCCAATGGCAAGCCTTTCCCGCGTCCGAACGACAGCGCCGAGCTGAAGGTCCCGGACGGTCGCGCAGGCCCCGCCTTCCTCGTGACCAAGAATTTCCAGGTCATCAAGCGCTACAACAATTCGGACAAATACGCACTTGCCGTGGGCCTTCTTGCCGACGAAATCGCCGGCTATGGCGGCCTCGTGCGTGACTGGAATCGTCCCTTCGAACGTCTCAGCTACAACGAGACGGAAGAACTGCAGCGCCGCCTTGGTGCGCTTGGCTATTATGACGGCCCCATCGATGGCAAGATCGGCTCCGGCTCGCGCGCCGCGATCCGCGCCTTCCAGTCCCGCAACGGAATGCAGGAAGACGGCCATCCGGGCAAGGAAGTGCTCCGCCGCCTGCGCGGGAACTGACCGGAGGCAATTGACCGGAGACAGGGGAAACAGGACATGAAAACGGACAGGGCAGAGGCAGGACGAGAAGGCGGCAAACGCTTCGTCATTGCCATCATCTCGTTAAGCCTCGCCCTGCCCGTTATCCTCTCCACGCCCTCGCCTGCCGGGGCCCAGGAGAGAAGTCGCGGCCTTCTGGATTTCCTGTTCGGCGGGCGGGCGCGCCAACGCGAGCCCGAGCGCCCTGCGGTGCGGCAACCCAGCCAGCGCCGGAGCCAGCCGGCCACGCGAAGCCCCAGCCGCTCGACAACACGCGCCGCACCCCGCCAGCCAACGACGCCTCCACCGCCGCCGGAAGTGGAGAAGCTTGAGAATGCACGCACGGTGCTGGTCGTTGGCGACTTCATGGCCGGAGGGCTCGCCGAGGGCCTGAGCGACGCATATGCAGAGTCTCCCGGTGTGCGCGTGATCAATCGCAGCAACGGTTCGTCCGGCTTTGTGCGCGACGACTATTATGACTGGAATGCCGAGATTTCGGGCATTCTGGAAGAGGTTTCCCCGACCGTCGTGGTCGTGATGATCGGCTCCAACGACCGGCAGCAACTGCGCATCGACGGTCAGCGCGAGGCCCCGCGGTCGGAGCCCTGGCTCGCCGAATACACCGACCGCGTCAAGACCTTCGCGGCGGCCATCGAAGAAAAGCAGATCCCACTCGTGTGGAGCGGCTTACCGGCCTTCAAATCATCGACCATGTCGTCCGACATGCTGGCCTTCAACGACATCTACAAGACCACAGTGGAGAGCATAGGCGGCACATTCGTCGACATCTGGGACGGTTTCGTGGATGAGAATGGAGCCTTCATCTTTACCGGGCCGGACATGAACGGGCAGCCGGTGCGGCTGCGCGGCAGCGACGGCATCAATCTCACGCGTTCCGGCAAGCGCAAGGTGGCCTTCTACGTGGAGAAACCGCTGAACAAGCTTCTCGGCGAAGCCATCTCGCCCGATATCGGCGAGGTCGGGATCGAGAACCTGCCAAACCTCGTTCTCTTCCCCGAAGAGCCCACACCTGTCGACCGGACCGTGCCGATCTCGCTGTCTGACCCGGCGCTCGATGGCGGGCTGGAGCTGATGGGCGCCGTGGTGGAGCCAATCGGGCGACAGGAGCGCAGTGACGAAGCGGACATCGACAGCGCCACATCAAGTCAGCCCGGCCGCGCCGACAATTTCTCGTTACGTCCGGTCGCACCAGTGGCAGAAAAGAAAACGCCGCCGCAGCCAGAAGCCACGGCGACGCCCTGATTTCATCCAGACCTCTTCGGGCTCGCAGATCACTGCAGGCAGGCGGGATCACCTGACGCCCGCATGATGCGTGGAATGACGCGATGGGGCACCGACTTCGAGGCCCCTTCTCCCCGCGCGCGGGGAGAAGGTGAGGATGAGGGGCGAGCGCCAGGTTCTGCCAACCCCACAATATGGCGAGATTTTCTTGCGCCGCGCTCGCCCCTCATCCCCCTGCCGGGACCTTCTCCCCGCTAGCGGGGAGAAGGGGGCCGTCATCCATCTGGCTCCCCTCTAGCGGGGAGAAGGAAGCCGTCATCCACCTGGAGCGTCCTTTGTGCGTCTAAATGGACGCACGGCGCCCTAACGCGGCAGGACCGAACTGCCCATGAGGAACGTGTCAATCGCGTGGGCGGCCTGACGCCCTTCGCGGATCGCCCAGACCACCAGAGACTGACCGCGCCGCGCATCGCCCGCTGCAAACAGACGGTCGATGGTGGTGCGATACTCACGGTCGTCAGCATTGACGTTCACAGAGTTGCGGCGGTCGATATCGGTTTTCAGCCGGTCGCCAAACTCGGACAGAACGCCTGTTTCCAGCGGGCCGGAAAAGCCGATGGCGATGAAGGCGAGATCTGCGCGAATGAGGAATTCCGTGCCCGGAACGGGCTTGCGCTTCTCGTCCACCTGACAGCATTTCACACCGGTCAGAACGCCATCCTCACCAACGAATTCAAGCGTCGCCACCTGGAATTCGCGATCGGCGCCTTCGGCCTGTGAAGAGGAGGTGCGCATCTTCGTCGCCCAATAGGGCCAGACGGCAAGCTTGTCTTCCTTCTCCGGCGGACGCGGGCGGATGTCGAGCTGGGTGACGCGCACCGCGCCCTGACGGAAGGCCGTGCCGACGCAATCCGATGCGGTGTCACCACCACCCACGACAACCACATGCTTGCCGCCGGCAAGGATGGGCTCTGCCGCCCATGCGACGGACTGAATGTCCTCACCGCCCACACGCCGGTTCTGCTGAACCAGATAGGGCATGGCGTCGTGAACGCCGTGGAATTCGCCTCCGGGGATACCGGCCGGGCGCGGGCGCTCCGAGCCACCGCAGTAGAGAACGGCGTCGTGCTCGGCCAGAAGCTCTTCCACCGGCTTGTCCACGCCGACATTGACACCGCAATGGAAGGTCACGCCTTCGCCCTGCATCTGCTCGATGCGGCGGTCGATATAGTGTTTTTCGATCTTGAAATCGGGAATGCCGTAGCGCATCAGGCCGCCGGGCCGGCTTTCGCGCTCATAGACATGGACCTGATGACCGGCACGCCCGAGCTGCTGGGCGGCAGCCATGCCGGCCGGGCCGGAGCCGATGATGGCGACCTTCTTGCCGGTCGTGTGGTCGGCCGGATAGGGCCGCACGAAACCGGCCTCATAGGCCTTGTCGGCAATGGCCTGCTCGACCGTCTTGATGGCGACGGGAATATCTTCGAGATTGAGCGTGCAGGCTTCCTCGCAGGGTGCAGGGCAGATGCGGCCAGTCCACTCCGGGAAGTTGTTGGTGGAGTGCAGATTGCGGATCGCCTCCTCCCAGTCGCCATTATAGACGAGGTCGTTCCAGTCCGGGATCTGGTTGTGGACCGGACAGCCTGTCGGGCCGTGGCAATAGGGAATGCCGCAATCCATGCAGCGCGCGGCCTGTTTCTCGACTTCCCTGTCCGACATGGGCAGCGTGAATTCGCGGAAATGGCGAATGCGGTCGGACGCCGGCTGGTACTTGTGCACCTGACGGTCGATTTCGAGAAAACCTGTAACCTTACCCATCGAGTAAACCCCGTTATTTTAGAGCTTCGAACCGAAAAGCGGATACCGTTTTCCGGTTGTTCCGATGCCCCATCAATAATTCAGATCGTCCATTGTGCGCCCCGGTGGACGCATGGCGATCTAGTGAAGTGCCGGAAGTCCGAGAACATCCTCGCACCGTGCAATCCAGCGGGTGAGCGCCCTGCGCCCGTCGAGTTCAAAGCCCCCCTGAGGGGCAAGCCGCGTGTAGCCGAGGAGCGCGATATCGGCGATGGTGAGCCCGTCACCGACAAAGAAATCGCGCGTCTTCAGCGTCTCGTCCATCAAATCGAGCGCGGCCTCACCCCGCTCGACCTTCAAAGGATCGCGCGCTTCAACCGGCTCCTTGCGGTAGAACACCTGAAAGCGCGCACCGGCCACATTGGGCTCATGGAAGTTCTGCTCCCAGAACATCCACTGATCGATTTCCGCCTGGGCAAACGCGTCTTCGGGCAAAAGCGCCGAACCGCGCGCCAGATAGCGGATGATTGCGCCCGACTGGCCAAGCGTGCGCCCGTCATCGAACCGCACGACCGGCACCTGCCCAAAGGGCGACATGGCGAGAAACGCGTCCGTGCGGCTCTCGCCAGCCATGAGGTCGAGCTCATGCCAGCGATAGGGCAGACCGAGATGGTCCGCCGTGTATCTGACCTTCAGGCAATTGCCCGAATTCCGGTCACCAAAAATATCCATGGGCAACAGATCTCCAGAACCCACGGCTATTCCGCCGCCAGACCGAGCTTCATGCGCTCCATTTCTTCCAGTGCACGGCGGTACTCGACCGGCATCACCTTGCGGAATTTGGGACGGTATTCCGCCCAATGATCCAGAATGGCGCGCGCCCGCTCAGAGCCCGTGTAGTGGAGGTGGTTGGAGATAAGCTGCGCCAGTCGCTCTTCATCGTGCCGGGTCATGTCGCCGGTAACGTCGACACGGCCCTTGTGCATGAGGTCACCGCCATGGTGGTGCAGCTTTTCGAGGATATCGTCCTCCTCCGGCACCGGCTCCAGCTCGACCATGGCCATGTTGCAGCGCTCGGCGAAGTCGCCCGCCTCATCCAGCACATAGGCAACGCCGCCGGACATGCCGGCCGCGAAGTTGCGGCCCGTCTGACCGAGCACGACCACCACGCCGCCCGTCATGTACTCGCAGCCATGATCGCCGACGCCCTCGACAACGGCGACCGCGCCCGAATTGCGCACGGCAAAACGCTCGCCCGCAACGCCGCGAAAATAGCATTCACCCTCGGTTGCGCCGTAAAGCACCGTGTTGCCGACAATGATGGAGTCTTCCGCGACAATGCGGGAATCGTCCGTCGGGCGGATGACGATGCGGCCGCCGGAAAGGCCCTTGCCGACATAATCATTGGCGTCGCCCTCAAGCCTGAACGAGACGCCGCGCGCCAGAAACGCGCCGAAGGACTGACCGGCCGTGCCCGTGAGGCGCACGTCGATGGTGTTTTCCTTCAGGCCCTTGTGGCCGTAGCGCTTGGCGACCGCGCCCGACAGCATCGCGCCGGCCGACCGGTCGGTGTTGCAGATCGGGAAGTCGAGCGACACGGGCTCACGGTTTTCAAGGGCCGGCCTTGCCGCCTCGATGAGCTTGCGGTCGAGCACATCATCGATGGGATGCTCCTGACGCTCGGTCCAGTGGATCGCCTCGCGCGGGGCATCGGGCTTGTAGAAGATCTTCGTGAAATCGAGGCCACGCGCCTTCCAGTGCGCGATCATGCCATCCTTTTCGAGAAGGTCGGACTGGCCGACGATATCGTCGAGCTTGGTGTAGCCCATCTCGGCGAGATACTGGCGCACCTCTTCCGCGACGTAGAAGAAGTAGTTGATCACATGCTCGGGCGTGCCCTTGAAGCGCTTGCGCAGCACCGGGTCCTGCGTGGCGACGCCAACGGGGCAGGTGTTCAGGTGGCACTTGCGCATCATGATGCAGCCGGCGGCGATCAGCGGTGCGGTGGAGAAGCCATATTCGTCGGCGCCCAGCAGCGCGCCGATGATGACATCGCGACCGGTCTTCAGCCCGCCATCGACCTGCAGCGCTACGCGCGAGCGCAGACCGTTCAGCACCAGGGTCTGGTGCGTTTCGGCAAGGCCCATCTCCCACGGGCTGCCCGCATGCTTGATGGAGGTGAGCGGCGAAGCGCCGGTGCCGCCATCATAGCCGGAAATGGTGATGTGGTCGGCGCGCGCCTTGGCGACGCCGGCGGCGACCGTGCCCACGCCAACCTCGGAGACGAGCTTGACGGACACATCCGCATCCGGATTGACGTTCTTCAGGTCGAAGATGAGCTGCGCCAGATCCTCAATGGAATAGATGTCGTGGTGTGGCGGCGGCGAAATGAGGCCGACGCCCGGCGTGGAGTGGCGCACCTTGGCGATGGTGGCGTCGACCTTGTGGCCGGGAAGCTGACCGCCCTCGCCCGGCTTTGCGCCCTGCGCCACCTTGATCTGCATCATGTCGGAATTGACGAGATATTCGGTGGTGACGCCGAAACGGCCGCTGGCGATCTGCTTGATGGAGGAGCGCTCCGGGTTCATCGAACCGTCGGGCATCGGCAGATAGCGATCAGGCTCCTCGCCGCCCTCGCCGGTGTTCGACTTGCCGCCCAGCGCGTTCATGGCGCGCGCCAGCGTGGTGTGCGCCTCGCGGCTGATGGAGCCGAAGGACATGGCGCCGGTGGAGAACCGCTTGACGATTTCGGCTGCGGGCTCGACCTCATCCAGCGAGACCGGCTTGCGGCCTGTATCCTTCGCCTTCCTGACAGCGAACAGGCCGCGAATGGACTTGGCGTCGGCTGCCTGCCCGTCGACCATTTTCGCAAATTCGCGATAGGTCTCCCAGGATTTGCCGCGCACGGCATGCTGGAGGGAGGCGACGGCGTCGGGCGACCAGATGTGGGATTCGCCGCGCATGCGGAAATTGTATTCACCGCCCACTTCCAGCGCGCTCTTCAGCACCGGGTCCGCGCCGAAGGCGGCGGCATGGCGGCCAACCGTCTCGGCGGAAATCTCGTCCAGACCGACACCTTCGATGGTGGTGGCGGTGTTTGTGAAGAAGTGCTCGATGAAGTCGCTTTCCAGCCCCACGGCGTCGAAGATCTGCGCACCGCAATAGGACTGGTAGGTGGAGATGCCCATCTTGGACATCACCTTGAGGATGCCCTTGCCGATGGCCTTGATGTAGCGCTGAACCACCTCCTGCGTGTCGACCTCCGGCGGGAAATCGCCCGCCTTGTGCATGGACAGAAGCGTGTCGAAGGCGAGGTAGGGGTTGATCGCCTCCGCGCCGTAGCCCGCCAGGCAGCAGAAGTGGTGCACTTCGCGCGGCTCGCCGGATTCGACCACGAGGCCAACCGCCGTGCGCAGACCCTTGCGGATCAGGTGATGGTGAACAGCCGCCGTTGCCAGAAGCATCGGGATGGCGATGCGGTCCGGGCCGATCTGGCGGTCGGACAGGATGATGATGTTGTAGCCGCCGGCAACCGCAGCCTCGGCGCGGTCGCACACGCGCTCCAGCGCACCGCGCATGCCGGCGGCACCCTCGCCCGCCGCATAGGTGACGTCGATGGTCTTGGTGTCGAACCGGTCCTCGGTGTGGCCGATGGAGCGGATCTTCTCCAGATCGCCATTGGTGAGGATGGGCTGGCGCACCTCAAGCCGCTTGCGGCGCGAAGAACCGACCAGATCGAAAATGTTGGGGCGCGGGCCGATGAAGGAGACGAGGCTCATCACCAGTTCTTCGCGGATCGGATCGATCGGCGGATTGGTGACCTGCGCAAAGTTCTGCTTGAAATAGGTGTAGAGCAGCTTGGGCTTGTCGGACATGGCCGAGATCGGCGTGTCGGTGCCCATGGAGCCGATGCCTTCCTGGCCGGTCGTGGCCATGGGCGCCATCAGCATCTTCGTGTCTTCCTGCGTGTAGCCGAAAGCCTGCTGAAGATCGAGCTGGGCCACATCCTTGCGCAGCGCGCGCGGTTCGACCGGCTTCAGGTCTTCGAGGATGAGCTGGGTGTTGTCGAGCCACTTCTTGAAGGGATGCCTGGTGGCGATGGCCGCCTTCACATCCTCGTCGGAGATGATGCGGCCTTCCTTCATGTCGATCAGAAGCATGCGGCCGGGCTGGAGACGCCACTTGCTGACGATCTTGTCTTCGGGAACCACGAGCGCGCCGGCTTCCGAAGCCATGATGACGCGGTCGTCATCCGTGACCACATAGCGGGCCGGGCGAAGGCCGTTGCGGTCAAGCGTTGCGCCGATCTGAATGCCGTCGGTAAAGGCCACGGCAGCCGGGCCATCCCACGGCTCCATTAACGCGGCGTGGTATTCGTAGAACGCCTTGCGCTCGTCGCTCATCAGACGGTTGCCGGCCCAGGCTTCCGGGATCAGCATCATCATCGAATGGACGAGCGAATAACCGCCCTGGAACAGGAATTCGAGCGCGTTGTCGAAGCAGGCCGTGTCGGACTGGCCCTCATAGGAAATGGGCCAGAGCTTGGAAATGTCGTTGCCGAACAGCTCCGAATCCACCGAGGCCTGACGCGCGGCCATCCAGTTGACGTTGCCACGCACCGTGTTGATCTCGCCATTGTGGGCGACCATGCGATAGGGGTGCGCGAGTTCCCAGGAGGGGAACGTGTTGGTCGAAAAGCGCTGGTGAACGAGCGCCAGCGCCGTTTCAAAACGCGGGTCTTTCAGGTCGCTGTAATAAGCGCCGAGCTGATAGGCGAGGAACATGCCCTTGTAGACAATGGTGCGCGCCGACAGCGACACGGTGTAGAAACCTTTGATGCCGCCCTCGAGCTCCTCGCGCACGCGGCCCGAAATGACCTTGCGCAGAATATAGAGACGACGCTCGAAATCCTCCTCGTCGTGAATGCCCGCGCCACGGCTGACGAAAATCTGGCGGTGGACGGGCTCGGAAGCGGCAATGTCGGGTGCCTTGGAAAGACAGGCATTGTCGACCGGCACATCACGGAAGCCGATCAGCTCCTGGCCTTCCGAGCGCACCACATCGGCGATGATGTCGTAGATCTGTTTGCGCAGCTCCGCATCGCGCGGCATGAAGAAGTGACCGACGCCATAATGGCCGGGCTCCGGCAGTTCGACGCCGCGCTCCGCCCATTCCTCCCGATAGAGGCGGTCGGGGATCTGCATCAGCATGCCCGCGCCATCGCCGACCAGCGGATCAGCACCCACCGCGCCGCGATGGGTCAGGTTTTCGAGCATGGCCAGGCCATCGCGCACGATATCATGCGAGCGACTGCCCTTCATATGCGCGACGAAGCCGACGCCGCAGGCATCGCGCTCATTGCGGGGATCGTAAAGCCCCTGCGCAGCGGGCACGCCCGGCGCGGACATCTTCACGGTGCGTTTGACGGCGGCCGTTTCGGCCTCGTTGGCCGGCCCGAACCCGGTCGAAAAAGAGGGCGTCATTTCCGTCATCGCAAATCCTCACATTCTAGAGCCCGGGGCAAGCCTCCCTGGGCGGTCGTTCAGTCGCCAGAAAGCCCTTGCGGCCTTCCGGGGTGTATGCACGGCATTTCCATTTAGAAGCCGGAGCAACGCTACCGATATGCTCCGGCGCGTGTTCTTGTTCTTGGGCGGGCATCCCTGCCTGTGCTCCGGTCATTGCCGGACCGCCTTTGTTGCACCGGTCGTTCGCAACACTATCACGAGCGCAAAAGCCACGCTGAGACGCTGGCAACCGAACTGCACAACAATAGGACAGCACTGCTGTCTTATTCGCTGAAATGCCAGAAATACCAACACCAGACAAGACGGAAATGCAAATTTTTTGCGCAAAACACGAAATAAAATACCTAAACTGCAAGTATTGATGACATTTTGATAAACCGCCGCAGAATATCCTGTCAGGCGCAAAAATCACCGCAACATCTCATCCGAAGGGCTTGAACCGGAGCATCGAAGCGCGCAATCTCCCGCCGCCACTGCTTATTTTGGGGTCAAAAGAGAGATCTGCCGCATGAATTTCGCCTCCGACAACTGGGCCGGCGCCCACCCGCAAATCGCCGAAGCGCTCGTCACCAATGCAGGCGGCTTTGCGCCGGCCTATGGAACCAGCGAGCTGGACAAACGGGTGGAGAAGATGTTCAGCGACATCTTCGAACGCGAGGTGGCGGTGTTTTTCGTCGGAACGGGAACGGCGGCAAACAGCCTGTCGCTCACCTGGGCCTCGAAACCCGGCGGGGTCGCCTTCTGCCATTCGGAAGCGCACGCCATTGATGATGAGGGTGGCGCACCGGAATATCTGACCGGCGGCGCGCGCCTGAAGGGCGTGGCGGGTCAGCTTGGCCGCATGGACCCGAACGCGCTCGACGCGGCGATCCGCGAACACCCGGCCCAGTTCGTGCACGCCGGGCAGCCCATGGCCGCCTCGATCACCCAGGCGACCGAGATCGGCACACTCTATTCACTCGAACAGATCGAAGAGATCGCCGGCATCTGCCGCGAAGCGGGCATTCCGCTGCATCTGGACGGCGCGCGCTTTGCCAATGCGCTCGTGTCTCTGGACACGACGCCGGCCGAGATGACCTGGAAGCGCGGCGTGGAGATTGCCTCTTTCGGCGGCACGAAGAATGGCTGCTGGTGCGCGGAAGCGATCATCGTGTTCGATCCGGCGAAGATCGGCCAGATGCACTTCCTGCGCAAGCGCGCCGCACAGCTCTTCTCCAAGTCGCGTTTCATCGCGGCGCAGTTCGAGGCCTATTTCCGTGACGACCTCTGGCTGAAGAATGCGCGCCACGCCAACGCGATGGCCGCGGAGCTCGCAACCGCCATCTCCAATGCCGATGGCGCGCGCCTTGCCTGGCAGCCGCAGGCCAATGAAGTGTTTGCGCTCATGAAGGATGAGAAGGCCCAGGCGCTTCAGGCCGCTGGCGCGCAGTTCTATCCGTGGAAGCCACCGCTCTCATTCGCAGGCGAAATGACGGCGGGCGACACGCTCTATCGTTTCGTCACAAGCTTCGCCACCGAGGCCGCCGACATCCAGAAGTGCGCGGAAGCATTGAAGGCCTGAGCAACACGGCGCGCGCGGCACGACAACAACCTTCGCGATAAACAAAGCCTCACACGCAAGTGATGCCGGCTCGCGCGCGCTTGATTTCCAAGTGAACGATCCCTCTGAAAAAACGAGTCCTGCCGGGACGGAACCCCGGTTTCGACAGGACCCGAGAGGAGATCATTCATGTCCACCAAAACCGCACTCACCGCCGCCTATATCGCCGGAACGGTCGCAGCCGCCCTTTCGGTAGGCACGCTGGCCACCACCACGGCCGCCCAGGCCCAGGAAAAAGAAAAGTGCTATGGCGTGTCCATGGCCGGCAAGAACGATTGCGCGGCCGGGCCCGGCACCACCTGCGCCGGCACCTCCAAGGTCGATTACCAGGGCAATGCCTGGAAATATGTCGATGCAGGCACCTGCGCCACGATGGAACTGCCCGGCGAGCGCATGGGTTCGCTTGAGCCGCTTGAGCGCGACATGCCCTCCTGATCCAGCCAGCATGATCTGACCTGACACCAAATGCCGGGAGGCGACCTCATGGCACGCGAAGCAAAACCCCTTTCCGCCATCCAGAGCCGCTTTCCGGCATTTCACCCCGCTGATGCCCCCACTGGTGCCCCCGCTGGCCGGGCCGGTGCGAGTTTCAAGCCGCAGCATTTCGACGCAATCGCTGAAAACCCTGCGTCAGTGGGTTTCGTAGAAGTACACGCAGAAAACTATATGGGCGCGGGCGGCCCGCCGCACGCCGCGCTGACCGCAATCCGCAACATGCTGCCCGTCTCGTTACACGGCGTGTGCATGTCGATTGGCGGTCTCGACCCGCTCGACCCCGAACATCTTCAACGCTTTGCCGGGCTGGTGGAGCGCTACGAACCCTTCAAAGTGTCGGAGCACCTGGCTTGGTCGACCCATGACGATGTATTTTTCAACGACCTCCTGCCCCTGCCCTACACCGATGAGACGCTTGCACGGGTGTGCGAGCACATCGATCAGGTGCAGGAAGCCATCGGCAGGCCGATGTTTTTGGAAAACCCGTCCACCTACGTCCTTTTCTCCGAATCCGAATGGCGGGAAACGGATTTCCTGCGTGAAATCGTGAAGCGCACGGGCTGCGGGCTGCTGCTCGACATCAACAATGTGTTCGTTTCTGCGACCAATCACGGCTTCAGCGCCACGGAGTATCTCGCCGATTTCCCGCTGGCGCATGTGGGAGAAATCCACCTTGCCGGCCATGACGAACAGGAAGACGACGAGGGTGCGCCGCTGCTGATCGACAGCCATGACCGACCGGTCGCGGACCCCGTGTGGAGCCTTTATGAAACGGTGATCGCCGCATGCGGCCCCGTCGACACGCTGATCGAATGGGATGCGGACATTCCCGACTGGCCGATCCTGCAATCCGAGGCGGCGGCGGCTGAACGCATTCTCGACCGTCATCGCACCCTCAAGCCGGAAGTGAAACGCCATGCGCTCCACTCCTGAAACCACGAGACAGGACCCTGCGCAGCCCTATGACGACGCCTTTGGCGCCGTGCTGCTCAACCCGGATCGCGCCACGCCGCAGGGCGTGAGCGGCCCGCATGGCAAGGCGGTGATCAAGCGCTTCAACGTCTATCGCAACAATGTCACCCATAGTCTCGTAACCGCGCTTTCAGAAATCTTTCCGGCGGTCGCCATGATCCTTGGCGAAGAGAATTTCCGCATGATCGCGCGGGAGTTTCTGCGCGTGCATCCACCGCGCTCACGCCTCGTCTTCGAATACGGGCACGGGTTCGGCGATTTTCTGGCCGGGTTCGAGCCGATACGGCATCTGAGATATCTGCCCGACGTGGCCCGGCTGGAACGCGCCTGGCTTGACGCCTTTCACGCAGCCGACCGCACACCGCTCGCGCCCGCCGATCTCGCTGCCCTGCCGCCGGAAGCGCTGGCAACAGCCCGTTTCACGCCGCACCCGGCCATGCATCTCATGCGTTCGGATTATGCGGTGCATACGATCTTCACGGCGCACCGCACCGGGCCGATGCCTGATCGCATCGACGCGGGCATTGCCGAAGCAGCGCTGGTGACCCGGCCCGCACTTGATGTGCAGGTGCGCGAGCTCGACCGGGGCCAATTCGCCTTTCTGAAGGCGCTCGCCAATGGCGCAGCGCTGCAACAGGCGGCCGGGGCGGCGCTTGAAGCCGATCCCGGCTTCGATCTTTCCGCCGCCATCGCCCTGATGCTCGAAAGCGGCGCATTCGAGACATGCCAGGCAGGCAATGACAGTCAGAACAAGGATGAAAGCCCGTGATCCACGCAATCCAGATGCTTCATGCGCGCGTTTTCTCCACCCTTGAGCGGATGCTCGATGGCTGGTTTCCGGGCCTTGCCGCGCGCTTTGCCTTCTTCGCCGTTCTTTATTTTTACTTCCTGAATTCGGCCCGCACGAAGGTGGGTGACGGCCTGCTCGGCTTCTTCAGCGTCGCAGACGGGGCCTATTACCAGATCGCGCTGCCGGCGGTGGAGGCTGCGGGCGGCGATGTTTCAGCCGTGCCCTTCATCCCATGGGGCGCAATCGTGTGGGCCGGCACCTATGCGGAGTTTGTCCTGCCGCTCCTGATCGTGATCGGGCTTTTCACCCGGATTGCCGCACTCGGCATGATCGGTTTCGTGCTGGTGCAGTCCTATGTGGACATTGCCGTACACAAGGTGGGCGCGGAAACCGCAGGCGCGTGGTTCGACCGCTTCTCCGACGGGCTGATCTGGGACCAGCGCACGCTCTGGGTGTTTCTGCTGCTTTATCTTGTGGTGAAGGGTGCGGGACGCATCTCGCTGGATGCCGTTCTTGGCCGCAAATTCGCGAGCACTGCCTGAAAACACAAAAGCGGCGCCACACGGGCGCCGCCATCATTCAAACTCTTATCCGTCTGCTTCTAGCAAATCGGGAATTCCCTCAGGCCGAAGCCTTAGTGGGTCCTGGCCTCGATCTCCTTCGTTTCCTTCGCCGAAGCGATGGGAATACGGCGCGGCTTCATCTCCTCGGGGATGTTGCGCGTGAGATCAATGTGAAGGAGCCCGTTTTCAAGGTTGGCGCCCGTCACTTCGACGTGGTCCGCGAGCTGGAAGCGGCGCTCGAAGCTGCGTGCGGCGATGCCGCGATAAAGCAGTTCGCCTTCGCTTTTCTGCTCGGCGTTCTTCTCACCCTTGACGGTGAGCACATTGCGATGGGCCTCAATGGAGATGTCCTCATCGCCAAAGCCGGCGACAGCCATCGAGATGCGGTAGGAATCATCGCCCGTGCGCTCGATATTGTAGGGCGGATAGGTCTGGCCGCCCTCGGGCTGGGCCAGCGTATCGAGCATGCCAAAGAGCCGGTCGAAGCCGACGGTGGAACGATAGAGAGGCGAAAAATCAACGTGACGCATGGTCTGTTCTCCAGTTGAGCAACATTGCGTTATGGCCATTTTCGGAAACCCGCTTCGGGCGTTTCCCGCTGGCCAGCGACCCCGTTCTGGCGGCCGCAGAAGATATATGGGAACCCCAAAAATCGGGTTCAAGAGCCCGTCGATTTCAGATGAACGGCGGATGAACGGACCGCTCGGATACCGTTCAGCTTCACGCTGCTAGCGTTAGCGCAATGGATCGGCGGCGGACTTATGACGCTGCCCTGCGGAACGTACCGGATGTAACGTCCCTTCCAGCCGGTGCGGAATGCCGGAAGTGGTTCAGGCCACTTCCGGCTTTCAGTTTCAGTCGCAACCGTTCTGTTTCTTGCCATTCACGCATCCCGGCTCTATTCCTTCTTAGGAATATCATCTTCCACACCCCTCAAAGCCGCTCTTGAGGTCCATGATCCTGCATGAATGACCTGCTTATCGTCGTTCCGGAAAATCCCCCGCCCGAGGGGATGAACGCGGACCTGTTCCAGACGAAGGACGGGGTTTCGATCCGCTTTGCGCGCGCACCGGGACGCGGAGCCGAGAAACACGGCACGGTGGTGATCCTGCCCGGCCGCAACGAGTATATCGAGAAATATTTCGAGACTGCGAACGACCTGACCGAACGCGGCTATGGCGCGGCGATACTGGACTGGCGCGGACAGGGGCGCTCGCAGAGACTGCTGCCGGACGCCAATAGGGGCTATGTTGAGAGCTTCGACGATTATGTGCGCGACCTGGATGCGTTCTTCGAACAGGTGGTGCTGCCCGACTGCCGTGGCCCCTACTACATTCTCGCCCATTCCACCGGCGTTCTGATTGCGCTTCTGGCCGCACCCATGATGGCCAACCGGGTGCGCCGCATGGTGCTTTGCACGCCGCTTCTGGGACTTCCGGTCTCGCCCAGAACAACACGCTGGGTGTCGCACTTCGCGCAGCTTCTCTACGCTTTGGGACTTGGCCGAATGTATATGCCAGGCCGCCGCAACCGGATGAAAATGCCTGAATTTTCGCCGGCGGCGCTGAGTTCCGACCCGCAGCGCTTTGCCCGCAACCGGGCGACGGTCAGCGCCTGGCCCGGACTTGCCATCAACGGGCCGACGGTCGCCTGGACGCGCGCCATGTTTCTGGCCATCGAACGGGTGACGGACCCGGCCTTTGCAGCCCGGATCCACATTCCCTCGCTCATCCTTTCGGCCGGAGCGGACCGCGTGGTCTCCAACCCGGCAATCGAGCGCTTTTCCCGGCAATTACGCAGCACATCGCTCCTGACCATTGATGGCGCGCGGCACGAATTGCTGCAGGAGGCAGACCTTTACCGGGAACAGGTGATGGCCGCCTTCTTCGCCTTCGTGGAAGGCACCGGCGACATCAATTTCTGAACGCCAGAGCGGGTTCTCTGCCGCAATGTTCTAGCGCAGAAGCGCCATCGCCTTCTTGTGCAGTTCGGGCGTGGCGGCGGCGATGATGTCGCCTCCGCTCTCAGGACGGCCGCCGGCCCAGCTGGTGATCACGCCGCCCGCCTGCTCGATGATCGGGACAAGCGCAGCGATGTCGTAAGTCTGAAGACCGGTCTCGATGACCAGATCGATCTGGCCGGCTGCCAGCATCGCGTAGGCGTAGCAATCGGTGCCGTAGCGGGCGAGGCAGACCGAATTTTCCACCCGGTCATAGGCGGCGCGGTGCAGCGGATCGAACAGCGCCGGCGTGGTGGTGCACAGCGTAGCGTCGGACAGCTCGGTCGTGTCGCGCGTCTTGAGACGGCGGGCGCCGCCCGGCCCCTCGTAATGCGCGCCATCGCCAACCGTATAGAAGAGCTCGCCGGTAAAGGGCTGGGACATCATGCCGGCAACGGCGCGGCCCGAAACGGTAAGCCCCACCAGCGTGCCCCAGAGCGGCAGGCCGGAAATGAAAGCGCGCGTGCCGTCGATGGGATCGATGATCCAGCGGTGGTCGCTCGCCTCGCCTTCAAGGCCGAATTCCTCACCCAGAATGCCGTGATCGGGAAACGCCTCGCTGATCAGCCCGCGAATGGCGCGCTCGGCCTCGCGGTCAGCCTCCGTGACCGGATCGAAACCGCTTTCGAGCTTGTTGTCGATCAACACCGGCTGACGGAAGCGCGGCAGGGTCTGGGCTGCGGCGGCCTCGGCAATGCGGCGCATCAAAGCCGGCGAGACGGTCATGGAACTCTCCTGAATTTACGGATTCGCTGCCTGAAAGGGCTGTTAAGAGCGGCGATCTTTGCCGCGTTTGATGCGGTTTGCAATGGGCGCGTTACGGTTAACGCTTGACAATTGTGCATCGCAACATAGACTTTGTTCAGGCAGTTGATCTGCCGGATGCCCTTATTGGGCGTTTCCTCCCTAGACTTTTGGCCGTATCGCCAGGGCGATGCGGTCTTTTTTTGTCGCCGTCCAGAGCAAATTTGCTGCACCGCAGCAAAGCGCGACTTCACTCGGCGGCGAGCGGATAGTCGGTGAAATACTGCCCGGCGATCGCCATCAGCTCACGCACGAAGCCGGTGAGATCGTCCATCAGCGCGTTGAAGCCCGGCCTTTTCTCCAGTGTGCGCTCATCCATATAGAGGCTGCGGTTGATTTCAATCTGCAGCGCGTGAAGCCCCTGTGCGGGGCGGCCGTAATGCTCGGTGATGAAACCACCGGCATAGGGCTTGTTGTGCACCACGCAATAGCCGCGCGCCGCCAGGAGACCGATCACGCATTCGGTGAGCGCCGAAGCGGCGGAAACGCCGAAGCGGTCACCGATGATGAAATCGGGCCGCAGCGCGCCATCGCCGGAACGCACACCCGCCGGCATGGAGTGGCAATCGATCAGAATGCCGTGGCCGAAGGTGCAGTGCGTGTCGATCAAAAGGCGCTTCAGGCGCTCGTGATAGGGCACGTAGATGGTCTCGATGCGCGACACGGCCTCGGCCAGCGGCAGGCGACCCTGATAGATGTCCATCCCCTCGCCCACCAGCTTGGGCACGGTGCCGAGGCCACCGGCCACACGCGGCGAGCGGATATTGGCGTAAGGCGGCACCGGCTCGGAGAACATGCGCGGGTCGAGTTCCCACGGCTCGCGGTTCACATCCAGATAGGCGCGCGGAAAATTGGCGGTGAGAAGCGGCGCGCCACAGGCGACCACGCCGGAGAAGAGCTCATCCACATAGCAGTCTTCGGAGCGCCTGATCATGGTCGCATCCAGACGACTCATGTCGAGGAAGCGCTGGGGATAATGTCGCCCGCTATGCGGCGAGTTGAAAACGAAGGGAGCAGTCTGGAACGCAGGAGAACGCACCTCGAAAGCGGGGATTTTCGCAAAATCCGCTGCGGCAGTCATACGATTTTCACGCCTCCGGCATACTATTTCGGTATAAAATCTGCCATTCGTGCGCACGCCTGTCCAGCCAGTCCACAAGCTGGATCAGCAGGTTTCACTTGATATTTACCACGCTGGAATCATATAGCTGGTCTCATTCAAGTGAATTGTGGGCAAGCGATTTTTGGGCAAGCGTTTGCGGGTCAATCGCTCTCGCACTATCTGGACGGCAAAATGGCACGGATTCTCCTGGCGGAAGACGACAATGATATGCGGCGCTTTCTGGTGAAGGCGCTGGAGCGGGCTGGTTACGAGGTCGTCGACTTCGACAATGGCGCCGGCGCTTATGACAGGCTGCGCGAAGAACCCTTCTCCCTTCTGTTGACCGACATCGTGATGCCCGAGATGGACGGCATCGAGCTGGCTCGCCGCGCCACCGAGATCGATCCGGATCTGAAGGTGATGTTCATCACGGGATTCGCGGCTGTCGCGCTCAATCCCGATTCGAACGCACCGCAGGACGCGAAAGTTCTCTCCAAGCCCTTCCATCTGCGTGACCTCGTGAACGAGGTGGAGAAACTTTTGCAGGCCGCCTGACCGCGGTTTTCAAGGCGTTCGGCGAGAGCCGGCAGAGTGATCGTCACATTGCGGTAAAAACACTCAAACTACCTATTGACGCCGGCCTGATTTGTGTGATCTATGCGCGGCGTCGGATGGGCGTGTAGCTCAGCGGGAGAGCACTACGTTGACATCGTAGGGGTCACTGGTTCAATCCCAGTCACGCCCACCATCCTTCCCAAACATCTTGAATAAAGATGATGATCTCGAACCGCTCCCGGGTCATCGAGATATCTCGAACAACTTCCATTCTACCCACTGCGCAGACGCCGCAACGGCGACAGCTCAGTCGCTCACTCCCCCTCCCCGCCGGAAGCCGCGCGGTGCACGGCCAGCGTGAACTGTACGTGGGCGCGCAGCAGCGTGGCGGCATGATCCACGTCGCGGGCAAGTGCCGCATCCATCAGGCGGGTGTGGCCCTCAAGAGCAAGCGCCTCCTCAAGAAGCGCCCGCGTTGCCGGGTCATGGGTAATGACCTCCCCGCCCGCATCGGCAGGGGAAAAGAGAAGCGCGTGGTGGTGGCGGCGCAATTGCTCGGAAAGCTGCCGCTGAAACGATTTCAGCCAGACAGAGCGTGCAGCTGCAAGAAGCGCGGCGTGAAAGGCGTCATGCGCCTCCATCCACTCCGAATAGGCCTGCGCACCGTCATCCAGCGCGGCCGAGGCGCGCGCAAGACGATGATGCGCGGCAACGATGGCAGCCTCCCACGCAAGGTCGCCATGGGCGATGGCGTCTTCCAGAAGCGCCACCTCGATCAAAGCACGCGACTGCTCAAGATCCTCCAGCTCCGCAAACGAAACGGGAGCCACCCGGTAACCCCTGTTGGGGCTCAGCACCACAAGCCCCGCCTCCTCGAACCGCGACAGCGCCTCGCGCAGCGGCGTGTAGCCAACGCCATAGCGCTTCGAGAGCGCCATCAGGCGCAGCGGCTCCCCCGGTGCGAGAACGCCGCTCACAATGTCGCGCTTCAGCGCTGCAACGCCGCCCTCGCCTTCCGGAGTTTTGGTCTGAAGCATTGTCTTGACCTGAAATCCCATATAATCAATCATATTATATATAATAATTCGATCCAGTGGGATAGCGACCAATGAATGCACGGGCGGACAATCAGGACACACAGACGATGGCGCGGGCCGATGAGGCCGACCGGCTGGACCCGCTGAAGGCGTTTCGCGAGCGCTTTGCCCTGCCCGAAGGCGTGATCTATCTGGACGGCAACAGCCTGGGCGTTCTGCCGGCCGGCCTCAGCGCGCATATGAAGGACGTGGTGGAACAGCAATGGGGCGAGCGGCTCGTGCGCGGCTGGAACGATGCCGGCTGGATCGACCTGCCGGCGCGCGTCGCGGGCAAGATCGCCCGGCTGGTGGGTGCAAAGAAAGACAGTGTCGCGGTTGGCGATTCCACGACGATCAACGTGTTCAAGGTCCTTTCGGCAGCCCTTTCGCTCAGACCTGACCGCCGCGTGATCCTTTCCGACCGCAACAATTTCCCGACCGATCTCTATGTTGCGGACGGGCTCGCGCGTCTTCTGGGCCAGGGTTACGAGCTGAAACTGGCGACCGCCGACGATATGGAAGAAGCCGTCGACGAAAACGTGGCGGCGGTGCTTTTGACCGAGGTCGATTACCGCACGGGCCGGCGCTACGACATGGCGGCCATGACGAAGCACATCCACGACAAGGGCGCGCTTGCGATCTGGGATCTTTGCCACAGCGCCGGTGCTTTTCCGGTTCATCTGGATGCAACGGGCGCAGATTTTGCCATTGGCTGCGGCTACAAATATCTGAATGGCGGCCCCGGCGCGCCCGCTTTCCTCTACATTGCAGAGCGCCACGTGGCGCATGTGGCCCCGGCGCTTTCGGGCTGGATGGGGCATCAGACGCCCTTCGCCTTCACCGAGAACTACACGCCGGCAGACGGCATTGCGCGCATGATGGTCGGCACGCCGCCAATCCTTTCCATGTCATCGCTCGACAGGGCGCTGGACGCCTTCGACGGCGTCGACATGGCGCTGGTGCGCGAGAAGTCGCAGCAGCTTTGTGACCGGTTCATCGCCGAGGTTGAGCAGCGCTGCCCGGAGCTGGAACTGGCGACCCCGCGCGACCATGACCAGCGCGGCAGCCAGGTTTCCTTCCGCCATCCGGAAGGCTATGCGGTGATGCAGGCGCTGATCGCCAATGGCGTGATCGGCGACTTCCGCGCGCCCGACATTCTGCGCTTCGGCATGACACCGCTCTATCTCAGCCATGCGGATATCGTCACGGCGGCGGAGATCCTGGAACGGGTCATGCGGGAGCGGCTGTGGGATCAGGAAATCTACCGCAAACGCGCCAAGGTGACCTGAACCGCGGCCATTTCGGCCTGCGTGCCCTGCCCTAGCCTTACGAGAATTTAATACTAGAACAGATGAAAAGCCGCCCGGAAGCTGGCATAAGACAAGTGGCCTGAAGCGACCGGTATACCGGCTGATGAATGCCACCTCCACCGCCACAAGATAACAGCCGGAGCGTGCATGTCTTTCTGGAAACAGGCAGTTCTCTGCCTCCTCATTCTCGTTGCCGCCGCGCTGGCGTGGTTCTGGTATTATCCCGGCGCGCAGAACATTCTGGCCCGTGCGGGACTGATGGAAGAGGCGCCTGCGGCCACGAGTGGAGCCGCTTCAGGCAATGGGCAGCGCGGCCCGGGTGGCGGCGCGCCCGGTCCCGTGGTCACCGCACCGGTGGCCTATGCCACGATCAATGACAGGCTGAACGCCATCGGCACCGGCCGCGCGCTGCGGTCGGTTTCGGTGAACCCGCTCACCTCCGGCACGCTGACCGAGCTTGCCGTCGCATCGGGCGCGGAGGTTCAGGCCGGCGATTTGATCGCAAAGCTGGATTCGGATTCCGAAGAGATTGCGCTCGACCGCGCCGTCATCGCGCTCGACGACGCCACGACGAAGCTTGAGCGCATCATGGCGCTGCGCGCCTCGAACACGGTGAGCGTGGTACAGCAGAACGAAGCGGAACTGGCGTTACGCAATGCCGAGCTTGCCAAGCGGGAAGCGCAGCTGGCGCTCGACCGCCGCTCCATCACCGCCCCCATCGACGGCACGGTCGGCATTCTGCCGATTTCCGCCGGCAGCTATGTAACCAACAGCACCGAGATCGCGACCATTGACGACCGCTCGCAGATCCTCGTCGATTTCTGGATTCCCGAGCGCTATGCCGACCTGATCGAGATCGGCGCGCCGCTGACCGCAGCTTCGGTCGCGCGCAGCTCTTCCGTTCATGAGGGCGAAATCAGCGCGCTCGACAACCGCATCGACCCCGACAGCCGCACGCTGCGCGTGGAAGGCCGCATCGAGAACCCGGACGACCGGCTGCGCGCGGGCATGGCCTTCACCATCACCATGCGCTTCCCCGGCGAAACCTATCCGGCAATCGATCCGCTGGCCGTGCAGTGGAGCGCGGACGGGCCGTTTGTTTGGATCGTGGAGAACGGGAAGGCGCGCCAGAAGCCGGTGCGGATCATCCAGCGCAACGCAGACAGCGTGCTGGTCGACGCCGAGTTCGCCGAGGGCGATCTGGTGGTGACGCAGGGCATTCACAACATGCGTGAAGGCGCGCCGGTGAACACGGCCGGCAACCCGGCCAGCGCCGGATCGCGCCTTGCCACCGCGGAAGGGTCAGCGACGTGAGGGAAGCGCTCCACAACGCCCAGACGGGCATTACCGCCCTTTTCGTAAGGCGACCTGTTCTGGCCTTCGTCTTCAACACACTGATCGCCGTTGCGGGTCTGGCAGCGCTGTTCGGCATCGAGGTGCGCGAACTGCCGGACGTGGACCGCCCGGTAATCACCGTCTCGACCAATTTTTCCGGCGCAGCCGCCGAGACCATGGATCGCGAAGTGACCGCGATCATTGAAGGCGCTGTCGCCCGCGTGCCGGGCGTGCAGGCGATCTCGTCGGATTCCTATTACGGACGCAGCCGCGTGACGGTGGAATTCAGCGACAGCGTCAACCTCGACACCGCCGCCTCCGACCTTCGCGACGCGGTGAGCCGCATCCAGAACAGCCTGCCCGACGACGCCGATGCGCCACGCATCATCAAGGCCGACAATGACGCGCAGGCCGTGATGCGCATTGCACTCACCTCCACCACCATGCCTATCCAGGACATGACGACGCTGGTGGAAGACGAGGTGGTGGACGTCTTGTCCGCCGTGCCCGGCGTCGCCGATGTGCAGGTCTATGGCGACCGCACCGAGATTTTCCGCATCGACATCAACCAGACGAGGCTTTCGAGCCTTGGGCTGACGGTGGCCGATGTCTCCAGAGCGCTTGGCACGGTCGCGTTCGACACGCCGGCCGGATCTCTGAGCAACACGACGCAGAACCTGACGGTGCGCGCGACGGCGGCCATTTCGACGCCCGGGCAGTTCGAAGCGATCTATCTGAAAGACCATGTGCGGCTCGGCGACGTGGCCACGGTGACGCTGGGCGGCGACATCGGCGAAAGCCAGTTACGCGCCAATGGCCGCACGGGCATCGGCATCGGCATCGTGCGTCAGGCCCAGTCGAACACGCTGGAAATCTCGTCCGGCGTGCGTGCCGCAGTGGAGCAGCTGAGCACCACCCTGCCCGACGGGGTGGACATTGAGGTGACCAGCGATGATGCGACCTTCATCAATGGCGCAATCCATGAGGTGGAAATCGCGCTGGTGATCGCCGTGACGGTCGTGCTTCTGGTGATCTTCCTGTTCCTGCGCGACTTCCGCGCGACACTTATTCCCGGGCTTGCCATTCCGGTGGCCCTGATCGGCACGCTGGCGACGATCTATCTGGCGGGCTTCTCCATCAACATTCTCACCCTTCTGGCGCTGGTGCTCGCCACCGGCCTTGTGGTGGACGACGCCATCGTGGTTCTGGAAAACATCGTGCGCCGTCGCAATGAGGGCATGGGCGCGCGGGCAGCCGCCGTTCTGGGCACGCAGGAGGTGTTTTTCGCCGTGCTTGCGACCACGGCAACGCTGATCGCGGTGTTCGTGCCGATCTCCTTCCTGCCGGGACAGGCCGGCGGCCTGTTCAAGGAATTCGGCTTCGTGCTGGCGATGGCGGTGTTCCTGTCTTCGCTGGTTGCGCTTTCGCTCTGCCCGATGCTCGCCTCACGCATGCTGATCGCGCATCCCGAAGGCGAAGCACGCGAAGACACCGGCGTCATCGCCAGGGTGGGCGGCGCGATGACGACGCTCTATCGGAAACTTCTGCGCTTCTGCCTCGATGCACCGGCGCTGATCCTGCTCATTTCGGTGCTGTTTGCGGGCGCATCCTATGGCGCGTTCGGCTTCATCAAATCCGAAATCACGCCGAGTGAAGACCGCTCCATGGCGTTCATGCGGGTCTCGGCACCGCAGGGTGTGAGCCTCGATTATTTCGCAGAGCGCCTGCGCCGCATCGAAGCGCTGATCGAGCCGCTGCGCGACAGTGGCGAGATCGTCAGCACCTTCTCCATTGCCGGACAGGGTGCTGGCAATAGCGGTTTTCTGGTGCTGCGGCTTGCCCCGTGGGACGAGCGCGACCGCAGCCAGCAGGAAATCGTCGCCGACATCTCCGAACGGGTCCGCAATGAGCCGGGTGTGCGCGCCTTTGTCTTCCAGCCCAACAGCCTCGGCATCCGTGGCGCGGGCAACGGGCTGAGCTTCGCGGTTGCGGGCAACAATTTCACAAAGTTATCGGCCACCGCCGCCACCATCGTAGAGGCCATGGGCGAAGATCCGAGTTTCCGGCAGGCGCGGCTTTCCAGCGATTCCACGCAGCCGCAGCTCTCCATCGCCATCGACCGCGACCGCGCCTTCGATCTGGGGATCGACATTGACGGCCTCGGCAACACGATCCAGGCCATGCTCGACGGCCGCAGGATCGGCTCGGTGTTCATCAACGACCGCAGCGTCGACGTGAAACTCGTCTCGACCACCAATCCGGTCGATGACCCGACCGACCTCGAAAACACCTATGTGAAGGCCGGTGACGGGCGTTTCGTGCCGCTTTCGGTGATCGCGCGGCTCGAAGAACAGGCCGTGCCGCCATCGCTCTCACGCGAGAACCAGCTGCGCGCCGTGGGCGTCAGCGCGTCGCTTGCGCCGGGTGTTGCGCTGGGCGAAGCCTATCAGCGGGCGCAGGAGATCGCGGAGCCCCTGCTCGAACCCGGCATGCGGCTTGTCCCGCTTGGCGAGGCTGCGGCCCTTGGCGAAACCGCCAATTCGATGCAGATCATCTTCGGCTTTGCGCTGGTGATCATCCTTCTGGTGCTGGCGGCGCAGTTTGAGAGTTTCATCAGTGCGCTGATCATCATGGCAACGGTGCCGCTGGGGCTGGCCTGCGCGGTGTTCGCCATGCTGCTGACGGGCACGAGCCTCAACGTCTACAGCCAGATCGGCCTTGTGCTTCTGGTCGGCATCATGGCCAAGAACGGCATCCTCATCGTGGAGTTCGCCAATCAGCTTCGTGACCGCGGGCTCGGGGTGCGCGAAGCCATCGAACAGGCGTCCCTCATCCGCCTGCGGCCCGTGGCGATGACCATGATCTGCACGATCGTGGGCGGGGTGCCGCTGGTGATGGCGAGCGGTGCGGGCGCAGAAGCGCGCATCGCGCTCGGCTGGGTGATGGTGGGTGGTCTCGGCCTTGCCACCGTCTCCACCCTCTTCCTCACGCCGGTCGCCTATCTGCTGCTCGGCCGGTTCATCACGCCCAAGGCGGAAGAGGAGGCGCGGCTGGTGCGCGAGCTCGATCATGCGACCCGACTTGGGGACAAAACCACCTGAATGGGCGCGCCGCGCAATCGCGCGGCGCCAGGCGGGTGACAATCGCAAAACAAAACTGTATCTGTTCGCGGCGCGCAGGCGGGATCCATCCCGCCCGCCTGACCAGCTCAACAGCCACGGAGTGCCCCGTTGACCACCGGGACAATCAGCATTGAAGAAGCGCAGAAACTGGTGGGACAGGAAGTCGGCCTGTCCGACTGGCGTGTTGTCACCCAGGAGATGATCGACCAGTTCGCTGCGGCGACGGACGATCACCAGTTCATTCACACCGATCCAGAGCGCGCCGCACGCGAGACGCCCTATGGCGGAACCATCGCGCATGGTTTCCTGTCGCTCTCGCTGCTCTCGACCATGGTTTTCGAGGCCGTGCCCCGTCTCGACGGTTCGGCGATGGGCGTGAATTTCGGCTTTGAGCGCATCCGCTTTCTGGCTCCTATCCGCAGCGGCGCACGCATTCGCGCACGCTTCGTGCTCGCCAACATCAAGCTGCGCCCCTCGGGCATTGCAGAGGTCAATTACGATGTGACGGTGGAGATCGAGAACTCGATCAAACCCGCCCTCACCGCGCACTGGCTGACGCTTGCCATGCCGGACCGCTCGCGCGAGGACTAGTTTCGCAAAGCAGGAAGCAGGCGAACACTGGCTGATGCGAATTGCAACAGTCGGTGGCTTTCGCACAGGACATAAGCGCGCTGCATCATCAACTGTTCAGCGACCTGTTTTTTTTGCAGAAAGAGACAGAATAAGAGAATTATTCTTTATCTTTCGCAAATATCAAATCATAAGGCCTGAAACGCAGAGCGACGGGCGCGAAAAGAATATTTTCATGACTACAGATTTTAAAGTTCTGAATGATGAGCCAGCAAAGAAAACTCCATACGACAATCCTAAAAGCATCGAGTTCAATTTTCGGGCAAAGCGTTTTCAAAATGTACGGACGCTGATCGAGGACGCTCTTTCAGAGAAAACCCAGATTCGCATTCTGGACCTTGGCGGAACCGAGGAATACTGGAAAATCGGATCCGATTTTCTTGAAAAACACCGTCAGAATCTGAAAATCACGCTCGTCAACCTCGAAGCCGAGCGCGTCAAGAACACCGAACTGTTTGATTCACTTGCCGGTGACGCTGCCGATCCGCAGCTCCTGGCGGGAGAGAGCTTCGACCTGGTGCATTCCAATTCCGTGGTCGAGCATGTCGGAAGCTGGGAACGGATGATCCAGTTTGCCGAGAACACCAAGCGGCTTTCGAAGCGCTATTTCGTGCAGACGCCGAATTACTGGTTTCCCTTCGAGCCGCACTTCCGGACACCGGGATTTCAGTATCTGCCAAACAGTGTGAAGGTTGGCCTTGTCAGGCGCTTTCAGCTGGGCTTTTTCCCGCGCACCCCGGACCTTGAGGAAGCGCGCAATCTGGTCGAGCACAACAAGCTCATTTCGGCCCGCCAGATGCGGCGTCTGTTCGACGATGGAGAGATCCTGTTCGAGAAACTCGCATTCCTCAACAAATCGATCATGGCGATCCGGGCGGGCTAACCGCCAATCACTGACAGAGCGCCTCCCCTGACGCAATGAAGCGGCGGGAGGTCAGGCGACAGCGCCACCTGCAATAAAGACCGGCGATGAACCGCGCAGTCATGAGGCGGGCCGGCAGCGCATGCGCCACCGGCCCGGCCCCCTATTCTTCCGTCAGAGCCTGAACATCATGCTCCGGCGCAGCCGAAACCAGCTCCGAGGCCGGCGACTGCACGAGCAAGAGATAACGCTCATACTGGATCAGAACATCGTGGATGATCTGATCGCGCGTCATGCCCATGATGTCATAACCCTTGCTGCCACTGGAGAACTGCGTCCGCGCCTCATAGCGCAGGCCCGAGCGCGCAGCCTCGAACGCCGAGAATGCAGGCAGTTTCTGAGAAACGGGCGCAACGCCATAGACGAAGTCGCGCATGTCTTCGGCCGGTGAGGTCAGAGCGATGGCGCCCGCCTCTCCATCCTCGACAAAGGCCTCGCGACCGCGATCCGTCAGTTCCTTGGCAACCTGCTCCAGCGCGGGCTTCACATTGCTCTGAATGAAGGTGTGAATTTCCTTCTCGCTGGGCGCATGCATCATCAGGCTCAGCCGGCGCTGCCAGGTGATGCCCGACGCCGGATGCGCCGGCGCAACCTGCGGAATTCCGGCATGCGCCTCACGTTGGGCAAGGTCTGCCCGCATGCCCACGAAGAGCGCCCAGACAAGCGCCAGCATGACGAAGGTGAACGGCAGCGCACTGGCGACGGTTGCAGACTGCAACGCGCCGAGACCGCCGGCCAGAAGCAGGCTTGCCGCAACCAGCCCTTCCATGCCGCACCAGAACACGCGCTGCAGGGTGGTGGTTTCGGTTTCGCCACCGGCGGCGATTGTGTCGATGACCAGCGAACCGGAATCCGAGGAGGTGATAAAGAAGATCGCCACCAGAAGGACGGCCAGCGTCGAGGTAATCGCCGTCAGCGGCAGGTAGGTGAAAAACTGGAACAGGCCGACCGAAACATCGGCCGCGACCGCAGCGCCAAGCTCGCCGGCGGCAACACCGGTGTCGATGAAGATCGCGGTGTTGCCGAACACGGTCATCCAGAAGAAGGTGAAGCCGGCGGGGATGAACAGAACCGCCGTCACGAACTGGCGCACCGTACGGCCGCGCGAGATGCGGGCGATGAACATGCCCACGAAAGGCGACCAGGAAATCCACCAGGCCCAGTAGAACAGCGTCCAGCCGTCGATCCACGGGGTCGGCTCATAGGCGTAGATGTTGAAGGTGCGTAACACCAGCGTGTCGAGATAGAGACCGATGTTCTGCACGAAATCGCGGAACAGCGCTGATGTCGGACCGACAACCAGCACGAAAACCATCAACAGAACGGCGACGATCAGGTTGGTCTCGGAGAGGATGCGCACGCCCTTGTCGAGGCCGGTGACGACCGAAATGGTGGCAAGCGCGGTGATGACCGCAATGAGCGGCACCTGCACCCAGGGGGCGATGGGAACGCCGACCAGATAGTTGAGGCCGGCATTGATCTGCGTCACGCCAAGACCGAGCGACGTGGCGATGCCGAACATGGTGCCGACGATGGCGAAGATGTCCACCGCGTGGCCAATGGGACCATTGATGCGGTCTTTCAGAAGCGGATAAAGGCCCGAACGAATGGTGAGCGGCAGGTTGTAGCGATAGCCGAAATAGGCGAGCGACAGACCGACCACCGCATAGATGGCCCAGGCGTGAATGCCCCAGTGGAAGAAGGTGACCGACATGGACTCGCGCATGGCGGCGATGCTGCCCGGCTCCGCAGTGGGCGGTGCGAGGAAATGCGTCATGGGCTCGCCCACGGCATAGAACATCAGGCCGATGCCCATGCCGGCGGCAAAGAGCATGGCAACCCAGGAATGATATTTGAAGTCAGGCTCGGAATCGTCCGGTCCCAGCTTCAGCCTGCCGAAACGGCCGATGGAAAACAGAAGAACGGAAGCAAGGAAAATACCGACGGAAAGCAGGTACAGCCAGCCGAATGCGGACAGGATATTGCTTTGCAGGGCGGAAAAAACATCGCCGGCCCGGCCGGGGAAGATAACGCCGATCAGGAGAAACACGGCGATAATAATCACCGAGCCGAAAAAGACCGGCGGGTTGATGACAAAACGACTAAACATGGGGAATTACTTTGCGCTCCCGTTTGTGAAACTGGCAGATGGCGCTCGCGATAAAAGCTCCCGACAGAAGCTGACAGCCTGTACAAGGCAAAAAAAGCTGAAATCGAGCACCGGCGGCAGGCCTCCCGTTTCTGCTTGCCGCCGGCTAACTTGTCAATGATAGACACGTCAGGCTCACGACAAGACACGAAATGACTTTGCTGAACGGCAATTATCCTGTGTTTTTCTCTAAAAACCCAGAGAACAGAACCATTCAGGATCGCACGTGGCCTTGCGGGATCAAACGACCCCGCACGCCCGAACAAGCTTGAGCAGACGCGGCAGGGATGGCGGCGTGTTTAGCGCACACCAGGTTTCACGCGCCTCGCCGCCATAGCTTTCCTTGTGCCGGGCAAGCGACTGGGTCGGGTAAACCAGTTTCTGGGCGATCGGGTTTGTGTAGATGAACCGGAAGGCGCGGCGCGTGAGCCAGTCCTTCTGGAACTCCTGATCCTCGATCTTGTGAAACGGCATGAGGCCCAGATAGAGCTTCGGCACGCCTTCGGCCTGAAAGGTTTCCACCGCACGGCGAACGAGGAAATAGGCCGCCAGCGGATCGGTATCGGGCAGCCAGCGGCGCGTGGCTGACAAATAGCCGATCAGCCTGCCATCTTCATAAAGCGGGTCGAAGAAAGCGAAGGCGACCGGCTGGTCGTTCTCGTCGAGGATAAAGAACTTTCGCACATCCGGTTCGTCGCGAAGCTGGATCGGTCGCACGAGAAAAGAGAGTTCGCGCCGCTTGGTGGTGCGGGTGCGCCGCCAGCCCAGCGAAATGGCCTCCACGCGTTTCGGGTCCAGCGAGGCCACCGGCACTTCGGCAACACGATGCCCCATGCGCTCGAAGCGGTTGGTCGCGGTGCGGAAACTGCGTCGGCTGGGACCGGTGAAACTGTAGGTATCGAGGTCGATCAGGCTTTCGATGCCGAGCGCGTTGACGAAAAAACCCTTGGTCGAAAGCAGTTCAGCCATGGGGCGCGATATCTGCCAGAAGGTGACGTCCGGCCGGACCGCGACAAACGCATCGATCAGATCGGACCAGAGCGCACGCGGGGCAAGCGGGTCTGCCAGCACATAGGCCGTACGGCCCACCATGCGATAGGCGATGGCGCCATGCTCACTGCCGAAATAACGCATGTCGGGCTGATGCGCGACGGAATAGGCCAGCACGAAATTTCCGTGCCGCTGAAGAAGCGCATGGCGCTGTTCATCGGAAAGGTGAGCGTCGTCGCTCGGGAGACTGGTTCTGGACAAGCGCGTAATCTGGTTCACGGCGAAGAATCAAGTTCTGCGCCCCCACGTGGCGATGGATGCCACGCATCGCGGAAAGTGACAAGGTGGAATTGACAATAAAGAAACCATTAGGTTATTTAATTGTCGACTGGAGACTCGCCATGACTGCCTCGATCCTGCCCGCCCAGCCTGAAGCCGCCCCGGAAACGGCGGATGAACGCGTTCTTTTTGCCCTGAAGACCAAAGGGGCCATGACCGCGCAGCGTCTTGCACATCATCTCGCAATCTCGCCGGTCGCCGCGCGCAAACAGCTCGCCCGGCTGGAGGATGCAGCGCTGGTGCAGTTTCAGGAGGAAGCGCGCGGACCGGGCCGCCCGGAGCGCGTGTGGCGGCTGACGGCAAAGGGCCATGGTCGCTTTCCCGACAGCCATTCCGACCTGACGCTGGAGTTGATCGGCTCGATCCGCCGCCTGTTTGGCGAGGAAGGTCTCGACCGCCTGATCGGCCAGCGCGAGCAGATCATGCAGCACTCCTATGAGAGCGCGCTGGAGACACAGGACGACCTGAAGGACCGGGTGGCCGCACTGGCCCGCATTCGCGCCCGCGAAGGGTATATGGCGGAGGTGGAGGCGCTCGAAGACGGGGCCTTTCTCCTGATCGAGAACCACTGCCCGATCTGCGCTGCGGCGACGGCCTGCCAGGGTTTCTGCCGCTCCGAACTCAGCGTTTTCAGAACCGTGCTCGGCCCGCAGACGCGGGTGGAGCGCACGGACCACATTCTGGCGGGCGCGCGGCGCTGCGCCTACCGCATAGAAGCCCGTTCAGGCGACTGAACATTTGAAAGCCGGATGCCGCTTTTCGGCCCGGCGCACCAGACGAGGCACATCATGAGCACGACAGACACCGGGCAACAGCCCGGCAATTCCGGCTGGGCTGCCATCTCGCAAACCGGCCAGCTGGGGCAGTTCGCCCTCTTATGTCTCGGCATCTGGCTACACGCCGCCGACACGCTTCTGGTGGCGACGGCGATGCCGGCTGCGGTGGCGGAAATCGGTGGCGACCGGCTGGTGAGCTGGACGCTGTCGCTCTACCTTTTAGGCTCCATCATCTCGGCGGCGGCTGCCGCACTCATCGCCTCGGCGGCGGGCCTGCGCCGCGCTTTCGTGATCGCAGCGCTCATCTACACGGTGGGCTGCGTGATCAGCGCGCTCGCCCCGAACATGCCAGCCATGCTGCTTGGCCGTTTTGGCCAGGGCGTGGGCGGCGGTCTTCTGGTGGCGCTTACCTATGTGGCGACCCAGCGCCTTTTCCCGGAAGAGATGTGGCCGCGGCTGATCGCCCTGATGTCGGCCATATGGGGCGCATCCGCCTTTTGCGGGCCGATGATCGGTGGTTTCTTCGCCGATATGGGCCTGTGGCGCTGGGGCTTCTGGACCTTCGCGATACAGGCGGTTCTACTGGCGGTTCTGGTGCCGTTGTTCATGCGCCCGACCAAAGGGGCCTCGGAAACGGCGCAGCGCTTTCCGGTGGTGCGGCTCGCGCTCCTGTCACTCGCCGTTCTGGCGGTTGCGACCGCCGGCATTTATGTGACGCCCGGCATCTCGCTGCCGCTGGTGACGGCGGGCGCGCTGCTCTTCTATCTGTTCCTGAAGCGTGACGGCAGCCGCGCGACCGACAAAATGTTCCCCACCCGCGCCTTCGACCCGCGCACGGTGGTTGGCTGCGGCTTCATCGCCAATCTGGCGCTCGGAACGGCCATCATGTCCTTCACCGTCTACGGGCCATTCTTCCTGCAGCGCATTCACGGCATGTCGGCACTGGGCGCGGGCTATGTGATGGCGGCGGAAGCCGTGGCCTGGAGCACGATGGCAGTGGTGTTTGCCGGCGTGGGCGCAAAGGGCGAAGTGCGGGTCATCAAGGGTGGCGCATTGCTGATCGTGCTGGCGATTGCCCTGCTCGGGCCGGCGATGGCGGAGGGGCCGCTCTCAGCCATCGTGCTTCTGTCGATCGCGCAGGGCGCGGGCTTCGGCATGATGTGGGGCTTTCTGATCCGCCGTGTGGTCGCGGCAGCGCCCGGAGACGAGCGCGACAGCGCATCGGCCGCCATGCCGACCACGCAGCAGATCGCCTTCGCGCTGGGGGCAGCCCTTTCCGGCATCATCGCCAACTTGGCGGGCTTCGCGGAAGCGCAAACGCCGGCAGCCATGCAGCCGGTGGCCATCTGGGTGTTCATCAGCTTCCTGCCGCTGGCCGTGCTTGGCGCTGCTGCTGCCTGGCGGCTCGCCCGCGAGGTTGCGGCAGGAGATTAGTCATCCCGCCTCGGACGGCCCGTATGGGTGGTCGAGGTGACGGAAACGGGATCACTGGCCGGGAAGGTGTCTTCGAGACCTTCCTCCAGCTCCTCTTCCAGTTCCTCGTCATCCAGCTTTCTGCGCGCCGGCTTTTTGGCGAATTCGGCAGGTGCGCCGGTGCGGGTCGTGCGTGTGACGGAAACCGGATCGCTTGCCGGGAAACTATCCTCAAGCCCTTCTTCAAGGGCTTCTTCCCTGGCCGCGCGTTCGCTTTCGGTTTCAGGTTTTGGCTTCTTGGGGTCAGGCTGCATCGAAATCATCCCTTTTCAGGGTCAATGACGAGACAGCCCGTCCGGTTCCAATCTTTCAGCGATTACCGGTCGCGCGAGGCTGCCTCCAGAAGCATGAAGACATAGTCGGAAAAGGAGCGCCAGCATTCCACACGGAAAGCGTCCCTCTCCGTGCGCCACAGAATGACCTCCGCCTTGCCGAACACCGTGCGTGAACATGCGCCAACGGGAAAGACGTCAAGCGAGAGATCCTGCGGGCAGCCGGCATTGAGTACCGCCTCGACACGCGGGCCGGAGACAAGCACCGCCGTGTTGCGGTGCGAGACATCGACGGCGGAGTGAAACGCGCTGACAGAGGCGCAGTCCTCCATCAGGTCGCCGCCATTCTCATCGATCACCAGCCATTCGTCGGGACCGAGCCAAAGCGCTGCGCGTTTGCCGCCTGAAACCGACGCTTTGGGGCGCTGCGGCAGGTCGAGCCCGAGCGCCTTCGACAGCGGTTTTAGCGCCGTTTCGGGTGCGCGAAGCAAAAGCCGCGTGGCCGGCTCCGCACGCACCAGCGTGATGCCTTCATCATTGAGAAAGCGCCCTTCGAGCGCGCCTGTGCGGGCGATTGCGTCAGCCATTGGTGCGCGCTCCCTTCTCGTCAAAGAAAACCGTGGAGGTGACTTCCACCGTGATCGCGCCTTCGGGCATTGGCACGTAGAGGGTTTCGCCCATGCGTTCATGTCCGCCTGCCACCAGCGCCAGCGCGATGGAATGGCCGCAATTCTCCGACCAGTAGGAGGAGGTGACATGGCCGAGCATGGGCACGGGAACCGGGGCGTCCGGATCGGCGACGATCTGCGCGCCCTCTTCCAGAACGGTTTTCGGGTCGCGCGTCCTGAGGCCCACGAGCTGTTTGCGACCGGGAGCCACGAGATCCGGCCGGGCAAGGCCGCGCATGCCGACGAAATCCGTCTTCTTCTTGCCAATGGCCCATGAAAGCCCCGCATCGTGGGGCGTTACGGTGCCATCGGTCTCCTGCCCGACAATGATGAAGCCTTTTTCGGCGCGCAGCACATGCATGGTTTCAGTGCCGTAGGCGCAGGCCCCGTGCTTTTCGCCTTCCGCCCAGACGGCCTCCCACACGGCGCGGCCATAGTCGGCCGGGACGTTGATCTCGAAACCGCGCTCGCCGGTGAACGACATGCGGAAAAGCCTCGTGGGAACGCCGCAGATCATCCCCTCGCGCACCGACATATGCGGCATCGCATCGTCGGAGAGGTCGATGCCTTCCACCAGCGGGGCGATGATGTCGCGGCTTTTCGGCCCCTGAACGGCGATCACCGCCCATTGCTCCGAGGTGGAGGTCAGATAGACCTTCAGATCCGGGAACTCGGTCTGGAGATAGTCTTCCATGTGGTTGAGCACGCGCGGCGCGCCGCCGGTCGTGGTGGTCACGTGGAAGCGGTCTTCGGCGAGCCGCCCCACCACGCCGTCATCATAGATGAACCCGTCCTCGCGCAGCATGACGCCATAGCGGCAGCGCCCGACGCCGAGCTTCTGCCACGGGTTGGTGTACATCAGCTCCATGAAGCGCGCGGCATCCGGCCCGACGACCTCGATCTTGCCAAGCGTGGTGGCGTCGAAAATGCCCGCACTCTGACGCACCGTGCGGCACTCGCGGGCAACCGCTGCATGCATGTCTTCACCGGCTTGCGGAAAATACCATGCGCGCTTCCACTGGCCGACATCCTCGAACACGGCCCCGTGCGCCTCCGCCCAGTCATGCATGGGCGTGCGCCGCACCGGCTCGAACAGACGGCCCTTGCCGTGCCCCACAAGCGCACCGAAGGTGACGGGCGTGTAGGGCGCGCGGAACGTGGTGAGCCCCACTTCGGGGATCGGCCGGTCCAGCATCTCGGCGGCAATGGCGAGCCCGTGCATGTTGGATGTCTTGCCCTGATCGGTCGCCATGCCGGTGGTGGTGAAACGCTTGACGTGCTCGATGGAGCGCATGCCCTCGCGCACCGCCTGGCGGATGTCCTTCGCGGTCACATCGTTCTGGAAATCGACAAAAGCCTTGGCCGTGCTTTCGGCTCCGGCCCCCTCGCCCGCACCCAGCATGCCGCCGGACCAGCGCTCGGTGCTGTCGGCCGCAAGTTTTGGCAGCTTGCGGGCCACGCCACCGGCGGCCTCATGCCCGGCCTTCAGGGCCTCGGCGACGGTTTCGCCAAGATCGATGTTGCCCGCACACGCGCCAACCGAGACCAGTTCCTGCACGGCATTGCCCGGCAGGAAGCGCTGTGTTTCCGCATCGAAGGCCAGCTTGCCGCGCGACTGCGAGAAGAGGTGGACGGCCGGTGTCCAGCCAGACGAGGTCAGAAGCGCATCGCAGGCGATCGTGCGCTCCGCGCCGCCGGAAACCGGTCGTACCTTTATGGATGAAACCCTGAGCCGCCCGCCCGTGCCGGTGACGGCATGCCCCGTCAGGCACTCGATGCCAAGCCGGCGGGCCTCTTCCACATGCGGCCCCTGCGGATCGGGCCGGCAGTCGACGATGGCGGCAATGCTCACGCCGGAACGCTTCAGGTCCAGAGCAGCCTGCCAGGCACTGTCCCCGGCCGTGTAGATCGCCACATTGCGCCCCACCGTGACGCCGAAATGGTTCAGATAGGTGCGGGCGGCGGACGCCAGCATGATGCCCGGCCTGTCATTGTCGGGAAACACCATGTGCCGCTCGATGGCACCGGTGGCGAGCACGACACGCTTTGCCCGCACCTGCCAGAGCCGTTCGCGCGGCTGATCGGTGGCCGGACTGACCAGATGATCGGTCAGCCGCTCGACGAGCCCCACCATGTTCTGCGCGTAATAGCCGAAACCCGTGGTGCGGGTGAGAAGCCGGACATTGTCGCGCGCGGCGAGATCCGCCGTCACGGCCTGCGCCCAGTTCCAGCCGGGCATGCCGTCGATCATCGCGCCGGTCTCATAGCGCAGAGCACCGCCCGTTTCCGCCTGTTCGTCGGCCAGAATGACGCGCGCACCGGCATTGGCGGCAGCAAGCGCTGCCGAAAGCCCGGCAGCCCCACCGCCGATGACAAGAACGTCGCAATGGGCGAAACGGTTTGCATAACAATCCGGATCGGGCCGGTCGGGCGCTTCGCCAAGACCGGCGGCGCGCCGGATGAAGGGCTCGTACACCCGCTCCCAGGCAGCCTTCGGCCACATGAAGGTCTTGTAGTAGAACCCGGCGGAGAAGAAGGGCGACGCCAGATCGTTGAGCGCACCGACATCGAAGGAGAGCGAGGGCCAGCGGTTCTGTGACACCGCGTTGAGCCCCTCATGAATTTCCTGAACCGTAGCCCGCACATTGGGCGCCCTGCGTGCTGCATCACGGTGAACGCCGACCAGCGCATTGGGTTCTTCCGCACCGGCGGAGACCATGCCGCGCGGGCGATGATATTTGAAGGAGCGGCCGACAAGATGCACGCCATTGGCAAGCAGGGCCGATGCAAGCGTGTCGCCATGCAGCCCCTCGAAGGACTTGCCATCGAAGGTGAAACGAACGGGATCGGCCTTGCCGAGCCTGCCGGCGGTGGCGATGCGGAAAGGCTGAGCCATCACTTGCCCTCCCCGTCTAGATCAGGTTTGGGCTCGCCTGCCTTATAGGTCGTCAGGAACCGGTCCGACACGGTGTCGCGCGCGGCATTGAAAAACCGGGCGCAGCCATGGATGTGCCGCCAGCGTTCATAGACGATGCCCTTGGGGTTTGAGCGAATGAAGAAGAAGCGCTCGAAATCTTCATCCGACAGTTCGGCCATGTTTTCAGGCCGGGCGATATGCGCCTCGCCGGCATGGCGGAACTCCAGCTCAGGCCGGCCTTCTTCGCAATAGGGGCAGTGAATGAGAAGCATGTGATCCCCTTGTTTTTAGAGCGCCGTGCGTCCATTCGGACGCACAAAGGTCGCTCTGACCTGTTGAATCTGCGCATCGTGCTTTCCGAAGATCGTTTCCGATTTTCGGGCCGATGCGCTAGTGCGCCACGGCGGCAGCAGCCGCCTCATCGATGAGCCGGCCATTGCGGAACCGCTCCAGCGTGAAAGGCGCGTTGACGGGATGCGGCTCGTCGCGCGCGACGGTGTGGGCAAAGACATGCGCCGAGCCCGGCGTCGCCTTGAAGCCACCCGTGCCCCAGCCGCAATTCACATAGAGCCCGCTGACCGGCGTTTTTGCGAGAATGGGCGAACGGTCGGGCGTGACATCGACAATGCCGCCCCAGGACCGCAGCATCTTCATGCGGGTGAAGATCGGGAACATCTCGCAGATGGCGTCGAGCGTGTGCTGGATGATGTGCAGCCCGCCGGTCTGTGAGTAGGAGGTGTATTGATCGGTGCCCGCCCCGATGACCAGTTCGCCCTTGTCGGACTGGGAGATATAGGCGTGGACCGTGTTGGACATGACCACGCAGGGGAAGACCGGCTTGACCGGCTCCGACACCAGCGCCTGAAGCGGGTAGGATTCCAGCGGCACCTGAACGCCCGCCATCTGCATCAGCACCGAGGAATGACCGGCGGCGACGACGCCCACCTTCTTCGCGCCGATGGTTCCACGCGTGGTCTCCACGCCGGTGACGGCCCCGTCTGGCCCGCGATTGATGTCGGTGACCTCGCAGTTCTGGATGATGTCGACGCCGCGCGCGGCGGCTGCCCGCGCATAGCCCCAGGCAACCGCATCATGGCGGGCCGTGCCGCCGCGCCGCTGCAGCGCTGCACCCATGACCGGATAGCGCGCCTCGCGCGAAATGTTGAGCGGCGGGCAATAGGCCTTCGCCTCTTCAGGCGTCAGCCACTCATTGTCCACGCCGTTCAGCCGGTTGGCGTGGATATGGCGCTTGAACACCTGCACATCGTGCACATTGTGCGCCAGCATCATCACGCCGCGCGGCGAATACATGACGTTGTAGTTCAGATCCTGCGAAAGCCCGTCCCAGAGCTTCACGGAATGATCGTAGATGCCCGCGCTCTCGTCATAGAGATAATTGGAGCGGATGATGGTGGTGTTGCGGCCTGTGTTGCCGCCGCCGAGCCAGCCCTTTTCCAGCACGGCGACATTGGTGATGCCGTGCTCCTTTGCGAGATAATAGGCCGTTCCGAGCCCATGGCCGCCGGCTCCGACAATGATGACGTCGTAACTCTTCTTCGGCTCGGGAGAGGACCACTGTTCCGGCCAGCCCTTGTGGCCACGCATGGCCTCGCGGGCGATGGCGAAGACGGAATATTTGCGCATGGGCCTCTCCGCAATGCAGGCAGCGCGCCGCAGCCGGGCGCGTTCAGACACAGCCTAGCAGTAACGAAATCCCGCGCAATGGCTTGCGCTGATTGCGACGGCGCTTGCCGTTTTGCGTCAAATTTCGCGCTGAAGAAGACCCGTTGTCACGCAGCCAGATACTGGCTCTCTGCCTGCCGGCGAACACGCTGCGCCAGCAGACAGCCATAGGCCAGGAAAAGAAGCGAGATATAGAGCTCGCGCACCTCGGAGAGCTCATATCCATCCACCATGTCGACGCCGCGAATGATGAACACCAGCTTGGAGAACACATAAATGGCGGCAAGGGCGATGGCGGCAAGGCGCAGCTCGGAGGATTTGAGCTGGCGCACGATATCGAGACAGATCAGCAGCCCCAGGAAAAACCAGACCTGATAGGGCACGATGTTCCAGGATTCGAACATCAGTGACGCCACGGGCAGCCCGAAAAGCGCGAAGATGCGCGGCGGGATATAGGGCTCCACCTGACCGAAGAGACCGCCCGCACCACGCGGCCAGCACCAGGGCAGGACCACGAAGCAGAAGATCGCGCTCGTGTAGTAGATGGCCTCGAACTGGTAGGTGTAGAAATTGTGGATGTTGGTTTCATTCTGGATGTTCTTGCTGAAGAGATCGGGCGTACCCCAGCCCAGCCAATGCTGCCCCCAGGACATCTCCTCCATCAGAATGAGAAACACCACGCCGGCCATGCCGGCCAGCACGAGACATGGCGGGAAGACACCGAGAAGGCGCGCGCCGCGCACGCTGCGCGACCGCCAGGCCGCAACGAGGAAGCTGATGACTGCCGCAATGAGCAGAACCTCGGTCGCCATGCCCAGCGGCTGCATCTCGCGCACAAAATCATTCAACGAGGTGGGAACGAAATGAACGGCGGCGGCGACCGCCAGAAGGAACCCACCAGCGACACCAATGCCCCAGAACGCCTGCGCCCGCTCGCCCCGAACGACCTCCAGGGTGCGCATGACAGGCTTCAACGCGATGAAAAGAAAAAGTGCAGCCAGAAAGGAAATGCCAATCCGGGCGCGACCGAAGGGCGTGAAGTCCGGATCCCCCTTGCGCAGCAGGCCATATCCATGGATGAGTTCGCCATAGACGGCCGAGCCAACAACCAATGCGAAAGCGGCCATGCCGAAACCGAGCCTCATCACGCTGGTTTTTAAGCCAGTGCCGGCCCGCCCATACTTCTCCGACATGTCGATATACTCCAATATACAAGACACGCCTGTGTAGTGCTCTTTCCTTTTCTCTACGTTAACGGGAACTGCCAGTTGAGCGCTTCCGGAAAAAATGCGAAAGAAAGCGCTCGACAGAAATATACCGTTCTGGTATGAGCCAGCGCTATTCGTGGCAGAATATGGCTGCGGAAACCTCTGCCCATGGGCGGAGGAAACCAGAATTCACTTTTGAAAATTAGAAGACCAACGTTCTGACAGGAAACCCACGTGCAGGTACTCGTCCGCGACAACAATGTTGATCAGGCGCTTCGCGCGCTGAAGAAGAAAATGCAGCGCGAAGGCATCTTCCGCGAGATGAAGATGCGTGGGCATTACGAAAAGCCGTCGGAAAAGCGCGCCCGCGAAAAGGCTGAAGCCGTTCGCCGCGCCCGCAAGCTGGCCCGCAAGCGCGCCCAGCGCGAAGGTCTGGTCGGCGGTCGTCCGGGCGCACGCTAACAGCGCCCATCTTTCGACGATTTCTGTCTGTATCGAACGCGGTTCGACCCTGTGGTCGCGCCGCGTTTTTGCTTACATATATCTCTGCACGAGGATGGGAGTTCTGCATGAGGACGGCAATGGCTTGGTTTGACACTTCGGTTATGGCATTAAAAGCCATGACTTTTTTCCCAGCGCCTTCGCCCAACCCCCAGAGCCCTCGTGACATGAGCCCCCGTAACATGAGCCCCCCTGACATGAGGCCCAGCCGCATGCGTTCCCGCCCCCTCAGCCATGGACTTGCCGGCCTCGCACTGGCGGCCCTGTTACCGCTGGCCGCCTGCCAGTCCGGCTCCAATCCGGCGACGGACATCAGCCGTGTGGATACGGCTCAGGGTTCTGCGCAGAACATCGGGTCGCTCAGCTCGGTCATCGACCGCACACCCAACGAGCCCGAAGCCTACAATATGCGTGGCGCGGCTTACGGACGTGCAGGGCGCTATCAGGAGGCGCTGAAGGATTTCGACAAGGCGATCTCGCTTAATCCGCGCTCGCCAAACGCCTATGCCAATCGCGCGCTGATCCACCGCTATATGGGCAACGACCAGCAGGCGCTGGCGGACTATAATCAGGCGATCTCGCTCGATCCCAATTACGACACCGCCTATATCGGCCGCGCGGAAATCTATCGCCTGGCCGGCCGCAGCACGGATGCGCTGGCGGATCTGGAGCGTGCGATCCAGCTCGATACGACGGACCCGCGCGCCTATTACCGTCGCGGCCTTCTCTATCAGGCTACGGGCCAGCATCCGTTCGCCATCGAGGATTTCGCCAAGGCGATCTCGCTCGCGCCCGATCAGCCCTATGGCTATAATGGCCGCGGCCTCTCCTACCTCGCCCAGGGCGACGACGAGAACGCATTCTCCGACTTCAACACGGCCATCCGGCTCGACAAGGACGTGGCGGAGAGCTGGGCAAACCAGGCGCTTGTCTACGAGAAACGCGGCGACAGGGCGAAGGCTGCCAAGTCCTATTCGCGCGCCCTTCAGCTCGATCCGGACTACATTCCCGCACGCGATGGTCTGGCGCGCACCCGCGCCTGATTCTCACGCACTCGCAGACTGCTGATCTTCTTTCAACGGCCCGCCATCGCGCGGGCCGTTGACGTATGGTCACCAAATTTAATCTGGAACCTTCTCTTTCGTGACGGGTTGTGAGGCCGGACGAAAAAGGAGTTCCAGTGATGAAAAAAGCAATCATTCTCGCTTCCGCCCTGACCGCCGCAGCCGCAGCGCCTGCCTTTGCGCAGGAACGCGTCGAGGTCGGCGTTCTGGACTGCGTGATCGAAGGCGGCGCGGGCGTTGTGATCGCCTCTTCCCAGGAACTGGCCTGCACCTTCGAGCCCGCCGGTGACGAGCGCCCGCCGGAGACCTATGTGGGCGTGGTGAACAAGTTCGGCATCGATGTGGGCGTGAAGGACGCCACGCAGATGCAGTGGCTGGTTCTGGCCCCGACGGCGGACGCCTATGCGCCGGGCGCGCTTGAGGGCGACTATGCCGGCGTGAGCGCGGAGATCGCAGCAGGCCTGGGTGCGGGTGCAAACATCCTTGTCACCAAGGAGAGCGAGAGCCTGATGCTGCAGCCGGTGAGCCTTGAGGGCAAGACCGGGCTCAACGTCGCCCTTGGCGTCAGCGAATTCCAGCTGCGTTCGACCTCTGCTGCCGAGTGAGCCCTCCCTGCCCCACCCGGCACCAATAAAAAAGCCCGGCTTCAGGCCGGGCTTTCTTTTGTCCAGAGCGCTTCCACTGTTCGTTGAATCGCGGAAGCGCTCTCATTCACTGTCTTTGCGCAATTCCGGGCGGAAAACCGGTTCCCACTTTTCCTGGAACTGCTCTAGTGATCCATCGCCTTGACGATGTCTTCGGTCATCTTCTTGGCGTCGCCCAGAAGCATCATCGTGCCGTCCTTGTAGAACAGCGTGTTGTCGATGCCGGCATAGCCGGAGCCGAGCGAGCGCTTGACGAAGAGACAGGTGCGCGCCTTGTCCACATCGAGGATCGGCATGCCGTAGATCGGCGAGGTCTTGTCGTCACGCGCGGCCGGGTTGGTCACGTCGTTCGCGCCGATGACATAGGCAACGTCTGCCTGAGCGAACTCGGAGTTGATGTCTTCGAGCTCGAACACCTCGTCATAAGGCACCTGGGCCTCTGCGAGCAGAACGTTCATGTGACCGGGCATGCGGCCTGCAACCGGGTGAATGGCGTATTTCACCTCGACACCGGCTTCCTTCAGCTTGTCGGCCAGCTCACGCAGCGCATGCTGCGCCTGGGCGACGGCCATGCCGTAACCGGGCACGATGATGACCTTCTGCGCATTGGCCATCAGGTAGGCGGCATCGTCTGCCGAACCCTGCTTGACCGTGCGCTCGATGCCATCGTCTGCAGCCGCTGCCGTCTCGCCGCCGAAGCCGCCGAGAATGACCGAGATGAAGGAGCGGTTCATGCCCTTGCACATGATGTAGGACAGGATCGCACCGGAAGAGCCAACCAGCGCGCCGGTGATGATGAGCGCGAGGTTGCCGAGCGTGAAGCCGATGCCGGCTGCGGCCCAACCCGAATAGGAGTTGAGCATGGACACGACGACCGGCATGTCAGCACCGCCGATCGGGATGATGATGAGTACACCGAGCACGAGCGAGGCGATCACGATCAGCCAGAAGATCGAGGTGCTCTGCGTGGTGACGAGCAGCACGATCAGAACGACCAGCGCGATTGCCAGACCTGCATTCACCACATGGCGCATGGGCAGGAGGATCGGCTTGCCGGACATGCGGCCATCGAGCTTCAGGAAGGCGATGATGGAGCCAGTGAAGGTGATCGCGCCAATGGCAACGCCCAGCGACATCTCGACCAGCGCCTGCGCGTGGATCGCGCCCAGCGTGCCGATGCCGAAGCTTTCCGGCGCATAGAGCGCCGCGGCGGCAACCATCACGGCGGCCAGACCGACCAGCGAGTGGAAGGCAGCCACGAGCTGCGGCATCGCGGTCATGGCGATGCGCTTTGCAATCACCGCGCCGATGCCGCCGCCGATGGCGAGGCCGAGCACGATGAGCACGAACCCGCCGAAGGAGGGCGTTGCGTAGAGCAGCGTCGTGCCGATGGCGATGGCCATGCCGACCATGCCGTAGACATTGCCCTGACGGCTGGTGGTGGGATGCGACAGGCCCCTCAGCGCGAGGATGAAGAGAATGCCGGAAACGAGGTAGAGGAAGGATGCAAGATTGGCGCTCACGTCACTTGTCCTTCTTCTTGTACATGGCCAGCATGCGGCTGGTCACGAGGAAGCCGCCGAAGATGTTCACCGACGCCAGGATGAGCGCGATGAAGCCAAAGCCCGTGGCAAGCCCGGAAGCGGAGATGCCCACGGCGAGCAGCGCACCGACCACGATCACCGAGGAGATCGCGTTGGTGACCGACATCAGCGGCGTGTGCAGCGCCGGCGTCACCGACCAGACAACGTAGTAGCCAACGAAAATCGCCAGTACGAAGATCGCGAAGCGGAAGACGAACGGGTCGATCGCCCCGCCGGATGCGGCATGCGCGAGTGCGCTGGCTGCATCGGCGACTTCGGCCGACTGCATGCTTTCAACGGCGGCGCGAACGCTCGCCCCGGCGCTGTCGAGCTGGTCGAGCGCCTTTTCTAGTGCGGTTGGTTCCATCAGGATTCTCCCCCCGATTTGGCTGCGGCAGGCTTGTCGGCAGCGCTGGACGCGCCAGCAGGCTTTGCTGCCGTTTTCTGGGCCGCTGTTTTCTTCGTCGCCGCGCCTGCTGCAGCCTTGGCTGCGGGCTTGCGGGCCGGCGCCTTCTTGGGCGCGGCCTTCCTGGGCGCGGCCGCCTTGGCCACCGGCTTTACGGTGTCGACGAAATTGGGATGAACCACCTTGCCGTCATGGGTGAGCATGGTGGCCTTCACCAGCTCGTCTTCCATGTCGACGGCGAGTTCCTTCTTCTCCTTGTCGACCATGGTCTCAAGGAAGGTGTAGAGGTTCTTGGCGTAGAGCAGCGAGGCGGAAGCAGCCACACGGCCCGGCACATTGAGGTGACCGACGATCTTCACGCCATTGGCCGTGGTGACGACCTCACCCGCCTTCGCGCCTTCCACATTGCCGCCTCGCTCGACCGCCAGATCGACGATGATGGAGCCCGGCTTCATGGACTTGACCATGTCGGTGCTGACGAGGCGCGGCGCGGGCCGGCCCGGAATGAGCGCCGTGGTGATGACGATGTCCTGCTTGGCGATGTGCTCGGCGACGAGTTCGGCCTGGGCCTTCTTCTCTTCATCCGTCAGCTCGCGGGCATAACCGCCATCGCCGGAAGCATCCTTCAGCGCCTCGGTCATGATGAACTTCGCGCCGAGCGACTGGACCTGCTCGCCCGCAGCCGCACGAACGTCGGTGGCGGTGACGACAGCGCCCAGACGGCGCGCGGTTGCGATGGCCTGAAGGCCGGCAACACCAGCGCCCATGACGAACACCTTGGCAGCCGGAACGGTGCCGGCGGCGGTCATCATCATCGGCAGCGCACGATCATACTCGGCGGCTGCGTCGATCACCGCGCGGTAACCGGCAAGGTTGGCCTGCGAGGACAGGACGTCCATGGACTGGGCGCGCGTGATGCGCGGCATGAACTCCATGGCAAAAGCGGTGACGCCCGCAGCAGCCATGGCCGCAACGTCGCCCTCATTGCCGTAAGGGTCCATGCTGGCGAGAACCAGCGCGCCTTTTTTGTAGGTTTTGACTTCGGCCGGCGTCGGACGCCGCAGCTTCAGAACGACATCGGCTTTCGAGGCATCGGATGCCTTGCCGATTTTCGCTCCGGCTTTTTCAAATTCACTATCGACAATACGCGACTGCTCGCCTGCGTTCTTCTCGACGACAATGTCGAAACCCAGTCCAGCAAGCCGTTTGACCGTTTCGGGAGAGACCGCAACGCGACCTTCCGTAACGTCAACTTCTTTAGGCACAAATATGCTTTGTCCCACCGTCATATCCTTTCGGTTGGACCGTCCTCCCGGTCACGGAGCTGCGGCGGCAGCCCCGTTTGTTGTAGCGGATGACTGCTTCAGGGCAGCAGCCAGACACCCAGCGCAGTGATGAGGATGAAGAGAACGGTGCTGGAGAAAAAGCCAGCAGGGGTGAAGAAACCAAAAGCCATGGCCACCAGAATGGCGACGATCACCAGGCTTGAATATTTGATGACGGCCAGGAAGAGATTGTAGGTCTTCTCGTGCTCGGCGTAGTCCATTTCTGCGCCCGTTTCGGCCGGTCCGGCCGGCATATTCTCTGCCATCACAAAAACCCCATCGGAATAGAATTGGTCTTGGGAGATAGCGAAAAGATGGCGCAAGGGCAATGGGAGGATTGCCCGATAAACAGCCAGATGCGCTTTCAAACGGTTTGGGAGAACCGTTTTGGCCCAATCGGTACGCTTTTTGGAACAAATCGTCGGCACACCGCCGCAATGGAGGCGCGCAATCTCACTGCCAGATGAGAAAAGCCAGCCCGGGCGTCAGGAAAGCCAGCGCTTGCGCCGCTTGTAGTGCTTCACATTGCGGAAGGAGCGCCGTCCCTCGCCGCCGACGCCAAGGTAGAATTCCTTCACGTCTTCGTTTTCGCGCAGGGCCTTGGCCTCGCCATCCAGCACCACGCGTCCCGATTCCAGAATGTAACCGTATTTTGCATAGCGCAGCGCCACATTGGTGTTCTGCTCGGCCAGCAGGAACGACACGCCCTGCTCTTCATTGAGCTGTTTGACGATCTCGAAAATCTCTTCGACCAGCTGCGGCGCGAGCCCCATGGAGGGTTCGTCAAGCAGGATCATCTTCGGGCGCGACATCAGCGCCCGGCCAATCGCCGTCATCTGTTGCTCGCCGCCCGATGTGTAACCGGCCTGCGAGTTGCGCCGCTCCCTGAGGCGCGGGAAATAAGTGTAGACGAGTTCGAGATCCTCGCGGATCGCGGCCTGCCCGTCGCGACGGGTGAAAGCGCCCGTCAGGAGATTGTCCTCGACCGAGAGATGGCCGAAACAGTGCCGCCCTTCCATGACCTGAATGCAGCCCCGGCGCACCAGATCATTGGGCGAGAGGTTCTGCACCTCATCGCCACCGAACAGGATGGATCCCTTGGTCACTTCTCCGCGCTCTGCGTGAAGCAGGTTGGAGATCGCCTTCAGCGTCGTGGTCTTGCCGGCGCCATTGGCCCCCAGAAGGGCCGTGATGCCGCCGCGCGGCACCGAGAGCGAAACGCCCTTCAAAACCAGAATGACGTGATCGTAGATCACCTCGATATTGTTGACTTCAAGGATCTGCTCTGCGGCTTCTGCCGGTGATGCTGGCGCTGTGGTCGTCATGCTTGCATGTCCTGTTTGAGCGGATCGCCGCTCCCCGTCGGGGCATTGAAGGGGAGCGGCGGCAGAAGGTGCTACATCTTGCACTCTTCATTGACCGGCCAGGGCGCATTCGCCTCGGCATACTCCTTGGCCTTTTCAAGCTCGAGCGGCTCGATCTCGGCGCGGTCGGGCGTCAGGAGGTCGGACGCCTTGACGAACTTTGCGCCGTCCCACTGCAGCATCCAGCCGCCGCCATGGCCCGTGTGGTTGGAGCAGGAGGTGCTGAAGGGCACGAGCATGCCATCCGCGCCCAGCTCTTTCAGGCGGGCTTCATCCAGATTGATGTTCTCCAGCCCCCAGCGCAGCTGCTCCGGGCTCGGCGTGCGAACGTCGAACTCTTCCTGAGCGGCCTTGATGCCTTCGACCAGGATCACGGAGATCATCAGACCGCGCTGATAGAACACGGAGTCGAACTCGCCCTCGGACTGGTTGATCTGCGACTTGCCGGCATCGACGACATATTTCTTGATGTCGGCCATCAGCGGGGCTTCGGAATTCGGCACACTCCACGAGATGGAGCGATAACCCTTGCCCTGTTCGCCAACCAGTTTCAGGTCGCCATCATGGCCGGACCACCAGACGCCGACGAACTGATCCATCGGATATTTCGTCTTCACGGCTTCGGTGATGGCGCCGGCGTTCATCGCGCCCCAGCCCCACATGACCACGAAATCCGGACGCTCACGGCGGATCTGCAGCCACTGCGCCGACTGGTTCTGCATCTCGGTCAGACCGACCGGGATCGGCACCAGTTCGAAGCCGTGCTTCTCGGCCAGCACTTCAAGCAGCGGAATGGGCTCCTTGCCGAAGGGGTGATCGAGGTGCAGGAAGGCAATCTTCTTGTCCTTGAGACTGTCGAGATTGCCGTCGGAAATGTTCTTCAGGATCATCGACGCGCCATCCCAGTAGGACGATGGCGGGTTGTAGGCCCACTGGAACACCTTGCCGTCGGCCATCGGCGAGAAGCCGTAGCCGGGAGCCAGAATCGGGATCTTGTCGACATTCGATTTCGGCAGAACCTGAAGCGTAATGCCCGTGGACCAGGGCTGCGTGACCACGGCCCGCGCCTTGGTCTTCTCGTAGCACTCGACGCCCTTTTCGGTGTTGTAGCCGGTCTCGCACTCGTCATAGTCGAGTTTGACGCCGTTCAGCCCGCCATCACGTTCGTTGAGCAGGGTGATGTAATCGCGCTGACCGTTCATCAGCGGCGTACCGGTGGCCGCAAACGGGCCTGTGCGGTAGGCCAGGTTCGGAATGTAGATGCTATCGTCCTGCGCCATGGCAGGCCCGGCAATGCCAACGCCCATCATGAGCGCCGACGACAGGATCGCAGTTTTGAGCATTCTCTTCATACTGTCTCCTCCACTTGTTCCGTTCTTCAAAAGGAAGGGGCGAACAATCCCCGTTTGATGCCCCCTGCCCGCCTAGTGCGGGAAGGGCCAAAGAATGAACTTTTCGCGGATCATGGCCCAGAAACGCGCCAGACCGTGCGGTTCGATGATCAGGAAGGCGATGATGAGCGCGCCGATGATCATGATGTTCAGGTGCTCGACCATGGCGGAATCGACCGGGATGCCGAAGGCCCCCGGCACGCTGCTGATGATGACCGGCAGCGCCACGATCAGGATCGCCCCGAGGAAATTGCCGAGGATCGAGCCAAGCCCGCCGATGATGGCGATGAACAGCACACGGAACGAGAGCGGAATGTCGAACAGGTTCGCTTCCGCCGCGCCGCGCCACAGGAACACGAACAGCGCCCCGGCAATGCCCACCACATAGGACGACACGAAGAAGGCCATCAGCTTGGTGCGCATCAGGTTGATGCCCACGAGCTCGGCGGCGATGTCCATGTCGCGCACCGCCTTCCACATGCGCCCGATGCGGCCGCGCGTGATGTTGATGGCGAAGAAGGTGATCGCACAGACCACGCACAGAACGAAATAATACTGCGCCATGGCCGTGGCGCGCGGCCCCGCGACCGTGATGCCGAACAGATCGATATTGGGCACCTGGATCGCGCCGGAGGCGTTGTAATTGTAGAGCCAGGCCCATTTCTGGAACAGCCAGACGAGGAAGAACTGCGCCGCCAGCGTGGCGATGGCCAGATAGAAGCCCTTGATGCGCAGCGATGGCAGGCCGAACAGCACGCCAATGGCCGCCGAGAAGAAGCCCGACAGCGCGATCGCCACGACGATGTTCATCTCCGGAAAGATTGAGACGAGCTTGTAGCAGGCATAGGCACCCACGCCCATGAATGCGCCGGTGCCGAGCGACAGCTGCCCCGCATAACCGGTGAGGATGTTGAGGCCGAGGGCTGCCAGCGAATAGATGAGCACCGGGATCAGGAGTGCGCGAAACGCGAACTCGCTTGCGGTGAACGGAAAGATGACGAAGGCGAAGATCAGGATGACGCCGAGCAGGATCGCATCCTGACGCACCGGAAACAGCGCGTGATCGGCTTCATAGCTGGTCTTGAACTGGCCTGCTGTGCGGTAAAACATGGATTACACCCGCTCGATGATTTTTTCGCCAAACAGCCCCTGCGGGCGGAAGAGAAGCACGAGCAGCGCCAGCATGTAGGCGAACCACGCTTCGGTGTTGCCGCCAAGCAGCGGCTGGCCCCAGTAGATCTCGAAGACCTTTTCCAGAATGCCGATGGCCAGCCCGCCGATGATCGCGCCCATCACGCTTTCCAGACCGCCGAGCATGAGCACCGGCAGCGCCTTGAAGGCGATGACCTCCAGCGCGAAGGACACACCGGCCCGCGCGCCCCAGACAATGCCCGTGGCGAGTGCGATGACACCGGCGATGAACCAGACGATCACCCAGATGGTGGAGAGCGAAATGCCGACGGACAGCGCGGCCTGATGGTCATCGCCAAGCGCGCGGATGGCCCGGCCGATCTTGGATTTGTTGAGGAAGACCAGAAGAGCCGCCACGAGAACCATGGCTCCGATGACCGCCGTCAAATCCTTTTCCTCGATGGAGACGAAACCGCCAAACGGCTCGAACACAATGCTGCCGGTCGGGATGAAGAGCTGCTCGGTGATCATCACCTTGTTCTCGCCGCCGAAGATCAGTTCGCCGAAGCCGATCAAAAACAGGGTGATGCCGATGGTCGCCATGAACAGGATGATGTCGGGCTGGTTGACCAGCGGCCGAAGCACCACGCGCTCGATGGTCATCGCAAGGATCAGCATGACGACGAGCGTGAGCGGCAGCGCCAACAGGGCGGGAACGCCCTTTTCATAGAGGCCCACCAGCGTCAGCGCGGCAAACACCACCATGATGCCTTGGGCAAAATTGAAGATGCGCGAGGATTTGTAGATCAGCACGAAGCCGAGCGCGATCAGCGCGTAAAGCACCCCGCCGACGAGCCCTTCCCAGAGCACCTGAAGCAGGAAATCGGGAGCCGCAGCCATATCGGCGAAGGGCTGCACCAGAACATCGTTCAAGAATTCCATACGTTCCTCCCCTCGCCGCCTAGTGCGGGACACCCAGATAGGCGTCGATCACGTTCTGATTGTTTTTCACCTCGTCAGGCGGGCCGTCGGCGATCTTCTTGCCGTAATCGAGCACCACCACGCGGTCGGACAGATCCATGACCACGCCCATATCGTGCTCGATCAGCGCAATCGTGGTGCCGCGCTGCTGGTTCACGTCGATGATGAACCGGCTCATGTCTTCCTTTTCCTCGAGGTTCATGCCCGCCATGGGCTCGTCGAGGAGAAGAAGGGTCGGCTCCATGGCGAGTGCGCGGCCGAGCTCGACGCGCTTTTGCAGGCCATAGGGCAATTTGCCCACCGGTGTGCGGCGAATGTGCTGGATCTCCAGAAAGTCGATGATTTCCTCGACCTTTTCGCGATGCTCGATCTCTTCGCGCAGCGCAGGCCCATGCCAGAGCATCTGCCAGCCAATGTTGCGCTTCATCCTGACCGAACGCCCGGCCATGATGTTGTCGAGCGTCGACATGCCCTTGAAGAGAGCCACGTTCTGGAAGGTGCGGGCGATGCCCTGCCCCACCGCCTGATGCGGCTTCATGGATCGGCGCTCCTTGCCGCGAAAGATGATGGTGCCTTCCTGCGGCGTGTAGAAACCGTTGATGACGTTGAGCATCGAGGTCTTGCCGGCGCCATTGGGACCGATGATGGCGCGGATCTCGCCCTTCAGAACGTTCAGCGAAATGTCGGTGATCGCCTTCACGCCGCCGAAGGAAAGCGAGACATTCTTCACGTCGAGAAGCACACCGCCCCTGGCAATGCCGTCATCGGGCGCGGTGAGCTCATTGGGATCGGGGCGCGGGTTCATTCGGCAGCCTCCCGGACATTTTCGGCCGGAACCTCATGGATCTCGGCATCGACGATCTTGACCGTCGCGCGGATGACGCCCTTGCGGCCATCCTCATAAGTGACCTGGGTTTCCACGAACTTCTCCGTCGAGCCATCGTAGAGCGCCTCGATCAGCTCGCCGTAACGCTCGGCGATGAACTTGCGGCGCACTTTCTGGGTGCGGGTCAGCTCGCCGTCATCGGCATCCAGCTCCTTGTGCAGAACGAGGAAGCGCTTCACTTGCGAGGCCGCCATCAGGGGCTCGCGGGCGAGCCTGCGATTGGCCTCGTTCACATGCGCGGCGATGGTCTCATAGACGCGCGGATGCCCGGCCAGTTCCTGATAGGACGCGTAGGCGATGTTGTTGCGTTCGGCCCAGTTGCCGACCGCCTGCAGGTCAATGTTGATGAAGGCTGCGCAGAATTCGCGCCCATGGCCGAACGCCACCGCTTCCTGAATGTCGGGGAAGAATTTTAGCGTGTTCTCGATGTATTTCGGCGCAAACAGCGCGCCCGAGGCGAGCTTGCCGACATCCTTGGCCCGGTCGATGATCTTGAGCTGGCCGTCGGTGTCGAAAAAGCCGGCATCGCCGGTGTGCACCCATCCATCCTCGGTCTTGGTTTCGCGGGTTGCCTCGTCGTTTTTGTAGTAGCCGACGAAAACGCCCGGCGAGCGATACATCACCTCGCCGCTCTCGGCGATGCGGATTTCCACCTCGGGCGATGGCAGCCCCACCGTGTCGGGACGGATCTTTCCGTCTTCCTGTGCGGTGATGTAGACGGTGGCTTCCGTCTGGCCGTAGAGCTGTTTCAGGTTCAGCCCGAGCGAGCGGTAGAATGAGAAAAGTTCCGGACCGATGGCCTCACCGGCCGTATAGCCGACCCGCATGTTCGAAAAGCCCATCCGGTTTTTCAGCGGGCCATAGACCATGAATTCGCCGAGCCGGTATTTCAGCCGGTCCACGAACCCGACCTGCTCGCCATTCAGAATGCGCTCACCGACCTTTGCGGCATGGGCGAGGAAATAGTCGAACATGCCCTTCTTGAGCCTTCCGGCATCTTCCATCCGCACCATGATTGAGGTCAGCATGGCCTCGAAGACACGCGGCGGCGCGAAGAAATAGGTCGGCGCGATCTCGCGTCGGTCTTCGTTCACCGTTTCCGGACTTTCGGGACAGGCAACGCAGAAGCCCGCCGTATAAGACTGGGCGTAGGAGAACAGGTGATCGCCCACCCATGCCAGCGGCAGATAGGCAATGATCGTCTCGTTCTCGGTCAGATTGTCGAAGGCGTTGCCGTTGATGGCCGAGCGCACGAAATTGTCGTTCGACAGCATCACGCCCTTGGGGCGGCCGGTGGTGCCGGAGGTGTAGAGAATGACCGACAGGTCATCCCCGCGCCCCTTCCCGATCTCGGCCAGCCAGCCGGCATTCGCCTCGGGCTCCCCGGCAAAGCGGCGCATGCCCGTTTCGCGCACGCTGTCATAGGCATGAAGATGGGTGTGGTCGTAATCCCTGAGGCCGCGCTCCTCGTCATAGACGATCTCGGTCAGCAGCGGCACCTCATCCGAGATGGAGAGAACCTTGTCGACCTGCTCCTGATCCTCGACCACGGCGAAGGTGACCTCGGCATGGTTGAGCACATAGGCCATCTCTTCCGCCACGGAATCGGCATAGACCGGCACGGGAACCGCGCCCAGAGACTGGGCGGCGGCAAAGGTCCAGTAGAGCCTTGGCCGGTTGGAGCCGATGACGGCGATCTTGTCGCCGCGCTTCAGGCCGATTTTCTGAAGGCCGAGCGCGAAAGCCCGGACCTCCTCAAGCTGTTCTGCCCAGGTCCAGCTCTGCCAGATGCCATAGTCCTTGAAACGCATGGACGGCCGGTCGCGGAACCGCTCGGCGTTCAAGAGCAGATATTTGGCGAACGTATCCTTAGACGCGTCTGTATGCGCCAAGTCGCTTACCTCCCACTGTCAGCGGTAGATCCGCTGTTGTTCCGGTTCCTCCCCGAACCGGACTATTGATTGGGTTGAGGGTTCCACGAAACCCGCAGCCATTCAACACGCCCCTTGACAGACACCGCACCAGTTTGTCTTTATACTGGAGGAAGTCTATGCGCAGGCGGCAGTATTTCCGAAGCGCGAAAAGCATCTTTCAGACCAAAGTCTAAAGCTGATCTTGGAGCCGGACGGCGCGCGCCTTTGCGCCTGCCGAACAGGCCCGGACGTTGCTGCACATCGGCCGATCAGCATTTTCCCGTCCGGCACTTTCCCGTCAGGAATCGTAGCGGCTCAGCGCCTCGGCATCGACAACCGTGATGCGCCCGTGCTCGGCCTTGAGAAGCCCCTCGTCTTCCAGCTCGTGCAGGGCGCGATTGACCACCTGGCGCGAAACGCCGGCCAGAAGGCCCAGTTCCTCCTGGCTGATCTCGATGGCGTTGCCGGCGCGCGGATAGAGCGTTCGATTGAAAAACCACGACAGATTGCGCGCCACACGGGCGTTCGGCCCGAGAATGCGGTCATATTCGATGGTGGCGATGAACTGGCCCATACGCTCGTTGAGCTGGCGCACGAGGAAGCGATTGAAGCCGGTGCTGTTTTCAAACAGCCACATGAAGGTCGGGCGCGACAGCATGGTGAGCCGCGTGTCGCGGATGGCGACCACGTCATACTGGCGCGGCTCGCCCTTGAGCACCGACCCTTCGCCGAACCAGCCGCCATCGGTCACGCCGGCAAAGGTCATTGCCTTGCCGGCAGCCGAAATCGCGCTGATCTTGATGAGCCCCTCGGCGACGCCGGTCCAGTGGTCCAGCCGGTCACCGCGGTGACAGATATAGCTTCCCTTGGAAAACAGGCGTTCCGTCAGGCCGCGCCGCGCACGCTCCAGCTCGTCGTCGCTCAGTTCGACAGACCAGATGGCATCCGCTGCAATGTCCTTTTTGATGCTCATGTCTTTTCGATAACCCGCCTGCCGGCGAGCGACAAGAAGCGATCCCGGCGAATGGCAAATAGATCAGGCAGCGTCGAGCAGATATTTCGCGGTCGGGAGAACGGTCAGCGGCGCCACTTGGCCGGGCGCCGGGCGCTCAAAAAGGAGCCGCTGTTCGGATTTCGTCGACAGGAAGAAGGGAAAACGCTCGACAATCGGGCCGAATTCCTTGGAACAGATGCCGCCAAAGAGCATCAGGGGGATGCTGATCGGCGGGTATGCGCGCTCCGGGCTCATCTGACGCGCGCCAAAGATGCGGCGGTAGAAGGCCGTGTGTTCCTGACGGATCAGACAGGCGCAATAGGTTGAATGAAAATACTCATAGGCAGCAATGACCAGACGCAGCGACACATAGGGTAACGCCCGGTATTCGCGCGCGATGTCCGGATCGGCCGCAAGCATGCTCGGATTGATACAGGTTTCGCCGTCATCGATATGCGGCAACATGATATCGCCAAACCCCTTGGTGACGGGGCCAAGCGGATTGTCATGGTCGATCTGGTGCAGACGCACAGTGCTGACCAGACGCTTGTCTATGTAAACAGCGAAATTGTAGCAGTTGGGAAGATCGTCCAGATCATCCTTCACGATCTGCCGCTCCGACTCCGGCACGAAGCCATGCGCATGATAGGAGCGATAGCGAAGGTGAAAGATCTCTTCCCGATCTTCGCTCGTATCGCAACGGCGATACTCCGTGCGCTCCAGAAGCGCCATCACACCATCGATGAAGCTTGAGGATTTTCTTTCCGGTTCACGGACGAAACGCTCCGCCCCCGGTTTTAGGCCGACCAGGCCGGTACTCGTGACCATTGCCGCATGCCCCACGTCGACTTTTACAACCTCTCGTACATTTCAAGCGTAAACCCCTCACGGTTTATGTAAAGCTGAAATTCGTACGAATTATATTTAGGTTTTATTAACCTTAACAAAAGCTTTTCGGGCAAACGCCATTGCAAAGCAAAGAATCACGCCTTGTCAGACAGATGCGCGATTGGTGCCGGAAGGGGAATGGGCGGGGAAGGACTGCTTCACTTCCGCCATGGTCTCGATGCCGGAAGCCGTGAGCGCTGCGCCGAAGAGGAAACCCTGTAAAAGATCGGGTTTCACATGGCTTTCGAGCAGGCGGAGCTGGTCGAAACGCTCGACGCCTTCGACGGTCACATCGAGGCCGAGCTTGCGCGACAGGTCCACAACGCCCTGAAGCAGGTGAAGCGAACGCTCGCCCTCCTTCAGATTGGCAACGAAGCTGCCGTCGATCTTGACCTTGTCGAGCGGTAAGGTGTGCAAATAGCTGAGTGAAGAATAGCCGGTGCCGAAATCATCGAGCGCAATCCGAACGCCAAGCTTCTTGAGCGTGTTGATGTAGCGCACCGTGGCTTCGGTGTCGTTCAGAAGCGCGGTCTCGGTCACCTCGATTTCGAGGCGCGCCGGATGCAGCCCTGCCCTCTCGAGCGCGCGCTCCACCTTGCCGATCACGTCACTGGAACGAAAATCCTTGGCCGACAGGTTGACCGAAACGCCCACATGTTCGGGCCATGTCACGCATTCCTTGCAGGCCGCTTCCAGCACGATGGTGCTGATTTCGGAGATCAGCCCCATTTCCTCGGCAAGCGGAATGAAGATGGCCGGCGACACGAGACCAAGATCCGGGTGATCCCAGCGGCACAGCGCCTCGCAGCTTGCGATCCGCATCGTGTGGGCGTCCACGATCGGCTGGTAGACAACCCGCAGGCTGCGCGCCTCAATGGCGCTTCTGAGGTCGGCCTTCATCACCTGGCGGTTGCGGAAGGCAACATCCATCTCCGTCTCGAACAGGCTCCAGCCGTTCTTGCCGAGCTCCTTGGCCTTGTAGAGCGCAAGGTCGGCCTTGACGATCATGGAATCCACATCGCTGGAGCGAACAGGAACAACCACGGCGCCACCGCTCGACTGGATGCGCATCGCGTGGCCGGCAACATCGACTTCACCACTGAGCGACGAGAAGATCTGCTCGAACTGACGGGCGAACTCCGCCTCGTCTTCCACCTGATTGAAATAGAGCATGAACTCATCGCCGCCAAAGCGGCTGATGCGCACATTGGCGCTCTCAAAAGCGGAAAGCCGCTCCGCCATGGCGTAGATCAGCCCGTCGCCGACCGGATGACCGAGCGTGTCGTTCACCGTCTTGAAATCGTCGAGGTCGAGAACGGCCAGACCGCACAGGCGATCCTGATCGCCCGCAGCCATGGCCTCGGAAACCTTTTCATGGAAATAGGCCCGGTTGGGCAGGCTGGTGAGGCTGTCATAGCGCGCCATGAAGCGGATCTTCTCTTCCGCCTCCACACGGCTTGTCACCTCTTCAAAGGTGAGCACACCGACCTCGTCATGGCCTTCGCGCGCGGCGAACTCGAAGTGACGGCCATTGGTCATCCGCAGCAGGACCTTCCGGTTACGGCCCTCGCGCAGGGCCTTCGAAAGGTGCTCTTCTGCATAGTCGTAATCACGCTGGGACAGGAGACCGCTCGCCACGCCGCGCATCAGCAGCGATTTGAGCGTGCGGCCAAGCATCTGCTCCGGTGTTTTGAAGCCCAGCATTTCGGCGGCCTGGGTGTTGCTGACCACCACCCGCTCCTCATTGTTCAGCATGAGAAGGCCGTGGTGCATGGTGTTCAGCGCCCGGTCGAAACGCTGCGCCAGGCGCGTGGAGCGCTTTTCCTCGCTGATCGCCGTGAACAGCACGGTGCGCACCAGATCCGCCATTTTGGTGACCACCAGCATGAAGGGCGCGATGAAAAGGCCAAGCGCGAAATGATAGAAATCGCCCTTCAGCATCAGGCCGAGCGCCATCGGGAAGACGATGGTGAGCGTCAGGATCGACACCATTTTGTGGGAGCCGTAATTGCGCCCGGCAATGGTGATTGTGCCGCTGAGAATGGCGGAAACAGCGGCGAGTTCACTGAAATTGTCGCTCGACCAGACGATTGCAAAGAAGCCGAACGCACCAACCACAAGGCCGTGCAGGCTGCCCCACCACAGATAGCGGTTTTCCCAGGCAAGCGCCGAGGGGTAATCAGAGATCAGATCGTGATCGACGCGCGTGATCTTGAAATAACGCCACAGGCCGGCGGCAAACATGCCCGGTCCGAAGAACAGATGCGCGGCCTGGCCGGTTTTATAGTAGAGAAGAAGCGCAATCAGGCCATAGCAAGCCGCGCCTACGGGCAGTACTCCGACGTCCTGAAACAACGAACGGATGTACCCAACGTAGACGTCTTCCGGTATGCTGTTCTTAGAGTTTTTCACTGCATGAGCCCGATTGACGGGCCCATTTGTGACACAACAGCATTAAGAAAAGTTTATCCGGCTTTTCACCATGCCAGCCGGCAAAATCCAGCTATTCCGCAGCCTTCAGAAGCGTCCCCGGCTCATCGCCATCCTCAAGACGCTGCCTGAGCCGCGCCCGCTCGCCGGCAGCCTTTTCGGCGTTGCCTTCCTTGATGTAGCCGAAACCGCGAATGAGAGAAGGCACCGAAGCCAGAGCAACAGCGGCCTCAGCACGCTCGGGCGACAGAAGCGCCTCGATGCGATCCAGATCGCCTTCATACTCGGCAAGCAGCCTGCGCTCCATGCGGCGCTCTTCGGTGCGACCGAAGAAATCCAGAGCGGTTCCGCGCAGGCCCTTCAGGCCCGCAAGCAGGCGGAAAGCGGTCATCATCCACGGACCGAAAGCCGACTTCCTGGGATGGCCCTGCGCGTCGTGACGACCAAGGATCGGCGGAGCCAGATGGAACTCCAGATGGTCGTAGCTCTCGAACTCGGCAGCGAGCTGACGCTTGAAAGCGCCATCCGTATAGAGCCGGGCAACCTCGTACTCATCCTTGATGGCCATGAGCTTGAAGAGGTTGCGGGCGGCAGCTTCCGTCACAGCCGTCGAACCCGGTAACGCCTTTTCCTCTGCGGCGCGCAGACGGGCGATGCGGGCGCGATAGCGTTCCGCATAGGCCGCGTTCTGATAGCCGGTGAGGAAGGTCGCCCGCCGCTCGATGACCTCGTCCAGCGTCTTCGACAGCGGCTGGCGCACATTGCCATTGGACGATTTGGCGACAAGCCGGCGCACATGCTCGGGATCATGCGCGGCGCGGCGGCCCCAGCGGAAGGCCGAGACATTCATGGAGACGGCCTGCCCGTTGAGTTCGATGGCCTTCTCGATGGCTTCCGCCGATACGGGTAACCCGCCGTACTGATAGGCCATGCCGAGCATGAACATGTTTGCGCCGACGGAATTGCCAAACAGCACGCTGGCCGTGCGCGTGGCGTCGAAGAAATGCGCCTTCTCCTCGCCTGCCGCAGCGCGAATGGCCTGTTTCAGCCGTTCGATGGGCAGCAAGAAATCAGCGGAGCGGGCGAAATCGCCCGGCATGACTTCCGCCGTGTTGGCCATGAACAGCGTGTGCCCGTGGCGTGCGGACGCCAGAACCTTCTTCGCGCCGGAAACGACGAGATCGCAGCCCAGAACCAGATCGGCCTCACCTGCGGAAACGCGGATGGCGTAAATGTCTTCAGGCGTCGGCGCGATACGCAGATGCGTGAACACCGCCCCGCCCTTCTGCGCAAGGCCGGCCATGTCGATGATGCCAGCGCCCTTGCCTTCCAGATGCGCGGCCATGCCGAGGATTGCGCCGATGGTGACGACGCCGGTGCCGCCGATGCCATCCACCACGGCCGACCAGCCGCGCTCCATCTGGTAAAGCGCAGGCTCCGGCACACCTTCCAGCGGATCGTTCGCACCGGTGACGCCCTTCGCCTTCTTCAGCTTCGCCCCGTGAACGGTGACGAAGGAGGGGCAGAAGCCGTTGACGCAGGAGAAATCCTTGTTGCAGCTGGACTGGTCGATGCGGCGCTTGCGGCCGAATTCGGTTTCCTGCGGCTGCACCGAAACGCAGTTCGACTTGACGCCGCAATCGCCACAGCCCTCGCAGACCAGCTCATTGATGAACACGCGCTTGTCGGGATCGGGGAACGTGCCGCGCTTGCGCCGGCGGCGTTTTTCGGCGGCGCAGGTCTGATCGTAAAGCAGGACCGAAACGCCCTTCACCTCGCGCAGATCGCGCTGCACCTGATCGAGATCGTCGCGGTGGTTGATGGTCGTGCCCTGCGGGAACGCCACCACGCCGGCATATTTTTCCGGCTCGTCGCTGACCACGGCGATGCGTTCCACGCCTTCGGCGCGCACCTGATCGGCAATCATGTCGACGGTGAGACCGCCCTCATGCGGCTGGCCGCCGGTCATGGCCACGGCGTCATTGTAAAGAATCTTGTAGGTGATGTTCGCACCGGACGCGATGGCGAAGCGGATCGCCATGGAGCCGGAATGATTGTAGGTGCCGTCACCCAGATTCTGGAAGAAGTGCTCGCGTTTCGAGAAGGGAGCCTGCCCGATGAACTGCGCGCCCTCCCCGCCCATGGCGGTGAAGCCGATGTTCGAGCGGTCCATCCAGGTGGCCATGAAGTGGCAGCCAATGCCGCCGCCGGCGATGGAGCCCTCGGGCACATTGGTGGAAGTGTTGTGCGGGCAGCCGGAACAAAAATAGGGTGCGCGACCGGAGACATCCTTGGTGTCGGCAAGCATCGCCTGAAACTGGCGCAGGCGCGACACATGCGCCGCGATCTCTTCGGACGGGCCGATTACCCGCAAGATGCGCTCGCCGATGGCGATGGCGATCTCGTTGGGATCGAGTGCCGCAGTGGGCGCAAACAGGCGCTCGCCCCTCTCGTTCACCTTGCCGATGATCTCCGGCTGGTTGGCCGTGCCGTACAGGTTTTCGCGCAGCTGCACCTCGATGAGCGAGCGTTTCTCCTCAACGACGATGACCATGTCGAGACCGCGCGCGAAGTCGCGCATATGCTCCACGTCGAACGGCCAGGGACAGGCCACCTTGAAGAGACGGATGCCAAGCTGGTTGGCGCGCGCCTCGTCAATGCCCAGATCGTCGAGCGCCTGACGCGTATCGAGATAGCTCTTGCCGAGCGTGACAATGCCGATCTTCGCCTTCGAACCGCCGGAATAGATGATGCGGTTGAGGTTGTTGGCCTGCACGAAGGCGGCGGCGGCAGCGCGCTTGTAATCGTAAAGCCGCGCCTCCTGGCCGAGCATGTTGATCTCGTTGCGGATGTTCAGCCCGCCGGGCGGCATGTCGAATTCCGGGCGAACGATGTTCAGCCGTTCAAGCGAGACATCCACGGCTGCAGTGGACTCGATGTTGTCCTTCACGCATTTGATCGCCGTCCAGGTGCCGGCGAAACGGGAAAGCGCGTAGCCGTAGAGCCCGTAATCGATGAGCTCCTGAACCCCGGCCGGGTTCAGGATGGGGATCATCGCATCCACGAAGGCGAATTCGCTGGCGTTGGCGACGGTGGAGGACTCGGCCGTGTGGTCGTCGCCCATCAGCGCCAGAACGCCGCCATGCTTGGAGGAACCGGCCTGGTTGGCGTGGCGGAACACGTCGCCGGACCGGTCGACGCCCGGCCCCTTGCCGTACCAGACGCCGAAAACGCCGTCATATTTGCCCTCGCCCAGAAGCTCGGTCTGCTGCGAACCCCAGCAGGCGGTGGCGGCCAGTTCCTCATTGAGGCCCGGCTGAAAAATCACATTGGACGCTTCAAGCTGCTTCTTGGCCTTCCACAGCTGGAGATCGAGACCGCCGATGGGCGATCCGCGATAGCCGGAAACGAAGCCTGCCGTGTTGAGCCCTGCGCGTCGATCACGCTCGCGCTGCATCAGGAGCATGCGGACAACCGCCTGCGCGCCGGAAACGAAGATGCGTTCCTTGGTCAGATCATACTTGTCGTCGAGCGCAACATCATGAAGCGTCATGAATTATTTCCTCCTCCGCGGACCACGTGTTGGAAACGTTTCCGCAAGGGTAGTTTTGTATTCGGCCGGCATCCCGTCAAACGAATTTGCCGCTCGGGCCACAATGCGCAACACCGCAGCAAAGCAGCGATTTGAAAGGACATTTTATTAGCCCTGCAACGCGTGTGACGAACGAATCTAACGGCGCCGCACTTACACTTCTCCCGTTCCGTGCGGCGAGTGCAACAGCCACATCCATTAATTTAGGTGGGCAGCGCAAAAAGGCGACTTTTCTTGCGCCATTACTTTTGCAGCCGCAACAAAGCTGCTAATCACTCGATACCCGTTTTACGGGCAGGAAGGGCAGGACAGGGAACAACTGCCGCCCAACCAAAGGGGAAATGCAAGAGGGCCCATATGGCAGATCACACCGCGCAACTCGCCGTGCGCGCAAACGGCGGAGGTTTGTGACCCCGTGCGCGCAATCGCTTCTCTCGTCCGCGCCATAAGCGGATTGAACGCCTTTATCGGAAACGTCTTTTCCTGGCTTTCGCTGGCCATCGTTCTGGTCTGCTTCACCGTCGTGGTGCAGCGTTATGTCTTCTCCGTCAGTTTCGTGTGGATGCAGGATCTCTACATCTGGCTGAACGGCGCAATGTTCACGGCGGTGGCCGGCTTTGCGCTGTTGAGAAACGACCATGTCCGCGTCGACATCTTCTACCGGCCCGCCAGCACAAGGCGGAAGGCGGTGGTCGATCTGATCGGCGTGTTCCTGTTCCTGCTGCCTTTCTGCTGGATCGTCGTCTATTACGGCTGGAGCTTTGTCAGCCGCTCATGGCGGCTGGGCGAAGCGTCCGCCAATGTGGGCGGCATGCCGGGGCTTTTCATACTCAAGGGGTTCATCCTTGCTTTCGCGGTGCTTTTGGCGTTGCAGGGCATCGCCATGGCGCTGCGGTCCATTCTCGTCCTCAATGACGCAGAAGACCTCCTGCCCCCGAAACTCCGTTACACCAACGATGAAGAAGAGCAGCCGGAGGCAAGCGTCTGATGGATCCGGTTCTTATTGGCGAGCTCCTTTCGGGGCTCATGTTCTTCGGCATTATCGGCTTTCTGCTCCTGGGCTTCCCGGTGGCTTTCACGCTGGCCGGCGTATCGCTCATGTTCGGCCTTGTCGGCATGTGGTTCGGCGTGTTCGACCCGTCCAATTTCGGCAGTCTGGCCAACCGCTATATCGGCTACATGACCAATGAAGTGCTGGTGGCCGTGCCGCTCTTCATCTTCATGGGCGTGATGCTCGAACGCTCCAAGATCGCCGAGCAATTGCTGCTTACGATGGGCAAGCTGTTCGGCAATCTGCGCGGCGGCCTTGGCATGTCGGTCATCATTGTCGGCGCGCTTCTTGCCGCTTCCACCGGCGTGGTGGGCGCAACGGTCGTCACGATGGGCCTGATTTCGCTGCCGGCCATGCTGCGCGCGAATTACGATCCAAAGCTGGCGACCGGCGTCATCTGCGCGTCGGGCACGCTCGGCCAGATCATCCCGCCATCCACCGTTCTCATCTTCATGGGCGACATGCTTTCGGGCATCAACGCGCAGGTGCAGATGGCCAAGGGCAATTTCGCCCCGGTGCCCGTCTCCGTCGGCGATCTGTTCGCCGGCGCGCTTCTGCCCGGCGTCATGCTGGTGGCGCTCTATCTCGGCTGGACGATCTTCAAGGCCATCTTCGATCCCGCCTCCTGCCCGGCAACGCCGGTGCCGCCTGAAGAGAAGAAAGAGCTGCTTGGCGAAGTCGCGGTGGCGCTGGTGCCGCCGCTGCTTCTGATCATGGCCGTTCTGGGCTCCATTCTGGGCGGCATCGCAACGCCGACAGAGGCCGCTTCCGTGGGCGCGGTGGGCGCAATGGTGCTGGCGGGGCTCCGCTGGCGGCTTTCCTTCGCGGTTCTGCGCGAGACGGCCATCGCCACGGCCTCCATCACCTGCATGGTGTTCATCATCCTGTTCGGCGCGTCGGTGTTCTCCATCGTCTTCCGCCTGATGGGCGGCGACAATCTGGTGCACGAGTTCCTCGCCAACCTGCCGGGCGGCACGCTGGCGGCCGTGGCCGTGGTGATGCTGATCATGTTCCTTCTGGGCTTCATCCTGGATACGTTCGAGATCATCTTCATCGTGATCCCGATCACCGCACCGATCCTGCTGGCTCTCGACGTGGACCCAGTGTGGCTCGGCGTTCTGGTGGGCGTGAACCTGCAGACGAGCTTCCTGACACCGCCCTTCGGCTTTGCGCTGTTCTATCTGCGCGGCGTCGCACCGCCCAATGTGAAGACATCAATGATCTACAAGGGCGTGCTGCCCTTCGTGGGACTGCAGGTGCTCGCAATCGCGATCATGTTCATGTTCCCGGAGATCGCGACATGGCTGCCAAGGGCGATCTACAATTAAGGCGTCCGGCAACCGGCTGATCTCCTCCGGCTGCCGCATGCAAGGACTGCCGCTCGAGAGGCGACAGTCTGACGGCAACAAAAAAGCCCGGGTCAATGCCCGGGCTTTTTCATTTCAGCCGAAACCGGTCAGATCGAGAAGTACTTCTTGCGCGCCTCGATGAAGGGACCATCCGTGCCTTCGGTGCGGGTGCGCAGGATGTTGAGCGACTCGATGAAGCTCTCGGTCGTCTTCTTGGTGAGCGCATCACCGGAATCGCGCAGCTCGCCCATGATCTCGGCAGCAGCCACCGCACCGGCCTCGATGATATCATCGGGGAACTGACGCACATTCACGCCATGCTCTTCGACGAGCGTCTTCAGCGCGCGCGGATCGTTGGCATAGAAGTCCGAAGCCACCTGGTCGTACTCGGCCTGGCAGACGTCGCGGACGATTGCCTGAAGGTCGGACGGCAGTTCCTGATACTTCGCCTTGTTGACCACCAGCTCGGTTGCCAGACCCGGCTCCACGAAGCTCGGGAAGTAGTAGTTCTTGGCAACCTGATAGAAGCCCAGCGCCAGATCGTTGTAGGGACCGACGAACTCGGCGGCGTCCAGCGTGCCGGACTGCAGCGCCTGGAAGATTTCGCCGGCGGCCATGTTGGTGACCGTTGCGCCAAGCTTCTCCCACACGCGGCCACCGAGGCCGGGGGTGCGGAAGCGCAGACCCTTTACGGAATCGAGACCCGTAAGCTCATCGCGGAACCAGCCGCCGGCCTGCGTGCCGGTGTCGCCCGACAGGAAGCCCTGAACGCCGAACTGATCGTAAATCTCATCCCAGATTTCCTGACCGCCCATGTAACGCACCCAGGCAGCCATCTCGCGCGAGGTCATGCCATAGGGAACGCCGGTGAAGAAGGAGAGCGCGGGGCTCTTGTTCTGCCAGTAATAGGCCGCGCCGTGGCTCATCTCGGCCGAACCGTCAATGACGGCGTCGAGCGACTGAAGCGGCGGCACGAGTTCACCGGCGGAGTAAACCTGTACGGTCAGGCGACCGTCGGATGCGGCGGTAATGCGGTCGGCGAGACGCTGCGCGCCAACACCCAGTCCCGGAAAATTCTTCGGCCAGGTCGTAACCATGCGCCAGGTCTGGTTGCCCTGCGCAATCGCCGGCGTGGCCAGTGCTGCAGCGCCTGCGCCGGCGCCGGCAAGGCTGGCCTTCCGGAGAAATGAACGACGATCCATGAAATACCTCCCAAGTATTCAAAAAGCGAAAAAAATGGCCGTTAAACGGCCTCTTCTACTGAACAGTGACGCGTGTAAACACAATCATCCCGTTCCGAACTGTTATCAATACACGCAGCCGCGTGGGTGTCTAGCGCGAACGGAATCTGGCCCGATGAAATTTTGTGAGTGCCTCTAGCCAGCGAAAAACCGCAGAGAAAGCCGGCTTTCAAAGAAAATACCCCTTTTCGAACCCGGCTGAATCCTCCCCAAACGCCTCAAAACGCCCCCTTACCCCTCATTTTCAACAGGAAAACGTCCACGCACCCCCAGGGCGGCCCGCGCAATGTCGACTTTTGGCTCACTTGAAGCCACGCTGCATATGCAACACAAAGCAAACACCCGAGAATCATAAAAAAACGATCCGGGGGGAACACATTGCTGGGAGGAAAGCATGGCGGGGCTCCTTGGCCTTTCGCGCCTCATAGACGCTATTAATCGTTTCATCGGGAAACAGGTTTCCTGGCTCATCCTGTTCGCGGTGCTGGTCTCCGCCTACAACGCCATCGTGCGCTTTCTCGGCGACGGGCTGCCCGCCTATCTGCCGATTCCCCGCGCCTCCAACAGTCTTCTGGAACTTCAGTGGTATCTCTACGGAACCGTGTTCCTGCTGGCGTCCGCCTACACGCTGCAGCGCAATGAACACATCCGCATCGATATCGTCTCGAGCCTGTTTTCCAAGCGCACGCGCGACTGGATAGACCTGTTCTGCCACATCTTCTTTCTGCTGCCCTTCGTCACGCTGATCGTCTGGCTGAGCTGGCCATGGTTTCAGCGCTCCTTCGTGTCGGGCGAGATTTCGGCCAATGCGAGCGGACTGATCATCTGGCCGGCGAAATTCATGGTGCTCGCCGGCTTCGTGCTTCTGACCGCGCAGGCGGTTTCCGAAATCATCAAGCGCTGTGCGGTTCTGAGCGGCATGATCGACGAGCCAAATCCGCAGCATGAACTCCACCCGGCAGCGGAAGCCGCCATCGAGATGGAGGAAAAGCGCGATGATTGATTTTATCGCCCACAACCTCGCGCCCATCATGTTCGTCACCGTCATGGCGATGCTGCTGATCGGCTACCCGGTTGCGTTCACGCTGGCCGCGGGCGGTCTGCTGTTCTTCGTCATCGGTGTCGAGCTCTCGCACATTTCGAGCGAGATCCGCCTCTTCTGGCCGCTCCTGCAATCGCATCCCGAGCGCATTTACGGGATCATGTACAATGACACGCTGCTGGCGATCCCGTTCTTCACCTTCATGGGGCTGATTCTCGAACGTTCGCGCATGGCCGAAGACCTGCTCGACACGATCGGCCAGCTCTTCGGGCCGGTGCGCGGCGGGCTTGCCTATGCGGCGGTTCTGGTCGGCGCGCTTCTGGCGGCGACGACCGGCGTGGTCGCCGCATCGGTGATCGCGATGGGGCTGATCTCGCTGCCGATCATGATGCGCTACAATTACAATCGCGGCTTTGCGACCGGCACCATTGCGGCGTCCGGAACGCTGGCGCAGATCGTGCCGCCGTCGCTGGTGCTGATCGTCATGGCCGATCAGCTCGGCCGTTCGGTCGGCGACATGTATGTGGGCGCGTTACTGCCGGCACTGGTCATCATCGCGGCCTATTGCCTGCTGGTTTTCGCGGTCACCATCTTCAAGCCGGAATGGGCGCCTGCACTGCCGCCGGAGACCCGCAAGCTCGGCGGCGGCGTCATGTCTCTCATCCTTCTGATCGCCGCATCCGTGGCGATCTATTTCGCCACCTATCACACCGTCTTCGCCGAAATGCGCGGCGAGGTGCGGCTCGTCTGGGCGGCCACCACGGCGACGATCTTCGCGCTGCTGTTCAGCCTCGCCAATCGCTATCTCAAACTGAACATCCTCTCGCGGCTGGCCGAACAGGTGGTGATCGTGCTGATCCCGCCGCTGGCGCTGATCTTCCTCGTGCTCGGCACCATCTTCCTGGGCATCGCCACGCCGACCGAGGGCGGCGCGATGGGGGCCGCCGGGGCGCTGCTCCTCGCCATCGTCAAAAGAAGGCTCACCTTCACCGTTCTCAAACAGGCTCTCGACGCAACGACGAAGCTCTCGGCATTCGTCATGTTCATCCTGATCGGCGCGCGCGTCTTCGGCCTGACCTTCTACGGCATCAACGGCAATGTCTGGATCGAGGAGCTTCTTCTGGCGCTGCCTGGCGGCGAGATCGGCTTCCTGCTCACCGTCACGGTGATCGTGTTCATTCTCGGCTGCTTCCTCGACTTCTTCGAGATCGCCTTCATCATGGTGCCGCTTCTGGTGCCGGCAGCGGAAACGCTGGGCATCGACCTGATCTGGTTCGGCGTCATCCTCGGCATCAATCTCCAGACATCGTTCCTGACGCCGCCCTTCGGCTTCTCGCTCTTCTATCTGCGCTCCATTGCGCCGATGAAGGAGTGGAAGGACGAGGTGTCCGGGCGGATATTGCCGGCGGTGAAGACGACGGAGATCTACAAGGGGGCGATCCCGTTCATCATCATCCAGTTCCTGATGATCATCCTTGTGATCAGCTTCCCCGGCCTCGTGACCCACTACAAGAAGGAAAGCACGGTCAATCCCAGCGAGGTGGAGATCAACATTCCCTCCTTCGGCAGCGGCAATGATGGCGGACCCGGATTTGGGCTGCCCGGCGGGCTCGGCAGTTCGCCCTTCGGCGCGCCACCCGGCCAGTCCGGCGGCAGCGATGGCGGCGCGCAGAACAACGGGCTGCAATTGCCGGGCCTTGGCGGCCTGCCCCCGATCGGTGCACCCGCCGATGCGCCGGAAGCCGCACCGCAGGAGCAGGAGCAGGAGCAGGAGCAGAAGCCGGCGACCCCGGATCTCAGCCAGCCGCCAAGCTTCGACTGACCGAACCGACAGCCAAAAGAAAACCCCGGAGCGACCGCTTCGGGGTTTTCACTGTCTGCATCCAATCAGAAGGCTAGAGCTTGCCGGCCCGCTGCTGGATCATCATGAAGGTATCGAACGTGTACTCGGAAAGCTGCGCCCACAGATAGGCGTCCTTCTTGAAGGCCTGCTGATTGTCGTAGATCTTCTTGAAGGTCGCGTTCGAGCCGTTGATCTCGCCATAGGTGTCCATCGCGGCGTTGTAGCAGGCTTCCAGGATTTCCTGGCTGAACGGCCGCAGCTGCGCGCCATCCGCCACCAGCTGACGCAGGGCTGCCGGGTTCTTGTAATCGTAGCGCGCCATCATGTCGGCATTGGCCGCGCGACAGGCCGCATCGACAACGGTCTTGTAGGCGTCCGGCAGTTCGTCCCACTTCTGCTTGTTGAACATGGCGTGGAGAACCGGACCGCCTTCCCACCAGCCGGGATAGTAATAATACTGGGCGACCTTGTTGAAGCCGAGCTTCTGATCGTCATAGGGGCCGACCCACTCCGTCGCGTCGATCGTGCCCTTCTCCAGCGCCGGATAGATGTCGCCGCCGGCGATCTGCTGGGGAACGACACCGAGTTTCTCGATGATCTTGCCGCCCATGCCGCCAATGCGCATCTTGAGGCCCTTGAGGTCCTCGACCGTGTTGATCTCCTTGCGGAACCAGCCGCCCATCTGTGCGCCGGTGTTGCCGCATGGCAGGGCATGGAGACCCTGCTCATTGTAGAACTCGTTCATCAGCGTGTTGCCGTCGCCATAATAGAACCAGGCATTCTGCTGACGGTAATTGAGGCCGAAAGGGATGGCGGTGCCGAGCGCGTATGTCGGGTCCTTGCCCCAGTAATAATAGGAGGCCGTGTGCGCCATCTCGACCGTTCCGGTGGCGGCTGCATCGGCTGCCTGCAGACCGGGCACGATCTCGCCGGCGGCAAACACCTGAATTTCGAAATTCCCGTCCGTCGCGCCTTTCACGAAATCGGCCATGGTCTCGGCTGCGCCGTAAATCGTGTCGAGCGCCTTGGGAAAAGACGAGGTGCAGCGCCAGGTGATCTTTGGCATTGACTGGGCGATTGCCGGCGTTGCCAGGGCTGAAGCGGCAGCGACACCTGTGCCGGCCATGCCCGCCTTCTTGATGAAGGTTCTGCGGTCCATATGTTTTCCTCCCATTCTGGAACCGTCTGCCGAAGCACGCATGCACTTCGACCCGTTTATGGTTTCGTCGCTCCATATGTTTGCTTTTCTTGAGCGCCGAAAGCCTTGCGCATCAATGCACGCAGGGGTTTTTAAGTCCAGCGCCGAGCCCCCCGTTTACGACCAATGTCGAAGACCCAAGAAAAGCCTCAAACGCCCCCTTTGGAAACGCTTCAGCAATCTCTACATTCGGCTTCAACACACAGAGCCGCCAACCTACGGAATTTCAAATGCCCACGCCCCTCATCGCCGTCACGACGGACGCAAAGGATCTTGAGAAATACACCTGGCACGCAACGCCGCAGCCCTATCTTGACGCGGCGATCTCGACCGCCGGCGTGCTGCCGGTTCTCGTGCCCTCGCTCGGCGACAAATACGACCTCGACAGCCTGCTCGAGACGGTCAACGGCGTGCTGGTGACGGGATCGGCATCCAACGTCTATCCGGCGCTCTATGGCGGAGACGCCACGGACGAGAACGGCCCCTACGACCATGCGCGCGATGCGACGACACTGCCGCTCATTCGCCGGGCCATCGAAAAGGGTGTGCCGCTTCTGGCGATCTGCCGCGGCATTCAGGAGCTCAACGTGGCGCTTGGCGGAACGCTGGCCATGGAGGTCCACGAGCGCGACGGCGCGTTCGACCATCGCGGCGACGAGGAAGCCGCGTTCGATGCGCGTTTCGCCATCCGCCAGTCGGTGAAGATCACGCCGGGCGGGTGCCTGGCGGGACTGTTCGATACGTCAGAGATCGCGGTGAACTCGGTGCACCGGCAGGCGGCATCGACTGTCGCGCCGCGCCTTCAGGTGGAAGCCATGGCCGATGACGGAACCGTTGAAGCCGTTTCGGTGAAGGATGCGCCGGGATTTGCGCTTGGCGTGCAATGGCACCCCGAATACTGGGCGCACAATGACAATGCGTCGGCACGAATCTTCAAGGCTTTCGGCGAGGCCGTTCACCGGCACGCAAACGCCCGCATCAGCGCGCGGATTGCGGCGGAATAGGCTCAGTCTTCGCGGTAGAGGCTGAGAAGGGGCGAGCTGGGTCGCAGGGACTCATAAGTCACCCCGTCGCCGGGGAAGAACTCGACCAGCGTTTCACCGGAAGCAGAGAGGAACGCGACCGTGCCATCGGCGCGTTCCTGCCAGACCCGCGCACCGGCAAGTGCGGGCACAAGCTGCGCGCAGGCGCTGTCGAGGGTCAGTGGCGCCTCGCCGGATGTGTCCGCGCGGCGCACCTTGCACACATCTTCAAAACCGATGCGCATCAGGGTGAATTCGGAGGCGTTCGTTCCTGCAAGCGCTTCCTGCGTCAGCGGGGTTTCGGAGCCATCCCTGGCCGAAACCGCATCTGAGAAATAGCCGCCCGAGGCCAAAAGCGTGGCCAGCAATGCACCCGACACAAACAGTTTCATATAGGCGGAACCCCCAACTCAAAGTAGAATCGGAAGTTCCGCTTTCCTGGTTAACAAATCGCTAACGAAGCGCCTTTCAGCGCGTGACGGAAGCCGTTTCCGGCACCGGCGTAATCGGCTGCCCTTTGACGAACCAGGAGACGAGATTATCCGCCACCAGATCGGCCATTCCCTGCCGCGTGGCCACCGAGGCAGAGCCGACATGCGGCAGCAGGGATGCGTTCTCCACGGCAAGCAGCGCCTCGGGCACGTTGGGCTCATCCTCAAACACATCAAGCCCGGCAGCGAAGATCGAGCCATCCTCAAGCGCCCTGATGAGAGCTGCCTCATCAACCGTGCTGCCGCGACCGATATTCACGAAAACACCATTGGAGCCCAGCGCCTTCAACACCGCTTCATTGATGGCCTTGCTGGTTTCCTCGCCGCCGGGCGCGACGCAGATCAGCGTATCGACGGCAGAAGCGAGCCCCAGAAGCGTGTCGTGATAGGCATAGGGCACATCATCGACCGCTCGGCGGTTGTGATAGGCAATCGGCAGGCCAAAGGCTGCAAGACGCTGTGCAATGGCGCGGCCGATGCGGCCCATGCCGAAAATGCCGACCGTGCGCCCGCGAAGCGACCCGCGCGAGAATGGGTAAGCGCCCTCGCGCACCCAGCGGCCCTCGCGCAGCCATGCTTCGGCGCGCGGCAGCTCGCGCACCGTGTTGAGAAGGAGCCCGACGGCCGTGTCGGCAACTTCGTCAGTCAGCACGTCGGGCGTGTTAGTCACCATCACACCCTTGCGGGCGGCATGCGCGGCATCGACCGCATCATAACCCACGCCGAAATTCGCGATGATCTCAAGATTGGGCAGCGCATCGATAAAGGCGGCGTCCACCACCGTCATTGAAGCAATGCCACGCACTTTCGCGGCCATCTCTTCCGTGACCAGAGTGGCGTCGGCCTGCTCCAGCGTCAGGAGTTCAAATTCTGCATCAATGCGTTCCAGCGCGTGCGGGTGCAATCGCCCCGGCACCAGAATGGCGGTCCCCTGCGTTTCCGACAAATCCACTCTCCCAATAAGATCAACAGTAAAGGCCAGGACGAAACCGGTCAGCGCTCGACCGGTTTCCCCGTCGACTGGCGTATGTGCAGCTCCGGCTTGATCAGCTCCTGAGCAAGGTTCACATCGGCGCCGTTCAGCCGGTCCAGAAGAACCCGCGCAGCGCGGCGGCCAACTTCACGCTGACCGTTCCAGACCGTCGTCAGCGCCGGCGTGGCGATGGCGGCTTCCTCCAGATCGTCATAGCCGGTGACGGAGACATCCACACCCGGCACGAGGCCAGCGCGCGCAATGCCGTTCATCAGGCCGATGGCAACGAGGTCGTTCCAGCAGACGGCAGCCGTCGGCTTGTCCTTGAGCGCGAGGAAAGCACCGGCGATCTCGAAGCCCGCCTGCTTGGTGCGCGGCCCCGGAAAACGCCATTGCGGCTTGATCTCCAGCCCCGCCTTCTGCATGGCGTCGACATAGCCCTGATAACGGTCGCGACCCGTAGAGGTCTGATCGGTGCCACCGATCATGGCGATGCGCGTGTGACCGAGCGAGATCAGGTGGTTGGTGGCAAGCCCCGTGCCATAGGCGTCGTCACCCCGGAACACGGGCACGCGCGCGCCCTCTACCGAACGTGCAATGAGCACCGTCGGCAGACCGTTCTCCTCCACAAGACGAATGTCCTGCGGGGGCGTGCCGATGGCCGGTGACATGATCACCCCGTCTGCGCCAAGCTGCAGAAGCGTGTCGATGAAGGTGCGCTGCTTCTCCAACTGGTCGTAATGGTTCGACAGCAGAAAGGTCTGGCGCGACCGGTCCAGCTCGCTTTCGATGGAGCGGAGAATCTCGGCAAAGAACGGGTTCATGATGTCGTGCACCACAACCCCGATAATGCCGGATCGCGAGGTGCGCAGGCTGGCTGCGCGCCTGTTGTAGATGTAACCGATCTCCCGCGCATGCTCCTTGATGCGCTGGCGCGTGGCATCTGCCACCAGCGGGCTGTCGCGAAGCGCGAGAGACACGGTCGCCGTTGAAACACCAAGCGCTTCGGCGATTGTTGAAAGCTTGATCTTCTGCGCCAGTCGACCTCTCCCCTACCCGCAATACCAACCCGCATCTGGTGTCGGACAACGACAGATGCGTCGTATCCAACCCAAAATCAGGTCGTGACAGATTAAGCCACCTTAAACTGTTTAAGGTTGCTTATGCCATGGCTGGGGAAAAGGTCAATCTAGTTACGCATTCTGCGTAGAAAGCTTGATCAAGCCGATCCTCGGGCGTCGCTGGAAACGCCGAAGATCCTAACTACGCATCGACCTCCGCATCTTCGTCCTCGTCAATCATGTCGTGGCTTTCGCCATTCAGATTGGCTTCGATTTTCAAGAGGAGCGTGGCGAGGGCCTTTTGATCTTTTTTATCGAACCCCTTCAGTGCGAGCTTCTCGGTTTTGCGAACCGATTTTTCGATTGCCTTGATGGCCTGCTCGCCCTGTTCGGTCAGAAAAATATGGGCACGTCGTCCGTCTTCGTCCGATAATCGCTTTTCCAAAAACCCCTGATTTGCAAGTCGATTGATTGTTTTCGTAATGGTTGGCGGCCTGACGCCTAACAGTCCGGCAAGCTGACTTGGCGCTTGCCCGTTTTCAATGGATAAGGCTAACATGATCTTGTCCTGGCCGGCATAGAAGCCGTGTGCCAGAAGCCGCTCGGCCAGAGCGGTACGTGAAAGCCTGGCGGCCGACTGCAACAACCCTATCGTCGCGCCCCTTACAGCTTTGGCCATATATTTAGTCCCCTTTAGACATCCTCGAGAATGAGTTAGAACGCCCCTGCGGTCAAAATAGCCGTAACGAAGCTCAATGCAACCTAAGATTGACCAGTTTCATACCAATGGGGATGGTCTACTTTTGGCTAAGCATACAACGTTATCTCGTCTTGAGGCAGTCGGTATTAAGCAATGACCACACAAGAAGTTCCCTCCGCTCAAGGCAAAAAGATTTCCATTTTGCCTCTGGGCGCAACAGAGCAGCATGGCCCGCACCTGCCGCCCGAAACCGACTGGATCATCGCCCAAGCCATTGCTTCAAAAGCAAAAAGCGCCTGCCCCGCAAATCTCGACATCACGTGTCTTCCGGTTGAGAAGATAGGCTATTCTATCGAACACTCGGACTCGCCGAAAACGCGCAGCCTTTCTTTCGATGAAGCCGTTGAACGCTGGGTCGGCATCGGTGAGGCGCAGAACAAAGCCGGCGCAAAAAAACTGGTCCTTTTGAACGCTCACGGCGGAAACTCACCGCTTTTGACCATCGTGGCGACGGAATTGCGCGTTCGATTCGGCATGCTGGCGGTCGCCACGAGCTGGACACGCTTCGGCTATCCGCAGGATCTGGTCTCCGACGAGGAGCGCGCGCTGGGCATCCATGGCGGCTTCATCGAAACATCGGTCATGCTGGCGCTGCGACCGGATCTCGTCGACATGGAGAAGGCCGCCGACTTTCAGTCCGCGCAGGCCGCTTTCCGCCGCGACTTCAAGCATCTGCGCGCCTACGGCCCACACGCTTTCGGGTGGATGATGCGCGATCTCTCGCCGGAAGGCGTGACAGGCAATGCAGCGGCTTCCAGCGCAGAAGCGGGCGAACGCATCATCGACAACGCAGTCACAGGCTTCGTCGAGCTGCTTGTCGATGTCGACCGGTTCGATCTGTCCCATTTCGAAGACTGACCGTGCAATCGGCAAAACGCCGTCTTATATAGTCGAGAAACCTTTCAAGTTATGCGAGAAACCATGTCCGACGCGCAGACCGAGACGCCCAGCGAAACCACCCCGAACCAGATCCCGGTCACGGTGCTGACCGGCTATCTCGGATCCGGCAAGACGACGCTTCTGAACCGCATTCTCACCGAAGACCACGGCAAGCGTTATGCGGTGATCGTCAACGAATTCGGCGAGATCGGCATCGACAATGATCTGATCGTGGAATCCGACGAGGAGATCTACGAGATGAACAATGGCTGCGTGTGCTGCACGGTGCGCGGCGACCTGGTGCGCGTGGTCGAAGGGCTGACCCGGCGTCCGGGCCGGTTCGACGCCATCGTGGTGGAGACCACGGGCCTGGCCGATCCCGCCCCCGTGGCGCAGACCTTCTTCATGGATGACGATGTGCGCGCCAAGACCCGCCTCGATGCGGTGGTCGCACTGGTCGACGCCAAGCACCTGCCGCTGCGCCTGAAGGATTCCAACGAGGCCGAAGACCAGATCGCGTTCGCCGATGTCGTGATCGTCAACAAGACCGATCTCGTGACGCCGGAAGAACTGGCGGCGGTCGAGGCAACGATCCGCGCAATCAACCCGATGGCCCGCATTCACCGCGCCGAACGCGCCGGCGTTTCGCTGACCGAGGTTCTGGACCGTGGCGCATTCGATCTGAAGCGCGTGCTCGACAATGATCCGCACTTCCTCGATCACGACGATCCGGACCATGTGTGCGGCCCCGACTGCGACCACGATCATCATCATCATGACCACGGGCATGATCACGACCATGGGCATGGGCACCACGATCATGCGCATGACCATGGCGCTGCCTCGCCGATCCACGATGCGGGCGTGAAATCACTGTCGCTGCGCGGTGGCGAGATGGACCCGAAAAAGTTCTTCCCGTGGATCGAGAAGACCACCCAGATGGACGGGCCGAGCATTCTGCGCCTCAAGGGCATCATCGCGTTCCCGGACGATCCGGACCGGTTCGTGGTGCAGGGCGTACACATGATCATCGAGGGCGATCACCAGCGCCCCTGGCGCGACGACGAAAAGCGTGAGACGCGGCTCGTCTTTATCGGTCGCGACCTCGACACCGAGCGTCTGCAGCGCACGTTCGAGGCCTGTCAGGCATAAGGCCTGACAGAGCAACACGCGCCGCGCCACACGAAAATCCATAGACCGGCATCGCCCAGGACCTGCCCACATGCCCACAGTCGCCCCGCTCGACCTCGAAAGCCATTGCATTGCCACTGCCTGGCTGAACGACATTCCGCATTTCGCGCTGGCCGATGGCGTGGTGCATCGTCTCGACAATGGCCACAAATGGGCAGAGGTTCATGACGGGCTGCTGGCCGCCTGCCCCGACGTCGATCATGCACGCCTTATCACCGGCGGCGAAGATGGACGGGTCGCAGCACTCGCGGCTGACGGCACGGTGGAAACGCTGGCCGAGATCGGCCGCAAATGGGTGACCAGCGTTGCAGCCGGCCCCCAGGGCACGGTCGGTTTCGCGGTCGGGCGCAACGCCTATGTGCGCTTTGCCGATGGAAAACAGCGCGAATTCCAGCACCCGCGCTCGGTGGAAGGCATCGCCTTTGCGCCGAAGGGGATGCGGCTTGCGGTTGCCCGCTACAATGGCGCGACACTGCATTTTCCGGCCACCGACGGCAAGCCGACAGAGCTGGAATGGGCGGGCGCGCACACCGGCATCACCTTCTCGCCGGACGGCAAGTTCCTTGTCACCACCATGCAGGAAAACGCCCTGCACGGCTGGAAACTCGCGGATGGCAAGCATATGCGCATGGCCGGCTATCCGGGAAAGGTGAAGAGCTTTTCGTGGAGCGCCAAGGGCAAGTGGCTCGCCACGTCCGGCGCGCCGGCAGCCATTGTCTGGCCCTTCCAGGCGAAGGACGGCCCGATGGGCAAGGCGCCACTTGAGCTGGGAACACGCGGCGACACGATGGTGACGCAGGTTTGCTGCCATCCGACCGAGGAAATCGTCGCCATCGGCTATGCCGACGGCATGATCCTCGCCGGGCGCTTCGCCGACCAGAAGGAGGTGCTTCTGCGCCGGCAGGGCAAGGGCGCGATCACCGCCATGGCCTGGGACGATGATGGCCGCCGCCTTGCCTTTGGCTCCGAGACCGGTGAAAGCGGCGTGGTGGATATAGCGGGCTGAATTTCACGTCCTGTGCCTCAGTCTTTGCTTGCAGCGCGCACTGCGTCCTGTAGCTTCCTCACCTGACTGGAAGCATGGGGGAGCGAGCGGTGGATAGCAGGCGCACAGTGCAGGAGATGCCTGCCCGGCTTGAACTCACCCCCGCGACCTATCGCCATCTTCTGAAAACGGCGCATCGCCACGCATCGCACCAGATTGAAGCGGAAGACCTGCTGCATGAAACGCTGATCGCAGCGCTGAATGCCGGCAACCGGCCATGCGTGGAGAACCGCGCCTGGCTTCAGGGCGTCATGCGCAACGTGGCGGCGACGAAACGGCGCTCCGCCTATCGCCGGACAAGGCGTGAGAACGCTGCAAGCCTTTTCGAGCCTGCAGACGACGGGGATGTCCCGAGCGCGTTTCTCGCCGGTCTGCCAAGGGGCCAGAGAATTGTTGCGCTCCTCGCGCTCGGCGGTCATACGCGCAGTGAAATCCGGCACCTTCTGCGCATTTCCGATGCGAGCCTGCGTCAGCGCATTGCCGGCCTTCGCAAGCGTTGGCGCGATGCCCCGCCCGATGCAGCTCCCCTTCCCGGAAAGTTGCTGGCGGGCACGCTCGCCTTCGGCACGATCCGGCAGAACCTTCTTCCGCTGACCGGTCGCAATTCTGCATTCCTTGCAAGCCACGATCCGGACGGACACCTCTTTGCGGTAAGTTTTTCTCACCCCAAAGCTCACAAACCTGGCTCCTGCGGCAATCAAGAAGCAGAACCAACATTGTAACATCAGGAGACACACATGCTTTCCAACGTCCGCATCGGCACCATCTGCTACTACGTCAACGACATCGACCGCACGGAAGCGTTCTACCGCGACGTGGCCGGGCTGAATGTCCAGAGGATGGAAGGGGACGAGGAGACGGGCGACTGGCTGCTGGCCAGCATCGAAAACAATATCGAGCTTATCTTCTTCAAGATGGAATCCCGCCCCGGAAACACGCCCATTGTGGTGTTCGACCTCTCAGAAGGTGGCATCGACAATGTCGTGGAAGGCCTCGCCGAGAAAGGCGCGACCATTGTGACGCCCGTCAGCCATGCTCCGGGCGGCTGGTCTGCCGAATTCGCAGATCCGGACGGGCATGTCCTGTCCGTTTATCAGTCGGAAGAGCGCCCGCGCAGAAGCGCGTAACCATCACCGCACCAGAACCGCTCGCAGATCGTTGACATTCGTGCCGGTTGGCCCCGGCGCGAACAGATCGCCCAGAGCATCAAACGCGCCCCAGGCGTCATGCGCGGCAAGCAGCGCCTTCGGGTCGTGGCCGGCAGAGCGCAGCCGCGCGACGGTGCCGTGATCGGCAAATGCGCCGGCATTCTCCTCAGACCCGTCGATGCCGTCCGTATCGGCGGCGAAAGCCGAGACACCGGAAATACCCTCGATGCCAAGCGCAAGCGCCAGAAGGAATTCGGTGTTGCGCCCGCCGCGCCCGCCGCTTCGGCGCAGCGTCACCGTGGTTTCGCCGCCCGAAAGCAGCACGACCGGCTTTCTGAAAGGCCGGTCGCGCAGCGCAACCTCGCGGGCAATCGCCGCATGAACGCGGCCCACCTCACGCGCCTCACCCTCAATCGCATCCGACAGGATGACGGCAGGCACGCCCTGCGCTTCGGCGGCGGCGGAAGCCGCTTCCAGCGAACGCGCGGCCGAGGCGATGACATGGACCTCATGACCTGCAAAACGCGGATCATCCGGCTTTGGCGCGTCTGCCGCCGGTGATGCGAGATGCTGCATCACCGCATCGGGCAGCTGCATGCCATAGGTCTCGATCACCGCAAGCGCGTCCGCGCGGCTGGCCATGTCGGGCACGGTCGGACCGGATGAAACAAGCGCCGGATCATCGCCGGGAATATCCGAAACGATCAGTGAGACGACGCGCGCGGGATGAGCCGCAGCGGCCAGCCTGCCGCCCTTGATTGCGGAGATGTGCTTGCGCACCGTGTTCATGGCCGAGATCGGCGCGCCGGACGCCAGAAGCGCCTCGTTGACGGCGATCTCGTCGGCGAGCGTAAGGGAACCTGCGGGGGCGGGCAGCAGTGCCGATCCGCCGCCGCAGACGAGCGCGATCACCAGATCATCCGGGCCGAGCCCGCTCACGCTCTCCATGAGACGCTTTGCGCCGGAAAGGCCGGCCTCATCCGGCACCGGATGCGCCGCCTCCAGAACCTCGATCATGCGGGTCGGCGCGCCATAGCCGTAGCGGGTGACGACCACGCCTTCCAGAGGCCCGTCCCAGGCATCTTCCAGCGCCGCCGCCATCTGGGCCACCCCCTTGCCGGCCCCGACCACAATTGTGCGGCCCCGGGGCTTTTCCGGCAGGAATGCGCGAATGGTTTTGGCCGGGTCGGCGGCGGCGACGGCAGCGTCGAACAGTCTTGTGAAAAACGCCTTCGGATCGATGCTGCCGGTCACATGCGCCCCCAGAATTTATAAGGCGCTTTTGGCAGCCTCTCCTGCGACATAGGTTTCCACGATGGCGCGGTCGTCGGCAAGCGTCTGGAGCAGGAAAAGCTCCTCGGCCAGCGTTTCGATGCGCTCCATGCGCAGCGCCATGACCGGCGTTGCGCGCGCGTTCAGAACCACGATATCGGCGTCGGTGCCCGGTTCCAGCGTGCCCACGCGCTCCGACAGGGAAAGCGCCTCGGCATTGCCGCGCGTGATCTGCCAGAAGGAGGCAAGCGGGTTCAGCTTTTCGCCATTGAGCGCGATGACCTTGTAGCCCTCATCCATGGTGCGCAGCATGGAGTAATTGGTGCCGCCGCCCACATCCGTCGCCGAGGCCAGACGCAGCGGCTTCTCACGCTTGCGATAACGCAGATAGTCGAACAGGCCGGAGCCGAGGAAGAGGTTGGAGGTGGGGCAGAACACGGCAACCGAGCCCGTGTCCGAAAGCACATCCGCCTCGCGCTCGGAAAGATGAATGCAATGGCCGAGCAGTGCCCTGGGGCCAAGCAGACCGTACTGCTCGTAGATGCCGGTATAGTCCGGCGCGTCGGGATAAAGCTCCGCCGTCAGCGCGATCTCGTCGTGATTTTCGGAGAGATGCGTCTGCATGTGAAGGTCGGGGAATTCGCGCATCAGCGCTGCGGCCATCTCCAGCTGCCCGGGGCTGGAGGTGATGGCGAAACGCGGCGTGACGGCATAATTGAGCCGGCCCCTGCCGTGCCATTCGCCGATCAGCGCCTTCGTGTCGTCGTAGGAGGACTGCGGCGTATCGGTGAGTGCGGCCGGCGCGTTGCGGTCCATCATCACCTTGCCGCCCACAACGCACATGTTGCGCGCCAGCGCCTCGCTGAAAAACGCCTCCGCGCTTTCCTTGTGAACGGAGCAATAGGCGGCAACCGTGGTCGTGCCGTTGCGCAGCAGCTCATCGAAGAACAGACGGGCGATGTGACGGCCGTGCTGAATGTCGGAGAACCTGGTTTCTTCGGGGAAAGTGTAGTTGTTCAGCCAGTCCAGAAGCTCGGCGCCATAGCTCGCGATCACCTGCATCTGCGGAAAATGCGCATGGGCGTCGATGAAGCCCGGCAGGATGAGGTGCGGGCGATGATCCACCACCGCGTGCCCCGCTTCTGCGCCTGCTGCGACCTCGGCAAAGCTGCCGGATGCAAGGATAACGCCATCTTCGACCAGAACCGCGCCATCCTCTTCAAACAGATAGGCGTCGTGGTCGTCGATGCTCCGCGGTTCGGCTTTGAACGACAGGAGCCGCCCGCGGATGAGTTTCTGTGCCATGCGCTAGCGCGCCTCCTCGAACCAGGTAACGATCAGTTGCCGCTCCTCGTCCGTGATGCCCGAAACATTGCCGGGCGGCATGGCGTGGCTGCGGCCTGCCTGCAGATAGATTTCACGCGCGTGCTCGGCAATAGCCGCATCCGTGTCGAGCACAACATTCTTCGGTGGGTAGGGAATGCCCTCATAGCCCGGCACCACCGCGTGGCACATGGCGCAACGTCCCATCACCGTGTCGCGCACCGCCGGAAAATGGGTCGAGGCGACGAAGGTCTGCCCCGTCGCCGAAAGCTTCGTCTCGCCCGTCAGCACCTGCGGCACGGTGGAGAGCCACATGATGATGATGAAGAGAACGCCGGCCAGCCCCCAGGTCCAGTGCGGGGTGCCCTTGCGGGCGTGCACGGTGTTGAAATAGTGCCGGATCAGCACGCCGATGATGAAGATGAGCGATGCGATGATCCAGTTGAACTGGGTGCCGAAGGCCAGCGGATAATGGTTCGACAGCATCAGGAAGACGACGGGCAGCGTCAGGTAATTGTTGTGCAGTGAACGCTGCTTCGCCTGCAGGCCAAGTTTCGGGTCGGGCGTGCGCCCCGCCTTCAGATCGGCCACCACGATCTTCTGATTGGGAATGATGATCAGGAAGACATTCGCCGTCATGATCGTCGCGGTGAACGCGCCCAGATGCAGGAAGGCCGCGCGACCGGTGAAGAGCTGCGTATAGCCCCACGCCATCACCACAAGGATCACATAGAGCACCAGCATCAGCGCCGTGTCGTTCTTGCCGAGCGGCGATTTGCACAGAAGGTCGTAGAGCAGCCAGCCAAGCCCGATTGAAGCGAGCGAGATCAGGATGCCGCCCCAGGCCGGCACATCAAGCACATTGCGGTCGACCAGATAGAGATCCGCGCCCGCATAATAGACGATGGCGAGCAGCGCGAAACCGGACAGCCAGGTGGAGTAGGATTCCCATTTGAACCAGGTCAGGTGCTCGGGCATTGAGGCCGGCGCGACCATGTATTTCTGGATATGATAGAAACCGCCGCCATGGACCTGCCATTCCTCGCCATGCACGCCCTCGGGCAGACCCGGCCGTTTCACCAGCCCCAGATCCAGCGCGATGAAATAGAAGGATGAGCCAATCCAGGCGATGGCCGTGACCACATGCAGCCAGCGCACGCCAAAGGACAGCCAGTCCCACAAAACCGCGTAATCGTTCATGCCCGTTCCCTCAACTCCCGTCAGCCCTGCCCCAATAGCCAGCCTTGTTCCTGCGCGCTTCCTTTTGCCCAACTTCGGACGGAAAACCGGTGACCACTTTTCCTGGAATTGCTCATTCATTGTTCCTGCGCAATTCCAGACGGAAAACCGGTAACCACTTTTCCTGGAATTGCTCTGGCGGCCCAAGGTGACGGAACCCGGTATAAACGGAAAGCGGGGAAGATCACGATGACTTTCAAAAAAATATGGAAAATAATGCGCGCGAATCTTGGGGGAACCGCATGGCCTATCTCGACAATATCGCCGTTTTTGTCCGCGTCGTGGAACTCGGCAATCTGTCTTCAGCAGGCCGCGACATGCGGCTTTCTCCGGCCGTTGCCTCGAACCGGGTGAAGGAGCTCGAAAAGCATCTTGGCGTGCGGCTCTTCAACCGCACCACGCGCCAGCTCACCCCCACCGAGCAGGGCCGCGTCTTCTATGAGGGCGCGCGCAAGGTTCTCGAAGCGGTGGCGGAAGCCGAAGCCTCGGTCGCAGATCTTTCCGGCCAGCCGCGCGGCACGATCCGCGTCACCGCGCCGCTCGGCATCGGCAAGCGTCTGATCGCCAGCGGCATTCCCGAATTCCGCGACCAGTATCCCGAAATCGAGGTTCGCTTACGGCTCTCCGACCATGAGGTCGACATGATGCGCGAGGGCATCGACGTCGCCTTCAAGCTCGGCATTCTGGAGAATTCCTCTTTCCGCATGCGCGGCATCATGGATTGCGAGCGTGTTCTGGCGGCGGCCCCTGATTATCTGAAACGGCGCGGCGAACCGAAGACGCCCGAAGCGCTGATCGATGAGCGGCACGACTGCCTGATGTTGCGCTTTCCCGGCGCACGCGAGCATTTCTGGATGCTGCAAACGCCGGAGGGCGCGCGAAAGTTCGAGGTCGGGGGACCGTTCGATTCCGACGATGGCGACGTGATCACCGACTGGGCGCTTGCCGGGCGCGGCATCGTCAACAAGCCCCGCTTCGAGATCGAACCATTCTTGCGCGACGGGCGGCTCCAGGTGGTCCTGCCCGAAACCCCGCCAGTGCCGGTAAAGCTCGCCGCGCTCTACCCGCACAAGAAGTTTCAGGACCCCAAAGTGCGGCTCCTGGTGGACTTCATGGCAGGCCGCTGCCAGCGCATGATTGGCGCGACCCTGTCAGAGCAATAATGGTCAGCCTGCACGCAGACTTTCCAGACCGCGCTGAACAAGCTCGCGCATGAGCCGCTGATAGGGAACACCACGCTTCTTCGCCTCAGCCTTCACGGCATCCAACTGGCTTTGCGGCATGCGCATATTCACCCTTGCCGCCTTGTTCTCGAACTCGAACCCGGCGGGTTTGAATGCACCAAAATCCAGATCGGAAAGATCCTGATCGAGGAAGTCTTCCGCATCCTTATCAGTTTTCAGTTTGGGAACGCTGCGTTTCATAGCGTTTCACCTCCTTGGCATGCATATAGCGCGCTGTGATCGGACGAATAAGACGCTTCCCGTCAACCATGCGAAAGGTCACGCCCATGAACATGGGGCGGCCCTGCCGGTTGCGTCCGATGACGATGTAGCGATCTTCGGGCCCAGAGTGTGCTGGATCAGGCGCAATCAACGGGTCATGAAGAAGCGCATGTTCGATCTCGTCCTTCGAGACACCATGCTTTGCGCATTTCGGCCAGTTTCCGGTGTCCCAGTCAAAGCCCGCGATCTTCATTTATGAAGTATGTAAGTTTGTACACACAAATGTCAACATCACGACTGCAAAGCCGTCAGTATCTCCGCAGCCGCCATGGCTGCGATGACGGCGGGGCGCTTGTCGTGGACGGCGTTCCCGCCAATGGGGGTGGTCAGCTGCGCGAAACGGCGTTCATCGCCGCCATTCTTCAGATACCAGCTCCGGAAGGTCGCGCGTTTGGTTTTCGAGCCGATCATGCCGACATAGGCCGCATCATCGCGCGCCAGCGCCTCGGCAACCAGCAGGAAATCGAGCGCATGATCGTGGGTCAGGACCACGAAGGCCGTCCCGGCGGGGGCTGAACGCACCGCCTCTTCCGGCAGGGCCGCAAGGCGCGTCTCCACATCGCTTGGAAAATCCTCCAGCGCTTCCTCACGGGTCTCGACCACCAGCACCCGCACGGGCAGCGGGATCAGCGCTGCCGCCAGCGCATGGCCGACATGGCCGCCGCCAAACAGGATCACCTGCGGGAAGGCGTTCGCCTCATCGCCGACGCGCTTCACCAGCGCCCTGCGCTCCGCCTCATCGAGAAGGCGAATGTCGAGCGCCACCCGGCCGCCGCAGCACTGGCCGATTTCCGGTCCCAGCGGAATGTCGAGAGCACCGTTTGCAAGATTGTCCGAGATGAGTTCGCGCGCCCTGGCAATCGCCATGAATTCAAGCTGGCCGCCACCGATGGTTCCAAAAATCGCCTCGGGCGAAACCAGCATCCACGCGCCCTCTTCGCGCGGGGTGGAGCCTTTCGCCTCGCGCACCTCGACGAGAGCGGCGGACGGCGCGGCATCCAGAAATGTCCGAAGGGTTTCAGTTGGATGGCTCATTGCCGCCCCCATGCATGACGGTGAGAAGACGCGAACCAGAGACCAGTGCGAAGAAGCAGAAGCATGTCAGAACGATAACGGCAGGAAGGCGCCCAATCTAGGGTCAGGACCCATTAATATGGCCGCAATGGTCGGCCTGATTTGTTCGGATACGCGAAGCAAGGCCGCAGGAAGACTTCACGTCTTTCAAGGACTTGCGACAAAGTAGCCCGTGCAAATCAGGCCGACCATTGCGGCCATATTAATGGGTCCTGACCCTAGCGCGCGCCTTCAGCCTTCATGCGTTCCACCGCCATCAGCACACGCTCCGGCGTGGCCGGCGCATCGAGACGCGGGCAGACCGTGTGACCGGCAACGCTCGCCACCGCATCGGACAGTGCGTGAAGCACGCACATGGCCAGCATGAAGGGCGGCTCGCCCACGGCCTTGGAACGGTGCACCGTCGGCTCGGCGTTTTCCGCCCAGTCGGCAAGCGCCACGTTGAACGCTTTTGGCCGGTCGGACGCGAGCGGGATCTTGTAGGTTGAAGGCGCATGCGTCCGAAGCCGCCCCTTGCCGTCCCAGACCAGCTCTTCCGTCGTCAGCCAGCCCATACCCTGAATGAAGCCGCCCTCGATCTGGCCAATGTCGATGGCGCGGTTCAGCGAGCGGCCCGTCTCGTGCAGAATATCAACGCGCTCGACCATGTATTCGCCGGTCAGCGTGTCCACGGAGACCTCGGCGCAGGCTGCGCCATAGGCGAAGTAGTAGAACGGCCGCCCCTGCCCCTTGTCGCGATCCCAGTGGATCTTCGGCGTCTTGTAGAAACCGGCTGCGGAAAGCTGGATGCGGGCCATATAGGCCTCGCCGATCAGCTCGGCGAAGGGAATTTCACGGTTGCCGATGCGCACCCGGCCCGGGAGGAACACCACCTGATCCTTCGGCACGTCATGCGCCTCAGCGGCGAAGGCGATCAGCCGGTTCTTGATCTGGCGCGCCGCGTCCTGCGCGGCCATGCCGTTCAAATCCGTGCCGGAGGAAGCCGCCGTTGCGGAGGTGTTGGGCACCTTGCCCGTGGTCGTGGCGGTGATCTTCACCTGATCGATGTCGATCTGGAATTCCTCGGCAACGATCTGCGCCACCTTGGTGTGCAGCCCCTGCCCCATTTCGGTGCCGCCATGGTTCAGATGCACCGAGCCATCCGTGTAGACATGCACCAGCGCGCCGGCCTGATTGAAATGCGTGGCCGTGAAGGAGATGCCGAACTTGACCGGCGTCAGCGCCAGACCACGCTTGATGACCGGGCTTTTTGCGTTGAAGGCCGCGATTTCACGCCGACGCGCGGCATAATCGGCACTCGCTTCCAGTTCGGCGATGACCCGTTCTGCAACATTGTCCTCCACCGTCTGGTGATAGGGCGTGACGTTGCGGTCGTCCGTGCCGTAGAGGTTTTTCTTGCGGATTTCGAGCGGGTCCCTGCCCAGCGCGAAGGCCACCTCATCGATGATGCGCTCTGCGCCAACCATGCCCTGCGGCCCACCGAAACCGCGAAACGCGGTGTTGGAAACGGTGTTCGTGTAGAGCGGGCGCGAGACGGCCCGCGCAGCCGGGTAGAAATAGGTGTTGTCGCAGTGAAACAGCGCCCGGTCTGTCACCGGACCGGAGAGATCCGCCGCATAGCCGCAGCGCGCGGCATAGGTGAAATCGACGCCGAGAATGCCGCCCTCATCATCGAAACCGACCGTGTAATCGATCAGGAAGTCGTGACGCTTGCCGGTCGCGGTCATGTCGTCATCCCGGTCGGGACGCAGCTTGACCGGCCGGTTCAGCTTCTTGGCGGCAATGGCCGCAATGGTGGCGAACAGATTGGCCTGTGTTTCCTTGCCGCCGAAGCCGCCACCCATGCGCCGCACCTCGATGGTGACGGCGTGGGAGGGAACGCCCAGCGCATGCGCCACCATGTGCTGCACCTCGCTTGGGTGCTGGGTGGAGGAAAACACGGTCACATCGCCGTCTTCGCCCGGAAGCGCGAAAGCGATCTGGCCTTCAAGATAGAAATGGTCCTGCCCGCCAACCCGCATCTGACCGCGGACCGTGTGCGGCGCAGCGGCAATCGCCGCAGCGCTGTCACCGCGCTCAAGCTTCAGCGGTGCGGTAACGAGCTTCGCGTCATCCGCGGCATCGGCGACATCGATCAGTGCGGGTTCTTCCGCATAGTCGATCTTCGCCAGACGGCAGGCGCGCCGCGCCGCTTCGCGCGTTTCGGCAATGACGGCGAAAACCGGCTGGCCGAAAAACTGCACACGCCCGTCTGCCAGAATGGGCTCGTCATGCAGCCCGGTCGGGCTCATATCGTTGTCGCCGGGCACATCGTTCGCCGTCAGAACGGCGACAACGCCGGGCGCTGCCCGCACATCGGAAAGGTCAAAGCCGGTGATCGCGCCATGCGCCACCTCGGAAAGACCGAGACAGGCATGCAGCGTGCCGGCGGGTTCGGCCATGTCATCGATATAGATGGCCTCGCCGCTTACATGTTTGCGGGCGGAATCGTGCTTCTCGTCGCTGGCGACACCGCCATCGATCTTCGCCTTGCCCTGCGTGCGTGGTTCATGCCGCGTCATGGTCAGGCCGCCTCATGTCTGGAGAGGTCCACCGCGCCAGCGCCGGTGCTTTCAAGGAAATAGCGGCGCAGCAGGTTCTTCGCCGCCATCATGCGATAGTCGGCGGATGCGCGCATGTCGGAGATGGGCTGGAAGTCCCCGTCATAGGCCGAAAGTGCTGCCTCGACGGTTTCCTGCGTCCATGCCTTGCCGGTCAGCGCCGCCTCGACGGCTTTTGCGCGTTTCGGCGTCGCGGCCATGCCGCCATAGGCGATGCGGGCGGCTTCAACCCGGCCATCGGCGATCCGCAGATCGAACGCGCCGAGAACCGCCGTGATGTCTTCATCCCGACGCTTGGAGATTTTCCAGACCGCGAAACGGGAGGCCGCATCGGGCACCGGAACATGCACCGCCTCGACGAACTCGCCGGGCGCGCGATCCTGCTTGCCGTAGTCGATGAAGAAATCTTCCAGCGGAATTGTGCGGCGCGCGCTGCCCCTGCGCAGTGTGAGCGTTGCGCCAAGCGCGATCAGTGGCGGCGGCGTGTCACCGATGGGCGAGCCATTGGCGATGTTGCCGCCAATCGTGCCCATATTGCGCACCTGCTCGCCGCCAATGCGGTCGATCAGTGCGCCCAGCGCGGGAATGCGTTTCGCCAGAAGTTCAAATGCCCCGGTGTAGCTCACGCCCGCGCCAATGCTGATGACGCCATCCTGCTCACGGATTTCCTGCAGGCCGTCGAGCCCGCCGATGAAGACCACCGGCGCGATGTCGCGCATGAATTTGGTGACCCATAAGCCCACATCCGTCGCACCGGCGACGATGGTGGCCTCGGGCTCGGCTTCAAGGATCGCGGCAAAATCATCGACATCCGCCGGGATGAGCAGACGCTCGCGGCCCGAGCCGATCTCCACCCGCGCGCCATCCTTCATGCCTTGCAGCGCAGCGATCACCGCAGCACGCTCCGTCGCCAGCGGGTCAGACGCGGCATTGCCATAGTCGGAGACCGCGCGCGCAGCCCGCACGATGGGTTCATAGCCGGTGCAGCGGCACAGATTGCCCTGCAATGCCTTTTCGATGGCCCTGTCGGAGGGCTGCGCCTCGCGCATCCAGAGCGCGTAAAGCGACATGACGAAGCCCGGCGTGCAGAAGCCGCATTGCGAGCCGTGATAATCGACCATCGCCTGCTGGACCGGATGCAGGCTGCCATCGGCCCGCTTCAAATGCTCCACCGTCACCACGTGACAGGCATCCAGCGATCCCAGGAAGCGGATGCAGGCATTGACGCTCTCATAGGAAAGCGCGCCATTGCGCAACCGACCGACGAGCACGGTGCACGCACCGCAATCGCCTTCCGCGCAGCCTTCCTTGGTGCCGGTCAGGCGCTGCCGCAGGCGCAGATAGTCAAGCAGGGTTTCGTCCGGGCGGACATTGCCCAGCGCCACCGGCGCGCCGTTCAAAAGAAAACGGATTTCACCGCGCGCGCCCATCAGCTCCCCCTGTAGGTGGAATAGCCATAGGGCGAGATGAGAAGCGGCACGTGATAATGCGTGTTTTCAGCCATGCCGAAGCGGATCGGCACCTGATCGAGAAAGGCCGGTGCCGGCAGATCAACGCCCTGCGCACGCAGATAGGCGCCGGCTTCAAACACCAGTTCATAGAAGCCGGTGCGAAACGCATCGCCGGCAAGCAGCGGCGCATCGCAGCGGCCATCGCTGTTGGTCGTGACCGTCTTCACATGAGTGCGCGCATCCCCCTCCAGGCGATAGAGCGCAATCTCCAGTCCTCCGGCCGGTTTTCCGCTGGCCGTGTCCAGCACATGGGTCGTCAGACGGCCCTCACCCGCATTGCTCATGCGGCCTCCCTTTAAATTCACTAAAGCCACTTGCCCTATATATAGGGTTGATTGTGGGACAAATCCGCAGCGAGCATAAGAGCCCCGGCGAAGGATCGACAACTAAACTCTTTCAAATTTTTCGGGAAAGTTCACACCCCATTCCATCGATTATCCTTGCCAATAAAGAATATCGGAAAGTTTGCATGACCCGCTACCTCAGAAACATGACCGGCTACGGCCAGAACCCGCCGAATGCCGACTGGCCCGATGGCGCACGCGTAGCCGTGCAGTTCGTCGTCAATTACGAGGAAGGCGGCGAAAACTGTATCCTGCACGGCGACGAGGCCTCCGAAGCCTTCCTGTCGGAAGTGGTGGGCGCTGCGCCCTGGCAGGGCATGCGCCACTGGAACATGGAATCCATTTATGAGTACGGCTCGCGCGCCGGGTTCTGGCGGCTCCACCGCATGTTCACGGCAGTCGGCGTGCCGGTCACCGTTTTCGGCGTCGCTTCAGCGCTTGCCCGAAGCCCCGACCAGCTTGCCGCCATGCAGGACGCCGGCTGGGAAATCGCGTCGCACGGCCTGAAATGGATCGACTACCGCGCCCATTCGGAAGAAAGCGAGCGCGCCGACCTTCTGGAAGCCATCCGGCTGCACACCGAAGTGGTGGGCGAACGCCCGCGCGGCCTGTATCTCGGACGCACCTCGGTCAATTCGGTGAAACTGGCCATCGAGGAAGGCGGGTTCGACTGGATTTCCGACACCTATGACGACGACCTGCCCTACTGGATCGACCATGACGGCCACGGGCACGGCACGCGCGCGCAACTGGTCGTCCCCTACACGCTTGATGCAAACGACATGCGCTTTGCAACGGCGCAGGGCTTCAATTCCGGCGATCAGTTCTTCAGCTATCTGAAGGACGCTTTCGACACACTCTATACCGAGGGGGGCTCGGGGCGGCCGGCCATGATGAGCATCGGCCTTCATTGCCGTCTCATCGGCCGGCCGGGACGCGCTGCAGCCCTTCAGCGCTTCATCGACTATGTGAAGAGCCACGATCATGTGTGGCTTGCGACACGTGGCGAGATCGCCCGGCACTGGCGCGAAAAGCACCCCTATAAAGCGCCGGCGCTGCGCCCGAGCCGCATGAGCGAACCGGAGTTCATCGAACGGTTCGGCAGCATCTATGAGCATTCGCCATGGATCGCCGAACGCGCGGCAAAGCTGGAACTCGGCCCCGCACATGACACGGCCGGGGGCCTCGCCAATGCGCTCGCCCGCGCCTTCCGTTCGGCCAGCGAAGACGAACGCCTTGGCGTTCTGAAAGCCCACCCGGACCTTGCGGGCAAGCTGGCGGCAGCCAAAAGGCTGACCGAGGAATCGAGCAAAGAGCAGGCTTCGGCAGGGCTCGATGCGCTGACCGACAGCGAACGCGCACGCTTTACCGAACTCAACACCGCCTATACGCAAAAATTCGGGTTTCCCTTCATCATCGCCGTCAAGGACAACACCAGGGACAGCATTCTGAAGGCCTTCGAAGCCCGCTTGGAGAACAGCCGCGACGAGGAATTCGCCACCGCCTGCCGGCAGGTGGAGCGGATCGCCCGGCTGCGGCTCAACGACATCCTCCCCGTGTGAAATCAGGACGAGACCAGATGAACGCCCGCACCTATTACGCCCCGCATGGCGGGCATCCGCCGCAGACCCAGCTCCTGACCGACCGCGCGGTTCTGACGGACGCCTATGCGCTGATGCCGAAAGGCGTCATGCAGGACATCGTCACCAGCCTGCTGCCGTTCTGGGAGAAGACCCGCTGCTGGATCATTGCGCGTCCCCTTTCCGGCTTTGCCGAGACCTTTTCGCAATACATCATGGAAGTGGAGCCCGGCGGCGGCAGCGACCGGGCCGAACTCGATGAGACCGCGGAAGGCGTGCTTTTCATCGTCGAGGGCGAGTTGACCGTCGAGATCGCAGGCGAGACGCACAAGATGACGCCCGGCGGCTACGCCTATCTGCCGCCATCGAGCGGCTGGACCGCGCACAATCGGGGCGACGCGCCCGCGCGCTTCCACTGGGTGCGCAAGGCCTATGAGCCCGTTGCCGGCCTCGACACGCCCGATCCGCTGTTTCTGAACGAGGCCGATGTCGCGCCCTCTCCCATGCCGGGAACGGATGGCAAATGGGCAACGACGCGCTTTGTCGATCCGGCCGATCTGCGCCACGACATGCATGTGACCATCGTCACGCTGCAGCCCGGCGCGGTGATCCCCTTCGCCGAAACGCATGTCATGGAGCACGGTCTCTATGTGCTGGAAGGCAAGGCCGTCTACCGGCTCAACCAGGACTGGGTGGAGGTGGAAGCCGGCGACTTCATGTGGCTGCGCGCCTTCTGTCCGCAGGCCTGCTATGCGGGCGGGCCGGGCAATTTCCGCTACCTGCTCTACAAGGACGTCAACCGGCACGCCCGGCTGGGTGGCAGCTTCGCGCGATGAAGCGGATCGAAGCCGAGAAGCTGACACGCGCAGCCTTCGCGCCCTTCGGCGACGTGATCGAAACCGAAGGCGCGGAAAGCTTCCTCATCAATGCCGACAAGTGCCGCCGCTTTCACGATCTGGCGACGGTCGAAGCGGCGGGTGAGAATGCGCGTGTTCTGATCAACATCTTTCGCGGCACGCCCTATGCGCTGCCGCTGCGGCTTTCCATGGTGGAGCGGCACCCGCTTGGAAGCCAGGCCTTCATGCCGCTTTCGCCAGCCCCCTTTCTGGTGATCGTGTGCCCGGATGAAGACGGGCAGCCCGGCTACCCCCGCGCCTTCATCACGCATCCCGGACAGGGCGTGAACTATGCGCGCGGCACCTGGCATGGCGTTTTGACGCCCATTGCCGCACCCCAGGATTTCGTGGTGGTCGACCGTGGCGGAGACGGCAACAATCTGGAAGAATTCCACTTTCAGGAACCCTATGAAATCACAGTGCCATCCCTCCCATGACCGCTCCCGACCTTCACCTCATCAACCGGCTGCTCGACGTTATCGAACAGGACATCCTGCCGAAGACCGCCGCGGGCGTCGCCCATGGCAACAAGCTCTTCGGCGCGGCCATCCTGAAGAAAAGCGACCTGTCGCTGGTGCTTGCCGAAACCAACAATGAGCTGGAAAACCCGCTCTGGCATGGTGAGGTTCATACGCTGAAGCGGTTCTACGAACTGCCGAAGGATGCGCGCCCGGACACGAAGGACTGCATTTTCCTGTCCACGCACGAGCCCTGCTCGCTGTGTCTTTCGGCGATCACCTGGACCGGCTTCGACAATTTCTACTATCTGTTCAGCCACGAAGATTCGCGCGACGCCTTCGCGATCCCGCACGATCTGAAGATTCTCAAGGAAGTCTTCACGCTGGAGCCCGGCGGCTACAATGCCGAAAACGCCTTCTGGAAAAGCTACGCCCTGCCCGCTCTGGCAACCGCACTGCCAGCGGCTGATGTGGAAGCCGTGAAAGCCCGCATTGCAAAGCTCGCCACAGCCTATGCCGCCCTTTCCGAACGCTATCAGGACAGCAAGGCAGAGAACGACATTCCGCTGAACTGACGGGGATGACCGGGGTGGAGGCACGCGCCAACGTCACCGCCTGAGCCCGTCATGCCGCCCCCGCCCTTCGACAGGCTCAGGATGAGGGCTGTGTTGGTGAAGTCGACGCGCGAGACGATGGGCTGAACATTTCGAAGACCAAGACGGTGCGGAAGCGCTGATATGTGAGAGGCGAACAGCCACCTCACGGCATTGCAAGGCGCTGCAACGCAACCCAAGGCGAGGCAACCCAAGGCGGGGCAACCCAAGGCGGGGCAACGCAACGCGAGACAAGACAACGCAAGGCAAGCGCCTCACATCTCCCTGCTTTCACCTCATCCTGAGCCTGTCGAAGGGCGAGGTGAAGGCACGCGCCAACGTCACCGCCTGAGCGCGTCAAACCGCCCTCGCCCTTCGCCTTTCGGCAAGCTCAAGAGGCTCAGGATGAGGGCTGTGTTGGCGCTACTGTGCTGTGAGGGCTCATGTTGTCACCCTGCGAGGATAAAGGCCCCCACCGCAATGAGCGCGCCCAAAAACAAAAGGGCGGGTTACCCCGCCCCATCGCCATCGTGATTAAACGCGTTCCATCGCCAGTGCGATGCCCTGGCCAACGCCGATGCACATGGTGGCGAGCGCGCGCTTGCCGCCGCCGGCCTGCAACTCAAGCGCAGCGGTGCCGGAGATGCGGGCGCCCGACATGCCGAGCGGATGGCCAAGCGCGATTGCGCCGCCATTCGGGTTCACCTGCGGCGCATCCTCCGCAAGCCCCAGTTCGCGCAGCACGGCGATTCCCTGCGAGGCGAACGCCTCGTTGAGCTCGATGACATCGAAATCCGAAGGTTTCAGGCCAAGCCGTGCACAAAGGCGCTGCGTTGCCGGAGCCGGGCCGATGCCCATGATGCGCGGCGGAACGCCAGCCGTCGCGCCGCCGAGAATGCGGGCGATCGGCGTCAGGCCGTACTTTTTCGCCGCTGCTTCCGAAGCGATGATGAGCGCAGCCGCACCGTCATTGACGCCGGAGGCGTTGCCGGCGGTCACGGTGCCGCCCTCGCGGAAAGGCGTCGGCAGCTTGCCGAGCTTTTCAACCGTGGTGCCCGGACGCGGATGCTCGTCCCTGTCGACCACCACCGGGTCGCCCTTGCGCTGGGGAATGGTGACGGGGATGATTTCCCTGGCGAGACGCCCGTTTTCCTGCGCGGCAACAGCCTTGTTCTGGCTGCGCACGGCAAAGGCGTCCTGATCGGCGCGGCTGACAGAGAAATCAGCCGCCACGTTCTCACCCGTCTCCGGCATGGAATCGACGCCATACTGCTTCTTGAGCAGCTTGTTGACGAAACGCCAGCCAATGGTGGTGTCGTAGATTTCCGCATGACGCGAGAAGGCCGTTTCGGCCTTCGGCATGACGAAGGGCGCACGGCTCATGGATTCCACGCCGCCGGCGATCATGATCTCCGCCTCACCCGCCTTGATGGCGCGCGCGGCAATGGTGATCGCATCCATACCCGAACCGCACAGGCGGTTCACCGTGGAGCCCGGCACCTCGATGGGCAGGCCCGCAAGAAGCACGGCCATGCGCGCCACGTTGCGGTTGTCCTCACCGGCCTGGTTGGCGCAGCCATAGAACACATCGTCCAGCGCCGCCCAGTCGACCTTCGGGTTGCGCTCCATCAGCGCCTTGATCGGCAGGGCAGCCAGGTCGTCGGCGCGAACGGAGGAAAGCGCGCCGCCGAAACGGCCGATCGGCGTGCGGATGTAGTCGCAGATGAAAGCTTCAGCCATGAGTGAGGTCTCCTAACCATCAATGCCGGGCAGCGCCCAGCCGCCGCGTGCGCCACGCGACGGAAAGATCATGCGCCCTTATGGGCCGCTTCGGTGCGGGCTTTCAAGTCGCGCAATGTCGCAAGCTCGAGTTCGGTGGGCGGCGGCGTCTCTTCGACACCGTCAGCAAACGTCACGGTCCAGCCGCAGGTTTCCTGCACCTGATCACGCGTAACGCCGGGATGCAGCGACACGACGGTGAACTCCTTCGTCACCGGATCCGGCTTCCAGATCGCAAGATCGGTGATGAGCAGCGTCGGCCCCTTGGTGTCGATGCCGAGCTTCTGGCGGTGGTCGCCGCCATCGCCATGTCCAAAGGAGGTGTAGAAATCGATCTTCTCCACCATGCCCCGCTTCGACTGGGCGAGCGTGATGTAGACTTCCTGCGAGGAGGTCGCGATTTCCGGAGCGCCACCGCCGCCGGGAAGCCGCGTCTTCGGGCTGTCATAGTCACCGATGACGGTGGTGTTGATGTTGCCGTATTTGTCGATCTGGGCCGCGCCCAGAAAGCCGATGGTGATGCGCCCGCCCTGCAGCCAGTAGCGGAACATTTCCGGCACCGGCACCGTGGTCAGCGCGGTGTCGCACAGCTCGCCATCGCCAATCGAGAGCGGCAGAACGTCCGGCGCGGTGCCGATGGTGCCGGATTCGTAGATCAGCGTGATGTCGGGCGCATGCGTCAGACGCGCAATGTTGCACGCAGCCGAGGGCGCGCCGATGCCGACGAAACACACATCGTTGTTCTTCAGCGCGCGTGAGGCGGCAATCGTCATCATTTCATTGGGAGTGAATTCGGGCTTGCTCATCCTGCGTCCCTCAGCTTCTCGACGCGGCCTGCGAAATCCTCGGGCGTCGCATCAAGCACATTCTTCTGCATCCAGTCGCGGAACAGGTCGCGGTCTGCGGCGATCTTGTCCCATTTCAGATATTCGGCGTTGTCACGCGCGTAATAGCCATGCGTGTAGGAGGGGTGTGCGCCACCCGGCACCACGGCGATGTCGGTCACCGTCCAGTGGGGCAGAATGGTCAGATTGGGGTGCAGGTCGGAGAAATCGTCGACGACTTCTTCGACGGTCACAACAGCGCGTTTCGCTGCAAGCACCGCCTCTTTCTGAATGCCGACAATGCCCTCGACCAGAACATTGCCCTTCCGGTCCGCCTTCTGCGCATGAATGAAGACGACATCGGGCCGCAGTGCCGGCACGGTGGCCAGGCTCTCGCCCGTGAAGGGGCACTCGATGAACTTGATGTTCGGGTTCACACGGGCAAGCTCCGCGCCGCGATAGCCACGGAAAATCGCGCAGGGAAGCCCGGCCGCACCCGCCTCATAGGCATTGGCCATGGCGGCGTGGGAGTGTTCCTCTATCTCGAGCTTGTGCGGAAAGCCGTTTTCCACCGCATCGCGCAGGCGGCGCAGAAGCCCCACCCCCGGATTGCCGGCATAGGAAAAGACCAGCTTGCGGGCGAGACCCATGCCGATCATCTGGTCGTAGACCACATCGGGGGTCATGCGGATCAGCGTGAGATCACGGAAACCCTGGCGGATCGCCTCATGGGCGGCGGCGGTGGGGATGAGATGGGTGAAGCCTTCAAAAGCGACGCTGTCGCCATTGTTCAGGTTCTCCGCAACCGCCTGGGGCAGCGGGACGAAACGCGCCATGGCACTCCTCGTAAGTTCGTATTGCGAACAAAAGTTTTATATGCGATACTTTCTAGATGGAGAATGAAACCGAGTCAAATGCCCCCGCCACAGCTGAAGCCCAGGCTTCGCGCGATCTCGTGGGATCGCTGCAGAAGGGGCTGGGCGTTCTGGAGATTCTGGCAAATGCGCCGGACGGCATGACGCTGACGGAAGTGGCGACGGAGGCCGGGCTGACACGCGCAGGCGCGCGGCGGCTGCTCCTCACACTGGTGGCGAGCGGCTATGCGCGCCAGACGGACCGGCGCTTCCTGCTTTCCGCGAAACTGCTGGGGCTCGCCCGGACATGGATGGGCGACGCCGCGCTCTGGCGCTATGCAGAGCCCGTCATGCGACGTGTGTCCGCAACGCTTGGCGAATCCTGCTCCGCAGCCGTTCTGGAGGGCGAGGATGTCGTCTATGTGGCCCGTGTGGCCGGCCGGCGCATCGTGTCCGTGAGGCTCAATGTCGGCACGCGGCTTCCGGCCTATTGCACGTCGATGGGCCGGGTTCTTCTGTCAGATCTGGAAGCGTCCGAACTCACCGGTTTTCTCGCGAAGGCGTCGATCAGCGCCAAGACCGAACGAACGGTGACGGACCGGGCCGAACTCGCCCAAACGGTGACCCTGGCCGGCGCGCGCGGTTACGCCATCGTCGACCAGGAGCTGGAGCTCGGACTGCGCTCGATTGCGGTGCCGATACGCAACAAGGCGGGGCGCATCACCGCCGCCCTCAACGTCTCCACGCAGTCGGCGCGCTTCACCTGCGCCGAGATGGAGCAGTCCATCCTGCCCACCCTGCTGGCTGCCGCGCGCGAAATCGAAGACTTTCTCGCCCTGCAATAGGCGGCCGCCCTCAAGCGGTATGACACAGCGGTTCATGCGGCACTCCTTGGACGTTTGTCGTCATTGCCTGGAGATTGCTCGATGGTCTGGCGCATACGGCGTGCAAGGCGCGCTTCGAGCCGCGCCTCCAGCACACGCTCCAGCACGTCGCGCGCGCCGGCATGGCCATGCCCCTTTGACATGGTGAAAAGCGAATCCACGATGGACACCTCATCCTGCGGAGACAGGAGGGCATCGATTTGCGCATCAGTCTGCGCGTCCGAACGGGCGTTTTGAATCAGTCTTCTCATAATTTGGAATCTTGCGCGCCGAACCTGACGGCAAAGCGGCGGCTGGGTGAAATTTTGACGACAGTTTCTAGGCATAACAGCGCCGCGCAGAGACCTGCGCGGCGGCATGCCGATTTGGCGGGCGCTATCTATTGATGGGCCAGGCCCTGCCCCTGATAGGCAGAAGGCGGGGGTGTCATGCGATGCAACTCCCCCTGCAGAAGCTCGAAAATGTCCATTGCGAGCCGCAGGTTGAAACGCTTGTCATCGAAGAACATGCCGTAGCGGATCTCGAGCCCGCCCGGAATGACCTCGACACAGTCTTCATGCAGCGCCGGATTGCCATCGAAAACGAAACCCGGCAACGGTGAGACCGCAGCCCCGTTGGCGACCAGCTTCATGGCGTTGGTGATGTCATCCACCTCGCCGATCACGTCATAAGAGACACGGCGATGGCGGAGCCATTCGCGGGCGACGATGCCGAGCGGCGACTGCGGATTGGTCAGCACCACCGGTATGGAGCCGCTGTTTCGCTTGGTCTGTTCGGCCAGCTCGCGCGAGCCCATCCACCGCATCGCATATTCGCTGATCAGATCCGGCCCCATTTCATTCGGGTAGAGCGCGCGGAAAACGGCATCCACCTGCCCCAGATCGTACATCTCTTCAAGCCGCCTGGAATCGGCGATGCGCCAGCTCACGCTTTCCTTGATCTTGCCAAGCCGCCCGAGCCCGGCAAGCAGCAGCGGCGCGGTGTAGGTGCAGATACCGACCTTCAGCTTGGAAACATTCTTTTCATAGCCCACCGTGCGCAGCCGCCGCTCAAGATCGAGCATCTGGCGGATAAGCCGGGAAATCTCTTCCTTCACGATGATCCGGTTGCCGAGTTTCTTGATCAGCGGCGTGCCGATCGCCTTCTCAAGACGCCCCAGATGCATACTCACTGCCGGCTGGCTGATGCCCAGCTTCTGCGCCGCGCCGGTCAGGCTGCGTGTGTCGATGACCGCTTCGGCAGCCCGCAAAGTTGCAAATGAAAGTCCATCCTGTCTGTGCATGCCCATATGCTCTACGCCTCGCTTCATAAGAGGTGGGAATCTGACCCGAAAGACGCTGCCGCGAACGCGGCACACAACGCTTCTGCAAGACGGCGATAACCGTCCGTCCGCATCACACGGCTCACCCGCGCAATGCAGTTTCACGATGCGCTCTGCACCGTTCTGCATCAGCCACGCCAAGCGCTGCCGATGCGACGCCAACTCATCAGCCCGGACCCGAATGACCCGGAAAACCGATCAAAGCGGCGCTACAAACATGTCCGCTGAAACATAAGTACCCCCGGAATTCCGACGTACCCTGCTCGATACAACTTCTGAACGATATCGGATTCAGATTACATATACAACCTGTAATGGATTATGTGGATATCTATGCAGCCTTTGAGGAATCAATATCGGGAAAATCCATATTTTTCATAAGGATACTCGATTATCAACATCGATAAGTGATAAACAAGAAATACAACTTATACGCTAAATTCCACGTATAATTATGCGTATACAACCCCGTAAAAAAGCCGGCCACGAGGGCCGGCTTTTGCCGATTCTGAAGGGAGCGAAAAAGCGTCGAAGCCGACGGCTGCTCCACCAATATTCCAGACCGCCTCTTGAGCGCCCGAACGCTCGCAGGACGATCTAACGCTCCATGCGGAAGCCCAGAAGCCTCAGCGCATTCAGCGTCACCAGAACGGTCGCGCCGGTGTCTGCAAGGATTGCGATCCAGAGCCCCGTGACGCCCAGCACCGTGGTGACCAGGAACACGGCCTTGAGCCCCAGCGCGATGGCGATATTCTGATGGATATTGGCCATCGTCGCACGCGCCAGCCGCACCATGCCGGCGACATCGCCCACACGGTTGCGCAGAAGCGCGCCATCGGCCGATTCGAGCGCCACATCGGTGCCCGAGCCCATGGCCACGCCAACATTGGCGGTGGCCAGCGCCGGCGCGTCGTTGATGCCGTCGCCAACCATCATCACCGTATTCCGACCGGTCAGCTCACGGATCGCGGACACCTTGTCATCGGGCAGAAGCTCGGCGCGATACTCCATCGAAAGGCGTCCCGCGATGGCTTCCGCCGTGCGCGCATTGTCACCGGTGAGCATCATGGTGCGCACGCCGAGCGCCTTGAGCTCCTGCATGGCGGCGGCGGCATCCTCGCGCGGCTCGTCGCGCAGGGCGATCACGCCTGAAAGCGCACCGGCGCGGAAAACGGCGGCAACCGTCTTGCCCTCGGCCTCGAGAGCCTCAATGCGGCTCCTTGCCGGCGCGGTCATCGCGCCTTCTTCCTCGGCATGGCGCGGCGAACCGACGAACACGGTCTCACCACCCACGCGCGCTTCCACACCGCGGCCGGGAATGGCGCGCGCATCCCTGCCCGCCTCATAGGAAACGCCAAGGCTCTCGGCATGGGCCAGAACGGCCTCGGCCAGCGGATGGCTGGAACCGGCTTCAACGCCGGCAGCCAGCGCCAGAACACGCGCCTCATCGCCATCGGCCGCCCACACATCCGTCACCGCCGGACGGCCGACCGTGAGCGTGCCGGTCTTGTCGAAGGTCACGAGATCGGTCCGGGCGGCAGCCTCGATAACGGCCCCGCCCTTCAGAAGCAGGCCACGCCGCGCACCGGTGGAGAGTGCGGAGGCGATGGAAGCTGGAACGGAGATCACCAGCGCACAGGGGCAGCCGATCAGGAGCAGCGCCAGCGCGCGATAGATCCAGACATCCCAGGCAGCCCCCGCCGCAAGCGGCGGCACGATGGCGACCAGCAGGGCGAACCCCACCACTGCCGGCATGTAGTAACGGCTGAACCGGTCGATGAAACGCTCTGTTGGCGCACGCGCATCCTGCGCTTCCTCGACCAGACGAATGATGCGCGCAATGGTGTTGTCCTCCGGCGCGCGCGTCACGCGCACACGGATCGCCGCATCGGTGCTGATCGAACCGGCAAAGACATCTTCGCCCTCGCCCTTCGTGCGCGGCACGGATTCGCCCGTCACCGGCGCTTCGTCGATGCCGGCAATGCCGTCGACGATCTCGCCATCGGCAGGAATCCGGTCACCCGGCCGCACCATGACGATCTGGCCGATTTTCAGCTCTGCGGCCTGCACCTTGCGGGTCTTGCCGTTTTCCTCAAGCAGCGCGGTCTTGGGCACCAGATCGCCCAGCGCCCGGATGCCGGCGCGCGCGCGGTTGGCCGCCACACCTTCCAGCACTTCGCCCACCGCGAACAGGAAGACGACAAGCGCCGCCTCCTCGGCAGCGCCAATGAACAGGGCACCGGCGGCGGCCACCGTCATCAGCATCTCGATGGTGAAGGGCATGCCTGCGCTCAGCGCGGCGAAGGCCCGGCGGGCGATGGGCGCAACGCCGATCAGACAGGCCGCAACGAATGCCCACATGCCGAGTTCACCCGGCAGCAGGAATTCCGCACCCCAGGCGGCGACCAGAAGAAGTCCGGTCAGGATCACCAGACGCCCCTTGCCGGTCTGATACCAGCTGCGGTCGCCATCATCCGCACCGTGCACATGACCGGCAACGCCATGTCCCGGATCGGCGCGCTCAACTTTAGAACCCTGCCCATGCGTGTGGTCATGCCCACCACAACAGGAGCTCTGCGTAACCGCGCCCGTTTCGGCCGCTTCCCCGCGCTGACGCGGCGCAATCGAATAGCCGAGTTTCTTGACCGCACGCTCCACCTTGTCGCGCCCGGTCTTGTTTTCATCCAGCGACAGGGCCAGCGTCTCGGACATCACCGAAACACTGACATCACTCACACCGGGAAAACGCTCCACGGCGGTGCGGATCTTGTTCGCACAGCTTCCACAATCCATGCCGCCCACCTTCCAGGAATAGGGGTTTGCGGCGCTATCATCCTGTTTCAAGGACACGATGATTCTCCTTACAGACTTTCAACGCCTGCAAGGATAGGATCTCTAGTTACTAGAGCTTCAAGAGGAAAAATGCGCGAATTCGATCAGCCGGCCTGATGCACGGGTTCGCCGCCGATCCAGGTGGAGACAACGCCGAGATCATCGTTCAGAACCACGAAATCGGCGTCCCTGCCAGCGCCAAGGCGGCCCTTGGCGTGATCGAGCCCGATGGCCTGCGCCGGATAGACGCTTACCATGCGAAGCGCTTCCTCGAGCGGCAGCCCGACCGTGCGGTGCAGATAGGCAACCGTCGCAATCATGTCGATATCCGCGCCGGCCAGCGTCCCGTCCTCCAGCGTCAGCCGGCCGTTTTCACGCATGATCGTGCGGCCGTTCAGCGTAAAGGATTTCAGATCGGTGCCGATGGTCGACATGGCGTCCGTCACCGCGAAAATGCGGGCCGGGCCATTCTTGCCGCGCAGGGCAACGCCAATCGCCACCGGGTCGACGTGAACGCCATCGGCAATGATGCCAACCCACAGACGGCCACTGTCGAGCGCAGCGCCAACGACACCCGGCTCGCGATGGGCAAGCGGGCTCATGGCATTGAAGAGATGGGTTACCAGCGATGCGCCCGCCTCGGCATAGGCCAGCGCCGTGTTGCAGGTCGTGTCCGTGTGCCCAAGACTCACCTTCACACCGCCCTCGACCAGCGCCTTCACCTGTTCAGCCGTCGCATTTTCGGGCGCCAGCGTCACCATCAGCGCCGGCAGTTCCCGGCGCGCCTCGATCATGGCGGCGAGATCGCCATCCTCCAGCGGACGGATCAGCGCCGGGTCATGCGCGCCCTTGCGCGCGATGGAAAGGTGTGGCCCTTCCAGATGCAGGCCGAGAAAGCCGGGCATCTTCATCCGCGCCGCTTCAACACCGGCGGCAATCGACGCTGCGGTCGATTCACGCGTATCGGTGATCAGCGTCGGCAGAAGCCCGGTCGTGCCGAATTTCGCATGCGCGCTGCAGATTTTCTGCAGTCCCCCGACCCCGCAATCGCCGTCGAACATCACGCCGCCGCCGCCATTGACCTGCAGATCGATGAAGCCCGGCACGACCATCGCACCGCCCGCCTCGCGCCGTTCGCAATCGGGAGCAAGCGCGTCCAGCGGCTCGATCCCGGCAATCCGGCCGTTCTCGACGATCAGCGCCCGGTTATCCTGCCAGGCGTCTCCATCAAAGATGCGCGCGCCGACGAGTGCGAAAGAAGACATGTCTCGGTTCCGATTTTCTGGATTACATCAACGTTCCGGGATCTTCAGCTCGGCGACGAAATCATAGGCGTCGCCGCGATAGATCGAACGGGTGAATTCAATGACCCGGCCATTGGGCAGGTAGGAAACGCGCTCGATATAAAGCGCGGCCTCACCGGGCGCGACCTTGAGAAGCTTGGCCTCGCGCTCATCCACATTGCGCGCGGAAATGCGCTGCGTGGCGCGGCACGGCCGGGCAGAACGCATGTCCAGCGCATCATAGAGCGAATCCGTCACCGATGCCGGATCGGGAAGGAAGCTGCCGATGATGGATGCCCGCTCGATGGCCATGGGCACATCGTCGGCGATGCGCAGGCGCTCCAGCCGGGAGACCGTATCCCCCACCGAAAGCCCCAGCACCATCATTTCGTCAGGAGACGGCGCGACAACCACCCGCTCCAGCCACTCGGACCGGGCAGACAGTCCGCGCCGCGCCATGTCCTCGGTGAACGAGGTCAGCAGCGAGAGAGACTGCTCGACGCGCGACACCGAGGGCGCAACGAACGTGCCGGAGCCATGGCGGCGAATGAGACGCCCCTGCTTCACCAGATCATCGACGGCGCGGCGCACCGTGACACGGCTCAAGCCCGTCAGTTCGGCAATGTCGCGCTCGGTCGGCAGGGCCGCGCCCTCGCCCAGCACGCCGCCGCTGATCGCATCTTCAAGAAGGCGACGCAGGCGCACATAAAGCGGGCCGGACCCCATGGCCGCAACGCTCTCTTCGGTGAAGAGTTTCGATACGCTCATCGTCGCCCCTCCCCTTCCATGGCCGGCGGGAACGCGCGCAGCGCAAGCTGCACCGCACCACCCAGCGCGTCGGCCAGTGGCTCTTTCAGGATCGCCTGATGCCGCGGCTCAAGCCGCCCGGCATAGAGCGCCCCGAGACCACCCAGGAGGCAGAGGCGTTCGCACCCCTCGAAAACGACCGTGTCGAGCGTCTCGGTGATATCGCGCACCGTGTCGCGCAGAATGCGTCCGGCCAGAGGGTCGCCCTGATCGTCGTACTCGAAAACCATCGGCGCGAAGGAGCCATAATCGGCCGGTCGCGCATTCTGCTGCGCGAACTCCACCATCGCTTCCGGATTGTTCTGGAAATGCGCCATGACGGCGCGGCTGAGCGGCGTGTGTTCGCGAATGCCGTCATGGGCGAGCAGGGTCTGCTGTAGCAGTGTACGGCCAAGAACAGCACCACTGCCCTGATCGCCGATGGCGAAACCCCAGCCGCCCACATTGCGCAGCTTACCACCGGATCGCGCCACATAGGCGGAGCCGGTGCCCAGAATGGCCATGACGCCGTCATTGTCGCCCAGCGCGCCCTGAAGCGCGATCAGACCGTCATGTACGAATTGTGTGTCGGCAAAGGGCAGTGCCCGGGCAAGCGCCCGCTGACGCTCACCCACATTGATGCCCGCAAGCCCCAGATAGGCCGGAATGCCGGAGAGATCGAGCGCATTGAGCCCCGCATCGTGTAGCGCCTCGCGGGCGGCCATCACGATGTTTTCGCCAATCGCGTCCGACGCGGTAAAAATATTGGCGGAGCCGCGTTTTCCGCGCCCGAGAACATTGCCATGCCGGTCGGCCAATGCGGCCCGGCAGCTCGTTCCCCCACCATCGATTGCAATGACAAATTCGCTCATGATCACTCCTCGCAATCATGATACCAAAAAGATACCTCTAGGAAACAAGAAAAAACAGAGCGCCGAAAATTTAACGCATCCATCTGTTTTTGCATCATAAAAATCTGCGCCACTCAAAAAACCGTTCGAAGATGAAAGATTCACCTCTGGACAAATGGTATTTTTTTGGCCTTTAATTTCTCCATTGGAGGAGCAGAGGGGTCCGGGGAGCGGAGCGCACAAGGCACACAAAGAAGCGCCAGTGCGTGACCAGAAAACCGGAAATGCCGGCCGGGCTCAAGAGCCGGCTACCAAAAAGAACCTCCATAGGAACAGTTCAGCAGCGCTCCGGGCGCCGTTGCGACCTGTCGTGCAGGCGCGGCTGCGATGCCCCGGGGCAAACCAGGGAGAAGACCATGATGAAATCCACCAAACTGGCGTTACTCGCCGCAACCATGCTCGGCGCGTCCGGCGTGGCGATGGCGCAGGATGCCGAGCTCACCATCGAAAGCTGGCGCAATGACGACCTGACCATCTGGCAGGAAAAGCTCATCCCGGCTTTCGAAGCCAAGAATCCCGGCATCAAGGTCAAGTTCGCGCCGAGCGCGCCGACCGAGTACAACGCGGTCCTCAATTCCAAGCTGGACGCCGGCACGGCTGGCGACCTGATCACCTGCCGTCCGTTCGACGCATCGCTCAGCCTCTACCAGAAGGGTCACCTGTCGGCGATCCAGGATCTGGAGAACATGGCGAACTTCTCCGACGTGGCGAAGGCCGCATGGAGCACGGATGACGGCGCGGAAACCTTCTGCGTGCCGATGGCGTCCGTGATCCACGGCTTCATCTACAATGCCGACGCTTTCGAAGAGCTGGGCATCGAGCCGCCGAAGACCAATGAAGAGTTCTTCGCCGTTCTCGAGAAGATCAAGGAAGACGGCACCTACATTCCCATGGCCATGGGCGCCAAGGACCAGTGGGAAGCCGCCACGATGGGCTACACCAATATCGGCCCGAACTACTGGAAAGGCGAAGAAGGCCGTCTGGCGCTGATCAGCGGCGAGCAGAAGCTCACTGACGACCAGTGGGTCGAGCCCTTCCGCCAGCTCGCCGCATGGGCGCCCTATCTGGGCGACGGCTATGAGGCGCAGGCCTATCCCGACAGCCAGAACCTGTTCACGCTCGGCCGCGCGGCGATCTTCCCCGCCGGTTCGTGGGAAATCTCGATCTTCAATGACCAGGCCGACTTCAAGCTGGGCGCATTCGCACCGCCGGTGCAGAACGCCGGCGACGAGTGCTACATCTCCGATCACACGGATATCGGCATCGGCATGAACGCCAAGACCGAGAATGCGGAAGCCGCCCGCACCTTCCTGAACTGGGTCGGTTCGGCTGAGTTCGCCTCGCTCTACGCCAACTCGCTGCCGGGCTTCTTCTCGCTCTCCAGCGAAACGGTCGAGATGGAAGATCCGCTGGCGCAGGAATTCGTTTCCTGGCGCGAAAACTGCAAATCCACCATCCGTCCCGCGCATCAGATCATCTCGCGCGGCACGCCGAACCTCTGGAACGAGATGTGGAACGTCTCGGCCAATGTTCTGCGCGGCGCACAGTCGCCCGAGGATGGCGCGAAGCAGCTTCAGGACGGTCTGGCAGGCTGGTACGAGCCGCAGCAGTAAATCCTGATCCTTTGAACAGGAAGCCGGGTCCGCCACCTGCGCGGGCCCGGCGCCATAGAGCCTTTTCCGATCAGATGAAATCACCTGATCGGCAAGAAATGGCTCCAGATTCAATAAGTTGAGCAATTCCTTTTCATTCGCATTGGTTCATTCCGAACGGGAAATGCTCCAGAGAGACGTTCCATGGCCCAAGCCACCAAGAAGCCCATACGCTGGCATATCGCCGTGTTTCTGGCGCCCGCCGTGCTGATCTACACGGCCATCATGATCATCCCGCTGTTCAGCACACTGCAGCTGGCCATGTACAGCGACGTGGAAAACAGCCAGGTCTATGTGGGCCTGCAAAACTTCCGCGCCCTGTTCGGCGATCCGCAATGGTCGGATCAGTTCTGGAACGCGCTCAAGAACAATACCTGGTTCTTCATCGTTCACATGATCGTGCAGAACCCGATCGGCATTCTTCTGGCTGCGCTGCTTTCAAGCCCGCGCCTGCGCATGCGCTCCTTCTATCGTACGGCCATCTTCATCCCGACGATCCTTTCCTTCGTCATTGCAGGCTTTGCGTGGAAACTCATCCTGAGCCCGTTATGGGGCGTGGCCCCCAACCTGCTCGACATGGTCGGCCTGAAAAGCCTTTTCCAGCCCTGGCTCGGCAAGGAAGCCTACGCGCTGACGACGCTGGCGCTGATTTCGGTGTGGCAGTTCGTCGGCATTCCGATGATGCTGATCTATGCCGCGCTGCTCTCCATCCCGGACGAGCTTCTGGAAGCCGCCGAATGCGACGGCATCACTGGCATGTCCCAGTTCTGGAAGGTCAAACTGCCGCTGATCCTGCCCGCCATCGGCATCATCTCAATCCTCACCTTTGTCGGCAATTTCAACGCATTCGACCTGATCTACGCCACGCAGGGCGCGCTGGCGGGACCGGATTTCTCGACCGACATTCTGGGCACGTTCATGTTCCGCACCTTCTTCGGCTTCCAGCTTCAGCTGGGTGACCCGAACCTGGGCGCGGCCATCGCCACCGCCATGTTCGTCATCATTCTCATCGGCGTGTCGATCTATCTGTTCGGCATCCAGCGGCGGCTGCGCCGCTACCAGTTCTGAGCGGGAGGACACAGACATGAGCATGGCAAGACACTCCCCCGCCCGCTCCATCGCCGCCCATGCGGTGCTGGCCACCTACACGATCATCGCACTGTTCCCGGTGTTCGTGATCGTCATCAACGCCTTCAAGTCGCGCAAGGCCATCTTCCGCACGCCGCTGGAGCTGCCCAATGCGGAAAGCTTCAGCCTGGTCGGCTTCGAAACCGTTCTGAAACAGGGCGACTTCCTGCTCTATTTCCAGAACAGCTTCATCGTCACCGTCGTGTCGCTGTTCATGGTGCTGCTGTTCGGCGCCATGGCCGCCTTCGCGCTTGCCGAATACCGCTTCAAGGGCAATTCGCTGATGGGCCTTTACCTGGCGCTCGGCATCATGATCCCGATCCGGCTCGGCACCGTGGCGATCCTGCAGATGATGGCCGCCTCCGGCCTCGTCAACACACTGACCTCGCTGATCCTCGTCTACACGGCGCAGGGCCTGCCGCTGGCCGTCTTCATCCTGTCGGAGTTCATGCGACAGGTATCCGACGACCTGAAGAACGCCGGTCGCATCGACGGGCTCAGCGAATACCGCATCTTCTTCCGCCTCGTCCTGCCGCTCGTACGGCCGGCCATGGCCACGGTCGCGGTCTTCACCATGATCCCGATCTGGAACGATCTGTGGTTCCCGCTGATCCTCGCCCCTGCCGAGGAAACGAAAACCATCACGCTTGGCGCACAGGTCTTCATCGGCCAGTTCGTCACCAACTGGAACGCGGTTCTGGCGGCCCTCTCGCTCGCCATCCTGCCGGTGCTGATCCTCTACCTGATCTTCTCGCGCCAGCTCATCCGCGGCATCACTTCGGGAGCAGTGAAATGAGTGCGCAGGAGACGCCCGTGCGGGTGCTGGTCGCAGGCCTCGGCAATATGGGAATGAGCCACGCACTCGCCTATCACGCCAATCCCGGTTTCGAGATCGTCGGCCTTGTCAGCCGCTCGAAGCCGGACCTGCCGGATGCGCTGAAAGCCTATCCGCATTTCACCGGCTATGAGGAAGCGCTGGCCGAAACCCGGCCGGATCTCGCCTCCGTCAACACCTATTCCGACAGCCATGCGGCCTACGCCATCGCAGCGATGGAAGCCGGCGCACATGTGTTCGTGGAAAAGCCGCTGGCCACCAATGTCGCAGATGCAAGGCGCGTGGTGGAAACGGCAAAGGCCCATGGCCGCAAGCTGGTCGTCGGCTACATCCTGCGTCACCACCCCTCCTGGGTGCGGCTGATCGAGGAAGCGCGCGGGCTCGGCGGGCCTTACGTGTTCCGGCTGAACCTGAACCAGCAGTCCTCCGGTCCGAGCTGGCACACACACAAGCAGCTGATGGAGACCACGCCGCCCATCGTCGACTGCGGCGTGCACTATGTGGACGTGATGTGCCAGATCACCGACGCCAAACCGGTGAAAGTGCGCGGCATGGGGGTCCGGCTTTCAGACGAAATCGCCCCGGACATGTACAATTACGGACATTTCCAGGTGATGTTCGAAGACGGTTCCGTCGGCTGGTATGAAGCCGGCTGGGGGCCGATGATGTCGGAAACCGCCTTCTTCGTGAAGGACATCGTGTCGCCGAATGGCTGCGTCTCCATCGTCATGGACGAGGGCGCGAAATCGGACGACATCGACGCCCACACGAAAACCTCACGCATCCGCATCCACAGGGCCGAAACCAATGCCCAGGGCCGCTTTGCCAATGAGGACACGCTCCTCTCCATGGAAGGCGAGCCGGGTCATCAGGAGCTGTGCGACCGCGAACAGGCCTTCGTTCTCAAAGCCATCCGCGAAGACATCGATCTCTCGCGGCACATGAACGATGCCGTGCAATCTCTCAACATCTGCCTCGCCGCCGACGAAAGCGTGCGAAGCGGCAAAGAAGTAGAACTGTAGGACGAAACCGTGGGCTCACTCGCACTCAAGAACATCACCAAGTCGTTCGGCCAGGTAGACGTCATCAAGGGCGTGGACCTGGAGGTTCAGGACGGCGAACTCGTCATCTTCGTCGGCCCGTCGGGCTGCGGAAAATCCACCCTTCTGCGCATCATCGCCGGGCTGGAAGACGCCAGCGGCGGCCATGTCGAAATCGACGGCGCCGAAGTCAACACAACGCCGCCCTCCAAGCGCGGCATCGCCATGGTGTTCCAGACCTACGCGCTCTATCCGCACCTCACCGTGCGCGACAATATGAGCCTCGGCCTGAAACAGGCGAAACACCCGGCCGCGCATATTGCCGAACGTGTCGATTTCGCTTCGAAAATGCTGTCGCTCGAGCCCTATCTCGACCGCCGGCCGGCAGAGCTTTCGGGCGGCCAGCGCCAGCGCGTCGCCATTGGTCGCGCGGTGGTGCGCAAGCCCAAGCTCTTCCTGTTCGATGAACCGCTTTCAAACCTCGATGCGGCGCTGCGCGTCAACACGCGTCTGGAGATCGCGCGTCTCCACCGCGAACTGGGCGCGACCATGGTCTACGTCACCCATGACCAGACCGAAGCCATGACGCTGGCCGACCGCATCGTCGTTCTGAACGCCGGCAGGATCGAGCAGGTCGGCACGCCGATGGAACTCTACAACGATCCGGCCAATCTGTTTGTCGCCGGCTTCATCGGGTCGCCGCAGATGAACTTCATCGAGGCTGCACGGCTTGGCCGCGACGATGCGAAAACCATCGGCATTCGTCCCGAGCACATCTCCATCGTTGCCGAAGGCGGCGATATCGAAGGCCGTGTCTCTCACATCGAGCATCTGGGTGCAGACACCAATGTCTATCTGGACTGCGGCGAATCCGGCCTCGTCTGCGCGCGCCTGTTCGGCGAGCAGAACTTCGAGATCGACAGCACTCAGCAGGCAAAGTTCGACGAGAACCGCGTCTTCCGCTTCGACGACGAGGGCAAGGCCATCCGCCGGAACGGCTGAACAGGCTCCACTCAATATCGCAGGGGGCGCGGGCAGGTTTCATGTCTGCGCCCCTCCCTGCCCACTCCTGCCCTCCCTGTTCCCCCTGCGCCAAAACGCGCCGCAACCATTGCTTAGTCTATCCTTAACCCGTCCACCGGAAGCTGTTATCGTGCGTTTGATACGGACAGGAGGTTGGATTGGCCATGGATAGCGGATTTGTCCCGGTCTCCCGACGCGTCACCATTCAGGACGGCGTCTACCAGCAGCTTCGTCATGCGCTCATGGTCGGTCGTTTCGATCCCGGCCAGACACTCACGATCGCATCGCTCGCGGAGACTTTTGGCACCAGCCACATGCCGGTGCGCGAAGCCCTTCGCCGGCTTGCTGCCGAGAACGCGCTCGAAATCGCCTCAAACGGCTCCGCCCGCATCCCCGGCATCAGCATCGCAAGGCTCGATGATCTGTGCCGCGCCCGTGTCGCAGTGGAAGGACTTGCCGCAGAGCTCGCCTCCACCCAGGCGACGGACGAGGCCATCGGCACGCTCGAGCGCCTCACCACCGCACATGACGCCTCAAGCGGCGAGGAGAGCATCTACGAGATGCTCGTGAAAAACCGTGATTTCCATTTCACACTTTATCGCTGTTCCGGTTCGGACGTGCTGCTGCAAATCGCGGAAACCTTATGGCTGCGCTTCGGCCCTTACATGCGCCTGCTCTCACGCCACCTGGAGCAAATTCTGCGCTCGCCGGAAGGCAAGAACTTCACCCGCCATCATCACGACGCCATCGCCGCCCTGCGCAGACAGGACGGCATTGGCCTGCGCCAGGCCATCAATGCCGACATTGGCGCAACACAGGCCCTGCTGCGTCCGCTCTGCAAGTGAGGAGCGATCCGCTTGGTGCCCCGCGCCCTCGTGGTTCGACAGGCTCACCATGAGGGCTGTTGGACTGCCGAGGGCGGTGTAATGCGCTGAATTGCGCTTTCTGAACATGTGAGGCAGAGCATTTTCAATGCCTTGCGCCGGCCTCCAGTATAGCCCTCATGGTGAGCCTGTCGAACCACGAGGGCGCTCGGCGCAACCGGCTACTCCGTGGCAGGCGGCTTGTTCCAGTGAATGTGCTCCAGCGCCTGAATGCGGCTGCGCGCGGCGTCCCAGTCCCGGTGCGTCACGCGGTCGACAATGGCTTCCGCCAGCGCCATCAGCACCACGCCGGAATCCCAGGTGCGGCCGGAATCGATGGCGCAGGGCAGAACCACCCGCGCGTAATGCGAGATCGGCGAAAGCCAGGTGTCGGTGATGAGCACAATGCGCGCCTTGCGTTCGCAAAGAAGCTCACTCAGATGCACGAGGTCGCGCTGGTAGCGGCGAATGTCGAACAGCACCACCACGTCCCCTGCCCTCACATCCAGCAACTGATCGTCCCAGGTGGAGGTCTGGTCCTGAAAGCGGCGCACATTGGGGCGCACGATGCGCAGATGCGCCGCCATGTAGCGCGCAATGGCATCGCTGAAGCGCCCGCCAAGCATGTAGCAGGCCGATTTGTGATCTGAAAGCAGCGCGCAGGCAGCCTCGAACTCGCTTTCGGGAATGGCGTCGAGCGTCGCCTGAATGTTGGCGGTCGCCCGTGCGAAGTATGACCCGAGCGCAGAGCCATCCGCGCTGCGCGCTGGCGAGGTGTCGCCTTTTTCCAGCGGCGAGAGAAGCTCCGCCTGGATTTCCGTGCGCAGCAGGCGCTGAAACTCCGGATACCCGGAGAAACCCAGCCGCGAGACGAAGCGCAGCACGGTCGGCGCGCTGGTTCCGGCAAGAGCGGCGAACTCGGCAACCGTCGACAGGCCGCTGCTTGGATAGTTGGCGAGAAACGCATGCGCCACTTTGCGCTCTGCGCCCGTCATCTGGCCGAGCGCTGCGTGAACCTGTTCTTTCATTCCCAAACGCGTTTCTCCAAAAGGCGCTGCCACATTCCGTAACAAAAATTACACGATTGACAAATGAGCGGCAATGCTAATCAATATTACAGAGCCGTTTCAGGGGATCGTTCCACTCAAAAAACAACAAGGGAGCGGACGGCTTGTGTGGAGGTTTGATGGTCAGGGCATTGCTTGCTCCATCCGAGGGACAGCCATTCGAGATCGAGCGCGCAGACGGGCAGTCGCCGGTCATTCTCGTGTGCGAGCACGCTTCGCGCGCCATTCCGCGCGCGCTTTCAACGCTTGGCGCAAAGCCGGAAACACTGGCAAGCCACGCGGCCTGGGACATCGGTGCGCTGGCCACCGCGCGCAGGCTCTCGGCCCTGCTCGACGCGCCACTGATCCATCAGCGTTTTTCGCGACTCGTCTATGACTGCAATCGCCCGCCGGAGGCGATGGACGCAATCCCGGAGATGAGCGAAGTTCACGCCATTCCAGGCAACCGCAACCTTTCCGACGATGCCCGGCGCGAGCGCGTCGCGGCAATCTACGAACCGTTTCGCGATGCGCTGGCGGAGCTGATCGCCAGCCGCACCGGCCCGGGGAAACTGCCGGTCATCGTCACGATCCACTCCTTCACCCGCGTCTATTTCGGCATCGCCCGCCACCGCGCCGTCGGCATTCTGCATGACCGCGACCGGCGGCTGGCCGACGCCATGCTTCAGCACGCGGAGGAGGAAGGCGTCGCCAATGCGATGCGCAACTATCCTTACGGGCCGGATGATGGCGTCACGCACACGCTGCGCCTCCACGCCATCCAGCACGGCCTCCTGAATGTCATGATCGAATATTGCAGCGACCTGATTGCCGACGAGGCGGGGCAACAGGAATGGGCGGAGCGCACTGCGCGGCTGCTCGAAGCAGCGCTGGAGCGCTTTCACATCGACATACACGCAGCCGGCCCAAAGCAGAACTGACAACAAAAACAGGGCTGGCGGCGAAACCAGAACGGGGAACGAGGGAGAGAGGAATGGGAGACAGGAGCCGATGCCAAACGCCATAAGGCGCTATGTGCGCCTGATCGACCGGACGAACCATTATGTCGGTCTGGTGGTCATGTACATGATCTTCCTGATGATCGGCATCCTGCTGTACTCGTCGATCATGAAGACCGTGTCCATTCCGCCGCTGTGGACGCTGGAAATGGCGCAGTTCGCCATGGTCGCCTACTACATGGTCGGCGGCGGATGGGCGCTGCAGAACGATTCCCACGTGCGGATGGACCTGATCTATGCGCGGTGGTCGCCGCGCACCAAGGCCATCGTCGATTCCATCACCATCCTGTTCCTGATCTTCTACCTGTCGCTGCTCCTTTACGGCGGCTTTTCCTCCACGTCCTACGCGCTGAAATACGGCGAAACCAGCTACTCGTCCTGGTCGCCCTACATGGCGCCCATCAAGATCATCATGTGCATCGGCATCGCGCTGACGCTGCTTCAGGCGGTGGCCCAGCTCTTCAAGGATCTGGCGCGGGTGCGCGGGGAGGAACTCACTTGAGCTACGAACTCACCGCCATCCTCATGTTCACGGGCATGATGGGCCTGCTCCTGACCGGCCAGCGCGTGTTTGGCGCCATCGGCTTCATCGCCGTGGTGTTCGCGCTTCTTCTGTGGGGCACGGGCGGCTCCGAGATCGCCTTCTCGGCCGCCATGAAGCTGATGAAATGGTACGCGCTTTTGACGCTGCCGCTGTTCATCTACATGGGCTACATGCTGTCGGAATCGGGCATCGCCGACGATCTCTACAAGATGTTCCATGTCTGGTTCGGGCCGGTGCGCGGCGGTCTTGCCATCGGCACCATCGCCCTGATGGTCGTGATCTCGGCCATGAACGGACTGTCGGTCGCCGGCATGGCCATCGGCGCGACCATCGCGCTGCCCGAGCTGCTCCGGCGCGGCTATGACAAGATCATGGTGACCGGCGTCATCCAGGCAGGCTCGTCACTGGGTATTCTCGTGCCGCCCAGCGTGGTGCTCGTGCTCTACGCGATGATCGCGCGCCAGCCGGTCGGCCAGCTCTGGCTCGCCGGCGTGTTTCCGGGCCTCCTGATGGCCGGCCTGTTCATTCTCTACATTGCCGTGCGCTGCTGGCTGCAGCCCAATCTCGGCCCCGTCCTTCCGGCGGAAGAGCGGCGCATTCCGATGTCGGAAAAGCTCAAGCTCCTGTCGGCCGGCATCCTGCCCTTCATGATCTTCTTCCTGATGACCGGGCTTTTCGTCATGGGCATCACCAGCCTCGTGGAAAGCTCCGCCATCGGCGCGGTTTCGGCAACGGCGGCTGCCGCCATCCGTGGCCGGCTGACGCTGAAAGTGGTTCACGACACGGTGCGCAAGACGCTCTCCGTTTCGTGCATGTTCATGTGGATCATCCTGGCCGCACTCTGCTTCGGCGCGGTGTTCGACGGGCTCGGCGCAGTCAAGGCCATCGAGGGCTTCTTCCTCGACCAGCTCGGCCTGTCGCCCTGGGAGGTGCTGATCCTGATGCAGCTCTCCTATCTCATCATGGGCATGTTCCTCGACGACACGGCCATGCTGGTCATCGTCGCGCCGCTCTACGTGCCGCTGGTCAAGCTGCTCGGCTTCGACCTCATCTGGTACGGCGTGCTCTACACGATCACCTGCCAGATCGCCTACATGACCCCGCCCTTCGGCTACAATCTGTTCCTGATGCGCGCCATGGCGCCGCCGGAAATCAAGCTCGGAGACATCTACCGATCCATTGTGCCCTTCGTGGCGGTGATGGTGTTCGCGCTCATCATCGTCATGGTCTTCCCGCAGATCGCGCTGTGGCTTCCCCAGCACGTCTACCTTCGCTGACACGCCAAAAACCTAAGGAGGTCACGACCAGAAAAGCCTGCGCCAATGCCCGGCATCAACGACCGGGACAACAACCAGAGGAGTGAACAGAGATGCAAAACAGACGCGACTTTCTGAAGAAAGCGGGCATGGCATCGGCGGCGGCCGCTGGCACCACGGCCCTGGCAACGCCTTATGTTCGCGCGCAGAGCCCGATCCGCTGGCGGCTGCAGACCTATGCCGGACCGGCGCTCGCAGAGCATGTCGTCAAACCCGCCATCGACGCTTTCAACAAGGCGGCCAATGGCGAGATGGTGATCGAGCTCTACCACGCCGACCAGCTGGTTCCGACGGGCGAGCTTTTCCGCGCCATGCAGAACGGCACGATCGATGCCGTGCAGTCGGATGACGATTCCATGGCCGCTCCGGTCGATGTGTCGGTGTTCGGCGGCTACTTCCCCTTCGCCACGCGCTATTCGCTGGACGTGCAGGCGCTGTTCTACAAGCATGGCCTGGCCGAGATCTGGGAAGAGGCCTATGGCGAGGTGGAAGGCGTGACCTGGCTTTCCGCCGGCTCCTGGGATCCGTGCCACTTCAACACCAAGGAACCGATCAAGAGCCTGGAAGACCTGAAGGGCAAACGTGTCTTCACCTTCCCAACAGCCGGCAAGTTCCTCTCCCGCTTCGGCGTCGTGCCCGTCACCCTGCCCTGGGAAGACGTGGAAGTGGCGGTGCAGACGGGCGAGCTCGACGGCATCGCCTGGTCGGGCATCACCGAGGACTACACGGTGGGCTGGGCCGACGTCACGCCCTACCTGCTCACCAACAATATCTGCGGCGCGTGGGTTGGCTCCTTCTTCGCCAATTCCGACCGCTGGAACGAAGTGCCGGACCATCTCAAGCAACTCTTCCGGCTCGCCATGGACTCCTCGCACTATTACCGCCTGCACTGGTACTGGGCGGGCGAAGCAGATCTGCGCGTCAATGGCGGCAAGATGGAACTCACCACCATCCCCGATGCCGAATGGGCGACGGTGGAAGCCGAGGCCGAAAACTTCTGGGACGAGATCGCTGCCGAAGGCGGTCGCAAAGAGCGCGTGGTCGAGATCCTGCGCAACTACCGTTCCCTCATGCAGAAGGCCGGTCCGCCCTATCGCTACGGCTGAGCGCAACGCGACTTCATGGCCCCGGGGCGTTCGCGCCGGGGCCATATCCCGAAGCATCGGACAGAACCGCGAAAGCGGTTTTCCTTTGTCCCGGTGCTCAATCCGCAAGTCAGATCACCGTTTGGGCGTCCGGATGACGCGCGGCGATCGGGAACCACCGACAGGACGAATTGAATGGCGGGCAAACTGACACTGGAAAGCCTCAGAGCAGCGGCAGAGGCCGGCGAGATCGACACCGTGCTCGTGGCGCTGGTCGACATGCAGGGGCGTCTGATGGGCAAACGCTTCCATGTGGAATATTTTTTGGAAAGCGCCTTTGAGGAAACCCATAGCTGCAACTATCTGCTCGCCACCGACATGGAGATGTTCACGGTCGAGGGCTACCACGCGACGAGCTGGTCGGCGGGCTATGGCGACTACACGATGAAGCCGGACCTCTCGACCATGCGCCGCATTCCCTGGCTGGAAGGCACGGCGCTGGTTCTGTGCGACGTGCTCGACCACCACACCCATGAGGACGTGCCGCACTCGCCCCGCGCCATCCTGAAAAAACAGGTCGCGCGGCTGGAAGCCATGGGCATGAAGGCGATGATGGCCTCGGAACTGGAGTTCCACCTGTTCCGCGACACGTTTGAGGAAGCCGCCGCAAAGGGCTATCGCGGGCTGGAGCGCATCAGCGCCTACAACGAGGATTATCACATCTTCCAGACCACCAAGGAGGAGGATGTGATGCGGGCGATCCGCAACGGCCTCCATGGCGCGGATGTGCCGGTGGAGAACTCCAAGGGCGAGGCCGATGCCGGACAGGAAGAAATCAATGTCCGCTACACCGACGCGCTGACCATGGCCGACCGCCATTCAATCGTGAAGAATGGCTGCAAGGAAATCGCCTGGAAGGCCGGGCGCGCCGTCAGCTTCATGGCCAAGTGGGACGACAGCGCCGCCGGCAATTCCTCCCATGTCCACCAGTCTCTGTGGACGCTCGACGGCAAGCCGCTTTTCTTCGATCCGGCGGGCGAACACGGCATGTCCCCGCTCATGCGGCACTACATGGCCGGGCTTCTCGCCCATGCCGGCGAGATCACCTGTTTCCTCGCGCCTCACATCAATTCCTACAAGCGCTTTGCAGCCGGCACCTTCGCCCCCACCAAGGCGATCTGGTCGTTCGACAACCGCACGGCGGGCTACCGCGTCTGCGGTTCGGACACCAAGGCGGTGCGCGTGGAATGCCGGGTCGGCGGCGCCGACCTGAACCCCTATCTGGCCTTCGCCGCGCTGATTGCGGCGGGCATTCACGGCATCGAGAACAGGACCGGGCTGGAGCCGGCCTTCGTTGGCGATGCCTATGAAGGCCAGGGCGTGCGCGAAATACCGAAAACCCTGCGCGACGCCACCACCGCACTGGACGGTTCGGCCATGCTGCGTGAAGCCTTTGGCGACGCAGTGGTGGATCATTACGTCCACGCAGCCCGGTGGGAACAATCCGAGTATGATCGTCGCGTGACCGACTGGGAGGTCAGGCGCGGTTTTGAGAGAGCATGACATGACCAAGACACTGCAATGCATTTCCCCCATCGACGGCTCGGTCTATGCCGAGCGCGCCGTGATGGACCCCGACATGGCTTCTGCCCTTCTGGCGCGCGCGCGCCAGGCGCAAAAGACCTGGGCCGCGCGTCCGCTTGATGAGCGCGTCGCGATGGTGAACGCCGGCGTCGCCCGCCTCAACGAGATGAAGGACGAGGTGGTGCCAGAGCTTGCCCACATGATGGGCCGCCCGGTGCGCTATGGCGGCGAGTTCGGCGGGATGAACGAGCGCTCCTCCTATATGGCCGGGGTCGCCGCACGCGGCCTCGCCCCCATCGTTCTGGAGGATTCAGAGAATTTCGACCGCCGCATCGAACGCGTACCCCACGGGCTCGTCGGCGTCATCGCGCCGTGGAACTATCCCTACATGACGGCCATGAACACCATCGTTCCCGCCCTCATCGCGGGCAATGCCGTCGCCGTCAAACACGCCACGCAGACGCTGCTGGTGGGTGAGCGCATCGTGCGCGCCTTCCATGAGGCGGGCATTCCCGAAGAGCTGTTCGTCAACCTCTTCCTCGACCATGCCGGAACGGAAAAACTGATCGGCGAACGCTCTTTCGACTTCATCAACTTCACAGGCTCCGTCGGCGGCGGGCGCGCCATCGAGCGGGCGGCTGCCGGCACCTTCACCGGGCTCGGGCTTGAACTCGGCGGCAAGGATCCCGCCTATGTGATGGACGATGCGGATATCGACTGGGCGGTCGATGGCCTGATGGACGGCGCGATGTTCAATGCCGGCCAGTGCTGCTGCGGCATTGAGCGCATCTATGTGGCCGAACGGCATTTCGACAGTTTCGTCGAGAAATCCGCCGAATGGGTCGGCAAGCTGAAGCTCGGCAACCCCTTCGATGCAGAAACCACCATCGGCCCCATGGCCAACCGCCGGTTTGCAGCCGAAGTGCGCAGCCAGACCGAAGACGCGCTGGCACAGGGCGCAAAAGCGCTGGTCGATCCGAAAGCCTTCCCCGAGGATGATGGTGGCACCTATCTCATGCCGCAGATCCTTGTGAACGTGAACCACCAGATGCGGGTGATGCGCGAGGAGAGTTTTGGCCCGGTCGTCGGCATCATGCCGGTGAAGAACGACGCCGAAGCGCTCGACCTCATGAACGATTGCGAATTCGGCCTCACCGCCTCGCTCTGGACCGCCGATCCGGACCGTGCGGCGTCACTCGGAGCCGAAATCGACACGGGCACCGTGTTCATGAACCGCGCCGATTATCTCGATCCCGCCCTGTGCTGGACCGGCTGCAAGAACACCGGGCGCGGCGGCGCGCTGTCGGAAATCGGCTACCACAATCTGACCCGTCCGAAATCCTACCATCTGAGAAAGAAACAGGCATGAAGCTCGAAGGAAACTGGTCCTATCCCACCTCCGTGCGGTTCGGCGCGGGCCGCATCCGGGAACTGGCCGAGGCCTGCAAAGCGGCCGGCATCACAAGGCCGCTGCTCGTCACCGACCGGGGCCTCGCCGGCATGGAGATCACGAAGAATGCCCTCGGCATTCTGGAAGAAGCCGGCCTTGGCCGCGCGCTCTTCTCCGAGGTCGACCCCAATCCCAATGAGAAGAACCTCGAAGCCGGCATCAGGGCGTTCGTGGATGGCGGGCATGATGGCGTCGTCGCCTTTGGCGGCGGCTCGGGCCTTGATCTGGGCAAGCTGATCGCCTTCATGGCCGGTCAGACGCGGCCCGTGTGGGATTTCGAGGATATTGGCGACTGGTGGACCCGCGCCGACGCCTCGAAGATCGCCCCCAATGTGGCCGTGCCCACCACGGCAGGCACCGGCTCGGAAATGGGCCGCGCGGGCGTTCTCACCAATTCGCAGACCCATGTGAAGAAGATCATCTTCCATCCGAAAATTCTGCCCTCGGTGGTGATCTGCGATCCCGAACTGACCGTCGGCATGCCGAAGGCGATCACCGCGGGCACCGGCATGGACGCCTTTGCCCACTGTCTGGAAGCCTATTCATCGCCCTTCTATCACCCTATGAGCCAGGGCATTGCGCTGGAGGGGCTTCGGCTCGTGAAGGAAAACCTGCCGCGTGTCTATGAAAATGGCAGTGATCTGGAAGCCCGCGCGCACATGATGAGCGCTGCCGCCATGGGCGCGGTCGCCTTCCAGAAGGGGCTCGGCGCGATCCACGCGCTGTCGCATCCGGTCGGCGCGATCTACAACACCCATCACGGCACCACCAATGCCGTTGTCATGCCAGCGGTGCTGAAGCTCAATCGCCCGGAAATCGAGGACCGCATCGCCGCCGCTGCCGCTTATCTGGGCATTGCGGGCGGGTTCGACGGGTTCTTCGATTTCGTGATGCAGCTTCGGGCCGATCTCGGCATTCCCGACCGGCTGGGCGACATGGGCGTCGGCACGGACCGCATCGACGAGATGGTGGCGATGGCTCTGGAAGACCCCAGCGCCGGCGGCAACCCGGTCAAGATGACCGCCGCCAACACGAAAGCGCTGTTCGAAGCCTGCATCTGAGGTTCGGCGCACGCGCCTCTCATCCGCCTGCCGGCACCTTCTCCCCGTTCATGGGGAGAAGGAAAGCGCGGCGATGACGGCGGAACCATTTCACCGATGCAGTGAAGGGCGCTAACAACAAAACTTCCTCCTTCTCCCCGCGCGCGGGGAGAAGGTGCCGGCAGGCGGATGAGGGGCCTGCGCCAACGCTACAAGTTTGCGCCCTCCATCCCGCCCCCGCCCTTCGCCTTTCGGCAAGCTCAAGAAGCTCAGGATGAGGGCTGTGGTTGTGCTGGCCAACAGCAAACTATGCCGCGTATGTCTGGCCTCTCCCATAATCAGGAACTCTCCAGCAGATCCCAGCTGCCCCCCAGAAACGTCCTACCTTCGCCAATAACGAAGAGCGATACGGCTCACCCTTTGCTCACTGCCGCTTCGACCGCGTTGCCTTGCCTTTCCCTCATCCTGAGCTTGTCGAAGGGCGAGGGAAAGGGCACGCACGACCACCGCCACCGCCGCCCGCCTAAAGCTTCAGCAACATGGTGACGATCCCCGCCTCGCCGCTATCCTTCACCACGAAACCGAAATCGCGGCACATTTTGAGCATCTTGATGTTGTCGCTCAGGACAATGCCCTCGATGGCCCCGATGCCCTCTTCCTTGCCGTAATCGATGAGCTGCTTCAGAAGCGCAAAGCCAAGCCCGTGGCCCTGAAGATCGGTGCGCACCAGAAGACCGTATTCGGCGATCTCCTTGTCCGGATCAGAGGAAAGACGGCCAATGCCCGCCATCTCGCCATCCTCCTCGCGCAGCGCGATGAAGGCCATGTCGCGCTCGTAATCGAGCTGGCTCAGCCGCTCCAGCATCTCGTCCGGGAAATGCTTGCGCGGGGCAAGGAAACGGAACCTGATGTCTTCGGGCGAAACGCGTGCGAGAAAATCAGGGAAAAGCGCCACATCCGCCGGCTTGATGGGGCGTAAATGATAGTGATGCCCCTCCAGGTCTACATCCTGTTCCCACCCGTCCGGATAGGGCCGGATGGCAAGGTCGGGGTTCGGTCCCCTGCGGTTGATCTCCGCCGGCTCGATCTCGATGCGCGCATCGAGCGCCACCACGCCGTCGGCATCGGCCAGCAGCGGGTTGATGTCCATGCCCTTGATGCAGGGAAAGTCGACGATCATCTGCGACACCGCGTTGAGCGCGCCGGCAATCGCCTCGCGGTCTGCGGGGGCGCGGTCGCGATAGCCGGCAAGCAGCTTGCCGATCCGCGTCGAGGCCATCAGATCGCCGGCCAGCACATCGTCGAGCGGCGGCAGCGCGATTGCCGTGTCCTCCATCACCTCGACAGCCGTGCCGCCCGCGCCGAACAGCACGACCGGCCCGAAAATCGGGTCCTGGCTGACGCCGAGGATCAGCTCGTGGGCATGCTTGCGCTCCACCATGGGCTGAACGACGAACCCTTCGAGTTCCTCGCGCGTGCCGGCATCCTCCAGCCGCTTAATGATGTTCTCGGCAGCCTTTTCCGCAGCCTCTCGCGTTTTCAGGCCCAGCACCACGCCGCCGACATCGGATTTGTGCGTGATGGTCTTGGAGAGAAGCTTGACGACCACCTTCTCGAACTTCTCGAAAAGCCGCGCGGCCGCCTCGCCCACATCCTGCGGCGTCTCCACGATCAGCGTCTCCGGCACGCGAATGCCGTAGGCCGCAATGGCCGCCTTGGCCTCCGGCTCCGTCAGCATGCGCCGGCCTTCGGCAGCCACTTTTTCGAGAATGGCGCGCAGGCCCTCACGGTCGCCCTGCACGTCCTCGCTGCGGCTCGAAGGCACACGGGTCAGCGCCTTTTGCGCCCGCGACCACTCGCCGAGATAAGACAGCGCCGCCGTGGCGCTGGACGGTGTGCTGAAATTGGCGATGCCGGATTCCTGCAAAATGCGCCGTCCCTCGCGCGCGGTCTCCTCGCCCAGCCAGCAGGTGATCAGCGGCTTGCCGTTGATCTTGCCCCGGTCGGCAAGGGCCGCGACCGCGCGGGCGGCATCGGAGGGCGAGGCAAGCCCCGTCGGGCAGTTGAAGACGAGAACGGCGTCCGTGTCTGCATCGTCGGCGACCGCCAGAACCGCCTCGCTGTAACGCTCCGGCGGCGCATCACCGATAATGTCGGCGGGGTTCGAATGCGACCAGTTGGGCGGCAGCGCCCGGTCCATGCGGGCAATCGTTTCGGGCGAGAACTCGGCCATCGTGCCGCCCAGATCGTTGAGCCGGTCGACCGCCAGAACACCCGCGCCGCCGCCATTGCTGACAATGCCCACCTGCGCGCGCTGCAACGGGCGGAAGCGCGCCAGAACCTCGGCTGCGTCGAACAGTTCGCCCAGATCCAGAACCCGCAGAATGCCGGCGCGGCGCAGCGCCGCCTCGACCACGCGGTCCGCGCCTGAAAGCGCGCCGGTGTGGGTTGCCGCCGCCTGCGCCGCCTGCGCATGGCGCCCCGCCTTGATGGCGATCACCGGCTTCAGCCTTGCGGCCGCGCGCGCAGCCGTCATGAATTTGCGCGGGCTCGGGATCGTCTCGAGATACATGAGAATGCCGCGCGTGCGGCCGTCGCCCGCAAGCATCTCCAGATAGTCGCCCACATCCACGTCGGCCATGTCGCCCAGCGACACGATGTGGGAAAAGCCCACGCCCTCCGCCGCCGCCCAGTCGACCAGCGATGTGGCGATCGCGCCCGACTGCGACAGGAGCGCCAGCCCGCCGGGCTTTGCCTGCATATGCGCGAAGCTGGCGTTGAAATTCATCGGCGGCACCATCAGCCCCACCGTGTTCGGCCCGATGATGCGGAAGAGATAGGGCCGCGCCGCGTCGAGCATGGCCTGCCGCAGACCGTTCTCGCGCGTCAGCCCGGCGGTGATGACAACCGCCGCACGCGTTCCCTTTTCGCCAAGCTCGGTGATGATGCCGGGCACGGCTTCCGGCGGCGTCACGATCACGGCGATGTCCGGCACACCGGGAATGTCTGCCGCGCTCTTGTAACAGGGGCGGCCGTCGACCTCGCTGTATTTCGGATTGACCGCCCAGACCTCGCCGGCAAACCCGCCATCCTTCAGGTTTTGCATCACGATGTGGCCGACAGCGCCGGGCCTGCCCGATGCGCCGATCACGGCCACGGAGCGCGGGCGGGCGGCGAATTCGAGATTGCGGATCGTCATGGGCGATGACTCCGGGTTTTTCAGTGCGGAAATTTGCAGGGTCACTATAGCGGCATCCGGCAACGGAAATGCAACCCGCCACGGGCGGTTCCCCTCAGCCTATTTCGGTCAAATGCCCTAACACACAAGCCGTGGTGCGGCGGCCACGAGCGCCCGGCCCGCCTGCGACTGCGGATCTGCAATAATCTGCGGTGTCGCTCCCGTTTCGACAATGCGGCCTGCCTCCATGATCGCCACCCGATGCGCGATGAGACGCACGACTGCCAGATCATGCGCGATGAAGAGGTAGGAGAGACCGTCGCTTTTCTGCAAATCAGCGATGAGTTCGAGAATATGGCCGCGCACCGACTGGTCGAGCGCGGAGACAGGCTCGTCGAACACGATCAGCGCGGGGCGCGCCGCCAGAGCACGGGCGATGGCGACCCGCTGGCGCTCGCCGCCCGACACTTCGTGAACGCCGCGCGCGGCATAGCCTGCGGGAAGCCCGACCCGCTCCAGCAGTGCGCCCACCCGCACCGGGCGCGCCGCACGATCCGCAAGGCCATGGATGCGCAACGGATCCGCCAGCACACCGCCGATGGTCGCGCGCGGATTGAAGGCCGCAAGCGGATCCTGAAACACCATCTGGATCGCGCGGCGGCGCGTGCGCAGCGCCTGCCCGCGAAGCTCAAGCCAGTCCTCGCCGAGAAGCCGCACCGCTCCCGCATCGGCCGGCAAAAGCCTGAGCAGCACCCGCGCGAGCGTCGACTTGCCGCTGCCCGACGCGCCCACCAGCCCCAGCGTCTCGCCCTGAGCAAGCGTCAGGCTGACATCATCAAGTGCGGTCACCCTGCGCCCCCGGCTGGTGAAGGTCTTGCAGAGGTTCTGCGCAACGAGAAGCGGCTCAGACATCGGCCACTCCGTCGATCAGGCGCGGTGTTGAAAAGTCGATCTGCGCGGCAAGAAGCCGCTTCGTACAGGCGTGCGCCGGCTGTGCGAGAACCGCCTGCGCCGCACCCTTTTCCACCAGCTGCGCCCGTTGAAACACGGCTATGTCGTCGGCAAAGCCGGAGGCGAGCGCAATGTCATGCGTGATGAAAACCAGCGTCATGCCCGCCTCGCGCACCAGTTCGTCGAGCAGCGCCACGATCTCGGCCTGCACCACCATGTCGAGCGCGCTTGTGGGCTCGTCGGCGATCAGCAGCCCCGGCCGCGCCGCAATGGCGGCGGCAATGCCGATGCGCTGGCGCTGCCCGCCGGAAAACTGATGCGGATAGGCACGAAGCGCAGCCTGCGGATCTGGAATGCGCACCCGCTCAAGCAGGGTCAGCGCATGCGACCGCGCCGCGCGCCAGTCGAGCCCCAGATGACGCACCGCGCCTTCCGCCACCTGTTCGCCAATGGTCAGAACGGGGTTGAGGCTGCCGCCGGGATCCTGAAACACCATGCCGATATCGCGCCCCGCAACCGGCGGTTTCGCAAGGCCGGGCCAGCCAATACTCCCCTCAATCCGCGCCTGCGGCGGCAGCAGCCCGGCGAGCGCCAGCGCAAGCGTGCTCTTGCCCGATCCGCTCTCGCCGATCACCGCCAGCCGGCGGCCTTTCGCAATATCGAGATCGACGTCACGAAGCGCGAAACTTCGCGCATCATCACGCAAGTAGGAAACGGAGAGGCCCCGGATTTCGGCCAGTGGCGCGCTCATCCGCGCGCCTCACGGCCTGCCATCGCATCCGCCAGCCCCTCGCCCAGAAGATAGACGCCAAGCACGGTGGCCACGAGGCCCAGCCCCGGAACGATGGAAAGATGCGGCGCGGTGCGCAGCACATTGCGCCCCTCGGCGATCATCGAGCCCCAGGTCACCACATTGGGATCGCCAAGCCCGAGAAACGAAAGTGCGGCCTCCACCAGAACCGCCGTGGCGACGATCACCGCCGTGAGCGCCAAAACCGGCGGCAGCGCATTGGGCAGGACTTCGCGCAGAGCAATCTCGGCCGGATGCATGCCGATCACCCGCGCCGCCGCCACATAGTCGCGCTCGCGGATCGACAGGACTTCCGCCCGCACCAGCCGCGCCGGCCCGGTCCACGCACCAAGGGCAATGGCGAAAATGATCACCGGAAGCGACGCCCCGGTGACGCTGACAAAAGCCAGCGCCAGAAGAAAGCCCGGCACGATCTGAAACGCATCGACCACCCGCATCAGCACCTCGTCCACCAGCCCGCCGGCAAGCCCGGCAACCGTGCCGACAAGCGCCCCGGCGGCAAGTGCGACCAGCGCCGTGGCGAGCCCGACCAGAAGCGATGTCTGCGCGCCATGCATCAGGCCCGCAGCCACATCCCGGCCCAACCGGTCCGTGCCAAGCGGAAGCGTCGGATCGGTGAAAGGCGCGGTCAGCGGACGCCCGACAATCACCAGCGGATCGCCTGGAAAAAGAAGCGGCGCGGCAAGCGCCATGGCGGCAAGCAGCACCAGAAGACAAAGCCCCGCCACCCCTTCCGGCGAGTGCAGAAGACGTCCGGCAACGCGGTTCATGACGCCGCCTCCCCGCTGCCCACGCGCGGGTCGAGCGCCGCATAGGCAATGTCCACCAGAAGATTGACGACGATCACGAGCATCGCGCTGACGATGATGATGCCGGTCAGAAGCGGCGCATCGCGGCCTGAAACCGCTTCATGCGCAAGCCGCCCGAAACCCGGAATGGCGAACACGCTTTCCACCACCACACTGCCGCCCAGCATGGCCGCCGCCTGCAGGCCAAGCATGGTGACCAGCGGCAGAAGCGCGTTGCGCGCCACGTGGCGCAGCACGATGCGCCGCCGCGCCAACCCCTTGGCACGCGCAAAAAGCACAAAATCCTGCCGCCAGGCTTCCGTCATGCCGGTTCGCATCATGCGCAGAAAAAGAGCCAGGTAAATGAAGCCGAGCGCGGAAACCGGCAGCACCAGATGCCAGGCGATGTCGGCCACGCGCGCCAGTCCGGTCTTGCCGGAAGCGATGGTTTCGATGCCGGCCGTGGGAAACCAGCGCAGATCGACCGCAAACACCAGAACCAGAACAAGGCCAAGCCAGAAGCTCGGAACCGCGTAAAGCGCCAGGGACCCGGTGGAAAGCGCCCGGTCCGTCAGGCTTCCCGGCCGCGCGCCGGCAACAATGCCCAGAAACGAGCCAAGCGAGAAGGCAAGCGCCGTCGCCGCCCCCATGAGCCAGAGCGTGTTGGGCAACCGCTCCGCGATCAGATCGAGAACCGGCCGGTCGAACGTCACCGACCAGCCGAGATCGAACCGCAGCAAGGCCCCCACATAAAGCGTCAGACGTTTCAGCAGTGATTGATCAAGCCCGTAGCTCTGGCGAAGCTCCGCCACGAGGCCCGCATCGCCGCCGCCCAGTGAAAGCAGATAGGCGTCCACCGCATCGCCGGGTGCTGCTTCCAGAAGCAGAAACGTGCCCACAATGACGATCAGCAGCACCGGGATGCTGCTGACGATACGCCGCCGCGTCAAAGTCAGGGCCCGGTGCATGCCAGTGCGTGTTCCTTGCGTTCTCAGGAAGCGAGTGCAGTATCAGTCCAGCTCGAAACCGGCCAGCGCGGATTGTTGCCCACATTGAGAACGGTGTCACTGGCAACCGTGGTAAAGCCCCACTCGGCCACATTGATCAGCGGCAGGTCTTCCACCACGATGCGCTGGAAATCGTTGTAGAGTGCGGTGCGCGCTTCCGTATCGATGGTCTCTGCCGCCTGATCGATGATCGTGTCGAGCTCGGCATTGGCATAACCACCCTGATTGGAAAACGGCACGCCGTCAGGAATGCCCGACTGCACGAGGATCGTGGTCGAGATGGCCGGATCGCCGCGGAACACGGGCGAGCCAACGGCAATGTCGAAATCATGATCCGTGTAGACGGCCTTCAGATGCGCCGGCGTGTCGTTGTTCACCAGCGTCACATCGATGCCCACCTTGCCGAGCGCCTGACGCAGATAGTCGCCGAACTGGCGCGTTTCGCTGAAGAAGGGCGCGGGCAGGAGGCGCAGCGAAAAGCGCTTGCCATCCTCGCCACGCGGATAGCCCGCCTCGTCGAGCAGCCTGTTCGCCCGCTCGATGTCGAAGGAATAGGGCTTCACATCGGGATTGTAGAATTGCGGCGCGTTCTGCGGCACCGGGCCAGTGGCCGCCTGCGCATAGCCAAGAAACACCGTATCGACCACGAAATCCCGGTCGATGGTGTGCGAGATGGCCTGCCGCACCATCTGGTCGGCGAGGATCTCGTTGCGATGGTTGATCTCCACCACAAGCTGATAGGTCAGCGCCTCATAGCCTTCCGTCACCACTTTCAGCCCCGGCACGCTGGCGATGCGTTCCAGATCCACCAGCGGCACCTGCGAGAAGGCGGCAAGCTGGATTTCGCCGGCCTCCAGCGCCGAAGCCGCCGCCGCCCGGTCGGGCAGAACGCGGAAGATGATCTCGTCCAGCTTCGGCAGCCCCTCGCCCCAATAGGCGTCATTGCGGGTAAGGCGGTAATATTCGCCGGGCCTGTGCTCGGCGAATTTGAACGGCCCGGTTCCCACCGGCGCCTTGTTGGCCGGGTTGGCGGCAATGTCCGTGCCCTCATAGAGATGCTTTGGCAAAACGCTCGTCACCACCGGCAGCGCATTGCGAATGAGCTGGATCGGCGTGGGTGCGGAAAAGCGGAAAATGGCGGTGTGCGCATCGGGCGTTTCCACCGTGTCGAGATTGGCGAACACAACGCGGCCAAGATTTTGCAGCGGCTTCCAGACCTCCATCGCGGAGAAGGCCACATCCGCAGAGGTGAACGGCTCGCCATCGTGCCAGGTCACGCCCTCGCGCAGTTTGAAGGTGATGGAAAGCCCGTCTTCTGAGCCTTCCCAGCTTTTGGCCAGGCGTGGCGCAAGTCCGCCCTCGCCATCCATCATGGCTTCGGCCAGCGGCTCGATGACCTTGCTGGCGATGAAAAACACGCCATTCGACGCGACAATTGCCGGGTTCAGCGTGCGCGGCTCGGAATCAGCCGCCACAACCAGCCGTCCGCCGCGTGGCGCTTCTTCGGCCCCTGCCGCCCATGCCATGCGCAGCGGCCAGCCGGCCGCCGCCAGCGCCCCCGCGCCAAGAAGAAGATTGCGTCTCGAGATCAAAAGACCGGCCATCGGAAACCCTCGTTTTACGAGCCAACCATTTCCGGGCGGATCAGGTTCCCCGAAAACGTCATGCGCGAAGTTTAGAAGCAGCGCCTTGCACGAACAGGGCCATGAATGCGTTGCGTTGGTCCAGCCTGTTGAAGATGATCGCCTCAGAGATAAGGCGGCGTGCAGGCGGAAACGACGATGGTGCGCGTGTCGGACAGATTTTGGAAACGGTGCGGCTGGCGGCTGTCGAACAGATAGGCTTCGCCGGCCTTCAGAATGCGCATCTCATCCCCCACGGTGAGGGCGAGCTCACCCTCCACCACATAGCCGCCCTCGCTTGAGGCGTGCTGCAGCATGGTCTCGCCCGTGTCCGCCCCCGGCTCATAGACCTCGTGCAGGATCTGGAGATTGTGCAGGCGCGCATCGCCGATCTGCCGCAGGACCAGAAGCCCGCTCTCCGGCGCGCCCGCATTGATCGCCACACGCGACGTCAGGTCGATCAGCTCATCCCTGCCAAAAAAGGGACCGGGATTGTCCTCCCGCTCCGGCTCGAAGAAATCCGCCATGCTGACGCCCATTCCCCCAAGCACCTTGCGCAGGGTGGAGATGGACGGGCTGATCTTGTTCTTCTCGATGTTGGAAATCTGTGCATGGGGCACGCCCGCCTGCTCGGCGAGCTGCCGCTGCGAGAGATTGCCGGCCGTACGCATGGCCTTCAGACGGGAGCCAATGTCGAAATCGTCCATAAATCCTTCGCCGCAACCTTTGCCCGTTCTGGTTTCCATCATCGCGCTCGCAGGGCCAAAACCGTGCAAACGCCTTTTCACGCGCTCAAGATATTAGCCTCGAAGCGATTTCACAATGCGCAGATGCGCATAATTTTCAGTGCCTTCGAAGTCGCACCGAGAATGATCGCTCAAAATATTGAACAGAGAATTGCCTAGCTGCAAAATGAGTGCTACCGCTAGAAAAAGAGGAGAGAGGCGATGAGACAGCCTCATCCCGCAACAATACCTTCATTTCGACGCAGGACAAGCCGATGACCGACAAGCCAAATTCCCCAGAAGCGCGCGATATCGCCTATCACCTGCACCCCTATACGAACGCCAAGAAACACCTGCAGGACGGCCCGCTGATCATCGACCGCGGTGAAGGCGTGTTCGTCTACGACAACAATGGCAAGCAGTACATCGAGGGCATGGCCGGCCTGTGGAGCGTCGCGCTCGGCTTCAACGAGAAGCGCCTTGTGAAGGCCGCGACCGAGCAGATGGAAAAGCTGCCCTACTACCACACCTTCACGCACAAATCGCACGGGCCGGTGATCGAGCTTTCCGAAAAGCTGATCGGCATGGCCCCGGTGCCGATGAGCAAGGCGTTCTTCACCAATTCCGGCTCGGAAGCCATCGACACGGCGCTGAAGCTGATCTGGTACCGCTCCAACGCGCTTGGAAAGCCGGAAAAGAAGAAGATCATCGTCCGCAACCGCGCCTATCACGGCGTGACCATCGCCGGCGCATGCCTGACCAGCCTGCCGGCAAACCACAAATCCTTCGACCTGATCGTGCCGAACGTGCTGCGCATGACCGCGCCGCATTACTGGCGCGAGGCAATGCCGGGCGAGAGCGAAGAAGAATTCGCAACCCGCCTCGCCAAGGAACTGGAAGACACGATCCTGGCTGAAGGCCCGGAAACGATTGCCGCCTTCTTCGGCGAGCCGGTGCAGGGCGCCGGCGGCGTGGTCGTCCCGCCGGCCACCTACTGGGAAAAGGTACAGGCCGTTCTGAACAAGTACGACATCCTGCTGGTCGCCGACGAAGTGATCTGCGGCTTCGGCCGCACGGGCACCATGTTCGGCTCCACCACCTATGACATCAAGCCGGACATCATGGTCATGTCCAAGCAGCTTTCGTCGTCCTACCTGCCGGCCTCGGCCCTGATGATCAACGACCGGGTGTTCGAGCCGATCATGGAAGAAAGCGGCCGCATCGGCACGCTCGGCCATGGCTACACGGCAAGCGGCCATCCGGTTGTCGCAGCCGTTGCGCTTGAAAACCTCAAGATCATCGAGGAGCGCGATCTGGTGGGCAATGCCGCACGCATGGGCGAACGCCTGCGCAACGGGCTTGCCGCACTGGCCGATCATCCGCTGGTTGGCGAAGTGCGCGGCGTCGGCCTCATCGCCGCCGTCGAGCTCGTCACCGACAAGGCAAACAAGACGGCGCTCGAAACGCCCGGCGCGCTTGGCGCACTGGTCAACGCGCATCTCCAGGAAGCCGGCCTCATCAGCCGCGCCATGGCCGATGCCGTCGCGTTCTGCCCGCCGCTCATCATTACCGAGGGCGAGGTCGACGACCTGCTCGCCCGCTTCAAGACCGGCCTCGACAAGGCGCTCGCCGAACTGCCCAGGGAGGCAATGCCGGCATAACGGGCACCGCCAGCACATAATCGGAAAAGCACAATTGGAGGAGAATGCTTATGAAGATGAAGAACTGGCTTGCAATGACAGCACTTGCTGCGGTGGCGGGTTTCTCCGCCACCACGGCAAACGCACGCGACCTCACGGTCGTCTCGTGGGGCGGCACCTATCAGGACGCCCAGCGCGAGATCTACTTCAAGCCGTTTGCCGAAAAGGCCGGCAAACCGCTTCTCGACGAGGCATGGAACGGCGGCTACGGCGTTCTTCAGGCCAAGGTGAAGGCCGGCGCACCCAACTGGGATGTCGTTCAGGTCGAAGCCGAAGAGCTTGAGCTGGGCTGCGGCGACGGCCTCTTCGAGTATATCGACTGGGACAGGCTCGGCGGCGAGGACAAGTTCCTGGAAAGCGCCGTGCATGATTGCGGCGTCGGCGCAATCGTCTGGTCCACGGCAATCGCCTATGACGCCGACAAGCTGCCCGATGGCGGCCCGGCCTCATGGTCCGATTTCTGGGACACCGAAAAGTTCCCCGGCAAGCGTTCGCTGCGCAAGGGCCCGAAATACACGCTGGAGTTCGCGCTCCTTGCCGACGGCGTCGACAAGGACGAGATCTACGACGTGCTCGCCACGCCCGAGGGCATCGACCGCGCCTTCGCCAAGCTCGAAGAAATCCGCGACGATGTGGTCTGGTGGGAGGCCGGCGCGCAGCCGCTCCAGTTCCTGGCCTCCGGCGAAGTCGCCATGGCGTCCGCCTATAATGGCCGCATCACCGGCATCAACCGCACCGAAGACCGCAACTTCAAGGTCGTCTGGCCCGGCAGCATCTATGCCGTCGACAGCTGGGTGATCCTGAAGGATGCCGAGAACCGCGATGCGGGCATGGATTTCATCGCCTTCGCCAGCGAACCGGAAAACCAGAAGAAGCTGCCGGAGTATGTGGCCTACGGCCTGCCCAACAACGAAGCCGCCAAAATGGTGAGCGACGCGCAGAAGGCAGAGCTGCCGACCACCGAGGAAAACCTCACCGACGCAATCGCGCTCGACGTCGATTTCTGGATCGACAATTCAGAAGCCCTGACCGAGCGTTTCAACGCCTGGCTGGCTCAATAAGAGCCAGTCGAGAGCCGCGCCGGGCAAGGCGTCCACCGCCCTGACCGGTGCGGCTCTCATCGAAACGATCCATCGTTTCCGACAGCGCGACATCAAGCCAGCCGGGGGAGAGGCTCTTGAGCGAACTACGCATTCGATTTGACCGCGTGACCAAGTGTTTTGGCTCTTTGTGCGTGGTCGATGATCTTGAACTGGACATCGCGAAAGGCGAGTTCGTCAGCCTTCTTGGACCGTCCGGCTCCGGCAAGACCACGCTTTTGATGATGCTCGCCGGCTTCGAGCGCCCGACCAAAGGCCGCATCCTGGTCGATGGCGCGGTGGTGGACACGACCCCCACCTACAAGCGCGACATGGGCGTCGTCTTCCAGAATTACGCGCTCTTCCCGCATATGAGTGTCGGCGACAACATCGCCTTCCCGCTCCAGATGCGCGGCGTCGGCAAGGCCGAAATCGCCGAACGCGTCGCCAGAGCGCTCGACATGGTGCAGCTCAGCGCACTTGCAGACCGGTGGCCCGCCCAGCTCTCCGGCGGCCAGCAGCAGCGCGTGGCGCTCGCCCGCGCCCTCGTTTTCGAACCCCGCGTCGTGCTGATGGACGAGCCGCTTGGCGCGCTCGACAAAAATCTGCGCGAGCAGATGCAGCTCGACATCCGCGCGCTGCACAACCGGCTCGGCCTGACCATCGTCTTCGTCACGCACGACCAGTCGGAAGCCCTCACCATGTCCGACCGGATCGCCGTCTTCAACAAGGGCAAGATCGAGCAGATCGGCACGCCGCGCGAGATCTACGACCATCCGCAGACGCGCTTCGTCGCCAATTTCATCGGCGAAACCAATCTTCTGGAAGGCACAGTCGCGGGCAGGTCCGCAGACGGTTTGCGCGTCCGCCTCGCCAATGGCGCGGAACTGACAGCCTCGGCTTCCGACAATTACACGCCGGGCGAAAACGTGCTCGTCTCCATCCGGCCGGAGCGCATTCGCCTCGACGCGCTGCATGGCGGCGACAACCAGTTTACTGCAAAAGTTGCCGACAGCGTCTATCAGGGCAATCACCTGCGCATCCAGCTTGACGAGCAGGCGCACGACTTCGTCATCCATCTCGACCGCAAGGCCGAGCAGCATGCGCCCGGCGCAGATGTCACCGCCCGCTTCCAGCCGGACGACTGCTGGGTGATCCGGCCATGAGCGGCACGGGCGGAAAAGGGCATCTGAGCGCGATCGCGCTGGTCGCGCCGCTCTTCCTCTTCATCGCGGTTTTCTTCCTGTGGCCGCTGGGCACGATGATGTCACAGGCGGTCTCCGACACCGCCGTCCTGCGCATCCTCCCGCAGACGGCGAAGGTCGCAGCCTCCTGGGATCCGGAAACGCCACCGACGGCAGAGATGAAGGACGCGCTCGCCGCCGATCTTCGCGCCGCCGATGACAGGCAGGCCGTTGGCGACATGACGCGCCGTCTCAACAGCGCCCAGCCCGGCTTCCGTACGCTGATGTCGCGCACCACGCGCGCGCTGCGCAAGGATGACGCGCCACCGCTCTCCGAGATTGACGAGCGCTGGGACGATCCCCGCTTCTGGCAGGCCATCACCGGCGCGCTTTCACCGACCACGGACCGTTATCTGCTCGCCGCCGTCGATCTGGAGCGCGATGTTTCCGGCAACATTGTCGCCATGCCCGAAGAGGCGTCCGCCAACCGCGACATCATGATCCGAACCTTCTGGATCGGCGCGCTCGTCACGCTTGCCTGCCTGGCCATCGGCTTTCCCTATGCGATGCTGATCGCCTCCACGGAAGGGTGGAAACGCCAGCTCCTGCTTGGCGCGGTGCTCCTGCCGCTGTGGACCTCGCTTCTGGTGCGCACCGCCGCGTGGTTCATCATCCTGCAGGACAACGGCCTCATAAATGCGGTCATCACCGGGCTTGGCATCTCCAGTGAACCGCTTGCCCTGATCTTCAACCGCACCGGCGTCGTGATCGCCATGACCCATGTGCTTCTGCCGCTCATGGTGCTGCCGATCTACAGCGTCCTGATCTCGATCCCGGGCAACCTGATGCCGGCAGCCGCCTCGCTCGGCGCAAATCCACTGCGCGCTTTCGTGCGGGTGCTTCTGCCGCTCAGCCTGCGTGGCGTCGCCTCCGGCTCGCTGCTCGTGTTCATGACCGCCATCGGCTACTACATCACGCCGGCGCTCATCGGCGGCGCGGGCGACCAGATGATCAGTTCCGTCATCGCTTTCTACGCAACCGGTTCGGCGAACTGGGGCATGGCCGGCGCACTCGGCATCGTGCTGCTTGTCGTCACCCTCCTGCTCTACGCGGTCTACGGTCGTCTGTCGGCGGCCGAAGAAAGGAGAAGCTGACATGCTGTTGAAAAGCGCCCGGCTCACATTCGGCACGCTGGCAGTCATCTTCCTGCTCGCGCCGCTGATCGCCATCCTGCCGCTGGCCTTCACGTCCAGCCAGTTCCTCACCTATCCGATCCCGGAATTCTCGTTGCGCTGGTTCGACGAGCTGTTCACCGCCGCCGCCTGGCGTCGGGCGATCTTCAACAGCCTTGTCATCGGCGGCGGGACGACGGTGCTCGCCACCGTTCTGGGCACGCTTGCCGCGCTCGGCCTGCGCAACTGGAACCTGCCGTTCAAGGGCACGGTGCGCACCCTCTTTCTTCTGCCCATGGTGGTTCCCGCCGTGGTCATGGGCGTGGGCATGCAGGTGCTGTTCGTGCAGTTCGGCATTGCGTCGAGCTATTTCGGCGTCATCGTCGCCCACACCATCGTCGCCATCCCCTTCGTGGTGGTGAGCGTGATCGGCGGCCTCGGCGGCATCGACCGGCGCGTGGAACTGGCGGCGGCCAGCCTCGGCGCATCCCCGGTCACCGTGTTCCGGCGCGTGACCCTGCCGCTCGCCATGCCCGGCATCCTGTCCGGCGCGGTCTTGGCCTTCGCCACATCGCTGGACGAGGTGGTTCTCACGCTTTTCGTGGCAGGCCCCAACCAGCGCACGCTGGCGCGGCAGATGTTCGCCACGATCCGCGAGAACATCAGCCCGGCCATCGCCGCCGCAGCCTTCCTGTTCATTGTCGGCACCATCGCGCTCGCCATCATCGCATTGCTTGTGCGCCGGCAGATCGCCGCGCGACGGGGCGGCTAACCCCCGCAAACCAGCGCTTTCCAGCCCAAAAGCAGCCCGCAGCCGCATCCGGTTGCGGGCTGTTTTCACTCAGCAAAACAGGCTTATGTTTTTAAGTTATAATTGAGTCTGAAATTGCGATAGGACAGCGCACCTCCTGCGCTATAGGGTCGCGGAAAGCGTTCCCTATTGAGGTCCAACAGTGACAGATCAAATTCAGGAGACGCGGGAGGGTACAGGTGTGCCGATGTCCGCGCCCCAAGGAAATACTGAAAAATCAAGCCATATCAAATTCTTGATATGGGGCATTGTGGTCGCGGCCATTGTCGCCGTCTTTTTGCCGGCTCCATTGTTCGCCAGCAATCTCTCCTTCCTCTTCTACATGATGCTGTGGATCACCATGGCGACGTCGTTCAATTTCGTCGCTGGCCTGGCCGGATATATGCCTTTTGGTTATGTGGCGTTCTACGGCATCGGCGCTTACGCCACCGGCGTTCTGTACAAAACCTTCGGCCTGCCCATTCCCGTGGCGCTTGCCGGTGCGGCGCTGGCCGGTGTCACCATCGGTCTTCTGGTCGCGCCCACGCTGCGGCTCAAGGGCGTTTATTTCGGCATTGTCAGCCTCGCGCTCGCCATGGCCATGAAGCTCGTGATCTCGCTCATGCCGAGCGACATCACCGGCGGCAGCCTCGGCCTTATCCTTTCGGCTGCAAACGATCCCGTGGCCGCCTATTACGCCATGTTCGTGGTGCTGATGGGCGCTCTGGCAGCCGGCACCTGGCTTACCATGTCGCGCCTCGGCACGGCGCTGCGCGCCATCCGCGATGACAGCGAGGCCGCAGAGGTGGTCGGCGTCAACGTGGTGGGCACCCGCCTAAAGGCCTGGATCATGGCCACCATGTTCCCTGCCCTCGTGGGCGGCGTCGAGGCCTGGTACACCAATGCCATCGACCTCGATTCCTCCTTCAACCTGCTGGTGACGGCAAAGAGCATCGTCTACGCCATGGCCGGCGGCCTCGGCTTCCTGGTCGGCCCGATCATCGGCGCATCCACGCTCTACGGCATCGACCAGCTGATCTGGCGACATTTCCCGACCCTCAACCTGCTCATTCTCGGCGTGGTCATCATCGCACTGATGCTGCTCCTGCCGCGTGGCATCGTCGGGGCCTTCGCCCAGCGCTTCTCGCGCTTCCGGCGCTTCATTCCGTAAGACGTACAGGATTGAAACAAAGATGAACGAACTTCTGCTTCAAGGCCTCGTCAACGGCATCGTCGTCGGGCTGATCTACGCGCTGATCGGCGTCAGCCTCAACGTGATCTTCGGCGTCCTGCGCGTCGTCAACTTCGCCCATGGCGAATTCATCGTGCTGGGTGCCTATGGCGCCTATTTCGCCCAGGCCTGGCTCGGCCTGTCTCCGCTGCTCGCGATGCCGCTGATCTTTATCGTCTTCGGCATGATGGGCTACGGCCTCTATTTCGTGCTGGTGAAGCGTCTTGCGCGCTCCAACGATCCCGAGCACGCCTCGCTTCTGGTCATGTTCGGCCTGTCGCTCGTGCTGGGGGCGCTCATGCTGCTCGCCTTCGAGGCGGATGCACGCTCGCTCAACTTCACGCTCGACCCGCCCTTCCTGATGTTCGGCAACATCATCCTGCCGACCACCAAGCTGCTTGGCCTTGCGGTTGCGGTCGTGGTCACCGGTGCGCTGGCGTTCTTCCTCTACCGCACGCTGCCGGGCAAGGCGTTGCGCGCCATCATCATGAACCGTGACGCGATCCAGATCGTCGGCGTGGACCTGAACCACCTTTCGGCCCTGACCTTCGGTCTCGGCCTTGGTCTGGCGGGCATCACCGGCATCCTCGTGTCGATGATCTTCCCCTCCTTCTCTCCCTTCATCGGCCAGGACTACACCCTGATCGGCTTCATCGTGATCGTTCTGGGCGGCCTCGGCCATCCAATCGGCGCAGTCGCCGGCGGCATCTTGTTCGGCCTCGCCGAGCAGACGGCCATGGTGTTCTTCAGCGGAACCGTGGCGATGCTCCTCGGCTTCGTGCTCCTGATCGCCGTCATTCTCATTCGCCCCGCCGGCCTGTTCGGCGTGCAGAACTCGCGGTGACGTCATGTTGAAAGTCGACAAGCTCGTAAAGAAATTCGGTGGCATGACGGCGCTCGACGGCGTCAGCCTCACCCTCCCCGACCGGTCGATCCTTGGCGTTCTGGGCATGAACGGCTCCGGCAAGACCACGATGCTCAACTGCATCAACGGTCTCTATGACGCGACCGCCGGTGAAATCACGCTCGATGGCGTCAGCCTCATCGGCAAGGCCCCGCATGCGGTCTTCTCCGAAGGCGTGGGCCGCACCTTCCAGGTGCCGCGCATCTTCCCGCAGATGTCGCTCCTGGAAAATCTCTCGGTCGCACTCCTCAACAAGGGGATGAGCAACGCCGAGATCGCCGAAATCAGCGCCTACTGGCTGCAAAAGGTGGAGCTCTACCGACTGCGCCACAACTATGCGGAAGAGCTTTCCGGCGGCCAGCAGAAGCTTCTGGAACTCGCCCGCATCATGGTGGCCAATCCGAAGCTGGTGCTGCTAGACGAGCCGTTCGCGGGCGTCAATCCGAGCCTCGCACTGCTGCTCATCAACATCATCCGCGAAATGCCGAAGGAGCTGGGCTGTTCGGTGCTTCTCGTCAGCCACGACCTCACCTCCGTCTACGAACTGTCCGACAACATTCTGGTCATGCATGAAGGCCGTGTCCTCGCTGAGGGCGACGCCGAAGCGATCCAGAAGAATCCGGACGTCATCGAAGCATACCTGGGAGCCTGACCATGCATGGCGTTGAACTGAGCATGGAGAACATCTCCGTCGCCTATAACGGAGACATCACGGTTCTCAAGGAAGTGGCATTGCGGGCAAAGCCCGGCGAGGTCACCGGCATTATCGGGCCGAACGGCGCGGGCAAGTCGACCGTGCTGAAGACCATCTTCGGCCTTCTGTCCACCAAGACCGGCACCATCACCATGGGCGGTCGCGACATCACCAATCTGAAGGCGTTCCAGCGCGCACTCGAAGGCGTGTCCTTCGTGCCGCAGAACCGCAGCGCCTTTGCGGGCCTGTCGGTCTACGACAATCTGCTTCTGGGTTGCTGGCCCTTCCGCAAGGACAAGGCCCGCATCGAACGCGCCATCGACGGGATTTTCGAGCGGTTCCCGATCCTCAAGGAAAAGCGCTCGACACTCGCCGGCTCCATGAGCGGCGGCCAGCAGCGCTTTCTGGAAATCGCCCGCGCGCTCGTCACCGAGCCGAAGGTGATCCTGCTCGATGAGCCCACGGCCATGATCGCGCCAAAGATCTCCAAGGACATCTACGCGCTCACCCGCGATCTCGCAGACCAGGGCGCCACCATCATTCTGGTGGACCAGAACGTGCGCCAGTGCGCCACGATTTCGGACCGCCTCTACATTCTGGAGCTTGGCCGCAACAAGGCGGAAGGCACCAGGGAGGATTTCGCCACCGACGGCCAGCTCAAGGAAATGGTCGCCGAGTGGATGAACTACAAGATCGACGTGTGAGGCGTCGTTTTTCCAAGATCAACAAAAGGGGAATGCCCATGTGGAATATGACCAAACGAAGCTTCATGGCAGGCACGCTGCTTGCCTGCTTTGCGCTGCCGGTCACCGGCCAGGCGCAGGAAAAGATCCGGATCGGCATGACGGTTTCGTCGTCCGGCAACTTCGCGCTCGCCTCGCAGTCGGGTGTGCGCGGCGTGGAAATCTGGGTCGATGAAGTCAACGCCAATGGCGGCCTGGAAGTGAATGGCGAGAAGCGCCTCGTCGAGCTCGTCAAGCGCGACGACCGCTCCGACAAGCAGATGGTGGCGCGCGTCTATGAAGACCTGATCGCCAATGAGAATGTCGACGTCCTGATGGCCCCGTTCGGCTCCACCCTGACGGCAGCCGCCGCCACGGTGACCGAACGTCTCGGCAAGTTCATGGTCATCTGGTCCGCGGCCTCCGATGCGCTGTATGACCAGGGCTTCAAGAACATCGTCTCGGCAACCCAGATGCCGGTGTCGCGCATGCCGTCGGCCGGTCTCGAAGCCGCCGCAGCACTTGGCAACAAGAAGGTCGCCATCGTCAATGTGGACGAGCCCTTCCCGGCCGGTCTCGCCGATGGCGCGGAAGCGATTGCCGAAAAGCTCGGCATGGAAGTGGTCCTGAAGGAAGACTATCCGAAAGGCACGAAGGATTTCAGCCTGCTCCTGCAGAAGGCGCGCGCGGCTGGCGCCGACGTGTTCTTCCCCACCAGCTATGAGGGCGATCTGATCTCCATGGTGCGGCAGATGCACCAGATGAACGTGAACTTCCCGTTCTCGTTCATGGTCTACGCCTCGACGCCGCAGTTCATCGAGATCGGCGACGATGCGCAGTACATCTACAGCCACACCAACTTCCACCCGACCATCAACTGGGAGGTCAATGCCGGCCTCGACCGTGAAGGCTTCCTGGCAGCTTACGAAAAGCTCTTCCCGGACGTCTCCTATGAGCCGGACTTCCAGACCGTTCTCGCCTATGGCGCCGCCGTCATCGCCGGCGAAATCATCGAGAACGCAGACAGCTTCGACGCCGCCGACATGAAGAAGGCGGCCATGGAACTCAGCGACAACCTGACGGTCCTCGCCGGTCCTTACGCGATCGACGAAACCGGCAAGCAGCTGAAAATGCCTTTCCCGGTCGTGCAGTTGCAGCCGGGCAAGGGGCTCGTGACCGTGTGGCCTGAAGAAGTCGCCGTTGCCGAGCCTGTGTACCCGATCCCCGGTTGGGATCAACGCGACTAGCCAACTTGCGCCCGGCTTCCGAAACGTCTCCCTCGGGGTCGGGCGCATTTTCTCAAGAAAAGAATATCATGGATCCGTCATTCGCGTCCCTCGCGGACCTCTCGAAAGCGCTGAGCGAAGGCTCGCTCACGTCCAGCACCATCACCCGGCATTTCCTGGAGCGCATCGCCAGGCATGACAAGGCTCTCGGCGCCTTCGTGCATGTCGATGCCGAGCGGGCAATGTCCATGGCGGAGGGGCTCGACAAGCTGCGCGCGTCTGGCGTGGTCTACGGCCCCCTTCACGGCCTGCCAATTGCCGTGAAGGACCTGGTCGACTGGCAGGACGAAACCTGTACGGTGGGCAGCGCCGCCTGGAAAGACCGGCGCTCAACCAGCGACGCCACCGTCATGCGCAAACTGCTTGCCGCCGGCATGATTCCGATCGGACGCGCAGCAATGGTCGAATTCGCATTCGGAGGCTGGGGCACGAATCCGATATGCGGAACACCGCGCAACCCCTGGGACATGCAGACACATCGCATTCCCGGAGGCTCCTCCAGCGGCTCGGGCGTGGCCGTGGCCGCCGGCCTTGCGCCGGCGGCCATCGGCAGCGACACGGGCGGCTCCGTGCGCATTCCCGCCGCGCTCAACGGCATTGTGGGCCTGAAACCCACCTATGGACGGATCAGCCTGAAAGGCTGTTTCCCGCTTTCCAGTACACTCGATTCCATCGGCCCGATGACGCGCACCGTCGCCGACGCGGCCCTTCTGCTCGACGCGCTTTGCGGACCGGACGCCAGCGACCCGGCCACCCGTCTTGCACCGGCGCTGAAGCCGGGCGCATGGCAGGGCCTGCGCACGCAGGGCATGCGTGTCGCGGTCATGCGCGAAGAGGATTTCCCGATCCCGCTCGATGCCGAAAGCCAGGCCGCTTACGATCAGGCAAAGGAAGCGCTCATCAGCCTCGGCGTGACGCTGGTTCCCGCCGACCTGCCCTTCGCCTTCAACGAGCTGACGGAGAGCAACGGCCGCATCATCGCCGCCGAAGCCTATGCGGTTCACCGCGATTACATCCACGACGAGAGCGTTCCCATCGGCCCCTATGTGCGCCAGCGCGTGCTCGCCGGAGCCAATGTCAGCGCCAACGACTATATCGAGACGCTCGCCGGCCACAGGCGCATGAAGGCGGTCTATGCCGATTTCATGAAGCCGTTCGACGCGCTGCTCACGCCGACGGTGCCCTTCCCCGCCATCCCCGTCTCGGAGGTGGATGAAACTGCGGTTCCGATGGCCGCCTATGGCCGCCCGGCAAACTATGTCGGCGCATGCGGCCTGGCGCTGCCGGCAGGCTTCACCGAAACGGGCCTGCCGCTCTCGGTGCAGCTCATGGGCGCAGCCTTCGCGGAGGAGCCGCTGCTTGCGCTCGGCGCAGCGCTTGAACAGCGCATCTCGACAACAGACCGGCTGCCGGACCTCACGGCAGGCTGACTCTCTACGGACAGCAAGGAGTTTCCGATGACGCAATCCACCTGCGACACGCTTTTGACAAACGCTTTGCTGTTCGATGGCCTGGGGGGGCAACCGACCCGCGGCGGCGTGGCACTCTGCAATGGCCGCATCGCCGCGGTCGGCGACGTTTCCGGCTGGCAGGCAAAAGAGACAATCGACCTCGACGGCCTCAGCCTCGCACCCGGCTTCATCGACGTTCACACCCATGACGATCTCGCTGTCCTGAACGACAGCGCGATGGAGCCCAAGATCACGCAGGGCGTGACCAGCGTGATCGTCGGCAATTGCGGCATCAGCCTCGCGCCATACGCAAAGCCCGCCGAACTGGTCCCACCGCTCGGCCTTCTCGGCACGGCGGAAGACTATCGTTTCGGTTCCTTTGCCGCCTACCGCAAGGCGGTGGATGCAGCCGGCGTCGCCGTCAATGTGGCCGCCCTTGCCGGCCATGGCACGCTGCGCGCCATGACGCTCGAAGACACGGATGCGCCCGCCTCCGAAGGCCAGATCGTGGCCATGCGCCTCCTGCTCGAAGAAGCGCTGGAGGCAGGCGTTCTGGGCCTCAGCACCGGCCTTGCCTATCCGGTCGCCCGCCACGCACCGACCGATGAGGTCGTGGCGCTCTCACAGACACTCGCCGCCTTCCCCGGCGCGCTCTACGTCACCCATATGCGCGATGAACGCGACCGGGTGGAAGAATCCGTCGGCGAGACGATTGCCATCGGTCGGCGCGCCGGCGTCCCGGTGGTGATCTCGCACCACAAATGCATCGGCCGCCACAATTACGGGCGATCGAAGAAAACACTGTCAATGATCGACAGCGCGCTTCGCCATCAGGACATCGCCATGGATGTCTATCCCTATGAGGCAAGCTCGACCGTGCTCCTGCCGGAGCTGACCCGTCATGCGGAGCGCATTCTGGTCATCGATTCCGCCGCCCATCCCGAGTTCAACGGGCTGGAGCTTTCCAAAGTCGCGGAGAAAATGGGTTGCGATCAGGAAGAAGCGGCCCGCAGGCTTTCGCCCGCACGCGGCATCTATTTCCAGATGTCGCCGGAAGACATCAACCGCATCATGCAGCACCCGCGCACCATGATCGGCTCCGACGGCATCCCCGGCCCGCAGGCCCATCCGCGCCTCTGGGGCACCTTCCCCCGCGTGCTTGGCCGCTATGTGCGCGAAGATGGCGTGCTGCCGCTGGAAGAAGCCATCCGCAAGATGACCTCACTGCCCGCCCAGATCTTCGGTTTCGCCCGGCGCGGAAGGCTGCAGGAAGGCTTCCACGCCGATCTCGTCGCCTTCGATGCCGACACGGTTCTGGATCTTGCCGATTACGACACGCCAGACCGCCCGTCGGCCGGCATCGAGCATGTGTTCGTCAATGGCGTCGCGGTGCTCGCCAATGGCGCGGTCACCGGCGCGCGCGGCGGGCGTTTCGTGGCGCGTGGCGAGGCCTGACCGGCAGGAAGAGCGTCACCCTTCCCGGTGCAGTTCCTGGCAGGCCGATTTCAGAATCCTGATGAACATTTCCTCGGCGTTGGAGATCGCACGGTTCTCCGACGTCAGCGCCGTGATCGAGAATTGCAGGTTGGGCACCAGCGGGCGCAGCCGCACGCCGCGCGTGTAGCGCGCTGAAAACTCGTCCACGATGGCGCAGCCCACGCCCTGGCTGACACAGGCCGCCGCCACCGAATAGGTGTGCACCGAAATCCGCGGCTCATAGGGCAGGCCCTCCTCGTCGAAGGCCGCCTTCAGGAACACGCCCACGGGCGATTCCTTCTCAAGCCCGACAAAGGACTGCATGTCGATCTCGCTCAGATGCACCGGCGAAGGATCGAACGGCCTGGCGGGATCATCCGTCTCCAGATAGGTCAGGCTCATCGTGCCCACCGTGGTGGAGCTGATGCCCGGCGTCTCAACGATGTTGAAGGCCACCGCCAGATCGAGATCGAGCGCATGAAGGCGCTTCAAAAGCACGTCATAGTGATGGGTGAACAGCTCGATCTTGAAGCCTTCCCAGTGACGGGGCAGGTTCGACATCACTTTCGGCGCAAGCCCCACGCCAAGACTCGGCAGAAAGCCCACCCGCAGCACATCGTCGGGATTGCGCCCCAGATTGCGCGCGAGCGTCCGGAAACGCTCCAGCGCGCCATGCACATCCACGGCCTCGGCAAACAGAAGCTCCGCCTCGCGCGTCGGCACAAGCCGCTGCTTCACGCGATCGAACAGCTTGAAGCCGAGAAGCGATTCCGCGTGCTTCAGCGTCCGGCTGAGCGCCGGCTGCGAGACATTCAGCCTTTCAGCCGCAGCATTGATCGACCCGGCCAGACGGATCGCGTGAAAAACCTCTATGTGCCGTAGATTCATTAAGCCCGATTTGCTTCTGCGTGTTCCCATCCGCAGTCTTGTGGCTGCGCTTGCCGGTAATCATACACGCTCGCCGGAATGCCATGCACAAAAACTTTCCGGCGCAAAAGAATTCATAAACAACTTTAGGTCACACATTGGTCCCGAGTGTATTTGTATTCAACCGGGGCGCGTAATTGTCCGTGAGTGAAATCCGTCCATTGGAGCGTGATGACATTTCCGCCATTGCGGAGATGTTCCAGCGCATATTGCGCAAGGGACACGGCCCCGCGCCGCTTGGCGCGCGCGAATATCTCGAGACACTCTTTCTCGACCCGCCCTACCACGACGACGACATCCATTCACTTGTGCATCTTCGCGAAGACGGCACGGTCAATGGTTTCATGGGCGTGCTTCCCATGCCCTTCGTCTATCAGGGCAAAACCCTGAAGAGCGCCATCGGCGGCAGCTTCATGGTGGATGGTCACGAACAGGATCCCTATGCCGGCGCGCGCCTTCTACGCGCCTTCCAGTCCGGCCCGCAGGATCTCTCACTGACCGAAACCGCCAATGATGTTTCCACGACCATGTGGCGCAAGCTGCGCGGCACGATCCTGCCGGATTACAGTCTCGAATGGCTGCGCATCCTGCGCCCGGCCGGCTTCATCGCCGCCATGGCCGCGTCCGCCTTCGCGCCTGCCGCCATCGCAAAACCGCTCGCACGGCCCTTCGACGCCCTGCTGCGGCGCCGGGGCGCACCGCCCCAATGGACCCATGTGTCGGATGCGGAATTTGCGGGCAAGACACTTGCCACCGAGGACGCCGATGCGGCTGAAACGGTGTCGCTGTTCCAGCAATTCGTCTCCGCCTTCGCCCTGCATCCTCAATGGACGGAGAGCGCGCTTCAACGCATGGTGCATGAATCGCAGCGCAAGGCGGATTACGGCGCGATGGTGCGCCGCAAGGTGCTCTCGCGCGGCGGCAAGCCGGTCGGCCTGTTCCTCTATTACGGCGATGCGGGCGGCATCGGGCGCGTGATCCAGATCCTGTCTCTGCCCGGTCAGGAAGGCCCGGTCATCGACGCAATGCTGGCGGACGCGACCGAACGCGGGCTGGTGGCTCTGCGGGGGCGCGGACAGCCTACCCTGATCAACGCCATGCTCGGTCGCCGCTTCGCATTCATCCATGCGTCCTCCAGCATTGTTCATGCGAAAGACAAGACGCTGCTCGAACCGTTCATCAAGGGGCAGGCTTTTTTCAACGGCTTTGCGGGAGAATCTTGGACGCGGCTTCTTGGGGACCGTTTCGATTAAAGCAATTCCAGGAAAAATGGGCACCGGTTTTCCGTCCGGAATTGCGGAAAAGCAAAAAACTGGAGCGCTTTCGCGATTCAACGAAAAGCTGCGAAAGCGGAACCGGGCCAAATGGCCCGCAGGGGTGGTTTGTAAATGTGCGGAATAGCGGGTTATTGCGGAGCGGGTCTTCACCCGCAGGAAGCTGAAAGGCTTCTTGCGGCCATGTCCGCCACAATCGCCCATCGCGGTCCGGACGAAGCCGGCATCCACGTGACAGAAGATGTGGGCCTTGCCCATCGCCGTCTTTCCATTGTCGATCTGGCGGACGGCCAGCAGCCCATGACGAGTGCCGACGGGCAGCTCCACATCACCTATAATGGCGAGATCTTCAATCACGTCGAACTGCGCCGGGACCTTGAAAGCCGTGGTCATCGCCTTCGCACGTCAAGCGACACCGAAGTCATACTGCACCTCTACGAGGCGTTCGGGCCAGATTGCGTTGAGCAACTCAATGGCGATTTCGCCTTCGCGATCCATGATGCGCGCCGCAAGCGCCTTTTCCTCGCCCGCGACCGCATGGGCGTGCGCCCGCTTTACTACACATGGCGTCAGGGCCGGTTCCATTTCGCGTCCGAGATCAAGGCGCTCCTTACCGTTCCCGGCATGGAGGCGCGGCTCGACCCCTTCGCGCTCGGCCAGATTTTTACGCTCTGGGCTCCCATTCCACCGCGCACAGCGTTTGAAGGCGTCAGCGAACTGCCGCCGGCGCACTGGATGATCGTCGAGAATGGCGCGGCCCGCACGCAACGCTACTGGGATCTGAATTTCTCCGATGTCCGGCACGACCGTACCGGGGCAGAGCTGGCGGAGGAGACCCGTGCGCTTCTGGAAGACGCAACGCGCATTCGTCTGCGCGCCGATGTGGAGGTGGGAACCTACCTGTCGGGCGGGCTCGATTCCTCCATCATCGCCGCACTCGCCAAGCGCATGGCGCCCGCCGGCCTGACCAGTTTCGCCGTCACCTTTTCCGATCCTGCCTTCGACGAAAGCGCATTCCAGAACGAGATGGTGCGTGCGCTCGGCACGGAGCATCACACTGTCGATTGCGACATGGACGAGATCGCCACCGTGTTTCCGCAGGTCATCCGCCACACGGAGCAGCCGATCCTGCGCACCGGTCCCGCACCACTCTACCGGCTGTCCGGTCTGGTGCGCTCGAAAGGCATCAAGGCGGTCCTTTCCGGCGAAGGAGCAGACGAGGTCTTTGCCGGTTACGACATTTTCAAGGAGGCGCGCATCCGGCGCTTCTGCGCGCGCCAGCCCGGTTCGCAATTGCGGCCGCACCTGTTCCGCCGCATCTACCCCTATCTCTCCAATCTGAAGCGCCAGACACCGGATTATCTCGCCGCCTTTTTCGGCGTTGCCGGCGACGATCTGAACGATCCACTGTTCTCGCATCGTCCCCGCATGCGCAGCACCGCCGGTACGAAGCTCTTCTTCTCCGATGCACTGAAGACAACGCTCGGCGATTATGACGCGGCAGACGAACTCGCAGCCACACTGCCCGACGCCTTCAGTGAATGGCACCCGCTGCATCAGGCACAGTATCTGGAAACCCGCTTTCTCCTGCCCGGCTACATTCTCTCCAGCCAGGGCGACCGCATGGCGATGGCGCACGGGATCGAAACACGCTTCCCCTTCCTCGACCACCGGCTGGTCATGCATGCCGCGCAGATACCGGCAAGCATCAAGCTCAGAGGGCTCAGGGAGAAGCATCTTCTGCGCGAGGCAATGCGCGATGTCGTGCCGCCACAGATCGCCGACCGGCCCAAACAGCCCTATCGCGCGCCAGAGGCCAGCGCCTTCACCGATCACGCGCAGGCCTATGTGGAAGAAGCATTCGAGAAATCGGCGCTGGAAGAAAACGGAAACTTCCACGTTGAAAAAACAGCCAGATTGTATAAAAAAAGCCGGCTAAATAGTTTCACCGGTTTTCGAGACAACGCAGCATTCGTCGGCATTCTGTCGACACAGCTTTGGTCCCAGCAGTTCGCCAGGCCGGTTCGGATAACGGATCAACCTCTGGCGGTTCGTGCCTGACCGTGAAAGGAAGCACCATGCCCCAGTCCATCAATGCCGATATCCGCGCCTTCATTATCGAGAACTTCCTGTTCGGCGATGAAGCAGACGCCCCGGAAGACGATGTATCTCTGATCGAGAACGACATTGTCGATTCCACCGGCATTCTGGAGATGGTCTCGTTTCTCGAGGAGCACTTCGCCATCGATGTCGCCGACCCGGAGATCGTGCCGGAAAACTTCGACACGATTGCCCGCTTAAGCGCCTTTGTCGCGGGCAAGAAGAAGGCCAGGGAGACCGCGCCAGCCGGCGCATAGGAGCGACGCAATGCGCGTTGAGACCTTACTGAAAGACCGTGCAGGGCTTGCCCCCTCCGCCACTGCGCTTGTCACGGGACCGGACCGGTTAAGCTACGCCGATTTCGACCGTCTGGCCGACCGTCTGGCCGGGGCCTTATGCGCCCACGGGGTCGAGCCCGGCGACCGGGTTGCGCTTTGCATGGACAATTGCCGGGAGATGGCCATCGCCATCTTTGCCGGTCTCAGGGCCGGCGCGACGGTCGTTCCGGTCAACCCCGGCGTCAGGGCCGAGGGCCTCGCCCAGATCTTAATGGACTGCACGCCAAAAGCCCTCATTCATGAGGCCAGGCATGGCGGCCTCGTGAACGAGGCGATTGCTGCGGCGGGCCACACGCCCCTTTCCATCGTCGCCCGGACGGACATCGTCACCCGGACGGACAGGGCCACGCTCAGCGACGCGATTGCCTTCGACACCTGCCTCGATTTAGAGGCGCCCTTACCCGCCCGGCAGGAAAACGACCGGGATCTCGCCTTTCTGATCTACACCTCCGGCTCATCCGGCAGGCCGAAGGGCGTGATGATGAGCCACCGCAATGTCGATGCGGCAGCGGCGATGATCGCCGATTATCTGGAAAACGACGACAGGGACGTGGTGCTTTCCGCACTGCCGCTTTCCTTCACCTACGGGCTGTATCAGCTTCTCGTAGCCGTGCGCAGCGGCGCGACGCTCGTTCTGGAAAAGAGCTTCGCCTTCCCCCACGCGGTTCTGGAAAAGGCGCATGCCGAAGGCGTTACCGGGTTTCCCCTCGTGCCAACCATGGCGGCCATGCTCGCCACGCTCGAAGGGCTCACGCCCGACCGGCTACCGCCGCTGCGCTACATCACCAATGCCGCGGCCCACCTGCCGCCCGCCCACATTCAGGCGCTGCGCGCCCTTTTCCCGGCAGCGCGCATCTACTCCATGTACGGTCTCACCGAATGCGCGCGGGCAAGCTTCCTTGCACCGGAAGAGCTCGACCGTCATCCCACCTCCGTCGGCAAGGCCCTGCCGGGCACCGAGGCCCTTGTCGTCGATGAAGACGGCAACGAAGCCGAGGCGGACGTCACGGGCGAACTCGTCATCCGCGGACCGCATGTCATGCAGGGCTACTGGAACAATCCGGAAGCAACCGCGCTTGCGCTGCGCAATGCGCCCGATGGCAGCGGCAGGAGGCTCCACACGGGCGACCTCTTCAAACGCGATGCGGAAGGCTTCCTCCATTTCGTCGGCCGCCGGGACGAGGTGGTGAAGATCCGCGGCGAAAAGGTTTCGCCCAGACAGGTGGACGCCGTTCTGGCCGCCTGTCCCGGCGTGCGCGAGGCGCTTTCCTTCACCACGCCCGACCCCGTCTTCGGCCACCGGCTCAACGCGCTGATCGTCGCCGACGATCCCGGCCTCACCGGACGCATGCTCGCCCGGCACTGCAAACACCGCTTACCGGACACGATGGTCCCGAAGTCATTCATTTTCCAGGCGGAACTGCCGAAAACGGCAAACGGAAAACCCAGCCGCCGCCTCGCCGCCATGGAGGCCCTGAAAGCATCATGAACGACATGAACATCAGCTTTTCCATCGACGATCTGAAGATCGATCCCGCCGCTGAAGCCCAGCGCATCGTCACGGCGCTGCGCAGCCAGCTGCGCAGCAGACTGCGCAAGCGGGGATTAGTGCTCGGCCTGTCCGGCGGCATCGATTCCAGCGTCTGCGCGGCCCTTGCCGCCCGTGCGCTCGGGCCAGACCGCGTCTTCTGCCTGTTCATGCCGGAATATGATTCCGATCCGGAGAGCCTGCGGCTCGGCCAGGAAGTCGCAACGACGTTCGGTCTCTCCAGCGTGATCGAGGATATCGGCCCGTCGCTCGCCGCCATGGGCTGCTATGAGCGCCGCGACGCCTTCATTCGCCAGGTCGTGCCGGACTATGGCGCAGGCTGGTCGATGAAGATCGCCATCGCCAATGCGCTCACCACCAAGGCCTACAACATCTCCTATCTGGTGGTGCGGCGGCCCGACGGCACGGTCGAGAAGCACCGGCTCCCGCCAGAAGTCTATCTCGGCATCGTCGCCGCCACCAACATGAAGCAGCGCACCCGCAAACAGCTCGAATATTACCATGCCGACCGGCTGAACTATGCGGTCATCGGCACGCCCAACCGGCTGGAATATGATCAGGGTTTCTTCGTGAAGAATGGCGATGGCGCAGCCGATGTGAAGCCCATTGCCCACCTCTACAAGTCGCAGGTCTACCAGCTCGCGAAATATCTCGGCGTACCCGCCGAAATCCGCCGTCGCATGCCGACGACAGACACCTATTCGCTCGCCCAGTCACAGGAGGAGTTCTATTTCGCGCTCCCCTATCGCGAGATGGATCTGTGCCTCTACGGGCTCGACCACGCCATTCCGGCCAAGAAGGTCGCCTGCGCCACCGGCCTCAGCGAGCGGCAGGTGGGGCTTGTGTGGCGCGACATTGCCGCAAAACGCAAGGTCGCCCACTATCTGCACCTGCCCCCGCAGTTGGTCGAGGAGATCGACGCCCCCTGATCAGCCAGCCTTTTTGGCCGCGAGCAGCGAAGAGCCGGGGAAACGCAGAAGCATGCCGAAGAGATCGCGCGGTTCATCGGGGTCGGCCAGAAGGTCGAGTTCGATGAAGTGATCGGTCTCGCGCACGCGGTCATAAACATAGCGCAGCGCCGAGAAATCCTCCGTCGCGAAACCGACGGAATCGAACAGCGTGATCTGGCGCGGCTCGCGACGCCCCTTCACCTTTCCGGCAATCACCTGCCACAGCTCTTCCACCGGGTGATCCTCCGCAAGCTGCTGGATCTCGCCCTCAATGCGCGTCTGCGGCGGATACTCCACGAAAATGTCGGAGCGGGTGAGAATGTCGCGATGCAGCTCGGTCTTGCCGGGGCAGTCGCCGCCCACCGCGTTGATGTGCACGCCGGAGCCAACCATGTTGTCGGTCAGGATCGTCGCATATTGCTTGTCGGCGGTCGCGGTGGTGATGATGTCCGCGCCTTCCACGGCCTCTTCCGGCGTCTTGCAGGCGGTCAGCTCGAAACCCAGCCCTGAGAGATTGCGCAGGCACTTTTCCGTCGCGCCGCCATCAACGTCATAGAGCCGCAGCCGGTCGACGCCGAGTGCCGCCTTGAAGGCCATCGCCTGAAACTCGGACTGCGCGCCATTGCCGATAAGCGCCATGGTGCGCGAGCCCTCAGGCGCAAGATACTTCGCCGCCAGAGCAGATGTCGCCGCCGTGCGCAGCGCCGTCAGGATCGTCATTTCGGTGATCAAAAGCGGATAGCCATTGCCCACATCGGCATAGACGCCGAATGCCGTCACCGTCTGCCGTCCCTCGCGGGTGTTCTTGGGATGACCGTTCACATATTTGAAGCCGTAATGCTTGCCGTCGCTCGTCGGCATCAGCTCGATCACGCCTTCGCGGCTGTGCGCGGCCACACGCGGCGTCTTGTCGAAATCCTCCCAGCGGAGAAAATCTTCCTCAATGTAATTCGTCAGCTCCGCCAGAAAGCGTTCCACGCCGATTTCCAGCACCAGCTCCATCATGTGATGCACACTGACGAAGGGAACGAGGTTCAGCTTGTCGATCGAAGGGGTGTAGGTCATCGTCAATGGCTCCTGGTAGGCCGATCCATGATGCGCCGGCCAAGCAGACTGGCTGTGAGGTCGACAAGCAGGGTCGCCGTGCGACCGCGCTCATCGAGGAAAGGGTTGAGTTCCACGAGGTCGAGGCTGGTGACGAGACCGCTGTCGTGCAGCATCTCCATCGCCAGATGGGCCTCGCGGAAGGTTGCGCCACCGGGCACGGTGGTGCCCACCGCCGGCGCAATGGCGGGATCGAGAAAGTCCACGTCGAGGCTCACATGCAGGCGTCCGCCCTCGGCGGCCACCCGCTCCAGAAAGGCACGCAGCAGCGGCGCAATCCCATGCTCATCGATGGCGCGCATGTCATGAACGGTCACGCCCGCCCCGCGCAGCGCGGTGTGCTCCGCCGGGTCCACGCTGCGCAGCCCAAGGGTGCAGATGCGGGTGGGATCGATGGGTGTGTGAAGGCGCGGAAAGAAGCCGTCAAAACCCGCCTGCCCGCTGGCATAGGCGAGCGGCACGCCATGCAGATTGCCGCTGGCGGTGGTGTCGAGCGTGTGGAAATCCGGATGCGCATCGAGCCAGAGAACGAAAAGCGGCCTGTCGGCCTCCGCCGCCCGGCGCGCCATCCCGGCAAGGGTGCCAGCCGCCATGCTGTGATCGCCGCCAAGAAAGATCGGCATGCCGTCTTCGCCTGCGGCGTAAGAGGCCTCGCTGATCGCATCCGTCCAGGCGACGATCTCCGGCAGCGCCTTCAGCGCGGGGTTGCCATGCGGCTTCACATTCTGCGGTTTTGGAACAACGGTTCCGAGATCGGAAACCTGATGGCCGAGCTCGCCAAGCGCCGCCACGAGACCGGCCGTGCGCAAGGCGCTCGGTCCCATTTCGCAACCCATGCGCCCGGCGCCATCCTGCACCGGAATACCCAAGATCTTGCAATGCATAGCGCCACCGACCCATCGAACAGTTCCCATTATTCGACCCCGGATCGTCGGCAGAATGAACAAACCAAATTGCCAAAAATTTCATAAGCATTTATCATTTTGCTAATTATGGATTTCATTTTGCACAATCATGGATGAACTCGACGAACGCCTGATCACCCTTCTGCGCCATGATGCGCGCCGCAGCATCTCGGATCTGGCGATGGATCTGGGCGTGTCGCGCGCCACGGTGCGCGCCCGTATGGAGCGGCTGGAAAAGGCCGGTCACATTGTCGGATACACGGTCATCCTGCGGGCCGACACGGTGGAAGCGCCGGTGCGCGGCATCACCATGGTGGAGATCGAAGGGCGCTCCGCCGACCGGGTGATCCACGCGCTTGAGGGTTTTCCGGAAGTTTCCGCCGTTCACACCACCAATGGCCGCTGGGACATCGTGGTGGAGCTCGGCGCGTCCACACTGACCGATCTCGACGCGGTGCTGCGCCGCATTCGCCTCATTCCCGGCATCATGAACAGCGAAACAAGTCTGCTTCTGGCCACCCCCCACAGCACCCGCGCGCGGCTGTGATCGAGCACCTGCCTGCACCTGTCCGCACCGGGCTTATTCTGGCTTATTCGGGCTTATTCTGGCGTTAACCCGGCAAAGCTAACCTGCACTCCCCTGCCCCTTTCCAGAACCGGCGAGCAAGCGACGATGCATTCAAGACCCTCAGAAACAATCCGCTGGGGCATCGTCGGCGCCGGCGTCATGGCCGAGCAGTTCGCCAGCGATCTGGCACTGACGGAAAAAGCCGCACTCACCGCCGTTTCCTCCCGCACGCCTGAAAAGGCCGCAGCCTTTGCCGCGCGGCATGGCAATGTCACGGCGCATGCCGCTTACCAGGCGCTTCTTGGCGACCCTTCAGTGGACGCGGTCTACATCGCCACCCCCAATGACACGCATTTCGAAATCGCCCGCGCCGCCATCGAGAGCGGCAAGGCGGTTCTGGTCGAGAAGCCGCTGGTGACCACCAGCCGGGATGCCGCCCGGTTGGCGACACTTGCCTCGGAGCGCGGTGTCTTTCTGATGGAGGCCATGTGGACGCGCTTCCTGCCGGCCATCGCCAAAACCAGGGCGCTGATCGGGGAAGGCGCAATTGGCGAGGTCACGCGCCTGCGCGGCAGCCTCGCCTTCCACCACCCTTACGATCCCGAAAGCCGCTTTTATTCCAGAGCCCATGGCGGCGGGGCCATGCTCGATCTCGGCATTTACGGCATCTCGCTCGCCCGCTTCCTGATGGGCGAGCCGCTGGAAGTTGATGGCGAATGGCGACAGGCCCCAAGCGGCGTCGACAAATCCGCATCGGTGACGCTTCTGTTCGACCGGGATGTCGAAGCGCACCTCTCCTGCTCCTTCGAGCATGAGGGCGACAACTGCTTCATCATCGAGGGCAGCGACGGGGCGCTGGTTTTGCAGCCCCCCTTCATTGCCGCAAACGCCGTCCTGCATTGCCGCAACCGGCTTGCAGCCCGCCTTGCCGCCTTTCCCGGCCAGTCGGCCCTGTCCCGCGCCATTCGCAAATTCGCGCGAGGCGCGCCATTGCCGGGCATCCACCGGCACGCTTTTCCCCGCGCGGGATACGGGCTTCAGTATGAAATCGCGGCGGTCGGCGACGCTCTCCGCGCCGGCCATACACATGACCGGCGCAGCGCCCCGCTCGACACGGCGCGCACTCTGGAAATCATCGAAACGGTTCTTGCCGAGCAAAACCGGAAGGGTTGAGGACCGCTCAGTCCTTCTGCGCCTCCGGCTTGAACGCAAAATGCGTTTTCGGCGTGTAATCATGCTCGCCGGCGCTCAGCGCCAGAACGAGCTCGGTCAGGTGCAGGGCCACCTTTCCTGAATAGAAGGGCATGCTGCCGCCAGAGAGCGCCTTCGCCTGCTCTGCAACGCCCCGGGCAAAATCGATCCGCGAGGGATAGGCAGGCAGGGCCTTGCCATCCTTCGGCGCGGTGCTCGCAACGCGCCGGCCGGGCGTGATGCGCAAAGGCAGGGTGCGCCCGATGCGGTTTTCGATCCCGTCAAGAACCTTCTGCAAAAGGCTGCGCTCACGCCCCGGCGCTGAAAGATGGATTGCGGAATTGTCGTCCCACAGGTCGCGCAGGATCATGCTTCCACGGTCGCCAAGCACGGTGAGCGAGCGGTCGCGCGGTGCTGCCAGCCCACAGGTGATCCGTGCCTTGACCCCGCTCTCGAAGGTCATGATGCCCACGGAGAAATCCGGGGCCAGCGCCTCGCCTTCAAGCTCCGGCCCCTTTTCGGCAAAGCAGAGGGCGGATGACGCCGACATATGCACAACGGGGCCGAACAGACCGACCAGCCAGCTCATTGCATAGCCGGCATGCTCCAGCGTGCACCCAACCTTGAACTCCTCGGCGCCCGGCCAGCGCGCGCCAGAGCGGCTGCGCCAGCTTCGCCAGTCGGCGCGAAACACGGGACCGTCTTCCATCTCGGCATAGACCAGCCGGGGCGCGCCAATGTCACCGCGCGCCAGGATCTGCGAGAATGTCCGGTAGGCCGAGCTCAACCCGTTGGCGGGCGCAGTGCAGAGAATGAGGCCGCGCTTTTCGGCCAGCGCTGCAAGCTCCATGGCCTCATCCAGCGACATCGCCAGCGGCTTCTCGCAATACACATGCTTCCCCGCTTCAAGACAGGCGCGGTTGATCTCGTAATGGCTTTCCGTGCTCGTCAGATTGACGACAATCGCAACATCAGGATCGCTCAGAAGTGCGGGCTGATCCTCATAGGCGCGCACACCATGAAAGGCGCAAAAGCGCTCCAGCCGCTCAGCCTTGCGGTCCCAAACACCGGCAAGTTCAAGCCCGGGGTGGTTGGCCAGCGTGGTCATATAGTAATCGGCAACAAAACCGGTGCCGATGAATGCGATTTTTGTCATGGGAGCGCCTCAATTTGAGACGGCTTACAATTACCCGCCTAAGTTTTCCAGAGGACGCCAGTCTAGTTTTCCAACTCCCCGATCATGCGCAGCACATCATCTTCTGCCCGATGTCCGCCGAATTCTTCAACAATTCCAAAGGCTCCACCATAGCCCCAGATAGACCAGGAAAAGCCACGCTCCTCGGCCTGCGCGATCATGTCACGCATATAGGCCGCTCTCCATTCGGCGGGCATCACATCCGGGTTCTGATATTCCTGACGGATCATCCCGAACTCACCGAGAATGATGTTCGCAGGATCGACGCCATACTTCGCCGCCCAGTCGGCAACGATGTTGAAGGGGGCCGCCATTTCGGCTTCCAGTTCCTCCTTCGTGTCGACACCGGCGATCAGCTCGTCCAGATAGGCCAGCATGCCGGCGCGGCGCAGGAATGGCGCGTCGTTGCGAATGCGTTCGCGCGCCTTCTCAATGGCTTCGGCCAGTGCTTCCGGGTGCGCATGCGGCGGATAGGGAACGCGCGTCACATAGCGGATGAAATCGCCGGCCCACAGCGCCCCCTGCGAGGTCAGGACAAACGGCGCATAGGAGTGAAAGCCCCAGAGAATGTTGTCGTCGGGAATGGTGTTCGGGTTGAGCGCGGCAAGCCCTTCCGCCGTTCCCCAGCACGCGCCGGACAGTATCAGCGTCGTGCGTGGAGCCGACGAGCGCGCAGCGGCAAAGAGCCTGCCCAGCTGCTCGTCCCAGGCAGCGCCTTCCGCGCCCTCGCAGCCCGTCACCGGCTCGTTCAGAAGCTCGAATGCAACCATGGCCGGATCTTCTGCGGCGAGTGTCCGCCCCATCTCGCGCACCAGGTCCAGATAGCGCTCGAACAGGGCCTCGTCGCGCAGGATCTCCTCAACGCCTGCAAAGCGGTCCGCGCCGCGCGGAATGGGATGCAGATCGACGATGACCTTGAGGCCCGCCGCATTGATCGCGCGCGCGCCTTCGAGAACGGAAGCAAACAGCCTGTCGCGGAAGCCAGCCGATTTCGGCGACAGGAACGGGATCGGATCGACCGGCATGCGCACGAAGTCGAAACCCGTCTCCTTCAGAAGCGCCAGATCTTCGGCATCGATCTTGCGACGCCATTCGGGATAAGGCAGGAGCACGTCGTCCCGCGTCCACTCCGCTTCATCGGGCCATGTGTCCCAGATGTCGAGGTTGACGCCACGGGCAGGCGCAAACGTCGCCGCCTCAAGCGGTCCCGCGAAACAGGCCAGAAGGCCGGCAGCCGCAAGAAAGCCCCTGAACCGCATTGTTCTGCCCACCATGGCGGCGCTCCCCTCTCCGATCCTTCCGAGCGCGCATCAGCGCCCACGGCATACCAGTGGGTATCAGCCCCGGATTAACGAAATATAGCGATTTGCTTGCATACGGTGCACGCGCCGGTTGCGACCGGCAAAAGGCATTTGCGCAAGGGAAAGATGATGACGGTGACTGACCAATGGCGGCCTGAAACGGCAGCCGGGGGATTTACGCGCGATGACGAAGACATCGCTTTCTACACGCGCATCAACGCCCTTGTCCGCCCGGACATGGTGCTGGTCGACCTCGGTGCGGGACGCGGTTCGCGCTTCGATGAAGGCACCTCTCCCTTCCGCAAAGATTTCTGCAATTTCCAGGGCAAGGTGAAGCACGTGATCGGCCTCGACGTCGATCCGGTGGTCATGGAACACCCGCATCTGGACGAGGCGCATGTGATCGAGCCGGGCGGCAGGCTGCCGCTGGCGGATTCGAGTGTCGACATCATCGTGTGCGAATGGGTGATCGAGCATGTCGAGCATCCGCAGGAATTCGCCGACGAGATCCACCGGGTGCTGAAGCCCGGCGGCTGGTTCTGCGCCCTGACGCCAAACAGCTATGGCTATGTGGGCATCTCGAACCGCATCATCCCCGACAGCGTGAAAGACCGGCTGATGCGCCTTGTCTGGCCGGAGCGGCCGCATGAGGACGTGTTCCCCACCTTCTACCGCATGAACACGATGGGCAGTGTCCGTCGCGCCTTCGGCGAGGAGAAGTGGACGCATCACGGCTACACGGCCAATGGCACGCCGCGCTACCACGGCAACACCGCAATCGGCTTTGCTGCCGTCGCCTTCTTTCAGGCGATCATGCCGCCGCCGATGCGGACCAATCTTCTGGTGTTTTCGCAAAAGCGTCCAGACGCCGCATCAGCGCGCGCAGAGACTGCAAAGGCAGCCTGAAATTCCGGAAATTTCGCCCCAAATTTCGTCATTCCGGGCAAAATTTCCGAAAAAATCACCGAATGAAAGAATTCGGGCGGCCAGTGGGCCGCCCGTCAAAATCAGTGGATCGCCTGCGCCCGGAAGTCACCCGGCTGGCCGCCATTGGCGGCATCCTGTTCGGCCTGACTGGCAAGCCCGGCGGCAACCACCGAAACACGGAACGTGCCTTCCAGCTTGTCGTCAAAGATCGCGCCGACGATGATCTCGGCGTCGTCGCCGACCTCTTCGCGGATGCGGGTCGCGGCTTCGTCGACCTCGAACAGCGTCATGTCGCGGCCGCCGGAGATCGAGACCAGAACGCCGCGGGCGCCCTTCATGTTGGCCTCGTCCAGAAGCGGGTTGGCGATGGCGGCTTCAGCAGCCTTCATCGCGCGTGCGTCGCCCGTTGCCTCGCCCGTGCCCATCATCGCGCGGCCCATGTCACGCATGACGGAGCGGACGTCGGCGAAGTCGAGGTTGATCAGGCCTTCCTTGACGATCAGATCCGTGATGCAGCGCACGCCCGAATAGAGAACCTTGTCGGCCAGCTCGAACGCCTCGGCAAACGTGGTCTTGGCGTCGGCAATGCGGAACAGGTTCTGGTTGGGAATGACGATGACCGTATCGGCGGCCTGACGCAGAAGTTCGATGCCCTGCTCGGCAATGGCCATGCGGCGATTGCCCTCGAAGGTGAACGGCTTCGTGACGACAGCCACGGTCAGGATGCCGGCATTGCGCGCGGCAGCGGCGATGACCGGCGCTGCACCCGTGCCGGTGCCGCCGCCCATGCCGGCGGTGACGAAGCACATATGGGTGCCCGACAGATGATCCATGATCTCGTCGATGGTCTCTTCGGCAGCAGCCTGACCGATCTCCGGCAGCGAGCCCGCGCCGAGACCCTCGGTCGAATTCGCGCCCAGCTGGATCAGCCGTTCGGCCTTGGACATGGTCAGCGCCTGCGCATCGGTGTTGGCGCCGATGAAGTCCACGCCCTGCAGATTGTGCGCGATCATGTTGTTGACGGCATTGCCGCCACCGCCGCCGACACCGATGATGGTGATCTTGGGGCGCATTTCAGAAATTTCGGGCTTCTTCTCGTCCGTCATTGGGCCTTGGTCCTTCCTGGGGGCAAGCGGCGACAGCGAATCGCTCCGCCCGCGCGTCCGCCTGAAGGAATCAGAGTGCGCCGGCTTGTTCAAGTGTGCGCTACGCCCTGAACACCCGGAGTTTACAGCTCTGATTCAAATGTGATGACGGCCTGTAACGCTTTCAATGGCGGCTCACGCATTATCCGCCTCGACACCCTCACGCAGCGTCCTCAAGACATCCGGGTCCGCCGACTGGACGCGGCTCCAGTTGGGGATGAAGGGCGTCTCCATGGGATGCTCGAGAAAGGTATGGCCCGCCTCGACGATGTTCGCGGCAAAAAGCTCCACAGCCTTTTCCTCCCTGTGTCGGTCCACATGGAGCCCGTTCATCACCGCGTCGTTGTAGTAGCGCTCGATCAGGTCGAGCGCGAGGCGGTAATAGGTGGCTTTCAGGGTGCGGAAATGCTCCTGGCTGAAGACGACGCCATCGGTGGCGAGCTTGCGGAAGATCGCCTTGGAAATGTCGATGGACATGCGCGAGAGACCGCGTGCGGCATCCTCCGCCGAAAGCGGCTGGTGCTTGTGGTCGTAACCGTCGCAGATATCCACCTGGCAAACCGCATGGCGGCCGAGATTGCGCCATGCCTCGGACAGGACACCGATCTCCAGCCCCCAGTCGGAGGGGATGCGGATATCCGGCAGAATGGAGGTGCGCATGGCGAATTCACCGGCCAGCGGGTAGCGGAACGCCTGCAGGTATTCGACATAGTCGCTGTGCCCGAAGGTGCGCTGAAGGGCGAGCAGCAGCGGCGCAATGAGGAGCCGGCTCACGCGGCCATTGAGCTTTCCGTCCGCAACGCGCGGATAGTAGCCCTTGCAGAACTGATAGGGGAAGGACGGATTGGCCAGCGGATAGACCAGCCGCATCAGCATTTCGCGCGTGTAGGTGATGATGTCGCAATCATGCAGGGCCACCACATCGCTGTCCTGGCAGGCAAGCGTATAGCCCATGCAGTACCAGACATTGCGCCCCTTTCCAGGCTCCTCGGGCGCAAGCCCGAGAGCGGCGAGACGCTTCTGGACCGCCTTCAGGCGCGGCCCGTCATTCCAGAGGATCGAATGGCGCTGCGGCAGCCGGGCGAAATATTCCTGCGCGAAATGGAACTGCTCTTCACTGGCGCGGTCGAGGCCGATGACGATGTGATTGATGTAATCAACCTCACAGAGTTCATCGACGATCCGCCCCAGCGCCGGCGCTTCAAGCTCGGAGAAGAGCGACGGCAGGATGAGTGTGATCCTTCGCCGTTCGGCGAAGAGCCTGAGCTGGCGTTCCATCTCTTCCGGCGTGGTCGTGCCGAGATTGTGCAGCGTGGCCACGGTGCCGCTCTGCTGGAAATCCGACATGGCGCTCCTCCCTATTCCGGTGCGTTCAACAGTGCGAGGATTTCCTCGTTCCAGCCTTCAGGTCCGGGAAGCCTTGCCCATCGTATCACCCCACCCTCTACCGGTGCGAACGGGGCGAGACCGGCATGGGCCGGATTGGGTATGACAATCCCGATATCGACGCTCTGCAGCATGGCGACATCATTGGGCGCATCGCCCAGCGCTACGCTGACCAGAGCTTCGTCTTCCGTGCGGTAGCGGGCAACAAGTTCGTCCACCCGCGCGCCCTTCGTTCCGCCGAAGGAGAGCGTGGCAAAGCGCCCGCCCTTTTGAACGGTGACGCCGTTCTCCTTCAACGCGGCACAGAAATCTGCGTAGCCCTCTTCCGTGCCGTTCCAGAGACCGGGTTCCGAAAAAGCGCGCTGTTTCGCGCGCGCGGCAGCCTCCATACTCAGGCCGGTGCGGGCCGCAACCTCTTCTGCGCTCCAGTCGGAAAAGCCGGTGAAATGCCGGCGCAATTCTGATGGAAGCGCATCCAGCGTGCGCATGAGGCGTTGATGTCCGGACGCCACGGGCTCGTCACCAGCCTCGTGCTCCGGCGGCAGAATGCCAGCGCCGTTTTCCACGATTGCAGGACAGTCGGAAAAGCCGGCCGCCTGCCGGATCGGCGCGACCTCGGCTGCGGTCTTGCTGGATGCAAGGATGAGGCGGTGCCCTTCGGCCCGCAACCGCGCAAGCGCCGGGCGGGCTGCATCGAAATCATAGGTCTCGTGGTCGAGCAGCGTTCCGTCCAGATCGCTGAAGACGATGAAGGACCGCCGGGCGCTCATGAGACCTGCCGCCGGTTGGAGATCCAGCGCGTCTGGTAGGGGGCAAAGGCGATATCGCCGGCAAGCTGCGCCACCGGATCGCCGGTCAGGAGATCGTGCCAGTCATCGCCCTCGATCAGGTTCAACGTCATGGACGGCACGTTGCGCTCCTCATTGGTGAGATTGGAAATGGCAAAAATGCTCTGCGAGCGGTCGAGGCTCTGCCGCCAGAAGCCGAAGAAGGCGTCGCCGAGCTGAAGGGTGAACTGGGTGGCGTTGGGATGGAAGGCCGGCTGCGCGGAGCGCACACACACCATGGCCCTGAGGCGCGAAAGGACACGCGCCGGTAAGGTCTGCGGATCGTCCAACTGCTCCCGTAACGCGGCATAGTCGAGTCGTCTGCGGTTGATCGCACGGTTGTAACCAAGCTTCTCGACCCCGTCATAATCGTTGCGGGTGGCGAGCAGCGCATGAATGTAGAAGGCTGGAACGCCCTCAAGCCCCATAACAATCGCCTGGCTGCATAAGAAGCGCTCGAGCTGGTGATCGTCGACGCCCTGATGTGTGCCGGCAAACGCGTCGAACAGCGCCACGTTCAATTCGTAGGGGCGCTCGCCATCCGGCCTTGCGTAATAGGATACGCGACCGCCAAAGCCCTGCACCGTTTCGATGACCCGTGCGATCTCGTCTTGCGGGATCAGCCCCTCTGCCGGGCGCAGGCCGATGCCGTCATGCGAGGCGGAGAAATTGAAATAGGTGCAGCCGAGCTGGGCCGGTGGCATGGCCATCTGCCAGGCGTTCAGATATTTCGACGTGCCGCCCAGAAGCGCATGCAAAAGAAGCGGCGGCAGCGCGAAGTTGTAAATCATGTGCGCTTCGTTGCGATTGCCGAAATAGCTGAGATTCTCGACATTCGGGACGTTGGTCTCGGTGATGAGAACGATCGGCTCTTCGCGGTAATCGCACAGGAGACGGATCAGCCGGATGATCTCGTGCGTCTGGCGCAGATGGATGCAGGGCGTGCCGACCTCCTTCCAGAGAAAGGCCACCGCATCGAGGCGGATGGTGCGCACGCCATGCTCGATATGCCCGCGTATGATGTCGAGAAACTCCAGCAGGACACGCGGATTGGCAAAGTCGAAATCCACCTGATCGTGACTGAACGTGCACCAGACATAACGGCTGCCGCTTTCGGTCCTGAATTCACGCAGCAGCGGATGCGTGCGCGGCCGCACCACAGCGCTCAGGTCGTCGTCGGGGCTTGCTTCCTTGAAAAAGCCGTTCCACGGCTCGTGGCCCTGAAGAAAATCGGAAAACATGCGGGCCTGGCTCGAACAGTGGTTCATCACCAGATCGGACATGAGGCGGAAATGCCCGGCGATGCGGGCGATGTCCGCCCAGTCGCCCAGCTGGCTGTTCACCTGACGATAATCCGTGACGGCAAATCCATCGTCGGAGGTGAAAGGGAAGAAGGGCAGGATGTGAATGCCGGTGAAGACGCCCGCCAGATAACGGTCGGAGAAATCGTGGAGCAGATCGAGCGGCTTGTGCTCGCCATCGACAAGCGTGTTGCCATAGGTGATGACGTAGTTGTCCTTCTCGCTCCACAGTGCGTTTGCGGGAAGACGGCCGCGCCTGCGCGGCGCACTGGCCGCGCCGAAGAAAGCCCTTTCGGCGCTGGTTGCCAGTTCGGCGGGATCGTGATCCGGATAGATGGAGGCGAGAAGCTGGCGCAGACCGTTTCGCAGTCTGGCGGGCGCGGCCGCCCGGGGCTGGCGCGCTGCTTCTCTCACAGTCATGGGCTGAACCGGCCATGTTGCATTGCAGCATGATGACGCGGGACGGCGACGATGACAAGAGGCCGCACGGGAACCGACTGCAATTGCGGATGCGTCACCGGCTGAAGCCGTTTATAGAATGGCCTCATGCGCATTCTCGATATCAAGACATTCGTGGCGCTCGCCCGCAACCGGCATTTCGGCCGCACGGCGGAAGAGCTGAACACGACACAGCCGGCGATTTCGAGCCGGCTTGCGGCCATTGAGGCCGAACTGGAAAGCCGGCTGATCAACCGCGGGGATGGCAGCTTTGCGCTGACCGCCGATGGCGAGCGCGTGCTCCAGAGTTTTGAGGCGATCCTTGGCGATATCGACCAGTTGCGGGGCACGCTTCAGGGCGACGCCGTGCCGGCGCTGGAGCCGCTGCGGATCGGGGCAATCGATTCCGTGTCATCCACCTGGATGCCGCATCTGATCGACTCGCTGCACCGGAGCTTTCCGAACCTGAAGATCGAACTGACGGTCGACGGCACGAAACATCTCGTTCAGGGCATGACCAAGGGCGAGTTCGACGTGATCTTCTCGCTGCACCCGGTGCTGGATGACGGTTTCCGAAGCTTCACTTCCTGCGTGCTGCAGATGGTGTGGGCGGGTTCGCCCAAGCTGATCGACCCGAACAGGACCTATAGTGTGGCGGAGCTGGCGAGCCTGCCGATCATCAGCTTTCCGAAGAATTCGCCGCCCTACCAGATGATCGCGCCCTATTTTCACGACGAGCAGGCGCTGGCCTCGAAGCTGACCACCTGCAACTCGCTCTATGCAATCATCAACCTGATCATTGACGGGTTCGGCGTGGGCGCGATCCCTGCCGTGACCATCAGGCGCGAGTTGAGCATGGGGCTCCTGCATCAGGTGCAGGTGTCGAAGCGCTTTCCTCCCATGCACATCGTGGCCAGCTATCAGGCCTCGACCCATCAGGACTTCATCCGCAAGGTCATCAGCCAGGCGCGTATCAGCGCCGCGCGGTTCTGCGCCAGTGTGGAACCGGACATGGCCTGGATCGACTGATCCCGGCAGGAAACACAAAAAGCCCGGCATCGCTGCCGGGCTTTTTCATATCCGTGCCGTTGCGACTCAGGCCACCATGATGTGGCGGGCCTGCGTGTATTCCAGCAGCGACTGCATGGAGAGATCCGAGCCATAGCCGGAGTTCTTCATGCCGCCATGCGGCATCTCGGTGGCGAAGACGCCATGGGTGTTGACCCAGGTGACGCCGTATTCGAGATCGTTGGCAAGACGCAGCGCGGCGCCGGTGTCACGCGACCAGACCGACGAGGCAAGGCCGTATTCCGAAGCGTTCGCCCAGCTCAGCGCCGTGTCCGGTTCATCGAACTCGGTGAGCGTGACGACGGGGCCGAACACCTCTTTCTGCACGATCTCGGCGCCGATGGGCGCACGCACCAGCGTCGGCTCGTGGAAGAAGCCTGCGCCATCCGGCTTGTTGCCGCCAGCGACGATGTCCGCACCCGATGCGCGGGCGCGCTCGACGAAGCCGGCAACGCGCTCCTGCTGGGCGGCGCTGATCAACGGGCCGAACTCAACATCCTCACGCTCCGGCGCGCCGTAAACGAGGCTGCCGATCATGGCGGACAGCTTGTCCGTCAGTTCATCGGCAATCGCCTTGTCAGCGAAGACGCGGCAGGCTGCGGTGCAGTCCTGACCGGCATTGTAGAAGCTGGCCTCGCGCATCGTGTCGACAACGCTGTCGAGATCGGCGTCCTTCATCACAATGACCGGGGCCTTGCCGCCAAGCTCGAGATGGGTGCGCTTGATCTGCTCGCCGGCAGCCGCCTTGAGGATGGCGCGACCGGTGCGCACATCGCCGGTCAGCGAGATCATGCGCACGAGCGGATGGGTGATGAGCGGCTGGCCGACATCCGGGCCGTTGCCGCAGATGACATTGACGACGCCGGCGGGCAGAACCTCGTTGAGGATCGCGGCCAGACGCAGAAGGCTGAGCGGCGTGTTTTCCGATGGCTTGATGACCACGGTGTTGCCCGCGCCGATGGCCGGGGCAAGCTTCCATGCGGCCATGAGCAGCGGATAGTTCCACGGCGCGATGGACGCGATGACGCCAAGCGGATCACGGCGCAGCATGCTTGTCATGGTGTGGGCGCGATAACCGTCTGCGGCGACGCCCGGCATGTTGCGCACGGCGGTCGCATAGAAGCGGAAGACGTCGGCCACATTGGCGAGTTCGCCGGCCTCGACGAAGCGGCGCGGCTTGCCGGCGTTCAGCGATTCAACCTCGGCGAGACGGGCTGCGTTTTCCTCGATCTTGTCGGCGACGGCCCACAGCATGCGGCTGCGTTCCTTCGGCGTCGTGCGGCGCCAGCGCTGGAACGCGCGGTAGGCGGACTGCACGGCGGTGTCGATCTGGCCTGCGCTGGCCGAGGCGACACGGGCGAGCTCGGTCCCGCGTGCGGGATCGAATGCGGTTTCCTCCGCGCCCTCACCGGCGACGAACTCACCATCGATGAAAAGACGTGTTTCAAGGCTGCTCATGCGTGTCTCCATTCGCTCAAGGGCGATCGGTTTTCAAAACTGTATGTGAATGCGTCCGGCAGAACGCGGCCGAAGCCGCTATTCCCCTTCGGACAGAACGCGCAGGCGCGCCGGATCGATGGCGAGGCCAACCGTCTCGCCGCGCTCGAAATCGAGATCGTGCGGGGCCAGAACGCGGATTTCTTCCTTGCCGATCTGGATCACGTAGCGATTGCGCGCGCCAAGATAGACGCGGGTGCGCACCTTGCCCTCGATGACGCCCTCGCCCTTCGGCTTGATGGCCACATCTTCCTGACGCAGTGCGACGACGGCCGGACCTCGGCGCGTTTCGTCCTTGCCGACCGGCAGGGTCTGCCCGTCGGCAAGTGTTGCCACCGGCCCGCCAGCTTCTTCGGTAATGTTGGCCGACACGAGGTTGGCCGCACCAAGGAAGCTCGAAGCGTAGCCGGTGGCGGGTTGGGCGTAGATCTCGCGGGGAGCCCCCTCCTGTTCGATCTTGCCCTTGTTCAGAAGAATGATGCGGTCCGAGAGGCTGAGCGCCTCTTCCTGATCGTGCGTGACGAACAGGGTGGTGAGGCCGAGACGCTTGTGGATCTCGATGAGCTCGACCTGCATGTCTTCGCGAAGCCGCGCGTCGAGGTTGGACAGCGGCTCGTCGAGAAGCAGGATCTGCGGACGCGAGACGATGGCGCGGGCGAGCGCCACGCGCTGCTGCTGGCCACCGGAGAGCTGGTTGGGCCGGCGGTCGGCCAGATGGCCGAGCTGCACGGTCTCCAGCGCATCGCGCACCTTGTCGCGCTGCTCGTCAAGCGTGCCGATGCGGCGCATGCGCAGCGGGAAGCGGACATTCTCGGCAACGCTCAGATGCGGCAGAAGCGCGTAGGACTGGAACATCATCGCGATGTCGCGCTTCTCGGGCGGCAGGTCGGTGACGTCGCGCCCGCCGATCTCGACAGTGCCGGAAGTGACGCTTTCGAGACCCGCAACGATGCGCAGAAGCGTGGTCTTGCCGCAGCCGGAGGAGCCCAGAAGGCTGACGAACTCGCCGGATGCGATATCGATGGAGATGCCGTGAAGAACCTCGACCGGGCCGAAGGATTTCTTGATGGCGTTGAGACGGACTTCAGCCATGGATCAGGTGCTCGCGAAACGGTGCAGGCCAAGCATCCGGTCGATCACGAAGATCAGAAGGACGGTCAGGCCGATCATGATGGAGGAAACGGCAGCCACCGACGGGTCGGGGCTGAACTCGAGCTGGCCGTAGATCTGCACGGGCAGCGTGGTCATGCCGGGCTTGCGCAGGAACAGCGCCAGAACGGCCTCATCGAAGGAGATGTTGAAGGCGAAAAAGGTGCCTGCCGCAAGGCCGGGAAGGCACTGCGGAAGAACCACCAGCCGAAGCCGCTGGAAACGGCTCGCGCCCATGGTCTGCGCCGCTTCCTCGAGGAAGGGATTGGATTCCGACAGGACCGCCAGCGTGGTGCGGATGACATAGGGCGTGGTGATGATCGTGTGGCTGACCCACAGGGTGAGCACCGACACCGGCCCGAAGATCGCGCTCCACAGCATCAGCATGCCGATGGCGTAGATGATGGTGGGCAGAACCAGCGGCGACAGAAACAGCGTCGAAAGCAGGCCCGAGAAGGGCAGCTTGCGCCGGTGGAGCGCGATGGCCGCCGCACCGCCCACGAGACAGGAGGTGACGGTGACCAGAAGCGCCACCTGGATGCTGATCCAGGCCGCATTGAGATAGGCGTCGGACGACAGGACCGCCTCGTACCAGCGCAGCGAGAAGCCCGTTGGCGGGAACGAGATGAACTGGCTTTCCGAAACGGACACACCAACGATCACGACCAGCGGGGCGAGAAGGAAGATGCCCGTCAGGACGACGAAGGCGACAGCGCCGATGCGCAGCGGAGTGGAAACGGCTCTAACCATTGGAGCGCCCCGAAAGTCTGGCATAGGGCATCAGGAGAACGATGATGCCGAGGAACAGGATGACAGCCTGGGCTGCGGCGAAGGGCCAGTCGAGCGTCTGCGTGACCGAACGGTAGATGGACGCGGCCAGAACCTGAATGCGGGCGCCGCCCAGAAGGTTCGGCGTGACGAACGAACTTGCCGAAAGCGTGAAAACCAGGAGCGAACCGGCGACGATGCCCGGCACCGAAAGCGGCAGGACGACCGTGCGCAGGGTCTTCAGGAAGGAACAGCCCATGGTGCGCGCCGCCTCTTCAAGCCGGCTGTCGATGCGGGTGATGACGCCGAGGATCGACAGGGTCATGAAGGGCAGAAGCACCTGCACCATGCCGATGACGATGGCGGTCTCGGTCTGCATCAGGCTGAAATTGCGCCCGACGAGGCCAAGGTCACGGAGGACCTCGGGCACGAGGCCGCTGCGGCTCAGAAGCACCATCCAGCCGAAGGTACGCACAACAACGGAGGTCATCAGCGGCAGGATCACCATGATGACCAGCCAGAGCCGCAGCTTCGGGCTGACATGCGCCATGATATAGGCCATCGGGAAACCGATCAGCGCGCAGATGAGCGTGATGATCGCCGACAGGCGCACGGTGCGCCACAGCACATTGAGATAATAGGGGTCGCTCAGGAAGCGGGTGAAATGGGCCAGGGTCAGCCCGTTCTCGCCCGAGACAGACAGCATCAGCATCTGTGCAATCGGCACGAAGAAGGCGAGCACCAGGAGCAAGAGGCCCGGCAGGATCAGAAGCGAGTTTTCCGCGCGGTCTGTCATGGTCGTCCTTGTTTCAGCTTGCATTGGACCGGTGAAGGCCCAGCGGGTTTGGCCGCGCGAATGTGCAGGCGCAAGGCGCGGCGCCGCAAGGGGATGCGACGCCGCAATTCAAGGTTTCGCCTTGGCGGGCGCCTTAGCGGGCGCCTTAACGGGCGATGGTGCGGTTCCAGGCGTCGACCCAGGCCGAACGGTTGGCCTCGATCTTGACCGGGTCAAAACGGATGAGACCCTTCACGCCCTCTTCGCCATAGGCGACGTCGGCGGCGACTTCACCGGCAAGCTCGGTCTTCGCGTTGGTCGGCGAGTAGCGCAGCTTCTCTGCGAAGCAGGCCTGCGCCTCCGGCGAGATCGACATGTCGATCAGCTGGACGGCGAGATCCTGGTTCGGACGGCCTGCTACGAGGTTTGCCGTGATGAAGCTTGCCGGCGTGCCTTCTGCACCCTGGGTGAAGGCGGTCGGCAGACCGGCCTTGCGCAGCGTGTAGGCGTAATCGGAAGCGTAGGCCGCGATCCAGGCGTCGTTCTGGGCAAACTCCTGCTGGATTTCCGGCGAGGTGGAAACAACGATTGCGCCATTTTCGAGCAGCTTGGTGACTGCATCGAGACCCGGCTGAATGTTGTCGAGATCGCCACCATTGACCTGGTTGATCATGAGGAAGCCGAGCATGCCGTAACCGTTGGAAATGTCGGTCAGGACGATGTGGTCGGCATAGGCCTCGTTGGAAAGATCCTTCCAGGCAGTCGGCTTGGGATCGGCAGCTTCGTCGTTGTAGAGAAGGCCGATCGCAGCGATCGAGTAGGCCGGACCTTCACCCTTGGCGAGGTTGGCGCGCGCGAAGTCATAGACATCGGCGGCGTTGGTCAGCTTGGCTTCGTCGATGGGCGACAGGAGGCCTTCTTCGGCAGCCACGATTTCCTGACCACCGGAGAAGTGGATGACATCGAACTGCGGAGCGTTCTTCTGCGCGCGAAGCTGGGCGAAAGCGTCGGCGGAATAGGCCGTCACCACGCGCACCTGAGCGCCGGTCTTTTTCTCGAACGGGGTGAGAATGCATTCACGATGCGCTTCTTCGTAAGCACCGCCGAAGGAGTTGATCGTGAGCGTTTCGGCCTGGGCAAGCGCCGTGCCTGCCATCAGAGCGCCAACGCCGGCGACCGTGATCTTGGAAATCGTCTTCATGGCTGTTCCCTTGCTGTCTTTATGTTTGATCTTCTGGAAATTGGGCAGCCGGCCCCGAGAAGGGCCGGCTGCCGGATCATCAAACGATGCGGCCGATCTCGACCGTCTTCAGGCCTTCCTTGCGGATCAGGCGGCACTGCTCGGCGATTGCGTCGAGCCCTTCGGACATGTTTCCGAAGTAGGTGCACGGGATCCAGCCGGTCGGGCCGAACGTGCGGCCACCAACACCGTAGAACATGCCGATCTCCCAGAACTCGTCCGGATCGATCTTGAAGAAGTTCTTCGGCTGATAGAACCAAAGCATATCACCAGGCTCCGGGAGAACCGTCTGGTTTTCCGGCGGCAGGCTGGTCGGATCGAAGTTGCGGGCCTCTTCCGGCAGACCCATCATGATTTCCGGGCCGGAGAAGATGGCATGGCTGGCAGGAACCTGAATCGGCTTCTCCAGTGCACCCCAGATCGCTTCGCAGGTCTTGGGCGCGGTATCCCAATAAAGAGAAATGATACCCTTTACGTCTGCCTCGACGAATTTCAGATAGATATTCTTGTCAGTCATGAACCTAAACCCGTTTGTTACGCCCATATTTCAAGGCAAGGCCGGGTGCATGTCCAATCGCAATGCGGAATTCTGCCTATAAAGAAATTTTATCGCCAGTCAGATCAGAGCGCGCTTACGCCTGTGACAATCCCGCCGCACGACGCGCTGCCTCTCCGACGTAACGCCAAAACGCCAGGTCATGCGGCCGTTTTTCCGCTTCCCACTCGGGATGCCACTGCACGGCGAAGACCGGAGCCTTTGTCCCGGCGGCTGCGACTGCCTCGACAACACCATCATGTGAACGAACGGCGGCGGAAAGCCCCTCGCCCAGCTCACCAATGCGCTGATAGTGAACGCTGTTGATCTTCAGGGGACCGGAGACGGCGAGCGCCTTCTCATAGGCCGCACCCGGAACCACCTCGGCGTCATGCCCATAGGCGAACATGGCATCGAGATCGACGCCATCGGGCGCATGGTGCGAGAACTCCGGCGTGCCGGCATCACGCTCGTCGACAAGCGTGCCGCCAAAAGCGACATTGATTTCCTGAAGGCCACGGCAGATGCCGAACAGCGGCGTGCCGCCTTCTACCGCTGCATCGATGAGACGCGCGGTTGCGCTGTCACGCGCTGCATCCAGCATGCCGCGCTGCGCATGGGGCGAGCGATAGCGTGCGGGCGAGATGTTGGAATTGCTGCCAGTCAGAAGCAGGGCATCCATTCTGGGCAGGAGTGCTGCAACATCATCCGCATCGAGATTGCTGGGAAGGATGAGAGGCAGCGCGTCCGCGTGCTGCCGCACGGCGTTCAGGTAACGCTCCTTGACGATCTGGGCATTCTCTCCCTCCACCGCGCGGGTGCAGGCGATGATGCCGATGACAGGCAAAGCGGACATGAATTTCTTCCTTTCGGGAACTGGAAAACGGCAAATAGCGGCGAGGCTCATAACGCCCCGGACAACGCTACGAGAATAAGACAGCCGCGAAAAGCTTCTGGACCAAACGACCAGTCCAGAAATAAATCAACCCGCTATTCGGTCGCAGCCGGTTGTTCCGGCAGCCACCCGCCTTCGGGCGTTGGCGCAAGGGCCGGCGTTTCGAACACACCGACAACGCGGTCGCAGATGCCATCGCTCTCGGCCGAAAGCGCCTCGCGCCAGCGGCGCGTCTGCAACATGGCCGCACCGACGGCGACGGGCTCGATGTTGCACAGTTTGAGGAGTTTCAGACCGGCGAGAATAGAGCTGCCGGTGCTGATGACATCATCCACCAGAAGCACGCGGCGCCCCTCTATGAGGGGCAGCATGCGGGGGTCCACATAAAGGCGCTTCTGCTGATCGGGGCTGGTGACGGAGCGCAGCGGAACCGAGCGCTCTTCCTCGTACCAGAACTTGCGCGACGTGCTGAGCGGCACATAGCGGCTGTGACCGAGCGCGCGGGCGACCTGCGAGGCGAGCGTCAGGCCCAGCGTCGGCAGACCGACGACAACATCCGGTCTGAAGGCGGACGCCTTTTCAGCGAGCGCCTTCGCCAGCGCGTCGGAGACGGAGAAGCTCGCCTGGTTGACGATCAGCGAAGCCAGCGCCCGCTCCCCGCCTGAAAGAACGCGGATCGGGAGGCCGAGCTGACGCCCATCGGGCAGCTCTGCGGGGAAGAACCCCTTATGGCCGCCGCGCGGGGCGCGCTCGTAGGTTCCTGCCGGTTCGAGCTCCTGCCAGAATGCCTGGGGATCGATCTGGAAATCGGAATGCGTCATTGTCTGCCGAAAGGCCCCGCGTTAAGAATGAGCTGTTTTCACCTGGATTTCTGTTCCCGGACAGAGCGTATATCTCCACGCCGGCCGCCTTGTTGCGGAAGGCACCTTTTATCCGGGCAGACGCATAAATGGAAAGGGCGTATTGATGGCTGTTAACGAGGATGTTCGCGCGGAGATGGATTTTCTCGTCGCATTGCGGCGCGATCTGCACGCACATCCCGAGCTGGGCTTCGAGGAAGAGCGGACCAGCCAGATTGTCGCCGAGCATCTGACAGAGACCGGCATGAAGGTGCATCGCGGCCTTGGCGGCACCGGCGTGGTGGGCACGCTGACGGTGGGCAATGGCCCGCGCACGATCGGCCTGCGCGCGGACATGGACGCGCTCGCCATGCCCGAAACCGCCGACCGCCCCTACAAATCGACCGTGCCCGGCAAGATGCATGCCTGCGGGCATGACGGACACACGACGCTGCTTCTGGGCGCGGCGCGCGAACTGGCGCGGACACGCAATTTCTCCGGCACGGTGCACTTCATCTTTCAGCCGGCGGAAGAAGGCCGTGGTGGCGCAAAGCGCATGGTGGAAGACGGCCTGTTCGAGATGTTTCCCTGCGATGCGGTCTATGGCCTGCACAACATGCCCGGCCTCGACACCGACGAGATGGCCGTGGTGGCCGGCCCGCAGCTTGCCTCCTCCGACAGCTGGCAGGTGCGTTTTCGCGGCGTCGGCACCCATGGCGCAAAACCGCATCTGGGCAAGGACCCGGTGACGGCGGGCGGACATTTTCTCGCAAGCCTGCAGACGATTGTCGGCCGCGTGGTGGACCCGTTGCAGCCAGCCGTGGTGAGCGCCTGCTCGGTGCAGGCGGGCGATCCCAATGCGCTCAACGTGATCCCCGATTTCATCGACATCGCAGGAACCGCCCGCGCCTACACGCCGCGTGTGCGCGACCAGCTTGAAGAAGAGATCGGCCGACTGGCGAATGGTGTTGCTGCGATGTTCGGCATCGAGGCGGAATACCGCTTCATCCGCCGCATTCCGCCCGTGGTGAACAATGCGGATGCGACGGCGCGTGCGCTGGCGGCGGCGCAGGCCGTGTGCGGCGACAAGGTGCGCACCGACTTTCCGCCTTCGACGGCGGGCGACGACTTCGCCTTCTTCTCGCAAGACGTGCCGGGGGCTTATGTGTGGCTCGGCAATGGACCGGCAGTTGATGGCGCGCTGCACCACAACACGGCTTATGACTTCAATGACGGGGCAATCGGCACCGGCGTGAAGTTCTGGACGACGCTGGTGGAGCAGGAACTGGCTGCCTGATTTTTGATGTGGGGCGCGCGCCCCACATCCGCCTGCCGGCACCTTCTCCCCGCCTGCGGGGAGAAGGAAAGCGCGGATTTTCTCTCGCTCAAAAACCAAGATGCGGCTTCTATGCCCCCTTCTCCCCGTTCACGGGGAGAAGGTGAGGATGAGGGGCGAGCGCCGACCTGAAAACTGAGACCGGGCCTACTCCAGAATTTCGAGAACCGGCGTTTCCAGAACGGCGGGGCGGGCGTTGTCGGCAATGCCAAGATCGGTCTGGTGCGGGCCGGCATTGCAGGCGAGCGTCGCGCCGAAACAGGCCTTGAACACCAGATAGGGCGGCTCCCAGTCGACAATGCCGTCCATGGCCGAGCGCAGGGCCGCAAAGCCCGCTGCCACATCGGCCAGCGGCTCATCGGAAACGAGACCCGACAGGGGCAGCGCCAGAGAGGCGACGATGCGACCGCCCTGCGCAACGGCCATGCCGCCGCCAGCCTCGATCACCCAGTTGGCCGCTGCCGCCACATCTTCCTCATTGCCGCCGAAGACCGTGACGTTGTGGCTGTCATGGGAAACCGTGGTGCAGAACGCGCCACGCCACGCCCCCCAGCCGGTGAGATAGCCCACACGGGGAATGGCCGGCGCGCGGCCATGACGGTGGATGACGCTGATCAGCGTCGCGCCCTCGGGCGGCACGACGAAGCCATCGCGCACCGTTGTTTCGGCCTCGCCCCACTCGGTGAAGCGGGGCCGGTGAATCGTGGCGACGCGGACACGCTCCCCTTCCGCCCGGACGCGAAAATCATCGGGCGTGAAGGCGGGGCATTTGATCGAGCCTTTGAGCGGCGCGGTGGAATGCGCCTTCACCGGGGCGGTCAAAGCGCCATCGCGCGCGACCACAACGCCATTGGCGATGACGGCGGCGGCGCGGAAATTCTCCAGATCGTCAAACAGCGCGATGTCGGCGCGGCGACCGGCGGCGACAAGGCCAAGATCGGGGCGCGCGAGCCGGTGCGCGGCATTGAGCGTTGCGGCCTGAATGGCCCAGCTCGCCGGCATGCCGTAGCGCACCAGACGGCGCACCACATCGTCAAGCCCGCCCTCGTTCAGAAGCGAGTCGGGAAACACGTCGTCGGTGCACAGCGTGACCGTGGAAGGCAGCCGCCCGAGCGCGTTCAGCGCTTCGACGAATTCCGGCAGGAGATGATCGTGCGAGCCGCGCATCTCGATGGCGAGGCCGGCGCGCAGCTTGGCCATCAGATCATCGCCGGAGACGAGTTCGTGATCGGAGCTGACGCCGGCGGCCATGAAGGCGTTGAGGTCTGCGCCTGCGAGGCTGCGGGCATGGCCGAAAACGGGCTTGCCGCTTTCAAGGCCGGCCTGCACCACATCGCGCATGGGCGCGGTGCGGTCGATGACGCCGCGCATGTTCATGACCTCGGCAACGCCGCCAATGCCAGGACGCGCCAGCATGTCGGCAAGCTCGACTCCGCCGAAATCGGCAGCGGACATTTCAAGCCCCGGTGCTGCGGGAACGCAGGACGGCGCGAGCACGATCATGCGCAGCGGCAGACCGGCTGCCGCCTCCAGCGCCCATGAAACGCCGTCGAGCCCGTGCACATTGGCGAATTCGTGCGGGTCCCACTGAACGGTGGTGACGCCGCGCGGCAGGACAGCCTGCGCATAGGCGGCCGGCGTGATCATGGAGCTTTCCACATGCATGTGCATGTCGATCAGGCCGGGCGTGATGGTGAGCCCTTCCGCCTCGATGATTTCGGCTGCGTCTTCGCGCGCGCCCCGTTCGTGGACGCTGGCGATGAGCGCGCCGACAATGCCGATATCGGCGGGGCGCAGTTCGCCGGTCACCGCATCGAGTAGCGTGCCGCCGCGAATGAGAAGATCAAACGGCGCATCGCCGCGTGCGGCTGCAACGGCGCGGTCGCGCAGGGCGGCATTGTCGAGATCGCGGGGTTCGACGGTCATGAGCGGGCAGCCTCCACAAGGGCATCGAGCGCCAGCGCGCGAACGCGGGCGGCATCGGCGCGCATGCCCCACAGGGCGTTGGGTTTCACATGCGGGCGCTGGTCGACAATGGTGCGGCCGCGCGTGTGCGCGCCGGCAAGCTCCATCGTCACCTCCGCTTCTTCGAAGACGAAGGCGTCAGGCGCGACAAAGGCGGCGGCGGCGGTGGGATCGTAAAGCGCCATGGCGGGACGGCCGCGCGTGAGCGCGATGTCGACATAAGCGCCCAGAAGATCGGCCAGAATGTCGCCACGCTGCGTGCCGGTGGCGCGCACGACATCGACATCTTCGGGACCGACGAGTACCTGGCGGCACAGGTCGAGATCGGCGACGCGCAGCGAAATGCCGCTTGCCAGAACGATGGCGACGGCCTCGGGATCAGCGAAGGCGTTGAACTCGGCGGACGCCGTGTGATTGCCGCGCGTTGCGCCGCCGCCCATCCAGGTCACGCTGTCGATCTTTGAAAGCAGATCCGGGCGGGCGAGCGACAGGATCGCGATGTTGGTGAGCGGCCCGAGCGCCAGGATCTCGCCCGGCGCATCAAGCCCTTCAAGCCATGCGGTCAGGGCCGCAAGCGCATCGGTGCGCGGCAGCGCCTCGGCTTGAGGAAGGCTGCGCCCACGGGTGGGAATGCCGGTGGGGCCGAGAACATGGGCGGGTGTTTCCACCCCGCCCAGGATCGCCCGTTCCGCGCCGGTGTGGATCGGGAACCGCCAGCCCAGCAGCGATGCGGCTCCGGCGGCATTGGCGCGCACCGCATCCATCGGCGCGTTGCCGAACACCAGCGAGACGCCAGCGACCGGCTTCGACGAGGCGGCGACCATCATCACCGCCAGAATGTCGTCGAAGCCCATATCCGTGTCGATCCAGACCAAGGCGGACACTCCCTTTCTACATGCGTTCGAGAACGGCAGCGCGTTCCGGCGGCAGGTCGAAGGCGACCCTGCTGCCCGGCTCGAAAGCGGGTGCGGCGGCATCCATCTCGGCCTTGATGGGGCCGAGCGGGCTCTTCAGAAGGTATTCGCGCGAGCCGCCGGCAAAGGCAGCGCCAAGCACCTCGCCCTCAAAGCGCCCCTCGCCGAGGGTCACCATGTTGGGACGCCAGGCGAGACCGGACGCGCCGGCGGCGGGCTTTGCGGAAAGCTGCATCGCGCCGGCTTCGGTGCGAATGCCGTCACCTTCCACCGGGAAGATGTTCTCGAAGCCGACAAAGTCCGCGACGAAGCGGGACTGCGGCCGGTTGTAGACATCCTCGGGCGAACCGACCTGCTCGATTGCGCCTTCCTTCATGACGACGATGCGGTCGGCCAGCGCCAGCGCCTCGTTCTGGTCATGCGTGACGAAGACCATGGTGACGCCGCTCTCGCGCTGAACACGCTGCAGCTCGGTGCGCATTTCCAGACGCAGGCGCGCATCAAGGTTGGACAGCGGCTCATCGAGCAGCAGAACCTTGGGCTCCATGACCAGCGAGCGGGCAAGCGCAACGCGCTGCTGCTGACCGCCTGAGAGTTCCGCCGGCTTGCGGCTGTGGAACTTGGAAAGTCCGACCATGGCGAGGCCGGCCTCGACCCGCTGGTTGATCTCCACCGTGGGAAGCTTTTTCAGGCGCAGGCCGAAGGCGACGTTCTCGAACACGGTCAGGTGCGGGAACAGCGCGTAGGACTGGAACACCAGACCGACATGACGCTTGTTGGCCGGCACATAGGTGATGTCCGCGCCATCCAGCGTGATCTTGCCGGACGCCGGACGCAGAAGGCCGGTGATGGCGCGCATGGTGGTGGTCTTGCCGCAACCGGAGGGGCCGAGCAGTGCAATCAGCTCGCCCTTGCGGATGGACAGGTTGAGGCTTTCGACCGCGACGGTCTTGCCGTAGGCGAGCGTCAGATTGCTCAGATCGAGATAGGTTTCATCAGACATAGCGGGAGAACCCCAGGAAACGTTCCGCGAGGAAAACGATGGAAATGGAGAGGAAGGCGAGCAGCGCGGCAAGAGCGGCCACCGACGGATCATAGGTGATTTCCATGTACCAGATCATGTCGATGGGCAGCGTGCGCACGCCCGGTCCTGAAAGGAAGAGCGACACCGGCACCTGATTGAAGCTGGTGACAAAGCCCAGAATGAAGGCCGCCAGAATGCCGCTCTGAATGTTGGGCAGCACGATCCGGAAGAAAGTGGCGACCCGCGAAGAGCCGAGGATGACCGCAGCCTCCTCGATGTCGCTGCGCAGATTGTCGAGCGAGGCCGAAACCACGCGTACCGCATAGGGCAGGATCAGCGCCGTGTGGGCGATGAACAGCGCCACGCCGACGCTGACATCAAGCGGGATCACCAGATAGCGCAGGAGCGCCAGACCGACGATGATGCCCGGCACGATGATCGGCGCGGAGACGATGGTGCGGATGGTCTCGCCGAAAGGCAGACGATAGCGCGAGGCGGCATAGGCCACCGGCACGCCAAGCACGAGTGCAGCGAGCGTGCCGAAGATGGCGAGGAACATGGAAAGCGCGAAGCTTGCCCTGAAACTCTCCACCTCGAACACTTTCATCACCCATTTGAGCGACAGGCCCTGCGGCGGGAAGGCGAGCGTTTCGCCGCCCGAAAGGGCCGCCGCGACGATGATGACGAACGGCCCGAGCAGGAAGATGAGGACGAGCGTCAGCGTGACGTAGGACAGAAGGCGGGAGGTCATCGCTTGTTCCTCGCGGTGGCCAGGCGTTTCAGAAGCAGGTTGGCGGAAAAGCTCATGACCATGAGGATCATGGCGATGATGCTTGCCGAGGCGAAGTCATTGGCGACGGTGACGCGCTGATAGAGCAGCGTTTCCAGCATCAGCACCTTGGAGCCACCGAGAATGGCGGGGGTGATGTAGGCGGTGAGCGAGCCGGTGAAGACCAGCGTGCCGCCGATGACGAGCCCTTCCTTGGTGAGCGGAAGGATAACCTTGACGAAGACCTGCAGCCAGTTTGCCCCCAGAACGCGCGCGGCGGGCACGGCATCCTTGGGCATGTTTTCCAGCGCACTGATGAGCGACAGGATCATGAGCGGCAGGAAGAGCTGCAGAAGACCGATGAAGACGGCCGTCTCGGTGAACAGGAACCGGATGGGCGTGTCGGAAAGACCGAGCCAGACAATGGTTTCGTTGACGAAGCCGGTGCGGCCCAGAATGACGATCCAGGCATAGGTGCGGGCGACGGGCGAAATCATCAGCGGCATGACGACGAGGCCGATCATGCGGCCACGCGCGGTGGGCGGCAGCGTGACGATGGAATAGGCCGTGGCATAGCCGATGACCGCCGACACGGCAGTCACGATCGCGCCGAGCTTCAGCGTGCGCCAGAAGACGGTGCGGTTCAGGTCGCTTTCAAAGAAGCTGGCATAGGACGCCAGGGTCCAGCTTCCCTCGGCGCGAAAGCCCTCGGAAAGCAGGATGCCCACGGGAACGAGAAAAACGATCGCCGCGAAGACCGCCGCAGGCAACGCCAGCGCCAGTCCTTCCATCCGATTCTGAAACATGTGTTGGAACCTTGTGTTGGGTTCAGGGGCGGGTCCTCCACCCGCCCCCGGACCATCGCATCAGCGTATCGGCTTACTGGCCGATCTGAGCATTCCACTCCGAGAGCCAGGTCTCGCGGTTGTCGAGGATGACAGCCGGGTCGAGCAGCTGAAGGCTCTCAACGGTCTCGGCGCCATAGGTGAGGTTTTCGGCGATCTCCTCGGAGACCTTCACTTCCGAATTGGCGGGGCTGTCCACCAGCGCCTCGGCAAGCTTGGTCTGGACCTCGGTGGAGAGCCAGAAATCCATGAACTCATAGGCGAGATCTTCGTTCTTCGCGCCCTTGGTCAGGATCATGACGTTCATGCCGCCGGTCTGGCCTTCCTTCGGGGTGGCCCAGGCCATGTCGAAGCCCATCTTGGCGTATGCGCCCCAGGCAAAACGGCCAATGGGTGCTGCCAGGATCTCTTCCTGCTGCATGAGCTGTGCGACCTGCGAGGAACGCTCGTAGAAGGTGACGATGTCGTCCTTGTTCTTGGCGACTTCGGCAATGGCGGCCTTCAGGTCTGCGGAATCGTCACCGATGGCCTTGCCGACCATGTAGAGCGCGGGCGGACCCTGATTGGTGCTGACATTCGGGAACGCAACGCGGCCCTTCAGCTTGTCCTGGAACAGGTCGGCCCAGCTTTCAATCGTCACCTCGTCGGCGCGGTAGGCGATGGAGGTGGCGTAGAAGGTGTAGCCGACAGCCAGATTGTCGCCGAGCGGGTCCTTGGCGATGTCATAGAGCTTGTCGTAGTTCGACAGGCGGCTGACGTCGATGGACTGGGAGATGCCCTTGCGCGATGCCGAAAGCGCGTCGTGCGTGGACATGACGGCCATGTCGATTTCCGGATCGTCCTTGCGGGCTTCCAGCTTTGCCAGACGCTCCACGGAGTTGCCGGTCTCGACCACCAGTTCACAGCCGCACTGGGCCTCGAACGGATCGTAGACGATCTCCTTGAAGGCGTCCTGGGCGAAACCATAGACGGAGATGACGAGGGTCTTGTCGGCTGCCTGTGCTGCGCCGCTGAGTGCGGCCAGCGCGACGCCGGAGGCCATGAGTTTCTTGAACATGTCTAATCGCTTCCTTCTCTGGTGGTGCTTTTCTAGACGGGGTCCGTGGCGGATGATGACGCAGGCCAGCGATGGACCGACGTCCTGTCGCCAGGAGCGGCCCGACCCAACACCGGGCCGCTTGACTGGCGTATGATGAGCTCCATCGGGATGGAACTCTGGCCCTTAAGGGCCGGCAGATCGGACGACGCATCGCGGGCGCCGCCTTGGTCGATCTGGGAAATGAGGTCGGCAATGGCGATCTCGGCAATGCGCTCCATATCCATGCGCATGGTGGTGAGGCTCGGCGCAATGACGCCGGCCCAGATGAGATCGTCAAAACCGGTGACGCTGACATCGTCGGGAATGGAGACGCCGCCCTGCTGCAGCTCGGTGATTGCGCGCAGGGCATGAAGATCGGACACGGCGGCGAAGGCCGTAACGCCCTCCTCCACCAGACCCACAAGCCCGAGCGGGCAGCCGGAACCATGGCTGCGCTCCATTTCGCCGATCCAGATCAGGCGGGCTTCGCCCTTGCCGGCGAAGGCTTCGCGAATGCCGGCAATGCGGTCGTTCTGAACGTTGGAATCGGAATGAAGGCCGATGATCGCCACGGAGCGGTGGCCGAGCTCCAGCAGGTGCCGGCCCATTTCGAGGCCGCCATTGCGGTGATCTGCGGCGACCGTGTTGCCCGGCGTGGAAGGGGAATCGATGACCGCAACGGGACGGCCAATATCGGCAATGCAGGTGCCGTGGCGCGGGACGACGACGATGCCATCCGCGCCGCGCTCGATCAGCCGGTTGATGGCGCGGGACTGGGCTTCGATATCGCCGCGACTGTCGCCGATGAGAACGCCATAGCCGGCCTCGGAGGCGGCGTGCTCGATGGCCTGCGCGAACTGGGGAAAGAGCGGGTGACCGATATCGGCCAGAACGAGGCCAAGCACATGGCTGCGCCCGGTGCTCAGCGCCCGGCCTGCGAGGCTGGGCACATAGCCCAGCTCTTTTGCCTTTTCGCGGATCGCCCGGCCGAGCTCCTTCGACACGCGGCCCTTTCCGGACATCGCGTTTGAAACGGTCGCAACCGATACGCCAAGAGCTTTGGCAATATCGGATAGATTGGCGCGAGAAGCCATCAAAGCCCGATTCAAATGAAGGTTAAGCGTTTAAGCATTATGCCCGGCAAGAACCATCATGTCGAATCGGATTTTGAAAATCCCCAGAAATAGCGGTCAGGACATATCAATATCATGACCGCTATGGCGATCAGGCGGACGCCGTGACCGCCCTCGCCTCGCCGACCTGCGCTCCCTCCTGCCCGGCGGACCGGGCAGGAAGCGGCGCCTGAAAGCGCTTGAGGCGCAGGGCATTGCCCAGCACGAAGACACTGGAGAGCGCCATCGCACCGGCAGCGAGCATGGGCGACAGGAGCGTGCCCGTGGCCGGATAGAGGACGCCGGCAGCAACCGGAATGAGACTCACATTGTAGGCGAAGGCCCAGAACAGGTTCTGCCTGATGTTGGTCATGGTCGCCTGCGAGAGGCCGATTGCATTGGCAACACCGGTCACATCGCCCGCCATGAGAACCACGTCGGCGCTTTCGATGGCGACATCCGTTCCGGTGCCGATGGCGATGCCGACATCGGCTTCTGCCAGTGCAGGAGCATCGTTGATGCCGTCACCGACGAAGGAGACCGGACCTGCCAGACTGCGCAGGCGCTTGAGCGCCTCGACCTTGCCCTCGGGAAGAACCTCCGCCTCGACCCGGTCGATGCCCAGCTTTGCGGCAATGGCTTCGGCGGTGTGGCGGTTGTCGCCGGTGATCATGGCCACTTCGAGCCCCAGCGCATGCAGTGCAGCGATGGCACGCGGCGTTGATTCCTTGACCGGATCGGCAACGGCAACCACGGCGGCAAGCCGGCCATCGACCGCCGCATAAAGCGGCGTCTTGGCGTCGGTTGCGAGCCTGTCGGCATCGGCGGATGCGCTGCCGATCTCGACACCCTGCTGGCGCATGTAGCGGTCCGCACCGATGTGGAGTTTGCGGCCGTCAACGGTGGCTGCAATGCCGAAGCCCGGAACCGCATCGAACGCGGCGACCGGCTTGAGGGTGAGCCCTTCGGCGCGCGCGGCCTCGACGATGGCCTCGGCCACCGGATGTTCGGACATGGCTTCCGCCGATGCGACGAGCGAAAGGATATCGGCGCGCTCGAACCCATTCTGCATCACGAAATCGGTGAGTGCGGGGCGACCGAGCGTCAGCGTGCCGGTCTTGTCGAAGGCGACGACACTTGTGTTGCGCAGGCTCTGCAGCGCCTCGCCATTGCGGAACAGAACGCCGAGCTGTGCAGCGCGGCCGGTGCCGACCATGATGGAGGTGGGCGTGGCGAGCCCCATGGCGCACGGGCAGGCGATGATGAGCACCGCGACCGCGTTGACCAGCGCGAAGGCGAATGCGGGATCGGGACCGAACACCATCCACACGACGAAGGTGAGTGCGGCGGCAAGCATCACGGCCGGCACAAACCAGGCCGTGACCCGGTCGACCACCGCCTGAATGGGCAGCTTGGCCCCTTGCGCGTTTTCGACCATGCGGATGATCTGCGCCAGCACCGTGTCGGAGCCGACCTTGGTGGCGCGGTAGACGAAGCTGCCGGTCTTGTTGATCGTTCCGCCGATCACCTCGTCGCCTTCGGCCTTGGAGACAGGCACCGGCTCGCCGGAGATCATGGCTTCATCGACATAGGAAGAACCGCTTTCGACCAGACCGTCGACCGGCACCTTGTCGCCGGGGCGCACCTGAAGCCGGTCGCCCACAACCACGTCCTCAAGCGGCAGCTCGACAAAGGCATCGTCGCGGAGAACACGCGCGCTCTTGGCGCGCAGGCCCATCAGCCGCTTGATGGCCTCGCCGGTGCGGCCCTTGGCGCGCGCCTCCAGAAGCCGGCCGAGCAGGATGAGCGTGACGATGACGGCGGACGCCTCGAAATAGACGTTGACCGTGCCGGACGGGAGAACGCCGGGCGCGAAAGTGGCCACGACCGAATAGGCCCAGGCGGCGGTGGAACCGAGCATGACAAGCGAGTTCATGTCCGGCGCAAAGCGCATCAGCGCGGGGAAGCCCTTGCGATAAAAGCGCAGGCCCGGCCCGAACTGCACGATGGTCGCCAGCACGAAATAGAGGAGGTAAAGCGTCTTGCGGTCGGCGATCCCCATCAGCCATGCATGCATGCCCGGGATGAAATGGCTGCCCATCTCGAGAATGAAGATCGGAAGGGTGAAGATTGCAGCCAGCGTGAAATCGCGCTTGAGCGAGCGAAACTCGGCGGCCTTGGCCTCCTCATGCGCATCACGGGCGGCAGCGCCATCGGAACGGGCAACCGGCGTGTAACCGGACTTGCGGATCGCCTCTTCAACGCCGCGGCGCGCTTCATCGTTCAGAAGTTCGACGGATGCGCCTTCGGTGGCGAGGTTCACCGCGACCTTTGAAACGCCGGGCACGGCGGCAATCGCCTGCTCCACACGCCGCACGCAGGATGCGCAGGTCATGCCCTCGATGCCGATATCGAGATGGCTCTCCGGCACGCCATAGCCGGCACGTTCCACCGCACTGACGATGCTGGAAAAATCAACGCCGGGCTGCACCGCCACATCGGCCGTCTCGGTCGCCAGATTGACCGAGGCGCTTTCAACGCCATCGACGGCAGCAATCGCCTTTTCCGCGCGTTTGACGCAGGAAGCACAGCTCAGCCCCTCGATGCGGAAGCGTTTTACATTGGCCGAAGACGTGCCGGCAGGAAGGGTATTCATCGCTTTCACCCTGAATGACTATTGTTCAGGATTGCGCTTCTAAACCTTCCAGTCAATGGAAGGTCAAGCGAGAAAATCACTGCATCTTGTCGGAGCCGGAAAAGGCGCTCAGGAGCAGGCGCAGATACTGCACTTCCGGGTGGTTCGGCAGCCGCCGGTCGATCTCGGCAAGCTGGCGGCGCGCCGCATATTCGATATCGGCATGGGGCGGGAGGCTCAAAAGCCACTCCATGAAAGCGCGCTGCTGCGCGGGGATCGAACCCGCGCGCAACAGCTTCATTCTGGTTGCGTCATACGCCATCAATCAGTCCCAGCTCAGCGCGCCGCCGTTCTGATATTCGATGACGCGGGTCTCGAAGAAGTTCTTCTCCTTCTTCAGATCCATCGCCTCGCTCATCCACGGGAACGGGTTTTCGGTTTCGGCGAAGACCGGAGCCAGGCCAAGCTGGGCGCAGCGGCGGTTTGCGATGAAGTGCATGTACTGTTCGCACAGCGCCGCGTTGAGACCGAGAAAGCCGCGCGGCATCGTATCCCGCCCGTAGGATGCTTCCAGTTCGGCGGCATGCGCGATCATGCCCCGCACCTCGTCCTGAAAGGCGGGCGTCCAAAGATGCGGGTTCTCGATGCGGATCTGGTTGATGACGTCGATGCCGAAGTTCAGATGGATCGATTCATCGCGCAGGATGTATTGATACTGCTCGGCGATGCCGACCATCTTGTTGCGGCGGCCAAGCGACAGGATCTGTGCGAAGCCGGTGTAGAACCACATGCCCTCGAAGATGACATAGAAGGCCACGAGGTCACGCAGGAACGCCTGATCGGCCTCCGGCTTGCCGGTCCTGAATTCGGGATCGTCCAGATGCTGCGTGAAGTCGAGCGCCCATGCCGCCTTGTCGGTGATGGAGGGCACTTCGCGATACATGTTGAACAGCTCGCCCTCGTCCAGCGACAGGCTTTCCACGATGTACTGGAAAGTGTGCGTGTGGATCGCCTCCTCGAAGGCCTGACGCAGCAGATATTGCCGGCATTCGGGATTGGTGAGGTGCCGGTAGATCGCCAGAACGATGTTGTTGGCGACAAGGGATTCGGAGGCGGCGAAGAATCCGAGATTGCGCTTGATCATGCGCCGCTCGTCTTCGGTCAGGCCATCGCGCGACTTCCAGAGCGCAATGTCGGCCTGCATGGAGACCTCGGTGGGCATCCAGTGATTGTTGCAGCCGGCGAGATATTTCTCCCAGGCCCAGCGATATTTGAGCGGCAGGAGCTGGTTGACGTCGGCACGGGCGTTGATCATGCGCTTGTCATCCACCGAGACGCGGGCCGCCCCGCGCTCGATCTCGCCGAGGCCCGTGGCGTCGGCCTCGTCAGCGGCAGGGTTCGCGGCAGTGGCGGGCTGCGATTGTTCGTTCCAGTTCAGCATTTTTTTGGCTTCCGATTGGGTTTGGGCGCTACGTACCCACCTTCGTCCTTCGACAGGCTCAGGATGAAGGTGGGGGGCTCAGGCTCACGATGAGGGTTGGGGCGCGGAGCGGGAGATGCGAAGGCCGGGCTACTGGCAGGCTTCGCACTCGGGATCGTCGATGGCGCAGGCCCTGCCCCATGCGGCGTTCGGATCGATGGCGATGGGCGCGGCGGAAACGCTCGTGGCGGAGACGGCGTTGAGTTTGCCGTCGGTTCCCTTGAGCGTGGATTTCTCCACATGGGTGGCCGAGCGCGAGCGCAGGTAATAGGTCGTCTTCAGACCCTTCCGCCACGCCAGCCGGTAGAGTTCGTCCAGCTTCTTGCCACTCGGATTGGCGATGTACAGATTGAGCGACTGGGCCTGATCGATCCATTTCTGGCGGCGCGAGGCGGCCTCGATCAGCCAGGCGGGTGCGATCTCGAACGCGGTCGCATAGAGCGCCTTCAGATCATCCGGCACGCGGTCGATCTGACCGACGGACCCATCGAAATATTTGAGGTCCGACATCATGACCTCATCCCACAGACCGCGCTCTTTCAGATCGTGAATCAGCGCCGCATTCACCACGGTGAAATCGCCCGACATGTTCGATTTGACGAACAGGTTCTGGTAGGCGGGCTCGATGGACTGGGACACGCCGCAGATATTGGAGATGGTGGCGGTGGGCGCGATGGCCATGCAGTTGGAATTGCGCATGCCGGTTTTCTTCACCCGCTTGCGCAGGCTCTCCCAGTCAAGCGTTGCCGCACTGTCCATCTCGACGCCCGGCCGCGCCTCTTCCAGAAGCCGGATGGAATCGATCGGCAGAACGCCCTTCGACCAGAGCGAACCGTCGAAGCTGGCATAGCGCCCGCGCTCGGCGGCAAGTTCCACCGAAGCGGCAATCGCATGATAGCCGATTGCCTCCATGCTCATATCGGCAAAGGCCACCGCCTGTTCACTCTGATAGGGAATGCGCAGCTTTTGCAGGGCATCCTGAAAGCCCATCAGGCCGAGACCGACCGGGCGATGGCGCAGATTGGAATGGCGCGCCTCGGGAATGGTGTAGAAATTGATGTCGATGACATTGTCGAGCATGCGCATGGCGGTGCCGACCGTGCGCGCCAGCCGCGCCAGATCGAGCGCGCCATCGGCAATGTGATTGACGAGGTTCACCGAACCCAGATTGCAGACGGCCACCTCGTCCCTGGACGTATTGAGCGTGATTTCCGTGCACAGATTGGATGAGTGAACGACGCCGACATGGCCCTGCGGCGAACGGATGTTGCACGGGTCCTTGAAGGTGACCCAGGGATGCCCGGTCTCGAACAGCATGGTGAGCATGCGCCGCCACAGATCGACCGCGCGCACGGTTTTGAAGACACGCAGTTCACCGGCTTCCGCCTTTGCCTCATAGGCCTCGTAGGCAGCGCGAAACGCCTTGCCATAAAGGTCGTGCAGGTCGGGCGTCTCGTCAGGCGAAAACAGCGTCCACGAACCGTCCGCCTCGACGCGTTCCATGAACAGGTCCGGCACCCAGTTGGCCGTGTTCATGTCGTGCGTGCGGCGGCGGTCGTCGCCGGTGTTCTTGCGCAGATCGAGGAACTCCTCGATATCGATGTGCCAGCTCTCCAGATAGGCGCAGACGGCGCCCTTGCGCTTGCCGCCCTGATTGACGGCGATGGCCGTGTCATTGGCGACCTTGAGGAACGGCACGACGCCCTGGCTCTCGCCATTGGTGCCCTTGATATGCGCGCCGAGACCGCGCACCGGCGTCCAGTCATTGCCGAGACCGCCGGAATATTTGGCAAGCAGCGCATTGTCCTTCACCGCCTTGAAGATGCCGTCGAGATCGTCGGCCACCGTGGTGAGGAAGCAGGAAGAAAGCTGCGGGCGCAGCGTGCCGGAATTGAACAGGGTGGGCGTGGAGGCCATGAAGTCGAAGGACGACAGAAGGTCATAGAACTCGATGGCGCGCGCCTCGCGGTCGATCTCGCGCACGGCAAGCCCCATGGCGACACGCATGAAGAACGCCTGCGGCAACTCGAAACGAATGCCCCCGGCATGCAGGAAATAGCGGTCGTAGAGCGTCTGGAGGCCAAGGAACTGGAAGTTCAGATCACGCTCGGGCCTGAGCGCCGCGCCAAGGCGCGCCAGATCGAAACGGGCAAGCTCGGGGTCGATGAGCTCGCTGGCAATGCCGCTCGCGATAAAGTCAGGGAAATAGCTTGCATAGCGCTCCGCCATTTCGGCCTGCGTCGCCTGCTCGGGCCTGCCGGCCACAAAGGTAAGCGCCTCGCGCCGCAGCCTGTCGAGCAGAAGACGCGCGGAGACGAACGCATAGTCAGGCTCCTGCTCCACCAGTGTGCGGGCGGCAAGGATGGGCGCAAGCGACAGCTCGTCCTGACGGATGCCGTCATAGAGATTGCGGCGGGTTTCCGTGAGGATCGGTTCGGCGGAAACGGTCTTGAGGCCGGCACAGGCTTCTTCGACGATTGCGGCAAGCCGCGCCTCGTCCAGCGGAACCAGCGTTCCGTCATCCGCCGTCATCTGCAGGGCGGATTGCGGGGCTTCCACACTGGCCGTCCCGGCGGCGCGTTCGCGGGCGCGCTCCTCGCGATAGAGCACATAGGCGCGGGCAACCCGATGATGCTCGCCGCGCATGAGGGCGAGTTCCACCTGATCCTGAATTTCCTCGATGTGGAACAGACGGTCCGCATCGGCCCGGCGCGTGAGCGCGGACACGACCTGTTCCGCCAGCTCTTCGACAATTTCATGGACGCGGCGCGAGCCAGCGGCGGTGGAACCCTCAACCGCCAGAAACGCCTTGGTCAGCGCCACCGCGATCTTTGCCGGATCGAACGGTGTTACACCGCCACTACGGCGGATGACGCGATACCCCGGTTCAAGAGATGTAGTTTCGGTGTTTGTGATGGAATGCGGAACCGTGGCGGTGCCGTTGGTGTGTTGTGCTTCAGTCGCCGGCATGTAGACCCCCGTGGCGGTTGGACGGGGGCGCGGAGACATGCGGCGCGACGGCATTGCCGTAGCGACACACGCACCACCGGGACACCCCGCCCGTGGACGTTTATTTCGTCATGGCAGGTCTCCTGGCTCGCAGGTCATCACCGCTTTCCGGCCTTCCCGATGCGCTGGGGCATCAGTGACACAGAGTGAAAGCGGCTCGCTGCTTACAGTTGCGGGGGCAGCGCCGGCCTTGCCCAGAGGCGCACCGGCTTCCCTTTTCACTTCCGATCCCGCAGGGAATCGAAAGAACCATAACCCCTACAGTTGGTATCTTCTGGATATATGAAGTCAATATATTGTTTCCGGGGAAAGCAGAAACAAACTGCTGGATTATTCGCAACGCCGCTTTGGGCATGGCTCTACGGCGCGCGTGTGATCTCCTCCAGAACGGAAAAAATCCGTTCATCGTCGCATTGAGCAACGTTGAAACGCAGGAACCCGCAGGCCGAGCCTGACAGGCTGAAGGCGTTTCCTGGCGCGAGCACCACGTCCCTCTCAAGCGCATGGCGGGCAAGCGTGGCCGCATCCGGCCCGTCGGTCACTGCCGCCATCATTCTGTGCGTGGCAGGCGCCAGATTTTCCGCCGGGCGCTCGGGCGCACCGGCGGCAGTTGGTCAAGATCTCAGGCGAAGCTCGACGTCTTGAGGAATTCGGCAAGGCGTTCGGTCTGCGGCTTCAGGAACATCACCTTCGGATCCCCCTCCTCGCCGATTACCCCCTGGTTCATGAAGATGACGCGGGAGGAAACCTCGAAAGCGAAGCGCATTTCGTGGGTGACCAGAAGCATGCTCATGCCATCGGCAGCCAGATCCTTGATCACCTGCAGCACTTCGCCCACCAGTTCGGGATCTAGCGCAGACGTTACCTCATCAAAGAGCATGAGGCGCGGGTTCATGGCGATGGCGCGGGCGATGGCCACGCGCTGCTGCTGACCGCCGGACAGCTGGCCGGGGTAGTGATCCGCGCGCTGGCCGAGACCGACGCGCTCGAGCCATTTCTCCGCGACGCTGCGCGCCTCGTCGCGCGCCATCTTCTTCACCTTGATCAGGCCGAGCATGACATTGGATGCTGCGGTCATGTGCGGGAACAGGTTGAACTGCTGGAAGGCCATGCCCGTCAGCGCGCGCTGGCGGGCGATTTCCTTCTCGCTCTTGCGAACGCGCACGCCGTTGCGCTCTTCATAGCCGATGGGTTCGCCATCGATGAGGATGCGGCCGCCCTGAAAATCCTCCAGCATGTTGATGCAGCGCAGCATGGTTGTCTTGCCGGAGCCCGACGAACCGATGATCGAGATCACCTCGCCCTGCTGCATGGTGCAGTCGACGCCCTTGAGCACCTCCACCGAACCGTAGCGCTTGCGCAGGGCCTGAATTTCAAGAAGGTTCTTCGTCATGTCGGGTACTCTCAGGATGGAACAGACACCTTGCGCTCGACATATTTACCGAAGCGCTCGATGGCGTAATTGATGGCGAAGTAGAGAAGGCCGGCCAGGAAATAGAACTCCAGGCTCATGAAATTGCGGGAGATGATCTCCTGCGTGCGGAGCAGAAGCTCGGCCACGCCGATGACGGACAGAAGCGTGGACGCCTTGACCATCTCCGCAGCCGTGTTCACCCAGGTGGGCAGCATCTGGCGCAGCGCCTGCGGCCACAGAACCGAAGTGAAGGTCTGGCTGAAGGTGAGGCCGATGGCCTTGGCCGCTTCTGTCTGCCCGGGCGGAATGGCCTGCAGCGCGCCGCGCACGATTTCACCCACATGCGAGGAGCAGAAGACCGCCAGCGCAAACACACCCGCCTGAAACGCGTTCAGCTCAATGCCGATCGTGGACAGGATGTAGAAGCTGGCGAGCACCAGAACGAGCACGGGCGTGCCACGGATGAAATCCGTATAGGCGCGGACGACAAACCGCAGCGGCCTGTTTCCATAGGTCAGCGCAAGCCCGACCAGAACGCCCAGCACGGAGCCCAGGGCGATGGCCAGAAGCGAGATTGAAACGGTCAGGCCAAGGCCGCGCAGGATCACGAAACGGGCAAGCCAGACCTGATCGAGAAATGCGAGAAACTCGTTCATCGGCTTACCTCGAAATCACAAGACGGCGCTCGACCATGCGCATAAGCGCGGCCAGCACCGTGCAGGTGGCGACATAGAGACAGGAAGCGACGATCCAGGTCTCGACCACACGGAAGGTTTCGACATTGATCTTGCGCGCCTCGAAGGTGAGTTCCGGCACGGCGATGGCTGCGGCCAGAGACGTGTCCTTGAAAAGCGAGATCAGCGTGGATGAAAGCGACGGCAGCACGTTTCTGAACATCAGCGGTATGACGATGGATGTGCGGATCTGCATCGGCGTCAGACCGATGGCGAGGCCCGCCTCCTTCAGACCGTTGGGGATGGACAGAAGGCCCGCGCGAAACACCTCCGCCAGATAGGCGCCGGAATAGATGGCGAGCGTTGCCACGAAGCTCTCGATCTTGCCCAGACGGACACCCATCTGCGGCAGCGCGAAATAGGAAAACAGGATCAGAACGAGAATCGGCAGATTGCGGATCACCGTGACGTAAAGCGCTGCCGGACGGCGCGCCCAGCCGCTTTTGGAGATGAGGCCAAAGGCGGTTACGAGGCCGATGACGGCGCCGATCAGGATCGCGCCAATCGCCAGTTCAAGGCTGAGCAGCAGCCCCCAGAGAAGCTGATCGAAGCTGCGCCAGACGGCGGAAAAATTGAGTGTATAGCCCATATCGGGTCCCAGCCATGCAGGAAGGCCGGCGGATGACGCACCCGGTCACCCGCCGCCCTCATGCAGATGCGATGCTTACTTGTATTCGACCGGGAAGCCGATCTGCGGCGGCTGCAGATCCTTGCCGAACCAGGTCTTGAAAGAGTCCGCATAGAAGTTGAACTCAACGCCCGTCATCGCCTCATGCAGGGCGGTGTTGACGAAGTTGAGCCAGTCCTGATCGCCGCGCGCGACGGCGCAGGAATAGGACTGCGGGTTCCAGCCATAACCGGCATCGCGGTAACGGTCGGGGTTCTGCGTCATGTACCAGGCAAGCGACGACTGGTCGGTGGCGACGGCGTCAGAGCGGCCGGATTCCAGCGCCTGATAGATGAGATCGACGGACTCATACTGGTCGACGCTCGCCTCGGGCAGAGCCGCGTGCACCATGTCTTCCGCGTAGACATTCTGCAGAACGGACACGGTGACGGAGGAACCGGCCTCCTTGAGCGCCTCGTAATCCGCATAATCACCATCGGCCTTCAGCATGAGGCCAACGCCCTCGCGGTAATACGGGATGGTGAAGGCAACCTGCTGGGCGCGCTCACCGGTGACGGTCATGAACTGGCAGGTGACATCGACCTTGCCGGTGGTGATGTTCGGAATACGCGCATCCGAGGACTGCGTCACATATTCGATTTTGTCGGGATCACCGAACAGCGACTTGGCGATGATGCGGCCCATGTCGACATCGAAGCCCTGAAGCTTGTCGTCGACACTCTTGAAGTGCCAGGGCGCGTTGGTGCTGCCGGTGCCAAGAACGAGGTGACCGCGTTCCAGAACCTCGTCGAGCTTGCTCTTGTCCTGCGCGACCGCCGGTGCGGCCGCGACCATCATTGCGGTGGTGAGCAGAAGCGCATGTGCGCGAAACGGAATAGCCATGCTGAGTTCCCCTTTCCCAAATTTGTCAGTTCCACTATTATGGACACATATCCATATTAGTGGATTTCCACATCAAGCCGTATAGCCGGCTTGTTGTCAAGGAATGCCGTCAGCGCTTTTTTGAAACTGCACAGGCCCGGGCAATGCGGAAAACCCGCATGCCAGCGGGCGCCGCGCACAGACATGTGGCGGCGTCTGACACCTCGCGAAATGGCGCTGTCTTACGCCAGGCGGTCGGTGGCGGTGCGCACCCAGTCGAGGCGCTTTTCCGGGATCAGGCCGTAATTGTAGAAATTCACACCATCAGCACCGGCGGCGATGGCGGCCTGCGCCCGCTCGGCAAGGTCGTCGCCGTTTTCCATCTCCGGGTAGAAGACGCGCAGCCCGACGCCCAGGAATTTTTCTGGTCCGACGATGCCACGCGCTTTTTCGAATAGCGCACTCACGGCCTGCGGCTCCATGCAGTAGCAGCAGAGGATCACGCCATCGCAGGCCCCTGCCGCTTCTTCCAGTTCGACACCGCCCAGCCATCCGTCGGCAAGGTCGATCAGGACCACCCTTGTTTCAGGATGTGCAGCCTCACGGATCTCGGCAATCAGCGACGTGACCGGCTCGCTGCGCCAGGCAAGGTAGGCGCGCAGGTCTTCATGAGCGTTGAACGCATCGAGGCCCGCTTCCGGGAAATCCGGGAACTGCTTTTCGGGAATTTCACGCGCGCACATTTCTGCGATGAAGCGGCCAACCGTCTCGCGCGCGCCCTTTGCATTGACGCCAGCCGCCCCGGCACGCGCCATGCAATGGTCGCAGAAGCAGAGCGACAGGAGGAAATCATCCTCCGCATTGAGGCCGACGCCGTCCTTCTCGTGGTGATATTCGTGCGCGAACCCCATGAAGTTGGGGCTTTCGAGCTCGATCATGTCCGGCCGGTAGCGGGTGCTCACATCCTGAACGAGCGTGGTGACATAGGCGCGGGCAGCCGGGCTGGACGGGCAGAGATTGTAATAGTTCGGATTGCCGAACGCGTTGCGGGTCACGTGGTCTGGATGCTCCATGCCCAGACGCGTGTTGTGCAGGCAGACGGTCCAGCAGGAGACTTTCATGCCGGTCTGTGCGCGCGCGTCTGTGAGCACCTTCAGCATGTCGCCACGCTCGGCAACATTGCGCGCCTTGAGCGGCTTGATCTCCCGATCCGCCCAGAGCGCTTCGTCCGGCTCGAAATAGACCGTTCCATCCTCGGGGAAATAGGCTTTCTGATGCGGGCTGCGCGGCTGGAGAAAGCGACCGGCGTGATAGGACGTGGCGAGGCTGACCGTGTTGAGCCCGGCGCGGTCGCGCAGATCGGCGACAAGCCGCTCCAGCCCCTGATCCTGAACATCCCAGGGGTAAGTCCACATCGACAGATGCATGGCGGGCACTCCTTTGAAATCAAACATTATCGGGCCGCCGGGGGCGGCCGCGGAATTGGCTAGAGAACGCGACCAGGACGCGCGCCCGTCTCGCGGCCATCCTCGATGACCATGCCCCCATTGACGAACAGGTGGCTGACACCGGAGGGCAGTTGCGAAGAATCGTCGAAGGTCGCGCGGTCTGTGATGCTCTCCTCGAAGAGCACGACATCGCCGGCCATGCCGGGGCGCAGAAGCCCGCGATCCGTGAGCGAAAAGCGCTGCGCGGCCATGGACGTCATGCGGCGCACGGCATCTTCCAGCGAGAACCAGTTCTGGTCGCGGACAAGCGGCCCGGCGATGCGCGGAAAGGTGCCGAAGGCGCGCGGATGCGGCTTGGAGCCCGGTCGCGGAAGCCCATCGGACCCGGCCATGTAGAGGCGGTTGCAACAGGCGGCGTGCAAATCTTCTTCTGCAAGCTGGAACAGGATGATGCCGGTCTGGCCGTCATCTTCTTCGATGAAGCGCAGCATGAGATCGAACGGATCAACAGCCAGTTTCGCTGCCGCGGCCTGCATGTCGAGCCCTTCAAGATGCTTGAGCGCATCAACGCCCACGGCGGAGAGACGAACATTCTCCCAGCCGATGAGCGACACCTTGCTCTGGCCGGGGAATTCCGGGCCACCCTCGCTGACCCAGCGGCGCAGGAGCGCCTGCTGGGCGGGATCGGCCAGACGCCGGCGCAGCCCGGCAAGCCCGCCTTCCATGACAGCGGCGGGCAGGAGCTGGAGTATCCATGTGCTGCCGGCGGGATAGGGATACATGTCGAAGCTGACATCGATGCCGTCCCGGCGCATCGTCTCCAGAAGCGCGATGGCATCGGGAATGCGGCCCCAATTGGGACGGCCGGCAGACTGAAGATGCGAGAGCAGGCCTGCTGCACCTGACGCCCCAAGCACACGCCCGAACTCTTCGGTGGCGTCGATCAGCCCTGCCTCATAGGAACGGATATGCGCGGCGAGCACCCGACCGTGACGCCCGACGACACGCCCGAGCGTAATCAGCTCCGCCTCGTCGGCAAAGGCGCTTGGCGGATAGACAAGGCCGAGCGACAGGCCTGCGGCGCCCTGCACAAGCTGGGCTTCCAGAAGGTCGCACATGGCCTGCGTTTCTTCCGGCGTGGCCGGGCGGTCGTCATGCCCCATGACGGCAAGGCGAAGTGCGGCATGCCCTACGAGCGACACGAGATTGAGCGCGATGCCAGCGCCCTCTGCCCCGCACAGTGCGTGACGGTAGCCATCGAGATCGGCGAAGATTTCTTCATGCGCCGTTTCGCCGAGAAGGCCGGAAAAGTGCCGGCGCAGATCCTCGTGGGATCCGGGCGTGGCGGGATACAGCGAGAAAGAACAGTTTCCGACAACAATGCTGGTGACGCCCTGAAACGCCTTTTCCGGACGTCCGCGTTCGCGCAGGAAGATCAGGTCATCATGACAATGCGCATCGATGAAGCCGGGTGCGGCGTAGCGCTCTTCGGCATCCACCACATGCGCGCCGGAAACGGGCAGATCGCGCCCGATGCGGGCGATGCGCCCGCCGGATAAGAGAATATCGCCGCGATACCAGGGCGCACCGGTTCCATCGACGATGCGCGCCCCGCGGATGAGCGTGTCGGTCATTCAGATCCTCTCAGGCTTCAATCGGCTCGGCCACTTGTATCAGGCAATCGCCGGACTGGCTGTCGCAATGAAGGCGATGCGAGATGACGATGCCACCCTCGGCGAAGTGCAGTGCTTCCTCGGGTGCGTCGATGCGTTCAAGATCGTGATACCAGCCGGCGAGATCGCCAGCGGCAACGCGGTCGCCCAGACGGGCGGCGGGCTCGAACCAGCCGCGCCGGGTGGCGTAGATGCCCTGGCTGTGGCGCGACAGCGAAAGGAGCTGGAGCGGCGGAGCCTTGTCATCAAGCGCGGCGGAGAGCACCGGTGCGGACACGATGCCCAGCGCAACAAGCAGGCGATCGATTGCGCCCGCCGTGAAGGCCATGCTGTCGGGCGTGACCGTGCCGCCGCCACCAAACTCGCCGGAAAGACCGATTGCGCCAGCGCGGCCCGCAGCGCCCATCGAGGTCGGCGCTGTCGGCCCATTGTCGGCGATGAAGGCGTGGGCGGCGCCCATCTGGCGCATGAGATCAAGCGTGCGCTCGAAGCGCGCCGGATCCGCCTGCCGCTCGATCAGCGTGCAGGGCAAATGCGCCATGGAGGTGCCGCCGGAATGAAGGTCGAGCACCACATCGTGGCGCGGGAACAGCTCATGTTCCAGAAAATGGGCGATGCGCTCGGTTGGCGTTCCGGCAGGGTTGCCGGGAAAGGCGCGGTTGAGATTTCCGCCATCGAAGGGGGAGCAGCGGCGGGCCGTCATGACTGCCGGCTGGTTCACGATCGGCAGGACCGTGACCGTTCCGCTGATGTCGAGCGTCTTCAGGCGGCGCATGAGCCGGGCAAGCTGAAGTTCGCCCTCATACTCGTCGCCGTGATTGCCCGCCATCAAAAGGAGGCTCGGCCCCTCGCCATTGCGGACCCGCAGCCAGGGGATGCGGATCTGGTAATAGGGCGACCGGTCCACCGAATAGGGAATTGCCAGGAAGCCGGACTGAACGCCCCCGGCCTCGAAATCAATGGAATGAACAATGCCCGTATGCATGGCAGAACTCCGGTCGCCAGAAGAAGAGCCGGTGCGCGGGGCACCGGCCAGGTGTCAGACTGCGGCAATAGCCGTCATTTCGACGCGCAGGTCCGGATCGGCAAGGCGCGCCTCGACGCAGGCGCGGGCCGGCGGGTTCTCCGGGTCGATCCAGGCATCATAGACGCTGTTCATCGCGTCGAAATCGATGATGGCCGGCAGGAAGACGTTGACGGCCACGAGCTTGGAGCGGTCGGTTCCGGCTTCGGCCAGGAGCGCGTCGATCTTGCGCAGAACATCTGCCGTCTGATCCTCGATGCTCGCCTTGCGGTCATCGGGAACCTGCCCCGCAATGTGGACGAGACCGCCATAGACGACGGCCTGGCTCATTCGGGAACCCTTCTGGTAGCGCATGATCATTTTCCAAAATTCCTTTTGCTTGGGTAGGGGGTGGGGTGGGGTTGGAACAGTTTCAGCCGAAGCTGGTGAGATAGGCCGAGACAACGCGATGATCGTCGTCCAGACCGTAGAGGATCGCGTGCCGGTCGAGGCAGGTGCAGGGGTGCGAGATGCCGAACTCCACCACATCGCCGACATGCAGATCGACGCCATCGCCCAGTGAGACGAAGGCATGCTGATCGTTCAACGCAGTGACGCGAACCGTCTTAGAAAGAGCGGTGCGCACGCCATCACGATAGAACGCCAGTGGGCGCGGCAGGCCCTGATCGGCTGCCACATCGCGCAGACCCATGCCGCAAACGGCAAGCCCCGGCTCCGGCCTCGAAAGAACCTCGGCCCAGACACGAAGCGCGGGGCGGAACCCGGTGGCCGCCGAAACCGCTTTTCCGCCGATCACGAAACCAGACCGGTTGTCGAGGCCGGTGAGACCGCGCTCATAGATGCCGTGATCATGAAAGAAGATCGCGCCGCTGCGCAAAACCAGAACCGCGTTTTGATCTGCGGCGACCACCGCCTTCAGACCGCGAACCACCATGTCGAAATAAACCGAGCCGCCGGCGGTGACGATCATCGGACGCTCCGGCCCAAGCCGCTGGCGCAGCGCAGAGAAAAGCGTTGCCGTGCGTTCGACCAGAGCAGAAATGCGCAGCGCCGTCTCAGCCGCATCGGGCGTTGCGGCTGCACCTTCGTAAGCCGCGACGCCGGCGAGCCGGAAAGTGTCGGTCTCGCGTTCGAGAATGGCCTCGGCGAGCTGTAACGCGGCTTCACCGGAGCGGAGCCCGCCACGGGCAGCGCCCAGCTCGACCAGAAGTCCGAGCGGCGGCAGATCCGTGGAAGAAGACCAGGCGGAAGCGAGCGCCTCCATCATCTCGCGTGAATCGACGAAGATCGAGAGATCGGCATCGGGATAGGCGGAGACCAGGCGGGCAAGCCGTCTCGCTGCCGCCGGGCCACCGATCTCGTTTGCGAGGATCAGGCGGCGGAAGCCCGCGCGCAGCATGACGGAAGCCTGACGAATGTCGGCCACTGTGACGCCCCATGCCCCGGCCTCGACGAGACGGGCGGCGATGGCCGGCGACATCGGCGTCTTGGCGTGTGGTGCGATCTCGACGCCCTGCTCGCGCACATAGGTCATCATCAGATCGACATTGTTGGCGAACGCCGTTTCATCGAGCGAGATCAATGGCAGGGACATGGCGCCATCAAAGGGCTTCCACCCCTGATCGCCAATGGCGCCGAGGCCAAGGGCTGCATGGCCTGCGGGAAAACCGCGAACGCGGTCATCGATGACGGGATCGCTCGCAGTGGTGAGCGTGGCGTCAGACATGGGAAGCATCCTGTGATGTTTGCGAAGGCGACAGGCCAAGGCGGTAAATGCGGTTCGCCGTCGAGAAGAACAGGGCTTCCTGCTCATCATGCGAATGGCTGGCGGCTGTGGTTCTGAACGCGCCATAAAGCGCATCGAAATCCGCGTGCAGACCGGCAACGGGAAAATCACTGGCGAACATGGCGCGCTGCGGCCCGAAACAGGCGATGCAGTGGTCGATCACCATGCGCAGACTGTCGACTGTCCAGTGGTGATCATAGGCCACGGGATCGGAGATCTTGATGGCGATGTTGGGCGCACTGGAAAGCTCCGAAAGCCCGTTGCGCCAAAGCGCCAAGCCTTCCTCGCTGCGGTCAACCGGGCTGCCGCAATGGTTGAGCACGAATTGCGTGTCGGGATGATCGGCGACAAGGCGCGCCGCCTCCCCCATCTGCCAGGGAAAGAGCATGAGATCGAAGCTGAGGCCGAGTTCGGTGGCGCGCGAAAGCCCCTCGCGCCAGCGCGGGTCGCTCATCATGCCTTCGCGGGAGGCGAAGCTCTTTGCCGGGTCGGGATGCCAGCTGACGATATCGCGAATGCCGACCACAGCGGGATTTGCAGCCTCGCGCTCCACTAGGCGCTGCGCATCCGCACCGGCAAGCGGCACGCGCGCCACATAGCGCGCGGCAACGCCAAAACGCCTGTCGAGACTGTCGAGCCAGCGCGTTTCCTCCAGCGGGAAATCATCCGACCAGCCGGCCTCGACATGGACGGTGGCGACGATGTTCTGGCGGGCCGCGTCCCACAGATATTCGCCCACGCCATAGTCGCGACGGATCGGCGCGATGCTGCCGAACACCATCTCCTCATCAGCGGCTTCAGGCGGCGCAAGCCAGGGGTGCCTGCCAAGCGACAGGTCCCACAGATGGTGGTGCGGGTCGACGACCGGACCCGCATAGGCAGAACTCATCGTCGCGCCTCACGCCCCGAGATCAGGAGCAGCGCCAGAATGAGCGATCCGAACATGATGGACCGCCAGCCGGGCGACGCGTTGACCACGGTGATCAGCGCCGTGGTGGTGACGAGAAGGATCGCGCCGGGAATGGTGCCGGCATAGGTGCCGCGCCCGCCCAGAATGGAGGTGCCCCCCAGAACCACGGCGGCGATGGACGTCAGAAGATAGGGATCGCCGATGCCCACATAGCCCTGACGGTTCATGCCGAGGATCAGGATGCCGGCAAGACCGGCAAAGAAGCCCGAAAGCGTGAACAGGAGCAGCGTGTTGCGCTTGACGCTGACGCCCGAAAGCTCGGTTGCCAGCGGGTTGGCCCCCAGCGCCAGAAAACGCGCGCCGGCCGGCATGCGGTGGATGATGAGCAGCACCACGATCGACACGGCCACCCACAGGAGAACGCCGGCGGGAATGCCGAAGGGCCGCGCCTGGCCGAGCCAGATGACGGTTGCGTTCGTGACGGAGACGGCGCTGCCGCCGGCGACGATGACCAGCATGCCCTGCAGGAAGGTCGCCATGGCCAGCGTCATGATGATGGGCGGCACTCTGAGATAGGCCGCGCCAACGCCATTGAGAAAGCCGATGCTGGACGCGATGCCCAGCGCAAGCACGATGCCCACGAGGCCGGTGGGATCGATGTCGGGCGAGATGAGCGGCAGGAGAATGGCCGTGACCGTGATGACCGCGCCGACCGAAAGGTCGATGCCGCCCATCAGGATCACGAGCGTCTGGCCGGCGGCGACGATGCCGATGACTGCGGAGAGTTCCAGCAGGTAGCGCAGATGGCCGAAGGCTCCGAAGCCACGCAGCGTGAGGCTGGCGACGATCCAGACGAGGATCACCAGGATCAGCGTCAGAAGCGGCGGATTGCGGAAGGCCGACTTGAGAGCGTTCATGGCTTTGCCCTCCACTGGCTGGTCAATTGCGGGATCGCGACGGCGCCGACGATGATGAGGCCCTGCGCCACATATTGAGCGACCGGCGGGAAGCCGAGGAAGAACATGACGTTGATCATGACCGAGAGAAGCAGGCTGCCGCAGATGACGCCGCGCATCGTGCCCTTGCCGCCGAGAAAGGCGACGCCGCCAAGCACCGCGCCGGCGATGGAGTTGAGCGTGAAGGGCGTGCCGATGACCGGATCGCCAGAGCCGGTCTGGGCTGCAACGAAGAGGCCGGCAAGGGCTGCCAGCAGACCCGACAGCGCGAAGGCGAACACCTTGACGCGCTCGACGGGAACGCCCGAGCGGAACGCGCCGACGGGATTGTTTCCGGCGGCATAGATGCCAAGGCCGAGCGGCGTTGCCAGATAGAGTTTCCAGCCGATCAGAAGCAGGACCAGAAGGCCGAAGGCAACCGGCGTATGACCGGCAAGCAGGTCGGAAAACCAGTCGGGGATGTAGCCGCCGGGACGCGGCAGGAGAATGAGCGCGATGCCGGTGATGATGAACGATCCGGCCAGCGTGACGATGATGGCCGGCAGGCGCAGATAGGCGACGATGCCGCCCGTTACCGCACCGATGAACAGGCCGGCGACCGAGACGGCGATCAGCCCGCCCAGAACACCCAGCGGACCGCCCATGGTGACGGCGGCAATGACCGCGCCGAGGCTGACCATCGGACCGATGGCAAGCGAGATGCCGCCATTCAGCATCATCAGGGCCTGCGCCATGGTGACGAGCGCCAGCGGGAACCAGTTCTGCGTGAACTTGGAAAAACCGCCAACGCTGAGAAGGCCCGGAAACAGAATGGCGTAGACCACGAGAAACGCGGCGACGACCAGATAAAGGCCCGTCAGGCCGCGATTGCGGCGCTTCTGGACGGCGGCATAGAGATTTGCCGGAACGGTGGTGGCACTCATGCCGCAGCTCCCTTCGCTGAGACGCCCATGGCGGCGCCGACGATCGCTTCTTCGGAGATGTCTGCGCGCGGCAGCGTGGCCACGACGCGCCCCTCGCGGAACACGGCGACACGATCACAAAGATGGACGAGTTCAGGTGTGTCGGAACTCAGAAGAATGACCAGCTTTCCCTCGCGCGCGAAGGATTGCAGCATCAGATAGATTTCCCGCTTAGTCTCGATATCGACGCCGCGCGTGGGGTCGTTGAGGAGCAGCACCGAAGGATCGAGCGGCAGCCATTTGGCCAGCGCCACCTTCTGCTGATTGCCACCGGAAAGCGCCTGAACCGGACGGGTCACATCGCCCTTGATCGTCAGGCGTTTGGCGAGGTCGGCAACCAGATTGCGCTCGGCCGCGCGGTCGCGCAGACCATGTTTCACCAGATTGCCAAGCGAGGGCAGCAGGAGGTTCGACGCAATGGAATGCGGCAGAACGAGCCCCTCATGCTTGCGGTCAGCCGGCACATAGGCAAGGCCGGCCTGATTGGCCGCCTCGACCCTTTTCAGCGGGCGGTGACTTCCCGAGATTTCCGCCTTCTCTGCGGAAGCGGGAATTGCGCCGTACAGGCCGAGCAGGAAATCCTCCTGTCCCTGCCCCACCAGACCGCCGATGCCAATAATCTCGCCGGCGGATGCCTGGAAATCGACATCAAGGGCCGTGCCTGCGGAAAATTTCTTCAGATGGATGAGTTCGGCGCCGGCGGGATGGTCCTGCCAGGCGGGGAACAGGTCGCCCGCATCGCGGCCCACCATCAGGCGCACGAGACCTTCATCATCGACGCCGGCCAGCGGCTGGTCGGCGGTCACCACGCCATCTTTCAGCACCGTGACATGCGAGCACAGCGCCTGAACCTCGTTGAGGCGATGGGAGATGTAGAGAAGCGCGATGCCTTCATCACGCAGCTTGCGGATGAGGCCTGCCAGAATGCCCGCCTCATGCGCGGACAGGGAGGATGTCGGCTCGTCCAGGATGAGCACACGCGGCTTGCGGAAAAGCGCCTTGGCAATTTCCACCATCTGCCGGCGGCCAAGCGAGAGATCGCCGACGGGCATGTCGAGCGGTTCGGTCAGGCCGACCCGCTCGCAGACCTCCGCGACGGAGGCGGAAAGCGCCTTGTAGTCGATGAGACCAAAGCGCCGTGGCAGAGCGCCAAGGCCGATATTCTCGGCAATGGACAGCTCGGCGGCAAGGCTCAGCTCCTGTTGAACGACGGCAATGCCCGCCTCTCGCGCAGCAGCAGGGCTGAAGCGCGAGACGGGCTTGCCGTCCACGACAATGTCGCCCTTGTCGGGCTGCAAAGCGCCCGAGAGCAGATTGATCAGTGTCGATTTTCCGGCACCGTTCTCACCCAGAAGAGCGTGAACGCGTCCGGGCTCAAGGGCGATGTCCACGCCCTTGAGCACCGGGTTGCCGAAAAACCCCTTGAACACCTGCCTGGCTTCGAGCAGGGGCTTGGTTTTCGTCATCAGGAACCGGCCTTTTCGTCTTCGTGTCTTACTGCGCCAGCAGCTTGTCGAAGAGCGCGCGGTCGTAGTCGGAGTAGATGTATCCGTCGGCCGGGAACTGATCGGCGCGTGCGAGATAGCCGTCGATCGTGTCGTCGCCGATGACCGGCAGCGGCACCTTGATGAAAGCCGGAACGTCTTTGCCCTCAAGCGCCTGAACCGCCGCGTAGACAGACAGGGCGCCCAGCCAGTTCGGCTGCATGGTTGCCCAGCCTTCAAGACCCTTCTCTTTCCAGAGCTCAAGGAACTGACGTGCGTTTTCACCGGTGGTCGGAACCTGCTCGCGGCCCTGACGGTCGAAGGCGAGAACGGAACCGGCCGAAAGCGCGCCGCCGAGCGAAAGAACGCCGTCGATTTCCGGGTTGGCGAACAGAAGGCTGGTCATGGCCTCCTGCGCGGGCGCGACATTGTACTCGGTGTTGGTCTCGGTCAGGATCTCGATGCCGGGATTGGCGTCCAGAACCGGCTGCGCGCCCTTGCGGCGGTCATCGCTGACGGAAATACCTGCCGGGCCGTTCATGACGATGATCTTGCCTTCACCGCCGAGCTGATCGACCATCCACTGTGCGGCAGCCGCACCCCATTCACCGGAATCGGTGTTGATCTTCGCGGTCACCTTGTCGGTGTTGACCAGGCTGTCGAAGTTGACGACGGCGATGCCCTTGTCACAGGCGTCCGAGATCACGCGGTCGAGCGCGTTGGACGAACCGGCGATGACGACGATGGCGTCGACATTGGCGTCGATCATGGACTGGATGTGCTGGATCTGCGTCTGGGCATTGCCCTGGGCGTCGGTGATCATGAGATCGTCGACCAGACCGGCCTTCTTCAGCTCTTCGACCTCGGCAGCGATGGTGCCTTCGGTCTGCTTCATCCAGGTCGGTACGGAATAGATGTTCGCCCAACCGATCGTATAGGGCGCTTCGCGGTCTCCCTGAATGCAGTTGGCCGCAGCCGAAGCCGCTCCGCTGCCGGCAACCAGCATGGATGCCGCCGCAACGCCCATGAGCAGGCCGCGACGACGCCTGGAATTTTCAGAACCCGATAAATGCATGTCTTCCTCCCTCAACAAGATGCGGCGCCCCAAAAGGCTTGCCGCCAATCAATGTCCGCTATAATGTACAAGTGATCTTTATAGTGGAAGTGTATATTATCCGGTTTTGACGCCCCTGCAAGTGGCGGTCGAAAAATCACGGCGAACAACCGTTCCACTCCGGGTGTGACGCCAAGAGCATTGACAGGCTGCAACGAGTTCAGAAGAAGGACAGAGCCAGAAGCGATGGAGACGAGGCCGTTGGATACCGCCGCACCGACCAGCACTGCCAAGCGCGCACGTGGTCTCGACCGCGCATTCGAGATACTGGATTTTCTGCGCGATCAGAAAAGCCCGATGCGCCCCAACGAAATCGCGGTCCAGATCGGCGCGCCGCGCTCTTCGGTCTACGAGCTGGTGAACCTTCTCCTGCGCAACGAGATCCTTGAACTCGCCGGCGGCGACGGGCGGGTTTTCCTCGGGCGCAAGCTCTATTTCCTGGGCGCGGCCTATGAAGAGCAGTTCGATTTCACCCGCGAGTGCGAAGCCGCCCTTGAGATGATCGCGCATGAAACGCGCGAGACCTCGCAGTTCTGCATGCTGGACGGCAACAAATACATCGTCGTTCGCATGAAGGAGGGCGCGCGCCCGTTCCGCATCTCATCGGATGTGGGGCAGTCGGTGCCGATCCCCTGGACGGCGTCCGGCCGCCTGCTGGTCGCGCATCTTTCGGATCAGGAAATCATCGACTTCATCCCGCCGCAGGACTTTCAGCTGCCCAATGGCGAATGGCTGGAACCGGCGGTCTTCATTCGCGAAGTGCGCGAAGCATGGCTCAAGGGCGAGTTCACCTTCGACAGCATCGTGGACAGCTTCACCCATTGTTTCGCGGTTCCCGTTCTCGATGCGAACCGCCGCTGCGTGGCGACGCTCTGCCTTGTCGCGCCACGGGAAGACGGGATCGAGAACAGGGAAGAATATCTGCTCTGTCTCAAGCGCGCCTCGCAGCGCCTGAGCGGCCAGACCAGCGTTCCGCCACTCAGCCGATAGACACCCTGAAATGAAAACGGGCGGCTTTGGCCGCCCGTTTCAGTTTCACGATCAGATATCCGCCGGGCGCGGCTGCAGCGGCGGCTGCACATCTTCCGGGATCGGACAGGTGTAGGGCGTCGCGGCCGTGCGGGCGGCGTGGTCTTCCCTGGCCTTCGCCAGCAGATCGGCGTCGCCGATCAAATCGAGCGCGGTTCCCGCCATCACCTTTGCGGCGTAGACCATGCCCTTGTGGGCTGCGGGCATTTTGCCCTGCGCGGTGATCTGCCAGGAGTGCCCCGGCGTGCCGATGGCATGGGTCGCGACACGCGCCTGAACGGTGGGAACCACCCAGCTCACATCGCCCACATCGGTGGAGCCGATCATCGGCACGCCCTCGAGATCGCGCGGCACCACGCAATCGCACAGCGGTGTGTTGTCCTTCACCGGCAGGCCGATGCGAAGATAGTCGTTGTGAATATCCTCGTCCGACAGCGTGTCCTGAATCTTGGCGGCAAAAGCGCGGTCCTCATCGTCGAAGGCGACGGGGCCGAGACGGTCCATCTGACGCTGCATGGCTTCTTCGAGCGGCGTGTTGCCGAGAAGGTTGGCCACCGCGCTCATGATGGAGATGTCGACCTTCGTTTCGGTCATCATCGCCGCACCGCGCGCCACCTTCTGCACGCGCTCATTGAGAGCGAACATGCCCGGCAGGCTGGTGGAACGGATCGCATAACGAACCTTGGCTTTTGCCTGCACCACGTTCGGCGCGATGCCGCCGGCATCGAGCAGCGCGTAGTGGATGCGGCTGTCGGCCGGCACATGCTCACGCAGGTAATTGACGCCGACGCTCATGAGCTCGACGGCATCGAGCGCGCTGCGGCCCAGATGCGGTGCGGCGGCAGCGTGGGACGAACGGCCCGTGAACGCGAAGTCCATGCGCGTGTTGGCCAGCGACATGGCCTCGTCAACACGGGTGAAGGACGCCGGGTGCCAGGTGATGGCCGCATCGACATCTTCGAACGCGCCGGCGCGCGCCATGAAGCTCTTCGCAGCGCCGCCCTCTTCTGCCGGGCAGCCATAATAGCGCACGCGGCCCGGACGGCCGGTCTCTTCCAGCCAATCCTTGATTGCCGTGGCGGCCAGAAGTGCGGCGCTGCCAAGCAGGTTGTGACCACAACCGTGGCCATGGCCACTGCCCGGCAGGGGACGCGGCTCGGCGATGCCGGCCTCCTGGCTCAGGCCCGGAAGCGCATCATATTCGCCGAGGATGGCGATGACGGGACCGCCCTCGCCTGCCTCGCCCATGACGGCGGTGGGGATGCCGGCAACGTCCTCAACCACCCGGAACCCCTGCTCGCGCAGCATGGCGGTGTGCTCGGCGCAGGAGCGGTACTCGGTGTAGGCGATTTCCGGCATACCCCAGACACGATCGCTCAACGCCTCGAAACCGGCCTTCTTTGCATCAACGAGATCCCAGATCTGATCGCTGTTCTTCATTTTTGGCTCTCCTTGTCGGATGAATGATCGTGCGTCGAATGATGGTCGTGGCCGGGATGGGCCACATATGCGTCAGGCGTTGAAGCCACCGGTGCCAGCGCCGAGCTGGTCGCCGGCCGGCAGAGCGCCTTCGAACCAGAGACCGGCAGCGGCAACCGACATGGCGCAGCCATCGTGAGCGACGCCGGGAACCTCGGTCATCTGCCAGTTGAACGGGACGCCCAGCTCTTCAGCCTTCGCCTTGCCCCTGGCAAAGTAATTGCGGGCGCGGTGAAGACGGCCCGGCCCCTGGGCGATGGCCTCGGGCTGGGTCGGCAGGTTGTCGGCGTTGGACTCGCAGTCGTTCAGACCGGCCATGATGTGCAGCGGCGTGGCGAGCAGCGCCACCAGATCCTGCTGCCCGTAGCCCAGACCGCCAAGACCGGCGGGGAAATTCGCTTCCAGATCGGGGAGAGAATACCAGCCGGCATTGGCCGCGCCGACGGCCTCGAACGGCCCCATGCCGAACAGCGACACCATGCGGTGCAGGAACTGACCACCGGCGGAGTGACCGAAAATCTTCGGCTTCACGCCCTTCATGACGCCGGCCTCTTCAAGGGCCTCGGCGATCAGCGCCGGAGCGCGGTAGATCCAGCTTTCACGCGGGGTCGGCTTTCCCTCGGCATCGAGAACCATGCCGTTGTTGTAGTTTTCCGGCTCGGGAAAATCGCCATTCGGGAAGGTCGGAGCAACGATCAGGAGATCATGCCTGTCGGCAGCCGCAATCCAGAAATCGCGATAGTCGTCACCATTGCGCAGCATGCCGTGCTGGACGAACACGACCGGCTTTCCCGGCTCATATCCGGCAGCCTTGTAGGTGTTCAGGATGACGGTCTTTTCCGGCTGACCAGAGAAGATGAAAGGCAGGGCGTTGGAGCCATTGCCGTCGAGCAGGCTTTGCAGTTCCATGAAGTCCTCAAGAAGGTTCGTGCAGATGACAGGCGACCGTGCGGCCCGGCGCGATCGTCCGGCTGATCGGGCGTTCGCTGCGGCACCGGTCGGTGGCCATGGGGCAGCGCGGATGGAAGGTGCAGCCGGATGGCGGGTTGAGCGGCGAAGGCAGCTCGCCCTTGACCGGCTGGAAGGCGCGGCGACGGCGCTTCACCGAGGGGATCTCGGCAAGCAGCGTCTGTGTGTAGGGATGGGCCGGGCTGTCGAACAGCTCCGTTGTCGGCGCGAGTTCGACGATCTCGCCCAGATACATGATCGCAACCCGGTCGGCGATGTGCCAGACGACCGACAGGTCATGGCTGATGAAGAGATAGGTCAGCGCACGCTGCGCCCGCAGCTCCAGAAACAGGTTGATGACCTGCGCCTGAATAGACACGTCGAGCGCGGCAATGGGCTCGTCGCAGACCAGAAATTCGGGATCGACAATCAGGGCGCGGGCAATGCCGATACGCTGACGCTGACCACCGGAGAACTGATGCGGATAGCGATCCCTATAGGACGGGTCGAGCCCAACCTCATTGAGCGCCGCATCGACACGTTCGCTGATTTCCGCCCGGTTCTTGCATCGATTGTGCACGCGCAGCGGCTCGGAAAGGATCTCGCCGACCGTCTGTCGCGGGTTGAGCGACGCATACGGGTCCTGAAAGACCATCTGCACGGCGAGCGTATAGGCGAGCCGTTCCTGACGGCTCATCTCATCCGTGCGCTTGCCATTGTAGAGGATTTCGCCTTCCGATGGCGGGTTGATGCCCGTCATCATGCGGCCAAGCGTGGACTTGCCGCAGCCGGACTCGCCGACAAGGCCCAGAACCTCACCACGCCGCACGGTCAGATCGAGCGACTTAACGGCCGTGAGAACCGGAATTTCCGGCGCTTTTCCAACCAGACCGAGAAGCTGCTCGGCCAGTACGGGCTTGCGCGAAAAGCGGCGGGAGAGCCTGCGAACCTCGAGGATCGCGTCCTCATCCCTGTCCGGAGCGCTCGTGATGTCGTTGCGCGGGCTCATGGCGTCTTCTCCGGATCAAGCGGATGGTGACAGCGCCAGCTGTGATCGCCGGCCTCCGCCAGCGGCGGCTCCTCGGTGCGACACAGATCGCTGGCGCGGAAACAGCGGGGATGGAAGGGACAGCCGAGCGGCCTTGCCGTCAGCGACGGGGCCGCGCCCTCGATCTGGCGCAGCGCCTCGCCGCGTGGCGTGTCGCCGGGAACGGAGTTGAGCAGGCCAAGCGTATAGGGATGGCGGGGCGAGTCGAGCACGTCATCCACCTGCCCGATCTCGACTATGCCGCCCGCATACATCACGGCAATGCGGTCAGCCAGTTCCGAAACCACGCCCAGATCATGCGTGATCCAGATGAGCGCCGTCCCGGTTTCCTTCTGCAGCGTCTGCATCTCGGCCAGAATCTGGCCCTGAATGGTGACGTCGAGCGCGGTGGTCGGCTCGTCCGCGATGATCAGTTCGGGCTGGTTGAGCAACGCCGTGGCGATGGCGACGCGCTGGCGCATGCCGCCGGAAAGCTCGTGCGGAAACTGGTCGACACGCGTTTGCGGCGAGGTGATGCCCACCTTGGTGAGCGTATCGATGCAGCGCTGGCGCGCGGCGGCCGGATCGACGGTTTCGTGCTCGCTGATCGCCTCCATCATCTGCTCGCCGATGGTGAGCACGGGATTGAGCGTGGTCAGCGGATCCTGAAAGATCATGGAGACGGATTTGCCACGCACGCGGCGCAGCTCCTCGTCGCTCAGCTTGCGCAGATCACGTCCCTTGAAGCGGACCTCGCCGGAGACGATCTCGCCGGGCGCATCCACCAGACCGATCAGGGAGAACCCGGCGACGGACTTGCCGGAGCCGGATTCGCCCACAAGCCCCAGAACCTCACCGGCCCTGAGTTCGAAGGAAAGACTGTCGATGGCGGGATAGGCGCCATCGGCGAAGTGAAACACGGTGCGCAGATTCTCGACCGCGAGCAACGGAGATGAAGACTGATCAGACATCATGAACGCTTTGGATCGAGGGCCGTGCGCAGGCGGTCGCCGGCCAGGTTGAGGGAAAAGATCAGCACCAGAAGGGCAAGGCCCGGGAAGAAGCTGATCCAGTAATCGCCGCTCATCAGGAAGTCGAAACCATTGGCGACCAGAAGCCCGAGCGAAGGCTCGGTGACCGGCACGCCGACACCCAGGAAGGAGAGCGTCGCTTCAAGCGTGATGGCGGAGGCAACCTGAATGGTCGCCACGACGAGCACGGCGCTCAGGCTGTTGGGCATGATGTGGCGGAACATGATCCGCAGGCGCGAATAGCCGAGATTGTAGGCAGCCTCGACATATTCCTTCTTGCGCTCGACCAGCGCGGCTGACCGCATGATGCGCGCGTAGTTCGCCCATTGCACCACGACGATGGCCAGAATGACCTTGTCGACGCCGCGCCCGATGACAGCGAGCATCACCAGCGCCACCAGAATGGTGGGAAAGCCGAGAATGAAGTCGACCAGCCGCATGAGCAGCGTTTCGACCCGACCGCCGAACACAGCGGCGGCAAGCCCCACCGTGACGCCGATGATGAGCGCGATGGCCGTGGCGACAAGACCGACCAGAAGACTGATGCGCAGGCCATAGAAGATGGCCGAGAGCATGTCGCGCCCCTGGGAATCGGTGCCCAGCCAGAAGATCTCGCCATTCATGCCCTCGCTGCCGGGCGGCAGGCGGTTGTCCATGACGCTGAACGACGCGAGGTCATAAGGGTTCTGCGGCGCGAAGAAGGGCAGGAGAAGCCCTGTCGCCACCACGATGCCCAGAAGGAGGAGCGCCTTCCTGACGCTCGGCCGGCGCTTGATGCGGCGCAGATTGGCCCCGCGCTGCGGTGTGTCGGCCAGAGGCGGGCGCGTTTGAGAAGACATGTTCTGCATCTCGCTCATGACATGCGCTCCGACAGGCTGACGCGCGGATCGAGCAGCGCGTAGGTGAAGTCGACCAGCAGATTGACGACGACGAAGATGAAGGTGACGAGCATCACGTAGGCAACCACGACCGGGCGGTCGAGCTGGTAGATGCTGGTGATGAGCAGCTTGCCCATGCCCGGCCATGCGAACACGGTTTCCGTGATCGTGGAGAAGGCGATCAGCGAGCCGAACTCGACGCCCAGCACCGTAATGATGGGAATGAGAATGTTGCGCAGGATGTGACGGCGCACGATGCGCTTTTCGCGCACGCCCTTGGCGCGGGCGAATTTCACGTAATCCTGCATGCGCGCTTCGGAAGCGCCGGCGGCCGTCAGCCTTGTGATCAGCGCGATGTTGGGAATGGCCAGGTTGATGACCGGCATGGCCAGATGGCGCAGGCCGTCAACGGTGAGGAAGCTGAACGGAATGCCGAAGACGGAAACCGTTTCGCCACGACCGGAAGCCGGCAGCCACTGAAGCCAGACGGCAAAGAAAAGAATGAGGACCATGCCCTTCCAGAAACTCGGGATCGAGTAGCCGAAAATGGAGCCGGTCATGATCGCGCGGGCGATGCGGTTTTCCTCTTTCAGCCCCACATAGAGACCGAGCGGAATGCCGATGATGCTGGCGACGAGCATGGCGAGAAACACCAGCTCGAAGGTCGCCGGCATGCGGCTCAGAATGAGCTGAAGCGCGGGTTCGGCATGCACGAAGGAGGTGCCCATATCGCCCTGAACGGCGTTGGACAGAAAGGTGAAATATTGCATCCAGACGGGCTGATCGAGGCCCAGCCGGGAAACCATCGCCTCACGCTCAAGCTGCGTGGCTTCGGGATTGACCAGAAGCTCGACGGGATCGCCGACCGCGTAGACGGCAAGAAACACCGCAACCGACACGGCAAGAAGAACAGCGATGCTTTGCAGCATCCTTTGCAGGGTAAACAATAGCACCGGAAGCGCTCCCGCCCGTTAATGTCCATCGGCGCGAAGACGCGCCGATGGATGGTTCAGACTGTTTGAGGTGGCTACTTGGCCGGGCGGATGTCCTTGGCCATGGTGTACTGGTCCATGCGGCCATCGAACTCCAGACCATCGCGGTAGGCCCACAGCGTGCTCTCGAAATGCACGGGGATCAGGCCCAGCTTGTCGAGCGCCATCTGGCCTGCCTGCTGCAGCATCTCTGCGCGCTTCCCGGCATCGACGGTCTCGATGGCTTCGAGAATGACTGCATCGAACTCGGGATCGGACCAGCCGCCATAGTTCGAACCGCCAACGCCACGCTCCTTGTCACCGGTCGTCACATACTGGCGCAGGAAGGATGCCGCGCCGCCGGAGGTGGAGCCCCAGCCGCCCATGGAGAAGCTGAACTCACGCTTGCTGCGGCGGGAGAAGAAGATCGAGCGGGTCATCGCGTCGAGGTCGGTCTCGATGCCAACGCGCGTCAGGAACTGCGCGATGGCCTGAGCCACCTGCGAGTCGTTGATGTAGCGGTCGTTGGTCGCCGAAAGCGTGACCTTGAAGCCATCGGGATAGCCGGCCTCCGCAAGCAGCGCCTTCGCCTTCTCCGGGTCATAGGTCAGCGGAACCGGGTCCGTCTGTGCGCCGAACATTTCGGACGGAACGAACTGGCTGGCCGGCTCTGCGAATCCGTCCATGATGCGCTCGACGATCGCTTCACGATTGATGGCGTGCGCAACGGCGCGGCGAACGCGCTCATCCTGGAACGGGTTCTTGCCGCCTTCAGCCTCGATGAACGGGCTGTCATCGCGGGCAACGTCCATCTGCAGGAAGATGACGCGGCTCGACGGCTTGGCCGTGTAACCGAACTCTTCGCCAAGCTGCTTCACGTCGCGGGCAGCCGGGCTTTCGATGAAGTCGTAATCGCCGGCGAGAAGGCCTGCCAGACGCGGACCTGCGGAGGGAACGGGCACGAGTTCGACCTTTTCCCAGGCCGGAGCCTCACCCCAATAGGCGTCGTTGCGGCTCATCTTGATCTTCGAACCCTTGGTGAAATCATCAAGGACGAAGGGGCCGGTGCCGATGGTCATGGAACCATTGTTGAAGCTGTCGACGCTCGGCCATTCGCCGGTGACGCCGCAGCCATTGGCCGGGTCGAAGGACAGGTCGCCATGCTCGAGAATGCCGTCGCTGAGAATGTAGATCTGCGACAGGAGTTCCGGCAGAAGCGGCTCGACCTGCTTGGTGGTGATCTTCACCGTGTAGGGATCGCTGACCTCGACGCTGGCGAAGTTTTCAACGTCCGGCGCAAACGAGCCCGAAACGTTGTTCTCATTGTTTAGCACGCGGCAGAAGGTGAAGACAACGTCATCGGCATTGAAGTCGCTTCCATCGGAGAACTTCACACCCTCACGCAGCTTGAAAACCCAGGTGTTGTCGTCCACGCCTTCCCAGGATTCAGCGAGCGAAGGCCCGACATTCTGGTTGGCGTCGGTCGCCGTCAGCGCTTCGAAAATGTGCTGAACGAACGCGTTGTTGGTCGACAGATTGTGGTAGTGCGGATCGGCAGCCGTGGGCTCCGAGGACAACGCGATCTTCAGTTCTTCAGCTTGGCTCGACATTGTTGCCGACGCCAGAATGGCTGCCGTGCCTGCAAAGAGAAACGACTTCATTTTCACCAGTTCACCCTCCCGGTTCATGCGCGCAAAAGCGCTCCATTGAATTTCTGCATCTGATATGCTGAAACGATGAAAGAAAATTTTCATCGAAATGAAAAACATGAAAATTCATTAGGGTCAAGGGGGCTGACATGGACACGATGTACCACTCGGAAGTGGCCAGTCGCATCGGCAGGGCGTATCAGGATCTGAGCCTTGGCCACCGCCGGATTGCGGACTTTATCCTGCGCTCCCCGGCCGAAGCGGCGATGATGACCAATGTGGAACTGGCATCGCGCTGCAATGTCTCCAACGCGACCGCGAATCGCTTCGCCAAGGCCATAGGTTTCAAGGGGTTTCCCGAGTTTCGCGCAAGCCAGATGGACGCGCTGCGCATGGATATGGCAGCCGTGGAGAAACTGCGCACAGAAATCGACGATGATGCGAGCAATATCGACATCATGCGCAACGGGCTCACGCAGGATCTGGACAATCTGCAGAACACGCTCGACGGTCTCGATGAGGCCGGCTGCAGCCACGCGGTCGAGCTTATTCTCGACGCGCAGCGCATTTTCACCTTCGGTTCCGGCATCAGCTACTACATCGCCGGCATGCTGACACACGGGCTGGAGCCCTTCTGCCGCGGCAATGTCACGATGATGGGCGCAACGGGCGGCGCCAATTCAGCCTATCGGCGGCTGGTTCACTGCAATGAAAACGATCTCGCCGTGTTCATCTCGTTCCCGCGCTATTCTCCCAACACGGTGGAGCTGTGTGGTGTTGCCAAGCGCCGCGGCGCGCGCATTCTGTGCATCACCGACAGCCCGACCAGCCCGGTCGCACGCGACGCAGACGTGGTTCTGTTCGCCGAGGCAAAGAGACGCCTGCTCCCCAATTCAGCCACATCAGCCTTCGCGCTTGTCGACGCGCTCGTGGCGGCAATCGCCAATCAGAGCACTGACGGCGCGGACGTTCAGCTCCGCCTGGCAGAACGCTACATGCCCGACATCGGAAAGGTTTCGGGCAAGGACCCTGACGGTTCCTGAAGACAGCTACCGCTTGGACCTGGGTTTCCTGGGGGGCACGCCCCGGTGTTTTCTGAGCGACGTCGCCAGATGGTTCTGGCATGAAAACCTGGAAAGACGGGCGATCTCGCGTATCTGCCCGGGTATCTGCATGTCTCCTTCGGTGAGAAGACACCGGGCATAATCGAGCCGAAGGTTGATCAGATACCGATGCGGGCGCTCACTGAACGTGTTTGTGAAAGCCACGATGAAAGGCCCCGGTGAAGGTCGCAGACGCCGACGAGGTCGGCTACACTGAGCTTGCGTCTGAAATTCTCGGCCAGGTGCTCCCGTATCCTTTTCTCATTGCGAAACGAAAGCCCGCCCGTCGCGCTCTTCTTCGGGCGCGCGGCATCGTCGTATCTCCGCAACACCTCGACCCCGAACTTGGTGAGCAGTGCATCGACATAGAGTTCGTTGACGCCATTGCCGCCCGCCAGCTCATCCCGAAACATGCGCGCCGTCTGCAGGGCCCAGCGATCGGGAGACGTGGCCTTTGTGAGCCGGATATGCGGACGCCCGCCTTTACACTTTTGTTCGGCAAGGGCGGCAAGGTGATCGGGCGAAATAACGATGGCGACGGCCTCGCGGGAAACCGGCAAGGAGATCAGAGCGCCCGCATCGTCATCAAACTCAGGCGAACCGAACACGGCTTGTCCAAACCAGTTTACTGCGGACAACGGAGCTTCGCCCCGCACCGCTTCAAGCAGATATCAGTTTCACCTCTATCACGAAGCAATGCGTATCGACCAAGAACACCTATCAAGTGCGACTGTCATACAATTTTCGGCGGTTGAGAACGCCCGAACTGATCTAGGGTGCCGCCCCCTTCCCTGAGCGCCAACGCGCCCCGCCCGAAGGGATGGACAGATAAAGCACACCAGCTGGCGTTTTTATGCGATTGAGACTGGTTTGTGGGGCGGTCCTTTGGATGCTTTGATTGTTCGTACGATCATCACGGGTAAGATTGAGGGTCGATTTTACGATCTATCTTCGCTTTCGATGACGTTAGGTCTTCCGCTTTCGACGACGCACCGGAAGATCCTTGAGCTTGAGGCTTCTGGATTTCTGGAGCGAGTGCGCAGCGGGCGTTCGACGCATCTTGTCCCGACGCGCCGGAGCTGCGTTGA
>NZ_JAFKDE010000005.1 GCF_017255295.1 Nitratireductor aquimarinus
GCCGACGCTGCAAGCGGGAAACTCTGGTCGGGCTACGCCCTCCCGACGTTCCCCGCTTGCAGCGCAAAGTGGACTACTTTTGCGCCGCCCAATGGCCGACTTTTACTCCGCCGTTGACACGCGGCGGCAAGTCCGGTGATGTCGGAAACCACATGCCCATGGCCATTCTCGGATTTGAGCGCGAGCGACACGAGAATGTTTGCAATGTCCAGGTCGATGCCGGTGATTGCTCCGATCAGGCGCGCAACATCATCCTGCAACTCGTTCTCCTTGAACGGCAGCGGATAGTTCCTGTTCGGCGTGGTGTTTTCTACAGGCATGATACCCTCATCATGGTGCGCTGATGGCGCGGAAATCGTAGGCCATGGGCCGGGCGGAAGGCGTTCCTGTCAGCGTGATGCGAAGCCGGCCGACCGGGTTGGCGTCATGCCCGTCCATCTGGTAGCGCCGTTCGATCCAGCGGGGATCCGTCATCGGGCTTTGAAGCACCTGCGGCACGGCGGTCCAATTGTCGTCTGCCGCGTCCGCCTCAAGCGTGATCGCCGCCCCGCTGGGAATGTTGGTTTTCAGGTAGGAGATCAGCTTGATCGCCGTTCCCATGTCGAAAGCACGGGTGATGTAGGTGCCGGCATTTCGCACCTTGCCAGACACCGCCAGCACCACCGGGAACAGAATCGGCGACACCCTTTCAGACCCCATCAAGACGGCGCGCACCTGCACCGGCCCGCTATAGTAGTCCTGCCGTTCCCATGCCTGGCCGGGCTGCAGGATAGTGATGGAGCCATCACTGAGCTCAACCTCGAAATGCATCGATGCGGCGGCGGTCGGCAGTTCAACGTCCGCCCGGATGACAAGGTCGCTCATGTCGGCAGCGGTGAACGTGCCCACATCAACCGTCTTGGTCACGGGCGCGAAACGCGCTTCAATGAGCTGGAACGTTACGTCTTCGCCCTGATGCGGTGTCCAGGTCCGTGCGTTGGCAGAGGTGAGCATGGTGCCGACCGCATAGGGCTGCGAGGCCACAGGCATTTGCGCCACAGTGTCGAAGTCGCCCAGCGCGGCCGTATGGATCGAATGATCCGCATCGTCCGTCTTGATGACGAATGCATACTCCACGCCACCAGAAAGCCAGACGGGATAAGGCAGACGGATTTTCGTCCACTCGCCAATCACAACCGAATGCATGGGATGCAGCGCCTGCGAGATCACCTTGCGCGTCGGAATGCCGTTCTCCACCTCGACGATCTCAAGAACAATCGAATTGTCAGGATTGCCGATCTGGCAAACCTTCACATTCACACCGGCGATATGCCGACCGCCGACGAGCATGAAGGTCTGGGCGATGGGATCGGCGCTGCCGCTACTGTCGCTCCACTGGAACTCCACGCGCGGCGGGGGATTGCGCTGCACGGTTACGTCGCGGCTGACCGTGGTGGTGATGACACGGCGCAGCGTCGTGATTTCAACGGAGCCCTGCCCGATGAAAACGGCTTCCGCCTCCGAGCCGCCTGCCCCCTTCGCATAGACCAGCTTTGAACCGGCTGTGACGTTTTGGGGAATTGTGAAGGTGCCCGAAATCCTGCCTTCAGGATCGGCCGTTACCGGCCCGGCCGGTGTGATGTCCAGATCATCGAAAGACAGTTCTTCCAGAATCTCCCCGGCGAAGAACCCCTCGATCGAATAGCTGATTTCGATCTGGCGCAGGAACTGCAGCAGTTCTTCACGCTGGTCCACGGTGCTGGTTTCGGCAGTCTGACGGCGCGTCGTCGTGGTGGTCTCGGAACCCCATGCCGTGCGGTTTACCTCGGTCTGCACGTCGACAGGGACGGCCACGGCCTGCGTGCTGTCGGACGTCCATTCCGTTGCCGTCTGCGTCCAGTAATCCACCGGCGGGTTAATCCGCATCTGCGCCGGCATGGGCTCGAAGTTCATATAGGGATTGATCTTGGTGCAGCGCGTCGCAAGCGGCTGTTCAATGGCAACCTGCTCGGTCCAGTCGAGCAGCGCCACGTCAGTCAGATTGATTGAATGAAACGTCGGGTCGATGGCAAGGCGCACCAGCCCGTCAAACACGGCGGCTGTCTGCGCCTCGCCCTGATCGCGATAACGATCAGAGGTGAACGGGTCGACAAACACACCATGCTTTGAAATCGGCTCGCGGCTGTCGATATCGCGCTGCAGGCGCTCAAGCGCGGTCAGGTCGTAGAGATCGATCAGGCTGTTATACATCCGGTCGATCTTCGCCATGGTGTAGGCGCGCACACCGATATTGCGCACTGCCGGCCTCTCACCCCAGCGGTTTTCGATCATCGCCAGAGCAAGAACGTCCGCCGGCACCTGCGGCGGCAGCGGATTGGAGCGGCTGGAAATGCCCTTGATGTAGACGGGCGCGCCTTCTTCATCGAGCCCGAGAACGTCGATGCGTGGAAGCTGGAAATCATAGTCGACGTGGACCTGACCGCCGTTGACGCCGCCGGCAACCTTAATCGTGGTCGCCGTGATTTCCGTTGGAAGGACCGCGCCAAGGAAACGATATTTCACGGTGTAGGAGCTGCCGGCAGCCGGCTCGGAACCACCGGGACCCCATGAAACCCGGTCTCCGCTACGGGCGTAATCAGTGCCGGCCGCATAGGTCGTGCCGCCCTGCTTCACTTCCATGATGGCCGTGACGCCGGTGTTTGCCAGAGTGTCGAGCCCGCCGGCGGTCCCGCCCCGCGTCACGGTCTCGGTGACTTCCTTTTCAACCAGCACCTCGTTGATCGTGGCAATCGGTGCATGATTAAGCGTCAGCGTGGTCGGGTTCGCCCCGAACGTGTGCACCTCGGTCGGGATCCGCGAAAGATCGGACTGTTCTTCCTCGCGGTGGCGCATGGCCGCTTCACGCGTCCGCTTGAACCCATTGATGTTGGCGACACCTGCCTCAATCGAAAACACCTGGTCGCCGGCATCCTTGCCAAGCGCCGTCACCCGGCAGCCAGTGACGATGTAATTGCCATTGGCGTCATAGTCGTAGACCGCAAGCTGCGCATTGATGCCGGTCAGGTTCGGGGGCGGCGTCTGGTCAATGGCAACGCCGTCTTTCAGGAGATAGACCTGATAGAGATCGCCCTCACCGCCATCGCCGGCAAAACCCCACTGCAGCGAGACGATGCCGCGCGCGGCACCCGGCTCACCCTCGGACATGGATCCGGGATGGAGCCCATGGAGCGCCGGCTCGTCAATCTCGGTCAGCCATTCCTGTACCAGCCGCACGCCGACGCTCACGGCGCCGGCCATGGGAACACCGACAAGCATTGCCGCCGGCACATCCAGCACACGGCCCGCAACATAAATGCGGCCGGGGACAAGCGATACGGTTCCGGCGTCCGGATCGATGATGATGTCTGCACCCTCGACGCGGTCGCCATCCCGCGCGACCAGATCACCAACGGCCCTCAGTTTGCGGTGCGCGATGGTCTGAGCTTCAACCATCTCGGCGGCCTGGCCGATATGCCCCTCGCGCGTGACAACGCTGTCCCAGGTCGGGAAGGCCGACGCCCGGTCATATGCACCGGGCAGGCCGCTTTTGTGTTCATATGCCATGGTCAAATCCTGAATATGCCGCGCATGCGCTGCCGGTCTGTCTTGCCGATCTGGTCTGCACTGGTGGGAAAGTCTCCGACGATCACGCCGCCCGAAAGCGTGTCACCGCCCAGCCACTGAACTCCGGGTTTCGTCTCCGCCGGCGGCGCACCGCCAATCACCAGAGACCAGGAAGCGAACGCATCGCCCTCGCCTTCGGCGAATGCGGAAAGCGCCTCCACAAAGATGCGTGACGTGAACTCGTCCGCAGGCTCATAGGTGGACCCGCCCGCCTCAAACCGGCCGGCGAATGCAGGGATGACGCAATGGACCGAGCGCGCCTTTCGATAGCCGATGACGCTGCCGTCACTCCGACGAAGCACCGCCCAGAACGATTTGCCGAGAAGGCCGGCGGCAATCGCCTGCGCACGCGCTTCCTCGCCATCTGATGACCATTGGATGCCTGCCGTCGACCATGGGAACGCACCCCAGGCAAGACCGCTCCCCACCACCGGCTCGATCCACACGCCAAGTGCGGTCAGTTCCGTTTCCGTGAACCTGTGTTCGCCGCCGGCAGGCTCGTGTGTCCGTCCGAATGACCATTTGACGCCGCCCTCATGAAGCCGAACGCCTGACACATCGCCCCAGATGCTATTACCCCAGCGCGACCAGCCCCATTCAAATTCCCGGACATTGTATCCGTCATAGCCGCGCCAGAACTCGGAGCGCGCAGGCTGCGAGAGCCGCACCACCGCCTCGATCGTGTCGAGGTGCGCCTCATCATCGCGGACCCTGTCCAGATCGAGCTCGAACAGGTTCCAGCGCATGCGTCGCGACGGCGCTTCATGGATCAGGTCATAGGCATAGCCGATCCACGAGAGCGCACGGCGCACCCCCTCCGGGGTTCCCCTGACACGGCTCCACGGCACACCATAGAAAATCACGGTCGCGAGGTCGGGCAGGTAAGGCGTGATCGGCCCCAGCCCATACTCCATCACGAGTGCAGGAAGGATGCTCTCGTTCGGCACCCGATATTTGAAGGCATGGAGCGCCTCGATTGCCGGCGCAAGCTCGGGCCGACGATCAAGGGCTGCGGAGACGGCCTGCTCGGCCGCACTCGAGCTTGATGGCAGGAAGTGCTGGCGCTCACTCACCGTGCCCGCCCCTTATAGGTGAGATCGATGACACCGAACTTCGCCGCCTGATAATCGGCCATTTCCAGATTATCCGTCGGCGTCGCCAGTTCGACGCGCTGGACACCGGGCTGGTGCAGCGTCGCGATAAGCCAGGACCGGGTGACATCGAAGCCCAGTCCGCCCTCACCCGCCAGGGTCTTGCGCAGGCTCGCTTCGAGATTGTCGAACACGGTCTGTGGCGCGTCCGGATGGAGCCAGATGTCGGCAGCAACATCGATGATCGCAGCCGTTGCCGGAACCACTTCAAGGCAATCCGAGATCACACGGACATCATCCGCCGTGACAACGGACCGAACGGCATCGAGCAGAGCCTGATCAGCCTCCCCGTAATTGTCCGCCGCCAGCACCGAAACATACACGTCCGGCCTGTTATGCCCGCGATAGACGGCCGCGTCCCTGACGCGCGGGCTCGCCCGCAGCGCCGCCGCCCGATACCAGTCGGCAGGCCCCGCCGTTGAACGCCCGATAATGGAGGCAATCACGCGACTGCGCAGCGCATCGTCCGTTTCCCCGTCAAGGCGAACGACATCATAAAAGCCCGCGAGATGCTCAAGGTCTGCGCCCTGCGCATAAAGGAGCAGGTTTGAGCGGGCGGCATCATTGATCCGCGCCCGGAGGAGCATTTCGCGAAACGCACAGGCCTCGGCGACGATCTTGACCGGATCGGTCTCGAGCATGCCCACGTCGTAATCGATGCCGGCAGCGAGAAGGCGTGCCCGCACATCCGAAAGCAGATCCGCAAGGATGACCTCATAGTCGACAGCCTCGAACACCTCCGGCCGGGGAAGGTTCTGCAACACCTGCGCCATTATCGGCTCCTCTGGGCATCAACGGGTTTTCTGGCCATCAACGGTTTTTCTGGAATGTGAACGACGCCGACTGGTCGCTTGCGACGGTAAAGTCGCCAAGATGCCCCTTCGGGTAGTAGAGCCCTGAAAGGTCGAGCCGAACGCGGCCGGTTTCATCCGCTTCGGTGACCTGACAGCCGGTCACTGCAAAACGCGGCTCCCAGCGCGCGATGGCCAGGACGACGGCGGTATAGAGCGCCAGAATGACCTGATCGCTGAATGGTCGATCAATCAGGTCCATCAGCTCGGATCCGAACTCCCGCCGCATGACGCGTGCGCCGATACGCGTTCTCAAAATGACATCGACGCTCTGCCTGACATGCGCGAAGCCCGAGAGGGACTGCCATGCAGTCTGGTCTATGCCGGCGCTCACTCCATTCACTCCGACTTGACGGTGTCGGGTTTGACGGCGGCCTTCCCGCCAGCCTTCTTCGAAGAGGATGGCAGGCCCAGCTGATGCCCACGCGGCGGCAGGAAGGCCCGGGCTACACCGTCGGGCATCGAAACCTCCTTGTCAGAGGCTTCAAACCACGTGCCGCCATAGAACCCGCTGGTGTTCACGATCACTTTCATAATCAGCTCCTGTCAGTCACAAGACCATTTTTGAGCGCCGGAGATCAGCGATGCGCCGCATGCCGTCCTGTCTCCGTGTCGCGCGATTTCGCTGCCTTCGCAGAGCCAGCGGGATGAGCCATCAACGATCGGATTGACGCCATGGATCGGGCAGGCGTAGAGATCACCGCGGCGCGCGATCAACTTTCCCTCGCACCACCAGCCGGACGCCGAAGAGACGACCTGGCCCCCATGCGAACCCGCATCTCCAAGCCTGACGATTTTGGGCATCAGCGCAGGTGGCCGCTCTGTCCGACGAGTTCGATTTTGGGCGCAACCACCCTTGCCTCGCCTGCACCGATGAGAATGGTCACGTCTCCATGGACGACCATTGCCTCCGGACCATCATGAGGCCGCGGATTGCTGTTGCTCGGCGTCGACATATCGATGACCGCATCTGTGAGATCCCCGCTTTCAGAAACGAGATCGACCTGCTCCCCCACCGTTGGCGGGATATGGGACTTGATCCCGCCGGCCGCGATCTCCTTCCACGGCACCCATGGCGAGAGGAACGGCCTGTCGCCATCAGAAATCCGCACCCGGGCAAGACCCTTTTTGAGATCCAGTTCCGCTACAACGCCGGTTCGCTTGCGGTTGCGGCCCCGCCGTTCCAGCTCGGCGATTCTGCGCTCCGCCTCCACGATCCGGTCGATAAAACCAGCCATCTCTCACGCTCCCGAAGTGGTGACGGACTGGATCGTCGCACCGGGAGACACCTCGCCCGCAAGCATGGCGGTGAGTTCTTCCAGCGTGAGACCATAGCGCCGCCGGGTTCCCTGATCCGCGCCTTCAGCGCCTGAACCAAGCAGCGCATTGATCGAGGCAAGATAGGGGTGGTTCTCTTCCTGCATGGCACTCAGGAGACGGGCCCAGATGCTGGTGTCCGCAATCTCTTCGCCAAAGACAGGGTCTGCAAGCAGATCAAGGGTCAGGACGATCTGTTGCGCGGCAATCCGCACCCCCTCGGCATCCGAGGCACGGCGACGGTCCACCCTGACCACCCGGTTCGAAAGCCCGCGCCATATCTCTGCCCAGGCGTTCTCCGGATCGGAAAGCGTATTGGCGATCTGCCGCCCCACACTGTCCAGATAAAACTCCATCGCCGCATCGGTAGCCGGAATGCCGATACCACCAAGAACGGTTTCGCCGGTCTCCTGATCGAGTTCCGCCATGGTTGTGGTGATGCCGTATTCAATCACCAGCTCCGTCAGCCCTGCCCGGTGCAGCGACCGACCGCCAGCCTGATCTGACGCTTCGCTGCTGTCCACATAGACCGCGATGAACGGCTTCTTTGCCTCCGTGCGCAATGCGCCGGCACCGTCGACGTCCAGAACACCGATCTGGCTGTCCAGCACATTGTCACCGACCAGCGTTCGCCCCTTGATGGCCCCGATCGTCGCCAGTCGAACAGCAATCCGGCTCAACATCAGACTTCCCCCAGCTGCACGACCAGACGCGTCATATGGCGGTCGTCGACACCTAGAACCTCAAACCACGGCTCTCCGGAGCGTTCCGTGGCCTGCACGCGGTCACCGACATTCACGACAAGGTCCGGATACGCGATCCGGTCGACATGCAGTTCGCCCCGTTGCGCCGATATCCGCGTTCTCCAGGACCTGGTCAGACTGCCCGCGGCACTCGTTTCCTTGCCCCCGCCAATGCGCAGAACCGCCTCGATGGCGCGCTGTTCGCGACCGGGATCCAGCATGCCATCCTTCATGAATGAGAACCGCACGGGCTCGGCCATGACCGGGTCGACCTCGCCCATGAGTTCTTCCGCAAGCCCGCGAAACTCGGAGCGCATGACAGCTACTCCGTGGAAGCTGCGCCGGAAGCCCCGCTCTTGCGGGCATCGGCCAGTGCCCGTTCAGCCTCTTCAAGCGCTGCCTGCGCCTTCCCCTGGCTCTCCAGATCCTGGGCAGCCTCAAGCGCGGCGCGGGCATCTTCGACGGACTTTTCCAGATCCGCGAATTCAACGGGCTGAGGCTCAACCTTCTTCTGCGCAGCCGGCTTCATCTTTTCGGCGTCATAGGCAAAGCGGTCATCCGTCAGCTGACGTCCATATGCGACCGGCACGCTGACCGGCTCATGAGGCGGCACCGTCTTTTCCTTGCCGCCCGTGATCTCTGCGGGGAGGATCCCGCCGAACGGAAAAGCAATGCGCATTGTCTTCTTGGCCATGGGTTTTCTCCTGGTTTCCGCATGAGAAAGAACTGGTCCGGGCTCCGGGTGGCTTGCCCTGCCCGCAGATCTTTCCAATGGGGAACGGCCCCGCGCATCCCGCGCGGGGCTCGCCACCTGCCTTTACGGCTTCACATCAGGTGAGCGTGAGTTTGCGAAGCGTGCGGGGATTGGTGCAGATCGAGATCGCGTTCATCTGCACTTCGAGGTTCCGGCCCTTCCCGTTCAGCGTCGGGAACTGCTTCATGTAGAAGGGAACGCCGACGGTGTTCACCGTTTCCTCATAGTCTGCCGGTGCGAACCGGGTCAGGAACAGGTCCGGCACACCCTTGACGATGACACGCGCCTCGTCGGGCGCGATGTAGGGAGAACCGAGATCTGCCGTTGCCTTCGCGCCCGTGCGATAGCGCTCCCAGGTCGCGCCGCCGAACTCGTAGACATCGGGAACATCCTGACGAAGCACCGCCGCACCATTGTGGTAGAGGAAGGTTTCCTGAACCGTCTTGTGCGTCCACAGGGCGCGATGGAAATCACGGCCGGTGAAAACATGCAGGCCCTCATAGGGCTCATCCAGATCGTCTTCCAGGCTGTAAACCACATCCTGCCAGAGCGAACCGACCTTCGTGGTTTCGACGTCGAGTTCGAGCGAGACGGCTGCCGGGACGGCAATGCCGAAGCGCGCATAGAGATCATGCATCACCCTGCCGCTCTTCGAGGTGACAATGCCCTTGATGGCGCCGACGCGCTGATGCTCCAGCGTCATGGTCAGGTCACGCGCATGGCGCATTCCCTTGCGCAGCACCCGCTCCTCAAGAACCTCGAGCTGATCCTCCGTTCCGAAGGCGCGCACATTCTGCACCTCGTCGGCCTTCACGGCATCATCCCGCTCATAATGGTCGATGTCGAAGGGCACGCGATTGCGGCTCGTGTCACCGCTGGTTTCACCGGGACCACCACGCTCTGACGGCTCGACCAGAGACAGCTTGCCATTCTGCTCTTCGATCGAGATCCGTGTGGTCGTCACACCGTCTTCGTCAAAGATGCCAAGCGCGCTGATCTGGCCCGGCCGATAAGGCTCATGGTTGATCGCGGCGGTCATCGTTTCGATGGTGAAGCCCTCACCATCCCAAATATCTACTGCAGGCATCGGCCCCTCCTATCGTGCGATGATGGTGGCGGCGGAGAGCTGTTCCAGCTTCGCCGCGATCTTGCTCGCATTGTCGACGGTCGCATCGAAAACGAGCATCGGTTCCTTCACCTCGGCGTGCCGGGCGATCACAACTGCCTCGACATCTTCGCTGGTGGCGTCCACGCGATAGGCAAGAACCGCCATCGCAGTCTCAGCACCCTCCTTGCCAACGACCTCGGCTTCCGGTGATGCGATGCACTTTTCGGATGCCGTGATCCTGCCGAGGACGGTGCCGGCCTCGAGCTTTCCGGCGCCCGACGCGATGGTGATGACGTCGCGCGAGATCTTCCCGTTGCCCTCCGACAGCACGAAAGCGAGGTTGCGTGCGCCTTCCGTTTTGGTTTCCAGCATGGATCAGCCCTCCCTGGACTGCTTGCGGCGCATCGCATAGATCTCGCCGCGGTTGATCGAAGCGCGCACGCGCTGTTTCTGCCCTTCGGGCTGCGCCTGTCCGGATGCCGCAACGCGGCTCTGCTCGTAGCCTGCCGGGTTCGGCTTATCCGCATCGTCTGCCGCCTGCGGCGCGGATTTGGGGGCAGCGGCGAGCGCTGCGACCGCTTCATCCACCGACATCTCGGTTTCGTAAGCGAAGTGCTCGGCAAGGCCTCCCCGATCCTTTGCCTCATCGCTGGTCATGATGGCCTTGATGCGCGCCTTGGCGGCCTTCGCTCCTTCGGCCTGGGCAGTGGCGACGGCTTCACTGTTACCGGCGGCCGTCGTGTCCGCCGTCTTCTCCTTGGACATGGAGTTCTCCTTCTTGTGTCCGGTTGCAGCGGCGGACGAGCCCGCCTTTTTCCCTTTCCCGCGGAGGGTCCAGGCGTTTTTTGCAGCGAGCGTGCGAAGCTCTTTCGGGGCATGTGCGAAGACGCGGTAATCGAAGGCGGCAAACGCCTCTGCCTCATCGCTTTCCGCCGATGTGGCAAACCCCAAATCAACGGCTTCCTCGCCGTTCATCCAGAGCTCCTTCTTCATGTCCTCGCGAATATCGGACGCGGCGAGGCCCGTGCGACCGGCATAGATGCCGGCCATCTCGTCCGCCCACTTGTCCAGCACGCTTCGCTGTTTGTCGTGATCGTCGGCCGTGCCAAAGGTCACCGTCGCGGGGTCATGGATCATCATGAGCGAACCGGTGCGCATGATCCGCCTGTCACCCGCCATCGCGATGATCGAGGCAGACGAGGCGGCAATCGCATCGACATGCACCGTCACCTCGCCCTTGTGGGCCGTCAGGGCATTGTAGATCGCAAGCCCCTCATGGACGTAGCCGCCGGCGGAGTTGATGCGCACCACGACATCCGTCTCGCGCCCCAGTTCCATCAGCGCGTTGATCACGTCTGTCGACGTGAACCCCTCATCGAAATAATCGTCGCCGACGAAACCGTACAAAACGATTTCGCCGTCCTTCAGGATTGATCCTGACATGACAGTCTCCAGAAGTTTCAGGCTTCAGATGAAGCGAATGCGCTTTGCGAACCGCCGGCGGCGACCGTTCCCCCGGGAAGCCGCGCAGGCTCCCTCATACCGCTCGATCTCGCGCTCGAGCGCTTCAAGGTTGGCGCGCGAATAGCGCACCTCATCATCGCCGAAGCGAATGACTTCCGCCTGTCCGCCGGCAACAATCTGAAGCCGCACAAGCTTCAGGTTTTCCGCAACGGTACAGGGGTCGGACACATCGAATGTGCGTTTGCGGATCGTGATGCTCGTGGTCATTCTGCACCAGGCTTTCGCTCGAATTCCTCACCCGGATCGACAGACGGTCCACCGGCCCGGCGTTCAAACGGCGAGGCCATCCCCGCTTCACGATAAAGCGCGTGTTCACGAACGCGCTGCTCAAAGACTTCGTCCGGGTCGTAGCCAAGTTCCGCGCACTCGGCCGCAAGCGTCGACGTTCCATTGCCGAGCCGTTCGCTGGCAGCCTTCGCGCTTTTTCCGTCGTCGGCCGACGGCTTGGCCGGCCCCTGCCACAGCGCCCAGCAGACCGCGTCACGGTTTGCGGCAAACGCCCGATAGCCGCCCTTGAAGGGAATCCGCCCCTCCCCGATCGCCTCATCCAGCGCGTTTTCATAAATCGCCTGCGCGATGGGACCGGCTAGACGCTCACGACGCCGCATCACCACCGGCCAGATCGAGGAGTTCTCCATCCGGACCGACGAATAGGTCGAATTGCTGTGATCCATCGTCAGCCCGCCATAGGTAATGCCGATGGCGCGGGCCATGTCACGCGACAGTGCCGACCAGAGCGGCTGGAACTGCGGTCCCGGCGTGCCGGTGGACAGGAGCTTCAATTCTTCACCCGGCGCGAGATGCGACACCTGCGGATCCCCGCTGATGTTGATCGCGCTGTCGGCGGCGCGATCGAACGATGCCGCAAAATAGTCTTCCATCTCGCCGCGCAGATCATCGTCTTCAATGGCGGCGAGCGCCTCAAAGGCATCCTTTGACGGTGCCTGACTGGTCAGCGCCGCAGCAAAGACCGTCTGCAGGATGGCCGTCTGAACCGTCGCATCGACAAGAATCTCATGCTGGATATGCTGCCGGAAGCCGGGAGCGATCCTGCTGATCCCGCGCACATCCGTCGCATCCATCGGGTCAAAAACATGGATAACCTGCTGGCGCCAATCGGCGTCATGGGCACGGTAATCGCGCTTTACCCGGATGCCGGTTTCCTTGTCTTCAAGACGGTAGGCGACGGGCCGTCCATTCGGGTCATGGATCACCCCCTGAAACAGCCCCTCCATCTCGTTGGTGTCCTGAACGAGCCTTGTGGGCGGCGACATGCAGACCTTCGTCCCGCTCGTCAGACCGTAGCGCTTCCGTTCAGCCATGGTCATGTAGGACATGACGCCAAGCGCCTCGCCATAGACCATGTCCCAGCGAAGGGCGATGTCGATCATCTGCGGCACGGTGAACTTGCCGCGCAGGTCGCATTCCCGCGGGTTCCACGCCCAGCGTTTCCACCAGCGCTTCACCATCCGCGAAAACTCGACGGTTTCCTTCTGGTCATAGCCAAGCCGCGAAAGATCCGGCTGCGGGTTCAGCACAAGCTCGATCCCCACCGTGTCCGCGATGACCTGATCGACAGCCCCGCGCAGGCGTCCTGAGTTCTGCACAAGGTCATTGGCAATCGCAGCGGCACGCCGCCAGGCAACACGGATATCGTCACGGCTCGCGCGCAGGGTCGACGGGCGCGTGCTGATCACGGCGGAACGCGTGTCGCGCAGGTAGGACGCCTTCGGCATCGCCTGCCGCACGCTCCCCGCCTTCACCCGTATCCGCTGCTTCGCTGTCATTTGCGCTTTGCCCATTTCTTCCGGTTTTGAGAACGTCGCTCGGCGCGGTCCGACCTGCCCTTGCGCGACTGTTTCGTGAACGGTCCTTCGTCGGCAGCCTCAAACAGATCGGGCTCCGGTTTCCTGCCATGAACCTCAAGAAGAAGATCCGCCCAGCGATCAGCCGTCAGACGACGTTTGTGCTCGAGATGCCATGCCAGTGCGAATGCGTAGACCGTCGCGTCAAACCAGTCGTTCTTGCGACCGACAATCCGCTTCCACTCCCGTGGCGCTTTCGGACTGATCAGCCGCCGCGCACGCCGGCTCACGCTCGCCCTTGCCTCTTCATCCGGGTCGACCAGACGTTCGGCGGTCATTTCCTGGGCGAACTCTTCGTCACACAGGTCCGGCGGCATATGCAGCGTGTTGCGCGGCCAGATGCCCTTTTGATCCGGCCCCTGAACGAGATTGGCGAGGCCGGCCATGATCTCGGTTTTGATGTCGTAGTTTCCGACCGGGTAGAGGAGAACCTTCGCGACCACCCGCCTTCTCTGGTCCCGGATGTCCTTCTTTACCGGTGTACCAAGCCACGGCAGCCCCTGGCTGTGCCGGCCATCGACGGCAAAAACGTTCGGGCGGCCGGCGCAAAACCGGTAGACGCGATCCGTGGCAAAGCCCGAATCCACGCCCGACAGATCAATGCCCTTCTCCATGTCGCCGTCAGTCGGATAGGTCCGGCCCAGCGCATCCGCCAGTTCGATCCATGCATCATCAACCTGATCGGGCGCGCCTTCGAAGATCTCCCGGTCGATCAGCCAGCGCTGGCCACGCGGGCCGATGGCCCAGACCAACCATTTGATGCCATATCCCTGAACGTCCGCAGCCGAGACCACGAGTGCAGCGTCGCGCGGAATGCGCCGGGCCGGTGTGCGATACCCGCGCACCGCCTCGACGATCTTTTCCCATTCAACAGCGACGCCGCCGGGATCATAGGGCTCTGCCAGATCCTGCTGACAGAACACACGCATCTTCGTGGTGTCGCCCTGCGCCTCCTGGAACCGCGCCCATATGTCGGCAAAACGCTCGCGCGGCGCATAGGCTGCCCAGAGATGATAGCTCGGCTGCCAGTCCCGGCACCGCCCCTCAAGCGGCGGGCAGGCCCATTCCTCGATCTCGGATGCTGGAATGGCGTGTGGAACGGGATCCTCGCCCTCGCGGACCCGTCGTGCAATCCAGCGACCGCGCGCATTCATGTCGAGCTTGTGCCCGTCCAGCATCACGCCGTCGCAAACCACGCATCGCAGATGCACCGGCAGATCCTGCTCGGGCTCCGCTTCACGCATCTGATCGAAGGCAAGCGCCTGAAACGTGTCGCAATGCGGGCACGGCACATAGAAGAACCGCTGATCCCCGCTCTCGAAATCCGCAGAGATCTCGCACTCACCCGTGACGCCCGGCGTGGAGCCCTGCCACTCCTTGGCAAGATCGCCATACATTTTCTGACGGGCACGCGCCTGATCTCGGGGGCTGCCGCGGCCATCCACATCCTTCGGATACCCCGTGACCTCATCCATCGCCAGATACTTGATCGAGACCATCTGCAGGCCCTTGGAAGAACCGGCGTTCACGATCTGGCAGAAGCCGCCCGCATAGCGCTTGAACGATGTCGTCGAGCCCTGCTCATCCCGGCTGTTGACCGGCAGCACCTTGTGCGCGATGCGCGGGCTCGCCTCAATCGTGGGCTGAAGCTTCACCCGGTTGAACTTCGTCGCCTCTTCAAGCGTGGGCAGCACGATCATCATCGAGCCCGGCGCCTGGTCCACCACGAAGCCGAACCAGTTCTCGATCGCCGTCGACTTGCCGAGCTGCGCAGCCCACCGCGCGGTCACCCGGCGCGCGGGATGATCCGGATGGAGGCAATCCTGCGGCTCCCGCAGATATGGAACCCGGTCGGTCCGGAATTTACCCGGCCATGGCGAACCCGATTCAGCCGAGACGACCCTGTAGCGATCCGCCCATTCGCTGATCGACAGATCCTCGACCGGGCGACTGGCTGCCTCAAGAGCCTTGAACAAAACCGCCGCACCATCAGACAGCTCCGGAAACCTGAGCCGCGTTTCATGAAACGTCATGAATGGAGCGCGTCCATGCCCGTCTCGCCCTCACCGCTCGGTGCTCCGGCTCGGCTGAGCGCATCGAGGCGACCGAGGATTTCGCGATGAAACACATCCAGTCCGGTGCGCGCAAAACCCTTCAACGCAATGCGGACGGTTCGTTCATCCCAGCCATATTTGAGCGACACCGTTGCCGCCTCGGTCTCTATCGCACGCTCAAAGGCGCTCTGCATCAGCGCAACGGCATCACGCCCCGCCTGATCCACTTCGGAGGTGGGCGTAAGCTCCTTGCGGCGCTCCGCCACGTCCATCTCGCGCAACTCGGCATCGGCCTGCGCCTTGCGCGCTGCGCCATCGGACTGGCTGCCGGCAAACCGCGTGGCCGGTCGCTTCGCAACACGTTCGCCTGCCACCGGTTCGACAGGGACAGTGCGGATGCGGATATTCTCGCCGCGATGCGCAACCAGCGCGTCATAATCAACCAGGTTCGACTTCCCCGATCGCCTGAGCGGCAACGCCTCGGAGTGCTGCTTCAGATACCGCGACAATGTCGAACGGTCCACGGCGTCGCCGGCAGCAGTCAGGCGCGTGGCGGCTTCCGTGATCGAGATCCAGTCACCGTGTTCCATCATTCGCTATCCGTGCATCTCACGTGTGCAGCACGTGTATCCGTGTACCGGTTTCAAACCCGCCTACTGGCGAAAACCCGGGCGCTTTCCGCACCGTGGGGCTGGCAGGCAAAAATACGGTCCCTAAACCCTGTCGGGGGTCATTTGAGGAGGCGGCCCAGCTCATGCTCGACGCGACGCGGGAGATTTGCCCGAACCGAGGCCTGAAACGCCTCGGCCGTCTGGCCCTTGACCATTTCGGCAGGGATGACGACGCCGCTCTTCTGCTTTTCGAACTTTCGTCCCCATTTGGGGTTTGACGTCTCTGGGAGGAACACGTGCCCCCCCATGCCCAATCGGACGCGACCAGGAAACTTGCCGCCCCGGATAAAGGTATGGGGAAAAACCTTTCGCTTTCCGAATGGAGATGCACTGACGCCCTTGCGGGTTTCGCGCGCCGAAAAATACTTGAGGGCGATGTCGCCGCCCCGCGTCCGCATCACGTAGTTCAGGCTTTCGAAGCTGGGCCGGGTGACCTTCACCGCACGCACAATCATCTCGCGCTCGAGGCCTGTCTGCTTGGTCAGCGCGCGAATGACCTGCGTGCGCGCCATGTCACCAGTACGGGCCACCGCCCTTCGCAACGCATGGGGAGCTTTCTCACCCAATGCGCCGATCTGATTCTCGAACCGCTTCAGACCAGCGACTGCGTGCCACCGGATTGCCAGTCCCGACATGAAGGCTCCATTCGATGTGAAACGTCATGAGCACTTCTGTTGGAAGCGCCGAAGCATGGGTCAGAATATTTGATAAAGCTTCGCCATGAGGCCCGATGTTCACCGGCTGATCGCCGTCTCATCAAGCTGGGTTGCCGCGGCGTCGAACGCTTGAAGAAGCGCCTGCGTCCTGCGGCAGTGGCCTATGGGCAGAAACCGCTAAGCCAGTTTCGTCAAATGGTCAATCCCAATCCGGCAAGGCGTCATACGCCCGAATATGTCGATCTCGATATCGACCTCATGACCGCTGCCCTCATCCTTCGAGACGATCCCTTCCAAAGAAGCGAACGGGCCGAGCGTCACAACAGCCCGATCGCCAGCCAGAAAAAGCTTCGACTTATCAACTAGCTCACCGGAGCAACCTGATTGAATTTTCGCGATAAATCGCTCCGGTATTGGCTGCGGCGTTTCACCATTTCCAAGCAGGCAATCGACGCCGTCGAACGTCATCAGGCCAAGCCAGGCCGCCTCAAACTTCACCAGACGAACGAAGAAGTAACGGGAGTAGAGCGGGCTCTCGACAGCAACCTTGATGCGCTTGCGAGGAAGCCTTTTCACAACTTTCTCGGTCGGGCAGTAGACGGTGATACCCTGCTCCCTGACCACATCGGCGACCGAATCAGCATTCGGCTTTTTGGTGCGGACCACATACCAGAACATCTCATCGTCCTGTGCCGCAGCCTGATCGCGAAGCCAACAGACCATTTCACGAACCTTGCGGGATTTCTGCCAGGCGCGCTCTTCTCGCTCGCTCAGTTCGTGCACCAGACCCTCACGCATCATTCCGCCGCCTCGCTGGTCTCTGCATCATTGGCACTGATTGCCGCTTCGAATTTCCTCAGCCCACCCGGCCCACCTGCCGGGAAATAGACCACACGCTGCTCCCCCGTATTCGGGAGCCATGGCCACCCTTTCCGCTCATGAAACAGCTTCCATTCCTCCCAGCGCTCTGATCCGACGAGCACCGGCTCCATCAGCCCTGCAAACGCCTGCAGCGCAGGCGCCACAGAAACGCCCTGACGATTTGCCGCCCGTTCATGCATCGCGTTCACCACAGGCCAGCCATATCGGGCCTGCCGCTCGCGAAGGACTTCGCCAGCGTCAATGACACCCTGATCAATCATTCTGCGCTGCGCAGCCGTCATCGGGGGTGCATCCTTCGGAGCAACAGTCAAAAACTGCTTCACGCGCACCAGCCCCCACAACGCACCCCATGGCTTCGCCAAGAGGTTTTCCGGAGCACGCTGTTCCGGCAGAACCACACCCTTCCAGAGCTTTTCGGAGAAGTACGTCGAGGGAGCCGGCACATGCCGTTTGCCCTGAGACTTCAGCAGCGCAAACCAGCGATCACGCTTGCGTTCAGCGTCGGCGCGCTCATCCGCCGTAAGCGCAAACCATGGACGCATTGCCGGTTTCTTCGGCATCCCGGCAAACCCCGGCCAATCTTTCACCACCCGCCAGAACGCCCGTTCCACCGATTTGGGATCCTCGCTCTGCGATCCATCTTCCGGATTTTCCAGATCATCCCTCTCTCGCGCGCCTTCGCGCGCCCTCTGAGAGGTTCTACTGGTAGGTTCTATGGGAGGTTCTTCCTTATAGGCCCGGAACTGATTGCCGGTAGGCGTGTCGTCAACTGCCGGTAGGTCGGCGTCTGGTTGCCGGTTGGTCCTACCGGCAGATTCTGCCGGTAGGCCATCAGTGACGGCTGCGTCTGAACCTTTGCCACTCCGGCAACGCTCCACCCCATCAAGAACGCTCACATCCAGCTTGAGCACGATCATGTCGGCAGCGCGCGCGCCGTTGCGCCGGGTGCGTCGCGTGCGGGCGATCAGCCCCCAGTCCTCCAGCCGCTGCAGCCATTCGCGTGTGGTGCGCTCGCTCACTTCCGCATCCTGCGAAAGCTGCTCCTGGCTCGGCCAGCAGGCCGCCTTCTCGGCGTCGGCATAGTCAGCAAGGCAAAGCAGGATCGCCTTTGCAGCCGGCGAGCCGAGGCGCTGCTCTTTCGCCCATGCAGATGCTTTCCAGCTCATTCCGCGGCCTCCAGCGCAAAATCATCGAGGGCAGCACCGCCCCATTGGTCGGCCATGGCCTCCGCCATGCCGGGGAAGAAGCGGCTGCGCTCCTTGCCGCGATCCGCACCCGGCGACATCCGCCACACGCGGTTCCAGCGCTTCCATTCATCACTGCCCTTTTCGGGCTCCGGCAGCCGGTCCGTCTCTGCAAGGGCAGGAAGCCCGCGCAGATACCAGCCCGTCGCCTTGTATTCCGGATTCCCAAACCAGAACGGCTGCACGATCTGCGGGCGCGGCAGGTCAGCCGGCATCCGGGCCTTGGCAAGGTCGTGCATTTCCGGGTTTTCAATCGCCACGCGGGGAATGGGCGCGCGCCAGCAGGCAACGAACAGGTCAATGCCCTGCTCGAACTCCGTCTTCATGCTCTCCCACGTGCGGCCCTTGGGCAGCTTCTTGGGCGGCGTCATATTGCCCGCGCCCGATAGCCAGCGACGGCCAGACCGGCACAGCCGAGTGCATGGCGGATGCGCGACAATGAGCAGATCCCAGCCATCATGCAGGATCTCGCGCACATCGCCGACGATATGCCGGTTGCTGCGGTCATCCGCAGGCAGCAGGTCGCAGGACCACGCATCATGCCCGCGCGCGGCAAAGGCCCGCCGCACGATGCCCGAATACTCGCAACCCACAAGAACGCGGAGACCATTCATCCCACAGCCCTCCAGGCCTTGAATGCAGCTCTCAGCGCCTTCCAGCGCTCGGCCGCCTGTCCATTTCCGTTGAGTTCGCGCCGCGAGGTGATCGCGAGGATCGAGCGCAGCTTCACCACCGCGCGGTCCTTCGTCAGCGGCGGTTCCAGCCCGTGCTGCTCCGCCAGAAAGCGGCGGAAGGCGGGCTCATCGCATTTCATGGTTGCCTCGGCGGCAAAGTCGCGCGGCGCGTCCTGCCGGACCGGTTCGGCCTGCTGGCGCGTGGCCGCTCCCCTGCGCGCCTTCTCAATGGCGCGATCCACCAGCCCGAGCAGGAAACCGGCCATCTCCGGTGCGTCGGCGATGAAGGCGATCTCGTCAAACGTGGCGCGCGGCGTGAACCGCGCCAGCTCAACGAACTCGCCGTGCTCATCGCGCGCTTCCAGAAACTCGCCATGATCATCCATGGAGCGGTGCCAGCGCGCAGGCTGGATCCGCGCCAGCCTGTCGCGGGCTGCCTGAAGACGCTGCAATTCGGTTCGGGGTTCTCTGGCGGCCATGTTCATTCGGCTGCCTCCAGCGCCGCAGCGGCAGCCGCCGCCCGGCGCTTCTGGTTCTGGCGGTGCGTCACAAGCTCCAGATGGCTTTCCCGCACGCAGAGGCGCTGCCGGCACTTGTGGTCGAGCTGCTTCTTGCCGGGAATGAACCCGTTCTCGTTGGTCCACGAAACCTTGTGCACGGCCACGGTCTGCCCATCGAGCGACATGCGGGCATACTGCCCGCCGCGCCCGTCGCCGCTGGTCGGCCCGGTCCAGATATGGCAGGGCGTCTCATGGCCAGTGTCGACCACCTCAACGCGCGCCATGATCTTTTCGCGAATGCGCTCACGCCGGCTCACGGGAACCTCCCGTGCTTGGTCATCACGGTTTTCAGCCGCCGCGCCGCCGCTTCGAGGTTCCTGCGCGCGCGAACTTCCGGCCCGCCGGCAAACTTCGCCTGCTGCAGTCGGTCAAATGCTTCGCCAACCTGACGACAGGCGTTCATGACCTCCTCATCCGCCTTGCGCACGACAACGCGCGGCGCGGGCACGCGCAGCTTCTCCACCTCTTCCATGAGCACCTGACCAACCACACCGGCCAGCCGCTTCTTGATGCCGTCGATTTTGTCGATGGGCGCCGTCATGTCCGGCCCCCATCAGCAAATGCGCCCAGCTGCGCGCCGAACTCGGCAAGCGCGTCGGCAACAGCGGGCTTCAAGCGCCCCTGCCCGTCCCGCACCGAGCGCATGGCGTTGAGCCGCAGCTCGAGATAGGCCTCGCCCGGCTCAAACTGCCGCTTGCGGCAGATCTTGCGGATGACGCCCTGATACTTGCTCATGATCATGTCCGGAGCAGCCAGCAGCAGCCGCGCGAGCGCACGGCTATCCTTGGCGTCGTGCATCTGGCGCAGAATGGGGAGCATGGTGTCGGTCATTCCGCCGCCTCCACGCCAAAGAGCTCGGACTGCGCCAGGTTGACACGATCCATCATGCGAAGGACGGTTTCACCGGTATGGGCGCGGTCCCAGACAAACCAGCCATTCAGCATCGGCGGCGCGCCCTGCCCCGTGAAATCGATCTTCCAGCGCATCAGATAGACCCGTGCCGGTGGGCACCTGGCCCAGAGCGAGCCCAGTCCAGCAGCAGCCGGCCAAGACCAGCTCAGCAGGAGCGCCATGTATTCGACGTCCAGATCTTCAAGCGCATGACGGATCCAGCGGCCGCGCCCATCACGCCAGTTGCACTCGTTGAATGGAGGATTGGTCACTATCGCGCGGGAGGGTCGCGACGCCGCGGAAAACCCATAGAAGCTCTGGATCAGCGCACCACAGCCACGATCCACCAGATCGGACATGAACACGTCATGTCCCTCCGCCTCCATTTCACGCCCCATCGCCCCGTCACCGCAGGCCGGCTCCCACAGCGTTGCGAAATCGCCAAGGCGTTTCCGCTCAGCGTGGAGCAGCGCGCGAGTGGGTTCAGGCGGCGTCGGGTAAAAGTCTTCTGCCGCGCGCTCCAACTCATCGACGACAATGACCTCGCCATCGGCTCCAACCACGGAAACCGGCTTGCTCTTTTTCCCGGTCGCCCGAAACAGACCGCGCGCGGATTGCGTCATCACGCCATCCCCAGCGCGGCTTTGTAGAGGTCGATCATCGCCTCTTCTTCCTGTCGCTCCGCCTGATCCTTCTTCCGTAGGCGGATGATCGCGCGCACGGCCTTGGTGTCGAAGCCATTGGCCTTCATCTCGGCGTAGACGAGCTTGATGTCGTCACCGACCGACTTCTTATCTTCCTCCAGGCGCTCGACCCGCTCCACGAACGCGCGCAGCTGACCGGCGGCAACCGTGTTCACACAGGCCTCACCAGTCTCTTCCTCGGAGAACATCGCTTCATCGGTTGAAGCCTCGGGCTCAGGCTCTGTCGCCTTGCGCGCCGCAGCCTTTTTCGCCTTTGCGCCAGCCGAGTGTTTGGGCTCACGCGCGCTCCACGGATCATGCTCCATCACGCCACCTGCTTTTCGGTGGCCGAGGCGGGCTGCGACCATTCCCGCAGCGCCTCATTGGCCAGATCCAGCCCCCGCGAGCCTGCCCGCTGCGGCATGAGCAGGGTAAACGGACCATCCTGCGAGCAGCGGAAAAGGCTGACCGACCCGGCATCACGTACGAACATGGAAACGCGGACTTCCGCTGGAAACGCTTCGAGAACACTGGCCAGATAGGTGCTGTTGAACTCGATATGCGCATCCGCAGCGACACCGCTGATCGCCACATCGGAAAGATATTCACGCGCCATCAGGCCATGGTCCGACGCACCGCCGAGAGCTATGCTCTGCTGGTTGTAGGCAAGGGCCACGCCCCGCAGGCCACCCGTGGCGTTCAGTGCAGCCGACACCCGGCGCACAACCTTGAGCAGCGCACGGCGGTCCAGTGTGAGGCAATGGCAATCTGCCGAAATCTCAGGCACGACACGACGCCAATCAGGATAAGTCCCGTCGATCAGCTTCGACGTGATCCTGACACCTGGCATGTCGAAACGCATGACTGGCTGCTCATCTCTCCCGGTGAAAATGCGAGAGGGATCCGGAAGCTTGGAAAGCAGCGCCAGACTGGTCCTGCTGATTATTGGTGCACAGGTCTCACCGGCGAGTTCCGCCACGGGATAGACCGCCATGCGGTGCCCGTTGGTCGAAACCATATGCCCGTCGGCAAGGCAGATGCCGTTCAGGTAGTAGCGGGTTTCTTCATCGCAGACGAACGGAAGGCAAAATCGCATCCCCTTCTTGAACGCCGCACCATCCAGCGCCATCGGCTTGAAAAACGCGCCAGACATCCGCAGGTCATCACCCTCGACGGTCGGCAGGTCATATCGCCCACCGGAAAACCGCAGCGTTACCCCCTGCGCACCCGCCTCCAGAGTGATCGTGTCATCCCGATCGATATGCCTCACCAGCGCAGCAAGCGGTCGATGCAGGATCGACGCCTTGCCTTCCGCTCTGGTTACCGCGAGATCCACCTCAACATAATTGTTCAGGTCCGTGGCCCGAGCCGTCGCGCCATCAAACTGCACACTCTGCATAAGCGGCACTGCAGATGCCTTTGGCACCACGCGCCCCAACACATCGAGCGCACTCCTGAGCGCGCCTGCGGTCGTCTCAAGTCTCATGGCTTTCTCCATCGGTTGAGGCCCGATACGTGTCACGTAGACGCCGCTGAATGCGCAGCAGCGCATCACGCACAGGCAGGTTGCGCTCCACGTCCATGCGCGCGGCATCATCCGGCGCACGCTTCGCAAGCGCGGATCCGGGCAGGGTCAGGTTTGGGCTTTTATCCTGGCTGCGCATCAGCCGGCCCTCGGTGTGATGGCGGCGAGCCAGAGTAGCAGGAGACAGAACAGCAGAACGGCAAAAGCCGCCGCCCGCCATGCGCGCGCCGCCGTCATGCCGCCTTCTCCTCAGCCACGCTTTCGCAGCGGGCCAGATAGTCGCGGTGAAATGCGCAATAGCGGCTGTGCTGCCCGCCGCCGGCCCAGTTCTCTGGCTCCACAGCGGCGGCACAGAAAAACGTGGTGCCCGGCTCACGCCGCACGGGAAAGAGGCAGAAAGCCCCTTCGATCTCCAAAAGGCTGCGCCCGCCGGCCACGCCAGCAGGCGCTTCCGGCGCATTGCGCTCCTGCACCATGTCTTCGACGGAGCGGATCATCGCGCGTCCCCGAGCTTCGCTGAAAGCCTGTAGAGGACTGCTTTTGCCTCTGTGACTTCACGGAGCAGATCGCTCCGATCAGTAGCGTCGAGACGCTTCCCACTGGTCAGCAGGCCAAGCAGCAAATTGACAACGTCGCCGGTTTCCTTGGCAATCGCCTGCGCATCACCGAGATGAAGATCGTCTTCTTCTTCCGCGCCAATGGGGCGTAGTTCGAACCCCTGCATTCTCGCCAACACCCCGGTTATCATCGGGGCGCCGTTGTGCCGGTCGAGCTCAAGTATAATGTCGAGCGGTACGAAGTGATCAGGCTCGGCCCTGCCGCCGTATTTTGAAAGGGCGGCCTTTTTCACTCGCGTATGAGGCTCGAATTCGGCCCCACCCGCCATTTTCACCGCCCGTGCGGTGATGGATTTGAGGCGGCGTCGCTCGTCATCTGTAGACTCGCGAGGAATGATGCGAAGTTCATCGCCAGACATTCAGGAAACTCCAGGCAAAGCTCGACCGGTCAAGGAAACAATTGCGAAAATTGTTTCCGTGATCGAAAGCGCGTGAATTGGTTAGCGTGCGGGCATGGAGCAGAAGCCAGACACCCGCGAAATCATCGGCCTATGGCGGCGACCGGAGAGCGCCCCGAGGCACGCCCTCCGGCCCCTTCTCGCTCTCAGGGTTATGGGTTTGCGCCACGCAAGGCTGCGACCGCAGCCCGCCCGTTTTTTCGGGCGCGTTGTCCGCAGGCCAGCGGGGCGAAGCCTCGCGCTCGGCCGGGAGGGCGCAACTGGTTGCAGGGGGCAGATTCGAACTGCCGACCTCTTGGGTATGAACCAAGTGGGATACCGCTTCCCCACCCTGCTGAAACTGATTTGCTGCGCCGGCCTCAAGGTCGCACACGGCGCGCAGAAGGCGCGGAATGCCTGCAGCCCTGGCGCGCTCGGCGGCCATGTCGGCAATCAGCGCGTCGACACTGGCGAACCTCTCATAGGCGGCAATCGCCTTGAGCAGGATCATCATGGCCGGCGAAACGCGAATGGAAGAGGAGGCCGCGCCTGCCGGGAAACGAGCCCCGTAACCCGCAGGCGCGGCCAGCGCCACATTTCCGGGGAGGAGGTCGGAAACGCGGTCTTGGGAGGAACAGCGTTGACGAAGCGCGCTCATTCGGCGGCCTCCCGAATAGGTCGGAATGACGTTGCGGTCGTGAACAATTCTTCAACGCCGTTGCTGTCTGCAGCATCAGCCAACATCGAGAGGAGCCGCAGAATGGCACCACTTGGCTTTCGCCCATTCTCCAAATGGGAAACGGTTGAGCGGTCGACGCCGAGAAACTCGGCCATCCGCTCTTGCTTCCAATTGATGCGCAGGCGAAGCGCTTTGACGTCGCAGATATCACTCATGGCGGAAACGTGCATAACGCACGGTTCATTGTCAAGTCGAAACGCACGGCTCAACTGTGCATTTTGCACATGATGGAACACGATGACAGGCCAGACAGCGCCAAAAGGCTTGAAAAGGCGCGCATCAGCAGAGGCTTCACGAGCGCAGCGGACGCCGCCCGCTACTTCGGATGGTCCTATGACACATACATCCAACATGAGAACGGCACACGCGGGATTGTCCGCGCCGCACAGAGATATGCGAAAGCGTTTCGTGTAACGCCTGGCTGGCTACTTACAGGCGAAGGCGCTGGGCCAGGCGAACTGCCTGTGAACGGTGTAACGAGCGCAAGGATGGTGCGAGTGAAGGGCTTTGTCCAAGCTGGCCACTGGGCCGAAACGTGGGAGTGGCCGGATGACGACCAGTATACGGTTCCAGTACCTTTTGACGAGGGACTTTCGCCTTTCTCGCTCTACGGCGCAGAAACACGCGGCCCATCGATGGACAAACGCTACCCGCAAGGCACCGTTTTGATCTTCACAGACGCCATCGAGACGCACGAAGACGTCGAGATTGGCGCACGCTATATCGTCGAGAGAGAACGGCCGGACGGAATGCGCGAAGCCACGGTAAAAACCCTCTGGCGAGATGACGCAGGTGAAATGTGGCTCCTCCCCGAGTCAAACGATCCGCGCTTCCAAGAGCCTATACCGGTAAACGGCGACGACGACGATACCATCCGCATTGTCGGTCGCGTGCGTTACGCCGTCTCCCGAGAATAGCGAAAACGAGATAGCGTGCATTATGCACGTTTTTTCTTGACATAAATCTGTGCGTTATGCACTCTTCTCTCATTCCCCACCCGGGGACCACTCGAACGGAGAGATGCAATGATCCAGTTTCAGAAGGCCGGAAATCCGGCCACGGAAGCCGCCCACATCGAAACCGACCCCGTGAAGCTCATGGCCGACGCCATGCTGGTCATTCAGGGCGGCGGGCGCACGGTTGACCGCGATGCCCTTTCCCTTGAGGGCTTTTCCGCAGCTGAGATCGACAAACACGGCGTCGAGGCCCGCGACCTTGCCAATGCCCTGTCGCAGAGGCGGGCGGCATGAAAGCCGCCCTCGCCTTTCTGGCACGCCGCCGCATCGAGCGCGCGGCCATGATGGCGCTGGCCCTCGCCTACGGCGTCGGCCTGCCGCTCATCTACGCGACCACGTGATGAGGGCGGCGTCATGTCTCCCGTCCTCGCCACCCTCGCCGGCGCAGCGTTCGGCCTTTGCCTTGTCGCGGCGCTGATCATCGCCCTGAAACGCCGCGAGCGCCGCACCGGCGCCGACGATTTCCTTTCAGACAAGAACGATTGGGGAATGTGATGGCTGCGCAGCCGCCGCCGCTGACCAAGCGTCAGCGCCACGTCCTTTTTCTGCAGGGCGCGCTGAACCGCGTGGCGCACTGCTACACCCCGCCTGCCCGACCAGATGCACTGGCCGAGTTCCTGCTCGGCGGCGAAATGGTCGACCGCGGCTACATCGCGATCACCGATCTGGCCGGCGCGAAATCCTTCATCGACGACATCAGAACAGGCCGCAGGCCGGTTCGGGAGGAAGCCCATGGCTGACCGCACGAACACCAAATGCCGCAACTGCGGCAACGCCATGCCGCCATCCAACTTCCGCGCTTGCGAGGCCTGCCGAGCCGAATGGCGGCAATACGCCAGAAAGCCCGGAGGCCCGGCCGAACAGCGCGAGCTGCTTGAAGAGCTCATCGCCGTCACGAAAGACGTGACACGCATGCTTGAGGCCGTCCGCTACACCTCCGGCCTGGGCCAAGGCCAACTCGACCGCCTGCAGAAAGCGAAATCCGCGATCATCAGGGCGGAAGGAGCATTCAAGCAATGACCATCGAAACCCATGACGGCCGCACGCAGGTCACCTGCGACCACTGCCCGGCCTGCTACCCGAACACCTACGCCCGCGAAGATTTCGACGTGATGATCGCCGACGCAAGAACGGCCGGCTGGCGCATCGTGAAGGCGAAGGTCGACTCGGCAAGCGGCGAAGGCACGGTCGAGCTTTTTGGCCAGACTCCACGGATAGCCGGGGCGAAATTAAGGAGACAGCCCTATCTCCACGTCTGCCCGAACTGCCAGTCGCTGCCTGAAGAGCATCGGAGGATCTAGGTATGAGCCGCGCACTCGCGCTTACACAAAGACAGGTCCGCGCCCTTTGTGAGGGGGCGAAGAAGGCGGGTTTTGCCCCCATTGTTCAGATTGGCAACGTCCTGGTACGGCTTGTTCCGGAGGAGCACGCCATCCCCGAACGCCCGGACGGCAAGCTTGACAAAGAAGAACAGGGCTATTTCTGATGTCGGATATGCCGCGTCGTCGCAAACCATATGTCCAGAAGGAAATCACACGCCACAACACGACAGTGTGGTATTTTCGGCGCGGAAAAGGCCCAAGGATCAGACTCCCTGGCCCCTATGACAGCGATGAGTTCAATGCAGCTTACGAGGCTGCACTTTCCGGCGAAACACAACACCGCCGCTCCTCGCTGCTGGAACACAGGCAGGGGTCGGTAGCCTGGCTCATCCGACAGTACCGGCTCTCTGCTGCATACCGGAATCTTGCCGACATCACGCGAAAGAATCGTGACGCGATCCTGAAACAGGTCGAGCAGACCGCGGGCAACCTCACTGCGGCAAAAATCACGCCGGACCACATTCGGGCTGGATTGAAACGGCGAGAAGGAAAGCCAGGATCTCAGCGCAACTTCCTTCGCGCCATGCGACACCTTTTTCAGTGGGCGGTGCCAGAGCACGTGCCATCCGATCCAACGGCGGGGGAAAAGGTAAGGATGCCGAAAACTCAGGGGCACGCACCATGGTCCGTCGACATGATCGACAGATACCACGCCAAGCACAAGCTGGGGACAAAGGCGCGGCTTGCGATGGACCTAATGCTCTATACGGGCCTTCGCCGATCAGACGTGGTCAGACTGGGCCCTCAGCATATACGTGACGGTGTGTTGACGATCAGGCTCAAGAAGTCGCAGGAACTCACCGAAGTGATCCTGCCCGTGCTTCCTCCGCTGAAGGAGAGCATCGACGCCACGGAAGTGGGTGACCTGGCGTTTCTGGTAACGCAATACGGGAAACCATTCACTGCCGCCGGTTTTGGCAACTGGTTCGCGGATCAATGCATTGATGCCGGCGTCGAAGGGCGGGCGCATGGCCTGCGCAAGGCAGCAGCAACCTTCGCGGCAGACAATGGGGCCACGCCTCACGAACTGATGGCGATCTTTGGATGGCAGAATCTCAAGGAGGCGGAGACCTACACTAAGGCCGCCGATAGGAAGCGCGCAGCTCTAAAGCGTGCGCATCTCATTCTCAGGACCAAAGCATGAACTTCTATTCCCGCACCTTGTTCTCCGGTGCGGGGATTTGGCCGGAAAGCCAAATGAAATCAATGCCACTGGAACGGAATGGCACTCCCAAGGGGACTCGAACCCCTGTTTCCGCCGTGAGAGGGCGGCGTCCTAGACCGCTAGACGATGGGAGCGCAGCGATTGCGGCGATATAGGCGCGTTCGCGGCCGAATGCAACAGCCGTTTTGCGATCTTTGTGAATTCGGCCAAGTTTTTTTGGCCGACCCCGATCATCAGGGCTGCAACGTAAACCGTGCAGCCATGTTACCGTTCGAAAGATCGTAAAGACGAAGCTCTTCATCGCCATCGGCCAGACGCACATGCAGGGAGATCCGCGCGCCGTCGAGCGACTGCGAAAGAACCCGTGCGCCCTCAGGCAGATCGATCACGCCTTCCATGGCGTCACCCGGCAGGGCAATCGCGTCCGCCGGCTCCTCCGGCTTCTCGCTCAGCGTCTTGTAGACAAAGGCGAGCACGACCGCCATAACCGCGGTGAACAGAATGGCCAGATTGATGCCCATGAAGCGGACCATCTTGCGGCGCACTCGCTCGGCTGCCGGATCGAGCGTCTCCTGCTCCGGGGTTTCCTGTTCTTCTGGCGTGGCCATGTCTCACCGTTTTGAAAGCAATCTCAATGCGCGATCCTGATACCGAAGACCACAACGAATGGGAAGACGCAGACGCAAGCAAAGCGTTCACCGTTGACCCCGAAGACGCCGGAGAGCGGCTGGATCGCTGGCTTTCGGGCCGGCTGGGCGCGGCGGTTTCACGCAGCCGCCTGCAGTCGCTCATTCGCGCAGGCGCCGTTCGCTGCGACGAAATCCCGGTCACCGAGACCAAGCACAAGGTTGCGGAAGGCGAGGTTTACGCCCTCATCGTGCCCGAGGCGGAGCCGGCGGAACCGGAGCCCGAACCCATCCCGCTCGATGTTCTCTATGAAGACGCCTCGCTGATCGTCATCAACAAACCGGCTGGCCTCGTGGTGCACCCCGCCCCCGGCAACTGGTCGGGCACACTGGTCAACGCGCTGCTTCACCATTGCGGCGACAGCCTCGCCGGCATTGGCGGCGTGCGCCGACCCGGCATTGTTCATCGCCTCGACCGCGACACCACGGGCGTAATGGTCGTGGCCAAGACCGACAATGCCCACCGCATCCTGTCGGAAGCCTTTGCCGATCACGGTCGCAGCGGCGACCTGGAACGCGCCTACACCGCCCTTGTCTGGGGCGCGCCGGAGCGCATGGCAGGCACGATCGACGCGCCGCTTGGCCGCCATGCGCAGAGCCGCACGCTGCGCGCCGTGGTGCCCGCCGGCCGCAGCGACGCCCGCCACGCCGTCACCCGCTACAAGGTCGAGAAGCGCTATGGAACCGATGGCGCGGGCAATGCATTTGCTTCACGGGTGGAATGCCGGCTGGAGACCGGACGCACGCACCAGATCCGCGTGCACATGGCGCATATCGGCCATCCGCTCATCGGCGACCGGGATTACGCCCGCGCCTTCCGCACCAAGGCCAACAGGTTACCCGAGGAGATACGCCCCACAGTCGCCGCTTTTCCGCGTCAGGCTCTGCATGCTCACCTTCTCGCCTTCCGGCATCCGGAAACCGAAGAACTGATGCGTTTCGAGGCCGATCTGCCCGCCGATCTGCTGGCATTGACAAAGGCACTTGATATTTTGTAATAGTCGGTACAATAATAGTGTCCACCATCTGGTGACACAATGTTGACAGCAGAGTGAGACTTTAACTGTCGGGAATCGTTCCTATATGGGATATGGTGCGGTGCATCAAAGATGATCGCGCTGTTTCCCATCCCAGCAAACGCCAAGACATAAGGCGTCCCCGCATGAGGGCGGATCCGGCAAAGGAGGGTGCTTAATGGCCCAGACATTACCCAGCGTCGCCACGGGCGAAGGCGGTCTGACCCGCTACCTGGAGGAAATTCGCCGTTTCCCCATGCTGCAGCCCGAAGAAGAGTACATGCTTGCGAAGCGCTATTCGGAGCATGACGACACGGCGGCTGCGCACAGGCTCGTGACAAGCCACCTGCGCCTCGTGGCCAAGATCGCCATGGGGTATCGCGGTTATGGCCTGCCGATCGGCGAAGTCATTTCCGAAGGCAATGTCGGCCTCATGCAGGCCGTCAAGAAATTCGAACCGGAGCGCGGCTTCCGCCTCGCCACCTATGCGATGTGGTGGATCAAGGCCTCGATCCAGGAATATATCCTGCGCTCGTGGAGCCTCGTGAAGATGGGCACCACGGCCAACCAGAAACGGCTGTTCTTCAACCTGCGCAAGGTGAAGAGCAAGATTCAGGCGCTCGATGACGGCGACCTGAACCCCGAGCAGGTTTCCGAAATCGCCACCCGTCTCAAAGTGAGCGAGGAAGAAGTCGTGTCGATGAACCGTCGCCTGTCGGGCGATGCGTCCCTCAACGCGCCGATCCGCGCCACGGAAGGCGAGTCCGGCGAGTGGCAGGACTGGCTGGTGGATGACGGCGAGAGCCAGGAAGACATGCTGGCCGAACAGGATGAGCTGGAGACACGCCGCCAGATGCTTGGCGACGCCATGTCCGTGCTCAACGACCGCGAGAAGCGCATCTTCCAGGCACGGCGTCTTTCCGAAGACCCGCTGACGCTGGAAGAACTGTCGGGCGAGTTTGACATCAGCCGCGAGCGCGTTCGCCAGATCGAGGTCCGCGCCTTCGAGAAGGTGCAGGAAGCGGTGCAGAATTCGGCCCGCCAGCAGGCGCTGGCTGCGAAGACACTGGCCGCCGAGGCCCATCGGCAGGCAGGCGCCTGAACGCGCCTTCCGCAATTGAGAATGAAAAAAGCCGGCGGTGATCCCGCCGGCTTTTTTGTTTCATCCAATTTCACGCCTGCCGTCAGACAGGGCGCCTGACCTGCAAGAGGCTCTAGCCGCTCGTCGCGTTCTGCCAGGCTGCCAGAACATCGTTGAAGACCTTCTCGCCTGGAATGCCCTTCTCAAGGGTGATGAGCGCACGCCGTCCGGACTTGTAGACGATGGGAATGTCGATCCAGCGCTGGCGACGCAGCAGCAGAAGATTGGTCTCGATATCGGCCGCGCTGTCGCTGAGCGCCACGAGGAAGAAGCCATCTGCAATCTTGGCCGGAATGCCAAGCAGCGGATTGCCCGTATCCTGCTCGGAGCGCTTCAGGGAAACGCGCAGGACATTGTCGATGCTGCCGCCCTCGAACTCGTCGGGCGTCAGGAAAATCACTTCCATGATGTGGCTTGCCGGCAGTGATTCATCCGCATTGCGGCGGATCGTCATTTTCAGCTGCAGGTTCTTCTGGGGAATGGTCGCCTCGGCGCGAATGGCCGGCTCCGGCGGAAGATCATTGCCCGGCGATTCCTGCACCACGGACCAGACCACGGCGCCGACATCGGCAGAGCCCTGCGAAACGCTGGTGCGCTCTTCATAGAAGATCGCCTTCTGGCCAACCGGAAGCGCCTGATCGGCACCCGCATCGCCATTCTGGGCAGGTGCGCCCTGCGAAGCCCCGTCACCAGTCTGGGTCGCCTGCGCGACCGAAGTCCCCTCGCCCACTCCCGACTGCCCGCCAGCCGGCCCGTCATCCACCTCGCGGCCATCGGGCAGGAGGCGCTGCGTAAACTTGCGCGCCGGTTCGGGCGCTGCCGGCTCGGCAGTGGCGTCTTCGCCGCCTGCGGCCGCAGTGTTTGCGCCGTCGTCTCCGGAACTCTCACCGGCGGCAGGCGTGGCCGCCTCACCGCTGTCGGTCGCGACCTGCTCCCCGCCGCCACCGACGAGACCTGCAAGATCGTCCTTGTAGAACCATGCACCCGCGGCAATCGCCACGAGCAGCAGAAGCGCCGCGATCAGACCGCCGGAAACGCCCTTGCGCCCCTTGGCGCGCGGCGGCGGGGGCGGCGTTTCCAGCCCCGCTTCCGGTCCATCGACGCCACGATCCCTGTCGGACGCCTGCTCTTCCACACCGGCAACGACAGGGTCTTTCGCACCGTCATCCGCCTTTGCGGCATCGCCGGTTTCAACAGGGGCGGGAGCCTTCTCGTCAGGCCGTGCGGCGAAATTGCCGTAGAGCGGGTCGGCCGGTTTTACCGGGTCGACATCAAGCTCGGCAAAAATTTGGTCCAGCTCGTCCTGATCAGGCTCTTCGGGCGGTGGCGGTGGTGCGTATTCAGCCTCAACCTTGGCGATGGCGTCTTCGAGCAGCTTGCGCTGACGTTCCACCACCGCCGCAGAGGGCGCCGGCTTCACGCTGGCAAGCTTGTTCTCGATTGTCATTCGGGCTTTCTGATAAACGCGCTCACGCGCTTCCGGAGAATTCTCCGAAAGCGCATCGATCGTTTTCTTCAGAACCGCAGAAAAATCCGCCATGCCTTATCAAACCTGTTTTACTTTTTTGATCGCGCAGCCGCCCCACGGACACGCAAAGCAGTTCTGCCCGCGAAACTAGTCCTGAAAAGGATCGGTCACAAGTATGGCGTCTTCGCGTTCGGGGCTGGTGGAAAGAATAGCCACCGGCGCGCCGATCAGCTCCTCGACGTGACGCACATATTTGACAGCCTGCGCCGGCAGGTCCGTCCACTTGCGCGCGCCCTTGGTCGTGCCCTTCCAGCCTTCCAGCGTTTCATAGACCGGCTCGAGGCGCGCCTGTGCGCCCTGGCCCGCCGGCAGATAATCGATCAGTTCGCCATCGAGCTTGTAGCCCGTGCAGATCTTGATCTCGTCCATGCCGTCCAGAACGTCGAGCTTGGTCAGCGCGATGCCGTTCATGCCGTTTGCGACAACGGCCTGACGCACGAGAACCGCATCGAACCAGCCGCAGCGACGCTTGCGGCCCGTGACGGTGCCGAATTCATGACCGCGCGTTCCGAGGAACTCGCCAACCTCGTTGTCCTGCTCGGTCGGGAACGGACCTTCGCCAACACGGGTCGTGTAGGCCTTGGTGATGCCGAGCACATAATCGATGGAGCCCGGCCCGAGACCGGAGCCCGTAGCTGCCTGACCGGCAATCGTGTTGGAGGAGGTCACGAAGGGATAGGTGCCATGATCGATGTCGAGCATGGTGCCCTGCGCGCCCTCGAACAGGATGCGCTGGCCGGCGCGGCGCGCGTCCTCGAGGATCTTCCAGACGCGATCCACATAGGGAAGGATCTTGTCGGCCACGGATGTCAGCTCTTCCATGATCGCCTCATGCGTCACTTCTTCATGGCCGAGGCCACGGCGCAGCGCATTGTGGTGCGTGAGCAGACGGTCGATCTTCATCGGCAGCGTGTCGGTGTTGGCCAGATCCATGACGCGGATCGCACGACGGCCGACCTTGTCTTCATAAGCCGGGCCGATGCCGCGGCGGGTGGTGCCGATCTTCGTGCCGGAATTGGATGCGGCGTCCTCACGGAAACCGTCGAGTTCACGATGCAGCGAGAGAATGAGCGCCGTGTTCTCGGCGATCTTCAGGCGGTCGGGGGTGACATTCACGCCCTGCTCGGCCAGACGGCCCATCTCGGCGACAAATGCATGCGGGTCGAAGACCACGCCATTGCCGATGACCGAAAGCTTGCCGGGACGCACGACGCCGGAGGGCAGCAGCGAAAGCTTGTAGCTCACACCATCGATGACCAGCGTGTGGCCGGCATTGTGGCCGCCCTGAAAACGCGCAACCACATCGGCGCGTTCCGACAGCCAGTCAACGATCTTGCCCTTGCCTTCGTCGCCCCACTGCGAGCCGACAACCACCACATTTGCCATGAAAAAGTCCTTCCCGGCGCAACGTCCGGCGGGTCCCCCGCCTGGATGATTAAGAAAACGAATGGCCTCTATAGAGCCTCAAGGCTCCCATGGAAACCATGCTGGCATTGTCGCTGCATGTTTTAACGCCGCATCGGGCGATCATGCCGCACTTGACTGGAAAAACGGATCGGCGTAACTCCGTCCGTGGGCCACCTCTCCCCACCGAGAGGCGTGCTATCTGTAAGGATAGGATATATCATGAGCGCACTCCCCACGCCGGACAACCGTCCGGCCAATACCCATTTTTCTTCAGGTCCCTGCACCAAACGTCCCGGCTGGTCGCTTGACGCGCTTGCCGACGCTCCCCTTGGCCGGTCGCACCGTTCGTCCGTCGGCAAGGCGAAACTGGCAGAGGCCATCGACCTTACCCGTGAAATTCTGCAGGTGCCCGCGGATTACCGCATCGGCATCGTGCCCGCATCCGACACCGGCGCCGTCGAAATGGCGCTCTGGTCGCTTCTCGGCGAACGCGGCGTCGACATGGTTGCATGGGAATCCTTCGGCGCCGGCTGGGTGACGGATGTCGTCAAGCAGCTCAGGCTCGAAGACGTGCGCCGCATCGAAGCCGACTACGGCGACCTGCCCGATCTCGGCACAATCGATTTCGACCGCGATGTCGTCTTCACCTGGAACGGCACCACTTCGGGTGTCCGTGTTCCCGATGGCAATTTCATTCCCGCCGACCGTGCGGGCCTGACGATCTGCGACGCCACCTCGGCTGCATTCGCCCAGCGCCTGCCCTTCGACAAGCTCGATGTCGTCACCTTCTCCTGGCAGAAGGTTCTGGGCGGAGAAGGCGCGCATGGCGTCATCATCCTGTCCCCGCGCGCCGTCGAGCGTCTGGAAAACTACGCACCGGCATGGCCGCTGCCGAAGATCTTCCGCCTCACCAAGGGCGGCAAGCTGATTGAAGGCATCTTCCGCGGCGAGACCATCAACACGCCGTCCATGCTTTGCGTGGAAGACTATATCGACGCGCTGAACTGGGCGAAGTCCGTCGGCGGCCTCGACGGTCTTGTCGACCGCGCCAATGCGAACTTCGCCGTGATCGACGAGTTCGTGCGCAAGAGCGACTGGCTCGATCATCTGGCCAAAGTGCCTGCCACGCGCTCCAACACTTCGGTCTGCCTGTCGATCGTCGATCCCGAGATCGCCGCACTCGATGCGGCCGATCAGGCGGCCTTCGCCAAGGGCATGGTTTCGGCTCTCGCCAAGCAGGGTGTCGCCTACGATATCGGCCATTACCGCGATGCGCCTTCGGGTCTGCGGATCTGGGCCGGCGCGACTGTCGAGGCATCCGATCTGGAAGCCCTGATGCCGTGGCTCGACTGGGCATTCCAGTCGCAGAAGGCCGGCCTCAAGGCCGCAGCCTGACAGGCTCACGCTGAATTTGCGGCTCCGCGCGCGGAGCCGCCACCCCTGATTTCATTGCAAAGCAACAGGAGGCCCTGATGGCGCCCCGCGTACTCGTATCCGATAAACTTTCGCCCACCGCCGTTGAAATCTTCAAGGATCGCGGCATCGAGGTGGATTACCTGCCCGACCTCGGCAAGGACAAGGAAAAGCTCCTCTCCGTCATCGACCAGTATGATGGCCTCGCCATCCGCTCGGCGACCAAGGTCACCGAAAAGCTGATCAACAACGCCACCAATCTCAAGGTTGTCGGCCGCGCCGGCATCGGCGTCGACAATGTCGACATTCCGGCTGCCTCGCGCCGTGGTATCATCGTGATGAATACGCCTTTCGGCAACTCCATCACCACCGCCGAGCATGCCGTCGCCATGATCTTCGCCGTTGCGCGCCAGATCCCGGAGGCCAACACCTCGACCCACGAAGGCAAGTGGGAAAAGAACCGCTTCATGGGTGTCGAGATCACCGGCAAGACGCTGGGCGTGATCGGCTGCGGCAATATCGGTTCCGTGGTCGCCATGCGCGCCATCGGGCTCCGGATGCACGTCGTTGCCTTCGATCCGTTCCTTTCGGCAGAGCGCGCGGCAGAGCTGGGCGTCGAGAAGGTCGAGCTTGAAGATCTCTTCAAGCGCGCCGATTTCATCACGCTGCACACGCCGCTCACCGACAAGACGCGCGGCATCATCGACAAGGACGCCATCGCCAAGATGAAGAAGGGCGTGCGCATCATCAACTGCGCGCGCGGCGGTCTGGTCAACGAAGCCGATCTGGTGGAAGCACTCAAATCGGGCAAGGTCGCAGGCGCCGGCATCGACGTGTTTGAGACGGAGCCGGCAACGGAAAACCCGCTCTTCAACATGCCCAACGTGGTCTGCACCCCGCATCTGGGCGCATCGACCAGCGAGGCTCAGGAGAACGTGGCCATCCAGGTGGCCGAACAGATGTCGGATTACCTGACGAAGGGCGCGGTCACCAACGCGATCAACATGCCCTCGATCAGCGCCGAAGAGGCGCCGCGCCTGAAACCCTTCATCAAGCTCGCTGAAGTGCTCGGTGCGTTTGTCGGCCAGGTGACCGACGAAGCCATCGAAGAAGTCGAGATCCTGTTCGACGGCTCCACCACGGAGATGAACCGCCGCGCGCTGATCAGCGCCGCCCTTGCCGGTCTGATCCGTCCGCAGGTGGCCGACGTCAACATGGTGTCCGCACCGGTGATGGCCAAGGAACGCGGCATCATCCTGTCGGAAGTCAAGCGCGACAAGTCGGGCGTGTTCGACGGCTACATCAAGCTGACCGTCAAGTCCTCGAAGAAGACGCGCACCATTGCCGGCACGGTGTTCTCCGACGGCAAGCCGCGCTTCATCCAGATCAAGGGCATCAACCTCGACGCCGAGGTCGGCCAGCACATGCTCTACACGACCAATTACGACGTGCCGGGCATCATTGGTCTGCTGGGCTCGATCTGCGCCAAGCATCAGGTCAACATCGCCAACTTCCAGCTGGGCCGCAACCGGCCGGGCGGCGATGCGATCGCTCTCCTCTATCTCGACGCGCCGTTCCCTGCGGATGTCCTGAAAGAGCTCCGCGCAACCGATGTCATCCTGTCCGCCAAGCCACTCTCGTTCGACGTGGCCGGATAAGCGACCGGTTTCAGAATCGGGAAGACAGAATGCCGGCGCTATGCGCCGGCATTTTTGCGTCCGCTGTGTTCTGCCAGCCAGATGCCGCCGAGCACCAGCGTCAGCGCAACGGCGTGATAGGCAAAGAAGTCCTCGCCAAGAATGACGATGGAAAGAAGCGTCCCGAAGATCGGCACGAGATTGATGAACAGCCCGGCACGGTTGCCGCCGATCAGTTCATTGCCGCGAATATAGAGGCTCTGGGCGAGGAGCGACGGGAACACGACCACATAGCCAACGACCATCCAGCCCTGTGCATCCGGCACGATCAACCGGTCCGTCGCCGCCTCCCAGGCGACCAGCGGGAACGAGGCGAGAAGGGCAAACAGCGACAGCACGAACATCAGGCTCAGCCAGTGGATATCTGGCTTGAGACGCAGGCCGACCGTATAGGCTGCATAAAGCAGGACCGCGACAAGCATCAGCGCATCGCCGAAATTCACATCCAGATCGAGCAGACGCGCGAACTCGCCGTGGCTCGCGACAATCGCCACCCCCACGAGGGACAGCATGAACCCGGCAACCTGCAGAGCGGTCACGCGGAGCCGGAAAAGAAGGAAATTCACGACGAAAATCACCATCGGGATCGCCCCCTGCTCGATGGCGATGTTGATTGCCGAGGTGAATTGGGCGGAGCTGTAGAACAGCGCGTTGAACCCGGTGAAGCCCATCATGCCAAGAAACGCCAGAAGCGGAAGCTTTGCGCGAATGGCCGGCCAGTCACGCTTGAGATGCGGCCACGCGAAAAAAACCAGCAGTGAGGAGCTGAGGATCCAGCGCAGCGTTGTCAGCATCATGGGCGAAACATGGCCGACAGCAAGGCGACTGGCCACGGCATTGCCGCCCCAGAACAGGGTTGTCAGACACAGAAAAATATAGGCTTGGCGATACATGAGACGAAACAACCTGCTGAAACGCGGGCTTGATAGGACCTCAGTGGCCAAACGTAAATGCCAGTGTCACAATTTGACAGCCGCACCATTGCATAAGGGGCGTTGCTGAGTTCAGAAACCGGGGCAAAGCGAATCGGCGTTTTTCATGAATTACTTGCTTCCAACTGGTTGTAAATAAAACATAACCAACTGAAGATTGCGAAGGTGATCAACATATGGCAAAGCGCAATGATGGTAGCTTGTGCATGCTGGACAGGAACAAGATTTGAACGACGCCTCCAAACCAACGGGAAAAAAGTCCGCTCCCGTTGAGGACAAGGCCAGACGCGCTGCGAAGCGCAGCCCGTCTTTGGAGGCAACGCCCGATCTTGAAGATGTTCTCGATCGCGGTGCATCCCTGCGCAAGCGCCGCCTGCTGCGCAATCTGCGCCCCATGCTGCCGGAAATCCTCGCTGCGGGCGTTCTTCAATGCCTTGTCTATACGGCTTTCATCCTGAATGCATCGCGCAGCGACTGGGGCAATCTCGCCATCGTCTGCGCGATCCTGTTGGCGCTGCCTTTCGTCATAGCGCTCGCCTTGCTTGGTTTTCGCCGGCAACGAAACACGTTCACGATCGCCATCTTCATCACATTCGTGGTCTTCACAACGGCCGTTGCCTTTCTCTCGGGCCTGCGCATTCGGATCAGTTATTCTGCTTTGCTGGTCGCCTATCTGGTCGCGAACGTGTTGATGTCGATAGCCAATCTGCGTCTTCACCGCTCGCTGGAAGATCACATCGCGCTTCTGGATTTTCCAGGCGCAAGGCAGGTGGCCTCCCGCCTTTCAGGCAAGGTCGCCGTCATCACCGACAAGAATGCCGATATCGGCGCTTACGACCGCATCCTGATCGACAGCAAGACCCATCACAATCCCGAATGGTCAGGCTTTCTGACCAAGGCCTACATGGTCGGCGTCGATGTCACGCCCTGGTTCAATTTCCTCGAACTGCGCGATGGCCGTGTCGATGTCGATGCATTCGACGTCTCGCATCTCGCATACACGCCCAGCCAGATCTATTATTCCAAGGCCAAGCGCGCGCTGGATCTGTTTGCCGTCATCATCACAGTGCCGCTCACCGTGCCGCTGGGCTTTGTGATCTGGCTTTACATCCGCATGCTGGATGGCGGCACTGCCATCTTCGTGCAGCAACGCCGGGGCTATGGCGGCCGCTCCTTCAACATGCTGAAGTTTCGCACCATGTATCATGGCCGCCAGGGCGGCTCGACGCAGGTCAACGACGACCGCATCATCAGGGGGTGCCGTTTTCTGCGCCGGCTGCGGCTCGATGAACTCCCCCAGCTCCTCAACATCTGGCGCGGCGAGATGAGCCTTGTGGGCCCACGCCCCGTGGCCGAATACGTGGCGCAGGCGAGCGAGGCGGAAGAGCCCAAATTCATTCACCGCACCATGGTTCTTCCGGGCATCACTGGCTGGGCACAGGTGAATTCCGGCTATGCAAGCACGACCCGGGAAGAGATCACCAAGCTCTCCTACGACCTCTACTACATCAAACACCTGTCGTTTGATCTGGACATGCTGATCATTCTCTCGACGATCAGAACGGTCCTGTTCGGGCGCGGCGCACGCTGAAGCGCCCCCGTACACGGCACAACATTCCACCCGCAATAAAAATGCTCTAAAGAGAAGCCCGCGCACGCTGCGACAACAGGAGGAGACTGCCGATATGAGCCATCCGAAGATCATCTGCATGGGCGAACCGCTGATCGAGTTCAACCAGGTGGACGACACGGGCCGTTACCTCTTCGGCCATGGCGGCGACACCTCCAACTGCGCCATCGCAGCCGCGCGCGCCGGCGCATCGGTCGGGTTCTTCACCGCGCTCGGCGCAGACGAGTTCGGTGACAGCCTGATGCAGCTCTGGGCAGACAATGGCGTGGACGCCCGCCATGTCCTGCGCAATCCGGATGCCCATACGGGTGTCTACTTCGTCAGCCATGGCGAGAACGGCCACGTCTTCTCCTATCTGCGCAAGGGTTCGGCGGCGAGCCGCGTCGCCCCGCGCGACCTGCCCCGCAGCGCCATCGAGAATGCCGACATCCTGCATGTCTCGGGCATCTCCATGGCCATCAGCGCCGATGCGAGCGATGCGGTTCTCGAAGCGATCGACATTGCCCGTGCCGCCGGCGCCAAAGTCTCGTTCGACACCAATCTGCGCCTGAAACTGTGGCCGCTCGAGCGCGCCCGTGCGCTGACCGAAGCCGCCATGCGCAAGGCCGACATCGCGCTTCCCGGTCTGGAAGACGCCGAACAGCTCGTCGGCATCAGCGACCCGGACGCCATCGCAGATCATTATCTGGGTCTTGGCGCAGGCATCGTCGCGCTGACGCTCGGCAAGGATGGCTGCCTCGTCGCCACGCCCGACGAGCGCCGCCGCGTGCCCGGCATCAGGGTCAGCGCCGTAGACGCCACGGGTGCGGGCGACACGTTCGATGGCAATTTCCTCGCCGAGCTCAATCGCCATGGCGACCCGTTCGAGGCAGCGCGCTACGCCAATGCGGCCGCTGCCCTTTCCACTCAGGGCTTTGGCGCAGTCGCTCCCATGCCCATGCGCGAAACGGTTTTGAAGGCGCTCGCGGAAGCCGCCTGATCTATTCCAGAAAAACATCGACGCTGGCGGAACGTCCGGCCGCGTCGATCACCGTCAGGGTCGATGCGCCGCCGCCATCGGGCACCCAGCTTGCCCTGCGCCGCCGATAGGCGTCCGGCAGCGGCTCGCCATTGGCCAGCCAGCGGAACGGCGCGCGCCCGCCATTGATCTTGAGCGCCAGCGGCATGACCCGCGCCCCACGCGCAAGCCCCACATCGATGCGCGCACCCTGCGGCGGGAACACGATTTCCGGCGCGGGCTCCACCGGTGCACCGGCGCGAAACCCGCCGCCCGAGACGGAGAAACGCCGCATGGGAAACGGAAGATCGGACGCGGCAAGCCGGATCGCGCCTGCCGGTGCAGGCGGGAACGGAACGATGCCCACGCCCGAGCGTGAAAACGCCTCGAACAGGATGGGAGCGGCAGCCAGATAGCCGGTCAGCCCCGGCACCGCGCCGCCATCGGGCCGCCCGGCCCACACGCCCAGCACATGCCGCCCGTCATAGCCGACCGACCACGCATCGCGGTAGCCATAGGACGTGCCCGTCTTGTATGCGATGCCGAGACGCGGCGCGTCGCTGGGCGGCGCGACACCGGACAGGATGTCCGCGACCTGCCATGTGGCCTGTGGCGTCAGCACGGAAGGGGGATGCGCGGCAATCTCTGTATCGTCCAGATAATGCAGCGGGCGCACCCGCCCCCGATTGGCGAGCCCGCCATAAAGCTGCACCAGCCCTTCAAGCGTCAGCCCCGCACCGCCAAGCCCGATGGCAAGGCCCGGCGTCTCGCCGGGCGGAAGCGCGGGCGGCACGCCAGCACGTCGCATGCGCGCCACCAGCCGCACCGGCCCCACTGCATCGAGCAGCCGGATCGTCGGCACGTTGAGCGACATCTGCAAGGCCGTGCGCACCGAGACGTCGCCCTGATAGGCCATGTCGAAATTGCGCGGGCGATATCCCGAGAAATTGCCGGGCCGGTCTTCGATCATGGTTTCCTGCATCACCAGCCCCTCCTCGAAGGCAAGGCCATAGATGAAGGGTTTGAGCGTGGAGCCCGGCGAGCGCTCTGCCACGCTCATGTCGATCCAGCCCGCGCGCGCGGCGTTGAAATACCCTGCCGACCCGACCCGCGCGAGCACTGCGCCGGTCTGCGCATCCGCCAGCACCATCGCCACGGAAACGCGCGGCCCCAGCCCGCGCGCGGCTCTGGCGGCAACTTCCTCAAGGCCCGCCTGCGCGCGCCGGCTGATGGTCAGGTGATGCACACGCTCATCCGGCTCCGCCTGCACCACCGCATCGGCCAGATGCGCGGCATAGGCGGGCATGGGCAGACGACGCCCGGCAAGCTTCGCCTCAGACGCGCGCGCGACCTCGCTTTCGATGATGACGCCAGCCCCCGCCATGCGCGCAAGCACCCGGTCGCGCGCGGCTTTTGCCGTCTGCGGATGCCGGTCAGGCCGGCGCGCTTCCGGCGATTGCGGCAGGGCGACCAGAAGAGCAGCCTCCTCCAGCCCCAGCTTGTGCGGCTCCTTGCCGAACCAGGCGAGGCTCGCCGCGCGCACCCCTTCAAGATTGCCGCCATAGGGCGCGAGCGTCAGGTAGCGCTCCAGGATCTCCCGCTTGGAAAGCCTGCGTTCGATCTGAAGCGCGCGCGCGATCTGCCGAAACTTGGCGCTGAAGCTGCGCGCCGCGCGTGGCTCGGTGAGGCGGGCAAGCTGCATCGACAGTGTTGACCCGCCCGAGACGATGCGCCCGTTCCGCAAGAGCTGCAATGCGGCGCGGCCAAGCGCGCGCATGTCGACACCCGGATGCGACCAGAAGCGCTTGTCCTCATAGGCGACCAGCATCTTGAGAAACTGCGGGTCGAGCGTGTCGATATCCGCCGGCAGACGCCAGCGCCCGTCAGACGCCGCATAGGCCCGCAGCAGCGCCCCGTCTCGGTCGAGCACCTCCAGCGAAAGCGGGGCGGGATCAAGCGGCGGCGGATAGGCGGCGTCCAGCCGGTCGAGCGTCACCGCCCCGCCAATGGCGAGCAGGGCCGCAAGGCCAGCGGCCATGGCAACCCGGCGCATATGTCGACGCGTTTTCATCGCCGCCGCCTACTGCCCCACGATCTCCATGAAGCCCGTGGCCGTGCGGGCGGAGAGCTGCGGACGGTACATGTCTTCCACGCTCGCCGCCGGATGCGTGTAGACGCCCGGCGTCACCGCACGCACCACATAGGCGAGCCGGAACTTGCCGCCGCCATTGCGGTCGAAGGCGGCGATGAAGCGGTCGTCACGGAACTCGGTGTGAACCGCATCCGTCTCGCCAAGCCACTCGAAATTCGCCAGTTCGGCGCTGCCCACCAGGCGCGGATTGTCGATCTCGAAGCCCGCCGGCAACAGGTCGGAGACCAGAACGCGTGAAGGCCAGGCGTTCTGTTCCATCATCTCCAGAACCACCACATAGCGCTCGTTCTGGCGCGCGTCGGAGACATTCGCCTCTTCACCGTCCAGCGTGTAGTAGCGCCGCTCGATGGTGAAGCCCTCGCCGCCCGCCGGCAGCGGCTGCTGCGGCGCGGCCACGGTGGTGATCACTGCATCGACCGGCTCGTTGCCCTGATTGGCCACCGTCAGCGGCGCGGCCTCGATCTCCAGTCCCGAAAGCCGCCGCGAGAACGCGCCCGCATGGGCGTTGCCGTCCACGGTCAGGCGCAAATCGTCGCTCGACTGGCTCAGCGCACGGGCGGCCAAAAGCATCCACGCCTCGTCCTGCGTGCTCATGTAACGCGTGTCACCGCGCACATCGGCCACCAGATCGATCATCTGCGGCACCAGCGCCGGTTCGGGCCGGCTTTCCGCCGCCAGCGCCAGCATCGCCGCACCGTCGCGCAGACGCGATCCGTAATCGGAGCGCGCCGTGTAACGCCCGCTCATGCCCTGAGCGAGACGGAAGGCGGAGGCAAAGCCCCGTTCCGCACGTTGCGCATCGCCGTAGAGCGCGAGACCCGCGGCAAGCTGCGCACGGGCCAGCGGCGTGGAGAACTCATCGAGCCGCGTGTCGAGATAGTAGCGCAGGTCACCGGCCGAAGCCTTGCGGTTGCGCGCCAGCACATAAAGCGCATAGGCGATCTCGCTGCCGCGCGAGGAGACATCCGTGTCATAGGCGAGCGTGTTCGAGAGGTTCTGCAGCGCTTGGCCCATCGCCGCCTCGGGCACGGCAAAGCCCTGCTCGCCGGCGCGGGTCAGGAAGTCCGTCACATAGGCGTCGAGCCACAGGTCGCCCGATCCCGGTCCCCAGAGACCGAAGCCGCCAGACGAAGACTGCGCGGCAAGCACGCTTGTGATGGCGTCCTCAATGCGCCCCTTCAGCGCCGGATCCTCTTCCAGCCCCGCAGCCTTTGAAAGCTCGCTCACATAGAGCAGCGGCAGCGCGCGGCTCGTGGTCTGCTCCGTGCATCCATAAGGATAGCGGTCGAGCGACATCAAAAGTGCCGGAATGTCGAACCCGTCGGCCCGCGAGATGTTGAGGCTCACCGACGCGTTCTCGGCAAAGCTGTCTTCCAGAAGCGCGCCGTCCAGCGTGACACTGCCGCCATTGGCTGCAAGCGTCACCACGCTGCGGCTGGCAACCGGCATCACGCCAGGCCGCACCGGCAGGGGCACGCTTTTCTCCACGGCAAGCCCGCTCTCATGCGCAAGCGCCACCGTCAGCGCGCCCTCGCCCGTCTGGTTCGTCGCCGAAACAGGCACAGAGAGCGTGGCCCTGCCACCCGCCTCAAGCGTCACCGTATCGGAGAGCGACCGCAGATCGGCGTCCACCGGCCCTTCGGCCATCACCGTGAGGCGATAGTCACCGGCCGGGCCATCCGTGTTGGCGATTTCAAGCAGAAGCCGCGCCTCGTCGCCCGGCGCCAGGAAGCGCGGGAGGCTGGTGGTCAGCACAACGGGATCGCGGATGATCACATCCTGCTGCGCGCTGCCCACGCCCTTCTTCGACCAGGCGACCGCCATGATGCGGGCCGTGCCGTTGAACTGCGGTATCTCGAAGGAGACCTCCGCTTTCCCGTCATCGTCCACCTTAACGATGCCGGAGAAAAAGGCGACCAGCTTCTGCGTCGGCGCGCTGCCGGTGGGCGCCATGCCCCCGCCATCGCCGCCGGTGCGCAGCCGGCCCATCGCGCCGAGCGAACCATCGATCAACCGCCCGTAAATGTCGCGCATCTCGATGCCCAGCATGCGCTGGCCGAAATACCAGGCGTCCGGCTGTGGCGGCTCGTAGCGCGTCAGATTGAGAATGCCCACATCGACCGCCGCAACGGTCACATAGGCTTCTTCACCCGGTTCCAGCCCGCCAACGCTGACGGGAATTGAAAGGGCAGCATCGGGGCGCGCCTGTTCCTCCACGCCGAGTTCAACCGAAAGGTCACGCGCACCCGGATCAACCTTGAGCCAGCGCACGCCGATGGCGCGCATGGGCAGGCGGTTTTCGGCATCGTCGCCGGGGCGGAACAGCGTTGCGGTCACATAGGCCCCGGCCCCCAGCGTGTCGGTCACCGGAATGTCCACGGTCGCGCCGGCTTCCGGCACGTTTGCGGTAAAGGTTTCAAGCAGGCTCTCGGACCCCACCGTCACCAGAACCTCGCCGGCAAAGCGGGGCGAAATCTTCAGCTTCGCCGTCTCACCCACCGCATAGGCGTCTCGGTCGAGCGCCACTTCCAGCCCGTCCGGCGTCTCGGTGGAACCGGCCTCCACATACCAGCCGGAATCGAACGCCGCGCTGGTGATCGGCCCGCCCGCATCCGGGCTTTCCACCTCAAGGCGATAGCGCCCCCAGTCCACGGAAACGCCGATCTGCGGCTCGCTGTCGGCCTTAGCATCCACCGTTCCCTCGCGCACGAGGCTCGTCGTGGTGATCGGCTCATAGTTCCAGGAACCGCCATCGCGATACCACTGATAGTGCCGCTCCACCTTCAGCAGTTTCCATTCGAGGCCGTCCATGGCGATGCGCTCACCCTTCGGATCGACTGCGATCACGCGGAAATTCGCCGTCGCTCCCTCGGCAACGCGACCGCCGGTGAATTCCGGCTTCAGGCCGATCATCGCGCTTTCCGGCTCGACACCGATCTCCAGCGCACGCTCCACGGCGCGGCCGCCGGCCTCGCGCATGCGCACGCTGACATCCGCCTTCAGGAGACGCGTGGTGGATGGCGCGCCATCCAGCGCCACCGGGAACCGCGCCTGCCCTTCCGCATCGGTCTCGGGCAGACCGGGCAGCGAAACGCGCAGCGCCTCCACATCCTCCTCGTCATCAAGGCCGAAGACATAGCCGGGGAAGGCTTTCCATTCGCGCGTCGGCGCGACCGTCAGTTCGCCTTCAAGCGCAAGCCCCGCCGCCGGTGCACCATAGAGATAGCGGCCATCGACGGTCACATCCGTCACACCACCGACCGGCACGGTCTCATCGGCGCTCGCAAGCTCGAACTCGGTGCGGTCGGGCACGAAATCCTCGACCAGAAAATTCTTTTCGGCCAGCGCCGGCTTTTTCGGATCGGCATAAATGCCGAGCACCCAGGTGCCGCGCATCGCGCTTCCGGGCAGATCGAGCGCCACCGCATGACCGCCAAGCGCCGCGCCATCCGAAACGACGCGCCGGTCCTCCACGCCGTCGGGGCGGCGGAAGATGAAGGTCAGCGGCAGATCCTCGACCGCATCCGAAGCGGGATTGCGCGTGAGCGCGCTCGCATGCACCGTCTCGCCGGCGCGATAGATGCCACGCTCCGTCCAAGCGAACACGTCGAGCGGTCCGGGCGAAGGACGCCCCGTCACGCCACGATCCGAAAGATCGAAGCCCGCGCGCGTCATGTCGAGGAAGACGAAATCCTCAGTCCCGTTTTCAGCAATGATCGCCGCCGGCGCGAGACCGGAAGAACCGCGCGCCAGACCGGGATCGAAGCGCGCATGGCCATCGCCATCGGTCTCCACCTCGCCAAGCACCTCATTGTTGCGCGCCACGAGCTTGAGCTTCAGTCCATCGAGCGGCTTCGCGCTCGCAAGCGAACGCGCGAAGACCGAAAGCCCGTCCTCACCGGCAAAGGTGGAAAGCCCGATATCGGAGACAAGGAACCACTGCGTGGCGCGGTTGTCCCAGTTCTGGCTCCGGTCGCCCTCCGGCACCGCCGTCATCATGTAGACGCCGGGTTTGCGCTCCGGCACCGCCTCATCGATGGGAATGCTGGTGACAACATCCTTGTTCAGTTCGGCGTCCACCTCGATCATGCCTTCGAAGACGGGCGCGCCCATCTGGTCGGCCACCTCGTCCACCGCATATTCGTTGAGCTGGCGCAGGAACTGCCCCTCGCTCAGAAGACGCGCCAGCGCGCGGTCACCGACGCGATACACGGACAGCGTCGCGCTGTCGGCATTCACGGAAACGAACGGGATGCCCCGGCGCGCCGAGGACGGCAGCACGAAATTGTCGCCGGTAAAGCGCAGCGAAGGCGCGCGGTCCCGCACGTAGATTTCGAGCGGCACCGGCTCGGCAATCACCTCGCCAATGGCCGCCGGCAGGCCCTGCCGGATGACGATGCGGTACTGTTCGCCATGCTTCAGACCGCTGACGCAAAGCTCCTTGTCGCTGCGGTCAACGGCGAAGGAGCGCAGATTGTCGACGGTCACGAACTGGGCGTAGTCGACGCCGCTCTTCACCAGCTCCTCGGAAAACTGAACGCAGGCGCGCGGCGTGGCGCTGTCGGAATCGACCGAATGATCGATCACGCGGAACCCCTTGCGGCGCTTGAGATCGGCATAAGCCTCCTGCACATCGCGCGCGGTCCTGAGCGCCAGGCTCGCCTCATAGGCGCTGAGCGCGGGGCGGAACAGGTTGCGCCGCTCAAGAGCCGGCGCAAGAACGGCCAGCGCTTCGGCGCGATCATCGGTGCTGCGCGACAGATTGTAGGCGTTCACGGCTGCACCCGTGCCGGCGCGCTGCAGACGATAGAGGTTCATCTCGCCGGCTGGCTGCGCCACCGTCGCGGCGCGCGCAAGCCGAGACCACAGGCCCGCATTGTCAGGCTCCACCACAAGGGCTGCGGTATAGGCCCGGATCGCATTGAGCGGATCATTGTTCGCAAGCGCCTGCCCGCCTGCGGCGGTCAGGGCAGCGAAACCGGCATTGACGGCATTCTGCGTGCGCAGCACCTCGTCACGATATTGATCCGCCTCGCGCAGCACATGTTCGGGCACGAAGCGCAGCGCCGGCGGCGCGCCAAGATCGGCAGCAGCGCCGCTCACCACCACCTTGCCGGCCACCGCTCCCTCGAACGGATCGAGGCGGTTGAAATCCGACTTCAGGAAGCACCATTGCGCGCTGGTGTTGTAGGTGAAGGCCCGGCACTGCGGATCGGCAAGGCACACCGCCTTGCACTGGTCGAGCGTCACATCCTTTTCGGTGCGCAGGTCGAAACCGAAATAATCGGCATTCTCGCTGGTCACGATCCGGCGCGCATCCTGCGCGGCAGCCATTGCTGCAAACCCGAAAACAAAAATAAAAAACAGGGAGAGTCCGCGTGCCGCACGCATAGCAATCCTCCAGGCGCTGCCGATATCGTCCCCTTGATATTGGGACAGCTTAGCAAAAGCCAGTCAACAGGCCCGGAGAATTATTGCCCAAAGGCGCGAAGACGCCCTCTTATGCTTACAGACCCTTTTATGGTTACAGACCCCTGGGATGGGTCATGAACTCTTCGATGATCTCTTCCGGCGGTTTGACGAAATCCGAGGTGCGGCTGACGCCAAGGCCGGTCAGCCCCTTCAGCTTCACGGCCATTTCCGCCAGCTTCACGACAATCGGAATGCCGTTGATCACCGGCGCGCCATCCACCCGGTGCGCCTGCAATTGCGAGAACAGAAGCATGGGAATGCCGCCGCCGGGTATGAGCACGTCCACGCCCTCATCCACCAGCGGCCGGGCCTGCTCCTCAAACAGGGCGCGCACGGTTTCAAGCCGCTCATCGGAACCGAAGGCGGCAAGGATCTGCCCCGGCTCGAAATCCATGGCGTGCACACCGGTCACGCGTTCGCCGAGACCGTATTTGCCGATCTGGTGGTGAAACCAGGGAATGTAACGCCGGTTGATGGTGACGATGCCCGAGCGCTGGCCAAGCTGGCAGGCATGCAGCATGGACGCCTCCCCCATGCCCAGCACCGGAATGTCGACCACCGACCGCGCTTCATAGAGGCCGGCATCCTGAAAATGCCCGATGATGAAGGCGTCATAGCCCTCGCGCTCGGCCCGCACCGCATTGCAGATCACCTCGCGCGCGCAGCGAAACTCCACGATGGCGTGGGCGTAGCTGTCATGCGGGGTAATGCCCTTGATGTCGATCTCAGTGCCGGGGTCCACAATGGCGTCGAGATGCTTCCTCAGTTCATCCCAGTAGCCCGCGCCATTCTCGTAATCGACATAGCTTTGATACCAGATCTTCATGACGTCAGCTCCTGATGAGGCCCGGCAGCCAGAGGGCCAGCTGCGGGAAAAGCGCAAGCAGCACGACCAAAAGCAGCGTGCAGGCGATGTAGGGCAGCGCGGCCCGCGCCACCTGCCCGATGGTCGTCCCCCTCGGGCTCACGCCAACCATGACGAAGAGCAGGAGACCGAAGGGCGGCGTCGCAAGACTGAGTTCCAGCGCCAGAAGCATCACCACGCCGAACCAGATCTGGTCGAACCCATAGAGCCCCACCAGCGGCATGAAAATCGGCAGGGTCAGCATCATGATCGAGAGCTGATCCATGAACATGCCGAGAAGCAGAAGCACGAGGAACATGACCGCAAGCACCACATAGGCGTTGAGCTCGAAACTGGTGGCAAACGAGATCAGGCCCGAAGACGCGCCGGAGAAGGCGAGGATCTGCGAGAAGGTGGTCGAGCCGACGATGATCATCAGCATCATGGCCGACACTTTGAGCGTGCCGGTCAGCGAGCGCACCACGGCCTGCCAACTCAGCGTGCGATAGCACGCCGCCAGCACGACGACGGACAGCGCACCGAAGGCTGCGGATTCGGTCGGCGTCGCCCAGCCGAGCAGGATCAGCCCGACCACCGCGAACACGACGATGCCCATGGGCATGACGTCCACCAGAACCGCCCGCATGATCTCGGAAAGGCTTGCCCGTTCCGCCGCATAGCCGGGGGCGGCATCCGGATCGAGCGCGATCTGTATGCGGATCGTGGCGATGAACAGCGCCGCCAGAAGCAGCCCCGGCACCAGCCCCGCGATCAGCAGCGCACCCACATCGATGCGCGCCAGCGAACCAAGCAGCACGGCCAGCGAGGATGGCGGAATGATCATGGCCAGACCGCCGGTCGCCAGGATCGGCCCCATGATCATGTGCGGCTTGTATCCGCGCTTGATCATGTCGGGCATCAGCGTCGTGCCGAGCATCGCCGTGTTGGCCATGGACGATCCCGACAGTGTGGCGAAGATCGTGCCGCCGCCCACGGTCAGATAGGAAAGCCGCCCCTTGATGCCGCCAAAACACTTGTCGAGCGCATCGAACACGCGAATGGCAAGCCCCGTGTGGAACAGAAGCTCGCCCATGATGAGAAACAGCGGCACCGGCACCAGTGCGAAACTGGTGACGGATGTGGAGGCATTGGCGACAAGCTGGTCGATGCCGATCATGCCGCCCATGAAGATGTAGACGCCGACAATGTTGATCGCCAGAAACGCGATGGCCACCGGCATACCGAAGAACATCAGGAACAGGAGCCCCCCGATCATCAGGAGGGCGGATTCGTACCAGACCATCAGTGTGCTCCCCCGCTGCCGGTATAGGTTTCGCCGCGAAGCAGCATGCGCAGGAACTCCAGCGCCATCAGGCCGAAGCCCGTGGACAGCATGGCGTAAAGAACCCAGGAGGGAATGTTGATGGAGCGCATGTCGACCGCGCGCGACTGCACCATTTCCAGCCCCACCGCCGCCGAGCGCCAGCACAGGAGGCCAAGCGTCAGGATGGCGAGAACCAGCACGACCCGCCCCGCCAGAAGGCGCGCGCCGTCAGGCATCGCCCCCACGAAGGAGGAGATCGCCACATGCCCGTTGTTGCGCACCAGCCAGGGCGCGGCCGCCATGGTGGAGAACAGCATCACATATTCGACGATGGCGCTGGTCGACTGGAACGGCCGGAAACCGGTGTTGCGCAGCACGACATCGACAATGATGGCGGCAGAAATGAAAACGAGACTGGCTGCGCCCAGCACAGCCAGTCCGTTGATGATCCAGTTGTAGATGCGTAGCAGAAACATGGCGCGCGGCTTTTCAAAAGTGGTGCGGGGGAATGCCCTGCGGGCAACCCCGGAGCGATGTGAAACGCCTCTCCGGGATCGCCCGTCAAGGGAAGCTCAAGGCTTCCGCCGGCACGGGATCAGCGGTCGTAATACGCTTCGCGCAGTGCGTCGTAATACTCCGACCCGGAATCCTTCATGCGCTTCCAGGCGCTGTCATAGGCAAGGTCCAGGAACGTCGCCTGCGCATCGCCCTCCAGCTCGATGATCTCCATGCCGTTCTCGCGAACCGCCTTGTCGGTCTCCTCGATCACCTTCTGGAAATTGTCGTAGGACGTCTGCTCATATTCGGCAGCGGCGTCGTTCAGGATCTTCTTTGCTTCATCGCTCAGGCCATCCCATTTGGCCGGGTTCACCACCACGGCGAGATCCGTCTGGAAGAAACCCGGATCGATGCGATAGCGCAGGAACTTGTCCCAGGAGAGATCCTGAATGCCGACAATGGGCCAGCCCGAACCATCGAACGTGCTGCGCTCAAGGCCGGTATAGACATCCGGCACCGGCACGGAGACGGGAATGGCCCCCAGCGCCTCGAAGAAGGCGTTGTAGATCGGCTGCGAGCGGATGCGCTGGCCATCGAGATCGATGCCGCCATCCTCGGTCCGCTTGGGCTCGTTGATCGTGTAGATGTAGAATTTGACGCCGGTGTCGAGATGGGCCAGCAGGTTCACGCCCAGCTTCTTGGTGAACGCCTCCTGCATGATGCCGAAGCCGCCATTCTCGCGCGCCTCGGCGGCCGTGACGGTGGACGCCACCCAGGCATCTGCCTCGGGCATGGTGCCCAGATAATAGGAGGCCGGGCCATACTGCATGTCGACCACGCCACGGCGCACCGCGTCTACCTGCTGGTTCGGCGGAAACATCTCCGGCCCGCCCGCATAGTTGATCTGGATGACGCCCTTGCCGCGCTCGTTCACCAGATCGACAAAGCCCTTGAAGCTCTGCGAGAAGGCAAGCGATTGCGGGAAGGCGGAAATCGCCTTCAGCGTTTCTTCCGCACTGGCCTGCCCGGCAAAGGCAACGCTGGTCAGCGCCGCTGCAAGAAGGCCGCGTCTGATGGTCCTGGCGATCGATCTGGTCGTTGCTTGGTTCATGTCATCGTCCTCTCTGGTTTTCCGGACTTGTTCCGTCCGGTCTGGTTTCACACCCTGTTTCAGGCACCGGGCCTAAAGCACGGGTGGCCGCACGAGCCCCGCATTGTCGAGCGCCTTCAGGAAAGCCGCCATGCGGCGCTGGCGGTAAGCGTCGACGTCCACATCGGCGTAATCGAAGAAGCCGGAACCCGTCTTCAGGCCGATACGCCCTTCCTCCATGTTGCGACTGATGATGCCGGGAGCCGCATAGCGCTCATCATCGAAAGCCCCGGCGAGATAGCGGCTCGCATAGTAGAGAATGTCGCCGCCGCCCCAGTCGATGAATTCCAGAAGGCCCAGCACGCCGAAGCGCAGGCCGAACCCATAGGTAACCGCCTTGTCGACATCCTCGGCGCTCGCAACGCCTTCCTCGACGATCCGCGCCGCTTCATTCATGGCGAGCGCCTGAATGCGCGGCACGATGTAGCCGGGCGAAGCCTTGCAGACGATCGGCACCTTGCCGATGCCTTCAAGATAGGCGCGCACGAAAGCGGTGGTTTCCGCATCCGTCTCATCGGCCGGGCTGAGTTCCACCAGCGGCATCAGAAAGGCCGGGTTCAGCCAGTGCGCATTGAGAAAGCGCTCGGGCGCAGAGGTGAAGCCCGCCAGCTCCGTCGACAGCATGGTCGAGGTGGTCGAGGCCAGAATGGCGTCGCCATCGGCATGGGCGTCGAACAGCGCAAACGCATCGCGCTTGGCGTCCGTCACCTCGGGCACACCCTCGAACACGATGCGCGCGCCGGCAAGACCCGCCGCCGCCTCGCCGCGCGGCACGATGCTCACCCGGTCCATGATCTGTGGAACGGCGTCCACCCTGAATGCGCCAAGCGCGGCGATGGAGGCCAGCGCCGTGCGGATCTCGTCCAGCGCCTCATCGCGCAGTTTTGCAAAGGCGTCGGCGTCACGCTCTTTCGCATCGATCAGCCGCACCGCGTGGCCGGCATAGGCGACGCATTGCGCAATGCCCCGCCCCATGCGACCGGCGCCGATGCAGGCGATGGTCACCTCGCCCGTCATCACAGGCCCTCACGCAGCATGGTCTGCACCGCCTCGCGGCTTTCACCGGCAAGACCGATCTGCTCCATTGTGCGGCCCTCGGCGCGGAAATCACGCTCGGCCACCGCGCCGGCAATCGCCAGGAGGCCGGTCGCCACCGGACAGGGCACGCCGGCCCAGTCGCCCACCGACACCATGAAGGCGAGGCCCATGCCCACATCCTCCAGCATGTAGCGGTGCGACTTCAGGTCCAGCTTCTCATGCCAGTCGCCGGAATCCACCAGCTTGTCATGCGCGAGATTGCCGTACATCCAGTCGCTGGTCTCGTAGTGATCGGCCAGCGGAAAGTGTGGCGCGCCATAGCCCAGCGCCTCGCGGATCGCCATGCGCTCATTGTCGAGCGCGGTGTGGGTGCGGCGGATGGAAGCCTGCGTGCCCTCATTGTGAATGTCCCAGCGGTCGAAATGCTCGATGGGACCGGCATTCATGAGGATCAGCGGCGGGTGAATGATCGGGCCGGCGTTCATCAGCGCGCCCGACAGCGCATCCTCCACCGGCTCGATGGAGGCCGGGAACACCGCCGCAATGGCCTTGATCGCATGATCCGTGTGCCGCGCCGGCAGCACGCCGGTCGGCAGGCGCGAGGCCCGCGTCGTCACGCGCACTTCGAGCGGCCCCTGCTTGCGCGTCAGCCATGGCAGCGTGCCCGTCTCGGCAATCGCGATGTCGGCCTTCGAGCCCGCTTCACGAATGCGCTTCATCATCAGATAGGAACCGAACGTGCCCGGCGGCAGGTAGATCACCTGCCCGTCTTCCAGATGCGGCGCGAGGCGGGTGGCGATGTCCTCCTGCGCGAAGGCCGGCGTCGGCGCGACGATCAGCTCCGCGCCTTTCAGCGCCGCAGCGAGATCGTCGGTCGGCACGACCGCGATCTTCCGACTGCCCTCGTGGTCGGTGAGGGTGATGCCGCCTGCCTCCTCGACATCGGCGAAACTTGCCCGGTCGCGCCGCCACCAGCGAACCTCATGGCCCGCCTCGGCGAAATCCGCCGCAGCCGCGTATGACCCGTTGCCTCCACCCAGAACAGCTACTTTCATGTCTGCACTCTCCTCCTTGCCCGCACACAGTCACGGGCATTTATGTCACTCACATTGGTTCAACCCCGGGGCAAAACCGCCGTCGCCTCGATTTCCACGACCGCCTCCGGCTCCACCAGACGCGTCACCTCCACCGTGGCCATGGCCGGGAAACAGCGGCCGAACACATCGCGATAGGCTCTCCCCAGCCCTTTCGGATCGGCCAGATAGTCCTCGACACTCGTCACGTACCAGGTGAGGCGCGTCAGATGTTCCGGCCCTGCGCCCGCCGCTTCGAGCACGTCGCGGATGTTGCGAAACGTCTGGTGCGCCTGGGCGACGAACCCTTCCGGGAAGCGGCCCTCGCGATCCCAGCCGACCAGCCCGCCCGTGTAGATGATGCCGCCATCGGTCATCACGGCATTGGCGTAGCCCTTCGGCTGCGGCCAGCCTTCCGGGCACACCGCTTCATGCAGGAGCCGCGGCTCGTCGGGTTTCGGGGTTTTCTCCAGATCGCTCATGTCGGTCTCGTCTCCAGTTTCACGGGCTCGCGAACCGGCGCAGGCGTGATGCCGCTGCCGGCGCGATAAAGCGCGTGAACATGCTTGAGGGCGTTCTTCAGAAGCGCTGCTTCGCCGGGGCGCAGCCGCGCGATGATCTCTTCTTCATGCGCCTGCGCTTCATCAACGAGGCGTGCGCCAAGCGCGCGGCCTGCAGCAGTAAGGAACACGCGCACACGACGCCGGTCGCGCTCGTCACTCCGGCGTTTCACCAGTCCTTTCGACGCCATGTGATCGATGATCTTGGTCAGATGCGACTGTTCCATCAGCGCAAGCTGGGCGAGCTGCGTCACCATCTGACCGTCCTCATCGCTCAGGCAGGCGAGGATGCGCCATTCCGGCACGCGCAGCCCCTGCTCGCGCACATGGGCATGAAAGTCCGTGCTGGCCGCATCGCTGGCGGCAGCGAGCAGATAGAGCAGGTAGTCGCCGACAAACCCGGCATTGCGGTCGATCTCGATTCTGTCTTCGTCTTTCGCCATCATCTCTTCCGGTCACATGGAATTGGGTATCAGAAGCGCCATCGCCGGCAGCGCGATCAGAAGCGCGAGCCGCAACACATCCATGGCCACGAAAGGCAGGATGCCGGCGAAGATGCGCTCCAGCGGAATGTCGGGGGCCACCGTGCGCATGACGAAAACATTCATGCCGATGGGCGGCGTGATGAAGCTCAGCTCGGTCGCGATCACCACGAAGATGCCGAACCAGATCGGATCGAAGCCAAGGCCCGTCACGATCGGGAACAGGATCGGCACGGTCAGCGTGATCATCGAGATGCTCTCGAGCAGGCAGCCCAGCACCAGATAGATCAGCACGATCATGAAGATGACCTGGTACGGGCCGGCACCAAGCGCATTGATCCATGTGCGCAGGTCGCCCGTCAGGCCGGAGAAATTCACATAGTTCAGGAAATAGAGCGCCCCGAACAGAATGAAGAACATCACCGCCGTCGTCTTCGCCGTGTCGAACAGCGTGGACAGCGTGGCGCGCAGGGTCAGCCGACCGCGCATGAAGGTCAGAAGGAACGCACCGCCCGCGCCCATGCCAGCCGCCTCGGTGGCGGTGAAGACACCCATATAAATGCCGCCCAGAACGAACACGAACAGCGCCAGCGCCCAGACCACGCCACGCAGCGCCCGCACACGGTCGATCAGCGGCAGTTTGGGCTGCGTCTCCAGATGTTCGCGATAGACGACGAGCGACAGGCGCACGGCGATGATGTAGCCGATAACGCCGATCAGCCCCGGCAGAAGGCCGGCCAGAAACAGCTTGCCGATGTTCTGCTGTGTCAGGATGCCATAGATGACGAGAATGACCGATGGTGGAATGAGAATGCCGAGCGTTCCGCCCGCCGCAATGGACGAAGCGGCCAGCCGGTCGGAATAGCCATATTTGCGCATGGCCGGCAGCGAGATGCGCGCCATGGTCGCCGTGGTGGCGAGCGACGAGCCGCATACCGACGAAAACCCGCCGCAGGCGACGATGGTGGCCATGGCGAGCCCGCCCTTGCGGTGACGCAGCCAGGCATTCGCCGCCGCATAAAGATCGCCGGCCACGCCGGATTGCACCACGAGATTGCCCATCAGCAGGAACAGCGGCACGACCGAAAGCGTATAGCTGCGGCCGCTGTCGAAGAAGACCTGCCCGAGCATGGCCAGCGCCGGGTGCCAGCCAACGATGGACACGACACCGACAAGCCCCACGGCCGTCATGGCGAAGGCGATGGGCACGCCGGCAAAGATCAGCGCCAGAAGCAGCGCCATTCCGATTGGCCAGGCCATTACACGCCCCCGCCATCGCTTTTGGGCAGTCTGAGCACCGCCATGACAAAGGTGATGATGGCGCTGATGCCGGCAATCACCGCCGTCGCCTTGGCGAACGGCCCGAGCGGCGTACGCAGGTAGACCGTCACCTCGTTATAGCTTTCAAGCTGGGCTCCGTGCTTCCACAGCTGCCAGGAAACGAGCCCCAGAACCACGGAAACCAGAAGCCGACCAAGGTTGAGCTGCACCTTCGCAGCCATGCCCTTGAGGCTCGCCGTAAGCAGATCGACGCTGATATGCCCGTCATCCAGACACACGGCCGGCAATCCCATGAACACAATCGCCATAAGCAGGATTTCGGTGTATTCGGCTGCGCCCGGAAGCGGCGACGAGAGGAGATAGCGGCCAATCACATCGGCCACCGTCACCAGTGTCAGCGCAACCAGAAACGCTCCGCAGAGCACGGCGGTCGCAAGTCGTAACCACCGCCGAGCCCGCATTGCGATCCGCTCGGAGGGGGCGGCCATTATTCAGCCGCCACCGCTTTGATTTCGTCCTTGAGCTTGCCCAGCACCACGTCGAAGTCGAGCGCCTTGGCCTCATAGGCCTTGGCGAGTTCGTCGAACATCGGCCCGGTCTTCTCACGCAGTTCGGTGAGTTCGTCCTCGGTGGCGTCATGGAACTCGACGGTCGACTGGATGACCTCCATGCCCGCCGCGTCGGCCGCGTCCCAGGCCTGACCGGCCATGCGCGAGAACGCCTCGCCGGAAACCTTCTCGATGGCCGCCTTGTCTTCATCCGACAGGCTGTCGAACTTCGCCTTGTTCATCACGAAGAAGAACGAGACATTGTAAAGCCCACCGGGAACCCTCAGCGCCTTGTCGACCAGAGATTCCAGCTTGAAGAAGGGCACGGATTCAACGGGGAAGAAGATGCCGTCGGCGATGCCGCCCGACAGGATTTCATAAGACTGTGGCGACGGGGCCTGGATCGACACCATGTCCATCGCTTCGGCAAGCTTGTTGGTGATATTGCCCGCAACGCGGATCTTCGCGCCCGACAGGTCCGACAGCGGCGAAACCGGCTTGCCCTTGGTGAACAGAAGCCCCGGCCCGTGCCCGAACACGCCCAGCACCTTGGTGCCGCGATGCTCATCGGCCTGCGCCAGATCGCTTTCGTACACCCGCCAGAAGGCAACCGAGAGGCTCTCGGACGTATCGGCCAGGAACGGCATTTCGGCGATTTCCGTCAGGGTGAAGCGGCCCGGCGTATAACCATGCACGCCGAATGTCAGGTCCACCGCGCCATTGGCAGCCAGATCGAAATGCGCCGGCGGCGGCCCGAGCGGCGCGTCGAGGATCTGCACTTCGATCCGTCCGTCACTCGCCTCTTTCAGCTGTTCCGCCCAGGGAACCATCATGTCCTTGACGATGGGGTGAGACGGCGGCAGCCAGTTGGACATGCGCAGAACCGTCTCCTGCGCCATGGCGCTCAGGCTCATGGCAGCCGAGAAAATAGATGCAGATACAAGCGTTTTAAAAATGCGCGTCATCGTTTTCCTCCCGTGACGGCCTCCTCCAACTACGAAGGCTTCCACAAGTTTCAACGCGCTTCAAGCTTAAAAAGATGAAATTTCACTTTTTGAGGCTTGAAGCTTGACAGGCAAAAATATGCGAATTCATATTATTCAGACACTGCGGATGACAGCTCGCCTGCCGATGAGCTGATGGAGGCGCCGCAGAGGGAGGAGATATCGGCGATGAGCGAACTGAAGCTCAGGGTGCGCGCCAGCGAGGCGCTGACCCCGAACATCCGCACACTCGAACTGGAGGCCGCGGACGGCTCGGCCCTGCCCGGCTTTTCCGCCGGTGCGCATATCCGCGTCGTCCTGCCCGATGGCAGCGACCGGCACTATTCGCTCGTTAACGCCGACACCGATCCCGGCGCCACCGACGCGCCCGATCATTACCGTCTCGGCGTGCGCCTCGAAGAGGACAGCAAGGGCGGCTCCCGCTTCATGCATGGGCTGAAAGCAGGCGACATCATCGAAACGTCAGCCCCGCGCAACGACTTCGCGCTGGTCGACGCGGAAGCCCCGGTGCTTCTCATCGCCGGCGGCATCGGCGTCACGCCGCTCATCTCCATGGCCGCCGAACGCAAGGCGAAAGACCGCCCCTTCTCGTTTCACTATGCCGGCCGGTCGCGCACGCTTCTGGCCTTCGTCGACGCGCTTGAGGCCATCGAGACCACCGCACTCACCATTCATTGTGACGACGAGCCCGAGACCTGCATCGACCTGAAGGCGTTGATCGGCAAGGCCCCGGCCGAAGGCCACATCTATGTGTGCGGCCCGCGCGGCATGATCGAGGCAGTGCGCGAAATCGCCCATGCCCGCGGCATCGCGAAAGACCATGTGCACTTCGAACTCTTCGAGGCCCATGAAGCCGAAGCGGGCGACAAATCCTTCGAGGTCGAGATCAGCTCCACGGGACAGGTCTTCACCATCCCGCCGGGCAAGTCCATCATCGAGGTGCTCGAGGAAGAAGGCGTCGACCTGATCTATGATTGCCAGCGCGGCGATTGCGGCATCTGCCAGACCAGCGTTCTGTCCGGCATTCCCGACCACCGCGACGTCATCCTCACCGATGACGAACGCGCAGCAAACGACGTCATGCAGATCTGCGTGTCACGCGCAAAATCCGACCGGCTCGTCCTCGACCTGTAGGAGGCAGGGCGGCGGCCAGCAAGGGAGTAGCAAGCCATGAGCCGTTACGCGAACAACCCGCAAGCCATCAGCAACCTGATCCGGCCAACGGAAGTCCACCGCGACGTTTACATCGATCAGGAAGTGTTCGAGCTGGAGATGAAACATCTCTTCGCCAACACCTGGGTCTTTGTCGGCCACGAAAGCCAGACGCCCAACAAGGGCGACTACTTCACCACCGAGATCGGCACGAAGCCGGTCATCATGGTGCGCCACTCCGACAACGAGATCTACGTCCTGCACAATCGCTGCCCGCACAAGGGCACGAAGATCGCCATCGACCGTTCGGGCAACACCGGCAAGTTCTTCCGCTGCCCCTATCACGCCTGGTCGTTCAAGACGAATGGCTGCCTGCTCGCGATCCCGCTGCGCAAAGGCTACAAGGATACCGGCCTCGAAGAGAGCGAATCCGTGCACGGCCTCGCCTCTGTCGGCGCGGTGAAAAACTATCGCGGCTTCATCTTCGCCCGCCTCAATGCGGAAGGGCCGGACTTCGAGAGCTTCTTCGGCGAGGCGCTGAGTTCCTTCGACAACATGGTCGACCGCTCGCCCGAGGGCCGTCTGGAAGTGGCCGGTCCGCCGCTGCGCTACATGCATCGCTGCAACTGGAAAATGCTGGTCGAGAACCAGACCGACACCTGCCATCCCATGGTCGCGCATGAAAGCTCCGCCGGCACGGCCATCGATCTGTGGGAGAAGATGGACAAGCCCGAGGGCACGCAAAAGCCCATGGCCATGGAAGTGATCGCCCCCTTCATGAGCCCCTATGAGTTCTTCGAGAACATGGGCATCCGCACCTGGCCGAACGGCCACGGCCACACCGGCGTGCATCACTCGATCCACTCCGACTATTCGGCCATCCCCGGTTATTACGAGCAGATGGTCGAGGCCTATGGCGAGGAGCGCGCAAAGGCCATCCTCGGCGAGAACCGGCACAACACGGTCTATTTCCCCAACATCATGATCAAGGGGCCGATCCAGCAATTGCGGCTGTTCACCCCGATCGCCGCCGACAAAACCCTGGTCGAAAGCTACATTTACCGGCTGGTGGGCGCGCCCGACATGCTTCTGGAGCGCACCGCCATGTACAACCGCATGATCAACGCACCCACGTCCATGGTCGGCCATGACGATCTGGAAATGTATGAGCGCGCGCAGGAAGGCCTGCACTCCGATGGCCTCGAATGGGTCAACGTCCAGCGCCTTTATCAGGAAGGCGAGAATTTCGACGAGATCGCCGTCGAGAACGGCACCACGGAACGGCAGATGCGCAACCAGTTCCACGCGTGGGAAAAATACATGACGATGACGATGGAAGGAGACGCGTGATGAAGGCCCCCACCCGCGATGACCTGATCGATTTCGTCTATGAAGAAGCCCGCATGCTGGACGATGGCCGGTTCGACGAGTGGCTCGATCTGTGGACCCATGACAGCTTCTACTGGATGCCGCTCGACTACAATCAGCAGGACGAGAAACACGTTACCTCGCTGCTGCATGAAGACGCCTTCATGCGCAAGCTGCGCGTCGAGCGCTTCAAGGGCGAGCGCACCTTTTCGCAGAAGCCGAAGACCCGCTGCCACCACGTTCTGAACCGCCCCTTCATCGACCTCATGGACGAGGAGAAAGGCGAATACGCGACCCACACCGCGTTTCACTATGTGGAGACGCGGCTCGACGACCAGATCCTGCTCGCCGCCACCGCGCGCCACGAGCTGAAGCTCATCGACGGCAGGCTGAAGATCACCCACAAGCGCGTCGATCTGCTCAATTCCGACGCCGCCTTCGGCAATATCCAGATGTTCCTTTAAAGGCGCAGCAGATGAAATCGCAGATCCCGCCGTTCGACACCGTGTTCGCGGCCTTTGCCGACACCGCCGGGCGCTGGCCGGACCGCCCGTTCCTGCACGTGCTGGAGGAAACGGCCACGGTCTACGACATTCCCGCCGGCGAACTCTCCTATGGCGCAGCCCTCGCCGGGATCGAGCGGTTGAGGAACGCCTATGCTGCCGGGGGCTATCGCGCCGGCATGCGCGTCATGCTCCTGATGGAAAACCGGCCGGGCTTCTTCCTGCACTGGTTCGCCCTCAATGCGCTCGGGCTCTCGGTCGTGCCGGTCAATCCCGACCTGCAATCGGCTGAACTGGAATACATGGCCGGGCACGCGCGCCCGGTTCTGGCCGTGGCCATCGCGAGCCGCGTGGCGGATCTCGAACAGGCGGCTGCCGCCTCCGGCGTCGGCTTTCCGGTCGTCACGCCCGAGGCGGACACCCCGCCGCTCGATCCACGCTTTGCCGGCATGGAGACGCCGCAGGGCGCATCGCTCACCCGCGAAGCGGCGATGCTCTACACCTCCGGCACCACGGGCAAGCCCAAGGGCTGCGTCCTGTCGAACCTCTATTTCCTGCATTCGGGCCGCTGGTACGCGAAGTCGGGCGGGCTCTGCGCCATGAACGAAGATTGCGAGCGCATGATCACGCCGCTGCCGATCTTCCACATGAACGCCATGGCCTATTCGCTGATGGCGATGGTCACGGTCGGCGGCTGCCTCATCGCGCTCGACCGTTTTCACCCGCGCAGCTGGTGGCAGAGCGTGCGTGACAGCCGCGCCACCTGCCTGCATTATCTGGGCGTCATGCCGTCCATTCTGATGAAGGCCGAACCCACGGAACAGGACAGGGCGCACAATGTGCGCTTCGGTTTCGGCGCGGGCATCGATCCCAAGCTGCACGGCCCGTTCGAGGAGCGCTTCGGCATTCCCCTGATCGAGGGCTGGGCGATGACGGAGACGGGGGCCGGCGCGGTCATCGTCGCCAATCACGAGCCCCGCAAGCGCGGCACAAACTGCCTCGGCCAGCCCGGCCCGGACATCGAGGCCCGCGTGGTCGCAGACGATGGCAGCGAGGCAGCCCCCGGCGCGCCCGGCGAACTTCTGGTGCGCCATGCGGGCGAGGATTCGCGTTTCGGCTTCTTCTCCGAATATTACGCCAACCCAGAGGCCACCGCCGAAGCGTGGGAAGGCGGCTGGTTCCACACCGGCGACATCGTCATGCGCGATGCCGATGGCGATTTCTTCTTCGTCGACCGCAAGAAGAACGTGATCCGCCGTTCCGGCGAGAACATCGCCGCCGTGGAAGTGGAATCCTTCCTCATGCAGCATCCCGACATCAAGGCGGCAGCGGTTGCCGCAGCACCTGACGAACTGCGCGGCGACGAGGTCTTCGCCTGTCTCGTGGTCGAGAGCGGCGCGCGCGATGAGGCCCGCGCCCGCGAGATCGCCGAATGGTGTCTGGATCGCGTGGCCTATTACAAGGTTCCCGGCTACATCGCCTTTGTCGACGCCCTGCCCCTGACCTCGACGCAGAAGATCCAGCGCGGCGAACTGAAAACACTGGTCGCCCGGCTTCTCACCGATCCTGGAACGGTCGACACACGCTCCATGAAGAAAAGGCGCGCGGCCTGATGGCGGGCCGCACCTCAAGGCGGATGGGCTATGAGGGCGTGGTGCTCGCCGCGCCCGCCACCGCGCCCTATCAGCGTTTCTCCAAGGAAACGGCGCATTGGTGGATCGCCCGCGCGCTGCGCCAGTCGCTTCAAAGCGCCGGCCTCAGCCCCCGCGATGTCGACGGCTTCTCGGTGGCAAGCTTCACGCTCTTTCCCGATACGGCGGTGGGCCTGACCCAGCATCTCGGCCTCACCCCGCGCTGGCTCGACCACATCCCCATGGGCGGGGCAAGCGGCGTCGTGGCGCTCAGGCGTGCAGCCCGCGCGGTGCAGGCGGGCGACGCCGACATCGTCGCCTGCGTTGCCGGCGACACCAACCATGTGGACAGTTTCCGGCGCATGCTCTCAAGCTTCAGCCGCTTCGCGCAGGACGCCTCATACCCTTACGGAGCAGGCGGACCGAATGCCTGTTTCGCGCTCCTGACCGACCACTATATGAGCGCGTATGGCGCGATCCGCGAGGATTTCGGCCGCATCTGCGTCGCCCAGCGCGACAATGCGCTCCGGAACCCGCATGCGGTGATGAAGAAGCCGCTCACCATGGATCAGTATCTCGGCGCGCGCATGATCTCCGATCCCATCGCGCTGTTCGATTGCGTCATGCCCGTCAGCGGCGCAGAAGCGTTTCTCGTGATGCGTGAGGAGGACGCCCGCGCCGCCGGCCTTCCTTACGCACATATTCGCGGCAGCATCGAACGCCACAACGCCTTCCCCGAAAACCCGATCCAGATGCGCGGCGGCTGGGCCATGGATATCGACGAGCTTTACGCCATGGCAGACGCCAGGCCCGACGACATGGACCTGTTGCAGACCTATGACGACTACCCGGTCATCTCCATGATGCAGTTCGAGGATCTGGGGTTCTGCGGGAAAGGCGAGGGCCCGGCCTTCGTGCGCGAGCGCGATCTCACCATTGCCGGCGACTTTCCGCACAACACGTCGGGCGGTCAGCTTTCAGCCGGACAGGCAGGAGCCGCCGGCGGCTTCATCGGCATGGTCGAGGCCATCCGCCAGGTCACCGGCACCGCCGGCCCCACACAGGTGAAAGGGGCGGCGACTGCCATGGTCTCGGGCTTCGGCATGATCAATTACGACCGTGGCGTCTGCTCCAGCGCCGCCATCATTTCGGGAGCGGGCACATGACCGACGCCATCCTGCCACCGCCGAAGAAAGACCCGCAGAAGCGCACCCGCACACAGACACTGCCTTCGGGCCTCAGGAGCCGCGCGGCGCTGGGGCTCACGGCGGCTGCCGCCGAGGGGCGCTTCATGCTGCAGGTCTGCGGCGAATGCGGCGCGCTGCAATACCCGCCGCGCGACGCCTGCTCCACCTGCCTGTCGACCGACCTGCCATGGCGCGACATCGACCCGGCGGGCGAACTCATCGCCGAAACGACCGTGCGCACCAGCACCAACACCTATTTCCGCGAACGCACCCCATGGCGTGTCGGCACCGTCCGGCTCGACGCCGGCCCCTCCGTCATGTGCCATGTCCATGGCGACGCGCCACGCGGCGGCCGGGTGCGCATCATCAACCGGCTCGACAAGTCGGGCCAGGGCGTTCTCTACGCCCTGCCTCCCGAAGGGACGCCCAACATGGAAGACGATCCGCAACTGCGCGAAATCACCGCCGATCCGAAATTCCGCCGCGTGCTCATCACCGACGCACGCAGCGAAAGCACACCGGCGCTGGCCGAGGCCTTCGCGAAGGCCGGCGCGTCGATCATCTTCATCGGCGAGCCCGAAGGCTGGCGGCCCTATCCGCACCGCACCGCGCTCGAAGCGATCCCCAATGTCCAGATCGTGCCGCTCGACGTCACCGACACCGCGTCGGTCGCCGAGCTTGCCGGCGAGATCGGCGGCAAGACGGACATTCTCGTCAACAATGCTCGCTTCGTGCGCCCCGGCGGCATCATGGACCGTGGAGACACCGTGTTCGCCCGCGACGAGATGGAAGTGAATTATCTCGGCCTGATGCGGCTTGCCCAGTCCTTCGGCCCGGCCATGCGCGGGCGCGGCGCAGACGGCGACAACAGCGCCGCCGCCTGGGTCAACATCCTGTCGGTCTACGCTTATTCCAACATGCCGGCCTTTGGCGCGTTCTCCGCGTCCAATGCCGCCGCCTACTCGCTGTCGCAGTGCCTGCGCGCGGAGATGCGGCCCGGCGGCGTGCGCGTGATGAACGTCTATACGGGCCCGACGGACGACGCCTGGCACCAGCCCCTGCCGCCACCCAAGGTCGCGCCCGCAGCACTTGCCCGGGCCATCGTCTCCGGCCTCAAAGACGGGCTGGAAGACGTGTTCGTCGGCGATGTGGCGAAGGACCTGATCGAGCGCTGGCGCGCCGGCGCAAAAGTGCTGGAGCGCGAGATGAGCGAAACCGACGGAGGCGGCGCATGAACGTCCACGCAACCGACCCATCCGCCCTTCTGGGCAATCTCGCGGAGGCGCTCGCCACCGGCGCCATCGAGGTGGTGGACCTCACCCACACGCTCGATCAGGATTTTCCGGTCATCGTGCTGCCGCCCGAGTTCGGCCAGTGCGCCCGCTTCCGCATGGAAGAAGTGTCCGCCTATGACCATCGCGGCCCGGCGTGGAAATGGCACAACTTCACCTGCAGCGAGCACACCGGCACCCATTTCGATGCGCCCTCGCACTGGATCTCCGGCCGCGACGTGCCCAATGGCAGCGTCGACGAGATTGCCGCCGAGCGCTTTATCGGCCCGGTCTGCGTGATCGACTGTTCTGACGGCGCTGCCGCCGATGAGGATTTCGAACTCACGCCGGAAATCATCGAGGCGTGGGAGGCCGAGCACGGCCGCATTCCCGCCGAGAGCTGGGTTCTGATGCGCACCGACTGGTCGAAGCGCCGCGGCGCGGCCTATCTCAACATGCGCGAGGACGGCGCACATTCCCCCGGCCCCACACCGGCGGCGATTCGGCTTCTGGTGGAGAAACGCGGCATTCGTGGTTTCGGCACAGAAACGGTCGGCACCGATGCCGGTCAGGGATCGCACTACACGCCGCCCTACCCGGCCCATTTTTATCTTCACGGCGCAGGCCGCTACGGGCTGCAATGCCTCAACAATCTCGACCGGCTGCCGCCCACCGGGGCCATGCTGATCGCAACCCCGCTCAAGATCAAGAACGGCACCGGCAGCCCGCTGCGCGTGGTGGCGCTCGTGCCCGGCAGGAACTGACACGATGGACAAAGAGCTGACAGCCGTCATCACCGGCGGCAACAAGGGCATCGGCGCGGACCTCGCCCGGACCATGCTGGATGCGGGCTACCGCGTCGTCTCGGTTGCGCGCCGCGCGCCGGAGTTCTCGCATGAACGTCTGAGCTCGGTCGAAGCCGACCTGCTGGACGACACAGCCGTCAGCGCAGCCGCAGCCGAGATCGCCGGCAGGCACGACGTCACCCATTTCGTGCAGAATGCAGGCCTCATCTGGCCGAACCTCATCGAAGACGCCAGCGCCGAAGACATCACCGGCCTCGCCCAGCTTCACCTGGGTTCCGCCCTCACGCTTTTGAAGGCCTTCCTGCCTGCCATGAAGGAACGCCGCTTCGGCCGTGTTCTCTTCAATGGTTCGCGCGCAGCACTGGGCGCACAGACCCGCACCGCCTATGGCGCATCCAAGGCCGGTATGGTGGGCATGGCGCGCACCTGGGCGCTGGAGCTCGCCCCCCACGGCATCACCGTCAATGTGGTGGCGCCCGGCCCGATCCAGACCGACAATTTCTGGGGCATCATCCCGAAGGGCAGCGAGCGGGAAGCAGAGCTTGCCAAGCGCATTCCCGTTGGCCGGCTCGGCGCGGTGGAAGACGTCACCAACGCCTTCATGTTCTTCGCCGATCCGAAGGCAAGCTTCGTCACCGGGCAGACGCTCTATGTGTGCGGCGGCGCAAGCGTTGGCAGCATGCAGCTCTGACGCACCCTGTCGTCAGAGCGCGGCGGTGACGATGGCATTGGCCGCGCGCAGAAGCGGGTCGTCCACGCGCTCCCCGAGGCAGGCGAAAAGAAGCCGCGTCGCAGCCAGAGCCTCGCAGATCAGCTCCACCTCGCCAGCCGCCTCGGCCTCGCGCGCGGCGTCCGCATGCAGGAGCCCGACCCCCACCCCGCCGGCGATCAGCGTCCGCGTGACCTGCTCCCGGTCAACGCTGATGATGCGCTCGGGGCGAAAATTGTGCCGGCAAAAGAGCGCTTCCGCCGCCTCGCCGCAACATGTGTCCGGGGCCGGGCAGATCCACGGAAAATCCGCCAGCCTGCGCCAGTCGGGACTGTCTTTCGCCACCGCCATTCCCGGCGGGCCCGCAAGATAGATGGCGAACCGCGAAATCTCGACAACGCTCAGATCTTCTTCCGGCTCACCCGTCTCATTGTAGAACCCGGCATCGAGGCTGCCATTGCGAACGCCCTCGGCAATCGAGCGCGATGTGCCGTGCCGCAGCACCACATCCACCTGCGGATAGCGCTCGGCAAACCCCGTCATCAGATGGCCAAGCGCTTCCGTGCCGGAATTGCACCCCATGCCAAGCCGCAGACGTCCGGTCAGGGTGCTCTTGATCCGCGCCGCCTCCTCGAGAAGCGCACGATGCGCGGCCAGCGTCTGCTCGGCCCTTTCCAGCAGGCGTTCGCCGTCGCGCGTCAGATCCATGCCGCGCGGGGTCCGCTCGAACAGCGCAAGCCCCAGCGTATCCTCCATCGCCTTGATGTGAGCGCTGACGGCGGGCTGGCTGAGATGAACCCGCTCCGAGGCGCGCGTGATGCTCCCCTCGCGCGCAACGGCGACAAATGTTCTCAGCTGCTGGATGTCCATCACCGCGCCCCGCACCAGATTGGTCTGCATTCATTCCTATACCAGCCCGAGCACATGCCACCACACAAGATCAAGCGGCAGGAGCACGACAAGGCCGATGACGAACAGGGCAAGACACAGGCGCGCGACGCCCCCCACCGGCAGATTGCCCAGCTGCATCGCCATGACAAGCGGCGGCGCCTGATAGGGCAGGAACACATTGGAGAAGGCGAGAACCTGCGTCATCAGAACCGTTGTCAGCGGCAGTCCCGTCAGCACGGCCAGTTTCTCCGCCATCGGCGTCATGACAGCGGGAACGCCCGGCAGATTGGTGATCATCGCCACCACCGTCGAGATGCCGGTGAGCATCACCACATTCCAGACCGGCCGGTCGACCGAGAAATCCGCATGCCCGCTCAGCCCCGCCACCACCGCCTCGCCAAGCCCGGTGGACGAGATCACCGCGCCAAGTCCCAGAATGCCGGCAACGAAGAAGAGCGATGCGTAATTCACCTCTTCATTGATGCACTTTTTCGATGTCAGCCCTGAAGCAGGCCACAGGCAATAAAGCGCCGCCGCCAGCGCAATCCAGCCCGGCGATATCTGATGAAGCGCATCCGTCAGCCACAGCGCGAGGCACAGCGCCAAAACCAGCGCAAGCCGCTTTTCCGCAGGCGTCATGGCCGTCGCCCGGTCATGCGCCGCCGGCTGGCGTTGCGGATCGCCATCGGGAAACATCTTCAGGATCAGCACCACCAGCACCCCGGTCTTGAGCAGGCCAAGCACGGGAAAATGCGCCAGCAGATAGCCCCAATAGGAAAAGCGCGCGCCATAAAGCGTTTCCGCCATGCCGGCCATGATCATGTTCGGCGCGTTTGCAGGCAGGATCGTGAAGGCCGGCAGAAACGTGCCGAAGGCCGCAGCCGCAATCATCCCCGTGCGCCCGTTCGCGCCCGCGCCATAGCCCATGTGATCGGCAAGCCCGATGACGATGGGCAGAAGCAGCACGATCCGGCCAATGGAAGACGGCATCACGAAGGCCAGCGCCAGGCTGAACGCCGTCACCCCCATGATCACCGTGGAATAGCGCGTTCCAAGCATGCCCGAGAGCGCCGCCGCCATGCGCGCGCCAAGCCCCGTGTAACGGATCGAAGCGCCCAGAATGATCCCGCCGAACAGCAGCCAGAAGGTCGATGAATAAAACCCGGAAAACACCGTCCGGGGCGGCGCGACGCCCGACAGCACCGCCACCAGAAAGAACACAAGCGCGGTCCAGTATTCCGGCGCAGCCGCCGTCGCCCACATGCCGATGCAGAAGACGGCGAGCGCCGCCGCAAGCGCCATCGGAACCGGCAGGGAAGAAGCGGCCAGCAGTCCCACAGCGCCTGCCGCAACCGCGATGCCGATTGATTTCAGCGTATTCCGCGCGGGTCCCCCACCCGGCTGCGCCGCTGCGGGTGATCGCCCGCTCGCCCGCGATAAAGTCTGCTCCGACATGAAATGAACGCGCCTCGTGAAAATACAACGCGGCGACACTGCTCATTTCCGGCCCGCTCAATCCAATTGATTGTTCAGAGGGCCGCCCTCAAGAAAACCGAACGCCCGGTCTCAGCCTATCCGGCAACCCACCGCATCAGCGTCTCCACCGGCCCGCGTTTGAAGGCGCGCGACCAGACAAAGGCGAACACCGCCGAGGCCGCGCAGAAGATCAGCGCCGCCAGAACCGCCGCCCCCGGCGTCTGCCCGCCCAGCATGCCAAGCGCCTCCAGCACACCCATGCCCACCACGATATGCGCGATGTAGAGCGTCAGCGTCTGCCGACCCGCAGGCACCACCGCCCGCATCACCGGAGCCATTGCCGGCCGCTCGGCCAGCGAGAGGCAAAGCCCGATGACCAGGGACGCCACGCCCATCCCCGCCAGCGTGTAGAGCGGCATGGGCGGCACCGGCCCCGTTGCGACCAGATAGGCAAGCTCCGGGTCGATTGCGCCCAGAAGCGGCTGAAGCCGCGCCGCCAGCACTTCCGCCAGAAGAAACGCCGCCAGCCCGCCCAGCGCAAGCGCATTGCGGACGCGCCTTTCGCCAAGATCAAGCCGGCTCAGGATCACGCCGAACAGCAGAAAACCAAGCCACGGAATGACCGGATGCCAGCCATTGAAGAAGAGGTTTCGTACAAAGCCCGCCGGCGTCCAGAAATCGGCATAGCTGTAATCCACCCAGTCGCGCCCGGTATCGTAATCCAGCACAAAGTTCATCCCCACAAAGGCGATGTTGAGCGCCACGATCACCCAGACCAGCGTCCATGTGCGCAATGGAAGAAGGAAGACGCCGAACAGGAAGTAGAACGCGTAGTAATGCAGAATGTCCGCATCGAAGATGAGGCTGTTCAAGAGGCCGACGACCAGCAGAAACAGCGCCCGCCTGATCGTGTCGGAAACCGTGCGCTCCATGCCCCGCGATGCGGCGAGCCCCAGTCCCAGCCCGGCGAGCACCACGAAGGTCGCCGCCGCCCGCCCTTCCAGCAGCAGCGTCATTCCGGCCAGAAGCCCGCCACCGCCTTCAACACCGGCCTCAGCCCCAACCCCAGTCTCGGCCCCCATCACAATCGTGAAATTCACGATCACCATGCCGACAAAGGCCAGAAAGCGCGCAAGGTCGAGCCCTTCGAAACGGGCGCGCGACCGCACATTCCCCACCACAACTGCGTCAGCCATGCCCCGCCACCCCTGCGCCCTGCCGCCACAAACCCATAAGATCCATCACCGCTTTCTCCAGCCTGCCTGAAACCGATGCACTGCCGGAATCCTGTGGCTATCGCCCCGGGTCCCTTGCCTCGCCCACCGCCATTCACCAATATATGAACGGTCGTTCGTTCATTTAGAGATCAAAAGCCGGGACTGCAAGATGGCCGAGAAGACAAAACCCGCCGCACATCCGCGCAGGCTGCAGATCGTGGAGGCCGCGCTGGCCTGCTTTCTGGAAGCCGGCTATCACCAGACAGGCGTGCGCGACATTGCCCGCCGCGCGGGCATCAGCCTTGGCAATCTCTACAATCACTTTTCGGGAAAAGAGGCCGTTCTGGCCGAGATCGCGCGGCTCGAAGCCGATGAGCTTCGGCCATTCTGCACGATTTTGACCGAAGGGCGCGATCCGCACGCAACGCTCAGGCGCTTCGTCAGCGACTACGCCGCCTATGCGTCACGCCCGGAGAATGCGGTGCTTGGTCTGGAAATACTGTCGGAAGCCATCCGCGCGCCCCGGATCGCCGCTCTTTTCTCCGACAATCGCGCAGCGCTTGTGACGGCCCTGGCCGACCTGCTCGCCCGCGGCTCCAAGAGCGGCGCGTTCCGCCCCTTCGACACCCCAAAAGAAACCGCCCGCCTCCTTCTGGATGTCATCGAAGGCCGCGCACTCAGAACCCTGCTGGAAGAAAAACCCCAAGCCGGCAAGGACGCTCTCTGGAGTTTTGTCGAGGGGGCGGTGGGCGTTTAGGCGGGCGGGTAAGCACCTTCAGCGCCCGCCATTCAGCCTGATATCGCAGGACTTGGAGATTCCGAGACAAGACGCATTGTCGCTATGGACGCACCCCGATGCCTTCAACGACGATACGAATGATGTGCCGGATTTCGCCCTCGGCGAACCTCCCTCCGTTGAGGACTGAAAGCATGGACTGCCCGTAGATTCCAAGAAGAACCAGCGCCATGAAATTGGGGTCATCATCCTGGCGAATGACACACTGCTTTTGGCCAAGCATCAGAATATCTCTGACAAGCCGCTGGAATGATGGTCGGTCGGGAGGCGGCTCAAGGGACGGCCGCTCAGCAGGAGCAAGGACCAGCTTCGCAAGCGAAGGATTTGCCAAACACCAATGAGCGCTGTCGAGAAAGACGCTTTCGAGCAAGAGTAACACATCGTCGCCGGCCTCTATTCGATCGCGATACGGCGCATCGTTTGCCTCCACGCGAGCTATGAGCTGCGAGGCGATATCGCCCTTTGACGCGAACAGGTTGTAGACGGTCTTGCGGGTCAAGCCCGCCCGCATTGCAATCTCCTCAACGGAGGTGCTGGAGAAACCCTTTTCCCGAAACGCCGCGTCAGCAGCATCAAGGATGAGGTTTCGGGATCGATCGGTTCGCTTTGGGATTGCCATATTTATACAATTGTATAAATTTATACTCATGTAAACCCTAACGGAGCAGCTGTCATGCTAAAGGGGTTCGGCCCGAATATCTGGATTGCGGACGGCCCAACTGTCACGGCGGCTGCCGGTTTTCGCTATCCCACGCGCATGGTCGTCATCAGGTTGAGCAATAGCGAGCTGCTCCTTTGGTCGCCAACCGCGGCCACCAAAGACCTTCGCACTGCGGTCGAAGCATTGGGCACGGTGCGCTATCTGATCTCTCCCAATTCCCTCCATCACACTTTTCTCGGTGACTGGCAGCAGGCATATCCTGACGCCACTGTCTATGCACCGCCCGGCTTGCGGGAGAAGCGCAAGGATATCAGGCCCGACGCTGCTATTGGCAACACCCCAATCGCGGCGTGGGCAGGTGAGATTGACCACGCGATCATGTGGGGCAATCGGATCACAACGGAAGTTGTTTTCTTTCACCGCCAGAGCGGGACCGCCATTTTCACAGACCTGATCCAACAATTCCCGCGCGGGTGGTTTGAGGGCTGGCGGGCGCTTGTTGCCCGACTGGACCTCATGACAGCCGCCGAACCTACGGTGCCCCGAAAATTTCGAGTCGCCTGGACTGATCGACACGCCGCGCGTGAATCTCTCCGGCGCATTCTCGCGTGGCCCACGGAAAAAGTGATCATAGCCCACGGCCCGCCGGTCACTGATGACGGGCAAGCGTTCCTGCGTCGGGCGTTTCGCTGGTTAGCTGACTAGGGAAAGCCGTCCCTAGGGCTCTATGGCGGAGAGGGAGGGATTCGAACCCCCGATACCCTTGCGAGTATGCCGCATTTCGAGTGCGGTGCTTTCAACCACTCAGCCACCTCTCCGCGAGATGCTGGTCTGCTGTTGCCAGCGCGGCGCACTAGATAACCGGTCATCGCCTCCGACACAAGGGCCAATCTGCGGCATTTTCAACCCGTCAACTTGACCTTGTGGCAAGCTTCCGTTATGGACACGCGTCCTGCGACGTGGGAAAGCCCTGCGCCGCATGGCGTTTAACCCTCAGGACTGACAAAAAGACGGCAGGCCACAAAGTCGTGGACCAAAGCCGGACCGGACACCGAAAGGAAAAAAGATGTTCGCAGTCATTAAAACCGGCGGCAAGCAGTACCGCGTTTCCGCCAATGACCTGCTTCAGGTCGAACTCATCGCCGGCGAGCCCGGTGAGATCATTCAGTTTGCAGACGTTCTCGCCGTTGGCGAGGGCGAAGACGTGGCGTTCGGCGCGCCGCTCGTTGAAGGCGCCAGCGTGGCTGCCGAAGTGGTCGAGCAGGGCCGCGGCAAGAAGGTCATCGCGTTCAAGAAGCGTCGCCGCCAGAATTCGCGCCGCAAGCGCGGTCATCGTCAGCTTCTGACCACCGTGCGGATCTCCGAGATCCTGACGGGCGGTGCGAAGCCGTCGAAGAAGGCAGCCGCCAAGAAGGAAGCCGCGCCGAAGAAGGCCGAAGCAAAGACGGAAGCGCCCGCAGCGGCAGCGCCGCTCTTCACCGCTCCGGCAGGCGAGCCCGACGATCTGACGAAGATCAAGGGCATCGGCCCGGTCGCAGCCGGCCAGCTCGCCGAGCAGGGCATCACCACCTACGCTCAGGTGGCCGCCCTGACCGACGAGGACGTGGTGCGCATCGATGAGGCCATGCCGTTCAGCGCCGACCAGATCAAGGACTGGCGCGAGCAGGCCGCAGAACTGGCGAAATAATCGCCGCAGGGTTGAAATCGGGCGCCTGACGGCGCAATAGGAATACGAGCGCTCTCAAGGGCGCAAAGGAGCAAGCGAAATGGCACACAAAAAAGCTGGTGGTTCGTCGCGCAACGGTCGCGATTCCGAGTCCAAACGCCTTGGTGTGAAGAAGTTCGGCGGCGAGCAGGTTCGCGCCGGCAACATCATCATCCGTCAGCGCGGCACGAAATGGCATCCCGGCACCAATGTCGGCATGGGCAAAGATCATACGATTTTTGCGCTTGAGGCTGGTTCCGTGTCCTTTGCCAAGAAGGCAAACGGCCGAACGTACGTATCTGTAAACCCAATTCTGGAAGCCGCGGAATAGCCGGTCCGCGCACCAAACACCGGCGACCCATCTCGGGGACCGGTGTCTGGACATTCCGGAAATAGGTTCAAAAAGGGGAGATGGGTCGCCATCTCCCCTTTTCTATTGTCCGGAGGAAAAAATGGTCGCCGAAAGTGAAGACATCGAGGGTGAAAGTCCCAGCGTCAGCATAGATTGTCCCGTTCTGGTCACGGAACGCCTCGTCCTGCGCATCCCGCGCGATGACGATGTGACCGAGCTGGTGGAACTCGCCAACAACCGGCATCTGGCCGAAATGCTCGGCCGTCTGCCCAATCCCTATCGCGTTGCCGACGCACACAGTTTTCTGTCCAGCATCCGCGCCGGCGCGATCAGCGGCTGCACCTATGCCATCACCCTGTCCGAAAGCGGCGCCTTCATCGGCTGCGCGGGGCTGGAAAACCGCGCCCACGGTCTTGAGATGGGATACTGGATCGGCGAACCCTACTGGGGGCGCGGCTACGCAACGGAAGCGGCCCACGCCCTGGTGGACCTCGCCTTCCGCGCCACGGATATCGACCGGCTCAATGTTTCCTGCCGCGTCACCAACACCGCCTCGCGCCGCGTCATTCACAAATGCGGTTTCCAGTTTGCCGGTCAGGGCATGATGGATTCCGTGGTGGCCGGCCGGGTGCCCGTCGAGCGCTACCAGCTCGACCGCCGCACCTGGGTCAGCCTCAGGAGCTGGGGCGCATAAGAAATTGAGACGAGAGCAGGCAGGCACGCGCGCCCTGTCTGCTCTCGCACTTCGGCGCGCAATGCTGTAGACGGTTCAGCGCAACGTTACGGAAAGACGGTCCAAAACCATGAAATTTCTCGATCAGGCCAAAGTCTATATCCGCTCCGGCGATGGCGGCGCGGGTTCCGTTTCGTTCCGACGCGAGAAATATATCGAGTTCGGCGGTCCCGATGGCGGCGATGGCGGGCGTGGCGGCGATGTCTGGGTGGAGGCCGTTCAGGGTCTCAACACGCTCATCGACTATCGCTACCAGCAGCATTTCAAGGCCCAGACCGGCGTGCACGGCATGGGCCGCAACCGCACCGGCGCGAAGGGCGGCGACGCCATCCTCAAAGTGCCGGCCGGCACCCAGGTCTTCGAGGAAGACAATGAAACGCTGATCTGCGATCTGACCGAGATCGGCCAGCGCTTCAGGCTGGCCAGCGGCGGCAATGGCGGCTTCGGCAACCAGCACTTCAAATCCTCCACCAACCAGGCGCCGCGCCGGGCCAATCCCGGCCTGCCGGGTGAGGAAGCGTGGATCTGGCTGCGTCTCAAGCTCATCGCCGATGCCGGGCTCGTCGGCCTGCCCAATGCCGGCAAGTCCACCTTCCTGGCCACCGTCACGGCAGCCAAACCGAAGATCGCCGACTATCCGTTCACGACGCTGCACCCCAATCTCGGCGTGGTGCGCATCGACGCGCGCGAATTCGTCATGGCCGACATCCCCGGCCTGATCGAGGGCGCGCATGCGGGCGTCGGCATTGGCGACCGCTTCCTCGGCCATGTGGAGCGCACCCGCGTTCTGCTGCATCTCGTTTCCGCACGCGAGGAAGACCCGGCCGCCGTCTACAAGACCATTCGCGGCGAGCTTTCCGCCTATGGCCACGGCCTCACTGACAAGACCGAGGTGGTCGCGCTCAGCCAGGTGGATCTTCTGGATGAAGACGCCCGCGCCGAGAAGCAGGCCGCCCTTGCAGAGGCCTGCGGAAAGACGCCCCTCCTCCTGTCTTCCGCCACCGGCGAAGGCGTGCAGGAGGTGCTGCGCGCCCTGATGAAGATCATCCAGGACGCCCGCGCCGAAGAAGAAAACGCCGATGCGGTTGATGAGCGCTGGCAGAAATAGGCAGACCATGACCCGCCCCGCGCTCAACAGTCACCGTCGCATCACGGTCAAAATCGGCTCCGCCCTTCTGGTGGACCGCAAAAAGGGTTTGAAGCGCGAATGGCTCTCCGCGCTTGTCGATGACATCGCCAATCTCAATGCCGATGGCGTTGAGGTTCTGGTCGTGTCGTCCGGCGCCATCGCGCTTGGCCGCACCATCCTCGGCATTGAGCGGCGCACGCTGAAGCTGGAAGAAAGCCAGGCTGCGGCTTCCGTGGGACAGATCGCGCTCGCCGGCGCATGGGACGAGGAGCTGCGCAAGCGCGGGCTCAAATCGGGCCAGATCCTCGTCACGCTCGGCGACACGGAAGAGCGCCGCCGCTATCTCAATGTGCGCGCCACCGTCTCCACCCTTCTCAAGATGGGCGTCGTGCCCGTCATCAACGAAAACGACACGGTCGCCACCAGCGAGATCCGCTATGGCGACAATGATCGCCTGGCCGCGCGCGTCGCCACCATGCTTGGCGCTGACCTTCTGGTTCTGCTCTCCGATGTGGACGGGCTCTACACCGCGCCGCCGGCCAGCGATCCCGATGCGCAGTTCATCCCCGTGGTCGACGCCATCACGCCGCAGATCGAGGCCATGGCGGGCGCTGCTGCTTCCGAGCTTTCGCGCGGCGGCATGCGCACCAAGCTCGATGCCGGGCGCATCGCCACGGCGGCTGGCACCTCCATGATCATCGCCTCGGGCACGCGGCTCAATCCGCTGGCCGCGATCGACAGCGACGCCCGCTCCACCCTGTTCAGGGCAAGCACGACACCCGTGCGCGCCTACAAGACATGGATCGCCGGTCAGCTCGAGCCCGCCGGCACAATCGGCGTGGATGCCGGCGCGGTTCTGGCGCTTGCTGCCGGAAACTCGCTTCTACCGGCTGGCGTCACACAGGTTTCGGGCAGTTTCGCCCGTGGCGACACGGTTGCCATTCACGGCCCCGACGGGCGCGAGGTCGCCCGTGGACTGGTTGCCTATGATGCCGCCGATGCCGTAAAAATCGCCGGTCTGAAAAGCGGCGACATTGCCGAGGTGCTCGGATACGAAGCGCGCACCGCCATGGTGCATCGCGATGACCTGGTCACGACGCCGCATGTGCGCCAGAGCCAGCCAGACATGATTGAAAAAGCGGAGGGTTGAATGCTGATGGAAAACAGGCAGGACAGTGCGGACATCGCCGCGCTGATGAACGATCTCGGTGCGCGCGCCCGCGCCGCCGCCGGCCCGTTGTCCATCGCCACGTCAGACCAAAAGAACGCCGCACTGGAAGCCATGGCCGATGCGCTCACGCGCAATGAGGCGGCGATCCTTGAGGCCAACCGCGAAGACATGGCGCGCGGCGAGAAAGCATGCCTGTCGCCGGCCCTCCTCGACCGGCTGAAGCTGGATCCCGCGCGCATCGCCGCCATTGCAGAGGGCATGCGCGCCATCGCCGCACTGAAAGACCCGGTCGGGAGCGTAATCGCCGCATGGGATCGCCCCAACGGTCTCCAGATCGAGCGCGTGCGCACGCCGCTCGGCGTCATCGGCGTCATCTATGAAAGCCGCCCCAACGTGACCGCCGATGCCGGCGCGCTGTGCCTCAAGGCCGGCAATGCGGTGATCCTGCGCGGCGGTTCCGATTCCGCGCGCTCGTCCGCCGCCATCCATGCCTGCCTCGTCGAAGGACTTGAGAAGGCCGGCCTGCCCGCCGACGCCATCCAGCGCGTGCCGGTCACCGACCGCGCCGCCGTTGGCGAAATGCTGAAAGGCCTCGGCGGCAATGTCGACGTCATCGTGCCCCGCGGCGGGCGCAGCCTCGTCGAGCGCGTGCAGAGCGATGCGCGTGTCCCCGTGTTCTCGCATCTGGAAGGCATCTGCCACCTTTACCTCGACCGCTCGGCCGACACCGACATGGCCGTCTCCATCGCCGTCAACGCCAAGATGCGGCGCACCGGCATCTGCGGCGCGGCTGAAACGCTGCTGGTGGATCGCGCTGCGGCCGACCGCCTTCTCACGCCCGTTCTGACCGCGCTGCAAGAAGCCGGTTGCGCCATTCGCGGCGATGAAGAGGTCTGCGCCCGCTTTGCTTCGGCAACACCCGCGACCGAAGAGGACTGGGGCACGGAATATCTCGACGCCATCATTTCGGTGAAGCTGGTCGACGGGGTCGATGAAGCGATCCGCCATATCGGCACATGGTCCTCGCACCACACCGAGGCCATCATCGCGGAAGATGCGGCAGCCGTTGAGCGCTTCTTCAACGAGATCGACTCCGCCATTCTGCTGCACAACGCCTCGACCCAGTTCGCCGATGGCGGCGAGTTCGGCATGGGCGCGGAAATCGGCATTGCCACCGGCAAGATGCATGCGCGCGGACCGGTGGGTGTCGAACAGCTCACCTCGTTCAAATATCGCGTTCGCGGCTCCGGCCAGACCCGGCCCTGAGCGGCCGCTTCGCGATGCAGCAGTCCGACGAGAACAGCACGATCAGCACGCCGACGCCATCGGTGCCGGCGCGCTATCTGCGCATGCCGCATGTGGAACGCGGCATGGCTGTCGGCCTGTTTGGCGGCTCGTTCAACCCGCCCCATGCCGGTCATGCGTTGGTGGCGGAAATCGCCATGCGGCGGTTACGGCTCGACCAGCTCTGGTGGATCGTCACCCCCGGCAATCCGCTGAAGAGCCATCGCGAACTCGCACCTCTTGCCGAACGGATCGCCCTTTCGGAGAAATGCACCACCGACCCGCGCGTGAAGGTCACCGCATTCGAGGCCGGCCACCGCGTCCGCTTCACGGCGGATACGATCAAGCTGGTTCAGGCGCGCAATCACGGCGTGAACTTCGTCTGGATCATGGGGGCGGACAGCCTGCGCGACTTCCATCGCTGGGAGCGCTGGCGCGATATCGCGCAGTCCATGCCCATCGCCGTGATCGACCGTCCGGGCGCAACGCTCGCCTTTCTCTCATCCACCATGGCGAAGACATTCGACCATGCCCGCATAGACGAGGACGACGCGCCGATCCTCGCCAGAAGCAAGCCGCCGGCCTGGACATTCATCCACGGTCCGCGCTCCCCGCTCTCCTCGACCGCAATCAGAAATGCGGCAAAAGGGGCGCAATAACCGCCAAAGCTCGCAAAACATGTGATCGGCGGATGTCTTGAAACTGTAAGGAGACTCTGCCTATCTATTGGATACCGTAGGACATGCGTCCACGGTGAGCTTGTTCTTATTGGAAAGGAAAGACACTGAGAACAGCAACCACGAAGAAGGTCGACACCGTGCCTTCGCCGGCCGAGGCCAGCCGAAACCTGGTTTCCCAGGCCGTTGAAACAGCCCTCACGAGTCTTGAAGACTCGAAGGCGGAAAACATCGTCTCCATCGACATCCAGGGCAAGTCCCCGCTCGCCGATCACATGATCATCGCGTCGGGACGGTCGCATCGACACGTCGCTGCGGTCGCGGATCACCTGATCCGTGCCTTGAAGGAAGCCGGCTGCGGCAATGCAAAGGTCGAAGGCCTTGCAAGCGCCGACTGGGTTCTGGTCGATACGGGCGACATCGTCGTTCATGTCTTCCGTCCGGAAGTTCGGGAATTCTACAACATCGAAAAGATGTGGCAGACGCCCGATCTGGAGCCCGGTCTTGAGCCCGGTCTTGAGGATGAAACGGTTCACTGACCGCCGTCTTTTTTGACGGCGTTTGTGGGCTCCTCCGCCCACCGGGCAGAGAGGCTGGAATGCATATTGGGATTTGCGCCGTGGGCCGGATGAAAGCCGGCCCCGAGAGGGATCTGGCGGACCGTTATCTGGACCGCTTCTCCAAGGGCGGCCCGGCCATCGGGCTTGAATTCTCCGGCGTCAGCGAGATCGCTGAAAGCCGCGCCAAATCCACCGACGAAAGACGGCGCGAAGAGAGCCGCAAGATCGCGCAGATGCGCCCGGAAGGCTCGGCGCTCTTCCTGCTCGACGAACGCGGCAAGAACCTCACCTCCCGGGAACTGAGCCAGGCCATCGCGGATCTGCGTGATGAAGGCCGGCGGCATCTTTCCATCGTCATTGGCGGGCCGGACGGGCACGATCCCGAGTTGCGGCGCATGGCAGACCGGACCATCGCGTTCGGCGCGCAGACATGGCCGCACCAGATCGTTCGGGTGATGCTGGCCGAACAGATCTACCGTGTTTCCACCATTCTTTCAGGCCATCCCTATCATCGGGACTGAACGGCTCCACGAACAATTCGGTGCGCCCGGATGGGCGCTCAGACGGACGCACGGCGATCAGGTAGGCCGGCGCAACCCGCCTGCATTGACAATGGGGAAAACACAACCAAAAATTGTGCGGCAATTCCCGTATGGTTGATGCTTCCTTAAGAAAGCGACGCCTATACTGCCCGAATGCGATTTCCCGACCGCGCGAAAACAGCAGACCAAGGATGATGAAAGCGCACATGCCGCGCCCGCCCTTTTCCAGGATCAGGACAGCAGCAGCCGCTGCGACCTGCCTTTGCGTCCTGACCGCCTACGCCGCGGCGCAGGACGGCATAGAGGTTCTGGAAACGCAGCATGGCAAGACGCAGACCGAATTTCAGGACATCAACCGCGAGATGGCGCTGACCGAGCAGCGCCTCGCCGAAATCGCATCCGAGATCGACGCCATCAAGGATGACAATGCGGCCATCACCGCAGCCCTCATCCAGGCCGCCAAGACCGAGCGCAAGCTCAGCGAAGACATCGACGCCATTTCGCTGCGTCTCACGGAACTGCGCCATCAGGAAGGCTATCTGCGCGAATCGCTGCAATCGCGCCGCGGCGTTCTGGCCGAGGTTCTCGCAGCGCTCCAGCGCATGGGCCTGAACCCGCCACCGGCAATTCTCGTGCGCCCGGAAGATGCGCTCGCCTCCGTGCGCAGCGCCATTCTGCTCGGCGCGGTCGTGCCGGAGCTGCGGGTCGAGACGGAAATCCTCATCGGCGACCTGAAAGACCTCTCGCGCATCGTCACATCCATCGAAAGCGAGCGCGACAAACTTCAAAAAACCGTGACCGAACAGGTCGAGGAAAAGAAACGCCTCTCGCTTCTGCTCGATGAAAAGAAGCGCCTGCAGCAGGATGCCGAAAGCCGCATGGCCACCGAGCAGCGCGAAGCCGAGGCGCTGGCCGCCCGCGCCACCAGCCTGCAGGAGCTGATCGGCTCGCTGGAAACCGAGATCGCATCGCTGCGCAAGGCCGAGGCAGAGCGCGCAAGGCGCCTTAATCAGCCGACTTCGCCGGAACACCGGCTAAGTGCCGGCGCATCCTTTGCCAAGCGCACGGGCGGCGTGGCCCTGCCCGTGTCCGGCCAGTTCGGAGCGCGATTCGGTGAAGATGACGACACCGGGGCGCGCCTTCAGGGCGACATTCTAAGAACACAATCGGGCGCAATCGTTACCGCGCCTGCGGGGGCGACGGTTCTGTACGCGGGACCGTTCCGTTCCTATGGTCAGCTATTGATACTCAACGCCGGCGACGGTTATCATATCGTGCTTGCCGGCTTAGAGAAGGTAAGCGTGACGCTGGGGCAATCCGTTTTGGCGGGCGAACCAATCGGCATGATGGGGGATGCTCGCCTGGCAAGCATCGCAGGACCGGGGACTGAGAACGTCACACCGGAGCTGTATGTGGAGTTCAGGAAGAACGGAAAACCGATCAATCCTAAACCCTGGTGGGCTCCGGGACACTCTGGAAGGACAGGAAATGAAACGTAACTTGTCGCTATTGTTTGCCGGCGCCCTGATGGGCGCATCTGCGGTCTCGCTCCTTCACGGTACGAGTGGCTTCTCTGCGAACGCCGCCGGTTCCGAGACCTACCGGCAGCTCGCGATCTTCGGCGACATCTTCGAGCGTGTGCGCGCCCAGTATGTGACCCCGCCGGATGACAAGAAGCTGGTGGAGAGCGCCATCAACGGCATGCTCACCTCGCTCGACCCGCATTCGTCCTATCTCGACGCGGACGCCGCCAAGGACATGCGCGTGCAGACCAAGGGCGAGTTCGGCGGCCTCGGCATCGAAGTCACCATGGACAGCGAGCTGGTCAAGGTGGTTGCGCCCATCGACGACACGCCCGCCGCACGCGCCGGCGTTCTGGCCGGTGACCTGATCTCCGCCATCGATGGCGAGGAAGTGCGCGGCATGTCGCTCAACGACGCCGTCGACAAGATGCGCGGCGCGGTCAACACGCCCATCGAACTCACCATCATTCGCGAAGGTGCGGACAAGCCCATCGATCTCACCATCGTGCGCGACATCATCAAGGTGAAGGCGGTCAAGTACCGCGTCGAAGAGGATGTCGGCTATCTGAAGATCACCTCCTTCACGGAGAAGACCTTCGATGACCTGATGACCGCCATCGACACGATCAGCGAAGAAGTGCCGGACGATCAGCTCAAGGGCTATGTGCTCGACCTGCGCCTCAATCCGGGCGGCCTGCTTGATCAGGCAGTCAGCGTCTCCGACGCCTTCCTGGATCGCGGCGAGATCGTCTCCACCCGCGGCCGCGAGGCCAATGAGATTGCCCGCTTCGATTCGCGGCCCGGCGATGTTCTGAATGGCAAACCGGTCATCGTGCTCATCAATGGCGGCTCGGCCAGTGCTTCGGAAATCGTTGCCGGCGCGCTGCAGGACCACCGCCGTGCGACGGTTCTGGGTACCCAGTCCTTCGGCAAGGGCTCGGTCCAGACGATCATCCCGCTCGGCGAGAACGGCGCTCTGCGCCTCACCACCGCGCTCTACTACACGCCGTCCGGCGAATCGATCCAGGGCAAGGGCATCACGCCCGACATCAAGGTCGATCAGCCCCTGCCCGAGGAATTACAGGGCCGGGATCTGCGCCGGGGCGAGTCCGACCTGCGCGGTCACATCAAGGGTGAGGAAGAAAGCGACGAGGGTTCCGGCTCCATCGCCTATGTGCCGCCGGAGCCTAAGGACGACATGCAGCTCAAGGCAGCCCTGGAACTGCTGCGCGGCGAGAAAACCGATCCCGCTTTCCCGCCAAATCCCGACAAGGCGGTCATGAACCGCTAGAGCCATCCCTGGAAAAGGGGAAACCGGATTCCACTTTTCGGTCCGATGCTCTAAACATCTTTTGTCACCGCCGGTTTCTCGCAAACCGGCGGTGACATTCTGGCGACACAGACCGCCAGTAACACGAATTTCGCGCATGGCTGCCTTCCGGCCGCCCTACGTTTGGAAAGACAGAATTTTGACGCCGCGTCCGCCTTCTTAGAAGACGAGGACCGGTCTGGTTTCTGGCCTCGGCCATCGTGACGGGTGGGTATGACTTCCGGGAAAAAAGACATCGATCGCCCGCTGGGCCACGACAAGCGCCCGAACAAGCGCCCAGACAAGCCTAAGCGCCAGGGCGCCTTCACCACCGGCCGTATCGTCACCGCTCTCGCCGCCATTGCGGTTCTCGGCACGTCCACGGCTGTCGCATTGCGAGACCGCCCCTTCCGCAGCCCTTCTCCTGTCGCCGTCACGTCACCCGTGGAAGAGACCGTCGCGCGGTCCTCCGGGTCTGACACAGCAACGGCCACGCCCGCATCCGGCGCGCCCGATGCGTCGATCACCCGTCTCCAGCCGGAAGACCCGTCCGAAAACGGCGTCATCATCATTCGCGATCCTTCGGCCATGGGCCAGCATCCGCGTCTGGCGCATCTGCCCGACCGGGCGCTGATCGAGGAGTCCGAGACAGGCCCCCTGCCCGTGCGCGATGCCGGCGGCCGGCGGCCCTTCGATGTTTATGCCCGCTCCTGGTCGGGCACGCGGGGCGCGCGCATCGCCATCATCATCGGCGGGCTGGGCCTTTCGCAGACAACCACGGAATACGCCATCGAGACGCTCCGCCCGGAGATCACCCTGGCGTTCGCACCGGCGGGCAACAGCCTGTCACGCTGGATGCAGCAGGCCCGCAAGGAAGGCCATGAGGTCATTCTGCAGGTGCCCATGGAGCCCTTCGGTTATCCGACGCAGAACCCGGGCCGCAACACGCTCACGCTTGATGCATCCCCCGGCCAGAACATGTCGCGCATGCGCTGGGCGCTTTCCCGCCTCACCAACTATACGGGCGTGATGAACTATATGGGCGGACGCTTCACGGCCGATGACGAAGCCATGGGCGATGTCATGGCGGAGCTTGGCCAGCGCGGTCTGATGTATATCGATGATGGCACATCCGCGCGCAGCGTCGCACAGGATCTCGCCCTTCAGGAGGGCGTGCCTTTTGCCGCGTCCGACGCGCTCATCGATCCGACCGGCAAGAACCGTCGCCCCGAGCGCGCCGAAATCCTCAAGAAACTTGATGAACTCGAGCGCATCGCACGCGCCAGAGGCTACGCCATCGGCACAGGCTCTGCATTCGACGAGACCATCGACGCCGTAGCGTCATGGTCCAATGAAGTCACCGGACGCGGAATCGAGCTCGTTCCCGTCTCGGCCGTCGCCGCCGATCCTCAACCACGATAGAAACGGAAATCGTCCGCATGGCCGAGAAGACAAAGAACGCAGCCGATCTGCCCTATCGCCCCTGCGTGGGCATCATGGTGCTCAACGACAGGGGCCTTGCCTGGGCGGGCCGCCGCATCGTTCAGCCCGACACGGACGAGTTATCCGGCGCAACGCAGCTCTGGCAGATGCCCCAGGGCGGCGTCGACAAAGGCGAAGAGCCTCGCGAGGCGGCCTATCGCGAACTCTATGAAGAGACCGGCATGAAGTCCGTTTCGCTTCTCGCCGAGACGCCCGACTGGATCACCTACGAACTGCCCGAACATCTCCTTGGCATTGCCCTCAAGGGAAAGTATCGCGGGCAGAAGCAGAAGTGGTTTGCCTTCCGCTTTGAAGGCCCCGATTCGGAGATCGCGATCAACCCGCCGCCCGGCGGACATGAAGCCGAGTTCGACATGTGGGAATGGAAGCCGATGACCGATCTGCCCGGTCTGATCGTTCCCTTCAAGCGCAGGGTCTATGAGAGCGTCGTCTCCGCCTTCCGCCACCTCGCACCCTGAGGCGTCCCGGCACTTTCGCCGGCTATTTCAGGATATCTTCAACGGCGATCACGGTCTGCCCGCGGACCGGTTCGCCGCGCAGCTTCAATGCTCCATTGGCGCGATAGTTCTGAAACTGCGCCGGCAAACCCTTTCCCGCACCCAATTCCGGTGTCGTCTGCATATGCACGTGAAGGTGGGGCTCTGACGAGTTCCCGCTGTTGCCGCAGCGGCCAATCTCCTGCCCCTCATCGACATGCTGCCCACCGCTCACGGCAACCGAGCCGTTGCGCAGATGCGCAAGGAAGATGAACTCTTCATTGCCCAGGTCGAGCACCACATGGTTGCCCGCCGGCCGGTCTGCATCCATCTCGCCCAGAGGCTGGTCCGGCAGCCCGTCAACACGGGCAACGACCGTGCCCTCTGCCGGTGCCAGAATGGGCTCGTCCCAGCAGTAATAGTCCGTGAGCGCCGTACCATCCCCCGTGTGGGTTTTGCCCGCGCGCTGGATTACGAAGTCATAGGCAAAGCGCTGGCCCGCATCTGCGGCATGGTAGTTTTCTTCCACCGAGCGCCCACCCCAGAAGACCTTCCAGTAGCCGGCGAAGGGCAGACGCAGCGCAGCCTGTGTCTGATAGTCGAGATAGGCGGAATCCGCCTCCACGGGCACACGCCGCACGTAAAAGCCCTCGATCCCGTCATCCTGACCGAAGCTCCATTGCCAGATGAGATCCGAACCGTTCTCGTGCCCGGCACGGCGGCGGTAGGTCCGCAGTCCGTCTTTCTCTTCCGTCAGCTCTTCATGAACCGACACTTCGGGGCCATAGGCGCTGTTGATGGACGCCTGAAACCCTTTCAGATGATAGAGATCGCCAAGCGCCGACTGCATTCGCTCCGACATGTGCTGCCAGACCTCTTCAGCGGACCCTTTCTGGAAGATGTCGGTAAATTGCCGGCCAAGCGTGGCCGTTTTCGGATCAAGTTCCTCCGCCACGCCCGGGCTCGCAGCCACAACGACCATGAGCCAGCAAAGAAACCGCGCCACCCTGCGCAATGCCATGAAGTATACCCCTGCCTTTCACAATAGAAAGCAGGCTAACAAAAAAGCCGGGCATTGGCCCGGCTGTTTTCGCACCATATACGCCTGCCGATCAGGCAGGCAGAATGGCACCCTCAAGGGTCGTCAGCTGATGCAGGAAGTCTTCGGCACGCAGACGCGCCTCGTGATCCCCCGCATCTTCCAGATCCTCGCGGGCCTCCTGAATGCGGCGCGCGATATCTTCGCGGTTGATGTCATCCACATGCACAGCCGATTCGGCGAGAACCGTGCAGCCATCGGGCAGAATGTCGGCAAAGCCGCCAAACACCACATAGCGTTCGGTCTTGCCGCCAGCCGTCACTGCAACGACGCCCGGCTTGATGCTGGTCATTGTCGGCGCATGTGTGGCCATCACGGTCAGTTCGCCCTCAGTGCCGGGAATGACAACCGATTCGACGTCCTGGGAAACCAGGAGCCGCTCGGGCGAGACCAGATCGAATTTGAAGGATTGAGCCATCGTGTCCTACCGGTTTGGCATGAAGGCGGGAGGCCCGAACGGACCTCCCGGTCATTGCCTTGATCAGGCCGCTTCGGCGGCCAGCTTCTGGGCCTTCTCGACGGCCTGCTCGATGGTGCCAACCATGTAGAAGGCAGCTTCCGGCAGGTGATCGTACTCACCGTCACACAGACCCTTGAACGAGCGGATCGTGTCTTCCAGGTCCACGAACAGACCCGGCGCGCCGGTGAAGACCTCGGCCACGTGGAAGGGCTGCGACAGGAAGCGCTCGATCTTACGGGCGCGGGCAACCGTGAGCTTGTCCTCTTCGGAAAGCTCGTCCATGCCGAGAATGGCGATGATGTCCTGAAGCGACTTGTAGCGCTGGAGGATCTCCTGGACCTGACGGGCCACGCGGTAGTGCTCCTCACCGACGATCATCGGGTCAAGCATGCGCGAGGTGGAGTCCAGCGGATCCACGGCCGGGTAGATACCCTTTTCCGAAATGGCGCGGTTCAACACGGTCGTTGCGTCCAGGTGGGCGAACGAAGCTGCCGGCGCCGGGTCGGTCAAGTCATCGGCGGGCACGTAAATGGCCTGCACCGAGGTAATCGAGCCCTTGGTGGTCGTGGTGATGCGTTCCTGCAGGGCGCCCATGTCGGTCGCCAGCGTCGGCTGGTAACCCACAGCCGAAGGAATACGGCCGAGAAGAGCCGACACCTCGGAGCCCGCCTGCGTGAAGCGGAAGATGTTGTCCACGAAGAACAGAACGTCCTGGCCCTGGTCGCGGAAATGCTCGGCAACCGTCAGACCGGTCAGAGCAACACGGGCGCGTGCACCGGGCGGCTCGTTCATCTGGCCGAACACGAGGGCGCACTTGGAGCCTTCGGTGGAGCCGTTGTTCTTTGCCGGGTCCTGGTTCACGCCGGACTCGATCATCTCGTGGTAGAGATCGTTGCCCTCACGGGTACGCTCGCCAACGCCTGCGAACACGGAGTAACCGCCGTGCGCCTTTGCGACGTTGTTGATCAGTTCCTGAATGAGAACGGTCTTGCCAACACCGGCGCCGCCGAACAGGCCGATCTTGCCGCCCTTCGCGTACGGTGCGAGCAGGTCAACGACCTTGATGCCCGTGACCAGGATCTCGGCTTCCGTGGACTGATCCACATATTCCGGAGCCGGCTGGTGAATTGCGCGAACGCCGTCGCCCTTGACCGGGCCGGCTTCGTCGATGTCTTCGCCAACCACGTTCATGATGCGGCCGAGCGTTGCGTCGCCAACCGGCACCGAGATCGGGCTGCCCGTGTCACGGACTTCCATGCCGCGCACCAGACCCTCGGTGGAGTCCATGGCGATGCAGCGAACCGTGTTCTCGCCGAGATGCTGAGCCACCTCAAGCACGAGGCGCGTGCCGTTGTTCTCGGTCTCAATTGCGTTCAGGATCGCCGGCAGGTGATCTTCGAACTGCACGTCGACGACGGCGCCGATAACCTGGCGGATCGTGCCGGCCGAGCCGGTTGCTTTCGTTGCTGCGCTGGACGATGCCGAGCGGGTGGAAGCCGCCTTGCGCGCCGGGGCCGCCTTCTTGGCGGCGGTCGCGGACGCCGTCTTCGGGGTCGCTGCTTTGGCCATTTTCGTTTAACCTCTTCGGTCCGTTAGAGCGCTTCCGCGCCCGAAATGATTTCGATGAGTTCCTTGGTGATCTGCGCCTGGCGCTGGCGGTTGTAGGTGATCGAAAGCTTGTCGATCATCTCGCCTGCGTTGCGCGTCGCGCTGTCCATGGCGGTCATCTTGGCACCCATCTCGCCGGCCGCGTTCTCCAGGAGCGCGCGGAAGATCTGAACCGCGATATTGCGCGGGATCAGATCGGCAAGAATGGCGGGCGCGTCAGGCTCGTACTCGTAGACTGCGTCAGAACCCTGGCCCTCGTCCCCGGCGGGAACGGCAGCCGGGATGATCTGCAGTGCGGTCGGCACCTGCGACATCACCGATACGAACTCGGAATAGAACAGCGTGCAGACGTCGAACTCGCCCTTTTCGAACAGGCCGATGACCTGACGGGCGACGTCGTTCGCGTTGTCGAAACCGATCTTCTTGACCTCGCGGAGATCCACGCGGTCCATGATCAGATCGCCATGATCGCGACGCAGGACATCATAGCCCTTCTTGCCGACGCACAGCACTTTCACCGTCTTGCCTTCGCCAAGCAGCGCGCGGATATGCTCGCGCGCCTTCTTGGCGATCTGGCTGTTAAAGCCACCGCAAAGACCACGCTCGGCGGTGCAGACCACCAGAAGATGCGTTTCGTCCTTGCCGGTACCTGCCATCAGCGGCGGCGCGTCGTTGCCCGACACGGCGCCGGCGATGTTGGTGAGCACGGCCCCCATGCGTTCCGCATAGGGCCGCGCAGCCTCGGCCGCCTCCTGGGCGCGCTTCAGTTTCGCCGCGGCGACCATCTGCATCGCCTTGGTGATTTTCTGCGTCGCCTTGACCGAGGCGATTCGGTTGCGAAGTTCCTTAAGGGAAGCCATGCTCGCTTAGCCTCAGGCGAAGTTCTTGGCGAATGCGTCGATCTGTGCCTTGAGCTTCTCACGCAGATCGTCGGAAAGCGCCTTTTCCTTGCGGATCGCATCAAGCACGTCCTTGCCGTCCGCACGCATGTGCGAAAGCAGGCCCTGCTCGAAACGGGTGACATCGGCAAGCGGAAGCTTGTCGAGGTAGCCATTCACACCGGCAAAGATCACGGCAACCTGCTCTTCCGTCTTCAGCGGCGAGAACTGCGGCTGCTTCAGGAGTTCGGTCAGGCGTGCACCGCGGTTGAGCAGGCGCTGGGTCGAGGCGTCGAGGTCAGAACCGAACTGCGCGAACGCAGCCATTTCACGGTACTGGGCGAGCTCACCCTTAATGGAGCCGGCAACCTGCTTCATCGCCTTGATCTGGGCTGCGGAGCCGACGCGCGACACCGACAGACCGACGTTCACAGCCGGGCGGATGCCCTGGAAGAACAGGTTGGTCTCGAGGAAGATCTGACCGTCGGTGATCGAGATCACGTTGGTCGGAATGTAGGCCGACACGTCGTTCGCCTGCGTCTCGATGACCGGCAGAGCCGTGAGCGAGCCGGAGCCCTGCTCGTCGTTCATCTTCGCCGCGCGCTCGAGCAGGCGGGAGTGCAGGTAGAAAACGTCGCCCGGGTAAGCTTCACGGCCCGGCGGGCGGCGCAGCAGGAGCGACATCTGACGGTAAGCAACGGCCTGCTTGGACAGATCGTCATAGGCGATCACGGCGTGCTTGCCGTTGTCGCGGAAGTACTCGCCCATGGCGCAGCCGGCGAACGGAGCCAGGAACTGCATCGGAGCGGCGTCGGAAGCGGTGGCGGCGACGATGATCGAGTATTCGAGCGCGCCGCGCTCTTCCAGAACCTTCACCAGCTGAGCAACCGTGGAGCGCTTCTGGCCAACGGCAACATAGACGCAGTAGAGCTTCTGGCTCTCGTCGTCACCGTCGTTGAGCGGCTTCTGGTTGAGGAAGGTGTCGAGAACGATGGCGGTCTTGCCGGTCTGGCGGTCGCCAATGATCAGCTCGCGCTGGCCGCGGCCAATCGGGATCAGGGCGTCAACGGACTTCAGACCGGTCGACATCGGCTCGTGAACCGACTTGCGGGGAATGATGCCCGGCGCCTTCACGTCAACGCGGGCGCGCGCTTTTGTCTTGATCGGGCCCTTGCCGTCGATCGGGTTGCCAAGCGCGTCAACAACGCGGCCGAGCAGCTCCGGACCGACCGGAACGTCCACGATGGCGCCCGTGCGCTTCACCGTGTCGCCTTCTTTAATGTCACGGTCGCTACCGAAGATAACGACGCCGACATTGTCGACTTCCAGGTTGAGCGCCATGCCGCGGATGCCGCCTGGGAACTCCACCATCTCACCGGCCTGGACATTGTCCAGACCATAGACGCGGGCAATGCCGTCGCCCACGGAGAGCACCTGGCCAACTTCTGAAACTTCGGCTTCCTTGCCGAAGTTCTTTATCTGATCCTTCAGAATTGCGGAAATTTCCGCCGCACGGATGTCCATCAGCCGACCTCTTTCAGTGCAAGCTTGAGCGAATTAAGTTTGGTTTTGAGCGATGTGTCGATCTGGCGCGAGCCCATCTTGACCACCAGCCCGCCGAGAATGGAGGGATCAACGGAAACGTTGATCGAAACGTCCTTGCCAGCCACTGCCTTGAGGGCGGCCTTCAGTTCCTTCTCCTGCGTCGCGTTGAGCGCGTGCGCCGCAACCACGTCCGCCGTCGTCTCACCGCGATCTTCTGCGGCGATATGGCGGAATGCGCGGATCATCTGCGGAACGGCGAACAAACGCCGGTTCTGCGCAACGACACGCAGGAAATTGCCGACCAGGCCCGAAATCCCGGCCTTGTCGAGAACGGCGCTGATCGCCTTCAGCTGGTCGTCAGCCGAGAACACGGGGCTCTCGACGAGACGCTGCAGGTCGTCGCTGCCTTCAAGAAGTTTCTCGAAGCGGTCGAGGTCAGCCTCGACTGTGGAAATCGCCTTGGCTTCCTTCGCCAGTTCAAAAAGCGAACCAGCGTAGCGCCCTGCCATTCCGGAAATCATGGAGCCAGATTGTGCCACGGGATGGTCTTCTCTCACGCCTAGAAGGCCACAAGATTTTATGCTGGAGCTACCTGCTCGGGCTAAATCTCTGACCTGATTGAATTTTTCCCCTCGCAAAAAGACATAGGACATGCCTTCCTGCTGAAAGCCGATTGCCGTCTAGCACAGGCTTCCGAGAGTCGCAACACGCATAGACCCCGCCATAACGGTTGCTTTGTCGCAGTTTCGACGCATTTTTATTCCGTCAGGCCACGAATCCCATGACAAATGCCAGCGGAAGCACCGCCAGAACGAGCGACAGAACAAGAAACACCCAGCTGTAGAGAGCCTTCGCTCCATCCGACAGCATCGAGATCACGCAGCCGAAGACCGACACGGTCCAGGCCGCACCAAGCGCCAGATAGATGAAGGGCTGCGCCAGCATCATCGCCGCCAGTCCGAAGCCGATATAGAAACCGCCAATGATGGCGCGCGGCACCACAAGCATCTCGGTGCGTTCCGCCGCCGGCTGCAGCCTGAAAAGCTTCAGCGCCAGCCGCGGCATGAACATCACGAACAGGCCGATGAGAATCGTCACCGCCGCTGCAGACCATGCCAGCCATTCGCCCTGGGTTACCGGCCAGGGAAAGGACAACGCCATCAGAACCTCCTTGGTTGTGTTGCAGGCAAACATGCCCGCGTCGCGCTTTCGGCCCTCTTAAACCGTATTGCGGTCACAGCGGCATAGCAGCGATGCCACACTTCACAGGAAACTCTGCGGATCGATGTCCACCTGCACACGCACGGAGCCGCGCGGCTTCGGGCCGGCCTTCAAAAGGTCGCGCAGAAAACCCTGAATGTCCGAGCGGCGCGCGCCATGCACAAGAAGCCGGAACCGATGCCGCCCCGCCACCACGGCAAGCGGCGCTTCGGCCGGTCCCAGCACATCGATTTCCGGGGCCTGTGGCGCTGCGCGGCGCAGGCCGCGCGCGTGGCCTTCGGCCTCCATGCGCGTTGCCGCACTCACGATGATGGCGGCCAGACGCCCGAAAGGCGGCAGGCCCGCGCGCTCGCGCTCGGCGGTCTCGCGGTCGTAAAACGCCTCCGCATCCCCCGTCACGATGGCCCGCATCACCGGGTGTTCCGGCTGATAGGTCTGGAGAAGGCCAAGGCTCTTTCGCCCCGTGCGCCCGGCGCGGCCGGTCACCTGCGCCAGAAGCTGGAATGTGCGCTCGGCCGCACGCGGATCGCCATTGGCAAGCCCCAGATCCGCATCCACCACGCCCACCAGCGTCATGCCGGGGAAGTTGTGTCCCTTGGCCACGAGCTGCGTGCCGATGATGATGTCCGCCTCGCCCTTCTCGATGGCCTCCAGTTCCAGCCGCAGCCGCTTCACGCCGCCCATCATGTCTGACGACAGCATGATGGTGCGCGCGTCCGGGAAAAGCCGGTCAACCTCTTCGGTGATGCGCTCCACGCCCGGCCCGCAGGCAACCAGATGATCGAGCGTTCCGCATTCCGGACAGGCTTCCGGGCGCGGTTCGTTATAGCCGCAGTGATGGCAGACGAGCTGCCCGCGAAAACGGTGCTCCACCAGCCAGCTCGAACAGTCGGGGCACTGGAAGCGATGGCCGCACACCCGGCAAAGCGTCAGCGGCGCATAACCGCGCCGGTTCAAAAACAGCAGGGACTGCTCGCCGCGCGCCAGCGTCTTCTTCATCTCCTCGATGAGAACCGGCGAGAGAAAGCCGCCACGCTCGGGCGCGGCCTTGCGCATGTCCACCGTGGCGAGGTCCGGCAGGGCCGCATCTGCAAAGCGCGACGACAGGACGATGCGCTCATAACGCCCCTGATTGGCGTTGACCCGGCTTTCCAGCGATGGCGTTGCCGAGGCCAGCACCACGGGAAACCCGCCGATATGGCCGCGCACCACGCCCATGTCGCGCGCATTGTAGAAGACCCGGTCTTCCTGCTTGTAGGCCGGGTCGTGCTCTTCATCGATCACGATCAGGCCGAGCTCGCGAAACGGCAGGAAAAGCGCCGAACGCGCCCCCGCCACCACCCGCAGCTGCCCTTCGGCCACCTGCCGCCAGACACGCTCGCGTTTCTTTGGCGCAAGGTCGGAGTGCCATTCGGCAGGCTTTGCGCCGAATCGGTTGTGGAAGCGCTCCAGAAAGGCCTGCGTAAGCGCGATCTCGGGAATGAGGATCAGCACCTGCTTGCCGCGCTCCAGCGCCGCCGCCACCGCCTCGAAATAGACTTCCGTCTTACCCGAGCCCGTCACACCGTCGATCAGCGTCACGCTGAAAGCGTCGGTCCCGGCCTTTTCCCGCAGGCGCGCGGCGGCTTCCGCCTGGCCATCGGTCAGGGTCGCGCGCCCGAAGGTCGGGTCGGGTGCAGCCACCAGCGGGCGCGGCGGGATCGAAACCGTCTCGAACACGCCCTGCGAACGCAAGCCTTCAATCACGCTGGAGGAAACGCCTGCCGCATGGGCAAGCCCGGCCCGCGTCCAGGCCTGGCCGTCGCCGGCCATTTCCATCACGCGTTCGCGCGCCGCCGTCAGCCGGTCAGGCCCCATCCCGTCGACGAGCCGCAGCCCCTCGGTCGGCGGCTCGGGGTCAAACGCCGCCGGCGCGCGCAACAGCATGCGCGCCACCATGCCGGGCGGCGAAAGCGTGTAGCTTGCCACCCAGTCGACGAAACGGCGCATCTCTTCGGAGATCGGCGGGCAGTCGAAAACCGCGCTGATGGCCCTCAGCCTCTTGGCGGCCACCGCCTCGCCCGGCCCATCCCACACGATGCCGGCCACCTCGCGCGGCCCCAGCGGCACGCGCACGATGGAGCCCGGCTCCACGCGCATGTCTTCCGGCACCGCATAGGAGTAAGGCCGCTCGGCGGGCATCGGCACCATGACCGGCACGACGGTGCTCATTGGCGAATCTTTTGTCATCGGGCGTGACCTTGCCCTGTTCTTGCATTAGAGCAAAGACCGAACATGTGGAGGATGTCGTCGCATCCTCTCAATCCCGGCCTTCCGACTGCCTTAAGGAGTTTGCCATGAAGTTCTTCGTCGACACCGCCGACGTAAACGAAATCCGTGAGTTGAGCGAAACGGGTCTGCTCGACGGCGTCACCACCAACCCGTCGCTGATCATGAAGTCGGGCCGCGACATCATGGAAGTGACCAAGGAAATCTGCGGCATCGTCGATGGTCCGGTTTCCGCCGAAGTCACCGCGACGGATTTCGAAGGCATGATGAAAGAGGCCGAAATCCTCTCCAAGATCGCAGACAATATCTGCATCAAGGTGCCGCTCACCATGGACGGCCTCAAGGCCTGTAAGGCGATCACCTCTTCGGGCCGCCTCGTCAATGTCACGCTCTGCTTCTCGGCAAACCAGGCGCTGCTCGCCGCCAAGGCCGGCGCAACCTTCATCTCGCCCTTCATCGGTCGTCTCGACGACATGGGCATCGATGGCATGGACCTGATCGCCGAGATCCGCACGATCTACGATAATTACGGCTTCAACACCGAGATCCTCGCTGCATCGATCCGCACCGTGAACCACGTGAAGCAGGCCGCCCTGATCGGCTCCGACGTGGCAACCGTGCCGCCGTCCGTTCTCAAGGCGCTGGTCAAGCACCCGCTCACCGACAAGGGCCTCGAAGCCTTCCTCGCCGACTGGGCGAAGACCGGCCAGAAGATCGGCTGAGGCTTCTCACGCTCAAAACATCGGTGCAGGAAAATCACCGGCATCGAAGCCCCTTCTCCCCGCAAGCGGGGAGAAGGTGAGGATGAGGGGCGAGCGCCAGCGCCAGCAGCAGGCGCGCCCTTCCTCTCCGAAAACTGATTTCTACCATCGCACGCCCCTCGGCATGCGTCTCGCCAACCGTGGCCGCTAACCTTCAAAGGTCGCGTGCGGGTCTTCGCGAAGCCGGTGCACGGTGTGCTCCTGAAGGCGCACGACCATATCCGCCGGCTCCCCCTCACCCAGCGCATCCGGCCCTTCTTGTTCAGAAGCTCATGGAACAGCGTCATGTCGCGCAGTTCGGTGGAATAGCGCGGCAGTAGATGGAACCTAAAGTACCCCCCGGTGCAAGTCTTGCACCGACACAGGCGCCCCCTTCTCCCCGCCCGCGGGGAGAAGGTGAGGATGAGGGGCCGGTGCCAGCGCCAGCAGCAGGCGCGCCCTTCCTCTCCGAAAACTGTTTTCTGGAGCATTTTGCAGTCAGGTGATCTCACCTGACGTCCGCACAAATGCGGAAAAAACGATAAATTGAGCAGAGCGACGTTTCCGTGAAACGGTGAACCGCTCGAACGTCGCACGCCCCTCATCCCCCTGCCGGGACCTTCTCCCCGTTCACGGGGAGAAGGGGGCTGTCACGATGTTCAGCACGCCCCTCGGCATGCGTCTCGCCAACCTTCGGCCACTAACCTTCAAAGGTCGCGTGCGGATCTTCGCGCAGCCGGTGCACCGTGTGCTCCTGAAGGCGCGCGGCCATATCCGCCGGCTCCCCCTCACCCAGCGCATCCGGCATGATCGGCTTGCCGATCACCATGTTGATCGCCCGGCCCTTCTTGTTCAGAAGCTCATGGAACAGCGTCATGTCGCGCAGTTCGGTGGAATAGCGCGACAGAAGATAGAACAGGCCCGAATTGCGCGCCGTCATGTTCATCGGCACAACCGGCACCTGATAGCGGCGCGCCAGCGCAACGACTGAAGGCTGCCACGGGCGCTCGGTGAGCTTGTCCCTGTTCCAGTAGGCAATGCGCCCGGACGGGAACAGAACGATGGCCTTGCCGCCGGTGAAGGCCTTGGCCGTCATCTCCAGCGTGTCACGGCTCTTGGCGTGGGATTTTTCGCCCGCGCGCCATTCCACCGGAATGATGAGATCGCGGAACCGCGTGTTGACCCGCAGCGCATCGCGGTTGGCGAAGATCGCGAGATCCGGCCGCACGCCCTTCATCAGATCATAGACGGCGATGCCGTCGGCGATGCCGGTCGGGTGATTCGGCGCGAGAATGAAACCGCCCTTTGCGGGGATGTTCTCCATCCCGCTCGCCGAAATCTCCAGCGACAGGAGCCTGCTGATGTAATCGAAGGATTCCCAGCCGGAGAGTTCCGCCACTTCGTCAGCCATCACCACCGCCTGGCGGTAGTGCAGGAAGCGGTAGAGGAATGGCTGCGCCAGCGGCCACAGCATGTTCTGCGAAAGATGGGTGGTGCGCTCGGCGATCAGCTGATCGACCACATGCGGGTCTTCGGGCGCGTGAACATCACGGCCCAGAACGCGGTTCCCCAGAACCGCGGCCACAGACGTCAGCGTCGTGTGCAGAGCCATGGACGAAGCGCTCCCTGAAGCATCTCGGTTCCTGTCATGACCGTCATCCCGCTCCTTCGTCTTACCCGAAGAGGATCTCTCACGGAAACTGGGCAACATTCAGAGATCACGCCTCGCAGGCTGTTTCACCGAATACTGTGACGACGCAATGACACGAACGCAAGAATGGGCTCCGTGGTTGCAACGATACCGCGAACATGCCGCCGGGTCGCGTTTACGATCCGGCCCCGGCGCGCGCCAGGTCCTGTCCGAGCGCCAGACGCAGCTGCTCGGCCAGCTCGCGGGCCGCACGGTCCTCGGCATTGCGCGCAGCGCGCAGTGCCGCAAACTCCTGACGCGGCACGTCATAGGCGGAAGAAATCTCACGCTTTCCGGTCGCGACAACCTTTCCGGTCTCGCCATCGGTCAGCTTGTAGACGGCGGTCATGGTGAGAAGGCTGGCGGTGGGCTCGTTGTCGGTGCGCACCTGAACGCGGGCCGCTGCAGAGCTCGAACGCGTGATCTTGAGATCAAGCGCGTAGCGCGCACTGGCCGGCTGCCCGGCTCCGCCGTTAAGCAGGAAAATCAGATGGTTGCGGACCTGCTGCCCGTAGCGCGTGTCCACCGGCGCGATGGCGATGGACGACATCGCCGGCGATGAGGCAACGCCGCTCGACGTTACGTCCGGCGTCGCCATAAGGGGGCGCACCGTGCAGCCAGACGCCACGGCTAAAGACAAAGCCAGGCCGGCCAGAAGCGAAACACGAAACGTCGGGTTCAAGGTTTCCCCCTGTTTTCCAAACAGCATAAATCCAGGCCCCGCAGCATCAGGCAACGATGTTGACGATGCGCTGCGGAACGACAATCACCTTGCGCGGCTGCGAACCGTTCAGCGCCTTCTTGACGAAATCGAGTTTGAGCGCCGCATCTTCGACCGCAGATTGATCTGCGTCGCGCGCAATTGTCAAATCACCGCGCTTCTTGCCGTTGATCTGCACGGGCAGAACGATTTCATTGTCCACGACCAGCGCCGGATCGAATTCCGGCCAGGCGCTCGCGGCAACCATGCCTTCGCCGCCAATCTGCGCCCAGCACTCTTCGGCCAGGTGCGGCATGAAGGGGGCAACCAGATGGATCAGGATGTCGACAGCCTCGCGCGCTGCGGCCTTCGCGGCCTCGTCGGCGCCGGCGTCAAGTGCGGAAAGCGGCTCCTGCAGATCGTTGACGAGCTGGTGGACACGCGCGATGGCGCGGTTGAAGGCCAGCTTCTCGATGTCCTCGCCCACGGCCTTGAGCGCCTTGTGCGCCGCCTTGGACGCAGCAAGAACCGGTCCGTCGGTTGCCGCCTTCGGCGTCACGCCGCGCACATGTTCCGCCGTTTCGCAGACCAGACGCCAGACGCGCTGCACGAAGCGGTGTGCGCCCGTCGCGCCGTCGTCGGTCCATTCCACGTCGCGCTCGGGCGGCGAATCCGACAGCATGAACCAGCGCGCCGTGTCCGCGCCGAAGGACTCGATGATGTCCTCGGGGCTCACCGTGTTCTTCTTGGACTTCGACATCTTTTCCAGCGCGCCGATCGTCGCCGGCTCGCCGGTCGAGATCTCGACAGCCGAACGCGCATCGCCCGAACCGGAGAATTCGATCTCGTTGGGAGCCAGCCAGCGGCCATCGGCGGCACGGTAGGTCTCGTGCACCACCATGCCCTGCGTGAACAGCCCCTTGAAGGGCTCCGCCAGGCTCAGATGACCGGTGTCGCGCATGGCGCGGGTGAAGAAGCGCGAATAGAGCAGATGCAGGATCGCATGCTCGATGCCGCCGATATACTGATCGACCGGCAGCCATTCATTGGCCGCTTCCGGGTTGGTCGGGTCATTCTCCCACGGCGCGGTGAAGCGCGCGAAGTACCAGGACGAATCGACGAACGTGTCCATCGTGTCCGTCTCGCGCCGCGCGTCCGAGCCGCATTTCGGGCATTTGACATGCTTCCAGGTCGGGTGACGGTCAAGCGGGTTGCCGGGACGGTCGAACTCGATGTCGTCGGGCAGCTTGACCGGCATGTCGGCCTTCGGCACCGGCACCACACCGCAATCGTCGCAGTGGATCATCGGGATCGGGCAGCCCCAGTAACGCTGGCGCGAAACGCCCCAGTCGCGCAGGCGGAAGTTCACCTTGCGCTCGCCCACCGGGCGGCCATTGATCGTCTCGGAGGAGAGGCGGTTGGCCACTTCCTCAAACGCCGCCTTCGGCTTCATGCCGTCGAGGAAGCGCGAGTTGATCATCACGCCATCATCGGTGAAGGCTTCCTCGGTGATCTGGAAAGTCGCGGCATCCGCGCCCTCCGGCATCACCACCGGCGTCACCGGCAGGCCGTATTTGTTGGCGAAGTCCAAATCGCGCTGGTCGCCCGACGGACAGCCGAAGATCGCGCCCGTGCCGTAGTCCATCAGCACGAAATTGGCGACATAAACCGGCAGCGTCCATTCCGGATCGAAGGGATGACGCACGCGCACGCCCGTGTCGAAGCCCTTCTTCTCGGCCGTTTCCAGCGCCGCTGCCGAAGTGCCCATGCGGCGGCACTCTTCGCAGAATGCGGCGAGCTCGGCATTGTCGGCGGAAAGCGTCTTTGCAAGCGGGTGATCGGCAGCAATCGCCATGAAGGATGCGCCAAACAGCGTGTCGGGCCGGGTCGTGTAGACCTCCAGCTCGTTCGTGCCCTCGTTCATGCCCCCGGGCGCGCTCTCTTCCGTCAGCGCCCAGCGGACCAGCATGCCCTCGGAACGGCCGATCCAGTTGCGCTGCATCAGGCGCACCTTCTCCGGCCACTGGTCCAGATCGTCGATGGCGTCGACCAGATCCTGCGCGTAATCGGTGATCTTGAAGAACCACTGCGCCAGCTCGCGCTGCTCGACTTCCGCGCCCGAACGCCAGCCGCGACCGTCGATCACCTGCTCATTGGCGAGCACGGTCTGATCCACCGGGTCCCAGTTGACCTTGGAGGTCTTGCGCATCACCAGGCCCTTTTCGAAGAAGTCGACGAACAGCATCTGCTGGCGGTGGTAGTAGTCCACGTCGCAGGTGGCGAACTCACGGCTCCAGTCCAGCGACAGGCCGAAGGTCTTGAGCTGATCGCGCATCACCGCAATGTTCTGATAGGTCCACTCCTTGGGGTGCACCTTGTTCTGCATCGCGGCGTTTTCCGCCGGCATGCCGAAGGCGTCCCAGCCCATCGGGTGCAGAACATTGTAGCCCTTGGCGCGCTTGTAGCGCGCAACCACGTCGCCCATCGTGTAGTTGCGGGTATGACCGATGTGAATGCGGCCCGAGGGATAGGGAAACATCTCGAGCACGTAGTATTTCGGACGCCCGTCATCATTGCTGGCCTCGAACAGCTTGGCCTCGTCCCAGGCCTTCTGCCAGCGGGGTTCTGCTACGCGGGGGTTATAACGTTCGGTTGCCATGGCCGGATTTTCACAAGATAAGAGCGGAAATTATGTTGGCGGACCTTCACCATGGTTTCGGCGAACCGTCAACTCCAAGAGGCCTTTTTGAAAGAGGGATCAGCGACAGGATGAGCCACGCCGTCGAAAATCTGCAGGACGTCAAAGCGAAGATCGCCGCCGCCGAAAAGGCCGCAGACCGCGCTCCGGGCGCGGTCACGCTGGTCGCCGTTTCCAAGACTTTCGAGGCCGATCAGGTGCGTCCGGTCATCGAAGCCGGCCAGCGCGTTTTCGGCGAAAACCGTGTTCAGGAAGCCCAGGGCAAATGGCCCGCGCTGAAGGAAGCCTTCCCCGACATCGAGCTTCGCCTGATCGGCCCGCTCCAGTCCAACAAGGCCGCCGACGCCGTCGCCCTGTTCGATGTGATCGAGAGCGTCGATCGCGAAAAGATCGCCCGCGCGCTTGCCGCCGAGATCAAGAAGCAGGGCAAAGCCCCGCGTCTTTATGTCCAGGTCAATACGGGGCTTGAAGAACAGAAGGCCGGCATAGATCCACGCCAGACCGTCACCTTCGTCAAACATTGCCGCGAGGAATACGGCCTCGCCATCGAAGGGCTCATGTGCATTCCGCCCTTTGACGAGCACCCCGGCCCGCATTTCGCGCTGCTCAGGAAGCTCGCAGCCGAAGCCGGCGTCGAGAAATGCTCCATGGGCATGTCCGGCGATTACGAGAAGGCCGTTGCCTTCGGCGCGACCAGCGTGCGCGTGGGATCGGCGATCTTCGGCGCACGCTAAAGCAATTCCAGGAAAAGTGGGAACCGGTTTTCCGTCCGGAATTGCGCAAGAACAGTGAACTGGAACGTTCTCGCAATTCCAGGAAAAGTGAGAACGCTCTAGACCTGCGTCTTCCGCCCATCACCCGCCGGAGGTCGCACGGCCCGTCGAGCGCGCCACGATTATCAGGAACAGAAGCGCGGAAAGCAGAACGAGGGTCGCGCCTGCCTTGGCGAGGCCTTCGCCGGCATTCATGATCGCCATCGCAATGCCCGGCACCATGATGATCACGCCCACTTCAGCGAGGATCACCTGCACCCCGGCCAGCCGGCTTTCGGCCGCCGTCGGCACGAGCGTGTAGAACGTTCCGTAAAGCGCGATGCTCGCCCAGCCCACCAGGTTGAGGTGCCCATGGGCCGGCGACAGGGTGTGATCCCCGGACGCCGCCATATAGATGCCGAAACTCATTCCGAGCACGGCGTAAAGAGCCGCCGTCACCCAGCAGATTCTTGCAAGTGTTTTCATGTCTTTGCCCAATCTGCGCAGGCCGCGACACTGTTCGCGCCCTGCGCGTTTCCCCCCGCGTTGTTTTTGCGGATCACAAATTTACGCCCCACGGGAGGTGGGTGAAAAGATCATCAAAAAGGCGTAGTTCCTACGGGCCCGGCACCTCAGCCATGGGCCTTACGCCTCAGTGCAGAACCAGCTCTCCCGCCAGGCTGCGCCATTCGCTCGGCGAAATCAGCTTCCTGTGCGTGTAGGTCACCGAGTGAAGCGGCCCGTCGAGGGTCTCGTTCCAGAAGTCGATGAACCGGTAGAGCGCGGGAAAGTCCGGCGCGGTGTCGTAGTGTTGCCAGATGAAACTCTGCAATATCGTCGGGTGGTCCGGCAGGTGGTAGAGAAACTCCGCCGTCGTCAGCCCATAGCCCCGGAGCATCAGCTCCATTTCGCCCGTTTGCTGCATGTGCTGCCTTTCCGAATCAGGTTCCGGATCAAAAAAGTGTCGGGCTAAAACCGGCGACCGTCCAGTTGAAAGCGCTCACGCAGACGTAAATTTATCGTGTTATTACATATTGTTAGCAGCCTTTCGGAATCGGTGCTAACGGCCTGGACCATGCGTTCTTTCGCCGCCGCACCCGTGCCGCCAAATGTCTAATGTTGTAGCAACAGGCAGAATGGTAATAATGCGCGCGAGCCAGGAGCCTCCGCGTCGCATGACGCGATTCCAGTCCCAGCAAGTGCCTACCCGGAGGAGGAAAAATGTCCGAAGTGCATGTTCACCGCGTCCAGCCAGCGTGGAAGGAAAACGCGCTCATCGACAATGAGACGTATCTCGAATGGTATGAGAACAGCATCAAGGACCCGGAGAAGTTCTGGGAAAAGCACGGCAAGCGCATCGACTGGTTCACGCCTTACACCAAGGTGAAGAACACCTCGTTCGAGGGCGACGTGTCGATCAAGTGGTTCGAGGATGGCGTCACCAACGTCTCCTACAACTGCATCGACCGCCATCTGGAAAAGCGCGGCGACCAGACCGCCATCATCTGGGAAGGCGACAACCCCTACGACGACAGGAAGATCACCTATCGCGAGCTGCACGACAGGGTCTGCCGGCTCGCCAATGTGATGAAGTCGAACGGCGTCAAGAAGGGTGACCGCGTCACCATCTACATGCCGATGATCCCGGAAGCGGCCTATGCGATGCTCGCCTGCACGCGCATCGGCGCGGTTCACTCGGTGGTGTTCGGCGGCTTCTCGCCCGATTCGCTCGCCGGCCGCATTGAGGACTGCAAGTCCGATTTCGTCATCACCGCCGATGAGGGCCTGCGCGGCGGCCGCAAGGTTCCGCTGAAGGAAAACACCGACAAGGCCATCGCGCTTGCCGAAGCAGCCGGAGCGAAGGTGCGTCACGTGCTGGTCGTGCAGCGCACCGCCGGCAAGATCAACTGGTTCGAGGGCCGCGACCTCTGGTACCACGAGGAAACCGCGAAGGCGGAGCCCGTGTGCGAACCGGAGAAGATGAACGCCGAAGATCCGCTGTTCATCCTCTACACCTCCGGCTCCACCGGCAAGCCGAAGGGCGTTCTGCACACCACGGGCGGCTATCTCGTCTACGCCTCGATGACGCATGAATATGTGTTCGACTATCACGAGGGCGACGTCTACTGGTGCACGGCCGATGTGGGCTGGGTCACGGGCCACAGCTACATCGTCTACGGTCCACTCGCCAACGGCGCCGTCACGCTGATGTTCGAGGGCGTGCCGAACTATCCGGACGCATCCCGCTTCTGGCAGGTGGTCGACAAGCACAACGTCAACATCTTCTACACCGCCCCCACCGCGATCCGCGCGCTGATGGGCGCCGGCGACGACTTTGTCACCCGCACCTCGCGCAGCTCCCTGCGCATTCTCGGTTCGGTCGGCGAGCCGATCAATCCGGAAGCATGGGAGTGGTATTACAACGTGGTCGGCGAGAAGAAGTCGCCCATCGTCGATACCTGGTGGCAGACGGAGACCGGCGGCATTCTCATCACGCCGCTGCCCGGCGCAACGGATCTCAAGCCCGGCTCGGCCACCCGCCCCTTCTTCGGCGTGCAGCCGCAGCTCGTCGATGGCGAGGGCAAGGTGCTCGAAGGCGCGACCAGCGGCAATCTGTGCATCACGGATTCCTGGCCCGGCCAGATGCGCTCGGTCTATGGCGATCATGAGCGCTTCATCCAGACCTACTTCTCCACCTACAAGGGCAAGTATTTCACGGGTGACGGCTGCCGCCGCGACGAGGACGGCTTTTACTGGATCACCGGCCGCGTCGATGACGTGATCAACGTGTCCGGCCACCGCATGGGCACGGCCGAGGTCGAATCCGCGCTGGTCAGCCACGACAAGGTGTCGGAAGCCGCCGTCGTCGGTTACCCGCACGATGTGAAGGGTCAGGGCATCTACTGCTACATCACGCTGATGGCCGGCGAAGAGGGTTCCGAGGAGCTCAAGAAAGAGCTGGTTGCGCATGTACGCAGCGAGATCGGCCCGATCGCCTCGCCGGACAAGATCCAGTTCTCGCCGGGCCTGCCGAAGACCCGCTCGGGCAAGATCATGCGCCGCATCCTGCGCAAGATCGCCGAGGACGATTACGGCGCGCTGGGCGACACCTCGACGCTCGCCGATCCGGCCGTGGTCGACGATCTGATCGACAACCGTCAGAACAAGAAGGGCTGACGCCCTGCCCGGAGCCGGAAGCGGCTCCCGGGCGCATACAAACGGACTTTGGGCAGAACGCCGCGCATTCACCCGAATGCGCGGCGTTTTCTTTGCCCCTTGCACGAGGCGGCATCCATCTCCACATTGTGTGTATCGTCAACGAACCGAAAGGGGGTGATCCAATGTCGAGTGATTTCCGTTCAAACGTGGTCTCGATGGATTGCCTTCACGGGGAGCAGACTTCCCGCTGAAGCGCATGAAACGCGGACGGCCTGCTTCGGCAGCCTGACCATGACCGCGTGCGAATTCGAAAACACGGGGCCGTTCCTTCGGGAGCGGCCTTTTGTTTTTTGGGTATGGGTTCCCTGTCTGAAAGGAAGGCGCTCGCCCCTCATCCCCCTGCCGGGACCTTCTCCCCGCCAGCGGGGAGAAGGACGCCATGCTCGAGCGTCGAACCCGAATCGGCCTTAAACTCCAAGTTTGAATCAGGTCCTTTGTGCCTCCACATGAACGCACAACGACCCAGGAAGAAGACGCAGGCTTAAACGCCCCCTTCTCCCCGTGCACGGGGAGAAGGTGAGGATGAGGGGCGAGCGCCGACGCTTCAAAACCCGCCCCATCAGCAGACAAACGAAACCCGCCGGCCACCGCCATAGGCAGCCACCAGCTGCGCATCGAGCAGCCGCGCGGCCACATCGCCACCCGGCTCCGTCGCGACATCGGCCAGAACCCGCCCGTAATATTTGCCGCCGCTGATGGCGCTGATCCACACCGTTCCGCCATCCAGAAGCACTTGAAGCGCAGCCTTCGCCTGGCGGGCCGCCGCCTTCTCGGCGGCGCATCGGCTGCGAAGCTCCGGCGCGTCGACGCCGCGAATGCGCACACTCACCGTGATGCGCTGCCCCGGCCATATATGCGCCTCGGCGATGAAGGTGTCGCCGTCAACAACGCGCAGAACGCTCGCCCGCACGGGGCCGGGTATCGCCTCTCTGCGCCCGGCAAGCGCAGCCGTCTGCCCGCTCCAGAAGAGCGCGAGCAAGACAATGACCATGCATTTCAGGCGAGACCGGATCATGGAAGGAATATATTCCTTCATTAGGATCCGGGCAACCCTGTCAGAAATCGGTGGCGATGCCCTTCACTTCCCAGTCGCCGTAGCGCGCCGGGTCATGGCCGCCGCGCCCGCCCAGCTCCTTCGGAGCCTTTGCGGCAGCAGCCTCGATGTTCTTCCGGCGCGCCTCGGCTTCCGCCAGCGCGCGCTCGGCTGCCGGCGAGAGAACCTTTGCCGACGCATCTTCTTTTCGGTCCGTTTCGTCTTTCACCGCAACTTCCTCTCGAAAACCGGATTATTGAATACACGAAGCGCGTTCCCCATCATATAAGCGATTGGTCGCGCGGTCGAAAATGCCCGGCGCGGCCTGTTTCTGGAGCTTGGACAACAATGAACACGATACGCACCGCGATGCTCTTGGCCTTCATGACGGCCCTTTTCATGGGCGTGGGCTATCTGATCGGAGGCAGTGGCGGCATGATGATCGCCTTCCTGTTTGCCGCCGGCATGAATCTGTTCAGCTACTGGAATTCCGACAAGATGGTGCTCAAAATGCACCACGCCGTCGAAGTGGACGAGCGCAACGCCCCGGAATATTACGCCATCGTGCGCGATCTGGCGGCCCGCGCCGACCTTCCCATGCCGCGCGTCTACCTGATCAAGAACGACCAGCCCAACGCGTTTGCCACCGGCCGCAACCCGCAGAATGCCGCTGTCGCAGCCACCACCGGCCTGCTCGACCGGCTGAGCTATGAAGAGGTCGCCGGCGTGATGGCGCACGAGCTCGCCCATGTGCAGAACCGCGACACGCTGACCATGACGATCACGGCGACGCTGGCCGGCGCGATCTCCATGCTCGGCAATTTCGCCTTCTTCTTCGGCGGCAACCGCGACAACAACAATCCGCTCGGCTTCATTGGCGTGCTCGTTGCAATGATCGTCGCTCCGCTCGCCGCCATGATGGTGCAGATGGCCATCAGCCGCACCCGCGAATATTCGGCCGACCGGCGCGGCGCGGAGATCTGCGGCAACCCGCTGTGGCTCGCCTCCGCGCTCGACAAGATCGCCCGGCGCACCAAACAGGTGGTCAATCAGGACGCCGAGCGCAATCCCGCCACCGCACACATGTTCATCATCAACCCGCTGTCGGGCGAGCGCATGGACAATCTGTTCTCCACCCACCCCGACACGGACAACCGCATCGCGGCCCTCTACGCCATGGCGGAGGAACCCCGTGGCGGCGGGCGGCAGGCCTGGCCTTCCGCCCCACAGCGCGATCCCGCACCTGAAGAGGATGCGAACCACGGCCCGTGGGGGGCAAGACCGGGGGCGAGACCGGACGCACGGCCAGACGAACCGCCTCAGCGACCAAAGCCCGCCCCAAAGCCCCAGCAGAAATGGGGCCGTGACGCCGATGGATCGAAAGGCCCCTGGTCGTGAGCCGCCCGAACGCACGCCGCACGGCCGGGAAGAAGCCCGCCGGTCAGAACCGCCCAGTAAACCAAGAGCCTGATAAGCCCGGCCTTGAAACGCGCCGCGTGGCGACAAAGCTGCTCGCCGCCGTCGTGGATGCCCACGCCTCGCTCGACGGGCTTACCGACCCGGCCCATGGCCAGCCCAATTTCCGCGCGCTTGATGCGCGCGACCGCTCGCTGGTGCGCGCCATCCTGATGAGCGCCCTGCGCCATCGCAGCACCATCGAGGCCCTGCTCGCGCGCCGTCTGGAGCGCCCCCTGCCGGCCAATGCCCGCGCGCTCTCTCACGCGCTGCATGTGGCGGCAGCACAGATCCTGTTTCTCGACGTGCCCGACAGCGCCGCCGTCGACCTCGCCGTCACCCAGGCGAAGAGCGACCCGCGCCTTGCCCGCTTTGCCGGTCTCGTCAATGGCGTGCTGCGTAATCTGATCCGCGTGAAGGCGCGCGCACTGCCCGCCGCCCTCGACCAGACGCGTGAAGCGCCGGACTGGTTTGCCGGGCGGCTGGAAGCGGCCTATGGCGCGGAGACCACCGCCGCCATTCTCGCCATGCATCGCGTTGAGCCGCCGGTGGACTTTACCGTCAAGGAAGACCCGCAGCGCTGGGCCGAGGCGCTGGGCGGCATCGTGCTGCCCACGGGCACCGTGCGGATCGCCCGGCTCGAGGCCGGCGTCGACACGCTTCCGGGCTTCGAGGAGGGCGCGTGGTGGGTGCAGGACACGGCTGCCAGCCTGCCCGCAAAGCTGCTCGGCGACATCGCCGGCGCGCGCGTGGCGGATCTCTGCGCCGCCCCCGGCGGCAAGACCGCGCAGCTCATCCATGCCGGCGCAGACGTCACCGCCGTCGACCTGTCGAAGAGCCGCCTGAAGCGGCTTGCCGAGAACCTGACGCGGCTTCGCCTCGATGCTGAGATCGTCGAGTCCGACATCCGCAAGTTCCAGCCGGACACGCCCTTCGACGCCATCCTCATCGACGCCCCCTGCTCGTCCACCGGCACGGTGCGCCGCCACCCGGATGTGCCGTGGACCAAGTCGCCTGAAGACATCGAGAAGCTCGCCGCCCTGCAGCGCGCCCTGCTCGACCATGCCGTGACGCTGGTGAAACCCGGCGGGCGGATCGTGTTTTCCAACTGCTCGCTCGACCGGGCCGAAGGCGAGGACATGCTTGAAGCCTTCCTGGCCGAAACGCCGGACGTGGCGCTCGATCCCATCCAGCCTGACGAAGCGCCCGGCATCGCCGCCTTCGTCACGCCCGAAGGCTTCCTGCGCACCACGCCCGCCGACACGCTCGGCGAGGATCCGCTGGCGCGGGGGCTCGACGGCTTCTTCGCTGCGCGCCTCATTCGCCAGCGCTGAGCCGGCCCTGCCATCTGTGCGTCCTGATATATTTCAACTTCGCACAAATCTTTGAATCATTTAGACTCTCGCCTGATTTGGGGTCACAGAAAGAAAACTCGGTCGTTGGATCAAGCACGAGGACATTCCCCCCACGAGCTGTGGGGCCTTGTTGCGCGGCAGGCGTGGGCGCGCCTGCGCCGCCGCTTGCGCGCGGGTCCGACCTATCGCTGGCGCTATTCCGGCCGCACGCCCGAGCGGGTGCTGATCGCCCCGCCTGATCTGCGCATCGCAGACCCGCAGGTGGCGCGCGACATCTATCACGGCCAGTTCCTGCTCGCCGGCCAGCTGGTCGAAACACGCGGCCAGTCGCCGTTCCGCGTTCCCGTCACCGACCGCCCCTGGCAGGAGGCCCTGCACAGCTTCCGCTGGCTGCGCCACATGCGCGCCGCCCAGAGCGAGCTGGCCTCTGCCAATGCCCGCGCGCTGGTGGAAGAGTGGATGACGCTCTACGGCAAACGCATCTCCGGCACACCATGGGAGCCCGGCACCACGGCCAAGCGTCTCATCGCCTGGCTACAGCATTCCTCGGTGGTGCTGCAGGGAGCGGAGCTGCCCTTCTATCGCCAGTTCCTGAAAATGCTCGCCGTGCAGATGCGCTATCTGCGCACCAACACCCGCGAGATGCCCGATGGCGAAGACCGGCTGCGCGCCCGCATCGCGCTCGCCTTCTGCGCCCTTTCGCTGCCGGCCCCCGCCGCCGCGGTCAAGACAGCCAGCCGCAATCTCGCCCAGGAGCTCGAACGCCAGATCCTCGCCGATGGTGGCCATGTATCGCGCAATCCGCGCGCCATCATGGAGCTTCTGACCGACCTGTTGCCGCTCCGGCAAACCTACACCAATCAGGCCGAGCAGCCGCCGCAGGCGCTCATCGACGCCGTGGAGCGCATGCTGCCGGCGCTGCGCTTCTTTCGCCACCGTGACGGCTCGCTCGCCCGTTTCAACGGCATGGGCATCACCCAGCACGACAGCGTCGCCGCCATCCTGCGCTATGACGACACCGGCGGCGCGCCGCTCCTGCATGCACCCCATTCGGGCTATGAGCGGCTGGCGCTCGGCGCCACCACGGTTATCGCCGACACGGCCGCTCCGCCACCGGCAGACCTCTCCCATTTCGCCCATGCGGGCTGCCTCTCCTTCGAGATGTCGTCGGGCCGGCATCAGTTCGTGGTCAACAGCGGCATCGACAATTACGGCGATGACAGCTACCGCCCGCTTGCCCGCACCACGGCGGCCCATTCCACCGTCACGCTCAACGACACATCGCAGGCCCGCTTCAGCCTCTCCTCGCGCTGGAGCGAGCTGATCGGCACGCCGCTCATCGGCGGCCCGCGCAAGGTCGAATGCCAGCGCGACGACGCCAATGGCGTCCACCGCTTCACCGCCAGCCACAATGGCTATGTCTCGCGCTTCGGCCTCCTGCATGAGCGCGCCCTCTCCCTTTCCGAAGACGGCGCATTTCTCGAAGGCGTCGACCGCGTCATGCGCCCGGACGGCTCGCCGTCCACGGCTGTCGGAAACGATGCCGTGGCCGTGCGCTTCCACATCCACCCCGACATCGACATCTACCGCGATCCCGAAGGCCGCCACATCCTCGCCGGCGAGGCGACCGACACCTGGCTCTTCACGGTCGAGAACATCGTTCCCGTGGTCGAGGAATCGATCTTCTTCGCCGGCCTTGGCGGCCCCCGCAAGAGCCGCCAGATCGTGCTCTACACCGCGGCTTCCGAGAACCCGGAAATCCGCTGGCAACTGCGCAAGACACACGCCATCAACGGCAACAGCTAGATCAGGCCGGCTCAAAGCCCGGCAAACGCCGCGATCTCCTCGACAATCGCCTCGTGAACCGCCGCCCGGTCTGCGCCGTCCGGGTCGTCACACACCGGGTCGTCCTTCTCCTCGGCCAGCATTGCCGCCCCTTCCGGCTTGCACTTCGCGAGGAAGGTGAAGTGATGCGCCGGCGCAATCGTCTTCAACACGGCAGAGGGCAGCTTTCCGGCAAGATCGCTCCCGTCCGGCCCCACATCCGCAGCCTTGAACAGATGGGCCTCACCAAGATTGATGAGCAGCACCGGCATGTCGGTCCCCGCAATGCTCTCAGGCGTCGCCGCATAGGTCATGCCCGGATCGATGGCGATGGCCCGTCCGATGCGCTCATCACGCAGCTGCGCGCCAAAGCCCTCCGGCAGTGCATTCAGATCGACACCGCCTTTGGAGAAGAACACACAGTCCTGACCACCATCACCAATCCAGGCGCAATAGTCGGCAAACGCATCAGGATCGAAGCGCAGCCCGGCAAGGTTCAGCGCCGTAGCCCCGCCCAGCGAAAAACCCAGCGATGCGATGCGGGACCGGTCCACGTGATCAACAAAAGCCGGCTCATCAAACAGCGCATCCAGCGCGGCGCTCAGATCGGCCGCCCGCTCATCGAGCCGCACCGAGCGGCGTGGCGAGGAATCGCCCGACGTGCTGCCCGGGTGGTTCACCGCCAGCACCATCGCGCCGCGCAGGGCAAGCGCTGAGGAAAGCCACGAGATGGCGTCCATATTGCCGCCCGAGCCATGGGACAGCACGAACAGCGGAAACCGCCCTTCCGCCACCCCCGCACCCACATAGGCGGACGTGCCCTGAAACACGGCATTGTCGCCCACCAGCCCGCGATAGGTCGGCGTGCCCGCCGGATACCACACCGAAGCCGCCAGAACCGACGGGCGGTGATCCGCCTTCACGGTCAGTCGATCATAGCCGGCAAACGGCTGGGCCAAGGCCGCGCCCGTCAGACCCATGCCAATGAGAAAAGCAGAAAGCAGTTTTTTCATATCCGTCATCCTTTCATCTGGATGACGCCAATCTGCCCGGGCCACCGGCAATCCGCGTCCTTGAACCGGTTTCAGGTCGCGCCAAACCGAATTTCGCACCATGGGTTCTGGATGCCGTGCGTGGTTCGACAAGCTCACCATGAGGGATGGCATTGGTTGTGCCCCCCTCAACGGAAGCTCTTTGCAAAGCACCACTTCCCTCATGGTGAGCTTGTCGAACCACGCACAACGTCAACGCAGTGGAAACCCGGAGACCACTTTTTGATCCGATGCTTCGGCGGATATTGCCACCGGCCGGTGGCGATGCCACAACCCAAGCCCTTGCAGGAAACATGCAGACACCGCCCATGCTGGTTCTTCCCATTCCGATGATCGTCGCGCTCGTGCTCGGTGCGCTCCTCATCCGGATCGCCATTTCCGGCGAGCGCCCGCCATTCCTGATGGCGCTTCTTGCGGCCTGCGCACTGCAGAGCCTCATCGTTTCGCTGCGCCAGCATTACGGCATAGACGCACTCCTGCCCCTTCAGCCCGTCACCGCCACCTTCGTGCCGCCGCTCACATGGCTGGCATTCCAGACGGCCTCGTTCCGGCCATTCTCGCTGCCGCGCGATCTCGTGCATCTGACGGCGCCGGCCTTCGCCGCCTTCTGCGTCATCTTTGCGCCCGGCACGCTGGACGTTGTGGTGCCGGGCGTCTTCGTTCTTTACGGGGTCGCCATTCTGGTGAAGCTGCGCCGCAGTGGCGACGACCTGCCTCTGGCGCGGCTTGAGGCCGGTCGCCTGCCGGCCCGGCTCTGGGGCGGCATCGGCCTCGCTCTCATCCTGTCCGCGCTCAGCGACGCGCTCATTGCGCTCGCCGTCATGACCGGCCAGAGCTGGCTGCCGCCGCTCATCATCAGCGTCTTCTCGTCAGCCGCCCTGCTCGCCATCGGCCTGTTGAGCGTGTCGCCCAGCGCCACCGGCGAGCCAGAGCCGGAAACCATGGCCGAGCCCCCGCATCCAAGCGAAGAAGACGCCCATCTCGTCCAGCGGCTCGACGCGCTGCTTCAGTCCGAAACGCTCTATCTCGATCCCGCACTCACACTTGCGCGGCTCGCCCGACGGCTCCACGTGCCGGTCAAGCAGCTCTCTTCGGCCATCAATCTGGTGAGTGGAGAGAACGTCTCGCGCTACATCAACGCGCACCGCATTCATCATGCCTGCCGCGCGCTGGAGGATGGCGCGAATGTCACCGACGCCATGCTCTCAAGCGGCTTCAACACCAAGTCCAATTTCAATCGTGAATTCCGGCGCATCACCGGCACGACGCCAAGCGAATGGAAGCCCGGCACCGCCGGTCAGAGATAGGCGAGCGCCACCGACCCGATTGCGAAAGCGGCGAACGCCAGAAGGATCACGCCGGAGATGCGCGACACCCAGCGCGACAGGCTGTCCGGCAGCCGCGTGCGCGCCAGCGCCACCCCGCCGCTCAGAATGCACCACCAGAGCAACGAGCCGAGGAAGACGCCCACAACCACCACCAGCGCATCGGCGGGATGCGGAGAATCCGCCAGCCCGAGCCCGGCAAACATCGCCGCAAAGGCCAGAATGGTCATCGGATTGGTGATCGTCAGGAAAAAGGTCGCGGCAGCCGTACCGGCGAGATCGCTCGCCCGCGCCTCCGCTGCGGCCCGAACAGGCGCAGGCGACAGGCTCTTCCAGCCCAGCCAGGCGAGAAACGCCCCGCCGACAAGCTTGAGCGGCACATCCACGACCGCCAGCGCGGCCGCGAAGGCCGCAAACCCGATGGCCGCCAGCGCGGCATAGACGGCATCGGCCAGCGCCGTGCCCAGCCCGCCGGCAACACCGGCCCACAGGCCATGCTCCAGCGTCCTGTTCACGCACAGGGCGCCAATCGGTCCAAGGGGCGCTGCCACGGCCAGCCCGAGCAGCAGGCTTTTGCCGAACAGCAGCGTGTCCATTTCAGGGCTTCTCGACCGGTGCGAAGGAGCCGGGCTCCACGGTCGACAGTGCGACGACAGACTCGCTGCGCGCCAGATAGCCATGCTTCTTCATGTCGTCCAGCACGCTCTCCACATCGGCCAGCTCCGGCACCCGCGCCTTGATGAGATAGGACCACGGCCCCGTCACATGGTGGCATTCCTCCACCGCCTTGTGCGCGGAGGCAAAGATCCGGAAGGCCTCTTCATTGACGTTCTGAACCAGCGACACCCAGATGAAGACCAGAACCGGGCAGCCAAGCGCGTCAGGATCGGCGTCCACCGTGAATCGCCGGATCACGCCGCTCGCGGTCAGCCGGCGGATGCGCTCATTGACCGCCGATGCGGAAAGCCCCACCACGCCGCCAATATCGGCAAGCGAGCGCCGGGCGTCTTCGGCGAGAAGAGTCACGATTTTACGGTCGATCTGATCCATGTCAGGCCCTGATCCTGAGAAACAAACTCAATACCGTATATTTTATCGCAAAATAAATTGCAATATGCAAAATATGCAGCTTTCAGAGTTTATGCCGCATAATTTGCGGTTCTGCGTCACTTCTCACGAACAGGCCGTCATGCTTGCCTTTGGCAAAACGGCAGCGCGTTTCTTTTTGCCACAGCCAAAGGCGCGGGTCGAGCGCCACCGCGTGCAGCGTCCATGCCCGGCTTCAGGGCAGGAGAACCATTTCTGCGACCAGCGGTCTACCGCTCCCGACCGTGCCAGAACGCATCGCTGATCCGGTTCATGCCGATGCGCTCGTAGAAGCCCACCGCATCCGGCACGGAAGCCAGCATCAGGCTCACCTCCGGGCCGAGTTCGCGGCGGGTCGCATCGATCAGCCCCTGGCCGATGCCAAGCCCCTGCGCCTTCGAAGAAACCGCGAGGTCGGAAAGATAGGCGCACCACGAAAAGTCCGTCACCGAGCGAGCCACGCCCACCAGCGGCTTTCCTTCCACATTGCGCCGCGCCGTCATCACCAGACCAGCGCCCGCAATCATGCGCTGAAGCCGCGCCTCGTCATCCACCGGGCGGATCGCATCCAGACCGGACTCGCGCAGCACCTGGGCAAACTCGGACACCGGTAAATCCGGCTCGCAGGCGTAAAGAACAGCGGGTTTCTCCATCATGACGCGCAGCAATGCCGTTTTGCCCCGACAATGCAACCCGTTTCAGTGGCAAAAGCGCCCCGCAACCCGCGCCACGCTTGATTTGCATGCCGCCTGCCGGTACGTCCCCAGCATCCTTTCCCAAAGCCGGAGCCGCCTCGCATGTCCGTTGCAGCAAAGAACATTCCCGCACCCGATCTCGTTCCCGTCCGCCGTGCGCTCCTGTCCGTTTCCGACAAGAGCGGCATCGTCGATTTCGCCCGCGCGCTTTCGGGCCGCAATGTCGAGATCGTCTCCACCGGCGGCACATCCAAAACACTCGCCGGCGAAGGCATCGCCGTGCGCGACGTTTCGGAGCTGACCGGCTTTCCCGAGATCATGGACGGGCGCGTGAAGACGCTGCATCCGGGCGTTCATGGCGGCCTGCTCGGCATTCGCGACGATGCGGACCATGCGAGCGCGATGAAAGAGCACGACATCGCGCCCATCGACCTTCTGGTCATCAATCTCTATCCGTTCGAAGAGGTGCGTTTCGGCGGTGGCGATTATGCAACCACGGTCGAGAACATCGACATCGGCGGCCCGGCCATGCTGCGCGCGGCAGCCAAGAACCACGCCTATGTGGCCGTGGTCACGGAGCCGGCAGACTATGCCCGCATCCTTGAGGCCCTGGCCGAAAACGATGGCGCACTGCCCTACCGCCTGCGTCAGGAACTGGCCGCCAAGGCCTTTGCCCGCACCGCAGCCTATGATGCGGCCATCTCCGGCTGGTTTGCTGAAACGCTCGAGGTCGACGCACCGGATTTCCGCGCTGTCGGCGGCAGGCTCAAGGAAGTGATGCGCTACGGCGAGAATCCGCACCAGAAGGCAGGCTTCTACGTCACCGGCGAAAGCCGCCCCGGCGTCGCCACCGCGACCCAGCTTCAGGGCAAGCAGCTTTCCTACAACAACATCAACGACACGGACGCCGCCTTCGAACTCGTCTCCGAGTTCTCGCCGGAGCGCTCCGCCGCCGTCGCCATCATCAAGCATGCCAATCCGTGTGGCGTGGCCGAGGGCGCGACGCTGCGCGAAGCCTATGAGAAGGCGCTCGCCTGCGACCCCGTCTCCGCATTCGGCGGCATCGTGGCGCTCAACCGCCCGCTCGACGCGGAAGCGGCCACCGAGATCGTCAAGATCTTCACCGAAGTCATCATCGCGCCCGACGCGACAGAAGAGGCGCGCGCCATCGTCGCCGCCAAGAAGAACCTGCGCCTGCTCGTCACCGGCGGCCTTGCCGACCCGCGCGCACCCGGCCTTTCCGTCAAGACCGTGGCCGGCGGCGTTCTGGTCCAGTCGCGCGACAATGGCGTGGTCGATGATCTCGACCTCAAGGTCGTGACCAAGCGCGCGCCGAGCGAGAAGGAAATGGCCGACCTCATCGTCGCCTTCCGCATCGCCAAGCACGTCAAGTCGAACGCCATCGTCTATGTCCGCGACGGCGCGACCGTGGGTGTTGGCGCCGGCCAGATGAGCCGTGTCGATTCCGCCCGCATCGCCGCCCGCAAGGCGGAAGATGCAGCCGAAGCTGCCGGCAATGCAGAGCCGCTGACCAAGGGATCGGTCGTCGCTTCAGACGCCTTCTTCCCCTTCGCCGACGGACTTCTGTCGGCCGTTGAGGCCGGCGCCACCGCCGTCATCCAGCCGGGCGGCTCCATGCGCGACGACGAAGTGATCGCCGCCGCCGACGAGCATGGCATTGCCATGGTCATGACCGGCATGCGCCACTTCCGCCACTAGAGCAATTCCAGGAAAAGTGGGAACCGGTTTTCCGTCCGGAATTGCGCAAATGCAATAAGCTAGAGCGTTTTCGCAATTCCAGGAAAAGCGGGAACGCTACGCCTGAACAGACAGATCAGGAGGCATCCGCCTCCTGATGCCTGCTCTTCACGAAGGGCACCAGCACAAGGCCGATGAGGAACAGCGCCAGGATCGGCGTCACGCCGAGACGCTGTGCATCCTCATTCGAAAAGCCGAAACTCTCCGAAGCGAAATAGCCCGTCGCAATGGCGATGGCGAACGGCCCGATAAAGGCCGTGGCCTTGCCCGAAAGGGCATAGAGCCCGAAGGCTTCCGTCACCCGCTCGCGCGGCACCTGGTCCACCAGAAGCGTGCGCGACGCCGCCTGTATCGAACCGCCCGCAGCCCCGATGAACGCACCCGCCACGAAGAAGGCGATGTCCGGCAGGCTGCTTGCCCCGCCGCCGCTGATCGGCATGAACAGGAGCTCGTCGCGCGTGGTGGAGATCACCAGAAGCGCGCACAGCGTCAGCACCACGATGGAGATGCTCACCACGAGTTTCGGCCCGAAACGCCGGTCCATCCGCCCGCCGAGCCACGCGCCCAGCGCGCCCGTCACATTGGCGAGAATGCCGAACAGGCCGATCTGCGTGATCGACCAGGACAGCACGCCCGCCGCATAGATGCCGCCAAAGGCATAGAGCGCGTTGAGCGCATCGCGGTAGAACATGGATGACAGGAGGAAGCTGAAATAGCTGCGCTGTCCCGGCAGCCGCTTCAGCGTGCCGCCCAGCCGCTTCATCCCCTCGCGGATCGCTCCCGTCGCTGCCCTGCGGCGCGGCGCGTCCGGCGTGAACAGGAACATCGGCAGCACGAACAGCGCATACCACAGGGCCGTCAGCGGCCCCGCCGCGCGGTCGCCCTCATGCGTCGCCGCATCAAGGCCGAAGATCGGCTCAAAGCCGAGCAGCGTGCGGCCCGTGTCCGGCTGCGCCGCCATGAAGCCAAGCACCAGCACCAGCGACAGAAGCCCGCCAATATAGCCAAGCCCCCAGGCCGAGCCCGAAAGCCGGCCAAGCTCGGAGCGCGGCACAAGGTCCGGCATCATCGCATTGTTGAAGACGGCGGCGAATTCCATGCCGAACACGGCCAGCGCGACACCCATGAGAATGAGCGTGACATGCCCGCCGCCCGGCGTGGCGAACCACAGCGAGGCGCAGGCGATAATGCCGATCAGCGAGAACACGAAGATCCACGGCTTGCGCGGCCCCGTCGCATCGGCAATCGCGCCAAGAATGGGCGAGGAAAGCGCAATCGTGAGACCGCCGATCCCCGTCGCCAGCCCCCACAGCTCCTGTCCGCGCGCCGCATCCGGCGCCACGGAGGCGGCGAAATAGGGCGCAAAGACGAAGGTGATGATGAGGGTATGAAAGGGCTGCTGCGCCCAGTCGAACAGCATCCAGCCCCAGATGCCACGGCGGGGCACAGCCCTGTGCTCCGCCTCTGGCCGGTTCATAACCGCGTCGTCCGGCGCCCCGGCTGCATCAGACACTCAGGTCACTCATCAGACCGGACGCGACGGTGAGACGTGACACGGTCAGGTCACCGCCCTCCACCAGCGAGTGCAGACGTTCGCGCACGCGCACGACATGCTCGCCGCCGGCCTCGACCCATTTCGCAGCCGGATCATCGTCCTTCGCGTAATCGGTGAGTGCTGCAATGCTCATGCCACGACGGGCCGCGCTGATCATGTCGGTGGCGCGGAACAGCGCCAGCCCGTCATAATAGTCCGACGGCACGATGGCGTGCGCGGCATCCTCGATCCGGCCGATGCGGAAGGCCTCGGTGACACCGAAGAACGCCCTTGCGGCCTTCTCCAGCGGCGCACCGGATTTCTCCGCCACCAGTTCGATGTCCGGCACCATCTGCGCAACCGAGAGGAAGGCGAGACGCCTGGCCAGTTCCTCCGGCGCACCCGACGCCACAAGCTGCGCCTGACGATTGTCCAGACGCTCGCGCATGAAGGCGGGCAGCATCGGCAGAAGCTTCGGCTCCAGCGCTTTGCGCGCGGCCAGCAGGCGCTCGATGCGCTGCCCGACGGTTTCCTTGCCGCTCACATTCTTGAGCTGCCAGGAGGTCGCCGCGTAAATCAGACGCCAGACGAGCTGGTAGAGCTCGAGCTGCGCCATGCCGTCGATCCGGTTGTCCAGCGCGTCGATGGCCCTGTAGACGTCACGCAGTTCAAAGCCCTCGCGCACCACGGCAAAGGCGGCGACAATATCGGCAGCCGGCTGCCCCGTCAGATCCTGCAGGCGCGTCACGAAGCTCGGCCCGCCACGGTTGATCACATCGTTTGCCAGTTCGGTGGCGATGATCTCGCGCTTCAGACGGTGCGCACGGATTTCCGTTTCGTACTTCTTCGCCATGCGGTCGGGGAAGTAGGCGAACAGATCCTCTTCCAGATGCGGCGCATCCGGCACCGGGCTCGCAACGATCTCATCGAACAGCACGATCTTGGCATAGGCCAGAAGCACGCCGATCTCCGCACGCGTCAGCGGCTCGCCGCGGCTTTCGCGGTCGGCCAGCTCCTGCGGCCCGGGCAGGAACTCGACCGCCCGGTCGAGAAGCCCGCGCTGCTCGAGCAGCGTCATCATGCGCGCCTGGTGCGGCATTTCCGGCATGCCCCGCTTGACCACCTGCGAGATGGCCAGCGTCTGCTGGTAGTTGTTGGCCAGCACAAGCCCGGCAACCTCGTCGGTCATCTCGGCCAGAAGCTTGTCGCGCGCAGGCCGTTCGAGCCCGCCGCCACGCATCGCCGCCGCCAGCGCGATCTTGATGTTGACCTCCACGTCCGACGAGTTCACGCCGGCCGAGTTGTCGATGGCGTCGGAGTTGCAGCGGCCGCCCTTCATGCCAAACTCGATGCGGGCAAGCTGGGTCATGCCCAGATTAGCCCCTTCGCCGACCACCTTCGCGCCCACTTCACGCGCAGCCACGCGGATCGCGTCATTGGCGCGGTCACCCACATCCTGATCGCTTTCGCCAGCGCCGCGCACATAGGTGCCGATGCCGCCGAACCACAGAAGGTCCACCGGAGCGCGCAGGATCGCCATCATGATCTCGGTGGGAGACGCCGTCACCTTGTCGAGCCCGATCGCGTCAGCCGCCGCCTTGGGCAGCGTGATCGACTTCTGCGAACGCGAGACGATGACACCGCCCTTGGAGAGCTTGTCCTTGTCGTAGTCCTGCCAGCTTGAACGCCCCATGTCGAAGAGGCGCTTGCGCTCGGCATAGGAAACCGCCGTATCCGGATCGGGGTCGATGAAGATGTCGCGGTGATCGAATGCCGCCACCACCTTCGTGCAGGTGGAAAGCAGCATGCCGTTGCCGAACACGTCGCCCGACATGTCGCCCACGCCCACGGCGGTGAAGGGCTCCGTCTGGATGTCGCGGTTCATCTCGCGGAAATGCCGCTTCACGGCCTCCCACGCACCGCGCGCGGTGATGCCCATCTTCTTGTGGTCGTAGCCGGCCGAACCGCCCGATGCGAACGCATCGTCGAGCCAGAAATCATGCGCCTGGCTGATGCCGTTTGCCGTGTCGGAGAACGTTGCCGTTCCCTTGTCGGCGGCCACCACGAAATACGGATCGTTGCCGTCATGGCGGACCACGCCTTCCGGCGGCAGAACCCTGTCGCCGTCCAGATTGTCGGTCAGCGACAGCAGGCTGGAGATGAAGTTGATATAGGCTGCACGGCCCGCCTCGAAGACTTCCTGGCGGTTGCCGCCAACGGGCAGACGACGCGGGTAGAAGCCGCCTTTCGCGCCCACCGGCACGATCACGGCATTCTTCACCTGCTGCGCCTTCACCAGTCCCAGCACTTCGGTGCGGTAGTCCTGCGCACGGTCGGACCAGCGCAGGCCACCACGCGCCACCGGGCCGTAGCGCAGATGCACGCCCTCCACTTCCGGACCGTAGACGAAGATTTCGCGCCACGGGCGCGGCTGCGGCAGGCCGGTGATGGCGCGGGAATCGAATTTCAGCGCCAGCGACCGCACCGCCTCGTCCTCCTTCGGACGATAATGGTTCGTGCGCAGCGTGGATTCAATGAGGTTCAGGAAGCGACGGATGATCGTATCATCATCCAGGTTCGGCACCGCATCCAGATCGGTCTCGATGGCCTTGCACAGCGCTTCGGCCTCGTCCTTCGCACTGGCCTTCTCGGCCCGCGCCGGGTCGAAACGCACCACGAAGAACTCGAACAGCCTGCGCGCGATCTGCGGATAGCGGTTCAGCGTCGCCGCGATGAAGCCCTGGCTCTGCGGAATGTTGGCCTGCGCCAGGAAGCGGCTGTAGGCGCGCAGAATGGCGATCTCGTCCACCCGCAGGCGCGCCGTCTGCGCCAGCGCGTTAAGGCGGTCGTCATCATGCTCGCTGCGCCAGACCGAAAGGAACATCTCCTCGAACAGCGCGCCCTCGTCCGAAAGGTCGATGGCCCCGTCAAAGGCGTTCTCCAGCTCCATGTCATGCACGAAAATCTGGGCGCTGTCGGTGTCGTCAGCGTCGCCGACCTCGAAGGTCCGCTCGCTGATCACACGGAAACCCATGTTCTCCAGCAGCGGCACGCGCTCGGTCAGCGGCACCGGCGTATCGTAATGATAGATCTTCAGCGCGGCCTGCGCCTCGTCCTGATCTTCATGACGATGGAAATCGATGGCGATCGGGTTCTTTCTGGAAAGCCGGCTGATGCGCTCGGCATCGATCAGCGCCGTCTCCGCAGAGAAACCGTTGCGGTAGCTGTCGGGGAAGCCAGCCGCCACCTTGGCGAGCTTGATGTCGGCGCCGGTTTCTTCCACCGCCTCCTGCAGCGCGTCGTCCCAGGTGCGCACGATCTTGCGGATTTCGGCTTCCAGCGTCTCCGTCTCGATGCGCGGGGTCTTGCCGCCCGAACGCCCGATGATGAAGTGAACACGCGCCAGCGTGCCTTCCGGGAAGGCCGGATAATAGGCCGAGACGCGACCCTTGAAGACGTCCTTCAGGTAATTGCCGATCTCCACGCGCGCCTGCGAATCGTAGCGGTCGCGCGGCACGAAAACGATCACCGACACGAAGCGGTCGAACTGGTCGACGCGGTAGAGGGCGCGCACGCGCGGGCGCTCGCCCAGCGCAAGGATCGCCTCGGCATGCTTGCGCAGGATAGGCAGGCCGATCTGGAAAAGCTCGTCGCGCGGATAGGATTCCAGCACATTGGTGAGCGCCTTGCCCGAGTGATCGGTGGGCGCAAAGCCGGATTTGACGATCACGGCTTCCGCCTTGGAGCGCAGATACGGGATCTTCATCACCGAGCGCGTGTAGGCGGTGGAGGTGAACAGGCCCACGATGCGCAGCTCGCCGGTCAGCTTGCCCTCATCGTCGAATGTCTTGATGCCGATATAGTCGAGATAGGCGCGGCGGTGCACCACCGTCTTGGCGTTTGCCTTGGTCACGATGAACGGATCGGGACCATGCAGGAAGGCGCGGATTTCCGGCGTCGTCGAAACGGTCTCATTGCCGCGACGCAGAACCAGAACGTCGGGATCGGACAGGATGCCGAGGCCCTTCTTGTCGGCGCGCTCCAGCGTGCCGCTTTCCTCACCGCCGGTGTAGAGGAATTCGCGCATGCCGAGGAAGGTGAAATTGTCGTCGCGCAGCCATTCCAGGAAGGCAATGGCCTCGGCCACGGCGTCTTTTTCCAGCGGCACCGGCGCGTAGCGCAGCTCGGTGATCTGCTGGTCGAGCCGGGCCAGCATCGGCTTCCAGTCGGCGACGGCTGCACGCACCTGCGCCAGCGTCTTGTCGAGCTGCGCCTTCAGGCTCTCGCTCTGCTCGTCGGTCAGTTTCGGCAGGTGAACATGGATAAGGCTCACCTTGTCATCGTCGGGGCCGACCTTGGTGTTCGCCACGTCGCCGACGATCTCGTCCACGCCGTTCTTGCCATGCCGAACAACCAGAACCGGATGCAGCACCAGCGTCGCCTCGACGCCGAATTCGCTGAGTTCGCTCATCACCGAGTCGAACAGGAAGGGCATGTTGTCGTTCACGAGCGTCACCGTCGTGACGCCCCGGCCGCAACGCTCCACGCCGGTGCTGTTGTCCACGCGAACCACGCTGGTGCCGGGCTTGTGCGCCGAAATCGCCGACGCTGCGTCCTCGGCCGCCAGCAGCAGTGCGGCGTCCTCATACGCGCGAAGGTCCTCCGCTGGCGCGCGCGACAGAATGATCTGATGCACGCTCTCCACGCCTCCAGTCTTGCCCTTGGCTCCGCCCTTCTTGGCGGTCTTGGAGGTCTTTGCTTTGGCTACCATGCCGAAAAATCCCTGTTGGTTTACCAAACTGGCCCATCGTATTCAGACAAAAGCGGTTTGACGACCCGTCATTCCACCATGCAGGCTCCATACACCTCTATTCCTATCGAAAGGGTGTTCGCAAAATGACGCAACCGGTCACTGCATTGCATTTTCCGCCTCTTGAAGGCTTGAGCGAAGAGACGGAAGCCTATTTCGCAAAGTGCCGCGAAAAGCTGGGCCTCGTTCCCAACGTTCTGCTTGCCTACGCCTTCGATGAGAACAAGCTCAGGGCGTTTACCCAGATGTACAACGACCTGATGCTGAGCGATTCGGGGCTTTCCAAGCTCGAACGTGAAATGATCGCCGTTGCCGTCTCCAGCGTGAACCACTGCTTCTACTGCCTGACTGCCCATGGCGCGGCGGTGCGCGAGCTTTCGGGTGATCCCGTGCTTGGCGAACTGATGGTCATGAACTACCGCGCGGCCCGGCTCGATCCGCGACAGAAGGCGATGCTCGATTTCGCGGTGAAGATGACCGAAACCCCTGACAAGATCGAGGAAAAGGACCGGCAGGCGCTTCGCGAGAACGGTTTTTCCGAGCGCGATATCTGGGACATCGCCGCCGTCGCCAGCTTCTTCAACATGACCAACCGCATGGCCGCTGCCGTCGATATGCATCCCAACCCCGAATATCATGCCGTGGCGCGGGAGCCCGCAGAGAGGTAACCGGCCCAGGGTCCTGCCCCTAGCGGTGAACCCTGATTCGGGTGCGCGGGCCGATCAGCGGCAGAATGCGGGCCATGGCCTGCGGCGAAACCGCGATACAGCCTTCGGTCGGCGGAAAACCGGGCCTGGCGATGTGGAAAAAGATCGCGCTGCCGCGATTGCGCATTGCCGGGCGCATGTTCCAGTCGGAGACCATGCACACATCATAGAGCCGGTCTTCACGCTCCATCCGTTCATGGCTTGCCGGATAGGGCAGCCGGACGGGGCGGTTGTAATTGCGGTCGCCGGAAGCATCGCACCAGCCATCGCGCGGATCGATTCGCGTCATCGCAAGGCGGGATGCGGGCGGGCCGGAGCGGGCGCGGTCGCCGCGAAAATAACCGTAGAGCAGGCGCATCCGGGTGAGCGGCGTTGCGCCGTCGCCCTCGCGTTTCAGCATGGTCGTGCCGCCGCGCCCGAGCGCGCAGGGAAAAACGAGCGGCCCGACCGTCAACAGCGCCTGGGTCGGTTTTCCCGGCCTGCGCCGCACCTCGATCAGATCAACCTTTTTGCCGGCTTTGTACTGCATTCTGGGAAAAACCCGCGTCTTCGAATATGTTGCCCTGTGGAACAAATGTTCGCCATGGTCTTTTCGCACTGTCACGTTCCGCATAAAGCTGGAATGGTCAACACTGCAATTCCATTTGAACCAGCAAACGTTTTCCTGGATAGTGGATCGAATTATGACGTCACGCACCATCCTAATCGTTGATGATGATGAAGACCTGAGGACGACTCTCGTCGAGCAATTGTCGCTCTATGAAGAGTTCGACATTCTTCAGGAAGAAACGGCAACGAAGGGCATACAGGCTGCGCGCAGCGCAATTGTCGATCTGCTCATCATGGATGTCGGCCTGCCCGACATGGATGGCCGCGAGGCCGTCAAGCTTCTGCGCAAGGGCGGTTACCGGGCGCCGATCATCATGCTCACGGCGCAGGACACCGATTCGGACACCATTCTCGGGCTCGAGGCCGGCGCCAACGACTATGTGACCAAGCCGTTCCGCTTCGCGGTGCTTCTGGCCCGCATCCGCGCACAGCTTCGCCAGCACGAGCAGAGCGAGGACGCGACCTTCGCGGTTGGCCCCTACACGTTCAAGCCATCGCAGAAACTTCTCCTGGACGAGCGCGGCGGCAAGATCCGCCTGACGGAGAAGGAAGCCGCGATCATCAAATATCTCTACCGCGCCGAGCAGAAAGTGGTGACCCGCGACGTGCTCCTGGAAGAGGTATGGGGCTACAATTCGGGCGTGACGACGCACACGCTTGAGACACATGTTTATCGCCTTCGGCAAAAGATCGAGCGTGATCCTTCCAAAGCTGAAATTCTTGTGACAGAAAGCGGTGGTTATAAGCTCGTTCCGTGAGTCAGCGCGTAAGGCGTTTACAGATCGTCGGGAACGGGTCGGGGACGACGTAAATGGCGCTGGACGATGACATTCGCATTCTGTCCGGTGTGAGTCTTTTCGAAGGGTTCACGCGGGAGCAGTTGCGCCTCATGGCCTTCGGCGCCGAAAGCATGACGCTTTCCGCCGGACGGGATATCTATGGGGAAGGCGCTTTTGCCGACTGCGCCTTCATTGTCGCCTCGGGAAAAGTCGTCCTTTTCACCGAACATGACGACAGGCGGCAGATCATCGAAACGCTTGGGCCGGGCCAGATCATGGGCGAATTCGCGCTGATCGCGGAAGGCCGGCGCATGACCAGCGCGATGACCGAAAGCGAAACACGGCTGATCCGCGTCAGCCGCTCGACCTTTCACCGCATTCTCGAAGAATTTCCCGAAACGGCCATGCGCCTGCACCAGCGGATTTCGAAAAATCTGCAGGCGATGATCGCGCGCATGGAAGAGGCGGCGTCGCGCCTTATCCGGTGATTCGCACGGTTTGGAGTTTTTTCCGGAATTTGCTCTGAAACGGGCTCGTTTTACGCCGTTTCAGGAAAAAGCCGGAAAAATTCCGAAAAAAGAAATCAGCCGAAATCGAAGCCGGCAATCACCGGCACATGGTCCGACGGACGGTCCCAGCCACGCGCCTCGCGCAGCACCTCGATCCGGCTGAGCGCCGGCGAGAGGTTGGGCGACGACCAGATGTGATCGAGCCTGCGGCCGCGGTCGGAAAGCGCCCAGTCCTTCGCGCGGTAGCTCCACCAGGTGAAGATCTTCTCTTCCGGCGGGATCTTCTCGCGCATCAGGTCCACCCAGCCGCCTTCCCTGCGCAGCCGCTCCAGCCCTTCGGTCTCGACCGGGGTGTGGCTGACCACTTTCAGAAGCTGCTTGTGCGACCAGACATCGGTTTCCAGCGGTGCGATGTTCAGATCGCCGACAAGGATCGAACCGGAGTTGCCGTCCTCTTCCGCCCGCAGGGCATGCATTTCGGCGAGGAAGTCGAGCTTGTGGCGGAATTTCGGATTGATGTCCGGGTCGGGTTCGTCGCCGCCGGCGGGAACGTAGAAATTGTGCAGGAGCACGGAACGACCGGGCGCGGCCTCGACGGAAACGGAGATGTGGCGGGTGTCGCCCATGCCGCAGAATTCGCGCTTCTCGACCAGTTTCAACGGCCGGCGGGCAACGGTGGCGACGCCGTGATAGCCCTTCTGGCCATGGATCGCGATATGCTCATAGCCGGCCTTGCGGAAAGCGGCGGCGGGGAACTGGTCGTCAGCGCATTTGGTTTCCTGCAGGCACAGGACATCCGGACTGTAGCGCTCCAGAAACTGCTCGACGAGCGGCATGCGCAGCCGCACGGAGTTGATGTTCCAGGTGGCGATGGAGAAGGGCATGAAACGGGTCCGGGATTGATCGCTTGCGAGAAGCGTAAAATTGCCCGGAAGCCGCCGCGAAGACAAGCGCGGCATTCTGCCGAAAAGGAAAAGGCCGGGCTGTCCACAGCCCGGCCCCTCATAAAACGCGCAGAAACGCCCGGTCAGCGCTTGTTGCGGCTCATCTTGTCGACGCGGCGATAGTCGATCTCGAACACGCTCGGATCGAAGGTCACGCCCTGCTGGACGTTGAAGATCATGACCGTCGTGTCCTTGCCCTGCGCGTCGGTGATGGTCCACTGGCGCAAATCGTAGGAGGCGGAATCGAACATCATGGTGATGGTCGAGTTTCCGAAGACCGACTTGTCGGCCATCTTGATCGTCGTCAGGTCATCGTCCTCGCGAACGGTCTGAACCTTGTCGCCGGACAGGTCGATGCGCTCGTCGAGCAGCAGCTTCAACGGCGTCTTGGACAGCGGATAGAGATCCGCCGTGTTGAGCTTCTTGTTCATGATCACCACCGAGCTGCCGTCGGAGGTAACGCGGAAGCCGGAGGGGGCTTCATAGTCGAAGCGGATCTTGCCCGGACGCTCGATGTAGAACTTGCCGCCGGTCTGCTCGCCACGCGGCCCGAACTGCACGAACTCGCCCATCATGGTGCGGACGCTGGAAAAATGCGCCGCAATCTGATCGGCGCTCTGGGCGGCCTGCGCCACCATCGGCGCGACAAGAGATGCCGCCAGAGCCAGTGCTGCAATGGCTGCGCGTCGCGCCAGAAAGTCGGTTGCCCGAAAAATCATCGTGTTCGATCTCCACATTTGCCCCACCGGTAACCAACCAGTAGGGCCGAATTTTGGCTGCCCGATAACGACCTGACGGGCCCCGGGTTCCAGCGTTGCGGGCCGGTGTCAGACCTCGTCCTGCTCGGTGGGCACGAGGATTTCGCGCTTGCCGGCGTGATTTGCCGGGCCGACGACGCCCTCTTCCTCCATGCGCTCGATGATCGAGGCGGCGCGGTTGTAGCCAATGCCCAGACGACGCTGGATGTAGCTGGTGGACGCCTTGCCATCGCGCAGCACCACGGCCACGGCCTGATCGTAAGGGTCTTCGGAATTGCCGAGATTGCCGCCGCCACCGGAGCCTGAGCCGCCGGAACCGCCATCATCCTCGTCTTCATCCTCGGTCACGGCGTCGAGATAATCGGGAATGCCCTGCGTCTTGAGATGCGCGACGATGCTCTCCACCTCGCCATCGGACACGAAGGGACCGTGGACACGCTGTATACGGCCGCCACCGGCCATATAGAGCATGTCGCCCATGCCCAGAAGCTGCTCGGCGCCCTGCTCGCCCAGAATGGTGCGGCTGTCGATCTTCGACGTCACCTGGAAGGAGATACGGGTCGGGAAGTTGGCCTTGATCGTGCCGGTGATGACGTCGACCGACGGACGCTGCGTGGCCATGATCACGTGGATGCCGGCGGCGCGCGCCATCTGCGCCAGACGCTGCACCGCGCCCTCGATGTCCTTGCCGGCGACCATCATCAGGTCGGCCATCTCGTCGATGATGACGACGATGAACGGCATCGGCTCGAGATCCAGTTCCTCGCTCTCGTAGATCGCCTCGCCGGTCTCGCGGTCGAAGCCGGTCTGCACCGTGCGTTTGATCGTCTCGCCCTTCTTCTTAGCGGCGACGACGCGCTGGTTGAAGCCGTCGATGTTGCGCACACCGACCTTGGACATCTTGCGGTAGCGGTCTTCCATCTCCCGCACGGTCCACTTCAGCGCGACCACGGCCTTTTTCGGATCGGTCACGACCGGGGTGAGAAGATGCGGAATGCCGTCATAGATCGACAGTTCGAGCATTTTCGGATCGATCATGATCAGGCGGCACTGCTCGGGCGTCATGCGGTAGAGCAGCGACAGGATCATGGTGTTGATGGCCACCGACTTACCCGAACCGGTGGTGCCGGCAACGAGGAGGTGGGGCATCTTGGCGAGATCGGCGATGACCGATTCGCCATTGATGGTCTTGCCCAGCGTGAGCGCCAGCTTGGCCTTGCTCGATTCGAAATCGCGGCTGGCCAGAAGCTCGCGCAGGAACACGGTTTCGCGCGTCGAATTGGGCAGCTCGATGCCGATGGCGTTGCGGCCGGGAACAACGGCCACGCGGGCCGCTATGGCGCTCATGGAGCGGGCGATGTCGTCTGCCAGGCCAATGACGCGCGACGACTTGATGCCGGGGGCCGGCTCCAGCTCGTAGAGCGTGACGACCGGGCCGGGCCGCACGTGAATGATCTCGCCCTTGACGCCGAAATCTTCCAGAACGCCTTCGAGAAGACGGGCATTCTGCTCAAGCGCGTCGCGGGAAAGCGACGGATCCTTGGTCGACGTCTTGGGCTCGGCCAGAAGGTGCAGCTCCGGCAGCTCGAACGTGCCGCTATCGAGGAAGGAAGGCTGGGCCTCGCGGCGCACCCGCGCGCCCTCGGCAGGCCGGGGAGCCGGGTTTTCCACGCGCTGCGGCGCAGCCGGCGCGGCAGCAGGAGCCGCCTGAGAGACAACGCGTCTCGGCGCGGCGGGCTGCTCCACGACACGGCGCGGAGCGGGCTCATCGAATTCTGGCTCCACATGGACGCGGGGAGCGGCCACGGGCGCATCATTGAAGTCCGGCTCGACGCGCGCTTCATCTCCGAAATCGTCGCCGAAATCGTCATTGAAATCATCGAAGGGAACATCGTCCTCGATCGGCTCGACGGCACGCGTGCGACGCCGCTCGCTCCGCTCGCCGCGCACAAGGTTGCGGCGGAAGAAGGCGCAGAACGACAGCCACCAATGGGCCATGTAGCCAAGAATGACCGAACCGCCGCTTTCTTCATCTTCATCAAGCGTGTCGAAGGGCGCTTCGTCTTCCATCTCGTCGTCGAAGGTTTCGGCGTCGGGACGCGAGAGAATGCCGGCGCCAAAGGCAAGCAACCAGCCAGAAGGCAGCGCCAGAACGGCGGCGATGACAAAGCCGAAAATGCCGCGCGGATAAGCACCGGTGAACTTGGCCGGAAGGGACAGGATCGCATCGCCGAGAACGCCGCCAAGCCCGGTGGGCAGCGGCCAGGTGGCGGGCGGCGCGAAAGCGCCGACAATGCCGGCAGCCAGAACCGCGCCCAGGAACCATGCGCCGGCGCGCTTCAGGCCGCGGTCGATTTCACGGCCAAGCAGGAGCAGCGCGCCCCAGCAGACGGCCGGAACCAGACCGACCAGCGCGGCCAGGCCGTAGAACTGCATGGCGAGATCGGAGAACACCGCGCCGGGATAACCCATGGCGTTGGTGACCGGATTTGCCGTGGCGTGGCTGAAACTGGGGTCTGCGACATTCCACGTGGCCAGCGCGGCCACCGCGAAGGCCACAAACGCCAGAAGCGCCAAACCACCGATTCGCGCCGCCTGACGACGCAAAAATGCCTGCAGACCGTAGCTGTTTTCACTCATGGCCAGGAATGCCGAAGACCCGGAACTCATGCGCACAATTCTCCGCTCGCGCTTGGTTTCCGACGCGAACCGCGCCGTAATGACTCAAGGCCGACCCTAGCGGCCCGATGGTTAAGGCGGCATTAACCATGGAGGGGTGGGCGATGATTTCTCGCCGCCCGACAAAAAAGGGCCCGGGGAACCGGGCCCATCAGGAAGGCAACCGGCCCGAAGGCCGATTGTCAGGCAAGGCATGCGATGACTTAAATCATTGTGGGAGCATCGGATTTGCCCGAAAACCGGTTCCCACTTTTCGGTCCGATGCTTTTTCGGTCCGATGCTCATCTGCCATGCATGGGCATGAACTCGGGATAGGCTTCCACCCCGACTTCGGCAACGTCGAGACCGTTCATTTCGTCCTCGGCGCTGACGCGCAGGCCCATGGTCTGCTTGAGCACCATCCAGACCACATAGGAGACGACGAAGGTGAACGCGCCATAGGCGACGATGCCGACAATCTGCACGCTGAAGCTGGCGTCACTGTTGGTCAGCGGGACGGCGAGCGTGCCCCAGATGCCTGCAAGAAGGTGGACCGGGATGGCGCCGACCACATCATCGATGCGCAGCTTGTCGAGCAGCGGCACGGTGAGCACCACGATGATGCCGCCGACAGCGCCGATGACGATCGCCATGAACGGGCTGGGCGTGAGCGGCTCGGCGGTGATGGACACGAGGCCGGCCAGCGCGCCGTTCAGCACGAAGGTGATGTCGACCTTCTTGTAGAGCACCTGCGTGAGAAGCAGCGCCGCCACCACGCCGGCAGCCGCCGCGAGGTTGGTGTTGGCGAAGATGCGGCTGATATCGGAAGCATCGGCATTGGTGCCCATGGCGAGCTGCGATGCGCCGTTGAAGCCGAACCAGCCGAGCCAGAGAATGAAGGTGCCAAGCGTGGCGAGCGCCATGTTGGACCCCGGGATCGGCGAGACACGGCCATCAGAGGCATATTTGCCATTGCGCGCACCCAGAAGAAGTGCGCCGGCAAGGGCTGCCCAGCCGCCAACCGAGTGGACCAGCGTGGAACCGGCGAAATCCTGAAAGCCCATGGCGTCGAGCCAGCCGCCGCCCCACTTCCAAGACCCGGCGATGGGATAGATGAAGCCGGTGAGAACGACGACGAAGATCAGGAACGGCCACAGCTTGATTCGCTCGGCCAGCGTGCCCGACACGATGGATGCCGCCGTGGCGACGAAAACCATCTGGAAGAACCAGTCGGAGGCGACCGAATAATCACCCTCATTGGCCGTGCCAGCGGCCGGCCAGCTGTAGGGCGCGAAGGAGCCGATATAACCCGACACATCCACATACATCAGGCTGTAACCCACCACCCAGTACATGAGGCCGGCGATGGAATAGAGCGCGATGTTCTTGAGGAGCTGCATGGACACGTTCTTGGTGCGCACCATGCCGGCCTCGAGCATGGCGAAGCCGGCCGCCATCCACATGACCAGAAAGCCGCCCATCAGGAACAGCAGCGTGTTGAAAATGAAGGCCGTCTCGGCAGACGAGGCGAATTCGGGCGCTGTTTCCTGCGCCAGCGCCGGCAGGGGCATGGCTGCCAACATGGCCGCCAGTGCGAGCCCGCCCGGCGCCAGCGGACGTGCGGCGCTTTTCAGTGTTCGATACATCATCTGATTCTCCATCGGAATATGCCGCCTAAAGCGCTTCGATACCGGTTTCGCCGGTGCGGATGCGCACCGCGCGATCGAGCGCGTGGACGAAAATCTTGCCGTCGCCGATCTGGCCCGTGCGCGCGGCCTCGGCGATGGCCTCGACCGCCCGGTCGACCAGGTCGGAATCGACGGCCACCTCGACCTTGATCTTGGGCAGGAACGTCACGGCGTATTCTGCGCCGCGATAGATCTCCGTGTGTCCTTTCTGTCGTCCGTAGCCCTTCACCTCTGTCACGGTGAGGCCCTGAATGCCGAGGCCGGTGAGCGCTTCGCGCACCGCCTCCAGCTTGAAGGGCTTGACGATTGCCATCACGATTTTCATGGCAGTTCACCTTTGCTGTTGCGGGGTTCCCGCGGGTTGCCTGCATCGCGCGAACCGCCATGCGGGCCGCGTCAGCAAAGGAGAAACAAATGCCGTGCCAGTTTGACTGCGCGTCACTCAAGGCATTGAAAAAGTTATGAAAAAAGAAAACCGGCGCTGAGAAAGCTCAACGCCGGCAAATCATAAATGAACAGAAATTAGGCAGAATATACGATTTGCCTATTTTGTGCGCAGGCGCACCAGACCTTCCTGGGCCACGGAAGCGACCAGCGTGCCATCGAGCGCATACAGGCTGCCGCGCGAGAAGCCGCGCGCGCCCTGCGCGGACGGGCTGTCCTGCGTGTAGAGCAGCCAGTCGTCGAGCCTGTGCGGGCGATGGAACCACATGGCATGGTCGAGACTTGCCATCTGGATATCGGGATCGAAACCGTTTCGCCCATGGGCGAAGGTGGAGGTATCGAGCAGGGTCATGTCGGAGAGATAGGCAAGCACGGCGGCCTGAAGCGCGCGATCATCCGGCACAGGACCGGTGGTGCGGATCCAGACATCCTGGCGCGGCGGCAGCTTGTCGCGGCTGGTGTAGTGCTCGACGATGACGGGGCGTACCTCGATGGGACGCTCGCGCGCCCAGTAGCGGCGGATGTTTTCCGGCACGCTGTCGCCGAACTCCTGCAGGAATTCGCGCTGGGTGCGCAGGTTTTCCGGCGGGGTGACATCCTGCGGCATGGGGATCTGGTGATCGAGGCCGGGCTCTTCCTTCTGGAAGGAGGCCGAAAGCGAGAAGATCGCATGGCCATGCTGGATGGCGACGACGCGGCGCGTGGTGAAGCTGCCGCCATCGCGGATGCGGTCGACCTCGTAGATGATCGGCACGGCGGGATCGCCCGGCCGCATGAAATAGCAGTGGAGCGAATGGACATGGCGGGCGGCATTGACGGTGCGCTGCGCCGCGACAAGGGCCTGACCGATGACCTGACCGCCAAAAACACGTTGCCAGGCCGATTGAGGGCTGCGACCACGAAACAGATTGTGTTCCAATGTCTCAAGATCGAGTATGGCGAGTAGGTCTTGCATGGCCGACGACATTAACGGATCCCCTCCGGCAGCTTGAAACGATGGCTGACGGTTTCCAAGACGAAGGCGGGGGTCAAGTCAAGCCAAGCAGTGACACGCCCGGCGAATACGGGCACAGAACCGGTGACGAACGAGGTAACGGCATGGCCAAGAGCACGAAACAGACTTCCACGCGGGAGCTGGACATCCTGATTGCCGGGGCGGGCTATGTGGGCCTGGCGACCGCCGTCTCGATCTGCCGCGCGCAGCCGAACCTGAAAGTGGCGCTGGTGGATGCCGCGCCCGAAGGCGTGTGGCAGCGCGACGGACGCGCATCGGCCATCGCCGCAGCGGCCTGCCGGATGCTGAAGCGTCTCGACTGCTGGGACGAGATCGAGCCGGAAGCGCAGCCCATCACGGAGATGGAAATTACCGATTCGCGCACCGCCGACCCGGTGCGCCCCGTGCTCCTGACCTTTGGCGGCGAAGCCGAAGCGGGCGAGCCCTTCGCGCATATGGTGATGAACCGGCACACCAACGGGGCGCTGCGCGCCCGCGCCGCCGAATGCGGCATCGAGATCATCGAGGGCGTGGCGGTGGAAGGTTTCACCGATATGGGCGGCCATGTGGAGGCCAGCCTTGCCGACGGCTCCACCTGCCGGGCACGCCTGCTGATCGCCGCCGATGGCGTGCGCTCGCGGCTGCGCGACATGGCGGGCATCAAGACCGTGCACTGGGGCTATGGCCAGTCGGGCATTGTGTGCGTGGTGGCGCATGAGCGCCCGCATCACGGCCGCGCGGAAGAGCATTTCCTGCCGGCCGGCCCCTTCGCCACCCTGCCGCTGAAAGGCAACCGCTCGTGCATCGTGTGGACCGAACGCACCGAGGATGCGGAGCGGCTGGTCAATGAGGACGACCTGGTGTTCGAGCAGGAGCTGGAGCTGCGCTTCGGCCTGAAGCTCGGCGAGATCCGCGTCGAGGGTCCGCGCCGGGCATGGCCGCTGGGACTGACGCTGGCGCGCGACTTCGTGAAGCCGCGCTTTGCGCTGGCGGGCGATGCGGCGCATGGCATCCACCCCATCGCCGGACAGGGGCTCAATCTGGGCTTCAAGGACGCGGCGGCGCTGGCCGAGGTGATCGTCGAGGCCGAGCGGCTGGGCGAGGATATCGGCGCGCTCGACGTGCTGCAGCGCTACGAGCGCTGGCGGCGCTTCGACACGGTGCAGATGGGCGTGACGACCGACGTTCTGAACCGGCTGTTCTCCAACGACATCGCCCCGGTGCGGGCGCTGCGCGATTTCGGCCTCGGGCTGGTTGAACGAATGCCCTCCATGAAGCGTTACTTCATCCAGCAGGCCTCGGGCATCGCCCCCGGCACGCCGAGACTGCTGCGCGGAGAGGCAATCTAGGGCGATCTGGCCTTTCCGTCTCAACGCACTATTTCAACGAGGAGAAGACCATGGCTATGAAACGGCATGCGAACGTCACCTGGAAGGGATCGCTGGTTGAGGGCTCAGGCAGCCTCGACACGCAAAGCGGTGCGCTTTCGGGCCTCCCCCTCGGCTTCAAGGCCCGCTTCGAGGACGAAAGCGGCAAGACCGGCACCAATCCGGAAGAACTCATCGCGGGCGCGCATGCAGGCTGTTTCGCCATGCAGCTCTCGCACATGCTGGCCGGCAACGACACGCCGGCCGTCAAGCTGGACGTGCGCGCCGATGTCTCGCTGCAGCCGGCCGAGGGCGGCGGCTTCGAGATCACCAAAAGCGCGCTGACACTGGTGGGCAGCGTGCCCGGCCTCGATGAAGCGAAATTCATCGAGATCGCCAAGAAGGCAAAGGCCTCCTGCCCCGTCTCCAAGGCGCTTGGCGCCATCGAGATCACGCTGGACGCCAAATACGGCTGACGACACTTTCGCGATGAAAACCGTCGGCCGACGCAACGGAAGGTCGTTCGATGGACACACTTCGCAACCAAAAACCGGGTGATGCAGCTAGACTTTCCTTACGGAACAAGTCGTTCGGGAGGAATGGCATGCTGCAGACCCACACACCGCGGACCCTGAAAACCGCGGCGCAGAAATCGACACTCACAATCACCGACATCACGGCTAAGGCCGCGAAGCTGGACGCGTTCGACAATCACGAGGGCGTCTGGCACGGCCGCGATGAGGAACGCGGCCTGAACGCCATCGTGGCGATCCACAACACGGTGCTTGGCCCCGGGCTGGGCGGCACGCGCGTGTGGCCGCACGAAACCTTCGAGGCCGCCCTCACGGACGTTTTACGCCTCTCGCGCGGCATGACCTTCAAATCAGCCGTGGCGGGCATGGCGTTCGGCGGCGGCAAGGCGCTGATCATTGCCAATTCCAAGACCGACAAGACGCCGGCTCTTCTGGAAGCCTATGCCGAGATGCTGGCCGCACTGGAAGGCCAGTTCTTCACCGGCGAGGATGTGGGCTTCACGGTCGCCGATGCGGACTTCCTGCGCGCCCGCACCCCCAATGTGACGGGCACCACGGTGGGCGGCAGCGGCAACCCCTCGCCCGTGACGGCGCATGGCGTTTTCCTGGGCGTGAAAGCGGCGCTGAAGCATCGCGGCGTCGACACACTTGAGGGCGTGCATGTGGCCGTTCAGGGACTGGGCTCGGTCGGCTGGACGCTGTGCGAGAAACTGCATGCGGAAGGCGCGCGGCTTTCTGTGACCGACATCGACACAGCCCGCATGGAACAGGCGAAAGAGGCGTTCGGCGCAGAGCCTGTCGCGCTCAATGCGATCCTGCAGGTGGAGGCGGATGTGTTCGCCCCTTGCGCGCTGGGCGGCGTGCTTTCGGCAGAAACGATCCCCCTGCTTGGGGCGAAGATCGTTGCGGGCGCGGCCAACAACCCGCTCGTGAACCATGAAGACGCCCGGCTTCTTATGGAGCGCGGCGTACTCTATGCGCCCGACTATGTGATCAATGCCGGCGGGCTGATCAATGTGGCGGCGGAACTCGCACCCGGCGGCTATGACCGCGAGGCGACCATGGCGAAAGTGGCGAAGATCCCCGAAACGCTGACCGACATCTTCGAGCGCGCGGAAGCGCAGAAGCGGCCAACCAATGACGTTGCGGCGGAGATTGCCTTTGAACGCATCGACGCCGCGCGGAACGACGCTGCGGGATAAGGCTCTGATCCAAGCTTGGACGACGGGCGGGGAACAACCCGCCCGCCCTGCCGGATGAGAATTACTTTATGCCGGTGAAGGCGGCGTCGCCCCAGACCTGCTCAACGCGCGCATCGCGGCCACAGCCCTTGCGATACCCCTTATAGGCATCCTTCTTCTTCACCAGTCCGAAGCGGGAGAGAATGCGCTCGTCGCTCTGATAGTAGTTCTGGTGATAGTCTTCCGCCGGCCAGAAAGTGGCCGCGCCAAGAACCGGCGTGACGACCGCGCCGCCAAGCGCCGCATTGGCCTCTTCCTTTGCCTTTTCGGCAGCGGCCTTCTGTTTGTCGTTCAGCGCATAGACAGCGGTGGAATAGCTTTCGCCCCGGTCACAGAACTGGCCGCCGGCATCGGTGGGATCGACCGAGCGGAAGAAAATTTCCAGCAACCGGTCATAGCTGACCTTCGCATCGTCAAAATCGATCTTCACCACTTCACGGTGCCCGCCCGAAGCGTAATTGCGGTAGGTGGGGTTCTCGGTCCTGCCGCCGGCATAGCCGGACACCGTGTCGAGCACGCCCGGCACCTTGTCGAAATCCGCCTCGACACACCAGAAGCAGCCGCCGGCGAAAATGGCCGTCTGCTTTTCAGCCGATGCCGGCTGCGACACCGCCACCATGGCGGTGAAGGAAAAGGCAGCAGCCAAAAGGGAACGTCGCAACATGAAAGTCTCTCCTGTGTTCCCGCACAGAGCTACCGCGCCGGGCGACGAATTCAAATCAAGCCGCTACACGCTTGCGTGAGGTGACGCGGTGGCGGGCCACCTTCCCGCAACGGCATGCCGCCATGGACACACAGGCTGCCGGGAGGCAGTATCGCGACCCGACGAACGCGCAGGCAGGAAGACGATGCTCGGCATTCTCAGAAACCAGACATATAGCCGGCTTTTCACCGCGCAGGTGATCGCCCTTCTGGGAACCGGGCTGATGACCGTGGCACTGGGACTGCTTGCCTATGAACTGGCCGGAGCGGATGCGGGCGCGGTGCTGGGAACGGCGCTGGCCATCAAGATGATTGCCTATGTGGGCGTTGCGCCGGTGGCGCAGGCGCTGTCGGACAATCTGCCCCGGCGCGCGCTGCTCGTGTCGCTGGATGTGTTTCGCGCGGCGGTGGCGCTCTCGCTGCCCTTCATCACCGAGGTCTGGCAGATCTATGTTCTGATCTTCCTGTTGCAGGTGGCCTCGGCAAGTTTCACGCCGACCTTTCAGGCGGTCATTCCCGACATTCTGCCGGACGAGGAGGAATACACCCGCGCCCTTTCGCTTTCGCGGCTGGCCTATGATCTGGAAAACCTGATCTCGCCGATGCTCGCAGCCGCACTCCTGACCGTGATCAGCTTCCATTATCTGTTTGCAGGGACGGTGGCCGGCTTTCTGGTTTCGGCGGTTTTGATTCTCAGCATCACACTGCCCGCAGCCACGGCCAAAACGCGCCGCAGCTTTGCCGAACGCACGACACGGGGGATGCGGATCTATCTCGCCACACCCAGACTGCGCGGCCTGCTGGCGATCAGTCTTGCCGTAGCGTCGGCGGGCGCGATGGTGATCGTGAACACGGTGGTTATCGTGCAGGCGCGGTTCGGCCTGAGCGAGGTGGAAGTCGCCTGGGCTTTCGCAGCCTTTGGCAGCGGCTCAATGGTGGCCGCGCTGGTGCTGCCGCAATTGCTGGACCGGGTTGCAGACCGGCCCGTGATGATCGCGGGGGCGGTTATCCTGACCGTCGGCACCGCACTTGGAGCGGCGGTGAACAGCTATGCGGCCCTGCTGCCGCTCTGGCTGGTGATCGGCATCGGCTACAGCGCCGCGCAAACGCCCTCAGGCCGGCTGTTACGACGCTCGGCGCAGCCGGAAGACCGTCCGGCGATCTTTGCCGCACAGTTCGCGCTGTCGCATGCCTGCTGGCTTGTCTCATATCCGCTGGCGGGGCAGCTTGGCGCGCGCATCGGCCTTGAAGCCACCTTCCTGGTGATGGCCGCGATCGCGGCAGTCGCCATCGTGCTTGCCGTAAAATTCTGGCCGGCAGAGGAGGCAGCGGACATTCCGCATGAGCATCCGGAACTTGCGCCGGATCACCCGCATCTGCGCGAACACAGGACAGGCGGGAAGCACCGTCATGCCTATGTGATCGACGACCTGCACCCACGCTGGCCGAGCGCGGCCTGACAGGGGGCCGGGATTCCGAGAAGCGGAAACGAAAACGGGCCGGCAAAAGCCAGCCCGTCAATCTGATCTGAAAGCCTTTCACCCATACGGGCAAAGGCACCCCGGTTGGACGCGGAACACCGTTTCATGGAAACGCCGCTCCGCTCTCTCTGTTTGTCTTCGCAATTCCGGACGGAAAACCGGTTCCCGCTTTTCCTGGAATTGCGCTAGACGCGGCGCTCCACCATCATCTTCTTGATGTTGGCGATGGCCTTGGCCGGGTTCAGGCCCTTCGGGCAGGCCTGCGTACAGTTCATGATCGTGTGGCAACGATAGAGCCGGAAGGGATCTTCCAGATTGTCGAGGCGCTCGCCCGTCTTCTCGTCGCGCGAATCGATCAGCCAGCGATAGGCCTGAAGCAGCACGGCAGGGCCGAGATAGCGCTCGCCATTCCACCAGTAGCTCGGGCACGAGGTCTGGCAGCAGAAGCACAGGATGCACTCGTAAAGCCCGTCGAGCTTGGTACGGTCCTCATGGCTCTGCTTCCACTCGGTCGCGGGCTCGGGCGTGACCGTCTGCAGCCACGGCTCGATGGAGGAGAGCTGCGCGTAGGGCACGCTGAGATCCGGCACCAGATCCTTGACCACCGGCATGTGCGGCAGCGGGTAGATCTTGACCGCGTCCTGAGCAACCTCATCCATGCCCTTGGTGCAGGCCAGCGTGTTGGTGCCGTCAATGTTCATGGCGCAGGAGCCACAAATGCCCTCGCGGCAGGAACGGCGGAAGGTCAGCGTCGGATCGATCTTGTTCTTGATGTAGATCAGCCCGTCGAGGACCATCGGCCCGCAATCGTCCATGTCGACATAATAGGTGTCGACGCGGGGATTGGCTTCATCGTCCGGCGACCAGCGGTAGATCTTATACTCGCGCAGGTTGGTCGCGCCCTCGGGCTTCGGCCAGACCTTGCCCTCCTGGACACGGGAATTCTTGGGAAGGGTGATTTCGACCATGACTTCCTCGGCTCAGTAAACCCGCGCCTTGGGCGCGATTTTCTTGGGATCGATGCCGCCGTCTTCCGGCTTCAGCATCGGGTCGGTGTGGACGGGACGATAGTCCAGCGTCACCTTGCCGCTCTCATCGACCCAGGACAGGGTGTGCTTGCGCCAGTCCTCGTCGTTGCGACCGCCCATCGGACCATCCTTGTAGTCCTCGCGGGCGTGTGCGCCACGGCTTTCCTTGCGCGCCTCGGCGCCGAAGACGGTGGTGATGGCGTTGGCCATCAGGTTTTCCAGCTCCAGCGCTTCCATGAGATCGGAGTTCCAGATCATCGAGCGGTCGGTGACCTTGATGTCGGGAAGCTCTTTCCAGACTGCAGTGATGCGCTCGCAGCCCTGCTCCAGCGATTCCTGGGTGCGGAACACGGCGGCGTCTTCCTGCATGGCGCGCTGCATCTTCTCGCGCAGCTCTGCCGTCGGCTGGGAGCCGTTGGCGTTACGCAGGCGGTCGAAGCGCTCCATGATCCTGTCGCAGGCGGCCTCGTTGAGCGCCGGAACCGGCGCATCGCGGTCGACAACCTCACCGGCGCGGATGGCGGCGGCGCGGCCGAACACGACCAGATCGATCAGCGAGTTGGAGCCGAGACGGTTTGCACCGTGCACGGAGGCGCAGGCGGCCTCGCCGACGGCCATCAGGCCCGGCGCGATCGCATCCGGATCGTCCTTCGTCGGGTTCAGCACCTCACCCCAGTAGTTGGTCGGGATGCCGCCCATATTGTAGTGGACGGTCGGCAGGACCGGGATCGGCTCGCGGGTCACATCGACGCCAGCGAAGATGCGGGCCGATTCGGCGATGCCGGGCAGGCGCTCGTGAATGACCGCCGGGTCCAGGTGATCGAGATGCAGGTAGATGTGATCCTTGTTCTTGCCGACGCCGCGGCCTTCACGGATCTCGATGGTCATGCAGCGCGAAACCACGTCGCGGGAGGCAAGGTCTTTCGCCGACGGCGCATAACGCTCCATGAAGCGCTCGCCCTCGGAGTTGACCAGATAGCCGCCCTCGCCGCGCACACCCTCGGTGATGAGGCAGCCAGCGCCGTAAATGCCGGTCGGGTGGAACTGCACGAACTCCATGTCCTGCAGCGGCAGGCCGGCGCGGGCGACCATGCCGTTGCCGTCGCCCGTGCAGGTGTGGGCGGAGGTGCAGGAGAAGAAGGCGCGGCCATAACCGCCCGTCGCCAGAACCACCATCTTGGCGGAGAAGCGATGGATCGTGCCGTCTTCAAGGTTCCACGCCACGACGCCGGTGCAGACACCGTCGGTCATGATGAGATCGAGCGCGAAATACTCGATGAAGAACTCTGCGTGATTCTTGACGGACTGGCCGTAGAGCGTGTGCAGGATGGCGTGGCCGGTGCGGTCTGCCGCAGCACAGGTGCGCTGCACGGGCGGGCCGTCGCCGAAGTTCTGCATGTGGCCGCCGAACGGCCGCTGGTAGATCTTGCCTTCCTCGGTGCGCGAGAAGGGCACGCCGTAATGCTCGAGCTCGTAAACGGCGGCGGGCGCCTCACGGGCGAGATATTCCATGGCGTCGACATCGCCGAGCCAGTCGGAACCCTTCACCGTGTCATAGAGGTGCCACTGCCAGTGGTCGGGGCCCATGTTCTTGAGCGACGCGGCGATGCCGCCCTGGGCGGCGACCGTGTGCGAGCGGGTCGGGAAGACCTTGGTGATACAGGCCGTCTTCAGCCCCTGCTCGGCCATGCCGAGCGTGGCGCGCAGACCTGCGCCGCCAGCGCCGACGACGACAACGTCGAACTTGTGGTCGACATAGGTGTAGGCGTCTGCCGCCTTTTTATCTGTTGCCTTTGCCATAACCGGGTTCAGCCTCCGAAGGCGATCTTGAGAAGGGCGAAGAGGGAGACGACGCCCAGAATGAGGGTGAAGAAGATGTTGCCGATCATCAGGGCGACCTTGCAGCCCTCTGCGTGGATGTAATCCTCGATGATGACCTGCATGCCGAGCTTCATGTGGTAGAGCACCGACAGGAGCGCGAACGCCAGAAGCACGGTGATGACTGGGTTGGCGATGGTCGCGCGGACCTCTTCATAGGATGCGCCATTGATGGCGATGACGAAGCCGATGAAGAAGATGACGAGCGGGACGTTGGCCACGGAGGTGAGGCGCTGACGCCAGAAGTGATCCGTGCCTTCCTTGGCGGAGCCGAGGCCGCGAACGCGGTTAAGCGGTGTGCGCATGTCGCTCATGATCAAAATCCTCCACGAACGGCGTAGCCGATGACCCACACGAGAATGGTGAGCACGATGGAAGCGGCGATGGTGGCCTTGGCCATTTTCGTCGCGGTGGCCTTTTCGAGGCCGCGGCCCGTGTCCCACACGAGATGGCGCAGACCGCCGATCAGGTGATGGATCATGGCCCAGGTGAAGCCGAACAGGACGATGCGGCCGAACCAGGAGCCGTAAATGCCGTTGACCAGGTCGAAGGTTTCCTTCGAACCGGCGGCGGCGGCCAGCCAGATGACGAAGAGCACCATGCCGAAATAAAGCGCGCCGCCGGTGATGCGGTGCACGATCGACATGACCATCGTCGGAATCGGGCGATAGATTTGCAGGTGCGGTGAAAGCGGCCTGGCTTTGACAGTTGTGGATTTGCTCATGGCTTCCCCAATTCGATACCGGCGCGGCGGGGTGGCTGTTGCGAGAGCGATATCGTATCCCGAACTCGCGCCCTGCGGCTGTGGCTTTCTAATGCGGTTTTTGCAGTGCGTCAAAGCCGCAACAGCGTTCCCTTCAACGAATATATCGCAGGTGTAACGCGTGGCGAGCGGCATTGCGCGGCTTCAAACGATTGAAGAGGATTTTTCGCGCGGCGACCTCCAAATCAGCGACGGCAGGTGATCGGCACCTTGCCGCTGACCATCCAGAGCGCCTCGCCGCCCTCAATCACGACGGCATAAAGCGACTCACCAAAACGAACGTGCTGGCCGGGCGGCGACGCCGGCAGCTCCAGCTCCAGCCCGCGCGGGCTGACGACGGAAATGCTCGAGCCCTTCGGGGTGATGCTCATCTGCATGCCGTCATCGCAGGTGAGCGTGACGGGACCGGTGAAGGCCGGCTTCGCGGCATCCGGCTTTTCAGGCGTTGCGGCGACACAGCCGGCGAGAATGCCCGCACAGCAAATGGCCACAAGCCCTGAAAGGCCGCGCTGGCGCAGCCGCATGAAGGTCGTTCCTGTAGATTTCATAATGCCTCTATTGCGCGTCCGAGCCGGGGGACCGATCCGCACCCTGGTCGAAACGAATGACATGCGTGGTCCAGTCGGCGGGGGCGGCCAGCGCCTCGTAGAGCTTGCGCCCTTCATCCGGCTGACGCGGCGCATTGAGCGCCAGACGGGCCCAGCCACGCTCTTCGGCCTGGTCGGCGATCACATCGACCAGCGCCTTGCCGATGCCCTTGCGGCGGTGATCGTGGTGCACGAACAGATGATCGACGAGGCCGTGCCGCATGCCCGACACCGGGTCCGGCAGGTCGTAGAACAGCGCAAAGCCGACCAGCGCGCCATCAAGGCTTGCGCCAACGACTTCGACCGCGCGGTCCTGCAAAAGCGTCTCGGCGTAATATTCGTCGGGGCGGCGCGGCGCACCGCGCTTCAGCGACTGCGTGTAAGCCGCCAGAAGCGGCGCCAGAACATGCGCATCCTTGAGACGCAGCGGATTGATGTCGATCTGATGATTCTCGCCCATGGAGCACCCTTCCCCGAAATTAACCACGTCTGTCAATCGGCATGTTCGCGCTGCATGCTCGACGTGACAAAGGTTAAGAAAAGCTTAATGTATGAAGATCGAGGGGGCCACGAGGATTTAAGGAGCGATGGCGCATGCCTTTACGATCTTTATTCGTGGCCGCGGCCCTTGCGGCCGCAGCGACGACTGCGCCGGCGCTGGCCGGCAGTTTTGATGGCGCAGGCCAGGGCCGCGTCTATGCGGACGCCTATGGCAATCTGGTGATCGAGAGCCGCGCGGGTTTCAAGCGCATCATGGTCGGCAAGGGCTATATGGCCGGCGACTATCAGGCGCTCGACCTCGAAACACCGCGCGAGACAGCCTATCTGGAGCGCGACGGCGGCAAGCTCTATCTGCGCCGGGCAAACCCGTGCACCGAGGGCGTGCTGATCAAGGGCCGCAGCTACATGTATGGCCTGCCAGACGGCGTGTTGCCGGTTCTGGTCGCGCCCTGCCGCTGAACCATTAAAACCGGAACAGGCGAGCACGGGAGGCCCCATGAGCCGAGAGGCCGAAACCGCCCGCGCGCTGCGCGGCCATATCGACCAGATGCAGACCATGACCCGCTTCGTGCTGGCGACGCTGGCGCTGGCAAGCGGTGTCTACACCTATCTCGGCGTGCGCAGCCTGCTGGACGGCACCGCGACGCTCGTGTTTCTCGCCGCCGTCATCTATTCGGCGGCGGTTTCGGTCGGCATTTACGGGTTCTGGACCTATCTCATCCGCTTTCTGCCGGAAATGCGCGACGCGGGCTCGCGCATGGCGCTGTTCGGCGTGATGGGCGTGGGCTGCCTGATGATCGTGGCCATGTCCTCCTGGCTGAACGCGGCCGCGCTGGCCGGCTCGGCTGCGGTGGAGCAGCATCTGGCGGAAACGCTGGAAGACTATACGGGCGATCTCGATCAGGCTCATTCCAATGCGCTGGGCGCGTTATCCCTGCTGCCCGACATTCAGCGCGCGGCGGAACGCTTCTCGCGGCTTGCCGAAGAGGAGCGCAATTCCGGCGCGCTGACCGGCACGTCGGGCTCGGGCAGCGTGGTGCAGCTTTTGACCCAGATGTCTGCGCAAATGCGCGAGCTGGAAAGCACGATCCAGAATTCACGCGAGACGGTGAGCGAGCAGTTTCAGCGCGGGCAGGAACGGCTTGCGGAAATGCGCACGCTGGTTTCGGCCCCCGGCCCCATCCAGCCGCGCTCCGACCGTTTCGCGGAGGAAGCCGTGGCGCTGGCGGGCGTGATCGCCGCGCTGGAGCAGACCTCCATCGCGCCCTCCGTGGCGCGCGCGGCTGCGGATCTTTCCGCCGGCTTCATCGCGCCGGTTGCGGATGGCCGCTCGGGCGATCTGGCAGACCGTCAGGATGCGGTGATGGCGACGGTGCGCAGCTCGGTCGCCGCCCAGTCCAAGGCGTTGTCGGATGCGGCGGAGGAAATTCTCGCACAGCCGAAAGTGGCGGAGCGCCGCTATGTGCCGCTTTCCTCGGCTGAAGCCGTGCTGCGCTACGCAGGCAGCTTCCTGCCGAGCTGGGCAGGCGCGATCTCCATCGACCTTTTGCCGGCTGTTCTGGTGGGCGTGCTTGCAGTGGTGTTCGCCTCGATCCGCCGGGGCGAGGCCGAGCTGACCCCGGCAGACCGGATCACGGCGGCGGACATGATGCGCTCGCTCGAGCTGCATGACGCGATCGTGGCCCGCAAGGCTGCTGCGGAGACGCAAACACCGCCCGAACCGACAGAAGCGCAGCCTGTTCCGCCCGAGGCCGAGCCGCAGCCGGCGCGCAACATCACCCCGCTTTCCACACTCACCGACCGCAAACGGCAGGAACCATGAGCGACCATCTGGCTTCCCTCGACGAGAAACCGCAGCGCGGCCTTCTGATGCGCTATTTCAGCCGCTTCGATGACGGCAAGCTGATGCGCTGGGCCTTTGTGGGCGTTTTGATTGGCTCGGCTGCCGTGCTGGGCATGGATCTGCGCGAGATGGTGGACCGCAATGGCGGGCTCTGGCCGGCAGAGAGCGCCGACCCGATGAAGCGCAGCGTGACGGTTCTGCCGCCGGCGGTGGAAACGCATGGCGCGCGCGAACAGTCGGCCGATCCGCGCCGGTTCGTGCGGACGGATCGCGATGCGCTGCGTGACCCGATCAGCTTCACGCTGAAGGCGGGCGGCGTGCTGGCCGCCAATGGCGCAATCGACCAGGGGGCGGCGGCGCGCTTTGAGAGCGAGCTGGAGGCGCGCGGCGAATATGTGACGCATGTGGCGCTCAATTCGCCCGGCGGTTCGCTTGAGGACGCGATGGCGATTTCCCGCCTGGTGCGGGAACGCAATCTGGCGACCAGTGTTGCCGATGGCGCGATCTGCGCCTCGTCATGCCCGCTCATTCTGGCCGGCGGCGTGGAGCGGCAGGCCGGAGACAGGGCCGCCATTGGCGTGCACCAGTTCTATGCAGCGGAAGAAATGAACAACCCGGCGCAGGCGATGGCCGGTGCCCAGATCATCACGGCCCGGATCTCCCGCCATCTGGACGAGATGGGCGTTGACCCGGCGCTCTGGCTGCACGCGCTCGATACGCCACCGCGCGCCCTCTACTATCTGACGCCCGAGCAGATGAAGGATTATCGCCTCGTCACCGGCCCGCTGAAACTGGCGCGGAACTAGAGCAATATGAGGGCTTCCTTCTCCCCGCCGGCGGGAAGAAGGTCCCGGCAGGGGCCGGCAAGGGGGGATGAGGGGCTGGCGCGGCGCATGAGAACCTCGCCGTATTGCTGGTTCACAGAACCTGGCGCTCGCCCCTCATCCTCACCTTCTCCCCGCTCGCGGGGAGAAGGGGGCGTTGAAGGCGGCGCCTGGACAGAGCCCCCTTCAACAGAAACGGGCGTGAACCCGGAGTTCACGCCCGCTGCGCTGTCTAAAGCCTGTCTTCTCAGCCTTCCTCGGGTGCAGGCTGAAATTCGAGCAGGTCGCCAGGCTGACAGTCGAGCGCCTGACAGATTTTTTCCAGCGTCTCGAAGCGCACACCGCGCACCTTGCCGGACTTGAGCAGGGACACATTCTGCTCCGTAATGCCGATCATCTCGGCGAGTTCCTTGGAGCGCATCTTGCGGCGCGCCAGCATGACATCCAGATTGACGACTATCGGCATGGCGATCACACGAAGTCGCGCTGTTCGGCGCGGACATCGGCCGCAACAGCCATGAGCCGGCCCGTCATGTACATGATGCAGGCAATGAGAAGCGTCAGCAGCTCCGAACTGCCGAAACCGAGCGTCAGCATCTTTTCTCCCGGCGGATTGCCCATGGTGAGCGCCAGGATCATCAGCATGCGCAGGAGAATGCCGCCGGCGGCCAAGGCGACAAAGGCCGTGCTGGCGCGCCCCATCCAGTGCGCGGATTCGCCCGAAAGCGGCTCTTCGGCAGAAAACGCACCGAACATGCGCCAGACGCTATAGAGCGCGGCAAACAGAAGACCAAGCTGGATGGCAATCAGCGCTGCGGTGATGGCAACCGCAGACGAGGTGAACACAAGCGGGCCTGACAGGTCGAGCTTCTCCCGCACCTGTTCCTCAAAGAACACTGCGTCGTTCAGCGACGCGAAGAAGAACAAGGCCACCGCAAGGGCGATCAAAGCCCCGCACACCAGAACAATGCCCTGCATCAGCCGGCTGAGCCGCCGCAGGCGCGTCACGTCTTGCATACCAATCTCCGTTTGATTGAATTAATTAATGTATTACGATAATTAATTATCTCGATTCGTTTCTCATGAAAAGGGCCATACCGATGTTTTTTCGCAAACGCACCGTGACAAGCCTTGCCGGCGTCTTCTGCGCTGCCGCGCTTTCCGCCTGTGTTTCGGGCAATCCCCGCACGCTTTACGAACTGTCAAAGTTTGATCCGCTCAGCGCCGACCCGGCAGGCATCGCCGTGGCGGTCAAAACGGACAGGACGCTTCATCTGAGGCAGGGAGACGTGATGCTGCGCATGGCGCTCGCGAGCGAGGACAAGAACAGGGCTTTCGATGAACGCTTCGTGCTGACGGTGATCGAAGACAAGGAGCCTGCGGGCTTCGGTCAGGCGTTGAAGCCCAATGAGCATGTCCTCTCCGCCGCCATCGCGGCAGAAGACCGGCAGCGCTTCAGGGCTGCACAGGCCAGAGCCCGCGCGGCGCGGGCCGAAGATGCAACGGAAGGCAAGGGCTCGATCAGCGTCTCGATCAATGGCGGCTGCACAAGCGGCCCGCTGGACCTGAAGGAAACAACGGTGCGCAGCTATATGCGCACACAGGCCGGCGGGCGCTTCTTTCCGCTGACGGGGGAGATGAAAATCACAGAAGTTCTGGGAAATAAAAAATCGTCAGCGATTCGAATCCCCTCCTGCGAAATAAAATTATCGAAATAAAAAACAAAACAATCCTCTGAAGAATAAAATTACTCCCACAACCAAGGATTTAAAAAACGAAGTTTAAATCGATACAATTCACTGAATGAAAAAACATTACGTCGCGTTATGTTTTCTGGAGCAATAAATTGAAGTTGTTTGTCGAGCGGGCTCGTCCTAGGAGAGGAACATGCTGCCTTTCCCAGGCAGATTGATGTTCAACCCGCTGGCAGGACACCTTCCCATGACTGACATTCCCGGTCTGCCCAGCCGCAGAAGCTTTCTCAAAGGCTCTGCAGCTGGCGTGGCCCTTTCCGCGCTCGCGACCAGTGCAAGCGCCGAGAAGGCCGAAGCCCCGGTTTCCCTCGAAGACTACAAGCGTGAATTTCTGAACGACGCCGAATGGGCGTTCGTGATGGCCGCGACCGCGCGGCTCATCCCGTCCGAAGGCGACGGTCCCGGCGCGATCGAGGCGCGCGTTCCCGTGTTCATCGACCGCCAGCTCGCAGGCGACTATGGCAGCGCCGAAGACTGGTACATGGAAGGCCCGCACGATGCGTCCGCTTCGCCTCAACTGGGCTGGCAGACGCCGCTGACGCCTGCCGAAGTCTACCGTCAGGCCATTCCAGCCTTCGACGCCTGGTGCTCAAAAACCCATGGCGACGTCTTCGCCGGGCTTGAAGCCAGCCAGCAGGACGAGGCGCTGACTGCGCTGCAGAACGGCGATGTGGAACTGCAGCCGGAGGTGCGCGACTTCTTCTCCATTCTGCTTGCCAACACGAAGGAAGGCTATTTCGCCGACCCGATGTATGGCGGCAATCACGGCATGCAGTCGTGGGTCTATATCGGCTTTCCCGGCGCACGCGCCGCATTCCGCGAATGGCCCGAGCGCCACAACATCAGATATCCGCTCGGACCGGTTTCCATCAGCGGCGAGAGGGCTTGATCATGGCGCGTCAGGAAAAGAAGAAAGACGTCGTCATCGTCGGCCTGGGCTGGACCGGCGCCATCGCCGGCATCGAGCTGGCGCAGGACGGCCTTGAGATCGTCGCGCTGGAGCGCGGCCCGGACCAGTCGACCGTGCCGAACTTCAAGTATCCCAACCAGATTGATGAGCTGAAATACGGCGTGCGTCTGAAAATGATGCAGAAGCTGAGCCAGCAGACGGTGACGGTGCGTCGCAATGAAGACGAGACCGCCCGCCCCTACCGCAAGCTCGGCTCCTTCCTGCCGGGCAATGGCGTTGGCGGCGCAGGCACCCACTGGAACGGCCTCAACTGGCGTCCGATGCCGGAAGAGCTGAAGCTGAAATCCTACGTCATCGAAAACTGGGGCGAGGATATCATTGCCGAAGACATGACCATCGGCGATTACCCGGTGAGCTATGACGAACTCGAGCCGTATTTCACGCAGTTCGAGAAAGTGGCGGGCATTTCCGGCTATGCGGGCAATCTCAACGGCGAGATCCGCGAAGGCGGCAACCCGTTCGAGGGCTGGCGCTCCGAGGACTTCCCGATGCCGCCGCTGCCGCGCACATGGGACAGCCAGAAGTTCCACGATGCCTGTATCGCGTCGGGCTACCATCCCTTCCCTGCGCCGGCGGGCATCGCCTCCACCGCCTATGTGAACCCCTATGGCATGCAGATGGGGCCGTGCAATTTCTGCGGCTTCTGCGAGCGCTATGGCTGTTACCAGTATTCGAAATCTTCGCCGCAGACGACGATCCTCGATGCGCTGAAGCGCAAGCCGAACTTCTCCTACCGCACCCATTGCGAAGTGCTGCGGGTGGAAATGGCCGAAGACGGCAAGACGGCGACGGGCGTGACCTATTTCGATGAGGAAGCGCAGGAAGAGGTGTTCCAGCCGGCGGATCTGGTGATCCTGTCGAGCTATCAGCTGAACAATGTGCACCTGATGCTCGTCTCCGGCATCGGCGAACCCTATGACCCGGCCACGGGCAAGGGCGTTACCGGCAAGAACTATGCCTACCAGATGAATGGCGGCATCTCGATGTTCTTCGAGGACGACAATTTCAACCCGTTCGTCGGGCATGGCGCCAACGGCACCTGCATCGACGATTTCGCGATCAACCAGATCGATTTCGGCGAAGAAGGCTTCATTGGCGGCGCTTACTGGCGCTCGGGCACGTTCAACGGCCAGCCTATCCGCAACATGCCGCTGCCCAAGGGCACGCCCGCATGGGGCGCAGGCTGGAAAGAGGGCATCGGGCGCTGGTACGGCCACGCCATGTCGATCGGCTCGCACGGCTCGAACCTTGCCTATGCGAACAACTATCTCGACCTCGATCCGAACTATACGGACCGTCATGGCCGTCCGCTGATGCGCATGACCTTCGACTGGCACGACAATGATCTGCGCATGAACCAGTTCATGAAGAGCAAGATGGAGCCGCTCGCCAAATCCATGAACCCGGACATCATGCAGGTCGGCTTCAAGGGACCGGGCGCGCATTATGACGTGCGCCCCTACCAGACGACGCACAACACCGGCGGCCACATCATGTCGGAAACCCCGCAGGAAGGTGTCGTCAACCGCTACTGCCAGGCCTGGGACAAGCACAATGTCTTCGTCATGGGCGCAGGCAATTTCGTGCAGAACACGCAGTACAACCCGACGGGCCTGCTCGGCGGCCTGGCTTACTGGACGGTTCAGGCGATCCGCACCCAGTATCTGCCCAATCCGCGTCCGCTGGTCTGAGGAGCATACAGATGAAAACCTTTCTCAGAATCCTCGCCGGGCTCGTTGTGGTGGGCGTCATCGCCCTTCTGGCATTCGTGTTCGTTCCGGTGAAACGCTCCGCCCCCACCCAGAACCTGGCGGCCGACTGGCAGCCGGAAGAGGGCCAGGGCCAGTATGTGATGTATGCGGGCGACTGCGTGGCCTGCCACACGGCGGAAGGCGGCGAACCGCTGGCCGGCGGCCGCCCCATCGAAAGCCCCATGGGCACGATCTGGTCCACCAACATCACGCCCGATCCGAAGACCGGTATCGGCGGCTGGTCGCTTGACGATTTCCGCGCGGCCATGGTCGACGGCCTGATGCCGGACGGCACGCATCTCTATCCGGCCATGCCGTATGAGAACTTCCGCTTCATGAGCGAGGCGGACATCCGCGCGCTGTACGACTATCTCATGAACGGTGTGGAGCCGGTGGAGAACCGGGTGCAGGCGACGCAACTCGCCTTCCCGTTCAACCAGCGCTGGGGCCTGCGCGCCTGGAACTGGATGGCGCTCTCGCATGAGGCCGGGTTCAAGCCGCTGGGCGCATCGGAGATGCAGGATCGCGGGCAGTATCTGGTGGAGGGTGCGGGCCATTGCGCCGCCTGCCACAGCCCGCGCAACGAGCTGATGATGCAGGACGGTGTGACGGCGAGCCAGAAGACGTTCCTCGCCGGCGGCGTGATCGACGGCTGGGAAGCGCCGGCGCTTTATGGTCCCAATTCGACCATTGCGGGCTGGAGCGTTGAAGAGACGGCAAACTATCTGGCCACCGGCCGCAACGCGCATTCTGCCGCCAATGGCGAAATGGCGCTGGTGGTGGAGCATTCGCTCCAGCATCTGACCGACGCGGACAATCTCGCCATCGCCGCCTTCCTTAAGGGCAAGGATGCGGAGACCACCGAGGTGGCCGGCGTGATGAAGGCGATGCCGCAGCCAGAAGCGGATGCGGCAGGTGAAGAAACCGCAGCCATGCTGACGGAAGCCAGCCCGGACATGCCGCTCGGACCGCGCCTCTATCTCGACAATTGCTCGGGCTGTCACTTCGTGACCGGCAAAGGCGCGCCGGAGATCTTCCCGGAGCTCGAGAACAACCCGATGGTGGTGAGCGCCGAGGTTGGCCCGCTGATCTCCGTCATTCTGAATGGCGCAGAGGTTCCCTCGACCGAGAAGCGGCCGATGAAGCTCGTGATGCAGGGCTATGCAGAGCGTCTGGACGACGCGGAGGTTGCCGAACTCGTCAACTTCCTGCGCTCCTCCTGGGGCAATGACGCAGCCGCCATCTCGGCGGAGGACGTGGCCAAGGTTCGCGCGGCGCAGTCGACGCACTAGAGCAATTCCAGGAAAAGTGGGAACCGGTTTTCCGTCCGGAATTGCACGAAAACAATGAATTAGAGCGTTTTCAAGACTCAGCGAAAAGCGGAAACGCTCTAGAGCGGTTCATCGTTTCAAGACAGCAAAAGAAAAGGCCGGTCGCTGGGACCGGCCTTTTTTATTGGTGCGCGATGCGGTGCGCGGATCAGCCCTTCGGCCACTCGCGGATGTCGACGAAGTGACCGGCGATGGCGGCAGCGGCGGCCATGGACGGCGACACGAGATGCGTGCGGCCCTTGAAGCCCTGACGGCCCTCGAAGTTGCGGTTCGAGGTGGAAGCGCAGCGCTCGCCCGGCTTCAGGCGGTCGTCGTTCATGGCAAGGCACATGGAGCAGCCCGGCTCACGCCAGTCAAAGCCGGCAGCCTTGAAGATCTTGTCGAGACCTTCGGCCTCGGCCTGCGCCTTCACGAGGCCGGAGCCCGGCACGATCATGGCGTTGACGCTGTCCTTGACCTTCTGGCCCTCGGCGACCTTCGCGGCTTCGCGCAGATCCTCGATGCGGCCATTGGTGCAGGAGCCGATGAAGACGCGGTCGACGGCGATGTCGGTGATCTTCGTGCCCGGCGTCAGACCCATATACTCAAGCGCGCGCTTCTTGGAGATACGCTTGGTCTCCTCGGCGATGTCGTCCGGGTTCGGCACGACGCCGGTGACGGAGATGACATCCTCGGGCGAGGAACCCCAGGTGACGATGGGCGGCAGGTTGGCGGCATCGAGACGAACGATGCGGTCATACTCCGCGCCCTCATCGGTGCGCAGCGAATCCCAGTAGGCAAGCGCCTTCTCCCATGCATCGCCCTTCGGCGCGCGCGGGCGGTCCTTGATGTAGGCGTAGGTGGTCTCGTCCGGCGCGATGAGGCCGGCGCGTGCGCCGCCTTCGATCGACATGTTGCAGACGGTCATGCGGCCTTCCATGGAAAGCGCGCGGATTGCCTCACCGGCATATTCCATGACGTGGCCGGTGCCGCCGGCGGTGCCGATCTCGCCGATGATGGCAAGGATGATGTCCTTGGCGGTGACGCCGGCAGGCAGCGCGCCATCGACCTGGATCAGCATGTTCTTGGCGCGACGCTGGATGAGCGTCTGCGTGGCCAGAACGTGCTCGACCTCGGAGGTGCCGATGCCGTGCGCCAGAGCGCCGAACGCGCCATGGGTGGAGGTGTGGCTGTCGCCGCAAACGATGGTCATGCCCGGCAGAGTGAAGCCCTGCTCCGGCCCGACGATGTGGACGATGCCCTGACGCTCGTCATTGGCGTCGTAATATTCGATGCCGAAATCGGCGGCGTTCTTTGCCAGCGCATCAACCTGGATGCGGCTTTCCTCGTTCTTGATGCCGAACTTGCGGTCGGGCGAGGTGGGCACGTTGTGGTCGACGACGGCGAGCGTCTTTTCCGGATGGCGCACATCGCGGCTGGCCATGCGGAGGCCCTCGAAGGCCTGCGGGCTCGTCACCTCGTGCACGAGGTGGCGGTCGATGTAGAGCAGGCAGGTGCCGTCGTCCTGCTGATCAACCAGGTGGTCGTCGAAAATCTTGTCGTAGAGCGTGCGTGCTTTGGTCATTTTGTTCATCCCTAGCGGAGCGAAATGGAAGGCTGGCCGGCTAATCTCTTGTCTCGTTGCGTTCCCGCGACGCGTTGCGGACGGGAAGGCCGAGCCGGTTGGCGTGTCCGCCTAAGGCAGTCGGCTCAGAAGCGAGCCGGAAACCCGCGCAAAGAAGCGGCCCGGCAGGCGCTTGACGTCCTGCAGAACAAAGCCCTTGTAGGCCGGATTTCCAAAAAGTGCTTCCATGAGAGGGCTAATACCAGCCTTTCCCGGGCTCGGCAATCTATCCGTGCCGGGCGTCTTCGGCAGAAAGCAAATGCCTGCCGCAATGCGCGCATGACGGCAGGAATTGCGCTACCGGGGCATGGGCGCGACAGCCGGCCCCGGTTGCGGTGGTCTCCAGGGTCGTGACCCTAACGCTTTGCCTGGTTCTTGCGCAGGCGCTGTTCCAGCCCGCGCAGGGCCAGCGACAGGCCGATGGTCAGGATGAGATAGATATAGGCGACAATCGAGTAGGTTTCGAAGAAGCGAAACGAACCCGACGCATAGATCTTGCCCATCTGGGTAATGTCGGCGACGCCGAGCACGGAGACCAGCGAGGAGTCCTTGACCATCGCCACGAAATCATTGCCGAGCGGCGGCAGGATGGTGCGGATCGCCTGCGGAAGGACAATGAGGCGGAAGCGCTGGAAGCGCGACAGACCGAGCGCCTTGGCGGCTTCGATCTGGCCTTCGTCAACCGACTGGATGCCGGCGCGGAAAACCTCGGCGATGAAGGCCGAATAACCGATGGTGAGCGCGATGATGGCACGCCACAGAAGCGAAATGTCGCGCACCCGTAACTCGCCGAGAACGCCCGCCTCCTGCAAGGGCGCGGTGACCGCATTCCAGCCGGTCACGATGATCGGAACACCGGCAAAGGCGATCCAGAACAGGAGCACCAGAACGGGGACGCCGCGAATGATCTCCACGTAGAAACGGGCGATCTGGCGCAGCACCAGAGATCCGGACAGGCTCATCAGCGCCATGCCAAGACCGACGGCCGTGGCCAGCGCAAAGCCCACCACCGTGACGAAAACGGTGATGCCGATGCCCTTGGAAACGATGGAGAAGACCTGCGCGTAGAGTTCGCTGGTGGCAATGAGGATTGCGACGCCGACGGCGATGACCCCGGCGGCAACAAGCCACCAGGGGAAATCGCGTTTGGCGGCGGGTCTGGAACCGGACACCGCCATGGGCTCTAGAGTTTCCTCGACGGGCGGCCGGTCAGGCCGGCAGGACGCGGGGCAACCACGTCCTATTCACCCATCTTGTATTCAAGGAACCATTTCTTGTTGAGGGCGTCGAGCGTGCCGTCGGCCTTCATGGCAGCGATCGCTGCGTTGACGGGTTCGACCAGATCGGAACCCTTGGCGAAGATAAAGCCGAAATCCTCGGAGCCGAGGGCCTCGTTGAAGAGCTGAAGAGCGCCATCGGAAGCATCGACATAGCCCTGGCCGCCGGTGCTGTCGGTCAGCACCATGTCGACATCGCCGGAGCGAAGCGCCTGAACGGACGCGCCGAAGGTCTCGAAAAGCTTGATGCGCGGATTGGCTTCGTTGCCGTCGAGCACTTCGTAGACGGCAGTGTAGAAGGGCGAGGTGCCGGGCTGCGCGCCCACCAGACCGTCTTCATAGGCCGCGAAGCTTTCAGCGTCGGAGAAATTGTCTTCGTCGCTGCGCACCAGCATGAACATTTCGGAGCGCAGATAGGGGGCGGAGAAATCCACCTTTTCCTTGCGGTCGTCACGAATGGTGATGCCGGTCATGCCGATGTCGTACTGACCGTCGGCGACCGACTGGATCATCGCGTCCCAGCTCGTGTTCTGGTAGGTGAGCGAGAAGTTGAGACGCTTGGCGATCTCGTTCATCGCATCGTATTCCCAGCCGATCTGCTCGCCCGACTTGGGGTCGATGAACTGAAGCGGCGGGTAGGCATTTTCCGTGACCACCACGACTTCACGACCCTCAAGGTCGGGCAGCGTATCGGCAGCGACGGCAAAACCGGAAAACATGAAAGCGGCAGCCGCGAAGGACGCAGCCTGAAGGGACGTACGCAACGTCATGGACCAATCTCCCTGTGGCGGACCGATGCTCGGCCGGGTGATGGTCTTTTCCTTAAAGCAGAGTGTTTCCCAGTAAAAGAGCCAGAATGGCGGCAAGCGCCGTAAAGGAAACCAATCAAAACAAAAAAGGCGCACCGAAGTGCGCCTTTCTTAAAAACCCAATGCCGGAGAGACTACTCGGCGTTGTTCTCTGCAGCAGCAGCTTCCTGCGCCTTGGCGGCTTCTTCAGCTGCCTTCTCGGCGGCCAGAGCCTCGGCGGCAGCGCGCTTCTCAGCTTCGATGCGCGCCTTTTCTTCGGCAGCAGCCTGACGCACGGAGTCGTTGAGACGACGGGCGCGGACGCTGGTGTTCTCGGTGATGCGTGCGGACTTACCGCGACGGTCGCGCAGGTAGTAGAGCTTCGCGCGGCGAACCTTACCGCGGCGGACCACCTCTACGCCCTCGACGAGCGGGGAGTAGATCGGGAACACGCGCTCGACGCCTTCGCCGTAGGAAATCTTGCGAACGGTGAAGTTCTCGTGGATGCCGGCGCCGGAGCGGGCAATGCAGACACCTTCATAGGCCTGCACGCGGGTGCGGGTGCCTTCGGTGATGCGAACCAGAACGCGAACCGTGTCGCCGGGCTGGAATTCGGGAATCTTGCGCTGAGCTTCGATTTTCTCGGCCTGCTCGGCCTCAAGCTGACGGATAATGTCCATCTCACTGTCCTCTTGTTCTTCTCGAACCGTCAGAGCGCTCATCCCAATGGCAGTTGTGCACCGCCTGAAGAGTGCCCTCCCAAAGGAGGAACAGGAGCGAATTCACGTGTTCTTTGGTTAGATCCAAACCGGCCGGAGCCGTTACGTTGGGTGCGCATACACGACATTGCGGGGAGAATCAATATGGAACGACGGCTGCCGCGCCCGAAATCTCAGTCCGAACCGATCCGCCCCAGATGCGTATCACGAAACCCGCTCTCATGTTTCAGCCCGTAGCCAAGCGCGCGGTCTGCGCCGATATGGGCGGCGAGAATGAGCGCCAGATGCGTGGCGAGCGGCGCGTCCAGCACCAGTCCGACGAGATAGACGAAAACCGGAGCAGGCCAGGCATGGACGAGATTGTAGCACCATGCGCCGACGCGCGGGCCTGCGAGATAGCCCAGCATGGCGAGATCCGGCGCAAACAGAAGCATGGCGAACAGCCACCAGTTGCCGCCGGAAAGCTGATAGAGAATAAGGGCGAGAACCGCCAGAGATGCGCCCTCGAGCCGCAGAAGGCGTTTCACTTTCCGCCGTCCTTATAAGCCGCCCAGAGATCGGGACGGCGCTCGCGCGTCAGCCTTTCGGCCTCTTCGCGCCGCCAGGCGGCGATTTTCGCATGATTGCCCGACAACAGGATCTCCGGGATCGGACGATCCTCGAAGAGCTGCGGGCGCGTGTATTGCGGGTGCTCCAGAAGACCACCCTCGAAGCTCTCTTCTTCGCCGGACGCATCATTGCCCATGACGCCGGGCAGAAGCCGGATCACTGCATCGAGCAGAACCAGCGCTGCCGGCTCGCCGCCGGAGAGCACGTAATCGCCGATGGAAACCTCTTCGAGACCGCGCGCCTCGATCAGACGCTGGTCAACGCCCTCGAAACGGCCGCACAGAATGACCGCGCCCGGACCGGCCGCCAGCTCACGCACGCGCTGCTGGTCGAGCGGGCGGCCACGCGGGCTCATCAAAAGGCGGGGACGCGGATCATCGGCCGGCGCGGCGTCATCGATGGCGCGCGCCAAGACGTCGGCGCGCATGACCATGCCTGCGCCGCCGCCAGCCGGCGTGTCATCGACATTGCGGTGCTTGCTCGTGGCGTAATCGCGGATCTGGACCGTTTCCAGAGACCAGCGACCGGCCTCGCGCGCCTTTCCGGCAAGCGAGAGGTCAAGCGAACCGGGAAACATTTCGGGATAGAGAGTGAGGATCGTTGCGCGAAAACTCACGGCGCATCCCCATCGCCCGGCATGTCTGGATTGTCTGGCCCGCCCGCATCGTCAAGACCATCGGCATCGTCCAGATCGTCGGCATCCTCATCATCGACAAGGCCGGCAGCGACGCGGTCAATCTCAACGAGTCCCTCGGAGACGCGCACCTGAGGCACGGCAGCCTGCGTGAAGGGAACCATTGCCATTCCGCCCACGGCCAGCGCGACTTCCATGATGTCGCCGCCGCCGAAATCATGCAGCGCCTGAACCCTGCCAACGCGCTCGCCCTCGCCGTCGATGACGGAAAGGCCGATCAGGTCGGCATGATAAAACTCGTCTTCCTCAAGATCGGCGGGCAGTGCGGCCCGCTCGACAAAGAGAGCCGTGCCGTTCAACGCCTCGGCGGCGGTGCGGTCATCCACCTCGGCGAAGCGGGCCACCACCACATTCTTGGCCGGGCGCACATTCAGAACGGTCAGGGTGCGGCCATCCCCGGTGGAGAGCGGGCCGTAATCGCCAATGGCCAGGGGATCGCCGGTGAATGTCTTCACCCGCACTTCGCCGCGCAGGCCCTGCGGGGCGCCGATGACGGCGAGCTGGACGCGGGTATCGTTCTTGCTTGGTTTCTTCATGTGCCTGACTTGCCATTGCCCAAATCGGGGAAAACAGGCTTATGCGTCGTTTTACGGCTTGCCGGCAAGCTTGTCGGCGAGAGTTTCCATGCGTGTGGCAAGATCGCCCAGCATGCCGGTGACAGCGGAATCGTTCCGGTCAGCCTGGCTGACCGCCTCGTCGCGCGTCTTGCGGAGCGTGTTGATCTCGCCCTCCATGCCGCGCGTCTTCTTCTGCAGTTCCACCAGCTCGTCCATGACCATGATGCCGGCCATGACCGCAAGACGGTGGTCGCCGATCTCACCGAACGCGTCTTTCAGATGCGTGATGTAGCGGTCGAAACGCTGCGCGAGATTGACGAGATGATCTTCCTGCCCCTCATCGCAGGCCATGCGATAGGACTTGCCGTCAATGGTGACCGTAACCTGTGCCATCGCTTCGCCCTACCGATCCAGCACGGCACGGATCGTTTCCATGGCCGTGACCAAACGCCGCGAAACCTCGCGGTTCACCTCTTCGAGCCGCTGGGCCCGCGCTTCGGACTTGTCTATTTCCTGGGCCAGTCGCGCGCGATCGGCATTCATGCGCTGCACTTCGGCATCGGAATCGACAAATTCCCGATCCCGCTCCAGCCGGGCGTCAACCGCATCCTCAAGCGAGGACATGGCCTTGTCCAGCCGACCGATCACCTCCTTGAGCGTGTTGTCACCACTCATGGCCGCCAACCCCAGTCCTGCATTTCCGGAAGGCGCCCGCCGCATATGCGACGCCGGCACGGATTGTCCGAAAATGTTTTGACACAGGCAATCTTGCTTACTCTCTCTCGCCAAACTGCGCGATGCGCCCGCCTCCCCCGCGCAAACGCCACTGGCTGTCTGCCGGGACGGTGAACGCGAATCGCTGGCGTTACTATACAGTTACGCCCAAAAGATTAGGCGCCGGGTGAAGCCCCCGTCAACAAAACACGTCGGCTAATCCCCCAAATTGGTGTAACAAGGTTGATACATAACGCTCCTCCCCCAGCGGCAGACAATCTGGTGAAAACGGCCCCTTTGTTGACTTCAAGGCCGCAAATGCTATGTGTCGCCTGCTTTTTCCAAGGGGTCAGCGCTGCCCAGGCAGCGCCCCGATAACTGCCTTATGCGGACCAGCGAGCAATCATGATCTCACGCGACAAACACGACCGGATGGCCAATGCGATCCGCTTCCTTTCCATGGATGCGGTAGAGAAAGCCAAATCGGGCCATCCCGGACTGCCCATGGGCGCAGCCGATATCGCCACTGTGCTTTTCACCCGCTTCATGAAGCATGACCCGAAAAACCCGAACTGGGCCGACCGCGACCGGTTCGTTCTTTCGGCCGGTCATGGATCGATGCTGCTCTATTCGCTGCTCTACCTGCTGGGCTACGAAGACATCACGATCGATGAGATCAAGAATTTCCGCCAGCTCGGCTCGCGCACGGCCGGCCACCCGGAATTCGGCCACGCAGCCGGCATCGAGACGACGACCGGCCCGCTCGGCCAGGGTTTTGCAAACTCCGTCGGCATGGCGATTGCCGAGCGCGTTCTGAACGCCCGCTTCGGCAATGATCTGGTCGACCACTACACCTATGCGCTGGCCGGCGACGGCTGCCTGATGGAAGGCATCAGCCAGGAAGCGCTGACGCTGGCGGGCCACCTGAAGCTCAACAAGCTGATCGTGCTGTTCGACGACAACAACATCTCCATCGATGGCGAGATCTCGCTGACCGATTCCACCGACCAGTGCGCCCGTTTCGAGGCCTCCGGCTGGAACACGATCCGCTGCGACGGCCATGACCCGGAAGCGATTGCTGCCTCGATCGAAGCCGCAAAGGCTTCCGACAAGCCGACCCTGATCGCCTGCCGCACGACCATCGGTTTCGGCGCTCCGACCAAATCGGGCACCGCGAAGGTTCACGGCGCGCCGCTGGGTGCGGAAGAGATCGCCGGCGCGCGCAAGGCGCTTGGCTGGGACGCAGAGCCCTTCACGATCCCCTCCGACATTCTCGACGACTGGCGTCTGGCCGGCCTGCATTCGGCAAAGGACCGCAAGGCCTGGGAAGACCGCCTTGCTGCAGCCGACGCCGAGACGCGCGGCGAGTTCGAGCGCCGCATGCGTGGCGACCTGCCGGAGAACTTTGACGCGGCCATGGTCGAGTACAAGGAGAAGCTTGCAGCCGAGCCGCCGAAAGTGGCAAGCCGCAAGGCCTCCGAAATGGCGCTTGAAGCAATCAACGCCGTGCTGCCGGAAACCATTGGCGGCTCCGCCGACCTGACCGGCTCCAACAACACCAAGACGAGCCAGACCGGCCCGATCAGCGCCGAGGACTTCTCCGGCCGCTACGTGCATTACGGCATCCGCGAGCATGCGATGGCTGCGGCCATGAACGGCATGACGCTGCATGGCGGCATCATTCCCTATGGCGGCACGTTCATGACGTTCTCGGACTATGCCCGTCCGGCCATGCGTCTGGCCTCGCTGATGCAGATCCGCTCCATCTTCGTGATGACGCATGATTCCATCGGCCTTGGCGAAGACGGCCCGACCCACCAACCGGTGGAGCATCTGGCCGCGCTGCGCGCGATCCCGAACCATTTCGTGTTCCGTCCGGCCGATGCGGTGGAGACCGCCGAGTGCTGGCAGGTGGCCGTTGAAAGCCGCAAGACGCCTTCGACGCTCGCCCTGTCGCGCCAGAACCTGACGCCCGTGCGCACCAGCCACGAAGCAGACAATCTGAGCGCCCGCGGCGCATACGAGCTGGCCGGTTCGGAAGACGACGCCAAGGTGACGCTGTTCGCCACCGGCTCGGAAGTGGAAATCGCCATGGACGCCAAGGCGCTTCTGGATGCCGCCGGCCTCCCGGCCCGCGTCGTCTCGGTGCCGTGCTTCGAGCTGTTCGAGCAGCAGAGCGAAGACTACCGCAAGGCCGTGACCGGCAATGCGCCGGTGAAGATCGCCATCGAGGCCGGCATTCGCCAGGGCTGGGATGCGATCATCGGTTCCGACGGCGTGTTCATCGGCATGACCGGCTTTGGGGCAAGCGCGCCCGCACCGGAGCTATACAAGCACTTCGGCATCACCGCCGAGGCCGCTGCCAGCGCCGCGCAGAAGCGGCTCGCAGAGCTCGATTGAGGCCGATAGCGGCCTTATCAGGGTTCGGGGCGGGCGAATGCCTGCCCCGCCATCTGGATTCTTGCCTCTTGCGCCGCTATGAAGCGGCGTCTCTTTCCGTGCCAGCGCACGGCCACCCACCTGCCGGAGGAAGTTCATGACCGTCAAAGTAGCCATCAACGGATTTGGCCGCATCGGCCGCAATATCGTACGCGCGATCTACGAGTCGGGCCGCAAGGACATCGACATTGTCGCGATCAACGATCTCGGCCCCGTCGAGACCAACGCTCACCTGCTGCGCTATGACAGCGTGCATGGCCGCTTCCCTTCCGAGGTGAAGGTCGACGGCGACACGATCAGCATCGGCTCCGACTCCTTCAAAGTGTTCGCCGAGCGCGACCCGTCCAAGCTGCCGTGGGGCGAGCTGGGCGTTGACATCGTGATGGAGTGCACCGGCATCTTCACCTCCAAGGAGAAGGCTTCGCTGCACCTGCAGGCCGGCGCAAAGCGCGTTCTGGTTTCGGCTCCGGCCTCCGGCGCGGACCTGACGGTCGTTTACGGCGTCAACCATGACAAGCTCTCCAGCGAGCACCTGATCGTCTCCAACGCTTCCTGCACCACCAACTGCCTGGCTCCGGTGGCCAAGGTCCTGAACGACGCCTTCGGCATCGAGAAGGGCTTCATGACGACGATCCACGCCTATACGGGCGACCAGCCGACCCTCGACACAATGCACAAGGACCTCTACCGCGCCCGCGCGGCAGCCATGTCCATGATCCCGACCTCGACCGGCGCGGCCAAGGCCGTTGGCCTCGTCCTGCCGGAGCTCAATGGCAAGCTGGACGGCGTCTCCGTGCGCGTGCCGACCCCGAATGTCTCGGTCATCGACTTCAAGTTCGTACCGAGCAAGAAGGTCACCGTCGAAGAGATCAACAACGCGCTCGTGGCGGCTGCCGACGGCCAGCTGAAGGGCATTCTCGCCTACACCAACGAGCCGCTGGTCTCCATCGACCTGAACCACAACCCGGCCTCCTCTACCTTCGCGCTCGACCAGACGAAGGTGATCGACGGCGACCTGGTTCGCGTCATGTCCTGGTACGACAATGAATGGGGCTTCTCCAACCGCATGGCCGACACGGCGGTTGCGTTCGGAAAGACCATCTAACTCCATTCTCACGCCTTTTCAGAACGCCCGGCCATCGCGCCGGGCGTTTTTCTTTTGTCCATGCCCTTGCATCTCACTTCCGCCGCATCCTTTATGAAAAAGAACAGCAACTTGCGACGAAGTGGATGAAGAGAGGCGGATGGATCAGGGCATTTACGTCATAACGCTGGTGGGCACGGCGCTTGTGCTGTTTGCCGCGTTCTCGAGCCTGATCGCCTTTCGCTTCGGCGCACCGCTGCTTCTCATCTTTCTCGGTATTGGTCTGGCCGCCGGAACGGACGGGCTGGGCCTCGATTTCGACAATGCAGCCGTCGCCTATTTCATCGGCTCGCTGGCGCTGGCGGTGATCCTGTTCGATTCGGGCTTCGGCACATCGGTGGCCGCCTTCCGACAGGCTGCCGCCCCTGCGCTCGTGCTGGCGACAATCGGCGTCTTGATGACGGCCGGGCTGGTCGGCGTCGCCGCCTATTACGTGACCGGGTTTGGCTGGCTGGAATCCCTCCTGCTCGGCGCGACCGTGGCCTCGACAGACGCAGCGGCGGTGTTCTTTCTGCTGCGGGTGGGCAACATCTCCGTGCGCGAGCGGGTGCGCTCCACGCTGGAAGTGGAGTCGGGCTCGAACGACCCGATCGCCATCTTTCTCACGCTTTCGCTTGTCGGGCTGATCGCCAGCGGCGAGGCGATGCAGGCGGACACGCTGGCCGCCGATGTGGCCATCGGCTTTCTGCAACAGATGGGCATCGGCCTGATGGCCGGGCTTGTTGGCGGCTGGAGCATCGTGCGGCTGGTGGTGAAGCTCAAGCTGGAACAGGGGCTGCTGCCGATTTTCGTGCTGGCGCTCTCGCTTCTGGTGTTTGCGCTGGCCGGGGCGATGGGCGGATCGGGCTTCCTCGCCGTGTATGTGGCGGGTCTGATCGCCGGCAATGCGAAACTGCGCTCGACCGCCATGCTGAAGCGCTTTCAGGACGGCGTGACCTGGCTGGCGCAGATCATCATGTTTCTCGTGCTCGGCCTGTTTGCCACGCCGTCGCAATTCGCCGACATCATTCTGCCGGCGCTGTTTATCGGCCTGTTCCTGATCTTCGTCGCCCGGCCGCTGGCCGTGACACTGTGCCTTGCGCCGTTCCGGTTCTCGCCCGCCGAGAGCGCCTTCGTCTCGTGGGTGGGCCTGCGCGGAGCCGTGTCGATCCTGCTGGCGATCACGCCGCTGATCGATGAGCTGCCGAACGGGCGGGCGCTGTTCAACATCGTCTTCATCATCGTGCTGGTGTCGCTGATCGTGCAGGGCTGGACGGTGGGACCGCTGGCGCGCCGGCTGGGACTGACGCTGCCGCCGCGCATGGGGCCGCTGAACAAGGTGGAGCTGGAACTGCCCGGCTCCGCCCGTCACGAGCTTCTGGCCTATCGCGTGGTGGCGGGAAGCCCGGTGGAGCGCGGCCAGCGCATTCCACGCTGGGCCAAGCCCTCGCTCGTGGTGCGCGACGGGCGCTCCATGACCTATCAGTATGCGGGGCGCCTTTCCGCCGGAGACCATGTCTACATCTTCGTGCCGGACCGCTATCCCCGCCTGCTCGACCGGCTGTTCGCAAGCCCTGTGGAAATGGACCCGGAGGATGCGGACTTCTTCGGCGCGTTCTCGGTCGATCCCGAACGCCCGGCCTCGGACATCGAGGCGGCCTATGCGCCGGGGCTGAGCGAGGACGAGCAGAAGAAGACCATTGCCGAACTGATGCGCGAGCGGCTTGGCGGGCGCGCTGAATATGGCGACCGCGCAACGCTTGGCGAGATCGAGTTGATCGTGCGCGATGTGGACGAGGATGGGCGCGTCATCGCCGCCGGACTTTCGGTGGAGCCGCAGGCCCCCGAGGTGCGCGTGCCGCTTCTGCTCAGCCCGCGCGACCTGATGCGCCGGATTTTCCGCAGGAAGCCCCGCCCCGACGCCGGCTCATAATCACTGCGCCATCTTGCGCCCGGCGCGCGGCGCTGTATGGTCGCCAGCGAATTTACACCACCGTTCCACCAGCGGTTCCGGCGGTTGCGACATGATGCACCGTTTCAGAACCCACACAGGAGACAGCGACGCGCCATGCCGGACTTCAAGACCCTTGACGACCTCAACGACATTGCAGGCAAGCGCGTGCTGGTGCGCGTCGATCTGAACGTTCCGGTGAAGGACGGCAAGGTCAGCGACACCACCCGCATCGAACGCGTGATGCCGACCATCACGGAACTGTCTGGCAAGGGCGCGAAGGTCATCCTGATGGCGCATTTCGGCCGCCCGAAGGGCAAGGCCGATCCGGCTGCCTCGCTGGAGCCCATCGCCTATGCCGTGGAGAGCGTGCTCGACCACCGCGTTCATTTCGCCAAGGACTGCATTGGCGCACCGGCGGCTGAGGCCATTGCCGAAATGGCCAATGGCGACATTCTGCTTCTGGAGAACACGCGCTTTCATGCCGGCGAAGAACAGAACGATGCCGAATTCGCCCAGGCGCTGGCCGAGAATGGCGACATCTATGTGAACGACGCCTTTTCGGCTGCACACCGCGCCCACGCCTCGACCGAGGGCCTCGCTCACCTGCTGCCGGCCTATGCGGGCCGCACCATGCAGGCAGAGCTCGAAGCGCTTGAGAAGGGCCTTGGCCAGCCGGCGCGGCCGGTGCTGGCCATTGTCGGCGGTGCGAAGGTTTCCACCAAGATCGACCTCCTGATGAACCTGGTGAAGAAGGTGGACGCGCTGGTGATCGGCGGCGGCATGGCAAACACATTCCTCGCCGCGCGCGGCACGGAAGTGGGCAAATCGCTGTGCGAGCACGACCTGGCGAAGACCGCCAAGCAGATCATGATCGAGGCCGCAGAAGCCGGCTGCGCGCTGATCCTGCCGGTGGACGCCGTGGTGGCGCGCGAATTCAAGGCCGGCGCGGAAAGCGAAGTGGTGGCCATCGACAACGTTCCGGCGGACGCCATGATCCTCGATGTGGGCCCGAAGAGCGTCGAGAAGGTCAATGAGTGGCTGGACCGCGCCGACACGGTGGTCTGGAACGGCCCGCTGGGCGCATTCGAGATCGAGCCGTTCGATGCGGCAACCGTTGCCGCTGCAAAGCACGCAGCACACCGCACCGGCGAAGGACTGCTCGTCTCGGTGGCCGGTGGCGGCGACACGGTGGCAGCGCTCAACCATGCCGGTGTGGCAGACGCATTCTCCTACGTCTCGACTGCTGGCGGCGCGTTTCTGGAATGGATGGAAGGCAAGGCGCTGCCCGGCGTCGTTGCGCTTTCGAAATCCGCTTAGATCGATTGAATTCGCTTCGTTTCACAGGTCAGGAGCCACTTTTCACCCCTGCGTTAAGCAAAGTGTGAATAGTCTGTCATTTCAATCGATTAGGGATTGAGAGGGCGCATTCCGTTTGCCGGACGCATCTGCTATGCGCCCGGGTATGAACAGACAGGAGACCTGAAATGAGCGAACGGCTTGAGGATATTGCAGCCGCCATGGTGACCCCGGGACAGGGGATTCTGGCAGCGGACGAAAGCTCCGGCACCATCAAGAAGCGCTTCGACACGATCGGCCTCGAGTCGACGGAAGAGAACCGTCGCGACTATCGCGAGATGATGTTCCGCGCCGACGATGCGATGAAGAACTGCATCTCCGGCGTCATCCTCTACGACGAGACGATCCGCCAGAAGGCAGCCGACGGCACGCCGCTGGTCGATCTCATCAAGGCCTCCGGCGCAGTGCCGGGCATCAAGGTTGATGGCGGCGCGAAGCCGCTGGCCGGCTTTGAAGGTGAAACCATCACCGAGGGCCTCGACGGCCTGCGTGACCGCCTCAACGAGTATTACGGCCTTGGCGCGCGCTTCGCCAAATGGCGCGGCGTGATCTCGATCTCCAACGACCTGCCGCGCTGGGGCGCGGTGAAGCAGAACGCACAGGCGCTGGCGCGCTATGCGGCTCTCTGCCAGGAAGCCGGCATCGTGCCGATCGTGGAGCCGGAAGTGCTGATGGACGGCAAGCCGGGCGATCACTCCATCGACCGCTGCTACGAAGTGACCGAGTGGGTTCTGAAGACCGTCTTTGACGAGCTTTACGACGCGCGCGTTTCGCTTGAGGGCATGGTGCTGAAGCCGAACATGGTCATCGACGGCAAGAACGCCCGCAAGGCGAGCCGCGAAGAAGTGGCCGAGAAGACCGTGCGCTGCCTGAAGTCGACCGTTCCGGCCGCCGTGCCGGGCATCGCCTTCCTCTCCGGCGGCCAGTCGGACGAAGAAGCGACGGCGCATCTCTCGCTCATGAATGCCGGCTTCGACATGCCGTGGGCGCTGACCTTCTCCTATGGCCGTGCGCTGCAGGCCGCCGGCCTGAAGGCATGGGGCGGCAAGAAGGAAAACGTCGCTGCCGCGCAGCAGGCCTTCGGCCACCGCGCGAAGATGAACAGCCTCGCCGCCACCGGCAAGTGGGAGCCTGGCCTCGAAGCCGCCTGATCAGGCAGGTATCGAGAACGCATTGGAACGGCCCGTCGGCGACTGTCGGCGGGCCGTTTTCTTTTGGGTGTTGGGGTGAATGTCGGGGCTGCTGCTCAGAGCAGTTCATCGTTTCATGGAAACGCTGCGCTGCTCCATATGCCTGTTTCGCCGCATTTATGCGGACGTCAGGTGATTCCACCTGACTGCAAAATGCTCCAGAGCAGTTCAGTGTTTCACGGGAATCACCTGCGCCCTACTCGCCGCCTCGTAGAAGAATGGTGAGCGAGACCGCGCCAAGCGCGATCAGGGCGAGTTTCCAGAAATCGGCGCGGCGCTTCAGGCCCGGAAGGCCGAGCGGCCGGATGATGTGCACGATCATCATCGCCAGAATGAGCAGCAGCAGGATCTTGGTCATGACGGTCCGATTCGGGAAACCATCGCCCCTTGTGCCCGCTGCCGACCCCACCTGTCAAAACCATCGCCTTCACCGCAAGTCTGATTTACCTTTCCGCCAACGATCCGCTATCGTCGGGCGAGATCAGGCTCAAACCGCAGGGAGGAGGCGGGGTGATGTCGCGCTATCACGAGGTTTACCGGAGCTGGCAGCAGGATCCGGAGCGTTTCTGGGCGGAGGCTGCCGCCGAAATCGACTGGTACAGCCCCTGGGACAGGGTTTTCGACGCGGAGGCCGGCGTTTACGGACGCTGGTTCCCCGGCGCGACCTGCAACACGTGTTTCAATGCGGTGGACCGGCATGTCGAGGGCGGGCGAAAGGACCAGCCCGCCCTCGTCTATGACAGCCCGATCAGCGGCCGCAAGAAGAGCTTCACCTATGGCGAGCTGAAGGACGAGGTAACGGCGCTGGCCGCCGTGCTGAAGGATTTCGGCGTCGGCAGGGGCGACCGCGTGGTCATCTACATGCCCATGGTGCCGGAAGCGGTGTTCGCCATGCTGGCCTGCGCGCGCATCGGGGCCGTTCATTCGGTCGTGTTTGGCGGGTTCGCCGCCCGCGAGCTTGCCGCGCGCATCGATGATGCGGCTCCGCGCGCGATCATCTCGGCCTCGTGCGGGCTGGAGCCAGGCCGCATCGTGCCCTACAAGCCGCTGCTCGACGAGGCGATCCGCCTCTCCTCCGCCAAGCCCGAGAACTGCCTGATCCTGCAGCGCGAGGAACAGGGCTGCGACCTGGTGCAGGGACGCGATCATGACTATGCGCGGATGGTGCAGGCGGCGCGTGCTGCCGGTCTTGCCGTGCCGTGCGAGCCGGTGCTCGCCACCGATCCGCTGTACATTCTCTACACGTCGGGAACGACGGGACGCCCCAAGGGCGTGGTGCGCGACAATGGCGGGCACATGGTGCGGCTCAAATGGTCGATGTTCAACGAGTTCGGCATCGAGCCGGGCGAGACGTTCTGGGCGGCGTCGGATGTGGGCTGGGTGGTGGGCCATTCCTACATCGTCTATGCGCCGCTGTTACACGGTTGCACGACGGTTCTGTTCGAGGGCAAGCCGGTGGGCACGCCCGATGCCGGCGTGTTCTGGCGGGTGATCGCCGAACACGGCGTGGCGGCACTCTTTACCGCGCCGACGGCGTTTCGCGCGATCCGCACGGCGGACCCGGATGCGGAGATGATGGCCGGACACGACCTCTCCCGCTTCCGCACGCTCTTTCTGGCCGGTGAACGGGCCGACCCCGACACGGTGAAATGGGCGGAGAAGACGCTGGGCGTTCCCGTGATCGACCACTGGTGGCAGACGGAGACGGGTGCGCCAATCAGTCAGGACCCCGTCGGGCTTGGCATGCTGCCGGTGAAATACGGTTCACCCGGCGTGCCGATGCCGGGCTATGATGTGCAGGTTCTGGACGATGCGGGACACCCCGTGCCGGCGGGCACGCTCGGCAATGTGGTGGTGAAGCTGCCGCTGCCGCCCGGCGCACTGCCGACGCTTTGGAACGACGACAGGCGGTTTCGCGAGGCCTATCTCAGCGAGTTTCCGGGTTACTACAAGACGGCGGACGCCGGCATGCTGGATGAGGACGGGTATCTCTTCATCATGGCGCGCACGGACGACATCATCAATGTGGCGGGACACCGGCTTTCAACCGGCGGCATGGAGGAAGTGGTGGCCGAGCACCCCGCCGTTGCCGAATGCGCGGTGATCGGCATTGCCGACCAGCTCAAGGGTCAGGTGCCCTGCGGCTTCGTGGTGCTGCACGGCAGGGCCGGTGCGGACATGAGCACGGTGGAACGCGAGCTGGTGGCGATGGTGCGCGAGCGGATCGGGCCGGTTGCCGCGTTCAAGAAGGTGGTGCCGGTGAAGCGGCTGCCCAAGACACGCTCGGGCAAGATCCTGCGCGCCACCATGCAGAAGATCGCCGACCATCAGGAATGGGCGATGCCGGCCACTATCGACGATCCGGCGATCCTCGATGAAATCAGCGAGGCGCTGGACAAGTCCGGGAAGTGACGGGCGCTGCCCTTGACCTTGCCGTGCCCCCGGCGCAGGGTCCGGCCGATTTTTGGCATAAGGATTCATCATGGCACTGGACGGCAAGACAGCAATCGTAACGGGCGGCGCGAGCGGCATTGGCTATGCAATCGCCGAGCGGTTTCTGCGCCACGGCGTCAAGGTCGTGATCGCCGATGTGGATGGCGAAAAGGGTGCGCAGGCGCTTTCCGATCTGGAAAAACTGGGCGATGCGCGCTTCGTGAAGGCGGATGTGAGCAAGCGGCTGGACGTGCACAACATGCTGGCGGAAACCATCGACGCCTTCGGCGACGTGGACATTCTCGTCAACAATGCCGGCATCGTGCATGCGTCCGACTTTCTCGACCTGAGCGAAGAGGATTTCAGCCGCGTTCTCGACATCAATCTGAAGGGTTCCTTCCTCGCGGGACAGGCCGTGGCCCGCTTCATGGTCGAGAAAGTGCAGAATGGCGGTGCGCCGGGCACGATCATCAACATGTCGTCGATCAACGCCGTTCTCGCGATCCCCGAGCAGATTGCCTATTCGGTTTCCAAGGGTGGCGTGAACCAGCTCACCCGCGTCATGGCGCTGGCGCTCGCGCCCTATGGCATTCGCGTCAACGCGATCGGGCCGGGCTCGATCATGACCGAGATGCTGGCCAAGGTGAACAGCGACCAGGCGGCGCGCAACCGCATGCTCTCGCGCACGCCGCTCGGCCGCGCCGGCGAGCCAGGCGAGATCGCCTCGGTGGCAACCTTCCTGGCCGATGACGATGCAAGCTATGTGACGGGACAGACGATCTACGCCGATGGCGGACGCCTGCCGCTGAACTACACGGTGGAAGTGAAGCCGGATATCTCCTGACAAAACGGCGTCAGCACCGGTCGGCGATGATGCCCTGCCCTTTTTTCTGCGCAGCGTAACGGCCCTCCTGACAGTGTGTTGTCAGGAGGGCTGTGTCATTCTGCAGGCATTGAAAATGGAGGGTTACCCAAGTGTCTGCCACTTTGCCGTTGCATGCTGTCGTCTGGGCGGAAATTCCGGTCACCGACATGGACCGGGCGCGCGCTTTCTATGGCGCTGTCGTTGAAAATGAACTGGCGCTGCAGGAAGACGGGCCGAACCCGTTTGCCGTGTTCGCCTCGAAAGACCCGCAGGAATCCATCTCGGGGCACATCTACCCCGGCAAGCCGGCTCCCGAAGGCACCGGGCCGACCATTCATCTCGCAGTCGCAGCGCCGCTTGAAGACGCCATGAAGCGCGTGACGGACAATGGCGGCAAAGTGGTGTCGCCCATCGTCACTATTCCTGCCGGTCGTTTCGTGTATTGTCTCGATCCCGACGGAAACAGCTTCGGAATTTTTGCGTGAGGAGAACAACGCATGCGCCGTGCTGACCGACTTTTTCAAATCGTCCAGCATTTGCGGGGCGGGCGCCTGGTTACGGCGCGTTTGTTGAGCGAGCGTCTCGAAGTCTCGGAACGCACGATCTATCGCGATATCGCCGACCTGCAATCGACCGGGGTTCCCATCGATGGCGAGGCGGGCGTGGGCTATCTGATGCGGGAGGGGTTCGAGCTCCCCCCGCTCATGTTCACCCGCGACGAGATCGTGGCCCTGGTGGCCGGGGCGCGCATGGTGCGCGCCTTCGGCGGCGCAGCGATGGCGCGTGCCGCCGAAGAAGCGCTCATCAAGATCGGAACCGTGCTGCCGGAACCGGAGCGCGACCGGATTGCAAAAACCGAAATTCACACCCCGCACTGGGTGGTGAGCGACATGGACCGCCAGACCATCGATGCGCTGGAGCGCGCGGTGGAAACGCGCGACGTGCTTGCCCTCGACTACCGCGACGAGGCAGGCCGGACATCGGAGCGCGATGTGCGGCCTCTGGGCCTGTGGTTCTGGGGAAAGGTCTGGACGCTGGTGGCCTGGTGCGAGCTGCGCGGAGATTTCCGCACCTTTCGCATCGACCGCATTGCGGCGATCAAGCCGGCAGGGCGCGGGTTCCGGCCAGAGCGCGGCAAGCAGCTTGCCGACTTCTACCGCCGCATGGAAATTCATGAAGCCATGATCGGCAGGGCACAGGCCTGCTGAACCGGAAGCTCTTCTGCAACAGGACGTTCTGCCGCCATCACCCGATACGAAAACAGCCTGATACGAGATCAGGCTGCTCTAATTTCTCCCCGGCAATCCGGGGAGATTATCAGGTATCGCGAATCAGGACTGATCGTCCTCATCATCGTCATTGTTTTCGGTGGAACGCATCGACGAGAGCTTTGCGAAGACGGCTTCTGCGTCGAGTTCCTTCTCTTCCGAGGAGGACGAATCCTGCTCGCCGAGCGGCAGATGCTCGGTCTCGGATGCCGGCAGAAGCGTTTCGCCGGTGCTCTCCTGCGGCGGCAGGTAACGGGCAGCGCGCTGCACTTCCAGATCCAGATCGATCTGCGAGCACAGGCCCAGCGTCACCGGGTCCATCGGCACGAGATTGGGCGAGTTCCAGTGGGTGCGCTCGCGAATGGCCTCAATGGTCGACTTGGTGGTGCCGACGAGACGCGAAATCTGCGCGTCCTTGAGCTCCGGATGATTGCGCACCAGCCAGAGAATGGCGTTGGGGCGGTCCTGACGCTTGGAGAGCGGCGTGTAACGCGGCCCCTTGCGCTTGGTCTCCGGCACACGCACCTTCGGCTCGGAAAGCCGCAGCTTGTGGTTCGAATTGCGCTCGCCCATGGCGATTTCTTCGCGGGTGAGCTGGCCGGTCATGACCGGGTCCATGCCCTTGATGCCCTGAGCGGCGTCGCCATCGGCAATGGCACCAACCTCAAGCGGATGCAGCTTGCAGAACTCTGCAATCTGATCGAACGTCAGCGCCGTGTTGTCGACCAGCCACACGGCGGTGGCCTTGGGCATGAGAAGCGTGTTGGCCATAGTTCAAGAATCCTCTTCCTTCGCCCGCGTCCCTAGCGCGGGCGGTGGTTATAACCACCGATGTTGGGAAATTTCGTCCGCTTTATAAACTGAAACACCCCCCTTACGCAACAAATTGCGCAGCACCCCAGAACGGGGGCGTCACCGAACCGTCATTGATCCGTCATCGGCGTGAAACCAAGCCCTCCGATTGTGCCGCTCCTACGGGACTTGAGGGAGTTTTGAACATGCAACGCAACGCGATCATTCTTGCTCTGCTGGCCAGCACGGCTGTCATCTTACCGGCTCAGGCAGAGATGAATTTCAAACGCATCGCCACTTTTGCAGTGGCCGAGAACCTGCCGGCCGATACCGACAAGGCGACGGAGACCTCTTCCGAAATCATCGCCCGCAGCGCGGACGGCAAAACACTGATCTATTCCGACAGCCCGCTGGGCGGCGTCGGCTTCATCGACATCAGCGATGCAGCCGCGCCGAAAGCCGGCGGCGCTGTGATGCTGGACGGCGAACCCACCTCCGTGGGCGTGGTCGGCCAGAAGGCGATTGCCGCAGTGAACACCTCGAAGAGCTTTACCGAGCCTTCCGGCAATCTGGTGGTGATCGACATGGCGGCGAAAACCGCCGAAGCCTCCTGCGCGCTGGGCGGGCAGCCGGATTCGGTCGCGATCAGCGCCGATGGACGCTTTCTGGCCGTCGCCATCGAGAATGAGCGCGATGAAGACCTGAATGACGGCGTGATTCCGCAGATGCCTGCCGGCGACCTCAAAGTGTTCACGCTCACCGACGGCATGCCCGACTGCGACAGTATGAAAACCGTCTCGCTTGCCGGTCTCGCCGACATCGCGCCGAGCGACCCGGAGCCGGAATTCGTGGATTTCAACGACGCGGGCGAAATTGTCGTCACGCTTCAGGAAAACAACCACATCGCGGTGGTTTCGGCTGAAAGCGGCGCGGTGGTGAACCATTTCGCCGCCGGCAGCATCGACCTCGAACAGATCGACACGCTGGACAATGGCGCAATCGACTTCGATCAGGCGGCAGCCAATGTGAAACGCGAGCCGGACGCCGTGAAGTGGCTCGACAATGACCGCTTCGTGACCGCCAATGAGGGCGATTATGAAGGCGGATCGCGCAGCTTCACCATCTTCAACAAGACGGGCGAGGTTCTGTTCGACAGCGGCAACGATCTGGAATTCCGCGCCGCAGCCGCCGGCCACTACCCGGACAAGCGCTCCGACGCCAAGGGCACCGAGCCCGAGGGCCTTGAAGTCGCGACCTTCGGCGATCAGCGATACATCTTCGTTGCGCTGGAGCGTGCTTCGCTCATCGCGGTCTACCGCGACACGGGCGGCGCACCGGAATTCGTGCAGGTGCTGCCGTCGGGCATCGGACCGGAGGGTCTGGTCGCCATTCCCGAGCGCAACCTCCTGGTGACGGCCAATGAGGCGGACCTGATCGAAGACGGCGGCGCACGCTCGCATGTGATGGTCTACGAACTTTCCGAGGGCAAGGCCGCCTACCCGACCATCGAATCCGCCATGGACGAGAACGGCGCACCGTTTGGCTGGGGCGCTCTTTCGGGCCTCGTGGCTGATCCGGAAAAGCCCGGCACGCTCTACGCCGTGTCGGATTCGTTCTACGGCAACCAGCCCGCCATCTTCACCATCGACGCGACGCAGACGCCGGCGCGGATCACGAAAAAGACGGTCGTGACCCGCAATGGCGCGGCTGCCCAGAAGCTCGACCTCGAAGGCATCGCCAATGATGGCAAGGGTGGTTTCTGGCTCGCTTCGGAAGGCCGCACCGACCGCCTGACGCCGCACGCGCTGTTCCGCGTCGATGCAAAGGGCGAGATCAAGCAGGAGATCGCACTTCCCGCCGAACTGCTCGCCGTGGAGCAGCGCTTCGGCATGGAAGGCGTGACCGTGGTTGGCGAAGGCGACGACCAGATGCTGGTGATGGCGATCCAGCGCGAATGGAAAGACGACCCGAAGGGCCAGGTGAAGCTGGTGAGCTACAAGCCTGCCTCCAAGGAATGGGCTGCCGTTCGCTATCCGCTGGATGCGGCGGAAAAGGGCTGGGTCGGCCTTTCCGAAATCACTGCGCATGACGGCAAGCTCTACATCGTGGAGCGCGACAACCAGATCGGCTCGTCGGCGAAGATCAAGAAACTCTACAGCGTGTCGCTGGACGGTTTCGCACCGGCTGCACTGGATGCAGACCTGCCGCTGGTGGAAAAAACGCTGGAGCGTGACCTGCTGCCGGAGATGAAAGCCGCGACGAATGGCTATGTGGTCGACAAGATCGAGGGCTTCGCCATCGACGCGGACGGCACCGCCTATTTCGTGACCGACAATGACGGGGTGGACGATTCGTCCGGCGAGACCATCTTCGTCAATATGGGCAAGCTCAGCGCGACCCACTGACCTGGATCGTTGTTGCGCAATTCCGGACGGGTAACCGGCTTCAGTTTTCCCGGAATTGCTCTCGCAAACAAAGCCTCCCAGGGCTGAAGGCCCCGGCATCATCGCCGGGGCCTTCCTGTTTTTGCGAAAGGCGTTTTTGCCGGTGATCAGGACACTTCCAGCACGATTTTGCCGATATGCGCCCCCTCTTCCATGCGCTCATGCGCACGCCAGGCCTCGGCCAGCGGGAAGGTCATGTCCATGACCGGGGCGATGCGGCGGGCGGCCAGAAGCGGCCAGACATGCGCTTCCAGCTCTGTTGCGATTATGCCCTTGAAGGCGACAGAACGGGGCCGAAGCGTGGAACCGGTGTGGCTGAGGCGCTTGCGCATGATCTGCGAGAAATCGACCTCTGCCCGCGCCCCCTTGAGGAAGGCGATCTGCACGATGCGTCCATCCATGGCCGCGGCGGTGTAATTGCGCTCGATATAGTCACCACCGATCATGTCGAGGATGACATCCGCGCCATGGCCGCCTGTCTCTTCCTTCACGGCCTCGACGAAGTCCTCGTCACGGTAATTGACCGTGCGCACCGCGCCCAGCGACGCGCAGGCGGCGCATTTTTCCGCCGAGCCCGCCGTGGCGATGACCTTCGAGCCAAGGGCTGTCGCCACCTGAATGGCGGTGGTGCCGATGCCGGAGGAGCCGCCATGCACGAGCAGGGTCTCGCCCTCTTTCAGGCAGCCGCGCTGGAACACATTGTGCCAGACGGTGAAGAAGGTTTCGGGGATGGCCGCAGCCTCGGTGAAGCTGAACCCATGGGGCACCGGCAGCGCGTTGGTTTCATGCGTCAGGCAGTATTCGGCATAGCCGCCACCGGGTGTCAGCGCCGTGACACGGTCGCCCACCTGCCAGCGTTTCACCCCCTCGCCTAGCGCGACAACCTCACCGGCGGCCTCGAGGCCCGGCAGATCGGAAGCGCCGGGCGGCGCCGGATAGAGCCCCTTGCGCTGAAACACGTCGGGCCGGTTGATGCCGGCGGCGCGCACCTTGATGAGAATTTCCCCTTCGCCCGGCTTCGGCACATCGCGTTGCTCCGGCTTCAGCACTTTCGGCTCGCCCGGCTCGCTGATCGCCACTGCCGTCATCTTCTCTGGAAGCGCCATATGATTCGTCATGCCCCTGTTGATTTGAAGAACGTCCGACAACACAATCGGCGAGTGATGCACGCGGATCAAGGGCGCGCCTGACAGGATAGCGCATCACCCTGCGGATGGAGGCGATGGGAGAACGCGCAATGGGCATTTTCGACGAGGACGACAAGAAACAGGCGGCCGGCCACCGGATCGGTGAGGACCTGTCGCTGCTCTCCGTAGAGGAACTCAACAAACGGATTGCGCAACTGAAGGAGGAGATCGTGCGGCTCGAACGGGACATTGAAAGCAAGGGTGCAACCAAGAACGCCGCAGAGGCATTGTTCCGACGGGATTAGCCTGGCGCGAAAGGGTCTTCGGATACCGCAATCGTCGCCCTGAACGACGGTTTTGCGATGGCGGCGACGCCGTTATTCGCGCATAGTGTCAAACGCGTGTCTCGAAGACGCCGCCAGTCTCTTCCCCGGCCTTGCTGACGCCATGATTCGATGGCGAAGGCGCGGTTGAACGACAACCGGCCAATTCGAACGCTACCCCCTTCGGAACCCGTACATGCTGTCACCTCTCGGCTCTATCATTGCGCTTCTTCTGGGCACCGCATTCCTGCTCACGGGATCGGGCCTTCATGGACTTTTGCTGCCGCTTCGCGGGCAGATGGAAGGCTTCCCGACGGCCTCTCTGGGTGCCTTGGGCGCTGCCTGGGCAGCGGGCTTTGTCGCTGGCTGCTTCATCGCGCCGCGCATCGTGCGCCGCGCCGGCCATGTGCGGGCCTTTGGCGCGTTTGCGGCCTCGGGCGCGATCATTGCGCTTTTGACCGGCATGTGGGTGGATCCGACCGGCTGGGTCATCCTGCGCATCTTCACCGGCTTCACCATGGCCGGCGCATTCATGGTGATCGAAAGCTGGCTGAACGAGAAGTCCACCAATGAAAACCGGGGCACCGTTTTCGGCGTCTACATGATGCTGACCTATGCGTCGCTGACCGCCGGACAGATGACGGTGGCGTTCGGCGATGTGTCGAACACGCTCCTGTTCATGACGACCGGCATCCTGTTCTGCATGGCGCTCATTCCCACCGCCGTTTCCAAGGCGGTGAGCCCGCAGCCGCTGGCGCAGGTCACGCTCGACCTCAAGGGGCTTTTCGTGAACTCGCCGGTGGCATTTATCGGCTGCCTTCTTGTGGGCACGGCCAATGGCGCGTGGGGCACGCTGGGCGCGGTCTATGGCGGCGAGATTGGCATCTCAACGCTTCAGATTGCCACGATGATGAGTATTGCCGTTCTGGCCGGGGCCGCACTGCAGCTGCCGGCCGGCCGGCTGTCGGACCGGATCGACCGCCGCTTCGTGATCGCGGGACTGTCGTTCGGTGCTAGCCTTGTGGGGTTCACGATTTTCCTCACCGCACCACGCGACGGCACCTATGTGATCGCGATGACGGCGGTCTATGGCGCTTTTGCCTACACGCTTTATTCGATCATCGTCGCCCATGCGAACGACCACGCTTCGCCGGAAGACTTCGTGAAAGTGGCAAGCGGACTTCTGTTTCTTTATGGCGGCGGAACCATGCTCGGCCCGCTGGTTGGCGGCGTGCTGATGGAAAGCCTGCGCCCGGAAAGCCTGTTCCTGATCACCGCGCTTTCCCATTTCAGCCTTGCTGGCTATGCGCTGCTGCGCATCACGCGGCGTGCCCCGGTGCCGGTGGACGAGCGCGAGGCGTTCAACGCCCTGCCTTCCGAACGCGCCGTGACGCCGCAGGCTGCGGTGCTCGACCCGCGCAGCGACACGGAGGATGCCGAGAACGGCGAGGCGGAGGCCGCTGTCAAATAGGCGTCATGAAACCCGGTATAGGGTGAGCGCATCGGCATTCATGTTGCGAATGCCGGATTGCGGTTTCCAGAATGACGAAGCCCCCGCACCCGGATGACCCGAGACGGAGGCTGAAGGCCCGCAATTGGGCCGCATTATCAAGATCACGAATCAGGCGCGAAACGCGCCTGACCGGCATTTGCTTTCGGATTGGTCCGGTTTGGAATTGGTCCGGTGCTCCATCAATGGATCAGACCGCCCCTTGCGCATCCGGATGGACGCGCGGCGATCTGGAGCGCTTCCGCTTTCCATTGAAGCGCAAGACGCTCTCATTCATTGTTTTTGCGCAATTCCGGACGGGAAACCGGTTCCCACTTTTCCTGGGTTTGCTCTAATGACGGGTCGCACCTGCCATGATCTTTTCCATCTCGTCCTTGATGGCCAGCTTGCGCCGTTTGAGTTGAGCAATGTCGAGCTCATCGACTGAAGGATGGAGCTTGGCGCTGTCGAGCTCCCGCTCCAGTTCGCCGTGTTTACGCTTCAACTCTGCAAGATGGGATTCAAGAGACATGATTGGGTTCTCCTTTGTTTCCTCGAGAACTCACCGGCCCCTCACCCGCCCGCGGGAACCGGCGATCCAGACAGTGTGCCACCTGAAATGTGGCTTGTCGAACACAGTCTGGTAGCATTTCCTGTAATGCTGAAATGTGCTATAAGCGCGGCCGCTGACGGGCCTGCCTCGACAGCTTTGATCGGCTGCAGATCCGCCCGCCGGATTCAGGCCAGAATCTTGCATATGTGGATCAGCTGACTGTGGTGACATCAGAACAGGAACAGGCGGAAATTCGTCTCGAATTCGCCCGCCTCAAACAGGATCACGCGGATTTCGACGCCGCGATCAACGCAATGATCGCTACGGGCTGCGACCCGCTTCGCATTCAGCGCATGAAAAAGAAAAAGCTGGCGCTCAAGGACCGGCTTCAGGAACTGGAAGACAACATCATCCCTGACATCATTGCGTGACTTGCCTGAATTGCCTGATTTCCTGTCGAATTCGACATCAGGCGGGCGCACGAGGTTGCGGGGAGAGACAGTTTTGACTACAGGCTGTTTTTTGATTGCGAGGGGGCTTGATGGCTGAGCGGACCGCCCGAGTGGCGATAATCATGGGAAGCCAATCCGACTGGGCGACAATGCGCCACGCCGCAGACACGCTGGATGCGCTGGGTGTGGAATATGAAGCGCGGATCGTTTCCGCCCACCGCACGCCTGAACGTCTCTATGACTTTGCCAGGAATGCCCGCGACGAGGGCTTTCAGACCATCATCGCCGGCGCCGGCGGCGCGGCCCATCTGCCGGGCATGACGGCCGCCATGACGCCGCTGCCCGTTTTCGGCGTGCCGGTGGAATCCAAGGCGCTTTCGGGGCAGGATTCGCTTCTCTCCATCGTACAGATGCCCGCCGGCGTGCCGGTTGGAACGCTGGCCATCGGACGCGCCGGCGCGATCAACGCCGCGCTTCTTTCGGCCTCGGTTCTCGCGCTCTCTGACGAAGACCTTGCCGACCGTCTCGATGACTGGCGCGCAGCACAGACGGCACAGGTGGCCGAATATCCGGTAGATTGATCATGAAGGCTCCACTTCCCCAGGGCGCAACCATCGGGATTCTCGGTGGCGGGCAGCTTGGCCGCATGCTTGCCATGGCGGCAGCGAAACTCGGCTACCGCACCATCATTCTCGACCCCGCGGAAAACAGCCCTGCGGCACAGGTGGCCAACGCCTTCATTCATGCGCCCTATGACGACGCCAGCGCCCTGCGCCGGCTCTGCGCGCAATGCGACGTCATCACCTATGAATTCGAGAACGTGCCAGTGGCGACTGCCGCAACGCTGAGCGAACAGCTGTCAGTGTTCCCGCCGCCCGAGGCGCTGGAAACGGCGCAGGATCGCCTCGCGGAGAAGATTTTCCTGAACGCGGCAGGCATCTCGACGGCGCCGTTCGTTTCCGTGGACAGCGATGACGACCTGGCGCGGGGCCTTGAGGGCTTTTCCGGCAGCGGCGTGCTCAAAACCCGGCGTCTGGGCTATGACGGCAAGGGACAGCGCGTGTTTCGCGACGCCACGGCCGCAGATTGCGAAGGCGTGTTTGCCGAGATGGGCGGCGTTCCGCTGATCCTCGAGGCGCTGATCCCCTTCCAGCAGGAAATCTCGGTGATCGCGGCGCGTTCGGTGGACGGGCATATCGCCACCTATGAGCCGGCCCACAACGAACATCGCGACGGCATTCTGCACCGCTCTACTGTCCCGGCCGAAATCGCCCCTCAGACGCGGGCGGCCGCCACGCAGGCAGCCACGGACATTCTCACCTCCCTGCAATATGTCGGGGTTCTGGGCGTCGAGTTCTTCGTGCTCGACAATGGCAAGGTGCTGGTCAACGAGATCGCGCCGCGCGTGCACAATTCGGGACACTGGACCGAGGCGGCCTGCACGGTTTCGCAGTTTGAACAGCACATTCGCGCCGTGGCGGGCCTGCCGCTGGGCGACCCGAGGCACCACTCGGACTGCGTGATGGAAAACCTGATCGGTGACGAGGTTCTGCGCGCAACGGAACTGCTCGCAGAACCCGATCTGATGCTCCACCTCTATGGCAAGACGGACATAAGGCCCGGCCGCAAGATGGGGCACTTCACGCGCCTTACAGGCAGCTGAGATCGCCTTCCTGACAGTCCACCAGATCTTCCAGCTGATCTGAACGGTCTTCGGTCAGGTCTTCAAGGCACTGGGCGCGGATCATCGGCTCGATGGACCCGCCGCGCACGCCGAGCGTGACCAGATCGCATTCAGCATCGCGAAACGCGATCCAGGCGCGCTGCGCATCGCGCAGAAGCGTGCGCGCTTCCTCATTGCTCTCGTAACGCTTCATGGCGTCGCCATAGCGCGCATTGAGCTTCTTGTCGGCGGCTTGATAGGACTTGCCTGCGCACTGGGTCATGTCGGCCTGCGTCTGCGCATCGTCGCAGTCGAGTTCATCTGCATGAAGGGGCACGGACGAGGCGAAGAGCAAAAATGCGAATGCTGCAAACGGATACCGGAAATTGCGATATGACATATGAATCTCCATAAAGCTGTGGTCATCAAAAAATCGGGCTGCCTGCAACGTGGAATCGCCGGATTCACCCTCGACAACCCGCCGAAAGGTTGACACAGGCAAGCTTCGTCGTCTATGAGCCCATCGACTTGTGGCGCGCCGGGACAGCGCGCCTTCTCATTTCGGGCCCAACGGCCAACCACGGACAAGAACGATGAAGATCAAAAATTCGCTCAAAGCGCTGAAGACCCGTCACCGCGAAAACCGCATGGTCCGTCGCAAGGGACGCATTTACATCATCAACAAGTCCAACCCGCGCTTCAAGGCACGGCAGGGCTGATCCGCCTGTTCGGGCGGTCTTCACGCGAAATTCAGTTTTCCTTTGGCTGTGCCGCGCCTATGATTGCGGCATGGTCCGATTCACTGTAGCCATTGCCGCCATTTTCATGATGGGTCTGCCGCCTCTTCAGGCGGCCGATGGCAATGAGCCTGTGACCGGCGTTGAAGCGCCGGCGACAGACAGGCAGACGCGACTCAACGCGCTTTTCTCCGACCTCAAAAAAGAAACGAACGAACGGGTCGCACGCCGGATTGCCCTGCGCATTGGCGAAGCCTGGAGCGATTCGGGCAGCGATACCGCCAACCTGCTGATGCAGTGGGCGAATGACGCCGTCAAAGCGCAGGATTTCTCCGTTGCGCTGGATTTTCTCGATCAGGTGACCGTTCTCTTTCCCGATTATGCGGAGGGCTGGAACCGGCGCGCGACGGTGCATTACATGATGAACGACTATGCCCGCTCCATGACGGACATATCGCATGCGCTGGAGCTGGAGCCCCGCCATTTCGGCGCGCTGGCCGGCATGGCGCGCATTCTGCAGGCCACGGGACACGAGCAGCAGGCGCTGACGGCCTATGAGCAGGTTCTGGACGTCTATCCCATGCTGAGAAGCGCACAGAACGCCGTGGCGGAGATTTCCGACGAGCTGGACGGTCAGGGCATCTGACGCGCTCTGTGGCGCGCCCTCGCCCCGTATAACAGCCCCTACGTTTTTCTACCGGCGCATAAAAAAAGCCCGACAGGGAAACCCCGCCGGACCGTATGCTTGGTGCCAAGAAGCTGAGCGGGTTAGAGCATTTTCGCTTTTCGTTGAAACGCGAAAACGCCCTAACTCAATGTTCCTACGCAATTCCGGACGGAAAACCGGTTCCCACTTTTCCTGAAATTGCTTTAGATCCCGCCCAGACCGTCCGAACCAATATAGGCAATGCGCAGCATGTTGGTGGCGCCGGGGGTTCCCAGCGGCACACCGGCCGTGACAATCACGCGGTTGCCGGGCTTTGCAAAACCTTCCTCATACGCGATGCGGCAGGCGCGGTTGACCATGTCGTCCAGATCCGCCGCATCCTCGGTGACCACACAATGCGTGCCCCAGACGAGCGACAGACGGCGCGCCGTCTGCACAACCGGGGAAAGCGCGATGATCGGCACCTGCGGGCGCTCGCGCGCAGCGCGCAGGCCCGTGGTGCCCGACGAGGTGTAGGAGATGATCGCCGAGAGATTGAGCGTTTCGGCAATCTGGCGCGCGGCCATGGAAATGGCGTCTGCGCCCGTGGGCTCCGGCTCGCTGCGCTGACCGTTGATGATGGTCGGATAGGTCGGGTCCTGCTCCACCTTGGTCGCGATGGAGCTCATGGTCGAAACGGCTTCGACCGGATAGTCACCGGCGGCCGATTCTGCGGAAAGCATGACCGCATCCGCGCCCTCGAACACCGCCGTGGCGACGTCGGAGACTTCCGCGCGGGTGGGCACGGGAGCGGAGATCATCGATTCGAGCATCTGGGTGGCGACAACCACCGGCTTGCCGGCACGGCGACAGGCGCGGGTGATCTGCTTCTGGATGCCGGGAACGGCCTCCAGCGGCATTTCCACGCCCAGATCGCCACGCGCCACCATGAGCGCGTCGGACAGCTCGATGATCTCGGCCAGACGCTTGACGGCCTGCGGCTTCTCGATCTTGGCAAGCAGGGAGGCGCGGCCGCGCGCGACCTTGCGCACCTCGGCCAGATCCTCCGGACGCTGGATGAAGGACAGCGCGATCCAGTCGACATCGGCGGAAAGCACCGCGTCGAGATCCTTGCGGTCCTTGTCGGTCAGTGCGCCCATGGGCAGATCGGTGTCGGGCAGGCTGACGCCCTTGCGATCGGAAATCTTGTTGCCGGCGACCACTTCACAGGTGATCGACTTGCCGTCGTTTTTCAGCGCCTTGAGCTGAAGACGGCCATCGTCGATCAGCAGGCGATGGCCCGGCTCCACCGATTTCAGGATTTCGGGGTGCGGAAGGTGCGCCCGCTTTTCGTCACCCGGCTCGGGATTGTCATCGAGCGTGAATTTCTGCCCGACGGAAAGCTCGACGCTCTTGTTGGCGAATGTGCCAACGCGCAGCTTGGGGCCCTGCAGATCGGCCAGAATGCCGATCGGATGACCGACCTTCTTCTCCACTGCGCGAATGCGCCCGACAAGGGTGCGCATCAGCTCGTGGCTGGCATGGCTCATATTGATGCGGAAGACATCCGCACCGGCTTCAAACAAACGCTGGATCGTCTCCTCTTCGGAAGAGGACGGACCGAGCGTTGCGAGAATCTTGACCTTGCGCTCGCGTCTCATCGGGAAGCACCGGTGTTCGTCAGCGTGTTGTTTTCGGCTGGGCCGTCAGTCAAATCCACCATCCAGTTTTCCTGCTCACGCGTGTCGTACTCCTGGAAACCGGCACGCTGGAAGCCCCGCGCAAAACAATCATTGGTGCCGGCTATCTTGAACTCGGTCAGTGCAACGCACATCTGGACCGATCCCTCCCAGCGGCCACCGCTCGCGGCGTCCTCTGCGTAGAGATAGTAATAGCGCGACTCCAGGGGCCCCTCGATCAGGGTTTTGCAGCTCGATTTCTCGATCCGCCACCAACCCTCGCTCACCCAGCCCGAGCCGGTGCGATAGCCAATGGCCACGCCAACGAGGTTTTGTGTGGAGTTGCAAACACGGAAGTCCGCAAATGCCGGTGTGGGCGCAAGGAATGCGCCTCCCAGTCCGGCAGCGGCGACCAGCAGAAAAGCCCCCCGGCGTTTCGCGCGCGACGCCCGTCGAAGCATTTTTGGTAACCTTGAATTCGACTTGAGCATATTTTCCTTTTCGGCAATGTCCGTGCGCCTGTCAACGCGGCAATGTCTGCCGCGCGTGTTTTCCGTCACAGCCATTGCAGAACGCAGCACATCATGAAAGGAGAAGTCTAGACTGCGATAAGCGCACATTTATGACCTCTCCGCATGTCTTCGGGAACGAATCCATGACTGCCAGCACTTATACATCTCCTTTCGAGATCATTCGTGGCGATTCGGCCCCGGGAGAGAGCATGGGGCTCGTTCTGGTTGCGGATCATGCCAAACGGGACTTGCCCGAGCGTTACGACGCGCTCGGCCTGCCGGAGACGGAATTCGAACGCCACATCGCCTATGACATCGGCGTTGAGGCGGTAACCCGCGCGCTGGCCCGGATCACCGGTGCGCCCGCCGTTCTGTGTGGCTTTTCCAGACTGCTGATCGACCCGAACCGGGGCATCAACGACCCGACACTGATTCGCCAACTCTATGACGGCACGATCATTCCCGGCAATTATCCGCTGAGCCCGGAAGAACGGCGCGACAGGCTCGAACGCTATTACCTGCCCTATCACGATGCGGTGGCAAAGACCGTGGAACAGGCGGCAGAGGCGTTTCAGGCGGCCCCGCTGATCATTTCCATGCATTCGTTCACGCCCTTCATGAAGGGGCGTCGGCGACCGTGGGAGGTGGGGCTTCTGTGGGACCGCGACGACCGCGCCACGATCCCGCTGATGGAGGCGCTGAAAGCCGGCGGCGACCTGACCGTGGGCGACAATGAGCCCTATGACGGCGCATATCCCGGCGACACGATGCACCGTCACGCCACGGAGCGGGGCTTTGCCCATGCGCTGATCGAGATCCGGCAGGACCTGATCGGCGATGAGGCAGGCGCAAACGCCTGGGCGGAACGGCTCGCCCCATTGCTTCTAGAGATCAACGCGCGGCCCGAGATGCACGAGGTGAAGCATTTCGGATCGCGCTCGGACCATTCGTGAAGGAGAACGCCATGACCACGCTGAGCGAGGAGAAAAAGCGCGACCTGGAGGCAGCCGCATTCCGTCGCCTGCTCGACCATCTGCGCACCCGCACCGACGTGCAGAACATCGACATGATGAACCTGGCCGGTTTCTGCCGCAATTGCCTGTCCAACTGGTATCGGGACGCCGCCGAGGCGGAGGGCATTGTGCTCTCGAAGGAAGAATCGCGCGAGATCGTCTACGGCATGCCCTATGAGGAGTGGCGTTCGAAATATCAGACCGAGGCGACCGCAGAGCAAAAAGCCGCCTTTGAAGAGAACCGCCCGAAGGACCACTGAGCGGCGCAACACCATGGCAGGAGCGGCGCGGGCCGCAACGCAAATGCCTTGACCACCGGGCGTAGCTGGGGCATCGAACCTGCCACGCCTCAACGCCCCGAGTCGCGGGCTTTAGAACAATCGACCGGAGTTTCGCATGTCCGACGACATCACCACCGAAACCGCAGATACCGTTGCCGCTGGCCAGCTTCGCGCCTTTATAGAGCGTGTCGAGCGCCTCGAAGAAGACAAGAAGACGGTTTCGGAAGACATCAAGGAAGTCTACGCCGAGATGAAGGCCAATGGTTTCGACACCAAGGCCGTGCGCAGCATAGTGCGCCTGCGCAAGAAGGATCAGGCGGAGCGCCAGGAAGAAGAGGCGATGATCGACCTCTACAAGGCCGCGCTCGGCATGGAATGATTTCGGCCACAGGCCGGACATGAAAAAGGGCGGCTCCGGGCCGCCCTTTCTTTTTGCCTGCAGTTATCTGCGGCAGATGCCCTATTCGATGTCGAAGGAGACACCCTGCGCGAGCGGCAGCTCCTTGGAATAGTTCACCGTGTTGGTGGCGCGGCGCATATAGGCCTTCCACGCATCGGAGCCGGATTCACGACCACCACCGGTTTCCTTCTCGCCACCGAACGCGCCGCCGATCTCAGCACCGGAAGTGCCGATATTGACGTTGGCGATGCCGCAGTCGGAACCGCGTGCGCTGAGGAATTCCTCGGCCTCGCGCATATCGGTGGTGAACACGCAGGACGACAGGCCCGCACCAACCGCGTTGTGAAGCTCGAGCGCGTCATCGAAGTCGCTGTACTTCATCACGTAGAGGATGGGGGCGAAGGTTTCTTCCAGAACGACGCCGGCCTGTTCCGGCATCTCGACGAGAGCCGGGTGCGCGTAATAGGCGTCTGCATCGCCGCTGTCGAAGCGCTGGCCGCCGACAACCTTGCCGCCAAGCTTCTTCGCTTCTTCAATCGCGTTCTGCATGTTGTCGAAAGCGCCCTTGTCGACCAGCGGGCCGACCAGCGCATCCGTGGTGAGCGGGCTGCCGACGGAGACCGATTCGTAGGCCTTGCGCAGGCGCGGCAGCAGCGCGTCATAAACGGATTCGTGCACGAACAGGCGGCGCAGCGTGGTGCAGCGCTGACCGGCGGTGCCCATGGCGCCGAAGGCGATGGCGCGCAGCGCCATGTCGAGATCGGCCGAGGGGCAGACGATGCCGGCATTGTTGCCGCCGAGTTCCAGAACCGCGCGGGCAAAACGCTTCGCCAGACGCGGGCCGACTTCGCGGCCCATGCGGGTGGAGCCGGTGGCGGAGACCAGCGGCACTTTCGGATGGTCGACCATGACCTCGCCAACGGCGCGGTCGCCGATGATGACTGTGAGCAGGTCCGCCGGCGCGTCATCGCCAAAGCGGGCAACGGCGCGCTTGAAGATCGCCTCGCAGGCAAGAGCGGTCAGCGGCGTCTTCTCGGAGGGCTTCCACACAACGCTGTCGCCGCAGACCAGCGCCAACGCCGAGTTCCACGACCAGACGGCGACGGGGAAGTTGAAAGCGGAGATGACGCCGACAACGCCGAGCGGGTGCCAGGTTTCCATCATGCGGTGGCCGGGGCGCTCGGTGGCGATGGTGAGGCCATAGAGCTGGCGCGAGAGACCGACGGCGAAATCGCAGATGTCGATCATCTCCTGAACTTCGCCGAGACCCTCGGAGCGGATCTTGCCGACCTCGATGGAGACGAGGCGACCGAGATCGTCCTTGGAGGCGCGCAGCTCTTCGCCAAGCAGGCGCACGAGTTCGCCACGGCGCGGACCCGGCACGTTGCGCCAGGCCTTGAAAGCGGCATGCGCGCGCTCAATGGCTGCTCCGGTATCAGCAGCCGAGATGGACGTGACGGCGGCGATTTCCTCGCCCGTGACCGGCGTGCGCACGGTCAGGTCGCCACCGGCAATCGCCTTCTCATCCACGCCGAGGCGCTTGAGGAGTTCGGTTGTTTCGTTCTTGACGTTCATGGGTGCTTCGCTCCCTCGATTATCTTTCTGTATTCATGCGGGCGTCAGGCGATGCCACCTGACTGCAAAATGCTCTGAAAGCCGCGCGGCCGGACGAGCCTCTGGCGGGAATGTAGGAAGACCGGGCGGTCATTGGAAATGGAAATTCGGACTGTATTCATGATGGACGGTCATGCTTTCCCCGCCAATCGGTGCCGGAAAGGCACAAGACCCCGTCACGGCAGGTTCAGACCTGCGCGACGATCCACGCCACGAAAGCGTCTGCCGAGGGGTTTTCCACGCCAAGCGGCTGAACCAGAAAATAGGCGTTCTGGGTGGCGAGCGACGTATCTCCGATCTGCACAAGAACGCCGGAGCGCAGCTCCTCCTCGATCAGATAGGCAGGCACCAGACCGGCGCCGAGCCCAGCAGTTGCGCCTGCAATGACCATGGTGAACTGGTCGAACTGCTTTCCCGGAAGCGCCGGCACATCGCCGACACCGGCCTCGCGCATCCAGTCAGCCCACGCGCCTGGGCGGCTCTGGAGATGAAGAAGCGGGGCGTCGAGCAGGTTCTCGGGAGCCTTGACGCCGTGTTTCTCAACAAAGGCCGGCGATGCGACGGCGATCATCGCCTCGTCGCACAGCTTGGTGAGGCGGGCGTCCGGCCAGTTGTCGCGGCCGAAATGGATCGCCACGTCGAAACGCTCATGGGCGAGATCGAACGGATTGATGCGCGCCATGAGATTGATGCCGATGCCCGGATGCGCCTTTTCGAATTCCGGCAGGCGCGGGATCAGCCAGCGGCTGGCGAAGGTGGGCAGGCTGGCGACATTGAGCGTTGCGCCCGCCATGCCGGCGGCGATGGCGCGATGCAGGGTCTGCGTGATGCGGTGCAGATCGTCTTCCAGCGCATCGGCAAGGTTCTTGCCGGCCGGGGTGAGCACGACGCGCCGGCCCACACGCCGGAACAGGCTGAAGCCGAGTGCCGATTCCATGTCGCGGATGTGGCGGCTGACGGCGCTCTGCGTGAGGTTGAGCTCTTCGGCGGCCAGCGTGAAACTCTGGTGCCGCGCGGCAGACGCGAAGCTGCGCAAAACGGAGAAGGAAGGCAGAAAACGCCGCGCGAACCTGTCCACCATCGTCGAAAGCATGCCTCCCCTTTGCGCCCTGCACGCGACCCTGTGGTCACAAGGCCCGCACTTGCCGGTGCGTGGCCATTCTGCTCCGGTTCCCCGGAACACGTCAGCTTCTTATAGACGCCTGCCGGGCGAAATCACATAGACGATGCGCATTTCGCACATGCCGGCTAAAGGAGCCGGTGACGAGAGCGTTCCCGCTTATCGTGGAATTGCGAAAACGCTCCAATTCATTGTTTTCTACGCAATTCCGGACGGAAAACCGGTTCCCACTTTTCCTGGAATTGCTTCAGGCCATGGCCAGGATGCTGCGCGCACTCTCTTCATCGGTGATGAAGACCGTTGGCTCAACCAGCTTCATTGCGCCGATCAGCGCGTCGATCTTGTCTTCACCGCCGGAGGTTAAGATGCGCATGGGCGCGCGGCGCAGGCGATCGACATCGACGGACATGACCCGGTCATTGATCGGGTGGTCAACCAGTTGACCGTCGAGATCGTAGAAGTGGTAGAGAATGTCGCCCACCGCGCCCTTTGCTTCGAGGTCAGAGCGCACCTCTTCGGTAAGATAGCCGCCGCGATAGAAGGTGGTGGCGGAAGCGAGCCCGCCGACGGACACGATGACCGCATCGAGCGTATCTGCGAGCGCCAGAATTTCATTCAGGCCGCAGCGCTCGATCAGCGCCGTCTTGGTTTCGACGCTGTCGACAACGGCGGGTGCGGGAATGAGATAGCCATCGCCCTGGAAGGCGCGCGCAAAGCGCCAGGCGAATTCAGCCGGGTTGAAGCGGCGGGCAACGCCGACACCGCCGAGAAGCGAGATCACTTTGAAGTCGGCCAGCGGCCGGGCGCGAATGAACGGGAGCGAGCCGAACAGCGTGCGCCCCCAGCCGACGCCCACCGACATGCCAGCGGCCATGACGTCGGACACATAGCTGCCGGTCGCGGCGCTGACGGCGGGAATGGGATCCGCCTCGGGATCGGAGAGCGGCGCGACCACGGCGCGCTCGAGGCCGAAGCGCTGCTCCAGCGCACGTTCGACCCGGGTGATCTCGGCCAGATCGCCCTCAATGGTGATTTTCACCTCATTGCGGGCGCGCGCATCGGCCAGCATGCGCACGACGCTGACACGCCCGATGCCGAGAATCTCGGCGATCTCGTTCTGCGTCTTCTGCTCGACGAAATACATCCAGGCGGCGCGGACACGCAGCCGGTCGGTTTTGCTGGTTACGCCTCCCTTGCGGGAAGTCATTGCAATTTCTCCAGAACTGGTCGTACCGGCGGGCTGATTGTGTACCTTCGCCTTGCTCATATGGCCTTCCTGCGTATTTCCCCGGGGCGGTCACAAGCATGTCGCTTGATTTCCAGAGAGACCAAAACAATGATGTCGCCATCCGGTCAATGGCCGGCGGCAGAAAACTAATTACTTGAGGATAGCATTTTATGCTTCGTGATGCCTCGGAAGACATGGCGATTCATCTTAAGGACCGCCTGCGTGATATCCGCGATTTCCTGCGTGCGCATCGCCACGAAAAGCAGGGCGCGGCTTCGGAAAAGCGCGGTTTTACAGACATCGAGAAGCTTCTGGGGCGGGCCGTCAGCATGGTCGACGACACGCTGACACTGGCCGAAACCGCCTCCCGCACAGTGCTGCCCGGCGGGCAACAGCCCGAACTGGTCATAAGACCGCTGGTCGATTATTTCGGCGCCGACCCGATGGAAGGCGAGCGCGCGTTCCGGCGCCACATGTATCGCGCGGCAAAGGCGCTGACGGCCACGCTGGAAGACCGCGAGCCCCCGGCGATGCGCGAGACGGCCTTCACCGGAGCGCATGAGACGCTCCGCCAACGGCTGGGCCATGTGCTGCTGGCGCTGAAGAATGCGAAGACGCCCGAAGCCATAAGGCCGCTTCTGGCGGGCCTGCTCGCGCATCTGCTTCAGGAAATCTGCCGTAATGCGCTGAGCGACCCGGCAATGCCTGCCGCAGCACAGAACGCCGAGACCTGCATCATCGTGTTTGCGCCGGGGCTTCTCGCCTCGGGACTGGCGCTGTTCGACGAAAGCCTTTCCGCATCCGACCTGCTGGACATCGCCACGCTGGCGGTTGCCGCACGCCGGGAGCGGATGGCGCGCAGCCTTGAGGCCGATCAGCCGATTGCCGACCTGACGGCAATTTTCGAAAGCCTGCTCACGCATCTGCCCTAGAGCGCTTCCGCTTTTCGTTGAAGCGCGAAAGCGCTCTCATTCATTGTTCTTACGCAATTTCGGACGGAAAACCGGTTCCCACTTTTCCTGGAGTTGCTCCAAGATGGCAAAAGACCGGCCAACCGCATCTGCGACAGCCGGTCTTCAAGTCTTCGATGGTCAGGGGAAGCGCACCTGACCGGAGCGCTGCTAGCCCGCCTTTTCGAACAGCTCGGAAAGCTGTTTCTTGGTGGCCTGCACCGAAGCCGGGCTCATGCTGAGCTCGGTCAGTCCCATGCGAATGAACTCGGGGATCAGATCGGTGCGCGCGGCGGCCTCGCCACACATGCCGATCTCGATGCCCGCCGCGACCGCTGCCCTGGCGGCCTGCTCGACCGCAGCCATGACGGCTGGATGGGCGGCGTCGTTCAGATTGGCAACTGACGGGTTCAGGCGGTCCGCCGCCATCACATACTGCGTCAGATCGTTGGTGCCGATGGAGAAGAAGGCGACCTCCTTCGCCAGCGCTTCCGCGCCGAAGACGGCAGCCGGCGTCTCGATCATCACGCCCAGCGGGAACGCGCCATGAGCAACGCCCTCGGCCTTCAGCTCGGCTGCGCATTCATCGATCAGCACGCGGGTGCGGCGCACCTCTTCAACGGTCGAGACCATGGGCAGCATCACGCGCAGATTGCCATGAACGGCAGCGCGCAGCAGCGCCCGGAGCTGAACCTTGAAGATGTCGGTGCGGTCGAGGCACATGCGGATGCCGCGCCAGCCGAGGAAGGGGTTTTCCTCTTCCGGGAATTCAACGCCGGAGATCGGCTTGTCGCCGCCGATGTCGAGCGTGCGCACGATGACCGGGTGGTCCGGGAAAGCGCGGGCGAGCTCGGCATAGGTCTCCGCCTGCATGTCCTCGGACGGCAGGTGCATGTGCCGCATGAAAAGAAGCTCGGTGCGGAACAGGCCAACGCCCATTGCGCCGGCTTCCTGAGCGGCCTCGACCTCTTCGAGCGAGCCGAGATTGGCCGCCACCTGAATGACCGTGCCATCGGCGCGGCGCGGCACCACATCCTTGTAGACCCTGAGCGCTTCCCGCTCGCGGGCGGCAGCGCCGATCATCTCTTCAAAGCGCGCACGGGTGGCCGCATCGGGTTCGACAACGACCTGTCCCGTGTGGCCGTCAATGGCGGCTTCCTTCGCGTCGCGCAGTTCGTTGACGGCCTCGCCGAGGCCGAGCACTGCGGGAATGCCATGGGTGCGGGCGATGATGGCCACATGCGATGTCGCGCCGCCATGACCACAGACCACGCCGCCAAGACGCTTGAGCGGCGCACGCGCCAGATCCCATGCGCCAATGTCCTCGGCGACGAGAATGGCCCCTTCGGGAATGTCGTCGAGGCGCGCATCTTCCTGACCGAGAAGCGTGAGGCAGATCTGGCGGGCAATGGCCTCCATATCCTCGGCGCGGGCAGCCATATAGGCGTCGTCCAGCTTGCGGAAATCATCGGCCAGGCGGGAGGATGCGGCGATGACGGCGGATACGGCGTCGAGACCGCCATCGATGGCGGCAAGCGTTTCGTCGCGCAGCGCATCATCGGAGGCGATGTCGCGCAGCGCCGCGACGATGCCGCGATCGCTTTCCTGCATGCCATCGGATGCAAGCGAACGGTCGAGTTTTTCCTGAAGACGCTGGATCGCTTCCGCGAAGCGCTGCTTTTCCGGCTCGATTTCGCCGGCGGAAAGCGTCGTGTTGTTGGGAACGATCTGCTGCGGGAAATGCGCGAAGACAGGACCGAGGCCAAGTCCGGCGCTGGCGGCAACACCATGAAGGCCGCCATCGGCGACCAGAGGCGCAGCCGGTGCGGCAGGCGCTGCGGGCGCAGGCGTCTCGGCGGCGGGCGCCTTTGCGGGCTCGCCCACGCCTTCCTCGACACCCGACATGGGGTTTTCAAGATAGGCGATGAGGGCATCGACGGCCTCAATGGCGTCGGCGCCATCGGCGCGAATGGAAACTTCGTCGTTTTCCTTCACACCAAGCAGCATCAGCTTCACCGAGCTCTTGGCGCTGACAGCCTTTTCGCCCTTGATAATTTCCACATCGCTTTCGAACCCCTTGGCGAGGCGCACGAAGCGTGTGGCGGGACGGGCATGCAGGCCATCCTGCACTCTGACGATGGTCGAGCGTTCCATAACGGTCTCGTATCTGTTGTTCAGTTCGTTACGGCGTTATGCGCCGATGGTGATGACTGCATCCGTCTTCAGGGCCGCAACAAGCGTTGCCGGCTCGACGACGGAGGCGCAGATCTCGCCCGGACGCTCCACGGCGTTCGCGCCATTGAAGTTCACAACCACATGGCCGATCTCACGCACCTTGTTCCAGGCGGCTTCGCCCATGGCGGTGATTTCGGCGGTCACATCGCCCACGGTAACGCGGGCGCCAGCGGCCGGCGCGGCATCGGACGGACCTTCCTGCACCGCATGCAGAACGGAAACCTCGGCAAGTTCCTCCGGCGCGCCGTCAGCGAAAAGAATCAGGACACCGCCTTCCGCCAGATCCGCGACTTCGGGACCGACTGCAGTAATACGCGTTTTGAGAAACACCGACATTCAAATAACTCCATGCAAACATTCGTTTCGGGAAGGGCGGCCGCCCAAACGACGACCGCCACCCCGTTGTTTTAAAGAACCAGCAGGCTGACGCCCCAGGCAATGGCCACGGAAACCGGGCCCATAACCTGACGGCTCAGAAGCACCGCAGGGACACCGATCTCAATGGTCTTGGGTTTCGCTTCGCCGAGGGCCAGGCCCACCGGAACGAAGTCACAGCCTACCTGCGTGTTGTAAGCGAACAGCGCAGGCAATGCCATGGCGGGTGAGATCGTGCCATTGGCAATCTGCGGTCCGATGATCGCCACGCCGATCACCTGCGCGATGACCGCGCCTGGCCCGAGAATGGGCGACAGGAACGGCAGGCCGCAGATGGCCGAGATGATGAGCAGGCCGATAATGTTGTTGGCCAGCGGTCCCATCGGCTCGGCGAGAATGTCACCGATGCCCGTGTAGAGGATCAGACCGATCAGCATGGTCACGAAGGCCATGAAGGGCAGCACGTTGCGCACCACCTGATCGATGGTGCGGCGACCGGCGTTGAAGAACACGCCAACCACATTGCCCATCACGCGGCCGACGCTGCTGATGAGGCCGACGAGGCCGCCTTCCTCGGTGGCCGGCGCCGCAGCCGGAGCACTCTCCGGCTCTGAAGACGCGGCCGCGCCGCCAGCGACTGCGGCTGCTTCCGTGCCATCGGCCATCTCGATGTTCTCCGGCGAAACGCCCGAGACATAGATGTCCTCGGTGATGAACTGGGCAAGCGGGCCTGCCTGGCCGACCGGGGTCAGGTTGACGGTGGGAATGCGCTTGCGCGGGTAGACGCCGCAGCGGGCGGTGCCGCCGCAATCGACGACCACGACAGCCATCTCGCCTTCAACGGGCGGGCTCTTGAAACCGTCAACGGCTTCACCGCCCGTCATCTCTGCGATGCGCTTTGCGACGGGGTGGATGCCGCCGCCGGTGACCGACACGATCTTGTTGCGCTGGTCCGTCGGTTCGATCACGAGCGGACCGCCCCAACCAGACGAGCCCCTGGAGATCTTTACTGCTTTGTATGTTTTAGCCATGTCCTGCGCCTCCCCTAGAGCTCAACGCCCTGGCGGCGCGCCAGGATGGCCGTGATCCGCTCGGTCAGCATGCCCTTGAGCAGGATGACGAGGAGACCGACCAGCGCGTACCAGATGGCCACGGTGATGTGATAGCCGATGGGAACGACGCCCTGGCTCTCAAGCTCGAGCAGAGCGACGAGAATGCCGCCCCAGACGAAGTACTCACCCGGGTTGATATGCGGGAACAGGCCGAGCGGCGGGTGCACATAGGACACGGCGGCGTCGTAGAATGCCGGCTTGTGCTTTTCCTCAAGGAACGAGCCGAAGGTGTAGGCCATCGGGTTCGTGAGGAAGAAGACGGCGAGAACCGGAAGCACCGTGTAGCGCGTGAGCGCGATGCGGCCGGCGCTCTGGGCAAGGCCGTGAACGCGCTTCTCGCCCACCAGTTCGGTGATGGCGTAGAAGGCGGTCATCAGCACGACCAGCGTCGGGATGATGCCGGTGACGAAGCCAGCAAAGACCTCGCCGCCCTTCTGGAAGATGCCGATGAAGTACTTGCCGGCGGCGGTGAGCCAGCCGAGCTGCTCTTCCTGGGCAACCGAGTCCAGCTTCTGCCGGAACTCTTCGACCGAAAGGTCGGTGCCTGCCTGAGCAAGCACGACCAGATCGTTTGTCGCCGCCTTGGCGGCGAGTTTGCCGTGCAGTGCGGCATCACCCGCCACCGCGCCGGCCATATGCAGCCCCTGCATCGCCGTATCGGCGTGCTGGGCCATCATGGAAATGACAGACATAGTCCTCCCTCTCTATTCTGCTCACCCCGGTAATTGAGCCCCGGTGAGCGCGCAGTCCCGTATGTCATGCTTTTGAAGCGGCCAGAGATTCCCGAAGCGGCGGCTCCTCGCCTGCCCGCGTACGGTCTATCTGAGCAACCGCCTGCGTAATTGCCGCGGTCAGCCCCGGCTGCTTTTCTCCGAAAAGCGCCGGTTCGGCCCGCAACTGATCAAGGGTCATGCCCTCGAACTGCTCATGTCGCTTGAATTTTGCGAAGACGGAGCGGCCACTCATGGTCAGGATCCGGCGCACGACGAGATCCGGCGAAACCACGACGATGGCAATTGCACCGCGTTTCAGGAAACGGCCGTGAAATGCGCCCGTGCCGACGAAACCATCCGCATATTTCTGCGTGATGCCTTTAAAGACGTCGGAATAGTGACGCATCTGCAGCCACACGCCGTAGGACTGTAGCGCCCATACGACTGCGAGGAGCAAAAGCCCCCATTGCCATAGTGCCATCAGGCATTACCTCCCGAAACGCTCTTCCCAAGCGTACGCACGTCAACACACTTAATAATCCTGAAATTAAGAACATTTGTTTTTTGAAATGTCAAATTGTATATTCCTTCAAATACGTGGATCGCGGCTTATTTGATTGGAACCGACATGCCGCATGTTATGGTTCCGGCTAAGGAGTTCACCCGTTGGATCTGGATTTCAAGAACGAACTTGCAGTCATGCCCGATTTACGCCACCGGCTGCGCCAGTTGCGCTGGTTTCGCACGACCTTTCGCGGCAATGCGAAGGCTGTGACGCAGCATTACGGTGTCGTGTTCGAGGTGGATGAGGAGAAGCTCACCCGCGTCTTTCTCGACTGGGTGGAGATGGTCGATGCGCAGAAGGCCTATGCCCGGCTCGACCGTGGCGATTTCATCATCTATGCCGCCGGCCTCGCGCTGAAGGAGATGATCCGCCATGCGCCGGTCACGGTGACGCCGGAAAGCACGGTGACGGGCGACGCAGAGAATGCGGAGATCGTCAAATTCTGGCCAGAGGGCTTTCTCTACACGAACTACTGCGTGTGCGCGATTGCCGCCATCTTCGAGCAGGAATTCGGCGAAGCGCCGCGTCTGGCCCGCTGTGCGGACGATCTGCGGACCTGGTGGTCCTACCGCGAGAACACGCGCGAGATGCCGGCCTCGGCCGTCGCCTTCCTCGACCGTTTCCTTGGTGCGGAGCCCAACTGGGTTGCGCCCGATCTCGTGGAAGGGCGGATCGCCATGCGCAACGCCATCGAAGCCGGGCGCAAGAGCATCGAAGCGCCCTCGATCTTCCCTGACCCGGCGAGCTAGGTCGCCGGGTGTTTTCAACTGACGAAAAAATGCCCTAAAGGGCGGCATTCATTCGCCACGTTGAAACGCAGCCTCCCCCTCAGCCCGAAAGTCCGGAGTTTTCATGACTACCCCCCTGATCATATTCGATTGCGACGGTGTTCTCGTCGACAGTGAACCGCTTGCCGCAATCGCCTATGAGCGCGTTTACAACAAGCATGGTCTGGCGCTGAAGCGCGAGATCGTCGGCCAGTGCATCGGCATGAAGCAGGCCGACATCATTACCCGCATCGAAGAGCTGACCGGCTTTGCCTTCCCCGCCCATGCGGATGGCGACATCTGGCTGGAGACGAAGGCGCTGCTGGAAGAAGAACTTCAGCCGACGCGCGGCATCGTGCCTTTCCTGAGCAATCTGAAGACGCCGCGCTGCGTCGCTTCCTCATCCTCCATGGAGCGGATTGAGCTCAGCCTCGGGGTCTCCGGCATTGCCGATTTCTTCGGCGACGACGTGTTCAGCACCTCGATGGTGAAGAACGGCAAGCCTGCCCCGGACATCTTCCTGTTCGCTGCGGAGAAGCTCGGCGGCGCTCCGGCCTCCTCCGTGGTGATCGAGGACTCGCCCTTCGGCGTGCAGGGGGCCGTGGCGGCCGGCATGACCGCCATCGGCTTCACCGGCGGCAGCCACACATTCGACGGCCATGGCGAGAAGCTCAGCGGCGCGGGCGCACACGCGGTCTGCGCAAGCTGGGATGAGATCGAAGCGGAACTCCGGCAACGCGGCTTCATCGGCGAAGCGGTGGCGGGCGCTTAAGGCCACTCCGCTTTTCCGGAGCTGCCTGCTTCCGGGCAAAAGAAAAGGCGCTGCCTGTGATGATGGCAGGCAGCGCCAGACGCGGTCAAAGTCGTTTTCGGTATTCTTCAGGCGGTGCGCCGTTTCATGAGAACGGCGGTCCGCCTTTCTTTTTGGTGGGCTTCCCCGGTGGCGAGCCCCCAAGCCGACCGGGAAAGCCTGTCCGGAAATTCCGGTCAGACGAGCATCGCCATCGGGTTTTCGATGACCTGCTTGAAGGCGGCGAGGAGTTCTGCGCCAAGCGCGCCATCGACAGCACGGTGGTCGGTCGAAAGCGTGACCGACATCACGGTCGCCACCTTCACTTCGCCATCCTTCACCACGGCCCGCTGTTCACCTGCGCCGACCGCAAGGATCGTCGCATGCGGCGGGTTGATGACGGCGGCGAAGTCCTTGATGCCGAACATGCCCAGATTGGACACGGCCGTGTTGCCGCCCTGGAACTCTTCCGTCTTCAGCTTGCGCGAACGCGCCCGCGCGGCCAGATCCTTCATCTCGTTGGAGATGGCCGACAGCGTCTTCTCGTCGGCGCGGCGCACGATCGGCGTGATCAGACCGCCGGGGATCGACACGGCAACGCCCACATCGGCGTTTTTGTGCTTCACCATGGCGTTCTCGGTCCACGACACATTTGCGTCCGGCACCATGGCCAGCGCCTTCGCGTGGGCCTTGATGACCATGTCGTTGACCGACAGCTTGTAAGCCGGCTTCTCGCCATCCCCGGCCTTCACCTTCGGCGCGGCATCATTGAGCTGCTTGCGCAGCGCCAGAAGCGCGTCGATCTCGCAATCGAGCGTCAGGTAGAAATGCGGGATGGTGGACTTGGCCTCGACCAGACGACGGGCGATGGTCTTGCGCATGCTGTCGTGCGGGATGAGCTCGTAGGAGCCTTCCTCGAACAGTTTCAGCACCTGATCGTCGGACATGGCCTGCGGCGCGGACGCAGCGGCGGAAGCTGCTTCAGCCGGCGCGGCTGCTACGGCTGCCTTCGCACCGCCATCCTTGCCGGCGGCTTCCACATCGGCCTTGACGATCCGGCCCTTCGGCCCCGAACCGGCGATGGCGGACAGGTCGAGACCCGCTTCCTTCGCCAGACGGCGGGCGAGCGGAGAAGCGCGGACGCCGGAGGATGCTTCCGCAGTCGCTGCCGGAGCAGCGGCGACGGGTGCGGCGGCCTCGACAGGGGCCGGCGCTTCCGCCTTTGCAGGCGCTTCGGCTGCGGTTTCGGCGGGCGCAGAAGCCGGCGCATCGGCCACGGCCTCGCCTTCTTCATAGATCCACGCCACAACCTGACCGACCGGAATGTCGATGCCTTCCTTGCCGGTGATGTTGCGCACGATGCCGGCGGCAGGAGAATCGATCTCCATGGCCGCCTTGTCGGTCTCGATCTCGAACAGAAGATCGCCCTTCTTCACGGTCGCGCCTTCCTCGACAAGCCAGGAAGAAATGCGGCCGGTCGACATGTCCATGTCGACCTTGGGCAGGATGACTTCAACAGCCATGTCAGCGCGCTCCCGTAACCAGATCGCGGGCCGCCTTGACGATGCCGTCGACCTGCGGAACCGTCGCCTTTTCCAGCTCCGGATTGTAGGGGATCGGCGTTTCCGCGCCGCCCAGACGGACGACCGGTGCGTCGAGATAATCGAAGGCCTCGCTCTCGGCGATCATCGCCGAAATCTCTGCGCCGACGCCGAGCGTCTTAACGCCCTCATAGACGCACATCAGGCGGGACGTCTTGCACACGCTGTCGATGATCGTCTGGCGATCCATCGGGCGGATGCTGCGCAGGTCGATGACCTCGACGTCGATGCCTTCTTCGGCAAGCTGCTTTGCAGCGTCCAGCGACTTGTGCACCATGATCGACGTGGCGACGATGGTGAGATCAGCGCCCTCGCGACGAACGGCAGCCTTGCCAATCGGCACGGTGTAATAGCCTTCCGGCACTTCGCCCTTCATCTTGTAGAGGAGCTTGTGCTCGTAGATCATCACCGGATCGGGATCCTCGATGGCCGCAAGCAGCATGCCCTTCACATCGTGCGGGGTGGACGGCTGGATGACCTTCAGGCCGGGCACATGGCCGAGCCACGCTTCGAGGCTCTGGCTATGCTGCGCGGCAGCGCCCGTGCCGGAACCGGCCGGGAAACGCATGACGACCGGCACCGAAACGGCGCCGCCCAGCATGTAGCGCATCTTGGCGGCCTGGTTGACGATCTGCTCCATGGCGAGCGTCGCGAAATCGGAGAACTGGAACTCGAAGATCGGACGCATGCCGGTCACGGCTGCACCGACTGCGACGCCAGCGCCGCCCAGCTCCGAGATCGGCGTGTCCATCACGCGCTCGGGGCCGAAGCGTTCCACCAGATCGCCGGTGACCTGGAATGCGCCACCATAGACGCCGATGTCCTCGCCCATGAGGAACACGCGCTCATCGCGCTCCATGGCAATGGCCATGGCTTCCTGGATGGCCTGCGCGTAGCTCAGTTCACGCGTGGCTGTCTCGACTTGCGCGTCCATCAGGCCTGCTCCGTGTAGACGTATTTCTCAAGATTGGCGACTTCGGGCATCGGGCTTTCCTTGGCGAACTCGATGCCTGCTTCGATTTCCTTGCGGACCCCTTCGCGGATCGCTTCGATCCCGGCGGCGTCGATGACGCCGAACTCGACGAGTTCTGCCTCGAACGCCTCAATGGGATCACGCTCGGTCATCCACTCCTCGATCTCTTCCTTGGTGCGGTAGCGATTGCGGTCGCTCTTGGAGTGGCCGCGATAGCGATAGGTCTTGCACTCGATGAGCGTCGGTCCCTCGCCATTGCGTGCGCGCTCGGTCGCCTCGTGCATGGCCTCGGCCACATCCGACACGACATTGCCATTCACGATCACGCCCGGCATCGCATAGGCGGCGGCGCGGTCGGCAATGTTAGGCACCGCCGTCGCGCGGGCAACGGAGGTGGACATGCCGTAGCCATTGTTCTCGCAGACGAAGACGACCGGGAGCTTCCAGATGGCGGCCATGTTGAGCGCCTCGTGGAACGCGCCCTCATTGTTTGCGCCGTCGCCGAAGAAGCAGACAACGACATTGCCGGTCTTCATCTTCTTGGCGGTCAGGGCAGCGCCAACGGCAATCGGGAGACCGCCGCCGACAATGCCGTTTGCGCCGAGGTTGCCCGTCGACACATCGGCGATGTGCATGGAGCCGCCACGGCCACGGCAATAGCCGGTGGTCTTGCCGAAGAACTCGGCGAACATGCGCGAGACGTCCGCACCCTTGGCGATGCAGTGGCCGTGGCCACGGTGGGTGGAGGTGATCTGGTCTTCATCAGAAAGGCCGAGGCAGATGCCGACAGCGCTTGCTTCCTGTCCGATGGACAGATGCATCGTGCCGTGGATCAGGCCACGCATGTAGCTTTCTTCTGCGCCTTCCTCGAACTGGCGGATCAGATACATCTTGCGCAGCGCATCGCGCAGCTTTTCCTGATCGAACTGCCTGTAGATGAAAGGCTGGTTGGCGCCATCGGTTTTCGAGGCGCTCTTTTTGGCCGTGGCCGACATTTTTACGCTCCTGTCTAGAGCATCGGACCGAAAAGCGGGAACCGGCTTCCGGTCCGATGTTCCATCAATAAATCAGATCGTCCGTGTGCGCCCGGACGGGCGCATGGCGATCTAGCCGTAAACGAGCTTGTCCTGACGCGCGCGCAGCTCGGCGATCTTGGAACCGGCCGGCGGGGCAGCGTTGTCGGACGTGATCAGTTCACCCTTCTTGATGGGCTTGGTGACCGTGCCGCCCTGAAGCAGACCGCAGGGGATGGCCCTGGAGGCGCGGGCCTCGGGCACCGTCATGATCCATGCGCGGTAGCAATATTCACCAATCGCATCGAGCGTCTCGCCCGGCTGCATGTCCTTCTTGGCGACGGCGCAGACTTCCGCAACCGGCTTGTCCAGCGGCACCATGTCCGGCTTGCCGTAGAGAACGACGCGGGCGCAGGTGAGCGGCACTTCAAGCGAGGTGAGGTGATAGGGACGGTGGAAGGTGAAGTAAGGGCCCTTGCCCATCTTCAGGTCTTCCATGCGCTCCGAAATGCGCGGATGCGACATGTCGGCGACAACGAAGACGCCGGGCGCCACGCCCTTGCCGATGGAGTAATCCACCACGCCAACGCGCGACAGCACACCGCCATCCTTTTCCGGCACCAGTACGGAGGACAGCTCGTCCAGCGTCGCCTTGGGGCCATGCATGCCCGGCTTGTCCGGCACGAGACCGGTGGCGTTGGCGATGGCCGCCATCTCGACCATGGTCTTGGAACCATCGACGAACTCGACCAGCATGCGCACATTCATGTTTCGGCGCGCTGCTTCCTCGGCGTAGTCGTCCGGGATCGCATCGATGTTGAGCGGGTTGTTCTTGCCCTTGCCGGCGGCGACGATGGGATGCCCCATGGCCGAAACGAACTCGATCAGCTCCATGCAGGAGGACGGCTCGTCGCCAGCGCCCAGCGAATAGGTAACGCCCAGGCGGTCGGCTTCGCTCTTCAGATAAGCGCCGATGGTGACATCAGCCTCGACATTCATCATGACGAGGTGCTTGCCGTGCTCCATGGCCCGGAGGCCGATTTCAGCACCGACAGCGGGAACACCGGTCGCGTCGATCACGACGTCGATGAGATCGTTCTCGAGAAGCAGATCGGCATTGTTGGTGACGGCAACTTTGCCGGCTTCCATCGCCGCGGTCATTGCGGATTGCGTGTCCGCTTCCTTGGCGTGCCCTTCTTCCTGATAGGCGATATCCACGGCACGGCTTGCCGCAGGCAGGTTCAGCTCCGAAATGGCGCCGATTTCAATGCCGGGCATATGTGCGACGCGGGTGACGATATCGGTACCCATTTCGCCCGACCCCACAAGGCCGATGCGGATCGGCTTGCCGGATTTGGCCCGATCCTCGAGATCCCGGGCAAGGCCGGTAAGCGCAACGTTGGCAGACATTTCTGACCACTCTCCCAGATGGCGTTTCCTCAGATTGAGGCTTATTGAACATATGTTTAGGTGTCAATACGAATGTCCATTGACGCGACAACAACGCCCTGCTCTCCCCAGAACCGTCAGCAGCAAAAGCCCGCACAGCAGACATGACGCTAGGGAAAGAGAAAATCGTAACATTCCAGCTTTTGTGAACGCTCTGTTTCAGTTTTCCGATCTGAACGAACGCAAATGGGCTCCCTAAATGAAGAGCCAGCCAGGGAAGACGCCTCGGCTTCGAAGTAATAACACACTTCCCTGACGGAAATGTGAAACGCTTGTTGATAGCTAACTGGAGTAATGAAAATGAAAACTGCTCTCTCCGCTCTCGTTATTTCCACCTTTATTGCAGCTCCGGCATTTGCCATTGAGCCGATCAAGGGAAGCATCACCTATGACGGTCCTTCTCAGTCGACGCTGAGCAAAACGCCGGTCGGTTCTGTTCTTCAGCACCAGTTCAACGCGAACGGCAATGAATATCGCGAGATCTATGTTGTCGGTGACGACGGCCGCCCGGTCCTCGTAAATCGTACGATCGTAGACAACAGCTAATGTTCAAATGAACATTGCAAGAAAGGCCCGGACATCGATCCGGGCCTTCTCTGCATGAGGGGGGACTCTACTTCGAAACGCAATTACCTGTTTCGCAATACAACACAGGGCAGCCCGCCACTGCGAAAACGGCGACAGACACGCACCGCATCCGGCCGGCTGTCAGCGCCGATGCGGACCGCATAGATGCCGCGCCATCCGCGCGGCGAGCGCACCCGGGTTATGACCGGCTCGTAATCCTTCAGAAGCGCTGCATGCCGGCGCAGAACCATCTGCCAAAGCCTTATCGCCACATCGCGGCGAAAATGCCCCGCCACCTGCACGCCCCAGGGCTGGGTGTGAACACTGGCCATCGCCATGACGGCGCGGGCGGAGACAGGCAAGGCAAGACAGGCCTCATCGAACGGCTTGTCGGGATGCAATGGCTGAACCTTTGCAGCGCGCGTGCGCTCGGAGAACGTATCGACCGGCTCCCCCAGGATCGCCATGACGTAATTCTCGGTTTCGAGCGGCAGGAAACCGCCCTTCGAGAGCCAGCGTGAGACACGCCCCTCTCCCGCATTGTAAGCGGCGGCGGCCAAACCGAGATTGCCGTACTTCTCTTTCAGCTCCGCCAGATAGGCAGCCGAGGCCGGTATCGCCTTTTCAATATCAAATGCATCGTCGAGGCCGCGCATCGCCGCTGTGCCCGGCATGAACTGCGCCACGCCCTCCGCCCCCTTGGGACTGACGGCATTGGGATTGAAGCGACTTTCCTTCCAGAGGAGTCGGGCAAGGAAAGCGGGCTCCATGCGGTTGTCCCGCGCCTCAGCCTCCACGATCCGGCAGATGGAGGCGATGAGCGTCGCCTTCTCCGTTTCATCCTTCTTCTGGTCGCCCTGCTCCGCGCGAACGGAAGAAAGGCCGGGCAGAAGCATGACGAGCATGGCAATATGCAAGATCAGCCAGCGGGAACGGACATGCTGCATCGGGCACCCTTTCGCTCTGGCCGAAGCGTAGGGCCAGCCCCGACGACAGGCAAGCCGCAGGAAAGAAGCCGCAATGGCAAAGAGCCGTTTGCCGCATCAAAAAGCCGTCGATCATTCCGAAGGAGGCATGGTGGAGCTGAGGGGAATCGAACCCCTGACCTCGTCATTGCGAACGACGCGCTCTCCCATCTGAGCTACAGCCCCGTTCCACCGATTGCACGCATTTAGGTATGCGGAAGCGGGCCTGTCAAGAAGTGCGCGCGCAAGAAGAGAGCGCATGGAAACTGCACCCTGCGCCGTGCAAAAATTCCCTCCAGACTTGCCGCATCCACCGCCAATGGCTACATGTCGCAAAATTGCCGGCATGCAATGCAGGAACCGCCTGTGCGTGCCGCGCTTAACACGGCCCAGGAGACCGGCATGCTCGCGCTTATCCAGACCATCATCATGGCGCTCGACATCTATTGGTGGCTGATCATCGCCTCCGCCATCTTTTCCTGGCTGTATGCCTTCAATGTGGTCAACCCGCGCAACCAGTTCGTCGGGTCCATCGGCAACTTTCTCTACCGCGTGACGGAGCCGGCGCTGCGCCCCATTCGCAAGGTCCTTCCGGACCTCGGCGGCATCGACATTTCGCCGATCATCCTGCTTCTGGCGCTGTTCTTCATTCGCCAGTTCATCCTGACCACCGTCGCCCCGGCGCTTCTCTGATCCATGTCGGAACTGCCCGCCTTCTGCCGACAGGCCGATGACGGGCTGGTGCTGTTTGTGCGCCTGACGCCGAAATCGTCGCGCGACGCCATTGAAGGCCCGGCGGAAACGGCGGATGGTCGCTGCCATCTGAAAGCGCGGGTGCGCGCCGTGCCGGAAAACGGCAAGGCCAATGCCGCGCTTGAAAAACTGCTCGCCAAGCAGCTTCGCGTGCCCGCAGGCAGCGTTTCGGTGACCGGCGGAAGCACCTCGCGCCTCAAGACCGTGACAGTGGCGAACACCGACAAGGATGTGCTCGACCGGCTCTCAGGCTTCGCTGCAGAAAAATAAGGTTCCCCTGTCGAAACAGGCTATGCTCCGCCCCCAAGGGGGATGAGGGTGATGAAGAGGAGCCTGCCCATGAGAATGGCACTGACCAGACTTGCGATAGCGGGACTTGCGATGGCGGCGATGGCCGGCACGGCGCGAGCGGTCGACATTGAAAGCGCATATACAGAGCTGAACACCGAAGAGAACTGCGCGCCCTTTGCCGCGCCGGGCGGCGACGAACCGGGCGACTGGGTCAATCTCGTATGCTCGGGCTGGAAGGGCTATCCCGTTCTTGTCTACTACAGCGATGCACGGGAATCGCTGTTCTACGGCTTCCCGCCGGCCGGCGATCTGGCGCCTGAGTGGGAAAGCTTCTCCGCGTTCAATTCCACCGGCCCCACCATCGAATGGCGCATCATGAAGGATGGCGACCGCGAATGGCCCGTCGCGACGATCCATCGCTGGTTCGTGGATGACGATTTCGGCGACAAGATCGAAGTGCTTGTGGTGGAGAAGGTCGGGCAGCTTCTGGAACGGCAGGGCTGCGTCGTTGGCTATGTGGTTGCGACAGGCAACGAAAACGCCAATGAAAAAGCCCGCCGCATTGCTGATCGGCAGGCCTATGACTTTGCTTGCGGGGCCGACCAGCCGGTCGTTGACGCGGGTGAGGTGCCAGCCCCGATGAGCGCGGGTGGCGGCGGCTAGAACACGGGACCGAAAACTGGAATCGGCTTTCGGTCCGATGTTCAGGTGAAGGCCTGGATCGCCCGTGGTGCGCCCTGATGAACGCAGGCCGATCCAGACGCCGCCAGCGCCATGCTTACTTGCTGGTCTTGGCCCGCTCGATGGCCTCGACGATCAGCCTGCGCGCTTCGCCAGCGTCCAGCCAGTCGCCGATCTTGACCCACTTGCCGGGCTCGAGATCCTTGTAGTGCTCGAAGAAGTGCTGGATCTGCTGGAGGGTGATCTCGGGCAGGTCCTTGTAGTTGTGCACGTTCTCGTAGCGGCGCGTCAGGTGAGCCGACGGCACGGCGATGATCTTCTCGTCCTGTCCGGAATTGTCTTCCATGACCAGAACGCCGATCGGGCGCACATTGATGACGCAGCCGGGAATGAGCTGGCGCGTGTTGCAGACCAGAACGTCGATGGGGTCGCCGTCATCCGACAGGGTGTGCGGCACGAAGCCGTAATTGCCCGGATAGGTCATCGGCGTGTAGAGGAAGCGGTCGACGACCAGCGTTCCCGAATTCTTGTCCATCTCGTATTTGATCGGCTGACCGCCGACCGGGACCTCGATGATGACGTTCACGTCTTCCGGCGGATTATCACCGGTGGAGATGGCGTCTATGCGCATGGAGAAGCAACCTTTGTTCTGGCAGGTGATGGCTGCCGGAGACCGGCGCGGCGACCGATAAGGTCCGCCGGACGAGGCAACCCGGAAATGGATGGCTGCCGCTTTATCGCGTCACAGGCCGCATGGCAATGCAGCGAATGGTGCAGTGCGAAATTTTGATGGTGCGCGCGCAAGCCGGAAAGACATGCGCAGCAGGGTCGAAGATCAATCCCAGACGAAGGCCAGCTTGCGCAGCGCCCGGCTGTGAAACACCTCGACGCCCTCGGCAATGTCGCGCCCGCCAGCACCGGCATAGAACGCCAGCGCTGCCTCATTGTCTTCCAGCGCCCACACGACAAGACCGTTCAGGCCATGGGCCGACAGCATGTCGCGCGCGGCCTGGAAGAGCCGCGTGCCAAGACCGACGCCCTGATATTCAGGCCGCAGGTAGAGCTCGTAAATCTCGCCTTCCTGCGTCAGCTCACGGGCACGGTTGCGCCCGAGCGTTGCGTAGCCGGCAATCTCTCCGCCGATCTCGATGACGAGAACGGTGGCGGACCGACGAATCGCATTGGCCCACCAGCGCGGACCACGACGACCGATCATGCGCCCCAGCGCCTGATAGGGGATGATGCCGGTATAGGCCCCGCGCCACGCGCTATCGTGGACTGCGGCCACCGCCTCGGCGTCTTCCGGCTCTGCTCGTCTGATGTCGATCGTCAGCGTGTTCATAGTTTCTTAACCATAGCTGCGTCGGGTCGACATGCGCAAGCATTAGAGCGCTCATCTTTGCGGTCGCGCACAGGCAGCCGAAAGCGCTCAGATTTCCGTCAAACGGTCTTCGATTTCATTGGGATTAAGCCGGCCGGCGGGGAAATGCTGTGCAAGCACCTCTCCGGCGTAGCCAACGGTTTCGACAAACCCGTCGGCCAGCGTGCCGCGGCGCGCATGCTCCAGCATCATGGCGACGCCCTCGTTCCAGACACGCTGTTCGACACAGGCGTCGATCTCGCGGTCAGCCACGATTTCCACGTAGCGTTCCGCCAGCGAAACGAAAATGAGAACGCCGGTCCGGCCCTCGGTCACATGGATGTTGTGGGCGAAAAACTGGTTCTGCGCTTTCTCGTGGGCGCGCCGGTATTTCAGCGCCCTGGGCACAAGCGCAACGCGCAGCCCCCGGAAAGCGATCAGAAGAGCGCCGGCCGCGGCAAATGCCGCGAGCTGCGCAGCGGCGAAAACCACGGGATCGACGGAAATCCACCAATGCCTGAGCGCCAGCGCCAGAAACGGCCCGAGAATGAGGATTGCCAGCGCGACGATGAGGCCGGCGGGATAGAGATAAGGATCGCTGGACCGCGTGAGCACGCAGTAGATTTCGCCCGCAGTGCTGCGCTCGGCATCACGGATCGCCTTTGCGATGCGGGCATGTTCTTCGTCCGTCAGTGTCCTGATCTTTCGCAACATCCTACCAGCTCCCCGAAGCACCGCCGCCGCCGGACGAACCGCCGCCGCCGGAAAAGCCCCCGCCACTGCTGCCGCCGGAAGACCATCCGCCGGAGGAGCTGCGTCCGGAGCGCCCGCTGGACTTCTTGTAATTCACCTTCATGCCGAGCCACTCATACTGGCCCGGCCCGATCTTGCGCCCAAAGATGGGCGGCAGAAGCGCCATGGCGAAACCGCCGAAGAAGAAGGTGCCCCAGACGATGAAGAACAGGATCGTCGGCCAGGGAATGCTGTCATCTTGCTGCTGGCTGCGCCGGGCGCGGGCCTCGAGCTCCGCCGCATTGCCCTCCAGCACCATGATGATGTCATCCACCGCGCCATCAATGCCGGCGTCGTAATCGCCAGCGCGGAAGGCCGGCACCATGGTGTTTTCGATGATGAGTTTGGAGTGCAGGTCGGTCAGCGTGCCTTCGAGACCATAGCCGACCTCGATCCGCATCTTGCGGTCATCGAGCGCGACCAGAAGCAGGACGCCATTGTCCTCACCCGCCTGCCCCAGCCCCCATGCGCGGAAGAGACGGTTGGCGAATGGCTCCAGCGCCTCGCCATCGAGGCTGCGAATGGTGGCGACGACAATCTGGTCGGAGGATTTCTGCTCGAAAGCTTCGAGTTTTCCGGTCAGGCGTGCCGTGGTTTCCGCATTGAGGATGCCGGCGTCATCGACCACCCGCCCGGTGAGCCGGGGCAGTTCCGCAGCGGCCAGCGCCGATGCCAGAAACAGAGCGACAAGGCCAGCCGCAAGGGCAAGCCAAAGGCGCTGGCGATCACGTGCGGCGGGACACCGCCGGACTGCCTCCCCCATCGATCAGTCTCCGTCAGCCGCCGCTGTTCGTGCCGAAATTGACCGACGGCGCATCCATCTGCTCCTGCGAGATGGTGAAGGTCTCATAAGGCTCGTTGCCCGTGAACCAGAACATCGCCCACAGCATGGAGGGCAGTGTCTTCAGCGACGTGTTGTAGAGGCGAACCGCCTCGATATAGTCGCGCCGGGCGACGGCGATGCGGTTTTCCGTGCCCTCAAGCTGGGCCTGCAGCGCCAGGAAGTTCTGGCTCGCCTTCAGATCCGGATAGTTCTCGACGACGGCCAGAAGGCGCGACAGCGCGCCGGTCAGGCCGGCCTGGCTCTCCTGAAACGCCTTGAAGGCTTCGGGATCGGTGAGCATGTCCGTCGACACCTGAACCTGGGTGGCCTTTGCGCGCGCCTCGACGAGGCCTTCCAGAACCTCGCGCTCGTGGGAGGCATAGCCCTTCACCGTTTCGACCAGGTTCGGGATGAGGTCGGCGCGGCGCTGATACTGGTTCAGCACTTCGCTCCAGGCGGCCTTGGCCTGTTCCTCACGGGTGGGGATGGTGTTGAACCCGCAGGCAGAAAGCAGCGGCAACATCACGAAGAGCGCCAGAAGAGAAAGAAGGCCGCGCTGAGAGACAGCGGCGAGCGGCTTGGCAATCGGCATGAAGGAGCGCCTCCGAAACATTGGTTCTGGGAACATTAGAGCATCGGACCGAAAAGTGGAAACCGGTTTTCGGTTATTCCGATGCTCCATCAATCGCTTAGATCGTCCTTTGTGCGCCGGAATGGGCGCACGGCGATCTAGAACATGGGCCACTGACAGGAAACCAATTCCGATCAGGCTGCCCATGCTGTACGGTTATCGCAAATCCACTGCAACGGGTTTTCAGATGGGGTCGGGAAACAAACAGGATCAGGAAGCCGAAGCGGAGTCGCGCCGGATTCTCGACCGGGTTGGCCGCGAGAGCGAAGGCAGCTCCATGATGACGCGCGTGCGCGATCACGTGGCAGCTACCGATGCAGAGCAGAACGACCCGATTGAACTCTGGGGCACCCGCATCGGCAGGGCCATCGCCGTGACCACGCTGACGGCCCTGATCCTCTGGCTCCTACTCTACGTCTTCGGCATAATCGGCGGATAACGGACAGCATGACCAATCAGGACAACCGGGGCGAGGCGCGCGCCGTTATCGTCATTTCAAGCCATGTGGCGCGCGGCAGCGTTGGCAACAGGGCGGCCGTTTTTACCCTTGAGGCACTGGGCTTTCCGGTCTGGGCGGTGCCGACGGTCATTCTGCCCTGGCACCCCGGCCATGGGCCGGCGACGCGCATCGTGCCGGAAGCAGATCAGTTCGCGCGCTTCATTCACGATCTGGAAAACGCCCCCTGGCTGGGTGAAGTGTCGGCCGTGCTGACAGGCTATCTGGGCGGGCCGGAACAGGCGACGGCGATTGCCGGGCTGGTGAAAACCCTGAAGGCACATAACCCGCAGGCGCGCTATGTCTGCGACCCCGTTCTGGGCGACAAGGGCGGGCTTTACGTGCCGGAGGCGACGGCAACGGCGATCCGTGATCAGCTGCTGCCACTGGCCGACATCACCACGCCGAACCGCTATGAGCTGGCGTGGCTGACGGGGATGGAGATTTCCGGCACGGAAAGCGCCATTCGCGCGGCGCGGCAGGCCCCGCCGGCGGATGTAATGGTGACGTCAGCGCCGGCCAGCAGCCCCGACCGGCTCGCCAATCTTCTGGTGAGCGAGACGGACGTTCTGCGCGCCGTGCATGACAGCATTCCAAGCGCGCCGAACGGGACGGGCGATCTGACGGCAGCGCTCTATCTCGCCCGGCTGCTCGCAGGCGAGACGCGGGAAGAAGCGCTTGCAAAGACGACGGGCTCGGTTGTGGCGATCCTCAACAAGGCGGCAGAACGCGGCTCGAACGAACTGATGCTCGAAACCGACCGGCAGATCCTGACGCGCCCGGAAATGAGCATCGAGATCGAGCATGTGGCGGAAACCGCGGAGGCATGACGGCGGTCTGAGCCTGCGGGCAAACGCATAAACCGGATTGCCCGAAGAACGGTTTACCGTTATTCGGAATTCCATGACCCATCTGCCAGACCGTCTTATCGCCGGCTACCGCAACTTCATGGCGGGCCGTTACAGCTCCGAGAGCGATCGCTATCGCGCATTGGCCAAGGATGGCCAATCCCCGAAAACCATGGTCATCGCCTGCTGTGATTCACGCGCGGCGCCGGAAACGATTTTCGACTGCGGCCCCGGCGAGCTTTTCGTCGTGCGCAACGTGGCCAACCTCGTGCCGCCCTATGCGCCGGACGGGCAGCATCACGGCACGTCCGCAGCCCTGGAATTCGCGGTGCAGAGCCTCAAGGTGAAGCACATCGTCGTGATGGGGCATGGACGCTGCGGCGGCATTGGCGCGGCGCTGAACCGCTCGGCCGAGCCGCTTTCACCCGGCGACTTCATCGGCAAATGGATGGGGCTGGTCAAGCCGGCCGCAGAAGCCCTGGCCGAGAACGAGATGATGACAAAGGCCGAGCGCCAGACAGCGCTTGAGCGCATCTCGATCCGCTACCAGGTGGAAAACCTGCGCAGCTTTCCCTGCGTGAAAATCCTCGAAGACAAGGGCAGGCTCACCCTGCACGGCGCGTGGTTCGACATTTCGAGCGGCGAGCTGTGGGTGATGGACCCCAAGACCGGCGATTTCGAACGGCCGGACTTCGAGTAGACCCGATACTGTCAGGCGGGATCGCCTGACTTTTCACCAAAAGCGAAGCGCGATGGCCCCGTATCAGACGGGGCCTGTCGGACCATGCCGCAAAGCCGTTGCCAGCGTTGGCTCCGGCAGCCTGTTCCAGATGATCCATGAAACGATTGCCACCGTTCCAAGCGTCGGGATGATGAGCACCATGGCCAGAACGGGATCGCCGATGAGTGCGGCGATGGTTCCGCCGGCGAGCCCTGTGGTCATCTGAAGAAAGCCCGTCAGCGACGATGCGGAGCCCGCAATGCGGGGGAATGGGGCAAGGCCCGCCGTCATCATGGCCGGCATCACGAAAGCGATGCCGAAGGCATAAACGCCGACCGGCCCCATCACGCCGATGAAGCTGGGCTCGAACAGGGTGAGCGCAAACACCAGAAGCAGGCTGCCCACACCGATGGCCGTGAGGCCGATGGGCACGAGCCTGTAAGCGCCGAGCGACTTCATCAACTGCCGCGCGGCGACAGCGCCGACGAAATACATGCCCGATTGCGCCAGCATGCCGAGGCCAAACTCGGCGGGTGTCATGCCGACATTGTCCATCAGAATGAAAGGCAGAACGGTTGCCTGCGTATAGAGCGCGCCGACCGCACCGGCGATGACGAAGCTCGACAGCATGAAGTAGCCATTGCTCAGAAGCAGGCCATAGGAGTGGACCAGCGCCTTCGGGCTGATGCGCGAGAGATCGCGCTCGACGGTCTCGCGCATACAGAAATGGATGATGAGCGCGATCACCAGTCCCGCCACCAGCATGAGAATGAAGATGGCGTGCCAGCCGGCTATCTGCATCGTCAGACCGCCGAGCGTCGGCGCGAAGGCCGGCCCCACGGCAAGAATGATGCCGACCAGGTTCATGATCCGGGCGGAACTTTCATTCGTGAAAAGATCGCGCACGATGGCGCGTGAAACGGCCACGCCGACGGCCGCGCCAAAGCCCTGTAGAAAGCGGGCGGCGATCAGCGTTTCGATATTGGGTGAGATCAGCGCGATGAAGCTCGCCACCACATAGATCGCGATGAAGGCGAAGGTGACGGGCTTGCGCCCGAGGCCATCCGACAGGGGGCCGCAGAACAGCTGCGCCACTGCAAAGCCGGCAAAGTATAGCGATATGGTCATCTTGACCGCCGCTTCCGTGGTGCCGAAAGCCTCGACGATCTCCGGCAGCGCAGGCGTGAATAGCGCCATCGAAACGGGCCCGAGCGCCACCAGCAGCGCACCGATGATGCTGACCCGCCGTTCGCTCATCAGCGGCGGTGGCGGGGTTTCGGCATCCGGTGCTTCTGCGCGCATGTTCATAAGGGCTCCCCCTGCCGTGGCGCGGCAGGCTTTTGCGACAGGCCCGCCAGATTGGCCCGCACCACTTTCAGTTTCTCGAGCATTTCGTCCCACTCGGCTTCGCTGAGCGTGCCGGCAGCGCTGCGCCGCATCTCGGTGCCCACCCGGCCAATGGCCTCAAGCACCGCATCGGCCTTGTCCGTCAACTCGACGAGCTTTGCCCGACGGTCGGACGGGTCGTTCGCACGGCGCACGAGATCGCGCGCCTCAAGCCGGTCGAGATAGCCGCTCAGCGTCATCGCCTCGACGCCCATGCGCTCTGCGAGAACATTCTGGCGAACTGCGCCGGCGCGCGCTGCATGAACCAGCGTGCGCGCCTCACCGGGCGTCACGCCGATACCGGCATTGGAAATTGCCCGATCCATCGTGTTTCTGATCAGACGATAAACGTCTGCGATGAGGAAACCGAAGGACTCCGGATTCACGTGCTGCGTCATCAAAAAGACCCTTATTATAAGGCAAACTTAATATAAGCCATACATATAGTCAGCCCCTATCATCGTCAACTCCGGCCATTGCGCCGTCAGCCGCCAGCGCTTACATCGCAAGGGCTCTGTTCCTCCAACGAACCGGAAACGCCATGCAGAAATCCGCTCCCATCGATCTTGCAACGCACCCGCTGACGAACTGGACCGGGCCGCACGGCCTGCCGGATTTCACCGCATTCGACGATGCCGCGTTTGCGCCCGCTTTCGAGGTAGCCATCGCTGCCCATGAGGCGGAGATCGAGCAGATCGCCAACAATCCAGACGCGCCGGACATCGAGAACACGCTGGCGGCGATGGAACTCGCCGGTGAAGCGCTCTCGCGGGTCTCGGCCATCTTCTGGTGCCGCGCAGGCGCACACACCAATGAGACGATCCAGGCGCTGGAACGGGAGATCTCGCCGCGCATGGCCCGGCACATCTCGTCCGTTCTCATGAACGCGGCGCTGTTTGAGCGCATCGACCGGCTTTATCAGGCGCGCAACACGCTCGACCTTGATGCAGAGACCGACCGCGTTCTTGAAAAAGTCTGGAAGCGCTTTGTGCGCGGTGGCGCGCAGCTCGACGCAGACGACAAGGCGCGGCTTGCCGTGATCAATGAGGAACTGGCCGGGCTTGGCGCGAAATTTGGCCAGAACGTGCTTGCAGACGAAAGCGGCTGGTCACTGTTTCTGGAGGAAAACGACCTGGCCGGGCTCTCCGACGCGCTGAAGAGCGCCATGGCGGAAGCCGCCGAAGCGCGCGGCGAGAAGGGGCGCTATGCAGCAACGCTCTCACGCTCCATCGTGGAACCGTTCCTTGCCTCCTCCGAACGGCGCGACCTGCGCGAGAAGGTGTTCAACGCATTCGCCAAACGCGGCGAGAATGGCGGCGACACGGACAACGCCGACATTATTGCGAGCACGCTGAAGCTTCGCGCAGAAAAGGCGCGATTGCTCGGCTATGAAACCTATGCCGCGCTGAAGCTGGACGACACGATGGCGAAAACGCCGGAGGCCGTGCAGGAGCTTTTGCAGCCGGTCTGGCGAAAGGCGCGCGAGAAAGCCGCCGAAGACGAAAAGGAACTGGCGAGACTGGCAGCCGAAGACGGCCAGAACCACGCCATCGCCCCCTGGGACTGGCGCTATTATGCGGAGAAGCGGCGCGCCGAGCGCTTTGCCTTCGATGAAAGCGCGCTGAAACCCTATCTCGCACTCGAAAACGTGATCGCCGCCTCCTTCGACGTCGCCAACCGGCTGTTCGGCCTGACCTTCGAGGAGCAGAAGGGCGTTCCGGCCTGGCATGAAGACGTGCGCACCTTCATCGTGCGCAATGCCGACGGCTCGCAACGCGGCCTTTTCCTGGCCGACTATTTCAATCGCCCGTCCAAGCGCTCCGGCGCATGGATGAGCGGGTTGCAGTCGGGCTATCGGCTGGGCGCCGGCAAGACGCCGATCATCTACAATGTGATGAACTTCGCAAAGCCGCCCAAGGGCACCCCTGCCCTTCTCTCGGTCGATGAAGCACGCACATTGTTTCACGAATTCGGCCATGCGCTGCACGGGCTTCTGAGCGACGTGACCTGGCCGTCGATTTCCGGCACCTCGGTCTCCCGCGACTTCGTGGAGCTGCCCTCGCAGCTCTATGAGCACTGGTTCACCGTGCCGGAGGTGCTGCAGAAATTCGCCCTGCATCACGAAACCGGCCAGCCCATGCCGCAGGAACTGCTTGAGAAGATGCGCGCGGCGCGCACCTTCGACGCCGGCTTTGCAACGGTGGAGTTCACCGCCTCGGCGCTGATGGACATGGCGTTCCACAGCCAGGCCGAAGCACCCGAAGCGCCGCTGGACTTCGAGGCGGAAACGCTGAAGCAGATGGAAATGCCGGACGCCATCGTGATGCGCCACCGAACGCCGCATTTCCTGCATGTGTTTGCGGGCGATGGTTATTCAGCCGGCTATTATTCCTATATGTGGTCGGAAGTGCTCGACGCAGACGCCTTCCGCGCCTTCGAGGAAACGGGCGATCCGTTCGATCCGGAAACCGCGAAGAAACTGCTCCGGCACATCTATGCGGCCGGCGGGTCGGCTGATCCCGAAGAGCTTTACAAGGCGTTCCGCGGGCGCATGCCAACGCCGGAAGCCATGATGGAAAAGAAGGGGCTCGCCTAGGCCCGAGAACCTGACGATGACGGCCTGCCTGCGGGCCGTCATTCAATGGTCAGATAGATGTCACGCCGCCGATAACCGGTTGCCACACTAAACGGTGAAATTGCCTCCCACGACCCAACCAGATCGAGGGAGACTGTCATGAAGTCCTTTGGAGTGAGCACCCGCCGCAAATTCCTGATCGGAAGCGGCGCAACCGCACTTGCCACCACGCTTGGCGGGCTGGCCATGCCCGCCATTTCGCGCGCCTCGTCGCGCCCCGTCTTCACCCATGGCGTCCAGTCCGGCGACGTGGACACCACGACCGGCATGATCTGGACCCGCACGGATCGCCCGGCGCGGGTGGAGTTTGAAGTCTCGACCACCGAGAGCTTCGCCAACCCGACGCGGCTGCCGAGCCTCGACGCCCTGCCCGACAGCGATCTCGCCGTGAAAAGGCTGCTGGAGAACCTGACGCCCGATCAGGATATTTTCTACCGCATGACCGCCGTGGATCTCTCCGACGTTTCGGCGCGCTCGGAGCCGATTGTCGGACGCTTCCGCACCGCGCCCTCCGCACGCCGCGACATCCGTTTCGCCTGGTCGGGCGACACCGCCGGCCAGGGCTGGGGCATCGATGAGACCGGCATGAAGACCTATGCCACCATGTCGAAGCACGAGCCCGACTTCTTCCTGCATTCCGGCGACACGATCTATGCCGATGGCCCGATCCAGGACGAGGTGGAGCTGAAGGACGGCTCCAAATGGGTCAACAAGGTGGTGATCGACGAGAAGCGCAAGGTCGCTGAAACGCTGGACGAGTTCCGCGGCCAGTGGAAGTACAACATGATGGACGATCATGTGCGCGCGCTGAACGCCGTGTGCCCGACCTTCTTCCAGTGGGATGACCATGAAGTGGTCAACAACTGGTCGGCCTCCAAGGACCTCACCGAAGACGACCGCTACACCGAGAAGTCGGTGGCGCTTCTGCAGGCGCGCGCTGCCCGCGCGTTCCACGAGATGTCGCCGATCCGCTTCACCCCGGCAGAGCCCGGCCGCGTCTACCGCAAGATCGCCTACGGGCCGATGCTGGACGTGTTCTTCCTCGACCTGCGCTCCTATCGCGGCCCCAACACCGCTTCCATGCAGGATGAGCTGAGCGATGAGGCCCGCATTCTGGGCGATGCGCAGATGCAGTGGCTGAAGCGCGAACTCTCGAACTCGCGCGCCACCTGGAAGGTGATCGCCTGCGACATGCCGATCGGCCTTGTGGTGCGTGACGGCGAGAAGATCGAGGCGATTGCAAATGGCGACGATGGCGCTGCCAAGGGCCGCGAGCTGGAAATCGCCGAGCTGCTGCGTTTCATCAAGAATGCGGGCATCGAGAACACGGTGTGGCTGACTGCCGACGTGCACTACACGGCTGCCCACTACTACAATCCCGACAAGGCGCAGTTCCAGGACTTCAACCCGTTCTGGGAATTCGTGTCCGGCCCGCTGCACGCCGGCACGTTCGGCCCCAACGATCTGGACCAGACCTTCGGCCCGGAACTGAAATATGTGAAGGCCCCGAGCAAGGAGCAGGGCGTGAACCTGCCGCCTTCCGACGGCTTCCAGTTCTTCGGCCTGGTCGACATCGATGCCGACACACAGCAGATGACGGTGCGCCTGATGGATCGCGATGACAACGAGCTCTACACAATGACGCTCGATCCCGTGCGCTCGGCCTGACACTGAGCGCATGCACTCGAACCGGGGCCTTTGCGCCCCGGTTTTTTGTTTCGCGCGAGGCATGTGTCACGCAAATGACTGGAGGCAATCCGGTTACTCTTAGAAAATCATGCCCAATTGGTCGCAGTCTGCGAAATTGCATCTTTCCGCAACGCACACTAACTAAACCCGGAAAGCTGTCGAAAACCGTGGAGAGCAAGATGCATCAGACAGGCGCGCCCCAGGGAGCCGAAATGACCGCAGACGCAGGTCCTGCCCGGCCAGACGTGACCGTCTTCTTCGACAGGCGCACCTTCTCGGCACAGTATGTCGTCGCAGATCCGGCGACCGGCAAATGCGCAATCATCGATCCCGTTCTCGATTTCGACGAGAAATCCGGCGCAACCTCCACGGAAAACGCCGACCGGCTCCTCGCCTTCATCGAGGAGAAGGGGCTCGAGCTCGAGTGGATTCTCGACACCCATCCCCATGCCGATCATTTTTCAGCCGCGAGCTATCTGAAAACCAGAACCGGAAAGCCGATCGCCATCGGCGAGAAGGTGGTCGAGGTGCAGAAGCTCTGGAAAGGCATCTACAACTGGCCGGAGTTCCAGGCAGACGGATCGCAGTGGGACAGGCTTTTCGCTGACGGCGAGACTTTCACCATCGGATCTTTGCCGGCAAAGGTCATGTTCTCGCCCGGTCACACGCTGGCCTCGATCACCTATGTGATCGGCGATGCGGCCTTCGTGCACGACACGCTGTTCATGCCCGATTCCGGCACGGCGCGCTGCGACTTTCCCGGCGGCAGCGCGGAGCGGCTCTGGAAGTCCATTCAGGACATTCTCAGCCTGCCGGACGAAACGCGCATCTTCGTCGGCCATGACTATCAGCCGGGCGGACGCGAGCCGCGCTTCGAAAGCACGGTTGCCGAGCAGAAGGCCACCAACAGCCACATGTCGAAATGCGCGACAGAGGCGGAATTCGTTGCCGTGCGCGAGGCGCGCGACAGGACGCTGCCCATGCCGAAGCTCATTCTGCACGCGCTTCAGGTGAACATGAATGCGGGCCAGCTTCCCGCGCCGGAAGCCAATGGCGAGCGCTATCTGAAGTTTCCGCTCAACGCGCTTGAAGGCGCTTCCTGGGGCTAGAGCGCCGTGCATCGTGCTTTCCGAAAATCGATCCCGATTTTCGGGCCGATGCGCTAGACAATTCCAGGAAAAGCGGGAACCGGTTTTCCGTCCGGAATTGCGCAAAAACAATGATTTGAGCGGTCCCGGGGTCGACAACGGGCACTGCGGACTTTCGCAATTGCGAAAAAACCTGTAAGAGCGCGGCAACGCAACAGGGCCGCGCCTTGCCTTTCGCGCGCCTACCGACCCCAAAGAGCACATATGAAACTGCGCAACATTGCGATTATCGCCCACGTTGACCATGGGAAAACGACACTCGTCGACGAGCTTATGAAGCAGTCCGGCGCGTTCCGCGAGAACCAGCGCGTCGCCGAACGCGTCATGGACTCCAACGAGATCGAAAAAGAACGCGGCATCACCATTCTTGCCAAGGCCACCTCGGTGGAATGGAACGACACCCGCATCAACATCGTCGATACGCCCGGACACGCCGACTTTGGTGGTGAGGTGGAGCGCATCCTCTCCATGGTGGATGGCGCAGTTCTTCTGGTGGACGCGGCCGAAGGCCCGATGCCGCAGACCAAGTTCGTTGTCGGCAAGGCGCTGAAGGTTGGCCTGAAGCCGATCGTCGCCATCAACAAGATCGACCGCCCGGACGCACGCGCCGACGAGGTGATCAACGAGGTGTTCGACCTGTTCGCAGCGCTCGACGCCACCGACGAGCAGCTCGACTTCCCGATCCTTTACGGCTCGGGCCGCGACGGCTGGATGAACTACAGCCCGGAAGGTCCGAAGGATGAGGGCCTCACCCCGCTCTTCGATCTGGTGCTGAAGCATGTGCCGGAGCCCAGCACGGAGCCCGGTCCGTTCCGCATGATCGGCACGATCCTGGAAGCCAACCCGTTCCTCGGCCGCATCATCACCGGCCGCGTGGCAGCCGGCTCCATCAAGCCGAACCAGGCGGTGAAGGTGCTGCATCACGACGGCACGCTGCTTGAGACCGGCCGTATTTCCAAGATCCTCGCCTTCCGCGGGCTCGAGCGCCAGCCCATCGAGGAAGCGCAGGCAGGCGATATCGTCGCCATTGCCGGCCTCTCCAAGGGCACGGTGGCCGACACGTTCTGCGATCCCTCCGTCAACCAGCCGATGGAGGCACAGCCCATCGATCCGCCGACGGTGACCATGAGCTTCATCGTCAACGACTCGCCGCTGGCCGGCACCGAGGGCGACAAGGTGACGAGCCGCGTGATCCGCGACCGCCTCCTGAAGGAAGCCGAGGGCAATGTCGCGCTGAAGATCGAGGAAGCCGACGACAAGGATTCCTTCTACGTCTCCGGCCGTGGCGAGCTTCAGCTTGCCGTTCTGATCGAGACCATGCGCCGCGAGGGCTTCGAGCTTGCCGTTTCGCGTCCGCGCGTGGTGATGCAGAAGGACGAGAATGGCAATCTTCTCGAGCCAATCGAAGAAGTCGTGATCGACGTGGACGAGGAGCATTCCGGCATCGTCGTGCAGAAGATGTCGGAGCGCAAAGCCGAGATGATCGAGCTGCGCCCCTCCGGCGGCGACCGCCAGCGCCTTGTCTTCCACGCGCCGACGCGCGGCCTGATCGGCTACCAGTCGGAGCTCCTGACCGACACGCGCGGCACGGCCATCATGAACCGGCTGTTCCACGATTATCAGCCCTACAAGGGCGAGATCGGCGGCCGCATCAACGGCGTGCTCATCTCCAACGATGACGGCGAGGCGGCAGCCTACGCGCTGTTCAACCTGGAAGACCGCGGCCCGATGGTGATCGACGCTGGCGTGAAGGTCTATCAGGGCATGATCATCGGCATTCACTCCCGCGACAACGATCTGGAAGTGAACGTGCTGAAGGGCAAGAAGCTCACCAACGTCCGCGCCTCCGGCAAGGACGAAGCCGTGAAGCTGACCCCGCCGATCCGCATGACGCTGGAGCGCGCGCTTTCCTGGATTCAGGACGATGAGCTGGTGGAAGTGACGCCGAAGTCGATCCGCCTGCGCAAGCTCTACCTGGACCCGCACGAGCGCAAGCGCTTCGAGAAAAGCCGCGCCGGCGCGGCTTGAGGTCTGACTGCTTTCCGGCCAGGTTGTTCACATGAGCAACCTGGCCGAAACACTTTATGCCGACCCTGATGTCGCGCAGTTCTATGATTATCGCGGGGCAGCGCGCCCCGACCTCGCATTCTGCAGGAAACTCGCCAGCGATGCCCACTCGGTTCTCGATCTTGGCTGCGGAACAGGCGAGCTGGCCACTCAGCTGGCCGACAACCATCGTTTTGTAGGAATTGATCCCGCAGGGGCAATGCTCGACATTGCACGCGGTCGCCGTAATGATCCGTTGGTGGAGTGGATCGAGGGCGATGCCCGCACAATCCGGCTGGCCGAACGTTTCGATCTGATTGTCCTGACCGGCCATACGTTTCAGGTTTTCCTTACCGAGGCCGATCAGCGAGCGGTCATTGAGACCATCGCCAAACACCTGAAACCCGGTGGCCGCTTTATCTTCGACAGTCGCAATCCGGACTTCCCGGGTGGGAAAACCCGCACGAAGGAAGAGACACTGCGCCGTTTCACACATCCCAAGCATGGTGAGGTCGAGGCGTGGAACGAGTCCGTTTTCGATGATGAGACACAGATACTCAGCTATCGAAACAGCTACCGGGTGCTGAAGAGTGGCGAGGTCCACACGGCAACGGCGCGCATTCGCTATACGCCAATGCACGTTATTGCGGCTCTGCTGGATGACTGCGGGCTAACGGTCGACCGCTGGCTTGGGGACTGGACCGGCAGGCAGCTCGAGCCAGCGTCGAGAGAGATCATCCCGCTTGGGCGCAACACGGCATCGTAGCCCGTTGAGGGCCGCTACAGGATGGAGCCGGCTTCAACGCCGCGCCGGGCACCCTCGCCCTTCGACAGGCTCAGGATGAGGGTTACTGCGGTGTCGGGTGCCAATCCAGCGGCTGATGCATCCGGCGGATCAGTGTTTGGCAGACGTCCCAACAACCCTCATCCTGAGCCTGTCGAAGGGCGAGGGTGCCTGGCGCGGACTGAGACGCCGCCTATCCTTCACACCACCTCCCATGGCAGCAGCCTGACGCAGCCGGGTTGACAGCACCCGAACATCCCGCGCTAATCGCCACAAGGTTGTGGAGGAGATCTCAGATGGATCCGGCATTTCTGCTCACGGCGCTTGTCGTTGTGCTGATTCCCGGCACCGGCGTGATTTACACGCTGGCGATTGCGCTTGGTCGCGGGGGGCTTGCTTCGGTTTCGGCGGCATTCGGGTGCACGCTCGGCATCCTGCCGCACATCGCAGCCGCAATTCTCGGCATCGCCGCGCTGCTGCATGCCAGCGCCATGCTTTTCCAGATCGTCAAATTCGCCGGCGTGCTCTACCTGCTCTGGATGGCATGGGGCGCGCTGAAGGAAAACGGCATGCTTGATGCAGAGCCAGACCGCACGGCGATTGCACATCGCGCCATCATCCGGCGCGGTTTTCTCATCAACATTCTGAACCCGAAACTGTCGATCTTCTTTCTGGCGTTCCTGCCCCAGTTCATCCCTGCTGAAAGCGCCCTGCCCGCGCTCGACATGGCGTGGCTCGGCTTCGTCTTCATGGTCATGACGTTCGTGGTCTTCGTGCTCTATGGGCAGATGGCGTCGCTGGTGCGCGGCAGGGTTCTGTCGAGCCCGACGATCATGAAATGGCTGCGCCGCTCCTTCGCGGCAGCCTTTGCGGCGCTGGGACTGCGCCTCGCCCTTTCGACAAGGTAGACAGATGGAACTCTCCGCTCTCGTCATCTTCGCCGGCGCGCTTCTGGTTGCTGCCGGCACGCCCGGCCCCAGCATCGCCGCCCTCGTGGCCCGTGTGATCACGCGCGGCTGGGGCGATGTCCTGCCCTTCATGGTGGCGATGTGGATCGGCGAAGCGGTGTGGCTTTCCTTCGCGATTTTCGGCCTCGCGGTTCTCGCCGAAAGCTTCCATCTGGTGTTCTCGGTCATCAAATATGCGGGCGTGGCCTATCTGCTTTATCTCGCATGGAAAATGTGGACCGCGCCGGTGACGAACCCGGACGACGCCGTGCCCGACGCGCAATCGGGCGGGCGGCTGTTCTTCGCCGGTCTGGCAGTCACGCTTGGCAACCCCAAGATCATGATGTTCTACGTCTCGCTGCTGCCCACGATCATTGATCTGGCTTCGGTGACCCTGATGGGCTGGGCAGAGCTGACACTGACCATGCTGCTCGTGCTGCTGGTGGTGGACGCGGGCTGGATCGTCGCGGCGGCGCAGGCCCGAAAGCTGCTCAGAAGCCCGCGCGCCATGCGCATCGCCAACCGTACAAGCGCATCGCTGATGGCAAGTGCAGCAGCAGCCATCGCGGCGCGGTAGGGCGTTCGGCGCTCAGACATTCAGGGCCGCGTTTCCCTGCAACGGTGAACCGTTCTAGGGTCAGGACCCTAGACGTCAGCGCCAATCCACTCGATCCAGCGGCCATGGAAGTCGCAGCGCGCCAGATCGCGGCGCGTGCCTTCCGGCCACAGGGTGAGCGAAACGCGCGCGAAGGGCTCCTTCATGTCGGAAGGCTCCATGCGCAGCCAGGCGATGGGCGCCCCGCCGGCGCACCCCGCTTTTTCCAGCGCGCCCTCGATGCGGGACTGCGTTTCGAACGGCAGATATTGCCACATGATCGAGTGAAACAGCACCAGCACCCGGTCGGGTTCGCGCATGGCAAGCGCCGCCTCGACAAAATCGGCCGCATCCGCCTTTTCCAGCGAGAGAGAAGCGCCATCCGCAAGGCTGATCGCCGCGACAAGACGTTCGAGCCGCGCCGCCTGATCGGCCCAGACATAGGAGGTGAGACGCAGGCGCTCGCTCTCCAGCGCAACATCGATGGGGGCGATGTCACTGCCCTCGCGCGAGGCGATTTCAAGCCTGCCGGAAAGGTCGGGCGCAGCGCCCCGCACTTCTGGCGCGAGCTTTACCGGTGAGGCGGCATCGCCCCAGATGCTCTCGCCGTAACAATAGTGGAACCGGTCGAACAGAAGGTTCAGCCCCGCGCTCGATCCGATCTCACGAAGGTCAAGCGGAAGGCCGGTTTCGCGGGCAATCGTGAGAAAACCCGGCAGGAGCATGGCCGAGCGGGCGATCTCATTGGTCTGCGGCGCGCTGTCCAGAGTGGTGCAGAGCCGTGCATCATGGCGCGCAATGGTGCCGGCGACAGCCGCGCCAACGGCATCACGCGAGGCCGTTCCGGGTGGATAGACGCCGGCTAACTCCGCCTCCTCTCCCGCCAGAACCAGCGCATGAAGCCCGCCGCAAAGCCGCAGCGCCAGCGCATCTTCGCCGGGCGCTCCGGACCAGTCGAGCACGCGCGCGCCGGTTCTCGTGTTGCGATCCAGAATTTCAGGCAGAAGCCGGCACAGCTGGGCGGTGAAGGGGGAGCCCATACGGTCGCAGGCCTCGGCCTGCTTTTCGAAATGTGCGCTGATCCGGCTTTCCATGCAGTTCTCCTTCAAAGTTTGAAGGAGAGGCTAGCATGCGTCGTCCAAGAGATTTGTTGCAGCGCAGCATTTTTTCTGGACCAGCCGACTGGCACAGAAAAATCAGCCTGCCGGGCGCTCTGCCAAAAGCTTTTCGATCTCGGGCATCAGGTCGTTCTGCACGCTTTCGGGCGTGAAAGGGCCGACATGCTTGTAGCGGATCCTGCCTTCCGGCCCGACGAGAAAGGTTTCCGGAACGCCGTAGACACCCCAGTCGATGGCCGCGCGGCCATTCTGGTCCACGCCGATTGCATCATAGGGATTGCCGAGATCGCCGAGAAAGCGGCGGGCGTTTTCCGGCTTGTCCTTGTAGTTCAAACCGGCAATGACGAAACGCCCGTCTCTGGCCAGCTCCATCAACAGCGGATGCTCCTGCCGGCAGGGCAGGCACCAGGAGCCCCAGACATTCACCAGCGTGATCTTGCCTGCAAAGGCGTTAGAGGAAAGTCCCGGCAGGGACATGCCCTCAAGCGGCGGCAGGTCCGTCTGCGGCGCATCGCGCCCGATCAGCGCCGAAGGCACGAGCGAGGTGTCCCGCCCGGAAAAAAGCTGCATGAGGAAAACGGCGGCCAGCGCCAGGAAGACCAGAAGCGGCAGCAGAAACAGCAACCTCCGCGAACGGTTGGACTTTTCGCCGGTAACGCTCATTTCTTCTCTGCCTTGCGCTCGGAACGGCGGCGAACGCCGCGCTCTTCGAGTTCCTTGAGTTCGCGCTTGCGGCCTGCCTGATCGATCAGGATCCAGAGGCAGAGCCCCGCAATCACCAGTGCCGAAATACCATAAGCGGCGAACACATAACCTGCGTGGGTCATCGCGCTGCCCTTTCTGCCGCGCGCGCCGAAAGCCTGCGCATGGCGATCACACGCCGACGCCAGATCTCCGCACGCATGGCCATCAGGTGAAGCGTGAGAAGCACGAGCGTGAAACCAAGCGCGCAGACGAGCAGCGGCCAAAGAAGCGATGTGTGGATGGTGGGACCATCGAGACGGAACACGGATGCCGGCTGATGCAGCGTGTTCCACCAGTCCACCGAGAACTTGATGATCGGGATGTTGACGAAACCGACAAGCGTGAGGATCGCGGCGGCCCGCGCCGAACGGCCGGGATCGTCCATCGCCCGCGTCAGGGCGATGATGCCGAGATACATCAGGAACAGGATGAAAACGGAGGTCAGCCGCGCGTCCCAGACCCACCACGTGCCCCACATGGGCTTGCCCCAGACGGAGCCGGTGAACAGCGCCAGCGCGGTGAAGGCCGCGCCGATGGGAGCGGCGGACTTGAGCGCCACATCCGCGAGCGGATGCTTCCACACAAGCGTGCCAAGCGCGGACGCCGCCATGAGCGAGTAGCAGAACATGGCGAGCCAGGCGAACGGCACATGGATGTACATGATCCGCACCGTGATGCCCTGCTGATAATCCTCGGGCGCGGTGAAGGCCATGTAGAAGCCTGCCGCAAGCACCGCCAGCGCCGTGCCGCCAAGCCAGGGCACGAGCGTGTCTGCCAGCGCGAGAAAGCGCGTGGGATTGGCGAGCGCCGTCAGGCGACCGGAGAGCGTGGAGGCTTGCGGGGTGGCGTTTGTCATGCCTGAACCCATAGCGTCGAGTGTCCTGTTCCGCAATCGAATCGATTGCCGCACATCAATCGCCGCCCCACCGCAGTGCGAGCGAGGCGGCCAGCGGCCCGATCACCGCAAAAAACAGCATCAGCGCGGCAAGAATGAGGAAGGGCGGCAAAAACGGGTCCGGATCGGCAACCGCGCCGCGCGCCGCCGCCACGCCGAAGATCAGAACCGGGATGGTGAGCGGCAGAACCAGAACCGAGACCAGAAGCCCGCCCCGTGGCAGCGCCACGGCAAGGGCCGCGCCCACCGCGCCGATGAAGGTGATGGCGGGCGTGCCGACGGCCAGCGTCGCGGTCGCAGCCAGAATGCCCACCGGTTCGACATTCATGAAGAGGCCGAGCAGCGGCGTCACCACCACCAGCGGCAGGACGTTCACCGTCCAGTGCGCGAGGCACTTCACGAACACGGTCAGCGCCGTCATGTGGCGGTTGTCGGCGAGAAGCATGAGATCAAGCGAGCCGTCTTCGCGATCAGCCTGGAACAGGCGCTCAAGCCCGAGCAGGCCCGCAAGCAGCGCGCCGATCCAAAGGATGGCCGGGCCGATCCGCGCCAGAAGGTTGAGGTCCGGTCCCACGCCGAAGGGGATGACGGCCACCACGGCGAGGAAGAACAGGACACCGGTGAGCGCCCCGTTTCCGGTGCGCACGCCGATCTGCAGCTCGCGGCGGAAAAGCGCTAGCATGACTGGAAAAGCTCCTGACCGGGTGTGGGGCCGAGAGCGCCTGACAGCCGCGCGGCGTCAAACGTCCTCATGCCTGAACCTGCCCCATGCGCAATTCGCGCGCGCCGGTCAAGCCGAGCGGCAGATGGGTGGCGGCCACGATCAGCCCGCCATCTTCCAGATGCACGCCCATCAGTTCGGCAAATTGGGCTTCAGACGCCTTGTCGAGGCCGGAAGTGGGTTCATCCAGAAGCCAGACCGGCCGGTAGCTGACGAGAAGCCGGGCAATGGAGGCGCGCCGGCGCTGGCCGGTGGAGAGATAGCCGAAGGGCAGATGGCCGATATCACCGAGGCCGACCATTTCCAGCGCTTCGAAGGGCGAAAGATGCGGATGCCCCAGAAAATCCTGCCAGAAGCGCAGATTCTCTTCGACGCCAAGTTCCGCCTTCATGGCATTGCGGTGGCCGAGATAGTGGCAGGCCGCACCGGCATCGGGAAATTCGTCGCCACCGCCGGAAAACGACACCACGCCCTCCGCCATGGGCAAAAGGCCGCAGAGCACCCGGAGCAATGTCGACTTTCCCGCGCCGTTCGGCCCGGTCACCGTCAGCGCCTCGCCGGCTTCGAGCACGAAGGATATGCCGGAGAACACGGTTTCACCGCCCCGCTCGCCACTCACGTTTTCGGCGGCGAGCCGCATCATGTCTTCATCCTTCGGCAAGGGTGTATTCCTGATTTTTTCACGACGCGGCAGATTTGCCGTTTCCCACTCTAGAACTCTTCTACAAAATTCTCTATATCCGCCTCAACCACGCCAGCGGTCGGCGTGTAACTCTTTGTGCCGATACCCCGCGCGCGCGCCGCCTTGAACGGCCGGGACGCTTGGGGGCGGACAGCGGAAATGACCGTACCCGCACCTTTTGCGCGTGATGCCTCGAGGAGTCCGTTCCCGTTTCGGATAGCAGAACAGGATAGGATCGCCCGTGACCAAATCACTTGACAGTTTCAATTGCCGCCGCACCCTCCAGGTTGGGGATGCAGAGTATGTTTATTTCGACCTCAAAGAGGCCGAAAAGAACGGGCTTGAAGGCATTTCCCGCCTGCCCTTCTCGATGAAGGTGCTGCTCGAGAATCTGCTGCGCAACGAGGACGGACGCTCGGTCACCAAGTCCGACATCGAAGCGGTCGCAGCATGGCTCGACGACCGCGGCACGGCCGGCCACGAGATCGCCTACCGCCCGGCCCGCGTGCTGATGCAGGACTTCACCGGCGTTCCCGCCGTGGTCGATCTGGCAGCCATGCGCGACGCCATGGTGTCGCTCGGCGGCGACCCGCAGAAGATCAACCCGCTGGTGCCCGTCGATCTGGTCATCGACCACTCGGTCATCGTCGACGAGTTCGGTACGCCGAAGGCATTCGACCGCAACGTGGAACTCGAGTATGCGCGCAATGGCGAGCGTTACCGCTTCCTCAAATGGGGTCAGAACGCGTTCAAGAACTTCCGCGTCGTTCCGCCCGGCACCGGCATCTGCCACCAGGTGAACCTCGAATATCTCGGCCAGACCGTCTGGACGAAGGAAGAGGACGGCAAGACGATTGCCTATCCGGACACCTGCGTGGGCACCGATTCGCACACCACGATGATCAACGGCCTGGGCGTCCTCGGCTGGGGCGTGGGCGGCATCGAGGCAGAGGCGGCCATGCTCGGCCAGCCGGTCTCCATGCTCCTGCCGGAAGTCATCGGCTTTAAGCTGACCGGCAAGCTGAAAGAAGGCGTGACGGCAACCGACCTGGTGCTGACCGTCGTGCAGATGCTCCGCAAGAAGGGCGTTGTCGGCAAGTTCGTCGAGTTCTTCGGCGAAGGCCTCGACCACCTCACGCTGGCGGACGCCGCAACCATCGGCAATATGGGCCCGGAATACGGCGCGACCTGCGGCTTCTTCCCGGTTGATTCGGAAACGCTGAACTACCTCAACGTCTCCGGCCGCTCCAAGGAGCGTATCGCGCTCGTGGAAGCATACTCCAAGGCGCAGGGCATGTTCCGCGAGACGGGCACCGAGCATCCGGTGTTCACCGACACGCTCGAGCTCGACCTCGGCGAAGTCGTGCCGTCCATGGCCGGCCCGAAGCGTCCGGAAGGCCGCATTCCGCTCGAGAACATCGCATCCGGCTTCGCCGAATCGCTCGAGAAGGAATACAAGAAGGACCCGTCCACGCTGGAACAGCGCTGGCAGGTTGAAGGCGAGGATTACGACCTCGGCCATGGTGACGTGGCGATTGCCGCCATCACCTCCTGTACCAACACCTCGAACCCGAGCGTGCTGATCGGCGCCGGCCTTCTGGCCCGCAACGCCAACCGCCTGGGCCTCAAGCAGAAGCCCTGGGTGAAGACGTCACTCGCTCCCGGCTCGCAGGTGGTTGCCGAGTATCTGGAGAATGCCGGCCTGCAGAAGGAGCTCGACCAGATCGGCTTCAACCTCGTCGGCTTCGGCTGCACGACCTGCATCGGCAACTCCGGCCCGCTTCCGGCCCCGGTCTCCAAGACCATCAACGACAAGGGCCTGATCGCTGCCGGCGTTCTCTCCGGCAACCGCAACTTCGAAGGCCGTATTTCGCCCGACGTGCAGGCCAACTACCTGGCTTCGCCGCCGCTGGTCGTCGCCTATGCGCTCGCCGGCTCGGTGACCAAGGACCTGACGAAGGAGCCGATCGGTCAGGACAAGGACGGCAATGACGTCTTCCTGAAGGACATCTGGCCCTCCAACCAGGAGATCCAGGAGTTCATCCAGAAGAACGTTACCCGCGACCTGTTCGAGAAGAAGTACGCAGAGGTCTTCAAGGGCGACGAGAACTGGCAGGCCGTGCAGGTGCCGGAAGGCGAGACCTACGCATGGGACGACACGTCGACCTATGTTCAGAACCCGCCCTACTTCGCCGGCATGACCAAGTCGACCGGCAAGGTGACGGACATCGAGGGTGCGCGCATTCTCGGCCTGTTCGGCGACAAGATCACCACCGACCACATCTCCCCGGCCGGTTCCATCAAGGCACAGTCGCCCGCCGGCAAATACCTGATGGACAATGGCGTGGGCGTTGTCGACTTCAACCAGTACGGCACGCGTCGCGGCAACCATGAAGTCATGATGCGCGGCACCTTCGCCAACATCCGCATCCGCAACCACATGCTGGGCGAGAACGGCACCGAGGGCGGCTACACGATCCACTATCCTTCCAAGGAAGAGATGTCGATCTATGACGCAGCCATGGAATACCGCAAGGAAGGTGTTCCGCTGGTGGTGTTCGCCGGTGGCGAATACGGCAATGGCTCCTCGCGCGACTGGGCTGCCAAGGGCACCAACCTGCTCGGCGTCCGCGCCGTGATCGCAGAGAGCTACGAGCGCATCCACCGCTCCAACCTGGTGGGCATGGGCGTCATCCCGTTCGTCTTCGCTGAAGAGACGAGCTGGGAGAAGCTTGGCCTGAAGGGCGACGAGACGGTGAGCATCGAGGGTCTTGAGACGCTCAAGCCCCGCGCCAAGGTCAACGCCAAGGTCACCTTTGCCGATGGTTCGGTGAAAGAGGTTCCGCTGCTCTGCCGCATCGATACGCTCGACGAGCTAGAGTACTTCAAGAATGGCGGCATCCTGCAGTACGTGCTGCGCGACCTGGCTGCATAATCCAGGTCTGCCACCTGCCTGAGACAGACCGTCGGCGGAAACGCCGGCGGTCTTTTTTGTTTCCGGCTGCATTTCCTCACCGGAACGTGACTTCTTGTTGAGCCCGCCCGCCACCTATAGTGCCTGAAAACAGGATCGGGTTCAGTTTCCGAACGGAGTACAGATGACTTGGCTCACCACGCGCCGCCAGCTGCTGGCGGCGGTTGCAGGCTTCTACGCCCTTACCGGCATTGCCGGCGCCCAGGAGATGGCGCGCCCGGTCGGTGTGGTCGAGCTGTTCACCAGTCAGGGCTGCAGCTCCTGCCCGCCAGCGGATGCGCTGCTCAGCGAACTGGCGGAAAGGGATGACGTCATCTCCCTCGCCTATCACGTCGATTACTGGGACTATCTGGGCTGGCGCGATGCGCTTGGCAGCGCCGCGAACACTGCGCGGCAGAAGAACTACGCGCGCGCTCTCCAGAAAGCCTCCGTCTACACGCCACAGATGATCGTGAATGGCCGCACCGACATGAACGGTGCGGACAGGAGCAGGGTCACCGCATCGCTCGACAGCATGGCCGGCACGCCGGACGGGCTGCAGGTGGATCTGTCGCTTCAAGACAGGGGCGACACCATTCTCGTCGAAGTCGGCGCATTTCGCGGCGACGCGGGCAACGAGCTGCTCGACGCGCATCTGGTCTTTGTCGACTTTGCGCCACGCGCGACGGTGGAGATCCGCGCCGGAGAGAACCGGGGCCGCACCATCGAATATCGCAACGCGGTGAACCAGATCCAGACAATCGGCATGTGGGACGGAACGGCCAAGAGCTTCGAAATGCCCAAGAGCGAGCTGGTGAAGAAAGGCAATGGCTGCGCGCTGCTTCTCCAGCGCGTCGACAGGGAAGGAAGGCCGGGCGCCATCCTCGGCGCTGTCGCAATCACCCCATGAACCAAAAGCATGGGCACCCCGTGAACCAACCATGGGCACCCCGTGAGCCACACCCCGTAAGTCAAAAAACCCGGTGGTCCCAAAAGAAAAACCGGTGCTGAATCATTCAGCACCGGTTTTGATCTTTTGGGACCGTTGCCCGGCTCGGAGATCCGAGTTGGTTCGATCCGGTCATGACCCCGAGGGCGGGGGGGCTTGGGGTTTTCGGGATCCGTGTCCGGACCGAACCGTCTCAGGCAACGGTCGGATCGTCGCGGCACAATGGGGCGTGAGCTTGGACAAAATGTGTCGAGAAAAAGGCACGTCATCACCAATTCCGACAAACGGTCCCGATTTGTGACTACCGGCTAACGATAGTGGCTTGCAGGTTCACAAAACATGCGTCGGCAAAATGTCGGGGATGGTCTAACCACTCCGAATATAGCACGGCATCAAGAAAGGTTAACAGGCTTTTCCAACCTATCCCGCGCGGCCTGAGCATCGGACCGAGACAGTGGAGACCGGTTTTTCGGATGCCCCGATGCCTCTGGTCAGTCTGGATCGTAAGCCGGGAAGGAATGCAGGGCTTGCATTTCCGGCTATGGCGGGCGAACCTTTCGTGTCACCAAATCGTCATGAGGTTTAGCCAATGAGCGATTACGGCAGCGCCGGGGAGGATAGGGACAGCTCCGGGATACTGATCCCGCTGCATGAAGAGCGCCGTGCGCGCTCCAGCCTTCCCGTAACCTTCGACCGGCGCGAACTGGACCAGATTCTTCGCATCTACGGGCGCATGGTCGCCGCCGGGGAGTGGCGCGATTATGCAATCGACCACCTGAAGGACCGGGCCATCTTCTCCGTTTTCCGGCGCACCAGCGAAGTGCCCCTTTTCCAGATCGTGAAAGACCCCAAGCTCACGCGCAAGCAGGGCGCATACAGTGTGGTTGCGGCCACCGGCGCGATCCTGAAGCGCGGGCACGAACTGACGCGGGTGCTCGCCGTGTTCGACAAGAAGCTCAAGCTGGTCACCTGAGGAAAGCCGGCTGGAGCATCGCTGGTCTGGATCGCCTTTGTGCGTCCGCCCGGACGCATGGCGGTCTGCCCCCCTCGGTCTGCCACCCCTTGGTCAGCCCCCCTTGGGTCAGCCCCCCCTTGGGTCAGCCCCCCCTTGGGTCAGCCCACAGCCTCACCGCGAAACAGCCGCTCGGGGAGCGATTGAGGATCGGGTGGCGTGTTCGTTCCCCCATTCAGCGTGCGCTGCATGAACACCGTGTCGAGCCAGCGGCCATGCTTGAACCCGCTGCCGCGCAGCACCCCTGCATCCTCGAACCCCATGGCCCGGTGCAGCTTGACCGAAGCGCTGGTTTCCGAGCCATCGCCAATGACCGCAACGATCTGGCGGAACCCGCACTGCATGCAGGCCTCGACCAGCGCTTCGAGCAGAGTGCGGCCGATACCGCGCCCCTGCGCCTGCGGGTCGAGATAGACGGAATCCTCCACCATGAAGCGATAGGCGCGGCGCGGGCGAAACGGCCCCGCATAGGCATAGCCAAGCAGAACGCCCTCCTCCTCCGCCACCAGATAGGGATAGCCGCTGCCGAGGAGCGCGCTCATGCGCTCACGCATCTCGGCCTCGCCCGGCGGATCAAGCTCGTAGCTGGCCGTGCCTTTGTTCACGGCATGGGCGTAGATGCGGGTGATGGCGGGCGCGTCATCGAGACTGGCGGGGCGGATGGTGAGCGGCATGGAGCAAAAACGCCTTTTGGGAAACCGGATCAAAGAAAAGGGCGGCCCGAGAGCCGCCCTTTCGTATCGTCGTTCAAAGTCCTGCGCCCGCTACTCGCGATTGCCGAGGAACTGCAGCATGAACATGAACAGGTTGATGAAGTCGAGGTAGAGACGCAGGGCGCCCATGATTGCCTTGCGGCCGGACACGGTGGCGTCGTCGCCCTCGTAGTACATCTCCTTGATCTGCTGGGTGTCGTAAGCCGTGAGGCCGGCGAACACCAGCACACCGATCACCGAGATGGCGAACTGCAGCGCGGACGAGCCGAGGAAGATGTTCACGATCGAGGCAATGATGATGCCGATCAGACCCATGAACAGGAACGAGCCCATGCCCGAGAGGTCACGCTTGGTCGTGTAACCCCAGAGCGACAGCGCGCCGAACGATGCGGCGGTGATGAAGAAGGTGCGGACGATGCTCTCACCCGTGTAGACGAGGAAGATCGTCGACAGGGAAAGACCCACGAGGCCCGAATAGACCCAGAATGTCGTCTGCGCAGCCGCGACACTCATGTTCTGAATGCGGAAGCTGAGAAAGAACACCAGCGCGAGCGGTGCGAGGATGACAACCCAGCGGAAGGCGCTGGCGTAGATGAGCTGGCCGAATGCGGTCAGCTGGCCATCCGCGATGGCGAGATTGAATGCACCAAAGGCTGCAAGACCGGTGATGGCCAGGCCAAGCGCCATAAGGTTGTAGACGCGAATCATGTAGGCGCGCAGGCCCTCGTCGATGGCCGCGTCCGCGCGTACGCCGGGCGTTGCGCGGGCCTGATAGTTACGAAGGTCAGCCATAATTATCCCTTTCTGGCTTTAATCCCGTCGGGTGACGGCCATACGACCGTGCGCCGCTGGCGGGATACCAGCATGCGTAATGCAAATATGATGTCAGTTTAAGCTGACGACAAGACCTGAAACGCCCAGAAATGCAGATGCGGCAACACTTCGCGGGCAAAAAAAGCGCTTCCCCGGCGGCACGGTTAACGCTTTTTCATGCCTGAGGCTGCCGGAAGCGGCCCAAAGGCCGCCCCGCTGTTTCAGAGTCTCTCGCTTTAGAGATTGCGCAGAACCGGAGCCGCCTTGTGCCCGAGCACCCGCCAGGTGCCGACCAGGCCGAAGCCGACGGTCAGGACGAGCGCCACCGCAATGGTGGTCAAAGCCACCTCCGGCAGGAAGCTCGATGGCAGGCCCATGACCTGCGCAACAACGAACCATGCCGCGACACCGCCGGCAAGCAGCGCGAACACCGCTGTCGCCAGACCGATCAGCAGATATTCGAGCGAGAAGGCCGCGATCAGCGTGCGCCGTGTCGCACCCAGCGTCTTCAGCACCACCGCGTCATGCACACGCGCCCGGTTTCCGGCCGCCAGCGCGCCCGAAAGCACCAGAACCGAGGTGATCAGCGCCACAGCGGCGGCGGCGCGAATGGCGGTCGCCAGTTGCTCGACCAGCCGGTTCACCACATCAAGCGCATCCTTGACCCGCACCGTGGTCACGGTCGGGAAGCTGCGCGTGACAGCGTTGAGGATCTGTGATTCGTCAGCCTGCGTTGCCTCGGCATCCGTCAGCGTGGCGAGCCATGCATGCGGCGCACCGGCAAACGTGTTGGGCGAGAACACCATCACGAAATTGATGGCGAGCGATTCCCACTCGACCGCGCGGAAATTGGCGATCCGCGCCGTGACATCGCGACCCAGCACGTTGACGGTGATCGTATCGCCGATCTTGAGCCCGAGCTCGCCGCCCTCCTCCGCCGTGAAGGAAACCAGCGGCTCGCCTTCATAATCGGCCGGCCACCATTCGCCCTGGGTCAGGGTGGAATTTTCCGGTGCGTTGCGGGCATAGGTGATGCCGCGATCGCCGCGCAGCACCCAGCCGCCCTCCGGCGGGATTTCCATGTCGCGCACATTGACACCGTTGAGCGCCGTGATGCGGCCACGCAGCATGGGCACCTGGATCAGCTTGCCGTCGGGCGCCTGCTCGCTCACCAGATCAGCGAAGGCTTCCACTTCACCACTCTGGATGTCGACAAAGAAGAAGTTCGGCGCGACCTCCGGCAGATTACCGGTAATTTGCCGACGCAGATTGCCGTCGATCAGCGCCAGCGTGGCGAGCAGCGTCAGGCCAAGCCCCAGCGAGAGAACGACCGAGGGCGTGAGCGCGCCGGGGCGATGGATATTGCCAAGCGCCAGACGCAAGGGGGTGGACGCAACACGCGGACTGCGGCGCGCCAGCCACTCGATGCCGAGCGCCACCACGCGCAGCACGATGAAGGCAAACACCGTCGCACCGACGAACACCGCCGCCATGCGCCGGTCGTCGGAGAACCAGATGGCGAAACCGGCGAGCGAGGCAGCGATGGCCATGGACAGGAGGATGTAGACGGGGCGCGGCCAGCCACGACCATCGACACCCATTTCGCGGAACAGCGCCGTGGCAGGCACATCGCGCGCACGACCAAGCGGCATCAGCGCGAAGACCAGCGTGATCATGACGCCGAACAGCGCCGCCACGGCCAGTGCTGCCGGATAGAACCCGCCCGTGGCCGGCACCGGCAACACGCTGGAAAGCACGGCCGATGCGCCGAACGGCATCAGCGCGCCGATCACCAGACCGGCAAGAATGCCGATCCCGGCGATCATCAGGATCTGCACCAGATAAACGGTGAAGACGAACGCGCCCGATGCGCCGAGGCTCTTGAAGGTGGCGATGACGGCGCGCTTGCTGTCGAGATAGGCGCGCACGGCATTGGCCACGCCAACACCACCGACCACCAGCGCCGTCAGGCCCACAAGGGTGAGGAACTGCGAGAACCGCTCAATGTTGCGGGAAAGCGAGGGCGCGGCATTGCTGCGCGTGCGGATGCTCCAGCCGGCCTCGGGGAACTCTGCGCCGGCCTGCGCCTGCGCGGCCTCCAGCGCACCGGCATCGGTGTCGCCGACAAGCCGCACCTTGTAGACATGCTCGACCAGACTGCCCGGCTGGATGAGGCCCGTCGCTTCCAGCGCATCAAGCGAGATCATCAGCCGTGGCGCGAAACCGAAACCGTCCGAGACAGCATCGGGCTCGGTGGTCAAAACGGCCCGCAGCTCGATCGGCTGGCCGCCGAGCATAATGCGGTCGCCGGGCGCAATGCCGAGACGTTCAAACAGCAATGCCGGAGCGGCAGCGCCGAATGCACCATCCACCGCGGCAAAGAGATCGTCATGCGAAAGCTGCGGCTCGGTCACGCGCTCGCCATAGAGCGGGTAGAGGCCGTCCACCGCCTTGACCTCGACCAGCGTTTGATCGGAACCGTCGGGCAGACGGGCCATGGAGCGCATGTTTGCGCTTTCGGAAACATCGCCGAGACCGGTGAGGAACGCGCGCTCATCTTCACCCGCACGGCGCTGGTTCAGCTCGAAGCGCAGATCGGCAGCGAGCAGAGACTGCCCCTCCGTCTCCACCGCCCCGGTGATCGCGCGGGCGACCGAATTGACGCCGCCAATCGCGCCGACACCCAGCGCGATACAGGCAAGGAAGATGAAGAAGCCGGACAGGCCGCCGCGCATTTCACGGAGGGAAAAACGGAAGGCAAGGCGCAGGGTTCGGCCAAAACTCATGTCGCCGGCCCTCATGCCATTGCAGCCTTTTCGGCCTCGGCTGCAGGCTCGATGCGGCCCGAGCGCATCGCCACCTGACGTTCGCAGCGGGCGGCAAGGGCCGGGTCATGCGTGACGAGCACCAGCGATGTGCCGCGTTCGCTCGCCTTGGCAAACAGCATGTCGGCAATCTGCCGGCCCGTCGCCTGGTCAAGGTTACCGGTGGGTTCGTCGGCAATGAGGATGGCAGGCCCGGGAGCCAGCGCACGCGCAATCGCCACGCGCTGCTGCTCGCCGCCGGAGAGCTCGCCGGGATAATGCGTAAGGCGCTGCGAGAGACCGACAGCGGCCAGCTCTTCCTCCGCTGCGCCGAACGGGTCGGGATGGCCCGCCAGTTCCAGCGGCACGGCCACATTCTCCAGCGCCGTCATGTTGGGGATGAGGTGGAAGGACTGGAAGACGATGCCGATGGAGCGGCCGCGAAAGGCGGCGATGGCGTCTTCACTGAGCCCGTTGATCTGCGTTCCGCCGACACGCACCGTGCCGCCGTCAATGCGCTCCAGCCCGGCGATGACCATCAGAAGCGTTGATTTTCCGGAGCCGGACGGGCCGACGATGGCGGTCGAGCGGCCACGCTCCACCGACAGGCTGACCCCTTTGAGAACATGGACCGAGGAAGCGCCCTCACCCAGCGTCAGCGACACATTCTCAAGTTCGATCACGGCTTCTGTCACGGAAAAGATATCCTATATTGGGAAAAATGGCGCTGGGATCGTACAATTGCACGGTTCCGGCAAATATGGGTTATCCCGCATGGCATTCAAATTTTTTCGATCTTTCGGCCAGTTCACAAAAATTTCATCGGCCGCAGCGGCGGTGACGCTCGCGCTTGTCACGGCTCCCGCAGCGCTTGCAAACCAGGTCGAAATCGTCGGTTTCGGCGACAGCCTCATGGCCGGCTACAACCTCGCGCCGGGGGAATCCTTTCCCGAACAGCTCGAGGATGCGCTGAAGGCGGAAGGCTATGCGGTGAAGGTGGCCAATGCCGGCGTTTCCGGCGACACGAGCAGCGGCGGGCTTTCGCGGCTCGAATGGTCCATCCCCGAGAGCACCGACATCGTGATCCTGGAACTCGGCGCAAACGACATGCTGCGCGGCATCCCGCCGGCTTCAACGGAAGAGAACCTCGACCGGATGATCGCCAAGCTGGATGAGCGCGGCCAGCGGGTTGTTCTGGCGGGCATGCTCGCCGCCCCCAATCTGGGCGAGGACTACGCGTCCGCCTTCAACCCGATCTTCAAACGGCTGGCGGAGAAGCATGACGTAACGCTTATCCCCTTCTTTCTCGATGGCGTGGCGGCGGAACAGTCGCTGCTTCTGGAAGACGGAATGCACCCGAACCCACAAGGGGTTAAGCGCATGGTCGAACGCATGCTGCCAACCATCCGCGGCGTGATCGAAGCGCATCAGGGAGACGACGCCTAAAAAGCGCGGCAAAAACCGCTTGCCGAGACTGGCGATCAGTGATTCGCTGATGGCGACAGTTCGATTCGAGGAGGTTGCCATGCCGCGACTTTTCACCGCCCTCGAGATCCCGCGTGACGCGGCTTTGTCGTTGTCACTCCTGCGCGGGGGTCTTCCAGGAGCTCGCTGGATCGACGTCGAAAACTATCACCTGACATTGCGTTTCTTCGGCGATGTGGAAGGCCATACGGCCGACGAGATCGCCAATGCGCTTGATCGGGTTCGGCGTCCCTCTTTCACCATGAAGCTCTCCGGCGTCGGCGCCTTCGGACAGAAGAAGCCGCACTCCATCTGGGCCGGCGTTTCCGCCTCGCCGGATCTCTACGCCCTGCAGGGCGAGATAGAGAGCATCTGCCGGCGGCTGCGACTGCCGCCCGATCCCCGCAAATTCACGCCGCATGTGACGCTCGCCCGCCTCAAGAACGCCAATCCGCATGAGGTGGCGCACTATCTTTCGGCGCGCGGCAATTTCGCTTCGGTGCCGTTCACCGTGGGGCGTTTCGTGCTGATGTCGTCACGCGCTTCCGTCGGCGGCGGCCCCTATGTGATCGAAGAGGCCTGGCCGCTGGTCGGCGCGGACTATGACCGTCAGTCGAGCCTGGACAACAGCGCTTCCGAGGCTTCGCGGATCGTCTGGTAGACGGACGCGAAACCGTCATCGCCCCCGTAATAGGGGTCGGGGATGTCGATCATGCGCCCGCCCGCATAATCGAGAAAGAGATGAACGCGGTCCGCCGCTCCGGCAGGCGCGCGCTCGCGCAGGGTGCGGACATTGCTGCGGTCCATGCCGAGCAGCAGGTCGAAGCGGTCGAAATCCTCCGCCACCACCTGACGCGCCCGCTGACCGGTGATGTCGACGCCGAAATCACGGGCAATCGCCACCGAGCGCGGATCGGGCGCATTGCCCGCATGCCAGGCGCCGGTGCCGGCCGAATCGATGAGAAACGCATCCTCCCTGCCCTTTTCCGCAACGACGCTGCGAAACACGCCCTCGGCAAGCGGCGAACGGCAGATATTGCCGAGACAGACAAAGAGGATCGATGTGCGGGGCTTTGCGTTCATGCTCATGGCGCTATCATCCGGGAGTGACATTCCACACAGGCGATACCATGGAGAGACGCGATGACAAGACCAAAGCTCGATCCGACGGCACTGGAAGAGGCCCTTGAAAAGCTCGAAGGCTGGGAACTGGCCGAGGATGGCGCGTCAATTCAGAAGCGGTTCGTCTTTGCGGATTTCTCCGAGGCCTTCGCCTTCATGACCCGCGCGGCGCTGGCGGCGGAGAAGCTCAATCACCATCCCGACTGGTCGAACGTGTACAAAACCGTGGACGTGGTGCTCTCCACCCATGACGCCGACGGGCTGACCGAGCTGGACCTGAAGCTTGCCGCCGCCATGAACCGTTTTGCCCGGACTTGAGGCGTTTTAGGGCGGCTCAAAACGGGCAAACATTGAATTTCGCCACGCATCTCCCACATTTCGGCAATCAGGAGACGCTATGGACGACGTGAAAATCGGTGAAATTCTCGAACCGGTCGAGCCGCGCGAAAACCGCAGGCGCGAAGAGCGTGTGCGCGCGAAATTCTGGCGCACGATGAAGAAGGCCGCCCGCCAGGTGCCCTTCATGGAAGAGATTGTCGCCGGCTATTACTGCGCGCTCGATCAGGACACGCCACCCCGCGTGCGCGGCATCCTGCTGGCGGCGCTCGCCTATTTCGTGTTGCCGCTGGACGTGGTGCCGGATTTCCTGCTCGGCTTCGGTTTCACCGATGACGTGGCGGTTCTCGCCGCTGCGCTCAACGCCGTGCGCCGTCATATTACGCCGGCTCACACTTATGCCGCGCGGAAGGCACTCTCCGAGACCGGGTTCGACGCATAACCAGTCAAAATCTTGCCTCTTTCATTCGTTTCAACCGATAACGAAGGGGTGTTCGGCAGTTGTCGCACCAATTGTGTGATGACGGATCGGGGTTTAGCGCATGCAGAATTCGTCAATTCGCTTCACGCTTTGGTAACCCAGATTAAGTAAAAATGAAGTGATCTAGAGAGAGGCTACCCGGCCTCGAAACACTGGCAAAAAAGACGGTCAAGACGATGCGCGTACTGATTTCGACACTGATGCTCATTTGCGGAATGGCGGCAGCGAGCCCTGCACTGGCCCAGGCTACGGCGGTGGGGCAGCATCGCGATTGGGGCGTTTACAGCTACCAGTCCGGCAACGGCAAGGTGTGTTACGCCATGAGCGTGCCGAAAGCGAAGCAGCCGGCCAGCCTGGACCATGGCGACATTTTCTTCTTTGTGAGCCAGAAGCCCGGCCAGAACGTTGCCTCCGAGCCCCAGTTCATTGCCGCCTACAATTTCCAGACGGGCTCCAAGGTAATTGTCACCGTCGGCAACAAGAGCTTCACCATGTTCACCAAGGGCCAGTCGGCCTGGCTCGAGAATGCAGCGGAAGAGCCGCAGCTCATCGCGGCCATGAAGGGCGGCGCCGACATGAAGGTCGCAGCCAAGTCCGGTCGCGGCAACGACACCAGCTACACCTTCTCGCTGAGCGGTGTGACGGCTGCGATCAACGCCACGCAGAACTGCAAATAGCATCCTGCAAAACGAGGCTGCCGACCGCCAGAGGTGACGGCAGCCTTCAGGCGTGCTATGAGCGCGGCAAATGAAGGGCAGCCCCGTCATTCGGAGAGCGCTGCCCGCAACCGTTTCAAGAACGCCATGGCACTGACACTCGATCTATCGACGCCCGAGGGGCGCGCTGAGCTGCGCCCCGCCGCAACCGCCGAAAAGCAGCCGCTGATCGGCCTTTCGCGCGAACAACTCGCTGAAGCGCTTCTCCCGCTCGGCGTGCCGGAAAGGCAGGCGCGCATGCGCGTGCGCCAGCTCTGGCACTGGCTTTATGTGCGCGGCGTGTCGGACTTCTCGCAGATGTTCAACATCTCGAAGGACCTGCGCACCAAGCTCGACGAGCATTTCACCATTGCGCGCCCGGAGATCATCGAAGAGCAGATCTCGCAGGACGGCACCCGCAAGTGGCTGATGCGCTTTCCGCCGCGCGGCGCAGGGCGCCCGGTGGATGTGGAAACGGTCTACATTCCCGAAGAAGGCCGCGGCACGCTGTGCGTTTCCAGCCAGGTGGGCTGCACCCTGACCTGTTCCTTCTGCCACACCGGCACCCAGAAGCTGGTGCGCAACCTGACGCCGGGCGAAATTCTCGACCAGCTTCTGGTGGCGCGCGACAGGCTCGGCGATTTCCCCGAAGCCGATACGCCCGATGGCGCGATCGTGCCGGCCGAAGGCCGCAAGGTCACCAACATCGTCATGATGGGCATGGGCGAGCCGCTCTACAATTTCGAGAATGTGAAACAGGCCCTGCTGATCGCCTCCGATGGCGAAGGCCTGTCGCTCTCCAAGCGCCGCATTACGCTTTCCACCTCGGGCGTGGTTCCCGAGATTTACCGCACCGGCGAAGAGATCGGCGTGATGCTCGCAATCTCGCTGCATGCGATCCGCGACGAGCTGCGCAACGAGCTGGTGCCGATCAACAAGAAGTATCCGCTCAAGGAGCTGCTCGACGCCTGCCGCGCCTATCCCGGCCTGTCGAACGCACGCCGCATCACCTTCGAATATGTGATGCTGAAGGGCGTCAACGATTCGCTCGATGATGCGCGCGAGCTCGTGCGGCTGTTGAAGGGCATTCCTGCCAAGATCAACCTGATCCCCTTCAACCCATGGCCGGGCAGCGATTACGAATGTTCCGACTGGGAGCAGATCGAGGAGTTCGCGGATCTGGTCAACAAGGCCGGCTACGCCTCTCCCATTCGCACCCCGCGCGGTCGTGACATCCTCGCGGCCTGCGGCCAGCTCAAATCCGCTTCCGAGCGCATGAAGAAAGCCGACCGGCTGAAGCTTGAAGCGATGATGATCGCCGGCCACGGCGAGTAGGACCAAACACCTTCAAACAAAAACGCCGGCGCGCGATCTGCGAGCCGGCGTTTTTGTTTGTCTGGTTTCCCCGATCAGCGGGCCTGCGCGGTCAGGATCTTCAGCGCAAAGGCCGAGAAGACGCCGGCAAAGAGATAATCGACCACGCGGGTGACGCGCGGGCTCTTTTTCAGGAACTTCGAAAAACTGTCTGCCGCAATCACCATCGGCGCAACGATGGGGAGCGCAAGCGGGATGAACAGCAGCCCCAGAAAGAACAGCTTGCCCGGCGCATCCGGATCACTGGCCGAAACGAACTGCGGCAGGAAGGTCATGAAGAACAGGATGATCTTCGGGTTCAGGAGATTGATGCCGAGCCCCGTGGCCCAGTTCTTCAGGAGCGAACGGCCCGAACCGCCCTTGTTGTCCGGCGTGAAGGCCGAGCCCTTGCGGATTGCCTGAACGGCAAGCCAGATCAGATAGCCAGCGCCAAACACCTTGAGCGCAAGGAACGCCTCCGGCGAGGCGACGATCAGCGCCGAGAGCCCCAGCGCCACGAGCGCCGTATGGATCATGATGCCGGTCATGGCGCCGAACATGCAGGCAAAGCCCGCTGCACGGCCCTGGCTGAGCGCACGACCGACAAAAAGGGTCATGTCCGGCCCCGGCGTGATGGAGATCACAAAGGTGGCCAGCGCGAACTGAACAATGGTGGCGAAATCCGGGATGAAGGTCATGGGAAGCTTCCGGCACGGGTTGAAGTGCCGGAAGCTAACGCATCGGCCCGAAAATCGGAACCGATTTTCGGAAAGCATGATGCGCAGATTCAACAGGGTAGAGCGTCAGATGGTCTGGGTGACCTTGTTGAGCTTGTCGGGCGTGTCGGGGTTGAGGCCACGCTCGCGCGCAACGCGCTCGATCAGGCGGTAGTAGCCAACCAGCGAAACCAGCGGGTCGATATGACCGTGGCCGGTGGTCGGCGTCTTGATGGTGCGCCCACCCACATCGCGCGAGGAGAAGCTCGCAATCTGCGCGCCGAAGCCACGCAGTTTCTCAAGCGACTGCTCGCTGGAGGCCAGCGCCTCGTCCTCGGGCACGAAGGCGAGGATCGGGAAGCCCTTGTCGACCAGCTGCATCGGCCCGTGCATGAGCTCTGCCAGCGAGAACGCTTCGGCGTGAAGCTGCGCGGTTTCCTTTGCCTTGAGTGCCGCTTCCAGTGCGATGGCGAAGCCCGGACCACGGCCAGCCGTGTAGACAGAGCCGGCATCGGCGAGAAGCGGCAGGGCCGGTTCCCAGTTCACGTCGCAGGCAGCAGCCAGCGCCTCGGGCAGCCGGTCGAGCGCCCCCTTGAGCGCGACGCTGCCGGACGCGACCTGCGCAACACCGGCAAGCGCTGCAGCAGAAGCGATGAAGCTCTTGGTGGCCGCGACGCTGCGCTCCGGTCCGGCATGGATCGGCAGAACGATGTCGGCGGCGTTTGCGAGCGGGCTGTCGGCAACATTGACCACGGCCAGCGTGACTGCGCCACCCTTCTTGGCCGACGCCTGCGCCGCCACGATATCGGGGCTGCCGCCGGACTGGGAAATGGTGATGTGAAGCGCGCGGTCGAGCTTCAGCGATGCATCATAGACCGAGGCAACCGAAGGACCGATGGACGCCACGGGAATGCCCGTGTGGATCTCGAACAGATATTTGAAGAAGCTCGCCGCATGGTCCGAAGACCCGCGCGCGGACATGCTGACCAACGCGGGCGAGCGCTCGGCGATGACCCTGCCAAGCTCGGCAAAGGCCTGCGCCTCATTGGCAAAGAGCCGGCCAACAGCCTCGGAAGCTTCGGCGGTTTCCTGAAACATCAGGGAAGGTGTCTCGGTCATTTCAGTCTTTCCATATGAATCATGCCTGTGGGGCGGTGCGGAGTGGGGTCGGAACGGGACGGGCCGTTCAGCCCGGTTCGTCGAGTGCGCGGTGAAGGTCGTCGCCATGACGCGCCAGCGCCACAGCGGCTTCCTCGGGCGACAGGCCGCGCACCACCAGCACAGCCGGCTTTACGTGGAAGGCGGTCTTCTCCAGCGCGGCGCGGGCCGATGCCTCATCGCACTCCGCGACCTGCATCAGCATTTCGACGGCGCGCTGCACCAGCTTCTTGTTGGTCGGCTTCATATCGACCATGCGGCCACGGTAGACCTTGCCGAGGCGCATCATGACAGCGGTGGAGAAGAGGTTCATCGCAATCTTCTGGCTCGTGCCTGCGGCCATGCGCGTGGACCCGGCAAGGACTTCGCCACCGGTCTCGAGAAGCACGTCGCACTCGGCGTTTTCGAGAAGCGGGCTGCCGGGATTGTTGGCAATGCCGATGGTTAGCGCGCCACGCTCCCGCGCCGCCTCGATGGCCGCGCATGTGTACGGCGTGCTGCCACTGGCAGCCAGGCCGACCACCACGTCACGCGGGCCACAGTCGACACCGGCGATCTCGGCGCGGGCCGCATCCTCGTCGTCTTCCGCGCTTTCGCGCGCCTCGGCCACACTGATGCTGCCGCCGGCCAGAAGGAAAATGCAGCGCTCCTCCGGCCAGCCGAATGTCGGATAAAGCTCGACGGCATCCAGCATGCCCACACGGCCCGATGTACCCGCACCGACATAGATAAGCCGGCTATCAGGATCGACCAGGCGGCTGGCCGTTGCTTCAATGGCTGTTTCAAGCGCCGGCAGGGCGGCCCTGACCGCCTCCATTGCGGCCTGCTGACCGTCCAGCATGGCGGTGAGCATGTCGGCTGTCGCGAAGCGTTCAATATCGCGATAGGCCTGGCTGGCGGTTTCCGTCGGTTTTGTCATGGCGAGCTCATCGGTTTCCGGTTTGCATGGCCCATGATAGACCAATCTAATACCAAATAGCTTATACAGGCTTTTTCTCTGGAATCCATTCCCTCTCTGCAAATCTCTTCGCAAATTCGGAAATTCGCCCCCAAACCCTGCAATCATTATGCTTCAGAAATAAGACAGTGTGGCCAGACGCAATGCCGGACTTGCAAATCGGTATGGCCGGCTTCATAATTGGGCTTATATTGTTAAGACCAATTTTTCAATCGACAGGGAAACGCCAGACCCATGACCGACACCCGGCAGGACCAGGGAGAACCCATTGGCGCGTTTCTCGCACGCGACATGCAGGCCAGCGAAGCGGATGCGACCCCGCTTTACATCCGGCTCGCCAATGCAATTCGCCGCCTGATCGATGCGGGGACGCTGGAAGCCGGAACGGCCCTGCCCTCGGAGCGTATTCTGGCCGAGGCGACAGCGCTGTCACGCGTGACCGTGCGGCGGGGGATTGAGCTGCTGGTGCGCGAAGGCGTTCTGGAACAGCGCCGGGGGTCGGGCACCTATGTGCTGGAGCCGGCAGAGCGTTTCGAGCAGCCGCTGGCGGCGATCACCAGCTTCACCGAAGACATGCTCTCCTATGGCCGCAAGCCGGAAACACGCTGGCTGGCGCGCGAATACGCCAATCCGTCTGCCCAGGAAGCGATGGTGCTTGGCCTGTCGCCGGGCGACCGCGTGGTGCGGCTGCACCGGCTGCGGCTGGCCGATGCCCTGCCGCTCGCGGTGGAACTGGCCATCGTGCCAGCCGACCTTCTGCCCGATCTCTCAGCGCTCGGCACATCACTCTATGAAGCGCTGGCGCAGGCGGGCGCACGGCCGCACAAGGCCCTGCAACGCATGCATGCCTGCGCGCTGCCGGAGTTCGATGCGCGCCTGCTGGAGGCCGACGCCGGAGAGCCCGCGCTTTTTCTGGAGCGCATATCCCGCACGGCGGAGGGGCGCGTGGTCGAGTTCACGCGCTCCTATTTCAAGGGCGACAGGTTCGATTTCGTTGCCGAACTCAACCTGCAGCAGGAAACAGGCAGATAAAGCAATCCCAGGACAAGCGGGAACCGGTTTTCCGTCCGGAATTGCCAAAGACAATGATGCTTCAGACCTTACAGGCGCTTCAAAGCGACTCGAGAAAGCGGACCAGATTGTCCCGGTCCTGCTTCGCCATTTCGACCACCCGGTCGCGCGCGGCCTGCGCCTCCCCACCATGCCAGAGCACGGCTTCAAGCAGGGTGCGGGCGCGCCCGTCATGCAGGAAGGCCGCTTCCTCATTCACCGTGCCGGTGAGCCCGATGCCCCAGAGCGGCGGGGTGCGCCATTCATAGCCATCGGCAAGCCCTTCGGTCCGGTGATCGGCGAGGTCTTCACCCATGTCGTGCAAAAGCATGTCGGTATAGGGCCAGATCAGCTGGAACCTGAGCGCCGGATCGTCCACATCGCGACGCGTCACATATTTCGCACGATGGCAGGAGGCGCAGCCGCTTTCGTAAAACACCTTCTTGCCGGCGAGCACCTGCGGGTCGTCGATATCGCGACGGGCCGGAACGGCGAGATGGCTGGAATAGAAGGTGACGAGATCCAGCAGATCCTCGGGCACCTCTTCCGCGCCCAGCCGCTCCTGCGCACCGTGCGGCAGAGCCCGGCAGGCAGTCTGGGCTTCAGTGCAATCGCCCCAATGGTCGGGCGCGAGCGGCGATGAGAGCCCCATGTCGCCGGAGAAAGCGCCTGCGCTCTGCTCGGCAATGGTCGGCGCAATCGCCTTCCAGCCGAAACGACCGAGACGCCACTCTCCCTGTGCATCGCGCACGCGGGCGGGCCGCCCGGAAATGCCATCGCCATCCTCGTCGTCCGGGTCCGCCCAGGCGAGGATATCAGCTTCGTGAACACTCTCCAGAAGTCCAAGGCCGATCATCGGCGGCGCAACGCGCGCCGACAGCATGAGATCATCACGGAACGGGCCGAAACCGGGCTCGGTGATGCCGAGCACCGGCCGGCGCAGGGTGACGGTCTCGCCGCCCGCGAGCGCCACGGGCACATCCTCATAGGTGATCTGCACGCGGCCTTCGGGGTTGAGGCCGGCCACGGCGTGATCCTGAAGCTGCAGCCCGTACACGGGATCGGGCGCGGCATGCAGCCGCCCGTCGGCAATCGCCTCCTGCTGCTCCTTACTCGGTGGCACCGAAACGCGCACAAGCAGCGACACGGCGGAATCTTCAACCCGCGCCGGCGCATGGCCGCGCCCGTCCTTGATGTGGCACGACTGGCAGGCCCGCGCATTGAACAGCGGCCCCAGCCCGTCAGAGGCCTGCGTGGAAGCGGGCGACGACACCCAGTCCTTGCGGAACAGGCCGTTGCCCAAAAGGAAGCGCTCCAGCGCCTCGAATTCCAGATTGGCCGACGAATGGGAGAACGCATCGGCATTGATGCGCTTGGTGGAGGTCGCCGCGCCCGCGGCCATGCGCTCGAAGCGCTCCGCCTTTTCAAACTGCCCGGCGGGCTTCGTGACCTTTTCAACACGGGCGCGATCCTTCTCCGTCAGGTCGTCGCGCGTGTCGGGCAGCGAACCTCCCGCATGGGCGGTCATGACAAGGGCTGAAAGAAAGACGACAAGTGTCGTGCTGCGGGCAATCATGTTCATGGCGGAACTTGTTGGCTGTGTCGCCGGGCCGGCATGGCGGCCCGGCGGCAATTGGCTCTTACTCGAAAACGGCTTCCGGATTGTCGAGACTGTCGGAACCCTCAAGCTCGATCCCGGACAGGTCGAGCGCGACGATGACGCGTTCCAGCGAACGGGTCTGATCGACGAGACCGTCAATCGCCGCCTGAACGACCGCGTTGCCCTCTTCATTGCCCTGACCGATCATCTGGTCATAGGCCTCGCCGCCTTCAGCGCGCGCCTTCATCACGGCCATCGCTTCAAGCGTGGTGTCGAGCTTCGCCTTCACTTCATCGGCGAGGGCGGCATCTTTTTCCGACACCAGATCGGCGAGACCTGGCCCCTCGACCGTGGAACCGTCGACACGCTCATAGGCGCCGAAATAGACATTCCGGATGCCAACGACATCGTAGTAATGGCTGTTATGCGTGTTGTCGGAGAAGCAGTCATGCTCCTCTTCCGGGTCGTTCAGGAGCAGGCCGAGCTTCATGCGCTCGCCCGCCAGTTCGCCATAGGAGAGCGAGCCCAGACCGGTCAGCATCGCCGTCAGGCCCGCCTGCGGGTCCGCCATCACTTCGGCACGGGCTTCCCCTTCGGTTTCCCAGTTGGCGACCATCTCTTCGAGATCCGTGATCAGAAGATCGGCAGCAGCCTGAAGATACTGCGCGCGGCGCTCGCAATTGCCGCCGGTGCAGTTTTCCGTGTCGAAATCCGTGTAAGCACGTGTTCCCGCACCGGCGTCGGTGCCGTTCAGGTCCTGCCCCCAGAGAAGAAACTCGATGGCGTGGTAACCGGTGGCGACGTTGGCCTCGATGCCGCCAACCTCGTGCAGCGACGCGATCACCTCGGTGGTGATTTCGGTAACGTCGATATCCGTACCGCCAGCGCTTACCTTGTCATTGGCGATCACATTGACCGTGTAGAACTCGTTGGCGTCCGACTCCGTGCCATAGCTTGCATCGACATAGTCGATGAGGCCCTCGTCCAGAGGCCAGGCATTCACCTTGCCTTCCCACTCATCCACGATGGCGTTGCCAAAACGGAAGGCCTCGGTCTGCTGGTAGGGAACGCGTGAAGCGAGCCATGCCTCGCGGGCGGCAGCCATGGTCTCTTCCGACGGTGTTTCGACAAGCGCATTGATCGCCGTGCGCAGCTCTTTCGCCGTCTCGAGACTGTCCTGATAGGTCGCGAGAGCGATATCCGCGTAGGTCTCGACCACTTCCTGCGGTTCAGCGGCAATGGCCGGCGCTGCCATGACCGCCATGATTGCAGAGCCGAGCAGTAAACGACGTTTCATGAAGACTTCCCCTCTTCCAAACCTGAAAACAGGCGCTGCCATTGCCATCGACAACGGACGCGCACGGCCTCGTGGCCGCCACTCAATAATGTGGACTTAAATTATCAGGTTTAGAAAGGCAAGCCCGACGGGCGCATTGCGCGCCCGCTATTCCATGGCTTTCACCGCGATAACGGCATTGGTGCCGCCGAAAGCAAAACCATTGCTGAGGGCGACGCGCACATCGCGCCTGCGCGCTTCATTGGGCGTGACGTCCAGATCGCATTCCGGGTCGGCTTCGCGATAGCCCGCCGTCGGCGGGACGATACCCTCCCGGATCGCCATGACGCAGGCGATGAGTTCCAGCGCGCCCGATGCGCCAAGGCAGTGAGCATGCATCGACTTGGTGGACGACACGGAAAGCTTCGAGGCATGTGCGCCGAACACGCGCTTGATCGCTTCGGTCTCAATGCGGTCATTGGCCTTGGTGCCCGTGCCATGCGCGTTGATGTAATCGACATCGGAGGGGGCGAGACCGGCCTCGTTCAGACAGGCCTGAAGCGCGGCGGAAGGCCCCTCGACCGTGGGGGCCACGATATCGGACGCATCGGCCGACATGCCGCCACCGGCCAGCTCGGCCAGAATGGTCGCGCCACGCGCCTGCGCATGTTCGAGCGTCTCGAGCACGACCATGCCCGCGCCTTCGCCCAACACCAGACCATTGCGGTCGGCAGAGAACGGGCGGCAGGTTTCCGAAGCCAGAACGCGCAGCGCTTCCCAGCCCTTCAGAATGCCGTAGATCAGCGGCGCATCGGAGCCACCGGCAAGCATGACATCGGCACGACCGAGACGAAGCTGGTCTGCCGCCGACAGGATCGCGTGGTTGGAGGACGCGCACGCAGAGGTCGCGCCGAACACCGGGCCGCGCAGCCCGAGCGTCATGCTGACCTGTCCGGCAGCTGCACCGGGCATCACGCGCGGAACCGTGAAGATGCCCGTTCGCGGCTTCCCTTCCAGAAGGATCGCGCGATAGCTTTCCTCGATGGCTTCCCAGCCGCAGACACCGGTGCCGACCACCGCGCCAACGCGGTGCGTATTGGCATCGTCCACGGCAAAGCCCGACTGGCTCATGGCCTCCTGCGCCGCAATGGATGCGAGCAGGCTGAAGCGGTCCATGGTGACGAGCCGCTTGCGGTCCAGACCGTGCTCCGGCAGCTGCTTGATCTCGGCGCCAATGCGAACTTTCAGTTCATGCAGCGGCGCCGTGGTGATGGGACCAATCGCCTGACGGCCCGCGCGCATGCCCGACCAGATGGCCGGGGCATCCGTTCCAAGCGCGCAGATGCCACCAATGCCCGTTATGACGATGCGTGGAGCTGTCATCTAGTTCTTGGAGTCCACCAGTTCGCGCACGGCGGCAACGATATCCCTGACGGTCTCCATGCTCTCCCAGGCCTCGGCGGTGTTCATCTCCACTTCGATGTTGAACTCGTCTTCGACATCGAAAATGATCTCGGTGAGTTCGAGGGAGTGAATGCCAAGGTCGGCGAGCGGCGTATCGAGCGTTATCGTCTCGACCTCGTCCTGCGCATGGGTCTTGATCTTCTCAAGGATCGTCTTGCCGATCTCATCCGTGCTCAAACTGGTCTCAGCATTCATGAAGCGTCTCCTTGGACAACTTTTACGCAGGCTAGGATGCCATCGGGCAAGGCGTCCACGCTCAACTCTATAAAATCGCAGACATAAGAAACCAAAGCGTGTCCTGCGGCAAGAGTTTGCAGTGCAATTCCGCCGCGCATCACTGCGTCAGTTTTCGTTCACGCCACCCTTTACGAAAATGGTTACGGTGCCGTCCTCACCATAGTCCAGCGCGACCACATCGCGGACCTGGATGGAACGCGAATCCACCGCATGGAAGAACAGCGCACTGCCTTCGATGGCTTCACGCAGAATGGCAATTTCTTTCTCATGCTCGGCAATCGCCTTGGCGATGTCCTGCCCCTTCCTGTCCAGATCGGGCAGGAGAACGATATCGAGCTCTTCAAGCGAGAAGGTCTTGCGCACGCGCTCGGCATTCTGCGTCGTGATGCCGATTGCCGCGATGATGCGCTTGCTCGCCGTCTCCGGTTCGACTTCCTCGGTTTTTACCTCGGAGCCCACAATGGCATCGATTGCCTCTTCGCTCTTGAGCCCCTGCGCGGAAAGCGGAGACTGCAAGGCGATGACCATCGTCAATGCAAGTGTGGCCGTCAATGCAAGCGCGGTCGGCAATACAAGTGCGGCTCGTAGCGGCATGGGCCGACATCCGATGTTCAAGGTCATGACTCAATCCTGTAGATTCGCCGCGCAGAAAACATGTTCTGCCAGAGAAGGCAACGGGCGGGGGCCGGGCAGGTTCCCTTACAACCGGGTCGCGTAATCCGAAACCAGCAGCCGACAGGGCTCCTCATCTTCCTCGATTTCGGAGAAGCGGGCGATCGGCTCTGCGAAGATGTTGTCCGTCACGTCATCATTGACGGTCGAGACCTCGCCGATCAGCACGTCCTCCCTCTCGCCCCAGAATGCATGCCAGACGCCCGGCAGAAGCGTGACGCTCTCGCCCGGCTCCAGACGCAGGACTCCGCCGGCATCCACGCGCCGCATCACGCCATCGGTCGGCACTCGCACGGGCGAGACACGGTCGATCCCGCCTTCCGGATCAGACCCGAAAAGCTCGATGCACAGCGTGCCGCCGCCGCGGTTGATGATGTCTTCGGCCTTAATCGCGTGGGTGTGCAGCGGCGCGAGCTGGTCACGCCGGGAGATCATGATCTTCTCGGCATAGAGCATGCCGCGGCCATGCTTCAAATCTTCCTGATTGCCGTTACGCACCGTGAAGAGAAAGAGGCCGCGCCGGTCGAAATCGCCAGCGCCATAGTCGGTGATGTCCCAGCCGAGCCGCGCATCGACAATGCCGTCGATTGCAGCGCGCCGGTGCTTCATCTCTTCCGGGGTCCAGTCGGCGAAGGGCGGCAGCACGTAGCCGAAGGAGCGGATGAACTCTTCTCCCTGGCGCAGGATCTCGTTCACTCTCGAGCGCTTCACCGCAACCTCCCTCGTGCGAAACCAACTTGATGTGTGGTCGTAGCGCAAGCCCGGCATTCCGCCAAGGTGTTTTGCCCGGCCGGATCTTGCGTAACCCACTTGATCTTGCGCAACGCACCGGCCAGCCTCATCAATAGAATGCCCATCCTCAAACCGGCGTCGCACCGGACATGAAGCACAAACCGGGATCTCTCGATGTATCTGAACGCCGTTATCCTGCTGACCGTCGTCGCGGTGATGCTGGCGCTGTGGTCGCCGCGTCTCCATGGCCGGCCGACATGGAGGGCGATGACCACGCCGCTGGCCTCCATCATCGGCAGCGGGTTTCTCGTTCTGGGGCCAATCCTCAATTTCGCCTATGGCGTCAACGCGCCGCTCGTCATGCTGGCGCTGTGTCTGGGCGCGTATCTGTTCGGCGCGGCGATCCGCTACAATATGAGCATGCTGCAGGCGGAAGCGGGACGACACGGCAGCAGGCTGGAAACGCTTCTGGAAACGACAGCCTCAGCGAGCCTCGGCTTCGCCTACATCGTGTCGGTCGCCTATTATCTGAATCTGTTCGGCGCTTTCGGCGTAAGCCTGACCGAAGCGAACCAGCCAACGGACGCCCGGCTTCTGACATCGGCCGTCTATGTGCTGATCCTGATGGTTGGCTGGACGCGCGGTTTCCGGGCGCTCGAAAAGATGGAGTACGCGTCCGTCGCGCTCAAGCTCGCCATCATTGCCGGCCTGCTGGTCGGTCTCGGCATCTACTTCATACAGCATGTGTCGGCGCATGACATGATCCTGCGCGCGCCAAGTGTGAGCGGCTGGCACGCCATCGCCCTTGCCTTCGGACTGATCGTGACGGTTCAGGGGTTTGAGACGTCGCGCTATCTCGGCCGCGACTACGACACGCCGACGCTGATCCGCTCGATGAAGCTGGCGCAATGGATCTCGACCGGCATCTATATGAGCTACATCCTGCTGATCAGCTACACATTCGACATCGACGGGCAACCGCTCACGGAAACGGCCATCATTGGCATGATGGCCGCCGTCGCGCCGATCCTCTCCGTGCTTCTGGTGGCAGCGGGACTGGCCGCGCAGTTCAGCGCGGCAGTGGCGGACACGAGCGGATCGGGCGGGCTTCTGACAGAGCTGACGCGCGGTCGGCTTACGCCAAGGCGGTCCTACGCCCTGCTTGTGGCGGTGGGCCTCGCTCTCACCTGGTCGGCGGATGTGTTCCACATCATCAGCTACGCGTCGCGGGCCTTCGCGCTTTACTACATGCTGCAGGCCGCACTTGCCGCAGCCAAGGCATGGCGTGATGCAAACAGCCCGTGGCGCGCGGCGGGGTTCGCCGCGCTGGCGCTGCTCGGCCTGGCGATCCTGGTTCTGGGGGTGCCGGTCGAGACGTAAGACCGGACCGGGATCAGAACGCCTTGAAGGTCAAAGTGGTGAGCGAACGGCGAATGCCGGGCACATTGGCGATGTTCTCGCTGACGAACTTGCCGATATCGACACCGTCATCGATGTAGACCTTCATGAGCAGGTCGTAATCGCCGCTCGTGGAGTAAAGCTCCGAGGCGATTTCGCGCTTGTAGAGTTCGTCGGCCACCTCATAGGTCTTGCCGGGTTTGCAGCGCAGTTGAACGAAGACAGGTCTCATAAGGGCTCCATGGAGCAAGTTCGAAACAGGGTCGGGCCAGACTTGGCCCATCGCGTTACGCTGTCAACAGACAGCGCACGATCTGATGGGATGAATCCGCGAGCCCGTCAATGACATCGAAATGATGGCGGTCGGGTTCTTCCACAGCAGCGGTCTGCGCACCAAGCCCGACCCAGACATTGGCGAGAAGAGCATTCTGGCGCAGGAACTCGCTCCGCTCCGAAGCGCCAACCCAGCAGGTTACGCGCACGCCAGGGATGGGCGCGAGCAGCGCCGGGCTTTCCGCCAGCGCCTCCTCATGCGTGATCTTCAGCCCCTCATTCATCGCCGTCTTCATCATCGGGCGCAGATCATGCACGCCGGAGATCGACAGGACATGGCGAAGGCGCGCGCGCACATCCGCAGGCAGCGGTGAGGTCTCGCAGGCCATGCGCGAGGCAAGGTGGCCGCCCGCCGAATGGCCGGTCAGGACAAGCGGTCCATCGACACGACGGGCAGCGGCGGTGACCGCCGCGCCGATCTCGCGCACGATGCCCGAAATCGAGTTTTCGGGGCACAGCGTGTAGGACGGCATGGCCACCGCATAGCCGCTGTCGACCGCACCGGCGGCCAGATGCGACCAGAAGCTCTTGTCGAGTTTCAGCCAGAAACCGCCATGGATGAACACCACCAGACCGGCCGGCTTTCCTTCCGGCAGAAACAGGTCGAAGCGGTTGCGTGCGCCGTCGCCATAGGGAATGTCGAGCTCGGCCCGGCCAGCGGCCGAAAGCGCATCACGATAGGCCTGCGCCGGGGCTACCCAGGCATCCGGCCAGCGGTCGCCCTGCGGAATGTTGACGCCATTCGCATAGGCGTCATCCCAGTCCGAAACCTGACGATAGAACATGTTCAATTCTCCCTCCGCGCCGCCCTCCGCACATGGCAACAGGGCCTGCATAGCCGTGCCAGCCTCCACTGTCATCATTGCGGATCGTGATGTACACTGCGCCCAGACCGGACATATTTCAACCTTAAAATTTCATGCTTGAAATGTCGTCTGTCCGGTGCAATGCTCCAAGCTTACAAAGCCAGGCGTAGAGCAATCCTGGGAGGAAGGAGCTCGAGCATGAAAGTCGCAATTCTCGGCGGTGGTCCGGCGGGCCTCTATTTCGCAATCTCCATGAAGCTGCGCGATGCAGCCCACGACATCACGGTCTTCGAGCGCAACAAGCCCGACGACACGTTCGGCTGGGGCGTGGTTCTCTCTGACGAAACCCTCGACAATCTGGCGGAAAACGACCCCGTCAGCGCCGAGCGCATCCGCGAGCATTTCGCCTATTGGGACGACATCGCCGTGGTGCACAAGGGCGTGCGCACGCTCTCCACGGGGCACGGTTTCTGCGGCATTGGCCGCATGCGCCTGCTCATTCTCTTGCAGGAGCGCGCCCGCGAACTCGGCATCAGGCTCGAATTCGAGACGGAGATCGACGATCCCCGCCCCTTCATGGCCGAATACGACATGGTGCTGGCCTCCGACGGCCTGAACTCGCGGACGCGAACCACCTTCGCCGACGTGTTCAAGCCCGACATCGACGTGCGCAAATGCAAGTTCGTCTGGCTCGGCACCCATCAGAAATTCGACGACGCCTTCACCTTCATCTTCGAGAAGACGGAGCATGGCTGGGTGTGGGCGCACGCCTACCAGTTCGATGACGAGACCGCGACTTTCATCGTGGAGTGCGGCCCGGAGACCTGGGAGAAGTTTGGCTTCGGCGAAATGAGCCAGCAGGATTCCATCGCCGTATGCGAGCGGATCTTCAAGGATCATCTGGGCGGCCACAAGCTGATGACCAACGCCAACCACATTCGTGGTTCGGCATGGATCAACTTCCCGCGCGTGCTGTGCGAACGCTGGTCGCATGAGAATATCGCGCTGATGGGCGATGCGGCGGCAAGCGCGCATTTCTCCATCGGCTCGGGCACCAAGCTGGCGCTCGAAAGCGCCATCGCGCTGGCCGAATATCTGCACACCGAACCGACGCTGAAAGAAGCCTTCGACAAATACGAAGACGCTCGGCGGCTGGAAGTGCTGCGCCTGCAGTCGGCGGCGCGCAACTCGCTGGAGTGGTTCGAGGAGGTGGAGCGCTATCTCGATCTCGACCCGGTGCAGTTCAACTATTCGCTGCTCACCCGCTCGCAGCGCATCAGCCATGAGAACCTGCGCCTGCGTGATCCCGAATGGCTTGCGGATGCGGAGACCTGGTTCCAGCAGCAGGCAGGCGCCGAGGACAATGCCGCCCGCGCGCCCATGTTCGCGCCCTACAAGCTGCGCGGCCTGACACTGAAGAACCGCGTCGTCGTCTCGCCCATGGCTCAGTACAAGGCCGTCGACGGCTGCCCGACCGACTGGCACATGGTGCATTATTGCGAGCGCGCCAAGGGCGGCGCGGGTCTCGTCTATATCGAGATGACCTGTGTGAGCCCCGAGGGCCGCATCACGCCCGGCTGCCCCGGTTTCTACAAGCCGGAGCACGAAGCCGCTTGGACGCGCATCGTCGATTTCGTTCACCGTGAGACCGATGCGCGGATCTGCGCGCAGATCGGCCATTCGGGTCCCAAGGGCTCGACCCAGCTCGGCTGGGAAGAGATGGACGCACCGCTGAAAGACGGCAACTGGCCACTCATGGCCGCCTCCGAAGTGGCATGGTCCGACGCGAACCAGACGCCGAAGGCGATGGACCGCGACGACATGGACGCGGTGCGCGACCAGTTCGTCGCTGCCGCCGGGATGGCGGAGCGCTGCGGGTTCGACATGCTCGAACTGCACTTTGCGCACGGCTATCTGCTGTCGTCCTTCATCTCGCCGATGACCAACAAGCGCACGGATGACTATGGCGGCAGCCTGGAAAACCGCATGCGCTATCCGCTGGAGATCTTCGCTGCGGTTCGGGCCGCATGGCCGGAAGAGAAGCCGATCTCGGTGCGCATCTCGGCCAATGACTGGGTGGGCGACGCAGGCGTGACCCCGGCCGAAGCCGTGGAGATTGCGCGCATGCTGCAGGAAGCCGGCGTCGACATCTGCGACGTCTCGGCGGGCCAGACCTCGAAACAGGCGCGCCCGGTTTATGGCCGCATGTTCCAGACCCCGTTCTCCGACCGCATCCGCAACGAGACCGGCATGGCGACCATGGCCGTCGGAAACATCTATGAGCCGGATCACGTCAACTCGATCCTGATGGCCGGCCGCGCAGACCTCGTCTGCCTCGCCCGTCCGCATCTGGCCGATCCCTACTGGACGCTGCATGCTGCGGCAACGCTGGGCGACAGGGGCGTGACCTGGCCCGATCCCTATCTGCCCGGCCGCGACCAGCTCTACCGGCTTGCCGAGCGGGCCGAACAGATGACGGGGAAGGTGTGATCATGTTTTCCGAGCGCTGGCTCTGCCCCTCATCCTCACCTTCTCCCCGCGCACGGGGAGAAGGGGGCATCAACGTTGCCGCTTCGTCCTTCTCCCCGCCTGCGGGGAGAAGGTGCCGGCAGGCGGATGAGGGGCATCGCCCGGCTTCAAAGAAAGGGCCGACACGATGACCGGTTCACGCCACGCACTTGTGACAGGCGGCGGAACGGGCGTCGGCGAGGCCGTGGCCCTTGCGCTCGCAGAAGCCGGCATCGATGTCACGATCTGCGGGCGGCGCGCCGAGCCGCTTGAAAAAGTGGCGGCCCGGCACGAGCGCATCCATGCGCTGACCGCCGACGTGACCGACGAAGCCTCGATGCAGGCGCTCTACGAGACGGCGGAAGCCGCGCGCGGCCCCTTCGACATCGTCATTGCCAATGCGGGCACGGCGTCGAGCGCGCCCGCCCATCGCACGAAGCTCGAAGACTGGAACCGCATCCTCGACGTCAACATGACCGGGGCGTTCCTGAGCGTGAAGCCAGCGCTTTCGCCCATGGCCAAGCGCGGCAATGGCCGCATCATCTTCATCGCGTCCGTGGCCGGCCTGAAGGGCTACGCCTATGTCGCGCCCTATGTTGCATCGAAGCATGGCGTCATCGGCCTGATGCGCGCACTCTCCGTCGAGCTGGTGAAGACCGGCGTGACGGTGAACGCGATCTGCCCCGGTTACGTGGAAACCGAGATGCTGGAAGAATCCATTCAGCGCGTGGTCGAGAAGACCGGGCGCAGCCACGAGGAAGCCCGCAAGGGGTTCGTCGAAGCCAATCCCCATGGCCGGCTGATTCAGCCCCGGGAAGTGGCCGCTGCTGCGCTTTGGCTCATCAGCCCCGAGGCCAATTCGGTCACCGGCCAGTCGATTTCCATCTCTGGAGGTGAAACATGGTAAGCGCTCCCCTCGCCGCTGTTCGCAGCGGCGCTCCGGCAAAGGAACGCCTGCGCCTGTGGATCAGAATTCTGCGCGCCTCGCGCCTGGTCGAGGCGGTTCTGCGCGAACGGCTCAAAGCCCGCTTCAACACCACGCTGCCGCGCTTCGATGTGCTGTCGGTGCTCGACCGCGCGCCCGAAGGCATGGCGATGAGCGACATCTCGCGCTTTCTCCTCGTGTCGAACGGCAATGTGACCGGGATCGTGGAACGGCTCGTCACCGACGGGCTCGCCTGCCGCACGAAGCGCGACGGCGACCGCCGCACCTCGATCATCAAGCTGACGCCGGCCGGCAAGGAAGCCTTCGCCGCCATGGCCGAAGCGCATGAGCGCTGGATCAACGAACTGCTCGGCAATCTGCCCGAGGAGGAAGCCCGGGCGCTGGCCGGCACACTCAAGACATTCGAAAGCAATTGGGAGGGCGGGGTATGAGCTCCATGGCGGGATTAAAGCCGCAGCATTTCATCTGGCGGATGGAGGGCAATGTCGCGCTGATCCAGCTTGACCGGCCCGACCGCAAGAACCCGCTCACCTTCGAGTCCTATGCCGAGCTGCGCGATACGTTCCGCGCCCTGCCCTATGCGGATGACGTGGATGCGGTCGTGTTCCTGCCCAATGGCGGAAACTTCTGCTCGGGCGGCGATGTGCACGACATAATCGGCCCGCTGGTCGACATGGACATGAAGGGCCTGCTCGCCTTCACCCGCATGACCGGCGATCTGGTGAAGGCGATGATCGCCTGCAACAAGCCGATCATCTCCGCCATCGACGGCGTGGCGGTTGGCGCCGGCGCAATCATCGCCATGGCGTCCGACCTGCGGCTGGCGACACCGGAGGCGAAGGCCGCATTTCTGTTCACCCGCGTCGGGCTGGCAGGCTGCGACATGGGCGCATGCGCCATGCTCCCGCGCATCATCGGTCAGGGCCGTGCGGCGGAACTGCTCTACACCGGCCGTTCCATGAGCGCGGAGGAAGGCGAGCGCTGGGGCTTCTACAACAGGCTCGTCGCCGCCGACGCGCTTGAAGCGGAGGCGCTGAACATGGCCGCGCGGATCGCCGCCGGACCGACCTTCGCGCATGGCATCACCAAGACGCAGCTCAATCAGGAATGGTCGATGGGTCTGGAACAGGCCATCGAGGCGGAAGCCCAGGCGCAGGCGATCTGCATGCAGACCCGGGATTTCGAGCGCGCCTACCGCGCGTTCGTCGCCAAGGAAAAACCGGTTTTCGAGGGGGATTGATGGCTGATCGTTCGTTTCTGGACTGGCCTTTCTTCGAGCAGCGCCACCGCGACTGGGCCGACAGGCTGGATGCGTGGTGCGCCAAAAACCTCCCCGTCGACCACAGCGATGTGGACGCCGCCTGCCGCGACCTCGTCGCCCGGCTTGGCGAAGCGGGTTTCCTGAAACCCACCGCAGTCGACACGGCCAATCCCGGCCCGCTCGACGTGCGCACATTGTGCCTGACCCGTGAAACGCTGGCCCGTCATGACGGGCTGGCCGATTTCGCGTTCGCCATGCAGGGCCTCGGCACCGGGGCGATCAGCCTGTTCGGCACGCCGGAGCAGCAGCAATGGCTCGACAGGACGCGGGCGGGCAAGGCGCTCTCGGCTTTCGCCCTGTCGGAACCGCGCTCCGGTTCGGACGTGGCGAACATGGACATGGCCGCCACCCGGGACGGCGGCGACTATGTGCTGTCCGGCGAGAAGACCTGGATCTCCAATGGCGGCATCGCCGACCTTTACACCGTGTTTGCCCGCACCGGCGAAGCGCCGGGCGCAAGAGGCATCTCGGCCTTTCTCGTACCTGCCGACACGCCGGGGCTGGAGGTCGCGGAGCGCCTCGACGTGATCGCGCCGCATCCTCTGGCGCGGCTTGCCTTCAACGATGTGCGCGTGCCCGCCTCCGCCATGATCGGCAAGCCGGGCGATGGCTTCAAGATCGCCATGTCGGTGCTCGACGTGTTTCGCTCGACCGTGGGTGCGGCCGCACTCGGCTTCGCACGCCGCGCGCTTGATGAGACCCTGGACCGGGCAGGCAGCCGCGAGCTTTTCGGTGCGCCGCTGTTCGACCTGCAGATGGTGCAGGGACATATCGCCGAGATGGCGCTCGACATCGACGCTGCAGCACTCCTCATCTACCGCGCAGCCTGGACCAAGGACATGGGCGCACCGCGCGTCACCCGCGAGGCGGCAATGGCCAAGCTGTTCGCCACCGACCGGGCGCAGGAGGTGATCGACAAGGCAGTGCAGATACATGGCGGCGACGGTGTGCGCCGCGGACACATTGTGGAGAGCCTGTACCGGGAGATCAGGGCGCTCCGCATTTATGAGGGCGCATCGGACGTCCAGAAAGTCGTGATCGCACGGCAAACGATGAAATAGGGAGGAAACATGCTCGGACCGACAGGTCATACCGACACCTTTGCGCGGGACAATCTCCCGCCGGAAGACCAATGGCCGGCCTTCCTTCTCGATGGCTTTGACTACCCCGAATATCTGAACGCCGGCGTCGAGCTGACCGACCGACTGGTCGAGCGCGGTTTCGGCGACCATGTGGCGCTGATCGGCAATGGACGCCGCCGCACCTACAAGGAACTGGCGGACTGGACGAGCCGCCTTGCCAATGCGCTGGTCGAGGATTACGGCGTCAAGCCGGGCAACCGCATCCTGATCCGCTCGGCCAACAATCCGGCCATGGTGGCCTGCTGGCTGGCCGCCACCAAGGCGGGCGCGGTTGTGGTCAACACCATGCCGATGCTGCGCGCGGGCGAGCTGACCAAGATCGTCGACAAGGCCGAGATCGAGCTGGCGCTGTGCGACACGCGCATCAAGGACGAGCTGGTGGCCTGCGCCAAGGAAAGCCGCTTCCTCAAGAAGGTGGTGGGCTTTGACGGCACGGCCAATTTCGATGCCGAGCTGGATCGCATCGCGCTCGACAAGCCGGTCACCTTCGACGCGGTGAAGACGGGCCGTGACGATGTCGCGCTTCTGGGGTTCACCTCCGGCACCACCGGCATCCCCAAGGCCACCATGCACTTCCACCGCGATCTGCTGATCATCGCCGACGCCTATGCGAAGGAAGTGCTTCAGGTCACGCCGGACGACGTGTTTGTCGGTTCGCCCCCGCTTGCCTTCACCTTCGGGCTTGGTGGTCTGGCGATCTTCCCGCTGCGTTTCGGCGCAACGGCGACGCTTCTTGAAAGCGCCACCCCGCCCAACATGATCGAGATCATCGAGAAGTACCGCGCGACGGTGAGCTTCACCGCGCCCACCGCCTACCGCGCCATGATGGCGGCGATGGACGAAGGGGCGGACCTTTCCTCGCTGCGCGTTGCCGTTTCGGCCGGCGAGACCCTGCCGGGACCGGTGTTCGAGGCATGGACGGAGAAGACCGGCAAGCCGATCCTCGATGGCATCGGCGCAACCGAGATGCTGCACATCTTCATCTCCAACCGTTTCGACGACCGGCACCCGGCAACCACGGGTCGCCCGGTGACCGGCTATGAAGCGCGGATCGTGGACGAGGACATGAACGAGCTGCCGCGCGGCGAAACCGGCCGGCTGGCCGTGCGCGGCCCGACCGGCTGCCGCTATCTCGCCGACGAACGGCAGAAAGAGTATGTGCGCGCCGGCTGGAACCTGACGGGCGACAGCTTCTATCAGGATGAGGAGGGCCGCTTCCATTTCGCCGCCCGCTCCGATGACATGATCCTTTCCTCCGGCTACAACATCGCCGGCCCCGAGGTTGAAGCGGCATTGCTCGCCCATGCCGAGGTGCTGGAATGCGCCGTGATCGGCGCGCCGAACGAAGAACGCGGGCAGATCGTTGAAGCGCATGTGGTGCTGGCCGAGGGTGTGGCCCGCGACGAAGCAACGGCGAAACGCCTGCAGGACCACGTGAAGGCGGTGATCGCGCCCTACAAATATCCGCGCTCGATCAGGTTTCTCGATGCTCTGCCAAAAACAGAGACGGGCAAGATCCAGCGTTTCCGCTTGAGAGAGACAGACTGAACCATGGCCAGCCAACCGGAACTCGATGACGACAACGCGGCGGACATCAAGCCGCCCATGTCCTACAGCGACTATCTGCATCTGGAGAAGATCCTCGATGCGCAGGAGCCTCTGTCTCCGGCGCGTGACGAGCTGCTTTTCATCATCCAGCACCAGACATCCGAACTCTGGATGAAGCTCGCCATCACCGAGATCCGGTCGGCGCGCGCCGCCATCGCCGATGACCAGCTGCGCCCTGCCTTCAAGATGCTGACCCGCGTGGCCCGCATCTTCGAGCAGCTCAACAGTGCATGGGACGTGCTGCGCACCATGACGCCGAGCGAATACTCCATGTTCCGCGATGCGCTTGGCCAGTCCTCGGGCTTCCAGTCGTGGCAGTACCGCTCCATCGAGTTCCTGGCCGGCAACCGCAACCTGGCGATGCTCAAGCCGCATTCGGACCTGCCGCAGATCACGGCGCGTCTTGAGGAGATCCTTGCCGAGCCGAGCCTTTACGACGAGGCGCTGCGGCTTCTGGAGCGCAATGGCTTCGACATCGGCGCTGATGCCGGACGCACCGACTGGCGCACAAGGCGCGAGGCCAACGACCAGGTGCAGAAGGCCTGGAAGGCCGTCTACTCAAAGCCTGACGAGCACTGGGCGCTTTACGAACTCGCCGAAAAACTGATCGACTTCGAGGACTATTTCCGCCGCTGGCGCTTCAACCATGTGACGACGGTGGAACGCATCATCGGCCTGAAGCGCGGCACGGGCGGCACGTCCGGCGTTTCCTATTTGCGCAAGATGCTGGATGTGGAACTATTCCCCGAGCTCTGGCGTGTCCGCACGGACATGTAGCCTGAGAAACGGGTGACAAAGCCGAAAATAACGGCAACTAATAACCTGGGAACCATTGGGAGACACTTCATGAAAAAGCTTATTGCAGCGAGCCTGTTTGCCCTGTCGGCAAGCGTTGCCGGCAACGCCTTTGCCGAGCCGGTCAAGATCGGCATGATCACCACGCTTTCCGGCGGCGGCGCAGGACTGGGCATCGACGCCCGCGACGGCTTCATGCTGGCGATCGAACAGTCCGGCAACAAGGACATCGAGATCATCACCGAAGATGATGCGCGCAAGCCGGAACTTGCCGTGCAGATTGCGGACAAGATGATCCAGAGCGACAAGGTCGACCTGATGACGGGCATCATCTGGTCGAACCTGGCCATGGCCGTCGTGCCGTCTGCAACGGCGCAGGATGTGATCTACCTGTCGGTCAATGCCGGCCCCTCGGCTCTTGCCGGCGCTGGCTGCAGCCCGAACTATTTCAACGTCGCCTACCAGAACGACAATTTCCACGAAGCGATGGGCGAGGCCGCCAACAAGGACTTCAAGAAGACCTTCATCATGGCCCCCAACTACCCGGCCGGCAAGGACTCGCTCACCGGCTTCAAGCGCTTCTACAAGGGTGAGCTCGCCGGCGAGGTCTACACCAAGCTCGGACAGACGGACTATGCCGCCGAGATCGCACAGATCCGCGCATCGGATGCAGACTCGGTGTTCATCTTCCTGCCGGGCGGCATGGGCGTCGCCTTCACCAAGCAGTATGCGCAGTCGGGCGTCGACCTTCCGCTGATGGGGCCGGCCTTCTCGTTCAGCCAGGACGTTCTGCCGGCAATCGGCGACGCGGCGCTTGGCGTGAAGAACTCGGCATCGTGGGCCTATGACCTCGACAATGAAGCCAACAAGACCTTCGTCGAGGGCTTCAAGGAAGCCTATGGCCGCCTGCCCTCCGTCTACGCGGCGCAGGCCTATGACACGGCGAACCTGATCCTCTCCGCAGCCGGCAAGGCAAGCGTGAAGGACAAGGATGCGTTCCGTGCAGCGCTGAAGGAAGCGGATTTCGATTCGGTTCGCGGCAAGTTCTCGTTCAACAGCAACAACCACCCGATCCAGGACTTCTATGTCCGCGAGGTGGTGAAGGACGGTGACACGCTGACCAACAAGATCGTCTCCACGGCGTTCACCGACCACCAGGACGCCTACGCGGCCGAGTGCAAAATGTAGGACAGCTTCCTTCTCCCCGCTGGCGGGGAGAAGGTGCCGGCAGGCGGATGGGGGACCTGCGCCAGTCTTTGCAGATCATGGCGCAGCCCCTCACCCTCACCCTCTCCCCGTGAACGGGGAGAGGGAGACGTCCACGCAGCGCTCCACCTCAAAACCAGACGGCGAAAGCTCCCCGTGTCCCTGACCCTTTTCATAGAGCAGATCCTGAATGGCCTGCAGTTCGGCGTGATGCTGTTCCTGATGGCCGCCGGCCTGACGCTGATCTTCGGCGTCATGGGGCTCATCAACCTTGCGCATGGTTCGCTCTTCATGGTCGGCGCATTTGCCTGCGCGACCGTGGCCGCAGCGACCGGCTCCTTCTGGCTTGGGCTTGTCGCAAGCCTTGCCGCCGCAGCCGCAGCCGGCGCGCTCGTCGAAATCCTCGTCATCAGACGGCTCTACGAACGCGACCATCTCGACCAGGTGCTCGCCACCTTTGCGCTGATCCTCATCTTCTCCGAGGGCACGCGCTGGGTGTTCGGCTCGTTCCCGCTCTATCTCGATATTCCGCAGCTTCTCTCGGGCGCGGTGCATCTGCCCGGTGGCGCGCAATATCCCATCTACCGACTGGCCGTGATCGGCGTCGGCATCGCGGTCGCCATCGGGCTCTATCTCCTGATCGGCAAGACGCGTCTGGGCATGCGCATTCGCGCTGGCGAATCCGACCGCGAGATGATCGGCGCGCTCGGCATCGACATCGGCACGCTCTACACGCTCGTCTTTGCGCTGGGCGCAGCCCTTGCCGGTCTGGCTGGCGCAATGGTGGGCGCGCTTCAGTCGGTGCAGGTGGGCATGGGCGAACCGGTGCTGATCCTTGCCTTCGTGGTTATCGTCATCGGCGGCATCGGCTCCATCAAGGGCGCGCTGATCGGCTCCATTCTGGTGGGGCTGACAGAGACGCTGGGCCGCTTCCTGCTGCCGCATTTCTTCGGCCTCTTCATGCCCAATTCGGAAGCCGCCACGATCGGCGCGGCTCTTGCCTCCATGCTGATCTACATCGTCATGGCCCTCATCCTTGCCTTCAGGCCCCAGGGCCTGTTCGCGGCGAATGCGTGAGGGACCGGCCATGACACGCGAAACAACCATCAGCATCCTGATCATTGCCGGCCTGCTTGCCGCCGCCTTCATTGCACAGGCGATGGGCGAGACCTTCTACATCACGCTGGCGACCCGCATGGCGATCCTTGGCCTTGCCGCCACCGGGCTCAACATCGCGCTCGGCCTTGGTGGTCTGGTGTCGTTCGGCCATGCCGCCTTCTTCGGCATTGGCGGCTATGCGGCCGGCATTCTCGCCACTCATGCATTCAACAGTGAGCCGCTTCTCCTCGGTCTGCCCGGCACCAACCAGATGATCGTCATCTGGATCACGGGCGCGATTGCCGCCGGGCTCGTTGCCGTTCTGATCGGCCTGATTTCGCTCAGGACCTCCGGCGTCTACTTCATCATGATCACCCTCGCCTTCGCGCAGATGATCTACTATTTCGCGATTTCCTGGCCCGCCTATGGCGGCGAGGACGGTCTGTCGATCTACGTGCGCAACGCCTTTCCGGGCATGAACACGCTCGCGCCGATGAGCTTCTTCCTCATCTGCTTCGGGCTTCTGGCGCTGGGCCTCATCGTCTTCGCCATGCTTCGCGACTCGCGCTTTGGCGCAGCGCTGCAGGCCGGACGACAGAACGAGACCCGGCTTGCCGCCGTCGGCATCGGTCCGTTCCGGGTGCGGCTCACGGCCTTCGTGATCTCGGCCATGATGACCGCGCTTGCCGGTGCGCTCTTTGCCGATCTCAACCGCTTCGTCAGCCCCTCCATGTTCTCCTGGCACATGTCGGGCGAGCTGATCGTTCTCATCATTCTGGGCGGTGTCGGCCGGCTTGCCGGGCCGCTGGCCGGGGCCATTGTCTATGTGCTTTTCGAGTTTGCGCTGGGCGGCATTACCGAGCACTGGCAGTTCTTCCTCGGCCTGATCCTGCTGGCCGTGGTGCTGTTTGCCCGCGGCGGCGTGATGGGACTTCTGGCCGGGAGGGCGCGTCATGGCTGAACCGATCCTCGACATTCGCGACCTGAGAAAGAGCTTCGGCGCACTTAAGGCGACCGATGGCGTCAGCCTCGACCTCAGACCGGGAGAGATCCACGCGCTGATCGGCCCGAACGGCGCCGGCAAGTCGACGCTGATCCACCAGATCGCCGGCTCACTCACGCCCGACAGCGGCGAGATCCGCTTCGAGGGCCGGGATGTGAAGCCGCTCGATGTGGCGGCCCGCGCAAGGCTCGGCATGGGGCGCACATTCCAGGTGTCCTCGCTCGCGCCCGAGTTCTCGGCGCTGCGCAATGTGATGCTGGCGGTGCAGGCGCGTCAGGGCTCCAGCTTCCATTTCTTCAAACCCGTCATGCGCGACCGGAGCCTCACCGAACCCGCCCGGGAAGCACTCACGCGCGTGGGTCTTGCCGACCGCGCCGATGTGCCGGCGGCCGAGCTTTCGCACGGCGAGCGGCGGCAGCTCGAGATCGCCATCGCACTGGCGCTCGGCGCAAAGGCGTTTCTGCTTGATGAGCCGATGGCGGGCATGGGGCCGGAAGGCTCGCAGGCGCTGACCGGGTTTCTCGATCGTCTGCGCGACGAAGCGCCGATCCTTCTGATCGAGCACGACATGGACGCCGTCTTCGCACTGGCCGACCGCATCTCCGTTCTCGTCTACGGGCGGATCATCGCCACCGGCTCGGTCGATGACATTCGCAACCATCCCGCCGTGCGCGAAGCCTATCTGGGAGACGGCGCATGAAGCTGCTCGACATCCAGGATCTCAAAACCTTCTATGGAAAGTCGCAGGCGCTTTTCGGCGTCGACCTTTCGGTCGAAGAAGGAGAGGCCGTGGCGCTGATGGGCCGCAACGGCATGGGCAAGACGACCACGATCCGCTCCGTCTGCCACCTGACGCCACCGCAATCCGGCAGCATTGCCTTTGCCGGCAAGGACATCACGCGGATGAAGCCGCACCGCATCGCGCGGCTCGGCGTGGGACTGGTGCCGGAGGGCCGGCGCTGCTTCCCGAACCTGACGGTGGAGGAAAACATCCTCGCCGCCGCACGTCCCGGCAGATGGACGCTCGATGGCGTGAACGCGCTGTTCCCGCGACTGGCGGAGCGGCGCGATCAGTATGCGAGCACGCTTTCGGGCGGCGAGCAGCAGATGCTTGCCATCGGCAGGGCGCTGGCTACCAATCCACGCCTGCTCATTCTCGACGAGGCGACCGAAGGGCTCGCCCCGGTGATCCGGCAGGACATCTGGCGCGCCATCCGCGCCATCCGGGCGGAGGGCCAGTCGATCCTGATCGTCGACAAGACGCTGAGCGAGTTACTGCCCGTGGCAGACCGCTGTGTCATTCTCGAAAAAGGCCGCACCGCATGGACCGGTGCGCCCCTGGCGCTCACCGATGAAATCCAGCAGCGCTTCCTCGGCGTGTGATCACGCCTTTCGTTCCCAAGCATGAAGGAAATAGCATGACTGTCCCGCTTCACCAGATTCTCCAGCCAGCCGACTGGGTTCCTGCCAAGGGGTATTCCAATGGTGTTGTTGCAAGGGGGCGCACCGTCTTCCTTGGGGGTCAGATCGGCTGGAACAGCAATCAGGTGTTCGAGACCGACGACTTCATCGGCCAGGTGCGTCAGGCGCTTGAGAACATTGTCACGCTTCTCAAGGAAGCTGGCGCAGGGCCGGAGCACGTGGTTCGCCTGACCTGGTTCATCACCGACAAGGAAGCCTATGGCAGCCGTCTGCGCGAGCTGGGCGAAGCCTATCGTTCCGCCATGGGCCGTAACTTCCCGCCCATGAGCGTCGTGCAGGTGGTGGCGCTGATCGAAGACGAGGCGAAGGTCGAGATCGAAGCCACAGCCGTTCTGCCCGACTAGCCGAACGAGGCTCAAGCGCCGCGCATCTGAGAACGACGCCCGGCGCTATCACTTTGCTGCGGTGCCCAAGCGCCCTCGCCCTTCGACAAGCTCAGGATGAGGGCTACTGGAAACGCCGTGTTTCTTGGAGACGTGGAACGCGGACGCAGGAACATTTGCCGTGCGTGGCGCTACGGCTTTTCTGCGCGGTTTAAGTAGCCCTCATCCTGAGCTTGTCGAAGGGCGAGGGCGCTTGGGCTCCACACCGCGAAGGCTCATCGCCCCACGCCCAGTTCGCGTGAGTCCACCTCCCGCGCGGCATCCTCCCGCGCATTGCGGCGCAGCGTGTAGACGAAAGCCACAAGGAACATGCCCGTCATCAGAAGCACGATGGTCGGGGCCGGCGCGCTGTCGATGAAGAAGCTCAGATAGACACCAAAGAACGAAGCGAACAGCGCCACCGCCAGGCTGACAAGCAACATGCGGTCGAAGCGCCGGACGAGCAGGAACGCCACCGCGCCCGGCCCGATCAGAAGCGCAATCGCCAGAATGATGCCCACCGCCGTCAGAGCCGCCACGATGGTCAGCGACAGGATAGCCAGTAGCCCGTAATGCAGCACCCGCACCGGCAGGCCGATTGCCTTGGCGTGCTGCGGGTCGAACGCATTGAGAAGCAGGTCGCGGCGGAACAGAAGAATGGCCGCGCACACAAACAGTGCAATGATGCCCGTCTGCGTGATGTCGCCCCAGGTCACGCCCAGCATGTCGCCGAACAGGATGTGATCGAGATGCACCTCGGTCTGAATCTTGGTGTAGAGCAGCAGGCCGAGCCCGAACATTCCGGAGAAGACGACGCCCATGATGGTGTCTTCCTTCACCCGGCTGTTTTCCTTCAGATAGCCGATGCCCACAACGCAGGTCATGCCGGCCACGAATGCGCCGATGGCGAAGGGGATGCCGATGATATAGGCGATGACCACACCCGGCAGAACGGCATGGCTGACGGCGTCACCCATCAACGACCAGCCCTTCAGGATCAGAAAGCAGGAAAGCAGCGCCATGGGCGCGGCGATCAGCACCGAGATGATGAACGCCTGCTGCATGAACGGAAAGGCGAAGGGCATCAGCGCCATGTCGAGAAAGCCGCTCATGCGCCCGCCTCCTGCATCGAGTCTTTCAGCGCCTCACGGGCGCGTCGGCGCGCGGCGAGCATACCGTGCTTGGGCGCAAAGACGAAGGCGGTGAGGAAGGTCAGCGTCTGGAGCACAACGATGATCCCGCCCGTCGCGCCATCAAGGAAGTAGCTGGCATAGGCGCCGACAAAACTCGACACCGCCCCGATGGCGACCGCGATGGCGACCAGACGCGGGAAACGGTCCGTCAGGAGATAGGCCGTCGCACCCGGCGTCACCACCATGGCGATCACGAGAAACGCGCCGACCGTCTGCATGGCGGCAACCGTGCAGGCGCTCAGAAGCGTGAAGAAGATCAGCCGCAGAAAGCCCGGATTGAGACCGATGGAGCGGGCGTGGTTCTCATCGAAGAAGGCGACCATAAGATCCTTCCACTTGACCGCGAGCACGGCCAGCGTGACGCCGGAAATGATGACGAGCTGAAGCGTGTCGGACGGCGTGATGGCGAGGATGTTGCCCAGAACGATGGTCTGGATGTTCACCGAGGCTGGCGACAGCGAGATCATGAACAGACCGAGGCCGAAGAAGGACGTGAAGATCAGACCGATGATCGCATCCTCGCGCAGCCTCGTGCGCTGGTTGAGGAAGAACATCGCGCCAGCCGCCAGGCCGCCGGCGAAGAAGGCACCGATGGAGAAAGGCAGGCCGAGCATGTAAGCGCCGGCAACGCCGGGCACGATGGAATGCGAAAGCGCATCGCCGATCAGCGACCAGCCCTTGAGCATCAGATAGGCCGACAGGAAGGCGCAGACGCCGCCCACCAGCGCGCTCACCCACATGGCGTTGACCATGTAGCCATAGGAGAAGGGTTCGAGCAGATAGGCGCTCATTTGCGCTTGCCCTCGTCCGGGCGTCCGTTCTTCTCATCGCCATAGATGACGAAGGGCCGCTCATCGTCGGTCAGAACGGTGACCTGCCGGGAATCTTCCTCGGCATCTTCATGCAGCTCCGCGCCGCCGAGCGTGAACTGGCGCAGGACGCCGCCAAATGCCTTTTCCAGATTGGCGCGCGTGAACACATCCTCGGTGGGACCGGCTGCCAAAACCGTGCGGTTGATCAGGATCGTGCGGTCGCAGAAACGCGGGACGCTGCCCAGATTATGCGTCGAGACCAGCATGACATGGCCTTCTTCGCGCAGCGCCTTGAGCAGCGCGATGATGGATTCTTCGGTCCGCACATCGACGCCGGTGAAGGGCTCGTCGAGCAGGATCACCCTGCCCTCCTGCGCCAGCGCGCGGGCCAGAAAGACGCGCTTTTTCTGGCCGCCCGACAATTCGCCGATCTGACGTTTGCGGAAATCGGCCATGCCGACGCGCTCAAGCGCGGCCTCGACCATTTCATGGTCCTGCCGGCGCGCCCAGCGCATGAAATTCATGTGGCCATAACGGCCCATCATCACCACATCCTCGACCAGAACCGGGAAGTTCCAGTCGACTTCCTCGGCCTGCGGGACATAGGCCACGACATTGCGCTTGAGCGCCCGACCGGCCGGCTCGCCCAGGATGGAGACATCGCCCTTTGCCAGCGGAACAAACCCCATGATCCCCTTGAACAGGGTGGACTTGCCGCTGCCATTCACGCCGACAAGGGCCGCAATGGTTCCGGTGGGGATGGAGAAGCTCGCATCGCGCAGCGCCGTATGGCCATTGCGGTAGGTGACGGTGACATCACGAACGTCAATGCCGGCGGACTGCGCCGCCGGCTTCTTCTTCATGTTCACAACGGGTGCGTTCATTGCCCGGTCAATCCTTCGGCAATGGTCTCGCTCGTGGCCCTTAAGAGATCCAGATAGGTGGGAACCGGGCCGTTGTCGTCGCTGAGCGAGTCCACATAGAGAACACCGCCATAGGCCGCCCCCGTCTCACGCGCCACCTGCTTTGCGGGGTTGGGCGAGACGGTGCTTTCGCTGAAGACCGCAGGCGCATTGGTTTCGCGGATCTGGTCGATCACATGACGCACCTGCTGCGGCGTGCCCTGCTGGTCGGCATTGATCGGCCAGATGTAAAGCTCCTTCAGCCCGAAATCACGCGCCAGATAGCTGAACGCGCCTTCACTGGTGACAAGCACCCGGTGATCTTCGGGAATGGCCGCCAGCCGCTCACGGATCGGATCGACAACGGACTGGATCTCGGCCTTGTAAGCCTCCGCGTTCTTCGCATAGATCCCGGCATTCTCCGGATCATATTGCGAGAACGCGTCGCGGATATTGTCGACATAGATCAGCGCATCGCTCGGCGACATCCAGGCATGCGGGTTTGGCTTGCCGGTATAGGGTCCGTCGCCGATGCTCATCGGCTCCACGCCTTCCGAAACGACGACGCTCGGCACATCCTTCAGATTGCGGAAGAAGCGCTCGAACCAGAGTTCGAGATTGAGCCCGTTCCAGAGGATCAGCTCGGCGTCCTGCGCCCGCAGGATGTCCCCGGGCGTCGGCTGGTAATTATGGATTTCGGCATTGGGCTTGGTGATCGACTCGACCACCGCAGCATCGCCGGCGACATTGCGCGCCATGTCCGCGATGACGGTGAATGTGGTGACCGCCTTGAAACGTTCGTCCTGCGCAAAGGCGGAGGACGCGGCAAGCATTGCAATGACGAAAGTGGCCAATCGCTTGGCTGATGGCATGAGAATCCCCTGAAACACATCGAAACTGCTGCAACGCGTCATAGTTATGGTGAATTCCGCCGCCCGTCAATGCAATTGCAAATCGTTTGCAATAAAAAAGCAAAGAATGCCGGGAATGCGGGCTTTCCTGAGGAGAAGCGCCGGCAAGTGAAGATCGAATCTTTGCAACTGATTGTCATCTGGCGCATAGTCTGCCGATGAATCAGCACCCCGCCCACAAGCCGGATTACGAGAAGGAACTGCGCCGCGCCGGTGTTCGCATCACCAGGCCGCGCAAGATCATTCTTCGCATTCTGACGGAAACGGACGATCATCCCGACGCGATGGAAATCTTCCAGCGCGCGACGATCATCGACCCCAGCATCTCGCTTTCAACCGTCTACCGGACCATGAAACTTCTTGAAGAAATGGGCGCGATCCACCGCCATGCCTTCGAGGGCGGACGCGCACGCTTCGAGCAGGCCGACGGTGAACATCACGACCACCTGATCGACATGGATACGGGTGACGTGATCGAGTTTCACTCGGACCGGATCGAGAAGCTTCAGGAAGAGATCGCCCGCTCGCTCGGCTACGACATCGTGCACCATCGGCTGGAGCTTTACGGCAGGAAACGCAGGAAAACCTGACCCCTGAACGCAAGAGCCGCCGTGGTGGAGGGGAAACCACGGCGGCCATGCTTGAAACACCGCGGCAGCCCGGAGAGGGGGGATGAGGCTGCCGCTATTTCGTCCGGTAAAGGCGGGGGACGAGCCTTTTGCGGACCACGGCGAAAAATGCCGCTGTGTGTTATTTTGTGCTTGAACGTGGCTATTCAAGGGCACGGGACATTACAACTTCGTAACAAACGCGTGATAGAAAGCGGTAGGCCCCGTTCCACCTTGTCAGGACACCTGTCCGAAAGGCGCGGACAGCCCCCCTTTTCCATGGACAGGCGCACCCCGCCGCGCTACCCGTAGCAGCCATGAAAAAAGGCGATCATCTCTTCCTCGTTGACGGTTCGGGCTACATCTTTCGCGCCTATCACGCGCTGCCCCCGCTGACCCGCAAATCCGACGGCCTGCCGGTGGGCGCCGTCGCCGGCTTCTGCAACATGCTCTGGAAGCTTCTGCAGAATGCGCGCGACACGGAGGTGGGCGTCACCCCGACCCATTTCGCGGTCATCTTCGACCATTCCTCGAAGACGTTCCGCAACGATCTTTACCCGGAATACAAGGCCAACCGCTCGGAGCCGCCGGAGGATCTGGTGCCGCAGTTCGGTCTGATCCGCGAGGCGACGCAGGCCTTCGACCTGCCCTGCATCGAGCTGGCCGGCTTCGAGGCCGACGACCTGATCGCCACCTATGCGCGGCTCGCAAGCGAGGCCGGCGGCGACACCACGATCATCTCCTCCGACAAGGATCTGATGCAGCTCGTGACCGAAAACGTCTCGATGTACGATCCGATGAAGGACCGGGAAATCAACATTCCCGAAGTGATCGAGAAATGGGGCGTGCCGCCCGAGAAGATGATCGACCTGCAGGCGCTCACGGGCGATTCCGTCGACAATGTTCCCGGCGTGCCGGGCATCGGTCCCAAGACGGCGGCCCAGCTTCTGGAAGAATATGGTGATCTCGACACGCTTCTCTCCCGCGCCGAGGAGATCAAGCAGAAGAAACGCCGCGAGAACCTGATCGAATTCGCCGACAAGGCGCGCATTTCGCGCGAGCTGGTCAAGCTCAGGATCGATGTTCCGGTGGAGCACGCCATCGACACGTTCGAGCTCGCCCCGCCGGACGGACCGAAGCTGATCGGCTTCCTGAAAGCAATGGAGTTCACCACGCTGACGCGCCGTGTGGCCGAGGCCACCGGAGCCGAAGTGGCCGAGATCGAGGCCGCCCATGTGGAGGTCGAAGCCGGCGCGGACGCGCATGGCCCCGACCTCACGCCGGCCGAAGACACGGGCGATGCGGACACACCGTCGAAGCTCGCCAACAGGATCGCAGAAGCAGGCTCGGCACAGACCTTCGATCACGCCGGCTATGAATGCATCCGCGATCTCGACACGCTGAAGAAGTGGGTCGCGGAAGCCTATGAGGCGGGCATCCTCGCCTTCGACACCGAGACCACCTCGCTTGATCCGATGCAGGCGGAGCTGTGCGGCTTTTCGCTTGCGACCAAACCCGGCCGCGCAGCCTATGTGCCGATCGCGCACAAGAGCGGCAGTGGCGACCTTCTGGGCGGCGGGCTGATCGAGAACCAGCTTTCGCAGGAAGAGGCGCTGGAGGCGATCCGCGCCATGATGGCCGATCCCGCCGTTCTCAAGATCGGGCAGAACCTTAAATATGACTGGCTGATCATGTATCGGCTTGGCGTGGAGATCGTCGGCTGCGACGACACCATGCTGATCTCCTATGTGCTCGATGCCGGAACCGGCAGCCACGGCACGGTGGGCCACGGCATGGACGCGCTTTCCGAGCGCTGGCTCGGCCACAAACCCATCCCCTACAAGGAACTGACCGGCACCGGCCGCAAGCAGATCACCTTCGACATGGTGGATCTGGAGCGCGCCACCGCCTATGCCGCCGAGGATGCCGACATCACGCTGCGGCTGTGGCAGGTGCTGAAGCCCCGGCTCGCCGCCGAAGGGCTGGTCTCCGTCTATGAGCGGCTCGAGCGCCCCATGATCCCGGTGATCGGCCGGATGGAGCATCGCGGCATTTCCGTCGACCGCCAGATCCTGTCGCGCATGTCGGGTGACTTCGCCCAGACGGCCGCCGGCATCGAAGACGAAATCTACACGCTGGCCGGCGAGCGCTTCACCATCGGCTCGCCCAAGCAGCTTGGCGAAATCCTGTTCGGCAAGATGGGTCTGCCGGGCGGCAGCAAGACCAAGACCGGCCAGTGGTCGACCTCGGCGCAGGTGCTGGAGGACCTGGCTGGCGCAGGGCACGAACTGCCGCGCAAGATCGTCGACTGGCGGCAGGTGACGAAGCTCAAATCCACCTACACGGATGCGCTGCCGGGTTACATCAATCCCGAGACGAAGCGCGTTCACACCTCCTACGCCCTCGCCTCCACGACGACGGGCCGCCTCTCCTCCTCCGAGCCGAACCTGCAGAACATCCCGGTTCGCACGCCGGAAGGCCGCAAGATCCGCACCGCCTTCGTGGCGCCGGAAGGCGCAAAGCTGATCTCTGCCGACTACAGCCAGATCGAGCTTCGCGTGCTTGCCCATGTGGCCGACATTGCGGAACTGAAGAAGGCGTTTGCCGACGGGCTCGACATTCACGCCATGACGGCGTCGGAAATGTTCGACGTGCCGGTGGAAGGCATGCCATCGGAGGTGCGCCGGCGCGCCAAGGCGATCAATTTCGGCATCATCTACGGCATCTCCGCCTTCGGTCTCGCCAACCAGCTCGCCATTCCGCGCGAGGAAGCCAGCGCCTATATCAAGCGCTATTTCGAGCGCTTCCCCGGCATCAAGGACTACATGGACGCCACCAAGGCCAAGGCCAAGGAACTCGGCTATGTCGAGACGATCTTTGGCCGCCGGGCACACTACCCGGAGATCCGCTCGTCCAATCCGCAATTGCGCGCCTTCAACGAGCGCGCCGCGATCAACGCGCCGATCCAGGGTTCGGCGGCGGACATCATCCGCCGCGCCATGGTGCGCATGGATGAAGCGCTTGCGGACGCCGGATTCGGCGAGGTGAAAATGCTTTTGCAGGTGCATGACGAACTGATCTTCGAAGCGCCCGAAAGCAAGGTCGACGCGGTCATCCCGCTGATCTGCGACGTGATGGAAAACGCCGCCCTGCCGGCCCGCTCCCTCTCTGTCCCGCTTCAGGTTGAAGCGCGCGCCGCCGACAACTGGAACGAGGCGCACTGACGCCATGACTGTCTTCGGGCTCGATCTGACCGTTGTCGCTTCATTCGCTCTGGCATCGACGCTGATCGAGCTTACGCCCGGACCGAACATGGCCTATCTGGCCCTTATCTCCGCCTCGGAAGGCCGCCGCCCCGGCTTCGCGACGGTTGCCGGCGTGGCGCTCGGGCTCAGCATTGTCGGCATCATTGCCGCGCTCGGCGTGGCGCAGGTCATTCAGGCCTCCGACCTGCTCTATGAGGGGCTGCGCTGGGCGGGTGTGCTCTTCCTGCTCTTTCTGGCCTGGGATGGCTGGCGCGATGGCGGCGACGTCTCTGCGGCAGGAGACAAGCCAGACGGCGCGCATTTCATGCGCGGTCTCGTGACAAATCTGCTCAATCCCAAGGCGGCGGTTTTCTACATCGCCGTTTTACCGACCTTCGTGGACCCCACGCAGCCACTGACGCCGCAGACCATTCTCCTCACCTCGATCTATGTGGGCGTGGCGACACTGATCCACGGCATGATCGTGGTGCTGGCAAGCACGCTACAGCCATTTCTGACCGACGCCCGGCGCGAGCGGATCGCACGGCGCACACTCTCCGCCCTTCTCGCACTCGTCGCGCTCTGGTTCGGCTGGTCAACGGCGCGCTAGAACACCGTGCCTCAATCTGGGCAGGGAGCCGCCCCTGCGAAGCGGCTGAACTTCCTTTTCAGGTGAGTGTTACGCGCGTCAAAAAATGCCGACTCTGCCATTTTCAAAAATTGTGTTAACTTTAGGCAATGATCGCAGTCGATAAGCCAGCCAATGGTTTGTGGCGACAGATCGTTTCCTTGTGAGTCTTGGTTGGCTGATTGGCTTGTCTGAGTTCCGCGATCAACGCGGACAATCAAGAAACCATGGCGGGAAAACCATGACAGCCAAGACACCAAGCGAACTCCGCGACCATATTCGCGGAGATGTCATCACCCAATCCGACAACAGCTACGATGAGGCCCGCAAGGTCCACAACGGAATGATCGACAAACGGCCCGCCGTCATCGTGCGGGCAGCCAATGCCGGCGACGTGATGACTACAGTCCACTATGCCCGCGACAACGGGCACGAACTTTCTGTGCGCGGCGGCGGGCACAGCGGTCCCGGCTTCGGCACCAATGACGGAGGCGTCGTTATCGACCTGTCGCATATGCGCAGCGTCCGGGTCGATCCGGGCGCCAAGACGGTTCGCGCCGAGGGAGGTACTACGTGGGGTGATTTCAATTCGGCCACCCATGCCTTTGGTCTCGCCACTACGGGCGGGATCATCTCCACAACCGGCATTGCCGGGCTCACGCTAGGCGGAGGGATCGGGTACCTCTCCCGTGGTCATGGCCTGTCGCTCGACAACCTGATTTCGGCAGATGTCGTGACGGCTGACGGAAAGATGCTGATCGCAAGTGAAGACAGGAATACCGACCTCTTCTGGGCCATCCGCGGCGGCGGCGGAAATTTCGGCATTTGCACCTCGCTCGAATACAAGCTCCAGCCGGTCGAAACGGTCTATTGGGGCCCGATGTTCTTCGAGATCGAAGAAACCGAAACGATCTTCAGGTTTTATCGGGACTACATCAAGACCGCGCCGCGCGAGATGGGCGCCTTTCCGGCCTTCCAGATCGCGCCGCCACTGCCATTCATCCCGGAAGACCGCCACGGCGACATGTTCTGTGCCATCGTCGCCTGCTGGTCAGGGGATCCGTCCGAGGGCGAAAAACAGTTCAAGGCGTTCCACGACATTGCCGAGGTCAAGGCCGAACATGTCGGGCCGGTGCCGTACCCGGCAATCAACGCGGCTTTCGATGGCCTTTTCCCGACGGGCATCCGACAATACTGGAAGGGCAACTTCGTCAAGGAGCTCACCGACGAAGCGATCGCGGCGCATGTCCAGCACGGACCGAACGCACCGACGGTCAGTTCCACCATGCATCTTTATCCGATCAACGGCGCGTGTCAGGACGTGGATTCTGATGCCACAGCCTTTGGGCACAGAGACGCCAACTTCTCGATGGTGGTTCTGGCCGCATCCGACGACCCGGCCGATGACGCGGCCCATACAAAATGGGTGCGAGACTATTCGGATGCGGTGGCGCCGTATTCCGAACCAGGCGGCTATATCAACTTCATGGATGAAGACGATGCCGGGCGCGCGCAGGAGAACTTCGGTGGCAATTACGACAGGCTCCTGAAACTCAAGCGCCGATATGACCCGGACAACCTGTTCCACATAAACCAGAACATCGCGCCATAGGCCGACGTTCCCAAGTGTAGATATCGCCCACCCAGGCGACCGGTTTTCGGCCTGCGGGACAGGCCAAATCTCTTTACACAAGAAGGGAGGAAGACCCCATGATGATCGCGCGTTGGACCTGCGAAGCTAAATTTGGAATGAAATCGGAAGCGCTGGCGCTTCACAAAGAATGGGCCGAGCAGATCGGCTCGCAAACGGATATTGATATGTCGAAAAGCCGCGTGATAACCGGTTCGATCGGCGCCAAGGAGGCCGTTATTCAGGACGAGTTCGAGATTTCTAATCTCGCTGAGCTTGATAATTTTTTCGACAAGATCGGATCGATCAAGATGCATGCCGACTGGGGCAAGAAGATGGGCGAAGTGATCGTTTCGGGCTCGACATATTGGGAAGTGTTCCGCGTCGTCGAGTAGTTTGTCCAATTGGCGTCCGCATCGCTGCCGTTCGTTCACGTCGCGGCGAATGCCCGGTTCCCGGTCAACGAACGGCGGCTTTCAAGGCAAGGGCAAGCGCTGGTGAATGACCAATTTGCGCGGCGCGAAGCGGGCGATTTCCGTTCATGCCAGCGCAGGGCGGGAAGTCGCCGTTTCTTACTTGTTGCAGATTTATGAAGCATATCCGAACCCCAAGGTTCTGCTGGACCAAGGGGTTCGGCTTATTCTTTTACCATACGCCCGCATTCAGGTTAGGGGCTGGGCTGCGGAGGTGGGGGGTTTCTGTATGGAAGGGGCCAGAACCGGCTCTCACCATAATTCGTAGCGCAGACCAACGCGGATCTCATGCGTGGCAAGATCGCTGTCGTGGCCCTGCACGCCTGTCGCACCGGCTGCCGCCGTCGCAGCATCCCAGGCGAACATGTTGCCGCCATCGACATGACGATAGCGGTAGCCGAGGTCCACCTTCATGTTGTTGGAGAAGTCATAGGACATACCGGCCATGAGCGCGTAGGTGAAGCGCCAGTCCGACTCGCCCGAATGCCTGGACGTGCCCGCAAAGCTGGTGCCGCCGCAGCCGCCACCCACACAGTAGGCACTGTTGGCGAGTTCATCCCAGCGCATATAGGTGTAGCCGATGCCCGCGCCCACATAGGGTGTGAAGCCCACATAGGTGCCGAGGTCCACATAGGCGTTTAACAGCGCGGAATACCCGGTGACTTCCGAACCGTCCTCGGAACGACAGGTCGTTCCAGCAGGAGCGCCCGGACAGGGAACCGAACTCGAGGTCGTGCCGTTGAAACCGGCAGTAAAGCGATCAAGCGTCGCGTCGGCGCGGAACCAGTCGGTGAAGGAATAACCAAAACCCAGACCGAAGCTGAAATCTTTCGAGAGGGAGACGCTGTCGAATGCGGCGGAACCGTAGTTCACGCCATCGAAGGTGCGATAGGTAAAGGGGTCCTTGGCGCTGGTTTTCAGCGAATAGCCAATGTCGCCGCGCAGGTACCAGCCGCTGCCAATCTCCACCGGCACCACGTCAGGCACTTCTTCAATAATGATCGGTGGGTCATAGTCAGCGGCCTGCACTGCGCCGATGGAAACCAGCGTCAGAGAAACCGAAGAGACAAGCAGACGGGTGATAGTGCTCATAATCCGAACTCCGCGAGACGCGACGGATTAAGGGTGCCCCCGCCGCTTTATCTCCCCATAATTAACCATTCGGGTTAAGCGGCAGTTAAGGCTAACGCATGGTTATCGCAGGCGTTTACGATAACGACTGCGCAAAAGAAAACCGCCCGGCATTTGGGCCGGGCGGTTTAGAAAAATGCAGACTGTCTTACGCGTAGGTCTTACTTGTAGACCGGCGGCTCGAAGGGCGGCGGATCATAGGTGACCACCTGAGGCGCGGCGCAGTTGGTGTTGCCACCGAACTGATAGCGCAGACCCGCGCGGGCCTCGTGAACGTTGAAGCCCTTGTCGAAGCCCGGAGCAACGCCCGAAGCATACTCAAACATGCGACCGCCGTTCACCCGCGTGAAGCGATAGCCCATGTCGAGGTTCAGATTCTCGGTAAGGCAGTAGGAAGCACCGGCCATCAGCGAGTAGGCGAAGCGCCAGTTGCTGGAACCCTCGTGAACCGTCGTGCCATCGGGCGTGGTGTTCGTCAGGTCGTCCCACTTGATGTGAGCGCCACCGATACCCGCACCGACATAAGGCGTGACGCCGTGATAGGTGCCAAGGTCGATATACGCGTTGGCCATCAGCAGCCAGGCGCTGTAGGCCGACGTATCCGTGGAAACGCAAGGCACACCGCCCGAGCACGTACCCGACGTGGAGCCGGTGAAATCCGACTTGAACCAGTAGTCCGCCGTCAGATCAGCGCGAAGGTAGCGATTGATCTGGTAACCGACACCGGCGCCCAGCGACATGGCGCCCTTCAGGTCCGTCGTGTCGAAGGACGCCGTTCCTCCGCGAAGGCCACCGGCCCCCGGACCATAGGTGATGTATTCGGTGCCGCGCAGCTTCGACCAGTGATAGTCGACATCGCCGCGAATATACCATCCGCCAAATTCCGGTGCGGCGGGCTCGATGATCGGCGGCAGTGGTTCGGGCGCTTCGATGATCGGCGGTTCATAGAGATCGGCGGCATAGCCTGCGGTCGGAGCAAAAAGCAGCAAGGCCGCCCCGAAGACCTTCGTAGACTTCAACATATGTTCCCATCCTTGGCGTTGCCGCGCCCCCCTGGGCACACCGGCAAATTGCAACTCGACGGGAGTATTCGACCAAAAAAGTTAAATACGACTTAACCTTAAGCCTTAACCACGACGTGAATACACGCCTGACGCGCAAAGGCGCAAAACCAAAGCCAAAAATACAAAAAGCCGGCACGAATGCCGGCTTTTCAGAATGCTTTTTCGACAGTGCCCGTCAGGGCCTGGCTCAGGCGGCGCTCTTTGAATCCGCGATCGCGCCAATCACGTCATCGACCACGCTTTCCACGAGTGCGGGATCATCGGCCTCGGCCATCACGCGGATCAGCGGTTCGGTGCCGGAGGGACGGATCACGAGACGGCCCTTGTCACCCAGGCGGGCCTCTGCGTCGGCGATAGCCGATTTGACCGGCGCAGCCTCCAGCGGCTTGCCGCCGCTGATGCGCACATTCTTGAGCAGCTGCGGCACCGGCTCGAACTGTTTGCACACTTCACTGGCCGGGCGATCCTCGCGCTTGATGCAGGCCAGAACCTGCAGGGCGGCCACCAGCCCGTCACCCGTGGTCGTGAAGTCGGACAGGACCACATGGCCCGACTGCTCGCCGCCGATGTTCAGACCGTCGGCGCGCATGCGCTCGACCACATAACGGTCGCCCACCTTCACGCGGTAAAGGTCGAGCTTCAGGTCGTGCATGAAGCGCTCGAGACCGAGATTGGACATGATCGTCGCAACAACGCCGCCGCCCTGGAGCTTGCCGGCCTTGTGCCAGAACTGCGCGATCAACGCCATGATCTGGTCGCCATCGATCACCGTGCCGTTCTCATCGACGATCACAACGCGGTCGGCGTCACCATCAAGCGCGATGCCGATATCGGCGCGCACTTCGTGCACCTTTTTGGCGAGCCCCAGCGGATGGGTGGAACCGCAATCATCGTTGATGTTGACGCCATTCGGCTCGTCATTGATCGCGATAACCTCTGCGCCAAGCTCCCAGAGAACTGCGGGCGCCACCTTGTAGGCAGCGCCATTGGCGCAGTCGAGAACAATGCGCAGACCCGAAAGCGACATGGAGCGCGGCAGCGTCCGTTTGGCGAACTCGATATAGCGGTCATGCACGCCATCGACGCGCGTCGCGCGGCCCAGCGCGCCATTATCGGCCAGCGCCAGCTCGACTTCCTTGTCGAGCATGGCCTCGATGCGGCCCTCGATCTTGTCGGAGAGCTTGTAGCCGTCCGGGCCGAACAGCTTGATGCCGTTATCGTAATAGGGATTGTGCGACGCGGAGATCATCACGCCGATATCGGCGCGCAGCGAGCGCACGAGCATGGCGACAGCCGGCGTCGGTATCGGGCCGAGCAGGAAAACATCCATTCCCGCCGCGCAGAAACCGGAAACCAGCGCGTTCTCGATCATGTAGCCGGAAAGCCGCGTATCCTTGCCAAGAACGACGCGATGACGGTGGCTGCCATTCTTGAATGCCAGGCCAGCCGCCATGCCCACCTTCATGGCAATCTCGCCGGTCATCGGAAAACGATTGGCGCGCCCACGGATACCGTCCGTGCCAAAATACTTCTTTGCCATTTTTTCCTTACTGCCCCTACGGCGCACTTTGTCTGGTTTGCGTGTCAAAGCGGCGTCCCTCACTCACTTTTTGCCACAGGAGCAACACTCGTTCGCATCAAATTCTGTGAGCCAGTGTAACGCTTTGCCAATAAACGTCTGCTTGCGAATTATGATTAACAACACGTTAAAAGGCACATAAATACTCGTGATTTCGCCTTTTGCGCGATTTTGGTAACATTATCAAGAAACCAAAAACGCCGTGAAACTGAGTTCACGGCGTTTTCATTTGTTACGGCAATTGGCGTTTTGAGATCTACCTAGCCCTGCGGCTGAGGTTCCATACCGCCTTCCGGTTCGTCGCCATCCTTCTTCTGGCCCTGGGAGCGCGTACCGGTTTTCGGCACGGCGGAGCCGCGGGAAGGGGGCGTGTCGTCACCGGCATCGCGCGAGGGTTTCTCACCACGCAGCAGCGCCTTGATCTCATCACCCGACAGGGTCTCATATTCGAGCAGGCCTTCGGCAATGGCGATCCAGCCATCGTTCTTCGTGGTCAGGATCTCACGCGCCGTCGCATAGGCCTCATCGATCAGACGGCGAACTTCGCTATCGATCTTCTGCTGCGTTTCCTGCGACATGTTCTGCTGGCGTGCAACGGAATGGCCGAGGAAGACCTCTTCCTGGTTCTCTCCGTAAGCCACCTGGCCAAGCTCGTCCGAGAAGCCCCACTGGGTCACCATGGCGCGGGCAAGCTTGGTGGCCTGCTCAATGTCGGAAGACGCGCCGGAGGTGATGTTCTCCTTGCCGAACTTCAGTTCTTCGGCAACGCGGCCGCCCATCATGATGGCGAGGCGCGACACCATCCACTTGTAGCTCATCGAGTAGCGGTCGCCCTCGGGAAGCTGCATGACCATGCCCAGTGCACGGCCGCGCGGAATGATGGTCGCCTTGTGGAGCGGATCTGCCTTCGGCACGTGGAGCGCGACCATGGCGTGGCCGGCCTCGTGATAGGCGGTCAGTTCCTTCTCTTCCTGGGTCATGGCGTGCGAGCGGCGCTCGGCGCCCATCATGACCTTGTCCTTCGCGTCCTCGAATTCCTGCATGGTGACGAGACGCTTGTTGCGGCGCGCCGCCATGAGGGCAGCCTCGTTGACGAGGTTGGCGAGGTCCGCACCGGAGAAGCCCGGCGTGCCACGCGCGACGACCTTGAGGTCGACATTCGGCGCCATCGGCACGTTGCGCACATGCACTTTCAGGATCTTCTCGCGGCCAGCCACATCCGGGTTCGGCACCACGACCTGACGGTCGAAACGGCCGGGACGCAGAAGCGCGGGGTCGAGAACGTCCGGACGGTTGGTCGCGGCGATCAGGATGATGCCTTCATTGGCCTCGAAGCCGTCCATCTCGACCAGAAGCTGGTTCAGCGTCTGCTCGCGCTCGTCATTGCCGCCGCCGAGACCGGCGCCGCGATGACGGCCAACCGCATCGATTTCGTCGATGAAGATGATGCAGGGCGCGTTCTTCTTGGCCTGCTCGAACATGTCGCGCACGCGGGAAGCGCCGACACCAACGAACATTTCAACGAAGTCAGAACCGGAAATCGTGAAGAAGGGCACATTCGCTTCACCGGCCACGGAGCGGGCCAGAAGCGTCTTACCGGTTCCGGGAGGGCCAACGAGCAGCACGCCGCGCGGGATCTTGCCGCCCAGCCGCTGGAATTTCTGCGGATCGCGCAGGAATTCAACGATCTCCTCGAGATCCTCCTTGGCTTCGTCGACACCCGCCACGTCCTGGAAGGTCACGCGGCCATGCGCCTCGGTAAGCAGCTTGGCCTTGGACTTGCCAAATCCCATGGCGCGACCGGAGCCCGACTGCATCTGGCGCATGAAGAAAATCCACACGCCGAGAATCAGGATCATCGGCAGCCAAGAGATCAGGTAGCCAAGGAAGGAGTTGGAGCTGTCGGTTTCAGGCCGGGCGTTGATCGTGACACCGCGATCCTCCAGACGCTGCACCAGCGACGGATCGCCGGGGGAATAGGTCTGGAAGGTCGTGCCATTGCCGGTATAGGTGCCGGTAATCCGCTCGCCGGTGATCGTCACCGACTCGACGCTGCCCGAAGAAAGCTCCTCAAGAAACTGCGAATACGCGATGTCGCGCGTCGCGCCGCGCTGCTGCGGCGCCTGGAACAGGTTGAAGAGCGCAATCAGCAAGACGGCGATGATCGCCCAGAGCGCAAAGTTTCTGTAATTCGGATTCATATAAGTCCCGCAAACTCGCCGGTTGCCGGCGATCGTCCGTTTTTCGTGGTCTGAAATAACATAGGGAGCCAGTGCTTTCTTGCCAAGCCAAGCCACGGCATCAGCTCGCCTTTAGGTTAAGCCTCTTCGCTGAATGTGGTCCGCTGATGGCGACGCGATAACAGTTTTGGCACCGGTCAGCCGGATCAGCGCCTGCGCCAGCACCATATCGAAGGAGGGAAGAAGATGCGCCCATGGGGCGGGAACCCGCAAACCGCCATCCTTCATGCGGTTTCGCGCGGGGCCCAGGCAGGTTTCCCCCTCCCAGAACGCCGGTTCGGCAAATTGCGCAGCAAATAGAACGTCCTGAGGGGTCACAGACGCCGTTTCCGGCAGGCAGTCGCGCGCCAGAACGCCAAACGGCGCGATCATCACCCCGGCATCCGCGCCAAGACGGTAGCGCCCATCCCACAGGAGCGGCTGGGCCGCACGGTCCATGGCCGGCAGATTGCGCCGCTCGCGATGCAGATAAAGACCACTTGAACGAAGGTCTAAGACCGCCCGCGACAATGTGGCGCAAAAACCGTCACGCAACCGCAGCAGGACGCGTGCGGAGGGCTCGATTGCCGGCAATTGCGCAGCGCCACCGGCCATCGCCGCCAGAACGCGCAGCGCGTAGAGCAGCGCCGGTTCATCATCCGCGTCCAGAAACCCGGTTTCGGCGCGATAAAGCCCCGGCGCAACGCAGCGCCAATGCGCATCGATCAGACGTGCCGCCCGCGCGCCCAGCGCCATGCGCTCGGCCGCCGCATCCGCCGCCTCGTGAACCAGTTTTCGGGCGGTTTCCGCATCAAGCGCCTTGCGCACACGCACACGCTCATAAGCCGTATTGTCATTGGTCGGATCGTCGATCCAGCGCAGGTCGCGCGAAACGAGATAGTCGCGCAGCGCCGCACGGTGAAGCCCCAGAAGGGGGCGGGCAAACCAGACTGAACCATCGTGAAGCGTGGCGGGCGCAATGCCGGCGCCGCCGCGCCCCGCGCCACGGTCGGCGCGCATCGAAACGGTCTCGGCCTGATCGTCCTGGGTGTGACCGGTGAAAATCAGGCCAGCGCCCGCATCATGGGCGGCCTGCGCCAAAAGATCGAGCCGCGCCGTGCGGGCAGAAGCCGAAACGCCCGTCGCCGGCTTTTCGCCGCGCCAGACCATTGTTTTGTGCGCAATGCCGTGGCTCCGGCACTGGGCAGCGACAAAGCGCGCCTCATCTGCCGATTCCGGCCGCAGGGCATGATCGACCGTCACGGCTGTCAAAGCCGGCGCATCAGCCTGCGTGTCGAGAAAATCCTTGAGAAGAAAGAGAAGGGCGAGAGAATCGCCACCGCCGGAAACTGCCGCAATCACGCTGCTCTGTTTGGCAAATGCGTAATCGCCGAAAAGCGCTCCGGGATCAGGAAGAACCACCGGGTTCAGCAACCCGCAAGGGCCTTTTCCTGTTTGACACGCTCACGCAGCGCGCTGGAAATGTCGGGGTATTTCTGGCCGATTTCATTGTAGGTAACACAGGCCACATCGCGCTGGTTCATCGCTGCCAGCGAGATACCGAGCTTCAAGAGCATGTCGGGGGCCTTGTCCGCACTGGGGTAGTCGCGGCTGGCGCGCAGAAAGATCTCTGCGGCATCGCGGTAGCGATCCTGACCGAGCAGAGATTCACCAAGCCAGAAATGAGCGTCGGAGGTGCGCGCATCGCCCGGGAAGCGCTCGATGTGCTGACGGAAACCGGCTTCCGCCGTCTTGTAGTCGCCCGACAGGATGAATTCGTAGGAGTTTCTGTAAAGCTCGTCGGGATTGTCGGCCGAAGGCAGCGCCGCCACCTGATCGTTTTGGCCCAGACCGTTTTGACCGACACCGTTTTGACCGGCGCCGTTCTGGCCAATGGGGCCAAGCTGGCCGATTTCGCCCGCCTGGGTCAGATCAACAGGCTCGCCGACCTCGCCACCGATGATGTTGCCATTCTGGTCGAACCGCACGCTGCCGAGCGACCGTGGCGGCGCGCCGACGGTTGGCGCGTCCCGCGACGCGCTCTGTGTACCGTCAGCGGCGCCACCGGGCAGGGGGGCCTGCTCGGTTCTCTGATCGGGCATTCCGCCAGCCGGCGCAGCACCCGAGCCACCGTTCTTTTCCAGCTCCTGGAAGCGGAACTCATTGTCCTGCTGCATGCGGCGCATTTGATCCTGCATCTGCAGAATCTGGAAGTTCAGCTCTTCCACGCGCCCATTGAGCTGCCGAAGCTGCTCTTCCAGAGCGCCAACGCGCGGATCGCCAGCCTGGGCAAGAATGACATGCCCGGAGTTCCGTTCAGCCGAGCCCATTTCGGGCATTGTCGCGGGACCGAAAGCAAACGCCGACCCCGCCATGAGAAATGGCAGCGCAAGAACGCCGCCCACAACCGTTCGCAAAAACATTCCAATCTCGCTTTCGCAATAGATAACGGGGCTGTTCACTGCCCCATTTGCTCTTTATCAGGGCGTGAGACTTCGGCCAAATTTTGATTTCAGCCATCCGTTGCTCGACAGCATGGCGCTTTTCGCCCTCGTAAGCGGACGCAGAAACCGCTATATGGCGCCTCAAAGGACAAGGAATGGCACGCATTTATCAAACACGCGCATGGGAAAGCCAGCTTTCGCCGTCGCTCCAGGAAATGGAGCTTCTGGCGCTAGAATCCTATGCGAACTTCCCGGAAGAGTTCCGCAAGCTGACCGGTGAGATCATCATTCAGGTCGCTGAGTTTCCGACGGAAGAGATCATGGACGATCTGGCGCTGGAAACGCCGTTCGATCTGCTTGGCCTGTTTGAGGGGCGCGGCATTGCCGAACGCTGGAACCCGGCCACGGGGGAAGGCCCCAACCGCATCACGCTTTATCGACGCGCGATCCTTGATTACTGGGCCGAGAACGAAGAGACGCTGGGCGACATCATCAACCACGTCCTCATCCACGAAGTGGGCCACCATTTCGGTCTTTCCGACGACGATATGGCGCGCATCGAAGAATCCGTGGCCTGACCACCCCAGCCGCAGATCACGCGGATCAATAGTCCCCGAGCTTCATGTCCGGGGTGTATTCAAGCCCGTCGATTTCCTTGCAGACCGCCTGACCGCAGCGCATCGTTTTGGTCTCCGCGTCATAGGCATAGGTGGGCGAGCCCTGCAGGACCCACCCCTTGTTGAGCGCCGCCGTCACCTTGTGGCAGAAGCTGGAATCGTCCGGACCGGTCAAAAAACGATAGAGCCTCATGGGGCCGTCTCCCTGTTGTCTTTCTCTCTGATCGCATCGGCGCGCGCCAGCAATGTCTGCGCCATTTCCAGATGCAGGCGCTCCACCATGCGTCCATTGAGCGAAATCACGCCGCGCCCGGCGTTCTTCGGATCAGCAAAGGCCGTGACAATGGCCTCGGCTTCGGTGATCGCCTCGGAAGAGGGCGCGAAAACCGCATTGGCCGGCCCGATCTGCGCGGGATGGATGAGCGTCTTGCCATCGACCCCCATGGAGCGCGCCTCAAGGCAGCTTGCCTCGAACGCCTCCAGATCGCGGAAATCATTGGAGACGCCATCAAGCACAGACAGGCCACCGGCCCGCGCGGCCATGACAAGCTGGAACAGGAAGGGCGACAGGTAGCGCCGGTCAGCGGTCAGCTCGATGCCGGTTTCCTTGGCCAGGTCGTTCGTGCCGGCAACAAGGCAGGAGAGACGCGCCGCCGGATCGCGCCCGAGCTCTGCGATGGGCCCGAGATTGAGAACGCCGCGCGGCGTCTCGATCATCGCCCAGAGCTTCAGGCTGCGCGGCGCATCGGTCTCGTCCAGCATCGCGTCCACATCGAGAATGTCGCGTGGCCGGTCGACCTTGGGCAGAAGAATGGCGTCGGGCCGCATGGCGCGGGCTGCCAGAAAGTCTTCCGTGCCCCAGATGCTCGAAAGCGCATTGATGCGCACGACGATCTCGCAGCGCGGCCGGTCACCACCGTTCAGGAAGTCCCGCAGCCGCTCGCGCGCCGCCAGTTTTTCCTCCGGCCCCACCGCGTCTTCAAGATCGTAGATCACCACGTCGCAGGCCAGAGACGTGCTTTTAAGCAGCGCCTTTTCATTGCTGGCGGGCGCGTAGAGAACGGAACGGCGAAGGCGTGCGGGATGGTGCTGCATGCCCGTTTCATGGCCCAGTACCGCATCCGAAGCAAGAGAGCTTTGCTTTGCGGAGCCGGCTTGTGTATGGAGGTGCGGCAGATAAAATGGCCGCTCAGACAACGGACCAGGATTTATGGACAAGTTCACCAAGCTGACGGGCGTCGCCGCGCCCATGCCGATCGTCAATGTCGACACCGACATGATCATCCCCAAGGATTATCTGAAGACGATCAAGCGCACCGGTCTCGGCGCCGGACTTTTCGCCGAAATGCGCTTCAACGAAGATGGTTCCGAGAACCCGGACTTCGTGCTCAACAAGCCTGCCTACCGGAATGCCAGCATTCTCGTTGCCGGCGACAATTTCGGCTGCGGCTCGAGCCGTGAGCATGCCCCGTGGGCGCTGCTCGATTTCGGCATTCGCTGCGTGATTTCCACCAGCTTCGCCGACATCTTCTACAGCAACTGCTTCAAGAACGGCATCCTGCCCATCAAGGTGAGCCAGGAAGAGCTGGACATGCTGATGGACGACGCCCAGCGCGGCTCCAACGCAACGCTGACGGTCGACCTGGAAACGCAGGAAATCCACGGCCCCGACGGCGGCGTGGTGAAGTTCGAGATCGACGCCTTCAAGCGGCACTGCCTGCTGAACGGCCTCGACGACATCGGCCTCACCATGGAGAAGGCTCCGGCCATCGAGACCTTCGAGAACAAGTACACGGAAAGCCATCCGTGGGCGTAAGCCGGGATGATAGAGGCGGCCAGCGCCGCCTCATCTCCACGGGGTCTCCCTTCGAAAAAACCGCAGGCTACAGCCGCGCGGTCGTTGACGGAGACTGGTGCTTCGTTTCCGGCACCACGGGCTATGACTATGCAAGCATGGCCATGCCCGACAGTGTGGAAGAGCAGACACGCAACTGCCTTTCCACCATTCGCGCAGCGCTGACCGAGGGCGGCTTCGAGCTCGCCGATGTGGTGCGCGCGCATTATTACGTGACCAGCCGCTCTTATGTGTCCCGTGTCTTTCCGATCCTCGGAGAAGCCTTCGGCGATATTCGACCCGCAGCGACGATGATTGTCTGCGAGCTGAACGAACCGGAGATGAAAATCGAGATCGAGGTGACCGCCCTCAAGCGCAACCGTACCGCTTCGTACGGCAGCAGCCTTGCGCAATCCGGCAGAGCGGATTAGCAAGTCCCTCGAATTACCAGTTCGAGAGGCATTCCATGGCAACGCGCAAACTCCTTCTTCTCCCCGGCGACGGCATCGGCCCAGAGGCAATGGCCGAGGTCAAAAAGCTCATCGACATGATGAACGCCGACTTCAATGCCGGTTTCGAGACCGAGGAAGGCCTCGTGGGCGGCTGCGCCTATGACGCGTGCGGCCAGTCGATCTCCGATGCCGACATGGACAAGGCCATGGCGGCGGACGCCGTTCTGTTCGGCGCGGTCGGCGGTCCCAAGTGGGACGGCGTTCCCTACGAGGTTCGTCCGGAAGCCGGCCTCCTGCGCCTGCGCAAGGAGATGGAGCTGTTCGCCAATCTGCGTCCGGCCATCTGCTACCCGGCGCTGGCCGCCACGTCCTCCCTCAAGCCGGAAGTCGTCGAGGGCCTCGACATCCTCATCCTGCGCGAGCTGACCGGCGGCGTTTATTTCGGCGAGCCCAAGGAGATCATCGATCTGGGCAATGGCCAGAAGCGCGGCATCGACACCCAGGTTTACGACACCTACGAGATCGAGCGCATTTCCGGCGTCGCTTTCGAGCTGGCGCGCACCCGGAGCAACAAGGTCTGCTCCATGGAAAAGCACAACGTCATGAAGTCGGGCGTGCTCTGGAAAGAGGTCGTCGCCAACACGCACAAGGCGAAGTATTCCGACGTCGAGCTGACGCACATGCTGGCCGACGCCGGCGGCATGCAGCTCGTGCGCTGGCCCAAGCAGTTCGACGTCATCGTCACCGACAATCTGTTCGGCGACATGCTGTCTGACGTTGCCGCCATGCTCACCGGTTCGCTTGGCATGCTGCCTTCGGCTTCGCTTGGCGCGCCGGACGAGAAGACCGGCTCGCGCAAGGCGCTTTACGAGCCCGTGCACGGTTCCGCACCGGACATCGCCGGCCAGGGCATCGCAAACCCGATCGCCATGATCGCTTCCTTCGCCATGTGCCTGCGCTACTCCTTCAACATGGTTGAAGAGGCGGACCGTCTGGAGAAGGCCATCGCTGCGGTTCTGGAAGACGGCCTGCGCACCCGTGACCTCATGTCTGAAGGCATGACCGAAGTCGGCACCACCGCCATGGGCGACGCCATTGTCGCCAAGTACAAGGCGCTCGCCTGATCGTCTGTGCCCGTCACGGCCCCATGAAGGCCGGGCCACAAATGCCGAACGGGCCGCTCAGGCCCGTTCATTTACGCTATTGCGTTGACTTGCGACCGATTCAGCGTAAAACAACGCCCGGAAACGGAGACCCCTTTGCCATGCGCGCGCATCACGAAGCGCCATTTGCACAAAGTTTTTTGAACGCAGCCGGGAACGGCAGCGTCGGTCTCTGCTTTACCAAAACGACAGCCAAAACGACGACCAAAACGGTCTGACACCTCGGCTGCTCGTTCTCTCCCCGGGCCTAGCCGGGGAGAAGGTGCCTGCTGGCTGCAGGCCTTCAAATCAAAGCCAAGCGGAGAGAGACAGGAGTTAAAAACCACATGGGTTTCAAGATAGCTGTCGCCGGCGCCACGGGGAATGTCGGCCGCGAAATGCTCAATATCCTCGAAGAGCGCGGCTTCCCGGCAGACGAGATTGTCCCGCTTGCTTCACGCCGTTCGGTCGGCACCGAGGTTTCCTACGGCGACAAGACGCTGAAGGTTAAGGCACTCGAGTCCTACGACTTTTCCGACACCGATATCTGCCTGATGTCGGCCGGCGGTTCGATCTCCAAGGAGTATTCTCCGAAGATCGGAAAGCAGGGCTGCGTCGTGATCGACAATTCGTCGGCCTGGCGCTACGACCAGGACGTGCCGCTGATCGTTCCTGAAGTGAACCCCGAAGCGATCGAGGGTTTCACCAAGAAGAACATCATCGCCAATCCGAACTGCTCCACGGCGCAGCTCGTGGTCGCGCTGAAGCCTCTCCATGAGGCAGCGACGATCAAGCGCGTGGTCGTCTCCACCTACCAGTCGGTTTCCGGCGCGGGCAAGGAAGGCATGGACGAGCTGTTCGAGCAGACGCGCGCCGTTTTCGTCGCCGATCCGATCTCGACCAACAAGTTCACCAAGCGCATCGCCTTCAACTGCATTCCCCATATCGACGTCTTCATGGAAGACGGCTTTACCAAGGAAGAGTGGAAGATGGTCGCCGAGACCAAGAAGATGCTCGACCCGAAGATCAAGCTCACGGCCACCTGCGTGCGCGTGCCCGTGTTCATCGGTCATGCGGAAGCCGTGAACCTGGAGTTCGAGAAGCCGATCACGGCCGACGAGGCGCGCGAGATCCTGCGCGAAGCGCCGGGCTGCCAGGTCATCGACAAGCGCGAGGACGGCGGCTACGTGACGCCTTACGAGAGCGCCGGCGAAGACGCCACCTATATCAGCCGCCTGCGTGAAGACCCGACGGTCGACAATGGTCTGGCTCTGTGGGTCGTCGCCGACAATCTGCGCAAGGGCGCTGCCCTCAACACGGTTCAGATCGCCGAGCTTCTCGTGGCGCGCGGCCTGATCCAGCCGAAGAAGGAAGCTGCCTGATCTCAGGCGGGTTCTTTGATGGAAGAACGAGAAAAGCGGGCCTTTGGGTCCGCTTTTTCTTTTGCGCCGTGGTTGTTCGTCAGGCTGGCGCTCGCCCCTCATCCGCCTGCCGGCACCTTCTCCCCGCACACGGGGAGAAGGAAGATGGCCGCAACGTGGATGCCTCCCTCTCCCCGCGAGCGGGGAGAGGGTAAGGGTAAGGGTAAGGGGCGAGCGCCATCACGGATAGCGTCACACCACATCCCAAACAAAAATGGCGGGCCTCTCGACCCGCCATTGTCAATTCCCGGGCCAACAGAGCCCAGAGGATGCAAAGCTTACTCGCTTGCAGCCTCTTCAGCCGGAGCCTCGGCAGCAGCAGCTGCTTCAGCTGCGGCAGCCTTTGCCTCTTCCTCAGCCTGCTTGGCAGCGTCGATGCGCTCCTGCGCCTTCTTGCCCGGCAGACCCTTCTTCGGGTTGCTGCGCTCGTCGCGCTTTGCAATGCCGGCCTGGTCGAGGAAGCGCAGAACACGGTCGGTCGGCAGTGCGCCGTTCTCGATCCAGTACTTGATGCGCTCTTCGTTCAGAACGACGCGCTCGCCGTCCTTGGCCAGCATCGGGTTCCAGGAGCCGACCTTCTCGATGAAGCGGCCGTCGCGCGGGCTGCGCACGTCGGCGATGACGACGTGGTAGTAAGGGCGCTTCTTGGAGCCCGCACGGGCCAGACGAATTTTCAGTGCCATGGGATGTTCCTTTCGATAATGGCGTTCAAGCCGGCAGGGCGTGCCGGAATCTCAGGCGCGGTTTACCGCGCAGTTCAGTCGGAGACATGGGTTCGGCACCCAGTCTCCTTGCAACGGCCTGTGAGGCCAGATTGTCCGGATGGACGAAGCTCATAAGCGGCGGCAATTTCAGGTCTTCGGCTGCCCAGACCTGTACGCGGCGTGCTGCCTCCACCGCATAACCCTTGCCCTCGAAGCCCTCATAGAGGCTCCAGGCAAGCTCCGGCTCATCAATCGCCGGCGGATGCCAGAGACCAACGAAACCAGCAACAGCATCGGCGTCTTTCGGCTGCACGGCGAACATGCCGTAGCCATTGAGCGCCCATGCGCCGACCATGGACGAGAAAGCGGTCCATGCCTGGAAGGCGTCCTTCGGTCCGCCGGTATGCAGCGTGCGCTTCGCATCCGCGCAAAAGGCTGCATAAGCGGGAAAGTCTTCCCGCTGCCAGCCGCGCAGGATGAGGCGCTCGCTTTCGAGAACCGGCGTCATCTTCAGGCGTCCCCGTTCCTGGCCGCGCCATTGCCGTGCTCTTCGGCAATGGCCTCGTGGTGACGGATCACCTCGTGAATGATGAAGTTCAGGAACTTCTCGGCGAAATCCGGGTCAAGATTTGCATCGTCGGCAAGACGGCGCAGGCGCGCAATCTGGCGCTCCTCGCGCGCAGGATCAGCCGGCGGCAGATCGTGAACGGCCTTGAGATGCCCAACGGCCTTCGTGCAGCGGAAACGCTCCGCCAGCATGTGCACCAGCGCCGCATCAATGTTGTCGATGGAAGCACGAAGCTCAAGAAGCTTCGCCATCGCTGCATCCGTATTGCCGCTCATCCCGTCCCCCTACTTTTTCTTCGGCAGACCGGGCAGCCCGCCGGGCAGACCCGGCAAACCACCACCCGGCATTCCCGGAAGGCCCTTGGGCAAACCACCCTTGGGAAGACCGCCAGCACCGCCGAGCCCTGCGGCCTCGGCCTGCTTCTGCAGTGCCTCGAGCTGCTTCGGGTCCATCTTGGAAAGATCCGGCATGCCGCCTCCAAGGCCACCTGGCATCCCGCCAAGGCCCATCTTCTGCGCCATGCCGCCCATGAGGCCGCGCATCATGCCGCCTTTGCGGCCCTTGCCGCCCATGGCCTTCATCATGTCGCCCATCTGGCGGTGCATCTTCAGGAGCTTGTTGATCTGCGCCGAGTCCGTACCGGAGCCCGCCGCGATGCGCTTCTTGCGGCTGTGCTTGAGCAGCTCCGGATTGGCGCGCTCCTTCGGCGTCATCGACTGGATGATGGCGATCTGGCGACCGAACATCTTGTCGTCGAGGCCGGCGGCAGCCATCTGGTCCTTCATCTTGCCCATGCCCGGCATCATGCCCATGATGCCGCCCATGCCACCCATGTTCTGCATCTGGCGCAGCTGATCGGCGAGGTCGTTCAGGTCGAACTTGCCGGCCTGCATCTTCTTGGCCATCGCCGCGGCTTTTTCCGCATCGATGGTTTCGGCAGCCTTCTCGACCAGCGAAACGATATCGCCCATGCCCAGAATGCGGTCGGCGATGCGCTTGGGATAGAACTCCTCGAGCGCGTCCATCTTTTCGCCAACGCCGATCAGCTTGATCGGCTTGCCGGTGACAGCGCGCATGGAGAGCGCCGCACCGCCACGCCCGTCACCGTCCATACGGGTCAGAACGAGGCCGGTAATGCCGACGCGGTCGTTGAAGTTGTTGGCGAGATTGACGGCGTCCTGACCGGTGAGCGAGTCGGCCACGAGCAGGATCTCGTGCGGGTTCGACGCGCTCTTGATGTCCGACATCTCGACCATCAGCGGCTCGTCGATATGCGTACGGCCTGCCGTATCGAGGATCACCACATCGTGGCCGCCGAGGCGGGCCGCCTGCGTGGCGCGCTTGGCGATCTCGACCGGCGTCTGGCCGGCAATGATCGGCAGCGTTGCAACACCGGTCTGCTCGCCGATCTGCTTGAGCTGTTCCTGGGCGGCGGGGCGGCGCGTATCCAGCGACGCCATCAGCACCTTCTTGCCCTGCTTCTCGGTCAGGCGCTTGGCGATCTTGCCGGTCGTGGTGGTCTTACCAGAGCCCTGCAGACCGACCATCATGATGACAACGGGCGCCGGCGCGTTGAGATCAATCGTCTCGCCTTCCGTGCCGAGCATCTCGATGAGCTCGTCATGGACAATCTTGACGACCATCTGGCCGGGCTTGATCGATTTGAGGACTTCGGCGCCGACAGCCTTTTCGCGCACACGGTCAGTGAAGGAACGCACCACGTCGAGCGCCACATCGGCCTCGATCAGCGCACGACGGACCTCGCGCAGCGCGGCAGCGACATCCGCCTCCGACAGCGCACCGCGACCGGTCAGGCCGTTCAGGATGGAACCAAGGCGTTCCTGAAGCGATTCAAACATCCGCGTTCCTCATTTCTCGCATCGATTGCTTGTGCTGCGAGAGGTAATGCATCCGCGCCCGGGCTTCAAATGCCAAGCAAAGCCGAAAAGCACCCGGGGGCGCATCGCGCTGCCGGGTGTTGACCTCCAGGATCGTCACTTTCCGCTGAAAGGCGCCCTGGTCGGCTGCTCGGAGTTGTCACTCGTCGCGGAAATTCCGGGCCTGTAGACAGGAAAACGCGCCAAGAGTCAAGAAGTGCGCGTGTCAGGAACGCAGCGCCGCCCGCAATTTCATGCGGGCGACGGAAAGCCGGTCACAGCCGCCGCCTCTGAGCGGCGGACAGGCCACGCCGGTCCATCTCCGCCTCGCGCACATCCTTGCTGCACACACCCAGCATACGGGTGGGGACATCCTGGCACACGCTGGGATAAACACGCGCGACCACCCACATGAGACCCCATGTCGATGCCGTGCGAAGGCTGAAGTCTTCAGCATTGGTTTGGGTGGCTGTACCCGGCGGACAATCTGTACCCTGATCCTGGCACGCTGTCGGCACCATGTAGCTGCTCTCGCTGGCTGCAAGCCGCACACCACCATGGAAGTGCCGACCTGCCCAAACCGGGGATACAACACCAACGATAATGCCGCCCGTGACCAGCAGCCAGACAGCCGCCGTCACTGCAAAACCTGTCTGCTCTGTTCTCACTTGAGGCCTCCGGTTCCCGCCCTCTGGCGCCGTACGCTAGCGCATCGCCGTGATGTGCTGATCAGAGCCAGCCACGCACATATCCATTAGCCGGCTTGCATGATGCCGGCAGAAAGACCGCGAAACCCGCGCCAACGTCCACACAACAGCCTTGGATACCGTCCTGCGCACTCCGGCAGCGCTGCCGCGCTCAGGCTCGATACATGGCGATATGCGCGCCGAATGAACGCCTTCGCAAAAGCTCGCCACGCTTTCGTGTTTCCGAGGCACAACCTCTTCGCCTACAGGCTCAATGATGGCAGGCCCCGCATCTCCCTGCTGCTCGGCGGCCGCAGCCCCGTCAAATGCAAATACCGCATAGGCAAGCGCCGTCAGGGCAAACATCGTGCCCACATTTGATTTTGGGTCATACGTAAACATTTGAAATTCCCCTTATTATTAGTCGACTAATTATATAATATGGATTATCTATCCTCAAGCGCATCTGTTTTCAACATGACGCAAAAAAAGCCGCGACGGACACTGTCCATCGCGGCTCCTCATGATCATCCTGGAACGGGTCCAGACCGGCCTTGAACTGTCGCCGCGTCTGACGCTTCTACGATTGTGAGGCTCTCTTAGCGGAGCACGTAGACGATACGACGTGTTTCGGGCTCCACCAGAACCGGTTGCTCATTTACATAGACATACCGGTAGTCATAGTCGGGGATTTCCCGCACCTCGACGGTTTCCGGCAGAGCCGCGCCGACCACCACCTCACCGTCCAGATAGACCGGCTCGACGGTGTTGGTCTCCACATAGGTTCTGACCTCCACCGGAGGCGCAGAGATCGGCTCGATCGTTCCGAGTGCCGTCTTGCGACCGATCAGTTCGCCGCGCACAACTTCCGCCTCGACGCTTGAGGTGACCTCGTAGGATACGGGCGGCAGCGCATCGGCCGGACGTTCCGTTACGACCACATAGTCATCGCCGCCACCGAAGGGCGCGGTCAGATAGTCCGAATACGCCCAGCCATTGATGCCGGCATGGGAAACGGCGCACCATTTGCTGCCTTCCCTGCATCCATTGATAGAAGCGTCCTCATTGACGCCGATCACGCCAACAACCGGATAATGCGGGCCGGGCCCGGACCTGATGTTCAGATCCGCTGTCGCCCTTGCAATCATCTCCGCGTTGGCGATGCCCACAACGGCGAACAGCGCTGCCGCTGCGGTTGCACTCTTGAGAAGCAGTTTCGTCATGGCTTGTCTCCAATCCGTTTCGACTGGGGCTGCAAACGGCAATGACGATGAGAAGTTCCGCAATTTGCGCTGGCACTTGGACAGCGAAATCAATGAGCGTGCATGCAACCTGCTGAAATACTTTACTTATCTTCCCGGGCAGATGACCTCTGCAGCGTTCATCACTTTATCTGGCGAACGTTCATGATTGCCCGTTTAATGAAGCAGGCCACCAGTGCAGTGGCCTGAGTGCGTTGTCATTTGTGACGAGCGCCAAGACAGCCGCGCCTCAGAAGAACGGCATCACACTCGATCTGCGACATCTCTTGTTGAAGGTTCCCAAAAGCCACTGACACATGAACGTGTCATCCAGGGGCTCCTTGCGCTCGAACTCGAGGCCTTCTGTAAGCGAGCGTGACTGAACGATGAGGTCAACGCCACCGGGAGAGAGGGACTTCCCGTCCATCTCTTTGGTGACGTCCGCTATTTTCTGCGGAGCCATTTCCTTTATCAGGGGATGCGCCTCCTCGTCGTGATGCTTTCGCGCCTTGGTCTGCGCGACGCCGGAACCTGCGGACATCCAGATGAATGCAACTGCGAAGACGCCCAGGAAGGGAGCTATCCGTATCATTGATCTTCTCCTTCATAACAATTAGCCAACTAAATGTTACTTATATGGTGAAGGCAACGTCGTTATTGGACAGGGCGGACCAGGAAGGTTCAATGCGCGCGCCTAATGCGCTGAAATGAACCGATTTCGCCGCTCCCGAAATCATGCGAGAGCATGCATCACTTTGTTTTTCATATATTATTTTACCGGGAGCGGATGCATCTTTATATAGCGGCGTATATCGCCTGACGGACAGTGCTCCGGCGCAGGACATCCAGTACGCCGGTTGATCTGCGTATCAGGGACTTGACAGCCCGCTTCTTCATCTTGGCGATCCGTCGTTCGCACCATCCGAACAATTGAGGCATCAGCCACTCACAATGACGATAGGCCTCTTCAAGTGAAACATCTGCACGCTGTCGAGCAAACAGCTCCCGATCTCCCTTTGGCATATGGAAAGGCAACCCCAACGGCATCTGGCCTGTCTGTTGCTGCATGGATGCAATCCGCCTCCCGTCATCCGGGGGAAGCATTGTGACGGTGAAACCGCCATGAAGTACAAGCAGTAGCGCGATACTGGCGGCAGCTTTCAGAAACATTGTCTTTCCTCCTCCATCCCAGTCACCCAGACGCTGGCGCGGACACTTCCGTCTTTCGACGCAGTGCAACCATGTCGTCGTCGGATATGTGCGCAGACATGAAGCAGGCCGTCGCGATGACGGCCTGCAAGTGCTGAACAAGGTCCAGAGCCACAAAACCCGGTTTAGTAGACCGCGCCGGGTGGCGCGAAGAGCCGGGTGCAGAATGATCCGAGAGGCCCCGGCAGATACTGGCAGGGACCCCACTGCTTCTCGAGACTGGATGTCACCGTAACGGCTTGCATGCCAAGCTCTTCCGTCATGGAAGCCGGCTCCTTGAAGAGGTCCGGCACGTCTTTCAGCACCGTCTGGCTCAGCTCCGCCTGGGCAGTGTCAACAGGCAGCGGAAGCACCCCGGTCTTCAAAAGGTCCAGTTTGGTTCCACCTTCAGCCTGCGCCCCAGTCATCAGACTTGCGGACAAACCAAAGAGCGAAAATGCAATCACTGCGGAATTTGCAAACCTGCTATTCATCGGTTCTCTCCTGCTGGTTAATTAGCCAACTAAACAATGAATTGAAAACTTGTGCAATCGCGCAGATCTGCCGTAATTCCGCCGGAAAGGGTTCGGTAATGACCGCCATGCTATAGAAACTGGCGGTTGCGGCCGGTGCGGCGTTGTGTAATCGCTGGCAACATCACTTTATATAGCCATCTTTAATTTTAAGGAGAGCGATATGGCTTTCGCGGGAAGAGCGGCTCTGCTGGCCGCTTCGTTTTGTGCCTCACTTCTCACGGCGGGATATGCCTCCGCTGCTCAATGCGGAAACAATGCCGGCGGCTTCGAGAACTGGAAGGCTCAGTTCAGCCGCGAAGCAGCCTCCCGGGGCATCGGACAACGCGGCCTGAACGCACTGGCAAACACGCGTTACGCCAGCAAGACCATCGCCGCCGACCGCGGTCAGAAGAGCTTCAAGCTCACCCTCAAATCCTTCATGCAGAAGCGCGGCTCGAACGCCATCGTTTCCCGCGGCAAGGGCATGAAGAAGAAATATGCGCGTCTCTTCGCCAATATCGAACAGCGTTACGGCGTACCCGCCGGCCCGCTGATCGCCATCTGGGGCATGGAAACCGGCTTTGGCGGCTTCCTCGGCAACCAGAACATTGTCTCCGCCGTCGCCACGCTCGCCTATGACTGCCGCCGTTCGGAGTTCTTCACCGGCCATCTCTATGGCGCGCTCACAATGGTGGATCGCGGCATGCTCGATCCCAATGCCAAAGGCGCTGCCCATGGCGAGATCGGCCAGACACAGTTCCTTCCCGGCAACGCGCTGAAATACGGTGTGGACGGTGACGGAAACGGCCGCGTCGACATGATCCGTTCGCAGGCCGACGCCCTCGCCTCGACCGCAAACTTCCTGCGTGCCCATGGCTGGCAGCGCGGCGCCGGCTACCAGCCGGGACAGCCGAACTTCCGCGCCATTCAGGGCTGGAACGCAGCAAGCGTCTACCAGCAGGCCATCGCCATCATGGCCAAGGAAATTGATGGGTGAGAAGCGTTCCGCGTAGCGGACAAAAAGCCAAATCATTGGCTTTTTGAGCGACGAACGCCCGAAGCCATAGCGAAGGGCCGGCAGGCGCCCAAATCAGTCTCCCAGCTCAGCGCACAAAAAAGCCGGCATCACTGCCGGCTTTTTCTTTATCAGGCGTTGCGCCCGGCTGATCAGCTGCCGCGCTTGCGGGCTGCCAGCGTGCGCAGGCGCAGTGCGTTGAGCTTGATGAAGCCTGCAGCGTCCTTCTGGTCGTATGCGCCCTGGTCGTCCTCGAAGGTCACCAGCGCATCGGAATAGAGCGACTTGTCGGACTTGCGGCCGGTCACGATGACATTGCCCTTGTAGAGCTTCAGGCGCACTTCGCCTTCCACGTCTTCCTGGCTCTTGTCGATGGCCGCCTGCAGCATCTCGCGCTCCGGCGAGAACCAGAGACCGTTGTAGATGAGCTCTGCATAACGCGGCATCAGCTCGTCCTTGAGGTGGGCAGCGCCACGATCAAGCGTCAGCGACTCCATCGCGCGGTGCGCGGCAAGCAGGATCGTGCCGCCCGGCGTTTCATAAACGCCGCGCGACTTCATGCCAACGAAGCGGTTCTCGACCAGATCGATGCGGCCAATGCCGTTGTCGCGGCCCAGATCGTTCAGCGCCTGCAGCAGCGTTGCCGGCGACATTGCCTCGCCATTGATGGCAACCGCGTCGCCCGCCTTGAAGGAGATGGTGATCTCGGTCGGCTCGTCCGGCGCATCCATCGGCGAAACGCTGCGCTGGTGAACATATTCCGGCGGCTCGACCCACGGATCTTCAAGCACCTTGCCCTCGGAGGAGGAGTGCAGAAGGTTCGCGTCAACGGAGAACGGAGCCTCGCCCTGCTTGTCCTTCGGCACCGGGATCTGGTGCGCCTGGGCGAACTCGAGCAGGTCGGTGCGGGACTTGTAGGTCCAGTCACGCCACGGCGCGATCACCTTGATGTCGGGGTTCAGCGCATAGGCCGAAAGCTCGAAGCGCACCTGATCGTTGCCCTTGCCGGTCGCGCCATGCGCAACGGCGTCAGCGCCGGTCTCGGCAGCGATCTCGACCAGCCGCTTGGAGATCAGCGGGCGGGCAATGGAGGTGCCCAGCAGGTAGATGCCTTCATAGACCGCATTGGCGCGGAACATCGGGAACACGAAGTCGCGCACGAACTCCTCGCGGAGATCCTCGATGTAGATCTCCTTGATCCCCATCATCTCGGCTTTTCTGCGCGCCGGCTCCAGCTCGTCGCCCTGGCCGAGATCGGCGGTGAAGGTCACCACTTCGGCGCCCAGTTCGGTCTGGAGCCATTTGAGGATGATCGAGGTGTCGAGACCGCCCGAATAGGCAAGCACGACCTTTTTAACGTCTTTGAGTTTCGTCATGGTCTTTCCCGGTAAGAGAAGTTCGGCATGGCCGGCCGGCTCCGCACTTCGGAGCCTCCAGGGTCGAGGCGACTAATATCAGGAATGACGGCGCGGGCAAGGCCAGACCCCGCAAATGAGAGAGGCCACACCGTCACCGGCATGGCCTCCTCATGCTCATTCCCGCGCAATCCTCAGGCCGCTTCCAGCGTCGCCACCGTTTTCAGCGCGCCATCCAGCATCTCGCCCTTTTCGTCCTTGAGCGCCGCTTCACGCAGCCGGCGCAGCCAGTCGGCCGCGTCCTCACGGCCCTCCAGAAGCGTCAATCCGGACAGAACCCGGTCAAACTTGGAATGCCCGCGCACATGCGTGTCGCTATAGCCCTTGATGAGCCTGCGGCAGTTGAGAATCTCCACCGCCAGCCCATAATCGCGTCGCGCCGTATCAAGCGCCAGCGCATACCAGCGGTCCAGATGCTCCTTCTCGACCTGATGGCGCAGGAGCGACCGACGCCAGGGCCGCAGCGTTCCAATCACCCACAGCGCCCCAAAGCCGAACAGGCTGTCGGTGCGGATGCGCCGGCCGCGATTGATGCGGCGGTCGACCCATTTCGAAAGACCCGGCCGGTTTTCGATGAAACGCCCCAGCCCCGTGGGCAGCGTGCCGCAGAACTCTTCGACGCGCGGATGGAAGAACTCGGTCACCTGCAGCACATTGGCGTCGCCGACCTTCATTTCCTTTCGGATGCGCTCGGCCCGCGCCGTGCGCGTCTTCAGATCCGCCACGCGCAAAATGTCGTCATAGCACATGGCGTTCGCCACATGCTTTGCAGCGGCCTCGCCCAGCGCGTGATCCTTCTCGTCACTGTCCAGCGCCAGCGCCTGATCGAGCCTGTCCAGATACTCCGCGCCATAGGCGAGATCCTGATAGTCGACCACCTTGCGCAGCCCGGCGAGCGCCATCGCCCTCACCGGTACGGGATAGGCATCGGCGCGCACTGCCAGCGCGTTCCACGCGGCAACCAGCCGCTCCGGCCCGGCAACGGCGATCCTCTGCCCGGCCGGCGGCGCATCCTGAACAACCGCAGAAGCATCTTCACCGGCAACCGTGCGCTCGAACGCCTTGCCGAAGGCAGCCAGGCTGGCCTTCACACCGCGTCCGGAAGCCTCGATGGTCTCTTCATAGCTCTCGCGCGCAAACGGCAATGCGCCGGAACCGGCCAGCGCGCCGAACAGGCTCGACGAGATCACCGACCCAGCCTCGACCGCCACCTTTTCCATGTCGAAGCAGATGTAGCGGCTGGCCGCCTCACGCGCATTTTTGTGAACGGTGGGCGAGTCTGCGCGGCCGTCACCCGGCTCGATCTTCTCCGACACGGCAGCGATGCGGTGCGCCGAGGCGATCAGCGTCGTGCGGTCGGGCGTCACGAAACCGCGCATCACCGCACGGCCCGCCTCCATCAGCTCGGCGGCAATCAGGATATCGATATCGCCCTGTGCCGGAGCCAGCGAAAAGACCGGACGGCGGCCGGTGTCGGGACACATCTCGACATAGTAGATCGTCGCGCCGGTGCGCTGGGCCACGCCGGCAACGGAGGTTGCCTGGGCGAGATATCCGTTGCGCTCGGCAACATCGGTGATCCAATTGGTCAGCACACCGCCGCCCTGCCCGCCAACGGCGAGAATGGCGAGCTTGATGATCTTCTGGTCTTCGTTTGCTTTCATCCGTTTGGCCATGGGTCTCAAGCCTCTCCGAATGTCAGACGCCGCTTCTCACGGCGTGTTTGCAGGAAGCCCGTCACGCGGCGACGCAGCCTGTCGGCAAACCGGTCCCACGAGCCGGGATTGTGCACCACATCGGCGCGGTAGAAGGAGGGACACAGCACCGCCGCGTCGGCCACTTCGCCGCAATTGCCGCAACCGACACAGGTGTGGTCAATGGACGCCACCGGATCATCGCGCAGCGGGTCATCCAGCTTCTTGACCGAGAGCGACGGACAGCCCGACAGCCGCATGCAGGCGTGATCGCCGGTGCACACATCCTCGTCCACGCCGAAGCGCGGCTTCACCACACGCTCGCCGCCGGAGATCGCCTTGGCGGTCTGCGGCTTTTCGCGACGCTGCCTGTTGAGCATGCATTCGGACGACGCGACGATGACCTTCGGTCCCTTCTCCTCCGTCGTCAGCGCCTCGCGCAGCGCGGCGCGCACCTTGGTCACGTCATAGGTGCGATCAATATGCCGAACCCATTTCACGCCCATTCCCTTCACCGCATCGGTGATCGGATGCTGGGTCGACTTGGTGGGATTGTCGGCGCGCGAGGAAAGCACGTCCTGCCCGCCCGTGGCCGCCGAATAGAAATTGTCCACCACAACGATCACGCCGTCATTCTGGTTGAACACGGCATTGCCAATGGAGGAGGTCAGACCGTTGTGCCAGAAGCCACCATCGCCCACAAAGGAGATGGAGCGGCGCTTGGCGTCAGGCGAATTGAAGGCCGAGGCGGAGGCCGGGCCGAGACCATAGCCCATGGTCGTCGCCCCCAGCTCGAAGGGCGGCATGATCGAAAACAGATGACAGCCGATATCCGACGAGATGTGGTGCGGTCCGAGTTCCTTTTCGATCAGCTTCGTCGCAGCGAAGATCGGCCGTTCCGGGCAGCCGGTGCAAAAGCCCGGCGGACGCCCCGGCACCACCTTGGCGAGATCCGCCGCCAGCGTGTTCTCGCCCGACGCATTGGGCGCCAGCACCTGCGCGGCCAGCAGCTCCGGCGCGTTGGCGCGCAGATAGGCGCTGATGCCGTCCAGCATCACCTGCCCAGTGTATTCGCCGGCCATCGGCAGAATGTCCTTGCCGAGGATGCGCGTGTCGAGCCCCTTCTTGTGCATCAGCGAGGCAATCGCCTGCTCGAGATAGTTGGGCTGCCCCTCCTCCACGATCAGGATCGAATCCTTGTCGGCGCAGAAGTCGATCACTTCATCGTCGATCAGCGGATAAACCGCATTGAGTACATAGAGCGGCACATCCGTTTCGCCGTAGACATCGGCAAGACCGATGCGCTGCAGCGCGCGGATGACGCTGTTGTACATGCCGCCCTGCAGGATGATCCCGGCCTTGCCCCGGTCGGGACCGAAGAACTCGTTGATCCTGCGCGAGCGGATGAAATCGACCGCCGCCGGCATGCGCTTTTCCACCTTCTCCTTCTCATGCAGGAAGGAGGCCGGCGGCAGCACGATGCGGTTGGTGTCGCGGCGCGGGTTCTCAAGCGCGTCGGCCACGGTCATCCCGGGCCGTTTGTTTTCCTTGGTCTCGAAACTGCCGGTCACATGGCAGCTGCGGATGCGCACCATCAGCATGACCGGTGTGTTGGACGCTTCGGAAAGCTCGAACCCGTCTTCGACTGCCTTCACGATGGACGGCAGGTTGGGCCGCGGGTCGAGCAGCCAGACCTGGCTCTTCATGGCGAAGGGGTGGCTGCGCTCCTGCATGATCGAGGAGCCTTCGCCATAATCCTCACCCACGATGATCAGCGCCCCACCCGTCACGCCGCCGGAGGCGAGGTTGGCGAGCGCATCGGAGGCGACGTTCAGGCCGACCGACGATTTGAAGGTGCATGCGCCGCGAATGGGATAGTGAACCGAAGCGGCGAGCATGGCGGTCGCCGTCGCCTCGGAGGCGCTTGCCTCGAAGTGCACGCCAAGCTCGCCCAGAATGTCCTGCGCGTCGGCAAGCACGTCCATCAAATGGCTGATCGGCGCGCCCTGATAGCCACCGACATAACCCACGCCACACTGCAGGAGCGCCTTGGTGATGGCCAGAATGCCCTCGCCGTGAAAGGTCTCACCGGCCCCGAGGCGAAGCTTCTGAACCTCCTTCACGAACGAACGTTCTGCCATGGTGCATTCTCCCGTCTCATGCGCCGGGGCTGATCGCCCTCAAGCGCAATCTGCTAGAAATCGTGTTGTCGGATGTTGCCCAGTATTTTCTGAAGCGTGGCGATGAAGGCGGAATACTCCGCCTCGTCGATGTCATTGAACATCTCGGCAAAGGCGTCGTGCATGGCCGGCCATGCACGGTTGAACTCCTCACGCCCCTTGTCGGTCAGAAAGATGTGTCGCGTGCGGCTGTCATCCTGACAGGCTTCGCGCCGCACCAGCCCCTGCGTTTCAAGCGCGTCGAGCGTCCGGCTCATGGTCGACTGTTCGATGACGGTGTAGACCGACAATTCGTTGATCGACATCCCGTCGCCAACCATCAGAACCGCCAGTGCGCGCGCCTGCGGAACGGTCAGCCCCTGCTCCCGTAAATCATGGCGCAGCGTCGCGTTGTAACGCCCCATGATCCGGTTCATCAGATAGGGTGCAAAGTGCTGAAGCCCCATCTGGCCCAGCGTTGCGATCCTCGGGGTCTTGCCGTCCTGCCGTTCGTCCATCAGAGCTTCTCCGCCAACAGATGCTCCGAACCGCCAGCCGGCTTTCCGCTCAGCCCCGCACCCTGCCGGATGGACCCGCCAATGGATATCCGCCGATCACGACCAGACCTGAGAAGCCCACGCCACCGAGAGGACGCAGCACGGGCTGCAAAAGAGCCCATCGCTTCGAGGTCTGCCGGCACAGATGCGCCGTGGTCGATGATCGTGTTTGATGAACTGCCGATATGCCGGTTCGAAATTGCTTCAACGCGGCCTGCATAGGCCTCGCGCTGCGCGTCTGTCCATTCCCCGTTGGTCGGACCCTTCGGCTTTCCAGCCTTATCACCCGTCACATGGCAGCGCGCCCTGGAATGGCGGCGCGACACCGAGGCGCGACCGCACGGATATACGGTCGCGTGAAGCGCCTTTACGACGCTGCCATGGAAGTGTGTTTCGGGTCCGGTCATCGGAAGCTCCGGCTCAGTTCCTGGAGACCAGCGCCAGAACACGGCACGGGCTGCCGGTGCCCTGCTCGATCTTGAGCGGCGCGGCGATCAGGATCGCCCCCTTGGGCGGAAGCCTGTCGAGATTGGCAAGGCTGGCCAGCCCATAGCGGTTTGCCTTGTGAAGCAGATTGTGCGCGGGAAATGGCGGCTCCATGCCACCGGCCTGCCCGGCATCGGTTCCGATGGTCTCGCTGCCCCAGCCAACAATCCCCTTCTCAAGAAGATATTCGATGGCTTCTGCAGTCGGGCCCGGCGAATGCGGGCCAGTCTCGTCCGCATTGAGAAACGCCTCTTCCGAGCCGTTGCGCTTGTACCAGTCGCTGCGCAGCACCACCCACTCACCGGGGCGAATGTCGCCGTGCTCGGCTTCCCATGCCTTGATGTGATCCACCGTCAGCAGGAAATCATTGTTCTCCGCGGCCTCGGCGGAACAGTCGATGACATTGACCGGCGCAACAAAATTCTGCGGTTCAATCGTGTCCGTTGTTGCATTGGGATGGTCCCGCCCGGTGATCCAGTGGGTCGGCGCATCAAAATGCGTGCCCGAATGCTCACCGAGTTTCAGCCAGTTCCATGCCCACCAGGGGCCATTGTCATCATAGGCCGAGATCTTGTGGATCTCGATTTTGGGCGTATCGACCGCAAGCTCTGGCGGAAGCTTCAGAAGCGGGGTTTTCGGGCCAAGTACGGCGGCCAGGTCAACGACCTCCACCTCGCCGGAAAGCAATTGGCTCGCAAGCTCACCAATGACGGACTTGCTCATGTTTCTCCTCCCAGAGATATGTAAGAGCACAGACATCCTCCCTGTGCTCTCTTCTGACCTAGACCAAAAAGAATGCATTTGCAAATATCTTGAGGCCGACGAAACCCTTGAAATGGGCGAGCGTCTTGCATCAAAAGCACAAATGCATGTGATGACACGCATCTTCAAAGCTGATTCGCAGTCAGAAAGACGATCAAGGCCCGAAATCAGCCTCTTCGGAAAAGCCTGCTTCAGCCGAGCATGGTTTCACATGAAACATGCATCTGAATTGGGTCGGGAAACACGCCCTGCCCCTTCGCAGATCCGGTTCGCGACACGCCACCCATACTGGAATTCTCCGTCGGTTATCTCTTCAACCAGCACTGCCAGGCTTCTCCGCGCGGCACACACAAACTGGACGGTGAGCAATCTGCGTCTTTCAACTTTCTCTGGGTGCCCGGCCGGCCTTGCTGTGATATTCAGCCGACATGGCACAGAAGAAAGCGCATGAAGTCGACCGCTGGCTTGCTCGTCCCGAGCAGACCTACCGTATCGTCCTGATCTACGGGCCCGATCGCGGCCTGGTCAGCGAACGGGCGAAGCGTTATGCGACCGGAACGGGATTGCCGCTGGACGATCCCTTCACTGTCGTGCGCCTTGAAGCCAGCGAAGTGGAGCAGCAGCCGGGCCGGCTTGCCGATGAGGCGCAGACGGTTCCCATGTTCTCCGATCAACGCCTGATCTGGGTGAAGGGCGCAGGCAATCACAAGGCATTTGTGGCCGACGTCACCGCGCTGAACAGCAATCCCCCGACCGATTGCACCATCCTGATCGAGGCCGGCGACCTTAAAAAAGGCTCGTCGCTGCGCTCGGCTGCCGAACGCGGCGCAAGTGCAATGGCCCTTCCCTGCTATGCAGACGATGGGCGCGGCGTCGACGCCGTCATTGATGAAGCGCTCGGCGCGGCGGGGCTGAAAATCTCTCTTGAAGCGCGCCAGCTCCTCAAAGCCAATCTCGGCGGAGACCGGCTCGCCACCCGTGGTGAACTGGAGAAGCTTGCGCTTTACTGCAAGGGGGCAACGGAAGTCACGCCGGAAGACATACGCTCACTCATCGGCGACGTGGCCGGACTGAGTACGGATGAAGCGGTTGATGCGATCATTTCCGGGCGTTTTCAGGCATTCGACAGCGCCTTCCGGCGCTTTGTTGCCGCTGGAAACCCGCCCTTCCTCGTGCTCTCCGCCACATTGCGGCAGGTGCACGCCCTGCAGATCATGCGTCAGGCAATGGACAGCCAGGGCGTCTCGGCCAGTTCCGCCGTTGCCGGCGCAAGACCGCCGGTCTTCTTCTCGCGTCGCAAGACGGTGGAGACAGCGCTTGGCCGCTGGAACAGCACCGCGTTGAAGAACGCCGCCGACCGCCTGCAGGCAGCCATCCTGCGCACACGGCAAAAGCCAGCCCTTGCCGTTCCTCTGGCGCGACAGGCCCTTCTCGCCCTCACGGTCGAAGGCGCGCGCGGCCGGCGCTAACCGGCCGCATATCACTCAAATCATTGGTATTTCCAGAGCAGAAGACCGGCAACCGGATCCCGGTCTCGGGTCATGCCGATGCTCATCAATAGCGCGGATCAGCCCTCGTGCGTCCTCATGGACGCACGGCAATCCAGTTCTGCAAACAGGCCCTTGGCTACTGCTTCAGGAGACGGCAAAGCTCGTCGAGCTGTTCCAGCGAGCGATAGGCAATGCGCATTTCGCCGCCACGCTGCTTGTGATTGATCACGACCTTGAGCCCTGTCTGATCGCTCAGAAGCTTCTGGAGGGCCAGCGTGTCCGCGTCCTTTTCCTTCTTCGGCTCACGCTCGGCCTTGCCTTCTTCCGCCGGCGCTGCGGCCAGAGCCTCTGCCTGGCGGACGGAAAGCCCGTCCTCGATGATACGCAGAGCAAGCGCAACCGGGTCCTGCGCCGTTACCAGCGTACGCGCATGGCCAGCGGACAGCGATCCATCGACAATGAGAGCCGCCACGGCTTCCGGCAGTTTGAGCAGACGAAGCGTGTTCGCCACATGGCTGCGGCTCTTGCCGATCACCTGGCCGAGATCCGCCTGCGTATAGCTGTGCTCATCGATCAGCTGCTGATAGCCGCGCGCTTCTTCGATCGCGTTCAGGTCCGCGCGCTGCACGTTCTCGATGATGGCCAGCTCTAGCGCGGCCTTGTCATCCACCTCGCGCAGGATGACCGGAACCTCGGTCAGACCTGCCCGCTGTGCGGCGCGCCAGCGGCGTTCACCCGCAATGATCTCAAACCGGCCCGGCGCATCGCCGGAACGAACCACCACAGGCTGCACGATGCCATGCTCACGGATCGACTGGGCGAGATCACCCAGATCACCCTCGGCAAAGAGCCGGCGGGGGTTGCGCGGGTTTGGCGAAATGAACTCGATTGGCACGGAGCGATCCGCGCGCACCGCTTCCTTCTGCTCGGTATCCGGCTTGTCCATCTCCCCGATCAGAGCGGCCAGACCGCGCCCCAGACGCTTGCGTGAAGGATCTTCGTTCATGTCAAAACACCATCAGCCACAAAACTCATTTAACCGCCCGTCCGATGAAATCGAACTCAGGCAGCCTGCAACCGCCGTTCACGACGGATCACTTCAGAAGCCAGCTGTAGATAAGCCTGGCTACCGCTGCATTTCAGATCGTAGAGCAACGCAGGCTTCCCATAGGACGGCGCCTCGGAAACACGCACATTGCGCGGAATAACCGTGTCGTAGACGGTCTCGCCCATATGCGCCCGCACATCCGCCACCACCTGGTTGGCGAGATTGTTGCGCTGGTCGAACATGGTCAGGACAATGCCCTGAATGCCGAGATGCGGATTGATCGAGGCACGCACCTGCTCAACCGTCTCAAGAAGCTGGCTCAGACCCTCCAGCGCGAAGAACTCGCACTGCAGCGGAACCAGAATGGAATCGGCTGCCGCCATCGCATTCAGCGTCAGAAGGTTCAGGGATGGCGGGCAATCCACCAGAACGTAGGAATAAGGAATTCCGTCCTGATTCAATGCGTTACGCAGCTTCAGAACACGGTCAGGCGCGCTCGAAATTTCCATTTCAATGCCCAGAAGATCGAGCGTCGAAGCCACGATCGAGAGACCGGGAACAGCGGTTTCCATAGCCGCTTCCATGATGCCTGCCCCACCGGTCAACACATCATAGGACGAAACGAGACGCTTCTGACGGTCAATGCCCAGCCCGGTGCTGGCATTGCCCTGCGGATCAAGATCGACGACCAGAACGTTTTCGCCAATCGCGGCAAGCGCGGTTGCCAAATTTATGGCTGTGGTTGTCTTGCCAACCCCGCCCTTCTGGTTTGCGACTGTGATGATTCGCGTACCGCTATTCATCGCTGCTGCTACCTCGAATAGACTCGACTGAAAGGTTCCGCGACGACCCCGGCTAAAGCCGAACAGGATTCTTCACTTCGAGAATGATGGCTGCCGCATCGACCTTGTCTTTGTGTTCTACCAGATCGAACCGCCACGCGTTACCGCTTTCTTCCACTTCCCTCCGGTAATCCCGGCCTTTGTGAAAGAGCGCACGCGCACCCTGGCTCAACCAGGGCTCTGTCAGCTCGAGAAGCAGCGAAAGCGGAGCCAAAGCCCGTGCCGTAACGATCTCCGGGGCCTCGATGAGGCTGTAGCAGTCCTCGATTCGCTTTGCATGAACCTTTGGCCGAACCCCGACCTCGTTGAGCGACGAGACAAGAAAGGCTGCTTTCTTGCGGTTGCTTTCAACCAGATGCACCTCTGCACCTGGCTTTTCAGCGAGCAAAATCGCCATAACCGCGCCGGGAAAACCACCGCCCGATCCGACATCGAGCCATTTCCGGGCATCCGGTGCGAGCCGCAGAAGCTGCGCGCTATCCAGGATATGACGCTCCCACAAGGTCTCCAGAGTCGAAGGGGCGGCCAGATTGATTCGTCTCGACCAGCGTCGGAAAACTTCCTCAAACGCAACCAGACGATCAAATGTTTCACGTGAAACTGGACCAGCGATTTCCACAAGCTGATCGAAATGCGATGTCGCCATTATGCAGCGCCCCGCTCGGTCTCAAACTGGCGCAGCGTGGCGATGATCAGTGCCAGAGCTGCCGGTGTCATCCCATCGATCCGCTGGGCGTCTGCAATGCTCCGCGGCCGCCGGGCCGCAAGCTTCTGCTTGAGCTCATTGGACAATCCCACAATCGTATCGAACGTCATATCATCCGGTATGAGCCGCGCTTCTTCTCGCCGCAGCATAGCGGCGTCACTTCCCTGCCGTTCAAGATAGACGGCGTATCGCGCCTCCGTCTCGACGAGCTCCGCGAGCTTCGGAGGGATAGAGGAGAAGTCATTCCAGATGGTAGTAAGTCGGCTCATATCGATATTTGGATAGGACAAGAGATCGTAGGCGGAGCGCCGGACACCGTCCTTGTTCAGCGCTATGCCATGACGCTCGGCTTCATTGGGGCTCAGGTCACGGCTCTTGATCAGCGCTCGCGCATCGTCCAGCGCCGTCTGCATCTCGCTGAAGCGCTTCCGTCTCTCTGACGACGCAATGCCCAGTTCCGTGGCCAGAGGCGTCAGGCGCATATCCGCATTGTCTGCCCGCAGCGACAGGCGATATTCTGCGCGCGAGGTGAACATGCGATAGGGTTCACTCACACCGCGCGTCACCAGATCGTCGATCATCACGCCGATATAGGCATCCGCCCGGCCGAGGGTGATCATGCCGGTGCCGGACGCCGACCGCGCTGCATTGATGCCGGCAAGAATGCCTTGAGCTGCAGCCTCTTCATAACCGGTCGTGCCGTTGATCTGTCCCGCCAGGAACAGCCCCTTCACCCGCCGGGTCTCAAGTGTCGGTTCGAGATCTCGCGGATCCACATGGTCATATTCAATCGCATATCCCGGCTGAAGCACCACGGTCTCAGCCAAGCCGGGAATGGTCTTGAGAAGCGCGACCTGCGCATCTTCAGGCAGCGAAGTCGAAATACCGTTCGGATAAACCGTGTGGTCATCGAGACCTTCCGGCTCCAGGAATATCTGATGCCCTTCCCTGTCGCCAAACTTGACGATCTTGTCTTCAATGGACGGACAATAGCGCGGTCCGATTCCGTCAATCGCGCCGGAGTACATGGCCGAGCGATGCAGATTGTCCCGGATCACCTGATGGGTTTCCGGTGTCGTTCGCGTGATGCCGCACTCTATCTGCCGATTCACAATCCTGTCTGTCAGCAGGGAGAATGGTGTCGGATCGTCGTCCGCTGGCTGCATGTCTAGCGATGCCCAGTCAATCGTACGACCGTCCAGCCTGGGCGGGGTCCCCGTCTTCAATCGCCCAAGCCGGAAGCCAGCTGCTTCCATGGAAAGCGAAAGACGCTCGGCAGCCTGCTCATTCATGCGCCCGGCCGGTATCGTCTTTTCACCGATGTGGATGAGGCCGCGTAGAAACGTGCCAGTGGTCAACACGACAGAGCCACAGTTGAGATGACGCTCTCCGGACACAACGACACCCGTGACCCGCCCCGCATCGATGACCAGTTCCAGCGCCTCGCCTTCGATCACTTCGAGATGCTCTTGAGAACGGATCGCCTCCTGCACCGCAGCCCGATAGAGCTTGCGATCTGCCTGTGTACGCGGGCCGCGAACTGCTGGGCCCTTGCGGCGATTGAGTAAACGAAACTGAATGCCGGCGGCGTCTGCCGCACGTCCCATAATGCCGTCCAGCGCATCGACTTCCCGAACAAGGTGCCCCTTGCCAAGCCCACCGATTGCCGGGTTGCAGGACATCGCGCCGATGGTGTCGAAGCGAAGTGTAACCAACGCGGTCTTTGCACCGCTGCGCGCAGAGGCGGATGCCGCTTCAGCGCCGGCGTGCCCGCCACCGATCACAATCACATCAAAGGTTTCATTCGTCATTATTCATATCCATCTGCGCTGCGCAAACGTCTCGACCAGAGAAGAAAGCTGGCTGGATTTAAGGACATTGGCATTGGGACGTTGGATGACATGTCCTTTTCCAACCCATCAGTCAAGAGATTTGAGTTCGACGGGTTTCACGTGAAACAATGAGTCAAGACTGTTCAATCTCCTATCCCGTGTTTCACGTGAGTCATCGCAAAATCAATCAACACTGTTTCACGTGGGTCACCGATTCAAGGTGTGTGTTTCACGTGAGTCATTTGCCAATACAGAACTGCGAGAAGATCGTGTCGAGAAGGTCCTCGACGTCAATGCTTCCAGAGATGCGTCCCAGCGCATCTGCAGAAAGTCGCAGCTCTTCCGCGCGCAGTTCGAGTGGTGTGTCCTCGGACGCAATTGCTGTCTGAGCATGACGTGCGGCTTCTTCGATCAGCTGTACGTGACGCTGCCTGAACGGCAGCACCTCCGTCGCATTCCGGGTCGCATCCCCCACCCGCTGACGTAGTTCTGCCAGAAGAGCATCGATCCCTTCACCGGATTTGACCGAGATCTCAAAGTCGTAGTCCCGCTGATTTCGATCTTTGGCCGGAAGATCAGCCTTGTTTCCGACCCGTAGAGAAGGTGCATCGGCCGGTGCTTCCACAGTGTCTTCAGCAGACATGTCTTCGAGAACAAGGATCAGATCCGCGTCTTTCGCTCTGCTGATCGCGCGTTCGATCCCGAGTGCTTCAACGCGGCCGGGGTTCTCCCGAATGCCAGCCGTATCCGTCAGGATCACTTTCGCACCGTCAATGTCGAGTGCGGTCTCCAGCGCATCGCGCGTGGTTCCTGGCTCATCCGTCACGATGGCGATATCGCGTTGGGCAAGCGCATTGAGAAGGCTGGATTTTCCGGCATTGGGCGCACCGAGAATCACGACGCGGTATCCCTCTCTGATGATCTCGGCATTCCGATATCCGGCGGCATGTGTCCGCAAGGATCGGTGCAGCGCAGTGACATCATTCCAGACCTGCTCCGCAACCGAACCCGGAACGTCTTCCTCATCCGAGAAATCAAGCTCCGCCTCGATCATGGCGCGGGCCTGAATAAGTGTCCTGCGCCAGCCATCGTAGAGTGCGCGATGCCGTGTCTCCGCATTGGCCAACGCAAAGCGGCGCTGCGCTTCTGTTTCTGCGGCAATCAGGTCGGACAGCGCTTCTGCTTCCGTGAGGTCGAATTTTCCGTTCAAGAAGGCGCGTCGGGTAAACTCTCCGGCTTCTGCCAGACGGAACCCTGCAAAGCCGGCCAGCGCGTCAAGCACTGCCTGAACCACGGCGCGTCCACCATGCAGATGCAGCTCCGCACAATCCTCACCTGTGAAACTGTGCGGAGCCGGAAAGAAGAGAACAAGCCCCCGATCGAGAAGCACGCCGTCGCGATTGTGAATCCCGCGCAACGCAACCTGTCGCGCTACAGGCAAGGCACCCGCCATTTCCTCAAGGGCCTGACGGGTGCCTTCGCCGGAAAGGCGCACCACGGCGACCCCCGATGGCAGTCCACCGCTGGAAAGTGCGAATATCGTTGCCCGCATCTGAATTGCCCTTACGTCCAAAGCGCCCTACCGTGCCGGTAGATATTTTCCATAACGATCCGATGTGCAAGGAATCCTGATGGCTCTGCCAGCAAAAAATCTGCTTTCCAACGAAACCAGCCCCTATCTCTTGCAGCACAAGGATAATCCGGTCCATTGGCGCCCCTGGTCTGCGGCGGCCCTGCAGGAAGCCCGGGAGACGGACCGTCCAATTCTTCTCTCCGTTGGATACGCCGCGTGCCATTGGTGTCACGTGATGGCTCATGAGTCATTCGAGAATTCTAAAGTTGCGGAGGCCATGAACCGGCACTTCGTCAATATCAAGGTGGATCGGGAAGAGCGGCCGGAGATCGATCAGATCTATATGGCGGCCCTGTCTGCGACCGGCGAGCAAGGCGGCTGGCCGCTGACCATGTTTCTCGATTCGGACGGAAACCCGTTCTGGGGCGGCACCTACTTTCCACCTGAACAGCGCTACGGCCGCCCAGGCTTCCCGCAGGTTCTGGAAGCGGTCAATGCAGCCTGGAAGAACAAGCGCACCGACCTCCTGAAGAGTGCCACGGCGTTGAAGTCGCATGTCGAGAGTCGGCTCTCCCCCACTTCCGGTCGCTCCGCCTCCCCTTCTGCGCTGCTGGATGATCTTGCGCCGAAAATTCTGCGCATGATCGACATGGAACTGGGCGGCCTTCGCGGTGCCCCAAAATTCCCCAATGTCCCGTTCATGCGCATACTCTGGCTTCATGCGCTTCAATCCGGCGATGTTTCTTCTAAAGAAGCGGTGCTGTTCAGCCTCAAATCCATGCTTTCGGGCGGCATTTACGATCATGTAGGCGGTGGCCTCGCGCGTTATGCGACAGACGATCAGTGGATTGTCCCGCATTTCGAGAAAATGCTCTACGACAACGCACAGCTCCTCCGCATGCTGTGCTGGGCGTATGGTGAAACCCAGAATGAATTGTTTCGGTATCGAATCGAAGAAACCGTCGGCTGGCTGCTCCGTGAGATGCGGGACGTGAATGGCGCGTTCATCTCCAGTCTGGACGCGGATACTGAAGGCGTTGAGGGGCAAACCTATCTCTGGACGGAAGAAGAGCTCAGTTCCGTCCTGGGTGCGGACGCAAATCGCTTTCTGGAAGTCTTCTCGGTCGCTCAACCGGAAGGCTGGGAGGGCGCGCCGCTCCTGCATCGTCGTTCGACGCCGGAGTCTCAGGGGCGTGAGACCGAAACTGCGCTGCGCGACATGCTCGACAGACTGCTTGAAGCCCGCAACTCCCGTGCCCAACCGGGGCGTGACGACAAGATTCTGGTCGACTGGAACGGCCTCACGATCACAGCTCTCGCCGAAGCCGGTCGCACCCTTGAGCGCCGGGACTGGATTGAAGCTGCGCAAACGGCTTTTCGTTTCGTATGCGAATCGATGGATCACGGCCGCCTGCCCCACAGCATCCGCGCCGGGAACCGGGTCTTTCCCGGGCTCACCAGCGATTATGCCTGCATGATTTCCGCTGCAGCGGCGCTTTATCAGGCGACAGGCGATGCAACACTGCTCGCACAGGCAGATGCCTGGCGCACCGTGTTGGACGAATGGCACGCGGATGCTGATGCGTCAGGCTATTTTCTGTCCGCTTCAGACGCCGGAGACGTACCCATGCGCATTCGCGGTGATGTGGATGAGGCCATCCCGTCGGCCACCAGCCAGTGCATAGAAGCGCTCCTTGCCCTCTCCGTGCTCCACAACGGCGCTCTCGGCGCCCATCTGGCCCATGTCGTTGAAAAGGCTCTCGGGCGCGCTGCGAGCCAGACCTATGGCCAGGCGGGCACTGTCTATGCTGCGGCTCTGGCGGAAGAACCCATGAAGCTGGTCATGGTCGAACCCGATGCAGAACGGGTTTTTGTTCCGGTAGCGAATCGACATCTGGATCCACGCCGTTTCGACATCGTTCTTTCTGGAGCGAAAGAAGCGATGGAACTGCCCGGCGGCGTCACCGTCGATCCGAAACGGAAAGCGGCCTATCTGTGCGTCGGCCAGACCTGCCTGCCCCCATTCGACACCGCCAATGCACTGGAAGAGGCGTTGCGCAGAAGGCACTGAGCAGGATTTTATGCTGAACAAAAGATTAAGGCGGCGTCACGGTTTCCGGTGACGCCGCCTTTTCATTGCTGCCAGAACGGCAGATTTCGTCAAACCACCATCAGGTGTTCATCGAATCGAAGAATTCCGAATTGGTCTTGGTCTGCTTGAGCTTGTCGTTCAGGAACTCAATCGCGTCCGTGGTGCCCATCGGAGCCAGGATGCGGCGCAGAACGAAGATCTTCTGGAGATCCTGACGCGCGATGAGGAGGTCTTCCTTACGCGTACCGGACTTGAGAATATCGATGGCCGGGAAGATGCGCTTGTCGGCAACCTTGCGGTCCAGAACGATTTCCGAGTTGCCCGTGCCCTTGAACTCTTCAAAGATCACTTCGTCCATGCGGCTGCCCGTATCGATGAGCGCCGTGGCGATGATCGTCAGCGAACCGCCCTCTTCGATGTTGCGCGCCGCGCCGAAGAAGCGCTTGGGGCGCTGCAGGGCGTTGGCGTCCACACCACCGGTCAGAACCTTGCCGGAAGACGGCACGACCGTGTTGTAGGCGCGGCCAAGACGGGTGATCGAATCGAGCAGAATGACCACGTCGCGGCCATGCTCGACCAGGCGCTTCGCCTTCTCGATGACCATTTCGGCAACCTGCACGTGGCGCGAGGCCGGCTCGTCGAAGGTCGAGGAAATAACCTCGCCATTCACCGAGCGCTGCATGTCGGTCACTTCTTCCGGACGTTCGTCGATCAGAAGAACGATCAGGAAGCATTCCGGGTGATTCGAGGTGATCGAATGGGCGATGTTCTGCAGAAGAACCGTCTTACCCGTGCGCGGCGGCGCGACGATCAGGCCACGCTGGCCCTTGCCGAGCGGCGCCACCAGGTCGATCACGCGCGCCGACAGGTCTTTCTTCGTCGGGTCCTCGATTTCCATGTTCAGCCGCTCATCGGGATAGAGCGGTGTCAGGTTATCGAAGTGGATCTTGTGGCGGATCTTCTCCGGATCCTCAAAATTGATCGTGTTGACCTTGAGAAGGGCGAAATAGCGTTCGCCTTCCTTGGGGCTGCGGATCGGACCCTCGACCGTATCGCCCGTCTTCAGCGAGAAGCGGCGGATCTGGGAGGGGGAGATGTAGATATCGTCCGGACCCGGCAGATAGTTGGCGGTTGCGGAGCGGAGGAAGCCGAAGCCATCCTGCAACACTTCCACGACGCCTTCGCCGATGATCTCGATATCCTGCGTGGAGAGCTTCTTCAAAATCGCGAACATCAGCTCCTGCTTGCGCATGATGCTGGCGTTCTCGACCTCAAGCGATTCTGCGAACGCAATGAGATCGGTCGGCGATTTGCTTTTCAGCTCTTGGAGTTTCATTTCCTGCATGTGCGGACTCTGGAAAGGCAAACAAAAAGATGGGGGTAGGCGTATTTGAAGCCAGCCGGTTTCACTCGGAACGGAAGATGTGCGTGGAACCGGACAAAAAGGAAGGAACCGACTCTTAGCGCCGTCTTGTTCAAAGGGCAAGACGGCATCGCCGGTTCCGCATCAAAGGCAGTCTGTCAAACCCGTATCAGAAGGGTTTGACGATAACAAGCACGACAATAACGATCATCAGAAGCGTCGGCGCTTCGTTCATTATACGCCAATGACGGGCGGGCTTGGTGTTCTGATCGGCCGCAAAGCGGCGAACGGAGGCCGAGAAATAGCCGTGCACGCCCGACATGGCGATAACAAGCGCGATCTTTGCGTGCAGCCAGCCGCCCGAAAAGCCGAAACCGTCCCAGGCCAGCCACAGGCCGAAAACCCAGGTCACAATCATGGCCGGGTTGATGATCAGCCGTAACAGACGCTGCTCCATCACCTTGAATGTCTCGGATTTCTCCGAACCCGGCTCTGCATCCGCGTGATAGACGAACAGGCGCGGCAGGTAGAGCATGCCTGCCATCCAGGCAATCACGGCGATCACATGGATGGCCTTCGCCCAGAGATAGAAACCGGACGGATTGTAGAAAAACAAAAGCGCCGTCAGGCCGATGAAAATCGCCAGCGCCGTGAAGGCCCTGCCCGCAGCTTTCTTGCCGCCCGTGTCACTCGCAGCCATCACTCGGCCTCCCTGATCTGTTTCAGCATGGCTTCCACATGCTCAACCGGCGTCTTGGGCGTGATGCCGTGGCCGAGGTTGAAGATGAAGGGTCCATGTCTCAGGGCGTCCAGAATGGCCGCCACGCCCTCGTGGAGCGCCTCTCCGCCCGCAATCAGCCTCAGGGGGTCCAGATTGCCCTGAACGGCTCCCTCGGCCTGCAGACGGCGCGCTGTGCCCAATGGAACGGTCCAGTCGAGACCCAGCGCCGTCACGCCCGTCTCCCGGCGATAGCCCGCATAATGCGCGCCCGCGCCCTTGGGAAAGCCGATGATCGGCACATCGGGGTGCTTTTCACGCACTTTCGCCACGATCCGGGCCATCGGCTTCACGCACCAGCGCTCGAAAGAGAGCTCATCGAGAACACCGGCCCAGGAATCGAAGATCTGAACCGCATCCGCGCCCGCATCGATCTGGCGGATCAGATATTCGGCCGAACAGTCCGCAAGACAGTCGATCAGCGCGGAGAAGGCCTCCGGCTGTTCCAGAGCGAACATGCGGGCCGGCGCCTGGTCCGGCGTTCCATGCCCGGCGATCATGTAAGTCGCCACAGTCCAAGGCGCGCCACAGAAGCCGAGCAGCGTCGTTTCGTCTGGAAGTTCTTTCCGAAGCCGCCGCACCGTCTCGTAGACCGGCGCCAGATGATCATGAAAACCGTCGGTTTCCAGCCTGGCGATGCCGCCGGCGTCGATTGGCGTCAGGAGCGGACCGCGCCCTTCCTCGAAGCGCAGATCGCGTCCGAGGGCATGAGGCACGACGAGAATGTCGGAAAACAGGATCGAAGCGTCGAAGTTGAAACGCCGGATCGGCTGTAGCGTCACTTCCACGGCCAGATCGGGATTGTAGCAGAGATCCAGGAACCCACCGGCGTGTTTCCGGGTTTCCCGGTATTCCGGCAGATATCGCCCTGCCTGGCGCATCATCCATACGGGAGGCGGAAACACCGTCTCGCCTCTAAGCACGTCGAGGATTTTTCGCTGCCCCATCAGGATGCTCCACAGTCAGGATTCAAAAGATAATTACAGATCTGAAGATTCTTCTGATTCTTAGACTCTGTTTGTAATGTGGATTCAAATCTGTCCACGGTTTCGCGCATCGCCCCTTCGGTCTTATTGCCGCGCCCCATGGCAATGCACATCTTCAGAAGAACGGGGATAATGCGGATTCAGCACGCAGATTCAATAGGCTGAGCCAATTTCGTTTTCCCGCGTGTGGTGGACAATGAAGGAAGGTTCGGGGATTGTCGATTGTTCTCCACATGGGCGCATCACAATTCACACCGGGCTGATCTGTGGAAGACTCTATGGACTTATCCAGAGGCGCGGCCTCGCCATTTTTTTGAGCCCGCGTTATCAACAATCATCCACATGGCGGGGCAGAAAACCGTGCAACAGCCGCAGCGCTTCTTCCATCTTCACATGATTTCTGATGCGACCGGAGAGACTCTTCTGGCCGCTGGACGCGCCGCAGCCGCGCAATACAAGGATGCGCGGGCGATCGAGCACATCTACCCGCTGATTCGAAATGAGAAGCAGCTGGCCCGCGTGCTCGATGAAGTGGAGCGCGAGCCGGGCATTGTTCTCTACACAGTGGTGGATCAGAAACTCGCCCGGCAGGTGGATGAAAGCTGTGCCGCGCTCGGCCTGCCCTGCGTTTCCGTGCTCGAACCGGTGCTGATGGTTTTCCAGTCCTATCTGGGAACACCCGCCGGACGGCGCATGGGCGCGCAGCATGTGCTGGATGCGCAGTATTTCCACCGCATCGAAGCGCTCAATTTCACCATGGAGCATGATGACGGGCAGCTTCCGCTGAACATTGAAGATGCGGACGTTGTGCTTGTGGGTATCTCCCGCACATCCAAGACGCCCACCAGCATCTATCTGGCGAACCGCGGTGTGAAGACCGCCAATGTTCCAATCGTTCTGGACATGAAGCTTCCCGAAGCGCTGGCAGAGGCCAGGCGGCCGCTGATCGTGGGCCTCGTTGCTTCCGCCGAGCGCATTTCACAGATCCGCCAGAACCGCATTCTGGGCTCTGTGGATGAAACAGCCTTCAATCCCTATACGGATCGCGCAACAATCTCGCGCGAGATTGCCTATGCGCGCCAGCTTTGCAGCCGGCATGGCTGGCCGGTGATCGACGTTTCGCGCCGGTCCATTGAAGAAACCGCAGCCGCCATTCTCGCATTGTATGCGAAGTCACGAGAAAACAGAGGGTGACACCATGACAGACAAGCCCGCCATCATCCTGGCGTCGGGAAGCGCCTTTCGTCAGAAAATGCTGCGCGATGCCGGCGTCACGTTTCGCGTCGAACGGTCCGAGATCGACGAGCGCGCTGTGGAATACACGCTGGAAGGAAGCGGCGCGGATCCTGAAACCGTCGCCCAGGTGCTTGCCGAAGCCAAGGCCGTGGACGTTTCCGAGCGCTCCCCCGGCGCGCTTGTCATCGGTGCGGACCAGACCCTGTCGCTCGGTGATGAAGTCTTCCACAAGCCGGCAGACATGGAAGGCGCGCGCCGGCATCTTCTGAAACTTTCGGGCCGCACCCATCAGCTCAACAGCGCCGTCGTCATCGCGCGCGATGGCGAGGTGATCTGGCGGCATGTGGGCATTGCGCGCCTCACCATGCGCGATCTCGATCCCGCTTTCATCGGGCGTCATCTTTCCAGTGTGGGCGAAAACGCCCTGCACAGCGTGGGCGCTTATCAGATCGAAGGTGAAGGCATTCAGCTTTTCGAAAAGATCGAAGGCGACACCTTCACGATTGTCGGCCTGCCGCTCCTGCCGCTTCTGGCCGAGCTGCGCACGCTGGGGGCCATCGATGGCTGATATTCACGCCTTCGTCTGCGGGCATCCCATTGCGCATTCCCGCTCGCCGCTCATTCATGGCTACTGGCTTCATCAGCACGGCATCGCCGGCAGCTATGAAAAGCTGGATGTCGCACCGCTCGATTTCCCGGCGTTTCTCGCTGGCCTGTCATCTTCCGTATATGCCGGTGGCAACGTCACCCTGCCCCACAAGGAAGCAGCCTTTCAGGGGGTCGACAAGCGCGACGAGGCGGCCGAGATGATCGGCGCCGTCAACACGCTGTGGTTCGAGAGTGGAAAACTCATCGGCGGAAACACGGACGCCTATGGTTTTTCTGCAAATCTGAGCGCCATTGCTCCCGGCTGGACGTCTGGCGAGACCGCTGTGGTGTTGGGTGCAGGCGGTGCGGCGCGCGCCATCATCCACGCCATCCAGAAGGCCGGCTACCGCAAGATTCGCGTGGTCAATCGCACCATTGAGCGGGCCGAGGAGCTGGCGCAGCGTTTCGGAACGGGCGTCAGCGCCCATGGCTGGGACGCGCTTCCGGCACTTCTGTCCGATGCGCATCTTCTGGTGAACACGAGCGCGCTCGGCATGACCGGCAAACCACCGCTGGAGATTTCGCTCGATCCAATGCCTGAAGGCGCGGTCGTCAGCGACATTGTCTATGCGCCGCTCAAGACGGACCTGCTTGCCGCCGCCGAGGCGCGCGGGCTCACGCCGGTCGACGGGCTGGGCATGCTGCTGCATCAGGCCGTGCCCGGTTTCGAGCGCTGGTTCGGCATGCGGCCAGAGGTCACCGGGGCCCTGCGCACGCATGTTCTGTCCGATGGAGAACAGGTGTGACAGTCATTCTCGGCCTCACCGGCTCCATCGGCATGGGGAAATCCACAACCGGCCGCATGTTTGTGGAAGAAGGCGTGCCGGTGCACGATTCCGATGCAGCGGTTCACAGGCTCTATGCGGGTACGGCTGCCCCGCTCATCGAGGCGCGTTTCCCCGGAACCGTTGTTGACGGCGCGGTGGATCGTGAACGACTGGCCAGGGCCGTTTTGGGGAAACCCGAAGCCTTCAAGGCGCTGGAAGAGATCATCCATCCACTGGTGCGTCAGGATGCAGACGCGTTCGTTGCCGAAAACAGGCAAAAGGGAACGCCCATTGTCGTGCTCGACATACCGCTCCTGTTCGAAACGGGCGGTGAGGATCGTGTTGATCGCATTGTCGTCGTCACCGCGCCGGCTGAAGAGCAGCGCAGCCGGGTTCTGTCACGTCCCGGCATGACGGAAGAAAAGTTCGCTGCGATCCTTGCCCGTCAGGTGCCGGATGCGGAAAAGCGCGCGCGCGCCGACTTCATTATTGACACGGGCAATGGGATGGAAGCGGCGCGCGATGCCGTGAAATCGGTGATCGCAGCACTTTCCCCAGCCGAAACACCATCCCCATAAGGCCATGCTTGCGTCACCCGCATCGGGTGCGCATGTTGCTCACGAACTGGCGCTCTGGAGCGAATGAATGCGCGAAATCGTTTTCGATACGGAAACCACGGGTCTCGACAACAATCTGGATCGGGTGATCGAGATCGGCTGTGTCGAGCTGGACAATCGTTTTCCCACGGGGCGTTTCCTGCATCATTACATCAATGCGCAGGGCCGTTCGGTTCACCCGGAGGCGCAGGCGGTTCACGGAATTTCCGATGCCGATCTCGCCGACAAGCCGGTGTTTGGCGCGGTTCTGCAAGAATTTCTGGAATTCATCGACGGCGCAAAGCTGGTCGCCCACAATGCGAACTTCGATATCGGCTTCATCAATGCCGAATTCGACCGGCTGGGCGTTCCCCCGGTGGAGCCCTCGCTTGTGGTCGATACGCTGGCCATCGCCCGGCGCAAACACCCGATGGGGCCGAATTCGCTCGATGCGCTGTGCCGTCGCTATGGCATCGACAACAGCCGCCGCACCAAGCACGGCGCTCTGCTGGACGCCGAACTTCTCGCCGAAGTCTATATCGAGCTGATCGGCGGCAAGCAGGCCGCTCTTGGTCTGGAGATTTCAGGCGGCGGCGACAATGCGGGCGAAAGTGCACTGGCCGCTTCGGTCACCCTGTCGGCGCGACCGACTCCCCTTCCCCCGCGCATCAGCGAGGAAGAGCGCGCCGCTCATGAGGCGCTGGTCGAAAAGCTCGGCGAGAAATCGCTCTGGCACAATCTGCGCGCCTGAAGTCGGGCAGTTTTCCGGAAAATCCCGGCTTTCTCTGAAAATCGAAGAATCCTGCGCCAGAAATGATGCGCCAGAAGTGATTCGGGGCGGCGCCCGAAAGCGCCACCCCGAAAAAAACTCAGAAAATCTGGCTGGATCAGGAAACCTGAACCTGGCCCTTTGCCTGTTCCTCGGCAACGCGCTGCTGGAACATGCGGGCAAAGTCGATCGGGTCGATCATCAGCGGCGGGAAGCCACCGGCGCGGGTTGCGTCGGCGATGACCTGACGTGCGAACGGGAAGAGCAGACGCGGGCACTCGATGAAGAGAACCGGCAGCATGTGCTCCTGCGGGAAACCGGCAACGCGGAAGACACCGCCATAAACCAGCTCTACGTTGAACAGCACCTTGCCTTCGGCTTCTGCCTTGGCGTTGAGCGTCAGCACGACGTCATAGTCGGTCTCGCCAAGCGGGTTGGCGTTGACATTGACGTTGATGTTGATTGCCGGAGCTTCCGAACGACCGCGCAGAGACTGCGGAGCACCCGGGCTTTCGAAGGAAAGATCCTTCACATACTGGGTCAGAACGTTCAGTGCGGGCTGTGCGCCGTTGCCGGCCTTTGCCGCTTCGTTCGCGCCTGCAGTGTTTTCTTCTGGTTTCTTGGCCATGCGTGTTCTTCCTCAAGCGTGGTTGGCAGCCGCGCGGCTCCCCGAAAATAATTGTTTGCTCGCTAGCATGGGCTTTGGCGCATGACAAGGCGCGGCGGGGTCGCGGGACGGTCCGCTTTAGTCGCGATCGGGTCCGCGCCAGGGCGAATTATCGTTCGGTTCGTCGCTGTAATCGTCTGCCGAAAGATCAATTGTCTGCGGCCCGGTGTCGCGTCGATAGGGGTTTTGGCGCTGTGCGCCGGCGCCTGCCGCCCCGCCCATGACGACGATCCGGCTGCGCAGGAATTTCCAGCCGATGTCGCGGATTGCCGGAATAAACAGGAGGAAACCGAGCGTATCGGTGATGAAACCGGGCGTGAGAAGAAGCACGCCGGCCACCATGATCATCATGCCATGCACGAGATCGCGGCCGGGCACGCCGCCCTCATTCATCGTTTCCTGAATGCGGCGAACGACGCCAAACCCCTGAATTCTCAGAAGGATGGAGCCTGTCACGGCTGTTATCAGAACCAGCGCCAGCGTGGGGAACACGCCGATCTGGCTTCCGACAACGACGAACATGGCGATCTCGCCCAACGGGATGGCGAGAAGGAGGAAGGGAACAATCGAAAATCGCACGAACTTGTTAGCCTTGTTGCCTGTTTAAGCGGATTCTGACCGTTCCATGCTGGCCAGTGGGGAAAACATAGGTATTCTGACCGAAAATTTGAATGATGGCGGTCTGCGTTCTATATGATTTCCGGTAAGGACGGGGTGCCGTCGCCTCTGCACCTGGCCTGAGCCGGCAGGTGCTGCGGAACACAGTGGCTCGTTTGGCTGGACGTTATGGAATTCTTCGATTTCGGCACGATTTTCTTTCTGATTGCCGCTGTGGTGATCTTCTTTCAGCTGCGCAATGTGCTCGGCCGGCGTACGGGCAATGAACGTCCGCCTTTTGATCCCTACACCGCAGGGCGCAGGTCTTCCAGCGAAGAAAAGTCCGGCGACGGCGAAAACGTGGTCTCCCTGCCGCGCCGCAAGGGCGCTCCGGAACCCGACCTGACCTATGCCGATATCGACAAGGCCGCCAAGCCGGGCAGCGAACTGAACAAGGGCATGCGCGCCATTCGCGACGCCGACGCCTCGTTCGCGCCCAAGAGCTTCGTCGAAGGCGCGAAGATGGCCTATGAGATGATCGTCATGGCCTATGCCGATGGCGACCGCCGCACCCTCAAGAACCTGCTTTCGCGCGAGGTTTATGAAGGTTTCGTCGCTGCAATCGACGAGCGTGAGAAGCGCAACGAGAAGATCGAATCCTCGTTTGTCGGCATCGACAGCATGGATATCGTCGCCGCCGAGATGAAGGGTTCGGAAGCCCATGTCACGCTGCGCATCGTCAGCGAGCTCATTTCCGCCACCCGTGACGGGTCCGGCGAGGTGATCGACGGCGATCCCGAGACCGTGGCCGAAGTCAAGGATGTGTGGACCTTCGCGCGCGACAGCCGTTCCCGCGACCCCAACTGGAAGCTCGTCGCCACCGAAGCCGAGGATTGATCCTTGCCGGGCGGAGCGTCGTGCATGGCCGCACAGTCTGCGGCGCTTTCGCCATCCCTTGAAAGGGTTTCGTTCAGCGACATGCCAGGCTGGCGGGAAGACAAGGTTCTTTCCGCCTTTCGTGCATTTGCCCGTTCCGCCAGGCGCGTTGCCGTAAAGCCCTATCGCACGGGCGCTCTGGGCATCGCGCTTTCCGCCTTCGCTCCCGCTCACAAAGCGGCACTGGCCATGCCCGACGCCGATGAAGCATCGGCCCGGGCATTCTTCGAAGAACATTTCATTCCCTGCCATATCCGCGCTGAAGACGGCGGTTCCGGTTTTGTGACCGGCTATTACGAGCCGGAGGTTGAGGCCTCGCGCGAAAGGACCGAGCGCTTCTGCGTGCCGCTCTACCGGCGTCCCGACGATCTGGTGGATGTGGATGATGAGAACCGCCCCGCCGGGCTCGATCCCTATTTTGCGTTTGCCCGGAAAACGGACAGTGGCCTTGTGGAGTATCACGACCGCGGTGCAATCGACCGTGGCGCGCTGGACGGGCGTGGTCTGGAACTCGTCTGGCTCGACAACAGGGTCGATGCCTATTTCATCCATGTTCAGGGCGCGGCAAGGCTGCGGTTTGAGGATGGATCCGTCATGCGCGTCACCTATGCCGCGAAGTCGGGTCACTATTTTACGGGCGCCGGAAAGGTGCTCATCGAGCGCGGCGCGCTTTCTCCGGAAACGGTCACAATGCAGAGCATTCGGGCCTGGTTTTCGGAAAATCCGGAGCGAATTGACGAAATTCTCCGGCAAAACCGCTCTTTCATCTTTTTCCGCGAAACCGATGCGGGAGCGCCGGAACTTGGTCCCGTGGCAGCCGCCAAGGTGCAGCTCACGCCGGGACGCTCGATCGCCGTCGACCGGCTGTTGCACACATTCGGAACCCCGTTCTTCATCAATGCGCCGGAACTCGATGTGGTCGATGGCGGGCCATTCCGCCGCCTGATGATCGCGCAGGATACGGGCTCGGCGATCACCGGACAGGCGCGGGCCGATCTCTTCATCGGCAGCGGTTCTGCGGCGGGCGAGATCGCCGGTGTGATCCGCCACAGAGCGGATTTTTATGCGCTGGTTCCCAGAGCGCTTGTGGAAGGCTGAGCAATGACCAGCCACACGCCGAAACGTCTGAGTATGGAAGACCGCATTCTGTGGAACCGCGTGGCGCGGACCACGGAACCGCTCAAGGGCAAGTTTCTTGAAGAAACGGCAGAGCCCGATGACGACACGATGGCCGAGCTTTCGCGCCTGGTGGCGCAGGACACGTCGCGGCCTGCTGCGACATCCAGCAGTTCCGGCAAGGCTTCGCCCGCTCCGGTCAAGGCGCATCCGACCCGGCCCATCGACAAGCCCACCCATACCAAGATTGCCCGTGGCCGGCTTGTTCTGGAGGGGCGCGTGGACCTTCACGGGCTGACCCAGTCGGAAGCGCACAGCCTGCTTCTCTCCTTCCTGAACCGCGCCCATGCGGAGGGCATGCGCCATGTTCTGGTGATTACCGGCAAGGGCGCATCGTTCGGCAGTGATGGCGTGCTGCGCCGCGCCCTGCCGCGCTGGCTTGCAACACCGCCCTTCTCCGGCCTGGTGAGCGGGATCGACGAGGCAAGCCGGCGTCATGGCGGCGGCGGCGCGTTCTATATCCGCCTGAAGCGCAGGCACAGGAGCGGCATGTGACCCCGCTTGGCGAGAAAATCCGCGAGCTGCGGCGTGAGCGCGGGGTGAGCCAGAAGGAAATGGCGGCGGCCATCGGCGTCAGCGCGGCCTATCTTTCTTCTCTGGAGCACGGTCGCGCCAGCCCGCCCAACTGGGCGATGGTTCAGAAGATCATCGGTTTTTTCAACGTGATCTGGGATGAGGCGGATGAGCTGCAGCGGATCGCCGAGCTTTCACACCCGCGCGTCGTGGTGGACACGGCGCATCTTTCGCCCTGTGCAACGGAACTCGCAAACCTTCTGGCGGCGCATATCGCTTCTCTGAAGGATGGCGAGATCAAGGTGCTTCTGAAGCAGTTGAAAGCCGTCACCGGCGACCGGGCGACGGACGGGACATAAGATTCTTATGGTTCAGGAATCCTGGAAAAGCGCCTTCAGCTCATCCAGCTTCTCGTTCACCAGCCAGCCATAATAGTTCTCTTCCGGAAGCTTGACCCGCTGGCCTTTGGCCCGGCGGACGCGGTTTTCCGCTGCCAGACGCGCGGCACGTGCTTCCGGATTGCCGAGATTGTAGAGCGTGGCGGTGATGCCCGGATTCTTCGAAATGTCGAAATCGGCAATCTGCCTGTAGGCGGCGATGGACTTCTTCACCGTCGCGGCCACATAGGCGAGCGACTTATCCGGGTCCATGATCGTCTGGTAGACTTCCTGCGGATTGGTGTGGCTGATCTGGCGGAAGCCGGAAACCCTGTTCACCGTGTCGGTCATCTTGAGGGCGGTCAGCGGATTGAGCTGACCGATGCCGAAGGTCTGGCCTGCATAGAAAGGCTGGAAGAAAACGGCTCCGAACCGGTCGTTCGGCCATTTCTTGCCGTCGACGGATTTGCCGCGGAACGATTTGTCCCAGACGGCTTCGCGGCACGACCAGACGTCGTAGCTGCCCTTTTCCTTTTCGCAGTCGGCGAATTCGGGCCGTTCCACGAACTGGCCGACTGTCTCACCGCCATAGGAGAAGGAGAAATCGCTTTTCAGATAAGAGACCGCCTTCACATAATAGGTCTGGAGGCGGTCATAGGCGTCCACATTGTAGGTGTGCTCACCGACGATGGCGCCGACCATGTGAACGGGATCGATGTTGTATCGGGATGAAATGGAGCGGATCTTGGAAACAAGCCCGCCATCGGTTTTCAGAAGCTGGTAGACCTTGCCATATTTGGCTTCATAGGTGGTCTGGGCCGACTTCGTGCGCTTGGCCGAAACACCGGGCACCGGGGGCTGTTTGGCGTTCCGGTTTCCTTCGGGAACGAGTTTGGCCGCGGAAACGGGAAGTGTTCCGACGCAGAAGAAGCCGAGGCAAATGCCTATAACCAGTCGTGCCCGTGGTGCCATGTCGCGCTGCTTGCGCCCCCTGCGTGGTTCTGACTTTTTTGGATTATCGGCAAATTAGGCAAAGCTACCGACCAAGTCGAGAGGCATTCGCGGCCCGACAATCATCACGCCCCGACCGCGGCAGAGATGTCACACTTGCTTATATGCGGGCCTCTTATGCGCCCCTCTTATGCGCCATGCCCCGCCGGTTCTGAACCGGCGGGGCATGGGACGGGGAATGGGCAGATTTCGGAACTGTGCGGGGGCTTCAGAGGATGAAGCGTGACAGGTCCGTGTTTTTGGCGAGGTCGCCGACATTCTTGTCGACATAGGCCGCGTCGATGGAAAGCTCGGTTCCCGAACGATCCGGGGCGTTGAACGAGATCTCGTCGAGCACGCGTTCCATCACCGTCTGCAGCCGGCGTGCGCCGATGTTCTCGACGCTGGCGTTCAGATCGACGGCAATGGCCGCCAGACGGTCGATGGCGTCGTCGGTGAAGTTCAGCGAAACGCCTTCGGTTTCCATCAGCGCCACATACTGCTTGATGAGGCTCGCCTCGGTTTCCGTCAGGATGCGGCGGAAATCGTCTTTTTCCAGCGCGCGCAGCTCGACGCGGATCGGCAGACGGCCCTGAAGCTCCGGCAGAAGATCCGAAGGCTTGGAGACGTGGAACGCGCCGGAGGCGATGAACAGGATGTGGTCGGTTTTGACCGGACCGTATTTGGTCGCAACCGTCGTGCCTTCCACGAGTGGAAGCAGGTCGCGCTGCACGCCTTCGCGCGAAACGCCGGCGCCCGCACCGTTCTCACGGTTGGCGATCTTGTCGATTTCGTCGAGGAAAACGATACCGTCATTCTGCGCCGATTCCAGGGCCCGCTGGGTGACTTCTTCCTCATCGAGAAGCTTGTCGGACTCGTCGGCGATCAGAAGTTCGTAGGACTCCTTCACGGTCGTCTTGCGCAGCTTGGTCGGCTTGCCGCCCATGGCCTTCTGGAGCATGTCGTTGATGTTCAGAACGCCGATATTCGCGCCAGGCATGCCGGGCATTTCAAAACCGGGCATGCCGCCGCCGGAATCGGAGACTTCCACCTCGATTTCCTTGTCGTCCAGCTCGCCATTGCGCAGCTTCTGGCGGAAACTGTCCTTGGTGGCGGGGCTGGCGGTCTTCCCGACCAGCGCTTCAAGAACGCGCTCTTCGGCGTTCATGTGGGCGCGGGCCTTCACGTTCTCGCGCATCTTTTCACGCACGAGACCGATGGAGACCTCCACCAGATCGCGGATGATCTGCTCCACATCGCGGCCGACATAGCCGACCTCGGTGAACTTGGTGGCCTCGACCTTGATGAAGGGCGCGCCGGCGAGCTTTGCCAGGCGACGCGAGATCTCGGTCTTGCCGACGCCGGTGGGTCCGATCATGAGGATGTTCTTCGGCATCACCTCCTCGCGCAGCTCCGGCTCGAGCTGCTGGCGACGCCAGCGGTTGCGCAGCGCAATCGCCACGGCGCGCTTGGCGTCATTCTGGCCGATGATGTAGCGGTCGAGTTCGGAGACGATCTCGCGTGGGGAAAATGTGGTCATGTGTCCGTCTCGTTGTTCGTGTCGTATTGCATGATCAGGTAGTCCCCTGTGCGTCCGGCCAGATGAGGCACCGGCTGGAAGCCGGCCTTTTCATAGGCGCGGACCGCACGCGTGTTCTTGGGGTCCGGATCGATGATGATGTTTCTGCGTCCCGTTTCCAGAAGGTGGCGCACCATCAGCTTCACTGCGGTGCTGCCGATCCCTTTCGAGAGCAGGTCTTTCGCGCCGATGATCAGGTCGACGCCGACGGTATCCGCCGGAAGGTCGTCCACCCACTGATCAATCCCGTCGCGATTGTCCGCCAGAAACCAGTACTGAATGTAGCCGACAGGCCGCCCTTCCAGTTCGATCACAAAGGGGCGCGTCGTGTCGCGTCCCTCGATCATGTCGCGGATCTGGCCCAGCTCGATTTCGGGCTCGCCCCACCATTCGCGTATGTGCGGCTGGCGGAGCCAGTCGAGGAGCACTGGAAAATGATCCGCGGTTACCGGAGAAAGGGCAACCCGGTCTGCCTCATTCGGCGTCAAGGGTTTCCACCACCACATTGTCATTGGTGTAGATGCAGATGGACGCGGCGATCTCCATCGCCTTGCGGGCGATTTCCTCGGCGTCCTTGTCGGTGTCGGCGAGCGCACGCGCGGCAGCAAGCGCATAATTGCCACCGGAGCCGATGGCCATGATGCCCTGCTCGGGCTCCAGCACATCGCCATTGCCGGTAAGCGCCAGGGTGACGCTCTTGTCGGCCACGAGCATCATCGCTTCGAGCCGGCGCAGATAGCGGTCGGTCCGCCAGTCCTTGGCAAGCTCGACGCAGGCGCGCATCAACTGCTCGGGATACTGCTCCAGCTTGGCTTCCAGCCGCTCCAGAAGGGTGAAGGCGTCGGCGGTGGCCCCGGCGAAGCCGGCGATCACATTGCCCTTGCCGATGCGCCGCACCTTGCGCGCATTGCCCTTCATCACGGTGTTGCCCAGGCTGACCTGCCCGTCACCGGCAATCACCACTTTGTCGCCCTTGCGCACAGTGACGATTGTCGTGGCGTGCATGGATTTATCTTCGCTCATCGCACACTCCTTTTCGCGCCGCCCGAAGAGGCACGGCGCCGTCAGATCGAATATGTAAGTTGATCATTGTGGAATGCAAACGCGCAGATGGAATTGCCATGTCGGTGCCAGGCGCCCTCGCCCTTCGACAGGCTCAGGATGAGGGCTGTTGTTGCGTTGTGCGGCGGGTCCCTTGAGGGTTTGAATATGGGGGTGACATGGCAGCACATCGCTACGTCGCGTCACCATCCGTCACATCAATCCTCATGGTGAGCCTCTTGAGCTTGCTGAAAGGCGAACCACGAGGGTGCCTGGCGGGGTGTTGAGCACTTTGCAGATGTGGCGATGATGGGTATTGCGGGCGGAGTTTGAAATCAGGATCTGCCGGTCTTGGCGTACCGTCTGGGCGGCAACGGTTCTGGTCTTTGGCGGAACATGCTGCTAGAAGGCTGGCCTTCATGCAGCGCAAAGGGACAGACCATGGCTTCCAGCACAACGCGCACCGCCGAAATCAGCCGCAAGACCAATGAAACGGCCATTGCCGTTCGGGTCGAAATCGATGGCGAAGGCCGTTACGACATGGCTACCGGCGTGGGCTTTTTCGACCATATGCTGGAGCAGCTTTCCCGCCATTCGCTGATCGACATGACGGTGAAGGCCGATGGCGATCTGCACATCGACGATCACCACACGGTCGAGGATTGCGGCATCGCGCTCGGCAAGGCCATTTCGGAGGCGCTGGGCGACCGGCGCGGCATCACGCGTTACGCCTCGCTCGATCTCGCGATGGACGAATGCCTGACGCGCGCGGCGATCGATGTTTCGGGCCGCCCCTTCCTCGTCTGGGATGTTGAGTTTCCGACGCAGAAGATCGGCACGTTCGACACCGAACTGGTGCGCGAGTTCTTCCAGGCGCTTTCCCAGAATGCCGGCATCACACTGCATGTGACCAATCATTACGGCGCAAACAGCCACCACATCGCCGAGACCTGCTTCAAGGCGGTGGCGCGGGTGCTGCGCACGGCCTGCGAAGCCGATCCGCGCCAGCTTGATGCAGTCCCCTCCACCAAGGGCAGCCTGAAGGGATAAGCCGATGGCAAGCTATGTTGTGATGGAGCCGCCCGAACGCAATCCGGAACAGGCGGTTCTGGTGCGCGACGGCTTTGCGATCCTGGCGTTCATTGCGCCGTTCCTCTGGTTCCTGTGGCATCGCATGTGGCTGGAAGCGCTGGCTGCGGTTGCCGCCGCGCTGCTGCTCGGCGCGCTTGGCGCGCTGGAGGGCTGGTCGGTTGCGGCAACGGTGGCCTCGCTCTGCCTGTCGCTGTTCTTCGGGCTGGAGGCGCGCAATCTGCGGGTCTCCATGCTGAAGCGGCGCGGCTGGCATGAATGGGGCGTTGTCGACGCCGACAATCGCGACGAGGCGGAAACCCGTTTCATGGCGGAACTGGTGTTTGCCGACGATGAAGCGCGGCAGGAAACGCCATCCCCTGCCCTCACCGACAGGCCCGCACCGGCCAAGGGCTTCGGCCGTGGCAGCGAGCCGGCGCTCGGTCTCTTTTCCTATCCTGGAGCGCGCTGACCATGAAGGTTGCGATTATCGATTACGGCTCGGGCAATCTGCGCTCGGCCGCGAAAGCCTTCGAGCGCGCCGCGCGCGAAAGCGGCATCGGGGCCGAGATTTCAGTTACGGCGGATGCGGATGCGGTGCGCGCCGCAGACCGGATCGTGCTTCCCGGCGTGGGCGCTTATGCCGATTGCCGGCAGGGTCTCAGCGCGGTGCCCGGCATGGTCGAGGCGATCACGGATGTGGCGCTCGAAAAGGGTCGTCCGTTCCTCGGCATCTGCGTCGGCATGCAGCTGATGAGCGAGCGCGGTCTTGAAAAGACGGTGACCGAGGGGCTCGGCTGGATCGCCGGAGACGTGGTGGAAATGACCCCGTCCGACCCGGAATTGAAGATTCCGCAGATCGGATGGAACACGATTCACGTGAAACATTCGCATCCCCTGTTCGATGGAATCCCCACCGGAGAGGACGGTTTGCACGCCTATTTCGTGCATTCCTATCATTTCGCGGCGCGCAATGAGGCCGAGATTCTGGCCACCACCGACTATGGCGGGACGATCACGGCGGCCGTTGCGCGGGACAATCTGGTGGGCACGCAGTTCCACCCTGAAAAGAGCCAGGCGCTTGGCCTGGCCCTGATCGCAAACTTCCTGCGCTGGAGGCCCTGATGACGGTTTCGACCAAAAAAGGCTACTGGATCGCGATGGTCGATATCGCCGATCCGGAAGGGTACAAGAAGTATATCGAAGCCAATGCGAAGGCTTTTGAGAAATACGGTGCGAAATTTCTCGCCCGTGGCGGGCAGCATACCGCGCCCGAAGGCCCTGCCGGCGACCGGCAGGTGATCATCGAATTCAGCTCCTATGAGCAGGCGCTTGCCTGCTACAACTCGCCGGAATACCAGCACGCGCTGGGCATCAGGCGGGATTATTCAACGGCGAAGCTCAGCATTATCGAGGGCGTCTGACACATGATACTTTTTCCCGCCATCGACCTGAAAGACGGCCAGTGCGTGCGGCTCAAGCTGGGCGACATGGACGAGGCGACGGTCTACAACACCGATCCCGCCGCGCAGGCCCGCTCCTTTGAGGAGCAGGGTTTCGAGTGGCTGCATGTGGTCGATCTGAATGGGGCGTTCGCCGGCGCAAGCGTGAATGGCGATGCGGTCGAGGCGATCCTCAAGGCGACCAAGAACCCGGTCCAGCTGGGCGGCGGCATCCGCACGCTGGAGCATATCGAGGCGTGGCTCGACAAGGGCCTGTCACGCGTGATCCTCGGCACGGTTGCGGTGCGCGATCCGGCTCTGGTGATCGAGGCCTGCAAGGCGTTTCCGGGCAAGGTTGCCGTCGGCATCGATGCGCGCGGCGGCAAGGTTGCGGTGGAAGGCTGGGCGGAGACCTCGGATCTCTCGGCAATCGAGCTTGCGCGCCGCTTCGAGGGTGCCGGCGTGGCCGCCATCATCTACACGGACATCGACCGTGACGGCGTTCTGACCGGCATCAACTGGGAATCGACCATTGAACTGGCCGACGCCGTTTCCATTCCCGTGATCGCTTCGGGCGGTCTTGCCTCCATTGCCGACATCGTGCGCATGACCATGCCCGATGCGGCGAAGCTGGAAGGCGCGATCTCCGGTCGCGCGCTCTATGACGGCCGCATCGATCCCGCCGAGGCGCTGAAGGTGCTCAAGGGAGAGGCTGCGTGAGCGCTGACGGTCGCCTGAGCCGGGGCACCAAGAGAACCTTCATCGTTCTTCTGGTGGTGATCCTCGTTCTGGCGGCGCTGCCCGTTCTTTCGGTTGTCGCCTCCAGCATCCTTGCCAGCACTTATGGCTGCACGGTTCACGAGGGCTACAGCAATCCCTGCATGATCGCCGGTGAAGACCGGGGCGACATGCTATATTCCATGTTCGTGATGGGCTGGCTGGGGCTGATAAGCCTGCCCTTCGGCATGGCCGCGCTAATCGCCTGGACAGTGGCGTTGATGATCGCCGTGATCCGGGCCCGCAAGAAGGCGAACCTCGCATGACACTCAAAGCCCGCGTCATCCCCTGTCTCGATGTGAAGGACGGCCGCGTCGTCAAGGGTGTCAACTTCGTCGACCTGATCGACGCCGGCGACCCGGTGGAAGCCGCAAAGGCCTATGACGCCGCCGGTGCCGACGAGCTCTGCTTCCTCGACATCACCGCTTCCAGCGACAACCGCGAAACGATCTTCGACGTGGTGGCGCGCACCGCCGAGCAGTGCTTCATGCCGCTCACCGTGGGCGGTGGCGTGCGCGAGGTGTCTGACATCCGCAAGCTGCTGCTTGCCGGCGCGGACAAGGTGTCGATCAACACGGCGGCTGTGAACGATCCCGAACTGGTGGCGCGCGCCGCCGACAAGTTCGGCAATCAGTGCATTGTCGTTGCCATCGACGCCAAACAGGTTTCCGGCGAAGGCGAGCCGTTGCGCTGGGAGATCTTCACCCATGGCGGGCGCAGGGAAACGGGCATCGACGCCGTCGAATTCGCCCGCAAGGTGGTGGATCTCGGCGCCGGTGAAATCCTGCTCACCTCGATGGATCGCGACGGCACCAAGGCGGGCTACAACATTCCGCTGACCCGCGCCGTGGCCGACGCCGTGCGCGCGCCGGTCATTGCATCGGGTGGCGTGGGCACGCTGGATCATCTGGTGGAAGGTGTTCGCGACGGACACGCGACCGCCGTTCTGGCCGCGTCGATCTTCCATTTCGGCACTTACACGATCGGCGAGGCCAAGGCGCATATGGCGGCTGCCGGCATTCCCATGCGGCTCGATCCCGCGCAGACCCCGGAGCAGGCATGAGCCAGTTCGACCTCACCCGTCTGGAAGCCATCATCGCCGAGCGCGCGCGTTCGGGCGATGAGAACTCGTGGACCGCAAAGCTGTTTGCCAAGGGCACACCGAAGGCTGCGCAGAAGCTTGGCGAAGAAGCCGTGGAAGCGGTGATCGCCGCCGTTTCGCATGATCGCGAAGACCTGATTTCCGAAAGCGCCGATCTCCTTTATCATTGGCTCGTCGTGCTGGCGCTGGAGGGCGTTTCGGTTGATGAGGTGATGGCGGAACTGGAGCGCCGCACCGCGCGCACCGGAATTGAGGAAAAGGCATCCCGAAAGGGATAGATCGTTTCCGCCCTGGGTGGCATCATCCATCGCATGATGGATGGCGACACCGATAAGACAACCATGGCGGCAAGGAAGGGGGCCGCGGACTTCATGGACCAGCTTGTCTCTGGGGAGAACTACTCCCCCTATCGCATTTTCACCGCCGAGAAGTGGGCGAAGTTCCGCGCCGACACGCCGTTGACGCTGACCGAGGACGAGGTGCAGCGCCTGCGCTCGCTGAACGATCCGGTCGATCTGGAAGAGGTGCGGCGGATCTACCTGTCCATGTCGCGGCTCCTTTCGGCGCATGTGGAGGCCACCCAGCTTCTGTTTCGCCAGCGGCAGGTCTTCTTCAACTCCGAAGACGTGGTCAAATCCCCCTTCATCATCGGCATTGCCGGCTCGGTGGCCGTTGGAAAATCGACCACGGCGCGCGTTCTCCAGGAGCTTCTGACCCGCTGGCCGTCGAGCCCGAAGGTCGACCTGGTGACAACGGACGGGTTTCTCTATCCCAACGAGGTCCTGCGGCGCGAGAACCTGATGGAGCGCAAGGGCTTTCCCGAAAGCTACGATGTTGGCGCGGTTCTGCGCTTTCTCTCGGCGATCAAGGCCGGTGTGCCGAATGTTCCGGCGCCGCTCTATTCGCACCTCACCTATGACATCCTGCCCGGCGAGTTCCGCACCATCGACCGCCCGGACATCCTGATCTTCGAGGGCATCAACGTTCTGCAGACCCGCGATTTGCCGCAGGATGGCACCGCAATCCCGGTGGTTTCGGACTTCTTCGACTTCTCGATTTATATCGATGCGCCGGAAGACTTGATTCATCAATGGTATGTGGACCGCTTCATGCGGTTGCGCGAAACGGCCTTCCAGAACCCGGAATCCTTCTTCCACCGCTATGCGGCGCTCAAGCCGAGCGCGGCGCTGGCCATTGCCGAGCAGCTCTGGGAGACGATCAACCTGAAGAACCTGCGCGAGAACATTCTGCCGACGCGACCGCGCGCCGATCTGATCCTGCGCAAGGGTGCGGATCACCTGACGGACGAAGTGGCGCTCAGGAAGCTGTGACGCGGCGCAGGGTCAGGTTGATGCGGCCCGGTGCGCTGAGCAGCGTCGAGGTGCCGGGATAGATGCGGTCGACGCCGTGAAAGGCGAGCCGCCCTGCCCCGCCCAGCACCACCACATCGCCGCTTTGCAGCTTGACCGAAACGGTCTTGTCGCCGCGCTTTGCGCCGCCGACGCGAAAGAGGCATGCATCACCGAGTGAAACCGAGACCACGGGTGCGGCGAATTCCTGTTCGTCACGATCCTGATGCAGGCCCATTTTCGCGGTTTCAGCATAGTGATTGACGAGGCAGGCCTCCGGCGGAGCCGGGAAATCCGCCACCTCATCCCACAGGGCGAGTAGTCGCGCCGGTATCGGCGGCCATGGTTTTCCGGTCACGGGGTGCGTTTCCTGATAGCGATAGCCGCGCTCCCGGTCGGTGACCCAGCCAAGCGGGCCGCAATTGGTCATGCGCACGCTCATTTCCCTGCCGGTTCGCGGCATGACCGGGACGAAAAGCGGTGCCTCGCGCACCACGGCGCGAATGTCTTCAACAAGCGCTTCCTGGGCGGTGCGGTCGAGATAACCCGGCAGATGGCGCACGCCTTCGGTGAGGGTTGGCAATTGGGTCTCCTTACATCTCGAGCACGGTGCATGTTGAGCCGCTGCATTGATGTAGTGCGTGGTTCGACAAGCTCACCATGAGGGATGCAGCGGCCTTGCAGAAAGGTCTGATTCTGCAACATCGCAGATGGGTTTTGCAGGCGTATTTCCACCCTCATGGTGAGCTTGTCGAACCACGCACAACGCCGTTGCCACATGATCGGATACGGGATGTAACCGTGCAATCTCACCCGGGAAACTTACACCCACACAAAAGAAAACGGCGACCCGAAAGCCGCCGTTCCTGTCAGATCGTGCCGGGGGCGCTTATGCCTCGGCGAGATCGGGAATGCGCAGAACCTGGCCGGGGTAGATCTTGTCCGGGTCATCAAGCATCGGCTTGTTGGCCTCGAAGATCATGGTGTATTTCGCACCCTTGCCCTTGCCGTAATTGGCTTCGGCGATCTTCCAGAGATTGTCGCCCTTCTGGACCGTGTAGAAGACCGGGGCCTTGGCTTCGGCGGCAGCAACCTTGAGCTCGCCTGCTTCCACCTTGGAAATGCCGAGCGTGTTGCCGACGGCCACGACGGCCTTTTCGAAGGCCGACTGGTCTGCGACCTCGCCCTTCAGAACGACCTTGTCCCCTTCCACGACCACGTCGACCTTGTCGGTGCCGAGGCTATGGGAATCGAGTTCCTTCTTCAGTTCGTCTGCTGCCGGCGGCTCCTCGTCCACCACGCCGAGCTTCTTGCCGACGGATTTGACGAAATCGAAAATGCCCATGGATACGTCTCCAGTTTGAGTTGGCGGATATTTGACGTGTAACGGTTGTAGATTTCAACTGTAAAACACTGAATGGTAATAAGCGGCGATTTTGCCCCGGAATCTTCAGCAACCTCCAGGGTCAGGACCTGTCAATTTGGCCGCAATGGTCGGCCGATCCGTAGGACGCTCGATAGACCGGCGACCTGCCGCGTCAAACCCCTTGACCGGGGGGAAGACCCCGCTCTGCGGGCTTTTCCTGGCATCTCTTGGTCTATCGAACGCCATTGCAGCCAAATTGACAGGTCCTGACCCTAGTCGTGGCTAACCTTGCCACGCATCTTCTTGATGGAGGAGCGGCCAGCCTTGGCTTTCAGGCGGCGTTCGATGGCGGAGCGGGTGGGCTTTGTCTTCTTGCGCGGCCGTGGCGGTGGCTCGGCGGCGCGGGTCAGAAGTTCGGTCAGCCGGTCGCGCGCATCGGCGCGGTTCATCTCCTGGGTGCGGTAGCGTCCGGCCTCGATGACGATCTCGCCTTCCTTCGTGGCGCGGCTTCCCGCCAGCTCCAGAACCTTCTCGCGAATGCGCTGCGGCAGGCCGCGCGCGTTCCTCGCGTTGAAGCGCAGCTGCACGGCGGTCGCCACCTTGTTGACGTTCTGACCGCCGGGACCGGAGGAACGGATGAACTGTTCCTGCAATTCGTCCTCGAAGACGGTTACGCCATTTCTGATGTTGAGGTCGCCCTCGGCCATTGCGCCAGTCCGGTTGTGTTTTCTTGCATCAAAACAAAGGGCCCGACCAAATGGCCGGGCCCTGAAAATGCGCGTTCAGGTCTTGGGATGCAAGTCTGCGCGTTACTCGGCGGCTTCCGCCGGATGCGGTGCGGCCTCGCGCACGCTGGCGTCGACATGGGTTTCGAATTTCTCGAAATTGTCGATGAACATGCCAACCAGGCGACGGGCCTGCGCGTCATAGGCTGCCTTGTCGGCCCAGGTCGAGCGCGGGTCGAGCAGGCTGGAATCGATGCCCGGAACGTCGACCGGCACGGCGAAGCCGAAATGCGGATCGGTGCGGAACTCGGCATCGTTCAGCTTGCCGCTGAGCGCTGCATTGAGCAGGCCGCGCGTGACCTTGATGGGCATGCGGTTGCCGACGCCGTAGGCACCGCCGGTCCAGCCGGTGTTGACCAGCCAGCAATCCACACCGTGACGGGCGATCAGATCGCGCAGCAGATTGCCGTATTCCGAAGGATGGCGCGGCATGAAGGGAGCGCCAAAGCAGGTGGAGAAGGTTGCTTCCGGTTCGGTAACGCCCTTTTCCGTGCCGGCCACCTTTGCGGTGTAACCGGACAGGAAGTGGTACATGGCCTGCGCCGGGGTCAGCTTGGCAATGGGCGGCAGCACGCCGAAGGCATCCGCCGTCAGCATGATGATGTTGTTGGGATGGCCGCTGCGGCCCGTTTCGCTGGCATTCGGGATGAAGTGCAGCGGATAGGCGCAGCGCGTGTTCTCGGTCAGGCTGCCATCGTCGAAGTCGGGGCGGCGCTGGTCATCGAGGACAACGTTCTCCAGCACCGTGCCGAAACGGCGGGTGGTGGCGAAGATTTCCGGCTCGGCCTCTTCCGACAGACGGATCGTCTTGGCGTAGCAGCCGCCCTCGAAGTTGAAGAGACCGGTCTCGCCCCAGCCATGCTCGTCGTCGCCGATAAGCGTGCGCGACGGATCAGCCGAAAGCGTGGTCTTGCCGGTGCCCGACAGGCCGAAGAAGACGGCGGCGTCGCCATCGGGGCCGACATTGGCCGAGCAGTGCATCGGCATCACGCCCTTGGCGGGCAGGATGTAGTTGAGCGCGGTGAAGACCGACTTCTTCATCTCGCCGGCATAGGAGGTGCCGCCGATCAGAACGATGTTGCGGGTCAGATCCACGGCGATGACCGTCTCGGTGCGGCAGCCATGGCGCTCGGGATCGGCGCGGAACGACGGCAGGTCGATGATCGTCATCTGCGGAACGAAAGCGTCGAGCGCCTCGACTTCCGGACGCAGGAGCAGGTTACGGATAAACATGGAATGCCATGCATATTCCGTAACAACGCGCACCGGCAGGCTGTTTTCCGGGTCGGCGCCGCCGACGAGATCCTGCACGAACAGGTCGCGGTCGGCTGCCTGCTTCACGAAATCGGCATAGAGCGCTTCGAAATGCTCCGGCGAGATGGGCTTGTTGTTGTCCCACCAAACGGCGTCTTCAGTGTCGGCGGTACGCACGACGAACTTGTCCTTGGCGGAACGGCCGGTGTGCTGGCCGGTCTCGGCAACGAGCGCGCCATCGGCGGAAAGCCGTGCCTCACCGCGACGCAGCGCTTCCTCATAGAGGGCAGCGGCCTGAAAGTTGTAATAGACGTTTCCCGTCGTTTTCAGACCATTGCTCTCAATCCCGCAAGCCGGGTTGCGCGTGCCGGTTTCGTTCATCGTAACCACCAAAAATCCCTTGAGATGCCTGTCTCCGCAGGCGATCCAAGCTGAAAACACAAATAATCGAGGGATTTCAAACCATTAATCGATTTAAAGATTTTAAAATCGTTTAAATCGTTTAAAAAGTACGTGATTCGACCGATATATGCACAGTTCCGAAGGGGACTGTGATGGCGCATGGCCGTGTCGGTGTGACACAGACTTCTTTATATGCCACATTTTGTACCCAATTTGTCCTGCATCTGCGCAGCCGATTGATGCAGATAGGGACGATATGCCCATGAGGGAGCCGCTAGACATGGCAACAATCGCGCTTGTCGATGACGATCGCAACATTCTCACATCCGTCTCCATAGCGCTGGAGTCCGAGGGATACCGTGTGGAGACCTACACCGATGGCGTTTCGGCGCTTGAGGGTCTGGGTGCGCGTCCGCCAAACCTTGCGATCCTCGACATCAAGATGCCGCGCATGGACGGCATGGAGCTTCTGCGGCGCCTGCGCCAGAAGAGCGACGTGCCGGTGATCTTCCTTACCTCCAAGGACGATGAGATCGATGAACTCTTCGGCCTGAAGATGGGGGCCGACGATTTCGTGCGCAAACCGTTTTCGCAACGTCTTCTGGTGGAGCGGGTGCGCGCTGTCCTGCGCCGCGCCAGCACGCGGGAAACGGCGGCCAAGACGCCCGGCAAGCAGTCGGAATCGCTGGAGCGTGGCCAGCTGGTCATGGACCAGGAGCGCCACACCTGCACCTGGAAGGGGCAGCCGGTGACGCTGACCGTGACGGAATTCCTGATCCTGCATTCGTTGGCGCAGCGGCCGGGCGTCGTGAAAAGCCGTGATGCGCTGATGGATTCCGCCTATGACGAGCAGGTCTATGTGGATGACCGCACGATCGACAGCCACATCAAGCGGCTTCGCAAGAAGTTCAAGGCAGTTGACGGCGAGTTCGACATGATCGAAACGCTCTATGGCGTGGGCTACCGCTTCCGCGAGATCTAGGCCGAAAATCAATTCGGCTGCGTGGCGTGCGCCCGGACAAGACAGTGGCGATGAGTGTAAAGACGGAAAAGACGGAGCAGCGGCCTTCAAGGGCTGCGCGACCGACGGGCCCGGCCTTTCTTGGCCGGCTCGCCGTGCCGTTGCGCCGTCTTTTCGGGCATTACGTCTTCTCCAGTCTCACCCGGCGCATTCTGTTTCTCAACCTGGCGGGCCTCGGCGTTCTGGTCGTCGGCGTTCTTTATCTGAACGAGTTCCGCGAGGAACTGATCAGCGCGCGCGTGGAAAGCCTGATGACGCAGGGCGAGATCATCGCCGGCGCCATTGCAAGCTCCGCTGAAGTGGAAACGGACTCGATTCTCGTCGATCCCGACAAGCTGCTTGAGCTACAGGCCGGACAGAGCCTGCCCCTGCGCGCCGATCAGCTGGAAAGCCTCGACTTCCCGATCAATCCGGAGCGGGTGGCCCCTCTCCTGCGACGGCTCATTCCGCAGACCCGCACCCGCGCGCGCATTTACGACCCGGATGCGAACCTGCTGCTCGATTCCCAATATCTTGGCCAGGTGCTGCGCTATGAACTGCCGCCGGTGGATGACGAGCCCTCGGGCGTGTTCGAAAGTATCTGGCAGCGGCTGCGCGAGATTTTCCGTCGCCGTGACCTGCCGGTCTATCGCGAGCAGCCCGGCGGCAGCGGCGTTGCCTATCCGGAGGTGATGAAGGCGCTGACGGGCACCACCAATTATGTGGTGCGGATCAGCGAACAGGGCGAGCAGATCGTTTCCGTCGCCGTGCCGGTTCAGCGGTTCCGGGCGGTTCTCGGCGTGCTTCTCCTGTCGACGCAGGGCGGTGATATCGACAAGATCGTTGCAGCCGAGCGCAAGGCGATCCTGCGCGTGTTCGCCGTTGCCGCGCTGGTGACGGCCATCCTGTCGCTGCTGCTGGCCTCGACCATCGCCAATCCGCTGCGCCGGCTTTCGGCAGCTGCGGTGCGGGTGCGCCGGGGCGCGCGGTCGCGCGAGGAAATCCCGGATTTCTCACATCGTCAGGATGAGATTGGCAATCTTTCCGCTGCATTGCGCGACATGACCAAGGCGCTTTATGCGCGCATTGACGCGATTGAGAGCTTTGCCGCCGATGTGGCGCATGAGCTGAAAAACCCGCTGACGTCGCTCGGCAGCGCGGTGGAAACGCTGCCGCTCGCCAAGGATGAGCGGTCGCGCGAACGTCTTCTGGAGATCATTCAGCACGATGTGCGCCGCCTCGACCGGCTGATCAGCGACATTTCGGATGCGTCGCGGCTCGATGCGGAACTCTCGCGCGAAGATGCGAGCCGCCTGGAGCTGAAACAGTTTGTGGGTGATCTGGTGAGTGCGATCCGCGAAGCAGGGTCCAGCAAGAAGCCGGTGGAGATTACCTTCGCCACCGAAGAGCGGGATGGCGCGGACGCGACCTATTACATTCAGGGCCACGATCTGCGTCTTGGGCAGGTCATCACCAATCTGATCGAGAACGCCCGTTCCTTCGTGCCGGAAAAGACGGGGCGGATCGATGTGCGTCTGGCGCGTGTCGGCAAGCGCATCATCCTGTCCGTGGAGGACAACGGGCCGGGCATTCGCGTCGAGAACATCGACCGCATCTTCGAGCGGTTCTACACGGATCGTCCGGCGGGTGAGGCGTTCGGCCAGAATTCCGGCCTCGGTCTTTCCATCAGCCGGCAGATTGTGGAAGCCCATGGCGGCACGCTGACGGCGGAAAACATTGCGGGCGGGAAGCCCGGCGACATTCAGGGCGCACGGTTCATCGTCGCGCTGCCTGCCGAGACCTGATCCGCCATGCACAACCGCCACGCCACCGCCATCGTCGTCGCCGGTCACGGCATACTGATCGAAGGCGCGTCGGGCAGCGGCAAGACCATGCTGGCCTTCGAGGCCCTCTCCTTTTTCAAGGCGGCGGGCCTGTTTGCCTGCTTCATTTCAGACGATCAGGTTTTTCTCTCCGCCCGCAATGGCCGGCTGATCGTGCGCACGCCCGCACCCATTGCCGGGCTGGCGGAAGCGCGCGGGCTCGGGCCTGCAAAGCTTGCGCACATGCCGGCCGCCGTGATGGATCTCGTGGTGCGTCTTGTCGACGAACAGGACGCGCCGCGATTTTCCGAAGGGCAGCAAATGGTCCATGAAGGCATCGCGCTTCCGTGCGTGGAATTGCCGCAACGACAGGCACGAAGGGCCGTTCACGCCATCGCGGCAACCCTTCAATTGCCGCCTTTTGGCCCCTCTCAAGTCACCGTTTGAACTTTATTTAGGCGACTCGCCGCAGTTTTGGGCTTGTCAACGGCCTGTGCGTTGACAAGATAGCGCTCTTGTCGTGAGGCAGTCTGGGGTCTGGTCTTCAGAGATGGGCCTTCAGGGGTCGACCATCGCGGACCGAGGCCTAAATGAGAATAACCGGATATGCGGGCAGGCCCGCAAAGTCAGCTGGATGGAGTGAACGCGTGACAGCCTCGAGCGCAGCCTTGAAAGCCAAACCAGGAAATCGGATGATGTGCCGATGATTGGGCTCGTATTGGTGACGCATGGCCAATTGGCCGAAGAATTCCGCCACGCCGTTGAGCATGTGGTGGGTCATCAGGAAAACCTTGAAACAGTCTCCATCGGCGCTGAAGACGATATGGAGCAGCGGCGGCGCGACATCGTAGACGCCGTGGCGCGGGCCGATACGGGCTCGGGCGTGATCATCCTCACCGACATGTTCGGTGGAACACCGTCGAACCTGGCCATCTCGGTCATGGATGCGGGCCGCGTTGAGGTGATTGCCGGCATGAACCTTCCGATGCTGATCAAGCTTTCCTCCGCACGCGCCAATGACGACATGGCGCAGGCGCTTGAAGAGGCGCAGACCGCAGGGCGGAAATACATCAATGTCGCAAGCCAGGTCCTGAGCGGAAAATGAGCGAGCCGCAGACGAACGACATGCCGGTTCGCGCACCGGCCGCCGAGGAACTCAGGCGCGAGTTCACCATCGTCAATCAGCGTGGTCTGCATGCGCGTGCTTCCGCCAAGTTCGTGCAGACGGTGGAAGCCCACGATGCCGATGTCGAGGTCGAGAAGGACGGGATCACCGTCGGCGGAACCTCGATCATGGGCCTGATGATGCTGGCGGCCAGCCCCGGCTGCAGCATCCGGGTCAGCGCCAGTGGTCCCGAAGCCGAAGCGCTTCTCGATGCGCTCGAGGCTCTGATCGCCGACCGTTTCGGCGAGGAATGCTGAGACCGCGCCTTATCAGTCGACATGCACGAATAAAGATTTCTTTATATCCATTGTGAGCGCCGCATTGTTCTGGTAGTCAAAAGCCAGCATTCGCGCCCGGCCGTTCGCCTGTGGCGCCCGGATTCATCACAATCGGAGAGTACGCCAATGAGCGCTGACAAGGACTATGTGGTCGCCGACATTTCGCTGGCCGACTGGGGCCGCAAGGAAATCGAGATCGCCGAAACGGAAATGCCGGGCCTGATGGCCTGCCGCGAAGAGTTCGGCAAGGAAAAGCCGCTGAAGGGCGCGCGCATCTCCGGCTCGCTGCACATGACGATCCAGACCGCTGTTCTGATCGAGACGCTGAAAGCGCTTGGCGCGGATGTGCGCTGGGCATCGTGCAACATCTTCTCGACCCAGGATCACGCCGCTGCGGCCATCGCCGAAGGCGGCACGCCGGTCTTCGCCATCAAGGGCGAGACGCTTGAAGAGTACTGGACCTACACGGATCAGATCTTCCAGTGGACGGATGGCGAACCCTCCAACATGATCCTCGATGATGGCGGCGACGCCACCATGTACATCCTCATCGGCGCGCGCGCCGAGGCCGGCGAGGACGTTCTGTCCAACCCGGGCAGCGAGGAAGAGGAAGTTCTGTTCGCGCAGATCAAGAAGCGCATGGCGGCAACGCCGGGCTTCTTTACGCGCCAGAAGGAAGCCATCAAGGGCGTGACCGAAGAGACGACCACCGGTGTGAACCGTCTCTACCAGCTGCAGAAGAAGGGCCTCCTCCCCTTCCCGGCAATCAACGTCAATGATTCCGTGACCAAGTCGAAGTTCGACAACAAGTATGGCTGCAAGGAATCGCTGGTCGACGGCATTCGCCGCGCAACCGACGTGATGATGGCCGGCAAGGTGGCCGTGGTCTGCGGCTATGGTGACGTGGGCAAGGGCTCCGCGCAGTCGCTTTCGGGCGCCGGCGCACGCGTGAAGGTGACGGAAGTCGACCCGATCTGCGCGCTGCAGGCCGCCATGGACGGCTTCGAGGTCGTCACGCTGGACGAAGCCGCGCCGACCGCCGACATCGTGATCACCACGACCGGCAACAAGGACGTCATCACCCTCGATCACATGCGCAAGCTGAAGGACATGGCGATCGTCGGCAATATCGGCCATTTCGACAATGAGATTCAGATCGCAGCACTGCGCAATCTCAAATGGACGAACATCAAGCCGCAGGTCGACATGATCACCTTCCCGGATGACAAGCGGATGATCCTGCTGTCGGAAGGCCGTCTGTTGAACCTCGGCAATGCGACGGGTCACCCGAGCTTCGTGATGTCGGCATCCTTCACCAACCAGGTGCTGGCGCAGATCGAGCTCTTCGTGCGCGGCGAGGAGTACAAGAACGAAGTCTACGTTCTGCCCAAGCATCTCGACGAAAAGGTTGCCCGTCTGCACCTCGACAAGCTTGGCGCTTCGCTGACCACGCTGTCGGATGAGCAGGCCGATTACATCGGTGTGACGCCGCAGGGTCCGTTCAAGCCGGAACACTACCGCTATTAAGCGGCGTTAACCAAAGCACAACATATTGATCCCGGACCATTGACTTTTGGTCCGGGATTATTTTTGTCGCCCGTCCTTCTTCACGACGATTCGCTCACGCGGTACAGTGCTGTGATTCGCGAGGCGGCTGACCTTCCGGGCTGTGGGCCTGGCGAAAGGAAGGGGCGGTCTTGCCACACCATGCGGCGAAGAAGGATCAAGACATGCCGGGGCTGGACCCGCTGAACGGCGGATCTATGGGCCCTAGGGGCCGACAGCGCAAAACAGGCATCACACGGGGATTGATGCGGTTTCTGACGCTGACGACGAGCGTGGTCATGCCATTCACGGCGGCCGCGCAGACGAGCGCGCAGGTTGCGCCAGGCGTGTCCTTTGCTGCTTCCGATGTCATTGAAGTCGCGGTGTTCGCCGGCATCATGGGCGCGGCGTTTCTGTCGGCTATCTGGTTGATCCGCCAACGCGCGCGCATCGCTGCTGAAAATCTGGAGCTTCGCGCCCGTGTCGCTGAACTGAGCGGCGCACTGGGGCGCTCGGAAGCCCTTCTCAATCTCAAGGATCAACGCGCTGTCGTGTGGGGCGGTGGAGCGGACAAGCCGGCCATCGTCGGCGATCTGCCGCCGGGCTGCGGCGCGCCGGATGAACGCTCGGCGTTTCTGGCGTTCGGCCGCTGGATGATGCCGCGCGCGGCGTCTGCGCTGGACCGGGCGCTGGCGAACCTGCGCGATGAAGGCGAGAACTTCGATCTGACCATCGAGACGCGCTCGGGCACGCTGCTTGAGGCGCAGGGACGCAAGTCGGCGCAGCACACCGTGCTGCGTTTCATCTCGCTTGCCGGCGTGCGCGAAGAACATGCGCGGATGCAGGTGGAGCAGGAGAACCTGCTCTCCGAGCGCAGGACCGTTCTGGGACTGCTCGATTCCCTCGACATGCCGTTCTGGCTGCGTGACAAGGCAGGCCAGCTTGCCTGGGTGAACCGCGCGTTCACCGGTGCTGTCGACGCGCCGAGCGGTGATGCGGTGCTGCGCGAGCAGCTTGAATTCCTGCCCATGTCGGCGCGTGAAGAGATCACCAGCCGCCACCGCGAGGCCAATGAGGTGTTCAGGCAGTCGCTCTCCGCCGTTGTGCGCGGCGAGCGCCGGGTGTTTGCGATCACCGATTATGCGGGTGCGCATGGTTCTGCCGGCATCGCCAGCGATGTCAGTGAGGTGGAGACGATCCGCCGTGAGTTCGAAAGCACGGTGCAGAGTCATTCCGACACGCTGGATCAGCTCACCACGGCTGTCGCCATTTTCGACGAGAACCAGAAGCTGCGCTTCTTCAACCAGTCGTTCCAGAAGCTCTGGGATCTGGACACGCCCTTCCTGGAGAGCGCGCCGGACAATGCGCTTCTGCTCGACCGTCTGCGCAGCGAAGGCACGCTTGCCGAGCAGCCCGAATGGCGTCGCTGGAAGCAGGAGCTTCTTTCCGCCTATCGCAGCATGAAGCCGGAAGAACACTGGTGGCATCTGCCCGACGGGCGTACGATCCGTGTCATCGCCAATCCGCAGCCCAAGGGCGGCGTGACCTGGGTTTTCGAAAACCTGACGGAAAAGTTCGACCTGGAAAGCCGCTACAATGCGGCCATGCGGGTGCAGGGTGAAACGCTCGACAATCTGACCGAAGGTGTGGCCGTGTTCGGCCCCGATGGTCGCCTGCGCCTTTCCAACCCGGCCTTCCAGCGGCTCTGGAGCCTGCCCGATACGCTGATCGCTTCGGGTGCGCACATCGCCGATATCCGCACGGTCTGCGACCCGCTGGCGAAGGAAAGCCCCTGGCGCAGCTTCGTTGCCTCGGTCACCGGTTTCGATGACGAGCGCCGCAGCCAGCACGGACAGGTGGAATTAAGCAATGGCTCGGTGCTGAGCCACGCGACGATCCCGCTGCCCAACGGGCAGGTGATGATCACGTTTGTCGACATGACCGACAGCGTGAACGTGGAACGTGCGCTGAAGGAAAAGAACGACGCGCTGCAGAAGGCGGACAAGCTGAAGAACGATTTCGTTCAGCACGTCTCCTACGAGCTGCGCTCGCCGCTGACCAACATCATCGGTTTCACCGAGCTTCTGAACATTCAGGACACCGGATCGCTGAACCAGAGGCAGCGCGAATATGTGGACCATATCGGTTCGTCGTCTTCGGTGCTTCTCACAGTGGTGAACGACATTCTCGATCTTGCCACGGTCGATGCCGGCATCATGGAGCTGGAGATCGGCGAAGTGCGGGTTGGCGACATGGTCGAGGCTGCGGCCGGGCTCATCTCCGAGCGGCTGCGCGAGCACCAGATCCGCCTCGACGTGCAGATGGACGATGCGGCTCTGGTCTTCCACGCGGATGAGAACCGGGTGCGGCAGGTGCTGTTCAACCTGCTCTCCAACGCGGCCAATTATGCGCCGGAGCACAGCATTATCCGGCTTGTGGCGCGGCAGTATGACGACGCGGTCGAATTCAGCGTGCATGATGACGGTCCGGGCATGGCGCCGGACGTGCTGGAGACGATCTTCCGGCGCTTCGAGCCGCATGTGAATGGCGGGCGCCGTCGCGGCGCGGGGCTGGGTCTCTCCATCGTCAAGAGTTTCGTCGAGCTGCATGGCGGCTCTGTTCACATCGACACGGGCGAAGGGCGTGGAACCACGGTAACCTGCCGTTTCCCCTCCGCGCCGACACAGGCGCGGGTCGCCGCAGAGTAGCCACACCCTATGACCGCGCGCGTTCTGGAACGCTTCCTGCCGGATGAAAACGCAACGACGCTGTTCGGCGAAGACATCGCCGTGGCGCTGCGCGCCGGCGATGTGCTTGCCCTGAAGGGAGATCTCGGCGCCGGCAAGACGACGCTGGCCCGTTCCATCGTTCGCGCGCTGGCCGAAGACCCGGACATGGATGTGCCAAGCCCGACCTTCACGCTGGTGCAGAGCTATGATGCGCGCATTCCCGTGCATCATTTCGATCTCTACCGGCTGGGCGAGCCGGACGAGCTGGAAGAACTCGGCCTGTTCGAAGCGGCGGAAGACGGCGTTGCGCTGGTCGAATGGCCGGAGCGCGCCGGTGACGCGCTTAAGGATGCGATCCGGCTCGAACTGCATGACGAGGGCGAAGGCCGGCTGGCGGTGATCACCGGACCGGACGACGCCATGCTTCGGCTGGAGCGCAGCTTCGCCATTCGCGATTTTCTGAACAAGGCCGGTGAAAAGCGGGCGCATCGCGCGTTTCTTCTGGGTGACGCCTCGCTGCGCGCCTATGAGACCGTGACCACGCGGCTTGGCGCGCGACGCATCCTGATGAATGCGCCGGAACGGCGCGACGAGCCGCTTCTGGCATGCGGGCGGCCCTATAGCCGGATCGCGCATCTGGCGCAGTCGGTCGCGGCATCCGTGGCGATGGCGAACACCATTCGCGCGCGTGGGTTCGCGGCCTATGAGGTCTATGCGCAGGATCTGGAAACCGGGCTGCTTCTGACCGAGCATCTGGGCGTGACGCCGTTTCTTTCGCCCGAGGGCGAGCCGGTGGCCGAGCGTTATGTGGAGGCGGCGCGCCTGCTGGCAGCACTGCACCGCGACGCCTGGCCGACCGAGATGCCGGTGGATGAAGGGCATGTGCATGAACTGCCGCCCTATGACCGCGAGGCGCTCGGCATCGAGGTGAGCCTGCTCACCGACTGGTACATGCCGTTCATGGCGGGACGTCCGGCAAGCGATGAAGAACGCGCGGGCTATATGGAGTGCTGGGGCCGGCTTTTCGCGCGCCTTGAAGATTTCGAAAAGAACCTGGTGCTGCGCGACTTCCATTCGCCCAACCTGATCTGGCGCGGCGAGCGCGAAGGGTTTGACCGGCTGGGGCTGATCGACCTGCAGGACGCAGTGTGCGGACCGGCGGCCTATGACGTTGCCTCGCTGGCGCTCGATGCGCGCGTGACGATGCCGGAAGAGCTGGAGCGCGCCGTGGTGGAGGCCTATTGCGCTGCCCGCGCCGAGCAGGGACCATTCGACCGCGCGGCGTTCGACGAGGCCTATGCGATTTGCGGAACGCAGCGCAATTCGAAGCTGCTTGGCACCTTCGTGCGGCTGGAGCAGCGCGATCACAAGCCGTTCTACATCAAGCATCTGCCACGCATCCGCACCTATCTGCGCCGGGCGATGCGCCACCCCGCGCTGGATGAGCTGCGCGGCTTCTACGAAGAGGCGGGTTTCCTCGGCGGAGATGAAGAATGAGCGGGGCGAGACCCGACAATATGCCTGATACGGCGATGGTGCTGGCGGCGGGGCTGGGAAAGCGCATGCGGCCCATCACCGACACGCTGCCCAAGCCGCTGGTCCAGGTCGCAGGCCGCACGCTGATCGACCGCGCGCTGGACATGCTTGAGCATGCCGGCGTCGGCACGGCGGTGGTGAATGTGCATTATCTGGCCGACCAGATGGAGGCGCATCTGGATGACCGCGTTACGCCGCATGTCATCATCTCCGACGAGCGCGACCGGCTCATGGATTCGGCTGGCGGCGTTATCCGCGCGCTGCCGCATCTGGGCGATGCGCCATTCTTCATTCTCAACGCCGACACGTTCTGGCTTGAGGGTGAGACATCCAATCTGGAGCGGCTGGCCCTTGCCTGGGACGACGCGACCATGGATATTCTCCTCATGGTTGCGGATACAGAGCAGGCGACGGGCCATTCCGGCTCGACCGATTACCGAATGGATGCGGATGGCCGCCTTGCCCGCGACCGGGGCGTGGCGGGCGGCGTCATCTATGCGGGGGCGATTGTGCTCAATCCGCGTATCTTCGACGGGGCCGGCGATGAGCCGCAATCACTGAATACCTATTTCGATGCAGTGGAACGCAAGGGCCGGCTGTTCGGCATGAAGATGGACGGCGCGTGGATCACCGTCGGCACGCCGGATGCGATCGCGCCCGCCGAAGCGGTGGTGGCCGCGCACGGTGAGCAGTGCGATGCCGGCTAAGCATCCGCCGCGCGCCTATTCCATTCCCCCCGGCGTCCACTTCCTGGAGACGCTTGCAGAAGCGCTGCTCGACGGGCGGCTTGTTCCCGGTTTTCGTCATGATGGCGATCCGCTGGCGCTGGCGGATGTCACGATCTATCTGCCGACCCGCCGCGCCGCACGCGCGCTGCGCGATGTGCTGCTTGAAAAGCTGAGCGGCCAGTCGGCCATCCTGCCTGTCATTCGCCCGCTGGGTGAGTTCGACGAGGAGGCGGCGCTGTTCGACACGGAGGGCGCATCCGCACTCGATCTTGCGCCGCCCATCGAGGCGCTGGACCGCATCCTGCTTCTGGCGCCGATGGTGCAGGCGTGGAAGGCGCGCCTGCCCGGCCATGTGGCCGCGCTCTTCGAGGAAGGCGTGGTGGTGCCGGCCTCGGCGTCGGACTCCATCTGGCTCGCTCGGGATCTGGCCGCGCTGATGGACGAGATAGAAACCGAGGAAGCGGACTGGACGAAGCTTGCCGGTCTTGCGCCCGACGCGCTGGCGCACTGGTGGCAGGTGACGCTCGAATTCCTGCAGATCGTCACGGCGCACTGGCCCAACCTGCTTGACGCGCTTGACCGCTCCAACCCGGCGGCGCATCGGAACGCCATGCTGGCCGCTGAGACGGCGCGGCTCAGGACGCAGGCCCACAGGGGGCCAGTCATCGCAGCAGGCTCCACCGGCACCATTCCGGCGACGGCGCGGCTTCTGGCGACGATTGCCGGGCTGGACAATGGCGCGGTGGTGTTGCCGGGCCTGGACAAGCGGCTTGATGCGCGCGCCTGGGACGCGGTGGGCGATGCGGCCGAGCCATCTGCCTTCGGGCACCCGCAGGCGGGCTTGAAGAAGCTGCTTGCCGCAATGGGCATGGAGCGGGCGGATGTGGTGGAAATTGGCGTCCCCTCGCCGGCGCTTGCGCTGCGGGGCGCGCTGGTGAGCGAAACGCTGCGCCCGGCGGAAACCACCGATGCCTGGCTTGAAAACCGGGCGCTGGCGGACGATGCAACGGAAGGCGGCGCGCTGGCCGGCGTCACGCTGGTGGAGACGGCAAACGAGCGCGACGAGGCGCTTTCGATTGCGGTTGCGCTGCGCCTCGCACTGACCAGCGACAGGGCTACGGCAGCGCTGGTGACACCGGATCGCGGGCTTGCACGGCGGGTGGCCGTGGAGCTGCGGCGCTTCGGCATTGAGGCGGACGATTCCGGCGGCACGCCGCTGGCCGACAGTCCGCCGGCGACGCTGGCGCGGCTCCTTCTGGAAACGGTGTTTCGCCCCGGCGAACCCATCGCCATGGTGGCCCTGCTCAAACATCCGCTCCTGCGGCTCGGACTGAAACGCGCCAGAGTGCGACGGGCGGCGGAGACCATTGAACTGGTGGCGCTGCGCGGTGGCACGGGAAGGCCCGATATCGCAACGCTCGACACGCTGTTCGAGACGCGCTGGGCGGGCATCGAGAGCAGCACGCGCAAGCCCTTCTGGTTCGTGCGCGTCAACGATGCAGCCCTTGCCGAAGCACGCGCCGTGCTGGAGGCGCTGCGCGCGGCGCTTACGCCCTTGGTCGAGATGCGCGGCGTGCGCGGTGTCGGCGTGCCGGACATGGCGCGCTTTACCGTGGAGGTGCTGGAGGCGCTTGGGCGCTCCGAGGATGGCAGCCTCACCAATTACTATGAGGGCGAGCGGGGGCAGGCCATGGCCGCCTTCCTGCGCGGACTGGTCGGCTCCGACACGACGCTGCCCTTCGACGCCAGCGAATGGCCGCCGGTCTTTGCGGCGCTGATCGCCACCGAAGTGGTGAAGCCGACCATGGGCGCAGACAAGCGCGTGGCGATCTGGGGTGCGCTTGAGGCGCGGCTTCTCAGCGTCGACACGCTGGTGCTGGGCGGCATGAACGAGGGCACCTGGCCAAGCATCCCTTCCTCCGACCGCTTCATGTCGCGGCTGATGAAGGCCGAGCTTTCGCTGGAGCCGCCGGAGCGGCGTATCGGTCAGGCGGCGCATGACTTCATGATGGCGATGGGATCGGAGAATGTGGTGCTGACCCGCGCTGCGCGCGCCGGCGATGCCCCAGCGGTTGCCTCGCGCTGGCTGCAGCGCATCACTGCATTTGCCGGCAAAGAAGCGACCGAGGCGATGCGCGTGCGGGGCCGCAGGCTGATCGGCTGGGCGCGCCTTCTGGACGACAGACCGGACGAAGATTTCGCTCCGCGACCCGAACCGGCCCCGGCGGTGGAAGCGCGGCCGACGCGCTTCTCGGTCACGGAGATCGAGACGCTGCGGCGCGACCCCTATGCGGTCTATGCGAAGCGCATTCTGGAGCTGGTTGCCCTCGACCCTCTGATCCGCGATCCGGGGGCTGCCGAGCGCGGCAATCTCTTCCACGACATTCTTGAGCACTTCATCAAGGAGGTGGACGATCCGTCCGGGCATGAAGCGCTCGACCGTCTGATCGCCATCGGACGACGGCTCTTTGCCGAGGCGGGCCTGCCGCAGGATGTTGCGACCGTGTGGTGGCCGCGTTTCGAGCGCACGGCCGAGGCCGTCATCGAATGGGAGCGCGGGCGCGCGGAAGGCATCGCCAGGCGTCACGCCGAAGCCATCTCCTCGGCCGTCGAGGTGGCGAAGCTCGGCCTCACCCTTTCAGGCCGCGCCGACCGCATCGACATTCGTGACGATGGCAGCGCCGACATTCTCGACTACAAGACGGGCGCGACGCCCTCGCGGCGTCAGGCGCACACGCTCATCTCGCCGCAGCTGGCGCTTGAGGCAGCGCTTCTCCAGCGCGGCGCGTTTGCCGATGTGGGGGCTGCGCAGCCGAACGAACTTGCCTATGTGCGGCTCAAGGCGAATGGCGAGGTGTTGTCCGAGTCCATTCTCAAGATCAAAAACAGCGACAAGACAGCGCCCGGCATGGCCGAGGAAGCGTGGGAGCGGCTGTCGCAGCTTCTCGCGCATTACCACAAGGCCGAGACCGGCTACCGTTCGCGCGTCCTGCCATTCCGCGAAGGCGATGTGGGCGGCGACTACGATCATCTGGCGCGTGTGCTCGAATGGTCGGCCGGTGGCGATACGGGCGATGGCGGAGAGGGCGAATGAAGAAGCTGCCCTTTATCCCCGAAGACACGATCCGGGCGCAGGCGCTGGCCGCCGATCCGGCCAACTCCGCCTGGGTGTCGGCCAATGCCGGGTCGGGCAAGACACATGTGCTCGCCCAGCGCGTGATCCGCCTTCTGCTGCAGGGGGCCGATCCGTCGAAAATCCTCTGCCTGACCTATACGCGCGCCGCCGCGGCCAACATGGCCAACCGCGTGTTTCGCGATCTCGCGGGCTGGAGCCTGATGTCCGACGATGCGCTGTCCGAGGTCATTGCCAAGCTTGAGGGTGGCAGGCCAGGCCGGGAAACGCTCGCCCGCGCGCGGCGGCTTTTCGCCCGTGCGCTGGAAACGCCGGGCGGGCTGAAGATCCAGACGATCCACGCCTTCTGCGAGGCGATCCTGCATCAATTCCCGCTCGAGGCGAACATTGCCGGCCATTTCGAGCTTCTGGATTCGCAGATGGAAGAGGCGCTGCTGGCCGAGGCGCGGCGCGATCTTCTGTCGGGCGCTGCCGGCGAGGACGCGGTGCTGTCGGACGCCTTCGCCGAGGTGCTGGAGCGCGGTGGCGAAAGCGGTCTTCAGGATCTCCTGTCGGAAATCGTCTCCCGTCGCGACGGGCTGCGCGCCTTCATCGACGAGATTGCCAACGACCCGGTTCCCTACAGCGCGCTGTTCGAGGAATTCGGTTTTGCGCCGGGTGAGGACGCCGAGGCGATTGCCGCTTCGATCTGGCCGCTTCCCGGTTTCGACGCCAGCGCGTTTCGCGCGCTTGTGGCCGAGGCGGAGGCGGTGGACGCCAAGACGGTGCTGAAGGGCATCGTGCCAGAGGCGACGCTGGCCTTCGAGGAGCGCGACCCGCTGCGCCGGCTGGAGCATCTGCGGAAGGGTTTTCTCAAGGCCGATGGCGGCGTTTATGGCGAGAGCACGTTCAAGAAGGCGCTGCGCGCCGCCCTGCCCGATATCGTGGAGCGCTATGTCGAAGCGGCGGAGGTGATCCGCAATGCAGTCGACCGTGTGGCGTTGTTCCGCATGCTGGAGGCCACCCGTTCGGCACTGGTGATCGCCGACGGCATGATCGCGCGCTACGAACGGCTGAAGCGGGCACGCGGTTTTCTCGATTTCAACGATCTCATCACGCGCACGATCCGGCTTCTGGCGCGCGCCGATGCCGGACCGTGGGTGCAGTACAAGCTCGACAAGGGCATCGACCACGTTCTGATCGACGAAGCGCAGGATACGAGCCCCGAGCAATGGCAGATCGTGCGGCTTCTCGCCGAAGAGTTTTTTGCCGGCGAAAGTGCGCGCGAGGGATTGCAGCGCACCATCTTTGCGGTGGGCGACGAAAAACAGTCGATCTACTCCTTCCAGGGAGCGGAGCCGGCGGCATTCGGCGAAAGTGGACGGGCCTTCGAAAAGAAGGTGCGGGCGGCGGAGCGCCGTTTCGAGCGCCTGCGCCTGCGCTATTCCTTCCGCTCAACCGAGGATGTTCTGAAAGCGGCCGACCTGGTGTTCTCAAGGGAGGAGGCGGCGCAGGGGCTGACCCATGATCCCGAACCGATCGAGCATCTGGCGGTGCGCGCCGGCCAGCCCGGCTATGTGGAAGTGTGGTCGCCCATAGCGCCGGAAGTGGTGGAGGAGCCCGACGACTGGACGGAAGCCATCGACCACGCGTCGGCTCCGGCGGTGCGACTGGCCGAAACCATTGCCCAGACCGTCGAGGACTGGATCCGGAATGGCGAGATCATCGAAGGCACTGGCAAGCGCCTGACGGCGGGCGATGTGCTGGTTCTGGTGCGCAAGCGCGACCGCTTCGTGCATGCACTGTCGCGCAGCCTCAAGAACCGCCACATCGATGTGGCCGGTGCGGACCGCCTGCGACTGACGGCGCATATTGCCGTGCAGGACCTGATCGCGCTTGGCCGTTTTCTGCTGCAGCCGCATGACGATCTCTCGCTGGCTGCGGTGCTGAAAAGCCCGCTGTTCGGCATGGATGAGGAGCGCCTGTTCCGGCTCGCCTGGAACCGTGGCCGGGCGGTTCCACTGTTTGACGCCATGCGGGCGCAGGCGCTGTCGGACCCGGCGGTGGCCGGCATGGTCGATATGCTGCAACGCTGGCAGAACGAGGCGGCGTTCAAGCCGGCCTTTGAATTCTATGCCGGGCTGCTTTCGGGCAGCCGGGACCGGGAAGGCGCGCGCCGGCTGTTTGTCGCGCGGCTCGGTCATGAGGCGAATGACATTCTCGACGAGTTCCTGTCCTTCGCGCTGGCCGGTGAGCGGGCGGGGCTCAACGGTCTTGAGGCGCTGCTCTCGGCGCTTGACGGGCAGGCCCCGGAGATCAAGCGCGAGATGGACCAGACGCGCGACGAGCTGCGCATCATGACGGTGCATGCCGCCAAGGGGCTGGAAGCGCCGGTGGTGTTTCTCGTCGATCCGGGCAGCGCGCCCTTCGTCGCCCAGCATTTGCCAAAGCTGATGCCATTTGCGCCGCGTGGCGAGGGCTGGCAGGGCAAGGGCTTCCTCTGGCGCGCAGGCAAGGATGTCTCCAATTCGGTGGCGGCAGGCTTCGAGGCGAATGCAAAGGTCAAGGCGGAGGAAGAATACCGCCGGCTTCTCTATGTGGGCATGACGCGGGCCGAGGACCGGCTGATCGTGTGCGGGTATCACGGTGCGCGCGAACCGCAGGACCTGACCTGGCAGAACACGGTGCGGCAGGCGCTTTCAGGTGCGGAGGTCGCGGTGGAGCTGGACCGTCCCGCAGCCTGTGCGCCGGTCTATCGCTACCGTGTGAGCGAAGCGCCACCGGTCGAGGAAGAGGCGGCGCCAGTGGCCGAAGCCGCGCCTGAAACGGCGCTGCCGGAGACTTTGCTGACGCCGCCGCCAATGCCGACAGACCTGCCGCGCCCGCTTTCGCCATCGCGGGCGGGGGCGTTGATCGAGGCCGATTACGAGCCGGTGCCCTCGCCGCGGTCGCCGGTGCTCGACGGAGAGCGTAAGCCGGGCTTTGCGATCCAGCGCGGTATTGCCGTGCACAGGCTTCTGCAATTGCTGCCCGACTGCCGGGAGGATGCGCGTGAGGCGGCCGCGCAGCGCTATCTCGACCGTGTCGGCAGCGGCTGGAGTGCGCAGGAGCGGGAGAGCGTCTGGCGGTCTGTTCGGGCGATTCTGGAGGATGCGCGTTTCAGTGCGATTTTCGCGGCCGGCTCGCGGGCAGAGATTTCCGTGATGGGCGAATTGACGCTCGGCGAGCGCCGTCATGCCGTTTCCGGCAAGATCGACCGCCTTGCGGTCACCGACGAAGCGGTGCTGATCGTCGATTACAAGACGAACCGCCCCACGCCGGAGACGCTGGCCGAAGCGCCCGGCGCTTATGTGGCGCAGCTGGCGCTTTATGCGGAGCTTCTCAAACCGCTCTATCCGGGTCGCCGGATCGAGGCTGCGCTGCTCTTCACGGAAGCGCCGGTTCTGCTGCCTGTTCCGGAGGAGGAGCTGGCGGCTGCGCTTGAACGTCTTGCCCCGGCGTGACACAAGAGCGCTTGACGCAGCGAAGCGCCACCCCCACATGTTGTACAACACGTTTTGCCGATAAGGAGAATCCCCATGGCCACCGTGAAGGCGGACAAGAACAATTTCCAGGCCGACGTTCTGCAGGCTTCCGAGCCCGTGGTTGTCGACTTCTGGGCCGAGTGGTGCGGCCCCTGCAAGATGATCGCGCCGGCTCTCGACGAGATCGCTGCCGAGCTCGGCGGCAAGGTGAAGATCGCCAAGGTCAACATTGATGAGAACCCGGAGCTCGCCGCTCAGTATGGCGTGCGCTCCATCCCCACGCTCATCATGTTCAAGGGCGGTGAAGTGGCTGACATGAAGGTCGGCGCTGCACCGAAGACGGCTCTTTCGTCCTGGATCAGCGGCGCAGCCGGCTAATCACCGACGATTTTCGTGACATGAAAAACCCGGCCTTGCGCCGGGTTTTTTGTTGGCTGGGTCAGCGTTCGTTTGTGAAGATGTGCCGCCCCATTGCATTGATGTGCTGCGTGGTTCGACAAGCTCACCATGAGGGAGGTCGAGGGCTGCAAAACCCGTTAGCCGCGCCACCGAAGCAGGCTTTTATGCAATGCCCTGCATCCCTCATGGTGAGCTTGTCGAACCACGCACAACGCCGCTGCCACAATATCGAGCCGGGACAACTCGAAAACTGGTTTCCGCGCTTCAGCCCCTGCCCTGTCAGCCCCAGACGAGCAGGCCGATCAGGCCGGCGGTGCCGACGATGAGACGCCACCAGCCGAACAGCGCATAGCCGCGCCGCGACACGTAGCCGAGCAGCCAGCGCACCACCAGAAGCGCTGCGAAGAAGGCGGCGATGAAGCCTATCGCGATGATTTGCACATCGGCGGCGGTGAGCTGGTCGTAGTTTTTGTAGAGGTCGTAGGCGAAAGCGCCGGTCATGGTCGGCATGGCGAGGAAGAAGGAGAACTCGGCTGCCGAGCGCTTGTCCGCCCCCATGAGAAGGCCACCGACAATGGTCGCGCCGGAGCGCGAGGTGCCGGGGATCATCGACAGGCACTGGAACAGGCCGATGCCGAGATACATGGGCATGGGAAATTTCGTGATGTCGCTATAGCGCGGCTTGGTCGCCCAGCGGTCGACCCAGAGCAGCACGAAACCGCCGAGAATGAGCATGACGCAGATCAGCAGAGGCGTTTCGAAGAGCACGGTCTTGATGATCTTGTAGGCGAGAACGCCGATCACCGCCGCAGGCAGGAAGGCGAGGAGTATGCCGATCACGAAACGCTGTGTTGCGGGATCGCGCGGCAGGTCGACAAGCATTTTCCACAGACGCCCAGCATAGACGCTGAGGATCGCCAGGATCGCGCCGAGCTGGATCAGGACCTCAAAGGCCTTGCCGGTGGATTCGAAGCCTAGGAAATGGCCGGCCAGAAGGATATGGCCGGTCGACGAGACGGGTATGAACTCCGTCAGTCCTTCGAGGATGCCAAGGAGAAGGGCCCCCACGATGGTCTGATCCGTCATGTCCGTTCCTCAATCAGGGCTTGCTTGTCAGTCTGCCAGTCTCCCCCTATAGCTGAGAGGACCAAATCGCAGAATCAGGTAATCGAAGGATTACCGCCACGGCCATGAAATGGCCAGAGCCTTCCTTTAGAAGCCGACAAATGCTGACGCTGTTTCATCATCCACTCTATGCTTCCTGCCGCTTCGTGCGGCTTTCCTTTGGCGAATATGGCGAGGAACTCGCCCTGATCGAGGAACGCCCCTGGATTCGTCGCGAGGAGTTTCTGACGCTCAATCCGGCCGGCACGATCCCCGTGCTTCTTGCCGAGGGGGATCATCCGATTGTCGGCCCGACCGTGATCGCCGAATATCTGGACGAGACCCGTGGCGCGCTCAAGCGCGACAAGCGGCTGATGGCCGAAGATCCGGTCCAGAGGGCAGAGATCCGCCGTCTGGTGGACTGGTATCTGATCAAGGCCGATGCCGATGTGACCCGCCATCTGGTGCGGGAGCGGGCGCTGAAGCCGCAGATGTCCAGCGCGGAAGGCGGCGGCTCGCCGGATTCGGCGGCCATTCGCGCGGCCCGCGCCAATGTGCGCCAGCACCTCAAATACACCAACTGGCTCGCCGGCACGCGCGACTGGATGGCCGGCAAGCGGCTCTCCTATGCCGATCTGGCCGCTGCATCCACGCTTTCGGTGCTGGATTATCTGGGCGAGGTCGACTGGCAGGAATATCCGGCCGCGCGCGACTGGTATTCGCGCATGAAGTCGCGTCCCTGCTTCCGTTCCATTCTTGCTGACCGCGTGCGCGGGCTCTCCCCCGTTTCCCACTACGCGGATCTGGACTTTTGATGTCCGGCGCGCAGGCCGACCGGCTTCGCGCGTTCGTCGAGAAAGAGGCGCATGCGCTGGGCTTTGACGCCGTCGCGGTGGCGTCTGCCGAGGCTGCGCCGTCGCGTGCGCCCGAGCTTGGGCATTTCCTGAAAGAAGGCCGCCACGGCAGCATGCAGTGGATGGAGGAGACGGCGGACCGCCGCGCCCATCCGCAGGGCCTGTGGCCGGAGGTGCGCTCGGTCATCATGCTGGGGATGAATTACGGGCCGGATGAAAACCCGCTCGAAATCCTCAAGCGCCGGGACCGGGCGGCGATCTCGGTCTATGCGCGCAATCGCGATTATCATGACGTCATCAAGGGGCGGCTGAAACAGCTTGCCGGCAAACTGGCTGCGCGAACCGGCGAGGATGTGAAGGTGTTTGTCGACACCGCGCCGGTGATGGAAAAGCCGCTCGCCCGCGAGGCGGGGCTTGGCTGGCAGGGCAAACACACCAATCTGGTGAGCCGCGAATTCGGCTCCTGGCTGTTTCTCGGCTCGATCTTCACCACTGCGTCCCTGCCCGCCGATGCGCCGGAGCGCGACCATTGCGGCTCGTGCCGCGCCTGTCTCGACATCTGCCCGACAAAGGCGTTTCCCGCGCCTTACCAGATCGATGCGCGGCGCTGCATTTCCTATCTCACCATCGAGAACAAGGGACCGATCCCGCGCGAGTTCCGCATTCCCATGGGCAACCGCATCTATGGCTGCGACGATTGCCTTGCCGCATGCCCGTGGAACAAGTTCGCGCAGGATGCGGCCGAGGCGAAGCTTCAGGCGCGCGAGGATCTGAAGGAGCCGCCGCTTTCCGGGCTTCTCGAACTGGACGATGCGGGGTTCCGCGCCTTCTTTTCCGGTTCGCCGGTCAAGCGCATCGGGCGCAACCGCTTCATCCGCAATGTGCTGATCGCGGCGGGAAATTCCGGCGAAGCCGGTCTGATCGATCCTTGCAGGCGTCTGGCGGAAGACGAAGCGCCCCTTGTGCGCGGCGCAGCCGTGTGGGCGCTGTCGCGGCTTATGGACAATAAGGCATTTGCTTTACTTGAAACGCAGCTGCGTCCGCGGGAAAACGATGCAGACGTGCAAGCCGAATGGGATGGGCGATCATGACCAAGAGCTTCTTCATCTTCGGCGCGGGCTATTCCGGCCGCGCGATTGCGCGTGAGCTTGCCGGTGAGGCGGCGTCCATTGCCGGCACCACGCGCAGCGCGGAGAATGCCGAACGCCTTAAAGAGGCAGGCATCGCGCCACATGTTTTTCAGGGCGGGGCCGCGCTTTCGCCGGATCTGGAAAAGGCGCTGGCCGAAACCACGCATCTCATCGTCAGCATTGCGCCCGACGCGTCTGGTGACCCGGTGCTTGCGGTCGCGCGTGAGACGATTTCCAGGGCCATGCCGGCGCTGAAATGGATCGGCTATCTGTCGACGGTGGGAGTCTATGGCGATCACGATGGCGACTGGGTGGATGAAACGGCCAAATGCGATCCTGTCTCCGAGCGCTCGAAACAGCGGCTCGTTGCCGAAGCGGAATGGGCGCAGCTCGGGGCGGAAACGGGTCTGCCGGTGGCGATCATCCGGCTGTCGGGCATTTACGGGCCGGGCCGCAACGCCTTTCGCAATCTGGAGGCGGGCAAGGCGCGGCGGATCGTCAAGCCGGGCCAGGTCTTCAACCGCATCCATGTGGACGATATTGCCGGGGCCACGGCGCATCTCGCCCGCCGGTTCGAGACCGGAATTTTCAACGTCACGGATGACGCCCCCTCGCCGCCGCAGGATGTGGTGGCCCATGCTTCCGTTCTGATGGGGCAGGAAACGCCGCCGGACATCGCCTTCGAAGATGCTGATCTCAGCCCCATGGGGCGGTCCTTCTATGGCGAGTGCAAGCGGGTGAGCAATGCGCGGCTGAAAGCCACCGGCTACCGGATGCGCCACCCCGATTATCGCGCGGCGCTTGAGGCCATGTGGGCCGACGGGAACTGGCGGACGGAAAATTCGTAAACCGCGACCGTAAGCGAATCACAAGCTGTGCTATGCTTTGATGATCGCACGGGCGGGTCGAAAACGAGGAAACGATGCGATTCCAACGGATTCTGAAACTGGCGGCCACGGCCTTTCTGGGCTTTTCCGCCACGCTTGCATCGGCTGAGGCCGAGCCGCTGGCCAAGCAGCTTTTCGGCGCGAAAACACTTCCCGCCGCCACCCGTCCCGCCGTGCACGGGTTTTACTCAAAGGGTTGTTTCGCAGGCGGCGTTGCCATTGCGCCCGATGGGCCGAACTGGCAGGCCATGCGCCTTTCGCGCAACCGCCGCTGGGGGCACCCGGTCATGATCTCGGTGCTGGAAAAGCTCTCGCGCGAGGCGGCGCAGGATGGCTGGCGTGGTCTGCTCGTTGGCGATATCTCGCAGCCGCGGGGCGGCCCCATGCTCACCGGCCATGCCTCGCATCAGCTCGGGCTCGACGCCGATATATGGTTCACCGAAATGCCGGCGAAGCGGATGACGGTGGCGGACCGTGAGCGCATCAGCGCCATCTCCATGCTCAAGAAGGGCTCGCTCTACGTTGACGACAAAAAGTGGACGAAGGGACATGAGGCCGTGTTGCGCCGCGCGGCGAGCTATCCGGAAGTCGAGCGCCTTCTGGTGCATCCCGGCATCAAGAAGAAGCTGTGCGACACGGTGCGTGGCGACCGTTCGTGGCTGAACAAGGTTCGCCCCTTCTGGGGCCATCACTATCATTTCCACGTTCGCATCGGCTGTCCCGCCGGGTCGCCGGGCTGCGAGCCGCAGAATCCGCCACCACGCAGTGAGGGGTGTGATGACACGCTGGCCTGGTGGTTCACCGACGAGCCGTGGAAGCCGGCCAAGGGACCTGCCAAGCCGAAGGCGCGCGATGTCATGACCATGGCCGCCCTGCCCTCGGCCTGTCGCGCCGTGCTTGCCGCACCCGACCCGGTATCCGAGGTTGCCGTGACCGTGACGGGCGCCGGCGGCGTTCCGCAGGCGGCGACGGCTGAACTGCCCGTGCTCGGCTATCAGGCAGAAAGCCCGGCCAGTATCCTCTCGGCCATGCCGTCGGCCAGCGTGCCGCGCCCGAGCAACAGGCCGGCATTCCAGTAGATTATCAGCGCCGGACAGGACCAGGCGCGCCAGTTTTTTGGCGTTGGCGCGCTTGCCTTCTGTCTTCAACCGATTTAATTGCGCTCTAAAGGCGTGTTTCAGAGCGGCATATCTGCGTCTGTTCTGCGATGCGCTGGCAATAAAAGGGTTGTGGGGCAACGCGATTGGCGGTTCCATGACCATAAGCATGCTGGGTGCGCCGCACGGCGGGTCCGGGAACCATGCGGGGAGCAGAGCTAGCGCCGTCAGCGCAACGTCCCGTCGCCGGAAACATTCATCGGCGTGTCATCGAGAATGGGGCAAAGACTGACAGGCGCGCCGCGTTCGGCCGCGCCTGAAACCTGAGTCTATGTCATGCATTTCAAGAACGAAAACGATACTGCGCTTCGATTTCCCATCCTGATCGGCGATATCGGCGGCACCAATGCACGGTTTGCCATTCTGGTGGATTCCAACGCCGAGCCGAAAACCTTTCCGGTGGTGCAGACCGCGGATTATGAAACCATCGATGAGGCGATCCAGAGCGCCATCCTCGACCGCACCTCCATTTTACCACAGTCTGCCGTGCTGGCCGTGGCCGGACCCGTCGATGGTGACGAGATTGATCTCACCAATTGCGACTGGGTCGTGCGCCCCCGCCAGATGATGGAGAAGATGGGGCTGGGCGACATCATCGTCATCAATGATTTCGAGGCGCAGGCGCTGGCCGTTGTGGCGCTCGACGACGAGCATCTGGAAATGGTGTGCCCGGGCGAGGCGGACCCGACGGGCAGCCGGGTTGTTCTGGGGCCGGGAACGGGCCTTGGCATGGCCGGGCTGGTTCATGCGCAGCACACCTGGTTTCCGGTGCCAGGCGAAGGCGGGCATGTGGATCTGGGGCCGCGCAGCGAGCGCGATCTCGAGATCTTCCCGCATCTGGAGCGCATCGAGGGACGTGTCGCAGCCGAGCAGATCCTTTGCGGGCGCGGCATGGTCAACCTTTACCGGGCGATCAGCGCCGCCGATGGCAAGCAACCCGTTCATGAAACGCCGGCCGAAATCAGCAGCGCGGGGCTCGATGGATCGGATCCGGTCGCCGTTGAAACGCTCGATCTCTTCGTCACCTATCTTGGCCGCCTTGCCGGCGACATGGCGCTGATCTTCATGGCGCGGGGCGGGGTTTATCTGAGCGGCGGCATCGCCCAGAAGATCGTACCGACGCTCAAGAACGGCAATTTCCGCAGGGCCTTTGAGGACAAGGCGCCCCATAGCGCACTGGTGAAAGAGATCCCCGTCTATGTGATCACGCACCCGATGGCAGCACTTGTGGGCCTTGCCGCCTATGCCCGCACACCGGTGCGTTTCGGGGTCGAAACCCAGGGCCGGCGCTGGAAAGCAGACTGAAAAGACGCCGCCCTCGACCGGATTCACCGTTGCATGAGCGAGAGCGAACGGGCATAGCCTGTTGGCAAAGCTGCACTGGAGCGCCAAGCGCCCGTATGGACGCCTGAAAATGCTCCCACGCTTTGGATCGCCGTGTGTCCGTTTGGACGCACAAAGGACGATCGAAAGCCCGGTTGAACAGGAACGGACGTTTTGAAGCTTGGAAAAAACAAGACGGATGTCGGTGAGGTCCTTCCCGTCATTCGCCGCATTTTCGCGGAGAACGGCCGCGATTACATCGGACATTACCTGATCGCGATTGCCTGCATGCTGGCCATTGCCGGCACCACGGCCTTCAGCGCCTGGATCATGCGCGACATCATCGATGAGGTGTTCTATCGACAGCGCTGGGAGCTGGTCGGCTGGATCTGTGGCGCAATCGTCGCTGCCTTTGCGATCCGCGGCTTCGCGACCTACGGCCAGTCGGTCATGCTCGCGAAGATCGGCAACAACATCGTTGCACGCTATCAGCAGCGCATGTTCGACCATCTGATGCGGCTTGGCATCGACTATTTCACGACCACCCGCTCCGGCCAGCTCGCCGCCCAGATCAGCCAGAACGTGACGGGCATCCGCGATCTGCTCAACATGACGGTGGCCTCCATCGCGCGCGACATGGTCACGCTGATCGCGCTTGTCGCGGTGATGGTGATGCAGGATCCCCTGCTCTCGGTCATCGCGCTGGTGATCGGTCCGCCGCTCATCTATTCGGTGAACTATCTGATGCGCCGGCTGCGCCGCGTCACGCGCGAGGCGGTGGATGTGAACTCCCGCCTGCTGGGCGCAATGCAGGAATCGGTGCAGGGCATCGCCATCATCAAGGCTTTCACCATGGAGCAGCAGCTCTCGGACAAGATGTCCGGGCTGATCGCCTATGCCGAGGACCGCTCCAACAAGATCGCCCGCGTTTCCGAACGCCTCGGGCCGATCACCGAGCTTCTGGCCGGTCTGGCGATTGCCGGCGTGATCGGTTACGCGGCCTGGCGGGCTTCCGTCAGCGCGCAGCCGCCGGGCTCCGTGTTTGCCTTCATCACCGCCTTGCTTCTGGCCTATGATCCGGTGCGCAAGCTGGCGCGCGTGCAGGTCAATCTCGAGCGCGCGCTGGTCAATGCGCGCATGATCTACGAGATCCTCGACGCCGAGCCGCAGCAGCGCGATGCGCCGGGGGCCGGCACGCTCGCGGTGGAAAAGGGCACGGTCACCTTCGACAGGGTGGCGTTCTCCTATGGCGACGATCTGCCGGTGCTGCATGGCATCAGCTTTGTCGCGAAGGCGGGCGAGACCACGGCCATTGTCGGCCCGTCGGGTGCGGGCAAGTCGACCCTCTTCGCCCTGTTGCAGCGCTTCTACGATCTGGATGGCGGCAGCATCGAGATCGACGGGCAGGACATTTCCACCGTTACCAAGAGCTCGCTGCGCAGCGCCATCGCCTATGTTTCGCAGCAGCCCTATCTGTTCGAGGGCACGATCCGCGACAACATCCGCTATGGCCGTCCCGATGCGACGGACGCAGAGGTGGAAGAAGCGGCAAAGCTGGCCTTCGCCGACGATTTCATCCGCCAGCAGGTTCAGGGCTATGACACGCTGGTGGGCGAGAATGGCGCAAACCTTTCCGGTGGCCAGCGCCAGCGCATCTCGATTGCCCGCGCCATCGTGCGCGACGCGCCGATCCTGCTTCTCGACGAGGCGACCTCCGCGCTCGACAATGAGTCTGAAGCGCGGGTGCAGCAGGCGCTGGAAAGCATCATGGAAACGCGCACGACACTTGTGATCGCGCACCGGCTTTCCACCGTGGTCAATTCCGACCGCATCGTGGTGCTTGAGGAAGGGCATCTGGTGGAAGAGGGCACGCATGAGAGCCTTGTGCGCCAACCGCACGGCATCTATGCACGCTTCCATCGCATGCAGAGCCAGAAGAGCGAGGATCTTCTCGCCAACACGACAGCAGACAATGGCGCGGCTGCGCCGCAGGAGAACTAGCATGACGGATATGGGGCTGGTGATCGTGGGAGCGGCAGGCCGCATGGGCCAGACGCTGATCCGCACCGTTCACGCCATGGATGGGGTGCGCGTCGCCGCCGCTGTCGAGCGCCCCGGCTCGTCTTTCCTCGGCAAGGACGCCGGTGAGCTGGCCGGCCTCGGCATCATCAATGTGCCGATCAGCGATGATCCGCTGGCGGCCTTCGCCAAGGCCGATGGCGTTCTGGACTTCACCTCGCCGGATTCCAGCGTTGAATTCGCTGGCTATGCAGCTCAGGCCCATATCGTTCATGTGATTGGCACGACCGGTTTCGAGCCGGAGCACGAAGCGAAAATCAAGGCAGCGTCGCACCACGCCACCATCGTGAAGTCGGGCAATATGAGCCTCGGTGTGAACCTGCTTGCGGTTCTGGTCGAGAAAGCCGCCCGCGCGCTGGAGGCTTCGGATTTCGATATCGAGGTTCTGGAAATGCACCACCGTCACAAGGTGGACGCGCCCTCCGGCACGGCGCTTCTGCTCGGCGAGGCGGCGGCGCGGGGCCGCGAGATCGCGCTGGCGGAAAAGAGCGTGCGCGTGCGCGACGGCCAGACCGGGCCGCGCGAGGAAGGCACGATCGGCTTTGCCACGCTGCGCGGCGGTTCCGTCGTTGGCGAGCACTCCGTCATTCTCGCCGGGACCGGCGAACGCATCACCCTTTCGCATCAGGCTGAAGATCGCGGCATCTTCGCCCATGGCGCGGCCAAGGCCGCCCTCTGGGCGCATGGCCGCAAGCCCGGCCTCTATTCCATGCTCGACGTTCTCGGGCTCAACTGAATCTTCCATTACGAAGCAACAAGGAACCCATCATGTCCGGTACCCTTATTCTCGTTCGTCACGGCCAGAGCGAATGGAACCTGAAGAACCTGTTCACCGGCTGGCGCGACCCGGGCCTGACCGAAAAGGGGCATGAAGAGGCGAAGGACGCCGGCCGCCGGCTGAAGGCGCGCGGCTTCAAGCCGGACATCGCCTACACCTCCGTTCTGTCGCGCGCACAGGTCACCAATGACCACATCCTCAGCGAGCTGGGGATGGAGGGGCTGGAGACCATTCGCGATCAGGCGCTCAACGAGCGCGACTATGGCGATCTGTCGGGTCTCAACAAGGACGACGCCCGCGCGAAATGGGGTGAGGAGCAGGTGCATGTCTGGCGCCGTTCCTACGACACCCCTCCTCCCGGCGGCGAAAGCCTGAAGGACACGGGCGCGCGCGTGTGGCCCTATTTCCTGCACGAGATCCTGCCGCATGTGCTGCGTGGCGAGACGGTTCTGGTGGCAGCGCATGGCAATTCGCTGCGCGCGCTGGTGATGGCGCTCGACGGCCTCTCCGGCGAAGAGATCCTGAAGGTGGAAATCGCGACCGGCGTTCCCATCGTCTACAAGCTCAACGCTGATTCGACGGTGGCCTCGAAGGAAGTTCTCGAGGATTGATCTGTTTCAGGGCGCCTTCGGGCGCCCTTTTCACGTTTTGGGGCCCCCGCAAACCCATGCGGCGGAACGCCCCATGTCATTTTCTTTACAAACATCAAAATCCGCGTTGACACGGAAGGGTTTGCCCCCTACATCGGCATCGCACACCTGCCCAGGTGGCGGAATTGGTAGACGCGCACGGTTCAGGTCCGTGTGCCGCGAGGCGTGGAGGTTCGAGTCCTCTCCTGGGCACCACTCACACAGACTAACCCGTTGATTTCCAATCGGTTTCACCATGAATCCGAGCGGAGGGTAGACCATGTGGGTGACCAAAGATGCCCCTTTCCTCTATACCAAACGGGGCGTGTACTATTTCTCTAGGCGTGTCCCAGAGGATCTCAAAGACCATTACAAAAGCCCCCGAATAGCGATTTCGCTCCGCACCAAATCAAGAAAGGTTGCGAGGGCTAGAGCTATCACGCTTGCTGCAAAGCTAGATGAGGATTGGCTAACCCTTCGATGGAAAAGCGCAAGCGATCCTCTGCGGCGCTTTCTCAATCATCGGATGCCCAGCGAAACCAAAATAGCGAGCGAAGGAATCACGCTCAGCGATGCGAAAGAGCTGTATCTCCAAGCGAAGAAGAATGGGCGCTCTTCTACCTTCACCCAAGCCGCTGAGCGTAGCGTTGGATACTTAGTTGGATGCCACGGTGATAAGCCGATCGATGCTTACACTCGCAGCGAGGTCAACCAATTCCGAGATGCTCTGCTTGATCGTGGTCTTACAAGGGCGAGTGTGAGGCGCACGTTCAATACCATCCGCGCCATCGTAAATTTCGCAGCCAGAGAGAGCGGCTTACCTGAGGTCAAAGCATTCTCGGGAGTTTTTATCGGTGACGAGGATACTGTGCAGACCAAGAAGCGAGCGTCGCTTCCTCCGGAGGTGGTGGAAACAGTTCAGCAATCATGCCGAGAGATCGATGATGAGCCTCGGTGGCTGGTTGCGTTGATTAGCGACACTGGGATGCGGTTGAGTGAAGCTGTCGGGCTGGTCAAAGAAGACGTAGTGCTGGATGATGAGTATCCCCATGTCACGGTTAGGCCACACCCTTGGCGTCGTCTGAAAACAAAGGGGAGCGAGCGAATAATTCCGTTGGTAGGTACGTCTCTTTGGGCAGCAAAACGCGCACTGGAAGCATCCAATAGCTTATTCCTCTTCCCTCGGTATTGTAGTCAAGACGGCCACAAAGCAAATTCGGCGAGTGGTGCATTGAATAAATGGCTTTCTCCAAGGGTTCCCACCGGCTGTGTTGTTCATTCGTTCCGACATAGTCTCCGCGATCGGCTTAGGGCTGTAGAATGCCCTCCCGACATCATAGATCGCATTGGTGGTTGGAGTGTTGCCGGTATAGGCGAGAGTTATGGACGGGGGTATCCGCTGCCTGTCCTCTCAAAATGGATGGCGAGTATGGTGGCAGGATTAGGGGGAGATTGATTGACCGCTATTGTAACAAGCAATGTCGATTTGGTTGTCGAGGTCATTGATGCGTTGCTTCATCCGTCGTTTGACGGCGACCATCATCTTCAGCACGTAGAAGCAATCAGCGAGTTTCTAGGCCGCCAGCCGGAGGATGGTGCGGGTTCGGTTCTACTCGAGGCGCGGGAGAGGTTTGCCGCTAGGCATGGTGTGGATCCCATGTGTTTTGCCCTCGAGCCGGACATAGAAGCGAGCGCAATTGCTGGTCGATTAAAATCGTATCTCCCACACTGGCCGATCTACCTATACCATGGCACGGTTGTGTCTCGGCTACCTTCGATTTCGAAGCTTGGGCTTCAACCCCGTTTCCGGAAATCGGGGTGGGAAAAGCTAGTGGGGGCCGAACACCTAAACCAAGGCGTCTTCTTCACCACATCCTGGAGAACGGCAACCAACTGGTCTCCGGCGCTAAGGTCCGGATCCGACGCAGGCAACTCGCGACGTGGCACAGTGGCGGTCATAAGGTTAGAAGCACAGCACCTGAAGTACGAACCGGACAACTGTGCTCAAGCGTGTGACTGCGTGTTCGTTGGTGGAACTGTAGCCGTAGACAAGGCTTTTTATCTTGAAGGTAGAACTACAGGGATTGCGAACTGGAAGCCTTTACCTCGCCTAGGGTGACACATGGTCTACCCTCCGCTCGGATTCATGGTGAAACCGATTGGAAATCAACGGGTTAGTCTGTGTGAGTGGTGCCCAGGAGATGGGTTAATTTCCCATCACAGGCATCTCTCCACCGTTGATATCCAATGCAATCAATATGTTATCTGTACTCAGGTTCGATGTGAAGGGGCGTTTTTGGTCTACCGTTTGGTCTACCGTTGGGTGGAAC